>NZ_JAKSGG010000001.1:0-58275 GCF_022359705.1 Yimella sp. NH-Cas1
TGAGGAGTGGCAGCACCTCAGCTTCGGCACCGTCCTCCCACACCCCGCTCGGGGGGCACTTGAGCATGCACGTACAGCAGTTCGAGATCGACTCCCATGGGTCTGGCCGCTGCGCCAATGCCCGCGACCTCGACGTCGATTGGGAATGCTGTAGCGAGATCGCGCGTCAGGACTCGCTGGAAGTGTGTCCACAGCCAATGTTCGGGCTCGCGCTCGGTCAGCGCGTGTGCAACCTCCTCGACATCGAGTCCCTTGTCCTCAATCGCTGCACGGTTCGCGCTGAGCCACCATTGAACCCAGCAGAGACGCAACGTCGGATGTACAAGCGGCCACGCTCCGCGAAGGTCACGCCTGCCGTACAGCGGCCGAAGGAATCTCCACGCGGCCTCGACGATGGGCATTTGAGCAGCCGCAGAAGCCCGGTCCAAAGTCACCTCGCCTCCTCGGGGTGCCTTAGCGTGGTCACTGAGACACCTCACTGCTCTCCGCATTCGCTTCGATCACTGCAGGAAGCTCAGCAACCGTGACGGGGCCCTGTGCGTGCTGAGCCAGCCAAGTCAAGGAAATCGAGCGTCCGTCTTGCTCGATGATGGCGCGACGTGGCAGCACATAGAAGTCCCACTGTCGCGTGTCCAGGACGTCGTAGTTGTCGTGCTCTTGGGCCGTGTGCAGGCAGAAGACGTAGACGTCGGCATGCCAGCCTTTGCCCACCGTGGTGCCTTGGGCGTGATCCCAGCCATTGGTCTGCGGGACCCGAAAGGTCGGTCTCGACACCCCGTTGGGCTGCCGCCACGCTTGAAGATAACCGCTCGCCTTGACCTCGACCTTCACGCCCGACGACGTGACGAGGTCATATGCGTCCCACTCCACGCGTCGGCCGGTGGCTCCCACCGCTCGAGCGACCACGAACTCCGCGAGGTACCCACGGACGTTGTTCATCCGCAGGTCAGACATCGCCCACCGCCAGAAATCGAGAACCGTGGCGTCAATCCCTGTGAGCTGTTCGTCCCCAGACAATTCGGTGACCGCCGTGGGGTGGAGCTCGCTTCCCCCGCGGTGGTCATGTGAGACCCATCCACTCGCCGTCTTGGAGGGCGGCAACTTCGCCGTCACTGATCTGTGGCCGGTTCCAGCCCGGCGGGTCGGTCACGCTCCAATACCTAAGCCAGTAGCCGCCCCCTTCGTGGTCGTGGCTGCCGACCCACCCCGGATTCGGTCCTGACCGCGCAAGGTCGATCCCTCGCCCGCTGACACGTCCTGCATAGATCCCGTGACCGAAGAACCGGGCCCACTCAGCCAGATCGCGCTGGACGTCCACGCCGTCATGATGACGACGCCAGATGTCAGCAGCGCGGCGCCAGTGGTCCAGGTCGTCAAGCTGCACAGACAGGCATCCGCACTCCTCACCGGGCTCGTGGTGAAACCCGTCTCGGCACCGATCGTCGGGGCACCCGCAAGTGTCGCCACTCCACGCGGCACCCGGGCAGTGCGCCTCGACGTACTGCGCGGCCGTGTAGCCGCGCGACTTGATGATCTGCCGGGCCTCTCTACTGAGCCCTGAAACCTTGGTCATCGTGGACCCCTTCGTCGTGGTCAGTGAGACACCCATGCGTGGCAACAGAAGGCGAGCACTCGTTGAGGCCCTGCGAGGAGAGGCACCGCGATCACCCTCCCCATCCGGGGAAAGTCTGATCCACCAACATGACGGCGAGGTCGTACGCTCCATTGCTGGTCATCCCGCCAGCGATGCTGAAGGCCCCCGCCCGTACACGCTGTAGCCACGACTGAACTGCCGACCCAGCCCGACCGTCGTCGCTAGCGATCGCGTCCCGGAGGGCAGTTGCGGCCTCGTCGTCGAGCGCGCTCTTAACTTCTCGGAGTAGCGCTTCAACATCACCCGGGGCAACACGAGCCTCGGCGCCCGCACCCGTTGCCACCGCGTTGCCCGAGCCGAACACGATCGAGGACCCATCACCGGTGTTGATCGTTAGGCCACGAAGCACGTCCGCCACAGCGGGCTCTTCCACGGTGGGCCCGCCAACGTTGCCAATCTCTGGCGACACGCTTTCCAGCGCGAGGACGAGGCTTAGAGCCTCTGTTTGGATCCGGTCGAGGACCCCGGAGATCTGGGTTCGGGGGAAAACGATGCGGGCCGAATCCAAGACCATCATCGCCACGGTGCTCATTTCCCCCTTATCAATCAGGTCGCGGGCCGTCGCGATCCACCACCCAGGGAGGGAGACCCCTGGGTCACTCTCACCCTTGCTCAGTTCAGCCAAGGCCGCCACTGACTGGCGAAGCCAGCCCCAGTCGTCTCCTAACCTCAACTTCTCAGGCAAGTCCCACGTGCCCTGGCGCAGCGTGCGCTCACTCCCGTAGGACCCCAAGTAGCGCAGACTCACGACCACGGGGCCCTGCCGGTACTCAGGAACGGGTGTCTCGCCGAAGTAGCCGTTCAACTCGTTCCTGACCCACTCGGCGAGGTGAGGGGCCTTGATTCGCGAAGCGATGACCAGGAGCCTCCGGAGCGCGGAAGGCAGCTCGGTGGTCGACCCGCTCAGTTCTTCGACGGCCTGGGCCAGAACAGTGCTCATGGAGCCTCAATCCCAGATATCAGCGGCGTGCAGGTCACGCGCTCCCCATCTAACTGCGCCTTGGCGCGCTTGATCGTGCGGTACACAGTTGCTCGGGACACGTTGTAGTCCTCGGCGAGCTGGCCGACCGTCGCGGTGCCGGCCTCGTAGTCCTGGAGCAGCTTCCTCGTCCGTCGCTCGTTCAGCTTCGGCGGCTTCCCATTGAGCCGGCCCTGCGCCCGCGCGATCGCCAAGCCCTCCATCGTGCGCTGCCGGTTCAGGTCTGACTCGAACTCGGCCACCATCGCCAGCGCGTTGAAGAGGAACTTCCCGACAGGGTCCTCCGGGTCGTGCAGCGACGGTCCGAGCTGGAGGGCCGCGCCCTTCTCGTAGACCTGGCCGACGAGGTCGCGCGCATCAGGCACCGATCGGGCGAGCCGGTCGAGCTTGGTCACCACGAGCACGTCACCGGGACGAAGAGCGGCGATCGCTTGAGTTAGGCCTGGCCGGTTCTTCATCGACCGACCCGTGCGCTTGTCTGTATAGATCCGCGCCCGGTCCACACCCAGGTCAGCCAGACCCTTCAGCTGCGCCGCGAGGTCCTGCCGCTCCGTCGAGACCCGTGCGTACCCAATCAGCACGTCCAGCACCCTCGTTTGGTTCATTTGACGGTCGTTACCGCGATTCTAGACCGTGCAGGTCAAATGAGACAGCCCTGGTTGCGTCGCTGCGCTGAGCGGTCAAGTGGTCTGCGGTGTCGCGTTTGACGATCGTCACCGCACATGGTCTAGCGGAGCCCTCAGCAGGGTGTGACTTCGTCTGCTGAATGGCGGGGTTCTTCGGTCGCTTCGTGGCGGGGTCAGGTGACACCGATGACCAGGGTGCTCTGTGCGGCTTCGATGACGTCGTTGGTGATGGTGTCGAGTTCGTTGATCTTCAGGACCCGCTGGATCTGGGGGAAGAGGCGTTCGAGGAGCCGGAAGTTGCCGCGGGTGATCCGTGCGATGGCTGCGATGGCTTGGGCGTCGGTGAAGTCGTCGGGGTCGAGGGTCTTGCCGAGGGATCGCGAGTGTCGCTCGAGGACGAACAGCAGTTCGTCTTGCCCCAGGGGCCGGTACTGGTGGGCGAAGCCGACTCGGCTGTAGAACTGGGGGTAGTGGCTGAACTGCTTCTCCAGGCCGGGCATGCGATCTGGGCTGACGCCTGTGACCGAGTGTTCAGTGCGCGCTGTATAGTTCAGTCCATGCTGACTATTGCTTCGCGTCTCGACGTGATGAACCGCCTGGGTCGTGCACTGGCCGACCCCACTCGATCCCGGATCATCTTGACCCTGCTCGACCATCCCGCTTACCCGGCGGAACTGGCCCGAGATCTGGACCTGACACGCCCGAACGTGTCCAACCACCTGGCATGCCTGCGCGATTGCGGGATCGTCGTCTCCGAGCCCGAGGGTCGTCGGACACGATATGAGATCGCCGATTCGCACCTGGCGCAGGCGCTGACGGCACTGGTCGATGCCACCCTGGCAGTGGACGAAGACGCCCCGTGCATCGATCCCGCCTGCTCGCTTCCCGGATGCGACGCAGCTGGGGAGGGCGCATGATCCTCACCTCGGTCTTGCGGGCGATGGGCCTGTTCGCAGCGACCAACATCGACGACATCATCGTGCTCTCCCTCTTCTTCGCGCGAGGGGCAGGCCAGCGCGGCACTACCGCCCGCATTCTGGCCGGCCAGTACCTCGGATTCGCCGGCATCCTCGGTGCCGCGGTCCTGGTGACCATCGGTGCCGGAGCATTCCTGCCCTCGGCAGCCATCCCGTACTTCGGTCTCATCCCTCTGGGCCTCGGCCTCTGGGCCGCATGGCAGGCCTGGCGCGGAGACGATGACGACGATGACGACGAGGCCAAGGTTGCCGGCAAGAAGGTCGGCGTGTGGACAGTCGCAGGCGTCACCCTTGCCAACGGCGGCGACAACATCGGCGTCTACACCCCTGTCTTCCTCAGCGTGGAACCTCTCGCAGTAGTCGCCTACTGCATCGTCTTCCTCGCGCTCGTCGCGGTCCTGGTGGCCCTGGCAAAGTTCGTCGCCACCCGCCCCCCGATCGCCGAAGTGCTCGAACGCTGGGAGCACATCCTCTTCCCCATCGTTCTCATCGGCCTCGGCATCGTGATCCTCGTCAGCGGCGGAGCCTTCGGACTCTGACGTAGCGGCAGCGATCCAAACGGCCCCGACCGGGCGCACCCCTCTCGGTTCAGACCGCGACACCTACCTGCAGCCAGTCCTGCGTGATCGCGGCAACAAGACCGCCACGGAGCGCTGCAAAAACCCCGCCACCAAGCGAACGAAGCCACACACCTAAGCACTGCTCCAGCGTGTCCACCTGGGGTGTACCTCAGATGTACTGGGCACCGGGACGAGCTAGTCCAGGTCGGGGCCTTCGCCACTTAGCCTCTATTCAGCTCTCGCCACCCTGAATGCTCGCTCGCGCGGCTGCCATGAGGCTGCCGCAGCGGGCGACAACAGCCTTCCAGTCGGTGTCTCGACTGGCTGTGGCGATTCGAGCAAGCGTTTCCCTCTCGTGGTCCCGGTAGCGTGCGGCCGCCTCAAAATCTCTCGCGTCGATTGCTTCCTCTTTGTGGCGCCGCTCGTACGGCAACGCCGCACAGTCATCCAGCAGCCCGCCATCAGGAAACGTTTCGATAAGAAGCACATTGGTCCTGATCAGCTCGTCGCGGCACTTCGCGCTGGCATAGGCCTCAATCCCCGGCGCCTCGTCCCGCATAACCGTGCGAAGGCGAAGGATCGCCTCTGCGAGTTGCGCGACTTCGTCCCAATGGGGCGCCGAGTCAACTAGCGGCTCAAGAGCGGCGACTGGCCAGGCCGCACCGATCAGGTTGTGCAGCGCGCTCGTCTTTGCTGCCCACATCCGCTCTTCGCGGGCCTGCTTAACCTCGTGTTGGCGCTGGGAGCGTGCACCAATCGCGGCGGTGGCTAGCGATGCAACCGCGACTGTGCTTGAGCCAATAACACTCCAGGTTGCGGCGTCAGGCATAACTTGACTCGTTCCGTCGCGACAATGAAGGACCCAGTTCCTACGGAATCCTAGGGAGAGTCCCTCCTCTTGTGCGCCGCCGGCCATCGGCGTCCTTGTAACGAACGCAGGTGCGTAGAACGACGTCGTGAATCGTGCGACACGAGAACCCGTGGTCGCGTGCTAATCGGGGCACGCGGAACGCGAATGGTGTCCTGTGGGGCGTGCTTCGAGAGCAGCAGGCGGTGATGCGTTCCCCTCAACTGGGTGTGACGTCGTCCTCGGCCAACAGCGGGGCGAGGATGTGGTGGACCTCGGTCATTCCATACCGTTGCCGCAGTTCGTCGAGCACCTGCGCGGGGGTGCGTGGCGGCGTGGTCATACGTGCCGACATCGCTTGAACGGCGCGCACGCCGGACTCGGGGTGGGCGGCGACGGTGTTAGCGGCGAACTGCGCCGGGGTGATGCTCTGAATTTCAGCCTCGATGAGAGACGGTGCCGTCGCAAAGCCTGCGCGGCTGTCGTTGGTGACGATCGCGTCTGCCTTGCCGACGATCGCGGCATGCGCG
Organism: Yimella sp. NH-Cas1; assembly: GCF_022359705.1. Classification (NCBI taxonomy): domain Bacteria; kingdom Bacillati; phylum Actinomycetota; class Actinomycetes; order Micrococcales; family Dermacoccaceae; genus Yimella; species Yimella sp. NH-Cas1. The sequence goes on from NZ_JAKSGG010000001.1 coordinate 6,174, forward strand.
ACGTGCCCGTCGCCGGGGTCGGCCAATCGGTACTGGTAGGCGCGGTCCCTGGCTGCTTCGATGGTCGCCCCCGGAAAAACTGAGGCCATCTGGGCGAGCAGCCGTTTCCGGTACGCAGCCCTGTCCGCCCGGCCCCTCCGCTCGTCCAGCCGCGCCAGTACGTAGTCCAGCTCGTCCAGGGTTCCAGTGCTCCACAGCGGCGCGTAGGCGCGCTCGGTTGCCAACTGCAGTAGGAAATCGCGTTGCTGTCCCGGCACCAGGGCACAAGTGTCGAGGACGGCGCGATACACGCTGGCGAGTCTGACAGACCCGCCAGCGCGATCGTTAGTGTGCCCTGCGGGACTCCGCCAGCAGCGCGGCCGTCTCGTCCGGGTCGACGTCGTCGTAATCGGCCGAAGATTCGGTGATGAACCGGTTGCGCCGGCGCCGCAGCTCCTCGCGGTAGTTCAGCACGTCGGCCAGTCGCAACTTGCGCCGCTGCCTGCCCGGGACATGCGCAGATAGCTCTCCGGCGTCAATCAGTCGCACGACGGTTGGCCGCGAGAGGCCGAGGAGCTCGGCTGCTTGCTGCGTGGTGATCTCCTGATCACGGGTCATGATGCTGATCGACTGGCCCTTGCTGAGTGCCGCCACGACCTGTTTGAGGATGGTGTGCAATTGCTCTGTCAGCTCGACTCGGTCGTGCTGCTCAGCGCCGGACAAGTAGAACGACGACGCAGGGGAGGCGCCGTGGCGCGCTTCGTGCGCCTCGAGGAAGTTGAGAACCTGCGCCAAATCGGCCGCCTCAGCTGGTGCAGGGTTGACGACATCGGGCTTGAGGTCGAGCGCCGGGGTACTCACGGGTGTCTCCTTTGGTGGCGGGTCCCCCCACTGTACGGCAGTTGCGAAACTTACGAAAGTGATTCACGCAGCTGCGGCGGACCGGACCGTCCGGGACTAGTCCCAACGAAGGACGATTATTACCCGGGATAATGTACGGAATCCCGTGTAATAAGTCGTAGGGTGTCCGCCATGACCACGCCGACCGACCCACCCGCAACAACGCCCTCGACCGCGGGCACGGTCGCACGGGCATCAACAACAACGGATGCAGTGCAACTGCTCGACGACGTGCCGCTCACCGAGACCGAGACCGAGTACGTCGAGGCCGCCCGGGCAGCGAACACACTGCGCGGGTACCGCTCGGACTGGACCGAATTCACCACCTGGTGCGTCCAGCACGGCCGAGACCCGTTGCCGGCGGCCGCATCCACGATCACCGGATACCTGTCCGACCTGGCCAAGGCCGGCGCGAAGGTCGGCACGATGAGCCGGCGCTTGTCCGCGCTGAAGTTCGTCCACCAGTTGCAGGACCTGCCCGACCCCACCGCGAACGCCCGGGTGGTCGCGGTCTGGGAAGGGATCCGCCGCACCCACGGCGCACCACCAGACCAATCCGCTCCGCTCATGCCGCCGGAGTTGTTCGACGTCCTCGCCGCCTGCCCCACCACCAAGACCTGGAAAACAAGGGGTCGCTCCCCCGAACCCGATCTCGCCGGCCAACGCGACAAAGCCCTGCTGCTCGTCGGGTTCGTCGGCGCTCTACGCCGCAGCGAACTCGCTGCACTCCAAGTCGAGCACGTCGACGAGCACCCCAACGGGCTCGTCCTCTCACTACCCCGGTCCAAGACCAACCAGCACGGCACAGAAGCCGAACTCGTGGTCCTCCCCCGCTCCGGCAACCCCGACAGGTGCCCCGTCACCGCCCTGCGCGCCTGGCTCGAACTCGCCCAGATCACCACCGGCCCCGTCTTCCAAGGAGTGACCAAGGGAAACAAGGCCACCGGCCGGCCACTGCACCCCGAGTCGATCAACACCCTCGTCCAGCAGGCGATCGCCCGCGCCGGGATCGACCCACTCCCCTACTCCGCGCACTCCCTCCGGGCTGGGTTCATCACCTACGCCCACCTGCGCGGAGCAACCGACCGGGCGATCGCCCACCAATCCCGACACCGCTCCCTCGCGACCCTCGGCGGCTACGTCCGCATCCACAACGCCTGGACCGACAACGCCGCCACCAGCCTCGGCCTATAAGCCGGTAGAGAGTGGCCCGGCTCCAGCCGACCAGCCGCGCGGCGTTCGCCGAGCGTCTACCACCACAACGTTTTAACGTTATAACGCTGGAACGATGTAGCGGTTTTAGCGGCTACTCGGACTTACCCTCTGGTATTCAAACGCTACAACGTCGTAACGCTGTGACGTTCTAGCTACTTGGCGCTTTCACGTTCCAACCCCACAGCGTTTAAACGTTGTGTTTGGCAGAGGTCCGGCAGTGGTCCCCCACTGGTAGAGGCCCGATGAAGTTCGCGCCTCTCGACGTTTCCATCGTGGATCGTGAGAACGTCTTAACGTTTTAACAATTAGACGTTTAAGCGTTATGACGTCCTTATGTTCCTACGCCTTCGGGGCGTCTAAACGGTCTGTGGTTGGCGAGTTCTCGCGGGGTCCCCCATGGGAGGTCGATGAAGTCCGCGCTTTCCAGCGCCTTCTCTCCCTAGCCTATTTTAACGTTAGAACGCTGTGACGTTGTAGCGTGCTAACGTTGTGGGCATGGTGAACATTTGTGTTGTGGCCTCGCGTAAGGGTGGCGTGGGTAAGAGCACCGTGGCTTATGAGTTGGCTGCGGTCTTGGATGCGGTGCTGCTGGACCTTGAGTGGGACGGTGGGGGAGTGAGCTCCACCTGGGGTTATCGGCATGAGGGACGCGCGACAGATGCTCTGCTTTCGGCGATTGAGCGGGATCGAACTCCTCGTGTTCTCAAGGGTTTTCGTAAGCCGCACTTGGTTCCTGGTAGCCCGGACCTGGTCGATGTTGGTCTCAGTTCAGAGGATTGGGCTGATCTCATTGATCGGTGGGCGGGGGAGTGGGGCAGTGAGTGGGTTGTGGTGGACACTCACCCGGGTGCGTCAGCTCCGACTCACGGTGCGATGTCGATCGCGAACGTGATCTTGTCGCCGACCGGGCTGCGTACCAATGACCTGAACGGCACTGAGCAGTTGGTGCGGGAGATGGCTGATTACCCGTTGGTGCTGGTGCCGAACATGGTGCCTCGTATCCCGCCTGCAGCCGAGGTGAAGCGGTTGGGCGCGATCGTGGATCAGACCCCGGTGCGGGTCGGTCCCCCGATTCCCTACGTCAGCAAGATCGGCACGCGGAAGCGGCGGATGGCGATGAGTGCTGAGGATCCGACACCGAAGGCGTTCCAGGGCGCTGTTGATGCCTACCTGGAGCTGGCTGACTACGTGAAGGAGTACGTGAAATGACGATTGATGGTCTCGCCGCGATGAAGCGGTCCCGTGATGAGGCGTCGGAGAAGGCGAAGAAGAGGAACTCTGCGCGTCACGCGCCTCCGCCGCGCAATCCTGCAAAGCAGAAGCCGGAACCAGCCCCAGCGGCTGTGGTGGAGGATGCGCCCGCGGCCGAGGTCGTGTCTGCGCCGCGTCAGAAGGTGGCTAAGCCGGTGGTGAAGGCGGTGTCGCCGGCTCAGAGTGCGCCGCTGGCTCCGTTGGTGCGGTCGACGATCTACCTGGATGAGTCGGCGAATGAGTGGTTGGAAGACATCGCGATCGATGGACGGCGCGCTAAGCCGAAGGTTGATGCCTCGCGGAGCGCGGTTGTTCGGTTGGCGGTTCAGCGGTTGATGGAGAGCATGACGCCGCAGCAGGTCATCGATGAGCTGCGTGGGCGCGCGGAGCAAGTTCCTGAGCAGGCGATCGGCAGGAAACGGCTCTAGGGCGCGTGGGGTGGCGTGTTTGAGGGTTCTAATAAGGCGTTTGGAACCCGTTGAGGCACAAACACATTCGCCTTCTACTCGACTACGGCGGAGTGCTGAACTCACTGCCGACGAACCGACGTGGTCGCCAACCTTGACTGCGCGACGCGAGCACGATCGCGAGCCCATGCAGTGGCGTGCGCGATCTTCAACGGATCTGGAAGCCCCTCGAACCATGCCGCACGCTGCTGAGACCGAGCGGCAAACTCACCCTCAGCCAAGCTGGCAAGCCATGCTCGACGACGATCATCCGGGGCGACCCCACTGATCTGGTCCCGTTGAGCCAGGTGCGCTTTCACCCGTTCTTGATCCACCAGCGACAAACCGGCGAACTTCTCCGACCACTCCTGACGACGGTGTGCACGTTCAGTCTCCGACAGCGAACCCCACCACTGGCGTTGTCGAGCACGGTTAGCCTTCACCGCTGCAGCACGAGCGCTGCTCCAGGAGCTTCCAGATCGCCAGGCTGCACGCTCAGCCTGCACCGTTGCACGCAGCGGTGCCCGTTGCTGCTGGTCGAGCAGGAGTAGTTCCCGCGGGATGGGCGCTAGCGTCCTGTGCCAGAGCCCGTCAGCGGTGCACGCTGCGAGGCCTTCTCGCTGCAGCGTGTGTAGACCCTGGAGCAGCGTGCGCAGTTGGCGGGGGGTAGCCGTGCTGGTGGGGGAGTCCGTGAGCAGGCAAAGCTGAGCGAGCTCGGTGGGCGGAGTGGGCGTTGCAGGGAGGTGGCGCAGGGTGGTCCAGGTATGCCGGGGTCCATGCAGGCTAGAGGGGTGGATGTGGGCGTAGGGGGTGTGAAAACTAGGTGGGTCAATAATCGACACCCCGTCAGCCAAGGGCAGGATTTCGAACTCGTACGACGAGGAGTGCCTCGCGGGGACGAAGGAGTCCTTGTGCAGTCGCCCGACGCCGCCGGCATGAAGCCGTCGCAGCTGGGTGCGGATAGTGCGGCGGTCGGCTACCCCCGTGTCCAGCACCAGGTTTCGTTCAGGCACCGGGACCCGCAGACAGTTCGTGCGCTCCATCCGGTCCAAGACCGCGTGCCCCACGGTCAGTAGGCCGGGGCGCGCCTTGGGCGGCAGCGTCCAAGCCACCTCGAGCAGGGCACACCTGGCCGCGAGAACCGCCTCGGCGACAGGGTCGTCTGGGGTGGGGACTGGCTGGTGCGCGTCATCGCGCCGGACCGCGGTGTTCCAGGCAGTGCGGACCCACCGCCGGTATGACTCGCGGGCGCGCTGCATCGCTTCTGGATGAGCTGCCTGGATCGTCGCCCACGCCTCCGGGGCGGTCCACCCCGCCTGCACCATCCGCACCGTGGCCACATGCTCCACCGCGGAACGGGAAGAATCCGCGCCCTCCTGAAAGGCCGGCGCAACCCCAGTGAGCAGGTAGGTAGACCACTCGCGAGGAAGGTCACGACGCGTCCGCCGCCGCACCGGCATCAGCGCCACATCAGCCCGGTCGTCGACCGGCAAGGGCGACGGCGCGGCGATCGCCGCATCCATCAAGGTGGCGACCAGGGCCTGCTGAGCGGCCCTCACATCCCCCAACGGGGCTGTATCCACCCCGGTACGGTGCGGCGCCGACAACGGGCGCACTTCACGGCGCACATCCACCATCGACGACGGAACGCCATACGAATCACGCAGAGACGCGACGAAATCCGGAAGATCCTCCAGATTGCCGCCAGCGAGAAACACATGCGCACGGCCATCCGCACCCCCACTCGGCCGCAGAAGACGCCACACCGCGTTTCGGTCAGCCCACGCACACACGTGCTCAGCGATCGCCCACCCAGCAACGCCGTCGACATCAACGTCAACAACAACCACCCCGGGCACCAACCGACCCACCACCGTGGCCACCGCACCCTGACCGATCAGCCCAAGCGCTGCATCCAACGATGCAGCGACCACGCCCGGAACTCGCCGGTTCTGTGCATCCAGGCACCACCAAGACCCAGCCACAAACAACCGAGCATCCAACTGGACACGCGGCGATAGCTGGAAAACAGGGTGCGTAGGAGCTACGCTGGGTAGCACAAAGCCACCTCTCTGACGGAGGGTTATATCGAGATCGAGCTGGTAACTCGTTCTCAACAGCTTTCAAATGGCGGGCCGGTGCTGGTAACACCGGCCTTCGTCATGTCAACGGCCTTTACCGTCTTCAGGTACCGGTCAGTGGGAGTCCTTCCTGTGGCGTTTGGGGCTTCGGCATAGGCGCAACGTCAGGAAGACCCACATGGGCTGCGAGTACTGAGGCCACGTACTCACTCACCGAAACGTCACACTCTGCTGCTCGGGCCTGGATCACTTCGGCGACGCGCTGGGGGGGACGACTAGCGATTAGAAGACGCTGTCCCTTGTGCGGCTGTGCCATGCCCCCATCCTTGCGTGTAACTGTTAAAGATTCCCGGACCCTCGAAATGCGGCGTGTCCGCTAACACTGGACACGAAAGAGAAGGACTGAGGGTGTCAGCACCAGCCGCAGCCGCGATACGCGGACATCTTGGTTGCAGGTGCTGCGTGTGCCGTCGGAGCAGCCACCGTGAACATGGTGACCGCGCTCAGCAGGGCGATAACCATCTTGCGCATACGGGATCTACGTCGGTAACGGGGTCTTCGACTTTGAGCGGGCCCGGGCAGCCGCCGCACACGCTGCGGGCCCCACCTCCTCTTCAGCGGTCGCTGAGGTGACCGACGAGCGAGTGCACCGCGCGGTGGAATGGGCCGAAAGAGACGCCCCGCTGTACTACACCCGTCACGTTGACGATCGGCTCCTCGCGGCCGATGGGACGCTGAACCTCGCCGTCGCCGGCCAACTGGTTGACGACCATGATGAGTGGACCCGGACCGGGAAGCTGAGCCACGAAACAGCGGTGCGTGAATGGGCTCGGCACCTGGGCCGCGCCGAGTTGGACCCGCCTGCCGGGGAACACCCCACTGCCGCGCAACTGCGTGAGCTCGAAAGGACGTGGAAGATCAAGGCCGCGCCGGTCGCGAAGTTGACCGTGGGTAAGGCTCAGGAGTTCGCGGCCGAGCACGCACCGCCGTACTACCGTCGGCACGTCGACGAGCGGCTGCACGGGTCAGACGCAAGAACAGAACTCCTGACAGACATGACGGCGCTACGCGACCACGGCGCGATCCCGTTGCGCAGCCGACAAGAAGAGTGGGCGCGCTGGTCGGGGGAGAACCTGGCCGGCCTCGAGGACGCGGAACGGACAGCCCGCCTGGTGGAAGCATGGGCGGCCGGCGTCGACGAACGCGGAGCGCTCGAACTCGAACAACTCCGCCAGGCGCAGGAGATCTCCGGGGTCTCGGAGAAGACCACGACCATGGACGAACAGCTGCGTGCCGCGTACGCACAACACCTCGACCCCGAAGTGGCTCGGGAGATCTCGCAAGAGGACTTGGCGCGGTCCTGGCAGGCCGCGAGCGTTCCCGCGACCAGCAACCCCGGTGACCAGGCCGCGGCCGAGCAGCTGCATCGCCAGTTCGTTGCACGGTTCGGCACTGACCCCGGCCAGTGGGCCAGTGAGCAACAGAACGCGGCACCCGGCCGAGGTCGGGACTGGTTGCTGGTCGACGTGCTGGCCGACCAGGCAGCCGAGTACGGCGACCGGATCGACGCGGCGAATGCCCGCGCCGCAGCCAGAACCGGCGAGGTCGACGCGACCCACACCGACCCGGACATCGCGGCACGGGGAGAGTACCGATCCGACGTCGAACGCCGCACGGCTTACGCCGAAGAAGCAACGGCTGAACTGTGGCACAACGACGAACAACAAGCCCAAGAGCAGGCCGCGCAGGGTGAGGACGTCGCCTACGACCGCGCCAATGAATCCGACCTGAGAGCAGAAGGGGTCACACCCGACGCGCGCGAAGCAGTCGTCGACTCCTCCCACGGGTTCTCCGCGCCTACAGCGACCATGGTCGCCAAAGCTGGCCGCACACCCAAGAACCGCAAAGCACGCAAGACCGCGACGGCGCGTACAGCAGAGCGAAGCGCAGACCGCAGCCGGGGACGCTGAACCGCACACCACCATCCACAGAGAAGGCCGGGCCCCGCAGACCAGCGGGGCCCGGCTTTCTCTGGGTGATGTCGACGAGCGGCCGATAATAAAAGTGAGGGTCATTCGGTTCTCTCCGGGTCCGTCAGAGCCGGAAATAAGTTCCCCAAGAAGGAAAAACAGTCATGGTACAAACCGTCCGTAAACCGGGGCAAGCTCCGAGCGGGCCGGATGTGCACTGGGGTTTCGTGAATATTTGCTATGACACCCAGGTGTATCCACGAGGGCATCATTGCTAGCGCGTTGGGGTGTCGGTAAGGAACGTGTCACCAGGGGCGCTCGGGGGTCTGGTGGGGTCGCGCTCGGGCGGCAGCGGGCCGGGTGACACCAGTGCAGAGGCGGGCTTTGCCAGGGACATGCAGACCCATCATCGCCAAGCAGTCGAGATGGCCTTCATCATCCGGGACAAGACCACCAACTCAACGATCCGCACCATCGCCTACGACATCATTACCACCCAGCAGCAGCAGGCCGGGCAGATGTACGGCTGGCTGGCCCAGTGGCGGCTGCACCAGACCGGATCTGAACCGCCAATGGCGTGGATGGGCAGCGGGCACCACATGGGGTCGCCTGCCAGTACGGGTAGCACGATGCCGGGGATGGCGACCCCGGCTCAGCTGGCACAGCTACGCGCAGCGACCGGGCCGGCGGCAGATCGACTGTTCCTGACCCTGATGATCGCCCATCACCGTGGCGGGATCGGCATGGCCCGGGCCATCCAGCCGATGACGGAGAACCCTGCGGTCGATTACCTTGGCTGGCGCGATCGAGACCTCGCAGGAGGCGGAGATCACCCAGATGACCCGGCTGCGCGGAACGCTGCCGACCTAGCTCGCGCGCGTCGTTGCCCGTGCTTCTGCGCCAGGTCACGGGTTTGTGCTCGTGCTGCGGTCCGGAGGCCGGTCAGGTGGAGTGCTCGACGCAGAAGTGGCCGCGTAGTCAGGCTTGGATCTGGTCGCAGCCAGGGTGCGTTTCCGTTCATTGAAGCAAGGAGTCCTCCACGATGCGCGGCCGCCTCGTTCGCTGATCGACACTGATGGCGGGATGGGATGCGCGTTGACGACCTACCAAGACATTTCGGCGCATCCGCGGGCTGCGGCCCCTGATTCGATTTGCAGGGTGGCGTGCTCGATCTGGGCGTGTCCGCGCAGAACTTTTCGGGCTGCGGTCAGGACGGTGTTGGCGTCGGTGTTGGGTTCGGCGACCAGGTGGGCGGTGGCCACGTTCATCCCAGAGGTCAGGGTCCATAGGTGCAGGTCGTGCACCTGGAGGACGCCGGGCACCGCACGCAGTTGCGCATCGATGGCTTCGGGGTCCACGCCGGCGGGGGCGTGCTGCCCTAGCACGGCCAGCACCTCCCGGCCAAGCATGATCGCGCGGACAGCGACGAACACCGCGATCGCGAGAGCGACGATGGTGTCCCACCACGGGCTTCCGGTGCGGGCGACCAGGATCCCGGCGACGATGACCCCGACGGATCCCACGGTGTCAGCAACCACTTCAAGGTAGGCGCCCTTGACGTTCAGGCTCTCGGCCGCGCCACCGCGCAGCAGCACCATGGCGATCACGTTTACCAGGAGGCCTATACCGCCGACGATGAGCATGGGTCCGGTGTCGACCTCGACGGTTTCGCCGATCCGGCTGACCGCCTCGACCGTCACGTAGACGGCGGCGCCCAGCATGAGCAGGACGGTGAGGCCGGAGGCGAAGACCTCTGCTCGGTAGGAGCCGAATGTACGTCGGCCGGTCGTGTCCGGGCGGCTGGCGATCCTGGTCGCGGTGAGCGCCGCGCCGAGGGCAACCACGTCGGCGGCCATGTGCCCGGCGTCAGAGAGAAGCGCCAGGGACCCCGACCACAGGCCGAAGCAGAGCTCGACGACGAAGTAGGAAGCGACCAGCGTGAACGCGACGCCCAGGCGCCACCGATGACGGCCGCCAGCGTGCTCGGTGCCGTGGGAGTGATCGCCGCCCATCAGCGAGCCCCCATCCCGGTTGACACGGTCGACTCAGGCTCGCAGCAGGCGTCCGTGCATCCGGGACCGCAGGTACACGAGCCATCCTCCGTGTCGGCTTCATTCAGGGGAAGCGGCGTGCAGGAGCAGGCATCGCCTCGCCATGCCTGCAGTCCCTCCCGGACCGCCACGGCTGCGATGACCAGGCCTGCGATCGGGTCGGCCCACCACCAGCCCCACCAGGCGTTGACGAGGAGGCCGGCCAGGAGCACCGCCGACAGATAGGTGCACAGCAGGGTCTGCTTGGAGTCGGCCACCACCGACCCCGAGGCCAGTGCGCGTCCGGTGCGCCGCTGCGCCCAGGACAGGAATGGCATGACGGCCAGCGAGACGGCACCGAGGATCACACCGATCGAGGATGGGTCCGGTTCGGTTGACCCCAGAAGGGTGCGGGCAGCATCGAGGGAGACGTAGATGGCCAGGGCGAAGAATGCGATGGCCATCAGCCGCAGCGCTAACCGTTCACGCGACTCGGGCACCGCGTGACGGAACTGCCACAAGATGATCAGACCCGAGGAGACCTCGACCAGGGAGTCCAGCCCGAAACCCACCAGCGCCGCGGAGTTCGCGGCCCGACCTGCTGCGATGGCAATGATGGCCTCGAGCAGGTTGTAGGCGACGATCGCGCCCGCGAGCAGCTGGGCACGCAGGCTGAGGCGACGCCTGGCCTCCGGGCTCAGCGCGATGCGGCCGATGAGCGGGACACCGGTCATGACTGTGCTCCTACCCCGGATGTCGGGCACAAGACCACGGCGTCGCCGGTCGCGGCCAGGAGTTCTTCAGCCGCGGCGAACACTCGGGCCACAGCGCCCGGATGAGCGAGTGAGAACACCGAGGCCCGACCCACGGGCCGAGACGCCACCAAGCCGCAGTCGCGCAGGCATGCCAGGTGCTTGGACACCGTCGACTGCGCTAAACCCAGGTGCGCAGTCAGCTCCACGACCTTGTGCTCACCCAGCAGCAGGTGCTGCAAGATCGCGACCCTCGATGGATCACCCATTCCATGGAACAGGCACGCGGCCGCGACCGCAGCAGTCGTCTCGTCCACGGGATCCTCAACCGCCAGTGCATCACGTGTCGTTGTTATCGCCATATGGCGATGTTAACGTTCTTCTCGTGATCGTCAACCGCCGGTGGAACCTGAGCGCCGCCCGCGGCGTTGGCCCGGTCAAGCCCAACCCGCCATCAGCCCTGGAGCCTCTCACGTGACCCGCCGCAACTCGCTCATCTCTGCCGTCCTGATCGCGGCATTCGTCGTGGTCCTTGGGGTCGTCCTCCTGGCCTCTCGCGACAGCGGCGCCGATGCCGCAGAACCGGGCAAGACGTCCTCCTCGTCCTCGCGCCTAGTACGCGACAACAGTCACCGGCTGGGTTCCCCAGCACTGGACGGCAAGGTCACGTTGGTGGAGTTTCTCGATTTCGAGTGCGAGTCGTGCCGCGCGGCGTACCCCGTGGTCGAAGACCTGCGCAAGCAGTACGCCGGCAAGGTCACCTTCGTGCTGCGCTACTACCCGATCCCGAGCCACAAGAACGCGATGAACGCAGCGATCGCGGTCGAGGCCGCGGCGCAGCAGGGAAAGCTTGAGCCGATGTACAAGAAGATGTATGAGACGCAGTCGCAGTGGGGCGAGAAGCAGGTCTCCCAGGCCCCGGCGTTCCGCGGCTTCGCTCAGCAGCTCGGACTCGACCTGACCGCTTACGACAAGGCGGTCAAGGACCCCGCCACCAAGGCGCGGGTCGAGCTGGACCGCGGCGACGGCCAGTACCTCGGGGTCCAGGGCACACCCACGTTCTTCCTCAACGGCAAACAGCTGAACCCGACCTCCCTCGACGACTTCCGCGCCAGCATCGATGATGCTGTCAAGAACTGACCCAGCCGCAGGCGAGACCGGGGCCGACCCGGGCGGGCGACATGCACCTGGCCGATCGACCGCGTGGTCGCTTTTGGTCGCGGGACTGATCGGGTTGGTCGCGTCCGCGACCCTGCTCATCGAGAAGGTCGAGCTGCTGAAGGACCCTGGCTACACGCCGACGTGCAGCATCAACCCGGTCCTGAGCTGCGGGTCCATCATGAAGACCTGGCAAGCCGAGCTGTTGGGCTTCCCGAACCCGGTCATCGGAGTGGTCGGATTCGCCGTGGTGACCACGACCGGGGCGTCGCTGCTGGCCGGCGCCGTGCTGCGCGGCTGGTACTGGTGGGGCCTGCTGATCGGCGCGGCCGCGGGCGTGCTGCTGGTGCACTGGTTGATCTTGCAGTCCCTGTACCGCATCGGCGCGTTGTGCCCTTACTGCATGGTGGTGTGGGTCGTCACGATGACGATCTTCGTGGCCGCCGTGACCTCCTTGCGGCGGGCACTCCGCGTGCCACCCTCGATCATCCAGTACGCGCCGAGCCTGCTCGTGGCATGGACTCTGGTGGTCGCGGCGTTGATCGCCGTGCGCTTCTGGGATTACTGGAGCACGCTGGTGTAACCCGACCACCTCCGGGTCGGGGCAGTCATGCGCGTGCTGTGACCAGCCACGCAGCGCCGTCAAGGTAGACGCCGTCCTCACGCTGATGCGGCCGGAGCGCAGCAGCGACGGCAGCCCAGCCCGCTGCTGCTTGCTCCCTGCTGGCTTTCGCGAACAAGACGCTGCCGAAATCCGAGCGCTGCAGGAAGTCGACCGCGTCCGGGATGTCCTGGCCTTGAAACTCCGGACAGACCAAGGACTCGAGCTGGACATCGGCGAAGCCAGCGTTGGCGATCGCGAACAGGATGTTCTCCTTGCCCGTCACCTTCTTGAACGCGTTCACCAGCTCTTGGGTCACCCGGCCGGTCCGCGCGGGCGTTGATCCGGTGCACCGTGGAGATCAACAGGTCAACCAAGGTGTCGGTGATCTCCCGCTCCCGGGTATGCAGCAACACCGCCAACAACGTCAGCCGCAGACCGGTCGGGTGCGCCCGCAGATGTGACGGCGATTCCACCGCGGCCCGAGAACGCCATGCTGCCAACACCTTTGGCGCGACATCGGCGAACAGGCCTGGCGGCAGGTCGACCGCTCGGACGGCGCGCAGCTTGCGGATCTCGGTCAGCATCGTCTCCAGCGACACGTTCCCTGGCACCGACTTCACCAACGCCAGCACCGACTCATCCGCTGCCGCGCCGTCCTCGACTTCCACATCGACCGAGACCAGCTCCTCCAACCGTGCCGCCGTTGAGGCGGGTAGCCGGGCCGCGATCCGGGACGACAACGTGGCTTCGCCCTGATGCAGCGCCGAGCGGACCATCCGGTCAATCCGACCGTCGGTGGGCGGCTCGACCTGCTCCTGCCGGCAACGACCGAGCAGTTGCTCACGCACCCGGTCCGGGGACCGTTCTGTCTCGCACACCTCGGTGGCCAGCCAGGACGTCAGCTTGTCGGCGTCCTCAACTGAGCACTCTCGAAAGCCCAGATGGCTGCGGATCTGCGCACGGTGGTACTTGATCGACCGGCCCGACCACTCGTAACGCGTGAGTTCAGAGGCCGGCACCTTCACCTGGTCCGCGACGAACCTGACCGCCTCGGGCGGCAGCACGTCCTCGCGCTCCGGAAAGTGGCCGTGGTGGATGTAGAACTTCAGCAGCAGAACGAATCCGAGCCTGGTCGCGCCTCGCTTGCCCGCGACCAACTCAAGCTCGTCATCCAGCAACGTCCAGTGCTCCACCAGCTCATCGAGCTCAAGCGTCCGATCCACGATCGGAGATGCTTCCGCACCTGAGGGGGCGACGGAGCCGGTTTGCCCCTGATGACACGTTCCTTACCGGCACCCCGCGTTGCGGGGGTGGCTACGCTCGCGGCGAGTGGCCGCAGGGTCGAAGGCTCTCGAGCGCCTCCCCCACCACGCCACCCATCTCCACCCCCTCCGCCCTTGTCGAGTCTCATTGGAGATGCCCCCGCTGCGAACAGCGGCAGATGCGGAGTTCTGCCTCGGCCTGGCCTTGCAACCAGACAGGCGAAATCGGTGCGGCCTCCAACCCATCCCGAAGAGGGGGTACTGGTGGCTTTGCCTCAAGCGATCCACAACCTCCGCGCCGCTTCGACCTGCGCCTCGCGGGACAAGCCGGCCACCGGAAGCTCGTGATCCACCTTCAAGGACGCCGCCTGCTGGTGGTGAAGTTCATCGAATTCGACGTCCGTCAGGAACACCGGACGCTGCGTGGCACGACGGCGGGCTTCTTCCAGACCCAGGGCTAGGCGGATGACCCTGAGGCTGGGCAGGAGTTCGCGATAGAGCGCCAGCGTTGTCGAATTGACCACGTCAGCGATGGTCACGTTGATCCCTGCAGCGAGGAAGTTCGTCGCGAGGTTTGCGGCGTTCCGGACCCCGAGCTGTTGTTGGGCCGTCCCCTCGGGACCGTCCCATGGTGCGGCGCCGCCGTTCTTGACCAGCTGGCGGATGTCGTCCACGTCGATGAACGCGGTACGTACGGTCGTTGCGGCCAGCGCGAGCGCAGTGCTGCTCTTGCCAGCGGCGGGACCTCCGGTGAGAAGCAACGGTGCGAGAGTCATGGGAAGCACGGTGCGACGTTTGGGCGGTTGTTAGCGCAGGAGCCGGATTGGCCGGCCGCGAGGACGCGGCTTGAGGCGATCATCGGTTCACCGCTGCCCTCGGAGCAGGCAGTCGAGACGAGCACGTCCCCAGAGTCCTGGAAACAGAACCTGAAGCGGTCGAAGTACTCGGTCGCTGACCGGATCTACCTGCTGACCGGGCCGTTTCCGCCGCCCGATCCGGCCATCTAACGCTCGTGGCCACGTCGGAGGTCCGTGCTTGGACCGTGGCGGCCGGGCAAGCCCGGTCGTTCGCCCAGGTCGATACCGCGGTGCGGCAGCTGCACCGGGACCCCGGTCTGGCGGGTGGAGTCGCGGACCGCAGGGTCCCTCGTGGCTGGCGGCGTGACCGGGGCGTCGGCATTGGCGGGGACATCGGTGTACGGATCCAGGTGGGCCGCTACAAGTTCATTGTTGCGCGTGGCATCGAGCAGTTCGCCTCGCGCCACCTGGGCGTCATGCACCGCGCGCATGGTGCGTTGCATCTGCTTCATGACCGCGTACCAGCCCCGGGTGGAGTTGGTCGACGACGCGCGCAGCGCAAGGTTGAAATGCACCAGCGCGAGACCGGCACTGCTGGTGCGTGGTTGCAGGCTGCCGTGACCGTAGCTGCGGTGCCGTGGATGCTGTGGCTCGAACGAGACCCGCGCGGCTTCGTCGGAGACGGTGCCGAGCTGGGAACCCGTTTCGCGGTCGGGGTGATGAATCGCCGCCAACGCGAGCAGGCTCGCGGCCGTTGCCGCGTGCGATCGCCACTGGTCGACGTCGTGCGGGTCGGTCTGCCGCACATCGGATTCCCAATCAGCCAAATGACGGTTTGCCTGCTCCAACTCCGCCGGCGCGTCAACAGGTTCAGGATCGGTGACGGGCGCTTCGTCCCGCCACAAAGCCAACGCTTGAGCCCGCGACTCAGGGGTCTCGTTCATCTCCCACAACGACCGGCGCAACGAGGTGAGGGTGAGGTCCGGTGCGAGTTTCGAGGCCGCGATCCGGACCGAGTCCTGATCGGCGAAACGCACGCTGTACCCGGTGACCTTCTCCCGCCCACCGGGTGCCCACCGGGGCACGATCTCCAGGTCCTGGTTCGCGAGATTGTTCAACCATTCGGCCTCGGTCCGAGATCCCATCGCGATGCCACGAACGACCCGCTGCAAGTGCACCCTGTCCGGGTCGATCGGACCGCGCCCGGATAGTTCTCGCTCCTCCGCGCGACGCAACTCAGCCTGGGAGTAAGCGCTGAAACCGGGCTGCCGTTCACTCTCGACGGCAGGTTGTTCGTAGGTGGGGGAGAGGAAGGCGGAGAACTCCTGCTCAAGCTCTCGCCCGATGCGGTCGGCTGCGAGCTTGGACTTGTGTTCCGACGCCCAACTGCCGTCGTTGCGAACAAGGTTCACCATGACGTGAACGTGATCGTTTCCCTTCGCGGACAGACCGTGACGAACCGCGACCCACGACGATCCGTGGCCGTTCTCGTCGACGAACCCCATGCGCTTCACGTACTCGTGAGCAAGGGTGTGCCATTGCTCGTCGGTCAGCTTCTCGTGGTCGGGAGGCAGTGCCATTGACGCGTGGAACATGTGCGTCCGACCGGTCGCTTCAACGCCGTCGCGGTGCAGCTGAGCGCGGCTGATTCCACCCTGCGAAGAACCCGCTAGAGCCAGCTGCTCCACGTAGTTCTCGCGCCATGCACCTTCGACGACGCGCCCAAGAATGGTCGCCTCTTTGAGGGACAACTCCCCGGACCACTCCATCTCTAACCCGGCCGATCCAGCGACCAGGTGCGGGTTGGAATGCTCGTTCGCTTTACCTGTCCCGTACAGGTAGCGGGTCAGGCCCGCAGCATCAGAGCCGGACTTCAAGACGCTGATCCTCACTGCGTGCGCTCCGACTCAGGAAGCTGCTCGATGAGTGCGGTGATCCGGTCCGCAACCTTCGACAGGTGCTCGATCGTGGCCAACAGTTCCTGCTCGGCCTCCAACCGATCCGTCGTGTTCGCGACCCGCGCCAACTGATTCAAGTTGTTGGAGTCGATCGCGAGCAAACGGCGCACTCCGTACAGCTCGTCATGGATCCGCGATAGCTTCGCCGACGCGACAACACCACCCGTCGTCAACGCGCGTTCATACAACCGCGGAACCGAAATGCGTTGTGCGGCAGCCAACGCCTGAACCCGCACCCACTCCTGTTCGGAATGGCGAATGACCGTGCGGAAGTCACGGGCACCCGCAGCGGAGTTCGACCGGCGACGACCCCGGAACACCTTGGCGGGACGCGACGACGAATCAGGCGACTCGGAGCCCTGGTCGGCCACCGCGATACCTCCCGCCAGACTCGGCGACGAGCGGCTGCGCCGCCGTCGAAAACTACCGCTTGTGCTCCTCACTCTCTCACAGTCGATCCGCCAGGCGAAGCCCAAGGAGCGACTTGAGGCACCTAAACCTCCGACTTGCTCCCGCCGACGGCGGTGGCGCTTCCGCGCTAATGCCCCAGCCGGGAGCCGAAGCCCCTAGGGGGCGGTCTCCGCCGGCCGACGGGTCGAATGCCGACGTACGATTAGCGCATGAGCGAGGTCACCGACAAAGCACAAGAACTCCTGAACGGGCGCCTGGACAGCGTGCGGTCCCTGGAACAGCACGCGGCGCAGGTCCGCGCGGCACGCGATCAACTTGCAACCGCTGAACGGGCCGAGGCGGACGCTTGGAGTGCAGCGACCAGCGCTGGCTGGACTTCCGCAGAACTGAAGCGTCTTGGGTTCAGCCAGCCAGCCACGCGTCGAGGTGGTCGACCGCGTAGTACCACGCGGCGACGCGAGTCAGAATCCGGCAATAGTTGATGGCCGATGGCGGCGCCGAGGCAAGGAGCGCAGAGCTTGCCGATCACTCTTGGCGGACTGTTACTTCGCTCAAGGAGAAGACGTTCCACGTACTCCTCGGAGTGGCTGGGTTAGCGCTTCTCGTATTTTCTGCGGCGATCCTGTGGTCGGCCCCTACTGGATTGAGGGTTGCAGCCTGGGGAGCACTACTCACGAGCGTCGGCACATCGGCAGCACTCATGGTTGCGGTCTCGAACAGCGTAGGCCGGCGGGTGGACAACCGCATCGCTCTCGACCGCGAGCAGAGACAACGCGAGGAGACCGCCGAGCGAGAAGCTGCACAACAGCGTGAGTCTGAGCGACAGGAACAGCGGGCCGCGATCACCCGCGCGAAACTCGTGCATTTCAGCGCCAGACCAGCAGAGCAGTCGGTGTCATCGGAGCGCTCAGCTCGGCGCGCGGTCCAGGTCACTTTGGCGAACCACGGCGAACACGCCGTCACGGTCACGAACCTGTGGTTCACTGCGTCACTCGCCACAGGAGCCGACGACCCGGTTCGCGAAGGACACTTTCTACTCAGGCCAGCACAGACCTCGATGGGCAAGCTGGCCTTCAACTGGCTAAGCCCAGGACCGGTTATAGAGCGCACTACTTGGGTCAAGGTCTTTGACGGTGGCCGATTCTTGAAGCCGGTGCTGCCGGCTGCTGCCCGGCTCACGTTCCAGGTCGACGTACCGACCCAGATTGACCCGGCTACCGTAGGTCTAGCTCTTGAGTACGACGACGTGTTCGGCCAGGAGTGGGAATGCGACCCGAGGCGGGAGCCCCGCATCCGCACCGAGTTTGATGAAACGGGCAAGTATCCGTGGTTCAGGACAGTGCTGCAGGGCTCACAGCAGGACTTCACCTATGAGGACGAAGCGCCCTCTGCGTAACCGCCCTCTTGCCATGCTGGGTCCCGTCAGCCGACCATCGCTCCAGTCGACGCACCCAACACACTGGCCCTACGGGAGCGCCCCGTACAACGGAAGGCTCTCGTCTCGGTCGACCCCGCCATCGAAGCGTGCGAGGGAAGCGATCTCCCCACGGATAACGCGACCCACCACAGCACGAGACAGGCCCGTCGTGGACGCGATCACCCCTTGGGGCTGGATCGCAAACTTCGAGACAGCATGCAATTAGAGGTGCGCCGGATCCATCGTGAGGTTGGAAGCACTGTTATCTTCGTGACCCACGATCAGGAAGAGGCACTGGCTCTTTCCGATCGCATTGCGGTTTTTCGTGACGGCAGAATCGAACAGATCGGCACCGGTAGGGAGTTGTATGAATCTCCGGCTTCCATCTTTATCGCAACGTTCCTCGGGGAGTCCACGTTGATTGCGGGGAAGGTAAGAAGCGATGGTCGGGGTTCTTTCGTCGAAGGTGCGGCGAAGGTCCGCGTGAACGGCTCTTTGCCTGATGGGTCAGCAGGTGTCGTTATGGTGCGGCCGGAGCGGCTCCGACTGGAAGCTGCGGGAGCGGTCTCGGCCACCGCGGAGCAAAACGCAGTCGAGGTTACGGTACTGAACGAGATGTACTTGGGTTCCTCGCGCAGGCTTGGCGTCCGATTGCCTGACGGGACCACTGGCCTGGTCAGGGAGCCAGCTAGTACGGCCTCTGCAGTTCGCGCCGGAGACCGTGCCGTTCTTCGATGGCCTGTGAATGACGGCGTCCTCCTAGTTGCAGACCCTGCGGCGGAAGCGGTCAGCGCATCGCCCGCCTTCCAGGAAGGGCACGTGGCCCCGGGACGGTCGGCCGGTTAGTGCCAACCGGGGCCACGGCCTTCCGGTGGCCCGGGGTCTGCCTTGGGGTGCCGTGACAGCCTGGGAGGTCAAGACCCTGCCCCCGCCGAGCGGTTGGGCTAGAACGATGCGTCACAAGGGGATACGAAGTGCCGTCACTGCAGGATGTCTGGAACGTCACTCGTCTGAGGTTGCTTGTAGAGCTGGAGAAGTGCAGCAGCTTGTCGCAGGCGGCCGAGGCGGTTGGTGTCAGCCAACCTAGCGCCAGCGAGCATATTCGCTTGTTGAACGCTGCCGCGGGAGAACCGATTGTTGAGCGCTACGGACGGTCGCTACGGCTCACCCACGCGGGTCGCGTGTTAGCCGTCTACGCCTCCCAAGCACTCTCGAACCTCACTGCCGGCGAGTCCGCCCTTGCCGCCCGCGCGGGACTGCGCACCGGCACGCTCGAGCTCGGCGCGTCTTCGGTGCCTGGAACTTATTTGGTTCCAGACATCATCGAGCAGTTCCAGCAGGAATGTCCCGATGTCAACGTGCACGTGTCGGTGGGATCGACCGCAGAAGTTCGTCAATGGCTAAGTTCGGGTCGAGTCACGTGCGCTGTCACGTGTGGTGATATGCGCGACGAGCGCCTGACAGTGACCGCCCTTGGCCCTGATGAGATCGTCGGTGTAGCCAGACCCCGCTTCCTTGACCTGTCCTCGGACGGCTATGTGGACGCCGCCGCCCTCGATGATTTCACGCTTCTGGTTCAAGAAACGGGCTCAAGCACCCGCGAGTACGCCTTGGGACTTTTGTCCGGCACTGACTACTCGTTCCGCAACGTATGGGAACTGGGTTCGGTGGACGCGGTCAAGCGGGCGGCGCGTCGAGGCCGTGGAGTCGGCTTCCTGTCCACTCACACCATTGCGGACGAGCAACGGCGGGGGGAGGTCGTCGCTTTCCGGGTGACGGATTTGCCTTCGCCAGCGCGGCGAGTGTGTTGGGTCCGGCTGACGCGGGCGTCTGTCAGTCCCGCCGAAACGTACTTCGAGTCGATGCTGCGGTCGCACCTCTCCCGCGCGGGTGGGGTGTAGTCGTTAACCGGACGTATCGGGTAATCCGATACATAGCCGGCTGGAACTCCCATCTGCCGATGTGGCAGGCGCGAGTGCCGAGGATTCATTGACTCGACTTATAGTCCGCTCCTATCGTTCAACGATCGTTAGTTGATCCCAGACGACTTTAGGAGCGGCGGATGCAATCAAGCGGCCTCCCACTTGTGGAGACTCCAGATGTCCTGATCGTGGGGGCGGGTGTCATTGGTACGTCGATTGCTATGGCCCTCTCCCATCTTGACGTGGACGTTGCGGTCGTTGAGCGGCGACACGACGTCGGCGAGGAGACGTCCCGCGCCAACAGCGGTATCGCTAATTGCGGCTGGTCTCTTGCGCCGGGCAGCCTTGAGGCGCAGTTGGTTTGTGCCTCGAGTCCGCGGTGGGAGGACATTGCCTCGAGGCTAGGTGTCACGTTTCGCCGGGTGGGCCTGACCCTTTTGGCCTTCTCGGAGGAGGAGGCATCCGGGATCTCGGCGTTGTGCGAACGAGCCACGGAGAACGGCGTCACAGTCCGAGAGGTGCGCGGTGATGAACTCGCTGAAGTTGCTCCGCACGCCTCTGGTCGGGCGGTAGCCGGCATCTATGTCCCCGATGAGGGGGTCGTCGACTCAGTGCGGTTGCCAGTCGCATTCGCCGAGCTCGCCTCCGTTAACGGGGTGCGCTTCTATCTGGGGGAGTCGGTGGTCTCAGCCTCTTTAGGCAATGGACAGGTCGAAGAGGTGCTGACGACAAAACGTCGCTTCCGGCCGCGGTTTGTCGTGAACGCCGCTGGCCTGGGGGCGGACTTCGTTTCGAAGTCTCTAGGCGGCGACGAATTCTCCATCACTCCGCGCCGAGGGCAGTGGGTTCTGCTCGATAGGGAGTTCGGGAAACGAGTTCCGTCGATCCTCACCGGAATGCCGGGGAAGCTCGGTCACGGTCCGATGGTTATCCCGACCGCCCACGGGTCGGTGCTCATCGGTCCGGACGCAGAGGACCTCGAAGACAAGACAGATAAGTCTACGACCGGAGCAGGTCTTGACGACGTGGTGGATCGGTGTCGTGTCTTGATGCCGGACATTGACACGAAGTTCGCTATCAAGACCTTCGCGGGTCTGCGACCCCACAGCGACAAGACGTACCGCGTCGGCTGGTCTGAGACTGCAGGGAACCTCCTCCAAGCCGCGGGCATTCGCTCGACAGGGGTCTCCTCATCGCTGGCGATGGGAGACCACATCCGTGATTTGCTCGTCGGAGCGGGGCTCAGCGATCGGCTGGACGCGGGAGCTCGTAACGACCTCGAGTACACGCCGCCGCTATGGGCGGACGGCGACTACGCGCGGGTTGCTAAGGACCCGTTGGGCCGCACGGTGGTGTGTGCCTGCGAGAAGGTCACCGCTGCCGACATCCATCAAGCCCTGCGGGAGCCGTTGCCGGCGACATCCATCGGGGGAGTGGCCAGACGGACCCATGCGACGTGGGGGCGTTGCCAAGGTTCGGCGTGCCTGTCCGGAGTCTCGTTCATCACCTCGCTCTATACCCCAGGAGAGGCGTGGGAAACGCCGATGCATGAGCCGGGATCAACGCTTGGCGCGGGGGTGACGACCGGTGAGTGACGTGGTCGTTGCGGGTGCTGGACGTACCGGCATCTTGGTGTCGCGGATGCTCGCGGAGCGTGGAATCGGTGTAACGCTCGTCGAGCGATTGCCGGCTCCGGGGGGCCAGGAGCCGGAGACCGATGCCGCTCAGCTTGCTCGGGCCGCGTCGCGCGCCGGCGTGCGGATGATGCTTGGCACTCTCGCGGCCGAGTTCCGCCAGGGTCAGGTCCATACCCTGGGGGTAGAGGGTGCAGTCACGCTGTCGGCCGATGCACTCGTCGTGGCTACGGGATCTCGGCCGCAAACGCGTGCCGAGCTTGGCATCGCAGGGGAGCGCGGTGCCGGGGTCATGCCCGGGTCCGCGACCCGGCACCTCCTGGACTCGGGTGTGCTTTTGGGCCGTCACCCGCTGGTGATCGGAGACGGTCATTTGGCTGAGGAGCTCTGCTCGGCCTTAGGCTCTGCCGGCGCCATCACGGTGACGTCGGTTCGAGCCGGGTCGGACGGGGTTGATCCATGGCCTGGCACGAACACCTTCACCGATGCCCGGGTTCTGAGCGTGCACGGTTTTCCCCGGGTGAACCGGGCAGTGGTGTCCCAGGGCGATCGCCTGACCCATGTGCACGCGGACGCGGTG
Organism: Yimella sp. NH-Cas1; assembly: GCF_022359705.1. Classification (NCBI taxonomy): domain Bacteria; kingdom Bacillati; phylum Actinomycetota; class Actinomycetes; order Micrococcales; family Dermacoccaceae; genus Yimella; species Yimella sp. NH-Cas1. Next base: position 28,541 of record NZ_JAKSGG010000001.1, read on the forward strand.
ATCTTGGCTGCCAGTCGGGTTGCGATGCGCAACATCGAGGGGGCTGTCTTCGGAGGACCCCACGTCGTCGAATGCTTCAGCCTCGCCGAACCCAAGACGTTCGACAACGCCGAAGCAGCGGCGATGCAAGCCTGCGAACAAACCATGCTCACGTTGCGCTGACCGTCAAAAACGCCTGATCAGGAGACCCCAATGCAAGTGCTTTCACCAGTTGGAGAGTTCAAAGTCGCCGTCGACGGCGTACGTATCCGTGACGGCCGGCTGGTTGTTCACATGTCCATGGGCGCCTGGCGCTCCGAGGCCACGCTCGAGCGTGGTGACCTGCCCTACGTTGGTGTCGCCGCGAGCTTGCTCTTCGGCACGTTCTATATGGGTCGTCAGTCAGTAAAAATCGCCCTCAAGGCCCGAGAGTTGGGCTCACGATGACTGTGGCTAAGTTGGTGCCCGTCCTTGAGGCCGCCACGGCGGGCGGCTATGGCGTCCTGGCGGTCAACATCGTGAACGGGCTGACGCTCAGGGCGGTGGTTGATGCGGCCGAAGAACTACGCGCACCGGTGATAGTTCAGACGTCCGTCAAGACGGTCCTGTCGCAAGGTATTCCCGAGACCATGTCCATGTATCGCCACGCCGCCGAGCGCGCGACCGTGCCGGTGGTGCTCCATCTAGACCACTGCACCGATCGAAATGTGCTCCTCGACTGCCTGAAGGCTGGCTGGGGTTCTGTGCTTTTCGACTGTTCGGGTCGCACGCTCGAGGAGGCGACCGAGCAAACCAAGCAGGTAGTGAGGGAGGCTCGGAGCTTTGGGGCGGACGTCGAGGGTGAGATCGAGGGGATAACGGGTGTCGAGGACGGGGTCGGCAGCGACGACAAATCGGAGCTTTACCCCCTGGATGACGCAGTGCGCTTCATACGCGAGACAGGGATCGACTGCTTCGCGCCAGCCATTGGCAACGCACACGGTGACTACCCCCAGCTTCCCAACCTTGACGTCGACCGGGTGGACTCGCTGGTGGACGCGACCGGGCTCCCTATGGCGTTGCATGGCGGGAGCGGGCTGAGCGACGACCAGTTTCGGGACCTGATTTCCCGTGGCTGCGCCAAGGTGAACATCTCCACCGCACTCAAGCAGGCATACATCGACGCGCACCGGGATTTCCTGGCGGAGAACCCGGACTGCCATGAACCCTTGACGTTGATGGCGTTTGTGTCGAGCCGCGTGAGCATGGTCGCGCAGGGGCTCATCAAGGTATTCGGCAGCGAAGGGCGTGTCGCATGAGGGCGCTCATCTTCGATTGCGACGGCGTACTCGCAGAAACTGAGCGCGACGGACACCGGGCGGCCTTCAACCGGATGTTCGCCGCGGAGGGTCTCGACTTCGAGTGGACTGAAGACGACTACGCCTCGGTGCTGAGCGTCGCAGGCGGCAAGGAGCGACTGCGCCGGTTATGCACCGACGCGTTCGTGGAGCGACACGGGCTACCGACCGAGCAGGCAGCACTTGATGAGCTCGTGGCGTTGTGGCATCGACGCAAGACGCAGATTTTCTTGGACCTCGTCGCCGAGGGGCGGATGCCATCTCGCGCCGGCGTCCGACGCCTCGCTTCTGAGGCGCGCGCCGCTGGGTGGCGTTTAGCCGTGGCGTCCACGTCCGCTGTCGTGTCGGTGGAGGCAATCGCTGAACAGGTGCTGGGCCGAGAGTTGCTGGGTGAGTGCGTGATCGCTGCTGGTGACATGGTGGAGAACAAGAAACCCGCGCCGGACATCTACCTCCATGCGGCACGTCTGCTGGGGATCGACGCATACGACGCCGTGGCCGTGGAGGACTCGCATGTCGGGGTGTCGGCCGCCGTGGCCGCCGGCATGCGCGTAGTAGCAACAGTCAGTCATTACACGGCAGATGAGGACTTGACTGCAGCCGACATCGTTGTCGACGGCCTCGGGGAGCCCGACGGTGCTGCAATCGCGGTGTACAAGAACGACACAAAAACAGAGATCAAAACTCATGTCGCTTTGGAGCACGTCGCCTCGTTGTTGGGTCAATCAGGGGCTATGCGTGGAGCGGCCCTGCCGAAGGTGGACTCATGGAAATAATTAGCGACACGGTCATCTACATTATGATGGCGTTCGTCCTGATCGGCGCGGTGGCGGCTATCAGAGACGATCAGGGGGGCATTGGCAAAGAGTTCATGCAAGGCCTGCACTCGATCGGCTATCTGTTCATCCCCGTCGCCGGAGTGATGGCTTCGCTTCCATACCTGAGCATCTTCGTCGAGAAGGTCCTAGGGCCAATTTGGTCGGCTCTAGGAGCCGATCCGGCCATAGCCGCCACGACGTTCATTGCGTCCGATATGGGTGGCTATCAGCTGGCAGAGGCAACGGCCCAAAGTGACGGCGCATGGATCACCGCCATGGTCACCGGCTACATGGCCGGAGCGACAATTGTGTTCACGATTCCGGTGGGCTTGGCGATGTTGCAGAAGGCAGACCACAAGTATATGGCACTTGGCATCATGTCCGGGATTCTTACGATCCCGATTGGTGTCGCGGTGACTATGCTTATCGTCTTGGCGACCGGGGCCGATATCCGGTCCGAATCAAGCACCACCGGGCCAGCGGACACGCCGATCTCCGGGCTTGATGTGGGCGCCCTCGTCGGCAATCTGGTGCCCCTTGTGATCGTCGTGCTTTTGATCGCCGCCGGTCTTAAATTCTTGCCCGACCTGATGATCAAACTTTTCATGGTCTTCGGCCGATTCATTGACGCGGCGGTCAAAATCATTCTGGCCCTGTCAATCGTCGAGTACTTCACCGGGGTCTTTTCGCGTGTTTTTGGTTCCTGGGGCTTCGACGCCATCATTGCCACTGAGGATAATACGTTCCGAGCGCTGGAAGTCGCTGGATACGTTGGAATTATGCTTGCCGGGGCGTTCCCGATGGTTTACGCAATTCAGAAGTACATGTCGCGTCCGCTGAACGCAGTGGGTTCAAAGTTCGGCATCAGCCAGCCAGGTATGGCTGGAATTCTAGGTGGATCGGCCAACGTGCTGGCTTTGTTCCACCTGATCAAGGAGATGCCCCCGAAGGACAAGGTGCTGGCCGTAGCCTTCGCCACGACGGGGGGATTCCTGCTCGGCGACCACCTGTCGTTCACAGCGAACTTTCAACCGAATCTGATTGTCCCCGTCCTGATCGGCAAGTTGACGGCTGCCCTTCTCGCCATGGCGCTGGCCTACAAAATCGCTGTGCCAACCGCCCGCCGGCTGGAGGCAGCCGACCTCGAGCCTGGCCTCGCCTCAAGCCCCCCAGTTGCGGGGCTTGGCGCGACCGGGACAGAGACGCGGGGGTCTGACGAATGACCCAATCCCTGAACAACGTCGCGGCTTGTGACCCGCCGTGCGTCCGACAGGCGGTAGCCCGGCTGTGGCCAGGAGCCACCTGGTCCGCGGAGCCGCTTGACGGCGGCATGACGAATCGAAACTTCAAGGTCGAGGTACAGATAACCGACCGAGAGCAACGTACGGTGGTCGTTCAGGAGCAACTGCCTGACGCGCTCGCAGCACGGGTCGGTATTCATCGTGAGAACCAAGTTCGCGCCATGGCCATGGTGCTGGACTTGGGTTTGGCACCCGAAGTGCTCGGACAGTGGACAGAACCCCGGGTTCTAGTCTCCGAGTTCGTAGAAGGCGCGTTGCTGTCCGCGGTCCCGGATCGGGTTCATGCGACCGCGCTGGTGGGTCAAGCCCTGGCGAAGCTGCACAAGCACACGCAGGGCGTGGTAATGACGGGTCCTATTTCCGACCCATACAGCGGCACCGCGTGGATCCTGAATCAGGTCAAGAGCGAGGCCCCGGCCACGGCGGAGACGTTCGCGTGGACGATGGACATTCTCGCCCGCATTCAGGCTGCGTGCGGGCCGTACACGCCCAGTCTGCTCCACTCGGATGTCTCCGAGGGCAACGTGATCATCCTTCCCGACCGGGCGGTGCTCATCGATTGGGAGTACGTCGGAGCGGGCGACCCCTACTACGACGTAGGGGACTTCGCTGAGAAAGTGAAGCTCTCCAGCTCGGAGGAGGAGGCACTTCTGTGCGCCTACGACGGCGTCCTAGTGCCCACTTCGTTGGCTATGGCGCGCTTGTACCGGTTTGTCAGCATGCTGCGCGAGGCATTGTGGTCCGTCCGAGCAGGTACGACGGGCTTCACAGAGTTCGACTACGCCAATTACGCCCGTGCATGCCTAGCAAGGATGAGAGAAATTTCGCAGTCCTCGGAATTCGCTGACAGCTTGCACCTACTCGAGAACACCAATCAAGGAGAAATGAATGACTTACGCCAACGGCACAGCTGACCCCGTAGGCCTGGATGCGACACGGTTCGAAACCAGAATCGGACACGAGGGCTACGTCCGGCGGCTCCCGGAGCGAGTCACCCGCACCATCACCGCCAGCAAATTGGAGGTCACCGACCGGTTCCGGGAGGTAGTAGACCTGTTCGGCGAGGACCACCAGGAGACCCCCGCAGGGTTCCGCATCGAGATGGCTACCCACGGTTCGGTCACCAGCGTCGACCTCGTCCGAGACATCGGATACGAACGGGGCGGCACGCCCCGGCCAACGCCGCTGCTGTTCTCGGCCGACTCCGCCAACCCCTACGAGGTCTCGGACTGCGCGCCCCTGATCGCCAACGTCACCTGCAACCCTGGGATCGTCTACGACCTCTTCATCAATAACCCGGACGCAAACATCGGTGGACACTTCACGACCCTCGACGAAGTCCTTGTGGAGTTGAGCAAGGCGGCCGGACCAGGATGCGATGTCTCAGTCGAGATCGCGAACCCTTATGGCGACATCAACGAGATCCTGGAGGAGGTAGCGCGCTACGAGGAGATCCTGACCCGGCACCGGCTGGTGGTGAAGGTTCCACATACCGGCCCGCTCTCCGCAGACACGGCTGGCGACCTTCTCAAGGGCAACGGATTGCTTCGCAAACGCTACAACTCTGGTGCCCCGCGCGACATGCTGCGGGGCCACGCGCTCGCTCGGCAACTGCACGACCTTGGGCACCGGGTGAACTTCACTTTGATGTTCGAGCCGCACCAAACGCCGTTGGCGCTGCAGGCACGCCCCTACTTCATCAACGCCTTTGTGCGGCACCGAGCTGACGCCACGAGGCGGATGCGTGGATTCGTCGCTGCCTACGACGCGACTTCAGACGAGCAGTTCGTCGCGGACCTCAGGGACTACCTCGTTCGCATGGACTACCTCGGTACCGACGACAAGGCCTTGGACCTCCTGACGGTCCTGCGGTTGACTCGCACACTTCTGCGTCAGCGAGACGATGGCCCCGACGACGGTATGGACAGTGTCCGCAGGTCGCTGCGCTGGCTATCCACCACACACCTGCCGGAGACCCGTCTGATCGTCTGTTCGATGGACGGCGAGCAGATGTTTCCGGATCTCATGACCATGCTCAGTGAACCCGAGTTCTTACCACTACACCGGCGGGTGCTCGTTACGGCCGATCCGGCCTACCTGGCTCGGTGGACTACCAGCCCACACGTAGTGACCTACCAGCGTCGATTCCTGTCCGCCGTCCGTTCGGCACCGGACGCACTCAGCGCCGGCACATCGTCATCCAGGTCCTGATCGTCCACCAATCGTGTTAGCACCACACAAGGCCATCCACCCCTCGGCCGTCTCCTGGCCCTATGCCCCGTGGTGCGGGCTATGGGTCCCGGAGTGGCAGAACGCCGGGCATCACCGCGGACGGCAGCTCGGGTCCCCGTGGCGGGGTCCGCGATGGGCGGCCCCCGCCAACCGGGCGACGGCACCATTCCGAGCCGCCACGAGGGACCCGAGCGTGGCTACCGGTCCCTTCGGGAAACCGGGCCAGATACGCGTGATCGGGCCAGCCCCAAGACGTCCGCCTCACCGTTCGGTGCCGCCATTTGCCCGTGGTATTGAGTTCACCCAGTTCCGTCCCTGACACGAGCTTTGCAGCATCTCCCAATGAGACTAGCCGACCGTTGAGACGGCTCAGGACAACTCGGACTCAGCCTGCTGAATGGCCGCGAACTCCTCCTCGGGGGCGCTTGCGACGAGGCGGTGTCGGCTGTAGAACCAGAAGTAGGCCAGCGCAACAACGAAGATGAGCGCCGTGATTCCGGCCGCCTTCTCATCCACGAAGAACGTCGCAATCACTGCCGTCAGCGCGAGGGTTAGCGCAACGGCGGTCGTGACCACTCCGCCGGGAGTGCGGTAGGGCCGCTCGAGCTCGGGCTCACGGATCCTGAGCACGATATGCGAGACCATCATGAGCACGTACGACACGGTCGCACCGAACACAGCGATGTTGATCAACAAGGCGCCGCGAACACGATCGAGAAAAAGCTGGCGACTAGCCCCGATCGTTCACGTGTCGTGATCTGACGCGGGTCTTGAAAGCGCGAAAGTGCCTGTCGCGTAACGAGATACTGGACTTCTCAACGGTTCAGATCGTCGTTTCGGAAGGCACTTCGCAGGTGAAGCGTAACGCGTGGTCGGCAGGGTTGTCCGTGACCGGTGATGGTGTCGGAGTAGTGGCCCACGCGGGCAGTGTCGGACTGCGGCTGCTGGCCGACCGGGTTGGGCTGACCGGCGAGTTGTCGACGGCGATGTCCCGTGGTGGCTTCACACCTGGTCACGACCGTGGCCGGGTGCTGGTCGATGTCGCGGTGATGATCGCTGATGGTGGTGAGGCGATCGCCGACATCGACGTGTTGCGTCACCAGTCGTGCGTGCTCGGTCCGGTTGCCTCGCCGCCGACGGTGTGGCGCGCCCTGGACGAGGTCACCCCGGGCCGGTTGAAGAAGATCGCGGTCGCGAGGGCCCGCACCCGCCGCCACGTGTGGGCCCACCTGCCTGGTGGGGTGCCCGCAAGCCAGGTCGCCGGGACCGATCTCGGTGCCACCGTCGTGCTCGACGTGGACGCCACGATCGTGATCACCCACTCCGAGAAACAGAACGCTGCGGCCACGTTCAAACGGACCTTCGGGTTCCACCCGATCGGGGTGTGGTGTGACAACACCAGCGAGTTCCTCGCGGCGAAACTACGGGCCGGGAACGCCGGGTCGAACACCACCACCGATCACATCGAGGTCCTGACCGAGGCGATGGCCCAGATTCCCGGCACCCACCGTAAGAAGCTGTTGATCCGTTCCGATGGTGCGGGCGCATCCCATGGGCTGCTGGACTGGCTCACCGAACAAGGTCAGATCCGTGGCCGCAGCCTGGAGTACTCGATCGGGTTCGCGGTCACCGAGAAGATCCGCGAGGCGATCAGGCTGGTCCCGCAGCAGGTGTGGTCGCCCGCGACGAACGCGGACGGCGGGGTGCGCGAGGGTGGTGACGTCGCCGAGCTGACCAGTCTGCTGGACCTGAGCGGTTGGCCGGCCGGGATGCGGGTGATCGTGCGCCGTGAATGGCCGCATCCCGGTGCGCAGCTGTCGCTGTTCGAGGAGACCGACGGGTGGCGCTACCAAGCCTTCGTCACCAACACCAGCACCGGGCAGCTCGCCTTCCTCGAAGCGCGGCACCGGGCTCATGCCCGGGTCGAGGACCGGATCCGGCACGCCAAGGACACGGGCCTGGGTCGGTTCCCCTCGCGTGAGTTCGGCATCAACAGCGCGTGGTTGACGTTGACCATGATCGCGGCGGATCTGGTCGCCTGGACCCGCCTGCTCGCGTTCACCGCCGACGCCGAGGTCCTGGCTACATGCGAACCGAAAGCGATGCGGTACAGGCTTCTTCACGTCCCCGCCCGGCTCATCCACGGTCAGCGACGACGACGGTTGAAGATCCCTGAAACGTGGCCCTGGGCGGCCGCGATCGTCGCGGTCTTCGCGAACATCGCCGCCATCCCGTGGTCAGCCTGACCCAACCCGTCCGCCCGCGACATCAGCACCCGGAGAACCGCAGACCGGCAGCGCCAGCCGGCACGACGTCATACCCACCCACCGCCATCGAGCCACCTCACCCAGCACAGCCGTGATCAGCTTCCCCATGAAAGACCGGGGCTAGGCCCGCTAAGCCCACGTAGTTGACGAAGTCGGCTACCCAGGTGTCCCCGCCAAAGGCGGATCGGATGGCCTCCGGAAGAGGGTTGTCCGAGTCCGCAATCGCCGAGGACCCGGCACCGCCGGGCGCAATGAACAGCATCAGTGCAGCCGGTCACGAGCAGAATCGTCATCGCAGTGATGATCCCGCGTGGCATGTCCCGCTCCGGGTCGTTAGCCTCTTCTGCTGCCAACGGGACTCCCTCGACCGCAAAGGAAGAACCAAATTCCGTACACCAGTTCGCCTAGAACGCCGGCATACCCGAACGGAATGAAACTGTTCGCGCCGGCCGCGCCTGTCGGCTCGATGTCAAACAGGTTAGCGAACTCAAACTTCGGAGCCATTGCGATCACAAAGACCACCAGCGCAACGAGGGCCACGGCCTCGACGGCTACGGCTCTCTGGTCCGCGGCCCTCCCGCCGTAGGGCCCGACAACCCCGAGCGTCGCCACGGTGATGGCAAACATCAACCGCATTGCCTCACCCACGCCGTACAGATGGATCCCAACGAACACGGCATAGCACGCCAGGTAGATCGGCCACCCACTTGTCAGGCCGAACAAGCCAAGAGCCTCAATGTAGCCGCCGATGAACACCGAGATGGCCGCTGGAGCTATGGCGTACTCGATCAGGATGGCCATTCCCGTTGCGAAGCCTCCAAGTGGCCCCAACGCCCGGCGCGCGAAACCATAGCCAGCGCCCGCCACCGGCAGAGCGGACGCAAGCTCGGCCAGACCGAAGACCATGCACGTGTACATGGTCGCCATTAGGACCGTCGCAATGAATAGACCACCCCACCCGCCCTCTGCCAGCCCAAAGTTCCATCCGGCGAAGTCCCCCGAGATCACGTACGCGACCCCGAGCCCCGCGAGCAGGACCCAACCCGCAGCGCCCCGGCGCAACTGGCGATGCTCCAAGTAGTCAGAACTGACCTGCTCGTAGTCGACTCCACGCGCTCGGCGTCGTGCAGTGCTCATGCGGCTCCCTGTCCTCATCGGTACGGCACCTCGCGCCACGCGCGCAAAGGGGCGATGAGGGTGACGCGCGCCACACGCACGTGTCAACCCCCAGGAGGCTTGCGGCCGAGGGCCCCTGCACTTGGGCCTAAAGGATTGTCACCAAACCATTGACATGGCGAGGACCGCACTGCTTCCATGGTCGCAATGGACCGCAGTCAGGCCAAGCCGGCCGCGAGCGGTCCTTGGGACCTCCTCGACTGCAACACGGCGAGGCGGGCACGTCAGCGCAGGCGAAGCCCGGGATGGCGGGGTAGTTCGGGCATCTTGCGAGGGCTGGCACAGCTCGTGTCCTGAGACTAAATCTGGAGCTGAACTCGGTTTGCTAGGACTCACCATTGGCGCGCTTACCGACCATTAGTCGTTGACGCTCGTTCTTGTACCTGAAACACTGTTGGATCGAACACGATGGGAACGCGCCGCGTTCGGACCCCTCAATGGTGTGTTACACGGCCATTGCTTGACGGACAAGCGACGCAGGCCTGCTTACGAAAGGGATGGCTTAGTGACACGGCGAAACGCGCGGCTCTTAAGCGCAGACGAACTCGTAGCCCGTATTGAGGCGGACCTGATCGACACGGTAATCGTGGCGTTCACGGACATGCAGGGACGGCTCCTGGGCAAACGCTTCCACGGTCGGTACTTCGTGGATGTGGTTGCAAAGCATGGCACCGAGGGGTGTAACTACCTACTCAGTGTAGACGTTGATATGAACACGGTTGAGGGATACGCCATGAGCTCGTGGGAAAAGGGCTACGGAGACATGGAGTTCGCCCTCGACTTCGACACAATCCGCGTTCTTAAGCATCTGCCAAAGACCGCGATCATCCAGTGCGACCTAACGTGGCTCGACGAGAGTCCCGTGATCCAGTCGCCACGCACGATCCTCAAAGCGCAGGTTGAGAAGGCAACGCAAGCCGGCTACGTCGCCAAAGCGGGTACCGAGCTGGAGTTCATCGTCTTCGATACAACCTACGAAGAGGCCTGGTCGTCGAACTACCGGGATCTGACACCTTCTAACCAGTACAACGTGGACTATTCGATCCTCGGCACTTCTCGCGTCGAGCCACTCCTACGCGACATCCGTAACACGATGTACGCGGCGGGCATGGATGTTGAATGCGCGAAGGGGGAATGCAACTTCGGTCAACATGAGATCGGCTTCTTGTACGACGATGTCGTTGCTACCGCCGACAACCACTCGGTATACAAGACCGCCGCCAAGGAGATCGCCGCGCAGCACGGCCAAGCGCTGACGTTTATGGCTAAGTATAACGAGCGTGAAGGCAACTCCTGCCACATCCACCTGTCGCTGCGTGGCTTGGAGGACGAGATCGTGTTCTGGCGCGACGGCGCCCGCACACCGCTCTACGACCAATTCATCGCGGGGGTCCTAACGATGATGCGAGACTTTACGTTGCTGTACGCGCCGAACGTCAATTCATACAAACGTTTCGCCGACGGTTCTTTCGCCCCGACCACCGTTGCGTGGGGACTCGACAACCGCTCCTGCGCGATCCGGTTGGTGGGGAAGGGAGCGGGGGCGCGGATGGAGAACCGCGTGCCTGGCGGTGACGCGAACCCATACCTAGCTCTCGCGGCGATGCTGGGCGCTGGCCTCTACGGCATCGAGCACAAGTTGGAACTCGAGCCGGAGTTGACCGGAAACGCGTACACCTCCGACAAGCCAAAGGTCCCGAACACCCTGCGTGAAGCGCGCGACGCCTTCACCACGTCGGCGGCCGCCAGGCAGATTCTCGGCGACGAAGTTGTCGATCACTACACCACCATGGCCGACGTCGAACTCAAGGCCTTTGAAGCGTCCGTCACCGACTGGGAGCTGCGTCGCAGCTTCGAACGCATGTAAGGGAGCCCCCGTGAGCGACACATATACCGTGGTGAACCCTGCGACTGAACAGGCCGTCGCAGATGTGCAAATGGCCGACCTCGCGGCCGTTGATGCCGCAATAGACCGAGCGGCCGCAGCCCTGCCAGCCTGGCGGGCCATCACGCCTGGGGAGCGCGCCACTCTGCTGCGTCGATTTGCTTCGGTTGTCGATGCGCACGTGGAGGAACTTGCCGAACTCGAAGTACGCAATTCCGGCCACACGTGGGGCAACGCGGTGTGGGAAGCGGGCAACGTCCGCGACGTGCTCAACTACTACTCGGCGAGTCCAGAACGTCTGACTGGACACCAGATTCCCGTGGGTGGTGGTGTCGACATAACTTTCCACGAGCCGCTTGGTGTCGTCGGCATCATCGTGCCGTGGAATTTCCCGATGCCTATCGCGGCCTGGGGTTTCGGTCCTGCGCTGGCGGCCGGCAACACCGTCGTCCTTAAACCGGCCGAGCTGACTCCGCTGACCGCCATCCGTCTGGGTGAGTTGGCGCTGATGGCCGGCCTGCCTGAGGGCGTTCTTACGATCGTGCCCGGACGAGGATCGATTGTGGGTGAGCGGTTCGTGACCCACCCGACCGTTCGGAAGGTATGCTTCACCGGCTCGACGGGGGTCGGTAAACGCATCATGGCTGGCTGCGCCGACCAAGTGAAGCGCGTGACGCTCGAGCTTGGCGGTAAGAGCGCCAACATCGTGTTTGCGGACGCCGACCTAGCTAAGGCCGCGGCAGCTGCGCCGTCCGCAGTGTTCGACAATGCTGGGCAGGATTGCTGCGCCCGCTCTCGCATCCTTGTGGAGCGCTCCGCCTACGACGAGTTCGTATCGCTGCTCGAACCGGCCGTGCAGGGCGTCAAGGTACTCGACCCCTCTGATCGCTCCAGCGAAATGGGCCCCCTCATTTCGGCGGCACAGAAGGCCACCGTGCAGGGCTACGTCGACGACGTTGAGGTAGCTTTTTCCGGCTCGCGCCCCGACGGCCCCGGGTTTTGGTTCGCACCGACGGTCGTCTTGACGGACGATCCAAGCGAGCGCATCTGGCGCGATGAGGTGTTCGGTCCGGTCGTGGCGGTGATGCCCTTTGACGACGAGGCGCAGGCAGTTCAACTCGCCAACGACACCGAGTTTGGTTTGTCCGGGTCGATTTTCACGCGGGACGTCGGTCGGGCGCTGCGAGTATCGCGCGCCGTCGAGGCCGGAAACCTGAGCATCAACTCTCATTCGGCCGTGCGCTACTGGACACCGTTCGGCGGGTTCAAGCAATCCGGTCTGGGCCGCGAGCTCGGTCCCGACGCGCCCCACTCGTTCACTGAGGTCAAGAACGTCTTCATCAGTAACGAGTAGTTGGACCCCACCGGCGAGCGGAAGTTGGCGTTCGCCCCTCACGCAACCGTCTCCCCATTATTGGATGATCATCGAAAAGGAAGTGGAAGTCATGGCAGGACGCATCGAAGGCAAGGTCGCCGTCGTTACCGGGGGTTGCTCCGGCATCGGCCTTGCGGTCGTTGACATGGCGAGGACCGCACTGCTTCCATGGTCGCAATGGACCGCAGTCAGGCCAAGCCGGCCGCGAGCGGTCCTTGGGACCTCCTCGACTGCAACACGGCGAGGCGGGCACGTCAGCGCAGGCGAAGCCCGGGATGGCGGGGTAGTTCGGGCATCTTGCGAGGGCTGGCACAGCTCGTGTCCTGAGACTAAATCTGGAGCTGAACTCGGTTTGCTAGGACTCACCATTGGCGCGCTTACCGACCATTAGTCGTTGACGCTCGTTCTTGTACCTGAAACACTGTTGGATCGAACACGATGGGAACGCGCCGCGTTCGGACCCCTCAATGGTGTGTTACACGGCCATTGCTTGACGGACAAGCGACGCAGGCCTGCTTACGAAAGGGATGGCTTAGTGACACGGCGAAACGCGCGGCTCTTAAGCGCAGACGAACTCGTAGCCCGTATTGAGGCGGACCTGATCGACACGGTGATCGTGGCGTTCACGGACATGCAGGGACGGCTCCTGGGCAAACGCTTCCACGGTCGGTACTTCGTGGATGTGGTTGCAAAGCATGGCACCGAGGGGTGTAACTACCTACTCAGTGTAGACGTTGATATGAACACGGTTGAGGGATACGCCATGAGCTCGTGGGAAAAGGGCTACGGAGACATGGAGTTCGCCCTCGACTTCGACACAATCCGCGTTCTTAAGCATCTGCCAAAGACCGCGATCATCCAGTGCGACCTAACGTGGCTCGACGAGAGTCCCGTGATCCAGTCGCCACGCACGATCCTCAAAGCGCAGGTTGAGAAGGCAACGCAAGCCGGCTACGTCGCCAAAGCGGGTACCGAGCTGGAGTTCATCGTCTTCGATACAACCTACGAAGAGGCCTGGTCGTCGAACTACCGGGATCTGACACCTTCTAACCAGTACAACGTGGACTATTCGATCCTCGGCACTTCTCGCGTCGAGCCACTCCTACGCGACATCCGTAACACGATGTACGCGGCGGGCATGGATGTTGAATGCGCGAAGGGGGAATGCAACTTCGGTCAACATGAGATCGGCTTCTTGTACGACGATGTCGTTGCTACCGCCGACAACCACTCGGTATACAAGACCGCCGCCAAGGAGATCGCCGCGCAGCACGGCCAAGCGCTGACGTTTATGGCTAAGTATAACGAGCGTGAAGGCAACTCCTGCCACATCCACCTGTCGCTGCGTGGCTTGGAGGACGAGATCGTGTTCTGGCGCGACGGCGCCCGCACACCGCTCTACGACCAATTCATCGCGGGGGTCCTAACGATGATGCGAGACTTTACGTTGCTGTACGCGCCGAACGTCAATTCATACAAACGTTTCGCCGACGGTTCTTTCGCCCCGACCACCGTTGCGTGGGGACTCGACAACCGCTCCTGCGCGATCCGGTTGGTGGGGAAGGGAGCGGGGGCGCGGATGGAGAACCGCGTGCCTGGCGGTGACGCGAACCCATACCTAGCTCTCGCGGCGATGCTGGGCGCTGGCCTCTACGGCATCGAGCACAAGTTGGAACTCGAGCCGGAGTTGACCGGAAACGCGTACACCTCCGACAAGCCAAAGGTCCCGAACACCCTGCGTGAAGCGCGCGACGCCTTCACCACGTCGGCGGCCGCCAGGCAGATTCTCGGCGACGAAGTTGTCGATCACTACACCACCATGGCCGACGTCGAACTCAAGGCCTTTGAAGCGTCCGTCACCGACTGGGAGCTGCGTCGCAGCTTCGAACGCATGTAAGGGAGCCCCCGTGAGCGACACATATACCGTGGTGAACCCTGCGACTGAACAGGCCGTCGCAGATGTGCAAATGGCCGACCTCGCGGCCGTTGATGCCGCAATAGACCGAGCGGCCGCAGCCCTGCCAGCCTGGCGGGCCATCACGCCTGGGGAGCGCGCCACTCTGCTGCGTCGATTTGCTTCGGTTGTCGATGCGCACGTGGAGGAACTTGCCGAACTCGAAGTACGCAATTCCGGCCACACGTGGGGCAACGCGGTGTGGGAAGCGGGCAACGTCCGCGACGTGCTCAACTACTACTCGGCGAGTCCAGAACGTCTGACTGGACACCAGATTCCCGTGGGTGGTGGTGTCGACATAACTTTCCACGAGCCGCTTGGTGTCGTCGGCATCATCGTGCCGTGGAATTTCCCGATGCCTATCGCGGCCTGGGGTTTCGGTCCTGCGCTGGCGGCCGGCAACACCGTCGTCCTTAAACCGGCCGAGCTGACTCCGCTGACCGCCATCCGTCTGGGTGAGTTGGCGCTGATGGCCGGCCTGCCTGAGGGCGTTCTTACGATCGTGCCCGGACGAGGATCGATTGTGGGTGAGCGGTTCGTGACCCACCCGACCGTTCGGAAGGTATGCTTCACCGGCTCGACGGGGGTCGGTAAACGCATCATGGCTGGCTGCGCCGACCAAGTGAAGCGCGTGACGCTCGAGCTTGGCGGTAAGAGCGCCAACATCGTGTTTGCGGACGCCGACCTAGCTAAGGCCGCGGCAGCTGCGCCGTCCGCAGTGTTCGACAATGCTGGGCAGGATTGCTGCGCCCGCTCTCGCATCCTTGTGGAGCGCTCCGCCTACGACGAGTTCGTATCGCTGCTCGAACCGGCCGTGCAGGGCGTCAAGGTACTCGACCCCTCTGATCGCTCCAGCGAAATGGGCCCCCTCATTTCGGCGGCACAGAAGGCCACCGTGCAGGGCTACGTCGACGACGTTGAGGTAGCTTTTTCCGGCTCGCGCCCCGACGGCCCCGGGTTTTGGTTCGCACCGACGGTCGTCTTGACGGACGATCCAAGCGAGCGCATCTGGCGCGATGAGGTGTTCGGTCCGGTCGTGGCGGTGATGCCCTTTGACGACGAGGCGCAGGCAGTTCAACTCGCCAACGACACCGAGTTTGGTTTGTCCGGGTCGATTTTCACGCGGGACGTCGGTCGGGCGCTGCGAGTATCGCGCGCCGTCGAGGCCGGAAACCTGAGCATCAACTCTCATTCGGCCGTGCGCTACTGGACACCGTTCGGCGGGTTCAAGCAATCCGGTCTGGGCCGCGAGCTCGGTCCCGACGCGCCCCACTCGTTCACTGAGGTCAAGAACGTCTTCATCAGTAACGAGTAGTTGGACCCCACCGGCGAGCGGAAGTTGGCGTTCGCCCCTCACGCAACCGTCTCCCCATTATTGGATGATCATCGAAAAGGAAGTGGAAGTCATGGCAGGACGCATCGAAGGCAAGGTCGCCGTCGTTACCGGGGGTTGCTCCGGCATCGGCCTTGCGGTCGTGCAGAGGTTCGCTGCAGAGGGCGCGAAGGTGGTCATCGGCGACGTCGACGACGTAAAGGGGCCCACGATCGCTGAGCAGGTCGGCGGCACCTACGTGCACGTGGACGTTACAGACAAGCGGCAAGTCGACGCACTGTTCAAGACGGCGTTCACCACCTACGGATCGGTGGACATCGCGTTTAACAACGCCGGGATCTCGCCGCCGGAGGACGCCTCGATCCTCGACACCGAACTGGAGGCGTGGAAGCGGGTCCAGGAGGTCAATCTGACCAGCGTTTACCTGTGCTGCAAGGCCGCGCTGCCCTACATGCTCGAGCAGAAAAGCGGCTCCATCATCAACACCGCCTCGTTCGTCGCCGTGATGGGTGCGGCTACGTCGCAGATCTCGTACTCGGCGTCGAAGGGCGGTGTGCTGTCGATGTCGCGCGAATTGGGTGTGCAATTCGCTCGCGAGGGCGTGAGAGTTAACGCGCTGTGTCCAGGACCGGTCAACACGCCCTTGCTGCAGGAACTGTTCGCAACGGACCCGGAGCGTGCCCAGCGCCGACTGGTACACGTTCCGCTCGGCCGGTTTGCTGAGCCCGCGGAGATGGCCAATGCTGTTTTGTTCTTGGCCTCCGACGAGTCAAGCTTTATCACCGCCTCTACCTTCTTGGTGGACGGCGGCATTTCAGGCGCCTACGTTACCCCTGTGTGATGCACCCGGTCATCGGCATATCTGCCGCTCGTGAAACCTCGCAATGGGGGGTGTGGGACGAAGTAGCGGACGTTCTGCCCGCAAGCTATTCGCAGTCTGTGGAACGGGCTGGCGGGGCGCCAGTGCTGCTCCCGCCGAGCGTCCCGCGGGTAGCCGCATCGGTGGTACGTCGGCTGGACGGGCTCGTGATCGCCGGGGGCCCCGACGTGCAGCCGATGAGGTACGGGGAACGGCCGCACGAGCGGACTATGGGCTGGCGCGAGGACCGTGACGCGTGGGAGCTCGCCCTCCTCGACGAAGCCGCCAGGATCAACCTGCCCGTGCTAGGCATCTGCCGAGGCATGCAACTCATGGCGGTGCACGCTGGGGGAGTGCTTGAACAGCATGTGCCTGACCGCGTCGGCTCACAGCAGCACTCGCCGGGTGGGAACTCGTACGGCGACATCGCGGTTGACATCGTTGTCGCCAGCCGACTGGCTCGAGCTATAGGGGCGCGGGGCGCCGTGAGGTGTCACCACCATCAAGCGGTCAGCGCCCATCCGGGCTTCGAACCAGTCGCCTGGGCCGCCGACGGAACCCTGGAGGCGATGGAGGACCCGCAACACCCGTTCCGGCTTGCAGTGCAATGGCACCCGGAGACCCAGGAGGACGCGGGCTTGTTCAGGGCATTGGTCGCAGCCGCGGCGGCGGCTCCTTGATCGGCGTCCTGGTCGCGGTGCGTTCACTCGTCCAGCGAACCAGCTTGACGGGCCCCACGCGCCCTCCTCGCTCCACGGCTCGGCTGGTAGACGTTCGGTGTGCGGCTCAGACGATGGACGATGCTGCGGGAGCGCCGCCCTGCCACGTGAGACCTGCGTTAAGTATTTCCGGGAGCATTAGCGAGCGATGGCACCAAGGTCGCGACTATGGTGACCGAAATGAATGACGAGTCCGCCAACGAGGCCCTGCTCCGACCGGTGCGGTCGGGCAATGTCTTTGAAGAGACCGTCAACCGGCTATTGCAGCTGGTGTGGCTTGGCGTGTACGAGCCCGGTGACGCCCTGCCGCCCGAGCGGGAACTCGCAAGTAAACTGGGAGTGGGCAGGGACACCGTCCGGCAGGCGATCAAGTCACTATCGGACGCGGAATACTTCACCACCAAGCGCGGACGGTACGGAGGGACGTTTTTCGCAGACACGGTGCCGAGGCGCCACTCGACGGTGTCGAGACGTGTGTGGACGCCAGCGGACATTGCTGACCTGCTCGGCATGCGTGAAGTCCTCGAGGTTGGGGCCATCCGGTTGGCTTCGAGGCGAACCCTGACGGCTGTGGAGCGCGACGTGCTGTGGATGCGTCTCAGTGAGGTTGAGCAGGCCGGACCGGACGATTATCGAAGGCTGGACTCTCGCCTGCACCTGACTTTTGCAGAACTGGCAGGGGTACGAACGTTGACCCCACTGTTAGCCGACAACCGTATGGCGCTCAACGAACTGCTCGATCAGATACCGCTGCTCGGCCCCAACATTGCGCACTCCAACCACCAGCACCGTGCCGCCGCGATGGCCGTGCTGACAGGCGACGAGTCAGGCGCAGCCGGAGCAATGCAAGAACACCTGTCGGGGACGGCGGCCCTTCTCCATGGGTTCCTGGACGGGGCGCCGACGCGCCAGGGCAACGAGGATCGCGACGCGACCGATCTTGTTGAGACCGGTCCCCATGGGCCGCCCGGGCTCCCCTCCTAACGCACCCTGTCGACGTGTCCTTACAGCTTGACCCACCAGGGTCGCGATACTTTCGCTGAGCTCCATCCCGTGGTCCGTTGACATCACTCGGTGCCACGACTACGTTCTAGACTTAGATAACTGAAGACTATTCGCCGCTTGAACCACAGCGGGAGAGTCCTTCCTCTACTCGAGGGGGGCGCCGAAGGAGCAACTCTCCCCGAGAATCTCTCAGGCCCCGTTACCGCTGTCGTGAGGCGAACTCTGGAAAGTCAGGACTAGTGTCCTGCACCCACGGTGCAAGTTGCCCACTCGGCAGCGAAGCTCTCAGGTTTTCCGATGACAGAGCGGGGAGGCCACCCACCAGGTGTCGCATTCGCGGCCCTAGGACCAGGAGCCTCTGCTATGACATCGTTGAGTGCAGACGACTACGACCGCGGTTTTGTTGGTCGTCACATCGGTATTGACGCCGAAAGTCGCGCCAAAATGCTCGCCGAGATCGGTTTTCCGGATCTGGACAGCTTGATCGACACGGCTGTCCCTGGGAAGATCCGCACCACCAGCGGTCTTCGTCTGCCGGAACCGGCCACGGAGGCCGAAGCGGCCGGAGAACTGGCGACCCTTGCGGGAAGCAATGTCGTTTCGGTGCCAATGATCGGTCTCGGCTATTACCCATCGCTTACCCCAGCGGTGATCCGGCGCAACGTGCTTGAGGATCCGGCCTGGTACACGGCCTACACCCCTTACCAACCCGAAGTCAGCCAAGGCCGACTTGAGGCGCTGCTGAACTTCCAGACGATGGTCGGCGATCTGACGGGTCTGCCCATGTCCAATGCCTCCCTTTTGGACGAGTCCACTGCAGTGGCGGAGGCCGTTATGGTCATGCGCCGCGGATCGACGTCAAAGTCCAGCAAGGTGCTGGTCGACACGGACACGTTGCCGCAAACCCTCGACATTCTTCGGACACGCGCCACGGCAGTTGGAGTGGAGGTCGTCGAAGTCGACGTTACCCAGCCGCTGCCGAAGGATGACTTCTTCGGCCTAGTTGTCTCCTACCCCGGCGCCTCCGGAGCGGTCCGTGACCACCGGCACCTCGTGCGCAGCGCGCAGGACCGCGGCGCCCTAGTCACCATCGCCGCCGACCTTCTGGCCCTGACCATGTTTCTCTCGCCGGGAGAGTGCGGCGCCGATATTGCGGTCGGATCAACCCAGCGCTTCGGGGTGCCGTTGTTCTACGGTGGCCCTCACGCCGGTTACATCGCGGTGCGTGACGGGCTGCAACGTCACCTTCCCGGACGATTGGTAGGTGTCTCTCGGGACAGCGACGGGAAGCCCGCGTACCGCCTGTCGCTGCAAACGCGAGAGCAGCACATCCGTCGCGACAAGGCGACCTCCAACATCTGCACCGCCCAAGTGCTGCTGGCCGTCGTAGCTTCCATGTACGCGGTCTACCACGGCCCTGTCGGGCTGAGACGAATCGCGGAACGGGTCCACGCCCATGCCAACGCCATCGAAAGCGGGCTCCGAGAAGTTGGTATACCGGTCGTACATGGCGCTTACTTCGATACCTTGCTGGTGCGCGTCCCGGGCCATGCCGACGAGGTGCTCGCGGCCGCGGCCGCTAAGGGCCTGCGGCTGCGGGGGGTGGATTCCGACCACGTCGGAGTCAGTTGCTCCGAGATCACCACCAGCTCACACGTGGACCTGGTACTTGAGGCGTTCAGCACCCTTGAGCAGGTCGACGTGATGGATCAGCGGAAACCCGATGCCATGCCCTCGACGCTGCGGCGCGAGAGTCCGTTCCTCACGCATCAGGTTTTCCACAGCTATCGTTCAGAGACCGAGATGCTGCGGTACCTACGTCGCCTTTCGGCTCGCGACTTTGCGCTGGACCGAGGCATGATTCCGCTGGGTTCATGCACTATGAAACTGAATGCGACGACCGAGATGGAGCCGATAAGCTTGCCCGGCTTCGCGAACTTGCATCCGTTCGCCCCCGCCGAGGACGCCTCCGGATACACCGAGCTTGTGCGCCAATTGGAGGGGTGGTTGGCCGAAATTACCGGTTATGCCGCGGTGTCAATTCAGCCCAACGCCGGCTCGCAGGGGGAGTTAGCGGGACTTTTGGCCATTAGGGGTTGGCACCGGGATCGCGGAGACGAGCAGCGAGATGTCTGCTTGATCCCTTCTAGCGCGCACGGGACGAATGCTGCGTCCGCGGTCTTGGCGGGGATGCGAGTCGTTGTTGTGGGTTCTCACGACGATGGCACGATCGACTTGGGGGAGCTGGAAAAAAAGTGTATTGAGCACACTGACAACCTGGCCGCCATCATGGTGACCTACCCGTCGACGCATGGTGTCTACGAGGACAGCATCACCCAGCTCTGCGACGTCGTGCACGCGCATGGGGGACAGGTGTACGTGGATGGGGCAAATCTCAACGCCCTACTTGGTATCGCCAAGCCCGGCGAGTTCGGAGGCGACGTCTCCCACCTGAACCTGCATAAGACTTTTTGCATCCCCCATGGTGGAGGTGGACCCGGGGTCGGGCCGGTCGCGGTAGCGGAACACCTAGTTCCGTATATGCCGACCCACCCCTTACATCCAGACGCCGATCGTCGCGGGAACCACGGAAGCATCAGCGCTGCTCCCTACGGGTCAGCCGGGATCCTTCCCATCCCGTGGGCGTACATCCGGATGATGGGTGGCTCCGGCTTAACCGAGTGCAGTCACGTTGCCGTGCTGAACGCGAACTATGTCGCCCATCGACTGGCGTCACACTTCCCAATTCTGTTCACCGGCGAAGATGGGTTGGTCGCACACGAGTGCATCGTCGACATCCGACCAGCCACTGCGAAGACCGGGGTCACCGTCGAGGATGTCGCCAAACGGCTGATCGACTACGGCTTCCACGCCCCCACGATGTCTTTCCCGGTCGCGGGCACGCTGATGATCGAGCCGACCGAGTCTGAGAGCCTCGCGGAGATCGACCGGTTCTGTGATGCGATGATCGCAATTGCAGCCGAGATAAAGCAGGTAGCCGCGGGCACTTGGTCGGTGGAGGAGAGTCCGCTGCGCCACGCGCCCCACACCTTGGCGGATCTCGTGGGTCAATGGGGGCGCTCGTACCCGAGAACAGTCGGCGCGTTCCCGGCCGGTGTGGATCCCGACAAGTACTGGCCTCCCGTGGGGCGCATCGAGAACGCGCATGGTGACAGGAACCTCGTCTGCTCTTGCCCGCCCCCTGAAGCGTTTGCCGCTGTGGGACCACAGGGAGCTTCGGCATGACGTCGCCTCTAGCGGCAAGGACCACACCGCTGCATGACATTCATCGGCAACTCGGCGCGACGCTTACAGACTTCGCCGGCTGGTCTATGCCGCTGAAGTACACGTCTGAAGTCGCAGAACACCACGCGGTCAGACGCGCGGCGGGGATGTTCGATCTGTCCCACATGGGTGAACTCGAGTTGAGTGGCCCCGAGGCCGGAGCCGCCCTCGACTACGCCTTGGTCAGTATGCCGTCACGGATGCAGGTTGGTCAGGCCCGCTACTCCATGCTGGTTTCCGCCAACGGCGGCATCCTCGACGACCTCATCGTGTACCGACTCACTCAAGAGAAGTTCATGGTTGTGGCCAATGCCGCCAATGTGCGAAGGGTGTACGAGGAACTGGTGGCACGGGCAAGCGGTTACACGAGCGAGGTTCGCGACGCCTCCGCGGAGTGGGGCCTGATCGCGGTCCAGGGGCCCTCGTCGGCGCTGATTGTCGCCGAGGCGACCGGGGATGACGTGTCGGGTCTCACCTATTACTCGGTCGCTGGAGCCAGGGTGGGCAAGCATGATGTGCTGCTGGCCCGTACCGGGTATACCGGCGAGGACGGCTTCGAGGTGTACTGCGCGGCGGACGCCGCCGTTGAGGTCTGGTCGGAGTTCGCCGTTCTGGGCAGCCCGCATGGGCTGGTCCCCGCTGGACTTGCCTGCCGTGACTCCCTTCGGCTCGAGGCGGGTATGCCACTTTATGGTCAGGAGCTGACCTCTCAATTAACTCCGTTTGACGTCGGTCTCGGCAAGGTGGTCGTGCACGACAAGCCCGCCGGCAGTGTCGGTGCTGCGGCGCTCTTAGAAGCCCGTGACGTCGACCGCGCTCGCCGTCTGATCGGTCTGGCTAGTGTCGGGAGGCGCGCACCGCGAACCGGACATGCCGTGCTCCGGCCCGGCACCGGTGAGCGAATTGGGACCGTTACCAGCGGTGTCCCGTCCCCGACCCTCGGGCATGCGGTCGCCATGGCAATCGTCGACGCAGACGACGTAGAACCAGGCACCAAACTTGAAATCGACGTCCGCGGGCGGACCGAGCAGGTCGAAGTAGTCAAGCTTCCGTTCTACCGACGCCACCGCTGATGCGCGGGTCGTGGCACGAACCCACCCGGGCAGACAACTACTAGCTTGCAGGAGATTCCTATGACCATCCCAACTGACCTCAGCTACACCGACCAGCACGAGTGGCTCAAGGTCGACGGCGACAACGCGCGCGTCGGAGTGACCGCTTACGCATCCGAAGCCCTCGGCGACGTCGTGTTCATCGAGCTCCCGGCCATCGGCAGCAAACTTTCTGCTGGCGAGCCCTGCGGCGAGCTTGAATCCACAAAGTCCGTCAGCGATCTCTTTTCTCCTGCTAACGGAGAAGTTGTCGAGATCAACCAGGCGGTCGTGGACAACCCGCAACTGCTCAACGACGACCCGTTTGGTACCGGATGGCTTTTCGTCATGCGCTTAGAGGGCGAAGCCCCGCTGCTGGATGCTACGGCCTACGCCAAACTTACGACCGAGGGCTGAGATGACCATGCTTAACGAGTCTTTGGCGTCCTACGACCCGGAAGTTCACGCCGCGATCCGAGCGGAACTAGACCGTCAGCAGTCCACCCTGGAACTCATCGCAAGCGAGAATTTCGCACCCGTTGCGGTGATGGAGGCTCAGGGGTCGGTCCTGACGAACAAGTACGCGGAAGGCTACCCCGGACGGCGTTACTACGGGGGATGCGAGCACGTCGACACCATCGAGCAGCTCGCCATCTCGAGAGTAAAGGAGCTGTTCGGCGCGGAGCACGCCAACGTTCAGCCCCATTCTGGCGCCCAGGCTAACGCCGCCACCATGGCCGCCCTGCTCCAGCCGGGTGACACCATCCTCGGTCTGGACCTGGCACATGGCGGACACCTCACTCACGGCATGCGCCTCAACTTCTCAGGCAAGCTGTACAACGTCGCGGCCTATCACGTCGACGACACCACCTACCGCGTGGACATGGAGGAAGTACAGCGATTGGCGGTCGAACATCGGCCGAAACTGATCGTAGCCGGTTGGTCGGCCTACCCGCGCCACCTGGACTTCGCCCATTTCCGCAAGATCGCCGATGAGGTGGACGCGTACCTCATGGTCGACATGGCCCACTTCGCCGGCCTCGTCGCGGCTGGCCAGCATCCCAACCCCACGCCTTTTGCTGATGTCGTGACCACCACCACCCACAAGACGCTCGGCGGGCCCCGCGGTGGTGTCATTCTCACGAATCGTGCGGATCTGGCAAAGAAACTCAACAGCGCCGTATTCCCCGGCCAACAAGGTGGGCCTCTTGAGCACGTGATCGCGGCGAAGGCCGTGGGTTTCAGAATGGCCGCGTCGCCAGAGTTCCGCGACCGACAGATCCGCACCCTGCTGGGGGCAAGCATCATTGCCGATCGGCTGGCTGCTCCAGGCATGGCAGAGGCCGGGGTATCGGTGCTCACAGGAGGCACCGAGGTCCACCTGGTGCTGGTAGACCTTCGTGAGTCGGAGCTCAACGGTCAGGAGGCCGAGAACCGGCTCCATTCAATTGGACTCACTGTGAACCGGAACGCCGTGCCATTCGATCCCCGCCCGCCGATGGTCACCTCGGGGTTGCGTATCGGCACCCCGGCGCTCGCTACGCGGGGGTTCACGGAGCAGGACTTCGCGGAGGTCGGTGACATCATCGCCGAGTCGCTGGTGCCAGCGTTCGACGACAAGGTGGCGAACCGGTTACGTGACCGCGTAATCAACCTAGCGGCCGCTCGACCGCTGTACCCGGAGCTCTAGGATGACTAGCGCAACTATGAACCTCCCGCCGGAGGGGCGTAAGTTGCTGCGGCTCGAGGTACGCAACTCCGAGACCCCGATCGAGCGCAAGCCGGAGTGGATCAAGACCCGGGCGAAGATGGGACCGGAATACACCGCGCTGCAGAGCCTGGTGAAGTCCGAGGGCCTGCACACGGTGTGCCAGTCCGCGGGCTGTCCCAACATCTTCGAGTGCTGGGAGGACAAGGAAGCCACCTTCCTCATCGGTGGCGACCAGTGCACCCGCCGCTGCGACTTCTGCCAGATCGACACCGGCAAGCCGCAGCCCCTCGACCGTGACGAGCCCCGCCGCGTCGCCGAGTCGGTGCAGAAGATGGAGCTGAAGTACGCCACCATCACCGGGGTCGCGCGCGACGATCTGCCCGACGGTGGCGCCTGGCTCTACGCCGAGACGGTCCGCGCGATCCACGAGCTCAACCCTGGCACCGGCGTGGAGAACCTCATCCCCGACTTCAACGGTGAGCCGCACCTCCTGCGCGAGGTCTTCGAGTCCCGTCCCGAGGTGCTCGCGCACAACGTCGAGACCGTCCCCCGCATCTTCAAGCGCATCCGTCCGGCGTTCCGCTACGAGCGCTCCCTCGACGTCATCACCCAGGCACGCGACTTCGGACTGGTGACCAAGTCCAACCTCATCCTCGGCATGGGCGAGACCCGCGAGGAGGTCAGCCAGGCGTTGCGCGACCTCCACGAGGCGGGGTGCGAGCTGATCACCATCACCCAGTACCTCCGCCCCTCGCTGCGCCACCACCCCGTCGAGCGGTGGGTCAAGCCCCAGGAGTTCGTGGAGCTCAAGGACGAGGCCGACCAGATCGGGTTCTCCGGCGCCCTGTCCGGTCCGCTGGTCCGCTCGTCCTACCGTGCGGGTCGCCTGTACAACTTGGCCATGAACCGGAGGAACCATCGATGACACTCAGTGCGTTCGACCTCTTCTCCATCGGAATCGGACCTTCGTCCTCACACACGGTCGGCCCTATGCGCGCCGCCAAACGTTTCGTCGATGATCTTGTGGCCACGGGGACGTTGGGTGACGTCAGGCGAGTACGGGCCCAGTTGTTTGGTTCTCTCGGGGCCACTGGTCGCGGCCACGGCTCGCCTAAGGCCGTCATCCTGGGTTTGGAGGGTGAAGACCCGGCCGAGGTGGACACAGATACCGTTGATGCCCGAGTCGCCCGCAACAACGCCGACGGGGTGATCACGCTTGCCGGCACGCACAAGGTCGGGTTCAATTCCAAGACAGATTTGGTGCTGCACCGACGCAAGTCACTGCCTGCGCATCCCAACGGAATGACCTTCGAGGCCTACGACGCTGGCGGGTTCATCGTGGCCGAACGCTCGTACTACTCCGTGGGCGGCGGCTTCGTCGTCGACGAAAGCGCAACAGGCGCCGACCGCCTGGTGCCAGATTCGACCCCTGTCCGCTTTCCCTTCACCACCGGCCGGGAGCTCCTGTCCATCTGCGCCCGTGAGGGTCTGAGCATCAGCGACGTGATGCTGGCCAACGAGCTGGCGTGGCGCACCGAGGCGCAGATCCGACAGGGTCTACTTCATTTGTGGTCGGTAATGGCGGCTTGTGTGGAGACAGGGTGCCGCCGAGAGGGCGTCCTCCCCGGCGGGCTCAACGTGCCCCGGAGAGCACCAGAACTATACCGCGACCTCACGAGCGGGCGGGGATCCGATGACCCCTTGAGGGTCATGGATTGGGTGAACTTATTCGCGTTGGCCGTGAACGAAGAAAACGCATCCGGCGGACGCATTGTCACCGCACCGACTAACGGCGCGGCGGGGATTGTCCCGGCTGTGCTGCACTATTACGTGCGGTTCGTGCCCGGCGCGGACGACGATGGGATCGTGCGTTTCCTGCTCACAGCTGCGGCCGTCGGCATCCTTTTCAAAGAGAATGCGTCTATATCAGGGGCCGAGGTCGGCTGCCAGGGCGAGGTCGGATCGGCCTGCTCCATGGCTGCTGGGGCCCTGTGTGAAGCGCTGGGCGGAACTCCTGAACAAGTAGAAAATGCCGCCGAAATCGGCATCGAGCACAATCTAGGACTGACTTGTGACCCCATCGGCGGCCTGGTGCAGATCCCGTGCATTGAGCGCAATGCGATCGCCTCGGTCAAGGCCATCAACGCGGCACGGCTAGCTTTGGGCGGAGACGGTTCGCACAAGGTGAGCCTCGACAAGGCAATCCGGACGATGCGCGACACCGGCCGCGACATGCTCTCTAAGTACAAGGAGACCTCGCGTGGCGGCCTCGCCGTCAACCTGATCGAATGCTAACAAGCCTCAGTGAACACCGACGGCGCTTGAGGCCACCAACGGTTGCGTCGACCTGCCTGCGGAATCGGAACTAGGGGGTGCGCTCTCCCCTGCGATGCAGAGCACGTTCCTGCTCAGTGTGGCTCAGGATCGATTCCACCTCAGCACGAGCCCGCACGATATGAAGCATCATCGCGTCAGCTGCAGCTGGTGGTTCGCGTCGCTCGATAGCCTGCAGTACGGCGGCGTGGTCATGGATGGACGATCGCTGCAGCGGTGTAAATGAGCGCCGATCAAGCGTGGAGAAGGCTACCGCTCGGGCGTCTTCGATGGCTTGTCGGAGGAGGTGATTGCCGCTCATTCGCGCGACGGTCAGGTGAAATTTCGAGTCTGCCCGGCGGAAACTGTGTACGTCAGTGCTTCTGGCCATAGCAGCCTGACAAGCGGTCAGCTCGTCGAGGTCCACTTCAAGGTGTCGTTCGGCGGCTAGTCGTGCGGCCGTGGACTCCAGCGCCAATCGCAACTCGAAGACCTCACGGACCCTTTCTTCATGTCCGGAATCTGCGCCTCGCAGACCGTCGATGTTGGGTGCCACGGTTGTCCCGCCGCTGCCACGTCTAGTCACCAACAAGCCCTCGCCCTGCAGGACTCGCAGCGCTTCTCGGACTGTCACCCGGGACACGCCCATACCCTGAGAAAGAGCTCGTTCGGCTGGAAGCCGATCTCCTGGAACAAGCAGCCCCAGGGTCAAGGCGCGCTGGATCCGCTCCACGACGGCCGCGTATGCGGGCGGCGTGTGAAGCGGGGCCACGAGGAAATCGTCATGTGACATCGCTTGCACCATACTCGTCCGACCCCTAAGGTCCCTTGGTATGCAAACCGCACCAAGGAAGCCGGGCTGATCCCGCTGACACGTTGGCGTCGAGTCCGGGGCCATTCCTCGAGCGGCGCCGCTTAGGACCTGTGGCACGTACCGCCACTATTTGCTCGTTGGCTATCCGTTATAGGGACTCGACGAAGTGCAGTCGCCTTCCAGGCCGCGTCGGGATCTGAATAGCCTGTAAGTCTTCGTCTCGGCTGGCCTGGGGCTGGCTGGCAGGGTTGGCGTCGGTCACCCGGTGCGCGTTGTGACTCCTGAATCGCCTGACCCCCCTTGGGGGTGTCATGCCTGGGATCTGTCCAGCGTGCGCTGGGTGCCGGCGCCGACCCTGGCCCACAACGATGGCTTGATCAGAAGCATGTCCACCAACGGGATTGCCGTCCCGGTGGTGTGACTCATTACAGGCCCGCCTCGTCGTGACTTCTCACCCGGGCTGACGCCGGCAACGACGTCCAACCCGAACAAGTGAGGAGAACATCGCATGCCCAGTCTGCCGGTCACGGTGGCTGAGACCTACCGCTACGTCGTAGGGGTCGACACCCACGCCGCAACCCACAGCTACGCCGTCGTCGATGACCGCGGGGCACTGCTCGACCAAGCCACCTTCCCGACCTCCCCGGCCGGGCTGCGTCGCGCGAGGGACTGGATCGGTCGCCGCACCCAAGGTGATCTCGACTCGGTGCTGATCGCCGCCGAAGGAACTGGCTCCTACGGGGCTGTTCTCAGCGACGTCCTGTCTGATGCGGGCTACCGCGTGGTCGAAGCACCAACCCCTCGGCGCGAACGTGGCCGCGGGAAGACCGACGCTCTTGACGCTGTCCTCGCTGCCCGTGCCAGCTTGGTCATGCCGCTGGCCTCGCTACGTGATCGCCGCGCCGGTCAAGCGCACACCGCGCTGCGGGTCCTCACCGTCGCCCGTGAGCACCTCAACGTCGAGCGGACCAGGTGCATCAACGCACTGACCTCGATGCTGCGCAGTCACGACCTCGGCGTCGATGCCCGAAAGTCTCTGACTTCCCAGCAGGTCACCACCATCGCTGGATGGCGACGTCGCGAGGAAGGGATCGGGACGGCGACCGCCCGCGCTGAGGCAGTCCGACTGGCCAAGCGCGTGCTCGTGCTCGATGAGGAGCTGTTCGAGAACCGTCAGCGACTGACCGAGATCGTCACCGCCGAGGCGCCCGAGCTCCTCGAATTGCGCGGCGTAGGCGCCGTCACCGCAGCCATCATCCTGACCGTCTGGTCCCACCCTGGACGCATCCGTAGCGAAGCGGCCTTCGCCGCGATCGCCGGCACTGCACCAATCCCCGCCTCGTCCGGCAACACCGTGCGTCACCGCCTCAACCGCGGCGGCGACCGCCGGCTCAACCGGGCACTGAACACCATCGTGCTGACCCGCATGCGAACTGACCCAGACACCCGGGCCTACGTCCAACGGCGCCTGGCCGAGGGCAAGACCAGCAAGGAAATCCGACGCTGCCTCAAGCGCTACGTCGGACGGCAGATCTTCCGCACCCTCGCCGCGACCCACCCAGGACCAGAAGTGCTCGCGCCAGCTGCTTGACACGACATAGAAGCATCCCTCGGAGGCCGTCGGCGGTCTACCCCAATGAGGCTAGACCGCGTAGCCGTGGACTTCTCAGGCCGGGCGTGAGTCAGTGATTCAACCGGTTCCAGCAGCCCAGAGCAGGGACCTTCGTGGGGTCGTACTCGACGACCGTGTTGGGCGGCGCGTCGGAGAAGGAGCGCGCACCTCCGTCGATCGCGTACACCGGACCATCGAAGGTTCCACTCGTCGGGTCCTTCGTGGTTGCCCAGGACCCCAGGGCTGCCTCGCCCTCACCCGCTGGTCCATCGAACGCGCCGACGATCCACCATGCGTCGGCGTTCGGGTCCGCCCACACGACAGCAGAGGTCACGGAGCTCCCGCCGCCCTTGGCCTGGACCCTCTCGTTGATGGCCTTGATCGCCGCAGAAGACGCGCCAGCACACTGTGGCCCGCGTGAAGACGACGAAGCGCTCAGAGTCGAGGTCGTGGACGGGGCTGCCGGCGATGTGTCAGCAACTGGTCCAGCCTCAGCCGTCCCACACCCGGCGAGGATCAACGCCAGTCCAGCGAGCAGCGACGGTCGGTTCAAGCGCATGCCGTGACGTTAGCGGTGGTCACTGAGACGGACTGATCCATAGCTGAGGGGGCCAGCCGGGGATCGGCACAGCCTCGTAGCCGAGGTTCATCACCTGCCACTCGTCGCCA
>NZ_JAKSGG010000003.1:0-3138836 GCF_022359705.1 Yimella sp. NH-Cas1
TCGCGGACGCCCCAACCGGCCACCGACCCACCCGTCGCACCGCGCCCGGGCGGTGGCATCGAGGTTGAGCAGCGGCGAAAGCTCACGGGCAAGGGAGCCCATTCCTATCCATCGGCGCGCTCGAGCGCCCGCATTCGGGCAGCCGCCGCGGCCCCGACGGCGAGCACGACGCTGAGGACGCCGTCCCACAGCACGAGATCGCTCGCCCCCGGCACTGCGTATCCGATGAGGAGACCGCCGATCACCAGCGCCAGCTTGCTGCTCAGCGCGATGACCCAGACGGCCAGCAGTCCGGGACGGACTGCAAGGAGGGCAAAGAGTGCGGCCCACGTCATAAGCCCGACCGTGCGCCACAGCTCGGCGACGAGAACCTCCACGGAGGCGGATGGCAACGCGGCGGCACTCGATATTGCCGCCACCAGTGCGAGCACGGCGGCCACGACCGCAGCGGCTTGAGCAATCATCCGGTAGCGACCCATCGCGCCAGGATTACGCACCAAGATGAACAGCAGGTCGCTCGGGCGTACTGCGAGGGAGAGCACCGAACCGGTGGACTGCGACGCATGTGCCGATCCCTGGTTTCGACGTAGCGGCCGAGGGCTACGTGGGTAGACCGGTTCTGGGCCACTGCGTTCACGCTGGTCAAAGGCGTGTCACGAAGGTGACAGACCTTCGTGATGACGGGTGACAGACGTTCGTGACAGGTGGCACCAACGGAAGACGCTAGTCGCATTCGGCGCTGCCTGGTGCTGTGGAGTCATGATCGAAACACAGCAGCTGACTAAACGGGTCCGAGCAGTCACGGCCGTCGATGATCTCTCCATCACCGCTCCTGACGGACAGGTGACGGGTTTCGTGGGTCCGAACGGATCGGGTAAGACAACGACTATGCGGATGGTCGTCGGTCTGGACCAGCCCACCTTCGGAGAGGCCACGGTCGATCGGCGACACCTGCGCGACCATCCTGCGCCGCAGCGGGTGGTCGGTGTCATGCTCGACTCGAAGGGCGCCCCCGATGGCATGACGGCCCGGGCGCATCTGCGCTGGCTTGCCGCCGCCGGTCGTATCCCTTTGGCGCGCGCCGATCATCTCCTTGAGAAGGTCGGCTTGGGCTCGGTCATGTCACGGCGGATCGGCGCGATGGCTATGGGGATGCGGCAACGCCTGGGCATCGCCGCCGCGCTGCTGGGTGACCCCGGAACGGTCATCCTCGACGAGCCCGTCAATGGACTCGATCCGGATGGGGTGCGCTGGGTGCGCCATCTGATGCGCGACCTCGCGGCGGAGGGCAGGTGTGTGCTGGTCTCCAGCCACTTGATGGCCGAGATGCAGCAGACCGCCGACCGCGTGGTGGTGATCGGCGCCGGGAGGCTGCTTGACCAGTTCGACATCAGCGACCTGGAGGACGGCACAAGCCTCGAGGACGCCTACCTGCGCCTGACGGCTGGCGCTGTTGAGTACCGCGCAGGTTCGGACGAAGGGAATCACGCATGACCACGGTTGCGTCTGCGCCCACTACTCCCGTACCGGGATTCATGGACGTTCTGTCCGCGGAGCGGCGCAAGCTGCTTGCGCTGCGTCTGCATCCGATCGGTATCGTCTTGATCCTGGCGGTCAGCGTTGGCGTCGGGTGTTCATGACGCTCATCGGGGACAGCTCGACCCTTGCCGATGCTCAGTCGGTGAGCGACTACGCCGTCATCTTCTACAGCTCTGGGTTGACGACCTGGGCCTTCGTCTACCTGGCGGCGAACTTCGTCGCCATCGAGTTCCACGGGATCGGCCAGTCCACCTTCGTCGCCACCGCACGCCGGACAAGAGTGCTGGCGGCCAAGCTTGTAATCATCGGCACCGGGGGCTTGGTCGTGGGGCTGATTGCCTCGGTGACGACCACCGCCGCAACGCAGGGCATGCTCGCACTGCAGGGATATGAGCTGCTTGACCTCACCGACCCCGGCCTCATCCGCGCCGTCGTGGTACTGGTCGGCGCATCGATGGCGGTGCAAGGACTGATCGGCGCCGCATTCGCGGTCCTGACCCGATCAGCGGTGGCAGCCGTGGTGACCACCGGCCTGATCTCGCTCGTGCCGGTAAGCATGGCGACGTTTCTGGGCGAGTGGTACTCCGAGCACATCCCGCGATGGCTGCCAGGAGCGGCGGTGGAGAGCCTCGCCGGCGTGGCCGCCCCCGAGTCATACGGGTATCTCCCGCTGCCGCTGGCCGCCACGGCCGTGATCGCGTGGCTCGCCATCCTGCTGACAGCCGCAGTCCTGCGGCTGCCCCGCATGGACATCCGCTGACCCGCACCATCGAAACGAAGGAGCACCACCATGGCAAGAATCGACTTCAGACCCGACGCCACCGTCGAGCAGGTCATGAGGACAGTCCGAGAGACGTTTCAGTCCCGCGACTACCTGTGGGAGCAAACTGACGCCGAGAACGCCGTGGCGAGCGAGGGTGGCAAACCAGTCCGTACCGCAGCGCTTCCGGTCTCCCAACGGGTCAGGGTGAGCATCACCATCAACGCCAAGAAGCACAAGCTGACGTTGACGCTGGAATCCATCGGTGCCGCCTACAGCGCGGCCGGCGGCGGATGGTTTTATATCCAGCTCGCCTCCCGCTACCGGAAGATGGTCAAGGCAGTACGCGAAGACCTCGCCGCGGCTGCTTTGCGGTGACCGATCCAGGAGCGAGATCATGGACGTGGAGGGAGGTCACCGTGAGCGCACGACTCGAACGCGAACAGGCCTGGCCGCTGCTCGGCTTGGCCGCGTTCAGCCTGCTCGGTGCCAGCATCGGCGTCGCAGCGATCCCCTCCGCATGGCCCGCCATCATGGCGATGACACTTGCTCAGCTCGCGGTGACCGCGCTAGGGCTGCTCTCTCCACGCCAGCCCGTACTGTGAGCCTTCGCCGTCGCGGCCGTCTCGCTGGGCTCGGTAATCCTGGACTCACGGCTGTCCGAATTAGCCTACAGCGGCGCGATCCCCTGGACCAGCCTGGGTACAGCGATGGCGGCGTTGAACCTCTACCGTCGAGCGGCCGACTGGATCGCGATCTGGGCCGGCACAGCCGCTCTCGTGCTCAGTTCGGTCAGCCTCGTCATAGTCAGCATCCAGGCGGCAGTACCGCTGACGAGCGCCGTCTTGGCCGCCAGCGTGCCCTTCCTCATCGGGGTCATCATCGCCTTGATGCTCCACCTCGGCGACGCCCGCAATGATCGCGTCCACCGCTCCGAACTCGCCATCACAGCCGGCGACCCCAAGGATCAACCGGCACCGGCACCCGGCAGCCTCGGCGCAACCAGGCGCGCGCTCGCCATCGTCGCCCTCCGCAGCGACGAACTGGTCACCTCGACCGAGGACGAGCCGGCACGTCGTACCGCGGCCGACCTGCGTGACCTCGCCAGACGGGCACTCACCGACACAGGCTCAGGCGAGCACAGCATCGCCCGCATCGAACTGCACCCCGCCACGAACAGCGCTGACGCCGAGCTCTCGCCAACGAACCGAGCAGTCGCGCCCATGCCAGAACTCCCGGACCGCGAACGCGAAATCCTCCGGCTCGTGGCGACCGGAGCAACCAACGCCGCCATCGGTCGCAGCCTCTACCTCAGCGAGGCCACCGTCAAACAGTACGTGTCCAGGCTCATGCGAAAGTTCGATCGAGAAAACCGCACTCAGCTCGCAATCATGGCCGTCCGCTGGTTCGACGGCGTTTAGGAGCCACGAACCACCACCACAAGAACTTCTCACAACACCAGGCGTCAGTGTCCTCATTCGGATTGACGGCGGGGAACCGTCTCGTCATCAACGGCATTCTTCAGCTGACTCGTTCCCCTTGACATCACGCTCGGCGCGAATCCACGCCGCGCAAGAAGGGTCCGATCAAACGCGGCAGCAGGCGATTTCGAGTGCGCCCACTATCGCCCTAGTCGCCATCGGGGGCGCTTGCTCAGGGCACGAATCTAGGTGGCAATCGGGCTCTTCAGAGTTGAGTGTGGGGTGAGGCGTCGAGTCCTCCGGTGATGAGGAGCATTCGGAGGCGGTAGTGCTCGAAGTTGCGGAAGCCGCGAGCGATGCGGCGACCGAGTTCGATGATCCCGTTGATGGCCTCTGTCCCGTCGTTGCTCGCGCCGTCGGTATCGAAGTAGGCCAAGAATGCTGTCCGCCAGCGGCGTAGGGTCTTCCCGAGCCTGGCGATCTCGGGGATCGGGCAGGACGGCAGCCTCGCGATGAGCTGCTCGGCGAGGCGTCGGCCCTGGGCGGGCGTGGGCTGGTGGAAAACGTCTCGGAGGTCCTGGGCGCACTGGTAGGCGACCTCGACCGCGATGTGATCGGGATGGGCCGCGAATGCGCTGGCCAGCCGGTTCTGCTGGCGCGGCGTGAGGCGTTCTCGTCCGGCGCGGAGAACATGGCGGATCCCGTAGAGAGGCTCGC
Organism: Yimella sp. NH-Cas1; assembly: GCF_022359705.1. Lineage (NCBI taxonomy): Bacteria > Bacillati > Actinomycetota > Actinomycetes > Micrococcales > Dermacoccaceae > Yimella > Yimella sp. NH-Cas1. Next base: position 4,438 of record NZ_JAKSGG010000003.1, read on the forward strand.
CCTTGCGGCCTCGATGGCCGAGGGTCTCTTGCTGGATCCGGCGGCGGACGTCATCGACCGCAGCCCCGCCGAGCTTGACGATGTGGAAGGCGTCCAGCACGCAGGTGGCGTCCTCGAGCTGGTCATCGATCGCGTTCTTGTGGAACGGATCCAACGTCGCGATCTCGACCCGCTGGCGAAACCCTTCGCCCCGTTCATCCAGCCAATCGCGATAGACCGTCCCTGACCGGCCAGGGACGAGGTCCAGCAGCCGCGCTGTCGGGTGAGGTCCGCGGGTCAGGTCGACCATCCCGGTGAGTTCCTTCGGACCGCGCCGGCGCGGATCGCGGTGGTGCCAGACGTGCTCGTCCACGCCCAGGACCTGAACGCCCTCGAACCTGGATGGATCGTCCGCGGCCCGGGCCAGGACGGGCTGGACCTGAGACCAGAGCGTGTTCCAGGTGGTGCCGAGCTGGCGGGCAAGGCCCTGGACCGTCGCTCCCTCGCGGCGGAGCTGGCTGATCGCCCACCGGATCGCACGGGTGCTGAGAAGGGCGGCGTCGAGGGCGACATCGGCTGGTTCCGGCGGAACCACCTCGTCCCCATCCCCGAAGTCGACTCCATCGAGGAGCTCAACGCGATGGTCGACGCATGGGACCGCTCAGCCGACGATCGCCGGATCTCGTCGCGTGCGCACACCATCGGAGAGCACTTCGCAGCCGAGCAGCCACTCCTGGCTTTCCTGCCGGTTGAGGAGTTCGAGACCGGCCGCTGGTTCACCCCTCGGGTAGACAGGTTCGCTCAGGTCAGCGTCCGGATGAACAAGTACTCCGTGCCCGCCCGCTACGTCGGCCGCCAGGTCAGAGTCCTGCTGCATGCTAGCGAGCTGGTCGTCTACGACGGCCAGACAGTGGTGGCGCGCCACGAGCGGCTGATGACCAAGAGTGGCGTCCAGCTCGACCTGGACCACTACCTCGAGGTCCTCTTCCGCAAGCCCAGAGCCCTCCCCGGAGCCACCGCCCTTGAGCAAGCCCGGAAGGCAGGCCGATTCACCCCGATCCACGACGAATGGTGGGCCGCAGCATGCAAGACCCACGGCGACGCCGACGGCACCCGCGCCCTAATCGAGGTTCTGCTGCTGCACCGACACCTCGCGCACGAACATGTCGTCGCGGGACTCGCCGCCGCTCTGCGAGCGGGAGGCCACACTGCAGACGTCGTCGCCCTGGAAGCCCGCAAGGCCGAAGACAGCACCCACGACAACGGCGGCGCATTCGACACCGCGGACTCGACTCGAAGCGACACCACCGGGATCGCGTCGCTCACCGAGCGACGACTGCGCAAGCCCTTGCCCGTCGATACCCGACCGCTGCCGACCGTCGACCAGTACGACCAGTTGCTACACCGCCCCTCACGCGTCCAGGAATGAAGGAGCCCCGCATGACCCGCCGCCGAGGAATGACCGAAGAAGCCGCCGACTCATCCATCGACCAGGCGTGCCGCATGCTGCGGCTGCCGACCATCCGCCAAGGCTTCGCCGACGGTGCCGACCGGGCCGCCGCCGAGCAGATGTCCTACCGAGGGTTCCTCGCCGAGCTCCTCCTCGCCGAGTGCGACGACCGAGCACGACGCCGCTCAGAACGACGGATCAAAGCCGCGAAGTTCCCCCGAGAGAAGTCGCTGCGAGCCTTCGACTTCGACGCCAACCCCAACATCGACCCCGCCACCATTCACACCCTGGCCAAGTGCGACTGGGTCAAGAAGGGCCAGCCCCTCTGCCTCATCGGCGACTCCGGCACCGGCAAGTCCCACCTGCTCATCGCTCTGGGCACCGAGGTCGCCATGGCCGGCTACCGGGTCAAGTACACCCTGGCCACCAAGCTCGCCAACGAGCTCGTCGAGGCCGCCGACGAGAAGACCCTCTCCAAGACCATCGCCCGATACGGACGCGTTGACTTGCTCTGCATCGACGAACTCGGCTACATGCAGCTCGACCGCCGCGGAGCAGAACTCCTCTTCCAGGTCCTCACCGAACGGGGCTCTTCGCGCTTGAGCGGGGTGCCCGGTAGTTGATGGGGCTCGTGGCCCCGACATGCTGTTGGTCTCTCACAACGCGACAACAGCGAGGCCACGAGCATGAACGAGGGTACGTCAGTGCTGCTCGGGCTGGAGGACGAGTTCACCGTCCTGCAGCTCGAACGAATCGATGCCGACACGGTGCGTGTCGTCATCGAGGTCATCGACCCGGAGGGCGCCTGCCCCGAGTGCGGGGTGCTCACCTCAAGGATCAAGGAGCGGCCACTGGTTCGAGTCAAGGACTTGCCTGCCTCCGGCCAAAGAACCGATCTGTGGTGGTTCAAACGGCGCTTGGTGTGCCGCGAACCGGCCTGTGGGACAGCGACATTCACGCAGCAGTCCCGCGCTGTGCCGGCACGGTCGCGGCTCACGACCCGGCTACGAGAGAAGATCGGTTCGGCGATCGCGTCGGGCAACCGCGCCGTCAGCGAGGTCGCTAGCGAGTACCAGGTGGCGTGGTCGACCGCGCACCGGGCGCTCATCGCACTGGCCAACCAGTGGCTGCCCGAGCCGGAACCCACCCGCGTGCTCGGCATCGACGAGACCCGCGCCCGGTCGGTGCGCTGGGTGCTCGAAGAGGCCGGCTGGACACGGTCGAACCCGTGGATGACCTCGTTCGTCAACGCCGACCCCACCCTGCCCGGGCACCTTCTCGGGCTGACCCCGGGACGCTCCGGGGCGTGCGTGATCGACTGGCTCGCGCTGCAGACACCCGCGTTCCGGGCCGGCATCGACCTGGTCGTGATCGACCCGTCCGCGCCGTACGCGGGCGGGATCCGCACCGCCTTGCCGGACGCGCGGATCGCAGTCGACAAGTGGCATCTCGTCGCCCTCGCCAACCTCATGGTCACCCAGGTGCGTCAACGGATCACCCGGCAACTGCACGGCCGCCGCGGCACCGCCACCGACAAAGTCTGGGCCAGCCGGCAACTGCTGCTCACCGGCTACGAGCACCTCACCGTCAAGCAAAAGGCCCGGTTCAACGCCGCCCTCGCCGCCGAGGATCCGACCAACGAGATCGCCGCCGCGCATGCCGTCAAGGAACGCCTGCGCCTGCTGCTGGCCGAACACCAGCCGCACCAGATCCGGCGCAGGCTGTACGACTTCTACGACGCCGCCGCCCGCGCCGACATGGAGGAAACCAGCCGCCTGGCGACCACGATCGACACCTGGTGGACAGCGGTGCTCGTCGCGCTCACCGAGGACGTGACCAACGCCCGCACCGAGGGCTTCAACCGGATCATCAAGCAAACCAAGCGTGTCGGATGCGGCTTCACCAACATGGACAACTACCGAAGGCGCATCATGGTCCACATCGCCCTCACCCGAGGGCAGAGACCAGCAGCATGAAATCAGCACACGCCCCGCTCAAATGCGGAGAGCCCCGAACGGGAGGAGAAGGCATCGGTGGCGATCGCGTGAACGAGTCGTTTTCCGGCTGGATCAAGACCCTCGCCGTCGTGACACGAGCACTCAGCGATCCTCAAGTTGTTGAGTACACCGCCCGCGACGCGCTGACGGCTGCGAAGCCGTACGTCTTTCGTACGCGGATGCCCGACGTGAGATAAGCACGGCCTCCATCTCTCGACGTGGGCGCGGCAGCCATGGAAGGCGTCAGCAGCCACCCTTCACCCGGCCAAGCGCCGGTACCGTCAAACTCATGCAGTTCGTCCTCAACGGTCGTACCCACACGCTTGACGCCGAGACCGTGCGTGCGCGTGTTCCAGGTGTTCCACCGGACCCAATCCGAATGCACTGGGTGGAGATCGACGGCCGTCGCTGGCCGCCAAAGCAAGCATTTCGTGTCGCTACCGGTATCACGGACGAACCTTTCATCAGTCACTTCGCGGTGCGGTTGTTCTGGCGGCTTGGCTTTCAGACCAGCCCGCTACCGAACATCAATCGACCGGTCATCAAGCCGCATGACCTCGGCCCAGATTCGACTCGGGACGAGGACGGCATCGGTGCAGCAGCATTCGAGATCCTGGACCGGTTCCTGTCGACTGAGTCGCTGACTGCGAAGATCGCGAGATATGAGGCGACGATCGATGGTGCCGATGCGGCGGCTGCGGAACAGGTACTGGAGGCATCGGGGTTTGACGGCGACCTCGTCGATAGCGCGTTGATCGTGCGCGAACGAGTGGGGATGCTCGACACGCTGATCCACGCGGCAGTGATCATGCAGGTGCTTCCGATCATCCTTGGACCCGGTGAGGTCGTCTCGAAACGTCCATCGTTGGGCGCGGGCAACGATCCAGGGAGAGTCTTCGATTTGGAGACAAACCAGCGGGTCGCGGAGTTCAAACTGTCGTCGTGGAAGGGCGCCGACAGCATGCGTCAGCGTGGCTTGTTCGCCGACGTCGTAGGCCTGTCGATGGACACCACCGGCCGGCGTCGCGAGGTGTACGTCGTTGGCGCGTTACCTGTCCGGTTCCTCACAACCAGTAATCGCAATGCTGCTAGGACATTGTCGAAGGCGGCGCTCAAGTTGCGGAGCCCGCAGGGTCTCACCGATCAGATGACTGTCGCGGAGTACACGCGCAATGCAGAAGTCGAGGTGGTTGACCTTACGAACCTGATCCCGAAGCTGCGCTGACCTGCCGTGAGGATCCGTGCCGAAACCGATGCGGCTCTTGGCTATGACTGCGGCGTCAAGTTGACACGCCGCCGGCGCCATACACTGACCGCTCGATGACTCGGGCGACCATTTAATCAGTCTTCAAGGCGTGTCGCCGTCAATCTTCGCAGCGAACATTGGTCGAATCGGGGTTTGATCAAAGTAGGGGCAGTTTTCAGGTCGTTTTGGCATCGAGAATCGCACAACTTGGAAGTTTGTTCGAGGTGAGAACTGTTCTCGCTGACAAGGGGTCGCGATGTTTCTGCAGGTCAGGAACATGGCGATCGGCGCGGCAGTAGTTATGTAAAGTTACTCGGGCGTACAGCCTGTGAGCTCGCGAGTAGGTGCACCGGTGGTCGACGATGTCTGGGGCGGGGACGGGGATTAGTCGTCTGGGCATCTGCTGGGACGGTTCAGCCGGACGACTCGGATATTGTCGAGCACGCCGCCGACTCCCGACCGACCGGGCGCGTTGACCGTCGTGTCAGCCACGACGAGCACGACCGACGGGAGAACCGGGTCGTCCTCGTCACCCAACGCCGGTCCGCGCGGTCGAGCGGTCTGCCCGTCCCGGGCATCCAACAATTCCTCCAACTGGGCAAGCAGCATCGAGCCGGTACCAGGGTCGGCGGACAGGTGTTGCCCCTGCAGCGGCGATTGCGGTGAGTCGCAGTGGGGCAGCCATTGCAACCACTCCCACCGGCCGCGATGACGCACCGAAGTCAGGCACGCGACCACCACGTCGGCTGGGGAGTGCAACCCGACGATCTGGGCGAGCACTGCTCGCGCCACCCCGTCGAGCTGCGACGAACCGCCGCAGACGCCGATTCCGACCGCAGGTCTGCGGTCACTGCAGCCTCCGGCAGCACGCACGCCATGCTCCGAGGCGACCGCGCGGGCCTCCGACAGGAACTCCGGCACTCCGTTCGGGCGCAACTGAGCCACCGTCGTCGACGGCACGATCGTGCCGAGCCCGAGCCGAACTCGCAGAAATTCAGGATGCTCGGGCCGTCGCGACCAGAGCAGATCTGAGCGGTCGAGGATCCCGCGGACGGCCTCGGCCGCCGACGGGTACATCCGCAGACGAAGCTCCCGCTCTCGCTGCAATGCATCAGTGATGTTCTGACTGGTGGCCGACAGCGAGGCGCGGAACGCCGCCGCGTCTGCCGTCGTCTTCTTGCGCGTGATACCGCTGCGACCACCGCGTTGAAACCATCATCAACGGGCTCAGCGCAACGAACAGGATGCTCATCGCGCTGCGCTTGAACGCGAACAACGCCGCGCCCATGACCATCGGCGCGAAGAGAGCAAGCAACGGGAACGACGGGACGTCGACGGGTTGCGGCACCTCGACCGCATGATCACGCGGGATCGACGGCGGCTCGATCGAGCCGAGCGCGGGGACGCGAGGCCTGGCCAGTACGACATCGGACAGTACGGCGACCTCCAGGGTCGCCCGACGGAACGGCGGCCAGGGGCGGACTCGAGTACGATCACATCCCTTCGAAGGCATCGCTCGTCCGGGCGTTGGAAGACAGGTACGGTCGAACCGTCGATCCGTCGATTCGTGGGAGCGAAACGCCGTCTAGCGTGACGCGACCGCAGTCGCGATCACAGTCGTGCAGCACCGTGCCGGCTGCACGCACGGATACAAGAACTCCGATGCTCGGATCCAGCAGGATGCAGCAGATCTCCGCGCAGCCATGGAGGCCGACCTCGCGGCGCGCCGAAGCACGCTGCGGGAGCAGGGAGTGCCGGGCACGACGATCGATGAGATCCTGGGATCCGACGCGCCAACAACGGGAGATGGTAACCATGACAGCGCCCCGAACCCTTCCGCCGGGTGAGATCGGTGTCTTCGACGCTGCGCTCGCCGGCGATGCGAGCGCGTTCGGCGGGGCCATCGCACTCCTGGGTCCCGGCATGGAGTCCGAGGAGTACGAGCGCCCCAACGGCGGGACCGACCTCATGCTCCACTACGCCGCGACCGGAGGCAGCATCAGACTCCGCGGCGGAAATCCCATCGTGATCCGCATCCCGCTGCGCTCCGACGCAGGCGAGCCGACCTACCGCGACCCCGCCGCGCTCATCGAGGGGCTCGACGGCGAGAGCACCCGTGGCGGGGTCGAGGCGCTCCTCGGCGAGCCTGACCGTGCAAGCCAGATCATGGACCTCTATCGCTACGGCGATCACTATCTGCGCTTCGACTATCAGCGCGGCCGCGTCGAGGTCGTCTCGATGACGATCTCGGGCGTGGAAGACTGACGCTGCTAGCGTTCTCCTGACGTGCCTGCCCACGCGCGACTCGACCCTGAGGATGAACTGATGACGACCATCACCGGTGACTGCGGACCCTACCTTGCCGTGCTCGGCCTCGCTGAGGATGACGCAGCCGTCCGGGCGATCATGGAGCAGCAGAAGGGCAAGGCGACGACCGAGACCTTCAAGGGCCCGTTCAGGCACTATGTGAGCTACGACAAGAGCGGCGTGGGCTTCGTGTTCGACGAGCAGGGGCTGATGCAGGTGTCGTTCTACGTCGTCGCGCATGGCGGCTTCGACGCGTATCCCGGCCGGGCCACGCTCATCAGCGGCCTCGATGACTACACCAGGGACGGTGTTCGTGCTGCGTTCGGCGAGCCGACGGAGTCTCGCAGCGATGAATGGGATCTCTATGAGGTCGACGACCGCGTCGTGCACTTCGAGTACGACGACGAGGGTGTCGTCTGGACCGCGCGCGTGTTGCGCGAGCGCGTCGACGGCTGACGCCGTCACGCGAACGCTCGACGGCGACATCGACGCGAAGGCCGTCGAGATTCACGGCGAGGTGCCATACGGCGAGTCGTTCACGTCCCAATGCGACGAGCCGCCGCGATGCGATGGCAAATGGCTTGAATCCGGAGATGCTCGCCGCGACGCACCGCCTCGACGGCACAGCAGGCGGCGACTGGAACGACATCTCGGGCCTCGGTGACTCGAGCATCAACTCGTCGCTCGGGTCGCAGTGGGGATCGCGGAAGCAGGAGCTCATGGCGGCGATCGAGACGCTGCAGCAGAACAACCCCAACCTCGACCTCAGCACGGTGCCGATGTCGATGTCGATGTTCCTGCCTACACTGCAGAACCGTGATCGAGATTGCTGACTTCGTCGCCCATGCGCCCGTCCCTGCTGCCACGATCGACCGGTACCGGGGGCGGGTGTCCGATGAGCTGATCGACATCTGGGAACGCTACGGGTACGGGTCGTTCGCCGACGGGTTCTTCCAGATCATCGACCCCGACCTCTACCTCGACCAGCTCGGCACCGAAGGCATCGGCTACGTGCCCCGCGTCGAAGGCGCCGAATCGATCCCCATCCTCACCACCGGACTCGCCGACCTCGTCTGCTGGGAACCCGACGAGTCCGGCCTCAGCGCCACGGTCTTCCGCAACAACACAGGCACCGGTCTCGGCAGCAGCCTGAAGACGCTCTTCACGATCCTGAATCAGCATGGCATCGCACTGCTTGCCGACCGCATCGACTACGAGATGTATCCGAAGGCCGTCGCCGCGCACGGGCCGCTCGCGTACGGGGAGTCGTTCATGTACGTGCCCCTGCTGTCGCTGGGCGGTGCGAAGGACGTCGCGAACATGCACAAGCGCGAGACCAGCACGGCGATGCGCATCTTCCTCGAGTTCCAAGGCCCCGTGCAACACTGAGCGTCGTCACGACGCACCGCGCCGGGCAGCGGGAGCTCGGCGGCCGCTTCGAGCGGGAGCCTCGCCCCGTTCGAGCTCCGCGCGGCGGGTTCAGGACCGACGACGCAAGCGCCGGCGTCATGGCCGTTGACCTCGAGGGTGAGGGGACCGGGTTCCCTGCCGACCTTCGACGAGATGCTCGTCGTGGGCCGATGTTCGCTACGGTCGCATGTGAGGCTGCCGCGTGCCGCGACCCGATGGCGTCGCCCGGCCGCCGCCTCCACACCTCACTGACGTGCCGACCTTCGATGGGATCCGACCGTGGCGATGAACCTCCCGCATGAGCTTGCGTGGGTGCTGCAGATGCTCGACTTCGAGTGGCCCGAGGTCGATGAGGACGAGCTGAACCGTGGCGCGCAGCTGGTGCGGCAGTACGGCGAGGACCTGTCCACGAGCATCGTCCGCATCGACGCGATCATCATCAACCAGATCGTGCCCGCCTACCATTCACCCGGGGGCACCGGCAATGTGCGCACGCGTCCGCTCATTTCCCAGCCGTCGTTCGGGCCGCCGTCGATCTCGAACGGGCTGCGCCCGACGAGCATGGTCCACAACGTCGCCGCCAGGGAATACACGTCGCCTTCACGGCCGAACACGGCACCGTCGACGAGTCGCTCGGGAGGTGCCCACGGCACGGAAACCCCGACGCCCTCGGCTGCAGCGGCACCGGGTGCGGTGCTGACCGAGATTCCGAAGTCGGTCAGGGCCGGGCGGCCGTACTCGGTGAACAGGATGTTGGCAGGTTTGACGTCACGGTGCAGGATGCCGAGGCGGTGCGCTGTCTCGACCGCACCCGATACTTGAATGATGATCTCCAACGCCTTCGCGACATCCATCGGTCGCCGGCGGATCCGCTTGTCGAGGCCGGGCGGTGGGCAATAGTCCATCACCAGTTTCTCCACCGTCACGAACACCCCGTGCCTGAGATCGAGCACGTCGCCGGAGACCAGGGGCACCTGCGCATCAGGAAGCCGGGTGGGCGGGTTTCGGCGCCGCGTTCCATGTTGTCAAGCTCGGCACCCAGGCTGTGGCCGAGGTTCTTCGGCGGGTGTGCAGCAGGAGATCCGCGGTCATCGCGGCCCTCATGCACCGCGCACTGACCTAAGGCGCGTGCTCGCGGCGCTTGGTATCAACGCGGGTGATAGGCCTCACACTGGCAGCGCATGTGTCGCGCATCGGCGTTTCCCGGGTCGCGCCGTACATCGTCCCGGGGAAGTCAAGCGTCTGTTGGATCGCCCACAACTCCTCGTGCCGGTCCGGTGAGAACAGCTGGGCCGGGTCGCCGACCGCGATCCACCCGATCGGCACGACAGTGTTTGCGGGCAGGGCGCTGTTGATGCCCAGTTCGCTTCCGGTGCCGACGAGTGCACCGGCGAAGACGCTCACTCCGGTGGCGATGAACACCTCGTCCTCGACCGTAGCTGCGTTGAGGTGGGCGTGTGGCCCGACGAGGACGGCGTCGCCTATCGTCAGCGGTGTGTTCGCGCGTCCGCGAAGGACCGCGTTCTCCATCACCAGCACGTTCGAGCCGATGTGGATCCGAGGACGGTACGGCTCGGTTGCGCGTGCCAGGTGGCGTCCGCGGCGTCCGAACCTGGCGCATACAGTCGGCACATGACGACGACCGACGACGCCAGGCACACCGCAGTCGAAGTCAGGGGAGCCCGGCAGAACAACCTCAAGGACGTCGACCTCGACGTGCCGCGCGATTCGATCGTCGCGTTCACCGGAGTGTCCGGGTCGGGGAAATCCTCTCTCGCTTTCGGGACGCTTTACGCCGAGTCCCAGCGCCGGTACCTGGAATCGGTCGCACCGTACGCGCGCCGCTTGATCGACCAGGCAGGCGTCCCCGATGTCGACTCGATCGAGGGACTGCCGCCGGCAGTCGCACTGCAACAGCAACGCGGCGGCGGCAACGCCCGATCCACCGTCGCGAGCGTGACGACGCTGTCGAACCTCGTCCGCATGCTGTACTCGCGCGCCGGTTGGTATCCGCCGGGCCAACCGATGCTCTACGCCGAGGACTTCTCGTCCAACACCGTCCAGGGTGCGTGCCCGACCTGCCACGGGATCGGCCGGGTCTACGAGGTCACCGAAGAACAGATGGTGCCCGACCCGTCGCTGACGATCCGCGAGCGCGCCATCGCGTCCTGGCCGCCGGCGTGGCAGGGGCAGAACCAGCGCGACATCCTCGTCTCGATGGGCTACGACGTCGACATCCCGTGGCGCCGCCTGCCGAAGAAGCAGCGCGACTGGATCCTGTTCACCGAGGAGCGCCCGACCGTCCCGGTGTACGCCGGCCTCACTCCGGCCCAGACGAAGCGAGCGATCAAGAAGGACCTCGAACCGAGCTACCAAGGCACCTTCGTCGGCGCTCGCCGGTACGTGCTGGACACCTTCGCCTCCACCAAGAGCGCGATCGTGAAGCGCCGCGTCTCGCAATTCGTCACCAGTGCTGTGTGCCCCACCTGTCACGGCAAGCAACTCAAGGTCGAATCGCTGTCGGTCACGTTCGAGGGCTTCGACATCGCCGAGTTCGCCGCGCTGCCGCTGGATCAGGTGGCCGACATCGCGCGGCGTGTGATCGCCGACGATCGGGTGCCGGTCGAGGGCACGGCAGGCGAAGCGTTGGACGACGCCTCCCGGGCGCGTGCCAGAAAGGCGCGGGTGGATGCCGGTGGTGCGTCCCATGACGCGGCACCCGACGTCCGTCGCACCTCGAACATCTCGGCGGAGAAGCAGGCCGCGGCCGGTCGCCTGTGCGCCGAACTGCTCGAACGACTGCAACCGATGATCGATCTCGGCCTCGGCTACCTCTCGCTGGGGCGGACGACACCAACCCTCTCCGGCGGTGAACTGCAGCGGCTACGGCTGGCAACTCAGTTGTCGTCCAAGCTTTTCGGTGTCGTGTACGTGCTGGACGAACCGTCCGCCGGCCTCCACCCGCGTGACCTCGAAGCGCTGCTCGGCATCCTGCGCGGACTCAAGCAGCGCGGCAACAGCGTGTTCGTGGTGGAGCACTCGATACCGGTGGTCAAGGAGGCCGACTGGCTGGTCGACATCGGACCCGGCGCCGGCGAGCAGGGCGGACGCGTCCTGTTCAGCGGCGAACCCTCGGGCCTCGTGGACGTCGAGGAATCGGTCACCCGCCGCTACCTGTACGCGCCTCCCACACCGGTGTCCAGGCGGCCCCGCGAGCCGCATGGCTGGCTGCGATTCGCGGACGTCAGCCGCAACAACCTGCACGAGGTCAAGGTGCAGTTCCCGCTGGGATGTCTGACCGCGGTCACCGGCATCTCCGGGTCGGGCAAGTCGAGCCTGGTCAGTCAGGCCGTGCCCACGCTGGTCGAGGCCGCTCTCGGTCGGTCCACGACAGTGGAGCTCGAGGACGGGGACGACGACGTCGACCTGTTGCTCACCGGCGATCAGGGTTCGGTGCACGGGCACGTCGAGGGTGGACGAGAAGGACTCGGAGGTCTGCGTCGAGTGGTTGCGATCGACCAGAAGCCGATCGGTCGCACCCCTCGGTCGAATGTCGCCACCTACACCGGACTGTTCGACCACGTCCGCAAGTTGTACGCGGCGACCCCGGAGGCCCGTCGGCGCCACTACAAGGCCGGCCGGTTCTCGTTCAACGTCGCCGCCGGACGATGCCCGACGTGTGAGGGAGAGGGCTCGGTCATGGTCGAGTTGCTGTTCCTGCCGAGCATCTACAGCCCGTGCCCCACGTGTCACGGCACACGGTTCAAGGAGAGCACGCTCGAGATCACCTGGCACGACCGGAACATCGCCGACGTCCTAGCGATGAGCGTGGACGAAGCCCACGAATTCTTCGCCGATGAGACCGAGATCGAGCGCTCGCTGCACGTACTGCGCGACGTCGGGTTGGGATATGTGCGCCTCGGCCAGCCCGCGCCCGAACTCTCCGGCGGCGAAGCGCAGCGGGTGAAGCTGGCCTCCGAACTGCAGCGTGCCCACCGGGGCGACGCCCTCTACGTCCTCGACGAACCCACTGCGGGTCTGCACAGTGCCGACAGCGACCGCCTGATTGCGCATCTGCAGGGCCTGGTCGACGCCGGCAACACCGTCGTCATGGTCGAGTTGGACATGCGCATGGTCGCCCAGGCCGACCACGTGATCGATCTGGGTCCCGGCGCCGGTGACGACGGCGGACGCATCGTCGCCACCGGCACCCCCGGCGAAGTCGCCGCCGACGCCGACAGCCTCACGGCCGGGTACCTGAGGAACGTCCTGGCGGGCAGATCCTGAGGAGAGGAGCGCCGCAAGAATCGGGTCAGCAACGAGGTCAATTCCAACGTCCACGATCCATATCACGAGATATCATTACCTGATGTCGACGGTTGCTGAACTACGTGCCGCTGCGGGAATCAGTCAGGCTGAGTTGGCCCGCCGCAGCGGTGTTGCGCAACCGAACATCGCCGCCTACGAAACCGGTCGCCGACGTCCGTCCCCCCAGATGCTGGATCGCTTGCGGGATGCCGTCCGGCCGCGCCCGAGTGAACTGTTGAAGCATCACCGTGCCGAGGTGTTGGCGATCCTGTCCGGTCACGGCCTCACGTCTGCGCGGGTGTTCGGGTCGGTGGCTCGCGGCGATGACACTCCGGGCAGCGATATCGACCTCGTCGTCGAGATCGGCCGTGACGGCGACGTGCTCGACCTGATCGATGCCGCCGACGAGTTGGAGCAGTTGCTCGGTTGCGCAGTGGATCTGGTGACTGCTCGGGCACTTTGGTCGGGGCACGAGATCGATCGCACCTCGGTGCCGCTGTGAGTTTGCTGGACGAGAGGTACGGCCCCGGGACATCCGACAAGCTGTCCGACATCTCAAGACTGTGCCGTAGAGCTGAGCAGCTCGCGGCACGTGGACGAGAGTGGTACGACAGTGATCCCGACCTCGAGGTGCCCAAGCTTGCTGCAGGTTCTCTCGTGCTCAAGCTGAGCGAAGCGGTGCGGCGGCTTCCCGAGGCGTTCCTCGATGAGCATCGCCGAGACACGTCGTGGCGGCGGGCCATCGGCATGCGCAACCGCCTCGCTCACGAGTACGACGCAGTCGACTACGAACTCGTCTGGGCCGTCGTGTCCCGTCACGCCGAACAACTACGGGCCGAGGTCGACGAATCGCTCGGCACGTAGGGCATGGCGCACCCCGAAATTCACGCACGGACGACTCCCGTCGGTCGATGCTCCGTCGGTGCGGTCGGAATCATCACGACCACCAGGAGGAGCGGCGAGCATCAACGGCTGGACAAGATGGTGCGCAACGGCGAGTTCAAGCAGCTTCTCGAGTACGAACGGGCGTTCGTGCTGGGTCATGAGGCTGAGCGCACCGGACGTTAACCTCGCCGCATGACTGAGTCTCCCAATCCCGGCCGCCGCGGTCCCGACGTCACCTGCGTCGAACTCGTCGGCGGAGTGGAGAAGCGCGACCTCGTCATCGAGGAATACGACCCGTCCTGGACCAGCGCTTTCACCGAGCACGAGCATCGCATCAGGGCGGCTCTGGGGGAGACCGCGAAGCAGGTCGAACACATCGGCTCCACCTCGGTGCCCGGACTCGCGGCCAAGCCGATCATCGACATCCTCGTGGTCGTCGACGACGTCACCGCCGAGGAGGACTACCTGCCGCAACTCCTGGACACCGGTTACATGTTGCGGGTTCGTGAGCCCGGACACCGGCTCGTGCGCACCCCCGAACTCGACGTGCACGTGCACATCCTCGAGACCGGCGACGTGGCCGCTGATGATTACCTGTTGTTGCGCGACCGACTGCGCACCGACCAGGGCGATCGAGAACTGTACGAACGCACCAAGCGGGACCTAGTCGCTCAGGACTGGCCGGACATGAACGCGTACTCGGACGCCAAGGGTCAGGTGATCGCCGAGATCAAGCAGCGCGCCCGTGACAACCGGGGTTAAATCGCCCCCAGAACCTGGGTAAACCGGTTCGGATCGATCGGCCGCGTGGAGCTCGTCGGTGTCGTGAACCTTCTTCAGGTTGCGGCTGGACCAGGCGGATGTCGCCGGTGTGGTTGCGGTACAGCTCGCGGGCGAGTTCTTCGGCGATCTGCCCGTTCGCACCGAGGACGGTCTGCATTGTGATTTCTGCCTGAATCAGCTCGATTTCTGTGAGAACTCAGTCTCCTCGTCACCCTGGTTCGTCGCCCAGAGGGCCCACGCCACCAGCAGCGGCTGGAACGCGAGCCGGACGGCGCGCTCGGTGTCGGTGTCCAGACCGAAACCGTCCTTCTGCTCCAGGAACTGGCTGATGTTGCCGGGGAACACGGCGACGAAGAACGCTGCGATGATCCTGCCGACCGTCTTCTGGTTCCAACCGGAGATCAGCGCCAGCCCCTGCACGATCTCCACTACGCCGGACGCGAGGACGACGGCGTCCTTGTCGGCGGGGAACCAGTCGGGCACCTGAGCCTGGAACTCCTGGCGGGCGAAAGTGAGGTGACCGGTGCCGGCGAAGGTCAGGAACGAGCCGAGTGCGACGCGGGCGAGAGTACGGCCTGTGGACATGGTGTCTCCATTGCTGAGGCGGTGGCGGGCCCTTCGAACCTAACGCGGCCGGGGCGATTCGACGGTTGCGGGAAGCAGGTTTGTCCAGGGTTGGGGAATCGGTGCGGCGTCGGGCTGTTTGCGCTGTCGGCACGCCTGGTTCGGGTGAGCCACCCGCTCGCTGAGCACTTGCGCGGTGCTCCCTGTGCGAGGGTTGCCGGATGACCGAACCTGGACCCCGATTCCGCGTCCGCCCGCTCGGCGGCACCGCCGGCTGCGTGGGCATGATCCTGTTCTCAATCGTTGCCTCGATCATCCTCACGGTGATCCTCAACCTGCTTGCTCGCTGACGGGAGACCGGTCGATCTTCGAGATCGCCCTCGACACACCGGACCACGAGAAGATCGCCCCCTTCTGGGCAGCCGCCCTCGGTTACGAGGTCGACGGGGACGAGGTCCACGGCCAGGCCGGCATCGGACCCACGCTGTGGTTCCAGCATCGGGAGCCTGCCGACGAGCAGCGCTTCCACCTCGACGTCCGGGTGCCGCATGACATCGCTGCACAGCGCATCCAGCAGGTCGTGGATGCCGGTGGCACCGCCGTCCGTGACGGATCGCCGGCGTACGTCGTCCTGCAGGATGTGGACGGCAACAAGGCGTGCATCTGCACAAATCTCGGGCGCGAGGGTTGGTCCGCACCCTGATCAGCCCTGGGCGTCAATTCGGGTCGATGCTCACTCAGACCTTGATGACCTCGAGTGCGCCGAGATCATGCAACGCGTCGAAGTCATCGTCCTGAGTGACCACCGCAAGCCCATTGGCGAATCATGCGCACACCCTCACCCGCGTAATTCGGCGCGGGAGCGCATGTCGGCCTGATCCGCGGCCTGCCGGCCGTGGTGCCAGCCCTCCCGGTCAAACTTCGCCCGCGACCTGGTCTGTACGACCTGAGGGAAGAGCCGTTCGTAGGTGTCGGTGACGTGCTGGTCGCGTTCGACCAGAGCCGGCAGGCGCTCTCCGCGGGCTGCTCCGCCGAACTCCGCTGTTGCAGAACGCTCCTCGACATCGGTGGCTTCCTGCAATCGTTCCCCGATGCGAAAGGCGAACGCGCTGAGGAATGAGGCACGGAACGACCGCGACCGGCGGTGAGCGCCCTGGACCGATCGCTGCCCGGCCGCCGTCATCGTGTTGGTCGCCTGCAGCAGCAGCGAGGTGTAGAGCAACTCGACACCCGACAGGTCGGACGGGAAGCCGACCACCGTGGCGAAACCGAGTTCCTTGCTCCACACGACCTTGCACGAGTTCGCCTCGGCGACCGCGTTGAGCAGTTGCACCTTGGGCTGCTCGTACGGGTTCTCGACGCCGATGCGGGTCGCGCTGGCACCGTCCTTCGGCTGGTCGGTACGCGACGCCGCGAGCATCGCTTCACTGATGCGGTGCCGTGCGATGAGTGAGGCGGCACCGGCGGTGAAGGTCTCGGCCTCGGCCTCGTACGGCGTCGACTCCGCCTTCGCCAACAGCATCCGGACGCGGGTGAGGATCCGATCGTCCACCTCGGTCTCTTGCGGATCGATCGACTTCACCCACTCGCCGGGCCGCGGGCCGATGATCTGCACCGGCGGCAGGATCAGGAGCACGTGCAGGCAACGAGCCGCAGCGTCCATGATCGCCAGCCAACTCATGCCGTCCTCGCGACAGGACATGATCGGATCCTGCGGCGACTCGGCGCCCTCACGCAGTTCGGCGATCTGAGCTCGCCAGCCCGGATGGATCGTGTCTCGCGCGTAGCTGCGCAACTGATGCTCGATCACCCGAAGCGTGAAGTCGGCAACCGGTTTGGTCGAACGCCGAAGCACCATCCGATGGATGTCGGCGGGCTGCCAGCCACTGTCCCACGCCACCTGCAGGCGATCCTCCAGCGCTTGTCGCACCTGGCTGTGCACGGTCGCACGCGTGGCCGGTCGGTCGCACTGGGCAGCCAGCATCACCACGTTGTCGTCGAACCGGGTCATGTCATCGGCCTGCACCGCCACGGCCGCGTCGTGCAGCAGCAGGCGAACATCGTCCTGCGGGTTGTCGTCCGAGCGCGGTAGATCGTCGTCGCGCCCGAAAGCGGCTCCCGTGTGGGACTGCCGCCTTCGGGGCTTCTGCTTGTGGCGCTTCGTGCTCACGTGGTTGTCCTCTCGTCGGCACGATTCTTACCGCGGTCACCGACAACGGATGGAGGTTTTCCACACGACCTGAGATCCGGTCGTCCGGCGAGGTCAGCCTAAGTCTTGGAGATCCTGCTGAACCTGGCTGTTCCGGTCGCGCGTTCTGATTTCCCCCTTCGCGCGGGTGATTCGTTGTGCCAGGGTCGTTTCCGGAACGAGGAAGGCGCTTGCGACCTCACCGACGGCCAGGCTGCCGACCAACCGGGGCGTCGACGCCGTCCGTGCCTGCACCGACAACGCGGGATGGCAGCAGGTACCAGCCACCCGGGTTCGGTGGGCCGCCGTACACCTGCTGCACGAACGACTCTGCTCGAATACGACACCTTCGCGGGAAGGAATTTCAGAATTCGTGACCGGGGCGTCGATGAAGTGCTCGCTGGCCGTAGCGTTATCCCCCGGCTCACCGATCTTCATCCGCCCAACCGGTGCAGCGACGCAGGGCGGGACGGACGATCGGATGCCATGCACATCGCGGTTCTTGCCACGACTCGCAACCCATTGCGTGAACCGTTCGCCGGTGGCCAGGAAGCACAGACGGCGTCGCTCACCGCGGGCCTGCGCGCTCGCGGACACACCGTTCGGCTGTACGCACAGCCCGGCACCGATCCTCGTCTTGCGGACGAGTTGGCCACGTACGCACAGGTTCCTACCATCCGCACACCCGAGGACGAACCGTTGGCCGGCCTCTGGCGGGACGATGCCGCGATGTCCTGGGCGATGGCCGACCTCGTGCGACGACCGGTCGATCTGGTGCACAACCAGAGCCTGCATCACTTCCCGCTGGCGATGAGCCGGGCCATGCCCAGCACGATGGTCACGACGTTGCACTGCCCGCCGTACCCGCTGGCAGAGATCGGTGTCTCGCTCGCCGCGGACGATGCCGTGTACGTCGGTGTCAGTGAGGCGGTTGCGAGCCTGTGGCGTCTGCTCCCGATCGAACCGCTGGTGATTCACAACGGTGTGCGGTCGTGTCTGTTCGAATTCGGTTCAGGTGGAGAGGAACTCGTCTGGGTCGGGCGAATCACCCCAGAGAAGGGCGCCGACCTCGCGATCCGAGCGGCCCGTACTGCCGGGCTGCCGCTCACGATCGTGGGCCCGATCGCGGACGCGGCCTTTTACCGAGACCACGTCGAGCCGTTGCTCGGCGACGGCGTTCGTCATGCCGGTCACCTGGATCAACGAGCGACCGCCCGGATCGTCGGCTCGAGCCTTGCGATTCTGGTGACTCCACGCTGGGACGAGCCGTTCGGCATGGTCGCCGCCGAGGCGATGATGTCTGGCACCCCGGTGATCGCCATCGGACGAGGCGGCCTGCGCGAAGTCGTCTCAGAGCGGTCGGGAGTGCTGGTGGGTGAGGCAGGAACCGCCACGGCCGATCTCGTCGCGGGACTCGCGGACGCCGTGTCCCGCGTCCGCGATCTCGACCGTGCCGACGTCCGAGCGGACGCGGTCGCCCGATTCGATGAGCAGCGCATGGTCGAGGAGTACTGCGCGTTGTTCGAGTCACTGGCCGCCCGTCCCTGACGCGGTCCACATCTGGTGGTGCGGCTCGTCTCTGGCCATCCAGGTCACAACTACTGCTCCAGGGTGTTGCGCGGGCGCGTCGAGCGCAGCAGAGTTGTGCCCATGAGCGAACAAGACCCGAAGGTTCAGCCCGATACCGTCTCCGACCCCGCCCATGACGACGAGGTGGGAAGCGACTGGAGCGGCGAAGGCGGCGCCATGCCGGAAGGCCCTGCCACCGACGAGGACGCGGACGATCCATCGTCCGACAAGGACTGACGCCCTCGTTCGGACAACCACATGAAACTGCTGCCGACCTCCGGTGGTGTCATCAACGACAGCACCCGCGAGGCGTTGGTCGATCTGCTCTCGTGAGTCCGGCTTTGCCGAGATGCTGCCCTCGTCCGAGGACAAGGTGTGGATCGGGGTGAGCGCGGGCAGCATGGTGATGTCGCCGCGCATCGGTCAGGCCTCCGCTCGTGGAAGGACGCTGTGCACCGAAGGTGTCTCAGAAACGGAATTGCGACGGTTCGGTTAGTTCGTGGGGCGTGCGAAGTCGGGAACGGGCGTGCCGGCTTCGAAACCGGCCGACACGTACGTCGCGACTCCGGCTTCGTTCGACGCCGGCGTGGCGACCAGTGCACTCGAGGCACCCATCTCGCGCAGTGCTGCCGCACCGGCCACAGTGATCGCTCGTCCGTGACCGCGTCCGCGATGGTCGCGATGCACGCCCATCGGCTCGATGACACCCGGCCGTCCGGGGCCCGCCGACCACACCGTGATGGCAGCGACGGCAGCACCGTTCTCGTCGTACCCGACCAGGCATCGCGCGTCCGCGTACGCCGGGCCCTGCGCCATGGTGTGCCACCGTTCGACGGTGAAGGTGGAGTTCTCGAACGCAGCGGTCTCAACCTCGAGCCGGTCGTCCGGCTTGCCCGGTTCGACAGTTTCGATGCGCAATCCGCACGGCTCGACCTCCCGCGACAGGGCCCGGCGAAGGGGCGTCCACGGCTCGTCCGCTATCCAACCCTGTGCCGTCAGTTCTGCTCGGAACGCGTCACCGAAGCGAGCTTCGACGATGCTGATTCCGCCGGGCAGTCCGATCCGCTGCGGAGCGGGCAGGTCGTGCACCAGCGCCCGAGCCAGTCGTTCGTCGACTGCGAAGTCGGGAGCCATCGCCATGCGGGCAACGGCTGCTTCACCTTCGGGCACGTCCGCATCCACGAAGGCGATGGCGGCGGGAGTGCTGTCGATGCTCCAGACCCGCATCGACCGTGCGACCTGCTCCGCACCGAAACGCCACTGCCAACCCAGGTCTGCCGGGTGCAACTGGACAGGAAGCCCGTCGTGTTGCCAGGACGCCAGCGACTGAAGCAGGTCCGGCAGTTCGCTGACGGTCGGCTCGTGGAGTGCCGGATAGTTGCTGGTCATGTCTCGATGCAACCGCATCCCTCTTTCGGGCGCATTCGATTTTCGGGTCGCTTCTGTGGGCCGGAGCCATGGTCACGTCGAGGTCGTCGCCCGCGAACGGCAACGCGCGCAGCGGAACGTCGAGCGGCCGGAAGAAGTCGTCCCAGTGGATCGCCACAGCTTCCTTGGCACCGACGGCTTGGACGGTCTCGGCCCAGTAATCGCGGATGTACTGCTCGCTCGGGATGCCCAACTGACCCACTCCGATGTACGCGACGTCGGCGCTGTGACCGGCAAGGGACGACGGGACGAATCCGGCGCTGCCTTGCACCGATACCACCTTCAGCAGGCCGGACGGGATAAGCGGTCAGCGCGTCGTCAGGCGAATCAGACCTCGAGTCAACCCTCGGACCATCCCGTCCGAAGACGCCGTCCATGCTGCGTCGTGGGGCATACGCTGCATCGGATCTCGCTGGTCACAATCCGAATCGGAGTCGACGATCGCCCTCTGCAGTGACTCCCGTAGGGGCATGAGTTGCCATCCGGGGGGCAGTAGGTCGGTCACGAAGTCGTCATCGGCGCAGACCATGTCGTGGGAGAGGCTGTCGATGAGCGCTTCGACCGTCGAGCCCGGCGCGCCGACGAGCGCGCCCGCGAGGTCGGCGACGAGCGGCTCGGGCAGGAACGGCACGAACACGCGCGGACGTCGACGCAGGCCGGCGGCTCGGCCGAACTCCCAGAGCAACATGCCGTATCCGATCGCGGTGGGTCCGCCGATGTCGTACCAGCGGGAGGGCACGCGCGGATCCAGTGCGCCGAGCAGGGCTTCGAGCGCGTCGACAACAGAGATCGGCTGGAGGCGAGAGTTCATCCACGTCGGAAGTGGTTGTGCTGGAAGGCGATTGCTCAACTGGCGCATGATCTCCAGTGAGGTGGATCCACCGCCGATCACCATTGCTGCGCGCAGCGTCACCGTCGAGGGTGCACGAGCGGTGAGCACCTGCTCGACCTCGAGTCGCGACCGAAGGTGGGGCGACAGTTCGGACGCCGGGAGCTCGGGCACCAGACCCGACAGATAGATCACCCGCTCCACACCCGCGCGGGTTGCTGCTTGCGCGAATGTTTCCGCAGCCAGGCGATCGAGCCGTTCGAAATCACGATCAGCCAGTCCGTGGATCAAGTAGTACGCCGTCGCCACACCCTCCACTGCTGCGTCGACAGAAGCCGAGTCGAAAACGTCCATCTGCACGGTCTCGACCTGCGGATCCTCGTGCCACCACAGCGAATTCGCGCGCGAGACGTTGGTGAAGGTGGCGCGGACCCGATGTCCGTCGGCCAGCAGCCGTGGTACCAGACGACTGCCTATGTAGCCGCCTGCTCCGGTGACCAGGATCATCGGCCCGACCGGCGGTTCAGCAGCAGTTCGCCCCATGCGGCCGCCCGCTCGGTCAGCTTCGGCAGGATCACCAGCATCCCGGTCGACCAGGTGCCGTGGACGATGATCGGGGACAGCACGCCACCGGTCACGCGCCGTGAAACACCGGTGAGTCCACCCAGCAGCACGGACGCGAACACCAGCATCGGGTTGCCCGTCGCCAGGGTGGTCGTGCCGTACACGACGGTCGTCACCGCGACCTGATGCGGTTGCGGGGTGGCTGCGTACAACGCGCCTCGGAAGAAGAGTTCTTCGGCGGCGCCCGTTGCGATGGTCAGCGGCACCACGATGCGTAGGTCGCCGACCCGCGCGTGCTGCACGACGCTCTCGATCTCCTTGCGCAGCAGGGGGATCTGCACGACGGCCATGCCACCGAGAGTGAAGACCGCCACCGCTGCCGACCCGATCGCCAATGGTCGCACGATCGGCCGCACCGGCCCGCGCGAGGAGTTGGAGTGCCCGACATGCAGCGGTCCGGACGCCAACGCGCCGGCGGTCCAGACGCCGGCCAACGCCACGGTCCACAACTGGAAGGAACGGCTGCCGGGTGGCTGGCGCAACGCCGTCCGCAACACCGGCGCGCCGACGACGAGCGTGCCGAGCGAGACGAGCTGGCGGCGGCGGAATTCGGCGGGTGTCTGCCAGTGATCGCGGTCCACCGGGCGTAACCACGGCAGCTGTTTCAAGCGCCCCGCGATCTCGGTCAGGCGTGACGAATGACGCATCTGCTGCAAACTCCTCGGGGTGGTCGGTAGCTCCTAGTGTGGAACATCCACCGTCCCGAAGGGCTTCCGCCGTGAACTCATTCTCCGCACGCAATGTCTCTGAGGAGACCGTGCCATACGACGTCGACGCACTGTGGGAGGTGCTGACCGACGCGAAGACCCTGCAGAAGCTGACCCCGCTGGTGCACCGGATCACCCCGGACGGCGACCGCTGGCTGTGGGAGATGACCTCCGTCCCGGTGTTGAACCAGAAGTTCAAGCCGGTCTTCACCGCGCTCATGGACTTCGATCCCAAGAGACGGATCTCCTACTCCCACGATCCCGCGCGAAGCGACGAGCTCGTTGCGGTCGACGGCATCTACACCCTCACGCCCGTCGACGGCGGCACGCACCTGAGCATCGACATCGACATCACCGCACGGATGCCCTTCCCCAAGATCATGGGTCCGGCGGTCCGCACCGCGATGACCGTCGTGATGACCCAGATGGGCAATGGTTTCGCACGCAACCTGGACAAGCACCTGCGCTGACCCTTGGCGGGTGCCGGTGTCCCCTACGGTGACGGATGGGTGCCGCGCGGCACTCTCGGACGGCATCCGGTGACAGCGGTGCCGCTCGATCGGCCGGTGACAGGCCGAGCAGCGTCCTCCCCGCCCGGACGCGGCGCCGCGTCGCGATGTGTCGTGTCTGGACCCCGTGGCACGACCCGAACCGAGAGGAAGACGAACGATGAAGATTCTTGTGACCGGCGCGACCGGGTACGTGGGTGGGCGACTGGTGCCCGAACTGCTGAAGGCGGGCCACGATGTCCGCACCACCAAGACGGCGGACGAGGACGTCCACCCGTGGTGGAGCGATCAGGTCGAGACCGTCGAGATGGATGTGCTCGATCAGAGCGACGTGGAAAACGCGATCGTCGGCGTCGACGCCATCTACTACCTGATCCACGGGATGGGTGGCGACGACTTCGCCGACAACGACCGCAAGGCTGCCGAACTCGTCCGCGGCGCAATCGAATTGCATGGTGTGCAGCGGGTCGTCTACCTGTCCGGGATCGTCCCCGACGTTCCCGAGAGTGAACTGTCCGAGCACATCACCTCGCGCCTCGAAGTGGAACGAATCCTGACCGCCAGTCCGGCGACCGTGATCACGTTGCGGGCTGCCGTGCTGCTGGGCAGCGCGTCGACGTCGTTCGAGATCATCCGGCAGGTCAGCGAACGGATGCCGCTGCAGACGGTTCCGGAATGGATGAACTCCGACGTGCAGCCGATTGCGGTCGTCGACGCGATCCAGGCGTTGGTGGGTGCACTCACGATCGACGGCCCCTCGCGTCACTTCGACGTCGGCGGGCCCGAGTCGATGCCGTACGCCGATCTGCTTGACCTCTACGCCGACGTCGCCGATCTCAAGCGACCGCAGGTCACCGTGCCGCTTCTGCCGACCGGACTGGTGGGGTCACTCGTTGCCACATTGATCGACGTGCCGAAACCGACCGTCGAAGCGCTGGTCGAGAGCCTGCACCACGACATGGTTTGTGGCGACGGCGGGCCGGGGGTCCGCGAACTGCTGCCGGAAGGGCACCGCTTGATACCGATGCGTGAGGCGATCCAGCGTTCGCTGGCCGAGTTCACGGCGGAGCCGAAGGACGCCGACCCGATGGGTCCGCTTCCGCACGACCCGCCGTGGGCGCAGGGCGGCGAGGACAAGTCGTTGCTCGATCGGGTGAAGGACGTTCTTCCCGGCGGCCACTGAGGTTGCAGCCTCGTCACTCCCGAATGCGTTGACCGCAACCCGGACGAACAGCCGGCCGGGGGATGGGCGCATATTTGCTTTTCCACGTGGCCGCGCGGATCATCCGGGCGGCCACGTGGCTGCTTTGCGGTCCGGTCGTTGCCCGGACTGGCGTCACCTTATTTGTAATCTTTGAAGCGTGATGCTCTGATGCTACGATGTGGTGATGCGGACCACACTGGAGATCGACGACGATGTGCTGGCTGCAGCGCGCTCCCTGGCTCGCAGTCGAGGTATCTCGATCGGTGCGGCGGTGTCCCAGCTGGCCCAGCGCGGTCTGAGCGCCGGCATCCCGTCGAGCGTCGATTTCTCTTACAGTCCCTTCCCGATCATGGTGGGTTCATCGGACGTCATCGTCACCGACGAGTTGGTCGCAGAGTTGCGCGATGAGTGATGATCGCCCGGTCCTGTTCGATGTCAACGCGCTGGTCGCCCTGGCGCTGACGACCCATCAGCACCACCGGAGTGCGCACACCTTCCTGGCGTCCGTCCGGACATGGGCCACCTGCCCGGTCACCGAATCGGGACTGATCCGGATGCTGTTGAATCCGGTCATCACCGGTTCACAGCGCGAAGTAACCGAGGTCTGGCCAATCCTTCGCGGCATGCGATCGGATCCGCGCTGGAACTTCCTGCCCGACGACTCCACCCTCGTCGAAGCGGTGGTGAGTCCGGTGGTCCTCATGGGACATCGTCAGGTGACCGATCTGCACTTGGTGAACCTTGCGGCGAGCCGTGGAACGGTGCTGGCGACGTTCGACAGCGCCATTCACACCTGGCTCGCCCCGAAGGATCGCCCCCATGTGGTCACGATTCCCGCCTGAAGGACGTCACTGCGCCATGGTTGAACACTCGGCCCGTAAGGCAGAGCGGCCACTTGGATGTTCCACGCGGCCGCCCCGGTACTCGAACGCGATCAGCTCACGTCGGCGATGATGCGGTCGGCGAGGTCCTCGGACGACTGCGGGTTCTGGCCGGTGTAGACGTTCCGGTCGACGACGACGTGCGGACGCATCGGCAGCTTGGCCTTCTCGTACTCCACGCCGGCTTCCTCCAGCTTGTCCTGCAACAGCCACTTCGCCTTCTTGGTGAGACCGTTGAGCGTCTCCTCGGCGTTCGACAGGCCGGTCATCTTGTAACCGGCGAACGGCGAGGTGCCGTCGGCGTTCTGAGCGGCGAGGATCGCGGCCGGCGCGTGGCACAACAGGGCCAGCGGACGGCCTGAGTCCAGACGCTTCCGGATGATCCCGCCGGACACCTCGTCGTACGCGAGGTCCTCCATCGGGGCGTGGCCACCGGGGTAGAAGACCACGTCGAACGCGTCCGGGTCGACATTCGAGAGGTTCTCCGGCGCGTCGAGAACCGGTGCTAGACGGGCGAGTTCGTCCTTCAGCGTGTCGATCTTGTTGGGCAGGAGACCGCCCTTGACGCTCAGGCTTGTCTGGTCGACCGTCGGCTTCTTCCCGCCGGGCGTCGCGACGACGACGTCCCAGCCGGCCTCCTTGAACTTGTTGTACGGCGCCAGGAACTCCTCGGCCCAGAAGCCGGTCGGGTGCTTGCTGCCGTCCTTGAGCGTCCAGTGGTCGGCGGCGGACAGAATCATCAGTACGGAGGTCATCGAGATTCCCTTCAGGTAATTGAACAACCCACTAAGTATCTCCTCGTTCGTCCGGCAGGACGGGCTGCGGGCGCAGCTCATGTTCCGGCGAAGGCCCGGCCCGGTGCGCTGGACGACATGCGAACCGCGCCGTCCGCACCGTCACAGATCTCCACCTTCGCGATACCGGACGCCTTGGTCGCCACCCGACCGACCGGCCGCATGACCCGGTCACGCTTGACTACTCGGGACGGCGCAGCGTGACCGTCTCGCCGTAGGTGACGTAGCGGGACCCGCTCAGGCGAGCCACCGGATCGAGGTTCCACTCGCGCGGACGGTCGTTGTCCAGGACGTCCTCGTCGACCCAGGCGCACACCACGCGTCCGAGCACGATGAACGAGTCTCCGACGGGAATCACCTTGTGCAGCAGGCATTCCAGTGCAGACGGCGATGCGGCGACCCGAGGTGGACGCACCTGCTGCGAGGGGGTCTTGGTGAGACCGGCCAGTTCGAACTCGTCGACGTGCGGCGGGGCGGACTCGGCGGTGGCGTTCATGGGCTCCAGTAACCGCCGGGGCACGAAGTTGACCACGAACTCACCAGTCGCCTCGATGTTGTTGAGTGAGTCCTTTCGACCCACCGAGGTGAACTGAACGATCGGAGGATTGCCGGACGCGACGGTGAAGAACGAGTGCGGCGCAAGGTTGGGTCGGCCCTCGGCGTCCACACTGCTGACCCATGCGATCGGCCGGGGGATCACCAACCCCGTGAGTAAGCGATACGGCGCGGGAGCCGGAAGGTCATCCATCCGGAATGCACGTTGATTCACGGATCGACCCTATGGCTGTCCGTGACCGTTTGGAGTAGGTGGAGCTCTCCATCCACGTTTCATCCAGCTCTCATGCAGGGTCCATAGCGTTTCGGACAATCGGCGCCGGCAGAGGAATAAAGGAAAGCGGTCAGGTCCACGGGCTTGATCCTGCCAACTGTCGCGGCGCGGGAACGGGACCCCGGACGTCGGCGTCCACACGGCATGACCACTCCTCGCAGGGCTCTGCTGCGCGCCTCGAGCGCCGTACTTCTGCTGCCGATCGCACTCGCCGGGTGCCAGGACGACGGACTGGACCGGCTGGGTGGGGAAGCCCCGTCGGACGATGAGGTCACGCTGAAGGTCTCAGTGAGCGACTGGAGCGGGTGGACCTCGCCGCCGCCGGGCTACAAAGCGCCGGTGAAGGTCACGACCGACGCGTACCGTTCGGGTGACATCTTCAGGGTGATGGCGATGGGAGAGGTGGTGACCTTCACGGTGGAGGTGCGCGAGCGCTCCGTCCATCTGAAGAGCACCGGGTCGTTCTACCAGGACGGCGACGGAATGGGCGACGCCAAGGAGAACTTCCGGTTGCCTCGCGGCGGACGTATCGAACTGGCCACCCCGACCATGGACGCCGGAACGAACGTCACGATCGAAGATCTCGGCGCAGGGGCGCAGCCCGCGACGAGTGCGCCGAGCAGCACGTCAACCGGTTGACGAAAGGATCAGCGAGACAAAGGGGGGCTGAGTTCGCCTGCGAGACCGACGAATTGGTGCCCACCAGAGGTGTACTCGTGAACGCTCGCGGCGGGCAACCGGACGGAGTTGAGCACCAGGTGCGCGAACGGGACGACCTCGCCGTCCCCTCAGTGGTGCAACGGCAGCCGCACCTCGGACGATGGGATCAGGTACTCGGTGACATCCAAGCCGTCCGCGCTCCAGTCGGGCATCGCCAACGATGCGACCCGGGGCGAGGCCATGACGGCGATTGGCCTGAGTCTTTGTTCAGGCACCCATCAGACGATGACCGTTGTGCCACAGCACTTTCCGCATCCACTCATCACCAAGGTCCAGGCGGGCCAGGGCCTCGATCTGGTGGGCGTAGGCGTAGGGGATGTTCGGGAAGTCGGTGCCGAGCACCACCTTGTCGCTCAGCGAACCAAGCCGGTCGACGTAGCCGTCCGGCAGCGGAGCGAGGCGTTCGGTGAAATCGGTCGCCACCATCGTCGTGTCCAGATGGACCCGTTCGTACTGCTGCGCCAGGTCGGCGAACGCGTCGTACTCGGGCATCCCCAGATGGGCGATCACCAACGGCAACCGCGGGTGGCGTTCGAGCAACCGGCGCACCGGCTCCGGACCGGTGAACTCACCCGCCAACGGACCCGACCCCGCATGGATCACGACCGGCGTTCCCGCCTCGTCGATCAGCGGCCACACATCGTCGAGCAGGGGGTCCTCGGGCGTGAAAGCACTCACCGAAACGTGCACCTTCCACAGCCTTGCGCCGGCGTCCATCGCCTGCCGGACGTACGCGGCCGCGCCTGGCTCCGGGTAGAAGGTCGCGCTGTGCACCGCGCCGTCCACCCGTCCGGCGAACTCGCGGTTCCACTCGTTCAGCCATGTGGCCATACCGGGCTTGTGCGCGTAGTTCAGGCTGGGGATGTACCGGACGCCGAGCGTCCTCAGCTGCTCGATGCGCTCGTCCTCGGGCAGCCGGTAGGTGATCGGCCAGGGCGTCCCGTAGTTCGTGTCGGCGTGATCGAAGTAGTCCCACACCTTGTTCAGCACCGCGTCCGGCATGAAGTGGACGTGGATGTCGGCGAGGCCGGGGATACCCAGGCGAGACAGGTACCCGGGCACCTCGGCGTCGGTGCGCGGTCCGGGTGTGGTCATGGCCCCATTCTGCTCAGCGGGGCCGGAAAAGCGAAGCGGGCCCGGGAAAGACCCGGACCCGCTTCGTTGAATGATCGCAGCGATCAGTGGATCAAGACCGGCGGCGCGGTGCCGTCGGCGTCGTCCGCGAAGTGCGACTCCTCGTGCTTGCGCGGCATCATCAGCGCCGGGATCAGTGTGAGCGACACCAGGATCGCAGCCACCAGGAATGTGCTGCCGAAGACCTTGCCCATCGCGTCCGACACTGCGGACATGAGCTTGGCCTGAGCGGCGGCCGGGTTGGAGCCGGCGGACGCGACGATCTCGGCGACGGCCGGGAACTTAGGCAGGGTCGCCTGGATGAGGGCTGGGTCCTTGGTGCCCTTGGTCGCTTCTTGGAAGCCCTGGGCCTGTGAGACGAGCTTGTCGTTCTTCAGGCCGTTGGTGAGGACCACCGACATGATCGCGACACCGACGGACGAGGCGATCTGCTGAGTGATGTTCAGCAGCGTCGAACCACGGGCCACCTGGTGGTGGGTCAGCGTCTTGATCGCCGAGGTCATGATCGGCATCATCGTCGCGCCCATGCCCAGACCCATGACGAACAGCACCGGGATGATGTAGCCCCAGTACGAGGTGTCGCCGTCGACCTGGGTCATGGCGAACATGCCGCCGATGATCGCCAGCAGACCGAACGGCACGATGCGTCCGACCGGGATCTTGTCGGCGAGCGCACCGGCGATCGGCATGGTCAGCATGGCGCCGATGCCCTGCGGGGCGACCAGCAGGCCGGCGTCGAACGGCGACTCGCCGCGCACCTGCTGGAAGTAGGTCGGCACCAGCAGCAGGCCACCGAAGAACGCGGCCGCGAAGATGAACATCGTGATGGTCGCGACGGTCAACTGACGGTTGGCGAACAGGCGCAGGTCAAGCAGCGGGTGCTCGGGCTTGAAGCTGTAGATCACGAACGCGATGAGCAGCAGCAGACCCACGGTGCCGAAGCCGATGACCTTGGCCGAGAAGAACGTGCCTTCCTCCGGGATCGAGGAGATGCCGTACAGGAAGAGCGCGAGACCCGGGCTCATCAGCAGCATGCCGACGAAGTCGAAGGACTCGGTGGGCTCGGGGGAATCGGACGGCAGCGCCCACCACGCGTACACCAGTGCGGCGATGCCGAGCGGCAGGTTGATCAGGAAGATCCAGTGCCAGCTGTAGTGCTCGATCAGCCAACCGCCCAGGATCGGGCCGAGGATCGGACCGAGCAGCATCGGCACACCGAGGATCGCCATCAGGCGGCCCATGCGCTTCGGGCCGGCGGCCTTGGTCATGATCGTCATGCCGAGCGGCATGAGCAGACCGCCGCCCAGGCCCTGAAGCACGCGGAACAGGATCAGCATGTTGATGCTGTTCGCCATCGCGCACAGCACGGAGCCGGCGGTGAACAGCGCCACCGCGAGCAGGTAGAGACGCTTGGTGCCGAAGCGGTCGGCGGCCCAACCGGTCAACGGGATGACGGTGGCCAGGGCGAGCGTGTAGGCGGTGACCGTCCACGCGACCGTGGCGTACGGCAGCGGGTTGTCGGCGCCGGTGAAGGTGGTCTGCAGATCAGGGAGAGCGACGTTCACGACGGTGATGTCGAGGATCGACATGATGGCGCCGAGGACGACGACACCTGCGATCTTCAGGACGGCACCGTCGATCTTGTCCGGGTATTCCGGAGCAACCGAAGACATGAGTTCCTCATCGTTCGAGGGTGGCAGGGGCGTCTGCGAGGCGCGCAGAGCCCGCGCAACAGTACTGCTGCCCAGCACGTTGCGGAAACCGATGTTTGCTCGGGGTGACCTATTTCATCCGTGGTTCGCCGCAAGGCTGAACCGAGGAGCGAACAGGAACTGCGGGATGCCGTCGTCGACCACGATCGTGGCACGCACCCCGTAGACGTCCTTGATCAACTCGGTGGTCAGGACGTCCTCGGGCGTTCCGGACGCGACCACGTGCCCGGACTGCAACACCACCAGATCGTCGCAGTAACGAGCGGCCAGGTTGAGGTCGTGCAGCACGACGACTGCCGTCTGGCTGAGCTCGGTCAGTTGCAGGATCTCGTGTTGGAAGTGGATGTCGAGATGGTTGGTCGGTTCGTCCATCAGGAGGTAGCGCGGCTGTTGGGTGAGCGCCCGCGCGACCATCACCCGTTGCCGTTCGCCGCCCGACAATTCGCTGAGGTCGCGGTCGACCAGGTGTGCTGCGCCGACGCGGCGCAGGGCGTCCAGCGCGATCGCGTGGTCGCTGTCGCTGTACCGGCCCAGCGCGGAATGATGCGGTAGCCGTCCCAGCAGCACCACCTCGGCGACGCTCAGTGCCGTGTCGCCCGAATCCTCCTGCACGACAACGGCCATCGACCTCGCGAGTTCGGTTCGGTCGAACTGCGCGAGCGGCCGATCGCCGATCAGCACCTCACCCTCCGCCGGCCGCAGAGCGCCGAAGAGCAACCGCAACAGCGTGGTCTTGCCGCTGCCATTCGGGCCGACGAGACCGGTCACCCGCCCCTCGCGGGCGACCATGTCCACCCCGTGCAGGACGTCGGTTCGTCCGTAACCCAAGCGCACCCCGCGCGCGTGCAGTGCGCCCACCGCAGTACTCATCGCGTACTCATCGCGTACTCATCGCGTACTCATCGCGTACTCATCGCACGGTGGGGAAGGCGTTCACGATCTTCTTCAGTCCGGTGATCGCAAGCGGCGACGGCGGCTCGGTGAAGTTGAACAACTGGACGTGGATGCGCTTGTTCTGCACCGCTGCCAACCGTCCGGCACCGGGCAGCGAGGTCACTGCCCGTTCGATCTCCTGCGGGTTGCCCTCGTTGTGCAGCAGCACGATCACGTCGGGGTTCTTGGCGAGCAACTGTTCCGGGGAGATCTCGAAGACGCGTTCGGCGACACCCGCGAACACGTTCTTGAAACCGGCGGCGGCAAGCTGCGGATCGGCCATCGAGCGGTTGCCGTAGGCGTATGTGGTGCCGCCGCCGGGTGTCGGGTACAGCACGGCTGCGGTTGCCCCCTTGCGGTCGGGCACGTTCGACGTGATCTTGCTGAGTTCCCCGCGCATCGAGGTGACCGCGCGAGTGGCCTGCTGCTGCTTGCCGAAGACCTTGCCGTACGTCTGCAGTTCGGCGTACACATCGTCGAAGGTCGGTGGCTTGCTCGCACCTTCGCACAGGGCCGGGACCTCCAACACCGGCACCTTCGTCGAGGCGAGTGTCTTCGGGTTCACGGTGTCGGTGTGGCCCAGGACGAGGTCGGGTGACCGCGCGAGCACGGTCTCCTTGGAGATCTGCAGGTGGCCGGAGGAGTCGATCTTGTCCGTCAGCGAAGGGATGCGCTCGAGTGCAGCGTTCGTGTCGGCGTTGTAATAGGCCTTCGGGTAGACACCGGCCTTGGCGGTGATGCGGTCGAGGGCACCGATGGCGTCCAGGTAGGGCACGGACGCCGACTTCAGCAGCAGGCCACGCTCGGGCGGCGCGTCGAACCTCTGATCGGTGCCGCAGTTCGACACCGTGACGGGATAGCCGGCGCGGCTCTCCTGCTTGGTGGGCTCCGGTGAGCCGCACGCGGCGGTCATGGTGAGCGCGGCAGTGCAGACGACGGCGGGCATCAGCGAACGGCGGCTGGGTGGGAGATGCATTTCCTCTCGCTTCTGTCGGGGTCTAGTGGTCGGGAATCAGTGGGCTGCGGTCATCCGGCGCAGCAGCACGAGCAGGAACGGTGCCCCGACGAGAGCGGTGATGATGCCGATCGGAATCTCTTGCGGGCGCAACAGAGTTCGGGCGACGAGGTCGGCGAGCACCAGGAGGATCGCCCCCATCAGGGCTGCCACAGGAAGCATGTGGCGGTGGTTCGATCCCACCGCGCGACGGGCCAGGTGAGGCACGACCAACCCGACGAAACCGATGCTCCCGGACACCGCCACGACGGCGCCGACGTTCAGCGACACGACGACCAGGAGCCTGGAGCGCAACGTGCTGGGGGATATGCCGAGGGTGAGCGCGGTCTCGTCGCCGATGGCCAGTGCGTCGAGGCGGCGCGACCACACGATCAGCAATGCGGTGGTACCGATGACCACCGCGGTGACGACTGCAAGCGCAACGTCCCATCGGGCCAGGCCGAGTGAACCGAGCAGCCAGAACAGCACCGACCGAGCGCCTTCGGCCGACCCGGACGCGAACACCAGGAAGCTGGTCAGCGCGGACAGTGCGTAACCCACCGCGACCCCGGCCAGGATCAGCCGCACCGAGGTGACCCGCGATGTGCCGCGGGCGATGAAGAAGACCAGGAATGCTGCGGCGAGCGCGCCGGCGAAGGCGCTGCCCTGCAACGCGTACTCGCCCATGCCGGCGCCGATACCGAACAGGATCGAAGCGGCGGCGCCGGTCGACGCACCGGAGTTGATGCCGATCAGGTAGGGATCGGCCAGTACGTTGCGGACCATCGCCTGGAGCACCGCGCCGGTGATCGCCAGGCCGGCTCCGACAACGGCGCCGAGCACGATGCGTGGCAACCGGACCTCCCACACAATTGCGTCGAGCGCCGGGCTCCACGTGGCCGTTGCCGGGGTGCCGGTTGTGTGGTGACCGATGATCCGGACGATGCTACTGACCGGTGTGGTGACGGCACCGAGGGCGATCGCGGCAAGGCTGGTGGCAAGCAGACCGCAACAGAGTCCGATCAGCCAGGCGCGGTACCGGCGGTGTGAGCGGTCGACCCCGAGCGCGGTGCGTGCGGGCGCGTTCGATGCGCGCACCCGGTCGATCTCCATATGCGACACAGTCGCACATGGAGACTTCGCCTCGCCGGGCGGGGTCGAGCGTGGCGTGTGATCATGGCCAACCTGCACGCGCATGTCGTCCGCGCGCAGGCTTCACTGTCGCTGTTCACCGAGTTCGGTGAGGACGGGTTCCGTCCGCAGGAGCGTCGCGCCGAAGAGCTGAAGAGTGTCCTGGGCCAGGTCGTCGAGCTGGCCGGCAAGCTGCGCGCCTGACGTCACCGAGACTCACGAACGCCGCAGCCGTCGATCGGGTGCGGCGT
Source organism: Yimella sp. NH-Cas1 (assembly GCF_022359705.1). NCBI lineage: Bacteria > Bacillati > Actinomycetota > Actinomycetes > Micrococcales > Dermacoccaceae > Yimella > Yimella sp. NH-Cas1. Next base: position 37,804 of record NZ_JAKSGG010000003.1, read on the forward strand.
TCGTCGTCCCCTCGGAAAGTCGAGCGAGAAATCGCTCGGTCGCGGGCCTGTTCGGATGGGCGTCCGTGGTTAGCGTTGAGAACAGACTCTGTACGAAAAACAGCCCGTGAAAGGCAGCCATGACCGACCACGTCTGGACCACTCGCAAGGACACCGGGGGCAAGAAGCTCGACAAGGCCGACCTGCAGCGCATCGACGCGTGGTGGCGGGCAGCCAATTACCTCTCGGTCGGGCAGATCTACCTGCTCGACAACCCGCTGATGCGCACGCCGCTGTCGAAGGACCACGTCAAGCCGCGGCTGCTCGGCCACTGGGGGACGACTCCCGGTCTCAACTTCCTGTACGCACACCTCAACCGGGTGATCGACGAGCGTTCGCAACCGGCGCTGTTCATCACCGGTCCGGGTCACGGTGGACCGGGTCTGGTCGCCAACACCTACCTCGAGGGCAGCTACTCCGAGCGCTACCCGCAGATCTCCCAGGACGCCGACGGTTTGCGAAAACTGTTCAAGCAGTTCAGCTTTCCTGGTGGAATCCCTTCACACGTGGCTCCTGAGACACCGGGTTCGATCCACGAAGGAGGCGAGCTCGGTTACGCCTTGAGTCACGCCTACGGTGCCGCGTTCGACAACAAGGACCTGCTCGTCTTCACCGTGATCGGTGACGGCGAGGCGGAGACCGGACCGCTGGCCACGTCCTGGCACGGCAACAAGTTCGCCAACCCGGCGACCGATGGCGTGGTACTTCCGGTGCTGCACCTCAACGGCTACAAGATCGCGAACCCGACCGTGCTCGCCCGCATCGGGCAGGACGAACTGGACGCATTGATGCGCGGCTACGGACATACGCCGTACGTGTTCACGGCCGGGTTCGACGACGAGGCTCCGGAGTCCGTGCACCGCCGGTTCGCCGAGCTGCTCGACGAGGTGATGGACGCGATCGCCGGCATCAAGGCGAAGGCCGAGAAGCAGGGCGCGCAGAACGCCGAGCGTCCGATGTGGCCGATGATCGTCTTCCGCACACCGAAGGGCTGGACCGGTCCGAAGAAAATCGACGGCAAGGTCACCGAGGGTCACTGGCGCAGTCACCAGGTGCCGTTGTCGAGTGCGCGTGACACCGACGAGCATCTGCAGGATCTGTCCGACTGGCTGTCGAGCTACCGTCCGGACGAGCTCTTCGACGACGAGGGACGGCTGCTGGACGACATCGCGTCTCTGGCGCCCGAGGGCGAACTCCGGATGGGTGCGTCCTCCTATGCCAACGGTGGTCTACGGCGAATCGACCTGAAGCTCAGCGATTTCCGTGATCATGCGGTGAAGGTTTCCGAGCCGGGCGGCGAGATCGCCGAGGCGACCAAGGTGCTCGGCACCTGGCTCGCTGGTGTGATGCGGGACAATCCCGACAACTTCCGGATCTTCGGTCCGGACGAGACCGCGTCCAACCGATTGCAGGGCGTGTACGAGTCGACCGACAAGCAGTGGCTCGCTGAGTACGAACCGAACGACGAGGGCGATCCGATGGCGCGGGTCGGCAAGGTCGTCGAGATGCTCTCGGAGCACCAGTGCCAGGGCTGGCTGGAGGGGTACCTGCTCACCGGTCGGCACGGGCTGATGTCGTCCTACGAGGCGTTCATCCACATCGTCGACTCGATGTTCAACCAGCACGCGAAGTGGTTGAAGGTCACCAACGAGATTCCCTGGCGCAGCCCGATCTCGTCGCTGAACTATCTGCTCAGTTCGCACGTGTGGCGCCAGGACCACAACGGCTTCAGCCACCAGGATCCTGGCTTCATCGATCACGTCGTCAACAAGAAGGCCGAGATCGTCCGGGTCTACCTACCGCCGGACGCCAATACCCTGCTGTCGACGTTCGACCACGTGTTGCGCACGACGCAGTACGTCAACGTCGTCGTCGCCGGCAAGCAACCCGGTCCGGTGTGGCTGTCGATGGACGAGGCGATCAAGCACTGCACGCGCGGCCTCGGAATCTGGGAGTGGGCCGGTACCGAACAGCCGGGTGAGAACCCGGACGTTGTCCTGGGTTGTGCCGGTGACATCCCGACGATCGAGGTGCTGGCCGCAGCGAAGATCCTGCGCGAGCGGATCCCGGATCTGCGGGTGCGCGTGGTCAACGTCGTCGACCTGATGCGCTTGCAGGACGCGCGCGAGCACCCGCACGGACTGTCCGACCGCGAGTTCGACACGATCTTCACCGCGGACACCCCGATCGTGTTCGCCTACCACGGCTACCCGTGGTTGATCCACCGGCTGACCTACCGCCGCAACGGTCACGACAACCTGCACGTCCGCGGGTTCAAGGAGGAGGGCACCACCACGACGCCCTTCGACATGGTGATGCGCAACGACCTGGACCGCTACCACCTGGTGATCGACGTCCTCGACCGCGTGCCCGGCCTGAGTTCGCGGTACGCCGGTCTTCGTCAGGAGATGCAGGACGCCCGCCTCGAGGCGCGCATGCACGCCTACGAGCACGGCGAGGACATCGACGAGGTGCAGGACTGGGTCTGGTCCGACTCCGGCGACACCGGGAAGTCGAAGGGCGGCCCGCAAACCACCGGCGGCGACAACGACTGAGTATCGCCGAGTCCCAGCGAATCTCACCGGGTCTCGATCGCGGTCCTCGGCTAGCGCCTCGTACCTACTCGACCACCGTTGTGGTGGTTTGAAGCAGCCGAATACAGACACGAACGCCCGGCCACACGGAAGTGGCCGGGCGTTCTGCGTTCGGTGCGGATCAGGCTTCGACGTCGCGATCCCAGACACGCATCGGCTTCAACGCGTCGACGAACTTCTTGCCGGACGAGGCGTCCAACTCGATGCAGCCCTTGTCGAGCTGGTCGGCGAGGCCGGCCGCCTCGAACAACGGCTTTGCGTCGGCGGTGTAGCCGATGAACTTCTGGTGCGCGAACGCGTCCGTCACGAAGTCCTTGGCGCTCGCCTTTTTCGCCAGATCGGCCACCGACTCCTTGCCCGGGATGACCGCGACGGCGTCGTAGAGCACCGACGGGCCGCCCTGCACGTGTTGGTCGCCCGACTGCTTGGTGCCGTCGCTGAAGGTCACTCCACCGATGGTCGGGGTGATGAACTCGACCTTGCCGCCGACCGCGGTGACCGCGTCCTTCACCGCGTTGATCACGGACGCGTCCGCGCCCTCGCTGGTGAGGATGCCGAGCTTGCGCCCGGCGAACGACTTCGGGCCGTTCTTGAGGATGCTCAGTGAGTCCGAGCCGGGCAGATCGGTACGTGGCTTGATCGCAGCCTCCGCGGCGTCCGGCAGGTCGAGCCCGAGGCCTTCGGCGACCCGCGAGGCGAGCTCCTCGTCCACGTTGCGCAGATGCGCAACCACCCGCGAACGCACCGCTTCGCGCTCGCACTTGCCGAGCTCGAAGGTGTACGCCGCGACGATGTGGTCCTGCTCGGTGGGCGTCTGGCTGATCCAGAACACCCGCGCCTGGCTGTAGTGGTCGGCGAAGGTCTCCGAGCGGTGGCGCACCTTGGGCCCGCTGACCTGCTCCTGGTAGGAACGGAAGCCGCCCTCGGTGTCCGCGCGCGGGCCGCGCTCGTCACCGGTCCAGCTGTTCGGCTCGTAGTTGGCCCGGCCGGTCGGGACGGTGGTCTGCATGTGACCGTCGCGCTGGAAGTTCATCACCGGGCACCGCGGTGCGTTCACCGGCAGGTGGGTGAAGTTGGTGCTTCCCAGGCGGCTGAGCTGGGTGTCGAGGTAGGAGAAGTTGCGGCCCTGCAGCAGCGGGTCGTCACTGACGTCGATTCCCGGCACGAGGTTCTGGGTGTGGAAAGCCACCTGCTCGGTCTGCGCGAAGTCGTTGTCGACGACGGAGTCGAGGGTCAGGCGTCCGACGACCCGAAGCGGCACCTGCTCCTCGGGAATGATCTTCGTGGGGTCGAGCACGTCGAACTCGAACTTCTCCGCGAAGTCCTCGTCGAAGATCTGCACCGCGAGGTCCCAGGCGGGTGCGTCGCCGGTGGTGATCGCGTCCCAGAGGTCGCGGCGGTGGAAGTCGGGGTCGGCACCGTTGATCTTCACGGCCTCGTTCCAGACGACCGACTGCAGACCTTGCGCCGGCTTCCAGTGGAACTTCACGAAGCTGGACTTGCCCTCGGCGTTGATGAACCGGAAGGTGTGGACGCCGAAGCCCTCCATGAAGCGCAACGAGCGCGGGATGGCGCGGTCGCTCATCTGCCACAGGGTCATGTGGATCGACTCAGGCGTGAACGAGACGAAGTCCCAGAAGTTGTCGTGGGCCGACTGGGCCTGGGGGAACGCGCGGTCGGGCGCTTCTTTCACCGAGTGCACCAGGTCGGGGAACTTGATTGCGTCCTGGATGAAGAACACCGGGATGTTGTTGCCGACGATGTCCCAGTTGCCTTCTCGCGTGTACAGCTTCACCGCGAAGCCACGGACGTCGCGCGCGAGGTCGAAGGACCCCTTGTTGCCGGCGACGGTCGAGAAGCGGACGAAAGCCTCGGTCTTGCGTCCCTGCTCGCCGAACAGGTCCGCCTTGGTCACGTCGGTCAGCGCGTCGGTGCACTCGAAGGTGCCGCGAGCGCCGTAACCGCGGGCGTGGACCACGCGCTCGGGGATGCGCTCGTGGTCGAAGTGGAAGATCTTGTCGCGAAGGACGAAGTCCTCCATCAACGTCGGGCCACGGTCGCCCGCGCGCAGTGAGTTCTGGTCGTCGGAGATCGGGGCGCCCTGCGCGGTGGTCAACACTTGGCCGTTCTCGACCGGCTGGTGGATCTCGCCGCCCTGGCCGCGCTCGTCGAGCTGCTGGTCGGACTGGTTGGTCTTCTTGTCGGACATGTCCTGCTCCTGATGTCGTCGACGCCGCGCCGAGGGTTGAGGGCCGTGGCGACGGTGGTCCGGGTGCTGCCTTCGACGCTATGGGGCGCAGGTTGTGCGATGTGACCAGCCGAACGAGCGGTTCGTGCCGGACGAAGGAATCACCCGAGAGGGGGAGGCCTCAGGATGCCGTGCGTTCGGAGTTGAAACCGTTGCGCATCGCCCATGCGACCGCTTGCGCCCGGGTGGCGACGCCCGCCTTGCGATAGGCGGAGCGGACGTACGTCTTCACGGTGTTGATCGACAGGTAGCACTTCTGGGAGATCTCCTGGTTGGAGTACCCCTGGGTGATCAGCCCGATGATCTCGGCCTCACGCGCGGTCAGCCCGCCGCCCTGGCCGGGCCATTCCTCCATGATGGACGGTGCATCCGGGGCACCCAGCGCGATGACGGTCTCGCCGCGATGGATGCGTTCGAGGGCGTCGACCAGTTGCTCGACCGGGACCGCCTTGGAGATGTAGCCCTTTGCACCACTGGCGATGCTGTCGCGTGCCGCCTGCGGATTGTCGTTGAAGGAATAGCCCACGACCTTGCCCACGTTCGCCGAGGCGAGAAGTCCGTGGATGCGGGAGTTGCTGCCGTTGGGTGCGGCGAACGTGTCGTAGATGACGATGTCCACCGGATTGGCCGGGATGCCGCTCACCTCCGTGTCGACGACCAGGACGCGGTCTTCGAACGGGCGCAGCAATTGCGCAAGGCCCGCCACGACGACCTCGTAGTCGTTGACGAGGGCTAGGGTGATCGGAGCAGCTGGCACCCGCACAAACTAGCAACCCGGGTGGCGTAATGCCGCCGGAACCTTAGACGTGACCGCTCAGCTGCGCCATCCGGTTCTCCAGGGTGGTCAGCAGCTTGCTCAGTTCCTTCGTACTCTTGGAGTCGTTCTCGGCACTGACCGGCAGCACATCGATCGACAGTCGGGCGCCACCGGCGAGCGCACGCAGCTCGTCGAGTTTGGCGGCGAACGGCGAGCCACTGCCGGGGGAGTAGTAACGCACGGCCGCGTCGATGTCGTTCGCGAACAGGTCGGCCTTGGTGACGACGATGACCAACCAGACCGGGCGGTCGCGACGCACGCACATGGCGGCGATGCGGTGGGCGGTGATCGACCAGTCCTCCAGTTCCGCAGCCAGCTGCTCCTCGCGCGTGCGCTGTTCGGCCGCGCCACTGGTGCCGCCGGTGCGTCGGGGCGTCGCGTGGCCGTAGGCCACCACATGCAGGACGCCGTCCACCGGATCGTCATGGAACACCTCGTCCAATGCGCCCAGCCGGGTCGCCGCGTTGTCGCCGGGGACGACGCGGAATCGGAAGCCGTGCAGCCGGGAGGAATGCTTGGTGCGACGCTCCATCACTGCGGACCCTGCGTCGACGGCGTCGCTGCTCGCGTGCTTGGCGAGGCGGTCGGCCAGGCGCGTCTTGCCCACGCCGGTCATGCCGGTGACAGCCACCGTCGGGAAGCGACGGCGGAACAGGTGCGCCATCTGCCCGGGCGCACTGGACAACGCAGTGAGCGCGCTTCCGGCGATACCGGTGCCGAGGGCCGCCTTGCCCGGGCCGCTGATGGCAGCCTTGCCGAGCCGGGTTGCGTTCATGACTTGGTTACCTCGTCCTGCTGTGAGCAATCTCGTTCGGGTTCAACCGCAGCCGGCAGCCGCGATGTTCCCGTTCGTCCGCATCCGCGAACTCCTCCCGAGAGGTTAATCGGCCGGCGCGTACATTGCCGGGCTCGGCGTCGCCGGACTCGTCACAGGGCGGTCGCCACCCGCATCAGGGACGCGGCCGTCAGGCGCGCCGCTTGTGTCACTGGCAGCCGTCTCGTCTGCCAGGCGCGAAGCGACCCGCCGCGGTTGAGCGTGTGCGCCAATGTCACGGCGTCCAGGATCGCGTCGCAGGCTCCTCGGCCCAAGTTGGGCAGGGACGCATGTGCGGCGTCGCCGATCACGACGTACCGATCCCGGACGTAGCGCGGCATCGGCGGGGTGGTCCAGAGCCGGGTTGCGATCGTGTCGCTCCCGCAGCGGTCGAGGGTGTGCCGGATGACCGGCGCGTCGCCCGCGAAGATCTCCCGGGCCTCAGCGAGAACCTCGTGGCTCGACAACGGCTCCGGACCGATCGTGCTGCGGTGCGCCGTGAACCAGTACGCCTGCTCGTCGGTGACCGACGCGACACCGAACAGCCTTCTGCGGCCCCAGTATTCGCCGAAACGATCGGGGTTGAAGTCGTCCGTCAGCCCGCGCATGGTGACGAACGGCGACTCCACTCGCTCCGAGGCGGCGGGGTGCACCAGGCCACGCACCCGACTGCGGACGCCGTCCGCACCGATCACGAGGTCGGCGTCGAACTGCGCGGGATCCTCGACCAGTTGCTGCTCGATCCGGACGCCGGCCGGTACGGCTCGGCGCAGGGCGGCGAGGAGGGCCGGGCGCGGGACGAGGTGGATGTCAGGCTCGGGCAACCTGACCAGCCGGCGCCCACCCACGGTGAACAGCGCCCCGTTGTGGGGTCGGTCGGCGCTACCCATCGCAGCGCCGATACCGGCCAGTGCGCGACGGGCGGCCGGCCACAGTCCGAGGGCAGCGCCCAAGGTCTCCCGCTGGGGCTCGGCCTCCAGGACGCTCACTTCGAAGCTCGCCGGGTCCAGAGCTGCCGCAAGCGCCAGCCCGGCGATACCGGCCCCGACGACGACGATGCGGCGGGGCCGGATCGCGTTTGTGCGCGACGCCGTGTGCGTCGGCTCCGACTTCGCGCGGTTGAACAGTTTGTCGAACATCTCTCCCTATTTTCGGCCGCTCCCCTCGAGGGCCTCGCGCCAGTACATCACCAAGTCCGGCGATGGCCACCGACTCAGCGATCAGGACACGACGTCCTTGCGGGCGAAGCCACGGACGGCGAGCGCGAACAGCACGATCCCGTAGCTGAACGACAGCGCGACACCCTTGGCGAGGTCGCTCCAGTCGATCGTGGGTTGCATCAGGTCGAACCACGCGTAATCCCAGTGCGCCGGCAGGAATTCGCGCAGCCCGCCGAGCGCGCTGACCTGATCGAGGATGCTGCACACGATCTGCAGTCCCATCGCGCCACCGACGGCACCGAGGGGGGCGTCGGTCCGCGTGGACAGCCACAGGGCGAGGCCGGCCGTGGTCAGCTGACTGAGCATCACGTAGAGCACGGTCAGCGCGCTGCGGCCGGCTGCGTCGCCGAACGAGATCGGCGCGCCGGTGGGCAGGTCGAGCGGTCCGGTGCCGTACGCGAGGGTGCCGATGACGAAGCTCACGACGGCGAGGAGTGCGATCGCGCCGAGTGAGAATGCAAGTGCGACAACGGCTTTCACGACCAGTAGCCGTGTGCGGGGTACCGGTGCGGCGAGCAGGTAACGCAAGGTCGACCAGTTCGCCTCGCTGGCGATCGAGTCGCCGAAGAACAGCGCGACCGGGATCACCAGGAAGAAACCGGACGCCAGGAACAACATTGCCACGGTGAAGTTCGGGCCGGACAAGGTGGCGACGTCCAGGATGCGCATTTGGCCACCGCCGCCTTCCTCGTCACCACCCCCGCCGACCTGGAAAGCGATCATCACGATCACCGGCAGTGCCGCGAGCAGGCCGGCGACGACCAGCGTCCGGCGCCGCCGCAGTTGCCGCGCGAACTCGACAGTGATCGGGAACGGGTGCCGGCCCTCCAGTGGGGTGAGGGCGGGTGGTGTCGTGGTGGTCATTGCCGGGCGCCTCCTTCGGCGACGATGCGCAGGAAGGTCTCCTCGAGTCGGCCGTCGCCGACGATCTCGGCCACGGTGCCGGCGCGCACGAGCCGGCCACGGTCCATCACGACCAGATGGGTACAGAACTGCTCGACCTCGGCGAGCAGGTGGCTCGACACGATCACCGTGCGGCCACCGGCGGCGTACGCCGACATCACCTGGCGCATCTGCCGGATCTGCCCGGGGTCGAGCCCGTTGGTCGGTTCGTCGAGCACGAGCACGTCCGGCAGCCCGAGCATCGCCTGCGCGATCGCGAGCCGTTGTCGCATGCCCTGGGAATAGGTGCGGACGGGACGCGCGAGGGCCTCGTCGCTGAGTGCGGCGACCTCTAGCGCCTCGTCCAGGTGAGCCTCCTGCGCCGGCCGCCCGGTGGCCTGCCAGTAGAGGTCGAGGTTGGCACGTCCGGACAGGTGCGGCAGGAAGCCGGGGCCTTCGACGAACGCGCCGAGCCGGGTGAGCACCGGCGCGCCGGGCTGGATCGGACGACCGAACACCCGGATTTCGCCGGCGTCCGGCATGATCAGACCCATCAGCATGCGCAGTGTCGAGGTCTTGCCGGCGCCGTTCGGGCCGAGCAGCCCGAGCACCTGCCCGCGCTCCACGGTGAACGACAGGTCGTCGACCGACAGTTGGTTGTTGCCGCCGTACGCCTTGGTCAGACCGGTGATCTGCAGCGGGACGTCGGCGAGTTCCTCCTCGACCTGTTCGGCGGTGGTTCTGCGGCGCCGGCCGAACAGGATCGCACCGGCTGCGAGCAGCGCCAGCAACGGGAGCAGCCAGACCCAGGTGGGCAGCGGTTCGGCGGTGGTCTCGAACGAACCGACGACCGGGACGGTGAGGGCGCCCGCAATCGACACCCGATACGTCGCGGCGTTCGCCGGTGTCGCGTATCCCATGTCGGTGGATGAGACCACCAGCCGTATGCGATGCCCGGTCTCGAAGCGGCGGTCGATCGCGGGAAGCGTCACCTCGACCTCCCGCTCCGACCCGCCCGTCTCGACCCGGATCGGGGTGGCCAGGCGGGCCGGCAACACCGGTTGCGAACGTCCGGGACCGACGTCGTAGAGCTTCACGAACAGCACGGCTTCGGGTGTCGACGAACCCACCTTCAGCCGCACGCGGGGAGTCCCGGTGACCGTGACGGCCTCGGTGAGGGGCGCGCTGCTGAAGGCTGCGGACTGGCCGGGGAAGTTCAGCGATAGGTCGAAGACCTCGCCGGCGTCCCCCAATGCGCCGGTGCCCGGCAGGCTGCTGACATCGGCCGGCTGGCCGCCCGGCGGGTTCGCGAAGCTCTGTGGACGCCCGGTCAGCGCGATCGTGTTCGAACTCGTGCCGAGCAGGCCCGGGTACTGAGCCCGGCTCGCACCACGCAGCAGCGCACTGCCGTTCTGCGTGTTGGTGCCGGCGCGACGACTGACCCGGAACGCGGCCGTGTCGTTCCCGGATTCGCGCTTGAGGTGCTGGTCGAACCACGCGAGCGTCCGTTGCTCGACCCGGTCGGTCTCAGCATCGCCGCCGTCGTGTCCGCCGGCGATCCAGTCGACGGCGACAGGTGTTCGGTTCCCGGCGATTCGTCGTGCCGCGCGGTCGGCCTGATCGAGCGGGAACAGCGAGTCGCTCTGTCCCTGCAACAGCAGCGTCGGTGCCTTGATCCGGTCGCCGACCGCAACGGGGCTGCGGTCGCGCAGCAGTTTCAGGTCGGGCGCGGTCGCCCGCCCGGTTTCGGCGATGCGGGTGTAGGCGGCGCACAGTGCGGGGTCGAACTTCGCGCACCCGCCGCCGTTGTTGAAGAAGACGCCCGCCCAGGTCTTCTTGAAGACCCCGTTCGGTACGAGTGCGTCGGCCAGGTCCCAGTAGGTGATGGACGCCGCGATCGCGTCGACTCGGTGGTCCAGGGCCGCGGTCATGAGTGCGATGCCGCCGCCGTAGGACCCGCCTGCCATACCCGCGCGGGGGTCGCCTGCCTTGTCCAACAGCACGTTCGGCTGCTTCGCCACCCAGTCCAGCAACGTGGAGACGTCCGCGACCTCGGCGCCGGGGGCGTTGAGGGAGATGCGTCCGGTCGATCGTCCGAACCCTCTGGCCGACCAGGTGAGCACGTTGTAACCCTCGCCGACCAGTCGCTGCGCCTGCGGCAGCAGATCGGTCTTGTTGCCGCCGAACCCGTGCCCGAGCAGCACCGTGGGGCGACCGCCACCGGCGTCCTTCGGGGTGAACCACGAGGTGTCGATGCGCGCCCCACCGGTGTCGAGCACGGTGTCGGTGCGCCGCACTGCGTCGGCAGGGTCGTCGTCACGCAGGTACACGCCGACGATCGCGGCAACCGCCAGCAGAGCGATGGCGGCTGCGATCGCGATGATCCGTCGGGTGGGACGGATCCCTGGCAGTCGCTTCATCCGGCGATTATCGCTGACGCGAGTGTCATGACATTCGAGACTTCGACACCCCGAACGTGATGACACCCGAGTGGCACATCCGTGAGTCGACGCGGTCCCTGCGGGTGTGCCGTCGTGCGGTGCCGGCGTATAACGTCGGTACAAACCGCCATCGGACGCCAAGGAGACCGCGATGACGAACGACCGTCCGAAGAAGGTGCCCGGTCAGCAGCAGGAGTGGCCGGGCAGCGACGCGGACCTGAACCCGCAGGCCGATCACGGAGCCGACTCGTGGACCGGCCGCGGACGCCTGGAGGGCAAGCGCACGGTGGTGACCGGCGGCGACTCGGGCATCGGCCGTGCCATCGCCGTGGCCTTCGCGAAGGAGGGCGCCGACCTGGTCATCGCCCACCTGCCGCAGGAGGAGGACGACGCGATGAAGACCGCTGAACTCGTTGCAGCGCAGGGGCGTTCGGCCACCCTGCACTCGACGGACCTGCGTACCGCAGAAGCCAACCAAGAACTGGCCGACGTGGCGGTCGAGCACATGGGCGGTGTCGACATCCTCATCTGCAACGCTGCCTATCAGATGACCCACGACGAACTGCTGGACTTCCCGGACGACCAGATCGAGCGCACCTTCGAGACCAACGTCTTCGGACCGTTCTGGTTGATCAAGGCTCTCGCCCCGCAGCTGGAGGACGGCGGCACGATCATCGTGACCACGTCCGTCCAGGCCTATGCGCCGACCGACCACCTGCTCGACTACGCCGCGACCAAGGCGGCGCTGAACAACCTCGTCGTCAACCTCGCTCAGGAGCTCGGTCCGAAGGGCACGCGGGTGAATGCCGTTGCGCCGGGCCCGATCTGGACGCCGTTGATCCCGGCGACGATGGCGAAGGACAAGGTCGAGGGCTTCGGCAGCGATACCCCGCTCGGACGCCCGGGCCAGCCGATCGAGGTCGCAGCGGCGTACGTCTTCCTGGCCTCGGACGAGGCGTCGTACGTCTCCGGCACGGTGCTCGGCGTGACCGGCGGCAAGCCGGTCTTCTGACCCGATCCACACACACCCCCCAAATCCGAATTCCACCGAAAGGAACTCGATGAAGGCATTGACCTGGCAAGGCATCAACGACGTGCAGATCAAGGAGGTCCCCGACCCGGTGTTGCAGGACCCCACGGACGCGATCGTGCGCGTCACTTCGACCGCGATCTGCGGCTCCGACCTGCACCTGTACGGCGTCCTGGCGGCGTTCCTCACCCCCGGCGACGTACTCGGCCACGAATTCATGGGCATCGTCGAGGAGGTCGGGTCCGCGGTCACCAACCTGCAGGTCGGCGACCGGGTCGTGGTGCCGTTCAACATCTCCTGCGGCAAGTGCTGGATGTGCGAGCGTGGGTTCTTCGCTCAGTGCGAAACCACGCAGAACACCCATCAGGGCAAGGGCGCAAGCTTGTTCGGCTTCACAAGCCTCTACGGCCAGGTGCCCGGCGGCCAGGCCGAGCGGGTGCGCGTACCGCATGCCGACTTCGGGCCGATCAAGATCACCGGTGACCACCCGGACGAGCGTTACCTGTACCTCTCCGACATCCTGCCGACGGCCTGGCAGGGAGTGCAGTGGGCCGAGGTCCCCGAGGGCGGTTCGCTGTGCGTCTTCGGTCTTGGTCCGGTCGGTCAGCTCGCGGTGCGCTCGGCCCGCCGGATGGGCATCGAGAACATCATCGCCGTGGACCGGGTGGCAGACCGTCTGGCCGTCGCCGCGGCGGCCGGTGCCCAGGTCATCGACCTGGACGAGGTGAAGAACGTCGGGGACGCGGTGCGTGACCTCACCGACGGACGCGGCGCGGACGGCACGCTGGACGCAGTCGGCATGGAGGCACACGGCAACCCCGTCTCGGAGGCCGTCATCAAGGCAACAGCGCGTCTGCCGAAGCCGGTCGGGAAACCGATGATCGAGAACTTGGGCATCGACCGGCTCGCCGCGCTGCACGGTGCGATCGACGCCGTCCGACGCGGCGGCACGGTTTCGATCAGCGGCGTCTACGGCGGCGCGGTCGACCCGATGCCGATGATGGACATGTTCGACAAGGGCATCGCTCTGCGGATGGGGCAGTGCCACGTCAAGCAGTGGACCGACCAGCTGTACGACCTGGTCGAACAGGACGACGACGTCCTCGGTCTGGAAACGCTTGCCACGCACCGCGTTTCGCTCGACGAGGCTCCGGAGATGTACCGCGTCTTCCGTGACAAGGAGGATGAGTGCCTGAAGGTGGTGCTGACGCCGTGATCGGGCAGGCGCCGGGGCCGGTCGCGCTCGTCCTCGGCGCCTCCCGCGGTCTTGGCTTGCTGTGCGCGGGCGAACTTGCCAGGCGCGGGTACGACGTCGTGCTCGCGTCGCGCTCGCTGGAGAGTTGCGAGCAGGCCTCCGATCACCTTGCCGCACAAGGCCTTTCGCGCGAGCATTTGCACGCCCGAGCCTGTGATGCGCGTGACGGTGATGCGGTGGACGATCTGATCGACGAGGTCGAACGCACCGTCGGGCCGATCGAGGTCGCGCTGCATGTCGCGGGCATCATCCAAGTCGGTCCCTGGCAGGAGTGGGAGCGCGAGCAGTTCGAGGACGCGATCGACACGATGCTCTGGGGGCCGGTCAATCTCTGCATGCCGCTCGCCCATCGCATGGCCGGACGCGGCCACGGACGACTCGGTGTGGTGTCCTCGGTCGGCGGCCAGGTCAGCGCGCCGCATCTGTTGCCGTACAGCACAGCGAAATTCGGTGCCTTCGGTTTCTCCCAGGGACTCGGTGCCGAACTCTCCGGCACGGGAGTCACGGTCACCAGCGTCGCCCCCGGGCTGATGCGGGTCGGTTCGCACCTGGCTGCGGAGTTCAAGGGTGACCACGCCAAGGAGTACGCCTGGTTCGCGGCCGGGGCATCGGCACCGCTGCTCGCGATCGACGCCGACCGCGCGGCACGCAAGATCGTCGACAGCCTGCTGCGCGGACGCCCGTTCGTCACGTTCACCCCGCTCGCGCAGGTCGGTACGCGCGTCCACGGGCTCGCTCCGGGGCTGACGCAGCGTCTGCTCGGCGTCGTCGGACGCGCTCTGCCGGACGCACCGAGCGGGCACACCGAGGTGCTTCCCGGACACCGGGTCGAGCCGATGCTCTCCCCGAGGGCGCGGCGTGTGCTGACACGGCTGACCACACTCGGCTCGAAGGCCGCTTCCAGGAACCTCGAGCCCGGGCGTGATCAGACGGAGCGCTGACGACGCAGGCAGCAGGGCCGCACGAGACCGGGCACCCAACAGGGTGTGCCTGGCGGTCTTGACGCGCGGCTAATGTCACGAGGGTGGAGCCTGCCGCGCGCGGGCCGATGCGGGTTGCCTCCGTGCCGGCCGATCACGTCTACATCCGTCACCTCGCCCCGTCCGGGCACGATGACGGAGTCGTCCGTCTGCCGGATCCGCCGTCCGAGGAACCGGGTCGCTGGTGGCCACCGGTGATGCTTGATCCCGAGTGGGTCGCCGCGCACAGCGGTGACTTCGACCTGATGCACATTCACTTCGGCTTCGATGCGCGCAGCCCCGAGGATCTCCAGAAGCTGGCCGACGCCTTGGAAACGGCCGGGCGGCCGCTGGTGTTCACCGTGCACGACCTGCGCAATCCCCATCACGAAACCACCGAGCTGCACGACGCCCAGCTCGACGTGCTCGTCCCTGCGGCGAGCGAGCTCATCACGCTCACGCCGGGCGCTGCCAGGGAGATCGAGCATCGCTGGGGTCGTAAGGCCCACGTGCTGCACCATCCGCACGTCTTCGAGCTCGACGAGGTCGGACGCGTCCGACCCGGCAAGGACGAGTTCCTCGTCGGCGTCCATTGCAAGAGCCTGCGGGCGTGCATGGAGCCCGAACCGGTGATCCGCGCGATCGTGCAGACGCTGCCCGAACTGCCCGGAGCGCAGCTGCGGGTCGATGCGCACACCGACATCATGACGCCGGGGTACGACCGGTACGACGACGATCTGGCGACCTACCTGCGGCGGGCCCACGCCGACGGGCTGCTCGACCTGCAGGTGCACGACTACTTCACCCACGACGAACTGCGCGACTACCTGCGCTCCCTCGACCTGTCGGTGCTGCCCTACCGGCATGGCACGCATTCGGGGTGGGCGGAAGGTTGCCACGATCTGGGTACCGGCGTGCTCGCTCCCGACTGCGGGTACTACGCCGATCAACTCGACTGCTTCGTCTACCGCTGGGACGAGTTCGGGCTCGACGTGCACAGCGTGCAGTCCGCGCTGCGCTCGGCCTACGACAGCCGCGGCAACCACCCGATGATGACCTCGGCCGAGCGACGCCTGCAGCGCGACCGATTGGCGGACGCGCACGTGAAGATCTACAGCGCGGCCCTGGGGAACTGAGATGCGTGTCGCCGTGATCGCCGCCGCGCGCCAGCCGATCGCGCAGCCGTTCCCCGGTGGTCTGGAGTACATCGGCGTCTACGAACGGATGGTCGAACGAGCGTGATCGGTTGGTACGTGCACCATCACGGGAGCGGACATCTGCAGCGCCTGCTTACAGTCGCTGCGCACCTGACGCAACCTGTGACTGCTTTCTCCTGTCTGCCGGCCCCGCCCGGGTGGCAGGGGGATTGGGTGGAGCTGGCGCACGACGTTGGTCCCGATCCGGACCCTGATCCGACTGTTCGCGGCGCGCTGCACTGGGCGCCGCTCACCGTCGAGGGCTACCAGGAGCGGATGGGACAGATCGCGGCCTGGATCGATGCCGAACGTCCCGGCGCAATGGTCGTGGACGTGTCGGCCGAGGTGACTGCACTGTCGCGGCTGCTCGGTGTGCCGACCGCGACGATCGTGATGCCCGGCGTCCGGTCGGACCGCCCCCACGTGATGGCCTATGACCTGGCCGACCTGCTCATCGGGCTCTGGCCGGCGGGTGCTCATGAGGTGAGTCCCTCGATCGCCGACCGCATCGTCAACGTCGGCGGGGTTTCCCGCTTCGACGGGGAGCGGTCGCCGGATGTCGAAGTGCAGTCCGGGCGAGTGCTCGTCGTCTGCGGTGGCGGGGGAATCTCGCTGACCGACAACGACATCCAGCAAGCTGCTGCGGCAACAGGTTGGGACTGGGTCGCTCGCGGAGGGGACTGGCCGGCGAGCGAGGATCTGTGGCGAGAACTCGCCGAGGCGGACGTCGTGGTCACGTTCGCCGGGCAGAACGCCGTGGCCGAGGTGGCGGCAGCACGCAAACCCGCCGTCGTGGTCGCCACCGAGCGTCCGCACGACGAACAACTCGCGACCGTCGGTGCGTTGCGTCGCCTGGGGATCGTGCCTGCAGTCGACGACTGGCCCTCGTCCGGGGAATGGCCGGCCCTGCTCCGACAGGCTCGCACGCAAGGCGGGGACGCTTGGTCACGCTGGAGCACCGGCCACGGTGCACAGGACTTCGCGGCCGCCGTCGAGGCTTTGGCGGACCGATCGTGAACCTTCCATGACAGTTGCCGTGCTGACGATCGCGCATGGCCGCCACGATCACCTGCGTGGCCTGCTGGCGGGTTGCCGGCGCTCGGACCGGGCGCCCGACATGGTGATCGTCGTTGCGATGAGTGATCCGGACATCGAAGACTTGGCTCAGGACGCCTGGCCCGGTGCGATCGTCGAACACCTACCCACGGTCGATGGAGCGCTCCCGCTGGCAGCGGCCCGCAATCGTGCCGCGCAGACCGCCATCTCCCGTGGTGCGACCGCGCTGGTCTTCCTGGACGTCGACTGCGTTCCGTCGCCCGGCCTGATCGGTACCTATGCCTCGGCGATGGAAGAGGCGACAGAGCCGTCCGTCCTCGCCGGTGACGTCGCCTACCTGCCGGAGCACGAACGCCCCTATCCCGCAGGCGAACTCGACCGCCTGGCAAAACCGCACCCGGCCCGTCCGGTGCTCGAACCGGCGCAGTCGCAGGAGGCGGACGACGTCCGGTTGTTCTGGTCGCTGTCTTTCGCGCTCAGCGCCGACTCGTGGACGGCCATCGGCGGCTTCGACGAGCGATACGTCGGTTACGGCGGTGAGGACACCGACTTCGCACTGCGGTTGCAGGCTGCGGGCGCGTCCCTGGTCTGGGTCGGCGGCGCACGGGCGTATCACCAGTTCCACGAAAACCGGATGCCGCCGGTGCATCACCTGGACGACATCGTCCGCAATGCACGCATCTTCCACTCCACCTGGGGTCGGTGGCCGATGGAGGGATGGCTGCGGGAGTTCGACCGCCTCGGGCTCGTGCGCTTCGACGGCGAGACGCTCAGCGGGCTCTGACAGGTCAGGACGCAGCCGGCCAGGGGGTCGCCCCGCGCTTTTTGAGCATGTCCGTCATCAGGTTGATCTCGCCCGACTGTCCTTCGACCATCGACCGTGCCAGACGCACCACGCGCGGTTGGTCGCCGGACGATTGCGCCGCCTTTGCCATGTCGACGCCGGCACGGTGATGCACGATCATCAACTGCAGGAAGAGGATCTCCGCGGCCTTGCCGTCCGAGTTCTCCAACTGACGCAGCTGGGCGGTGGAGGCCATGCCCGGCATCCGTCCGTCAGGCAGCAGCATCTGACCCTGCGGCAGACCGGCGTGGTTGTGACCTGTCTTCTTCATCCAGGCCATGCGCTCGCCACTGACGGCGAGCGGTAGATCCCACTGCTGCAGCCAGCCCATCATCTGCCCGCGCTGGTTCTCCTGGGTGGTGGCGATGTCGTAGGCGAGTGTCTTGACGTCGTTCGCGACGTCCTTGGCGCGCACCACCATCGACATGTTCACCGCCTGCGCGTGGTGCGAACTCATGTCGCGGGCGAATCCGGCGTCGACGCTGTCGTCGGACGGGTACTTCGGCTGGCCCAGCCAGTACCCGGCCAGCACCGCCAGCACGAGCGCGGTCGCCGCTGCCACGGAGAGCAGGAATGGCTTCTTCGCCTCGTTCCAACTCAGTGCGCGGCGCTGTTGCTCGACTTCCTCGTCGGCTTCGACGTGGTGGTTGAGCGCGTCGCGCTCGGTCACATCTGTCCGCCGGTCTTGCCGGTGGCCGGGTCGTACGCACCCGAGCAGGCAGCACCGGGCTCAGGGGTCTGCGGACCCTGCAGGTAGGCCTTCACGAACTGCAGGATACGCGGGTCGGACGCCTTGTCCACGCGCAGCTGCAGACCCCAGGCCGACAACACGATCGGGGAGCTCTGCGAGGGCACCTTGGACATGATCATGTAGTCCTGGCTCGCGACCTTCTTCAGCGTCGCGATGTCGCCCGCGGACACTTTGTCGTTCGTGGTGATCCAGACCGCCCCGTGCTCGAGCGAGTGCACGGTGTGGTTGTTCGGGATCTCCTTGTCGTAGATGCCGCAGGTGGACCACGCCGGGTGGTGGGCGCCACCGACCGGGGGGTTCATCGGGTACTTCTGCTCGGCGTTGGTGTGGTCACGACTCAGGTCGGTCCACTGGCGCACGCCCTTGACGGGTGAGTTGATGACCTTGGACCCGGCGAGCGAGTCGGTGGGTTTGGTGTCGTCACCGCTCTGCGACTGAACCAGTGCGAAACCCCCACCAGCGACGAGGGCCAAAGCCACGACCACCGCCAGGATGATGCCGATCTTGCGGTTGCGTTCACCGCGTGCCTGACGTGCCCGCTCCTCGGCGAGGCGCTCGCGGCCGGTCTTCGTGGTGTCGGTCTTCGACAAGGCTCTGCTCCTGGGGGTGTGTTCGCGTGCGGCGCCGTACCTATGCCGAATCGCTTCGAGGAACCATCGTAGATAAGCGCGTGAATGGTCGTATGTTCACGGCCACCATGTGGAGCAACGTCAGAGTGACGGCATGCGTTCCGGACGGAATCCGTGACGCAGCGCCCAGGCGACGGCCTGAGCGCGCGTGTTGACGCCCGCCTTGCGGTAGGCCGAGCGGATGTAGGTCTTCACGGTGTTGATCGACAAGTAGCACAGCCGGGCGATCTCTTCGTTGGAGTAGCCCTGTGCGATGAGCCCGATCACCTCGGCCTCGCGTTCGGTCAGGTCGATGTCCTTGCCGGGCCATTCGGTTTCCGGCAGCGGGTCGACCGCGTCCGAAAGCACGACCGCGTGCTCCCCGGCCGCGATCTTCTCCAGCGCGTCCACCAGCCGAGCGGTCGGGACGGCCTTGGAGATGTACCCGTGGACGCCGATCGCGAGTGTGTCGCGCACTGCGGACTCGTCCTCGGTGAAGGAGTAGGCGACGACCTTTCCCACCTTGGCACTGTCCAGCAGATGCCCGACCTCTGCGGAACCGCCCCGGGGTGCGGCGAACGTGTCGTACACCGCGATGTCGACCGGTTGCGACTCGTCGTCGTCCACATCGAACTCCACGACCTGCACGCGATCGCCGTACGGCGCGAGCACCGCCGCCAGACCGGCGACGACGAGTTCGTAGTCGTTGACCAATGCAAGGCGCAACGGGTGACCGTCGGGTGGAACGGCGGGCTCGTGGGGGGAGGAACGGGGCACGTCAGCGGGGGCGATCACTGGGTTTCCTTCGGGACATCAGTTGCCGGACCGACCCAGCGGTCGATCCGGCAACGACGTGAGCGATCAGTTCAGGGCGGAGAGTACGGCGTGCTGGAACGCCGGCAGGTCGTTGGGGTTGCGGCTGGTGATGAGATTGCCGTCGACCATGACGTCCTGGTCGACCCAGGTGCCACCGGCGTTCTCGATGTCCGTCTTCAGACTCGGCCACGAGGTCAGTGTCCTCCCCTTGACCACGTTTGCCTCAACCAATGTCCAAGGTGCGTGACAGATCGCTGCGACCGGCTTGCCGCTCGCCACGAAATCCTTGACGAACTGCACCGCGCCATCGTTCGTGCGTAGTTCGTCCGGGTTGGCCACTCCACCGGGCAGGACGAGCGCGTCGTAGTCGTCGACACTCACGTCCCTTACCACCTTGTCGACCTTCTGTGTCTCGGTCTTGTCGAGGTGATTGAACAACTGAACGGTGCCGGACTCGGTGCTGATCAGTTCGGTGTCGTGACCTGCATTGCGCAGGGCTTCCCACGGGTCGGTCAATTCGACGGCTTCGACGCCTTCGGTGGCTGTCAGGAATGCAACCTTCACGGCTGAGCACCTCCTGGGAGATCGATGAGGACTCGGGTCTTCGCCCGGTCGTTGGGCAGGCTTACGGTATGGAGTTTTCGCGGACAAATGTCCGATGCTGCACTGATGCGGCACTAAATCACCCCGTGGGGTGGCGCTGCCTCAGCGCTTGGCGTGCCGCTCGCGGAACGGCGGCAGTCCACCGTCGCGGGCGATCATCGCGAGCACTTCCGCAGGTGCCTCGGTTCCGCGCTTCTCGTGAGCCGCCTTGACCTTCTGGGCCCGCTCCAGCCGCAGCCGCGACTTCGGATCACCCTGGGTGGACACCTGCGCAGGGCCGAAGACGGTGAGGCCGGCGTACTCCAGCCGCCACAGCAACCTGTAGCCGATACTGAGTCCGGTCTTGTCCTTCACTGCGGCTACATCCTCTGAGTGTGGTGCGGGGCTGACCCGAGAATCCTACGTCGTGTCATGGTGCTCAGACGTACGGGACGAAGGTCGGCCCGGGCAGCCGGCCGGTGGACGCGTCGCGCGCCGCTTCGTAGGCGTGCCCGATCTCCAGCAGGGTCTGCTCGCTGTGTGCCGTGCCCCAGAACGTGACCGCCACCGGCAGGCCGACCGCCAGTTCGGACGCAACGGTGAGCAGCGGGTAGCCGGCCTGAGCGGACGGTGCGGTGCACGAACCCGAGACGTGCTCGTGGTTGACATGGTCGATCAGGAACGCCGGCGGGTAGGCGGGGGAGACCAACGCGTCCAGATCGTGCTCGCGCAGCACCGCGTCGATCCCGTCCTCGCGTCCCGCACGTCGGCACCGGGCAAGCGCTTGCTCGTACTGCGGTGACTCGATGTCGGGACCCTCGAGAGCCTTCTCGAACAGCGACTGGCCGAAGTACCGCAGCTCGCGATCAGCGTTGACCCGGTTGAACTCCACGACATCGGCGAGGTCACGCGGGCCCTGGCCGCCGCGGGTCGCCAGGTAGTCGGTGAGGTGCACCCGGAGTTCGGCGAGCAGCACGATCTCCTCGTCCGGCCAGCTGTACTCGGGCGCGAGATCGGCGTGGTCGATGATCGTCGCGCCGGCCCGGGAGAGCAGTTCGAGGGCGCGCTCCGCGGGCGCGTCCGCGTGGGCGCTGTAACCCCAGTAGGTCTTGCGCGGGACGCCGATCCGCCTGCCGCGCAACGGTTTGTCGTCGGGCTCGGGGATGGCGTAGTCGTCAGCGGTCAGTACCGAGAGCAAAGCGGCCGACTGTGCGACGGTCGTGGTCATCGGACCGGGTGAGTCCTGAGAGACCGACACCGGTATGACCCCGGTCGTCGGCACCAGACCGACTGTCGGCTTGAGCCCGACGCACCCGTTGAACGCCGCCGGGCAGGTGATCGAGCCGTCCGTCTCGGTGCCGATCGCGAAGTCCGTGATGCCCGCACCCACCGCGGCACCGCTGCCCGAACTCGACCCACCGGCGGAGCGGTTGAGCGCGTACGGGTTGCGGGTGAGCCCGCCATATCCGCTCCACCCACTGATCGAGTTCTCGTCGCGGATGTTCGCCCACTCACTCAGGTTGCTCTTACCGACGATCACCATTCCGGCATCACGCAGACGGGTGACCAGAGCCGCGTCCCGCGCAGGGTTCGGCAGTTCGGCGAGCGCGAGGGAGCCGGCAGTGGTCGGCAGGTCGGCCGTGTCGATGTTGTCCTTCACCAGGACCGGGACGCCGTGCAACGGTCCGCGGGGTGCTTCGGCGTCACGTGCCCGTGCCTGGGTCGAAGCGTCGTCGGCCACCGTGCACACCGCTGCGATCTGTGGGTTCACCTCGGCGATGCGGGCCAGCGTTCGTTCGACCAGTTCGGCGCTCGTGGAACTCATACCGGCGATCGTCGCAGGTCTCGGTGCTTCTAGAGTCATCACCATCCGTCGATGTGATCGTTGCCGCGACAAGGAGCACTCCATGGGCGCATCATTCGTCTACGACGCCGTTCGTACCCCCTTCGGTCGTTACGGCGGTGCGCTCGCCGGCACGCGCCCGGACGACCTCGCCGCACTGGTCGTCGGTGAACAAGCGCGGCGCGCAACGGCATTGGACCCCGAACGCATCGACGAGATCCTTCTCGGCAACGCCAACGGTGCGGGCGAGGAGAACCGCAACGTGGCGCGTATGGCCGGGTTGCTCGCGGGCCTACCGGTGGGGATTCCCGCCGCCGCGGTCAACCGGCTGTGTGGCTCGAGCCTGGACGCGGTGATGCTCGCCTCCCGTGCGATCGAGGTCGGCGATGCGGACGTCGTGATCGCCGGCGGCGTCGAGTCGATGAGCCGCGCACCGCTGGTGATGCCGAAGCCGGAGAAGCCCTTCCAAGCCGGAAACATGGACCTGGTCTCGACCACCCTGGGGTGGCGTCTGGTCAACAAGAGGATGCGACCGGAGTGGACGGTGTCCCTGGGTGAGGCGACCGAGCAATTGCGTGAGAAGCACGGCGTCACCCGTGACCGACAGGACGAATTCGCCGCTCGCTCACACCGTTTGGCGAACCAAGCCTGGGGTGACGGCTTCTTCGACAACCAGGTCGTTGCCGTTCCCGAGGTCGAGCTGACCCGTGACGAATCCATCCGTCCCGACACCACCGTCGAGAAGCTGGCCGGCCTGAAGACCTCGTTCCGCAAGGAGAACGGCACGGTCACCGCGGGTAACGCCTCGCCGCTGAACGACGGTGCGAGCGCGGTGCTGGTGGGGTCCGAGGCCGCTGCCGACCTGACCGGTCTGCAGCCGCTCGCGCGGATCGCCGGCCGTGGCGCGGCAGCAAACGAGCCGCGGTTCTTCGGGTTCGCGCCGGTGGAAGCTGCAAACCGCGCGCTCGCGAAGGCCGGCATCGACTGGTCGGACGTGTCCCTGGTGGAGTTGAACGAGGCGTTCGCCGCCCAGTCTCTCGCCTGCGTCGATGCCTGGGACATCGACCCCGAGATCGTGAACGCCCACGGAGGCGCGATCGCGATCGGTCACCCACTTGGCGCGTCCGGCGGTCGCGTGGTCGGCACCCTGGCCCGGGCGCTGCAAGCGTCGGGCCGGCGGTGGGGTGTAGCTGCGATCTGCATCGGAGTGGGTCAGGGACTGGCGCTGGTGCTGGAGAACGTCTCTGACCGCCCGGTTCGGCCGCGACGTAGGTCCCATCCGTGTGGCGGCTAACCTGAATCGGCCGTTTCCACACCGATCAGGGGGATCCCGAGTGAGCAGCAGTACGTCCGTCCGTGAGTTCGCGGTGGAGCAGGACTTCACCCTCGACGAGGACGGGATTCTCGCCCGCCTCCCGTGGCGTCGTGCTGCCGAGCGTCCGCAGCACACCAGCTTCGAGCGGTTCGAGAACGGGCAGTGGCTGCCGGTCACCGCCGAACGCTTCCTGGCCGAGGTGAAGGCGACGGCCAAAGGACTCCTCGCATCCGGCGTCGGTGCCGGCGACCGCGTCGCACTGATGGCCAACACTCGATATGAGTGGATCCTGCTCGACGCGTCCGTGTGGGCCGTCGGTGGCGCGACCGTGCCGATCTATCCGTCGTCCTCGCCGTCGCAGGTCGAGTGGATCGTCCAGGACTCCGGTGCACGAATCCTGTTGGTGGAGGACGCGATTGCGCGCGACAACCTCTCCGGGGCCGACCTCGCTGATGCCGAAATCATGGTCATCGACGACGGCGCCACCGGCGTCCTGCGTCGGCGCGGGGTGGACGTGCCCGACGACGCGATCGAGGCGCGCCTGGACGGTCTGACCCTCGACTCACCCGCCTCGATCATCTACACCTCCGGCACCACCGGACGCCCGAAGGGTTGCGTGATCACCCACCGCAACCTGCTTGCCGAGGCGCGCGGTGTACTCGCCCACCCGATCGGTGAGTCGGTTGCCGGGTCCGGCAACCGCACCCTGATGTTCCTGCCGCTCGCGCACGTGCTGGCGCGGGCCGTGACCTACGCGGCCTACGAGGGTGGCGCCACGATCGGGTTCTGGGGCGATTTCAAGACGATCGTGGACAAGTTCGGTTCCTTCAGGCCCGAGATGATCCTGTGCGTGCCGCGGGTGCTGGAGAAGGTGCACGGCGGCGTCCGCGCGAAGGCTCTCGCCGGCGGACCGGTCAAGGCCGAGATCTTCCGTCGCGCCGAACGGGTCGCGATCGAGTGGAGCAAGTGCCAGGGCAACTCGGGTCTGGACGACGCCACGAAACCGTCGGTCCGGCTGCGCGCGGAGCACCGGTTGTTCGACAAGCTCGTCTACTCCAAGGTGCGCGAAGCGATGGGCGGACGCTGCTCGGTCGCGATCACCGGCGGTGGCGCGCTGGGGGAGACGCTCACCCACTTCTACCGCGGCATCGGGGTACCCGCGTACGAGGGCTACGGCCTGACCGAGACCTGCGCGGCGATCACGGTGAACGGTCCGGGCGTGCAGCGCATCGGCACCGTCGGTCGACCGGTCGCCGGCAACGCGGTCCGGATCGCCGAGAACGGTGAGATCGAACTGCGCGGTCCGGTCGTGTTCGAGCAGTACTGGCAGAACTCCGACGCCACCCGCGATGCTTTCCACGACGGCTGGTTCAAGACCGGCGATCTCGGTGAACTCGACGCCGACGGTTATCTGCGGATCACCGGACGCGCCAAGGAGATCATCGTCACCGCCGGCGGCAAGAACGTCGCCCCCGGACCGTTGGAGGAGCAACTGCGCTCGCACCAGGTGATCGGTCACGCGATGCTCGTCGGCGAGGGACGCCCGTTCGTGTCGGCATTGATCGCGCTCGATCCCGAGGGCGTCGCCGACTGGGCCTCGGCGAACGGCAAGCAGGTCGGCCCCGACCTCGCCTCCGACGACCAGTTACGCGCCGAGATCCAGGTTGCCGTCGATGAGGCGAGCGCCGCCGTGTCCAAGGCCGAAGGCATCCGCAAGTTCGTCGTGCTACCCGACGACTTCACCGAGGAGACCGGCGAACTGACCGCCACGATGAAGATCAAGCGCCACGTCGTCGAGCAGAAGTACGCCGAACAGATCGAGTCGATCTACCGCAAGTAGAAACCTGACCCGGCGAATCCTGACCGCTGGTTGAGCCATGCGAATGAGGAACGAATTCGCATGCGCCGAAACCAAGGTGAGACAGAACGGCCACCCAGGCACAGGTCGCCGGGTGGCCGTTCATGCATTCAAGGGTCAGTCGTGGGCCTCGACCCCGCGCGGGAACAAGCTCGGCAGGATGTCGGTCAACGTGAGCACACCGGCGAACCTCTCGCCGTTGCGGATGACCGCCAGTTGAGTGCTGGTCTCCCGCATGGTCGCGATGGCCTGGTGCAACGGAGTGGTGCGCTGGAACTCCACCACCGGACGCGCGAGAGGCCCGGCGAAGTCGTCCAACTCGACCCCGCTGAGGGTGTCG
Organism: Yimella sp. NH-Cas1; assembly: GCF_022359705.1. Classification (NCBI taxonomy): domain Bacteria; kingdom Bacillati; phylum Actinomycetota; class Actinomycetes; order Micrococcales; family Dermacoccaceae; genus Yimella; species Yimella sp. NH-Cas1. Next base: position 63,312 of record NZ_JAKSGG010000003.1, read on the forward strand.
CGCACGTGCACGAACCCACGGACGTGGTCGCCGTCCTTGAGCAGCACCCGCAGGTGACCGCTGCGACGGGTCGCCTCCTGAACATCGCGCACGGTGGCGGAGCCGGCGACCGAGGTGACCTGAGCGCCCTTGCGCAACAGGTTGCCGACCGTGAGATCCTCCAGGCCGAGGGCCTGGGTGATGGACGACTGGTAGCCGAGTTCGAGCGCGCCGACGTTCGCGGAGTGTTCGACCAGCGCGCGAAGAGCCTGCGGGTCACCGGCGATCGTCAGCTCGTCGACCGGCTCGACACCACTACGGCGCACCAACCGGTTGGCCGACTCGTTCAGCAGGCGCAGCACCGGGCGGGTCAGCCACATGAAAGCGCGCATCGGGATGGCCAGCACGGTGGCCGACATCTCCGGGTGCGCGATGGCCCAGGACTTCGGCGCCATCTCACCGATCACCAGGTGCAGGAAGGTGACGATGATCAGCGCGAAGACGAACGCGAGCACGTCGGCGAACGTCGGTCCGAGCCCGACAGCCTCCAGCGGAGGCATCAACCAGTGGTGCACCGCAGGCTTGGTGATCGCACCGAGGGCCAGGGTGCACATGGTGATGCCGAGCTGGGACCCGGCCAACAGCAGCGTCAGTTCGCTGGAGTTGCGCAGCGCGGCGCGCGCCGCACGTGAGTTGGACGCGAGTTCTTCGAGACGGTGCCTGCGCGCGGCCATGAGCGAGAACTCCGTCGCGACGAAGAACGCCGACAACACGATGATCGCGATGGTCGCAAGGACGACGGTGGTCGTGCTCATGCCCGCCCCTCCTCGTCCGCGGCTGCCCGCTCGACGCGGTCCGCCTCATGCTCGCGTTCCTCGCGCTCCTCGCGGACCAGCGCGGGCTCCGGAAGGGTGAGTCGCACGCGGGTGGGCACGTAGTGCTCCACCTCCAGCACCTCGGCCCGCAGGACGTGCGGGTCGGTCGGCTCGTCGGCCACGAGATCGGCTGCGTCGATCGGTAGTTCGACGTCGACGATCACGCCTTCCTCCGGCAGTGCACCGTAGGCATCGATGATCAGGCCGGCGACGGTCTCGTAGTCGCCCTCGGGCAGGTCGATGTGCAGGGAACGCTCCACCTCGTCGACATGGACATCACCGCCCATCACCCAGATTCCGTCGTCCGGTTTGGGTTCGTAGGACTCGTCCTCGGGGTCGTGCTCGTCGGTTAGTTCGCCGACGATCTCCTCGGCGAGATCCTCGACGGTGAGAATGCCGGTGAAGCCGCCGTACTCGTCCACGACGCAGGCGAGCACCTGGCGCTCGGCGTCCATCTGCTCGAGGGCGTCGGGCAGGTCCATCAGGGACGACAGCACCAACGGCGGCTTGGCGATGTCGGTCACCGGGGTCGCCAGGTCGACGACGTTCAACACGTCGACCAGGTGCACGACACCGAGGATGTGCTCCTCGTCGTCGAGCACGGGGTAACGGGTGTGCCCGGTCGACATCAGTTCGCGCACCTCGCCGACGGTGGCGGTGTCACGGACGACGTCGACGCGCGAGCGCGGCATCATCGCGTGCTCGACGTTCTGCCGCGGGAAGTCGATGATGCGGTCAAGCACGTTCGACAGTTCGGCCGACAGTTCGCCGCGTTCGCGCGACTCCTCGACGACGTGTTCCAGGTCGACCGCGGTGGCTGAGTGCTCGACGTCGTGCACCGGCTCGATGTTCAGCATGCGCAGGAAGAGTTCGGCCGCCTTGTCGAAGACCCAGATGATCGGGCCGAACACGGCCAGGTAGATCTTCGTCGAGCGCGACAGCAGCCCGGACATCTGGTCGGCACGCGCGATCGCGTAGTTCTTGGGGTAGAGCTCACCGAAGAGCATCTGGACGAAGGTGGAGAACAGCAGCGCCAGGATGCTGCCGATCGCGACCGAGATTCCCATCGTGAGGCCGCCGCGTTCCATCACCTCGCCGAGGGCCGATCCGATCAGCGGCTCGGCGACGTAACCCACGAGCAGTCCGGTCACGGTGATGCCCAGCTGCGCGCCAGAAAGCATGAACGAGGTGCGCTTGGTGATCTCCAGGGTGCGCTGCGCGCCCTCGTCCCCGGAGGCTGCCCGAGCAGCCAGCTTGGAACGGTCGACCGCCATGTAGGCGAATTCCTGCGCGACGAAGTATGCGGTGACTGCGGTGATGAGCAGCACGACCACGATTCCGGCCAGCAGCGAGAGCGCGATGCTCATCGGCGGGCCTCAACCGGGTAGGAGGGGAAGGGGCCGGTATGCGGAGGTTGGTCGTCCATCGTCGTTTCTGGTGGGGTGACAGGTCGTTACACAGAGTACGGGCTGCCCGCTCCAACGCGGGCAGCCCGGCTCGGGTTCCTTCGTGGGATCCACGCGCCGCCGTCCGATTCCACGAAGGAACCCGAGCCGGGGCGAGTCGCCTGCCGGCGACAGATGTGAGACCTTCGAAGCAGAACCTCAGCGATGAGATTCCCGGACGAGGGGCGCCGTACCCGGACAGCGACAAGACGGCCCGTGGAGGCAAGTCTTGTCGTGGATCATCCTGGTCGTGTCCGGTGTGCTGGAGGCCGTGTGGGCCACCGCACTGGGCAAATCCGAAGGATTCAGCCGCGTCGTACCGACGGTGGTGTTCTTCGTGGCGTGCGTCGCCAGCATGGTCGGTCTGGCCCTGGCGATGAAGGAGCTCCCGGTGGGCACCGCGTATGCGGTCTGGGTCGGAATCGGGGCGGTGCTGACCGTCGCCTACGCGATGGCGACCGGTGAGGAACCGGTATCGGCCCTGAAGGTGCTCTTCCTGGCCGGCATCGTCGGTTGCGTCATTGGGCTCAAACTCACGCACTGAGCGAGGGCAGCGGAATGTTGGTGTCGTCCAACAGGGTTCGCGCGGCCCACCAGCCGGACATGCCGTGCACGCTGGGACCGGGCGAGGTCGCACCGGAAGCGATGTAAACGCCGTCCAACGGGGTTCGCCACGGGGTCGGCGATGCCACCGGGCGCTTGATCATCTGAGTCATCGTCACCGCACCGGAGGAGAAGTCGCCCCCGGCGAAGTTCGGACTCACCGCACGTTCGAAGTCCGTTGCCCTGGTCGCCGTCGAAGCCAGGATCAGGTCGCGGAAACCGGGTGCATGCTCCTCGATCATCGCGGTGGCCCTCTCGGTGATGTCATGGTCGCTGGCGTACGGCACGTGCCCGTACGCCCACAGCACGTGCTTGCCTGCCGGTGCTCGCGTCGGGTCGACCACGGTCGGTTGCACCAACAGGATGTACGGCCGGTCCGGGATGCGACCGCGCGCGACCTGACGCTCGGCGTCCGCGATCTGTGCGCGGGTGCCGCCGAGGTGAATGGTCGGCGTCTCGCGCAGCACCGGGTCGGTCCAGGGGATGGGACCGTCGAGCGCCATGTCGACCTTCGAGACGCCGTTGCCGTGCTTGAAGCGCTGAAGTGCACGCCGATACCCGGCGGGGAGCCGGTCGCCGGCGAGGCGCAGCAAGCCGGGCACCGCGACGTCCAGCACCGCCCCGTCGTACCCGGCCAACTCGCGCAGGTCGGTCACTTCGACACCGGTGCGGACGCGTCCGCCGTGATGCTCCAGGTCGGCGACGAGGGCGTCGGCGATCGTCTGCGACCCGCCGACGGGTAGTGGCCAGCCGGCGGCATGTGCAGTTGCGCTCAGCATCAGGCCGGCCCCCGCCATCGCCAGGCGTGGGTGCTGACCGATGGTGTGCGCGCTGCACCCGATGAGCATCGCCGGGGCGACTTCGTCGCGAAAACGCAACCCCCACAAGTAAGTTCCAAGCTCCAGCGAGCGTTCGCCGTAGATCGCGGGTCCGGCCAGGTGCTTCGGCACACCGATCAGCGGGCTGGTCGCGAACTGCGAGACCGCGTCGATCCGGTCAACGATCGGCCGCAGCAGGTCGCGGTACGCCTTGCCGTCGCGTCCACCGATCGCTTCGGCGGTGCGGTCGAGGTCGCGGTATCCGCGGCCCGTGCGTCCGTCGGGCAGCGGGTGCCCGAACGAGACCTCGGGCACGACGAGTTCGATCCGGTCGGTCAGCCCGAATGCCTGGAAGAACGGGCTCGCCAGTGCCATCGGGTGGACGGCGCCGGCCAGATCGTGCCGGAACCCGGGAAGGGTGATCTCGCGGGTGGCGGTGCCGCCGCCGACCCAGCCGTTCCGCTCGAGAACCTCGACCTCCAGGCCGGCCCGGGCCAGAGTGACGGCCGCAGCCAGACCGTTGGGCCCGCTGCCGACGACCACCACCCGCCGGCTGTCAGGCATCTGCAGCACCGGCCGTTGCACCGGTGGAGGTGGGTTGTTCGAGCACGAAGATCGCCGACTCGATCCACCCGAACCGTTCCACGAACCACTTCTCGACGGCCTTCGCCCGTTGCGGCAGTAAGGAATCAACCACACGGTAAGGGTATTGAGGTTCGATCCGTACTGCATCGTCCGGGCATCAGCAGGCCTCCCGGACAGCCGCCGGCCTCAGTCGGTTGCATCGGCAGCCTCGCCGGCGGTCCGGGTCAGGGCCATGCGGCCGCCAGTACGAAGACCTCGGGCGCGAACGCGACGACGGCAGCCGCGATCTTCCACCCAGGGATCAGGAGCAGCAAGCCGGCGACGGCGCAGATGCCGGACGCAACGGTCAGGGATCGGGCCATCGGCCAGGCGGCCGTGTGCCCGGCACGCCACGCGGCCTGGTTGCGCATCGTCCGCGCGGTGCGGATACCCGCCCACTGATTGAGCCTCAGCCGTCCGGTCGCGGCGGCCCACGTTGTCCAGCCGATGGCGGCGGCCACCAGCAGATCGCACGCGACCAGGATCAACACCGCGATGGTCAACTCGTCCATGAGCTCCACGATTTCAGACGAGTTCCCGGAGCCCGCACTTGGACGCGTGACTGACTCACTCATACCCACGGGTGGCCTCAAGGGACGTGCCGAAGTCGAGGGCTGCGCGGCCCACATACGTCCGGTATCGACTGGCATCGTCGATCCGATGCACCTCGGGAGCCGCACCATCAGACAGGGCCGCACTTGAACGACTCGCAGCACCGCCGCAGAAGGGCGCGGGTGATCGAACGGATCCGCCGCCGAAGGGCGGACGACGTACGCCATCACCGCGGTAAGAACATCGCGAAGGTCAGCGGCATCAACCAGCATCCCTTGGTCGGGCTGACGATCAAGACCGGCGTCGCGTCCGCGGTTGCGTGGAAGCTGGGAAACCTGATGCCACCCGACCTCGCGCAGTACTCCTACTACGCCCCGCTCGGCGCGCTCACCGTCATGTACTCCGTGCTCGGCGACTCCGTCAAGGAAGCCTTCAAGGCCGGGATCGCCTTCACCATCGGAGTCCTGGGTGCGCTGACGCTCTACAAGACGGCGCTGCCCAACGCCTTCAGTGTCGGCATCGCGCTCGGGGTGGGCATCCTGGTCGGCAAAGTCGCCCGGTTGGGCGCGCAGAGCACGTGGGTTCCGTTGGCGGCGCTGTTCGTCTTCACCGCCGGGCGCAACGACCTGAACGACTACACGCTCGGCTACCTGCTGCAGATCACGCTCGGCATGGTGGTGGGTCTCGTCGTCAATGCCACTGTCTTCCCCTCCCTCGGATTGCATGACGTCGAACGCCACGCGATGGTCGTGCGTACCGACATCGGGGATTCACTGCAGGCCTTCGCCGACCACTTCCGTCACCCCACGCCGCAGACGGAGGATCAGTTGCGCATGTCCTGTCTGCAGGGACTGCCGGCGTCCGCCGCGGTTCTTCGCGAATTGGGTGAGGAGGCCGGGCGTGCGGGACGCGGCAACTTCCGCAGGGCGCGGTGGGACCGAGTTCGGGCCGATGTCCTCGGGCTCAACGAGGCGACGCAGGCGTGCGCGCTGTTGCTCGAAGACCTTGCTCGCGAGGTGCTCGAGGACGGACTCAAGACCGTCGCGGACGATCAGCGCCGTGCGTTGGGCGACGCCGCGGCTGCGGTGAAGGCCGCGATCGACAACGCCCAGTTCGCGGTCGTGCCAGGTGAACGGGCACGGGAGGCGAACGAGTTGCTCGACGCGAGCATGCGGGACGAGGCTCCGTACATCGCCGAGCGGATCACCCAGTCGCTGCGCCGCTGCGTGCGGTTGGCCGCCGCATGGGTCGACGAGACCTGATCGGTTCAGACGATGGTGGCGATGTGCACAAGCGCATCGCCGGAGTTCACCAACGGTGCCTCGGTGTGGCCGACGATGATGCCGTCGCGGTCGGCGTACACGGCGCGCAACGTCTTGCCGAACGAGTCGTAGAGCGCACCGAGCCGCTCGCCGAGGGCGACGTGTTGTCCCAGGTGTGAGTCCAGGCGCAGGATCCCGGTGCGGCGAGCGCGCACCCAGCCGCTGCCGCGGCACTCGATGGACGGCGTGGGCGGTTCGTCCTCGAAGGGATCGATCATCCCCATCCCCGCCAACACCCGTCGGACGCCGACCACGCAGGGTTCGATCGCCCAGTCGTCCAGGCGCAGGGGCGCACCTGATTCGACGAGCAGGACGCGCGCGCCGCGCTCGCCGGCGACGTGCCGCAACGACCCGTCGCGGATCTCGGAGTGCATCATCACCGGTGCCGCGAAGGCCGTGGCGAGTTCGCGGGTGCGGGCGTCGTCGAGGTCCGCGCGCACCTGCGGCAGGTTGGTGCGCCGGTCGGACGCGGTGTGCAGGTCGATGCCGACCTCGCACTTGGCGACGACCTCCTGCAGGAACAGGTGCGCGATGCGTCCGGCGAGCGAGCCGCGGGCGGACCCGGGGAAGCTGCGGTTGAGGTCGCGCCGGTCGGGCAGGTAGCGGTCGCCGGCCAGGAAGCCGTGCACGTTGACGACCGGGACGGCGATCAGCGTGCCGCGAAATTCCTTGGGGGACAACGAGGCCAGCACCTCACGGATGACCTCGACCCCGACCACCTCGTCGCCGTGGATCGCCGCGTTGACCCAGACGACCGGGCCGTCCTCCTTGCCGTGCACCACGCGGATCGGCAGCGAGACTTCGGCGCCGGTGACCAGCCGGGTGATCGGCAGTTCGGTGTTCTTCGTGCTGCCCGGGCGGACGCGGACGTTGCCGATCGCGAACGACTCGCGCTTCATGCGTGGCCCCGGTTGCGTCGCCGAGTCTGCAGCGACGGGCGTCCGCCGTAGTACGAGTGGCCGGAGTCGACCAGGAAGCCCTGGCGCAGCGCTTCGCGGCCGACAAGCATCCGGAAACCCATCTCGTCACGGTCGGTGAGTGTGAACTCGGCGGGGATCCTGCGGTCGGCGATCGACAGCGTGGTGGAGACGACGATGCGGCGCTGGATCTGCCCGTTGGAACTGCGGATGTCACGGCGGTCGTGCACGGGGAGTTCGGCCGCGACGATGTCGTCGGTGGACTTCTGCCAGGGCCGAACGTCGAAGCGCACCCAGTCGACGCCGTCCCGTTCGAACTCCTGCACCTCGTACGCGTGGATCGAGGAGGTGCGCGCGCCGGTGTCGAGTTTGGCCTTCACCCAGTCGACTCCGAGGTCGGGCAGGCAGACCCACTCGCGCCAGCCGACGGTGAGGTTGGACTCGCTGGGCGCTGGCACCCGGACAGTGTGGCAGGGTGCCACCGTGAAACTCGCGATTCTGTCCCGTGCGCCGCGTGCTTATTCGACCCAACGCCTGCGAACCGCTGCCCTCGAACGCGGGCACGACGTGAAGGTGCTCAACACGCTCCGCTTCGGAATCGACCTGTCGAACGACGAACCCGATCTGCAGTTCCGTGGTCGCCAATTGTCTTCGTACGACGCGGTATTGCCGCGCATCGGTGCTTCGATCACCTACTTCGGTACGGCTGTCGTGCGCCAGTTCGAGCAGATGGACGTCTACACGCCCAACACCGCGAACGGCATCAGCAACAGCCGCGACAAGCTGCGTGCGACGCAGATCCTGTCGCGGCACAACATCGGCATGCCGGCCACCTTCTTCGTGCGAAACCGCGCCGATGTGAAGCAGGCCATCGAGCAGGTCGGTGGTGCGCCGGTCGTCATCAAGCTGCTGGAGGGGACGCAGGGCATCGGCGTGATTCTGGCGCCGGAGGTCAAGGTGGCGGAGGCGATCATCGAGACCTTGCAGTCGACTTCGCAGAACGTGCTGATCCAGGCATTCGTGAAGGAGAGCAAGGGACGCGACATCCGGGCGCTGGTCGTCGGTGACCGTGTCGTCGCTGCGATGCGTCGGACGGCGCAGGGCGATGAGTTTCGCTCGAACGTGCACCGTGGTGGCTCGGTCGAGGCCGTCGAACTCGATCCGGAGTACGAGGCGACGGCGGTGCGTGCGGCGCAGATCATGGGTCTGCGCGTCGCCGGTGTCGACATGCTCGAAGGCAATGACGGTCCGCTGGTGATGGAGGTCAACTCCTCGCCGGGCCTGCAGGGCATCGAGACCGCGACCAGGCTCGACGTCGCCGGCGCGATCATCGACTTCATCGGTGACCAGGTCGACTTCCCCGAGATCGACGTCCGCCAGCGGCTGGCCGTCTCGACCGGGTACGGCGTCGCCGAGCTGGCGGTGCACTCCGGCTCGGAGATGGTCGGAAAAGCGTTGCGGGACAGCGGTTTGTCCGACCGCGACATCACTGTTCTCACCCTGCACCGCGGCACCTCTGTCACCCCGTCCCCACGTCCGAGCAAGGTGCTCGAGGCCGAGGACCGTCTGCTCTGCTTCGGCAAGCTGGAGGAGATGCGCTCGATGATCCCCGAGCGCCCCAAGCGCCGCCGCCGCGTCAAGAAGCTCGCCCAGAAGGCCATCACCGCTGCCGAGAACCCCTGACCACGCTGGGTGAGCCCCCGAGCACCGACGCACGATCTGTCGGATCTGTTTCTCGTTCGCGGCCCGTTGTTGATCCAGGACCAGGATGTCTTGGGCGTACTCGGTAGCCAGTTCACGCAGGATGGTCATGTCCAGGGGTTCGTAGCGTGGTCGCCAGGTCGCGACCTGCCCCAGTTGGGCGACCGTGAGCGCGTGCCTGCATCCGTACCGAGCGCGGTCGCGTGTAACAGCGCGGTGAGCATGTTGATCGTGACGGTGCGGCGCCGGTCCAACTCCGTCCAGGACTGCTCCGGTCCCGGGATGGATCACGGCGTAGTGGTGCGTGGCGGCGTGGGTGTCCACCCCTATGACGTACTGGCAGATGTCTGTCACGATGGTTGAGCTCCCAAGGACCGCTGGTTGAGCTCCGGAGTACCGCTGGTCGAGCCCTGCCCACACCGCTGGTTGGCGCCGAAACCAAGGTGACGTTCATCCGGACCAGCCACAACAGTCCGAACTACCGTGTTCACGTGCACCTCGAATTCGACGCCGAAGCCGGTCGCCGCACACCGAGGGGCTTGATCATGATCGTCCCGATTTTCGGCGACGAGCCGGTCGGCGGCGTCGATGATCCGGCGGTGCTGCGTATGGAGCGAGCCGTCCGCGCGTCCGCGGCGACGCCTTCGCCTGTGAAGTGAGCACCCGGCTGGATAGCCTTCCCGGGTGAACCGCCAGCCACCCGATACGGACGCCGCCGCAGTTCGTTCCGACCGGCTGGTGCTCCCGGCGCTGGTTTTCGTCGGTGGTGCCGCCGGCACGACCGCGCGTGCACTGCTGAGTGAGCGGTTCCCGATGCCGGCGGACGGCTGGCCGTGGACCACCTTCGTCATCAACGTGCTCGGCGGGCTGCTGCTCGGCCTTCTGCTCGGGGTGCTCGCGCATCTCGGCGACGACAGCGGTGCACGCCGACGAGTTCGGTTAGGACTCGGGACGGGTCTGTTGGGCGGATTCACGACCTACAGCGCCTTCGCGGTCGAGGTGGTGGAGCGTGACCTGGGCGCCGGTCTTGCCTATGCGACCGCGAGCGTCGTGGCCGGAGTGCTCGCCGCAGGGATCGGGCTCCGACTGCCGGGCATGAACCGATGATGCTTTGGATCGCCCTCGGGGGAGGCACCGGCGCACTCCTGCGTTGTGTGCTCGACACCTGGATCGCCGCGCGGGTGCGAGTGAGGGTCCCGGTCGGCACTCTGGTCATCAACTTGCTCGGATCGTTCGTGCTAGGCCTGCTCGTCGGTCACTTCGGACACGCTTCGGAGGCCACGAAGGTGCTCGGTACGGGTGCCATGGGCGGGTTCACCACGTTCAGCGCGGCGTCCGTGGAGTCGGCCCGGCTGCTGCTCGCGCCGAAGGTGCACTGGGCGGGCGTCGTGCATGCGCTCGGGATGGTCATCGGGTCAGTTTTGGTCGCCGCGCTCGGCCTGTGCGTCGGCGGTTGAGTTGTGCTCAGAAATCGCCTGCGGCAGAACGCATCCGGGCGATGATCGACACGAGTGACTCGAGGTCGTCGCGGTCGAGTTCCGGTCGGCCGAAGACCTGCTCGTTGAGCGCAGCCGTCGCTTCTTGCGCGAGTGAGCGTCCTTCTGGTGTCAGTGCCACGACGAACGCACGCCGGTCGTCCGGGTGCGTGGTGCGCGTGACGAGACCGGCCTGCTCCAGCCGGTCGACGGCATTGGTGACGGACGTCGGATGCACCTGCAGGCGCGACGCGATCAGCTTCATCGGCAGGCTGCCGCGACGACTGAAGGTCAGCAGCATCAGCACCTCGTAGCGGGCGAACGTCACGCCGAACGGCTTCAGCACCGCATCGACTCGGGCCGAGACGATCTGTTGTGCCCGCATGAGCGAGGTGACTGCCGCCATGCCCGGCGCAGCATCGGCCCACCCGCGATCCACCCACTGATCCCGCGCGACCCCGATGGGGTCGGCAGCGAGGCGGGCGGGTGCTTCGGTCATGGGTCGAGAGTAAATCAAACTCGCGTTGACGTCCATTAATAGGAAGTCCTACTATTTTGCGAGAGCTGAGTCACGTCCACGCACCCGGAGGACCCCATGGCCGACATCAAGCCTGAACTGCACAAGCCGGAGCACCACGTCCGGATCGTTACTGCCGCAAGCCTGTTCGACGGCCACGACGCCTCGATCAACATCATGCGGCGGATCATGCAGACGCAGGGTGCGGAGGTGATCCACCTGGGCCACAACCGTTCGGTGCAGGAAGTCATCGACGCTGCGCTCGAGGAAGACGCGCAGGGCATCGCGGTCAGCTCCTACCAGGGCGGCCACGTCGAATACTTCGAGTACCTCGTCGATCTGCTGAAGCAGGCGGGCGCCGAACACGTGAAGGTCGTCGGTGGTGGCGGCGGCGTCATCGTGCACGACGAGATCGACCGGCTGCGCAAGGCGGGCGTCACGATCTTCTCCCCGGAGGACGGTCAGCGCATGGGCCTGGTCGGAATGATCAATTCTGTTGTCGCTGACTGTGATTACGACCTCTGGCAGCTGGGCCAGGCCGATCTGGACGCAGTGCTGTCGGGTGATCGTGCAGCCATCGCGCGAGCGATCACCGGCGCGGAGCAGGGTGCGCTTCCTGCCGAGTTCGTCGACGCGATCAACCAGGCGGCGGCCAAGCGTCCGGTGCCCGTGCTCGGCATCACCGGCACCGGTGGTTCTGGAAAGTCTTCTCTGACAGACGAACTCGTGCGCCGCATGCGCCTCGACCAGCAGGACAAGCTGCGCGTGGCGGTGCTCGCGATCGACCCGACTCGCTCTCGGGGTGGCGGTGCGCTGCTCGGCGACCGCATCCGGATCAGCTCGTTGGACGGTGACCGTGTCTTCTTCCGGTCGCTCGCCACCCGCGGCAACAACCAGGTGCCCGAACACCTCGACCAGATTCTGGCGCTGACCAAGGCGTCCGGATTCGACCTGATCATTCTCGAGACTCCCGGTGTGGGACAAGGAGATTCGGCCATCATCGACTACTCCGACGTGTCGATGTACGTCATGACTCCGGAGTTCGGTGCCTCCAGCCAGCTGGAGAAGATCGACATGCTCGACCTGGCCGACGTGGTCGCGATCAACAAGTTCGAGCGACGTGGAGCCGAGGACGCGTTGCGCGATGTCGGACGCCAGATGGTGCGCAACCGTGAGGCTTTCGGCAAGAAGCCCGAGGACATGCCGGTCTACGGCACCTCGGCGGCCACCTTCAATGACGACGGCGTGACCGCGCTGTACCAGGAGCTGCGAAACCTGCTGTCGGAGAAAGGAATGCACGTCGAGGACGGCGTGCTTCCGCAGGTCGACACCAAGCAGTCGACCCATATCGCCACGATCGTGCCGGCGTCCCGCGTCCGCTACCTCTCCGAGATTTCAGAAACGGTACGTGACTATCACTCCGACACCGCGAAGTTCGCCAAGGCGGCAGCCCGTGCGCAGCGTTACGAACTGGTCGCCGGCGAACTCGCCGAGGTGCCGCGCAGTGTCGCCGAGCTGATGGAGAAGGCGCAGCAGGACGTGCCCGACGAGATCTCCAAGGCTCTCGTGAAGTGGCCGAGCATCGTCGATTCCTACTCGGGCGACGAGCAGGTCGTGAAGATCCGCGACCGCGAGATCGTCAACAAACTCACTCGGGAATCGCTGTCCGGCAACAAGATTCCGCGCGTCGCGCTCCCGCGCTTCGACGACCACGGCGAGCTGGTGAAGTTCCTTCGCCGGGAAAATCTGCCGGGCTACTTCCCGTACACCGCCGGCGTCTTCCCGTTCAAGCGGGAGGGCGAGGATCCTGCCCGCATGTTCGCCGGCGAGGGCGACCCGTTCCGCACGAACCGCCGTTTCAAGCTGCTGTCGGAAGGCCAGCCGGCCACCCGCCTGTCGACCGCGTTCGACTCGGTGACCCTCTACGGGCGCGACCCCGACGAGCGTCCGGACGTCTACGGCAAGGTCGGCACGTCCGGCGTCTCGATCGCGACGTTGGACGACATGAAGGTGCTGTACGGCGGGTTCGACCTCGTCTCGCCCACGACGAGCGTGTCGATGACGATCAACGGCCCGGCACCGACGATTCTCGCGTTCTTCCTCAACACGGCCATCGACCAGCAGGTCGACGCATTCACCGAGCGTGAAGGCCGGGAGCCGAACGATGACGAGCGCAAAGAACTCGCGGCGTACGCCGTCGCGAACGTCCGCGGCACCGTCCAGGCCGACATCCTGAAGGAGGACCAGGGCCAGAACACCTGCATCTTCTCCACCGAGTTCAGCCTGAAGATGATGGGCGACATCCAGCAGTGGTTCATCGACCACCAGGTGCGCAACTTCTACTCGGTCAGCATCTCCGGCTATCACATCGCCGAGGCCGGGGCGAACCCCATCAGCCAGCTGGCGTTCACGCTCGCCAACGGCTTCACCTATGTCGAGAGCTACCTCGCGCGGGGCATGGACATCGACGACTTCGCGCCCAACCTGAGCTTCTTCTTCAGCAACGGTATGGACCCCGAGTACTCGGTGCTCGGCCGTGTCGCCCGCCGTATCTGGGCGGTGGCGATGAAGGAGAAGTACGGCGCGAACGACCGCAGCCAGAAGTTGAAGTACCACGTGCAGACGTCCGGCCGGTCCCTGCACGCGCAGGAGATGGACTTCAATGACATCCGCACCACGCTGCAGGCGCTCATCGCGATCTACGACAACGCAAACTCCTTGCACACCAACGCTTATGACGAGGCTGTCACCACGCCGACCGAGGAGTCGGTGCGTCGTGCGCTCGCGATCCAGTTGATCATCAACCGTGAGTGGGGTCTGGCGATGAACGAGAACCCGCTCCAGGGATCGTTCATCATCGACGAGCTCACCGACCTCGTCGAGGCGGCGGTGCTGAAGGAGTTCGACCGCATCACCGAGCGTGGCGGCGTGCTCGGCGCGATGGAGACCGGCTACCAGCGCGGTCGCATTCAGGACGAATCGATGCTCTACGAACACCGCAAGCACGACGGCTCGCTGCCGATCGTCGGCGTCAACACCTTCCGCAACCCCAAGGCCGACGACGGCACGCCGAAGCACATCGAACTCGCCCGCGGCACCGAGACCGAGAAGCAGGGTCAGCTCACCCGCGTCCGCGAGTTCCAGCAGCGGCACCAGGGTGAGTCCAAGCAGGCGCTGGACGAGTTGCGGGCCGCAGCGGTCAACGGCGACAACGTGTTCGACGTGCTGATGCGCGCCGCGCGGGTGTGCTCGCTGCAGCAGATCACCGAGGCGTTCTTCGAGGTGGGTGGCCAGTACCGGCGCAACGTCTGACCAGCCTCTACACCCGTAGTCAACGCAAGTGGTCGTGATCGCGGCCACTTCCGATCGCGCGCTGAGTAGGGTCGGGCGGGTGCGAACACAGATCGACGATCTCGGATTCCACGTCGACCTCCCCGACGAGGTCGAACGAGTCGTCAGCCTCGTCCCCTCCCTCACCGAAGCGATCGCGGCGACCCGTCCACAGGCTCTGGTCGGTGCCACCGACTGGTGCACCCATCCCGCGGACCTCGATGTGCCGCGCGTCAGAGGCACGAAGAACCCCGACGTTGCGGCCATCGCCGAGTTGGCACCCGACCTGGTGGTCGCCAACAAGGAAGAGAACCGCGCGCTCGACGTGAAGCGCCTGCGGGATCACGGGATTGCCGTTTGGGTGACCGACATCGAGACCGTGCCGCAGGCGCTGGACTCGATGCGCCGATTGTTCACCGAAGCTTTCGGCTGGGGGGCACCCGGCTGGCTGGACGAGGCCGACGCTCTGTGGCGAATGTCCGCAGGACGCTCGGGTGAGGTCGGCGGTTCTGCGGACACTCGGCGAGTGGTTGTGCCGATCTGGCGCGATCCGTGGATGGTGGTCGGGCGGCCGACGTACACCGCCGACCTCCTCCAGTGCCTCGGCTGTGACGTGGTCGTTCCGGACGGCGCCGAGGGCCGATACCCGCATGCCGACCTGGCCGATCTCGACGACCCGAGCCGCGCGGATCTCGTGCTGCTGCCCGACGAGCCGTACGTCTTCACGGCCGACGACGGCCCGGAGGCCTTCGTCGAGGTTCCCACGAAACTGATCAGCGGCCGGTTGATCACCTGGTACGGACCGGCGATGGTCGAAGCAGCTCGCACTCTTCCCGCCGTGCTGCGGCGCTGACGTCACCCCAGCGCGAGCGCCTCGTCGGCGTCGCGCTGCAACAACTTCCTGGTCGAGGCCTCCTGCTCGGCGGTCTCCCAATCGATGTCGTCGAGCGCGGCAAGTGATTCTGTGACAACCCGTTTCACGTTGTCGAGCGAGACCAGGCCGAGGCTGTACGCCTTCATGGCTGCACCGATGTATGTCTCGAAAACGTGGACTCCGGATGCCGCCAACTCCTCGCGTCGAGCGGCCGGGGTGCCGACGACATCGTGGATGAACACCGCCGACACGGCGTCCGGATAATCGGTCCGGACGCGTTGTCCGACCAGGACGTCGCCCTGGCCGGAGTCACCGACGAACACGACGCCGTACTCGGGGAAGAGCTTGCGGTAGTGCGCGAAGTTCGCCACCTTGCCGTCCGCCATGGCGTCCTTCGAGTGAAGGTTCATCAGGCTGCCGGCCAGCAGGGATGAACTCGCGACCCCCGCTTTGCGCAGCACGTCCTTGGAGTTCGATTCGATGAGACCGAACGCGATCTCGGGCCGCGCGGTCAGGAACGTGAGGTCGCCGCGTGACCACGGCGACTCGGTGGGACCGTCGTCCAGGGCCTGCAGGAAGGCCAGCGATCCCGGAACCAGAAAGTGGCCGTGGGGGTAACGCGTCTCGTGGATCATCGGGAAGACGGTGTCGTCGATGTCCGACAGCACCTTCACCCCGAGTCGTCCGAGCGGCTCGGCCTGCGCCGCGAAGTGATCGAGGACCCGTTCGCGCACCGACTCGTCGTCGATGTCGCCGAAGATCAGTTCCTCGAGGTCGTGATGATCGTCGCGCCGGTTGAGCGCGTTCTTCAGCTGCGTCAGTTCCTCGCCGTGCACGGAACAGAAGATGTCGACGATCTCCCGCTCCTCGTGCCGTCGCGTCCACCCCTCCTGCAGCCGGTGGATCCGGTCGACGTGCTCTTCGCTCACTGCGTTCCTCCCGAGAGTGGACGTGCCCGTTCGATGATGTCGTGCTCGGTGGCGCAGGTGTGGCTGCAGCCCGTCGATGTCAGGCTGGGTCGATGTTCCGTAAGCAGAGCGCCTCCGCGCCGACCGGATTCTTTCGTTGGGAAGCCGCCGGTCTGCGCTGGCTCGCGGACGCCGCCGGCGTGATGGTCGTCGATGTGCTGGACGTGCGCGAGCATCACCTCGACCTCGTCGAGCTCACCGAGGTGGCTCCGACGGCGCAGGCGGCTGAGGAGTTCGGACGCGCCCTCGCCCGCACACACGATGCGGGAGCGGATGCGTTCGGTTCACCCCCGGACGGTTGGGAGGGGGACGGCTACTTCGGACCACTGTCGGAACCGATCCCTTTGGAGCTCAAGCCGACACTGGGCTGGGGCGAGTTCTACGCGCAGCAGCGCATCCTGCCGATCACCCGACGATGCGTGGCGTCCGGCGCTCTCTCCGAAGCCGAGGCGCAGCTGCTGGAGCGCGTCGCCGATCGTGTGTCGTCCGGTGACTTCGACACAGACGACGGACCATCGCGCATCCACGGCGATCTTTGGTCGGGCAACCTCCTGTGGACGGCGCAGGGCGCGGTGCTGATCGACCCGGCGGCGCACGGAGGTCACCGGGAATCCGACCTCGGGATGCTGGCCCTCTTCGGCACCCCGCACCTCGAGCGGATCATCGCCGCGTACGAGGAGGAACATCCGTTGGCGGACGGTTGGCGCGATCGGGTGGCGCTGCATCAGCTGTATCCGCTCGCTGTGCACGCATTGCTGTTCGGCGGCGGGTACGCGGCACGGACGATCGCAGCAGCACGTCGGATCGCCTGATAGTCCGCCGCGGGCCACGCCGGAACCGCCTTGAGCTGGGACGCTCGCCGCAACAGGACGTGGACGAGGCGGTCGATGCTGCTCTGTGCCGCCTGCGGGTGGCGCTCGCCGAGGCGCACAAGAGTGATGTGCACAAGCTGCGGGTGCTGCGAACCTACGCGCAACGGTGGCGTCCGGACGCAGATCCTGTGAGCCTCGACTGAGTCCTCACTCTGGCGGTCCGCACGTGGTCGGGGCCTGCCGTCCCTGCTTCCCCGGTCGTGCAGACTTCGACCTTGCGGCGTGCGCTCGCGAACTTTCGGCGATACTGACCGCACCGACGGAAGGAAGCCTGAGATGTCCCGCGAGATCGCGACTGCCGACCGACGTCCACTGCAGGAGGTGCTCGATTTCGTCCGCTCCCGGCCCACCATGGTGCTCACCACGTTCCGCCGCGACGGCTCGTTGCAGAGTTCGCCGGTGACCGGTGGCGTCGACGACCAGGGCAAGTCGCGCATCCGGATCACGATCGACCGCACCGGCCCGATCGCCACCGGTGGCTTCCCGACGCGCCTCGCCGACAAGGACTGACCCGTGAGCGATCAGCGTTTGCGCATCGAGAAGGCCGTCTTCAACGGCGGTGCCAAGTTGCCCCGAGTGGTGAAGCGGGCGATCGCCGGTAAGCCGCCGACGGCGGACGGTCGGACCCTCGATGTCGACTTCGCCGTGGGCTTGAGAATGCTCGAACTCGGTGGGGCGACCGAGTACGCGGGCATGACCCTGCAGGAAGCCCGCGACCTGCTCGAACACGAGTCGCTCGTGTCTGCCGGTCCACAGGTCGAGGTCAGGCAGGTCGAAAACCTCACCCTCGATCTGCCGGACGCGTCGATTCCGGCTCGTCTCTACAAGCCGTCCGAAGACCCGAAGCTCCCGCTGCTGGTCTACTTCCACGGCGGCGGTTGGGTGCTCGGCAGCATCGAGTCGCACGACGGACTCTGTCGCCGCATCTGCGACCAGGCTCAGGTGGCCGTCCTCAATGTCGGCTACCGGCTCGCGCCCGAACACCGTTTCCCGGCAGCCGTGGACGACGCGATCGGCGCGTTCCGGTGGGCCGTCGAGCACGCGTCCGAGATCGGTGTCGATCCCCGCCGTATCGCCGTCGGTGGCGACAGCGCCGGCGGCAACCTGTCGGCGGTGATCGCCCAGCAGACCCGCGGCGACGCGGTGCAACCGGCCTTCCAGCTGTTGTTCGTGCCCGTCACCGACCTGTCGCGACGCACCGATTCCTATGCGAAGTTCAGGGAGGGATACTTCCTCACGTCGTCCGAAATGGACTGGTATCAGGACCATTACATCGGTCCGGACGGTGACGCGACCGACCCGCGCGTCTCACCACTGCTGGCGCAGGACCTCACCGACCTGCCGCCCGCGTACGTCGGCGTCGCCGGTTTCGACGTGCTGCGCGACGAGGGCATCGCCTACGCCGAGGCCATGCAGGCAGCCGGTAACCAGGTGCAGCTGCGGGTGGTCGCCGGGGGAGTGCATCCCTGGGTCAACTCACCCCTCGCCCGCACCAGCAGGGAGCACCTCGCCGAAGCGCTCGGGGCGTTGCGGCAGGCACTGGGTGTCGTCTCGACGTGACGAAGGTCGCGTCCGCGGGCTGAACAGGGCGTCTCGGTTACCGGGCGGTCGCGACCATACTGGGCGGCATGATCGACCAGCCGCAGATGGTGTTCGAGGCGACCGACGAGGGCCGCGCCGCGACCGAACCACTTCGCAACGACATCCGCCTCCTCGGCGGGATGCTCGGCGACGTGGTGCGCGAGCAGGAGGGCGAGCGAGTCTTCGAACTTGTGGAGCAGGCACGTAAGAAGGCCTTCGCCGTCCGGCGCCAGGAGGTCGATCGCGAGGGTTTCGCAGAGCTTTTCCACGACCTGTCGACCAAGGACGCGCTGCATGTGATCCGGGCGTTCAGCCTGTTCGCGCTGCTCGCGAACCTTGCCGAAGACCTGCACCGGGAGCGTCGTCGCGCCGTGCACGTCAACGCGGGTGAGGCACCGATCGACGGTTCGCTCGCGGCGACCTTCCCCAAACTGCAGGCTGCGCACCTCGACAACCGCCAGGTCGAGAGCGCGCTGCGGGACGCGACGGTCGTCCCGGTGGTCACCGCGCACCCGACCGAGACCCGGCGCCGCACCGTGTTCGAGGCGCAGAGCAAGATCAAGCGCATCATGCGAACCCGCGAGCGCATGACCCTCAACGCAGAGGAAGAGCGGGATGCGTTGCGGGACATCAAGATCCAGATCATCACTCTCTGGCAGACCGCGCTCATCCGGTTGAAGCGTGTGCAGATCGAGGACGAGATCGAGGTCGGGCTGCGCTTCTTCGAGGCATCGCTGTTCGATGTCATGCCGCGCATCAACGCGCAGGTGCGTCGCGAGCTGAACGAGCTCTACCCGGGCGCCGATCTGCTCGAGGAGCCGATGCTGCGTGCCGGCTCGTGGATCGGTGGCGACCGGGACGGCAACCCGAACGTCAACGCCGACGTCGTCGCCACGGCCTCACGACGTGCATCCCAGACCGCACTCGCCCACTACCTGCGTGAACTCGACGGCCTCGAGGTCAGCCTGTCGTTGTCGAAACGACTCGCTCCGACCAGTGATTCGCTCACGACGCTGGCCGACCTCAACACCGAGGACGAGCGGGACGATGAGCCCTACCGTCGCGCGATCCGATGGATCCGCGGACGGCTGGAGCGCACCTACGAGAACTTCTTCGGTCGCCCCGCCGACGGTGCGATCGAGGTCGAAGGAGCTGCGCCGTATGCGCAGGCGCAGGAGTTCCTGGACGACCTGAACGTCGTCGACGACTCGTTGCGTGCCAACCACGACGACCTGCTCGCGGACGCCGAACTCGCCGGTCTTCGTGAGGCGGTCCGCACCTTCGGGTTCCACCTGTACGGGCTCGACCTGCGGCAGAACTCCGACGTGCACGAAGAGACCATCGCCGAGTTGTTCGCGTGGGCGGGCGTGCACGACGACTACACCGCCCTGGACGAGGACGCGAAGGTCGAGTTGCTCGTGCAGGAACTCAGCTCCCGGCGACCGCTGGTCGGTCGTGGCGCGGAGTTCTCCGAGCAGACCTCCGGCGAACTCGCGATCGTGGCCTCCGCCGCGGACGCGGTGAAAACCTTTGGTACGGAAGCGATTCCCAACTATGTGATCTCGATGTGTACGAGTGTCTCCGACATCCTCGAATGCGCCGTCATGCTCAAGGAGGCCGGTCTCTACGTGCCGGACACGGACGGCGCGACCTGCTCGGTGAACATCGTGCCGTTGTTCGAGACCATCGAGGATCTCCAGGTCTCGGCCACCACCCTGCGGGCGGCCCTCGCCCTGCCCGCGTACCGCGCCTTGGTCGATTCGAAGGGCGGTCTGCAGGAGGTCATGCTCGGCTACAGCGACTCCAACAAGGACGGCGGATACCTCGCCGCGAACTGGGCGCTCTACCGCGCGGAACTCGACCTCGTCGACGTGGCAACGGAATTCGACATCCGTCTGCGCCTGTTTCACGGACGCGGCGGCACCGTCGGACGCGGCGGCGGCCCGAGTTACGACGCGATCCTCGCCCAGCCTCCGGGTGCCGTCCGTGGCTCATTGCGACTGACCGAGCAGGGCGAAATCATCGCCGCCAAGTACGCCGAGCCCGCGCTCGCGTACCGCAATCTCGAAGCTCTCGTCGCCGCCACCCTCGAATCGTCGCTGCTCGACATCGAAGGGCTGGACGACACCGATCAGGCCTACCGTGATCTGGACGAACTGGCGGCCCTGGCCCGGGACGCGTACAGCGAACTGGTCCACCACACAGACGGATTCGTCGAGTACTTCAAGACCTCCACCCCGGTCGCCGAGATCGGTGCGCTGAACATCGGCTCGCGTCCGGCGTCCCGTAAACCCACCGAGCAGATCTCCGACCTGCGGGCGATCCCGTGGGTGATGAGCTGGTCGCTGGCCCGCGTCATGCTGCCGGGTTGGTACGGCACCGGTTCCGCGCTGGAACGTTGGATCGACGGCGACGAGACCAAGCTCGCCAAGCTCAAGCACTACTACGAGCACTGGCCCTTCTTCCGCACCGTGGTCTCGAACATGGCGCAGGTCATGGCGAAGTCCGATCTCGGTATCGCCGAACGATATTCGCGCCTCGTCGACGACGAAGCACTGCGCGAGCGGGTCTTCGGCAAGATCACCGAGGAGCACGCGCGCACGCTGCGCATGTACGCCGCGATCACCGGTCACGACGACCTGCTCTGGGACAACACCGCCCTCAAGCGGTCGGTCTTCAATCGCTTCCCCTACCTCGAGCCGCTGAACCACCTGCAGGTCGAGTTGCTTGCTCGCTACCGCGCCGGGGACGAGGACGAACAGGTGCGCCGCGGCATCCTGCTCACCATGAACGGTCTGGCCACAGCCCTGCGCAACTCCGGCTGACCGGTTTCGCGGAGAGCCGCTCAGCGGGTACCGGACTCCAGATCGAGGAGGGTCTGCTTCGCCTCGGTGCCGCCGAGGTAGGCGCCGAAGTTCCCGTCCGAGCGCAGCACCCGGTGACAGGGCACCACGATCGGGAGTGGGTTCATCGCACACGCGGTGCCGACCGCCCGGACGGCGCGGGGTTTGCCGACGTGCTCGGCGACCTGCCTGTACGACTCGGTGCTCCCAAAACGGATGGACGGCAGGTACTCGTGCACGCGGGCGCGGAAACCGCGGGACAGCGAGCGGTCCAGCGGGAGCTCGAAGGCGCGCAGACGTCCGGTGAAGTACTCCTCCAGCGGCCGGGCAGCCTCGTCCAGTCGACCAGGAGCGTGCAACACCCGTGGGCTGATCTGCGCTGCCAGCATCACGAGCGCGGTGTCGAAGTCCTCGAGTTCGAAAGCGACCCGAACCAGTCCCGAAGTCGTTGTGGCGAGAAGCAATTCACCGACGGGGGAGTCGACCGTGCGGTAGGCGACCTCGACCTCGTCCCCTGCCGTATCCGCGAGGTGAGCGCGCAACATCTCCAGGTGCGCCGGGTCGGTGCGCAGGTCGTCCAGCTGGTTCATGACTCCTCCTCGCGATACATGATGCGTAGTTTCTTCATGCCGTCGGCGGCTGCGCGCCGCGCAGCTTCAGCTGATCCGCCGATCAGGTAAGCGGCGTCGGTATAGGACAGCCCGGCCAGGTGGTGGTACGCGATGGCCTGCCGCTGCCGATCCGGCAGCGCCGCGACTCGCGCCCACAGTTCCCGATCGTCCTCGGACGGAAAACCGTTGTCGTCCAGTGCGTCCGGTACATCGGACACCAGAACGTGACGTGATTCGCGCCGGACGACGTCGATCGCCTTGCGATGGGCGATCGTCACCAACCAGGCGCGCACGGTCGCGTCGTCCGGCAGATCCGGCCAGGCACGCATGGCCGACAGGAAGGTCTCCGACCAGGCATCGTCCGCCGCGGTGTGATGGCCGAGCACCGCCCGGCACACCCGCAGCACCACGTCGCCGTGCTCGCGCACGGCGTGGTCGAACGGCTGCTTCATGGTCATCACTTTCGAAAGACGGCCCGGCCACCGCGAACGTGAGGTCGGTCGACACATAGTCTGCAGGGCGTGTCCCCGATCCGCCGCGCTCTGCAACTTCCGATCGGCTGCATCGTCCTCGGTCTGGGGGTCACCTTCCTGCTGGCCGCCAAGCTGGGCTCGGACGGCTACTCCACGCTGATGAGCGGTCTCACGGACGCGACCGGTGTCGACTTCGCGGTGGTCAGCTGGATCAGCGCCGCTGTGCTGGTCGCCCTGGCCTGGTTACGCGGGCAGAAGCCCGGTATCGGCACTGTCTGCCAACTCGTCGTCGTCGGCCTGTCGGTCAGTGCTTTTCTCAAGGTGATGCCGACTCCGGACGATCTGTCGGCCCGGATCGGGATGTTCGCCGTCGGTTACGTGGTGCTGTGCATCGGCGTCGCGGCGTACCTGGCGACCGATCTCGGCGCCGGTCCGACCGAAGCTGCGGCTCTGGCGTTCGACCCGCCGGTACCGTTCAAGTGGAGCTACACGATCTTCCAGGGGTTGTGCGTGCTGGTCGGTTGGCTCTGCGGCGCGACGGTCGGGATCGGCACGTTGATCCTGGCCGCAGGTATTGGCTGGTCGATCGACCGGCTGATGCCGGTCCTCGGCCATTCGGCTCGGGAGGTTGCCGGAACCGGCGCCGTCGACTGACCTGGGGTTGCTGCGTGACGAGGAGCGTGATCGTCGGCCTCCTGCACAAGGAGACCGAGGCGATGAGCGCGACACTCTGACGAGGGTCAGATCTGCTTCGCCAGGTGGTACCAGGTCTGGGTGACGTGCATCCCGACCTTCTCGTACAGCCCCAGCGCGCCGGTGCGCGAGTCGGTCGACAGCCCGAAACGGACGGCGCCCTTCTCCCGACCGAGCCGGAACGCGTCCGCCATCAGGGCTCGTGCCAGCCCGAGTCCGCGCTGGTCGCCTCGCACCGCGAGCTGGTCGATGTAGGCCTCGCCGGCCGAATCGATCAGCAGGGCTGCCACCCCGACGACCTCGTTCGAGTGGTCGATGGCCAACCGCATCTGCCACGGCTCGAACCCGCGGCGACGCAGCAACCGCACGGACCAGTCGTCGAAGGTCTGCGGGTTACGGTTCGGCCACTCGTTGAACGCGTCCTCGACCACCTGATATGCGATGTGGTCGTCCTGTCCGGGCACCAGTCCACGGATCGAATATCCCTGGGGGAGAGGCTGTTCGGCAACCTCCTTCTCGGGCGACAGCTCGAGCACCCACGACGTCCAGAGCGTTTCGTAACCGCGTCCGCGTAGCAGCGTCTCGCCCGGGCTGTCGCCGAACCGGGATTGCCCGACCAGCGTGCCCCCGTCGCGTTTCGCCTGTTCCTCGCTCCATCGCGCCAACCACGACCCGATGCCACGCCCCTGATGGGAGGGAAGGACAGCGGCATCGGCTCTACGGCCGTCGGCCACCTCTGCTGTCCCGACCAGGCGCTCGCCCTCGAAGACGCCGACACTCTGCGACGACAGATCGAAGTTCGTCCTGGCCCAGTCGCCCTCGATGTCCTCGACCTCGATGCCGGGCTTCCCCGTGTCGGCGAACTCGGCCTCCGAATAGACCACGAAGGCAGCGTCCAGATCGTCGGGGACGAGGGGGCGGCTGGTGAGGCCAGGTGGGAGGTCGATGCTCATGTCGCCAAGCATCCTCCCGCGGCGGTCGCGGCGCATCCGGATATGCCACGGTTGGATCCATGCGCCCCGGAACCACGAACTCGCTCACCGACGTCCACGGCATTCGGGTGGGCCATGCCACCCGGCGCGCTGACGGATGGTTGACCGGGACGACGGTGGTCCGTATGCCCGACGACGGAGCCGTCGGCGGCGTGGACGTCCGCGGTGGGGGACCGGGTACCCGCGAGACCGATCTGCTCGACCCGCGCAACATGGTCGAGCGGGTGCACGCCATTGTCCTCACCGGTGGCAGCGCGTTCGGCCTCGCCGCTGCGGATGGTGTCATGCAGTCGCTCGCCGCCGAAGGCATCGGCCTGCCGGTGGAAGCGGCCGGACGACAGGTGCCGGTGCCGATCGTGCCCGCTGCGGTCATCTTCGACCTGGGCCGCGGCGGTGACTCGAACGCCCGGCCGGACGCGTCCTTCGGCGCGGATGCGCTTGCCGCAGCGACCGATTCGGCCGTCGGCCAGGGCGCAGTCGGCGCCGGAACCGGCGCGCGTGCAGGCGGTTTGAAGGGTGGCATCGGTTCGGCGAGCGTGGTGCTGGACGACGGGACTACCGTCGGCTGCCTGGTTGTCGTCAACGCCGTCGGCAGCACGGTCGTCCCGGGCACCGGCGAGTTGTACGCGGCGCGGCAGGGCCTGCCGGACGAGTTCGCGCAGGTACCGGTGCATCCGAACGACCCACCGCCGCAGACACCGGCCGTCGGCACCGCGACCACGCTCGCCGTGGTGGCGACCGACGCCACTTTGACAAAGGCGCAGTGTCAGAAACTCGCCGGCATCGGCCACGATGGCATGGCGCGGGCGATCAATCCCGTGCACACGATGTTCGACGGCGACACCGTGTTCGCGGTGTCGACGACGACCCGAGAAGCGCCGGACGGCATGGGTTTTCACGCCCTGCTCACAGCGGCCGGGGATTGCGTCACCCGCGCTGTCGGCCACGCGATGTGGCACGCCGAGAGTGAAGCCGGCATGCCGAGTTACCGCGACCACCACGTCGCAAGCCAGGTCGAGTAGGTGTTGAACGCACCCGATATTCGCTCACGGGGGTTTCCCGCAACGCTTCAGAAGCCCTGACTCCGGTCAGTCGTTCTGCGGGAACCCGAGGTTGAGACCACCGTGCGAGGGGTCGAGCCAGCGAGAGGTGACGGCCTTGGTGCGGGTGAAGAAGTGAACGCCCTCGACGCCGTACGCGTGACTGTCGCCGAACAGCGACGACTTCCAACCACCGAACGAGTAGTACGACACCGGCACCGGAATAGGCACATTGATGCCGACCATACCGACCTCGACCTCGTTCTGGAAGCGGCGAGCAGCACCGCCGTCGTTGGTGAAAATGGCTGTGCCGTTTCCGTATTCGGATGAGTTGATGAGGTCGAGACCCTCGTCGTAGCTCTGCACCCGGACGACCGACAGCACCGGTCCGAAGATCTCGTCGGTGTAGATCGACATGTCCGTGCCGACTTCGTCGAACAACGTCGGTCCGACGAAGAAGCCCTCGTCCGGGCCGTGGAACTCCCCGTCGCGACCGTCGACGACCAGGCGGGCACCGGCGTCCAGGCCGGCCTGGATGTAGTCGGTGATCCGGTCGCGAGCCTGCGCGGTGACGACCGGACCCATGTCGCAGCCGGTCGAACCGTCACCGGTCTTCAGTCCGGCCATCCGGCTCTTGATCCGCTCGATCAACTCGTCGGCGATCGAGTCGACCGCGACGACCACGGAGATCGCCATGCACCGTTCACCGGCGGAACCGAACCCCGCGTTCACGGCCGCGTCGGCAGCGAGGTCGAGGTCGGCGTCGGGCAGCACCAGCATGTGGTTCTTCGCACCGCCGAGAGCCTGAACCCGCTTGCCGGTCGCCACGCCGCGCTCGTAGACGTACTTCGCGATCGGGGTCGAACCGACGAACGAGACGGCCTTCACGGTGGGGTGATCGAGCAGCGCGTCGACAGCCTCCTTGTCACCGTGGACGACGTTCATGACGCCGTCCGGCAGGCCGGCTTCCTTCCAGAGCTTCGCGACCTCGACGACGGCGGACGGGTCCTTCTCGGACGGCTTGATCACCACGGCATTGCCGCACGCGACCGCGATCGGCACGAACCACAGCGGCACCATCGCCGGGAAGTTGAACGGCGAAATGACGGCGACCACGCCGAGGGGCTGCAGGATCGAGTAGGCGTCCACCCCGGTCGACACATTCTCGGAGTACCCGCCCTTGAGCAATTGCGGGATGCCGCAGGCGAACTCGGCGACCTCCAAGCCGCGGGTCACTTCACCGAGGGCGTCCGAGGTGACCTTGCCGTGCTCCGAGGTGATGATTTCGGCGATTCGCTCCTTGTTCTCGTCCAGCAGCTGGCGGAACTTGAACAACACCGGCGTTCGCTTCGCGAGCGAGGTCGATCCCCACTGCTTCGCAGCTGCGGCGGCGTGCTGGACCACGCGGTCGACCACTTCGGCGGACGCGAGGTCGAGCGTTCCGGTGACCTGCCCGGTGGCGGGGTTGTATACCTCGCTGGTGCGCTCGGCGGAACCGTCGAACTCCTGGTGGCCGATGAGGTGGGTGATCCGGGTGGGCGTGCTCATGGCGTTTCCTCGTGTGTCGGTCCGGTGAAGGGAAGTCGGGGGTCCATCGGGTGGTCGGTCCAGGTGTCGCGGACCCAGGTGTGCGCCGGGTCGTCGCAGATGCGCCACGCCCGTTCGTCGCCGGGTCCGGCCATCACGTTCAGGTAGTACAGGTCGTACCCGGGCGGGGCCATCGACGGCCCGTGCCAGCCGTGCGGCACCAGCACGACGTCGCCGGAGACGACACGGGCGTTGACCTCGATCGGACGATCGGCCGTGCCGTGCACGGCCTGGTAGCCGTGCGGTTCGGCCTCGGCCGGGCCACCCGTGGCGATGCGGGACTCGAAGTAGTAGATCTCCTCGAGTTCGGTCTCGACGCCGGGGCGTTCCTCGTCGTGTTTGTGCGGCGGGTACGAACTCCAGTTGCCCGACGGCGTCAGCACCTCGCAACAGATGATCGAATCCGCTTGCAGCGCAGCGGGAGTGCCGAAGTTGTGCACTTGCCGAGAACAGTTGCCGGCGCCGCGAAGCTCGACCGGCACGGCGTCCTTGTCGATGACAGCGAACGGTTGATCGGACGACGCGGGCGCGAAACACAGCGCCACCCGACTCGGCTCGGACGCGGTGACGGTGAGAGTTCGGCCACGGGGCACGTACGCCACATCGCTCGGACCTTGGAACACGTCGGCTCGCCCCATCAGCCGGACCTGATCCGGGTCGCAGGACACATCGACACCGAGGCCGGACAGCGGAACCACGATGTACTCGTCGTCACCGGTCTCGAGCGTGCGTGACTCGCCGGCATCGAGCGTCGCCACCAGCAGCCCGGTGTGCCGCCAGGCGTCGCTACCCGGTCGCACCACGACGTCGTACTGCTCGTCGCTGATCGACCCGGCGGGCCTGTGCCAATTCATGATTCAGTCCCTTTCGCCGAGTGGCCGGGCTGTGAACCAGTGGCCGGGGTATAACCCGGCCACTCGTCCGTAGCCCGGCCACTCGATGAAGGTCCGGTGCCGTGGACGAGGCGAGCCGCGACGTCGACGGCCGCGGCGACGTCGTCGTCCGGCGGGAAGAGCAACGCGCGACCGATCACCAGCCCGGCCGCGGACGGAGCGCTGAGCGCGTCCTCCCAGCTGGCGTACCTCTCATCCGAACCGGTCGTCGGGTCGCCGCCGAGTAGCAGGGTCGGAAGGGTGGTGGCCTCCAGGACACGGTGCATCTCGGGCACGATCGGCACCTTGAGCCAGGTGTACGCACTGGTGGCTCCGAGACCGGACGCCACGTGCATCGACCGGATGGTCGCGTCGGCGGTGAGGATGTTGCGGGCACGGCCGTCAGTGCCGAACTCCGACCAGAACGGTTCGATCATCGCGATCTTGCGGCGGGTTGCCAGCTCGTCGACAGCATGTGCTGTCGCCTGGAGAGTGGCGACGGTTCCGCTGTCCTGCAAGCAGATTCGAGCAAGTGTCTTTCCGCCGTCCAGTCCGAAATCGTCGATCTGCGCCGCCGTGTACCCGGTGAACCGATCATCGAACTCGAAGCCGGCCCCCTGCAAGCCGCCGCGGTTCATCGACCCGATGACCAACTTGTCGTCCAGCGCTCCGAGCAACAGGAGGTCCTCCAACACGTCGGCCGTGGCGAGCACGCCGTCGACACGCGGGTTCGCCAGCGCCGTCACCAGCCGGCCCAGCAGTTCAGGTCGGGACGCCATCGCGTCGTTGTTGTCGCGCACCCCGAGCGCGCCACGGGCCGGGTGATCGGCGGCGACGATGAGGAGCCGACTGTCCGGGCCTTTGCGGCGCCCACGCGCCGCCCAGGCAGATGCGATCGCGTCCGGGTCGCTGATCCGTCGGCGGGTCAGTTGGTGAATTTCGTTGTCGGACAGTTTCATCATCCCTCCTGACGCACGGCGCCCGCTGCCAGCGCAGCCTCGACCTGGGCAGTGTTCGGCATGGCGGACGAGCACTCGAGTCGACCAGCGACGATCGCGCCGGCGGCGTTCGCGAAACGCAGCATCCGTTCCAGATCCCAGCCGGACAAAAGCCCATGGACGATCGCCCCACCGAACGCGTCACCCGCACCGAGGCCGTTGACGACGTCGACCGGCAACGGCGGCACCTCCACGCATTCGCCGGCGGTCATCGCCAGTACCCCACGCGGACCCTGTTTCACGATCGCCAGCTCGATCCCACGATCCAGCAGAGCCCGGGCAGCTCTGGTCGGATCGGTCTCACCCACCGCGATCTCGCACTCGTCCTGGTTGCCGACGGCGACCGTGACATGCGCGAGTGCCTCACCGACTATCGCGCGGGCGTCGTACGGCGACGGCCAGAACATCGGTCGCCAGTCGAGATCGAGCACGGTGAGCGGGCGCCGCTCTCGAACACCCCAGGCGTGGAAGTGCGCTCCGCGCGAGGGTTCGCGGGACAGGCCGGTGACCGTCGACCAGTACACGCGGGCGTCCCGCACCTGCTCGACCGGTATCTGCGCGGGATCGATCGTGAGGTCGGGTGCGATCGGCTCGCGATAGAAGTAGAGCGGGAAGTCGTCGGGCGGAAAGATCTCACAGAAGGTGATCGGTGTCTTCAGTTCCGGGGTCGGCGTCACGGCGGAGGGGTCGACCCCGAACTCCTCCAAATGCCTGATCAGGTAACGACCGAACGGGTCGTCTCCGGTCCGGGAGATGAGCGCGCAGGTGCGTCCGTACCGCGCGGCGGCGACCGCGACGTTGGCCGCGCTGCCACCCAGGAACTTGCCGAACGTGTCGACCTCCTCCAGGCCGACGCCGCTGGTGAGCGGGTACAGGTCGACGCCGAGCCGGCCGATGGCCAGCAGGTCGGGTGCGGACGAGGTCACGACGAATGCCCTTCTCGGGGGACCGGACGGGTGAACCTGCAATGTAATGACATTTTTACGTCCGAATGACCTTTGCTGTCTATGATCGGCCCATGGCTGAGACAGTGCCGGTGGTCATCGATCGGGCGAGCCCAGTCCCGTTGTACTACCAACTCGCCCAGCAGCTCACCGCTGCCATCGAGAGCGGGTCGCTCAAACCGGGCGATCCGTTCGAGAACGAACTGGCGATGGCCGAACGGCTCGACCTGTCCCGCCCGACGGTGCGCCGGGCGATAGCGGAGCTGGTGCAGCGTGGCCTGGTCACCCGGCGCCGAGGCATCGGGACGACGGTCGCCAACGAGGTGATCCACCGCCGCGACGAGCTCACCAGTCTCTACGAGGACCTCGTCCGCTCCGGGAAGGAGCCACGCACCGAGTTGCTCGACTTCGACCGCACTGCTCACTCGCCGGTGGCTGCCGAGTTCTTCGGCGTCCCGAAGAATGCCGACCTGGTGTTCGTGCGGCGTCTGCGATACACCGGTGACGTCCCCCTGTCGATCCTGTCGAACTGGTTGCTGCCGCAAGCGGCGAAGTTCGACGAGCGGCAACTGGTCGACCGTGGCCTGTACGCGCTGCTGCGCGAGGCCGGAGTGCGTCCGGTGGTCGGCAAACAGCGCATCGGTGCCCGGCGTCCGACCGGCAAGGAACGTTCGATGCTGCGCACCGACAAGAGCGAACCGCTGCTGACGATGACCCGTCGAGCGTTCGATGAGTCGGGCGCACCGGTCGAATACGGCGACCACGTCTACCGCGCCGACCAGTACGCCATCGAGATCACCGTCCACAAGAGCTGAGCACCGTCACAGGTGATGGCGCTGATCGCGCTTACCCTGCTCGTACGCCGCACGCGCAGCTGTGGTCGACTGCAAGGTGGAAGTCTCGCTGACCGGTACATCCCACCAGGACGAACCCGGGGGATTGGGGCCGGTGAGGTCGGTCTCGATGTAGAGCACCACGGACTCCTCGCCGTCCAGCGCAGTACGCAGACTGCTGCGGAACTCCTCGATTCCGTCGCTGCGCACCACCTTCACACCCCAGGACGCCGCATTCGCCGCGAGGTCGAACGGCACCGGAGCCCCGTCCAAACGCCCGCTGGACGCGTCCCGCATCCGGTACTTCGTGCCGAAGCGCTGCGACCCGACGGACTCCGACAGTGCACCGATCGAGGCGAAGCCCGCGTTGTCGAGCAGCACGACGATGACCTTGATGCCTTCGGACGCGATGGTCGCGAGTTCCATCGGCATCATCTGGTAGGAACCGTCACCGACGACGGCGACGACATTCCGGTCTTCGTCGCCGATCGCGAGGCGGACGCCGAGCGCTGCCGGAATCTCGTATCCCATGGTCGAGTAGGCGTATTCGAGGTGGTACTGGTCGGGCGAGGTCGCGCGCCACAGGCACTGCAGGTCGCCCGGCATCGAACCCGCCGCATTGATGATCACGTCGCGCTCGGCCAGTTCGTCGTTGAGTGCACCGAACACCTCGGTCTGTGCCGGGAGCGGCTCGTGACCGCGGTGATAGCACTGCTCGATGACGTCGTTCCACTCGTCCCAGAGCCCCGCTGCTTCCTGCTGATACGCGTCGTCGGTGTGCCACCCCGCCATCTGCTCCTGCAACGCGACGAGCGCGGCGCGGGCATCGGCCACGACCATCGTCGCCGAGTTCTTCGCGGCGTCGAAGGCCTGCACGTTGATGTTCACGAACTTCACGTCCGGACGCGCGAACGCGGTGTGTGACGCGGTGGTGAAGTCGGAGTACCGGGTGCCGATGCCGATGATCAGATCCGCCTGCGCAGCGAGCGCATTCGCCGCGGAGTTGCCGGTCGAGCCGACTCCACCGACGGCCAGCGGATGGTCGAAATTGATCGCACCCTTGCCGGACTGAGTGTCGGTCACCGGAATCCCTGTGACAGAGGCGAACTCGCGCAGGACCTCACTCGCCTCCGAGTAGACGACGCCACCGCCGGCGACGATCAGGGGTCGCTTGGCAGCCTTGATCGCGGCGACTGCTCGTTCGAGAGCCGTCGGGTCGGGGGCCGGTCGGGGAATGTGCCAGATCCGGCGGGAGAAGAACTCCTGGGGCCAGTCGTACGCCTCGGCCTGCACGTCCTGTGGCAGGCAGATCGTCACCGCACCGGTCTCGGCCGGATCGGTCAGCACCCGCATGGCAGCGAGCAGCGAGGGCATCAACTGTTCCGGACGGTTGATCCGGTCCCAGAAACGTGAGACCGGTTTGAATGCGTCGTTGACCGAGATGTCGAGCGAACGCGGGTCTTCCAATTGCTGCAGCACGGGGTCGGGGTAGCGGGTGGCGAACTGGTCGGACGGCAACAGCAGTACCGGTAGTCGATTGGTCGTCGCGAGGGCGGCGCCGGTGACCATGTTCGTCGCGCCGGGGCCGATGGACGTGGTGACGGCCAGTGTCTGGCGGCGCCGCGTCTCCTTCGCAAACCCTGCGGCCGCATGAACCCCGCCCTGCTCGTTGCGCATCAGCCAGTACGGCATCGCGTCGTCTTCTTTCGCATCGACCGAGTTCTGCAGCAGGGCCTGGCCCACGCCGGCGACGTTCCCGTGTCCGAAGATCCCGAATGTACCTGCGATCAGACGCCGCTCATCGCCGTCCCTCTCCGAGTACTGCTGCGTCAGAAAGCGGACGAGTGCCTGGCCGACCGTCAGGCGAACGGTGGGCGCGTGGGCGTACGGATAACTCGAGCTCATCGGTGCTCCCCTCGGGACGGTCAAGCCAGGTTATCGGCCTTGTTCTGACATTTGAACAACTGGGCCCGGCGGGCCGGGGGCCTCAGGACGCGTGAACGGACGGAGGGCGGCCCGCGTGGGACACTGGTCGCATGCTGACCAGAACGCACGCGTTCACCGTTCCTGTCCCTCATTCCAGGCAGGAGGTCTGGGACTGGTTCGCCCGTCCGGGTGCCTTCCACCGGTTGGCGGCTCCGTGGACACCTCTGCAACCACTGGAGGAAGCGCGCAGTCTGGCCGACGGCCGAGCGGTGCTCCAAGCGAAGGTCGCGACGGCGTCCGTGCCCCGTGGCCGGTGGGTGGCCCAGCACCAGCCCGACGACTACATCGAGGGGAGTCAGTTCGGCGATCACTGTGTGTCCCAGCCGTTTTCGGCGATCACCGGGTGGACGCACCTGCATCGCTTCGAGGGCGACGACGCGTCCTGCCGTTTGATCGACCAAGTGACGACCCGCGTCCCGAAGTCAGTGCTCACCCCGATGTTCCGCTACCGCGGACGCCAGGTGACCGACGATCTGAACGCTCACGCGGCTGCCGCGCGGCAGTGGGAGGCGAAACCCAGCACCATCGCGATCACCGGCGCGCGCGGGTTGGTGGGGACGGCGCTGACCGCGTTCCTTTCGACCGGTGGCCACAGGGTCATCCACCTCGTGCGTGGCGAACCCGATCCCGACGCGATCCACCAGCAGCGGCACTGGGATCTCGAAACCCCCGACCCGGCGATCCTCGACGGGGTCGACGCGGTGGTCCACCTGGCCGGCGAGACGATCGCCGGCAGGTTCACCGCCGAGCACATGAGCAAGGTGCACGACAGTCGGGTCGGTCCGACCCGTCGGCTGGCCGAGGCGATCGTGCAGCACGGCGGTCCGCGGGTGTTCGCCTCCGCATCCGCGATCGGTTTCTACGGCTCCGAGCACACCGACGAACTGCTGGACGAGTCGAGCCCGTCGGGCGACGACTTCCTGGCCAGTGTGGTGCGTGGGTGGGAACAGGCGACTTCGCCGGCCTCCGACGCAGGTGTACGGACCGTGCTGGTCCGCACAGGTTTGGTGCAGTCGGCCCGCGGAGGCCTGCTGGCCGTCCTTCGTCCGTTGTACGAGGCCTTCCTGGGCGGTCGTCTTGGTGACGGGCAGCAGTGGATGTCGTGGATCGCCATCGACGACCTGATCGACGTCTATCACCGCGCGATCTTCGACGATGTGCTCGCCGGTCCGGTGAATGCCGTTGCCCCGCAGCCACTTCGCAACGAGGAGTTCAGCAAGGTGCTCGCGTCGGTGATCTCCCGACCGAGTTCGCTCGCGGTGCCGAAGGTGGGCCCACAGGTGCTGCTCGGCCAACGCGGAGCGCGGGAGTTGGCGCTCGCCAGCCAGCGCGTCGTGCCCGCCGCGCTCATCGACGCCGGACACAGGTTCCGACACCCTGGCCTGCGGGAGGCGCTGCAGCACGAACTCGGCCGAACCGACTGAGTCACCGATCGACCACCCGATCGGGTGGATTTAGGATCCGGAGCATGAACTTCACAAGCATCATCGCCAAGGCGAAGAATTACGCCGCGAAGAACCCCGACAAGGTGCGCGACGGCATCGACAAGGCCGAGGCCGCGGTCAACGCCAAGACCGGCAACAAGTACGCCGGCAAGGTGAGGCAGGGCGCAGACGCCCTCGAGGACCAGCTCGGGGTGCCGGACGCTCCCGCGCAGCCTCAGGGTGGCGAGCAGCCG
The DNA here is from genome assembly GCF_022359705.1 of Yimella sp. NH-Cas1. Taxonomy (NCBI): domain Bacteria; kingdom Bacillati; phylum Actinomycetota; class Actinomycetes; order Micrococcales; family Dermacoccaceae; genus Yimella; species Yimella sp. NH-Cas1. The sequence goes on from NZ_JAKSGG010000003.1 coordinate 97,315, forward strand.
CCGACCACTGCGGCTCCGCAGCCGAACCAGCCGGGCACCCAGGCGGGCACCCAACCCGGAACGCAGCCGCCCGCAGCCGGCTGATCACGGCGCACCACAGCGCGCTCGACGAGACCGCGTCCCCTGATGGGGCGCGGCCGGGATGAACGCGTCCACCGAGGTGCGTCCGCCGACATTGCGGACGTTGTAACGGCCGATGATCTTGCCCTGGTCGCCCGGGCTTGCCGACGGTCGTGCTCTTTGCGGACCGGTCGATGAAGATGGCGCCGCCGGTGTTCGCCTCGCCGCGGCGTCCGTCCGAGCCCACGAACGCCAGGCGCTCGGTCGCGCACGCAACTGACCCGTCCGCGGTGACTGCGATGAGTCCGGTGCGGTCCAGCACGGATCCGGCGCCGTCCCGATTGACGGTGGCGCGTGCCCGCAGACCGCTGGTCCAGGTCGCGGTGCGTCCTTCAGCACGAGCTTTCCCTTGTCGGACGTGTACGTACCGGACCCGGGCTCGAGACCAAAGTCATTGCACAGAAGGTTCCAAGTCGTTGTGCGACTCCCGCCCGGCGATGCGTCGACGGTCCTACCCTGGGACAGTTGGCCGTAGATCGATGAAAGGCAAGACGTTGAGACCCGCTGCGACGACCATGCCCCTGAGCGCCCACCGCGTGGCGCCGGGTGGAAGCGTACGCGGCGGCATTGTGATGCTGCCCGGGCTGCGCGAGTCGGACGCGACCATCATGGAACTCGCGCGCCGTTTCGCTCACGAGCGCTACGTCGTCCTCGTCCCCGAACTCGTCGCGGGCCTCGGCCTCGACCCGCAGGCGGCCGCGCGCGCGGAGCAGGCCTGGCAGGACGCCGACCTTGCCGACGACCCGACGGTCGGCGACGTCATGGCCGTCATGCAGAGCCCCGACTACGAGCGTTGGGTGATGAAGGCCCTGCGTGCCACCGTCGGGGAGCTGGCGAAGGAACCGGGCGTCGACACCCGGATCGCGGTGATCGGCTACGGCACCGGCGGGGGACTCGCGTTCGCGCTCGCGGCGGTCGATTCTCGGGTTCGCCTCGCACTGTCCTACGACTGTGTGGCCACCGATATCGACCTGGTCGAGAACATCAAGGGTGCAGCGGTCAGCTTCTACGCGGCCGACAACGCGGCGGCCGCAGAAGGTCTGCCCGAGTTACGGGCAGCGATGCGCCGTGCGGGAGTGCCGTTCTGCGCCAAGAAGTACCCGGGCAACCTCAACACGCTGCGTGATCTGGCGGCAGTCGGGCCGCAGTCGGCACTGGCTCGCGACCTGTGGCAGCGTTCGCTGGCGATGTTGCGGCTGCACCTCGCCTGATCCGTCGGCATCACCGGCCGCCGGTTGACATCCAGCTGCCCAGCGGCTGATCGGGGTAGTCCTCGTCGGTGACTACCTCGTCGACGACGTTCAGCCCGCGTGCTCGGTAGGTGCGTAGCGCGGCAGGTCCGTCGAGCGAGCAGGTGTGCACCCAGACACGCGAGACCTTCGGCAACCCCGTTGTCTGCCAGGCGCGCTCGATGCCTCGGGTGAGTAGCGCCGACCCCAGTCCACGGCCGATCGCCGATTCCACCAGTCCGAAGTACTTGATCTCCATGTCCGTGGTCTGCCCGATCGACGACGCACCGAGTTGCAGGTAGCCCTGTGGAACGCCGTCGGCGTAGGCGATCAGGAAACGAGTGCCGGGCGCGGCGAGGTCCTCGGACCACTGTTGACGAGACCAATCGAGGCGGTCGGTCCAGCGCCACGGACCGCCGACCAGTCCGTACAGGAAGCGAGCGAATTCCGGTGTCACCGAAGTTGATTCGGTGACGGTCAAGCCCTCGGGAAGCTGGTCCGGGCCACGGAGGTCGTCCGGTGAACGCATCTCCAGCGTCCAGGTGGTGACCTTCACGGACGGGTCAGCAGCGCGTCGATCCGGTCGATCGTGGCGGCGGTCGCCTCGCCGTCGCCGTCCGGCCCATGGACGTCGGTGAACAGGTGGCCGCGGCCGGGGACGACGAAGTCCTCGAAGGACGTGCCCTCGGCCTCGACCGACGCACGCAACGCGTCGAGGTCGTCCTGCTCGATCCAGGGGTCGGACTCGTAGCGGTGCACCTGTACCGGCGCACCCGGCCACCGTCCGAACGGCGCCGCGACGCTGTGCATCAGGATCACGCCGGCGGCCTCGGGCCGGGTCGCGGCGAGGGTCTGCGCGAAGGCCGAGCCCAGCGAGAACCCAGCGAGTGCGGCGTCCGCGGGAAGTTCCTCGACCACCGGCAGGATCCGCTTGAACAGTTCCTTGGCGCCGGTGCGGTCGCGGTATCCGACGCCCGACTCCTCGTCGTCGAACACCTGGCCGTCGTAGTAGTCGGGCACCACGAGGGTGTGGCCGCGTTCGGTGAGCGCATCGGCGAACTCTCGCACCGCCGGTCGCAGGCCGAGGGCGGAGTGCAGCAGCAGGATATGGGTCATGTCTTCTCCTCAGCCGAACAGGACGGCGGCTTCGTCCCAGCGGCTCTGGGGCACGGACTTCAGGTCGGCGGTGGCTTCGCCCAGTGGAACGGTTTCGATGTCGATGCCGCGCAGCTACACCATGTGGCCCCACTTGGAGTCCATCACGGCGTCGATCGCGGCCAGCCCGAACCGGGTGGCGAGCACCCGGTCGTAGGATGTCGGCACGCCCCCACGCTGCAGGTGACCGAGCGTCATGACCCGGGTCTCGATGTCGGTGCGCTGTTCGATGATCGGGCCGAGCCATTCGCCGACACCGCCGAGGCGGGGTCGTCCGAAGCCGTCGAGGGCATCGCGGACGATCTCCGCACCGTCCGGCATGAAGCCTTCGGCCACGACGACCAGCGGTGCGCGGCCGCGGTCGAGCGCCGATTCCACCCATCCGCAGATCTGCTCCATGCTCACCGGTTGCTCGGGGATGAGGATCGCGTGTGCACCACTGGCGAGACCGGCGTGCAGGGCGATCCAACCGACGTGGCGTCCCATGACCTCGACCACCATGCAGCGGTGGTGCGACTCCGCGGTGGTGCGCAGCCGGTCGATCGACTCGGTCGCGATCGACACTGCAGTGTCGAAACCGAAGGTGTAGTCGGTCGCCGAGAGATCGTTGTCGATGGTCTTCGGCACGCCGACGACCTTGATGCCGTCATCGTGAAGCATTCGCGCGACGGTGAGGGTGCCTTCACCACCGATGGCGATGATCGCGTCCATCTCGTTGCGTTCCATCACCTGCTTCACCCGAGCCGAGCCGCCGCCACCTTCGCCGAACGGCCCGATGCGGGAGGTGCCGAGGATCGTGCCGCCGGTGCGGGAGAGCCCTCGAACGTCGTGGCGGGGCAGGGGGCGGATGTCGTCCTCGACGAGCCCACGGAATCCGTCGCGGATGCCCTGGAAGTTGACGCCGTAGATGCGGTCGCCCTTCATCACCGCACCACGGATAACTGCGTTCAGGCCGGGGCAGTCGCCGCCGCTGGTCAGAATGCCGATGTTCACGTGGTCAAGCATGGCCGCTACCCGCCGGTCGGCGAAACCGCCCCGCGAGCCTGCTCAAAATGCGAGTCGGCGAATTCGGCGCGGGGTGCAAGGATTCGCAGGTGACCGAGCAACCGATCGACATGTGCCTTGCGCTGGTCGTCGACCTGGAGCGGAGACGGGTTTTGTTGGGTCGCAAGCTGCGGGGGTTCGGCGAGGGCAAGGTGATCGCACCCGGTGGGAAGCTCGAAGCGGGAGAGTCCGCGCTCGAAGCGGCGGTACGGGAACTGGCGGAGGAGACGTCCCTGAGTGCGGATGTCCGGGACGCGCGGTCGGTGGGGGAGTTGTTGTTCACCTGGGCCGACCCGCAGCGGACGCCGTTCCGGGTCTCGCTGGTGATGATCGAGCGCTGGACGGGCGAGGCCGAGGCGTCAGCTGAGTTGTCGCCGTTCTGGTGCCCGCTGGACGAGATCCCGTACGCGGACATGTGGGACGACGACCGCATCTGGCTGCCTAACGTGCTGCGCGGCGACGTGGTCACGGCGACGATCGGCTACGACTTCGTCGGCGAGTTCGTCACCTGCGTCGATCTGGATGCCGCCGGGCGCAAAGCGCGACAGTCGCGCGTTACGCCCCGGTAGTGCCGCGTACCGGGGCGTAAGTCGCGACAATCGCGCCTTCGTTCGAGCCGCTAGGGTCGAAAAACTTGAACCCGAGCGAGGAGCGAGCACCGTGAGCACGATTTCCTACAGACGCCAGGGCGCCGGTGAGCCGGTGGTGTTGATCCACGGCATCGGCCACCAACGCACCGCCTGGTTCGAGGTGTACGACCGACTGGCGCAGCACCACGACGTGATCGCGATCGACCTGCCCGGGTTCGGACAGTCGCCGCCGCCGCAGAAACCCGACACCTATCGGATGGCCAGCTGGATGACTCAACTCGAAACCTTCTTCGAGCACCTCGGTATCGAGCGCCCGCACGTCGTCGGTAACTCGCTCGGGGGAAACCTCGCCCTGGAACTGGCCGCTCGGGGCTCGGTCGCGAGTTGTACGGCCATCTCGCCGGCCGGGTTCTATCTGCCGACCGGACTCGCTGTCGCGGGTGCCGCGCTGCTGTCGATGAAGGCGGCGAGCCACGCACCGTTGCCGATCATTCGGCTGTTCAGCCAGAAGCCGATGCTGCGCAGGATCTCGATGAGCTCGCTGTACGCGCACCCCGAACGGCTCACCGCCGAGCATGCCTACGCCGACACGCTCAACCTGCGTCGGTCGAAGGGCTTCTGGCCGTGCTTCGTCGGTGGAATGCGCTTGAACTACAAGGCGATTCCTCAGGTGCCGACCACGATCGCCTGGGGTGACAAGGACCGTCTGCTGCTGCCGAGCCAGGCCGGCCGAGCGCGCAAGCGGCTGCCCGACCAGCGGCACGTCGCCCTCCCGAACTGCGGGCACGTCCCGATGCTCGATGAACCCGAGTTGATCACGCGAGTCATCGAAGAGACCGTGGAACTGGCCGAACGTGCACCGGCCGCCTCGACGATGTCGGCGACCGCGTGAACCACTCCTACTCGACCTCTCTGCGGTGGGAAGGGACGACGGCGACCGGGTACGACGACTACTCACGGCAACACCAGATCGACGTCGTGGGCAAACATCATCTGACCCTCAGTTCCGACCCCGCCTTCCGTGGCGACCCCAGCCTGACCAACCCCGAAGAACTGTTGCTCGCCGCAGCCAGCAGTTGCCAACTGCTGTCCTTCCTCGCCGTCGCAGCACGCGCACGGGCTGACGTGCGTTCGTACGTCGACCACGCCGAAGCGGTCATGGCGAACGACGAAAGACCGTTGTGGGTCAACAAGATCCGACTCAACCCGGTCATCGAGATCAGCGGCGGCAAGCAACCGGACAAGTGGGAGCGCTGGGTGCGGATCGCTCACCAGGAGTGCTTCATCGCCCGTTCACTGCGATCACGGATGACCGTGCGCGCCACCTTCGTCACCGACGACGGCGAGCACACGGTCGTCGAGGTGATCGACGCCTGACGTCGGCAGTCGCCCGCCACGACGCCGGGAGTGGCACGATCGGTCCCCATGACGACGAAGCAGACGACCAAGTCCGTCACCTTCCTCATCCTCGGCGCCGGCGGTGACCTCACCCAGCGCCTGCTGCTCCCCGGACTCGGCAGCCTGCTGGCGGTCGAGTCCGACCGCGAGGTGCAGGTGATCGGTGCCGACCGTGCCGACCTGACCACGGCCTCGTTCCGCGCCCTGGTGCGCGATCGGCTGAGGAAGGGCGGCGCCGACGCGAAGACCGCCGGGCGCATCGCCGGCAAGGCGCACTACATCAAGGCCGACCTGCTCGACCTGTCCGCGCTCGCCGACCTCGTCCAGGTGGCCGAGGGCGAACTCGTCGTCTACTTCGCGCTCCCGCCGGCCATCTCGATGAAGGTCTGCGCCCAACTGGAGAAGCTCGACCTGCCCGCGTCCACCCGTCTGGGTCTCGAGAAGCCGTTCGGCGCCGACGAGAAGTCGGCCCGGCAGTTCAACAAGCAACTGCAGCGAGTGGTGGACGAGGACCGCATCTTCCGCGTCGACCACTTCCTCGGCGTCTCGACCGTCCTCAATCTCATCGGCCTGCGGTTCGCCAACCGCATGCTCCAACCGATCTGGAACGCCGAGCACATCGAGCGGGTCGAGATCCTCTATGACGAGGACCTCGCGCTCGAGGGCCGCGCCGGCTACTACGACCAGGCAGGTGCGCTGCGCGACATGCTGCAGAGCCACCTGCTGCAGATCCTGGCCATCTTCGCGATGGAGCCGATCGCCAGTCTCGATCCGCAGGAACTGGCCGATCTCAAGGCTCAGGTGCTGCGTGCCACCCACATCTGGGAGAACAACCCGAAGGAGTACGCGCAGCGCGCGCGCTACACCGCCGGTTCGATCAACGGCCGCAGCGTGCCCTCGTACGTCAAGGAGAAGGGCGTCGAATCCTCGCGCAACACCGAGACGCTCGCCCAGCTCACCGTCCAGATCGACAACAACCGGTGGGCCGGCGTCCCGTTCGTGCTGCGCAGCGGGAAGGCGATGGGCGCTCCCCGAAAGCAGGTCATCGTCTACTTCCGCGACGTGCCGCACCTGCCCAAGGGGTTCATCGGCGACCACACCGGCGACGCGATGATCATCGATCTCAAGCCCGGACGGGTGTCGTTCAAGCTGTCGATGAACGCCGAGGGTGACCCGCTCGACCTGGAGCAGAGGACGCTGTCGGCCGATCTCGCGGGAGCGCAGATGACGGCCTACGGCGAAGTGCTGCGCTACCTGATGGACGACAACCAGTTGCTCAGCGTGCGAGCGGACTCGGCCGAACTGTGCTGGAAGATCGTCGCTCCGGCGATCAAGGCATTCGAACAGAATCTGGTGCCGATCCAGCAGTACAAGGCCGGCTCGGACGGACCCGAGGGCTGGTTGGCCGACGACTCGGTCGCCATCGGTCAGGAGAGCGCCGAACTCACTTCGACGTCCAACAAGGGTCGTACCGCGCGGACGACGACGGCTCGTCCCGCCAAGGGCTGACGCGTTCGTCCACCCGTGACGGTTCCCCTGAACTCGCCGGTAACTTAGGCTTGGTCAGCCCGCAACAGCAAGGAGCCGACGGTGTCCGAACAGCAGATGCACGAGCAGACGCGGCAGCACCCTGCCCTCAAGGACCGCTACGACGTCGTCGTGGTGGGTGCCGGTCTGTCGGGGATCGATGCCGGCTACCGGTTGCAGACGATGTGTCCGGACAAGGACTACGTCATCCTCGAAGGCCGCGAGAGCATGGGCGGCACCTGGGACCTGTTCAAATACCCGGGCATCCGCTCCGACTCGGACATGTTCACCCTCGGGCTGCCGTTCGAGCCGTGGACCGGTAAGAAGTCCATCGCTGACGGCGCCGACATCCTGGACTACCTCAAGGACACTGCGGCCAAGCACGGCATCGACGAGCGCATCGTCCACCGCACCAAGGTCACGGACGCCTCCTGGGACAGCACCACCGCCGAGTGGACGCTGACGCTCACCACACCGGGCGGCGAAAGCACCGTACGCAGCCGCTTCATCTACCTCTGCTCGGGCTATTACGACTACGACGAGCCCTACGACCCCGCGTTCACCGGCCGTGACGACTTCCGGGGTGAGGTCATCCATCCGCAGTTCTGGCCGCAGGAGTTCGACCCGGCAGGCAAGAAGATCGTCGTCATCGGTTCGGGCGCGACCGCCGTCACCCTTGTCCCGGCGCTCGCCGACCGGGGCGCAGAGGTGACGATGTTGCAGCGCACGCCTTCCTACGTCCTGGCGCTGCCGAACACCGACCCGATCGCGAACGTGCTGCAACGGACACTGTCGCCGCAACGCGCCTACAGCATGATCCGGATGAAGAACGCCACTCAGGCGCTCTCCCTCTACCTGGCCAGCCGCCGGGCGCCTAAGACGATCGGCAACATGTTGCGCAAGGGCGTCATGGCCCAGGTGCGCGGCACCGACGTCACCGAGCGCGACTTCACCCCGCCGTACGGGCCGTGGGACCAACGGCTGTGCATCGTGCCGGACGGCGACCTGTTCAAGGCCATCAGGAGTGGCAAGGCGAATGTCGTCACCGACACCGTCGACTCGTTCGTGCCCGAAGGCATCCGCACCGGATCCGGTCAGGTCATCGAGGCGGACGCGGTCGTCACGGCGACCGGGCTGAAGATGCTCGCCGGTGGCGGCATCACGCTCACCGTCGACGGGGCGAAGGTCGACATGGGCAGCCGCTACATCTACCGCGGCATGATGATCAACGGCGTGCCGAACATCGCGATGTGCGTCGGTTACACCAACGCCTCGTGGACGCTGCGTGCCGATCTCACGTCGCAGTACTTCGCGACGTTCATCAACCACCTGGACGCCCAGGGGTACGCGTACGGCTACCCGCACGTCGACTCCGCCATGGACGCCCGACCGGCCCTCGACCTGGACGCCGGGTACGTGCTGCGGTCGATGGCCGAGTTCCCCAAGCAGGGTGACCGCGCACCGTGGTTCCTGCACCAGAACTACCTGCGCGACCGGCGCGACACCCGGCGAGCCGACGTCAGCAAGGACATGACGTTCGTCCGTCGCGGAGAGCAGCACGACATCCAGGAGATCGCCGCTCCCGCGGTGGTGTGAGTCCGTGCCGCAGAACGTACGTGCCGAGCGCGGCCTTCGGGTCGCGCTGTCGTCGTATCGCAGCAAGCCGCACTCGGGCGGCCAGGGCGTGTACGTCCGCAATCTCTCGCGGGAACTGGTCGCACTCGGCCACGACGTCGAGGTGTTCAGCGGTCCGCCCTATCCCGAGTTGGACGCAGGGGTGCGGCTGACAACGGTCCCGGGGCTTGACCTGTACCGCGAGCCCGACCCCTTCCGTACCCCGCACATCCGCGAATTTCGTTCCGATCTGGACGTATTGGAGTTCGCGACGATGTGCACTGCGGGGTTCCCGGAGCCCCGGGTGTTCGGTCTTCGCCTGGACCGCCTGCTGCGCTCGCGGCTGTCGCAGTTCGACGTGCTGCACGACAACCAGACGCTCGCTCCGGGCATCCTCGAACTGGAGCGACGCGGGCTACCGGTGCTCACCACGATCCATCACCCGATCAGCCGGGACCGTCGCCTGGAGATCGAGCACGCCCGTGGGTGGGATCGCGTCACCAAGCGTCGGTTCTACGGCTTCGTCCAGATGCAGGCTCGCGTCGCTCGAAAGACTTCGCACGTGTTGACGGTGTCCGAGGGTTCGGCGCAGGACATCGTCACCGACTTCCGCGTGCCCCGCGAACGCATCAGCATCGTCCCGGTCGGGGTGGCGGTCGAGACGTTCGCGCCGCCGTCGCTGCCGCGCGTCCGTGGGCGGCTGGTGACGATCGCGTCGGCCGACGTGCCGCTCAAGGGCGTGCCGGTGTTGATCGAAGCGCTGAAGAACATGCGCACCGACGCGTGGTCGGAACTGATCATCGTCGCAGCCGCGAGCGAACGCACCCAGAAGTCGCTGGCAGACGCCGGCCTGCTCGACCGGGTGAGCTTCCGCTCCGGCCTCACCGATCTCGAACTCGCCGGCCTCATCGGGTCGGCCGAAGCCCTCGTCGTGCCCTCGCGATACGAAGGATTCTCGCTCCCGGCGATCGAGGCGATGGGGTGTGGGACGCCGGTCGTCGCGTCCGCGGTCGGCGCCCTGCCGACGCTCGTGTCCGGTGGCGCAGGTGCACTCGTGCCGCCGAACGACCCTGTCGCACTGGCAAATTCACTGACCGAAGTGCTGAGTTCGCCGGATCTTCGTACCGCCATGGGCGCGGCCGGTCGACGGCGCGCGGTGGCGACGTACAGCTGGCGTGCCGTCGCCGAACAAACAGCAGACCTCTACCGGGACGTGATCCGTGCTCGACGGACGCCCGGCACGATGAAGGAGAACGAACATGTTGACCGTTGACTTCGACCGCTTCCCGGTCTCACCCGGGATGAACCTGATCGACGTCGGTTGCGGCCAGGGACGGCACTCCTTCGAGGCGTATCGCCGTGGCTGCAACGTGACTGCATTCGACATGAACGAATCCGACCTGGCCGACGTGAAGACGATGTTCGGTGCGATGGAGGCCGAGGGTGAAGCGGGCTTCCCAGCCATCGCCCAGGTGCAGGCCGGCGACGCCCGCGCGATGCCGTTCGACGACGGCAGCTTCGACCGGGTGATCGCCTCGGAGATCCTCGAGCACATCCATGAGGACGAGGCCGTGATGGCCGAACTGTTCCGGATCACCAAACCCGGTGGTCTGGTCGCCGTGACCGTGCCGCGCAACTGGCCCGAGCAGGTCTGTTGGAAGCTCTCCGATGAGTACCACGAGGTCGAGGGCGGACACATCCGTATCTACAAGGCGTCCGAACTCGTCGACAAGCTCACCCGCGCCGGATTCCAGCCGTACGCGCAGCACCACGCGCACGCGTTGCACGCCCCGTACTGGTGGCTGAAGTGCGCGGTCGGCAGCGACAACGACAACTTCGCGACGAAGGCGTACCACCGCCTGTTGGTCTGGGACATGATGAGCGCGCCGCTGGTCACCCGGCTCGCCGAGAAGTCGCTCGACCCGGTGCTCGGCAAGAGTTTCGTGGTCTACCTCCGCAAGCCGGAGCATTCATGACGGCACCCGCACGCGACCTCTCGTTGCACGACGCGCTCACCCACGAGCGCGTCGTCCGGATCGGCGATTTCATTGCTTCGCAACAGGATCCGAACGGTGCGCTGCCGTGGTTCCGCGGCGGCCACCTCGACCCCTGGGATCACGTCGAGGCCGCGATGGGTCTGACCGTGGCCGGTCGTCACGACGAGGCGATCCGGGCCTACCTGTGGTCGGCGCGTACCCAGCGGCCCGACGGATCCTGGCCGATGAAGCAGACCGCCGGCGTCGTCGAGGAAGCTGCAGCCGACACCAACCAGTGCGCCTATATTGCGGTCGGTGTCTGGCACTACTACCTGGTCACCGGACATAGCGCGACGCTGGCCCGGTTCTGGCCGACGGTCGAAGCGGCGATCAACTTCGTGGTGCGTGGACAGCTTGCGTCCGGCGCGATCTCCTGGGCGATGAACGTCGAGCGGGAATGGGACGACCAGGCGCTGCTCACCGGCTCGTGCAGCACCCTGCAGGCCATCGAATGCGCCTGTCTCATCGCCGAGACGCTGGGCCACGACCGCCCGCGCTGGCGGGCCGCCGGTCGTGGGCTGCGGGACGCGATCCGTAACTCGCCCGAGGTGTTCGAGGATCGCAGTCGATACTCGATGGACTGGTACTACCCGGTGCTCACCGGGGCCGTGCGCGACGAAGCTGCCGCGCGGCTGATCGACTCCGGCTGGGAGACCTTCGGATGGCCCGGACGCGGTATCCGTTGTGTGGCCGACGAGCCGTGGGTGACCGCGGCCGAGACCGTCGAGCTCGTCGCAGCTCTGGATGCAATCGGTGAATCCGACCGTGCCACAGAGCTTTTCAATGACGTGCAGTTCCTCTTCGACGAGGAGACCGGTGGTTACTGGACCGGCATGAACATTCCGAACGAGCAGGTCTGGCCGGTGGAACAGACCACCTGGTCGGCCGCGGCCGTCCTGCTCGCGGCCGACGCGCTAGGACAAGCCACCGGGGGAGCCTCGCTGTTTCGTGATGCCGGTGGTTGGAGTGGCTGGGGCGGCGCGATCGAAGGAGCGGCGAGTTGATCTCGGAGCAACTGCGGGCGGCGGTCGACGCGACCAAGGGATTCATGCCGGACGACGAGGGCGAGGCGCTGCATGCCAGCGCGCTTGCCGCCAAGCCCGGCGTCTGGCTCGAGATCGGTACGTACTGCGGCAAGTCGACCCGTCTGTTGTCGGACGCGGCACGGCGGGCCGGTGCCCGGCTGGTCACTGTCGATCACCACCACGGGTCCGAGGAGAACCAGCCCGGCTGGGAGTGGCACGACGAGTCGATGGTCGACGAACGATCCGGACGCCTTGACACTTTCGCCACCTTCCGCCCGGTGCTCGACGAGTACGCCGACGTGCTGAGTGCCGTCGTCGCCGACACCCGGGTGGTCGGCGCCTGGTGGGCGACACCGCTCGAAGTGCTCTTCCTCGACGGCAACCACACCGAAGAGACCGCGCAGCACGACTACCGCGCGTTCGCGCAGCACCTCGTCCCCGGCGCTCTGCTGCTCGTGCACGACGTCTTCCCCGACCCTGCCGACGGTGGCCAGGCGCCCTGGCACGTGGTGCAGTCGGCGCTCACGGACGGCTTCGAGCAGGTCGAGGTGCATGGTTCGTTGCGAGTCCTGCGCCGCCCGACATCGCGTAGTTGAGACCGTGCGCCGGGTCGTCGTCCTCGCAGTCGCGCTGCTGTGTACCGGCTGCTCGAGCACCGAGCCGACCACCACGTCCTCCCCGAACACGTCCACCATGAGCTCGACGTCGAGTTCGATCCGGCCGTCGCCGGCTACGACATCGACGAGCACACCGCAGCCGGGTCCGCCCTACATCGGCACGCTCACCTGGCGGCCCGGACGGCACGGTGACGACCTGATCGTCACGCCCACCGGCGCCGGACGCGCCGTGCTGGGGGAGGAGAAGGAGGCGGCTGCTTGGGCGGAGGTCGCCAGGCGCGAGCCGCGGGCCGACACCGTGTCGATGCAACGCCAGTTCGCCTGTCACTGGCGTTACGCCCGATCCAAAGCGACCTGGAACCTGGAAACCTGGCGGATGGCCGTCCCGATGGACCAGGTCGTGAGCGCCTATTGCAATCCGGGCGGACCTGAGTAGCCGGACGCAGCAAACGCCGCAACCCGAAGGCGGCGGCGTTCAACTGATCGAGTCAGTAGTAAGTCAGTAGTGAGTCAGTTCTGCTGGGCGGCGTCGCCCTCGGCGGCCTGCTGCTCGGCGATCTCGGCGTGGATCTTCTCCATCGGCAGTTCGCGGATCTGCTTGATCAGATCGGTCAGCATCGCCGGCGGCATCGCACCGGACTGGCTGAACACCATCACGCCCTCACGGAAGGCCATGACGGTCGGGATGCTGCTGATGTTCATTGCGCCGCCGAGTTCGCGCTGGTCCTCTGTGTCGACCTTGCCGAACACGATGTCCTCGTGCTTGTTCGATTCGGCGTCGTACACCGGAGCGAACATCTTGCACGGGCCGCACCAGTCGGCCCAGAAGTCGATGAGAACGATGTCGTTGTTCTGGATGGTCTCGACGAAGTTCTCGGTGGTCAGGGTGGTGGTGGCCATGCCGGCCCTCCTTGAAATCGGGTTCTCTTCGTCCAACGTCTCACGGGCTGCAGCATTCCCGCAGGTGTCGGGCCGCGGCGAAGTAGCGTGAGCGTGTGACCTCCTTGATCAGCTGCACCGTCCGAGACGGCATCGCCGACGTCCGCCTCGATCGCCCGGACAAGTACAACGGCCTCACCTTCGAGATGCTGCGCGATCTGGCATCCACCGCGCACCGGCTGCGCAAGGACCGGACGCTGCGCGCCGTCGTGATCAGCGGAAACGGTGACGCGTTCTGCGCCGGACTCGACTTCGGCTCGGTGTCCAAGAAGCCTTGGCAGATCCCCGTGGGTCTGGTGCCGGTGCCGTGGCGGGGCACCAATGTGTTCCAGGAGGCGTGCTGGGCCTGGCGACGTGTCCCCGCCCCGGTGATCGCCGCCGTGCACGGCCACTGTTACGGCGGCGGCATCCAGATCGCGCTCGCCGCCGACTTCCGGATCACGACGCCGGACGCCAAATGGTCTGTGCTGGAAGGGAAGTGGGGCCTCATCCCGGACATGAGCGGGGTGCGCTCGCTCTCGGAGTTGGTCGGGGTGGAGACCGCGAAGCGACTGACGATGACCGCCGAGGTGCTCAGCGGTCAGGACGCCCATGACCTCGGTCTCGCCGGCACCGTCGCGGCCGACCCGCGCGGGGCCGCGTTCCAGTTGGCGCGCACGCTGACGACGAAATCGCCGGACGCCCTCGCCGCCGCCAAGCGATTGTTCGACAAGCACCACAGATCGTCGGCCCGGCGCACCTTCGCGGCTGAGCGACGCGAGCAGGTGAAACTGCTGTTCGGCCGCAACGCGAAGATCGCCCGGGCAGCGGGCCTGAAGCGGGAAGCACCGCAGTTCGTCGAGCGCGGGACGCGCTGATCGTTTCGATGAGCTGGGAGCAGCTCGACAGCCGCCCGATCTATGAGAACGCCTGACTGCGCGTCCGCGAGGACGACGTTCGCAAGCCTGACGGAACGACCGGCATCTACGGTGTCGTGGGCGGATCTGACCTGCGTCAGCCGCCTACCGGGGTGCCCGGAGTCGTGCGTCGTCCGCCTCCGCGAGCCCACCAGTCGGCTGCGACCTGCTCCTCGTCCGTCGCCGCGACGCCCGTGTGGCCGAGCATGCCGGCGGCCATCAGAGCGTCCTGCCGCGTCGTCGGGTCATCGAGGAAGGGAGCCAAGGCTGCCGGATCGAGTGCGCCACCACGTCCGATCGCGATCAGTCCGTCCGAGACCACCTTCGGGTCGGTCGCGAACAGCAACCGGCGCAACAACGATGGGTCGTCCGGGGTCATTTGCCGCAACAGGTTCGAGGCACTGCGACGCGCCTGGCTGACGGCGGACGTCGTCGCCACATGGATCGCGGTGCGTGCCACGGCGTCCCGGTAGGGGCTGGCACCGATGAGTTCCTGCGCCAACTGTCGCTTCTCCAGCCACAGGTTCGACAGCGCCTCCTGCAGGAGGCGGTCGATGATCGGGTCGTCGTTCAAGCCGGAGGCCTCGCGGACGGCGGCGAGGTAATCGTCGTAGTGCGGCGGGCGCTCGACGAAGCCGCGTTGACTCCACTGTGCCGGTGGTGGGTGGCCGACCGCGGCCATCGTGCGTCCGCCGAGCCGACCCGCCAGGCTGTAAGCGATGTCGCGATCCTGTGGGGATCCTTCCCGGGCCATCACCCGGAGCCGGTCCTGCAAGGCCTCGACATCCTGGGCGCCGAGCTGACGCCGGCCGATCATGGTTGCCAGACCGAACGAGATGCCGAGCACCCGTTCGTCGTCGCCGGAAACGAACTGCTCGATGAGGGTTGCGGCGACACCCTTGCGGGTCGACTGGGACAACGCGTCCCAGGCATTGCGGGCCAACGGGGCCCCGGGCTGCTGCGCGACCGCGACGATCTCCTGCTCCGCCAGCTCCTGGTAGAGGCTGTCGCCGAGCAGGATCGACAACGCCGCCCAACGCGAGGAGTAGTCGAAATGTCCCGACCGCAGCATCTCGGTCGTCAGGCCGTGTGCCATCAGGCGCGCTGTGCCGCGCGGCGGAGGGGTGATCCGGGGGTCGGTGGTGAGGATGACCAGGGTCAACCAGTCGTGACCGTTGGCCGTGCCTTCCGCGATCGCCTCGTTGAGCATCGAGATCTGCGTGAAGAGTTGGTCACGGTTGTCGGGGATCGGCTCGGCCACCGTCACCCGGTAGGTCTGCTGCATGCTCGCGACGGCTCCGAGCAACTCGGCGGGTGCCAGGCTCAGCGCGCGTTCGTAGGCAGCGACCAGAGCTAGTGGAGCGGTGAACCGTCCGCTCTCCCAATGCGATACCTGTGACCCATGCTTGATCCGGTAGCCGACCTCGGCGAGACGATGGACGAACGAGTCCGCGGTGCGGGCTCCCCACGGTGAGGCCATTCTGCTGACCCTTAGCAACCAGGCAGTGCGTGCCGCGACGTCGATCGAGGAGTCGAACAGGTCGTGTTCGTCGGCGGGCAGGCGCCGGGGTGCACCCCGAATCTTTCCCCAGCTCATACCCCGTCGTCCCCCTTGCGAGCGGCCACGATCCCTCACCGTGTTACGCAACGTCATCGTGGCGTACCGAGATCTTTCGCGTTGATATTTTGGGGAACAAGAAATATCTGGAAAAAAAGTGGTCACTCTCCGCCGACGCCGAGCTTCGCGGTGGTCGTCTCGCGCATCTCGACCTTGCGCACCTTGCCCGTTACGGTCATCGGGAACTCGTCGACGAGTTCGACATAACGCGGGATCTTGTAGTGAGCCAGTTGGCCGGAGCAGAACTGCTTCAACGACTCGGAGGTGATCGGCTCGGCGCCCTGCGTCAGGCGGATCCAGGCGCACAACTCCTCGCCGTACTTCTCGTCCGGCACCCCGATCACCTGTGCGTCGACGATGTCGGGGTGGGTGTAGAGGAACTCCTCGATCTCCCTCGGATATATGTTCTCGCCGCCGCGGATCACCATGTCCTTGATCCGGCCGCTGATCTGCACATAGCCGGCGTCGTCCATCACGCCGATGTCGCCGGTGTGCATCCAGCCGTCCTCGATGGCCTCGGCGGTCTTGTCCGGCTGTTCCCAGTAGCCGAGCATCACCGAATAGCCCTTGGTCATGAACTCGCCGCTGCTGCCGCGCGGCTGGGTCTCACCGGTGACGGGGTCGACGATCTTGATCTCCAGGTGCGGCATCACGCGGCCGACGGTGCCGACCTTCTGTTCGAAGGTGTCGTCGGTGCGGTTCTGCGTGCTGACCGGCGAGGTCTCGGTCATGCCGTAACAGATCGTCATCTGCTCGATGCCGGCGGCGATGAGCTTCTTCATCAGCTCCGCCGGGCACGGTGAGCCGGCCATGATGCCGGTCCGGACGCTCGACAGGTCGTAGTCGGCGAAGTGCGGCAGACCCCACTCGGCGATGAACATGGTCGGGACGCCGTACAGGCTGGTGATCTTCTCGTCCTGGGTCGCCTGAAGAGTGGTGGCCGGGTCGAACGCAGGCGCCGGGATGACCATGCAGGCGCCGTGACTGGTGCACGCAAGGTTGCCCATCACCATGCCGAAGCAGTGGTAGAAGGGCACCGGGATGCACACCCGGTCCTGCTCGGTGTAGCGGCAGGTTTCTCCGACGAAGAAGCCGTTGTTCAGGATGTTGCGGTGACTCAGCGTTGCGCCCTTCGGGAATCCTGTTGTGCCGCTGGTGTACTGGATGTTGATCGGGTCGTTGTTGTCGAGGCCCGACTGGACGTCGGCGAGCGCTTGCGGGGTGACGTCGTCCGCCTGGGCCAGCAGGGCGTCCCACTCCGGGGTCTCGAAGTAGATCGCGTCCACCAGATCGTGGCAGTCGTGCCGCACGCCCTGCACCATCCGTGCGTAGTTGCTGGTCCTGAACTCGCTGACCGCGAACAGATAGCAGATGCCGGCCTGCTTCAGCACGTACTTCAACTCGTGTGCACGGTAGGCGGGATTGATGTTGACCAGGATCGCGCCGATCTTCGCGGTCGCGTACTGAACCAGGACCCACTCGCTGCGGTTCGGTGCCCAGATGCCCACGCGGTCACCCTTGGCGACGCCGACGGCGAGCAGCGCGCGGGCCAACCGATCGACGTCCGACTGCAGTTCGGCGTACGTCCAGCGTTTGCCCTGTGCGACGTCGACCAGGGCTCCCCGATCGCCGAAGCTCGCGACGGTCGCGTCGAAGTTGTCGCCGATCGTCTGCTCGATCAGCGGAGTGTCGGTCTCGCCGTGGGTGTGGGACAGCTGCGCGGACGGCTCGGTCATGTCGCGAGCGTAAGTGAGCCAGGTCACATGGGTGCGCTTGTCTCGCCGAGCGGTGCCGGTGCGTCGATGAGCGGCTCCACGCGGGTGTGGGGCGTCGGACTGGCAGACTCTCCGCATGGCTTCGAGCACGGACTTCTGGTCGGCGTACGCCCACGGTTACGCACGCGTCGCGGCGTGCACGGTCCCGACCGCGATCGCCGACCCGGCGACCAACGCGGCGTCGATCGTCAAGGAACTCAAAGCTGTCCATGCGGAGGGAGTCGCCGTCGCGATCTTCCCCGAACTCTGCGTGAGCGGTTATGCAATCGAGGATCTGCTGTTGCAGGACCCGGTGCTGGAGGCGGTCCAAGATGCGCTCGCGACCATCGCGAACGCGACCAGGCGACTGCGACCGTTGGTCATCGTCGGCGCGCCTTTGCGCAAGGGTCTGCGCCTGTACAACTGCGCCGTCGTCATCCACGGCGGTGAGATCCTCGGCGTCGCCCCGAAGTCCTATCTGCCGAACTACCGCGAGTTCTACGAGAAGCGCCACTTCGCGCCCGGCGATGATCAGATCGGTGAGTCGATCCGTTTAGGGGACAACGAGATTCCCTTCGGTCCTGATCTGCTCTTCAATGCGACCGACGTGCCCGGGCTCGTCGTCCACGCCGAGGTCTGTGAGGACATGTGGGTGCCGGTCCCGCCGTCGTCCATCGCCTCGCTGGCCGGCGCGAGCGTCCTGGCGAACATCTCCGGCAGCCCGATCACCGTGGCCCGAGCCGAGGACCGTCATCTGCTGGTGCGCGCCCAGTCGGCTCGCTGCCTGACCGCCTACCTGTACGCAGCGTCCGGGTTCGGGGAGTCGACCACCGACCTGTCCTGGGACGGCATGACGATGGTCTACGAGTGCGGGGACCTGCTTGGGGAGACCGAGCGCTTCCCGGACGGCCCGCGTCGCACCGTGGTCGACATCGACCTCGACCGCATCCGGCAGGACAGGCAGCGCGACGGGTCGATCGGAGACAACGCGCGCACCTACACCGACCGGGTGCTGGAGTTCCGCACCGTCGACTTCCAACTCAAGGCGCCCGCCGGCGACATCGGCCTGCTGCGCAAGGTGGACCGCTTCCCGTTCGTGCCGGACGACCCCGCCCGCCTCGACCTCGACTGCTACGAGGCCTACAACATCCAGGTGGCCGGCCTCGTCCAGCGCCTGCGCGCGATCGGCAACCCGAAGATCGTCATCGGCGTGAGTGGCGGTCTCGACTCCACCCACGCCTTGATCGTGGCCGCGCGGGCGATGGACCGGATGGGGCGCCCGCGTACCGACATCCTCGGTTACACGATGCCCGGGTTCGCGACGTCCGACTCCACCAAGACCAACGCATGGAAGCTCGGCGAGGCACTCGGCGTCACCTTCACCGAACTCGACATCCGGCCGACCGCCACCCAGATGCTGAAGGACCTCGGGCATCCGTTCGGCGAGGGCAAGCCGGTCTACGACGTCACCTTCGAGAACGTGCAGGCCGGCCTGCGGACCGACTATCTGTTCCGGATCGCCAACAAGGAGAACGGAATCGTCCTCGGCACCGGCGACCTGTCCGAGCTGGCGCTCGGCTGGTGCACCTACGGCGTCGGCGACCAGATGTCGCACTACACGGTCAACTCGGGTATCCCGAAGACGATGATCCAGCACGTCATTCGCTGGGTCGTCGCGCACGAACTGTTCACCGACGAGGTGGGCGAGGTGCTCACCGCGATCGTCGATCAGGAGATCAGCCCCGAACTCGTGCCGAGCAAGAACGGCGACAAGCCGCAGTCGACCGAGGACGCCATCGGACCGTATGCGCTGCAGGACTTCAACATCTTCTACACGCTCCGTTACGGCTACCGACCCAGCAAGATCGCCTTCCTCGCCTGGCACGGGTGGCACGACGACACGACCGGTGAGTGGCCCGCGGGATACCCGCAGGACAAGCGGATCGCGTACGACCTGCCGGAGATCCGGTCCTGGCTCGAGGTGTTCATCAAGCGCTTCTTCGCGTTCAGCCAGTTCAAGCGATCGGCGCTGCCGAACGGGCCGAAGGTGATGGCCGGCGGGTCCGTCTCACCACGCGGTGACTGGCGCGCGCCGTCCGACGGCAACGCCGCCGTCTGGCTCAACGACCTGGAGAAGGTGCCCACCGACTGATCGCCGGGCACCCAGGGATTTCCGGAAGCGGGCGGCACGGGTTATTTTCGGACGATGGTCACTTCCCCTCGGCTCCAGGTACGCGGCGCGGCCTGGCTGGCCCAGGTGAGCGACGACGACGTGATCGAGCACGTGGGCCGCTTCGCCTACGAGCGAGCGCTCGGGTACGTCGACGCCGAACGCGTCGAGTCGATCAACGTCGGTGACAACGGGCGGCTGCTGATCGGCACCGTGAACGGCGGCGACGTGCGGCCGTACACGGCAATGTTGACCGTCCCGAAGGTGGGCGCGCCACCCCGCGACTGGCGTTCGAGGTGCTCCTGCCCGGTCAAGGAGGCGTGCAAGCACGTCGCCTCGATGGTGATGTCGGGTCGCGAAGCGCTCGGTGGTGCGCTGCAGCCGACACCGACCGGAGACGCCAACTGGCGCGAGTTCTCCGACCGATTCCTGGGCGACGACGAGTCGTCCCAGACCTTCACGGACGCGGACGCGTTGGGTTTGCGCATCGCACCGATCATGGCGCCGCGGTCCGGCACCGACTCCTCCCCGCGTACCCGTTTCGAACTGATTCCGTGCCGCCGCGGCAAGACCGGTCGTTGGAACATGTCGATCGAGTGGACCGACGTCCGCACCGACGCCCGCTCCTCCGGACGCCGCTTCTTCGTGCCCGAGCAGGCGCAGGCCCTCACCCGGCTGCTCGAACGCTGGCGCGGTGCCGGCGGCGTGATGACCCGCGCCCCGCGGTTGATGCTTGACGAACTCGGGGGCGGAATCTGGGACGACCTTCAACTGGCTGTCGCCGCCGGTGTCGAA
This sequence comes from Yimella sp. NH-Cas1, assembly GCF_022359705.1. Lineage (NCBI taxonomy): Bacteria > Bacillati > Actinomycetota > Actinomycetes > Micrococcales > Dermacoccaceae > Yimella > Yimella sp. NH-Cas1. The sequence continues at coordinate 117,842 of NZ_JAKSGG010000003.1, forward strand.
CTGCTGCCCGCGTTCGCCCACCCGGACGCTTCGATCGAACTGCTCGCGATGCCGGTGCGTACCGACGTCCGATTCTCCGACGGCCCGAACGGTGAGCTGATCGGTCGCACTGAGATCGACCTGCACCGGCCCGGCCGGCTGGTGCTGATCGGTGACCCGGCGCATGGTCTGGTCATCATCAGCGATCACGATGTGGTGCTCGCCGGCCTCGACCGGCCGATGTCGTCCATGGCGCAGTGGCTGTCGGCCAACGGACCGGTGACCGTGCCCGAGTCCCTCGCCGAGTCCTTCCGTGACGCTCAGTTGCCCAAGCTCGCCCGTCGATACGGGGTGGTGGACGGCGGGTCGGTAGAAAAGCCCCGCCTGGCGCTGGTCGAGCCGCTGCGGCTGCACCTGAAGGTGGAACGGGAGTCCGACACGGCCGTCCTCGTCTCGACCGGTGTCCGGTACCCCGGCGGCGAACTGCACACGATGGCGTTGGACGCCACTCCCTGGAGCGGGCGCGACCGGCACAACGAACGAGTGCTCGTCGAGCAGTTGGAGCCCCTGCTGCGCAAGGCATCGCTGCTCGAGGCGATCGGCGGCATCGGGTGGTGGCCGAAGGACCGCGAGATCTTCACCGACTTCGCTGCGGTGCGATTCACCAACCTCCTCGATGAACTCGACCGCCACGACCTGGTGATCGTCGAGCGCGCCGATGATCTGCCGGTGTTCGAAGAGGCCCAGGACGACCCACTGATCGAGATCGGTGCGGACGACTCCGACGACATCGACTGGTTCGACCTGCGCGTCGAGGTCAGCGTCGGCGGCGAGAAGGTGCCCTTCGAGCCGCTGTTCCGTGCCTTGGCCCGTGGCGAGGAGTTGTTGCTCCTCGACTCCGGCACCTGGTTCTCGCTCGATCACCCTGAACTGCAACGACTTTCGTCCCTCATCACCGAGGCGCGCGAGCTGTCCGATCGCCGTTCGAGCGGTTTGCAGCTCAACAAGTTCCAGCTCGGCTACTGGGACGAACTGGTCGAACTCGGCGTCGTCACCAGCGCGTCAGCTGCCTGGTCCGAACGGGTCGCCCGCCTGGAATCGGTCGGCAAGGGGGAGCCGCCGGTAGCGCCGCAGGGCTTCACCGCCACCCTGCGTCCGTACCAGGTGGACGGCTACCACTGGCTCGCCAGCATCTGGGACGCCCAGCTCGGCGGCATTCTTGCCGACGACATGGGCCTGGGCAAGACCGTTCAGGCACTCGCGATGATCGCGCGAGCCCACGAAGCCGGCGAACTCACGGCTCCCGTGCTTGTCGTCGCGCCGTCGTCGATGGTCGGGACATGGGTGCGGGAGGCTGCGACCTTCGTTCCTGGGATGCCCGTCGTCGCCGTGCAGCGCACCGCGTCCAAGCGTGGAGAACCGTTGCGGGACACGGTTGCCGGTGCGGCGGTCGTGGTGACGTCGTACACCGTGCTTCGTCTGGACGCCGAAGAGTTCCAGTCGCTCTCCTGGCGCGGGCTCATCCTCGACGAGGCACAGTTCATCAAGAACCATCAGAGCAAGACCTTCCACGCGGCCAAGCGACTGCGTGCACCCTTCACTCTCGCGATCACCGGTACCCCGCTGGAGAACTCGCTGATGGACCTGTGGTCGATGCTCGCCCTGGCCGCGCCGGGACTGTTCCCCAAGCCCGAACTTTTCGGCAACACCTATCGCAAACCGATCGAGTCGGGTGTCGAGCCGGAGAAGCTCGAGCAGTTGCGGCGCCGGATCAAGCCGCTGATGATGCGCCGAACCAAGGAGGTCGTTGCGGCCGACCTGCCGCCGAAACAGGTTCAGCTGCAGGAGATCTCGCTCACCACTAAGCACGAGGCGTACTACAAGAGACACCTTCAGCGCGAACGCCAGCGCATCCTCGGCCTGCTCGACGACCCGGACGCGAACCGCATCGCGATCCTGTCGTCGCTGACCCGCCTGCGCCAGCTGTCGCTCGACCCGCGCCTGGTCGACGCCGAGTACTCCTCGCGCGAGCCGAGCGCGAAGATCGCCTTCCTCATCGACCAACTGCAGGAACTGTCGGCGGAGGGCCACCGAGCACTGGTCTTCAGCCAGTTCACCTCCTACCTGCGTCTGGTGGAGTCCGCGCTGACCGAGGCCGGGATCACCACGAACTACCTGGACGGCTCGACCACGAACCGGCAGAAGGTCATCGACGACTTCAAGGACGGCGACTCCGCAGCCTTCCTGATCTCGCTGAAGGCCGGTGGTGTCGGGCTCACCCTCACCGAGGCCGACTACGTCTTCGTCCTCGACCCGTGGTGGAACCCGGCTGCCGAGGCGCAGGCGATCGACCGCGCGCACCGCATCGGCCAGGACCGGCCGGTGATGGTCTACCGCCTGGTCTCCCAGGGCACCATCGAGCAGAAGGTCGTCGACCTGCAGGAGCGCAAACGCGACCTGTTCGCCCGGGTCGTCGACGGCGGCGAGGGTGCGTCCGGCGCGATCACCGCTGCCGACATCCGTGCGATGTTGGAGAGCTGACCGACGGACGCACGCGGGTACTCACCGGTAGCGTCGGGTTCATGAAGAATCCTCTGCGCCGTGAACCACAGTCCTTCGCCGGCAAGCGTGCCCTGGTCACCGGTGGTGCCTCCGGACTCGGCCTGGCGATGACGAAGATCCTTGCCGTCGAGGGCGCCAAGGTGTTGGTCGTCGACGTTCACGAACTCGCGCCCGAAGGCGTGCTGCCGGCCGGCGTCGAGTATCGGCAGCTGGACGTGCGCTCCGACGAGGGCTGGGACGCGACCCGCAACTGGGTGGAGGCGACCTGGGGTGGGCTCGACCTGCTGTTCAACAACGCCGGTGTCGCAGCCGGCGGACGCATCGACGTGGAGTCGATCGAGAACTGGCAGTGGATCATCGACATCAATCTGCTCGGTGTGGTCCGCGGCTGCCGCACCTTCGTGCCGATGATGAAGCAGGCGGGCGGCGGGCACATCGTGAACACCGCGTCTCTGGCCGGACTGGTGCACGCACCGAGCATGGCGTCCTACAACGCGGTGAAAGCTGCGGTCGTCGCGGTCTCGGAGACGTTGCGCCACGAACTTGCGCCCGACCGCATCGACGTATCGGTGATCTGCCCGTCGTTCTTCCGCACCAACCTCGCAGAATCGTTGCAGGGCAAGGACGTCGACATGGAGGAGACCGCCGTCAGGCTCATCACGCAGGCCCCGCGGTCCGCCGACGAGGTCGCGTCCAAGGCGTTGGAGGGCGTCCGCAACCGTCGCTTCATCGTGCTCACCGACTCCGACGGTGTCGCCGCGTACAACGCCAAGCGCTACGCCCGGAAGGCCTACGACGCGGCGATGATCCGGTCGGCCAAGCAGGTGCGCGAGGGCAAGGACCCGATGGCGGACATCGACAAGGTCTGGAGTCGCATGCGGAAGTCCAAGTCCTGACGGACTCCTTTCCGGGCAGAGCTACCCATGGCGGATTCGCGCTGAGGCGAGGACGGTGGTTACCGACGTGAAACCAACCTGGTTCGCAGTTCGGAGGTCCATCAGTCATGAACATTACTCGCCGCTCCGTCCTCAGTGCCGCTGCCGGCGCCGTCATCACCCCGGTCGTCGCGTCGCCGGCCACTGCGCTGAGCTCTGCCGTGCCTGACTGGGCTGCGTTCGACCGTGCGGTCACCGGGCCGGTCCACCGTCCGGGCTCGACCGGGTACGCGTCCGGCAAGCTGATCTTCAACACCCGCTACGACGGCGCGACTCCGCTGGCGGTGGTGCGGCCGAGCGGGCAGGCCGACATCCAGCAGACGCTCGCGTTCGCGCGCCGCTATGGACTCAAGGTCTCTGCGCGAGCGGGCGGCCACTCGTACGTCGGTGCGTCGGCAGCGTCCGGGACGATCGTCCTCGACCTGCGCGGCATGGCCTGGAAACCGGTCGTCACCGGCAGCTCCGCCCAGATCTTCGCAGGCTCGACCCTCTACCCGGTGAAGTCGGCGCTCGCCGCTCACGGTCTGGCGATCCCCACCGGTACGTGTCCGACGGTCGGCGCGGCCGGTCTGTCGACGGGCGGCGGCATCGGTGTGGAGTCGCGCCGCTGGGGAATGACCTGCGGCCGGGTCACGTCCATGACCGTGGTGACGGGTTCTGTTGCAGCACTGCGTATCTCGCCCTCTTCCCACCCTGAGCTGTTCTGGGCATTGCGCGGCGGTGGCGGGAGCAGCGCGGCGATCGTCACCAGCATGACGTTCGCGGCGCACCGGGCCACCAGCAAGGGCACGTTCCGGTTGACCTTCCCGAGCTCCGGGACGTCGATGCAGCGCTACCTCGCCGGCAACTACTCGCGGTGGCGGACGGTGCGATCGACCTACGACCCGAGGGGCGTGATCGCGGCCCCGATCGCGGTCTGATTTCAGACCAGACCGGCCTTGGTGACGATCACCGCCACCTCGACGCGTCCGCCGACACCGAGTTTGCGCTGCGCGTTCGCCAGGTGGGTCTTGACGGTGGCTTCGCCGAGATAGAGCGTGCGTCCGATCTCGGCGTTGGACAGCCCGCGGGCCACCTCGACGACCACCGCGTGCTCGCGCTCGCTGAGTGCGGACATCGAGGTTCGTGCGGCGTCGCGGTCGGTACGGCCTTCGTTGACCAGCCCGAAGACGTAGCCGACCTTGCCGGGGGCGAGCGCGCCCTGACCGCGGTGCACATTGCGCACCGCGGCGATGATGTCGGCCGGGTCGGCGGTCTTGAGCAGGAAGCCGGCGGCGCCTGCGGCGATGGCTCGCTGGACGATGTCGTCGGTGTCCCAGGTGGTCAGCACGATCACTCGCGGCGGGTTGGTCAGCCGCTGGATCTGCGCGGTGGTGACCAGACCGTCCTGCCGCTTCATCCGGACGTCGAGCAGGACGACGTCCGGATGGTGGCGGTGGATCGCGTCGACCACCTCGTCACCGTCGGACGCGGTCGCGACCACGTCGAGGTCGTCGGGCATGCCGACGATGGCTTGCAGGGCCGACACGACCATCGCGTCGTCGTCAACGATCAGAACCCTGATCGGGCGGAGGTCGTTCATCGGCCCACCTTCTGTTCGGCCGGGCGGAACTGCCACGGCAGCCGCACCAACACCCGGAAGGCGTCGTCGTCCACCCATGCCCACGACTCGCCCCCGCATCGGGTGACGCGTTCATGGATGCCGGTGAGCCCGTTGCCGGGGCGGAACGCGGATGCGGCACCGGGACGCAGGCGGTTGGTCGTTGAGATCTCAATGCCGCGGGCCGGCCGTGCGTCGAGGTGCAGCCGGATGGGCGCACCGGGCGAGTGCTTGCGCGAGTTGGTGAGCAGTTCCTGGGTGATCCGGAAGACGGTGTGGCTGACCTGTTCGTCCAGCGGCGCCGACTCGTCGATGAAGATCGAGGACGCAACCGGGCTTCCGGCCGCAAGAGATTCGTCGATGAGCCCGGGAAGGTCGCTGAGGGTGAGCAGCGCCTTGCTCACGTCGGGGTCGCCGGGTTCGCGTAGCAGTCCGAGTAACGAACGCAGGTCGGCCATCGACTGCTGAGCGCTCTCGCGCACCACCCGCGCACTCTGAGCGAGTTTCGGGTTGTTGCCCGCCGCCATCTCCAGAGCGCCGGCGTGCAGGTTGAGCAGCGACAGGCGGTGGCCGAGCGCGTCATGGACCTCACGGGCGATGCGTTCACGCTCCGCCCGGCGGGCCACCTCCTCGCTCAACCGGTCGATCTGGGTGTGCGCGATCTGTTCCTTGAGCGTGCTGGAGTCGAGCGCTCGCCGGTTGCGGGTGAACACGACCAACAGTCCGACGACGGCGACCAGGACGGTCGTGATGAGCGCGATCAACCACCACGGAAACGCGACGCCGGCCTCGTACCGGAAGAACAGTCGCCAGAAGGAAGAGACCTCAGGGACGCCGTCGGTGACGTCGCGGTACACCGAAACGGCGACCGCGAGCGATGCCGCTGCGATGGCCGCAAAGACGTGTTCGCGCCGGCGTGCGATGAGCAGCACCGTGAAAAGGCCTGCGAGAGGCAGGAATCCGTCGATCGGCAGGGCGATGGTGGCTACGCAGTAGGCGCCGAAGAGCTGCCATGGCCACCGGCGCCGCCAGATGAGCAGGATGCCGAGGACCACGCCGACGAGCCAGGCGAGCAAGGTCCAACCGGAGGTCGTCGCGACTTGTTCCGAATCGGTCGCGCCGACGCGGCGAAGGTCGTTGTAGGCGATCGCCAATGTGGTGGAGAAGAACGCCACGATCACCAGCGACGTCGTCCGCACCCGTCGCCACGAGCGCTCATGGGGTGCAGTGGACGACATCATGCGCACAACCTATGGGAGAGCACCCACAGTCGGTTCCACCTATCGGATCGACGCCGGCGCCGAACCTCCACCGATCGGGGGAGGCGGCTGCAGCCGTGCGGTGGAAGTGGAGAAGGGGCCTGCCGTCGTCCACTTGGGACATCGACGAAGGACCTTGGAAAGGACCCACCATGAACGACCAGCAGCCGATGAACAACGGTGCGCCGCAGTACAACCCGAACCACAACACGAACGGCCAGCAGTGGCACGGGCAGCAGCCCTCGCCGTACGGTCAGGGTGGCAACCTGCCGCCGGCGCCGCCGTACGCCAACCCGCTCAAGAGGAACTGGTTCCTGCGTCACAAGGTACTCACCGGGCTCGGCGCACTGGTGCTCCTCGGGGCCATGGCGTCGGCTCTCGGAGGCGGTGGCGGCAAGGGCACCGACGCCGCCACGTCCGAGACGTCGACCTCGTCGAGTACGAGCCAGGAGTCCTCCGCCCGCTCGTCCCAGGCGGCCGCCGAGCCGTCGCAGACGAAGGCCGAGAAGCAGGAGAAGAAGGATCCTGGCCTGAACACCCCGGTGCGGGACGGCAAGTTCGAGTTCACCGTCACCAAGGTGCAGCCTGGCGTGAAGCAGATCGGCGACGAGTACCTGAACCAGCAGGCGCAGGGGCAGTTCGTGCTGATCACGGTCACGGTGAAGAACATCGGCGACAAGCCGCAGACCATGTTCGACGGCAACCAGAAGCTGACCGACGACCAAGGTCGTTCGTTCAGCCCCGACTCCGCAGCTGCGATATACCTGAAGAACAACGACATCTGGATGAAGGAGATCAACCCGGGCAACACGTTGACCGGCACCCTCGTCTACGACATGCCGGCCGGTGCGAAGGCGACCAAGCTCGAGCTGCACGACTCGATGTTCTCCGGCGGGACGACCGTCTCCCTCACCAAATAGCGAACCTACTGCTCGGCGCGCCGAACCTACTGGTTGCAGCCATTAGGTTCGGCCGCGCATCAATAGGTTCGCATCTGGCCTGCTCACCCCGATGGTTCCGGTGGCGCTTGTTCGCCGGCCTTCTCATCGCGAGCGGCCCAGTCGAGCAACTGGTCGAGTCGGAACGCGACGTCGTCGATCTCGGCGGTCAGATCGCCCTTGTCCGCATATCGGGCCGGGACCGTCGCGATCGTGAAGTCGCGCGGGTCGATGTCGGCCAGCTCGTCCCAGTCGAACGGCGTCGAGACGGTCGCATCGGTGTTGCCGCGCACCGAGTACGCGGATGCGATCGTGTGATCGCGGGCGTTCTGGTTGTAGTCGACGAACAGCGCGGCCGGGTCGCGATCCTTGCGCCACCAGGTCGTGCTGACGTCCTTCGGGGCGCGACGCTCGACTTCACGGGCGAACGCCAGGGCAGCCCGTCGCACGTCCGAGAAGCCCCACTCCTGCTCGATGCGGACGTAGATGTGCAGACCGGCGCCACCACTGGTCTTCGGGAAACCGCGAATACCCAACTCGTCCAACAGTTCCCAGCACACGTCCGCGATATTGCGTACTCGGTCGAATGGGCAGTCCGGCATCGGGTCGAGATCGATGCGCCACTCGTCCGGCTTCTCGATCTGGGGACGACGGGAGTTCCAGGGGTGGAACTCGACGGTCGACATCTGTACGGCCCAGATGACCTGGGCGAGTTCGGTGACGCAGAGTTCGTCGGCGGTGCGTTTGTAGCGCGGGAAGAAGACGCGCACGGTGTCCATCCACTCGGGCGCGCCGTGCGGCAGCCGTTTCTGGTGCACCTTCTCCCCGGAGACGCCGGTGGGGAAGCGGTGCAGCATGCACGGACGGTCGCGCAGCGCCCGCACGATGCCGTCACCGACCGACAAGTAGTAGTTGACGAGATCGAGCTTCGTCTCGCCCCGAGCAGGGAAGTAGACCCGGTCGGGGTTCGAGACCGACACGATGCGCTCGCCGACCTCGATCTCGACCTTGGGGGAGCTGCTGTGCCGTCCCGGTAAGGCTGCCATGGTCCGAACCTACGCGTACCCTTGGGCGCCGTGAGTGAGAAGCCAAGCATGTTCCGGATCTTCGCGCTGCGGGTCGCGGCGGCGATGGTGGCAGTCGTGGCCGGCCTGTGCCTCGTGGTGACCGTGCTGGCCGCGATCGTCTGGGCCAAGGGCGGGTCGGAGGCCGACGGCATGCCGGCACTCACCGGTGGCTTTTTCGCCGGCTTCCTCCTCTGCCTCCTCGGGTTCTGGTTGTTGCGTCGTCGCTCGGCGCGGGTGGAGGCGGCCTTCGACGATCCCGCGGACGGCGCGCGCAGCGGGAGCAGCTCCACATCTGTGTGATCCGTCGCTGACCGGCGGCGCTCGGTGGGCGACGGCGACGCGGTCAGTGCCAGCGGGTGAGCGCTGCGGCGATGTCGGGCAGCTCGATCCGCCCGGCCGCGGTGGCGATGACGAGGTCGTACGCATCGTCGTCGGGAGCCTCGATCCAGGCGCCGTTGAGATCGAGGAAGACGACGGTGGCGAGCCAGCCGAGTCGCTTGTTGCCGTCGACCAGTGGGTGGTTGCCGACCAGGGACTCCAGCAGCGCAGCCGCCTTCTCCTCCAGCGTCGGATACGCCTCGCGCCCCCACAGCACCGTCGTCGGTCGGTGCGCCGCCGCTTCGAGCAGACCTACGTCCCGCAACGGCCCGACGCCGAGATCGTCGACGAGACCGAGCAGATCCTCGAGCGTCAGGAACTCGGTCACTTCCCGAGGCGGTCGAGGACGTCGGCGTAACGGGCCCGGGCGCGAGCGGAAGCGTCGGTGACACGCCGCTCATGGCCCCGTCGAGCGGCGACCTCGTGGATCGCACGGATCGTCGCTTCCTGGCGGCTGATGCCGTCGGCCTCTGCCAGCATCGCCAGGACGCGCTCGTCTGCTTCGGACAGTCGCAGTGTCATCGCCATGCGGATGATGGTATCAATGTGGTATCACCATTGTGCACCGAAAGCGGGAGGGCGCCGCGGCGACCCGTGGACGCGACGTGACCGTCCGTCGATGCGGTGGCTCACGATTGCGTCACGACGGGGGCAGCGGTATTGATCGGTCCCGGCCTCCCGCTCGACTCTCAGATATGCGAAACGGCCTTGCCGCCGCAGCGCAGGCCCCCGAGGCTCAGTTCGGCAGGGCAGGCAGGGCGTGGAGGCGTCCGCGCCGACTCCACACCAGGTGCCGACGCGTAGCCATCTCGACCGTTGCTATACGTCGCCGCCCGGCGCGGAGGTCGTCGAGCACCACCCAGTCACCGTCGTCCGCGGTCGGGCGGTCGCGTACCCATTCCACGAACATCTCGGCGTCCCAGTGGGCGCACGAGCCCGCCGGTGTCGCCAGCACGAAGGCGATCGCGCGGTCTCGCCAGCGGGGGAGCAATGCGATCTCGGGTCGCACGTGGGTCATGCCGTCGACCCGCTTCATCGCGAGGATGCGACCGGTGTGGCGGGAGCGTAGTTCGTCGAAACCCTCGGGCGTGCGACCGCGCAGCAGTTCGCCGACGACCCCGCTCTGGCGCGCGGCCAGTTCGTCACGAGCCGACACGGGCGACTCCCCGGGCGACGGCGCGGTCGATCCGGTCGAGGTCGTGCAGCACCGCTTCGGCCCGCACGTCGGCGTCCCGTTCGAGCATGATGCCCGGCACCGGGGCGCCGCACGAAATCCGATGTGCAACAAAGGCACTCAACAGCTCCGACACCGCGTCGGGCACGGGGTGGGCATGGGTGTCGATGTAGAGACCGTCGCGTTCGGTGCCGCCGGCGACGTGCACGTAGGCGACGGCGTCGAGCGGGAAGCGAAGTAGGTCCGCGTGGGCATCCGTGCCGCGCGAGATCGCGCTCGCGTGCAGATTGGCCACGTCGAGCACCACCCGGACGCCGGTGCGGCGCACGATCTCGCCGAGGAAATCCGGCTCGTCGAACTCGTCCTCGGGCCAGCTGAGCAGGGCGGCGATGTTCTCGATGGCGAGTGGCACCAGCAGCTGCGCCTGCGCGATCTCGATGTTCTCGACCACGACGTCGAGCATCCGGCGGGTGCGCGGTGGCGGCATCAGGTGGCCTGCCTCGAGCACATCGCCGTGCAACGAATCAGGCGTCCCGGCGGCCCGCACGAACGCGAGGTGCTCGCTCACCAGTGGCGCGTCGAAGAGCATCGCGAGCGACGAAAGTCGTTGCAGCCGAGCGGGATCAGGGGTGGAGGCGTCGGCAAGGCCCAGGCTGACCCCGTGCGGGATCACCGTGACGTGCTCGGCAAGGGTCATCAAGGCGGCCGGCGGACGGTCGGGATCGACGTTCTCGGCCACCACCTCGGTGAACTGCAGCCGTCCCTGCGCGGCGAGGTCGGCGAGGTCGGGGGCGATGGGCGCCCGCCAGGCGATCGCGGTTCCGTTCGGCATCGGCTTCATGGGTCCGATGGTAGGTCGCAACCAACTCCGCGAGGCGGACGGCGAGACCGTGCCGGCAGCCACCGTCAGGGCGACATGTGAGGCTGGAGTCATGAGCGACATCTGGAACCTCGTCCACGCCGAACGGCACGCCCTCGTCGACGACCTCTCGAGCCTCACCGACGCGCATTGGCAGGCGCCCTCGCTGGCCGACGGGTGGACGGTGCACGACGTCGCCGCACACCTCGTCGACAACGCCACGGCGACCACCTGGCGACTGGTCAAGGCGATGGTGAAGGCCCGGGGCAACTTCCACCGGCAGAACGACACCGGCCTGCGCGCCGCCAAGGGGGCCACGCCGCAGGCGACTCTCGAGCGACTGCGTGCGGTGGCCGAGCGCACCGACACCCCGCCCGCACCGCTGGCGAGCCGGTTGGTCGAGGAGATCGCCCACGGTGAGGACATCCGGCGCCCGCTTGGCATTGTCCGCGAGTATCCCGTCGCCGCGATCGTGCCGGCCATCGGCTACCAACTGCGCACGCCTCATGCGTTCGACGGCACGAAGTCGCTCGCCAAGAGGGTGCGCTTCGTGGCCGACGATGCCGATCTGGCGATCGGGCAGGGACCGGAGTTGCGCGGCCCCGCGCTCGAGTTGCTGATGGTGGCCACGCGGCGGGCACCGCGTGAAGGTGCGTTGAGCGGCCCGGGGCTCGCGCTGATCTGACGTCGGTGCGGGAGGTGGTCAGGTGAGCGGGGGCTCGAGGTCCCGCTCCTGCACCAACTCACGACCCCAGTCGCACCGTCGGCCCGCTCCACTGCGACCGCAACCACCGATCGTGGCTGGCCACGAGCACCGTCGCCGGGGCGTCGAGCAGTGCCGCCTCCAGTTCCTCGACCAGCCCGAGCGAGAGGTGGTTGGTCGGCTCGTCGAGCAGCACCAGGTCGGGGCGCCCCGCGATGAGCATCGCCAGCGCGAGGCGCTGCTGCTGGCCGAGGCTGAGCTGTCCGATCGGCCTGCGGGCGTCGCGCGGCGGCAGTAGCCCGAGGGCGTCCAGGCCGGGCTGCGACTCGTCGTCGCCGTACGCCTGCAGCGGGGTGAGGTGCGGTTCGGCGAAGCTGATCTCCTGACGAAGGAATCCGATTCGCCGGGCCGACACCTCGAGCGTGCCGTGACCCAGGGCGAGCTCGCCCGCGATCGCCGCGAGCAGGCTCGACTTGCCCGAGCCGTTGGCCCCGGTGATCAGCCAGTGTTCACCGGCGCACATGTCGAGCCGCCCGATCCGGAAGCGGCCGGCCACGGCGGCGTCACGCGCCGACACCCACCCCGCGCCGTCGGCCGAGAACGTGCCGCCGAACCGCAGGGTCTTCGGTGGCTTGCTGATGCGCGCCCGCTCGATCGCCGCGATGCGCTGCTCTGCGTTACGTCTGCGCCGCGACACCGTGGCCTGCACCCGCGACCCCTTGAACGCGTAGATGAACTTGTCGCCGTCCCTGGGCGGACGGTCGTGGGCCACATCGAGATTGGTGGTGCGGGCGGTGGCGCGAAGTTCGTTCAGCTCCTCCTGTTGCGCCTCGAACGCCTCCTGCCAGCGCGCCCGCGACCGGGCCTTCTCGGCGAGGTAGTCGCTGTAGTTGCCGGTGTAGCTGCGGCCGCCTTCGCCGTCGGTGCCGAAGTGGGTGCGGTCGAGGTCGACGATCGAGGTGCACACGCCGTCCAGGAAGGTGCGGTCGTGGCTCGCCGCGACGACGACGCCGCTCATCGTGCGCAGTTCTTCCTCAAGGAAGGTGAGGGCCGTGTCGTCGAGGTGATTGGTCGGTTCGTCGAGCAGCATGCAGTCGGGCCGGCGTGCGAGCAGCGCGGCAAGGGCGAGCCGTCCACGCTGCCCACCCGAGAGCGTCCCGACGCGCCGGTCGTGGGATAACTGCTCGAGACCGAGGAGTGCGGCGGCGCGCTCGGCCCGCGCGGTCGCCGTCCAGGCGTCATGACGGGTGGCCCACGCGAGCACCTCGTCGTATCGATCGGCGGCGCCGGGTTGATCCAATCCGGTTGCCAGCTCTTCGAGTTCGCGTACCGCGGCGTGCAGCGGCGCGAGCGCGTCGTGTAACACCCGGGCGATCGTGTGCTCCGGATCGAGTCCGCCGTCCTGCGCGACGTAGCCCAGATCTGCCGGTGCGTGCACCGCGCCGCGGGTCGGCGGCTCGACACCAGCGGCGAGGCGCAGCAGCGTCGACTTGCCCGAGCCGTTCTCGCCGACCAGCCCGACGCGGTTGCCGGCGGACGCGGCCAGGGAGATGCCGTCGAGGATCCACCGTCCGTCGTAGGTGACGGCGAGATCCTCGAGGAGGAGAGAGGGGGAGGAGTTGGCTGGCATGAGCCCTCGGAGGGGTCGGCATGGTGCGCCGCCGGGCAGGGCCGCGAGCGGGGCGATGATCCGATCAGTTCTCCATGGTGCATCCAGTCTGAAGGACGAGATCGGAGCGGGCCAACCGGTTTTCGTGGGACGGCTCGTTACCAGTGGGTAGCAAACCTGGCTAACCTTGTCCCGGTCATTCGTGAGGAGAGTCACATGAGTCCTGCCACTCGCCGCCGCGTCGGTTTGACCGACATCAGCAAAGGCCTGCTCGGTTTCGCCCCCGACCTGCCGATGTTGGCTCGTGAGGCGCCCGGTCTGCTGCTGCGTAAGCCGACGCACACTGCGTCCATCGGCCAGCAGTTTCAGCGCACCGTCGAACGCCACCCCGACCGTCCGTTCCTCAAGGGGGAGGGCCGCACGCTCACCTATCGCGAGGCGAATGCGCTGATCAACCAGTACGCCCACCTGTTCGCCGAGCGCGGCGTCGGCCACGGCGACGTCGTGGGTGTGAACTCGGCCAACGACGTCGAGAACGTCCTGGTCATCCTCGCCGTGGTGAAGCTCGGTGCCGTTGCGGGCCTCATCAATTACAACCAGCGCAGCGAGGTGCTCGCGCACAGCCTGCGGACGCTCGACGCAGCACTCATCGTGATGGCTGACAACCTGCTCGAGGACTTCGCGAGTGCCGGCGAGATCGCTCACGAGCAGAACGTGATCCTCTATTCGCAGCTGGCCGGTCTGGCCGAGGGCCGCCCGAGCGAGAACCCCGCGTCGGCCGAGCAGGTCAGGGCCAAGGAGCGGGCGCTGCTGATCTTCACCTCCGGCACCACTGGCATGCCGAAGGCGTCGGTGATGACGCACTACCGTTGGCTGAAGTCGTACTCCGGTCTGGGAGCGCTCGGGGTGCGCCTGCGCCCGACCGACACGCTCTACTGCGCCCTTCCGCTGTACCACAACAACGCGGTGACGGTTGCGCTCGGCGCAGTGCTCGCGGGCGGCGCAGCGTTCGCGGTGTCGCCGAAGTTCTCGGCCACCAAGTTCTGGGACGAGTGTCGCGCCTACGACGCAACCGCCTTCGTCTACATCGGCGAACTGTGCCGTTACCTGCTTGCCCAGCCGGAGAAGTCGGACGACCGCGACCACGGGATCCGGGTCGTTGTCGGCAACGGTCTGCGTCCGGACATCTGGGACGCCTTCCAGCAGCGCTTCGGCATCGAGCGCATCGCGGAGTTCTACGGCGCGTCCGAGTGCAACATCGCCTTCATCAACGCGTTCAACATCGGGCAGACCGCCGGCACCTGCCCGCTGCCCTACAAGGTCGTGGCCTACGACCCCGAGACTGGTGCAGCCACCCGCGACGACGCCGGGCGCCTCACGTCGGTGAAGACGGGCGAGGTCGGGCTGCTGCTCAGCAAGGTCACCGACCGCGCGCCGTTCGACGGCTACACCGACGACGCCGCCACCGAGAAGAAGCTGCTGCGCGGGGGATTCAAGGACGGAGACTGCTGGTTCGACACCGGTGATCTGGTGCGCAATCAGGGGCTCACGCACGTTGCGTTCGTCGACCGGCTCGGCGACACCTTTCGCTGGAAGGGCGAGAACGTCGCCACCACCGAGGTGGAGGCGGCGCTTGCCGGGTCTGCTCAGGTGGTCGAGTCGACGGTCTACGGCGTGGAGGTGCCGGGGTGCGACGGCAAGGCCGGTATGGCTGCGGTCGTGCTGCCCGACGGTGAGGCCTTCGACGGTGCAGCGCTCGCGGAGCACGTGCGCTCGCAGCTCCCGGCCTATGCGCGGCCTCTGTTCGTGCGACTGGTCAACGAGCTCGAACACACCTCGACCTTCAAGTCGCGCAAGGTCGAGTTGCGCAACCTCGGCTTCGCCGACGGTGACGAGGCAGTGTACGTGCTCACCAAGGACGAGGGTTACGTGCCGATCTACGACGGCTACACCGACGCGATCGTGGCTGGCACTGCCGGCTGACCGAACTCGAGACACGACAAGCCGGCCCCGGCTGATCGCCCGGGGCCGGCTGCCGTTTTCGGTCGCAGCGGAAGGGGTCAGCGCGCCGCGACGGTGTGTGCGGAGGAGTGTGCAGTGCTGCGCGCGCTCGCCGTGGAGGCCGACTTGCCGGCCGGCTTTGAGCCGCAGTCGCGCTTGCCGTCACCGTCGTGATCGGCCCGTTTTCCCTGCGCCGCAGTGGTGTTCACCTTCTTGGCGGTGAGCGGAGCCGGGCGTGAACTGCTGCGTGCCGGTGCGCCGTGCGCCCGGTCGGCGTCGCGAGTGGTAGACGCGGTGGATGAGCCCGTCGACGTGGTGCCGGCCGTCGTCGTGCCCGTGCTCGTCGAGGTGCCGGTGGCCGACCCTGTCGACCCTGTCGAGCCGGTCGAGCCGGTCGAGCCGGTCGAGCCCGTCGACGTGGTCGGCACCGCGCCGAGGGACGCCCAGCACGACTGCGACGCGGCCCACGGTGCGGTGCCCTGCGCGTTGTAGAGCTCGATCGCCGCGGCGTCCTGCACCGACGCGGGCGCCGACTTCGCCGTGGCGTAGCCGGCGCTTGCCGACAGCGACTGCCAGGTGCTGGTGAGGAACTGGTAGGCGCCCGACGCGGAGCTGCTGGAGTTCTGGGCCTGGTAGTTGTTGCCGCTCTCGCAGTAGCGGATCTTCGCGAGCACGTCGGGCACGGTGGCCGCCTGGGCGGGCGCTACCGCTGCGGCGACGCCGAGCAGGGCGAGGCCGACGGTGCCGCCGATCGCGGCGCGGCGCCAGGAGAGCGTCCGCTTCGTGGTGTCCTTCATGGTGGTGTCCTTGCTCTCGTAGGTTCTGGGGACGGTGACGAGGGTGCACTCGCGCAGATGTCCGTTCTCTGATGACTCCCTGTGCGGGTGTACACGTGGCACCAACGGCGTCCACAGTGATCGGACAGTCCGTCTTCCTACCGTCGCGGCCATGAAACTGCTCGTCCTGGACCGATCCGGCGCCGTCGGCCCGCGCCTGCACGCCTCGCTGGAGAATCGCGGCCACGAGGTCGACAGCACTTCCGAGTCGTCTATTGCGCTGTGGCACAGCGGAATCGGGAGTATCGATGCGGTCGTCATCTGCTGCGATCGACCCGGACTCGACGACCTCGCCACCGTCGCCGAGCTCGGCGGCAACCCCGACCGCATCCCCGTCGTGGTGCTCGTTGCGGTCGCCGACGACACCGACGTTGTGCGGGTGCTCGACGCCGGCGCCGACGACCTGTTGTGTTCGCCGGTGAGCGCCCGTGAGTTCGATGCGCGGCTGCGGGCGATCGTGCGCCGGGCAACTCCGCCGGCCGGTCCGTCGCTCGAGGTGGGCACCCTCCGCGTCGAACCGCAGGAGCGCCGGGCCTGGCGCGACGACCACGAACTCAAGCTCTCACCAAGGGAATTCGACCTGCTCGAGGTGTTCATGCGACACCCCGGCCGGTTGCTCAGCCGCGAGTTCCTGCTCGACGGCGTCTGGGACATCGCCTATCTGGGTCGCTCGAACGTGGTCGACCAGGGCGTCAGCCATGTGCGCCGCAAGATCGACCGTCCGTTCGGGCGCGACGATCTGCAGACCGTCCGCGGTGCCGGGTATCGCCTGCGGGCGAGCTGAACATCGAAGGCCCCTCCGCCTGCTGGGGCGGAGGGTCCTGATTTCGATGACCGGACGGAGCTGAAGGAGAAGACGGCATCGGCCGGGGTCTATGGGTCAGACGGCGCGCAAAGTGCCGTCGGTACCGACCCGGTAGGTGATCGACCTCCCGTCACGGCGTGGCAGGTCGGTGGGGGAGACGGCCGAGACGACGGGCGCCGGGGAGACGACGGCGTAGTTGGTCGTCTTCACCCCGGCTTCCTTGGCCTGGGCGGCCGGCATGACCGACGCCCCGACGAGTGCGACGCAGGTCGCGGCAAGAACACCGCGCCCGACGCGCTTTGAGGTGGACAGTGAGTTGGTGGCTGCGGTGTTCATGAAGAAGAGACTGCCGACGGTGTCTATGCACTTCCTGTGCGAAGACTACGACTGCGCGATGCGCGTTTTCAGCGTCTTGCGCGGCGTCCAAGTTCGCCGGGTTGATCTTGGGCGCCCGGACTGCCCGCGATCTTCGCCATCGGTGTGCGCGTGCCGGAGCAGCGCTGCACCGGACGATCAGTCCGCGCTGCGCCGAGCCGTTGCGCTCGGCGCAGCCTGGACGATGTTCGCGCTCGTCGCCCCGGCCGCACGCACGTCGTTGTTGACGCTGTCAGGTCGAGCCTTGCGGGACGTCGAGCTCGGGGGAGTCAGCTCTCGACGAACGGGGTGACCTGTCGAACACCGCGGCCGACCGATTTGGCGCCCGCCTTGGTCGCCGAGGTCAGGCCTTGGGTGAGCAAGGTCAGGCCGGCACCGACGAGCCAAACGTCCTTCGCCACGCCGGTGCCTTCCTGGGTCGGACGGATGCCGTCGGACTGGGTCATACCAGGGGTCTTGAGGTACATCCGAACCAGACTCGCGCCGAAGCCGGTCAGCGCCGCGCCGGCGACTACAGGGGAAACCATCGGAGCAAGAAGCAGCGCGCCGACTCCAATTTCGCTGTAGGACAACACCTTTGAGAACGTCTTCGGGTCCATCGAGTCGAAGACGCCGGGGTAGGCGGTCTTCGCGCCGTTGTGCAGAAACGCGGCCGTGCCCTCGTCGACCTTCAGCTTGCCGACCCCGGAGTTGAGGATGAAGGCGCCGGTGGTGACGCGCAGCGGCATCTGTGTCAGGTTCATGGACTACTCCTCATGGTGGATGACTGGACAACAAAACACACTAGATCCCAGACGCTCGTCGATGGCGCTTCGGGCAGCGTGATCCGAGGCGCACGTCGACCGCGGCCTGGCAGGTCCCCACCGCGAAGTGCCCGGACGCCGGGAGGTGCTCGCCGCGTGCCGCGCCGCAGACCCGCTAATCCTAGGCTTCGCCGAGGCGCGCTTCGGGCGTGAGCTCGTCGCGGAGACCGCCGCCGGTCGCAGCCCGGGCAAGAGCGCGACCCAGCGCCGGTGCCTGCTTGAACAGATTGTGACCGGCCACAAAAAAGACAGAGCCTGCCTCCCACACGGCCACGCCGTCCTCACTCCACGGGAGGTCGGTCACCCAGCAGTGAAGGAAGTCGCGCGGCTCTGGGTGGAGACCGGGCAGCGCTCGTGTCACGTAGTCGCGTGCGCGTTCGTCCAGCGATCGAATCGCCGCCGGGTCGATGAAAGTTCCGTCGTCGCGGACGCCGACGGTGTCGCTGAGTCCGACCGAATAGCTGCTGTTGCCCGGTAGCGGCGTCGCGTAGACGCCGACTTCGCCGAAGACGCCGCTGCTGTCCTGCAGGCACGCGACTCGTGCCGGGGCGGCGGCTTTCACCTCGAAGGTCAGCCGGACGTGTGCGGCAAGGCGAACCGGCAGCGACAGGCCGACGCTGCGTGCCAGGCGGGCGGTTTCGCGGCCGGCGCACACGACCACCTTGGAGTAGACAGCCCGGTCGGTGACGCTGCGCACCTCGACCGTCCCGTCGGCGCGGGGATCGATGGAGATGACCTCACCAGTGGTGATCGCATCTGCGAGGGCACCCGTGAGTGCCGTGATCGCGGCGCGGGTGCGGATCGCGCCGCCCGACTCGTCAAGCACCGCCGGCCCCGAGTACCCAGCGAGCAGCGGCATCCGTTGGGCGACCTCGGCCGCGTCGATCTCGCGTGCTTCCACGCCGCCGACCTGGTCCAGCACCCGCAGCCGCGCGAGGGCGCTGTCTCCGATCGCCACGACACCGTCTGATGAGACCAGCTCGACGTCGAAGTGTTCGGCCCACTCATCCCATACGCCGCGGCTTTCGCGCGCGAAAGCGACGAGTCGCGGGTCGTCGTGGGCGTGCCGGAAGATCCGCGACTCGCCTGCGGACTGACCCGTCCCGGGCAGACCAGCCTCGTACAAGCGCACCGGCACGCCCTGCTCTCGCAGCGCGTACGCCGTCGACAGACCGACGATCCCGCCCCCGATCACTGCTACCTCGGGTGAACGCGTCGTGGCAACGCCGTCGTCAGTTCCTGTCATCGCGGTTCCTCGATCTGTTGGTGATGAGCGATTGACGGCAAGAGAAGGGGCCGCTGCCACGACGTCAGCGGGCTGTGTAAGCCCGAAGTCAGCGCGCGCAGCGACCCCTCCTTGCCTGGGCCAGTACGCCCAGTTTGTGGTGTCAGGCGGGGAGTTTGGAGCCCAGCACGTCGAGCTTCTCGATCGTCGGTTCGGAGAACAACGTGCCGGTCTGCTCGCCGAGAGCTACCGCAACAGGGCCGGACAGGTGGGCGTCACGTCCGGCGTCATCGGGGAACACGTCGAAGATCCCGAACGAGGTCGGCCCGAGGCGGATCGCGAACCACGCAGTGGTCGCCTGCTCGTCCTCGACAAGCGCACGGCCGCTGTCAAGGAACTCCTTCACGTCGTCCTCCTTGCCGGGCAACGCGTCAAACCTGACCAGCAATCCCTTGGTCACACTCATGACTTCTCCTCTTCCTTTGTCGTGGTGCCTGCGAGTTGGGACACTATCGCCTCGGAGAACGCCGGCAGGTCCTCCGGCGAGCGGCTGGTGATGAGATTCTTGTCGATCACCACGTCCTGGTCGACGACGTCAGCGCCGGCGTTGCGCAGGTCGGTGCGAATGCTCGGGTACGACGTCAGGGTGCGACCGACGGCCACGCCGGCCTCGATCAACGTCCACGGCCCGTGACAGATCGCCGCCACTGGCTTGTCGCTCTCGACGAAGTCGCGGACGAAGGAAACGGCGTCCTCGTCGACCCGGAGCTGGTCGGGGTTAACCGTGCCGCCGGGAAGCAGCAGGGCGTCGTAGTCGCCCACCGAGGCGTCGGCGACCAGCCCGTCGACGGTGAACGTGCCCGCTTCATCCAGGTCGTTCTTACGGGCCTTGATCTCGCCGTCGTGGATCGAGAGGACCTCGGTCTGAGCGCCCGCGCGGTCCAGTACTTCGCGGGGTTGCTCGAGCTCAACGCGCTCGACGCCGTCGGCGGCGAGGATCGCGACCCTCTTGCCCTGGAGATCTGCTGCCATATCAGTTTGCCTTCTTTCCGTTTGACATGCCGGGCTTGATGACGACCTTGGTCCAACCCTTGGACCTGGAGTCGAAGTTCCTGTAGGCGTCGGCAGCCTGGTCCAGCGATATCTCGTGGGAGACGATCCAGGACGGCTTCGCCTTGTCAGCCGCGATGAGGTCTCGCAGCCGGCGGTTGTACCTCTTGACCGGGCACTGACCGTTGCCCATGGTCTGTCCCTTGAACCAGTGGGTGCCGAAGTCGATGGCCGCCTTGCCCTGCTTGGCCAATTCGCTCTTGGCCCCCGGGTCCTCGGGGACGAACACGCCGACGGTGCCGATCCCGCCGGTGAACCGGACCGAGTTGATGAGCATGTTCAAGGTGGCAGCCGGGTCTTCGTTGCCCTCAGGGTCGTGGGCCTGATAGCCGACACACTCGCAGCCACGGTCGGCTCCGAGCCCCATGGTCTCGTCCAGCACAGCCTGCACGGGGTCGACCTTGGAGTCGTCGATGGCGATCGCTCCGATCTGCTCGGCCAGCGCGAGCCGGTCGGGGTGGCGATCGACCACCATCACCTTTGCGGCGCCCTTGATCGTCGCGGACAGGGCGGCCATCAGTCCCACGGGGCCGGCCCCGGCGATCACGACGCTGTCGCCCGGGATCACGCCGGCCATCTCGGTGGCGTGGTAGCCGGTGGGGAAGATGTCGGAGAGCATGACGTAGTCGTTCTCCTTGTCCTGCGCGTCTTCACCCAGGCGCAGCGCGTTGTGGTCGCCGAAGGGCACCCGGAGCAGTTCTGCCTGCCCGCCGCCGTACGGGCCCATTTCGGCGAAGCCGTAGGCCGCACCGGCGGCCGACGGGTCAGGTTGCGTTGTCAGGCAGTAGTTCGTGAGCCCGCGCTCGCAGTTCTTGCAGAACCCGCACGAGATGTTGAAGGGCAGCACGACCCGGTCGCCCACCTTGATCTTCTCTACTCCCTTGCCGATCTCCACCACCTCTCCCATGTTTTCGTGGCCGAACGTCCGGCCCTTCTCGAAGGAGGTCCGCCCCTCGTACATGTGCAGGTCCGAGCCGCAGATGTTGGTGGTTGTGACCTTGACCAGCACATCGGTGGGCCGTTCGATCTCGGCGTCCGGAACGTCCGTGACCGCGACATCTTTGGGTCCCTGATAGACGACAGCCTTCATGGCGAATCTCCAATCGTTGTGTCGGTGACTCCGACCAGTCCACACTCGTCGCCGACCACCGAGAATTCATGGGCGCACCAGGCCAAAGTCCCGGGGCATGATTTGGTTCGAGTGCACAACTCCCCACCGTGGGTGCGCTGGGCAAGGGGTACGGTGAGCGCGACGCTGCCCCCGAGAGTTGACGAGGACCGATGAGCTCGCACGGATTCGGACTGGATCCCGGGATACGTCCGTGCTGCATGTACCGAGGCGTCGTGGCTCAGCGCGACGACCTGTGGGGTCCCTACGGCACAGGGGGATCCCGGGCGGGCCGGCCAGGGATCAAGAGATGACCGTCTGCGAGCCCGCCACAACCGGAACCGTTGTGCCAACCGGCGAGCTGGATCTGCGGCGTGCCCTCACCGGCCTCGAGGGGCTGCTGGTGATGTCCATGGCGATGATGCAACGTCACGACGTGGACGAGGTCATCAACGTCCTGAAGCGTGAGGTCGAGTCGGTGACCGGCTGCCAGTTGGTTAACGTCACCTTCCAGCGGGACCGGGAGTGGATCACCCTGCCCCCGGGGAGCCGACGAAGCCGGCGGAACCGAGCCCCTCAACCGGTGAACGAGTGTTCGTGCAGGACAACGGCGACTCCTGGACGTCGACGACGGCTGTGGCAGTCTTGAACGGCGCCCCGGGCCAACTGGTCCTTCGCAGCTTCGCCCGGCCCGACCCCGAACAACTGTTCGTCATCGAACGGTTGGGCGATCTCCTCGGGACGGCGCTCGCGGACGCGCAGGTGCACGAGCGCCACCGCCGACGCGCCCACGAACTCGATGCAGCCAATAACGAGATGGCGCGCACCGTCGCGGCGCTGCAGCACCGTGAGGGGGTGCTTGAGGAGTTCGCCCGACTATCCACGACCGGGACTGAGCTCGACGTGGCCACCTCACTCAGTCGGCTCACCGGCTCCGCTGTCGTGCTGCGGGACAGATTCGGGCACGAGACGACCCGGATCACGGTTGCCGGCCGGTACCAACCGGTCCTCGAGCGAACCTCGCTCGAGGAGGTCATCGGCGGACGCCCCGAACTCGGCACGATCGAACTGGAGGTGCCACCGGACAAAGACCGAGACGACGCATCATTCGCTCTGCGGTACGCGGGCGTCGCACTGGGGCTGCTGAGGGCTCAGGCCGCAGAGATGAATGAACTGGAGAACCGACTGAGTCGAGACCTCCTCGACGACCTTCTTGGAGGGCTCCCGGCCGACGTTGCCGTGGACCGGGCATCCGCTCAGGGCCACGACCTTGGCGTTCCGCACGACCTGATCGTGTGCGCATGGTCCTCCGATCGGGGTCACCGCGGGCACGGCCGCGACGTCGATC
The DNA here is from genome assembly GCF_022359705.1 of Yimella sp. NH-Cas1. Taxonomy (NCBI): domain Bacteria; kingdom Bacillati; phylum Actinomycetota; class Actinomycetes; order Micrococcales; family Dermacoccaceae; genus Yimella; species Yimella sp. NH-Cas1. The sequence continues at coordinate 140,516 of NZ_JAKSGG010000003.1, forward strand.
ACCTCCGGATGGCCATGGCTCGTCAGCGACTGCCCTGTTTGGTCGTCCGGAACCGGGGACTGGTCGTCGTCCTCGCCCATCGAGGTGTCGACATGGGCCGCCTGTTCAACGACTTGTCGCGCGCCTACGGCGACACCAACGGTGTGATCGCCAAGGGGGAGCCGGCTAACTCGCCGGAACAGATCCCACGTGCCTATGAGCAAGCCCGACGAGCACTCAGGGCTCGTCAGCAGTCCCACAATCCGTATGGCTTCATCGCCTACGCCGACTTGGGAGTAGACCGGCTGCTCGCCCTCGACGGCAACGCTGAGGAAGTCGAGCGCCTCATCAGGGACTGGCTCGGCGACCTATTGAGCTACGACCGTCGCCACGGCACCGAGCTCGTCTCCACGCTAGCGGCCTACCTTGACCACGGGGGCAAGTACGCCGACACGTCGACGACGCTCACCATCCACCGCAACACACTGCGCTACCGAATCAGCCGCATCACCGAGATCTCGGGCCACGACCTCAACGACGTCGAGACACAACTCAACCTCCACCTGGCGACACGCGCGTGGCGACTGCGCCGTGCCTCCGTCGGCGAGCCCCCTCGAAACGCCGTCCGGTGAGGTAGTCCCAAGCCGTAGTTGCGAGAGTCTGCGCGGCGATGGCACTGGACGATCAGGAGTCGCCGCCCGGGCCGATCGCCGGGTGGTGCCAGAGTTCCCAGCTGGTGTGCAGAAAGCAGACGAGGGTTAGTCCGGCGAGCGCCGCCAAAGCAGGCGCCACCACCGCGACCGGGATCAGCGAAGCAGCCCCCACTGCGGCCATCAGGCGACCTGTGGCGAGCTGGTGGTGGTCGCGCCATCGGTAGGCGACGTCGCCGACGTAGAACACCGCGACGCCACCGGCCAGGGCGAGGGCCGGCAACAGGGGGAGTGGTTCCCCCGGTGCCGCGACTGCTTCGTGCACCCCGAGAGCGAAGAACACCACCCCGGCCACGAGCGGCAGATGAAGGTAGCTGTAGGAGTCGCGCGCGAGCCTTGACCGCTCCCGACCAGTGGTGCCGCGCAGCCGTCGTTCGGCACCGCCGCGCAGATAACCGAAGTAGGACCACCACAGACCGGCCGCGACCAGCACGGCGAGGAGGACGGCCGTCACAACACTCGGGCGCGCAAGAGCGGCTTCGGCGCCAGCGCCTACCCCGACGATCGCCTCACCCAGCGCGATGATGATGATCAGCCCGTGCCGCTCCACGAAGTAGGCAGGTGTCACGCTCCAACCGTCAGTCCGTCGCCGGCGTTGGTCCCGACTAGGACCGGCCCCGACAGATCCATCACCGCGGCCACGATCCACAGCAACTCCCGTTGCGGCGTGTCGAAGAACGCCGCGGCCACCAGCACTGCCGGGCCGGCGAGCAGGGTGGGGACGCTCGGCGTGGCGGCTCGCAGTCTGTGCCCATGACACCCGGGCGATTCAGTCGCTCAGGCGGTCTTGGGGGTGGTGCGGCCCTTCCACGCGTCGCGCAGCACCTGCCACTTGCCGGGCTTGCCCGACTCGTGACGCTCCCAGAACTCGTCCGGCAGCGACAGCTTGGCGATCTTCTTCCAGGTCTGTGCGAGCTGGGTGCCGAGCGGGCCCGTCGTGTAGTGCAGGTTGTACCGGTCGCAGATCTCGCGCACCTTCGGCGCCACCTCGATGTAGCGGTTCGAGGGAAGGTCGGGGAACAGGTGGTGTTCGATCTGATGGCTCAGGTTGCCGGTGAGGATGTGGAACAGCGGGCTGCCCGACAGGTTCGCCGATCCGAGCATCTGGCGGATGTACCAGTCGCCGCGGGTCTCGCCGTCGAGCACGTCCTCGGTGAACACGTCGACCTCGTCGGGGAAGTGACCGCAGAAGATCACCGAGTGTGCCCACACGTTGCGCACCATGTTCCCGCCGATCATTCCGGCGAGCGACCACTTGCCGGAGCCGGTGAGGGTGGCGACCAGCGGGGTGGCGATGTAGTCCTTCAGCACCTGTCGAACGGCCTTGGCCTTCAGCGCCTCCAGATCCTTGTCGAACTGCTCGCGTGACTTGGCACCGGTCTGCACCTGGTCCCATTCGAGGTCATACGAGGCGATGCCCCACTCGAAGGTCGGCGCGAGGAAGGCGTTGACGATCGGGTTGAAGATGTCGCGCTTCTGCCACGGCTGCTCGTCGCTGATCCGCAGGATGTTGTAGCCCACGTCGCGGTCCTTGCCCATCACGTTCGTGTACGTGTGGTGCAGGTCGTTGTGGGTGTGCTGCCATCCGCGGGCCGGGGCAACGAAGTCCCACTCCCAGGTGGTGGAGTGGATGTCGGGGTCGCGCATCCAGTCCCACTGCCCGTGCAGGACGTTGTGGCCGATCTCCATGTTCTCCAGGATCTTGCCCATGGAGACGCCGGCAATGCCGAGCAGGAACATCGGCTTGTGCTTGCCGAAGATCAGCGCCGTGCGTCCGGCGAGGTCGCAGGTGCGCGCGACCTTGATGACCTTGCGGATGTAGGCCGCATCGTCCGCGCCGCGCTCGGCAAGTACGGAAGCGCGGATCGCGTCGAGCTCACGTCCGAGTTCGTTGACCTGCTCGTCGGTGAGGTGCGCGGCCGCCTTCGGACGCTGTGTGCACCGCCCTCGGTGGGCAGCACGCCGGTGCGCTTCTTCTGGGTGTCGTCGTAGATCGCGGTGCGACGTTCGATGACGGAGGCATTGGTGATCGTCATGAAATCTCCTGACTATCAAGGGGGTTCGTGAAGTGCAACGGTTCAGACTTCAAGATGGACGGGGCCGACAGCGGCCGTGATGCAGGTCTGGATGAGTTCGCCCTCGTCGGCGTGGATCTCGCCCGTGCGCAAGTCGCGCACCTGACCCGAGACGAGGGGAGTCAGGCAGGTGCGGCAGATGCCCATTCGACAACCGCTCGGCATGATGACGCCGGCTTCTTCGCCGACCTCGAGGATCGGGGTGGAGCCGTCGCAGACGGCTTCCTTGTCGGACTTGGCGAACGTGATCGGGCCACCGTCGGTGTCGGACGGTGCGAGCAGCGCCGGTGCGAATCGCTCCACCTGCAGGCCCTGCGGGAGTCCGGCGTTCGCCCAGAGCTTCTCGGTGTCGTCGAGCAACTCGGTGGGGCCGCACACGTAGGCCTTGCGCGAGCGCCAGTCGGGGCAGACGGTCTCGACCGCGGACGCGTTGCTGAAGTCGATACGTCCGTTGTTGCCGGTGAAGTGGATGACGACGGTCAGGCCAGCGTACTGCCGATCCATCGTACGCAGTTCGTCGATGAACAGTGCATCGTCCTCACTGCGGGCGGAGTGGATCAGGACGACGTCGGCGTCGGGGCGCCTCGGGATCAGGGTGCGCAGCATCGACATGACCGGAGTGATGCCGCTGCCCGCGGTGATCATCAGCAACGGGCGTGGGCCGGTCGGCAGGATGAACTCACCCTGCGGGGGAGCGAGGAACAGAACGTCGGCAGTCTTGGTGTGTTCGACCAGGTGGCGCGACACGCGTCCGATCGCGGTGACGGTGATCTCCGGGTCGTGCCCCTGGGCCGCGGACAGGGAATACGAGCGCCACTGGCGGACCCCGTTGATCTCGACCCCGATGCGGGCCCATTGCCCAGCCAAGTGCGGCTCCCAGCCACGTCCGGGCCGGAAGGAGATGGTCGCCGAGCGGGTGCCGTGTCGGCGGACTTCGGTGACGACACCGCGCAGCTGACGCGCGGAAGCGAGAGGATTGATGATCTGCAGGTAGTCCTCAGGGGATGCCGGCGACGTCCAGACGGACGCGGCACGATGAATCGCCTTCAGAACTCCCATACGTCAATTCTGATTGGCGCGGTCCGCGTAAACGGTGAGTCTGTAGGTAGAATGTCGACCGATAAACTGTGCTCCGGTGATAATAATGGGACGGAACGGCACGTTTCTTCGTTCGGAGGCTCGCTCATGACCACACCAGTCACACCCGATCGGGTGAGTCGCCCCCAGCCGTGGGCTCAATTGCCGCCTGAGATCAGTGCCACGATCGGTCCCGTCGTCCCTGAATTGGTGGCGACGATCATCAGGAACATTCCCCGTGAGATCACCGAGTACGCGCGCCCGCTCGACGGCGAGTTCGGTGCGGCCGTGCGGCGTGGTGTCGAGACCGCGCTGCAGCGTCTGCTGATCGAACTGCCCGGCACGGATGAGCCGCCCTTCACTCCCGAGGGCCGTGCGATCTATCGGACGCTCGGCATCGGCGAGGCGCGCACCGGTCGTTCGCTGGAAGCCCTGCTGTCCGCCTACCGGCTCGGCGCCCGCCTCACGCTGCGCAGCGTGAGCGAAGCAGCGCTCGAGGCCGGACTCGACGCGCGCGTCCTGCTCAATGTCGGCGAAGCGATCTTCGTGTACTTCGACGAGATCTCGGCGGCGAGCGTCGAGGGCTTCGCCGAGGAACAGTCCCGGCAGATGGGGGAGCGGGACCGCGCCCGTGCAGCCCTGCTGAACTCGTTGCTGTCCACTCGCGTGGACGAGATCGAGGTGCGTCGGTTGGCGGCGCGTGCCGGTTGGGTGATCCCGGACCGCTTGATCGCGCTGGTTGTGCCGCTGGAGAACGCGGAGGGCCTGCGATTGCGCCTGGGTGATCGGGCGCTCGCGTCCGCTCGCGGGGGGCAAGCCGTCGCTATCGTGCCTGAGCCGAGCACGCCCACCGCTCACCGCGAACTCGAGTTGGCGCTCGCGGGACGCAGTGCCTGGCTCGGCCCGGGGCGCCCCTGGACAGCGGTGAACGAGTCGTTGCGCGCAACGATGCAGACACTCGGAGTTCCGTCGGTCGATGAACCGCGGTGGGTCGTCGACCACGTGGTCGACGTGGTGCTCGCCTCGCAGCGTGAACTGGTGGCGGACCTGGCCGAGCGTCGACTCGCACCTCTCGACGAGGCCGGCGAGACGCAGCGCGAGCGTCTGTTGGAGACGTTGGAAGCCTGGCTGCGCTGGCGCGGCGAGCGCAAGAAGATCGCCGAGGAACTGCACGTGCACCCGCAGACGGTCGGTTACCGGCTCGGGCAACTGCGCGAACTGTTCGGCGACGCCCTGGAGGATCCGCAGTCCCGGTTCGAACTCGAACTGGTGCTGCGCGCTCGGCATTCGTAACCGAGAATTGACGATCAGGCGGTGACGGCTTGACCCGGACATCGCCACGCTTGGCACGTGGCCACCTCACGCGTCCTCGCCTCTGCCGCCCTCACCTGCGTCGCAGCACTTGCCGCCGGTGGCGTTCACCGGATATCCGCGGCTGTTCAACGGTGAGGACTGCAACGCGCTCACCTGGTTCTCACCCCAGGAGTCACTCAATGCCGCCACCGACCAGCTCGACACGCTGCTACTCACGAAGGCGGCGAACCGCGGGTTCAAGACGGTCGACGTCCGTGCAGCGTTCGACACCCACCGGGTGCGACAGCGTCGAGTGGGTGAACGGGTTATCGAATCCGATCGAGGAGTCCTACCACCCGAACGTCGCGGGCAATCAGGGTTACGCGGCGGCCCTGTCGCCGACTCTGATCGGTTCTGCGATGCGTGTGACAGCCGCCGCCACAACTCAACGCAGCGGGAAGCTCGCCGCGCCGCAGATCGACCTGTTGTCGGCCGAGTCGGTGGCGGGCGCACGCAAGGTCGGGATCAGCATCGACGAACTGCGCCGGCTCGACCGCGAACTGCGCTCGGGTGACTCCACCAGGATGACGAACGCCGGCCGCCGGATCGGGCAAGCTGGACGCCTACGCCACGGCGAAGCCGGGACGCTGACGCCGCCTGTTCTTCGTCTCAGCTCACAGTGCGTTCACGTCCCGGTCAGGTCCATGGTGAGAATGGACCCATGCGGCTGATCCTGATTCGGCACGGCGAGACGCCGGCCAACGTGCAAGGTTCGCTCGACACCACTCTTCCCGGGCCCGGTCTGACCGACCGTGGCGTCGAGCAGGCGGAAGCCATCCCGGCGGCGTTGCATGGGGAACAGATCGACGGGTTGTGGACCAGTCGCGCCCTGCGCACCAAGCAGACCATCGCACCGCTGGCCGAGCACCTGGGCATCGAGCCGCAGGCGCTCCCCGGCACGCACGAGATCCAGGCCGGCGAGCTGGAGAAGCGCACCGACCCCGACAGCATCCACGCCTACCTCAAGCTGCTGGGTGACTGGGCCGAAGGTGACCTCGACCAGCGGGTCCCCGGCGGCGAGACCGGTCACGAAGTGTTGGACCGCTATGACGACAGCGTCGCGCGCATCGAGGCATCCGGTGCGCGCACTGCGGTGATGGTCAGCCACGGTGCGGTGATCCGTTTCTGGACCTACCAGCGCGCCGACAACATCAAGGACACCGACCTCGCCGTAGAACCACTACCCAACACCGGAATCGTTGTGCTGGAAGGTGATTCGGACGATGGGTGGAGCGTCGTGTCCTGGCTCGGCACCGCGCTCGCCGGTACCGGCCCGCACGACCCAGACCCCTACGACGGTCCGACCGGGCACCCGTTCGACGAGGACTGACGGATTCGCTGATTTGGCGGGCGTGGGCGGCGCGTTGCATGGTGTTCGGATGACGTACGCACGACGCGGCCGGGCGGCCGCCCCGACGGCCGTTCTCGTGGTCGGTGCTCTCGCCCTCGGCGGGTGCAACAGCGGTGACGACAACTCCTCGAGTTCATCCTCAAGGTCAACGACGAACTCATTGACGAGCTCATCGACGAGTTCGTCCACCACCACCTCGGCCACCTCGACTCCCTCGAGTGCTGCGACGTCGTCCGCCCCGGCGAGTTCGTCATCGAGCGCTCCGACCTCCGCCGCTTCCTCGAGTCCCGCCTCGAGTCAGTCGTCCAAGCCGTCGGCCACCTCGTCCAAGCCGGCCGCCTCGCCGACGTTGGTCAAGTCGTGCATCAACGCGAACTCGCGGTCGAACAGTGCGGTCAACGACTGGAACGCCGCTGTTCGCTCCAAGGACAGCACGCAGCTCGACAACGCTGCGAAGGGCTTCCGCCAGACTGCGACCTACCTGCGCACGCTCACCAAGACGCCGGGCGACAAGCAGTTCACCCCGTTGGTCTGGGCGGTCGCGAAGGACTTCGACGACATGGCCACCGCGCGCGTCCGCCGACAGACCGTGTCGACCAAGAACTTCAACTCCGACGCCCAGAAGATGCGTACCTACTGCCTGAGCAAGATCAAGGTCTGACTGCGGCTCGTCGTCACTCAGCCGAGTGAGTCGAGCAGGTCCTCGGCGTCCTGGCGAGCCTTGGTGACCGCCGCCGCGTGTGATTTGGCAGCCGCCAGTGCCTCGCGCGCGGCGTCGACCGCCTCCTGCGCCTGGTGCTCCAGGTCTTTCAGTTGTTCGACGACGCGTTGTGCATCTTCGGACGAAACCGGTTCCTTCTCAGCTGGTTTCGCCGATTCTGTCGGCTTCTCTGCCTCCTCGTCAGGAGTCTCCTCCTCGGGGGTCTCCTCGGCAGCGTCCTCGGGCCCGTCGGACGGCTCGGCGTCGTCGGGCGCTTCCTCGGTGGGCGCGTCCTCCGTGGGCTCCTCGTGTGTGGGTTCGTCCGCGGCCGGTGCCTCGTCCGGCTGATCTTCGGGTTCGGCCGGTTCGTCGGACCCCACCGAGCGCAGCGGGCGTTCTGCACGTGCGGCGTCCCGCTCGGCGATCTCGGCCAACCGTGCCTGCTGCAGTTCGCGCAAGGGCACGGCGACCGCCTCGTCCACCTCGACATCGCCGAAACCGCTGTAGGACAACGGGTTCACCAGGTTGCCGCTGCACACGGCGTCCTCCGCCTCCTGCGAGGCGAGCGCAGCGGTGAAGGTCTGCGTCAATTGATCCTTGGCCGAAGCGGTACCGGCCCCATGCGGTTCCGCGTCGGCGAGCAGTTGTGCAATGAGTTCGGACCGCTCGGCACCCAGCTTCTTCAGGGTGGCGGCGTCCATCCGCCCCTGCGCCTCGCGCATCCGCTCACCGAGTTCGCGCAGCGCCGGGATGTCCGGTGGATCCTGCTGCCGGGCAAGGTGATTGACCGCGTCCGCTGCCACCGAGGGACGACGTAACCCACCGACGGTCTGCGCCACTTCCTTGTCGCCCGCCTTCCGGATCTGCGCCACCAACCGCTTGCGGGTCGCGATGAACTCGGCCGGGTCGCCGGAGTAGAGCTCATCGATCGCAGCGTGCAGGGTGGGCGCGTCGTCCATGCGCCCAATCTAGTTGGGCATCAGGACGATCGATTAGGACGAACGACTCCCGCGATCAGTCCTGGGCGACTAACTTCGTCACTACCCAACAGTAGGAGTTGTCGTGATGGACGCTGACGTCATCGTCGTGGGAGCCGGGCTCGCCGGTCTGGTGGCCACCGCAGAACTGGTCGCCGCGGGCCGCAAGGTGCTCGTGGTCGACCAGGAGAACGAAGCCAACCTCGGTGGTCAGGCCTGGTGGTCGTTCGGCGGCATCTTCCTGGTGGGTTCACCCGAACAGAAGCGGATGGGCGTCAAGGACTCCTTCGATCTTGCCTGGCAGGACTGGCAGGGCAGCGCGCAATGGGATCGCCTCGACGGTGAGCACGACGAAGACCACTGGGGCAAACAATGGGGACGCGCGTACGTCGAGTTCGCGTCGTCGATCAAGCGCGAGTACCTCACCGGCAAAGGCGTGAAGTTCACACCGATGGTCGGTTGGGCCGAGCGGGGCGACGGCCGCGCGACCGGGCACGGCAACTCGGTGCCCAGGTTCCACGTGCCGTGGGGCACCGGCACGGGCATCGCGAAGCCGTTCATCGACCTGGCCCGTGAGGGAGCGCAGAAAGGCCTGGTGACCTTCGCCCACCGGCACCGTGTGGACGGCCTGGTCACCTCGGGCGGCGCCGTCACCGGCGTCCGCGGACGCGTCCTCGCGCCCGACTCCTGTGAACGTGGTGTGTCGAGCAACCGGGACGAGATCGGCGACTTCGAGTTCACCGCGCAGGCGGTCGTGGTGGCGTCCGGCGGCATCGGCGGAAACCACGAACTCGTCCGCAAGTTCTGGCCGGAGCGTCTCGGCATGCCGCCCAAGCGCATGATCACCGGCGTCCCTGCACACGTCGACGGACGCATGATCGAGATCACCGCCGAGGCGGGCGGTCGCCTGGTCAACCGTGACCGCATGTGGCACTACGTCGAGGGCATCCACAACTGGGACCCGGTGTGGCCGAACCACGCGATCCGCATCCTGTCCGCACCCTCGCCGATGTGGTTCGACGCGCTCGGGCGCCAGTTGCCCGCACCGTTCTTCCCCTCCTACGACACGCTCGGCACGCTGCGCTACCTGCGCACGACGCCCGGCATCGAGCAGCACGACCACTCATGGTTCATCCTCACCACGACGATGATCGCCAAGGAGTTCGCTCTGTCGGGCTCGGAGCAGAACCGCGACCTCACCGACAGGGACGTGAAGGCGGTGTTGAAGTCGCGCGTGGCCAAGGGCACGCAGCGCGAGGTGCAGGCGTTCGTCGACAACGGCGAGGACTTCGTCACCGCCGACACCCTCCCCGAGCTCGTCGCGAAGATGAACGCGCTGACCGACGAACCGTTGCTCGACGTCGATGTCGTCACGGCCCAGGTCGAAGCACGTGACCGCGAGATCGGCAACAAGTACTCCAAGGACTTCTCCGTCAACGCCATCCACAACGCCCGCAGTTACCGCGGCGACAAGATCGGCCGCGTCACCGCTCCGCACCGAATGCTCGACCCCAAGCACGGTCCGTTGATCGGCGTGAAGTTGAGCGTCCTGACCCGCAAGACGCTCGGCGGCATCCAGACCGACCTCGAGTCGCGGGTGCTCGGCAGCGACGGCAACCCGATCGAAGGGTTGTACGCCGCCGGCGAAGCGGCCGGGTTCGGAGGAGGCGGCGTCCACGGGAAGAACGCGCTCGAGGGCACGTTCCTCGGTGGTTGCATCTTCTCCGGACGAGCGGCCGGCCTGTCACTCGCTCGTCGGGTGGGCTGAACCGGCGGTCGAGCAGTGGCAGGCTGTCACTGTGCGTGACTTCCTTCGTTCCGGACGGGCTTCCGCCGCGGAGCCCGATGCGGTTCAGCCGGTGAAGACCACCCCCGCCATGGCGTCGGCCGAAGTACCGACGGGTGCTCGGGACGAGCGTCCCAAGCGTCCGCTGGACGACGTCAGTTTCGGGGTGCAGGTCGCCGCATGGTGGTCGCTGTGTCTGATCCTGATCGTCAGCGGTGTCATCACGCTGTTCTGGCTGCTCAACGAGATCAGCCTGGTCACGATCACCATCGCCGTGGCGATCATGATCACTGCGCTGCTCCAGCCGATGGTCGCGCTGCTGACCCGATGGAAGGTGCCACGCACCCTGGCGGTGTTGATCGTCTTCCTCGGCGGTATTGCGATCATCAGTTGGCTGCTGTGGTTCGTGATCAGCCAGATCGCCTACTCCAAGGACAGCCTGCTGGACCAACTCAACGGTGGTCTGGCCTCGGTGCGGGACTGGTTGGTGCACGGTCCGTTGGAGATGACTCCGAAGCAGGCCGACCGCTTCTCGGTTCAACTGGGTGACACTCTGCAGCAGCAGTTCGGCGGATCGTCCGAGGCGCTCGATCGTGCGACCGGCGCGATCGGCGTGCTGTCCGGTGGGGTGTTCTGCCTGTTCGCGACCTTGTTCATGCTGTTCGATCGCGGACGCATGTGGGCATGGTTCGTCTCGATGTTTCCCGATCACATCCACGACCACGCGCAGGAGGCCGGACAGGCTGCCTGGCGCACGCTGACCGCGTACATGCGCAGCCTGGTACTGCTGGCCGCGATCAATGCGCTCGCGATGGTGCCGGTGATGATGATCGCCGACATGCCGTTGGTCGTTCCGCTGGCCGTGCTGCTCTTCCTCGGATCGCTGGTGCCGCTTATCGGGGTGCTGGTCGCAGGTGTGGTGGTGTGCCTGATCGCGTTCGTCAGCCAGGGCCTCACCACGGCGATCGTCGTCGCCGTCGCGCTGGTGCTGATCGTCCAGTTGTTCGGCAACCTGCTGAACCCGATCATCCTGGGCAAGGCGGTCGACATCCACCCGCTTGCGATCCTCGTCGGCGTCACCGGTGGAACGCTGCTCGCCGGCATCTTCGGAGCGTTCGTGGCCGTCCCGTTGATCGCGGTGCTCAACAACGCGATCAAGGCGGTACGTCACCACCACACTTCCCGGCCGAACGGCAGCACCGCCGACTCGGCCGAGGTGGCGAAAACATGAGCGACGACGAACCAGGTGCGTTGCAGCGCACCGGTTTCCGGCTCTACCGCAAGCTCTCCCCGGCGGTCGGCCAGCGGCTCGTTCGTACCTTCAAGCCCACCTATTCCCTGGGCGCGATCGCGCTGATCGAGTTCGACGGCAAGCTCCTGGCGCTGCGGCAGGCGCATCGCACGGGCTACTCCCTGCCGGGTGGTCTGGTCGACCGCGGCGAACAACCCCGGGACGCAGTGCGGCGGGAAGTGGCGGAGGAAACCGGGATCGACATCGACCCGGGCGACCTGGTCACCGTCGTGTTCGACCCGCGGGTGCGGCACGCCGATGTCATCTTCCGCGTCGTCTGTGACCGCGAACCCGAGGTCACGGTGGCCAGCGAGGCGTACGACCACGCCTGGCTCGATCTGGTCGGCTGGCCCGAGGCCGACTACGCGACCGCGCGGATCCTCAAGGCCGTTCGCGCTGCGTCCACCGTGCCGCAGCCCGGCCGGTTGTCAGCGCAGTAGCCCGAGGTCGCGGGCGCGCCCGACGGCGGCGGTGCGGGAATCCACGCCGAGCTTGTCGAAGATGTGCACCAGGTGTGATTTCACCGTCGCCTCGCTGACGAATATCTTCCTCGCGACCTCCCGGTTGGATGCGCCGTCGGCCACGAGTGTGAGCACCTCGAGTTCGCGAGCGCTGAGCCGCTGCACCGGGTTCCGCAGACTCGCCAGCAACCGGTCTGCCACCACGGGTGCGAGGGCGGTCTCGCCGTGCGCGGCCTTGCGGACTGCGCGGATCAGTTCGTCGGGCGGCGCGTCCTTCAGCAGGTAGCCGACGGCCCCCGCCTCGACGGCACGCAGGATGTCGGCGTCCGTGTCATAGGTCGTCACGATCAACACGTGCGGGGGATCGGGCAGTTCCCGTAATGCGGCGGTGGCCGCGACGCCGTCCATGCCTGGCCCGAGTTGGAGATCCATCAGTACCAGTTCCGGTTGGTGCATCCGGGTGAGTTCGATCGCCTCCGTGCCACTCGCGGCTTCGGTGACAACCTCGATTCCGGCTGCCTCCAACAGCATCCGGAGACCGGCGCGTACCACCGGGTGGTCGTCGGTGATGAGCACTCGCGTCATGAGCGCGCTCCGTTCAACGGGATCTCGACCTGGACGGTGGTGCCCTCACCGGGTGCGGACTCGACCGCGAAGCGTCCACCGGTCTCTTCGGTACGGGCTCGCATGGCGTTCAACCCGTAGCCGCCGCTCTGACTCGGGACGATGGGTGCGGACGGGTCGAAACCGCGTCCGTCGTCGCGGACATCGAGTCGGACGACGTGGGCGTCCCCGCCCAGGGTGACGACCGCGCGGCAGGCATCGGCGTGCTGACGGACGTTCGCGAGGGCGCCCTGCGCGATGCGTAACAGTGCGACCTCGACGGTGGTGGGGAGCGAGCCCACCTGATCGTCGACGACGAGTTCGAGTCTGGTCGGGCCGGACTGGCGGTCGATCAGCCGTTGTAGCGCAGCAGAGAGCGGGGCGCGTTCGAGCTCGGTCGGGGTGAGGGCGTGCACCACCGATCGCGCGTCGGTGAGGCCGTCGGCGGCCGCCTGCTCGATGCGGGTCAGCACGTCACGCAGCTGGGATTCGTCGGCAGTGCCGGTGAGCCCGGCACGCGACAGCAGCACGATGCTGGAGAAGCTCTGCGCGAGGGTGTCGTGCACCTCGCGGGCCAGGCGGGCTCGTTCCTGCAGCACTCCGGCCTCACGCTGAGCACCGGCGAGCGCGTCGTGGGTAGCGATCAGATCACCTTGTGCCGCGAGCAATTCGGCGTTCAGTTGCCTTCGTTGCTCGCTCTCGGTCCGCAGCTGCCGGTAGATGGATGCGATGCCTATCGCCACCAGCGCGCCGATGCAGGGGCCGAGGATGCGCGGCACCACGGGGCCGTCGCCCCGGGCCAACTGAGCCGTGACCACGACGAGCGTTGCGAGCCCGATGACGGCCAGGGCCACTGGCACCCGGAGCAGGTGCAGCGCGATGAAGAACAGCGCGAACGCGACCCAGGACAACTCGACACTCACCGCGACCAGGGCAATCCACCCGACGAACAGCGCTGCGAACCAGACGACACCGGACGAGGGCCTGCGTTTCTCGGCGACGAGTCCGATCGCGTACCAGGCACCCAGCGCGAGACACCCGAGCACGAGGGGGATCGGGTGGCTGCTCTCCTGCGCGCCGCGGACCGTCCCGACGGTCAACAGCAGTGCGAAGAGCCCGTGCACGGCGAGTTGGAGAGTACGCAGCACAGGGCTCGGTGCGATCGGAGCGGTGGCGGCAGGCATCACCATCGACCGTACTTCGACAGCGCCCGTCGGCGCTGCCTCGCGGCATCCATCGAACGGTTGATCCCGTCGTCCATCGACGGTCGATCAGCCGATTCCATCAGTTGCGCGATGTGCGACCTGCCTGGTGCGGGGTGAACTGGACGACATCGACATCAGTGTGTCCATAAGGAGTTGTGCAACGTGTTCTTGGCAGTCCGTGACCTGTGGTGGGCTCGGGGCAGATTCGCCCTGATGGTCGCCGCGGTCGGCCTCATCACCGCACTTGTGGTGATGCTCAGTGGGTTGACCGAAGGGCTTGCGCGGCAGTCGATCTCGGCAGTGACGTCCTTGTCGACCGATCGCATCGTGTTCGAGAAGCCCGCCGCCGGACAGGAACTGTCGATGAACGCCGGCCGGGTGACTGACGCACAGGTGGCCGCGGCCCGGCGCCAACCAGGAGTGAGGTCGGCCGATCCGCTGCGTATCGGCAACTCGCGCGCCACGGTGGACGGTGTCGTCGTCCAGGTCGCGTTGTTCGGGATCGACCCGTCGGCCCCAGCCGCGCCGAAGGGACTTGCCGACGGATCGACGATGATCAGCCGTGAACTGGCCGACGATCGGGGGATCGGTGCCGGGGACAAGATCACCGTTGCCGGCAGCAAGTTGCGCGTCGCGGCCACGGTCGACGATGCGTCGTTCAGCCACCTGCCCGTGCTCTGGGTGACCCCTTCGGTGGGACGACAGGATCCCAGCGACGGGATCGGTTCGGTGATTCTCATGAACGTCGGATCCTCCTTCGAGGCAACCGGTTTCGAGTCCTCGACCGGCTTGCTGGCGAAGACGAAGGACGACGCGCTCGGCGCGATCGGTTCGTACTCCGCGGAGAACGGGTCGCTGACGATGATCCGGGGTCTGCTCATCGCGATCAGCGCACTCGTGATCGGTGCGTTCTTCACCGTCTGGACGGTGCAACGCGAACCCGATCTCGCCGTCCTCAAGGCCATCGGCGCACGCACCTCCTACCTCGTCCGGGACGCGCTCGGGCAGGCGTTGCTCACCCTGCTCATCGGCGGCGTGCTCGGTGCTGCCGCGTCCGTCGCGGCCGGCCTCGCCGTCGGCGGACGCGTGCCGATCGTCATCGAGGCACGCACAGTCGTCCAACCACTCGTCCTTCTCGTAGTGGTCGGTTCGATCGGTGCGGTGGCAGCCCTGCGCCGTGTCGTGACCGTCGACCCGATGACCGCACTCGGAGGCGCCCGATGACTCACGCACTCGAACTCGAACGGGTCTCGGTCGAATTTCCGGACGGCGACGGTGTCGTCAAGGCGCTCGACGACGTGTCGATGACGATCGATCGCGGTGCGTTCGTCGCGGTGACCGGCCCGAGCGGATCAGGAAAATCGACCCTGCTCGCGGTGGCCGGACTGCTCTTGCGGCCGACGTCAGGGCGGGTGATGCTGGCCGGCCAGGACGTCACCGGATCCTCCCGGTCGCGAAGTACCGATCTGCGTCGAGAACGGATCGGCTTCGTCTTCCAGCAGCCCCACTTGATCGGATCACTCACCGCGATGGAGCAGTTGGAGATGGTGGCCCGTCTGTCCGGTGACCGCTCGGCGCAGATGCGGGAGCGCGCCATGCACCTGCTCGAGTCGGTGGGGTTGGAGGCCGTGGCGAACCGTCGTCCGGCGGCGATGTCGGGCGGCCAGCGCCAGCGGGTGGGGATCGCGCGGGCGCTGATGAACGACCCGCAACTGTTGCTGGTGGACGAGCCGACCTCTGCGCTCGACCACGAGAGGGGCGTCGAGGTCATCGACCTGCTGCGGGGGATCACCAAGGACCAGAGCACCGGGACGATCGTGGTCACGCACGACCTCGCAACGCTGGGTGAGCAGGACGAGGTGGTGCGGTTGGCCGACGGGCGGATGCAGGAACCGGTGTTCGCCTGAGTGCGCAGGGCGGTCGCCTAGGGTGGCGGGCGTGACCCAGAACCAGACAAGTCGTCGTGCAGTCCTGGCCGGAGCCCTGGCGGTCGGACTGAGCGCATGTAGCACTAAGTCCACGAACGACCCGGTCAAGACGTCGGGGACCTCCGGGACACCCTCCGGTGGGTCGTCGACCACGCCTGCGCCCTCGTCCACGCCGCCTGCCGGCAAGACGCTGCCGGGTGGGGCGCGCACGATCCTGCCGCAGCACCGGCTCGTCGGCTACTGCGGAATGCCCGGTGCCCCGGCGCTCGGAGAGCTCGGCGCAACCAATGATCTGCAGGCGCAGATCGACAAGATGATGAAGGTCGTCAAGCAGTACGACGACGGCACGGTGAAGCCGCTGCCGGTCATGGAACTGATCACCACCGTCGTCCACCCGTACGCCGGCCGGGACGGCATGTTCCGCGAGCGCCTCGACCCGAAGGTGATCGGGGAATGGAGCAAGGCGGCAGAGGACAACGGGGCCATCCTGCTGCTCGACATCCAGCCCGGTCTCGCGTCCTTCCTGGACGAGGCGAAGGCGTACGAGGAGTGGCTGCTCAAACCGCACATCGGTCTCGCCCTCGACCCGGAGTGGGCGATCAAGCCCGGACAGATCCCGGGCAAAGTGTTCGGCACGACGACGGGCGCGAAGGTGGACGAGGTCGCGGCCTACCTGTCCGGACTGGTGAAGGAGAACGACCTGCCGGAGAAAGCGCTGATCGTCCACGTGCTGCGCCGTTCGATCTTCACCGAGGAGTCGGGACTCAAGCAACACCCCGGCGTGCTGGTCATCAAGTCCGTCGACGGCATCGGCGTACCGGCGGACAAGGTGAAGGCGTACGACGCGGTCATGAGGGGCACGCCCTCGAACATCAAGGGCGGCTTCAAGATCTTCTATCAGGAGGACACCGCGGGTGGTGGGCCGCTGATGAAACCGGACGAGGTGCTGGCGCTCTCCCCGAGGCCCGATTACGTGATGTACGAGTGAACGTGCGAGCGCGTCAGAGGTACTGACCCGTCGGGTGGTCGTCCCCGCCATGTCCGGACGGCTGCTCGGCCCGCTGCGGCAACCCGCGTCGCATCGCCTGCAACTGGGCTTGTGACGCCATCTGCTGAGCGACGATCGCGGTCTGGATGCCGTGGAAGAGACCTTCCAGCCAGCCGACCAACTGCGCCTGCGCGATCCGCAACTCCGCGTCGCTGGGCGCTTGCTCACCGAACGGCAGCACGATGCGGTCGAGTTCCTCGGCCAACTCCGGCGCGAGACCGTCCTTCAGTTCGGCGATCGAACGCTGGTGGATGTCGGCCAGCCGCTTGCGCCCCTGATCGTCCAGGCCCGCCGTGCGCACCTCTTCGAGCAACTGCTTGATCATCGAGCCGATCCGCATCACCTTGGCCGGCTGCTCGACCAGCTCGGTGGCGTTCTCGACCTTACGGTCGCTCGACTCCTCGTCCGAGTCCTCGGAGTTCTCGTTCGGATCGGCGACACCCATGCCGTCCTGGGTGATCACCACGAACCGGCCGTGTTCGTCGGCTGCGGTCGCCGCGTCCTGCTGGGTGTTCTCGTCCTCGGGCGTCATGGCCCCATCCTGACATCCGGTTCGTGTCCGGCGATCCGGACCGCAACCGGTGCCGTCGGTGACGCCGGCCGTGATCTGCATGTCCAGAAGTGCCGCGGACGTCAAGAAGGTGGTTTCGATCCCATGGACACGTCCGTCCCCGGTCGTAGGGTCGACACATGCGTGCTGTGACCCTTCCCGAGTTCGGCGACGAGTCCGTGCTGACCCTTGCCGAGGTGCCCGACCCGCAGCCGGGGTCCGGCGAGGTCGTGATCGATGTCGCGGCGGCCGGGGTGAACCGGGCCGACCTGCTGCAACGTCAGGGCCACTATCCGCCGCCGAAGGGTGAGTCGGACATTCCCGGCCTCGAGGTCAGCGGCACGATCAGCGCGGTCGGCGACGACGTGGACGGCTGGAGCGCGGGCGCCGAGGTCTGTGCGGTGCTCGCCGGCGGTGGGTACGCCGAGAAGGTCGCTGTCCCGGCGGGGCAGTTGCTTCCCGTTCCCAGCGGTGTCTCACTGATCGACGCTGCCGGTCTGCCCGAGGTCGCGTGCACGGTGTGGTCGAACATCGTCATGACCGCGCACCTACAGGAGGGTGAGGTGTTCCTCCAGCACGGCGGCAGCAGCGGCATCGGCACCATGTCGATCCAGGTGGCCCGCGCGCTCGGGGCGAGGGTCGCTGTCACCGCAGGGTCTGCCGAGAAGCTCGAACGGTGCCGCGAACTCGGCGCCGAGATCCTGATCGATTACAAGCAGCAGGACTTCGTCGAGCAGATCAAGGATGCGGCCGACGGGCGCGGAGCCGATGTGATCCTCGACGTGATCGGTGCAAAGTATTTGGCACGCAACGTTTCTGCGCTCGCGCCCGATGGGCGCCTGGTGATCATCGGCATGCAGGGTGGTGCGAAGGCGGAGCTGAACATCGGGGCGCTGCTGGCCAAGCGGGGCTCCGTCATCGCCACGTCGTTGCGTGGACGCGACAAGGCCGACAAGGAGCGGATCGTCGCCGAGGTCCGCAAGCATCTGTGGCCGCTGATCGAATCCGGACAGATGAAGCCGGTCATCGACCGGACGATGCCGCTCGACCAGGTGGCCGATGCGCATCGTCTGCTCAACGACTCGACGCATATCGGCAAGGTCTTGCTCACCGTCTGAGAGCCAATCACGCAGGCGCTATCAAAATCGGCGTGAGTTTCTGCCCTTCGCCAGGCGCGGCGAAGGGCAGAAACTCACGCGGATTCGGGGTGGGTCAGGCTCGGTGGCCGAGGCGGTGGCTGAGCGACGCGGCGCTCGCCTGCACCTGCGCCACGAGGTCGTCGCGGTCCGACTCAGGTAGGTCGGCACCGAAGGTGCACGCCAGACCGGCTGCCGGCTGCCCGGTGTGGTCGAACACGCACGCCGCGATCGACGCGATTCCTGGTGTGACAGAGCCGTCCTCGATCGCGTAGCCGCGACGGCGCACCTGCGCGAGTTCCGATCGGAGGGCCGTGAGTGAGGTCGGTCCCACGCCTTGGCGTTGAACGAACTCGGCTCGTGACGGAAACAGCGCGCGGACCTGAGCGGTGGGCTGCGCCGCGAGCAAGGCGAGCCCGGACGCGGTGAGCGGGGCGGGCAGCCGGACGCCGACGTCCGTCACCAGCATGGGACGCCCGGGCGCTCGCTCCTCGATCACGTAGAGCACATCGCGTCCGTGAAGCACCGCGAGGTGGGCGTTCTGCTGCACCTCGTCGACCAACCGCCGGATGGTCGGGAGGGCGACCCGTTGCAGCGGTTCCTGGCGGGTGTAGGCCGAGCCGAGTTCGTAAGCAGCGACGCCGAGTCCCCAGCGTCGATCGTCGGGGGAGTGGGTCACGAAACCTGCATCGCGCAGCACGCCGAGCAGTCGGTAGGTCGACGAACGCGGGATGCCGAGTTCGCGCGCCAGGGCGGCGCCGGGCTGGGGCGTGCCTCGACGGGCGAGCAGTTGAAGGAGGGCGAGCGCTTCGCCGGCATCGGGCACTGTTCGACTGTCTCATATCTGAGACAGTGATGATACCTCGGCGGTGTCGCTCCGGCCGCGACGGGAGTGGAATGACAGACATGAGCAACGAGCACGCAGAAGCTGTCGAAGTCGGGATCGGTCCGCTGAGCATCGACGACGTCGTCGCGGTTGCCCGGCACGGATGCCCGATCGCGCTGTCGCAGCAGTCGCGGGCCGAGGTCGAGAAGTCGCGGGCGATCATCGACGGTCTCGCTAATGACACGGTGCCGCACTACGGCATCTCCACCGGATTCGGCGCTCTTGCAACGCAACACATTCCGGTGAGCAAGCGACAGCAGCTCCAGCACTCGCTCGTCGCCTCACACGCCGCCGGTTCCGGTCCGCTCGTGGAGCGCGAGGTGGTGCGCGCACTGATGCTGCTGCGTATCTCCACCCTCGCGACCGGTCGCACCGGTATCCGTCCACAGACGCTCGATACCTACGTCGCGATGTTCAACGCCGGCATCGTGCCGTGCGTGCGCGAGTACGGCTCGCTCGGCTGCTCCGGCGATCTGGCGCCGCTGGCGCATTGTGCGCTCGCCTTGATGGGTGAGGGTGAGGTGCTGGACGCCCATGGCACCCTGATGGAGGCCGGTGAAGCGCTCCGCGCGGTGGGTATCGAACCGGTCGTGCTGCAGGAGAAGGAGGGCCTGGCGCTCATCAACGGCACCGACGGGATGCTCGGCATGCTGTGCCTGGCGATCGACGACCTACGGATGCTGCTCACCACTGCCGACCTGTCGGCGGCGATGAGTGTCGAGGGACTGCTGGGCACCGACGACGTGTTCGCGCCGGAACTGCACGTGCTGCGTCCGCATCCGGGTCAATCAGCATCCGCCGAGAACCTGCGGAAAGCACTGGCCGGCAGTGGTATTCGTGAGTCACACCGCGACCCCGAAGCGTGCACCAGGGTCCAGGACGCCTACTCTTTGCGCTGCTCGCCGCAGGTGCACGGCGCCGCGCGCGACACCCTGGCTCACGCGATCACTGTCGCCGACCGGGAACTTGCCTCGGCCGTCGACAACCCCGTCGTCACCCTCGACGGACGCGTGGAGTCGAACGGTAACTTCCACGGCGCTCCCGTCGCCTACGTGCTGGACTTCCTCGCGATCGTCATCGCCGACGTAGCGAGCATGAGCGAACGGCGCACCGACCGCTTCCTCGACGTCGCCCGCAACCACGGTCTGCCGCCCTTCCTGGCCGACGACCCAGGCGTCGACTCCGGACTGATGATCGCGCAGTACACGGCGGCCGGCATCGTCTCCGAACTCAAGCGACTCGCTTCCCCGGCCAGCGTCGACTCCATCCCGAGCAGCGCGATGCAGGAGGACCATGTGTCGATGGGATGGGCCGGCGGACGCAAGCTGCGCCGGGCCGTCGACGGGCTGGCTCGGGTGCTCGGCATCGAGCTGATCACCGCTGCCCGTGGCGTGCAGTTGCGCGCTCCGCTCGAGCCCAGCCCGATCACCGCTGCGCTCATCGAACAGCTCGACCTGCCCAAGCCCGGCCCGGACCGGTACCTCTCGCCCGAGATCGAACGGGTCAGCGCACTCGTGACGGGCGGTATGGCCGTACAGGCCGCCGAGTCCGTCACCGGCCCGCTCAACTGACCCACCGCCGAAGGAGATTTACGATGCAAGGTGCACGCCCTGTCCGCGCTCCCCGCGGTACCGAGATCACCGCCACCTGTTGGCAGACCGAAGCGCCCCTGCGGATGCTGATGAACAACCTCGACCCCGAGGTGGCCGAGCGTCCGGACGACCTCGTCGTCTACGGCGGCACGGGCCGCGCGGCCCGGAGCTGGGAGGCGTTCGACGCCATCTTCGAGACACTGAAGTCGTTGCAGCCCAATGAAACTCTGCTGGTGCAGTCGGGTAAGCCGGTCGGTGTCGTCACCACCAACGAGTGGGCACCGCGCGTCCTGATCGCCAACTCCCACCTCGTGCCCGACTGGGCCACCTGGCCGGAGTTGCGCCGGCTGGAAGCCGAGGGCCTGATGATGTACGGCCAGATGACTGCGGGCTCGTGGATCTACATCGCGACGCAGGGCATCCTGCAGGGCACCTACGAGACCTTCGCCGCCGTCGCACGCAAGCGGTTCGACGGGACACTGGCCGGCACCATCACACTCACCGGTGGATGTGGCGGCATGGGTGGCGCGCAGCCGCTCGCCGTGACGCTCAACGGCGGTGTCTGCCTGATCGCCGATGTCGACCGCACCCGCATGGAGCGTCGCGTCGCCAAGCGCTATCTCACCGAGATCGCGGACGACCTCGACGACGCCATCGCGCGGGCCAACAAGGCGAAGCAGGACAAGCGCGCGGTCTCGATCGGCATCGTCGGCAACGCCGCAGACGTCTTCCCCGAATTGCTCAAGCGTCACCAGAACGGCGACATCCACATCGACGTCGTCACCGACCAGACCTCCGCGCACGACCCGCTGTCCTACCTCCCGTTGGAGTACTCGGTCGACGAATGGCAGCGCGAGGCCGAGGGCGACCCGGACGGCTTCACCAAGAAGGCTCGTGAGTCGATGGCCCGCCAGGTGCAGGCGATGGTGGGGTTCCAGGACGCCGGTGCCGAGGTCTTCGACTACGGCAACTCGATCCGGGACGAGGCACGTGCTGCCGGATACGACCGGGCGTTCGCGTTCCCCGGTTTCGTCCCCGCCTACATCCGTCCGCTGTTCTGTGAAGGGCTCGGTCCGTTCCGATGGGTCGCACTGTCGGGTGACCCCAAGGACATCGAGGTCACCGATGCAGCTCTGAAGGAACTTTTCCCCAGCAACGAGCACCTGCACCGATGGCTCGACGCCGCAGGCGAATTCGTCGAGTTCGAGGGACTGCCGGCCCGCATCTGCTGGCTCGGCTACGGCGACCGCCACAAGGCGGGCCTGCTGTTCAACCAACTGGTCAAGGAGGGCAAGATCTCCGCGCCGATCGTCATCGGTCGCGACCATCTCGACTCGGGCTCGGTCGCGTCCCCGTACCGGGAGACCGAGGGCATGCTCGACGGCTCGGACGCGATCGCGGACTGGCCGCTGCTGAACGCCCTGACCGCAGCGAGCTCCGGCGCCACCTGGGTCTCGCTGCACCACGGCGGCGGGGTCGGCATCGGACGCTCGATCCACGCCGGGCAGGTGGGTGTCGCGGACGGCACGGACCTCGCAGCCGCAAAGCTGAACGCGTTGCTCACCAACGACCCGGCGCTCGGTGTGTTCCGGCACGTCGACGCGGGTTACCAGCGTGCGGTCGACATCGCCGACGAGCGTGGGGTGCGAGTGCCGATGGAGCCGGTCGTGCGGGACGCCGACGACGCCGATGCGGCCCAACTGGCCGCCACCCGCAAGGCCGCGGAGTCCAAGGCACCCAAGGCAGGACGCTGAGATGACCCCAGAAAGTCCGCAGATCGAGCGCGTTGACCCACGCGTTCTGCGGACTTTCGTGGGGAGTGTCCGCAGATCAGACGGGTCGACCCACGAGTTATGCGGACTTTCGGATCAGTCCTGCTCGGACAGGTCGGCGACGGTGGCACCGAAGTGGGCGATCACGTCGTCACCGCTGACAGAGAGACCGACGCCGTGACCGCCACCACCGAGACTGATCGTGCGGCCGCGCAGGTGTTCGTCGGCGTAGACCGGCAGGTCGCGCGCCGAACCGAACGGGGTGATGGTGCCGCGTTCGTACCCGGTCACCTGCTTGGCCGTCGCCGCGTCGGGCATCGACAGTCGTTTGGTGCCGAGCAGCTCACGCACCTTCGGCCAGGAGAACTGACGGTCACCCGGCACGAGCACGAACACGTACTCGTCGTCGGTGACCCGCACGACGAGGGTTTTGATCAGGTCGCGCGGTTCGATCCCACGCGCTGCCGCGGCCTCCTCCAGACTCGACACCTTCCCGTGCCGGGTCACGGTGTGTTCGATACCTGCCGCACGGGCGGCCTCGATCGCCGGAGTCGTTTCGTCAGCCATGTGACCGAGCCTAGGTTGGACAGGTGACTTCTGTGCACTCCCATTTCGACGCGATGTGGGCCGAACTGCAACCGATCGGACGCGACGGTCGGACGGCCGGTTACCGACGGTTCGCGCTGACCGACGAGGACCTCACGCTGCGCGAATGGTTCGCCGGTGAGTGCGGCGCACTCGGTCTCGACCTTGTCGAGGACCGGATGGGCAACCAGTGGGCCTGGTGGGGAGACCCGGACGCAACCGCCGGGGTCGTCACCGGCTCGCACCTCGACTCGGTGCCGGACGGTGGTGCGTACGACGGGCCGCTCGGCGTCGTGTCGTCTCTCGCCGCCGTGAAACGTATGCAGGACAACGGGTTCCGGCCCGATCGTCCGATCGGGATCGTGAACTTCGGCGACGAGGAAGGTGCACGCTTCGGTGTTGCCTGCGCCGGTTCACGGGTGATCACCGGTGCAATGACCGCTGACCGTGCGCTCGCGCTGAAGGATGCCGACGGTGTGACGATGGCCGAAGCCATGCAGCGCGCCGGTCGATCCACGGGCATCGGACGGGACGAGGAGACCTTGCGCCGGATCGCTGCGTTCGTCGAACTGCACGTGGAGCAGGGCCGCGCCCTGGCCGACCTCGACCCGGCCACGTCCGCGGTCGCCGTCGGTACGGACATTTGGCCGCACGGGCGGTGGCGCGCCGATTTCGCCGGACGGGCCGACCACGCCGGCACCACCGCGCTGGGCGACCGAGCCGACGCGATGCTCGAAGCGGCTGCCTTCGTCCGGGCCGCCCGCGAGGAAGCTGCCCGCCGCGACGGTGAATCCCGTTGTGTCGCAACGGTGGGCAAACTTGATGTACAACCCGGTGGTGTGAACGCGATTCCTTCGCATGTCACCGCGTGGTTGGACGCCCGTAGCAGCGACGAGCGCCTCGTGCTCGACACGATCGCCGCACTCGAGCGACGTTTCCCGGGTGCGCTCAGCCAGGAGTCCTGGACCCCGACCACACCGTTCGACGCCTCGCTGTGTGCCCGACTGCAGCGCACGCTCGGTGCACACACGCCGATGCTCGGCACGGGCGCCGGCCACGACGCAGGCATCCTGGCCAATGCCGGTGTGCCGACCGCGATGTTGTTCGTGCGCAACCCGACCGGCAGTTCGCACACACCCGAGGAGTTCGCCGAGGCGGACGACTGTCACCGAGGCGTCGACGCACTGGTGAAGGCGCTGGAAGACCTGGCGAGCGTCTGATGCGCATTTGGTCGGTCCACCCCGCTCAACTCGACCGCGCGGCTCTGGCGTCGTGTTGGCGAGAGACCCTGCCGGCTCAATCCGTGCTTGCCGGGCGCACCAAGGGCTACACCCAGCACCCGCAAGTCCAACGGTGGCGAGCCACGCCAGAACCCCTCGCTGCGCACCCGATGCTCGAGTTGGTCGACGGCGGGATCGAACCGTGGGAGATCGTGAAATGAAGCAGTTCTGGTGCGAGTACGCACTGCTGCCCGACGGACTCGCGCGGTCGGTGCTGTTGACGATCGAGGACGCAGAAGACGGCGACGATGCCCGACGCTTCGTCGCCGTCCAGCAGGACGCGCCGGCCGGGGATGCCGAGGTGCTGGCCGGGGTCACCATGCCGGGTTTCGCGAACACCCACAGCCACGCCTTCCACCGCGCCTTGCGGGGTCGCACCCACGACGGCGGGGGCACGTTCTGGACCTGGCGTGACCGCATGTATCACGTTGCGGGGCAACTGGATCCCGACAACTATCTATCGCTGGCCAGGGCGACGTACGCAGAGATGGCGCTCGCGGGCATCACGACGGTCGGTGAGTTCCACTACGTGCATCACAACCCGGACGGCACCCCGTACGACGACCCGAATGTCATGGGCATGGCCCTGCAGCAAGCGGCACGGGACGCCGGTATCCGGTTGACCCTGCTCGACACCTGCTATCTGCGTGGCGGGTTGACCGTCGACGGGCACACCCCGTTGTCAGCCCAGCAACGTCGGTTCGGCGATGCGGACGTGATGGCCTGGGGTGAACGGGTGAGCCGTCTCGACGCCTGGCATTCGCGCGGCTTCGCCGTCGGCACCGCGATGCATTCAGTGCGGGCGGTGCCTTTCGACCAACTGACAGCCGCCGCGAACCTCGCTTCACACGTCTGCGAGGGCACATGGTCCGTCGATCCGTTGCACATCCACTTGAGCGAGCAGCCGGCGGAGAACGAAGCCTGCCTCGCTCACTACGGACGGACCCCGACCCAGCTCCTCTCGGAAGCCGGCCTGATCGATCGCAATCTGACCGCAGTCCATGCCACCCACCTCAACGACGAGGACATCCGCCTGCTCGCAGACGAGCACGCCTTCGCGAGCTTCTGTCCGACGACCGAGCGTGACCTCGCCGACGGCATCGGTCCGACGAAAGCGTTGCGCGACAGCGGAGTCGGCATCTCGCTGGGCAGCGACCAGCACGCGGTGATCGACATGTTCGAGGAGATTCGAGCGGTCGAGATGCATGAGCGTCTGCGCACCAATGCACGAGGTCACTTCGCAGCGCAGGACCTCCTCGGTATGGCCACCCGGCACGACAGCCTGGGCTGGGAGGACGCCGGACAGCTCGCTCCCGGAATGCACGCCGACTTCGTCACCGTCTCGTTCGACTCACCACGCACGGCCGGCATCGACCCGGCGCAGATTCTGTTCGCCGCGACGTCGGCCGACGTGCACACCGTCGTCCGTGACGGTGAGCCGATCGTGACCGACGGGCACCACCGCCTCGGCGACGTGGGACGAATGCTCGCCGACTCCATCGCACCCTTCTGGGAGGACGCATGACCAGCACGCTCATCACCGGCATCAGCGAACTCGTCACCAATGACGCAGAGCAGGACAACGGGTTGCTCGGTATCGTCGAGGACGCGGCGATCGTGGTGTCGGACAAGGCGATCGAATGGATCGGTCTGCAGTCCGAGGCGCCCGCGGCGGACCTGCACCGCGACGTCGGCGGACGAGCAGTGCTGCCGGGTTTTGTCGACAGCCACACTCACCTCGTCTTCGCCGGGGACCGCAGCGCTGAGTTCTCGGCACGGATGACCGGTGAGCCGTACGACGGAGGTGGCATCGCGGTGTCGATGGCCGCCACCCGGGGCGCGTCGGACGACGAACTGCGCTCGCTCGTCCGTCGCCGCGTCCAGGAGATGCGCGGCCAGGGGACGACCAGCTGGGAGATCAAGTCGGGTTACGGACTCGATGTGGACACTGAGGCCCGGTCGCTGCGTATCGCCCGCGAATTCACCTCGGAGACAACGTTCCTGGGTGCTCACGTCGTGCCGCCGGAGGCGAGGAAAGACCGCGCGGCGTACGTCGAACTCGTGACCGGACCGATGCTCGAGGCGTGCGCTCCGCACGCGAAGTGGATCGACGTCTTCTGTGAACCACACAGCCAGTACGCCTTCACCGAGGCGGAATCACGCACGGTGTTGGACGCCGGAAAGGCGAGGGCACTCGGTGTGCGGGTACACGGCAACCAGTTGGGTCACGGTCCCGGCGTGCAACTCGCGGTGGAACTGGGTGCGGCGAGCGTCGACCACTGCACCTTCCTGACCGACGGTGACGTCGATGCGCTCGCGGCGAGCGACACCGTGGCCACGCTGTTGCCGGGCGTGGAGTTCTCCACCCGGATGCCGTACCCGCGGGCGCGTGACCTCATCGATGCCGGCGCCACGGTCGCACTCGCGAGCGACTGCAATCCGGGTACGTGTTACTCCAGTTCGATCCCGTTCGTCATCGCGCTGGCGGTGCGCGAGCTACGGATGACTCCTGCCGAGGCGGTATGGGCGGCGACTGCCGGGGCGGCGACGTCGTTGCGCCGCAACGATATCGGCGTGCTCACTCCGGGAGCGCGAGCCGACCTCGCAGTTCTCGATGCGCCGAGTCACCTGCACCTGGCGTACCGGCCGGGGGTGCCGATCGCTGCGGCGGTCGGCCTTCCCGCGGGAGAAGAGCTGGATGAGCTGCACCTGGAGTAGGAATGAGGAAGGGCCGCACCGAATCGGTGCGGCCCTTCCTCATCGAGCGAAGGATCAGTCCTTCTCGACCGAGTAGTTGACGGTCTTGCCGTTGACCGACTTCACGACGGCCTTGAACTTCTGCTTGGAGCCGGCGACCTCGGCCTCACACTTGACCTCTTCACCGACCTTCGCCTTGAGGTCGTCGTCGCAGTCGACGTCCTTGACTTCCTTGTCGGGGTTGGTCGACTTGATGCGCTGCTCGATCTGCTTCTCGACGTCCTTCTCCTTCACAGCCGGTTCGCTGCTGCACGCGGTGAGCCCGCCGAGGAGCAGGACACCGGTGAGGGACGCCGCTGCTGCGCGGCCGAGGCGGTTGGTCATGATGATTCTTCCTCCGAGAGATTGAGGTTTGTCCTCGTCAATCCTACGCAGGAATGCGCGCACCGAGGCGGCTCAGCAGTCGGCCAGTAGTCGCACCGGCTGCTCGACCGCATCGGCGATGAACCGCAGGAATCCGCCGGCTGAACCGCCGTCGCACACGCGGTGATCGAAGGTGAAACCGAGTTGGGTGACCTTGCGGACGGCGAGTTGTCCGTCGACCGCCCATGGCCGATCGATGATGCGTCCGACACCCAGCATCGCTGCCTCGGGGTGGTTGAGGATCGGTGTGGACCCGTCGACTCCCAACACGCCGTAATTGTTCAGCGTGAAGGTGCCGCCGGTGAGTTCGCCGGGCGACAGGTCGCCGGTGCGGGCGCGAGCAGTCAGGTCGCCCAGCGCCTCGGCCAACCGGCGGGTGGTCATCTCCTGAGCACCGCGCACGACGGGAACGACCAGACCCCGGGGCGACTGAGCCGCGAACCCGAGATTGATCTGCTTGTGCCGCACGATCGTGTCGCCGTCGACGGACGCATTGAGTTCGGGGAACTGCTGGAGTCCGGCGACGCAGAACCGTGCCAGCAGCGCGAGCAGGCTGATGCCGGACGACTTCAACTGTGCGCGCACGGCCAGCAGTTCGGTGGCATCGACGTCGACCCAGGTGGTGGCGTCCGGGATCTCCCGACGGGAGGCCAACAGCTTCTCGGCGATGGCCTTGCGGACGCCGGCCAGCGGGATGCGTTCGTCGCCGTCCGCGGCAACCACGGACTTCTCGGGCTCGGCGGACTGCTTGTTCGTCCTGGCCGAGAGCGCCGACTCGATATCGCTGCGTCGCAACACAGTTCCCGAAGCCGGTCGCAGGGTGCGCAGGTCGAGGCCACCGTCGGCGGCGAGCTTGCGCACCAGCGGCGAGATGACCTGCGGGGCACGCTGTTGCGTGAACGCCGACGGCAGGGAGGCTGTGGCGTCCACGCAGGAGCGGTCTGTGGCGCCGTTCAGCGCGCCGCGAGGGGCGCGCCGACGGCGGGTCTGGTCGGCGTGGCCCGTGCCGTACCCGATCAGGACGGCGCCGGAACCATCGTCGCCGTCCTCGCCCTGCACGGCCTGCGTGGCAGGGGCGTTGTCGGAGACCGTGATCAGCGGGGCGCCGACCCTGACCACATCGCCGGTGCTCCCGTGGCGAGTGGCGACCCGCCCGGCGTAAGGGATGGGTACCTCGACCGTGGCTTTGGCGGTCTCGACCACCACGACGTTCTGGTCGATCGACACCTCTGCTTGGTCCTCGACCAGCCACTCCACGATCTCGGCCTCGGTGAGCCCTTCGCCGAGGTCGGGCAGATTGAAGACGCGCTCAGCCACGGTTGTCACCGACGAACGGCTCGTCGTCCCACTGCAATCGGTCGATCGCATCGAGGATGCGGTCGACACCGGGCAGGTAGGTGTGCTCCAGCATCGGCGCCGGATACGGAAGCGGCAACCCGCTGACCCGCAGCACCGGGGCGGCCAGGGAGTGGAAGCAGCGTTCGGCGATCCGCGAGGCCAATTCGCCTGCGACGCCGGCAAATCCCTGCGCTTCGCTCACCACCACGCAGCGCCCGGTACGCCGCACCGACTCCATGACCGTCTTGTCGTCCAACGGGACGATGCTGCGCAGATCGACGACCTCGACGTCGTAACCCTCTTCGGCGGCTGCTTCGGCCGCTTTCAGCGACACCGGCAGCGAGGGACCGTAGGCCACCAGGGTGACCTCCTTGCCCGGCCGGCGCACGGCGGCCTGACCGACAGGTGCCGAGGGAGTCTGGGTGTCGACGTCCGCCTTGCTCCAGTAGAGGACCTTCGGCTCCATGAAGATCACCGGGTCGGGATCGGCGATCGCCTGGCGCAGCATCCAGTATGCGTCCTGCGGCGTGGCCGGGGTGTAGACCTTCAGGCCGGGCGTGTGCGCGTAGTAGCCCTCGGAGGAGTCGCAGTGGTGCTCGACCCCACCGATGCCGCCGGCGTAGGGCACCCGGATGACCATCGGCAGCGTGACATTGCCGGCGGTGCGGTTGTGCATCTTCGCGACGTGAGAAGCGATCTGTTCGAACGCCGGGTAGGCGAACGCGTCGAACTGCATCTCGACCACGGGCCGGAAACCGGTGTAACACAGGCCGATCGCGAACCCGACGATGCCGGACTCAGCCAACGGCGTGTCGAAGCAGCGGTCCTCGCCGAAGTCGCGGGTCAACCCGTCGGTGATGCGGAAGACGCCGCCGAGGGTGCCGACGTCCTCACCGAAGACCAGGACGTCGTCGTTCTCGGTCATCGCATCGCGCAGCGCCTGGTTGATCGCCTTCGCGAAGGTCAGCGAGCTGGTGCGGGCAGGAGCGTCGATGGTGGTCATCGGGTCACCTCGTCGGCGGCCTGCAGTTCGCGGACGACCATGGCGCGGGCGTCCTCAACCTGAGGCGTCGTGGACTGGAAAACGTTGTCGAACAAGGACATCGGGTCGACAACGGGGTCGGCGTTCATGCGGTCTCGCAGGTCGGACGCCAACGCTTCGGCCTCCTGGCGGACCGCGTTGGCCTGGTCGTCGTTGAGCAGTCCGCGTGAACGCAAGTACGCCTCGAGACGCGCGATCGGGTCACGGTCGAGCCAGGCGCAGACCTCGTCGCCGGAGCGGTAGCGGGTCGCGTCGTCGGCGTTGGTGTGTGCGTCCATGCGGTAGGTGTGCGCCTCGATGAGGAACGGACCCTTGCCGGTGCGGCAGTGCTCGAGCGCCGCGTCCATGACGGCGAGCACCGCGGCCGGGTCGTTGCCGTCGACCTGCTCGCTGGTCACGCCGTAGCCGATTCCCTTGTACGCCAACGACGGTGCCTTCGTCTGCTTGGCGAGCGGGACGCTGATCGCGTACTTGTTGTTCTGCACGAAGAAGATCGCGGGCGCATCGAAGACCGCCGCGAAGTTCAGCGCCTCGTGGAAATCGCCCTCGCTGGTCGCACCGTCGCCGATGAAGCCGAGCGCGACGGAGTCCTCACCGCGACGTTTGAGACCGTAGGCCGTGCCGGCCGCGTGCACCAGTTGCGTCGCCAGCGGAGTGCACTGGGCGGCCGTGCGGTGCTTCATCGGCTCGTACCCGCAGTGCGCGCTGCCGCGCAGCAGGGTCAGCACCTCGACCGGGTCGATGCCGCGGGTCACCAGAGCCATCGACTCGCGATAGGTCGGGAACATCCAGTCGCGCTCGGTGAGCGCACGGATCGCAGCGACCTGGCAGGCCTCCTGGCCACGCGAGGACGGATAGACCGCCAGCCGACCCTGTTTGGTCAGAGCGGTCGCCTGCAGATCGAAGCGGCGTCCGATCACCATGTGCCGCCAGACGTCCTGGAGCCGGTCGGCGTCCGGCATGACATAAGGACGACGGGTGCCGGTCTGGGTGACCTCGGCGCCGGTCGGGTCGATCAGCTGCACCGGTCGGGCCGAGGGCAGGAGGTCCTCGATCGCCGGATCATGGACTGTGGTCTGCATCACACTATCGTCGCTATCCGGGCCGACTGGCTCAAGTTCGGCACAAAGGAGTGGATGATCGGCTCATGAATGCCGAAGACAAGGTCAATTCGTCCAGTAGTGATGCACGCTCCGCACCGACGGCTGGACGATCGGCAGCGGCCCTGGACGTGGTTGATTCACGCATCCTGGCGGCGTTGCGCGAGGATTCCCGGCTGTCCGTGCGAGCGCTTGCCGAGAAGCTGCATCTGAGTCGGGCCGGGGCCTACGCGCGCATCGAGCGATTGCGTGAACGAGGAGTGATCACCGGCTTCACGATCGCCATCGATCCGGCGGCGGCCGGCCTGACCACCACGGCGTACGTGGCGATCAACATCGAGCAGAACACCTGGCGCCGGGTCAGCGAGGAACTCGCGACGTTGCCCTATCTGGACACCATCTCGCTCATGGGTTCGGACTTCGACGTCCTCGTCCAGGTGCACGCGCCCGACAATGCCTCGCTGCGCACGCTCGTCCTCGAACGCATCCAGGCCATCCCGGGCGTCCTGGGCACCCGCACCTGGCTGGTGTTCGACGAGTCCCGTGGGGTCGGGACTCCGTGGGAGGCGTGAGCACATGGCTGTGCCTCCCGCTGCGAGCGGGGGATTCCGCGGCGGGAGGCACATGTCAAGCTGCGTGCGCCCTATGGACGACAAGGCTTGTCGGACTACTGGCCCTATGTCGCAGCCGGGAACGCGGTCGCTCTGGCGCTGCCGACCTACGAGCCGCTGACCGGGTGGACGGCAGCGAAGCACACGTGGCCGCCGCGGCATCGCGGTACTCGTGGTGGAACCAACTGTCCGACCACCACCCGCGTGCGGCGCGGGATCTGTGGAGCTGACGCGGACCACGTCCGGACATACAGATTCCAGATCACGACGGGCCGCGCCGACAGCAGCGTCGCGGCCCGGGCGGCCAGAAGCGACCCGGTTGGCCGGACGTGAGGCTGTTGGTCAGGCCTTCTTGGCGGCCTTCTTCGTTGCCTTCTCCAGCGCCTTCTGGTGCTCCTTGACGACGACCTGCGGCGGGTGACCGGCGGTCTTGGTCCAGAATTCGGCGGCCTTGCGCTCACCCAGCGCACGCACACCCTGCGCGACGGCGGCGGCGAGCAGGACGAACAGCGCGGTCTCCTTGGCGGAGTAGTTCGGGTCGTGCTTGCCGACCGGCGCCGGCTGTCCGGTGACTGCGTGCCAACCCTGGTTGGTGACCTTGTTGGCGATCTGAGTTGCCGCCACACCGGCCGCAGCCGCGACGATCTTCCACACCACAGAGCCCATGAGTTCCTCCAAGTCAGCGGCCGTCACCGGCCGGTCGGGTCGATTTGTCTGGTCAGAGCCTGCCATGTTTCGCCCGGCTTGCACGTTTGCGCGCCCGATGATTCGGGCTGTGATCCCGGCCGCATGGAACGGCCGCCGACAAGACGCCGGCGAGACGGTGTAGCGTCCGATGCGGAAACGACAGGGGAGCGCACGGTGCGCTGAGAGTGCGGCGATCGGGCCGCAGACCCTCGAACCTGATCCGGTTAGTACCGGTGTAGGAAGTCGAGCCCCTCCTTGCATCCGAGGAGGATCAGTTGTTCCGGAGAACCTTCACCACCGCGTGCTGCGGCACCCTCGCCCTGGCCATCGCCGGCTGCTCGACCACCGGCGACGACAAGCCCGCAGCGACATCGTCCGGCAAGGTCACGACCGTCAAGCTCGTCACTCACGAGTCGTTCGTGATCCCCAAGGACGTGCAGGCCGAGTTCACCAAGACCACGGGATACCAACTGCAGGTGCTCGCCTCCGGGGACGCGGGCAAGCTCGCCAACTCGGTCGTACTCGCCAAGGGCAACCCGACGGGCGACGTCGTGTTCGGCATCGACAACACCTTCGCTTCCCGGGTCATCGATTCCGGCGCCCTCGCCGCCAACGAACCGAAGGCACTCCCGAAGAGCGCATCGAAGTACGCGTTGCCCGGCGAAGCCGCGCAGTCGCTCGCTCCGATCGACTTCGGTGACGTGTGCGTCAACGTCGACGACGCCTGGTTCGCCGCGAAGAAAAAGGCGAAGCCGCAAAGCCTGGACGACCTCACCAAGCCCGAGTACAAGGACCTCTTCGTCACGCCCGGTGCCGCGACGTCCTCGCCCGGTATGGCCTTCCTGCTCGCCACTGTCGCGAAGTACGGCGACGACGGTTGGCAGGACTACTGGAAGAAGCTCAAGGCGAACGGCGTGAAGGTCACCAGCGGTTGGAGCGACGCGTGGGGCGTCGACTACACCGCCGGCGGCGGCAAGGGGACGCGTCCGATCGTGTTGTCGTACAACACTTCTCCCGCCGACACGATCAAGGACGGCAAGCCGACGACGTCCGCCATGACGGACTCCTGCTTCCGGCAGGTCGAGTACGCCGGCGTGCTGAAGGGCGCGAAGAACGAGCCCGGCGCGAAGGCGTTCATCGACTTCATGCTCGGCAAGAAGTTCCAGGCGTCGATGCCGAAGAACATGTACGTCTTCCCGGTCGATGATCAGGTGAAGCTGCCCGACGCCTGGCAGACCGCGGTCAAGGTGCCGGACAAGCCGTTGCACGTCGACCCCACGAAGATCACGAAGAACCGGGACGACTGGCTGCGCCGCTGGCAGGACGCCGTCTCCGGGTGATGCGTACTCGCCTCGGGCGATCGCTCGTTCCGGCGCTCGCAGCACTGATCCCGCTGGCCTTCCTGGCGGTGTTCTTCCTGCTGCCCGTGTCGGCGATGGTCGCCCGAGGCCTGCACCTCGACGGGCAATGGTCCTTGGACGCGGTACGTGACGTCCTGACGCGGCCACGCACCCGCCGCGTCGTCTGGTTCACTGTGTGGATCAGCTCGCTCGCGACGCTCAGCACCGTGCTGCTCGGCGTGCCGATCGCGTACGTCACCTACCGGCTGAAACTGCCGCTGACGGGGCTGGTGCGCGGGCTGCTGGTGATGCCCTTCGTGCTGCCGACCGTCGTGGTCGGCATCGCGTTCCGCAGCCTGCTGTCGACGTCCGGTCCCTTGGGTTTCCTGGGTTGGGACGGCTCGTGGCAGGCGATTCTCGCCGCCCTGGTGTTCTTCAACATCGCGGTGGTCGTGCGCACCGTCGGCGGACGCTGGCAGTCGCTCGATCCACGGCAGGCCGAGGCTGCGGCCTCGCTCGGCGCGAGTCCGTGGACGGTGCTGCGAACCGTCACTCTGCCGGCGTTGCGTCCGGCCGTCGTCTCCGCCGCGATGGTGGTGTTCCTCTTCTGTGCCGGGTCCTTCGGCGTGGTGCTGACACTCGGCGGGGTGCGCTACTCGACGGTCGAGACCGAGATCTACCTGCTGACCACGAACTTCCTCGACCTGCGCGCCGCCGCGGTGCTGAGCCTGCTGCAGGCACTGGTCGTGATCTCACTGCTGTTGCTGACCGAACGCATCACCGACCGTGGCGAGACCCGTCTTCGATCGGGCACCTCTGTGCAGCAACGGGTTCGGCGCAGCGATCTGCCTCACGTACTGCTCACCGGCGCCGCGTTGATCTTCGTGCTGGCGCCGCTCGTCACCCTCGTCGCCCGGTCGCTGCAGGTCGGTGATGGCTGGGGCTTGGGCCATTACCGCAAGCTCACACAGGTCGGATCGGTGCCGGCCCTGCAGGTCAGCGTCTTCGATGCGCTGCTGACCTCGTTGCGGGTGGCGGTCGACGCCACCTTGCTCGCGATGCTCCTCGGACTGCTGGTCAGCTTCGTGATCACCCGGCGTCCGACCTCGGCGGGCGGACGCCGTCTGCTGTCGGCGCTGGACGCCACCTTCATGTTGCCGCTGGGTATCTCCGCGGTCACCGTCGGGTTCGGCTTCCTGATCGCGTTGGACGAGCCGCCACTCGACCTGCGCTCGTCGCCGCTCCTCGTCCCGATCGCGCAGGCGCTCGTCGCTCTGCCACTGGTGGTGCGGGTGATGGCGCCCGCTCTGCGCTCGGTCGACCCGCGGGAACGGGAAGCGACCGCTGCACTCGGTGCCAGTCCGATGAGGGTGTTCTGGGACGTGGACCGGCGGGTTTTGACGAAGCCGCTGCTGGCTGCGACCGGGTTCGCCTTCGCCGTGTCGTTGGGTGAGTTCGGCGCGACGAGTTTCCTTGCGCGGCCGGAGAATCCGACTCTGCCGGTCGTGATCTACCAACTGATCGGCCGCCCCGGTGCCGACCACTTCGGCATGGCCCTCGCGGCGTCCGTGATCCTCGCCGGTGTGACTGCGACGATCATGGTCGCGGTCGAGCGACTGCGCGGTCGGACGGGAAGTTGGTGAGCATGCAAGAGGGACTGGTGGTGAACGACATCCGCGTCCGTTTCGGCACGACGGTGGCCGTGAACGACGTCTGCCTCGAGCTTGCGATGGGCCAGGTGATGTCGATCCTCGGACCGTCCGGTTGCGGAAAGTCCACCCTGCTCCGGGTCATCGCCGGACTGCAGGACCTCGAAGCCGGCACCGTCGGTTTCGACGGTCAGGACGTCACGCGCGTACCGACCCACCGCCGTGGGTTCGGGTTGATGTTCCAGGACGGGCAACTGTTCGGACATCTCGACGTAGGCGGCAATATCGCCTACCCGCTGCGGCGGCAGGGGGTTCCGTCCCGCGAACGCACCGCCCGGATCACCGAACTGCTGGAGCTCGTCGGACTCGCCGGCTACGAGAAGCGCTCGATCAACACGCTCTCCGGCGGACAACAGCAGCGCGTGGCGCTGGCCAGAGCGCTCGCCCCACGACCGCGACTGCTGCTGTTGGACGAGCCGCTGTCGGCTCTCGACCGCGACCTGCGAGAGCGGCTGGCCACCGATCTGCGCCGCATCCTCACCGAGACGGGCACGACCGCATTGCTGGTCACGCACGACCATGACGAAGCACTGACTGTCGCCGATCAGCTGGCGGTCATGCTCGCCGGCCGCATCGTGCAGCACGGTCCGGCGCAGCAGGTCTGGCGTGACCCACGCGGCCGGGAGGTGGCGCGCATGCTCGGCTACCGAACCGAGGTGGATGCCCGGCGCTGGTCGTCCGCCGGCCTTCCTGGAGCGAACGCCGACGGATCGGTCCTGATGCGCGACAACGCTTTCCGCGTCTCCGATGCCGGCACGTTCGAAGGAGTCGTACGGGAGGCGCGTGCGGTGAGCGGGGGTTCGGCACTGACCGTCGAGCTGCCCGGCGTCGGCCTCGTCCCGGCGGTGGGGGACGACCCGTCGTCCGCGCGTCCAGACGAATCGGTCAGGCTGGAACTCAACCCGCACGCGATCACCACGTCGAAGGCCGAAGCATGACCGAACTCATCGACATCCACTGTCACGGCGCACTCGGTCATGAGTTCGGCGCAGACGTGAAGGGAAGTCGCGCCGCCGCCGGCTATCACCGGTCGCAAACGGTCTCGCAGCTTGTCGCCAGCCTCGTCTCCGGCACGGCAGAAACGATGGAGCACTCGGTGCGCGTGCTCGCCCCGCTCGTCGCCGACGGCACGTTGCTCGGCATCCACCTCGAAGGCCCCTTCCTGTCGGACGCGCGGCGCGGCGCTCACGACCCGACCGCCCTGCGCGATGCCGACCGCGGGTTGATCGAGCAACTCGCGGCCGTCGCGGAGCACGCCGGAGCGCCGAATGCGTTGCGCCAGATGACGTTCGCTCCCGAACGTGGTGACACCCGAGGTTTGATCGGCGTGCTGGTCGACCACGGCATCACCCCCGCGATCGGCCATACGAATGCCGATGCCGCCACCGTGACGGCTGCGATCGATCACGTGGTCGAAAGGTCGGGACATCCGGCAGTGATCACGCATCTGTTCAACGGCATGCCGCCGATGCACCACCGCGCCGGTGGTCCGGTGGCGGTCGCGCTCGCAGCAGCGGGCCGCGGAGACGTGTTCGTCGAACTGATCGCCGACGGCGTCCACGTCGCACCCGAGGTGGTTCGGATGGTCTTCGAGACCCTCGGTCCCGAGACGATCGTGCTGGTCTCGGATTCGATGGCCGCGACCGGGCTCAGCGACGGTCCCTACCGGATCGGCACGCTCGACGTGCGGGTGGAAGGTGGCACTGCCCGCCTCGTGCAGGGGGTTCGATCGCCGGCAGCACCTCTACGCTGGCTGACTGTGTCCGTTGGGCGGTCGACGTGGCGGGTCTGCCCGAAGCCGACGTGCTCACCGCGGCGTCCGTGACCCCACGCCGAGCGCTCCGGCTCTGAGCAGGCAGCTACTCGGCCGAGCTCCGGTCCGGGAACTCGCGCACGGTCAGGCACTGCTCGATCTTGCCGACCGGGCCGTCCTCGTCGTGGACCGTCGTCGAGGTGAGGCCGAGGCCGGTCGGTCCGAAGGTGACCGCCGTGTCCAGACCGACCCAGCCTGGTCGTGGCGTCCGGATCAGGTGCAGTGACAACTCGACGTTCGGGAACATCAGTTCGGTCGGGCGGAACCTCGTCGCGACTCCGTTGGCCGTGTCGACGCGGGTGACGAGAGCGGCCACCGGAGTGGCCCGCTCGCCCTCGACCAGCGTCGGACGCGTGCGGATCCAGACCGACCGGCGTCCGTCGCGTCCACCGGGCAGTTGTCGCATCTCGAGCGAGGCGATGTAGCCACCGGGCCACTCCTTCGTCGGGTCCATGGGAGCCGCGTGCTCCGGCCCGTCCATTGCGGGCAGTTCGTTTCCGGCACGAGCGGTTGTGTCCTGCACCGAAAGCCGCCAGGCGCGGGCGCGGATGATCACGCGGCCGCCGATCGTGAGGGTGGCTTCGAGCAGTTCGATGGTGCGTCCCGGGCGCAGCGTGACCACCTCGATGTGCGACTCCGCGGCCGGGATCATGCCGAGGATCTCCCAGGTGATGCGGCCGATCTGCATGTCGTCACGAGGCTCGTGCGCCTCGAGCATGTAGGTCATCAACGCGCTGATCGGGGCCATGTGCTGCTCGGCGTCCTGCCAGGCACCCTGGGCGTGCAGAGTGGGCATGAAGGTGTTCTCGTCGATGCGCCGGTAGTAGGCGTCGGAGTGCGGATCGAGGCTCACTCGATCGAGCGTAGTTTCGGAAACAGGGAATGGACGACCGGGCTGGGCGTTTATACCCCCTAGGGGTATAATGAAAGGCGGAGGTGAGTCCACGTGACCACAGATCAGGATGTCCGGAAGGCCGACGCGAACGGCGATCTGCGGGATGTCGAGCTCGACATCACCGGAATGACGTGTTCGTCGTGCGCGGCGCGTATCGAGAAGAAGCTCAACCGGGTCGACGGTGTGAGCGCCTCGGTGAACTATGCGACCGAGAAGGCGCTGGTGCGGGCGCCGCGCCCGATCACGGTCGATGATCTGATCGGGGTCGTGGAGAAGACCGGCTACGGCGCGTCCGAGCGCACGCACGATACGCACGACCACATGAATCACGAGGTGGCACCTGCCGAGGTGCTCAAGCGTCGCTTGATGATCGTCTGGCCACTCGTCCTGCCCGTGATCCTGTTGTCGATGGTGCCGGCGTTCCAGTTCACCGGCTGGCAGTGGGTCGCTCTGGCACTCACTACGCCGGTCGTGCTCTGGGGCGCGCTGCCGTTCCACCGCGCCGCCTGGACCAACGCCAAGCACGGCGCCTCCACCATGGACACCCTCGTCAGCCTCGGCACGCTGGCCGCGTACCTCTGGTCGGTCTGGGCCATGGTCTTCGGCGACGCCGGCGAACTCGGCCTCAAGCACCACTTCGAGCTCCTCATGCACCCCGAGCACGCATCGAGTGCGATCTACCTCGAAGCTGCGGCGGGTGTCTCGGCATTCCTGCTGACCGGTCGTTACCTCGAGGCCCGGGCCAAGCACTCGTCCGCCGAGGCACTGCGGGCCCTCGCCGAACTCGGCGCGAAGGATGTCGCTGTCCTGCGCGACAAGACCGAGCAACGAATCCCGTTGTCGCAGCTCAGGGTCGGCGATCACTTCGTCGTCCGACCGGGTGAGAAGGTCGCCACCGACGGCGTCGTCGAGATGGGCAGGTCGAGCATCGACACGTCCGCCATGACCGGTGAGTCGGTGCCGGTCGACGTCAGCATCGGCGATGACGTCACCGGCGCAACGGTCAATGTGAGCGGCCGTCTCGTTGTTCGCGCCACCCGCGTGGGCTCCGACACCGCGCTGGCCGGGATCGCTCGCATGGTGGAGCAGGCGCAGACCGGCAAGGCCAACGCGCAGCGGCTGGCCGACAAGGTGTCGAGCATCTTCGTGCCGATCGTGCTCGCTGTCGCACTGGTCACCTTCATCGGCTGGTGGACTATCGGCGGGTCGCTCGCAACCGCTTTCACCGCCCTGGTGGCCGTACTCGTCATCGCCTGCCCGTGCGCGCTCGGTCTCGCCACTCCGACAGCGTTGTTGGTCGGCACCGGTCGAGGGGCCTCGCTGGGCATCCTGATCCGCGGTCCGCAGGCACTGGAGACCTCCCGCGGCATCGACACCGTCGTGCTGGACAAGACGGGCACGCTCACCACGGGCGAGATGTCGGTCGTCGACGTCCACGGCGGCAAGGCGGTACGTCGTGCCGCTGCCGCGGTCGAAGCGGGTTCGCAGCACCCGATCGCCCAGGCCATCGTGCGTGCGGAGGAGCCGCCGCTGCCCGAGGTCGACGACTTCCAGACGGTCGACGGTTTCGGAGTGCGCGGCACCGTCCGCGGGGTGCCGGTGGTCGTCGGACAGGAGAAGCTGCTCACCGACTCAGGGATGTCGCTCTCGGACGAACTCACCGCCGAAGTCGACCGGGCGCGGGACGGCGGTGGCACCGTGGTCATCGTCGGCTGGGACGGCGCGGCTCGCGGCTTCGTGAAAGTGGCCGACCAGCCCAAGGAGACTGCGGCGCAGGCCGTTTCGGCGTTCAAGGCGCTGGAGTTGCGTCCGGTGCTGTTGACCGGGGATCACGAGTCCGTGGCGCAGTCCGTTGCCGCGGAACTCGGCATCGACGAGGTCATCGCGCAGGTCACTCCTGCCGACAAGGCCGAGCAGATCCGACACCTGCAGGAACAGGGACGCAAGGTCGCGATGGTGGGCGACGGGGTGAACGATGCGGCGGCGCTGGCCCAGGCCGATCTCGGTATCGCGATGGGCACCGGCACGGACGCCGCCATGCAGGCCGCCGACATCACGATCATGAGCGGTGACCCGCGCAAGGTCGCGACCGCCGTCGAGTTGTCGCGCAGCACGCTGCGGACGATCTACGGCAACCTGACCTGGGCGTTCGGCTACAACGTCGCGGCGATCCCGCTGGCGATGTCGGGTCGGATGAGCCCGATGGTCGCCGGTCTCGCGATGGCGTTCTCGTCCCTGTTCGTCGTCGGTAACTCGTTGCGTCTCAAGGGTTTCCGTCCGACCCACGGCGGCGACTGAACGGAGAACTCAGATCGGCAGTGTGCCGCGAACGATGCTGTCGCCGGAGTGTTTCCGGTTGCCGTCCAGCGGCTCGCGCGATACATCGACGATCACGTAGCCCTCGTCCAGCAGTCGCGGGTCGATGACGAACTGCTGCGGCTCGGTGCCGTGCACGAAGCCGATGCTGATCACCACCACGGTGATGTTCGCGCCGACGGGCGCCGCGGCGGACCCGTGGGCAGCGGCCGGGGCAAGCGCGAGCGTTCGGTGGCCGGTGGATGCACCTGTCGCGAAGATTTTATCGGGAGATCTCGCGTCGGCGTCAGGGAGTGTCGGTCGGGTGCAGGTCGTGCTGACCCAGGACGTCTGACATCAGGTCGACGGTGACGCTCTGCCGGGCGGCATCGTCGGCGAAGGCGCCGTCGTCCCGGCCCTCCTCCCGCCACGCCAAGGCGTGCTCGATGACCGGGCGGTGGCGCTCGTCCATCGCCTCCAGTCCCCAGCGTCCGGCACCCGACTTGGACGTGATCGCGTGCTGGGTCAGCGCGTGGTGCAGCCGCAGTACTCCCAGCACGCTCCACGCCGCTTCGCGAGGGGAAATCCCGGCGTCCGGGGTGTCGACCAGCCCCTGCAGCCGTGGCAACCAGTAGCCCTCGAGATTGGTCCGGGTGTTGAGCTCGAGCACTGTGTCGCTGGTGAAGATGTCGAGTTCGCCGGCGTCCGGGCCGTGCACGGTGATGCCGCGCTCGGCCAGTTCCTGCCAGGTCACCTGGTTGGCGTCGCAGTGATGGGCCACGGTGAACTTGCCGTGCAGCACGCCCGGGTGCACCGGCAGGACGGACGGGTCCTCGGCGAGCTGGGTGGTCGGCACGTAGAAGCCGTCGAAGTGGTCGGGCAGGTCGCGGTGGATCTGCTGCAGTTTGGCGATGTCGGTCTCGTTCGGGCGCCGGGTCGTGGTGGCGACGAAGTCGATGTCGCTGTCGTCGAAGTACTCGCCCCAGCACAGCGACCCGTGCAGGTACATCCCGTCCAGGTAGCCCGGCAGGCGCTCGTCGATGAGTCGCACCGCCCGTTGGGCGGTCGCTCGGACGTCCGACGGCAGCTGCGGGGTAGACATGAGTCGAGGCTAGCCGCGCGCACGCGCACTAGGGTTGGCGCGCGGAGGGGAGAGTGATGGACGCAGCGGCAGCGACCAGGGTCGGCAACCGTTACGGTCTGCGTACCCGTATCGCCGGAGGCGGCATGGGCGAGGTCTGGCGGGCACACGACGAGGTCCTCGACCGTCCGGTCGCGGTGAAGATGCTGCACGCCGGTTTGAGCGACGATCCTGACTTCCTCGAACGCTTCCGTACCGAGGCACGCAACGCCGCGAAGCTGTCCCACGGAAACATCGCCCAGGTCCACGACTACGGCGAGGACGACGGATCCGCTTACCTGGTCATGGAACTCGTCGAGGGCGATCCGTTGTCGTCGATCATCCGGGCGCGAGCTCCGCTGTCGCCGGCCGACACCGTCGCACTCCTCGTTCAAGCTGCGACCGCGCTCGACGCGGCCCACGTCAAAGGCATCGTCCACCGCGATGTGAAGCCCGCGAACATCGTCGTGACGCCCGACGGCACCGCCAAGCTCACCGATTTCGGCATCGCCCGCGCACTCGGCTCGGCCGGAATGACCAGGGCGGGCGAGGTGCTCGGCACCCCGCAGTACCTGCCGCCAGAAGCTGCCCTCGGTCACGAGGTCGGGCCCTCCTCCGACGTCTATTCGCTCGCGGTCGTCGCCTTCGAGATGCTCACCGGTGCGTGGCCGTTCAGGGCCGACACCGCGGTCGGCTTGGCCATGGCACACATCCAGCAGCCGGTGCCGCCCCTGCCGGCGGGTGTCCCGCAGCCGGTGAGCGAGGTCGTCCATCGTGGTCTGGCCAAACAGCCCGAGCAGCGGTACGCATCCGCGAAGGACTTCGCCGCCGCGCTGCAGCAGGCGCTTGCGGCGACCCCGCCGGCGGCCCTGGACGAGGACATCACCGAGGTCTCGACGATGGTGATTCGCTGCACTGAACCTGAACCTGAACCCAACCCGTCCGAGCCCGTGCCCGGGGCTTCCAACAACACTGTTCATCCGGACGCGTTGGCCGGCGCGACCGTCCTCGCGCCCGGGCAGAACTCCGCGCTGCCGGGCACCGTCGTCGAGGTGCACGCGACGGTCGGCGCCGGTGTCGGCGAACCGGTCGACCCGATGGCCTTCGAGGTCGACGGCAACGGTCAGGCTCTTGCTGAATCCTCGTTCGTCTTCTTCAACAATCCTGTCTCGGCGTCCGGGGCGGTGACCTTGCGGGACAACGGAATTCGGATCGATCTGACCGAACTCCCGGACGATTGCCGCGCGGTCAACGTCGCTCTGTCGGACGACCACCCGCTCGGCGGACAGCAGCTCGCGGTCAAGGTGCAGATCGGTGATGCTGCGCTGGAACTCGACACGACGGTGCTGACCGAGGAGAAGGCGGTCGTGTTGCTGCGGGTCTACCGCCGGGACGGCCTGTGGAAGATGCGCAACGTGATGGCCGGTTGGGTCGACGGCATCGAACCGCTGGTCCGCGCCTTCGGGATCGAGATCGAGGACTAACGAGCTTCGTCCAGCGCGGCCTTGATGTGCAGGCGGGTCGTCGGGAAGATCGGCACGTCGGCGTCCATGGCGGTCACGAGCAACTCGATCTCGGTGGCGCCCAGGATGATTCCCTCGGCGCCGCGGTCGGCGAGGTCCTGCATGACCGACCGGAAGTAGCGGCGCGATTTCTCGTTGACGATGCCGACGCACAACTCGTCGTAGATGATCCGGTTGATCTCACCCACCGCTCCCTGCGCGGGCGTGTGGACGGTCAGGCCCTGACGTTCCAGGCGTTCGGTGTAGAACGTCTCGTTCATCGTGAACGCGGTGCCGAGCAGGCCGACCTCCTTCATTCCGGCGTTCTTCGCGGCCGCGCCGGCGGTGTCGGCGATATGGATCAGCGGCACGTCGACTGCGTCGTCGATGCGGTCGGCGACCACGTGCAACGGGTTGGAACACAGCAGGATCATCGTGGCCCCGGCGGCTTCGAGGCGCTTGGCCTCGCCGCCGAGCACGGAGCCCAGGGCATCCCAGTCGCGGGCATCCTGGAGTTGCTGGATCTGCGCGAAGTCGAGGCTGCTGAGCAGGACGCGTGCCGAGTGCAGGCCGCCGAGCCTGCTGTGCACGGTCTCGTTGGCGAGGCGGTAGTACTCGGCGGTCGACTCCCAGGAGAGTCCGCCGATGAGGCCGATGGTCTGCGTCGAGGAGGACATGAGTCCAGCCAATCACCCCTGCGGCCGTCATGCGACCGGGTTTGTACAACTGGGACGGATTGACCGTCTCGCCGGACGGCACGATCCTTGACCGGGTGGGCGCACCCGACTAGCGTTCCGCCATGCGTAACTAAACTTCCGAATCGCGGAAGTTTGAGATTCCGAGGAGCCCAGATGAGCGCCCCTTCCCTATTCAACGCCATGAATGAGGAACAGGTTCGCGAGGCGCTGCTTGCGTGCTTGCCGGTCGAGCGCTGGGCGGGGGAGGTCGCGGCCGCTCGTCCGTACGACTCGCGCGAAGCGCTCCTCGCGCAGGCCGAGGCATCGGCCGGGGCGCTCGACGACGACGAGCTCGACGCTGCCCTGGCCGGTCACCCGCGCATCGGTGAGCGCGCCTCCAGTCCCGACCACCAGGCCGAGCATTCCGCGAAGGAGCAGGCCGGCCTCGA
The DNA here is from genome assembly GCF_022359705.1 of Yimella sp. NH-Cas1. Lineage (NCBI taxonomy): Bacteria > Bacillati > Actinomycetota > Actinomycetes > Micrococcales > Dermacoccaceae > Yimella > Yimella sp. NH-Cas1. The sequence goes on from NZ_JAKSGG010000003.1 coordinate 184,559, forward strand.
CCAGAGCGATCAGGACGTGATTGAGCGACTGCGTACCGGCAACGAGGCGTACGAGGAGCGGTTCGACCGTGTCTTCCTGATCCGGGCCAAGGGGCGCACCGCTCCGGAGATCCTGAGCGAGTTGGAACGCCGCTTGGCCAACGACGACGAGACCGAACGAGAAGAGACCGTCGCGCAGTTGCGCGAGATCGCGTTGCTGCGACTTGAAGAGGTTGCACGCTGATGGGCACGTTGAGCACACACATTCTGGACACCAGTCGCGGCAAGCCGGCCGAAGGCGTCCGCATCACGCTGGAGACGCTGGCCGGTGAGCAATTGGGTGAAGGCGTCACGAACGCCGACGGTCGCGTCGGGGAGATCGGTCCCGAGCGCATGGAGGTGGGTGACTACCGCCTGCACTTCGCCGCGAAGGACTACTTCGACGGCCTCGGCGAGCAGTCGTTCTACCCCGAGATCACGGTGGCGTTCACGATCGCGGACGCCGACCAGCACTACCACGTGCCGATCCTGTTGAACCCCTACGGTTTCAGCACCTACCGGGGCAGCTGACGACATGACTCGGGTGGTCATCGCGCCGGACAAGTTCAAGGGCACGCTGACGGCTGCACAGGTCGCCGAGGCCCTCGAGCGGGGTTTGCGCAGTGTGGTGACCGACCTGGACGTGGTCACCCTGCCGGTCGCCGACGGTGGCGACGGCACGCTCGCCGCTGCCGAGCATGCCGGCTTCCGGCGGGAGACTCTGACGGCGACCGATCCGGTCGGACGGACGATCGACACTGCCTACGTGCGTGACGGCGAGCGCGCGGTCGTGGAGATGGCCGAGGTGAGCGGCCTGGCGATGCTGGGCGACGATCTCGACCCGATGAACGCCTCCAGTCGAGGGCTCGGTGAGGTCATCGCCGCGGCTCTGGACGCCGGAGCGCGCACCCTGGTGATCGGCATCGGCGGGAGCGCGTCCACCGACGGTGGCGCCGGCATGGCGCAGGCGCTCGGTGCTCGCGTGCTGGAGTCGAACGGCACTGACATCGCACCGGGCGGAGCCGGACTGGATGATGTGGCCGAGCTCGACCTGACGGGTCTTCATCGCGGTCTGGCCGATGCAGAACTGTTGTTCGCCTGCGATGTCGACAACCCGCTGACCGGGGAGCGCGGAGCAGCTGCCGTGTACGGCCCGCAGAAGGGTGCCTCGACCGAGCAGGTGCGCGAACTCGACGCCGGCCTCGGACGCTGGGCGGACGTGGTTGCGAAGGCAACCGGCGCCGACCGCCGCGATGTCGCCGGGGCGGGAGCTGCTGGCGGAGTGGGTTTCGCCGCCGTCGCGCTGCTGGGTGCCGAACTGCGTCCGGGTGCCGAACTGCTCTTCGAGATGGTCGGCCTGCCGCAGGCTGTCGTCGGCGCCGACCTGGTGATCACCGGCGAAGGAGCCCTCGACGAGCAGACGTTGCATGGCAAGGCACCCGCAGCCGTCGCCAAACTGGCTGCAGCACAAGGCGTTCCGGTCGTCGCTGTATGCGGAGTGAACAAGCTCGGCGCCGACGGACTGTCCCGGCTCGGCGTGCGCAGGGCGTACGCACTGATGGACGTCGCACGCGATCAGGACGAGGCGATGACACAGGGGGACCGCCTGCTGGAGCAGATCGGCGCTCAGGTTGCCGGCTTCGCGTTGCTGTGACACAGGCGCAGATTGCTCCAGACCGCACGGTGGTCGCTGCCCGGCACGTCGATGGCCGCCGCATCGGTCGATTCGAAGCCGCGCACCATGATGTGGTCGATCGTCACGAAGCTCGGCAGACGTCCACCGACGGGCCAGGTCGGACGGTCGAAAGGACCCCAAGACGGGCCGGCATCGTGCAGGCCACCCACCGCGTCTCGGAAAGCGGGATGGGCCCACGATGCGTTGAAATCGCCTGCGAGCACGAGGTGTTCGTCCGTGCTCGCCCGCTGCCAACGGCCCAGCTCGCGCAGCGAAGCGTCCCAACTGCGCACCTCTTCCACCGGGGGGTAGGGATGCACGGCTTGAACGGTGACGGGCAAGCCGGCGACAATCAGTCGCACTGCCGGCTGATCGAATGTGTGCCTGGCCGAACCGCCGGTGGCTCCGCCGATCTGTTCGATGGGCAATCGGGAAAGCACCGCGGTACCGGAGAACCCGTCGTCCCGGGTGACACGGGTGCGGTGGGTGAGCCGTCGTCCACCTGTGGTCTCGGAGAACTGCGCCACGAAATCGTTCGTCGCTTCCGGCACCACCAGGAGGTCGACGTCCCGGTCGAGGACGACCGTGCTCAGCGCCTGCAGGTCGGCGCTTGCGACATAGGCGTTCGCGGTGAGTACCGAGAGATTTCCGGTGGGCGTCTCGCCGTCCGCGCAGCCGGCCGGCCGCCAGTGATTGATCGGCACCAGCGCTGCGAACGCCGCGCAGGCAGCGAGCACGCAGGCCACGGTGTGACGGCGCCGGACTCCGATCACGATCACCAGAAGTCCGAGCGCCAGCATGACCGGCCAGAGGGTCTGGAGTACCGGCACGGAGAGCCGGCCGAGTCGTGCGGTGGAGGGCACGATCGGCAGCAGCGCGAAGCCGAGGACAGCGAAGCTGATCGCGGTCAGAGCCCACCAGCTCGACGGCCGTCGTGCCGTCGGGTGGGGAGTTGCTCGTTCGTCCAGTTCTTGCACACGACCAGGTATACCCACCGGCACCGGTACCGGCACGGCCGGGCCCCGACCGCTTGAATGCAGTACGAACAGTTACGGAAGGACGCTCATGACCAACACCTATTACGTTCCGAAGGGTGGGCTGCCGCAACAGACCGACCTCACCACGGACCGCGCCATGTTCACCGAGGCGTACGCCGTGCTGCCGCGCGGCACGATGCGCGACATCGTCACCAGCCTGTTGCCGTTCTGGGACGACACCCGACTGTGGATCATCGCCCGGCCCCTCTCCGGGTTCTCCGAGACGTTCTCGCAGTACATCCTCGAGGTTGCTCCGGGTGGAGGTTCGGACAAACCCGAACTCGATCCGGGTGCCGAAGGTGTCTTGTTCGTCGTCGGGGGCAATCTCAAGCTGACCCTCGCCGGCCAGAGCCACGACCTGCGTCCGGGAAGCTACGTCTTCCTGCCGCCACAGGCGCAGTGGACGCTGCGCAACGAGGGCAGCGAGAACGCCACCTTCCACTGGATCCGCAAGGCGTACCAGCGGGTCGAGGGCATCGAGGTGCCCGAGGCCTTCGTGACCCACGAGGACGACGTCCCCGGCGCAGAGATGCCCGGTACCGAAGGTCGTTGGACCACACAGCGATTCGCTGACCCGACCGACATCCGCCACGACATGCACGTCAACATCGTCAACTTCGAGCCCGGCGGTGTGATCCCGTTCCCGGAGACCCACGTGATGGAGCACGGGTTGTACGTGCTGGAGGGCAAGGCCGTTTACCTGCTCAACAAGGACTGGGTGGAGGTGCAGGAGGGCGACTTCATGTGGCTGCGCGCGTTCTGCCCGCAGGCCTGCTACTCCGGCGGACCCGGACGCTTCCGCTACCTGCTCTACAAGGACGTCAATCGGCACGCGGTGCTCAGCCGTCAGTTGGTCTGAGTCGGCTTCGACGGACGGCCGGTGACGCAGGCAGCGAACCGGCCGTTCGCGTCCGCGAGATTCCACCAGACGAAATACATATTTCCCCCAGCGAAACCTTCCGTTCTGTCGGGCGAGTCCGTACTGTGGCTCGGACGGGTGCCCGTTCGCATGGATAACCGGGCGCCGGTAAGGCATCAGCAACCATGCTCCCGGTTTCCCGGGTAGACCGTCCAGCGGCCGAGCGCCGACTGCACTGGGGAGTGAAAGCATGACTTCTGGACAACCCGAGATGATCCTCAACGGACGCGCAAGTTCGATGGCCGGGATCGATCCGTCCACCAACGCCCTCGACTACGTCCGCGACCGCGGCTTCACCGGAGCCAAGGAAGGCTGCGCCGAGGGTGAGTGCGGGGCTTGCTCGATCATGGTGCTTCGCCCCGACACCGACGGCCGTTCGCGCTGGACCGCGATCAACGCCTGCCTCATCCCGGCGCTCACGCTGGACGGCCAGGAGGTGGTCACCGCCGAAGGCATCGGTACGCCCGACGATCTGCACCCGGTGCAGCGCGAGATGGCCGTGCGTGGTGGATCGCAGTGCGGTTACTGCACCCCCGGCTTCATCTGCTCGATGGCCGCCGAGTTCTACCGCCCCGATCGCGAGGCCGGGGGCGACGACAGCGAGGAGCACGGGGCCAACGGGTTCGACCTGCACTCGCTGTCGGGCAACCTGTGCCGCTGCACCGGCTACCGCCCGATCCGGGACGCCGCGTACGCACTCGGCGACGCGGACGAGAGCGACGAGCGGGTCACCCGCCTCTCCTCGCCGGCGCCCGAAGGCGCTGCCACCAGCGTCGAGCACCACTACGGACGGTTCGTGCGCCCCACGTCCCTGGACGAGGCACTCTCGATCATCTCCGGCGACGAGGACGCGGTCGTCGTCGCCGGTTCCACCGACTGGGGCGTCGACGTGAACATCAAGGGCGTGCGTGCACCGCTGGTCGTCGCGATCGACCGGCTCGCCGAACTGCGCGGCTTCCAGATGAACGAAGACTTCGTCGAACTCGGCGCCGCACTGACCCTCAGTGAGGCCGAGCGCCTGCTCGACGGACGTGTCCCGCTGCTGGCCCAGCTGTTCCCGCAGTTCGCCTCCCGCCTGATTCGCAACGGCGGCACGATCGGCGGCAATCTCGGCACCGGATCGCCCATCGGCGACACCCCTCCCGCGCTGCTCGCGCTCGAGGCGGACCTCGTCCTCGCTGGCCCCGGCGGGGAGCGCGAGGTGCCGCTGGCCGACTACTTCACCGGTTACCGCCAGACCGTCCGCGACCCGGACGAGCTCATCAAGGCGATCCGGATTCCGTTGCCGCTCAGTGGGGTGACGGCCTTCCACAAGATCGCCAAGCGTCGCTTCGACGACATCAGCAGCGTGGCCGTCGGCATCGCGCTCGACATCGACGACGGCGTGGTCAAGAAGGCACGCATCGGACTCGGCGGCGTCGCGGCCACTCCGATCCGGGCAACCGCCACCGAGCAGGCGCTCGAGGGCAAGCCGTGGACGGGGCAGACGGCTGCAGCGGCGGGTGAGGTCCTCGGCGGCGAAGGCACGCCGATGGACGACCACCGAGCCAGCGCCCGCTACCGCGCCGCGACCCTGCGTACGTCCTTGCCGAAGTTGTTCGCGCAGACGACCGAGGAGGTCGCGTCATGAGCACCCTTTCCCAGCGTCCGATGAATGCCGTTGTCGGACAAGAGATGCCGCATGAGGCGGCTGATCTGCACGTCACCGGTGCGGCGCTGTACACCGACGATCTGGTGGGCCGCACGGCCGGCACGCTGCACGCGTACCCGGTGCGGTCCGAGGTCGCGCACGGCAAGGTGACCCTGCTCGACGTCCAGCCGGCGTACGACGTCCCCGGCGTGGTGCGGGTGCTGACCGCCGACGACGTGCCCGGGATCAACGACGCCGGCATCAAGCACGACGAGCCGTTGTTCCCGGACGAGGTCATGTTCTACGGGCACGCCGTGTGCTGGGTGCTCGCCGACAACCTCGAAGCAGCCCGTCGTGGTGCCGCCGCGGTCAAGCTCGAGGTCGAGCCGCTCCCGGCGCTCATCACGGTCACCGAGGCGATCGAGGCCGAGAGTTTCCAGGGTGCGACACCGACCATGGTGCGCGGCGACATCGAGACCGCGTTCGCGCAGGCAGCTCATGTGTTCGAGGGCGAGTTCGAGTTCGCCGGGCAGGAGCACTTCTACCTGGAGACCCACGCCTCGCTCGCACTGATCGACGAGAACGGCCAGGTCTTCATCCAGTGCAGCACCCAGCACCCCACCGAGACGCAGGACATCGTGTCGCATGTGCTCGGCGTCGAGGCGCACGAAGTCACCGTTCAGTGCCTGCGTATGGGTGGCGGCTTCGGTGGCAAGGAGATGCAGCCGCACGGCTTCGCCGCCATCGCCGCACTCGGTGCCAAGCTCACCGGACGCCCGGTCCGCCTGCGGCTGAACCGGAATCAGGACATGACGATGTCCGGCAAGCGGCACGGCTTCCACTCCTCGTGGAAGGTCGGGTTCGACGGCGAGGGCAAGATCGTCGCGCTCGACACCCTGCTCACTGCTGACGGTGGGTGGAGCCTCGACCTGTCCGAGCCGGTACTCGCCCGGGCGCTGTGTCACACCGACAACGCGTACTGGTTGCCGAATGTCCGAGTGCGTGGACGCATCGCCAAGACGCACAAGACGTCGCAGACTGCGTTCCGTGGGTTCGGTGGACCGCAGGGCATGCTGGTCACCGAGGACATTCTCGGACGCTGCGCGCCGGCGCTCGGTATCCCGGCCCATGAACTGCGGCGCAAGAACTTCTACGTGGAGGGTCAGGAGACCCCGTACGGCCAGGAGGTGCGTCATCCGCACCGGATGGTTGCCTGCTGGGACCAGGTCTGGAGCAACGGCGAACTCGACCGCCGGATGGCCGAGGTCGAGCAGTTCAACGCCGCGCACGACGACGTGAAGCGCGGTTTGGCGATCACGCCGGTGAAGTTCGGCATCTCGTTCAACTTCGTCTCGTTCAACCAGGCGGGCGCGTTGGTGCATGTCTACAAGGACGGCTCGGTGCTGATCAACCACGGCGGCACCGAGATGGGCCAGGGCTTGCACACGAAGATGCTGCAGGTCGCGGCGACCACGCTCGGTATCCCGCTCGACCGGGTGCGGCTCGCGCCGACGCGTACCGACAAGGTGCCGAACACCTCTGCCACAGCTGCAAGTTCGGGTGCCGACCTCAACGGTGGGGCGGTCAAGGACGCGTGTGAGCAGATCCTTGCGCGGCTGGAGAAGGTCAAGGCCGACATGCAGGAGGAGATCGGATGGGACGATCTGGTGAAGAAGGCCTACTTCGACCGGGTCCAGCTCTGGGCGGCGGGCTACTACCGCACCGAGGGTCTGTCCTGGGACGCCTCGATCGTGCAGGGAAACCCGTTCAAGTACTTCGCGTACGGCGTCGCCGCGGCGGAGGTCGAGGTCGACGGCTTCACCGGCGCGTACACGACCCGTCGGGTCGACATCGTCCACGACGTCGGCGACTCCCTGTCGCCGCTGGTCGACATCGGACAGATCGAGGGCGGTTTCGTGCAGGGCGCGGGCTGGTTGACGCTCGAGGATCTTCGGTGGGACACCAGCGACAAGCCGACGCGCGGACGCCTGGCCACGCAGGCCGCGTCCACCTACAAGCTGCCGAGCTTCTCGGAGATGCCGCACGAGTTCAACGTGAAGCTGCTGGAGAACGCGCATGAGGACGGCGTCGTCTACGGCTCGAAGGCCGTCGGTGAGCCACCGCTCATGCTGGCTTTCTCGGTGCGCGAGGCGCTGCGACAGGCTGCCGCGGCGTTCGGTGACGGGGGAGCGGTCATCGAGATCGGTTGCCCGGCCACGCCGGAAGCGGTGTTCTGGGCGTTGGAGGATGCCCGCGCGGGCAACTCGTCAGATCCCGACTGAGGATCACGAATCATGCACTGGGCCAAGGTGATTCAGTGCCTTCGCCACGAACGGGTGCCGGCGGTTCTGGTGACGGTCGTTGCTGTGCGCGGACACGCTCCGCGGGCGGCCGGCGCCAAGATGGTCGTCACCGCGGTACAGGCGTACGGCACGGTCGGCGGTGGCAATCTCGAGGAGACAGCCATCACCCGCGCGCGGGAGATGCTGGTCGAGGCGAGCGAGGAACCCGAGCAGATGCACATGTCACTCAGCACGCACGCCGACAACAGTTTCGGTGTGCAGTGCTGCGGAGGTGAGGTCACGATGATGTTGGAACCCTCGCCGCCGACGCCGGCGGTCGCCGTGTTCGGACTCGGTCATGTGGGTCGGGAGTTGGCGCACATCCTTGCGCGGCACGACGTCCTCCTCTACCTCGCCGATTCCCGTGTGGCGCAGGTCGATTCGGTGCGTTCCGAGCTGGTCGACACGGTGGCGGAGGTCGAGGTCCGTCATACTCCGGTGCCTGAGGTGCTGCTGACCGAGGTGCCGTCCGGCACGCATGTGGTGATCATGAGTCACGACCACGCCGAGGATGCTGCGCTCTGCGACTCGGCGCTGCGCAGGGACGACCTGGGCACGATCGGCCTCATCGGGTCGAACGCGAAGTGGCGACGCTTCGAGAAGACCCTCGTCGAGGAAGGGCACACGCCACAGGCGATCGCGCGCATCCAGTGCCCCGTCGGAATCCCCCAGGTCACCTCCAAGGAACCGGCCGCCATCGCCGTCGGCATCGCCGCACAACTGCTTGAGGCTTTCGCGAACGATCGTGACAGCGAAAGGGCCACTCGATGACCATCTACCGCGCGACCGTTCTCGACACACCGGACAGTCCCTTCGACGGTGCGGCACTGCGTACCGGCACCGACATCGGACTGCGGGTGGTCGAGGGCATGATCACGCGGCGCGACTCGTTCGAGGCCGTCGCCCGGGAGTATCCCGACGAGCAGGTGGTCGACCTGAGCGACGGCATCCTGCTGCCCGGGTTCGTCGACACCCACGTCCACTTTCCGCAGTTGCGGGTCATCGGTGCGCTCGGCATGCCGTTACTGGACTGGCTCGACCGTGCGGCTCTTCCCGAAGAACTGCGCATGGCCGACGACGAGCAGGCTGCGCGCGTGGCCAAGGGCTTCCTGCGCGGCCTGCGGGAGGCCGGCACGACGACCGCGCTCGTCTTCGGTTCGCACTTCACCTCGGCGATGGACGTCTTCTTCAGCCAGGCCCGCGCGAGCCGGATCCGCATCATCAGCGGTCTCGTCGTCTCCGACCGGATCCTGCCGGAGGGACTGTTGACCACTCCCGAGCGTGCGTACCAGCAGTCGATCGACCTGGCCCGGCGATGGCACGGGGTGGGCCGACTGCATTACGCGGTCACCCCGCGGTTCTCGCTGTCGGCGGGGGAGGAGATGCTCGCGGCCTGCGGCCGGGTGATGAAGGAGATCGACGGCTTGTACTTCACCTCCCACGTCAACGAGAACAAGCGCGAGGTGGAGGAGGTCGAGGAACTGTTCGGTGGGCCGGACTACACCTCCACCTACGACGTCCACGGTCTGCTCGGACGGCGCTCGGTGCTGGCGCACGACGTCCACCCGAAGGACGAGGAACTGTCGATGATGGCCGCGCGCGGTACGTCTGTCGCGCACTGTCCGACAAGCAACTCGGCCCTCGGCAGCGGACTGTTCCCGCTGAAGCGGCACGTCGAGCAGGGCGTTTGGGTCGCGCTCGGTAGTGACGTCGGTGCAGGCACTGGGTACTGCCTGCTGAAAGAGGGGCTGCAGGCCTACTTCGTGCAGCAACTGCTGGCCGACGAGGGACTTCCGCTCACCGCCGCGCACCTGCTCCACCTGGCCACGCGCGCCGGTGCGGTGGCACTGGACCTCGGCGACCGCGTCGGCGATCTGTCCGTGGGGCGTGAGTTCGATGCGGTGTGGATTCGTCCGAAGAACGGTGACCCGCTCGACATGGGCATCGAGTACGCCAAGGACTCCGAGGACGCTCTGGCAAAGATCTTCGCGCTCGGCACGACGGACGACATCGCGTCGGTCTGGGTCGGCGGCGAGCGGCTCTGATCGCGCTCGAATAGGTAAATAGGCTAGCTATGTAATATTCTCGGCGGCGATGACTCACGCCGCCACCTCCCCGACCCGCCCGCCGGACTCGTCACCGCAGTCCTGGCAATCACCGGAACACTCGTCGCACTGCAGCAGACGCTCGTCGTCCCGCTGTTGCCCGAAGTGCCCAAGCTGTTGCACACCACCGAGACGAACGGTTCGTGGCTGGTGACCGCGACCCTGCTGACCAGCGCGGTCGCCACCCCGATCGTCTCCCGGTGCGCCGACATGTTCGGCAAGCGGCTGATGATGCTCATCTCGCTCGGCGCGATGATCGTCGGCTCGTTGATCGGCGCGCTCGGGCACGAGCTGTGGCAGGTCATCGTCGGCCGGTCGCTGCAGGGCTTCGCGGCAGCTCTGGTGCCGGTCGGGATTTCGATCATGCGCGACGAACTGCCACGCGAGAAGGTCGGCGGCGCCGTCGCACTCATGTCCGCGACGCTGGGCATCGGGGCGGCCATCGGGCTGCCGCTGTCCGGCTTCATCTACGCCCACTTCGACTGGCACACGCTCTTCTGGGTCAGTGGCGTGGCCGCGATCGTGATGTTCATCGCGATCCTGTTCGCCGTTCCTGAATCGTCGATCCGGTCGCCGGGGCGCTTCGACGTGCTGGGCGCACTGTTGTTGTCCAGTGCCCTCGTCTGCTTCCTGCTCGCCGTGTCGAAGGGGGGCGACTGGGGATGGGGCAGCCGTACCACCCTCTCGCTCCTGGCCGTCGCCGCTCTCCTCGTGGCGGCGTGGGTGCCGTGGGAGCTGCGGACGCCCGGCCCGATGGTGGACCTGCGCACGGCCGCGCGTCCGCCGATCCTGCTGACGAACATCGCCTCCGTCTTCGTCGGACTGTCGATGTTCGTCAACCTCGTCTCGACCACGCAGTTGCTGCAGATGCCCGAGGCGACGGGCTACGGGCACGGGTTGAGCGTGCTGGATGCGGGCCTGTGCGTGCTGCCGGCCGGCCTGATGATGGTCGTGTTGTCGCCGGTGACGGCCACCATCACCCGTCGCTGGGGAGGTAAGTACTCGCTCATCATCGGCGCAGTGGTGCTGGGTCTGAGCTATGTGCTGCGCGTCTTTCTGACCGGGTCGGTGTTCCAGATCGCGCTGGGCGCGGTCATCACCAGCGCCGGGACGGCCATCGCCTACGCGGCGATGCCCAGCATCATCATGTCCAACGCACCGATCAGCGAGACGGCTGCCGCGAACGGGTTCAACGCGTTGCTGCGAGCCGTCGGCACCTCGACCTCGAGCGCGATGGTGGCCGCCGTCCTTTCCACCGTCGCCATGCGCGTCGGGGACATCGAACTGCCGACCCTCGAGGCCTTCCACGACATCTACTGGATAGCTGCCGCCGCAGGTCTGATCTCGGCCTTCATCGCTGTCTTCATCCCTTCCAGTCGCCGGCAAGAGGCGAACCGGACCCACGCGGGCAACGACGTGATCATCCACGGGCATGTGCGGGACGCGTCCGGTCGCCCTGCCCGCAGCGCAGTCACCACCTTGCTCACCGACACCGGCGAGGAGGTCGACTGGTCGCGGGTCGAACCGGACGGTTCGTACTCGCTCGTGCTGCCCGGTCCCGGTGTCTACCAACGGATCACGAACGCCGATGGTTACCAGCCGCGCGCCGAACTCGTCCGCATCGACAAGCCGGGCGCGTACGACGTGGAACTCGGACCACGTCTGGAACTCACCGGACTGGTCCGCCTCGAAGGGCGCCCCGTTTCGGACGCGTTGATCACCGTCACCACTGCGTCAGGTGAGGTCGAGCAGACAACCACGGCCGGCCCGGACGGACGATTCACCGTCCGTCTCGGGGTGACCGGACGGCATGTCGTGAGCGTCATCGATCCGTCGACGGGTGCCTCCAGTTCCCGCCACGTCGTCGTTCTGGGTTCGATCGAGCCGCTCGTGGTCGACCTCGAACCCGTCTCTGCGCTTACCGTGGACGCATGACCTCCACCACCGAACGCGACCTGTTCACGCTTCCCGCCGTCGGCTTCGGCACCTACCCGCTCAAAGGTGAGGTGGGCGTCGAAGCGATCGTCTCGGCGTTGAAGACCGGCTACCGCTACCTGGACTCGGCGGTGAACTACGAGAACGAGGAAGAAGTCGGCGACGCGATCCGCAAGAGCCACATTCCGCGCGACGAGGTGATGGTGGCGACCAAGATCCCGGGCCGATTCCATGCCAAAGACCTTGCCGCGCAGTCACTTCGCGATTCGGCGTCCCGGATGAAGCTCGACCACATCGACGTCGGCCTGATCCACTGGCCCAACCCGAGCGTCGACCTGTACGTCGAGGCGTGGCAGGCGCTGATCGAAGCTCAGCAGGCCGGACTCGTGAAGGAGATCGGCGTCTCCAACTTCACCGCGCAGCACCTGCACCGCATCATCGACGAGACCGGGGTGACGCCGTTGGTGAACCAGATCGAACTGCACCCCTACTTCCCGCAGGTCGAGATGGTGCAGGTGCACGAGGAACTGGGGATCCGGACGCAGGCATGGAGCCCGCTCGGCAAGGCGAGCGCGCCCTACTCCGAAGGCCCGGTCGTCGAGGCAGCCAGGGCGCACGACGTGACACCGGCGCAGGTCATCCTGCGCTGGCACGTGCAGCGCAATGTCATGCCGTTGCCGAAGTCGGCCACGCCGTCACGGCAGAAGGAGAACCTCGACGTGCTCGGGCTCGACCTCACCGATGCCGAAGTCGCGGCGATCACCGCACTCGGTAAACCTGACGGACGTCTGTTCGGCGGCGACCCGGACACCCACGAGGAGCAGTAGGGCGGCCCGGTCAGCGGTTGCCGAGGATCTTGTTCACCAGACGGTTGCCGGCACCGGACGGGTTGGCGCTCGCCATCATCGTCCGAGCCTGCACGCCGACTCCGCGATGCACGCCGCCGCGTCCGCCCTGCGCCACCTTGAACGCGGCGCGGGCGACGTCGTCCGGAGTCAGGCGTACCCCGAGCGCACGGGTGGTGCCGATGTCCATTCCTTCGACCATGTTCGTGTTCACGAACAGTGGCCAGAGCGCGTTCACCTTGATTCCCTCGCGCTGCCACTCCAGTTCGAGCGCTTCGGTGAGTCCGCGGACGGCGAACTTGGAGGCGGAGTACGCAGCGAGGTCCATCTGCCCGTAGATCGCGGACGCCGAACACAGGTTGATGACCTGTGCCTCACCGGCACGCTTGAGGTAGGGATAAGCCGTGTGGCAGCCGTTCATGGTGCCGAGCACGTTGATCTCGATGGTTCGCGTCTGGTCGGCCAGCGAGATGTCGGCGAACCGGCCGCTGTGCAGGATGCCTGCGTTGTTGATCAGCACGTCGAGTGTGCCGTCCGGGCCGCACAGTTGCTCCAGGGACAGCTCCCAGTCATCGACGTTGCGCACATCCATCGAACCGGTGACAATCTCGGTGCCTGCACCCGCTTCTCCCAGAAGCTTTACCAGGGCCGCGACGTCGATGTCGTACGCACCGACCTTGTAACCGTCGCGTGCGAACTTCAGCGCGATCGCCCGTCCGATGCCGTTGGCGGCGCCAGTCACAAGGACGGTCTTCTGCTGGGCCATGAGGGTCCTTCCGAAGACGATTTGCTCCCAAGTTACCGGCCGGTCACCCCGGGCGTCCCGGAAAGCGGAGGGTCGCCTACTCCTGACGTGACTCGGCGGGTGCGACCCGGACGCCGCCCTGTCCGCTGCGCTTCAACGCGGCTGCGACCCAGCCGTTCTCCTTGAGTTGCTCGACGAGCGAGTGCAACCAGGCGACGGTTTCGTCCGACATCGCCTTCGGCACGGCAACGGCCTGTCGAATCTGCATGAACGCGTCCTCGATCAGGCGGTGGCGGGCGTCGGATTCGACGAACACCGTTGCGGGCTGGCGGATTCCGGCTCCTGCCTCCAGCTCTTGATCCGCGTAGACGTCCACGCCTTCAGACCCGCGGACCAGTTCGGCGTGCTCGAGAGTGCGGGTGAGGAACAGATCGTACGCCGATCCCTGCTTCACCCCGATCCGCATGCCTTCCCGGTCCACATCAGCGACCGTGCTCAGCGAGCTGTCGGCGGGGACCACGAAGACGCCTTCGATCAACGCGTACGGCGCGGTGAAGTTCACCTGATCAGCGCGGGCGGGCTCGATCGCCATGAACCCGATCACCGCGTCCCCGGTCGTGAGCGCTTCGAACGATTTACGTGCCGCATCGAAGCAGACGTACTCGACCGCGACTCCGAGTCGCTGGGCGATTTCGGCCCCGAGATCGACGGTGACCCCGGATGGACCGGCCGAATCTCCCTGCGCAAGAACCGGATTGCCGAGGTTGATCGATGCGCGCAGCATGCCGAGCGGGGCGAGTTCGTCACGGATCTGATCGAGATTCATTTCGCCAGCGTAGAAGTGGGAGCCGTTGCACACCCGGCGAACGCCCGAGCGAGTACGCGCCCTGGGAAACTGGACCGCATGACCGCTACCGAACTCACGATCGAAGGTCTGCCGGACGGATGGACGGTGCGCCCTCCTGAGCCGAACGATGCGGACGATGTCGTCCAGCTCGTCGCCGACCGGCGCCGCGCCGTCGGCCGTGACGGCTCCGTCGACGCCCCGATGCTCAAGCGGCAGCTGACCGGTATCGGTTCGTGGACCAGACGGCAGGTGCTGGTGTTCGACGAGGAGGGCCACCTTGCTGCGTGGCTTTCGGTGCACGACAGGGCTGCCGGTCGGACGGATATCGAGCCTGAACTGAGACAGGACTTGACCGGGGCGCGGGCCGATCAGGTTGCGCAATGCCTGTTCGAAGCGGGGGAGCGGTTCGCGGCGGCCATCTCGAAGGTTCGTGGCTTGAAATCGACGCTGCTGGACGCGCATGCCTACTCCGTGGACGAACGCCAGCAGAAGTGGCTCGCTGCAGCGGGCTACGACCACGTCCGCACGTGGTGGCACATGTCGCGTCCGGTGGTCGCGTCGGAGGTCGGTTCACTGCCGTCGCCGCGCGCAGAGGTCACTGTCCGTCGCGTAGAGAAGTACGACGACGGTCTGCCCGTCGCGAAAGACCTGCAGACCGTGCACCAGTTGCTTGAAGAGTCCTTCCAGGACCACTTCAGTTCCTATCGCGAGAGCTTCCCGGAGTTCGTGATGCGATTGCGCGAGGACCCCGGACACCGCTGGGACCACTGGTGGTTGGCCACGATCGAGCAGGACGGTGAGCAGTTGCCGGCCGGTGCTGTGGTGTCGTCCGTGAGCCCGCCGGACGTTGACGGCGTCGAGGGCAGCTACATCGACTACATCGGCGTACACCGTCGAGCGCGCGGACACGGTGTGGCAAAAGCGTTGCTGCACACAGTGATCGCCGATGCCGCGGAGCGCGGACGGAACCGCGTCGGGCTCGAGGTCGACGCCGATTCGCCGACCGGTGCCGACGGGCTCTACACGTCCCTGGGTTGGAAGACCGTCTACAAGACACAGTCGTGGCATCAGCACCTCGACCTCTGATCACAGGGACGCCACTTAGACTGCAGACACGACCGCCGAGGAGGACCGGATGATCATCTTCCTCATCGTGTTGGCCTCGATCTACCTCTTCGGTGTGATCTTCGCGGTCACCGCCGCGAGCATGCACCTCGGTGACGAGTCGGCGTTGAAGCGGCAGGAAGCGCTCAACCAGCTGAAGCGTGCTCCGCTCTGGCCGATCGACGAGGTGCGCCGCCTGAAGGCCGAGAACGAACTGTCCAAGCACCAGGCGAACATCGAGCAGTCGCGCCGGCTGCTGGAACAGCTCGACCGCGTCGAACGGGAACAGCGCCGCAACCTGCAGACCTGGGAGAAGGCGGCTCAGTCGCAGGAGAAGCTGCGCGAACTCACTCGCCGCGACGACAACGCCTGATCCTGCTCGCCGGTGAAATCAATTCGGTGCTGCTCGAGCTGAAGTCACTGCCGGTCGAGTCGCGGGTACCCGTTGGTCAAGCCGAAATTGACCGCTGGTTGAGCCCGACGGGGAGGAACGAATCCGTCGACCAATCGGCTCTGTTTGGTCCTCGAAAGCTCTCGAGCAACCGGATCGGTCAGATTGGCGAAAGAGCTGCGGCTCAATGGCTTCGGGATCGCGGTTATTTCATCCTTAGATATCAAGCTTCTCCGACAGAAAAAAGGTGGCGCATATATAATATTATGACCAAAGGAAATATGTATTGGGAAGTAAAGGCTAACAGTAGCCAGCTCGCCAAATCGCAGCGATACTGGGGTAATCGGTACCGTACCCTCGGATTTCGGATCCGGTGCATCAGAGTAATGGTTAACCCCTACAGTGGGCGGGTGACCGGGGATCTGGGAAGAATCATGTCGTCGATGACGATTAACCTGAAGGAGAGACAATCGTGTCATACGATCTAGGTCTATGGGTAGGCCAGACGCCGAACTCAGACAAAGAAGCTGCGGACGAGTTCGAACGCCGTTTCGCTCAAGCAGAAGAAGACGACAGCTCGGATGCCGAACCAGCAATCGAAGCGTTTGTGGCTGAAGCGGTAGATAAGTTCCCAGAGTTCGACGATGATAGCCCATGGGCAAGTCTTCCTGTAATACTCGGAGCCACTGGCGACTTTATTTCTGTCTCTCTTACCGTTCCGGGGGCGGTGCATGCGGCAGAGATTGCGCGCATTGGTGCGTCTAACGGTCTCGTCTGCTACGACCCGCAGCGAGAGGACCTTCTCCCTTAGATGTTGCGCTCATACCGGGAGGAGATCCTCAACCCCGGCCCCGCTCAGTCGACAGGTAGGCGATCATCCGTATCTGTGCAGCTCGGTCCCCCGGATCCACCGCGTCGACCGCATGTCGGTACTCATCCTTGCGAGCGAACAACTTCCCCACGCGCACCAGGCCAGCACCGCGGGCCTCCTCCCGGTCGATCAGGGCGATCAGAGAGCCACCCAGGCGAGTCAGGCGTTCGCGCATGATGTCGTACACCACCGCGTCACTGCACTCATCGAAGGTGTCGATGCGTTGCGGTTGAGCACGCATCACTCGTCGCCTGATCAGGTTCCTTGGACGTTAAGGATTGCATCCCGCACGAACATCCCATGATCTGCGCGACGCGGTGAAATGCGGCTCTTCGCAGTTGTGGGTGTAGCCCGGGACCGCCGGCTGGTTCGCGGACAGGCGTCGAGGTCTTCCAGGATGGAAGTTCTCACGCTCACCATCCGCCGGAAGACCTCGACTTGCACCACCCTACGTTCGTGACCCCTGACCTGACCACGTTCTGCCGTCTCGACGAGCTCGGCCTTCAAGCCGTCGGGCAGCTGCTCGAGGCTGATCGGGCGGTGCTGGAGTGCCGCGTCGTCGAGGACGACCCGTGGTGTCGGAAGTGCGGCGCGGAGGGCGTGCCGCGTGACACGGTGACGCGGCCGCTGGCGCATGAGCCGTTCGGGCATCGGCCGACGACGCTGCTGGTCCGGGTGCGCCGCTACCGGTGCACGCACTGCCGCCGGACCTGGCGGCAGGACACGTCGAAGGCGGCGGCGCCGAGGGAGAAGATCTCCCGCGGCGGGATCGGGTGGGCACTCACGGCGATCGTGGTCGACCACCTCACCGTCTCCCGCGCCGCAGCAGGGCTCGGGGTGTCGTGGCATACCGCGAACACCGCGATCATCGCCGAAGGCAAGCGTCGCCTGATCGACGACCCGGCGAGGTTCGACGGGGTCACCACGATCGGTGTCGATGAGCACGTCTGGCGTCACACACGGTTTGGCGAGAAGTACGTGACCGTGATCATCGACCTCACCCCCGCGAGGAACAAGACGGGCCCGGCCAGGCTGCTGGACATGGTCGAGGGCCGCTCGAAGCAGGTGTTCAAGGAGTGGCTCGCCGCCCGGCCTGCGGAGTGGTCGAGCCGGATCGAGGTGGTCGCGATGGACGGGTTCTCCGGGTTCAAGACCGCCGCGGCCGAAGAGCTCCCCGACGCGGTCCCGGTGATGGACCCGTTCCACGTCGTCCGCCTGGCCGGCGACGCGCTCGACCGGACCCGGCAGCGCGTCCAGCAAGACACACTCGGGCACCGCGGTCACGCCGACGACCCGCTCTACGGGGCCCGCCGCACCCTCCACACCGGCGCGAGCTTCCTCACCAAGAAACAGACCGCGCGGCTCGACGCGGTGTTCGCCGCCGAGGAGCACGTCGAGGTCGAAGCGACCTGGGGCATCTACCAGCGCATCGTCGCCGCCTACCGCGAACCCGACAAGAACAAGGCGAAGGAGATGATGCGGGCGGTGATCGACTCTGTCAGCAACGGCGTCCCCGCGCTGCTCAAAGAGATCCGTCGCCTCGGCCGCACGCTGAAGCAGCGCGCCGCGGACATCCTCGCGTTCTTCGACCGCCCCGGAACGAGCAACGGCCCAACGGAGGCCATCAACGGCCGGCTCGAGCACCTTCGCGGTTCCGCCCTCGGCTTCCGGAACCTCACGCACTACGTCGCCAGATCGCTCCTCGAAGCCGGCGGATTCAGACCGCTCCTACACTTTCATTCGCGATGAGCCTGAAATGCCTCGGGCTGCGCGCTCCAGACCCAGTGCGTGCGTACCCGGGTGCGGGTCACGAGGCCAGCGGCCAGCAGGTCTTCAAGCCACGAGTTCGGTTGAGTCTTCGACGCACCCTTGATCTCACTGGTCGCGATGGCGAACTCCTCGAGCAAGTGTTGAACGAAGCCGACAACGCGCCGCTCCAACGAACCCCTCACACCGACAGTGATCGCGACCGCGACCAAGGTTGCCCCTTCCACTACGACCGACTACACGCCGGCGACTTCATCATCATCACGTTGTCACCAGGGCTCTTCACGTTCCGGACCGGTCCGGCGACCGCTTCGGCCACCGACCACCCGGCCGAACAACCCCACCCGGCGCATCAGCCCAGCCGGCACAGCCGTACGAGCGACAATCCTGGGAACCCCTCAACCTCCACTGGATCGAATTCCACAACACCGGCTGACAGCGAGCCCTGCGGTCGCACGCACAAAGCGCATGACGCTCCGCTCAACACGAGGACAGCATCGTGCGTCGGCGACAGCGGGAAAGTCGTTTGACGATCGACGTTACGGCTGTGAGTGTCAGCGGGTGCCTCCCCTTCGTCCTTGGCCCAAGACCATCAACGGTGTGTTGCTGCGCGATCCCCAAGACGGAGACATCGAGGTCATCGCGAGCTTCCGCAACCTGCCCGAAGTCAACCGGTGGATGATCGTCACCCACCAGACCCTTGACGAGCTACGCCGAAGCTGGCTCGCCGTTCCGTCCAGCCAGACGGACTTCTCCTGCGTCGCCGAGGTCGACGGTGAGCTTGCTGGGGTCGGATTCCTTGAGGTCGAGGACGGAGCGGGCCAGCCCGGCAAGCCTCGCGGGACCGACGCGTGCATCGGATACATCGTCCGTCCGGGGTACGAAGGTCGCGGTGTGGGATCAGCCGTTGCCCGCGGCCTGGTCGAGGCTGCGTTTGTGCACCTTGAACTGCGACGAGTGACGGCCGGCTGCTTCGCGGACAACTTCGCTTCGGTACGCATCCTGGAGAAGACCGGTCTGCGGCGCGAGCAGCACGGGCGAGGGGACTCCTGGCACGCCGAACTGGGATGGGTCGACGGCTACACCTACGGCGCGCTCAGAGACGAGTGGCTCGCTGCGCGAGCCGGAAGCCTGGCAGCCGGCACCGAATCCTGAGGCAGCCTCCGTGGTTCGAGCGGGTGTGGCCTCGCGTCCGGTCGACGCTTGATCACGCGCTTCGGAATTTCGCTCGCCCGAACGGTGCAGAGCAGCGGCGTGGATCAAGTTCTGATCGAGCAGCGACAGGTCGGCAGCCGCTGCGAAACCGCTGATATGACCCCCAAGGCTGAACATCGCGATCGGTCACGCCGCCGGCGTCGTGGCTGGTCAGGGTGACGTCAACGTACCCGTACCGCGGGTCGAGGTCGGGAATGAGGTGGTGCAGCCGGCCACCGTGCCGACAGCGATGAGGCGGCGGCGCGACGCAGTGCGGGGGTGTTCATGTGGGACTCCTTTCCGAGCGAGAAGGGTCCCTGTGTCGACGTCCGCGAAGTGGTGTCTGTCGGTGGGGCTAAGCCCACCAACCGCGGCCCATGCCGAACTCGCTGTACAGATCGTGCGGCAGGTCGGTGCGCGAGCCGAGGAAGGAACCCACGACGGCACTGCCCAGATCGTCGAGATCGGGGGTGACCACGCGGCCGTCGACCCGCTTGGCGAGTTCGCCGAGGAAGCGTCCGAGCGACGGCTCGTCGCCGAGTTGGAAGAAGGTGGTCTGCGCGCCCATCCGTCCGGCGGTCTCCAACTCGCGGACGGTGACCGCGAGCGTGAACGGGTGCGGCGGGTAGTCGAAGAAGGACTGTCCGTCGCGTTCGAGGTGCGCAGTCGGCTCGCCGTCGGTGACGATCAGCAGCACCGGCTGTGCGGACGGGTGCTTGCGGAAGAAGCGATTGGCCAGCAGCAACCCGTGGTGCAGGTTCGTCCCCTTGTACTGCATGCCCGACAACGCGGTGAGTTCCTCGATGCCCATGACCTCGGCGTTCCGGCCGAAACCGATGAGCTGCAGGTGATCTCCGCGGAAGCGTGTCGAGATCAGCTGGTGCAGCGCGAGAGCAGTGCGCTTCATCGGCACCCATCGACCGGCGCGGATCATCGAGTACGAGGTGTCGACCAGCAGAGCCACCGCGGCCTGGGTGCGCGCCTCGGTCTCGACCACCTCGACATCGCCCATCTCGATCCGGACGCGTCCGTCCCGCCGACCGTCCGCAGCCTTGCGCTGGACGGCGTTGGTGATGGTGCGGGTGACGTCCCAGCTCTGGGTATCCCCGAACTCCCACTGCTTCGAGGCGCCGGTCAGTTCGCCCGCGGCACCCGATCGACGCATGTCCCGCGACCCGGAGCGACCGGACATCCGGTCGGCGACATCCCGCAGGAGCGTCTTGCCGAGCTGCCGCATCGCCTTGGGGGACAGGCGAAGTGCGCCATCCGACCCCTTGGCCAGGTATCCGGTGTCGCGCAGTTCGCGCTCGAGATCGGCGAGCGTGCGTGCGTCGAGCGCCGCTTCCGGGCCGAGCAGCTTGGAGACGGCGTCCAGATCGATGTCGTCCATCCGGGCTCCCGGCCGGTCCTGGTCGAGTTGTTGGACGAGGTCGTCGAGTTGGGCGAGCTCCTGCAGCGCGCCGGTGCCGTCGCCCAGACCAAGTCCTTCCTCGCCGCCGAACTCCTCCGAGCCGCCCCAGTCCTCGCCCGGACGCAGTGACTGCAGCTGGGAGTCGAGCTGCGCGAGTTGCTCCATCAGCTCCGGTGATCCGAACGCCTGCCCGGCCAATTGCATGAGTTCCTCACGCTGCTCGGGGGTCATCGAATTCATCATTCGCTGCGCGGCCGCAGCGCGGGCTGCCATCGCGTCGAGGAGTTCGTCGAGATTCTGCGGGTTCTCGGGGAAGAACTCGCCGTGCTTGTCCATGAACTGCTCGAACGCCTCGTCCACGTCCTGCCCGGCTGCCTTCTTCGCCAGCAGCTCGTTCAGATCGCGCAGCATCTCGGTGACCGCGGCTCGATCCTCATCGGTCGCGGACTCCAAGGCCTGCTTCATACCCGCGAACCGCTGGTCGAGCAGTTCTCGACCCAGCAGGTCCTTGATCTGCTCATAGTGCTCGCGCGCGTCGGCCGACCGCCACGGGTAGTCGGCCAACTCGGTGACGGCCTGCGCGGGAGACGGCGGGAGGTTCTCGATCCGCATCTCGGCGAACCGGGCATCGTCGTCGAGGTCGCGAGCCAGCCGCTTTCGCTCCTCCAGCACCGCCTTGTCCAAAAGCTCCTTGACCTGCTTCAGTGTGCCGCCGAGGTTGCTGCGTGCCAGGATCTCCTCGCGTCGCTTGGACACCTGCTGCATCAACTCATCGAGCCCGCGCTGTTGCTCGCTGCCGCGTCGCAGGTACTCGCGCATCGCCTGCTCGGGGGAGTACCCGGCCATGACGTCCTCACCGATCGCGGCAAGTGCGTCGGCGAGGTCGACGGGAGGAGCCAGCGGATCGGGTCCGCCGGTGTACTTCCCGTAACGGGAGCGATGGGTCATTCGAATTCCGTTCAGCCGTAGATGGTTTCGCCGTCGCCCGACTGCTTGCCCACCTTGCGGATCAGGTACAGGCCTTCCAGTGCGAGCTCGATCGCGCAGGCACGTTCGCCGTCCGTCGTCGCACCGACCCGCTCGGCGATGTCGTCGTAGAGCGTCGATCCGGCGAGCGAGGGAAGTCCGTCGATGAAGTCCTTGGCCGTCACCCGCTCACCGGTCGTGACCATCGAGCCGTTCTCGAACGCGTCCACCAGTGGAGCCAGGTCGAGTCCCTTGAAGAGGTGACGCACGGTGTCGGCTGTCGAGGTACGCAGCAGGTGGTCGAGCACCGCGCGTTCGCGTCCCTCTTCGCCGACCTCGAACTCCACCTTTCCGCCGAGCACGTCGACCGCTGTCTCCAGATCGACCACGCGAGCCACGGCGTCGTCCTCGCCACGAATCACCTTGCGGTGCAGCGCAGCTGCCGCGATGGTCTCCGCCCCTGCGATCGAGAAGCGGGCCGAGACACCGGAGCGTTGGTCGACGGACGACGACTCACGCAGGGCACGGGTGAAGCGGGCCAGGATCTCGACGAGTGCGTCCGGCACGGTGGCGACCAGATCTGCCTCCTGCCGAATGACGGCCACCTCGTCGTCGAGCTCGACCGGGTAATGGGTGCGGATCTCCGCGCCGAAGCGGTCCTTGAGCGGAGTGATGATGCGTCCGCGGTTGGTGTAGTCCTCCGGGTTGGCGCTCGCGACGACCAGCACGTCCAGCGGCAGCCGCAGCAGGTAGCCACGGATCTGGATGTCTCGCTCCTCCATCACGTTGAGCATCGCGACCTGGATGCGCTCGGCGAGGTCGGGCAGTTCGTTGATCGCGACGATGCCGCGGTGCGAGCGGGGGATCAGGCCGAAGTGGATCGTCTCCGGGTCGCCTAGACTGCGCCCCTCGGCGACCTTCATCGGATCGACGTCACCGATCAGGTCGGCCACCGAGGTGTCGGGGGTTGCAAGCTTCTCCGAATACCGCTCGGCGCGGTGCCGCCAGGTGATCGGCAGGTCGTCACGGAGTTCCTCGGCACGCTGCTTGGACGCGTGGGTGATCGGGTCGTACGGGTGCTCACCCAGTTCGGACCCCTCGATCACCGGCGTCCACTCATCCAGGAGCCCGGCGAGAGTACGCAGGATGCGGGTCTTGCCCTGGCCACGTTCGCCCAGCAGGACGACGTCATGGCCGGCGATCAGTGCCCGTTCCAACTGGGGGACGACGGTGTCGTCCAGGCCGTGCAGGCCCGGCCACGGGTTGCGTCCCTCGGCGAGGGCCGCGAGCAGATTGTCGCGGATCTCTTCGCGGATGTGCTTGTGCTGATGGCCGCTCGCGCGAAGTTCGCCGACGGTGCTGATGGTGGGTGCCTCGGTCACCCCCTCACGCTACGTCGTGGACCGGTTCGGTCGTGAGTGTCCGGACAATGGGCGAGACGTGACGGACGTTTTCATCCCTTGAGGTGGCAGGATCCAGACATTGCCCGGGTGGTTCTCAGAGAGCGGGACGCGATGGTGGATCTGACCCTCGACGACGAACAGCGCGGCTTCCAGCAGGTGGCCCGTGAGTTCCTCGCCAAGGAGGTCGTGCCCTACCGGCGTGACTGGGACCGTGCCGAGTCGATCGATCTCGCTCTGGTGCCCAAGCTCGCGGAAATCGGCTTCCTCGGGCTGACCGTCCCGCAGGAGTACGGCGGCATCGGCGGCGACTGGATCACCTACTGCCTGGGCATGGAGGAACTCGGTCGTGCTGACTCGTCCGTGCGTGGACTCGTGTCGGTGTCGATGGGATTGTGCGGCAAGCCGATTCTCGATTACGGCACCGAGGAGCAGAAGCAGCACTGGCTGCGCCGCATCGTCACCGGTGAATCGATCGGCTGCTTCGGACTGACCGAACCCGACAACGGGTCCGACCCCGGCTCGCTGAAGACGAAGGCGGTCAAGGACGGCGACGACTACCTGCTGCGCGGACAGAAGATCTTCATCACCAACGGCACCTGGGCGGACGTCTGCCTCGTGTTCGCGCGCACCAGCCCGGACGGGCCGAAGGGCATCAGTGCCTTCCTGGTGCCGACGAATTCGCCCGGATTCGAGCGCCGCGAGATCAAGGGCAAGCTCGGCCTGCGCGGTCAGGCGACCGCGGAGATCTTCCTGGACGAGGTGCGGGTGCCCTCCTCTGCCCGGCTGGGTGACGAGGGCAAGGGAATGTCGATCGCGATGTCGGCCCTGGACAAGGGTCGGGTCTCGGTCGCTGCCGGGTGTGTCGGAATCGCGGCCGGCTGCCTCGAGGAGGTCGTGAACTACACGACCGAGCGCAAGCAGTTCGGCAAGGTCATCGCCTCCTACCAACTGGTGCAGGAGATGATCGCCGACATCAGCGTCGACACCGATGCGGCCCGCCTGCTGACCTGGCGCGCGGCCCACCTGTTGGAGAAGGGCGAACCCTTCAAGGTGGAAGCCTCGAAGGCGAAGCTGTTCGCGTCCGAGACGGCCGTGAAGTCGGCCAATCTCGCCATCCAGGCGTTCGGCGGCTACGGCTACATCGACGAGTACCCCGTGCAGAAGTACCTGCGGGACGCCCGCGTGATGACGCTCTACGAAGGCACCTCCCAGATCCAGAAACTGCTCATCGGCCGCGCCGAGACCGGCATCAACGCGTTCACCAGCTGAAAGGTCCCACCCCCATGGCAACCCAGAGCCCGATGCAGTTGTTCGGCATCGACACGCTGATCGAATCCGACGACCGTGACATGTCCGCGGCCGTCCGCAAGCTGCTCGACGCCGAAGTTCGCCCGCACCTGCAGGACTGGTACGAAGCCGGCACCGTCCCGGTCAAGGAACTGGCGCCGAAGCTCGGGGAGATGGGGCTGCTCGGCATGCACCTGGAGGGGTACGGGTGTGCCGGAACGTCCGCGACCGCGTACGGCCTGGCCTGCGTCGAACTCGAAGCGGCCGACTCTGGTATTCGGTCGCTGGTGTCGGTGCAGGGCTCGCTCGCGATGTTCGCCATCTGGCGGTTCGGCAGCGAGGAGCAGAAGCAGGAGTGGCTGCCGCGCATGGCGGCCGGGGAGGCAATCGGTTGCTTCGGGTTGACCGAGCCCGACTTCGGTTCCAACCCCGCAGGCATGCGGACGCGGGCCCGTCGCGACGGTGACGACTGGGTGTTGAACGGCTCGAAGATGTGGATCACGAACGCACCGGTGGCCGATGTCGCCGTGGTCTGGGCGCAGACCGGGGAATCGAGCAAGGAGATCCGCGGCTTCGTGGTGCCCACGGACACGCCGGGATTCAGCGCTCCGGAGATCAAGAAGAAGCTGTCGCTGCGTGCATCGGTGACGGGTGAGATCGTGCTGGAGAACGTGCGTCTGCCCGACTCGGCAATGTTGCCCGAAGCAGCAGGTCTGTCCGGTCCGCTGTCGTGTCTGAACGAGGCTCGATTCGGCATCGTGTTCGGCGCGGTCGGTGCCGCGCGTGACTGCATCGAAGCGGCGATCTCCTACGTCGGCGACCGCGAGATCTTCGACAAGCCGCTCGCCGGCTACCAGATCACCCAGACCAAGCTCGCCGACATGACGCTCGAATGGGGCAAGGCGATGCTGCTCGCGCTGCACCTCGGTTCGCTGAAGGACAACGGCGGTGTGCGCCCCGAGCAGATCAGCCTCGGCAAGCTCAACAACGTCCGGGAAGCCATTCAGATCGCTCGGGAGTGCCGGACCCTGTTGGGGGCCAACGGAATCACGCTCGAGTACCCGGTCCTGCGCCACGCCAACAACCTGGAATCGGTGCTCACCTACGAGGGCACCTCAGAGGTGCACCAGCTGATGATCGGTCAGGCGCTGACTGGCGTCGCGGCCTTCCGCTGAGACTCACGCGCTGCCTCGGGCGAAGCGCTCGGCCCAGTCGGCGAGGGTCTGACGGATCTGCGGGCTGGAATCCTCGATCCGGAACGGGACGCCGCTCATGTCCTGCAGCTCGAACGGGCCCCTCGGGTGGCCGAGCGCGGTACGGCAGGCGGCGGCGATGTCGGTGATCGACGCATAACCGCCCTCGAGCAGGAACAGGGCCTCGTCCCGGATGGCGTTGAGGATGCGGTTGGCGATGAATCCGTTGATCTCCTTGTCCATCACGACGGCTTCTTTGCCCAAGCGCTTTGGTCGGCGCAGAGGGGACGGGTGGTGGCCCGGCGGTCACGCGATGCGTGGTCGATAGGCTGAAGGCTCCTGCCGGTCGCCTCTGGAGATGCCCTCGTTCATGGCTTCGTCGCACTTCGTCCTGACCCACGTCCCAGGCGGCTCCGCCCTCTCCGGCTTCCGGGCCCGAGCGCTGCTGACGCGCTTGCAGCAGGTGCAGCCGAATGTCACCGGGGTCGATGCCCGGTACGTGCACTGGGTCGCGAGCACCCGTGAACTCGACGACCTCACCCGCGACTCCCTCACTCGAATTCTCACCTACGGCGACGCCTACGAGGGCCCGACCGAGGGCACCCTGGTCGTGGTGACGCCGCGGCTCGGCACGATCTCGCCGTGGGCGTCCAAGGCGACCGACATCGTCCACAACTGCGGCATCGAAGTGCATCGTGTCGAGCGTGCGACGGAGTTCGTGCTCACCGGTGAGGTCGACGACTGGGACGCGGCCGCTGCCGTCCTGCACGACCGGATGACCGAGACGGCGTTCGCCGATCACGACGCAGCAGCGCACCTGTTCGACGAGCGCGACCCCGAGCCGATGGAACGCATCGACGTTCTGGGTCGCGGGCGCGAGGCGATCGAGGAGGCCGATGCACGTTTCGGTCTCGCCCTGTCCGGCGACGAGATCGACTACCTGGTCGAGGCGTTCACCGGGCTCTCCCGCAACCCCAGCGATGTCGAACTCATGATGTTCGCACAGGCGAACTCCGAGCACTGCCGCCACAAGATCTTCAACGCCGATTTCGTGGTCGACGGCGAAGTACAGACCCAGTCGCTGTTCGGGATGATCCGGTACACCGAGGCCGTCGCGGGCGAGGGCACCGTCGTCGCGTACAAGGACAACGCCTCGGTCATGGCCGGTGGGCCGGTCACACGGTGGATGCCCGCCGAGCAGGCCGGACCGTCCCCCTACGGCGAGCACCCGGACGAGGTGCACGTACTGATGAAGGTCGAGACGCACAACCACCCGACCGCGATCAGCCCGTTCCCCGGTGCGGCCACCGGCGCGGGCGGCGAGATTCGCGACGAAGGCGCGACCGGCCGCGGCTCCGCACCCAAGGCCGGCCTCACTGGATTCATGGTCTCGAACCTGAATCTTCCTGGCACTCAGGAAAACTGGGAGGACGAGGATTACGGCGCACCCGAACACATCGCGTCCCCGCTCGACATCATGATCGAGGGGCCGATCGGCGCGGCGGCCTTCAACAACGAGTTCGGACGGCCGGGTCTCGGTGGTTTCTTCCGCGTCTACGAGCAGACCGTCGACGGGGTGCGCCGCGGCTATCACAAGCCGATCATGAGCGCGGGCGGCCTCGGGGCGATCAGCGCGAACCAGACCGAGAAGATCATCTTCCCCGCGGGAACGCTGCTCGTTCAGCTCGGTGGCGCCGGGATGCGGATCGGAATGGGCGGTGGCGCGGCATCGTCGATGGCTTCGGGCACCAACGCCGCCGAACTCGACTTCGACTCCGTGCAACGCGGCAACCCCGAGATCGAGCGGCGCGCGCAGGAGGTCATCAACCACTGCTGGGCGATGGGCGAGCAGAACCCGGTGCTCGCCATCCACGATGTGGGGGCCGGCGGACTGTCCAATGCCTTCCCCGAACTCGTCGACGGCGCGGCCCTCGGTGCCCGCTTCGATCTGTCGGCGGTGCCCCTGGAGGAGTCCGGGCTCGCGCCGAAGGAGATCTGGTGCAACGAGTCCCAAGAGCGCTATGTCATTGCGCTGCAGGAAGATTCGTTGGACCAGTTCGCTGCGCTCTGCGAACGCGAGCGCTGCCCTTTGCCGTGGTCGGCGTGGCGAAGGACGATGCGCAACTGGTGCTCGCGGGCGAGAGCGACGACCACCCCATCGATATGCCGATGGAGGTGCTGCTCGGCAAACCGCCGAGGATGACCCGCGACGTCCGCCGGGTGGAGCGTTCGACGGCGCCGCTCGACGTGTCGAGCATCGACCTGCGCGAGTCGGCCTACGCGGTGCTTCGTCACCCGTCCGTCGCCTCGAAGCGTTTCCTCATCACGATCGGTGACCGCACGGTCGGCGGTCTGACTCACCGCGACCAGATGGTCGGTCCGTGGCAGGTGCCGGTGGCCGATGTCGCGGTCACGCTGTCCGATTTCGTCGGCCTCGCCGGACAGGCGATGAGCAGCGGCGAACGGTCGCCGTTGGCAGCGGTCGACGGTCCGGCGTCCGGCCGCATGGCCGTCGGTGAGGCGATCACCAACCTCCTCGCCGCTCCGATCACGCTGTCCGGCGTGAAGCTGTCGTGCAACTGGATGGCGGCCTGCGGCGAGGACGGCGAGGACGCGGCGCTGTTCGACACCGTCCACGCGGTCGCCATGGAACTGTGCCCCGCGCTCGGCGTTTCGGTGCCGGTGGGCAAGGACTCCCTGTCGATGCGCACCAAGTGGGACGACAAGCAGGTCACCTCGCCCGTGACGCTCGTCGTGTCGGCTTTCGCGTCCCTGTCCGACGTCACCGGCACGCTCACCCCGCAGCTGCGCGGCGGTGACACCACACTCCTGGCAGTCGACCTCGGTGCCGGCCGAAACCGGCTCGGCGGTTCGATACTGGCTCAGGTCAATGCTGAGTTCGGCGGGGAGGTGCCCGATCTCGACGACCCCGCGCGACTGGTCGCTCTCGTCGATGGCGTGAACGCGCTGCGCGCGAGCGGTATTGCGCTCAGCTACCACGACCGCTCCGACGGTGGTTTGTGGACGACTGCCACTGAGATGGCGTTCGCCGGCAACGCCGGTGTCGACCTCGAGGTTGCCAGCATCCAGGCGTTGTTCACCGAGGAGCTCGGTGCGATCGTCGAGGTGCCCTCCGCGCAGGTCGACGAGGCGCTCGCTGCTCTCGCGGGGTGCGGCGAGGTCACAGTGATCGGAAAGCCGAACTCCGACAAGCGAATCCGGGTGAAGATCGCCGGTCGGTCCGCCGTCGACGAACCTCTGTCGGACCTCGCACAGGCGTGGGACGAGGTGTCGTGGCGTATTGCGTCGCTGCGTGACAACCCGGAGTGCGCCGACTCCGAGCACTCGGCGGTCGGCACCGACGTCCCGGGTCTGGTCGTCGCCCCGAGTTTCGACCCGGCCGACGATGTCGCCGGGCCCTATCTCAACCTCGGTGCACGTCCCAAGGTCGCGATCCTGCGCGAGCAGGGAGTCAACAGCCATGTCGAGACCGCGTTCGCGTTCGACCGGGCCGGGTTCGAGGCGTACGACGTGCACATGACCGACCTGCAGGCCGGACGGTTCGACCTCGCGGACGCCGTCGGCCTGGTCGCCTGCGGCGGGTTCTCCTACGGAGACACCCTCGGCGCCGGTGAAGGTTGGGCGCGTTCGGTGTTGTTCAATCCGACTCTGACAGAGGCGTTCTCGACGTTCTTCCACCGCGAGGACACTTTCGGTCTCGGCATCTGCAACGGCTGTCAGATGTTCGCCGCGCTGGCCGACCTCATTCCGGGAGCGCAGGCGTGGCCGCGGTTCACCCGCAACAGGTCGGAGCAGTACGAGGCTCGCCTCTCACAGGTCGAGGTACTGGACTCGCCGTCCATCTTCTTCGCGGGGATGGCGGGTTCGCGGCTGCCGATCGCCGTGGCGCACGGGGAGGGTTTCGCGAACTTCGATCTGCGTGGTGACGAGAGCCGCGTGCACCGGGCTGCTCGATACGTTGACGGTAACGGACAACCGGCCAGCGCATATCCGTTGAACCCCAACGGTTCTCCGGACGGACTGACTGCGGTGACGACCCCGGACGGCCGGTTCACCGCGATGATGCCGCACCCCGAACGCGTGCAGCGCAACGTGCAGCTCAGCTGGACCGACGGCCCGATCGGACAGGCGAGCCCGTGGTTGCGGATGTTCCGTAATGCGCGGGTCTGGGTCGACTGAACGCAGCTGGTCAGAGGATCGCGACGAGCTCGGCGTCGGCAGCAGTGCGGACCGCGTCCAGCGCATCGCCGGCTGTGGGTGCCGACAGTGCCAGCGCAGCCAGGCGCCGACACTCCTGCAGAGAATGACGCGACAGCGCGAAGCGAACGATCGCGACCTTCGACGGCGCCATCGACAACGACCCGACACCCATGCCGGTCAGCACGAGCGCCATCAACGGGTCACCGCCGGATTCACCGCACACGCCGATGGGCTTTGCGAGCTCGGCGGCTGCGTCGCAGGCAGCCTTGATCACCGAGAGCACGGCCGGTTGCCACGGATCAAGCAGATCGGAGAGCGCACCCTCCATCCGGTCGGCCGCCATCGTGTACTGCGCCAGGTCGTTGGTGCCCAGGCTGCCGAAATCGACCGGACCGAGCACATGCCGAGCCGACAGGGCCGCTGCCGGCACCTCGATCATCACGCCCGACGTGGGCAGGCCCGCAGCCGCGACCTGCTCGGCGAACCACGACGCCTCATCGAGGGTGGCCACCATCGGGGCCATCACCCGAACGTCCGCGCCGGTAGCCGACGCCGCAGCACCGAGTGCCTCGAGCTGGGTCTGCAGCAGCTCCGGACGTGCTTGTGACAGGCGCAGGCCACGACGGCCGAGAGCAGGGTTCTCCTCATCGCCGAGGTCGGCGAAAGCGAGCGGCTTGTCGGCACCCGCGTCCAGCGTCCGGACTACGATCCGACGGTCGTGCCCGAAGGGTTCGAAGACCTTGGTGTAGATGTCGGTCTGCTCCTGCAGCATGGGCGCCTTCTTCGCCGACAGGAAGACGAACTCGGTGCGGAACAGACCCACCCCCTCGACGTCGGTGGCAGCCGCGGCGACGGCGTCGTCCACCCCGCCGATGTTTGCGAGCAGGGCGACCGCGTGACCGTCGGATGTGCGGCCGGCACCGGTCGAGGACGACAGTACATCGGCCCGCTTGGCGTCGCGATCGGCAAGAGCCGCAACGATTTCCGGTTCCGGGTCGGTGAGTACCTCGCCGGTGTCTCCGTCGATGGACAGCACAGTACCGATCTCGATGTCGAGCGCTCCGGCACAGTGAACGACGGCGGGGATGCCCATCTGAGCGGCGAGAATCGCGGTGTGGCTGTTGCGACCGCCCGCCTGGGTGACGATGCCGGCGACGAGCGCCTTGTCGAGCACGGCGGTGTCGGCCGGAGCCAGATCCAGGGCGACGACGATCGAGCGCTGGGCCAACGTCGGAACGCCCGGCGCCGGTAGGCCGAGCAGCACCGAGATGGCCCGGGCGCCGACGTCACGCAGATCGGTGACCCGCTCGGCGAAGTAATCGCCCAGCGCTTCGAACTGAAGGACGTACTCCTCGACTGCGAGGTGCACCGCGTTCGCCGGGCCGTTTCCGCCCGCGAGGTGCTTGCCGGCCGCCTTGTGCAGGCCCTTGTCGCGGGCGATGAGGGCGGTGGCGGACAGGATCTGCGCGGCCGTCTTCGGCGCCGCTGCGGCGCGGGCGTCCAACTCGGTCGCGACCGATTCGAAGGCGGCCTTGACCTCGAGCAGTGCCGAGTTGGCGTCACTCGGTGCCGGCTCATCGGCCGGTGCCTGCACCGGGGGAGCGACGAGGACCGCCGGGGCGTAGGCGGATCCGGGGCTGACGCCGATCCCTTGCAGAATCATGTTCTCCACCGCCGTCAACTCATTCCGCGTCGAGGTCGCGCGAGAGCAGGTCGACGAGCGAGTCGAGTGCCTCGTCGGCGCCGTCGCCTGCGGCGGTCAGCTCGACCTCTTCGCCGTGCCTGGCGCCGAGCGCCATCACCCCCAGGATGCTGGTCGCGTCGACCGGGTCCTCGCCCGGCTTGGCGATCTGGACGTCCAGTCCGGTCTCGGACGCCGCCTGGACGAACAGGGCCGCGGGGCGGGCGTGCAGGCCCACCTTCGAAGCGATGGTGACGGTGCGCTGTGCCATGAAACTGACTCCTTCGTCGGTTGGGTGTGTTGTGAGTCTGCCGCAGCGATCAGGCTGCGACGAGGGTGTTGGTGGACTTCTTGGCAGCGGCTTGCTTGAGCACGACCACGACCGTGGTCATCACCAGCACACCCGCCGCGAGAGCGACCAGGAAGAGGGCGAAGTTGCCGATCAGCGGGAGCACCCAGATGCCGCCGTGCGGGGCGCGCAATGTGGCGCCGAAGGCCATCGACAGGGCTCCGGTGACGCTTGACCCGGCGACCGACGCGACGATCACGCGCCACGGGTCGGCGGCCGCGAACGGGATGGCTCCCTCGGAGATGAACGAGGCGCCGAGCAGCCACGCGGCCTTGCCGTTCTCCCGCTCGGGCTCGGTGAACAGCTTGGGCCGGATGGTGGTGGCCAGTGCCAGACCGAGCGGCGCGACCATTCCGGCGGCCATGACCGCGGCCATGATCTTCAGTTGCGGGGCATCGGTTGCGGTGCCGGCTGCGGACAGCCCGGTGGTCGCGAAGGCGTACGCCACCTTGTTCACCGGGCCGCCGAGGTCGAAGCCCATCATCGCGCCGACGATCAAGCCGAGCAGGACCGCGCTGGTGCCCGACATGCTGTTCAGCCCCTCAGCCAACTGGTCGGACAGCCACTTGATCGGCCGGCCGAGCACGGTGATCAGCAACCCGACGGTGAGCAGGGTCGACAGCAGCGGGATCACCACGACGGGCATCACGCCACGGACGTTCTTGTGCACATTCCAACCGGAGATCCACTTGGCGATCAGGCCACCGAGCAGGCCGGTCGCGATGCCGCCGAGGAAGCCGGCCTGCATGGTGACCGCCACGGCGCCGCCGACGATGCCGGGCACCAGACCCGGACGGTCGGCGATCGCGTACGCGATGTAGCCGGACAGGATCGGGACGAGGAACCCGAACGCTGCTCCACCGATGAGGAAAAGCAGTGCAGCCCAGTGCATCCCGTCGAGCGGGTTGAACGAGTTCTGCAGGACGGTGATGGTCTTGGCATCGGCCGTCGGGTCGAGCGTGAAGTTCTTCGTGACGTCGATCGCGCCGGTCTCACCGCCGAAGATCTGGGCGAGCATGAAGCCGAGCGCGATGAGGATTCCGCCGGCCGCGACGAACGGGATCATGTACGACACACCGGTCATCAGCCACTTGCGCAGCCGCGTGCCGAGGCCCTCGCTCTCGGGCTCGTCGTCCATGACGGACGCCGGCGTCGCCTGGGCGCGCGAAGGATCCTTCCGCCACTCGTCCGCGAGCCGTCCGGCCTGCGCCAGCAGGGCAGGGGCGTCGCTGATCGCCTTCTTCACCCCGACATCGACCGTCGGCTTACCAGCGAAGCGCTGCTTGTCGCGCACCTCGACGTCGTGAGCGAAGATCACGGCGTCCGCCTCGACGATCTGGCGTGCGGTGAGCGGCGTCGATCCGGCGGATCCCTGTGTCTCCACGGTGATCGAGTGCCCCGCCTCGCGGGCCGCGTTCTCCAGTGCCTCGGCGGCCATGTAGGTGTGGGCGATGCCGGTCGGGCAGGAGGTCACCGCGACGAACCGCCGGGAGGTGGACGCATCCGCGGTCGGTGCGGTCGGCTCGACCTCGTCCGGGACCGATGCCCTGTCCGATGTCTTGTCCGATGTCTTGTCCGATGCCGGCGCAGCAGCGGTGGCGCCGGCGGCTGCCGTGGTGGTCGAAGCTGCAGCGGGCTTGGCGGGCGCATTGTCGAGCGAGACCCGGGAGTTCACGAGCTCGACGACCTCGGACTTCGTCCTCGCCGACTGCAACTGTGCGCGGAACTCCTTGTCCATCAACGCTTTCGCCAGCTTGGGCAGCATCTGCATGTGCGCCTCACCGCCCTCCTCGGGAGCGGCGATGAGGAAGATCGTGGTCGCCGGGCCGTCCTTGGCGCCCCAATCGATGCCTTCGACCGGGCGTCCGAAAACCAGCGATGGTTCGGTGATCGCCGCGCTACGGGCATGCGGGATACCGATGCCGCCGGGCAGGCCGGTTGCCATCTTCTCCTCGCGGGCACGCACGTCGGCGAGGAACGCATCGAGGTCGGTGCAGCGACCGGTCGCGACCAGCGTCTCGGCGAGAGTGCGCGTGGCCTCATGGCGGTCGTCGCCACCCAGGTCCAGGACGACCTGTTCGTCGGTGATCAGAGACACGACGTGTCCTTTCGTCGGTGCGTCAGGAGATGACGCGGTCGAGTTGCGGGGTGCGCGTGGAGTGCACCTCGATATCGGTGAGGTCTTCGAGGTGCGGTACCTGACTGCCGGGTAGTCCAACGGCGGCGGCGCCCCAGCGGACGCCCTCGCGAAGGGCGGCTTCAAGGTCGCCGCCCGCCACGGTCGAGTGCAGGAAGCCGGCGAGCAGGCAGTCGCCGGCGCCGACCGTCGACAACGGGTCGGCGATTTTCGCTCCGGCCCAGACCAGTTCGTCGGCGGTCACGGCAATCGCGCCGTCGGCGCCGAGGCTCACGACGACTGTCTCGACACCGTCCGCGACCAGTTCGCGTGCCGCGTCCACGACGTCACCGACGGTGCTGAGCGGGCGGCCGACGAGCTCGGCGAGCTCCTCATGGTTCGGCTTGATCAGGTGCGGTCGAGCCGCGACGGCCAACGGGAAGGGGGCTCCGGAGGTATCGATCGCGACCTTCACGCCGCGTCCGCTCATCCGACGGACCAGTTCGGCGTACAGCGTGGTCGGGACGCCCGGCGGTAGCGAGCCACAACCGACCACCCAGGACGCGGACACGCACGCCCGTGCGGTGGCGCCGAACAGGGCGCTGACCTCGGCGTCCGTCAGATGTGGACCCGCCTCGTTGAGCTTGGTCGTCGTGCCGTCCGGCTCGACCGCCGCGATGTTCATCCGGGCCGACCCGGCGATCTCCACGGCGAGATGAGGGACCCTCGCAGCGTCGAGCAGTTCGGTGAGCAGGTGACCCTCAGGGCCACCAGCAGGAAGGACCGCGAGCGTCGGTGTCTCGTTGGCGGCGAGGGCTCGGGAGACGTTGATTCCCTTGCCGCCCGGGTCGATTCGGCCGGAAGCGGCGCGCTGTACCTCGCCGAGGGCGATGTGCTCGAAGGACATCGTGCGGTCCACGCTGGGGTTCGGAGTGAGGGTGACGATCATGCACATGCCACCTTCGTTCCTGCATCGACCAACCCGTCGCGGTCGTCCGCAGCGAGCGCGGAGTCGGTGATGACGAGATCGACGGCGTCCAGCGGCGAGAAGCGGTGCAGGTGGTCGACACCCACCTTGCTGGAATCGGTCACGACGACGGTTTTGGTCGCGGCGCCGATCATCGCTGTTTTCACTGCGGCCTCGGCCTCGTCCGGGGTCGTCAGTCCGCGTCGGGTGCTGATGCCGTTGGTGCCGACGAAGGCGACATCGACGGTGAGGCCGCCCAACAGGTCCGACGCCCAGGAACCGACGGCTGCGCCGGTGACGCCGCGAACGCGTCCGCCCAGCAGCAGGAGGGTGAGGTTCGGGCGGTCGGTGAGCAATGCCGCGGCCTGTACCGAGTTGGTGACCACCGTGAGCGATATGTCGACCGGGAGCAGGCCGGCGATCGCGAGGGTGGTCGAACCGCTGTCGAGCAGGATCGTGCCGTCGGCAGGGATCTCATCCAACGCGCGGGCAGCGATCCGGGTCTTCTTTTTGGTCGAGCGGGTGGATCGGGCGGCCAGGGTCGGTTCGAGACGTTCGACCGGAATCGCTCCGCCATGAACTCGTCGCAGCGTGCCGCGGTCCTCCAGGACGCTCAGGTCGCGTCGCACCGTCTCGGTGGTGACCTCGAGAGCACCGGCCAGGTCGGCGACCGCGACCCGCCCGTTACGGCGGGCCTCGTCGACGATGCGCTGGTGGCGCTCGGCTGCGTACACGGCTGACTGACTCCTCGTGTGAGTTGGCCCACGTGGTCGTGGTCACGTCAGAAAACCACCTGAACGTGCAGAAGTCAACAGAAAACAACATCTGTTTATATTGGAACGTCGGGACGTGCCAACCGGCGGGCCGGGCTACGTACCGTGGGTCGAGCAAGCGCACACGAAACGGACCGATACCTGGAGGCGCACATGACCCGCATCGCGATCATCGGAGGGCACGGCAAGATCGCCCTGCTCGCAGCTCACAAGCTCGCCGCAGCCGGGCACGAGGTCAGCTCGATCATCCGCAATCCCGATCACGCCGCAGATGTCGCCGAGACCGGCGCCGCACCGGTCGTGGCTGATGTCGAGCAACTCGACACCGATGAACTCGCCGAACTGCTCACCGGGCACCAGGTGATCGTGTGGTCCGCAGGAGCCGGCGGTGGTCACCCCGAGCGCACCTATGCCGTCGACAGGGACGCGGCGATCCGATCGATGGACGCCTCCCGCCAGGCCGGCGTGCTGCGGTACGTGATGGTGTCCTACTTCGGTGCCGGTCCCGGTCACGGTGTGCCGGAAGACAATTCGTTCTTCGCGTACGCCGACGCCAAGGCCGCGGCCGATGAACACCTCAAGGCGTCCGAACTGCAGTGGACGATCCTCAAGCCGAGCACTCTCACTCTCGACCCGTCGTCCGGGACACTCGACCCGGCGAACGACGGCAAGACGTCCACGTCACGTGAGTTGGTTGCCGATGTGATCACCGCCGTCGTCGAAGCCGACCCCGAAACGGTCGCGGGCCGCGAGATCGAATTCACCGACGGCGACGTTCCGATCGCCGACGCGCTGCATCGTTCGTGAACCCCCAGCGGTAATTCCGGGATCCGTCGCCGCCCCTTCACCAACTGCCGGTGCAGAAGGAGGAGCGTGGAGACATGGGTTTGGACGAAGGTGTCCTGGCAGTGGTGATCATCCTCATGGTGATCGGACTGCTTCCGATGGCGATGGCGTGGCTCGAACAGCGCTGGTTGCACGATGAGGAGAAGGTGGGCGAGACGGTTCTGTCGCCTCGGTAGCCCTGGCTGCCCGGGCGGCGACGACGGTCTGCGACGATCGCCGGTATGAGCGTCCCGAACACCCCGGTCTGGACGATTCCCGGTGGCAAGGTCTCGGGTCGCGGCACCCCGAAGGTGTGGCAGGCGACCGGCCTTCCCTACGCGTCCGCTTCCCGGTGGGGTCTGCCCGTTCCCGTGCCGTTCTCCGGTCGGGATTTCGATGCACGTGAGCCGTCCCCGGTCTGTCCGCAGGTGTCGTTCCCGCTCATCGACGAAGTGCTGGACGATCTGGAGGGTCGACCGCGAACGGACGAGAACTGCCTCAACCTCTCGGTGACCGTCCCGGCCGGCACGAGCTCGGATGCCGCGCTGCCGGTGCTGGTGTGGATCCACGGCGGCTCCTATGTGACCGGTGGCGGCGACCTGCCCATCTACGACCCGACCGCCCTGGTCGTCGAGCAGCGGCTGATCGTGGTCAGCATCAACTATCGGCTCGGACTCTTCGGCTACCTGCGGCACGGCGACGCACCGGGCAATCTCGGTCTGCTCGATCAGCGCGCCGCCCTTCGCTGGGTGCACGAGAACATCGCGGTCTTCGGCGGGGACCCGCAGCACGTCACCGTTTTCGGGGAGTCCGCCGGTGGCGACTCGGTCGCCCACCTGATGATCGCCGAGGGCACCCGGGGCCTTTTCCGTAGGGCGATCGTGATGAGCGCCCCGCTCGGTCTGATGAGCAGACGGGACCGGATGTACGTCGCGATGGCTCGCCAGGTGCAGGACCTGGCGCCGGACGCGTCCGTCGACGAGGTCCTGGCTGCCACCGACCGCCTGCAACGGATGTCCCTGCGTTACGGCCTGCGGGCCGGGATGCCGTTCGGCCCGCAGTACGGCATCGACCCGTTGCCGAAGGAACGGGATCTGGACGATGCCTGGCGATCAGCGGGATCGATCGATCTGCTGATCGGACACACCGATCGGGAAGCGGCGTTGTTCGTCCCGCCCCGGCTCGGACGCCTGCCGTTGCGGCCCGCGGTACGCGAGCAACTCGTCCGGCGGCTCACCAGCCGCATCTACGGCGCTCCGGCTCGCCGGTTCGCCCAGCGTCATTCGGCGGCCGGCGGCCACACAGGGCGGTACGTCCTGCGCTCGAAACCGGCCAACGGCCCGCTCGCCGGTGCGCACACCACGGATCTCCCGCTCGTCTTCCCCGGGCCGGCGTGGGATTCCATCGTTCGTGCGTCGGGCCCGGCGTGGCATGCAACCTTCGATGAAGGACGTGCGATGCGCACTGTGCTCGCCGAATTCGCGAGGCGCGGCACGCTCGACGAACGTGCACATGCACCCGTGTTCGTGCACGCACTGCGATCCTGACCCGAGCCGAAGGGGCTGCCGACAACAATGGGCGCCATGATGATCGCCCGCTCGCTCGCGTTGTTCCTGGCTGCCGCAGTCTGCGAGATCGGCGGCGCGTGGCTCGTCTGGCAGGGCGTCCGGGAGCACAAGGGTTGGCTCTGGATCGGAGCCGGCGTGATCGCATTAGGCCTCTACGGGTTCGTCGCGACCTTGCAGCAGGACGCGAACTTCGGGCGGATCCTGGCGGCGTACGGCGGAGTTTTCGTCGCAGGTTCGTTGGTCTGGGGCATGGTGATGGACGGCTACCGTCCCGATCGCTACGACGTAGTCGGGGCGCTCTGCTGCCTGGTGGGTGTCGCGATCATCATGTACTCACCCCGCGCCATTTGACCGTTCCGAACCAACCTGCGGCTCGGCGTGAAAACGGATTCATTCCTGCAAGTAGCCCAGGCGGACCATGAGGACATGACTGTCGGGAGTGGTCTCGTAGTCGTTGACCTCGCCTTCCGGGCGTCCGACCCGCTGCCCGCCGACCATCACGATCCGGTCGGGGGCAGGCGTACCCGCGATGCACGCGCACTGTGGTCGACATGCCCGACCTCCGTGGGCGGATGGAGGCGGCCGCCGGACGGCGGTCGTCACGTCTTGACTGTCGCGCGTTCGCACGCCGAGCGCGAGAGGTGGGTGTCAGTCCGTAGTCGCTGCGAGTGGGAGGATCGAGCGCTTCGTCATCCGTACCTCGGAGGTTGCCCTGTCCCGCGTCCGCGGCTTGTTCGCCGACACCCGTCCGCTGCGCGTCCCGGCTTACCGACGGCTGTGGTGGACCAACATCATCACGCTCATCGGCGCGCAACTGACTGTGGTCGCGGTGCCCGCGCAGATCTATAAGATCACCGGCAGCTCGGCCTATGTCGGTCTCACCGGGCTGTTCGGCCTCATCCCGCTGATCGTCTTCGGTCTGTACGGCGGCGCCCTCGCCGATGCCATGGACCGGCGCAAACTGCTGACCATCACCACGATCGGCCTCATCGCGACCAGCGCGCTGTTCTTCGCGCAAGCCGCAGCACAGCTCGACCAAGTCTGGTTGTTGCTGGTGCTGTTCGCCGTCCAACAGGCGTTCTTCGCGGTGAACCAGCCGACGCGCTCGGCGATCTACCCGCGACTGGTGCCGCTGGAACAGCTGCCCGCCGCGAACTCGCTCAACATGACGGTCATGCAGTTCGGTGCCATCGCCGGGCCGATGGTCGGCGGTCTGCTCATCCCGGTGCTCGGCTACTCCTGGCTCTACGCGGCCGACACCATCACCTTGTTCGCGACGCTGTGGGCCGTGGTCGGCCTGCCTGCCATGCCTGCGATCGGCCAGGCGACCAAGGCCGGTTTCCGTTCTGTCATCGAAGGATTCGCCTACCTGCGCGCGCACACGGTGTTGCTCATGTCGTTCGTCGTCGACATCATCGCCATGGTCTTCGGCATGCCCCGGGCGCTGTTCCCACAGATCGCGCACCTCGATTTCGGTGGCCCGGACGGTGGCGGGTTCGCCTTCGCGTTGCTGTTCGCCGCGATCCCGGCCGGTGCCGTCATCGGCGGGGTGCTGTCGGGCTGGGTGTCGCGCGTCGAGCGCCAAGGGCTGGCTGTGGTCGTGGCGATCGTCGTCTGGGGCGTCGCCATCACGGTGTTCGGCCTTGCGGTGGCATTCGGCAGGGGAGCGGCCGGTCTACCGCTGGCGATCGCGGTCGGTGCCTTGATGGTGGCCGGCGCTGCCGACATGGCCTCCGCCGCATTTCGCACCACGATGCTGCAGGAGGCGGCCACCGATGATGTCCGTGGCCGCCTCCAAGGGGTGTTCACCGTCGTCGTCGCCGGTGGTCCCCGCTTGGCCGACGTCGCGCACGGCGCCGCCGCCGTCGGGCTGGGAACGGCGTGGACCGCCGCAGGCGGCGGTCTGCTGACCGTCGTCCTCGTGATGGCGGTGTCGCTGGCCGCGCCGGTGTTCGTGCGCTACCGGGTGGCACGTTGACCACCGGCACACCGCCGGGTCCGCGTCCTGACCCGCGCCCCGATCCTCAGGCCCAGGTGACCTTGCCTTCGCCGACCTTCTTCTGGGCTTCGGTGGTCTGGGTCAGACCCGGAATGCGCTTGCCCTTCTCCGGGGAGGCGAGGATCGCCCAGTTGGTGCCCCCGACGTACGAGACCGGCTTGCCCTTGGCCCAGCGCACCTTGATCTCCGCCAGGGCCGGCCCGATCTGCCCGGCCTTCTCCGTTCGCATGACGGTGTACTCGATGTCGCCCGCGGTGCAGTCGTACCCGGTCTTGACGCCCTTCGCCAGCAGCCAGCTGCTCTTCGGCGGCACCGCGCGCTCGCGTGCACAACCCAGCTTCGTCGCGAACGCTTCGATGGCGGCGTCGTCGAGCAGCGCGCCATCGGTGGACGTCGGTGAACTGGTCTCACTCACCGTTGGGCTCGAAGTTTCCGAACTGGTCGGGCTCGAGGTCTCGGGGGCGGAGGTGTCAGTGCTCGACTCAGTGCTCGACTCAGTGCTCGACTCAGTGCTCGACTCAGTGCTCGACTCAGTGCTCGACTCGGTGCTCGACTCGGTGCTCGACTCGGAACTGCTCGTCGGCTCCGCTGTACCGGTGGTCGTCGCCCCGGAATTCGTGGCGCTGCTGACCGTCACACCGGAGTCCGAACCGCAGCCCGCCAGCAGGGTCGTGGCAGCAACCGCGCTGAGAAGGGCGTAACTAGGCTTCATGGGGTCCCCCTGGGGTCCGGACCGGAATGTCGAGCGCTGACAGCGTACGTCGTCCCGGTCGTGCATTGTTGCTGGTGCGCCGGTCCGCGATCGCGAACCGCGAAGTGGACGGCGCCGCGGCAGGTCTGGTTCCACCTCAAAGCCGACAGCAAACCGACCAGAAAACTTTTGTCGGGTCGGGAATGATGGACGCGTCCAGGAGGTTGAGTCCATCAGACGCAAGTTTCCAGGGTCTCGACTTGACAATGTTTCGACACCCGGAGTTGAGTCGCCTGTAGTCCTGAACCCCACAACAAGGAGAACATCACCATGGCTCGTGCGGTAGGTATTGACCTCGGCACCACCAACTCGGCCGTTGCCGTCCTTGAGGGCAACGATCCGGAAATCATCGCGAACGCTGAGGGCGGCCGCACCACGCCGTCCGTCGTGGCTTTCGCCAAGAACGGCGACGTCCTCGTCGGCGAGATCGCCAAGCGACAGGCGGTCACCAACGTCGACCGCACCATCCGTTCGGTCAAGCGCCACATGGGCACCGACTGGACCACCGACGAGATCGACGGCAAGAAGTACACGCCGCAGGAGATCTCCGCGCGCATTCTGATGAAGCTCAAGCGGGACGCCGAGTCCTACCTCGGCGAGAAGGTCACTGACGCGGTCATCACCGTCCCGGCGTACTTCGACGACGCCGAGCGTCAGGCCACCAAGGAGGCCGGCGAGATCGCAGGCCTCAACGTCCTGCGCATCGTCAACGAGCCCACCGCGGCCGCACTGGCATACGGCCTGGA
Source organism: Yimella sp. NH-Cas1 (assembly GCF_022359705.1). NCBI lineage: Bacteria > Bacillati > Actinomycetota > Actinomycetes > Micrococcales > Dermacoccaceae > Yimella > Yimella sp. NH-Cas1. The sequence continues at coordinate 226,240 of NZ_JAKSGG010000003.1, forward strand.
CAAGGGCAAGGAGGACGAGCTCATCCTGGTCTTCGACCTGGGTGGCGGCACCTTCGACGTCTCGCTGCTCGAGGTCGGCAAGGACCCCGAGGACGGCTTCAGCACCATCCAGGTGCGCGCCACCAGCGGTGACAACAAGCTCGGTGGTGACGACTGGGACCAGCGCATCGTCGAGCACCTGCTCACCACGGTGAAGAACCAGACCGGTGTCGACCTGTCCAAGGACAAGATCGCCATGCAGCGTCTTCGCGACGCCGCCGAGCAGGCCAAGAAGGAACTGTCGTCGTCGACGTCCACCAACCTGTCGCTGCAGTACCTGAGCATGGGTGAAAACGGTCCGATCCACCTGGACGAGACCATCACCCGCGCGCAGTTCGAGCAGATGACCAAGGACCTCCTGGAGCGCACCAAGACCCCGTTCCAGAACGTCATCAAGGACGCCGGCATCTCGGTCGGCGACATCGACCACGTAGTGCTCGTGGGTGGTTCCACCCGCATGCCCGCAGTCGCCGAGGTCGTCAAGGAACTCACCGGCAAGGAGCCCAACAAGGGCGTCAACCCGGACGAGGTCGTCGCCGTCGGTGCTGCCCTGCAGGCCGGTGTGCTGAAGGGTGAGCGCAAGGACGTGCTGCTCATCGACGTCACCCCGCTGAGCCTGGGTATCGAGACCAAGGGTGGTCTGTTCACCAAGCTCATCGAGCGCAACTCCGCGATCCCGACCAAGCGCACCGAGGTGTTCTCGACGGCCGAGGACAACCAGCCGTCCGTCGATATCCAGGTGTTCCAGGGTGAGCGCGAAGTGGCCAAGATGAACAAGCCGCTCGGCAACTTCGAACTCTCCGGCATCGCACCCGCCCCGCGTGGTGTGCCGCAGATCGAGGTCACCTTCGACATCGACGCCAACGGCATCGTGCACGTGTCCGCCAAGGACCGCGGCACGGGCAAGGAAGCCTCGATCCAGATCACCGGTGGATCCGCCCTCCCCAAGGAGGACATCGACCGCATGATCAAGGACGCCGAGGAGCACGCCGCCGAGGACGCCAAGCGGCGCGAGGCCACCGAGGCGCGCAACACCGCCGAGCAGCTCGTGTACTCGACGGAGAAGTTCCTCGCCGACAACGGTGACAAGATCCCGGCCGATACCAAGACCGAGGTCGAGACCGCGACCAACGACCTGAAGGACGCGCTCAAGGACGAGAACACCTCCCCGGAGGACATCGCGGCCAAGAGCAAGACCCTCTCGGACGTCTCGCAGAAGATGGGCGCGGCGATGTACGCGTCCGAGAGCGCCGAAGGTGCGCCCTCGGGTGACGCCTCCACCGCAGGTGCCGCGGACGACTCCGCCCAGACCGCCGGTGACGACGACGTCGTCGACGCCGAGGTCGTGGACGACGACGAGTCGGACAAGAAGTGACCGACGATCAGGTGGGCTCCTCGCAGGAGGAGCCCACCGGGCCGGTCGTCCGGGACAAGCGCCGTATCGACCCCGAGACGGGCGAGCTGCGCGGCGCACACCCCGCAGACCATGAGAAGGAGGACGCCGTGAGCGACGACAACAGCGCTGACAAGAGTGCCGAGAAGGGCTCCGAGAAGGGTTCGGGCAACGACGAGTTCGACCGGATCGTCGAGGCGGAAGGCGGCGACAGCGCGTTCGGTGGGGCGGTCGGCGACGACCTGCCCAATACCGAAGCGATCAACGACGACCCGCAGCAGACAACCGGTTCGAGCGCCGGTCCGAGCGACGACGTCCACCCGGACGCCGCGCTCGCCGCCGAGCGGTTGGCAGACCTGCAGCGACTGCAGGCCGAGTACGTCAACTACAAACGGCGCGTCGACCGCGACCGCGAGATGGCGCACAGCGCCACCCTCGCCGGATTCGTGGAGTCGCTGTTGCCGGTGTTGGACGAGATCCACTACGCGCGCCAGCACGGCGACCTCGAGGAGGGTTCGCCGTTCGCCAAGATCGCCGCCAAGCTCGATGCGATCCTGGGTCGCTACGGCCTGGCCAGCTTCGGTGAGGTGGGCGACGCGTTCGACCCGATGCACCACGAGGCCCTGATGCACATCGAGGCCGAGGTGCCCGAGGGCAGCGAAGGCACCACCGTCGTTCAGGTGATGCAGCCCGGTTACAAGGTGGGCGAGCGTGTCGTGCGCCCGGCCCGCGTGGCGGTCGCAGACCCTCAGTGATGCAGTTCCCCGTCGTGGGCCACGCGGACGGGAAACAGATCGGAACCGTGGCCCACGACGAAGGACCAAGGAGAAAGCATGGCGAGCCAGGACTGGCTGGAGAAGGACTTTTACAAGATCCTCGGGGTGCCCCAGGACGCGTCCGAGGCCGACATCAAGAAGGCCTACCGCAAATTGGCCCGGCAGTACCACCCGGACAAGAACCCGGGCGACACGGTCGCCGAGCAGAAGTTCAAGGACGTCGGGGAGGCCAACTCCGTCCTCGGCGACAAGGACAAGCGCGCCGAGTACGACCAGTTGCGCGCGATGGTCGGCGGGGGAGCTCGCTTCACCGCAGGCGGTGGAGGGGGTGGCGCCGGAGCAGCCGGCTTTGAGGACCTCTTCGGTTCGATGTTCGGTGGCGGCGGTGCCGGTCCGGCCGGCGGCTTCTCCACCGGTGGCGGACAGACCTTCAACCTGGACGACATCCTCGGCCAGTTCGGTGGTGGCGCAGGGGGATTCGGCGGCAACGGCGGATTCAGCCAAGCGCCCCCGAAGGGCCGCGACGTCCGTGCTCAGACCACCTTGTCGTTCCGTTCCGCGGCTGAGGGCGAGACCGTCTCGCTGCAGTCGGCCGACGGCTCGACGATCAAGACCCGTATCCCCGCGGGCGTGAAGGACGGACAGACGATCCGGCTGCGGGGCAAGGGGCAGCCCGGCCCCGGCGGTGCCGGCGACCTGCTGCTGGAAGTGCACGTGCAGCCGCACCCGGTGTTCGGCCGGGACGGCAACGACATCACCGTCGACCTGCCGGTCACCTTCGCCGAGGCGACCTTGGGCGCCACGGTCGCGGTACCGACCCTCGACGGTTCGACCGTCAAGGTCAAGATCGCTCCCGGAACGCAGTCCGGTCAGGTGCTGCGGATCAAGGGCCGAGGCATCCAGGCCAAGTCCGGCGCGGGCAACCTGCTCGCGAAGGTGCACGTGGTGGTGCCGACAGATCTGTCGGACGACGACAAGAAGACGCTCGCCGAGATCGCCGACAAACGGGGCGGTGACCCGCGCGCCGATCTGATGGCGAAGGCGCGTCAGTGATGGACCGCTCGCCCATACCCGACATGGACGCCCCGGTGTATGTGATCTCGGTGGCGGCCGAGCTGGCCGGAATGCACGCTCAAACGTTGCGTCAGTACGACCGGCTCGGCATCGTCACCCCGTCGCGCACCCGGGGTGGCGGACGCCGTTACAGCGCCCGCGACATCGAGATGTTGCGGGAGGTGCAGCGCCTGTCCCAGGAGGAAGGCGTCAGCCTGGCCGGCATCGCCCGGATCATGGAGGTCGAGGCACAGGTCGACACCCTCCGCGCCAGGGTCCACGAACTTCAGGATCAGCTCCAATACGCTTCGGCGGCAAGAGTTTTCGCCGCTGCGCCGGGCGGTCAGATCGTCGCACTGCGGCCGGGCGAACGTGCCCGTCGCCGGGCCCCGGGCACGTCCTTGGTGGTTTGGCGCCCCAGCGCTGATCTACACCCGTAATCAAGGAAACCGGTCGCAATTGCGACCGGTTTCCTTGTCGTCAGCGGGGCAGGTTGCGCAGGTTGGACCGCGCCATCGACACCGCTTCTCCCGCGCCGCCGTTGAACACGATCTTGCTCATCGCCGTGGCGAATCCGAAGATCTGCGTGCCGGTCACCTTGGGCGGGATCGACAACGCGTTCGGGTCGGTCACGACGTCCACCAGTGCCGGCCCGTCGTGCGCCAGCGCTTCCCGGTACGCCTTCTCCAAGTGCTTCGGGTCCTCCACGCGAATCGACTTCCAGCCCATGGCTGCTGCGATCGCGGCGTAGTTGACCTCGGGCACGTCGACGCCGAAGTCGGGCAACTTGTCGACCAGCATCTCCAGCTTCACCATGCCCAGGGTCGAGTTGTTGAACACCACGACATTGATCGGCAGGTCGTAGGCCGCCGCGGTGAGCATCTCGCCCAGCAGCATGCCGAGGCCACCGTCACCTGACATCGAGATCACCTGCCGGTCGCGCTGGGCGAACTGTGCGCCGATGGCCTGCGGCAGCGCGTTCGCCATCGATCCGTGCAGAAACGAGCCGATGAGGCGGCGCGAGCCGAGCGGGTTGATGTACCGAGCGCTCCACACGTTGCACATGCCGGTGTCGGCGGTGAACACCGCGTTGTCCGCCGCGACTTGGTCCAGGACGGACGCCGCGTACTCGGGGTGGATCGGCTTCTTCTTCTCCACCTTGCGCGTGTAGGCGCCTACTGCTTTGTCCATGAGCCCGTCGTGACGCTTGAGGGTCTTCTCCAGGAACGTGCGGCTCTTCTTACGCTGCACCAACGGGATCAGCGCGCGCAGGGTCGTACCCACGTCACCGTGTACCGGAATGTCCACGGAGGTACGTCGGCCGATCACGGCGGCATCGCGGTCGACCTGGGCCGTGGTGACGTCGGGTAGGAACTGGTCGTAAGGGAAGTCGGTGCCGAGCATGATCAGCAGGTCGGCGTCCTCCATCCCGGCCGCCGCAGCGCCGTAACCGAGCAAGCCGGTCATGCCCACGTCGTACGGGTTGTCGTACTGGATGAGCTCCTTGCCACGCAGTGAGTGCCCGACGGGTGCACCGATGAGGTCGGCGAGCTCGACGACGGCGTCGTGTTCGCCGGCGATGCCATGCCCGACGAAGAGAGCGACCTTGTCGGAGGCGTTGATGGCGTCGGCGAGCCGTTGCATGACCGCCGCCGGGGGAGTGAGGACTCCGCGCTCGACCGGAACATAGCGGGGCGCTTCTGCCGTCGCTTCCTCGTCGGCGACATCGCCGGGCAAGGTGATGACCGCGACGCCCGGCTCGGCCACCGCGTGCCTGATCGCGGACGCCACCACGCGGGGGGCCTGGGTCGGGGTGGAGATGAGCTCGGAGTAGACCGAGCACTCGTTGAAGATGCGGTCGGGGTGCGTCTCCTGAAAGTACCCCTGGCCGATCTGGGAGCTCGGGATGTGGCTCGCGATCGCGATCACCGGCGCGCCCGAACGATTCGCGTCGTACAGGCCGTTGATCAGGTGCAGGTTGCCCGGACCGCACGAGCCGGCGCACGCGACGAGTTCACCGGTGACCTGGGCATCGGCGCCGGCTGCGAACGCAGCGGCTTCCTCGTGGCGCACGTGGACCCAGTCGATCCCACCTTTCGCCGAGCCGCCGGTACGGCGCACGGCGTCGACCACCGGGTTGAGACTGTCGCCGACGATGCCGTAGATGCGGCGGACGCCGGCGTCCTGAAGTTGAGCGACGAGCTGATCAGCAACGGTTGTCATGCGTCCAGTCAACGCTGATCCGGCGGGGTTGTGCAGCTTGCGGCCTGTTCGGTGTGCCACGTCGGCGCACTCGGCTTACAGCTCATCGAATCGCGTCGGCCAGTGACTCGGAGATGGAGTCGGCGATGAGATCGATGTCCGACTCGGACGCCACGAGCGGGGGAGCGATACGCACGGTCGAGCCGTGGGTGTCCTTGACCAGGACACCGCGGTGCATCAGCGCGACACTCAGGTCGCGTCCGCTCATCACGTTCGGGTCGAGGTCGAGGCCGGCCCACAGTCCACGGCTGCGGACGGTGACCACCGCGTCCCCGAGGCCGTTGAGACGTTCGGTGAGGCGTGCACCCAATCGGCTTGCGGCGTCCTGGAATTCGCCGGTGCCGAGCATCGCGACGACCTCGCGTCCTACCGCCGCCGCCAACGGATTGCCGCCGAACGTCGAACCGTGGCTGCCCGGAGTGATGACGTCGAGCACGTCGTGGTTCGCGGCAATCGCAGAGACCGGCAGGATGCCGCCGCCGAGCGCCTTGCCGAGCACGACGATGTCGGGCACGACGTTCTCGTGTTCGACGGCCAGCGTGCGACCGGTCCGTGCCAGACCCGACTGGATCTCGTCGGCGATGAACAGCATGCTGTGCTGCGTGCAGAGTTCACGCACCCGGCCGAGGAAGCCGGCCTGCGGGATCACGACGCCACCCTCGCCCTGGATCGGCTCGATGAGCACGGCGATCGTCTCGTCGTTGATCGCGGCTTCGAGCGCCTCGGCGTCGCCGTAGGGAACAACCACGAATCCCGGTGTGAACGGCCCGAATCCGGCGCGCGCCTCCTCGTCCGTCGAGAACGAGACGATCGTGGTGGTGCGGCCGTGGAAGTTGCCTTCCATGACGATGATCTGCCCGCGTTCGGCCGGGATGCCCTTCACCTCGTGGCCCCAACGTCGTGCCACCTTCAGGGCCGTCTCGACGGCCTCGGCGCCGGTGTTCATCGGCAGGATGACCTCCTTGCCGACGAGGTCACCGAGTTCGGCGGCGAACTCTCCGAGCTGGTCGTTGTAGAACGCGCGGCTGGTCAGGGTCAGCTTGCGCAGCTGGGTCTCGGCGGCGGCGATCAGCTGCGGGTGGCCGTGGCCGAAGTTGAGCGCGGAGTAGCCGGCGAGGCAGTCGAGGTACCGGTTGCCGTCGACGTCGGTCACCCAGGCGCCCTCACCGTGGGCGAGGACGACGGGCAGCGGGTGGTAATTGTGCGCGGCGCGCGACTCGGTGAGGTCGACGTGGTGCTGCGTGCTGGAAGCGGTGGATGCGCTCATGTGGTGACTCCTTCTTCGACAGTATTCACGGTAGGTGCTTCCTGGCGTCCGTGGCTCTTGGCGTACCAACAGGCCACGATTGCGCCGGCGACGGCGGCCATCGCAAGCACTGCCCAGGCCAGGCCGGCGTGGAACTGCCAGAGCGCGAGCGCACCGAGCTTCCTGCCCGCGAGCACACCACGAGGGTTCCGCGACGTTGCCGCGGAACCCTCGTAGAACGTTGTGCCCGAGAGGAACTCAGACCAGTTCGGACAGGCGCTGCAGGCTGTGCTCCAGCTTGTCCTTCTCGACCAGCGGGAAACTGATCTTCTTCAGCAAGTCCTTGTCGGTGACCTTGCTCCAGTCGTAGGTGAGCGTCACCTCGGTCTCGTGCTGGCCCTTCGGCTCCAGTTCCCAGACCCACTCCCAGCCCTTGGGCTCGGTGCCGGCGGGGGCGGTCTGCCATGCCACGAGGCGGTCGTGGGCATAGCCGGTGACGTGGTTGTCGGTCTTGTACTCACCGCCCATGTGATCGCCTTCCATGTTCATGGTGAACACCTGGCCGTTGGCGGTGATCCGGTCGCCCTGGTCCTCGCTGCGCACGAAGCCGGAGCCGTCGAACTCGGGGTGGCGCTTGGGGTTGCTGATGATGTCGAAGATGGCGTCGGCCGGAGCCTCGATGGTGCGGCTGACGACGATCTTGTTCTGTTCTGCCTTGTGGTTGCTCATGTCTCCACTCTGCCTTCCGGACGGCCGTCGTACGGCTGTCCGGCTCGATCGATCAGGCCGTGGCGCCGACGTGCTCGTGCACCCAGACGGCGTCGCCCGCGCGGGAGCGCGCCAGCCGCTTCATGCCGTCGGACGGGTGGACGAGCTCGGGCCACTTCGGGGTGAGCGAATCTCCCTCCCTGACGCCGCTGAGTCGTCGGCGCAACAGCGGCAACACCTCGTGGCGCACCCACGCGCTCTCGGTACGCACCGCCTGTCGCCACGGCCGCGGCTCCCATGGACCCAGTTGCGGCAACTTCAACGTGTGCGGGACGCCGAGTGTCTTGAGCACCTCGGCGGCGAGCACCTTGTGTCCGGCGCCCGACATGTGGATGCGGTCGGGTGCCCACATGCGCCGATCGCGGAACTCCGAGAGGCGGGTGTGGTCGACCAGGATGGCGTTGTACGACACGGAAAGATCGCGAACCACATTGTTGTAGAAGGAGATCCGGCGGCGGAAGGGTTCGAGTACGCGGCTGCTGGTGGTGTCGAACGTGGTGAACAGCACAACGTCGGGGACGGCGTGTGTCAGTTCGCGTAACGCTGCTTCGTAGCGTTCCATCACCGAGTTCATGTCGACCCGGATCGACAGAATGTCGTTGCCACCGGCGTAGAAGGAGGCGACCGTGGGTTCGAGCGCGATGGCGTCCTGCAACTGCTCCTGCACGATCTCGTCGAGCAGTTTGCTGCGGATCGCCAGGTTCGCGTACTTCCACCGGTCGTCGGCCCGTCCCAGTTGCCGGGCCATGCGGTCGGCCCATCCTCGAACCCCGTTGGGATACAACAGGTTCGGATCGCCCACACCTTCGGTGAAGGAGTCCCCGATCGCCACGAAACGTCCAGTCATCGAGGGGCACGGTAAGTGGTTCGGGCGACGGGTCTGCGACGAGCGAGTGACCTGCGAGCGAACATTCGTGCGTGCGGTGCGCCCTTTTGTTCGGCGAGGATCGCGGTGGCAGGGTGTGCGCGTGACCGAGTACCTGCTGGTGTTCCCCGAACGCGACGACGCCGACGAAGTGGCCGAAGAGCTGCGCGACGAAGAATTCGACGAGGTTCGCGTCGTCCGTGAGGCGCTGGCCGGAGAGGACGATGCGGAGGCCCACGACTGGGCGGTCTACGTCCGGGTCGACACCATCGACGACCCGACCTCGGCCGTCGCCAACGCGCTGGTCGCCCGGTTCGAGGAGATGACCGCAGACCGCGACGGTTGGCTCGACGACGACGTCACCGGCAAGGGCTGGACTCAGGACCGCTGACCGGACGAGGTGATCCGGGCCGCCACGGAGCGGGCACTCGCCGTCGCCTCGGGATCGAAGCACCACGCAACACCGGTGTCGTCCAACAGGTTCGGTTCCGGACCGTCCTGCAGCCACAGCGCCGAACGCAGTATCTCCTCCATCGCGCTGCCTTCCGTCGGTGGCTCGGCCGCGGCATCGAACTGGGTCAGCACGACGAACTGGACGTCGAGCGCGTAACCCCACGGCAGACACTCGGCGATGCGCCGTTGGATCTGCTCGTCGTACCCGTGCGGCCAGTGCGCCAGCACCACCAGGTGACGGGCGTCGTCCCGGACGTCATCCAGCGCGTCGGGGATCCGGGACTCGACGGCCATCCGTGCCAGATCGACGCGGTGCGCGAGTTGATCGACGAACGAAACCAACTCGGCGGGCGAGCGATGGCGAGTGACGTCGTCGGTGATGCCCGGACCGAACTGTCCGAGTGACGACGACAGCGATCCGTCGAGGTCGACCAGCTGGACGTCGAACCCGCCGGGTGGGGTGAGTGCCATCATCCGGGCGATGAGTCCGTGCACCCACGCGGCTCCTACCGGTGGGCGGTTCGGATCGTCCGACCACATCAGTGCACGTGCGGCCCAGGTGTGCGGCATCGGCAGGTTGAGCGAGGGTCCTTGAGGTGGGTACAGCGAGCCGAGGCGGATGACGGACGCTGTGTGATCGTTGCGGTCGATCGCGCGGTTCGTGGGCGAGTGCGTCCCTCCGGCCAGCGTCTCCCAGTCCAGGGAATCCAGACGCGCGAGGGGGAGGGGCATCGCGAACTCCTCGGCGACGAGTTCGCTATGCAGAGCCTCGGCCTCCTGTGCGTACCGTTCCTCGGCACGGGACACGAGTTCGGCACACTCCTGCTCGACGGACGCCGGCACCCCGGCTGTACCGACTGCACCGCGTGCGTTCTCCTGCGCGGCGAGCATCTTGTCGGCGGCGTAGGCGAGTGCGGTCTGATGTGCGCGCCGGGCCTGACTGATGTCGTGGCGCAGGCTCCGGATCGCTCGCAACGCCCCGGCCACCGTGTCGTCGTCCGGTCCGGCGAACACCTGAGTGGGGTTGCCGTGGGCCGGGGGTTGAGTTGACGTCGGTAGAGGAATCGCAGGTGGTGTAACCGGCGGCGCTGCTGCTTCGATCGGGGCCTCAGGTGTCTCGACGTCGATCCCGTGTGCTTGGAGTGCGGCGGGCAGTCCGTCGCGCCAGCCCTGCCCGACGGCGCGCACCTTCCACGCATCGTTGCGGCGATAAACCTCGAGCCCGATCAGGCAGCGTTCGCCGTCCAATCGAGTTGGTTCGTAACGTACTTCGCTCGATTCTCCGTGGGCCGAGACCTGGACGACACCGTCGGCGAGCGGCGGCTGGTCGTCGTCGACACTCACCAGCAGCCGGACCACCTGGATCTCAGCAGACAGGTGAGCGGTCTCGATGTGGACGGTCTGCGCGTCTTGCGCATCGGCCGTCCACTTCACACCGGTCGTGTGCGGTGCGTTGTAGAACACGAAGTCCTGCTCGTCCCGCACCTTCGCATCACTACCGAGCAGCAACGCCGACAGGTCGGCCCGCCCGTGTAGCCGGACGGTCACCCGCGTTTCGGGCCACGGGTGGTTCTGTCCGCTGACGAGTTCGGTCACGGCGTTCTCACTGGGCGAAGCGGCTCATCATCGGGAAGACCTCCTGCGGCACTCGTGCCTGTACTGCCTCGCCGATCGCCTGCATCCGCCAGCCCGAGCCAGTGCGGCGTAGTGCGGCCATCACCATGCCGGTGGTGGCATCGCCGCCGGACAGTTGGTATCGCACCAATTCGCCGCCGCGGCCCGCCTCGTCGATGAGCCGGCAGAAGGCGTTCTGCACCATCTGGAACGTATGCCCCTCGTAGGAACTCACGACGAGGATGACGCTGGTGACGTGCACCGGGATGCGGTTCAGATCGACCATGATCACCTCGTCGTCGCCGTCCCCGGCACCCGTCCGGTTGTCTCCGGTGTGACGCACGGATCCGTCGGCTGACGACAGCCGGTTGTAGAAGACGAGGTCGACGATGTCGTTGCCCGCCACCAGGATTGCGGAAGCGTCGAGGTCGACTTCGGCGGTGCGTCGCGACAGTATTCCGCCTCGCTGGACGGGGTCCCAGCCCAGGCCCATGCGGACCAGGCTGAGGTTGCTTCCGTCGTCCTTGCGCAGGTTGACCGATTGGCCTTTGCTCAGGTTCACCGGACGGCCACGGGTCAGGCGGGAACCGTCGTCCCCGGCGGGTGCTGCCGGTGCTTGGGCGTAGGGGTCGTCGCCGCCCTGACTCGTCGGCGGGGCGGCCGGTGCCGGCGCGGGGGATGGCGCAGCCATGGCGTCGGACGTGTACGGGTCCGGACGGCGGGGTGCTGGAGCCGGCGGCTGGGTCGAAACCGGTTGCGAGGCGGGGGTGTTCGCCGCAGGTACCGGAGCCGCTGTGGCAGGTTCGTCGGCGACGTCGGCGCCGTGGTCTCGCAGCAGGTCGGCCAGTCCACCGCCGTAACCCTGCCCGACCGAGCGCAGCTTCCACTCGCCATTGCGCCGGTAGAACTCGACGGCGATGAGGATCGACTCGCTGCTCAGCCCGGACAGTTCGGCTTGAGCGAGCGGTGCGCCGTCGGCGCTGGTCACCACAGCCACCGGCGCGGAAACCAGCGAGCCGAAGGTGCGGCCGGCCTCGTCCAGCGAGGTCACCACACGCACCTTCTCGATCTCGGGCGGCAGTTCGCCCAGACGCACCTGGAGCTGCCAGGGCTGTCCACCGCTCGGCGGGATGCAACGGACGCCGGGACCCTCGGGCTGGTTGTAGAACACGATGTCCTGATCACCACGCACCCTGCCGTCGCTGGTCAGCAGCAGCGCGGACAGGTCTGCTGCGGCGCCGACCTGCACCGTCACGGCGACCTGGCTGGCGGACAGTGGCGCATTCTGGCCCTTGGCCAACTGCACAGCGGACATCGAGTGCCTCCTTTGGATCGAATCGCGCGGGGTGACAGCTTCTCCCGCCCTGCTGCCGACGTTCAGTCTACGGACTCGGTTGCATCCCGCGTCGCGGTTCGGACAGCGCAGCGAACGGTCGGGTCACGTCATGTCCACTCGACGCCGGTGGGCTGAGGGAGCATCAGGCGCGGTGCACCCGTGCTGCAGTTCGGGAACGGCAAGTCTCAAGCCGGGGCCTCGTGACGGGAGCGACGCGCATGTTCGAAGTTGAGCGGAATAGGCTCAATTTCGGCGGCGTTGACATAGGCAGCCGACGTTGTCCGTCACCGCTCGACTAGCGTGGGGCGAGCCAGCGTCACCTCGTAAACGTATGTCCGAACCGAAGGAGTCCCGAGAGTGGATCTTCAGCTGACCACGAAGGCGCAGGAAGCGCTGTCCATGGCCACCCGATCGGCGATCACCGCCGGCAACCCCCAGATCGAGCCGGCCCACCTGCTCGCCGCACTGGCCGCACAGACCGACACCACCACCGGGCCGCTGCTCGAGGCGGTCGGAACGAGCGCGGCCGCCGTTCGTGGCGTCGCCGACCAGGCGCTGCGGTCGTTGCCGGCCGCCAGCGGGTCGAGCGTGGGTCAGCCGTCGATGTCGCGCGCGCTGGTGGGCGTGCTCGAACAGGCCCGCCAGGCGATGACCTCGATGGGCGACTCGTTCGTCTCCACCGACCACCTGCTGCTCGCGCTCGCGCGCACCAACCAGTTCAGCCTCGACGCCGAGGCGATCGCCGAGGCGATCCCGAAGACCCGCGGCGGCGCCAAGGTCACCTCGGCCGAACCCGAGGGGCAGTTCGACGCGCTGGAGAAGTACGGCACCGACCTCACCGCGGTCGCCCGTGAGGGCAAGCTCGACCCGGTGATCGGCCGCGACGCCGAGATCCGCCGGGTCATCCAGGTGCTTTCGCGGCGCACCAAGAACAACCCCGTGCTCATCGGTGAGCCTGGCGTCGGCAAGACCGCGGTCGTCGAGGGTCTCGCCCAGCGCATCGTCGCCGGCGACGTGCCCGAATCGTTGCGCGACAAGCGTCTGATCAGCCTCGACCTCGGCGCGATGGTCGCCGGCGCGAAGTTCCGCGGCGAGTTCGAGGAGCGGCTGAAGGCGGTGCTGGAAGAGATCAAGAACTCCAGCGGCCAGGTCGTCACCTTCATCGACGAACTGCACACCGTCGTCGGCGCCGGAGCCTCCGGCGACAGCGCGATGGACGCCGGCAACATGCTGAAGCCGATGCTCGCCCGCGGCGAACTGCGGCTGGTCGGCGCGACGACCCTCGACGAATACCGCGAGCACATCGAGAAGGACCCGGCTCTGGAGCGCCGCTTCCAGCAGGTGTTCGTCGGTGAGCCGAGTGTCGAGGACACCATCGCGATCCTGCGTGGCCTGAAGGAGCGGTACGAGGCCCACCACAAGGTGGCGATCGCCGACTCCGCGCTGGTGGCCGCCGCCTCGCTGTCCGACCGCTACATCACCAGCCGGCAACTGCCCGACAAGGCGATCGACCTCGTCGACGAGGCCGCATCGCGGCTGCGGATGGAGATCGACTCCAGCCCGGTCGAGATCGACGAGCTGCGACGACAGGTCGACCGCCTGAAGATGGAGCAGTTCCACCTGGAGAACGAGACCGACGACGCCTCCAAGGACCGGCTCGCCAAGTTGCTGGCCGATCTCGCCGACAAGCAGGAGCAACTCGCCGCCCTCAACGCACGCTGGGAGGCCGAGAAGAAGTCGCTGAACCAGGTCGGTGAACTCAAGGCCCAGATCGACGAACTGCGCACTCAGGCAGACCGATTGGAGCGCGAGGGCGACCTCGGTGGTGCCTCGAAGATCCGCTTCGGTGACCTGCCCGCGCTGGAGCAACAGATGGCCGACGCGCAGGCCGCAGAGGCGACGTCCTCGCGCGCCGGTGGCGAGGCCCTGATGGTCAAGGACGAGGTGGGCGCCGACGACATCGCCGACGTCATCAGCTCCTGGACCGGCATCCCCGCCGGGCGACTGCTCGAGGGCGAGACCGAGAAGTTGCTGCGGATGGAGGACTTCCTCGGCAAGCGGCTGATCGGCCAGCAGGCCGCCGTACGGGCGGTGTCCGACGCCGTCCGGCGCTCGCGGGCCGGCATCGCCGACCCCAACCGTCCGACCGGGTCGTTCCTGTTCCTCGGCCCGACCGGCGTGGGCAAGACCGAGCTGGCGAAGGCGTTGGCCGACTTCCTGTTCGACGACGAGCGCGCGATGGTGCGCATCGACATGTCCGAATACTCCGAGCGCCACTCGGTGGCGCGGCTCATCGGTGCCCCTCCGGGCTACGTCGGTTACGAGGAGGGCGGTCAACTGACCGAGGCGGTGCGCCGCCGGCCCTACAGCGTGGTGCTGCTGGACGAGGTGGAGAAGGCCCACCCGGAGACCTTCGACATCCTGCTGCAGGTGCTCGACGACGGACGCCTGACCGACGGTCAGGGCCGCACGATCGACTTCCGCAACGTGATCCTCGTGCTCACCAGCAACCTCGGGTCGCAGTTCCTCATCGACCCGGCGTTGTCGCCGGAGCAGAAGCGCGAGTCTGTGATGACCGCGGTGCGTTCGTCGTTCAAGCCGGAGTTCCTCAACCGTCTCGACGAAACGGTGATCTTCGAACCGCTGTCGAAGGACGAACTCGCCGAGATCGTCAACCTGCAGGTCGCTTCCTTCGGGGAGCGTCTGAAGGACCGCCGCATCACGCTCGAGGTCACCGAGACGGCCCGCCAGTGGTTGGCCGACGAGGGCTACGACCCGGCCTACGGTGCCCGTCCGCTGCGCCGTCTGGTGCAGAAGGAGATCGGCGACCGTCTGGCGAAGGCACTGCTGTCCGGCGAGGTGCGCGATGGCGACACGGTCACCGTCGACAAGGACGCAGACAAGCCGGAGCTCACGCTCAGCTGAGGACGGGAAACGCCCCGGGATCCGAAAGGACCTCGGGGCGTTTCTCGCTGTGCACAGAACGGGCCGCAGCCGTCAGCCGAGGTACTGCTCGATCGCGCCGACGACGACCTCGGGTTCTTCCAACGGCACCATGTGCCCGCGGTCGTCCAGGACCTTGAGCTGCGCGTGTGGCATCTCCTCGTGGATACGACGAGCCAACACCTTCGGCGCCAGCTTGTCGCGTCCGCCGACGATCACCGTCGTCGGCGTGTGTTCCAGCCTGGCCAGCGCAGCCACCTCGTCGTGCTTCATCAAGGCGCCGTAGAACGCTCCGTAGGTGATCAGGCTGGCCCCGCCGGTGAGCGCCGTGGTGAGCGCGACATCCTCGTCGCGGGCATCGGCACCGAACAGGTACTCGCGCTGTCGCTTGTCCCGGATCAACCGTCCCGGCCGTCCGCGGAACGGCAGCCTCGACAAGGCTCGCATGATCTTCTGCTCGCCGGGCAGGCCGGTGCCGCGCAGCCCGCCGGCTGCCGTGGAACAGAACACGACGCCGCGGACGCGGTCGATCTCCTCGGGTGTCGCGGTGCCGGAGTAGGCCATGACGGTCATGCCGCCCATCGAGTGGCCGGCGAGGACCAGCGGCGATGCGTCGGGCACCAAGGCTGCGATCACCTCGCGCAGGTCCTGCCCCAGACGGCCGACCGATTCACCGGACGAGCGGTGCCGGCCGCCGGCGAGAGTGGACTCGCCGTGTCCGCGTTGATCCCACAACACGACGCGCACGCCGTCGCCGAGGGCATCGACCACCCGGTGCCAGGAGCGGTGGGTGAGCGTCCAGCCATGGGCGAGGACGACGGTCGGTGCGTCGGGTGCAGTTGCCTCGGAAGGGCGGCGGACGTACGCCGCGAGCAGGGCTCCGTCCGAGGCGAGGACGGTGTGGCGGTCGAGGGAGGTCATGCCTGCCAGCCAACACGAATACGGGGGAATTGCCCGGCTGCGGCACGCACCCCGCGTCGTTCGTGTCGGAACGAACAGCGGCCGGCTCCCGTCGCTGTTGAAGGGCCGCTCGGTTCAAACGGACCCGTTCATCCGAAGTTCTCGAACACAGGGGAGACGATCATGACCATCCACGACAATCGGCCACACAGCGAGCAGAAGCGTGACCGCCCCAGCCGGCGGACTCTGTTGGCCGGTGCAGGAGCAACCGCGGTTGCCGCAGTCACCGGCGTTGCCGCCGCGTCCTCGGCCAGCGCGGACGGATTCCACTACCCGAAGGTGCGTCCTGGGCTGGTGCACTACGACGACGTGCTGCTGCTCAAGAGCTGGTTGCAGGCCAATAAGTACAAGCCGACCACCGGCAGCAGGTTCAAGGTCGCGTACTACGACCCGCAGACGCAGCAACTGGTCAAGCACTTCCAGGCGCGGTGCCGACTGAAGACCGACATGATCGTCGGACCCAAGACTTGGTGCGCGTTGATCGCCCGAACCGCGGGCCGGCAGAAGCTGCGCCGGGGGATGAGCACGAACGACGTCCAGCTCCTGCAACTGGCGCTCAATGCCCGCTTCGACTCCGGTCTGAAGGCCGACGTGAAGTTCGGGGCGGCCACCGAACGTGAGGTGCGGCGCTATCAGCGGATGGTCGGACTGAAGGTCGACGGCGTCGTCGGTACGCGCACCTGGGAACGCCTCGCCGACGGACGCTGACTCATCGAACACCGTCGTGTCCGACGCGCGGTCGGCTGCGGGAACTTCCGGGGTTACCCGCGCGTCGGACAAGTCGGCCCGGACGGGCATCTCGATGGATAGGTTGGTTCCCATGCGCGTACGCACTTCGAAGTCCTCCGCACTCAGTACGGCCGGCGCCGTTGTTCTGGCGGCGTCCTTGCTCGTGACCGGGTGCAGCAGCACCAAGGACAAGAAGGAGGGGCCCACCGGCTCGTCCGGCAAGGAACTGACCGCCACCGACCGACTCACCGAGGCGAAGAAGGTGCTCGACGGCACCCCCGGGTACCACTTCAAGCTGCAGGGCACGGACGTGCCGAAGGACAGCAGCGGGGTGCTGTCCGGCGAGGGTGACGTCATCGCCAAGCCCGCCTTCAAGGGCACCCTCAACGTGCAGGCCGGGTCGCTCGCCGCGTCGGTGCCGGTGACCTCGGTCGACGGCAAGACGTGGGCGAAGATGCCGTTCTCCGCCAAGACCACCACGATCAACCCCAACACCTACGGTGCTCCCGACCCGAACGTGCTGTTCAGCAAGGACAAGGGTGTCTCGACGCTCCTGCCACAGACCAAGGGCGCCAAGCTCGGCGGCAAACTGCGCGACGGCAAGGACATCGTCCAGGAAATCACCGGCTCGCTGCCGGGCAGCGCGATCAAGGCGGTGCTCTACATGGGCGACGGCACCGGCACGTTCTCGGTGAAGTACGGACTCACCGATGACAATCAGGTGCGCTCGGCGCAGGTGATCGGACCCTTCTTCAAGGGCAGCGACAAGACACGCTACGACCTGACCTTCACCAACTACGGGCAGACGGTTGACATCACAGCGCCCTAAGGCGCTGCTGGCCACGGCGTCCGTCGCCGTCGCCCTCGCCGCCGCCGACACCTACGTCGTCGTCCTCGCCCTGCCCGACATGATGCAGGGCGTCGGGCTGGGCATCGACGCACTTCAGAAGGCAACCCCGATCATCAGCGGGTTCCTGCTCGGATACATCGCGGTATTGCCCCTGATCGGACGCTTGGCTGATCTCGTCGATCGCCAGCGGATCCTGATGTGGTGCCTCGCGTTGTTCACCGTCGGCTCGGCGATCACCGCGGTCGCGGTCGATCTGCCGGTACTGGTGGCAGGACGCGTCCTTCAGGGCATCGGCGGCGGGGGCCTGGTGCCCGCGACGCTCGCGATCGTCGCTTCGCTCTGGCCCGTCGGCCAACGGGGGACGGCGTTCGGTGTGGTCGGCGCCGTGCAGGAGGTCGGCAGTGTGCTCGGCCCGTTGTTCGGCGCCTTGATCCTGCACCTGTGGGACTGGCGAGCGATCTTCTGGGTCAACGGAATCGGCGGTATCGTGCTGGCGATCCTCATCCGCCTCACCGGTGGCCGCAGTTCGCGCAGCGAGCTCGCCTCGACGAGCATTCCGCGGTGGTGGCACGCCCTCACGGCCGTCGCCGCACTGGCCTGCGTGGCGCTGCTCGGTCTCGCGCTCGTCGCACCGGAATCACTGACCACCTCGATCGAGTACGGCGACCCGTTCGTGCCCTACGAAGGACACGACGCACGGTTGATGACACCGGTCGGGCTCTGGGGTCTGGGCGCACTGTCCGCGCTGTTGGTGCTGTCGGCGCGGTACTGGTGGCCGATCCTGCGCCGTGCCGACCTGTTCGGGGCGTTGCTCATCGCGACCGTGCTGGGCTGCCTGGTGCTTACGTTCTCCTCCGCCAACCCCGAGACCGAGGTCGTCGGACCGATGGGTCTGTGGTTGTTGCCACTCGGACTCGTCGCGATGGCCGTCTACCTGTGGTGGCACCGGCGGGCGAAGGAACCACTCATCGCCCGTGGCGCTGTGGTCGGACGCGTCCTGCCGGCCCTCGCGGTCTCCCTCCTGGTGGGCACCGCGATCGTCGCGATCGTCGTCGACGTGCCGATCCTGGCCCGGCTCACGGTGACCGATGACCAGACCGAGGCCGCGGTGATCCTCGTCCGGTTCCTGATCGCGGTACCCGTCGGTGCGCTCGTGGGCGGTTGGTTGCTGCGCAAGGTCGGCCCGGGCATCGTCTCCGCCGTGGGTCTGGCGCTTGCCGCGGTCGGGCTGTTCGCGATGTCACGGTGGAGCGGAAATGTCCTCGACACCGCTCAGGCGACCGTGGTGCTGATCGCCGTCGGGCTCGGCGTCGGCCTCGCGATCGCCCCGGTCAACGACGCGGCGCTCGCCGACGCGCGCGAGTCCGACCACGGCGTGACCTCGGCGCTGATCGTCGTCTCGCGGATGGTCGGCATGGTCGTGGGACTCGCGTTGCTGACCGCCATCGGGCTGCACCAGTACTACCAGGAGATCTCGGCGATCTCGGCGCCGACGGAGGCCGACTACCGCGCGGCCGGGGTGCGACAGGTCAACACCGTCTTCCTCGGGGCGGCGATCGCTGCCACTGTGGCGGCGCTGCTGTCATGGTTCCTCGGTCGAAAGCCGTTGCAACGCATCGACGGTGAGCGGGCAACCACCGCGCTCTGATCGGTGCGCTCAGCGGCTGGTGAACTCGTAGTCGACCCATTCGGGGTTGCGGACCCGACGCTCGAACTCAGCGACCGTACCCGGCCAGAGGGTGCGGTTGCGGCCGCCCTTGTCGAGGTACCAGCTGCTGCATCCGCCCCGCTGCCACACGGTGTCGGCGCTGCGCTCATCGATCTGCGCCATGTGAGCCGGCACGACCTCCGGACGCACGCTCACCAGCTTCGCACCGCGGCGGTCACGCTCGGCGAGCAACTTCACGACCAGTTCGACCTGGGCCTCCATCATCAGCAGCACCGAGGTGTGGCCGAGTTCCGCGTTCGGCCCGAGCAGCATGAACATGTTCGGGAAGTCGGGCACGGTCACGCCGTAGTAACTGTCGATGCCCTCCTCCCAGCGCTGGGTCAGCGAGGCGTGCTTCGCGCCGAAGACATTGACCGACTTCCAGGCGGCGCTCGGATCGAACCCGGTCGCCAACACCAGCAGGTCGAGCGGGTGCTCGACACCGTCGGCGGTCACCAGACCGTTCGGTCCCGCATCGATGATCGGCTCGGTCGCCAGCTTCACGTTGCGGCGTGAGAGTGCCGTCAGGTAGTTGTCCGACAACGGAATTCGCTTGCAACCCAGCGTGTAGGCGGGCGTCAACTGCGCGCGCAGCTCTTCGTCGTCGACGGACGATCGCAGATGGTGCATGGCGCGCAGGCGCACCGCCTTCATCAGCGCGGGCTGCTTGACGAACCCCAGCGCGCGAGTCTCGTTGGCGGCCCTGATCTTGGCTCGTCGCGCCTTCATCAGCGCCGGACGGCGCTCGTACCGCTCCGAGGTCGCTTCGGAGATCTCGTGGTCGTTCTTGGGCATCACCCAGGTCGGTGTGCGCTGGAAGACGGTGAGCGCCGCGGCGTCCGCGGCCAGTTCCGGAATCACCTGGACAGCGCTCGCGCCGGTGCCGATGACGCCGACCCGCTTGCCGGTGGCGGTGGTGCCGGGCACCCAGGTGGCGGTGTGCATCAGTTCGCCCCGGAACGCGTCGAGGCCGGGGATGGCGGGGGCGGTCGGCACGTGCAACGAGCCGACGGCGAGCACCAGGTCGCGGCAGGTGACGGTCTCCAGTCCTCCGTCGGGTGTGGAGTAGGCGACCTCCCAGCGCGAGGTCTGCTCCTCGAACCACGCCTGCTGCACGGCCGCGCCGAACTGCACATGCCGGCGGACGTCGTACTGCTCGACGACGTACAGCAGGTAGTCCTGGATCTCGTCGCCCGGCGCGTAGGCGCGCGACCAGTCCGGGTTGAGTTCGAAGGAGTAGGAGTACAGGTGGCTCTCGACGTCGCAGGCCACGCCCGGGTAGCGGTTGTCGCGCCAGGTGCCACCGATCTCGTCGGCCTTCTCCAGCACCAGCACGTCGCGTCCGGCGGCCTTCGCCGCGATCGTCATCGCGATACCGGAGAACCCTGCCCCGATCACGACCATGTCGTGCTGGACGGCGGGCTGCACGTCGGGCTGAATGGTCATGCCGAGCCGATTCCCCAGACCACTATGAGCACGATGTAGCCGACGATCAACAGCGTGCCGAGCCCGCCGATGACGATGCCGGCGATCGCCATCCCCTTGGATCCGCTGTCGTTCTGACGCTTGGCCTCCGGCAGCGCCATGAAGCCCAGGATTAGACCGATGGGGAAGCCGAACCCGCACAGACAGCCGGCCAGCGACGTGACCAGCGCCGCGATCGCCATGCCGTTGGTCTGCGGTTGCTGGGGAAAGCCGCCCGGAGGCGCGTAGCCGTATTGGTTGTCGTACTGATTGCCGTAGGGATGCGGGTACTGCGGTGCGCCGTACTGCGCAGGCTGCGCGTACTGCTGGGGTGCGCCGTAGGGGTTCTGCGGTGACTGATCGTTCACGGACGGGTCGTAGCCGTTGCCGCCGTAGGGGTTGTACTGCTCGTTCCCGGCGCCGTACGACGGCCGGCCGTAACCCTGGGCATGACCCTGCCCGTAACTCTGCCCGTAACTCCGATCAGGCGGGGGCGAGCCGTAGGGCACTTCGCGCGTACCGGATGAGTCGTCGATCGGTTGCGTGTGCGGCTTGTTCAGCGCACTCGGGTCGAGTCGCGGGGTCGCCCGGGTCGGCTCCTCGGAGTACGGGTGCTCGGGGTCGTAATTGCTCATGCTCTGCTTTCCCGGTGTTGAACGGCCGGGACGACCCTAACCGCCGCGGCTTCAGTCGAGCGTGACCACCACGGGCGCGTGGTCGGATGCGCCCTTGCCCTTGCGTTCCTCGCGATCGATCATCGCGTCGGTGACCCGGGAGGCGAGGGCAGGGGACGCCAGCGCGAAGTCGATGCGCATGCCCTGCTTTTTCGGGAAACGCAACTGCGTGTAGTCCCAGTAGGTGTAGACGCCCGGGCCGGGGGTGAAGGGTCGGACGACGTCGCTGAAGCCGGCGTCGACGATGGCCTGGAAGGCCGCACGTTCGGGTGCGGTGACATGCGTCCTGCCCTCGAAGAAGGCGACATCCCAGACGTCGTCATCGGTCGGCGCGATGTTCCAGTCGCCGGCGAGCAGGATCTGCGCGTCCGCGTCGTCGGCCAGCCAGCCCATGGCGTCGTCGCGCAGCCGGGACAGCCATTCGAGCTTGTAGTGATAGTGCGGGTGGTCGATCTCGCGTCCGTTGGGGATGTACAGCGACCACACCCGGACGCCACCGCAGGTCGCGCCGATCGCGCGGGCTTCGGGTGCGATGGGTTCGCCGAAGCCGGGCATGCTCGGGAAGCCGACCGCGACGTCCTCGATGCCGACGCGCGAGATGATCGCGACGCCGTTCCACTGGTTGAGGCCGTGATGCGCGAGCTCGTAACCCTTGGCTGCGAGGTCGAGCATCGGGAACTGGTCGTCACGGCACTTGGTCTCTTGCAGGAGCAGGACGTCGAGATCGTGACGCTCGAGCACCCCCATCACTCGGTCGATGCGGGAGCGGACGGAGTTGACGTTCCAGGTAGCGATGCGCACGGGTCGAGCCTAAACGTGGCCCCCGACGCGCTGCATGATGCCGTCGGTGGGCTCGTAGGATCGAGCACATGGCCATCGCTCTCGTGACCGGCGCGAGCGCCGGCATCGGTAAGACCTTCTGCACCCAACTCGCCCAGCAGGGCTACGACCTCGTCGTGGTCGCCCGCGACCTCGGGCGCCTGACCGACCTGCGCGTCGAACTCGAGGCCGCACACGGCGTCCAGGTCGAGGTGCTGCCCGCCGACCTGTCCGATCGGGGCGACCTGCAGGACGTCGCGCGTCGCCTGAGCGACCAGGAGCGACCCGTCGAGATGCTGATCAACAACGCCGGCTTCGGGTTGCGCAAGTCGTTCATCCAGAACGACGTGGAGGCGGAGGAGCAGATGCTCGACGTGCTCGTCCGCGCCGTGCTGGTCCTCTCGCACGCCGCGGCTCGCGCCATGAAGCAGCGCGGCTCCGGCACGATCATCAACGTTTCCTCGGTCGCGAGTTTCCTTGCGTCCGGCACCTATTCGGCTGCGAAGTCGTGGGTGACGGTGTTCTCCGAGTCGCTCGCCGTCGAGTTGCAGAACACCGGTGTTCGGGTCACCGCGCTGTGCCCGGGCTTCACTCACACCGAGTTCCACGACCGCGCCGGCATCAAGGCCGAGCAGGCGGCGCCGGAGTTCATGTGGCTGGACTCCGACCGCCTCGTTCGCGACTGCCTCGCCGACGTCGAGAAGGGCCGCATCGTCAGCGTCCCCGGCGTGCAGTACAAGGCGATCACCGGACTGTTGCGGGTGGCGCCTCGATCGATCGTCCGCAAACCCAAACTGGTGCGCCGGCACCGCCCGAACAAGGACTGAGGAGAAACCGATTTGTCTGTTCACCAAGCGCGAGGACACCGAGGCCGGCCTGGCCTTCGCGCCGTGCAACTCGCCGCACGGGTCCTCGACCGCGAACCGTCCTGAGCTGCGTCTGACTACGCTCACCACCGTGACTTCCGTAGCTGCCGACCGCGCCCGCCTGCTCGATCTGATCAAGAAGAACGCCGTCGTCCACGGCCGCGTGACTCTCTCGTCCGGCAAGGAGGCCGACTACTACGTCGACCTTCGTCGCATCTCGCTCTCCGGTGAGGCATCGCCGATGGTCGGACGCGTGATGCGTGCCCTCACGCGCGACCTCGACTACGACGCCGTCGGCGGTCTCACCCTCGGTGCAGACCCGGTGGCGACCTCGATGTTGCACGCGGCGGCGGCCGACGGCGACCGCCTCGACGCGTTCGTGGTGCGCAAACAGGGCAAGGCGCACGGCCTGCAGCAGCGGATCGAAGGGCCGTCGATCCAGGGTCGCCGAGTGCTGATCGTCGAGGACACGACCACCACCGGCAACTCGCCCATGGAGGCGGTGAAGGCGGCACGTGAAGCCGGCGCCGAGGTGATCGCCGTCGCGACGATCGTCGACCGCGCCACAGGTGCCCAGCAGGTCATCGAGGACGAGGCGGGCGTGCCCTACTTCGCCGCGTTCAGCCTGGAGGACGTCGGCCTCGCCTGAGGTGCACGTCAGGTTCACATGCCGGGCACTCCTGGCGGGTGACTGCGCTATCCCTACACTTGCTTCTGGAATCCATAAGCAAACGTTTTGATTGGGGTGGTCGATGTGAGGCGTGCCCACTCGCCTGCGGCCCGGGGCAAGGTCGTCCTGGTCGGCGGCGGTCCCGGAGCGGACGACCTGATCACCGTCCGAGGTCAACGTGAACTGGAGCGTGCCGACGTCGTCGTCACCGACCGGCTGGCACCCGTGGGATTGCTCGACGGACTCGACGCGGAGATCGTCGATGTCGGCAAGACGCCGCACCGCCACCCGGTGCCCCAGGACGAGATCAACCAGATCCTGATCGACCGCGCCCGTCGTGGTCAGTACGTGGTTCGCCTCAAGGGCGGCGACCCGTTCGTCCTGGGTCGGGGCGGGGAGGAATGGAACGCCTGCCGGGACGCCGGGGTCGAGGTCGAGGTCGTGCCGGGCGTGAGTTCGGCGTACGCGGCTCCGATGGCCGGCCTGGTGCCGGTGACCCACCGTGGCGTGGCCAGCGGCGTGCTGATGATCTCCGGTCACGACGAGGTGTCGCCCGAGGTGCTCGCGTTGTGGCCGCACACGATCGTCGTCCTGATGGGAATGGGCCGGCTGCCCGAACTCACCGCGTCGATGCTGCGTGCCGGTAAGGACGCCGACACTCCGGTCGCGGTCGTTCACAAGGCCTACAGCCCCGAGCAACGCACCGTCCGCGGAACGCTCGCGACCATCACCGGTCGTGTTCTGACCGAAGGTGTCGGCAATCCGGCGGTCATCGTGATCGGCGAGGTCGTGGACCAGTTGGCCGATCCCGCCGAAGCCGTTCGGCCGGCGCTCTCGGCGTGAGGGCGCTGGTCGTCTGCGCGCACGGCACGGACAACCCGCAGGGTCAGGATGTCGTCCGATCCATCGTCGCGCAGGTCGCGGGCGCTCGTCCCGATCTCGTGGTGCGGGAGGCGTATGTCGACGTCCAGCAGCCCGAACTCCCCGTGGTCGTGAACGAGCTTGCCGCTCAACATGATTCGGTAACGGTCGTACCGCTGTTGTTGTCGTCCGGCTTCCACACCGAGGTCGACGTCGCGAACGCTGTCGAGTCTCACGCGAACGCGACGGCAACGAGGGCGCTCGGTCCGCATGACCTGTTGGCCGACGTTCTCACTGACCGTTTGCGCTCCGCCGGTGCGGACGAAGGGGACTCGATCGTGCTCGCGGTGGCCGGTTCGAGCCGAGACGCCGGGGCAACGGATGCCGAAGCGATGCGTGACCTGCTTGCCCAGCGCCGGTCGGGGCCGGTGAGCATCGGCTACTTGGCCGCACGTGAACCGAGCGTCCCGGACGCCGTCGCTGCGGCCCGGCGCTCCGGACAGTCGGTGGCGCTCGCGAGCTACCTGATCGGACCGGGGTTCTTCCACGACCGGCTCCAGCGCGCCGGGGTGGACGTGGTTGCAGACCCGCTCGGAGACGACCCGCGGCTGGCGCAGTTGGTGGCGCTCAGGTTCGCAGGTGTGGAGAACTGACCAGCGAGTCCGGCAGCACGTAGGCTGAGCCGCAGTGCAACCTAAGGAGACTTGCTGATGACGTGGGTTCTGCTCGCCATCGTCCTGATCATCGTCCTGCTCGTAGTGTGGGGCATCTCGTCCTACAACGGCCTGGTGAAGAAGCGTAACCAGGTGCAGGAGGCCTGGCACCAGATCGACGTCGAACTCAAGCGACGTCACGACCTCATCCCCAACCTCATCGAGACCGTGAAGGGATACGCCCAGCACGAACGCGCAACGCTCGACGAAGTGCTGCGCGCCCGCTCGGCCGCGATCAGCGGCGGCGACACACCGGCAACCGCTGCGCAGAACGAGGGCCAGTTGACCCAGGCGCTCGGACGCCTCATGGCGGTCGCCGAGGCCTACCCGGATCTGAAGTCGAACTCCAACTTCCTCGGACTGCAGAACGAACTGTCGTCCACCGAGGACCGTATCGCCTCGGGTCGCCGCTACTACAACGCGATCGTCCGCGAACTCAACACCGCGATCGAGTCGATCCCGACCAAATTCTTCGCGGGTCCGGCCGGTGTCGCGCGGGCCGAGTACTTCGAAGCCGAAGGCAACGAGCGCGCCGTCCCGAACGTGAACTTCGGCACCGGTCCCGGCGGTACCGCAGGTGGTCCCGGCGGATACAACATGCCCGACCCAGGTGACCCGGTCGAGCCGCACTCGACGCAGTACCCGCAGATCGAGCAGCAGGGTACGACGCCGAATCCCCTTCCGGGACAGCAGTATCCGCACCAGCAGTCGCAGCCGCAGGGTTACCCGCAGCAGGGTGGCCAGCAGCCGCAGGGCTACCCGGGCCAGGGCAACTGACCGCCTCGTAACAATCGGAACAGGACGAAAGGTCCGGACACCCCCGCGGTGCCCGGACCTTTCGCGTTCGTGGGTGCGCGGCTGTCGGTCAGCGGCGCACGAAGGCGGCGTTCGCCGCCTTGGCCGGGGAACTGGTAAAGCCGTCGCCGATGCGCTTGGTCATGCGCGTGGTCATGATGAGCCTTTCGTCGGTTCGGCGTCACGCGTCGGGCGCCGGTCCCAACCTACGAAGCAGTACGTCAGGTGCGCACCAGACGCAGGTATGGGTTTCGCAAGGTTCACCAAGAGAGCATCAACTTCGCAGGTCAGTGCGCTTTGCCGACTACTGTGATGACGTGAGTACGGCGACGCTGCAACGCGATTCATCGGGTCTGTTGCCGTTGTGGCGCGCCGCCCAGGTGTTTCGTCTCGCCTCGCTGATCTATGCCGGTGCGGTGCAGTGGACCGTGGTCGAGCATTACGTCCGACCCTTGCTGAGTTGGGCCGTCTTCGCCCTGATGTTGATCTGGTCGGGCATCGCGGCGATGCTGCTCGCGTTCGGGTACCGCCGCCGCCGGCAGGTCGTCGCAGCCGAGGTCGTGGTGACGCTGTTGCTCATGGCTAGCACCTTGGTGGTGGGCGGTAAGAACAACTACTTCGATCGCCACCAGACGGTGCCTACGACCTTTTGGGCCGCGAATGCGGTTGTGTCCGTTGCGATCCTGCTCGGTCCGTGGTGGGGACTGGCGTGCGCCGGTCTCGTCGGGCTGTCGGCGCTCGCGATCTGCAACCAACTCGACAACATCGGTTTCGACGCGACGCTGCCGATTCTGCTGACCGTCGGCCTTGCGGTCGGGATGGGAGCCCAGATCGTCCGGCGTGCCCGCGAGCAGATAGACCGGGCGATCCGGCTCGAGGCGGCCGCATCGGAGCGCGAACGACTGGCCCGGGAGGTGCACGACTCGACCCTCCAGGTGCTCGCGCTCGTGCGTCGCAGGGGCGCGGAAATCGGTGGTCCGACAGCCGAACTCGCCCGACTGGCCGCGGAGCAGGAGGACGCGTTACGCAAACTGCTGTCTCGTCAGGCCGGCGTCAAGGCGCCGGTGCCGGTGGAGCGTGACCTGCGATCACGCCTTGAGGAAGTACTGCCGACGCAGGTTTCCCTCGCCGCGCCCGGGCAACCGATCGTGCTGCCCGAGCAGATGACCGACGAGATCGTGGCCGTCGTGTGTGCCGCGATCGACAACACCGCCAAGCATGCCGGCGCCGACGCGAGGTCGTACGTCCTGCTCGAGGACGACGGCGAGGAGATCGTGGTGACGGTGCGGGACGACGGTGCGGGCTTCGACCCGTCCCGGCTCGCCGAGGCAGCGGCCGAGGGCAGGATGGGTGTGAGCAAGTCGATCAGGGGTCGCGTCACCGACCTCGGCGGCACGGTCGACCTGTTCACCGCGCCCGGTGAGGGCACCGAGTGGGAGGTACACATTCCGTCGACGGGAGCCGAGCAGCGATGACGACGATCATGGTGGTCGACGACCACCCGATGTGGCGCGACGGTGTCGGTCGTGACCTCACCGAGCACGGATTCGAGGTGGTCGCAACCGCGGATTCTGTTGCGGCAGCGGCGAATCGAGCAGCTGCGACCAAGCCCGACGTCGTCCTGATGGATATGCACCTTCCGGACGGAAACGGCGCACAGGCGACGGTCGCCGTGCTGGAACACTCACCGGCGACCCGGATTCTCGTCCTGTCCGCGTCCTCCGAGCGCGAGGACGTGCTGGAAGCGGTCAAGGCCGGTGCCAGCGGATACCTGGTGAAGTCGGCGAGCCAAGCTGAACTCGTGGAGGCCGTCACCGCCACTGCCGAGGGACAAGCGATCTTCACGCCCGGCCTGGCCGGTCTGGTGCTGGGGGAGTACCGCCGGATGGCGACCGTCCCGACGGGCGACGGACCGGACCTGCCCAAGCTCACCGACCGCGAGACCGAGGTGCTCCGGTTTGTCGCAAAAGGCTTGAGCGCCAAGCAGATCGGCACCCGCCTCGGTGTCTCGCACCGCACCGTCGAGAACCACGTCCAGTCGTCCTTGCGCAAACTCCAGCTGAGCAACCGCGTCGAGTTGGCGAGGTACGCCATGGAGCACGGTCTCGACTGAGACCGGCTCCGGTGTGGACGCCGTCGTCTGCACACGTAGGTAGGGGAACGTTCAGGAAGTACCTATGTCGGTTGAGTAGTGCTACTCATGTCCGTTCGGCCGCGCCGAACCAGGGTTGAAGGCATGAACACGACACCGAACACTCAGCCTGGCCCGCAGGGTCAGCACCAGTACCCGAACGGCGCTCACTACAACACCGGGTCCGGTCCGCAGCCGGCCTATCAATACCCGCCGCTCCGACCACAGGTCCGCCGACCTTGGTGGGAGCGCGACGGTGTCATCGGCAAGATCTTCGCCGGCGCAGGGGTCTTCGTGACCCTCATCGGCGTCGTCATGCTGCTGGTCATCGCTGCCCGAGCAGGACTGCTGCGCCCCGAGATTCGCGTGACCGGCGGCGCACTGCTGTCCGGTCTGCTGCTCGCAGGATCGATTCGCCTGGAGTCGCGCCTCGGTGGACGCATCGGTGCCATCGCACTGGCCGCGACCGGTACCGCCGGCCTCTTCCTGTGCGTGGTCGCGGCGACCAACTTCTACGAATGGATCCCCGGAGCCGCCGGACTCGTGATCGCCGCGGCGATCGCGGCCGGCACGGTGGCGATCGCGATGCGCTGGAACTCTCAGGCTCTTGCGGTGATGATGACCGCCGGAGTCGGCGTGCTCGCCCCGGTGCTGACCGAAGGTCTCACCGTCCCGCTGATCGCCTTCCTCGTGCTGTTGCAGGCGGCCGGCTGCGTCCCCGAGTTCTCCAAGGACTGGCCGGCCATCGCAGCCGCCCGCACCCTGCCGGTGGCGCTCGCGGCGACGGTCGCCGCAGAACTGGAGTCGTACCGGGCCAGCACGCACATCGCGGCCTACCTCGTGGCCACGATCGCTCTCTCCTCGGCACTGACGGCGAGCCGTCGCACGAACGAATGGATCACTGCCTGCGTGTACGCCGTCGCGAGTGTGCCGATGATCGTCGCCGTCACTTCCCTGACCGGTCCGGTCGCCGCGATCGCCGGCGCGGCGATCGCCGTGATGACCCTCGGCGCGGTGATCGCCGCCCGACAGGTGGGTGCCGGTACCTCTGCAGCCGCGGCTCTCGTGGTCGGTGCTGCACTGCTGGCGTCCGCAGTGACCGTCACCCGCGGTCCGTGGTTGTCGGTGATCCTGCTCGGTATCGGTGTCGTCCTGGCAGCGTCCACCTACCAGGTGAAGAACCACTACGCCGCGGCGTTGTCGATCGTCTTCACCGCGGCCGGGTACCTCGCCGTCGCTGTCACGGGAGTCGGGACCTCGGTCGAGGACGAACCCGGCGTCGCGTTCACCGCGGGTCTGTTGATGACGATCTCCGCTCTGCTGATCGCGCTGGTCGGTGTGCGCCGCTACGGTGCGGACAAGGAAGGTGCCACCGCGCTCGGCACGATCGCTCTGCTGGCGAGCGTCGGTCTGGTGCACCGCGGACTGTTCGCCCTCGTGCTCGGCGACGGCGGCCGCCCGGTTGCGCAGTTCGCGATCACGGTGACCTGGATGCTGATCGCTTCGGCGCTGCTGTGGCTGAGCCTACGCGTGGAGGGCAGCGCGACCGCGACCGTTTCGATGGGGCTGAGCGTCAGTGTCCTGGCGCTGGGCAAGCTGTTCCTGCACGACTTGTCCAGTCTGGACGGCATCGTCCGCGCCGGTGCCTTCATCGTCGTCGGTCTCACGCTCCTGGCGGCGGGCGCCGGGTACGCTCAGGCGTTCGCCAAGCGGGCCGCCGCGCGTCGGGTGGAGGAGGAGCAGAGCGCCCCTCAACAGCCGCGCCCGATGGTGACCTGGTGAGCGGCATCGCAGACAGCGAGGCGCCCGGACCGAAGCGGTCCGGGCGCCTCGGCGCGTTCGCCGATCAGTTCTTGTGATCGCCGGTGACGATGTCGCGGGCCGCGTCCGTGGTCTCGTCGATGATCGCCTCGGCCTGGCGGCGGTGGCGGATGTACTCGACGATCATCGGCAGCACCGAGACCGCCACGATGATCAGGATGGCGGTCTCTAGGTTGTCGCGCACGAACGCCACGTTGCCCAGCAGCGCGCCGGCTCCGACGATCAGCCCGACCCACAGGACGGCGCCGACACCCGACCAGGTGAAGAACCGGCGGCGGTCCATCTTGGAGACGCCGGCAACGACGGTGATGAACGTGCGCACGATCGGCACGAAGCGTCCGATGACCAGGGCCTTGTTGCCGTGCTTGTCGAAGAACGCGTTGGTCTGGTCGAAGTACTTGCGTTTGATGATGCGCCCGTCCCGCTCGTACAGCGGTTCACCTAGTTTGCGTCCGATCTCGTAGCCGACGACGTTGCCGGCGAACGCTGCGATCATCAGCGCTGGGATCGACAGGTACAGCGGGATGCCGATGCCCTGGGAGCTGACCGAGAACATGCCGACCGCGAACAGCAGCGAGTCGCCGGGCAGGATCGGGAAGAACAGGCCGCACTCGATGAAGACGATCGCGAGCGAGATCCAGAAGAACGCCCCGCCGTACTGCTCGAGGAGCCACGCAGGGTCCATCCAGCTCGGGCCGAGAGCGACAGGAGCGAAAGTATGCATCACGGGACACCAGCGTACGGGGACGGATGATCGTTCCCTGAATGTCGCCCGCGAGCCGCCGCAATCGGCAGTGTCGCCGCCACTGAACGGGTGACCACTCTGCGGAATCGCCCGAATTCGGGCGGCGCCGCCCGCGTACGCTTCGGCCATGCTGCGTTCTTCCTCCGCCGGCCTGTTCGCCCGGCGCATCGGTGTGGTGTCCACGGTCGTCCTGCTCGCTGCGTGCGGTGCGCCGAAGTCGGATTCGTCGAGCTCGACCAGTTCGTCTGCGGCCGGTTCGGGTACGTCGGCTGCGGCGTCCTGCGACAAGGCGTCGCTGAAGACGAAGACCGCGGGCAAGCTGACGATCGGCACCGACAACCCGGCCTACGAGCCGTGGTTCTCCGACAACACCCCGAGCAACGGCAAGGGGTACGAGTCGGCCGTCGCCTACGCGATCGCGCAGGAACTCGGCTACACCAAGGCCGAGGTGGTCTGGGCGAAGGTGCCGTTCAACAACGTGATCACCCCCGGCCCGAAGGCGTTCGACCTCGACCTCAACCAGGTCTCGATCAGCGAGGACCGCCGCAAGGCCGTCGACTTCTCCAGCGGTTACTACGACGTCACCCAGGTCGTCATCACCTACAAGGGCAGCCCGATCGACGGCAAGACGACGGTCGCCGACCTGAAGAACGCCAAGCTCGGTGCGCAGGTGGGCACCACCTCGTACACCGCGCTGAAGAACCAGATCAAGCCGAGCAAGGACCCGTCGGTCTTCGACACCAACGACCTCGCCGTCCAGGCGCTCAAGAGTCACCAGGTCGACGGCATCGTCGTCGACCTGCCGACCGCGTTCTACATGACCGCGGCGCAGATGGACGACAAGGGCGCGATCGTCGGGCAGCTGCAGGCCGCCGACAAGCCCGAGCAGTTCGGTGCGGTGCTGCCGAAGGGTTCTGCCCTCACTGAGTGCGTCACCAAGGCGGTCGACGCGCTGCGGTCGAAGGGCACCCTGACCCAGCTCGCCGACGAGTGGCTGTCCAAGCAGGGCGCGCCGAAGCTGTCGTGACCCGCCGCGTGCGCCCAGCAGTCGTCGTCGGAAGCCGGCGATGACCGCTGCCCCGAACGAAGCAACGACCAAGGACGACTGGACCCCGTCGGCCGTCGAGCGGGAACGGGCCGCCTACCGGGCGAGCCGGCAACGGAGGTCCGCGCTCATCGCGACGTTGAGCACGATCGTGGTGCTCGGTGTCGCCGGCACGTTGCTGGTCACCAGCCCGGGCTGGGCCGCCGTGCACGAAACCTTCTTCAACTGGGAGAAGGCGAAGGAGTCGTTCCCCGATGTGCTGCGCGGGCTTTGGCTGAACATCAGGGTGATGCTCATCTGCGGCGTCGTCATCCTCGCGTGCTCGATGCTGCTTGCGGTGATGCGCACGCTGCGCGGCCCGGTGTTCTTCCCGTTACGGATGTTCGCGGTGGTCCACACCGACCTGTTCCGCGGTCTGCCGCTGCTGCTGTTGCTGCTGCTGCTGGGGTTCGGCATGCCGGCGCTGGGTCTGCAGGGGCTGCCCGACACCAGCATCTTCTGGGGTGGCGTCGCGCTGGTGCTGTCCTATTCGGCGTACGTCGCGGAGGTGCTGCGCGCCGGCATCGAATCGGTGCACCCGTCGCAGCGTGCCGCTGCCCGGTCGCTCGGGCTCGGCTACGGCCAGACGTTGCGGTTCGTGGTGATGCCGCAGGCGGTGCGTCGGGTCATCCCGGCCCTGATGAACGACCTCGTGTCACTGCAGAAGGACTCCGGTCTCATCGCGGTGCTCGGTGTGGTCGACGCGATCAAGGCGGCCCAGATCTCCACCGCCGTCGACTTCAACTTCACGCCGTACGTCGTCGCCGGCTTCCTGTTCGTCTGCCTCACGGTGCCGATGGCACGGCTCACCGACTGGTACGCGCGCAAGCAGGGCTTCCAGGGTGCGGGAGGGATGCTGTGAGCCTGCTCGAACTCGACGGTGTGCGGAAGACCTTCGGCGCGCACACCGTGCTGCGGCAGGTCGACCTCGCCGTCGACGAAGGCGAGTGCGTCGTGCTCATCGGGGCCTCCGGCTCGGGCAAGTCGACGATCCTGCGCTGCATCAACCTGCTGGAGGAGGTCGACGACGGTGTCGTCACCTTCGCCGGACGCGACATCACCGACCCGCGGGTCGATGTCGACAAGGTGCGTGCCCAGATGGGTGTCGTCTTCCAGGCGTACAACCTGTTCCCGCACATGAGCGTGCTCGACAACGTCACGCTCGCGCCGGTACGTGTGCACAAGCGCGACCGAGCCGAGGCCCGCGATGCGGCGATGGGCATGCTCGAGCGGGTCGGCCTGGCGCACAAGGCGAAAGCCCGCCCCGACGACCTCTCAGGTGGTCAGCAGCAGCGCGTCGCGATCGCTCGCGCGCTGGTGAACTCCCCGCGGCTGATGCTGCTCGACGAGGTCACCTCCGCGCTCGACCCCGAACTCGTCGGGGAGGTGCTCGATCTGCTTGGCGAACTCAAGCAGGAGGGCGTCACGATGATCCTCAACACCCACGAGATGGGGTTCGCCCGCTCGGTGGCCGACCAGGTGTGCTTCCTCGACGGCGGACAGATCGTCGAACGCGGCGCCCCCGAGCAGGTGCTGGAGCATTCGGAGAACCCCCGTCTGCAGCAGTTCCTGTCGCGTCTGCTGCACTGAGCCGCGTGTCTCAGCAGAACTCGGGCGACAGCCAGGTCGAGGACGAGATCGGTGTCGGGCCCTGGCCCGGCGACTGGCCGGTCGACGATTCCGGTGCCGTGCAGGCGCCCTACGACGAGCAGTTGTTACGTGACGGCGACCGGCGCAACGTCGAGGACCGCTACCGCTACTGGACCCTCGAGGCGATCGTCGCCGACCTCGACACCTCCCGGCACGACTTCCATGTCGCGGTCGAGAACTGGGAGCACGACTTCAACATCGGCTCGGTGATCCGCACCGCGAACGCGTTCAACGCCAAGGCTTTCCACATCGTCGGCAAGCGGCGGTGGAATCGGCGCGGCGCGATGGTCACCGACCGTTACCAGCACGAGTTCCACCACCCGACGGCCCAGGACCTCGCTGACTGGGCGGCCGCCGAGGGTCTGACGCTGGTGGGTATCGACAACGTGCCGGGCTCGGTGCCGATCGAGCCCTACGACCTGCCGCGCGGGTGCGTGCTGGTCTTCGGGCAGGAGGGGCCTGGGTTGTCGGCGCCGATGCGCGAGGTGTGCGAGGTGATCCTGCACATCGAGCAGTACGGCTCCACCCGTTCGATCAACGCCGGTGCGGCGGCGGCGGTGGCGATGCACGCGTGGATCCGTCGACACGTCTGGGGTCAGCGGCCGAGCCTGCCGATCGCCCGCCCAGACTCGCGTCGTACCGTGCAGCCATGAGCGCACGAAACGGAATGAGCCTGCTGCCCGCGACCGAGGTCCACACCGCGCCGGTCGTGGCGCTGGGACTGGTCGGCGGATTCCTGGTCGCCCGCGAGAGCGGCATCCGCCCGCTGGGTGGCGTGCTGTTGGCCGGTTGCGGAGCACTGGCCGGACGCACCTGGCTGGCCAAGGGTGGCCCGGTCACCGCCGGCGCGCTGAGCGCTCTGTACCTGGGCGGCTTCGGCGGTTCGCACCCGCTGGCCAAGAAGATCGGCGCGTGGCCCTCGGTTGCTGCCGTCACAGCGCTCGCCGCGGGCGCGGCGTACGTCGCCTCCGACCGCCGCTGAGCCCCCTGCCGCTGACCCCCACTGCCGCTGGGCTGAGGAGCGCGAGGGACGAGCGCGTTTCGGAACCAAGGGGAATTGTTATGCGACTGCGGTCTCGGTGTGGGCGTAGTGCCAGGTGACGCCGGTGTCGGTGACGGTGGCGGTGGCGGTGAGGTGGTCGCGGTGGACGATGCGGTGGTGGGTGCTGCACAGGAGGGCACTGTTCGCCAACGAGGTGTCGCCGCCGGCCCACCAGGATTCGACGTGG
The DNA here is from genome assembly GCF_022359705.1 of Yimella sp. NH-Cas1. Lineage (NCBI taxonomy): Bacteria > Bacillati > Actinomycetota > Actinomycetes > Micrococcales > Dermacoccaceae > Yimella > Yimella sp. NH-Cas1. The sequence continues at coordinate 260,757 of NZ_JAKSGG010000003.1, forward strand.
TGGACGTCGCACATGACCGGTGGTCGGTCGCAGCCGGCGTAGGTGCAGTGTTTGTCGCGGTGGATCACGGCTCGTCGGAGTTCGTCTTCCACCAAGCGTTTCTTGCGGCCGATGTTGAGGGGTTGGTTCTTCGATCCGAGGACCATCGGCAGGATCTTCGCGTCGCAGGCGAGTTGTCGGACGGTGTCGGGGGTGATGCCGGTGTCGGTGTCGGTGATGCCGAGCCCGGCGAGGATCCCGGCGAGGACGAGGAAGTCGATCGTGACGACCAACGTGGCGGATCCGCGGTGTTTGATCTCCCGGTCTGCGTCGACGGCTTCGGCGCCGAGACCCAGCAGCAACACCAGGGCGTCGGCGCGACGCTTCCCGGCGCTCCTGGGGTCGGGCTCACCCGTCTTCTGTGACGTGCCGTCGGGGCCCAGGGTGTGCCGGTGGTGCGGATCATCGCAACACGCTGATTTCGGTGATGGTCCGGCGAGCGAGTCGACGGCCTGCTTCAACTGTTCGGCGTGATCGGGCGACAGGTCGGCGGTGAACCTCACCATCCCGTTCGGTTCGTCCGACCAGGACAGTGATTCGACGCGTTGGTGCTCGTCCTCAGCCTGGTCGAGGACCTCGTCGCCGTACTGGGCGAGGATGCGCTTGGTGAGTTCCCGGACGGTTTTCGCGCCGGCTCCGACGTCGAGGGTAAGCAACCAGCCGTAGATCTCCTCGCGGCTCGCGGTCGGGATGACTGCCCGGATTTTGTCGATGTTGTCGAGGCAGGTTTTCGCGATGGTGGTGTTGGTCCGCCCCGACTGCAATGCATCTGCCAACGGTTTGTTGAGCGGGGAGCGGACGGCGTCGGCGATCTTCGCGATCCGGGAGGCGTGGGAGGGTTCGAGACCGCACTGCCACGGCTCGTCCACATCATCGGCGGAGGCGGAGTCAGGTTCGTCGACCGGCACGAGCGGCCCTGCAGCAGAGACGGTGTCGGCACTCAGGAGCGCAGTTGCGGACTCACCGGTCGACAGCCGCCGCACCCACTGTGTCGCATCAGCCGCTGTTGACCGGTACACCGCACCACGCTCGATCGCGTCGGACGCGATGCTCACCATGGCTGCTTCGGTCTGTTGGTGCACCAGCGCGAGTGATCTCATCGCCGCAGTGAGTTCGGCATCAGTGAGGTTGTCGGTCAACTGCGCCAGCCGGGTCACCGCGGCCAACGCGTCCGACACCACTGCGGCGCAGGAGGCAGCTTCACCCGAATACGAGTCGTGCATGCCTTCGGACAACGCCTCGAACGATTCGTCGGTGGTCATGCCGGTGCCTCCTCCCAAGGTGCTTTCGGACTACCTTTATCGTACGTCTGTTCGAGCCCGAAGGGAGGACTTGCACAACGAATTCTCTTGAAAGACAGAAGAATTCGATACCCGTCGGTATCCACAGCCCTAACCGGAAGGCTGGTTTGTCCACAGGTAAACCAGGGCCGGCTGGGTGGGCAGTGGACAGGCAGTGACACCACTCGCAAACGCTGCACGTCGGCACATGGTCGATCGTCGGTGGCGCGCACGGCGCCACCGGCGTTTGCGGCAGCGAGATCCGCCCGACGGGAAACTGAACGAGTTTTCTTCGCGCGGCTGTCGATGTTCGTCGAGCCCGTTCGTCATGGTGATGTCAGAACACATCGAAACAAGGAGCGAACATGGCCAGGTATCTGATTCTGCTGCCGGCACCCGAGGAGTTTGCGCACGAGCCCGAGGATCTCGTATTCCCGCACCCTGACGTCGAGGAGCACTGAGATGACCGAGTACATGGTGCTGATCGTCGGCGACGCCGACCGCTGGTGGACGACGATGACGGCTGAGGAGCGCAAACACGGCTACGAGCAGTACAGCCTGTTCAGCAAGTCGCTGGTCGAGCGCGGCCACAAGATCACCGGCGGCGCTGAACTGCACGCCTCCACCGAGGCGAAGCATCTGCCGCCGGGCACGACGACGGTGACCGACGGCCCGGTCGCCGAGACGACCGAGACGATCGGCGGCTACTACCTGGTGGAGGCGACTGATCTCGACCAAGCGGTGGCGTGGTGCGAACTGCTGCCGGACTGCTACAGCCTGGAGATCAGGCCGGTCGTCGACATCGACGTCTCGGCGTAGATGTCGCTCGAACAGATCCACCGCGACGAGTGGGGCCGACTGCTGGCCCTGCTCGTCGCGCACTCGCGCCGCCTCGACCTCGCCGAGGACGCGCTGGCCGAGGCGTTCGAACAGGCGGCGCGCGTCTGGCCGGGAGACGGCACTCCGACCAACCCGGCCGGCTGGCTGATGACGACCGCGAAGCGCCGGATCGCCGACCGGGTCAGGGCCGAGGCGATAGCCGCCCGCAAGCAGCCGTTGCTGGCGATCGACGAACGGAATCGCATGCAGGACAACGACCGTGGTGACGAGCTGCTGCGGCTGGTGCTGCTCGCGGCGCATCCGGCGCTCGCGCCCGAGGCAGGCGCCGCACTGACCCTCCGGCTCGTGCTCGGCGTGCCGACCGGCGACATCGCCAAACTCTTCCTGGTGAGTGAGCCGACGATGGCGGCGCGGCTGACTCGCGCGCGCAAGAAGGTCATCGCTGCGGGCATCCCGCTCGCCCTGCCTGACGCCCGGGTGCTGCCCGGACGTCTCGACACCGTGGCCCAAGTCGCCTATCTGGCGTTCACCGCCGGCTACGCACCCGGCAGCGGCCCCGACCTCGTGCGGGTCGAACTGGCCGGTGAGGCAATCCGATTGGTGCGGTTGATGCGTTCGAGCAGCCCGGTTGCCCGGGCGAGCCAGTCGCTCACCGCCCTGCTCGGACTCATGCTGCTGCAGCACTCCCGGCGCGACGCACGCGTGGGCGATGCCGGTGAGTTGGTGCGTCTGCCCGACCAGCAGCGTTCGACCTGGCACCAGCACGAGATCGCCGAGGGGCTCGACCTGCTCGGCGCGCTCACCGGACGGGAGACGTCACCCGCGATCGAGATCGACGGCCCGGTCGCGGCGTCCTACCTGCTGCAGGCGCTGATCGCCGCTGAGCATGCCCGGGTCGCCCGTGCACAAGACACCGACTGGGTGACGATCGCCGACCTCTACCGGCAACTCGAAGAGCTCACCGGGTCGCCGGTCGTGCGACTCAACCGGGCCGTCGCCGTGGCCGAAGCGGGCGACCTCGACGCCGCGATGGCGTTGGCCGACGGTCTGCTGACCGAACTGCCGACCAACCACCGATTGCACGCGGTGCGGGCGGAGTTCCTCACCCGGGCAGGGCGAACGACGCAGGCCGGGGATGCCTATCGCGAAGCGATCTCCTTGTGTGCCAACGATGTCGAGCGGTCAGACCTTGAGCAGCGACTCGCGTTCGTTGCTGACCCAGAAGGTCAGTAGAGCGGCCGGACGTCGGTGCACGCGACATCCCGGGCGGGCAAGGCCTTCGTCAACAGGTAGTTCGTGCGGATCCGGGTGGCGCATGCGCTGTCGTTGAGCAACAGATGGCCGACCTTGTTGCCGGTGACCAGCCGCGAACCGGGCGACATCGCGTGGGCCGAGCGGGCGCCGACGATCGAGGTCGCCGGGTCGTAAAGCGCGTTCATGAACAGGATCGGCGTGGCCGGACGCCGGTCGAACGGTCCGCGATAGGCGCCCTTGCCCGCACCGGGCCAGCTGGTGCACAGCGAGCTGCTCCAGGCGCCGGCGGCGTCGAAGCCACGGGTGCGATCGCGCGTCGCCGCGGCCGCGCGCCAGGTGGCCCACCGGTCGTACGGGTCGAGCGAGTCGGAGCACATCACCGCCTGCCGAGTGACTTCGAGCACCTCGCCGGGCAGCCCGAAGCCCTGCCGCGCCGGCGACGCCTGGCGGTCGACCGTGGCCGTTGCCGCAGCGGGAGAGACCTGCTTGCCGGTGAGGGCGAGGTAGAGGTTGTGCACGTCGTCGAGTGCGCCGGGCACGGTGCCGGGGTCGTACAGCGAGTAGAGCGTGCTGGTCACCAGATCCGCCCAGGTGAACCGGCTGCCCCATACGGTGCGCGGCGACTTCACCAGCAGGCTCCACACCGTGTTCCACTCCGCGATGCCCCGGGCCGCACTGGCGCACTTCGCTTTTCCGGCCCGCTGGCACTGTGCGTACGCCTGTCGCACAGCAGCCCAAGCGCCGTCGCCGGTGTGCAGCCGGGCACCGATCGGCACGTACCGCGAGCGCGATCCCGCCGTCCACTGCACGGGGTCGAGCACGCCGTCGAGCACCATCGCCCGCACCTGCGACGGGTACATCGCCGCGTACGTCTGCCCGAGCACGGTGCCGTAGGAGAACCCGACGAAGGTCAGTTGCCGGTCGCCCAGGAGGGCCCGAACCTGATCCATGTCACGGGCGTCGTCGGCGGTGGTCATGTGGTGCAGCAGCGGGCCGCCGGTGCGCCGGCAGGCAGCCCGTACGGCGTCGTCGTGGCTGATCTGCGCGCGAGCCTCCGCGACCGTGACCGGAAAACCGGGTTCGAGACTCGGCGGTGTCGAGGTGCCCGGACGGGTCGTGCACGAGACCTGGGTCGACCGGCCGACTCCGCGCGGGTCGACCGCGACGATGTCGAACCTGTCGGTGACCTTCCGGCCAAGCATGCGGGCGAAATCGTCGACCTTCGCGGTGGCCGCCTCGCCGGGGCCGCCGGGGTTGACGAAGATCGCCCCGACCCGGGCCGATGGCACCGAGGCGCGCCGACGCTCCACCGCGATCGTGGTCGATCCTGCCGCCGGGTTGTTGCGGTCGAGCGGCACCGAAAACCGCACGCACTGGTGGGTGCGCACGTCGGCACACTTCGCCCAGCGCAGACCGGGTGTGGTTGCGGCGTCGGCCGATCGAGGCAGTGCGTTCGGCACGAGGGCGAGCAGGGCGGCAGCGAGCGAACTCGCAACCAGGCGGCGGGACATCGGGCTCCGTTCGGGAGTCGTCGGTGAGGGGGTGTGGCCGCCGGGTCTCTTCGGACCGCTCGGCACGGCTGCGCACCAGCGTGCCAGACTCGTGGCAGCAGGGCGAGGAGGCCACGCTCGCCCACGAACACGAGGGAGAGACCCCATGCCCATCGCAACACCCGAGGTGTACGCCGACATGCTCGACCGCGCCAAGCGGGAGGGTTTCGCGTACCCGGCGATCAACGTCAGCAGCAGCCAGACACTGAACGCGGCACTGCGCGGATTCGCCGACGCCGGTAGCGACGGCATCATCCAGGTCTCCACCGGTGGCGCCGAGTACCTGTCCGGCCCGACGGTCAAGGACATGGTCGCCGGTTCGCTCGCGTTCGCGACCTTCGCGCAGGAAGTCGCGAAGAACTACGACGTCAACATCGCGCTGCACACCGACCACTGCCCGAAGGACAAGCTGGACGGCTTCGTCCGCCCGCTGATCGCGGCGTCCACGGAGCGGGTCAAGAACGGCGGTCTGCCCTACTTCCAGTCACACATGTGGGACGGCTCGGCCGTGCCGCTGGACGAGAACCTCTCGATCGCGCGAGAACTGCTCGACCTGTGCGAGGCCGCGAACATCGTCCTGGAGATCGAGGTCGGTGTCGTCGGCGGCGAGGAGGACGGCGTGGCCCACGAGATCAACGACAAGCTGTACTCCACGCCCGAGGACGCCATCGCCACTGCGAAGGCGCTCGGCGTCGGCGAGAACGGTTACTACATGACCGCGCTCACCTTCGGCAACGTCCACGGCGTCTACAAGCCGGGCAACGTGAAACTGCGCCCCGAGGTGCTGAAGAAGGCCCAGGACGCGGTCAAGGCCGAGTTCAACACCTCGACGGACAAGCCGTTCCACCTGGTCTTCCACGGGGGCTCGGGCTCGACCGCCGAAGAGATCAAGGAAGCGGTCTCTTACGGGGTCGTGAAGATGAATGTCGACACCGACACCCAGTACGCGTTCACCCGTCCGGTGGCCGGTTGGATGCTCGGCAACTACGAGGGCGTGCTGAAGATCGACGGCGAGGTCGGCAACAAGAAGCAGTACGACCCGCGTGCCTGGGGCAAGGCGGCCGAGGCCGGCATGGCCGAGCGCATCGTCGAAGCCTGCGAGAACCTCGGCTCGGCCGGAACCCACAAGTGAGCGGCGAGAACCTGCTCGGGATCCCCGAGACCAAGCTCCCTGTCGACCCGGCCGCCCAGAAGCTCGACGACGGCGTCGACGTGCGCGATGTCGCACGCGGTTACCCGGCCTCGTCGCTGGTCTGGGCGACATTGGCCGAGGACGCATTGGACGACGGCGAGGTGATCGAGGCATACGCCTACGCGCGCACCGGCTACCACCGGGGCTTGGACTCGCTGCGCAAGTCCGGCTGGCGCGGGCAGGGTCCGGTGCCGTGGGAGCACGAGCCGAACCGTGGTTTCCTGCGGGCGCTCGCCGTACTCGCGAAGGCGGCCGGCGAGATCGGCGAGGAGGAGGAACACCGTCGGTGCGCCGACTTCCTGCGCGACTCGTCCGCCACCGGAGCCCGCGAACTCGGTCTTTGAAGAAACCCCTGACGAACCTGTCTCACGAGGGCTGACGCCGCGTGAGACAGGTTCGACCTTTCTCGTCCGGACGTGTGCTCGTCTCGTAGCGTGAGGAGCGGCCTTTCCGATGACGGAAGGCGGAAGACGAGGAGACCACGGTGCCTGAGACAGACCCGATGACCGAACCCGCCGGACGGCGCTCGGTGCCAAGGGAACTGGACTACCCCGAACTCACGATCCCGCAGATGTTCGAGGACTCCGCGCAACGTCGCGGCAGCGCCGTCTGCACCGACTTCCTCGGTCGCACCCGCACGTATGAGCAGATCGCGGACGAGGTGCGTCGCGTCGCGATGGGCCTGGTCACCCTCGGTGTGGAGCACGGTTCGCGCGTCGCGGTGTTGTTGCCGACCTGCCCGGAGAACCTGGTCGTGACGCTCGCGGCGCTCCGTCTGGGCGCCCATGTCGTGCAACACAACCCGCTGTACTCCGCCGGTGAATTGGAGCCGATGTTCCTCGACCACGGCGCGAAGGTGGTCGTGGCCTGGGACAACGTCGTCCCCGCGGTGTTGTCGCTGCGTGAACGCACCCCGGTGGAGCACGTGATCGGGGTCGACCTCACCAAGTCGTTGCCGGCGAAGCTGCGGCTGGCATTGCGTCTGCCGATCGCGAAGGCCAAGGAGTCGCGCAAGAAGCTGACCGCGGGGTCGTTGCCGGACGGCGCGCGACCGTTCGCGAGCCTGGGCGAACACGGTCCGCTGCCGCTCGGGCAGCCCGGTCCGCGCCCGGACGACATCGCGGTGATCATGTACACCTCGGGCACGACGGGTCGCCCGAAGGGTGTGCCGCTCACGCACGCGAACCTGCTGGCCAACTGCCACCAGGGTGTCGCCTGGACCGGACTGCGGTTCGGCGAAGAGCGGTTCCTTGCGGTGCTGCCGATGTTCCACGCGTTCGGGCTGACGGTCGGTGTCCTGTTGGCGCTCGTCCTCGGTGCGCAGATCAGCATGGTGCCATCGCCCGAGCCGAAGTTGATGCTGGACGCGATCAAGCGCAGTGACACCAACTTCTTCGTCGGGGTGCCGCCGCTGTTGGAGGCGATCCTGGACGAAGCCGAGAAGAAGGACGTCTCGCTGCGCGGTCTGGAGTGGGTGTTGTCGGGTGCGATGTCGATGCCCGCCGAGTTCGTCCAGCGATGGGAATCGGCCACCGGCGGACGGCTCATCGAGGGTTACGGGCTGACCGAGACCTCGCCCGTCGTCGTCGGCAACCCGTTCGACTCGACCCGCCGGGCGGGCACGATCGGCCTGCCGTTCCCCGACACCGACACCCGCATCGTCGACCCCGACGAGCCGTCCCGCGACGTGCCGGAGGGTGAGGAGGGCGAACTTCTGGTGCGCGGCCCGCAGGTCTTCGATGGCTACCTCGACCAGCCGGAAGAGACTGAGAAAGCATTCGTCGACGGTTGGTTCCGCACCGGTGACCTTGCCCGTCACGACGGCGAGTACCTCGTGATCTCAGGCCGGTTGAAGGAACTCATCGTCACCGGCGGGTTCAACGTGTCGCCGATCGAGGTCGAGGCGGTCCTGTGCAAGCATGAGTCGATCCGCGACGTGGCCGTGGTCGGCATGCCCTCCTCGCGCAGCGGGGAACAGGTCGTTGCGGCCGTTGTGGCCGACGGAGAACTCCCGTCGAACGAGGAGTTGCGCGCATGGGCCAAGCAGCACCTCACCGCGTACAAAGTGCCGCGTCGCTTCGTCGAGGTGGAGGAATTGCCCACCAACCTTCTCGGCAAGGTCGTGCGACGCGAGGTCGTCGACCTCATCCCGGACGAGTGAGGACTACCGGAAGTTGATCGAATTCCCGTGCGGATGAACGGTTCCCAGTAGTTCGGGTGCGATCTCAGCGTCGTCGCGCCAACGCCGCAGGCCGACGTGGGTTCCCGTCAGACGGTCGGCGTCCGCGTGGTCGTCGCGGACGTCGGGCAGGCCTGGGACGCAACCCGGCGGCTCGGCGGTGACCCAGCTGACCGGGCGAGCGGATGCCACATCATCAAGGGTTCGCGCGATCAGCGGACGTCGTTCGCGCGGCAGGTAGGTGACGGCCCAGGAGGAGAAGACCACCAGGTGGTCGTCCCCGCGCTCGATGACGCCGGGGAGCGCGTCGACCATGTCACCGCGAACGAGCGTCGGTGGATGGTCGCGCAGTCCCTCGACCGCCGCGTCGAAGCGTTCCACCCGACCAGGCATCTCCGGCCAGATACAGGCACGCAACCAGCGCAGGTCGTCGATGTCGTCGGGGCCGATCGGATCGGCGTCCAGACCGATCCGCCGTGCGATCGGTGGGATACGGAGTTCGACGGCGGATCCCAGGTTTTCGGCCTCACAACGGACTCGGGCATGTAGCGGGCCGAACGCCACGTCCCCGACTGCCACTCGATAGTGCTCGATGTTCAGCAGGAAGCCGGCGCTGGCACCCAGCTCCAGCAACGTGATCGGGGTGTCGGGCAGGTCGGCACATGCACGGGCCACCATCGCTCGCACGTAAGTCGAGCGGTTGACCTCGTTCGTCTGCGTCGTCCGGGTCGCGACCACCTGAGACAACTCGTCGTGGAACTCGGTGATCGCTCGTCGGACATCCGGCCACGGGTCCTGAGCCGGGCGTGCCCTGGGGGAGAACCAGTGTGCCGCAGGTGAATCCGGACGGCGCATCGCCAAGTCATGCAGCGCAGCAAGCAGGAGCACGGGACGGGCCTGTCCCGGCGCAGCCCGGCACAGAAGGTCGATCGCGTCCGGGTCGTCCGCCATGCCCGCGACGATCGCTGCGTACACCGGTACCTCGGAGTGCATCGAGGCGAAGTCGAGGCAGCGCTGCCTGGCGACCTCGGGGGAGTCGGCCGTGTCTCGAACGTCAGGCATGTCGCTCCTACCGGTAGCTGATGAGGTCGCGGTCGTGCTCGAAGTGGCTGTGGTCGTTGTAGCTGAGCAGGGTCGGCGTCGGACGGCGCCCGCGCAGGAACTTGCTGACCGCGCCGTTGACGGCCACTTCGTTCAGTCGCCCCCAGGCCTTCGCCACCTCGGGGCCGGCATCATTCGTACCAAGAGTCGACAGTGCGGCAAGCACGGCGATGGGTCCACCGGAACTCGACACGACCGCCGTGCCCGGTCGCTCGGCCAGTTCGGTGGCCGCCTCACGGACCCGCCGGACGAACGTGGGGAAGGACTCGCGATAGTCGCCGTCGTGTTCACCCCCGGTCCAGCGGTCGACCGACGCGAGGAAGAGGTCCTGGAACGCCCGCGCCGGATTCTCTTGCGCAGCAAGGGCTTCCAACAGCGCGGGCCGGGTCGCGTACTCCGGGTGGGCAGCGGCCAGCAGGCCGTCGTGATCGAACTCGTCCCATCGGTCATCGGTCTCGACCGGGCAGGACCAACCACTTGCGGCGGTGATGCCTGAGGCCGTCTGGCCGTGGCGACGCAGTGACCCACGCACGATGACCGCGGGCTGCGCCATGCGCTCGCCCAGGGCACGCCCGGTGACCCCCGCCTGATGTTCGCCGAGCGGCGACAACAGGTCGTAGTCGTCGCCGGTGATGGATGCCTGTCCGTGGCGGACGAGGATCAGCAGACTCATTCGGGACCTCTCGTGAGCGGGGGCTGCGCCATTGTCCAACACCGGCGCGGCGTCGTTAGATTGGCGTCCGTGGACGGACGACTCGCGGTTCTGGGTGTGGACGCGATCGGTGAGGCCCTCTACCGGCAGGTGCTGCGCACACCGGGCCGGCCCTTGTCGGCCCACGTGCGTGAACTCGGTTGCTCCGATCACGACGGCGAACGCGAGGTGCAGCAGTTGCGCGTCCACCGCCTCGTCCGGATCTCCCAGGACGGGACGCTCAGCGCGGATCACCCCAGGGCGGCGCTCGAACGGGTCGTTTCGGTCGAGGAGGCGAAGCTGGCCACCCGTCGGCAGCAACTCGCTCGCCTGCGCGACTCGATCGATCAGTTCGCGACCGATTACCGCGTGGGACAGGAACGTTCGTCATCCACCCCGCCCACCCGAGAGCGGGTCGACGGGGCCCTGCTCACCTCCATGCACGAGCAACTCGCCGCGTCGAGTGTCGGGCCGATCCGGCGGACCCGTGCTCACCCGCCCGACCGGGACCCGACCGAATACCCGACCACGGTCGGCCAGGTCGAAGCGGGCCGTGAAGTGCGAACCCTCTACGTCGCTTCGGCCGTCGACGGCAGTGCCGGGTGGATGCAGCGGTGGGCCGACGTGGGTGAAGTGCAGCGGGTCGTGCCGTCAGTGCCCTCGGAGTTCGTGTGTTTCGGCACCGACGCCGCGCTGGCGACGACGCAGTGGGGCAGGTCGGACGGTGACTGGGTCATTCTGCGCGACCCGATGGTCGTGGCCGCGTTCGTCGAACTGTTCGACCGGCTCTGGGCGGGCGCCGCGCCGGCGCCCGATGACGTCGACGGCGACGGACTGCTCGACCTGATGCGTCAGGGTCTGAAGGACGAGGCCATCGCGCGCGTTCTGGGCGTCTCGCTGCGCACGGTGCGTCGTCGGATCGCCGCCTTGATGGACGCGCACGGGGTCGAGACGCGGTTCCAGCTCGCTCTCGAGGTCGCCGAGCGCGCCGACCGCAACCGCTGAACACGACGGCAGCGAGACGCCCCGGCCGCAGGGAAGAGCCGGGACGCCTCGCTCGATGCGTCGGTGACGATGTCAGTGACGCATCCGTACACCGGTCAGTACTGCACCGGTGCGGTCACCGAGATGTGCAGGTGGTCGTAGTGACCGAGGGTGACCTGCCCGGCGTGGCGGTGCTCGCGCCAGCCCTTCTCGTTCAGACCCGGCTTCTTGTTCCAGATCTTGTTCTGCCAGATGACGTACTGGACATCGAGCTTGCCTGCGTACTTGCGCAGCCACGCGGCGGCCTGGTCACCTTCCTTCTTGGTCGCGCCCTTGGGGAAAACCCCGAACCTGCCCGGGAAGCAGTCGATCGCATTGCCGGAGTTGTGGTCCGACTTCTGGCCTGGACGGTAGGCACTCACGTCGCACTGGATGCCCGGGAACGCCTTGGCCATCTCCTTGCGGACGTGCGCGGCCCGCTCGGTGAGGTTCGGTGCCTGCGACATCGCGCTCGGGTGCGGGTTGTTACGCGGCGCCTTCGGCAAGGAGCCGTTGGTGCTGCCGGACCCCTTGCAGACCGGGATCCACAGGTTGGTCTTGATGTACGCGTGCGACACGTACTTACCGGGGCCGATCTTGTCCCACCAGTTCGTGGTCGACCGGGTGCCCTTGACCCACTGGCCCTTCGTCCGGCAGGTGATCTTGACCTTCGCTCCCTTCTTGAGCGAGCCGACGCGTGCCTCGTCGGTGGACGGTCCGGACCGCACCGACAGCGGATCGGACTTCGTCATCACGGTGCCGGTACGGATCTTGGACCCCTCGGCATGACTGACGGCTGCGTGTCCACCGACTGCGGTGCCCGCCATGAGCGACGTGCCGACAACGGCGTAGACGATCTTCTTGCGCTTGGATACCTGCATGGGTGTTTCCTCCCTGTGCGGTCGGGGCTGAACCGTGCCCCGGCGTCCGGCCGGGCTGTTCCCGAGCTGCGGACATGGAGTCGATGCAGCCGGGTGTCAGGAGGTGCCGTGTCAGAGGGAGCGGTGAACAGTCGATGGACGTCAGACGCCGTGTCAAACACCTGCCTGACAGTGCCGATGACCGTAAGAAAGGCCTGAAACGATGCCGATTTCACCCTCTCCGCGCCGTGACGTGATCGAGGCGTTCGCGAAGCAACTCCTGGATGTACGTCAGAGCGCCGGACAACCGTCCTACCGGGAGATGGCGAGCCGGTCGGGCTGTATCTCACACACGACATTGCACGAAGCCGCAGCAGGACGCCGGCTGCCGACCTGGGAGACCACCGAACAGTTTCTGCTCACCTGCGGGGCTGATCCGACCGCTTGGCGGCATGAATGGCAGCGGGCACAGCGGTTGCAGTGGATCGGAGCAGGCCGCGAACCGGATGAACCGGTTCGGGACATCGGCAGCCCGCCGGTCAGCCCGGACGGTCATGCGCCGGATGCTCGGCGATACCTCTTGGCAGGCGCGATCGGAGCGGCAGCCGTCCTCGCGGCAGAGGTGGCCCTGAAGATCGGCATGCGGGCCTGAACCTCCGCTGAACGCAACTCGCCCCGGGAGCCGATGGCTTCCGGGGCGAGTCGCGGTTCACACAGGGATTCGTTCTTCGTGTCGATCACTGTCCTTTTCTCTGGTCGAACACCGACACCCCTACGACCGGCCGACCCCGGCGTCAGGCACCACATCGCGGGGAGCCATTGACACGGAGCTGACGTCTTACACCCGTTGACACGCAGTCGGACACACGAAGGAACAGGAAGATGACGAACGCGTCGCCGCAGCCGGGCACGAACGGTGCAGGGAACAACGGCACCGATCGTCGTCAGGTGATCCTCGGTTTCGCCCAGGCCCTGTCGGACGTCCGGCAGGCAGCCGGACAGCCTTCCTTCCGGCAGATGGCCCAGACCTCCGGGTGCATCTCGCACGCCACGTTGCACGAGGCGACCCGTGGCAAGCGACTGCCCACCTGGGAAGCGACCGAACAGTTCCTCATCGCGTGTGGGGTCGATCCGCACCCGTGGCGCGAGCAGTGGCGTCGCGCGAACCGATTGGTCAGTCGCCCGTCCACCGGGCAACCAGCTCAGCCGACATCCCGACCGGCCGTGACCGGCACTGCGACCGGCACCGCCTCACCGACCCGTGAACCGGACCGTTCGCAGCTTGCCGGCCCGTCGTGGAGTCCTCCCGGAGAGGAAGGCGATGAACGAGTGAAGCAGCTGCGGACCGAAGTCCCGACCACGGGACCGACCAGGACGATGCCGGTATCGGTCCGTACGCGACACGTCGCACGCCGCTGGGAGAAGCTCGGCACTCTGCTCGCTGCCATCGTCCTCATCGTCGGGGGTTACGCGGCTGCGTCCTGGACCCAGCAGTCCTCGTCCAACACCGCGAACGCGACATCGCCCACCGTGAGCAGGCCCTCTTCGACATCTTCGCCGTCGTCCGTCGGTTCGGTGCCCTGCCCGCGCCCCAACGAATCCAGCGTCCGCTCCTGGAAGTCCTCCCGCATCGACGGTGCGGCGATGGAGTACCGGTCCGGACGTCTCTCGCTGTGCGGGAAGGTTGCCGCCGGCGAGACGACGAAGCAGGGATTCACGCTGAAGAACACCGGCACGACGAAGATCTCGGGATGGACCGTGCACATGGTGAAGTCGACCGGCACATGTCTCACCGACGCCGACCGCACCGGACGCATCGCGGACCTCGACCCGGGCGAGACGTTCTCCGCGAGCATCGCTTTCCAGGCGCCCGATCGCGCCGGTGGGTGCAGCGCGGAGTTCGAGATCCGGGACGCGTCCGGCAAGCCCGTCTTCGACGAGGGCTTCACCGTCCCGTTCGCGGTCGTCGTCGCCTGAGCACAGCAGATCGGTGGCCGGTATCGTTGGCCTTTACGAGCCGGCCGACTGGCCGGCCTCGTTCCGTGACGGAGGGGTCTGAGCAGTCATGCCAGCGATCGTGCTCGTCGGTGCCCAGTGGGGCGACGAAGGCAAGGGCAAAGCCACCGACCTGTTGGGCAGCCGCATCGACTACGTGGTGAAGTTCAACGGCGGTAACAACGCCGGTCACACCGTGGTGATCGAGCAGCCGGACGGCAGCCGCGAAAAGTACGCGCTGCACCTGCTGCCCAGCGGCATCCTCACCGAGGGGGTCACCCCGGTCATCGCCAACGGCGTCGTCATCGACCTGGGTGTCCTGTCCGAGGAGATCGACGGCCTCAACGCGCGCGGCATCGACACCAGCCGCTTGCAGATCAGCGGCAACGCGCACGTCATCCCGAGTTACAACAGGGTGCTCGACAAGGTGACCGAGCGCTTCCTGGGCTCGCGCAAGATCGGCACCACGGGTCGCGGCATCGGTCCGACCTACGCCGACAAGATGAACCGCATCGGCATCCGCGTCCAGGACCTCTTCGATCCCTCGATCCTGCGCCAGAAGGTCGGTGCCGCGCTCGATGTGAAGAACGAGTTGCTGGTGAAGATGTACAACCGCCGCGCCGTCGAGGTCGACGAAGTGGTGGAGGATCTCCTGCAGTACGTCGAGCGGCTGCGTCCGATGGTCGTCGACTCCTCCCTCGAACTGTCCAAGGCGCTCGACCGCGGCGACACGGTGCTGTGCGAAGCGGGTCAGGCGACCCTGCTGGACGTCGACCACGGCACTTACCCGTACGTCACCTCGTCCAACGCGATCTCGGCCGGCGCCTGCACCGGCGCGGGCATCCCGCCGACCCGCATCGACCGCGTCATCGCGATCATCAAGGCCTACACGACCCGCGTCGGCGAGGGTCCTTTCCCGACCGAGTTGCTGGACGACAAGGGCGAGTTCCTGCGCAAGCAGGGCGCCGAGTTCGGCACCACCACCGGACGTCCGCGTCGGTGCGGTTGGGTCGACACGGTGATCGGACGCTACGCGAATCGCGTCAACGGCGTGACCGACTTCGTCCTGACCAAGCTTGACGTGCTGACGGGTCTGGAGACGGTGCCGGTGTGCGTCGCGTACGAGGTCGACGGTGAGCGCTTCGACGAGATGCCGATGAGCCAGTCCGACTTCCACCACGCGACGCCGGTGTACGAAGAGCTCCCAGGTTGGTTCGAGGACATCTCGCACTGCCGCACGTGGGAGGAACTTCCTGAGAACTGCCGCGCGTACGTGGAGTTCGTCGAGCAGCAGATCGGCGCTCGCATCTCCGTGATCGGCGTCGGACCGGGCCGTGACGAGGTCATCGTCCGGCACGACCTGCTCCACGACTGACGTGCCCTCGAGCGTGCTCGTGGCCGCCGAGGCGGTCCGCGACACCCCGTCCTGGTTCGTGGCGACCATGTGGACGATCAGCCTGGTAATGATCGGGTCGGCGGCGTGGGCCTTGCTCGCCGCCTGGCTACGCCGCGGTGACGGACCGACCGAGGGGCGCCGCGCTCAGTCGAGCTGTCTGGCGGTCTTCGCGGTCCCCACCCTTCTGCTGGGGCTGTTCTTCCTGAGTTGGGCGATCGGGATCAGCTGAGTCCGACTGCGTCCGCCGCGGTTGTCGACCCGACGGGGGTACCACCGCCGCTGGATCCGGGACGTGGGTCGGCTGGTTTCGGTCGGTCGGGACGGCCGTTCGATCGCCCGTAGAATGGTCGACCGTGACTGACGTGCAGCTTGACGACTGGGTTTCCCGACTGGCCGACGAAGTGATCGCCGACGCGGACAAGCGCGGCATCAAGGTCGTGTGCGCGTCCGGCATCTCACCGTCCGGCCCGATCCACCTCGGCAACCTGCGCGAGGTGATGACCCCGCACCTGGTGGCCGACGAGATTCGCCGACGCGGCATCGAGTGCGAACACATCATCAGCTGGGACGACTACGACCGGTTCCGCAAGGTGCCCAAGGGCATTGCGGGAGTGGATGATTCGTGGGCCGAACACATCGGCAAGGCGATCACGTCAGTGCCGGCGCCGCCCGGATCGAGAGCCGACTCCTGGGCCGCTCACTTCCGAGAGCAGTGTGAGCGCTCCCTGGCCGAACTCGGTATCACCTACCGGTCGATCAGCCAGACCGAGCAGTACACCTCCGGTGCGTACACCGATCAGATCCTGTTCGCGATGAGTCAGCGCAGCGAGATCGACAAGGTGCTCGACCAGTACCGCACGCTTGCTGCCAACTCCACCGCACAGGTCGACAAGAAGTTGGACGCCGAGCAGGCCGCTGCGGCGGCCGAAGCCGCAGAGGGTTCAGGGGCAGCGTCCGAGGACGATGGCGGTTCGGGATCCGAGTACTACCCGTACAAGCCGTACTGCACCGTGTGCGACAAGGACTTCACCAGGGTCAGCGGATACGACCAGACCACAGCGGAACTGCGCTACGAGTGCGAGGCATGTGGCCACACCGAAACGGTTGACCTGCACACCTTCCACCGCGGCAAGCTGGTCTGGAAGGTCGACTGGCCGATGCGGTGGGCCTACGAGAAGGTTGTGTTCGAGCCCTCCGGTGTCGACCACCAGTCGCCCGGTTCGTCGTACGCGGTCGGACTCGAGCTTGCGCCGATCTTCGGTTGGCAGCGTCCGATTGGGCCGATGTATGCGTTCGTGGGCATCAAGGGCATGGCGAAGATGAGTTCCTCGAAGGGTGGCGTGCCCGTCGCCGAGGACGCGCTGCAGATCATGGAGCCGGCTCTGCTGCGCTGGCTCTACGCGCGCCGCAAGCCGAACCAGGCGTTCGACGTCGCTTTCGACGCCGAGATCCAGCGCATGTATGACGAGTGGGATGCGTTGCAGCGCAAGGTTTCCGAGGGCAAGGGCCAGGCCGGCGACGTCGCGTCGTACACCCGCGCTTCCAGCACTGCCGCCGGTGAACTGCCCTCGACGCCGTACCCGGTTGCGTACCGCACGCTCGCGTCCATCGTCGACATCACCACGGGTGATGAAGCACAAACGCTGCGGATCGTCGGTCAACTCGACCCCGAGAATCCGCCTGCTTCCCTCGAGTCACTGCGCCCGAGGTTGACCTGCGTGCAGACCTGGGTCGCCACACGCATGGCGGACGAGGACAAGACTGTCGTCCGGGCGGAGCCCGACGCCGCAGCGATGGCCGCGCTCAGCGACGACCAGCGTGAATCTCTGCGAATCCTGCTGGACGGCAATGGAACCGAGCTCGGCGCCATCGAGGACGACTGGTCGCTCGACGGTCTGACCCATCAGGTCTACGGCGTGCCCAAGGTGATGCAGGGCGAGAGCCCCGACTTTCGACCCGACCGCAAGAAGGAGCCTGAACTCGCGGCCGCCCTCGGCGCCGCCCAGCGGGAGTTCTTCAAGTTGCTGTACAACCTGCTCATCGGCAAGGACACCGGCCCGCGGCTGCCGACGCTGCTGCTCGCGATCGGTCCGGAGAAGCTGCGCGCATTGCTGGGTTGAGCGCGCTCATGCCGTCGGGTCCTCGCGTATCCGCTCGTGGTGGTGGATCACCTCGTCGATCACGAACCGCAGGAACTTCTCCCCGAACTCCGGGTCGAGTTGCGACTGCGCCGCGAGCGTGCGCAACCGTGCGACCTGACGTTCCTCACGGGACGGGTCGGCCGGCGGCAGGTCGTGCTCGGCCTTGTACTGGCCGACCGCCTGGGTGATCTTGAACCGCTCGGCGAGCAGGTGGATCAGCGCAGCGTCGATGTTGTCGATCGACTGCCGGTAGGAGCGCAGTCGCTGGTCTTCGGGGCCGTTCAAGTCATCCACCCCTCGATTCTCGGACACCGCTTAACCGGCGGGCCGACCGCGTCCGTGGAGTGGGCAACGGATGTCCTTGGGAATCAGGCCGGGTGGACGACCGTCATCCGGTGCGCTGCACGGGTGAGTGCAACGTAAAGCACGCGGACACCGCCGGGAGACTCTCGCGTTATCTCGTCAGGATCGACGATGACCGTGGCGTCGTACTCCAGTCCCTTGGTCGACATCGG
The DNA here is from genome assembly GCF_022359705.1 of Yimella sp. NH-Cas1. Lineage (NCBI taxonomy): Bacteria > Bacillati > Actinomycetota > Actinomycetes > Micrococcales > Dermacoccaceae > Yimella > Yimella sp. NH-Cas1. Next base: position 278,813 of record NZ_JAKSGG010000003.1, read on the forward strand.
GTCGATCAGGATGATCCGCTCGTCTGAATCGTTGAGCGAAGCGCCTAGTGCTGCAGCCCATTTCGCGGGTGTCACCACTGCGACGAGTCCCTCGACCTCGCCCAGCAGATCCTGAGCAGCGGTCACGGACGATTCGACGACATCAGGTGCTTCGAGGTCCTGCGGGCACACACCTGTCTCGCGCACGGCGTCCGGAATGTCCGCGTCAGGCACGTGCCGACGGACGACCTGCGCCGCGTACTCGAAGATCTCGCGGGCGTTGCGGTAGTTGGTGGTCATGTGGAAATGACGGCGTTCCTTCTTGCCGAAGGCTTCCTCGCGGGCCCCGAGCGCCTCGGCCTCGTCCGGCCAGGACGACTGCGCGGCGTCACCGACGACCGTCCAGGACGCGTACCGACCACGACGGCCGACCATTCGCCACTGCATGGGGGAGAGGTCCTGTGCCTCGTCGACGAGCACGTGGGCGTACTCGCCCCAGCGACCGATCTTGCCCTGCAACAGCCGTTCGCGGGCGTCGGTGGGGCGCCGCTCGAACTGCACTTCCTGCACCGACGCGGCCTGTCCGGCGGTGCGAACCTCCTGCACGTCGTAGGCTGACGGGTCGTCGAGCAACTCGATCTCGTAGAACCCGCGCTCCTCGGCCTGGCGTTCGACGACGAGCCCGAGCCGGGCCGAGACGTCGTCGACCAGGGCGGCGTCGGCGACGCTCCACGCGCCGGTCGCGAGAGCGGCGTCCAGCGAATCGCCGAGCGCGTCCCGCTCCTGTGTGGACAGCAGACCGTCGCAATACCGCTGCAGGCGGCCACGATCGGTCATCCAGAGCAGCACCTCGCGGGGGTCGACCTGGGGCCACCACTGGTTCATGAACGACTCGACTTCGAGGTGGTCGCCGAACCGGTCGAGGAACTCCGACTTCTCCAGCGCGCCCACGTGTGGCCGCACCTGGGTCCACGCTGCCTCGCCGAGTGCGTCCTGCGCGGCAGCGGTCGCGGCGTTGTGCTGGTGATGACGCAACACCCGGCGGCGGATGTCGAGCAGTCGATCCCCTTCGATGCGCACCGGGTGACCGGAGATCATCGCCCGGAAACGTGTGGGTGCTCCCGGTGGCAGGTCGCGGGCGGCGCGGCCGAGCACCGGGCGGATTCGGAGGGAACCCTTCACAGCTGCCGCGGCCGGCTCGTCGAGGCGGGTGGCGGTGATCCCCTCGATCACGTCGCCGAGCGAGCGCAGGGTGACGGTGTCCTCGCCGAGGGAGGGAAGAACACGCTCGATGTAGGCGGTGTACGCCGAAGAAGGACCGATGACCAGGATGCCGCCGTTCTCGTACTTGCGGCGCTCGGAGTAGAGCAGGTAGGCGGCGCGGTGCAGTGCGACGACCGTCTTGCCGGTGCCCGGGCCACCGCTGATCTCGGTGACGCCGCGGGCGGCAGCGCGGATCGCCTCGTCCTGGTGCTGCTGGATGGTGGCGACGATGTCGCGCATCTGTCCACCGCGGGTGCGGGTGAGCGCCGCCATCAGCGCGCCGTCGCCGACGACCACCATGTCCTCAGGCGCCTCGGGCACCATCAGGTCGTCCTCGATGCCGATCACCTTCACGCCGCGGCTACGCAGCACGCGGCGTCGGATCACGCCCTTGGGATCGACCGGGGTCGCCTGGTAGAAAGCGGCTGCTGCGGGTGCGCGCCAGTCGATGACGAGCGGTTCGTACTCGTCGTCGCGGACGCCGAGGCGACCGACGTACCGCACCTCGCGCGTGTCGCCGAGGTGGTCGGGTTTGTCGTGCTCGATGTCGAGGCGTCCGAAGACCAAGCCCTCGTGCTGGGTCTCGAAACTACGGCGACGGTTGCTCGCCTGGAACACCATCACGTCGCGTTCGAACAGGCCGGTGATCTCCTCCTCGCGTACTTCGCCGGTGCGTGAGGAACGGCCACGGGTGTGGCCCTCGGCCTCGACGAGGGCAGCCCGGTCGGCCGCCTTCTTCAGCTCGGCGTACACGCGGTCGACGTGTGCCTGTTCGCGAGACAGTTCACTCTCGATGGCGGGCGACACCGCATTCGTCGAGGACGTCGTCATTGCTTCCCCCAGCTTCGGTCGGGGACCGTACGCGTGAGCGCAGATCTCAACAGGCCGCGGCGGTTCTCGCGTGAGTTGCGTGGACCGCGCAAGTGCAAGAGTTTACGCAGGGTGCCGACCGTTCTCAGATCAGACCGTCCTTGGCGGCGAGTACGCCGGCCTGGAAGCGTGTGGTCGCGCCGAGACGATCCATCAATTCGCGCACCCGGCGCTCGACGGTTCTCTGGGAGACCTTGAGTCGTTTGGCGATCACGGAGTCGGTGGTGCCGGACGAGAGCAGTTCCAGGATCCGCTTGTCACGGGCATCGAGTTCGCCCGAAGTCTCCTGGGCCAGGCGCCACTCGCGACCCAGTCGCCAGGCCCATTCGGCCACGTTGCTGACGGCGGCCGCGGCGCCCGGAGTGCTGATCATCAGACCCAACGCCTCACCGTCCGGACCGTGCGCGTCGATGACCGCCAGACCTCGATCATTGACGATCGCGGAGAAGGGCAGGCCCGAGTGAAAGCGGTACAACTCGCCGGTGCTTCGCCGGGCGGTGACGACCTCGTTGAAGCGGGGGTGCGGGATCATCGACGTGTCCATTGTGACGCGAGCCGCGAGCTTGACGCCTTGTGCATTGCGGACGGGGGTCACGTGAAAGTCGGTCGGCAGGTCCAGCAGGTAGCGGGTGTACGGCGAGTCGTTGCGCAGCCCGACCACCTGAGTGCCGGACCTGGCCAGCAGTTGTTGGGTGGCCAGCGCAATCTCCTCGACACTGTTCAAGCGGTCGTAACCGCTCGGGTCGGGTGCATCGGCCGAACGATTGGCGTAGCTGCGGGAGAGGGCAGAGGTGGACGCACGGATCGTCGTCGCGTACTCCTCCAGTCGGGCGGCGAAGGCGGGCAGTGCAATGTCCGGCGGGATCGCCTCCCACACGTCGTACCCGAGAGGACGAGCCAGGCCGCGACGTTCGAAGGCACGCATGCTCTTGTCGACGTACTCGGGCTCGAAGCCGCGACGGACGAACTCGTTGCGAGTGGCCGAAGGTGCTTCGAGCAGCGCCAGGTAGATCTCGGTGTGGTCGGCGGTCAGATCGAAATCGCCCACGACGGGAGGCGGCAGATCACTGCTGTCCTCGCGTCGTTTCTGCCTCGCGTCGTCCATGCTCGTCCCCTCCTACCCGGCCCGTGCCCGACTCAACTCTTCGCCAGCGTACTGTCGGTTCACCGCCAGTGTCACAAGGCCGTCACGGTTTTTCTGGACATGGGCCGCGTCCGTGCGTAATAGTTGAGCCAACAACATTCCGGTTGTGCGAGCCCTTGAGTGCGTCGCCGAGTCCCCCTCCGGCCGACCCCAAGGCTCGCGGCGGGGCTCCTCCCGAGAGACCTCCCCCCTGACTTTCGGGAGGGCCCTGCCGTCCTTTTTTCTCGTTCCCGGCTCGGATCCTCGATGGCTCCGGGCCCTTTCCGTGGTCTGGGTAGGGTCGGTCCCGTGAGAATTCTGGTGATCGGATCCGGTGCCCGCGAACACGCGATCGTGCGAAGCCTCGCCGCAGATCCCGATGTAGAGGCGGTCGTCGCGGCACCGGGCAACCCGGGCATGGCCGAGCTGGCGGAATGTCGACCTGTGGTGGCGACGGACCCGGCAGATGTACTTCGGCTCGCGCAGGCCGAGTCCGCCGATCTCGTTGTCATCGGCGCGGAGGCCCCGCTGGTCGCCGGCGTGACAGATGTGTTGCGGGACAACGGCTTTGATGTCTTCGGTCCATCCGGTGAAGCTGCTCGTCTTGAAGGCAGCAAGGCGTTCGCGAAGGAGGTCATGGCGGCCGCCGAGGTGCCGACGGCGATGAGCCGGGTGTGCTCCACCGAGACCGAAGCCCGGGACGCACTGGACGCGAGCGGCGCTCCGTACGTCGTCAAGGACGACGGGCTCGCCGCAGGCAAGGGCGTCGTCGTCACCGACGATCTTGAGGAAGCCGTCGCGCACGCGATGGCGTGTTTCGCCGGTGGTGCGCAGGTGGTCATCGAGGAGTTCCTGGACGGTCCTGAGGTGTCCCTGTTCTGCATCACTGATGGCGAGACGGTCATCCCGCTGGAGCCGGCGCAGGACTTCAAACGCATCGGCGACGGCGACGAAGGACCCAATACCGGTGGAATGGGAGCGTATTCGCCGCTGGACTGGGCGCCCGGCGACCTCGTCGATCACGTCGTCCGCACCATCGCGCAACCCACGGTCGACGAGATGAGGCGGCGAGGAACGCCGTTCTCCGGAGTTCTGTACGTCGGTCTGGCACTCACCTCACGCGGGCCGCGGGTCATCGAGTTCAATGCACGCTTCGGCGATCCGGAGACGCAGGTCGTCCTTGCCCGGTTGCGCACGCCACTGGCGTCCTTGCTCAGCGCAGCAGCTCGCGGCCGACTCGACCAACTGGAGTCGTTGCGCTGGCATACGCAGCACGCGGTGACGGTTGTGCTGGCGTCCGAGGGCTACCCGGCTGCGCCGGTGACGGGGGACGTGATCGAAGGGCTTCCTGTCGAAGGCGATGCGTACGTCCTGCATGCCGGCACGTCGTCGGACGACGGCCGTCTGCTGTCGGCCGGAGGGCGCGTGCTCTCGATCGTCGCCTTGGGTGACGGTCTGGCGCAGGCTCGGCACAAGGCGTACGCAGCGATCGACCGAATCGGCATGCGGGGCGGTCAGTTCCGTACCGACATCGCGCTGAAGGCCGAGCGCGGCGAGATCTCCGTCTGAGCGCTCAGGACACGACGAGGGCCCGGATCCGTGCGGATCCGGGCCCTCGTCACGTCTCCGGGGTCAGTTGCCGGTGACGGAGTCCTTGGCGTCGCCGAACGAGTCCTTGGCGTTCTCGCCGGCCTGCTTCATCTTGGCCTCCGACTGCTCGGCCTGGCCCTCGGCCTGCTGGCCCGGGTCGTTACGAGCGTCGCCGATCTTCTCCTGGGCTGCGCCCTTGAGCTCTTCGGCCTTGTTCGAGATCTTGTCTCCGATACCCATGCTCGGTCCTTTCCCTCTGACGACCTCACGGCGATTCCGTGGCCGTCGTTCCTTCCATCTTCACCCGCGGATTCGCAGATTTGGGAAGTCGGCGTCATCGGATTCGGTGGCCTCGGGAAGAATGTCGACATGAGTCTCGACCTGCCGGGATACGCCCACGCCTACTCGGGAAAGGTGCGCGATCTTTACACCCCCTTGTGGGTGACGTCGCCCGCGACGACCAGATCCTGCTGGTCGCCTCCGACCGCATCTCCGCCTACGACTTCGTTCTCGACTCCGTCATCCCCGACAAGGGAAAGGTGCTTACCCAGCTCTCGCTGTGGTGGTTCGAGCAGTTGGCCGATCTCGTGCCCAACCACGTGATTTCCACGGATGTGCCGGACGCCGTTGCCGGTCGGGCGGTGTTGGTGGAACGGCTGGAGATGGCGCCGGTCGAGTGCGTGGCTCGCGGTTACCTCACCGGGAGCGGACTGGCTGACTATCAGCGCGCCGGTGTGGTCTCCGGTGTCTCGTTGCCGGATGGATTGGTCGACGGATCGCGTCTGCCCGATCCCATCTTCACGCCCTCGACCAAGGCGCCCCTCGGTGAGCACGACGAGCCGATCTCCTACGACGAGGTCGTGGCCGAGGTCGGAGCGCCACTCGCTCAGCAGTTGCGGGACCTGACGATCGCGATCCTCAAGCGAGGCAACGAGATTGCGGAGAAGCGCGGGATCATCCTCGCCGACACCAAGGTCGAGTTCGGGCAGCGCCCGGACGGCACGTTGGTGCTCGCCGACGAGGTGCTGACGCCCGACTCCTCGCGCTTCTGGCCGGCGGACTCCTACGCGCCCGGGGGCCGCAGCCGTCCTATGACAAGCAGTTCGTCCGGGACTGGCTGACGTCACCGGCGAGTGGCTGGGACAAGAGTTCCGGCGAAGCGCCTCCGCCGTTGCCCGATGAGGTCGTCGACAAGACGCGTGCCAAGTACGTCGAGGCGTACGAGTCTCTCACCGGACGCCGATTCGACTGACGCTCAACGGAACCGGAGGGTGCCGCTCGTCTCGGGCGGTGGTGCTGGATCCTCGTCCGGGTCGGCGATCGGCTTCGCCGAGCGTGCCCAAGCCGCAGTCTCGCCGGCGCGGACGAAGGCTGTCGGGAAGTCGGACGCGGCAGCGCGGCGTCCGAGTGCGGCCTCGTCGAGCGTCGATGACGCGATCAGGACGTAGTTGCCGAAGCGTTTCTTCTTCATGACCTCGGTGGTGGTCAGGAGCGCCATCGTGTCGAAAGCCGTTGCGGCAGTAGCCAACACCCGCTTGAGGAAGGCGCGCTCCGGTCGGTCGGCGATGTTGAAGAGCAGGACACCGTTCGGTTTCAACACGTGCGAACACCGGTGCAGTGAGGCGGTCGTCACCAGGTCGCTGGGTATCCGGCCTTCGTCGAAAGCGTCGATGACGACGGCGTCCGCGCTCGCGTCGGCCAGCTGCTGCAGACCGGTCCAGCCGTCCGTCGGGCGCACCCGAATGCGGTGGCCGCGGGGGAGCGGCAACTTCTCGCGCACAGCCTGAGTGAGCTCGGCGTCCGGCTCGAGGACGATCTGCGGTGAACCCGGTCGGGTGTGCTGGACATACCTGGGCAGCGTGAGTGCTGCCCCGCCGACATGGGTCACAGCGAGCGGTCCGGCGGACAGTAGGTCGAGGACGCTCGCGAAGTGCTGGACGTACTCGAACGCCAGGAGTCCCGGGTCGCCGACATCGACGTAGGACTGCGGGTGCCCGTCACGCAGCACGGTGACACCACCGCGTTCGTCGTCTCGGAACTCGATGCGAGCGCTGTCGTCGGAGGGCACGGTGAGAGCCTAAGGCGGTGGCAGTGCGACGAATCGACCCGAGTGCAGGTAGGCAGGCCGTCCAGGACTGGTGTGCTGACCCGCAGGTGCCGCGTCCGACGCTCGCCACGGCGGTCCGTTACACGCTGGAGGAACTCGGTCTGCAGGCGCCGGGACGGTCGGTCGAGGTACGCGTCCCGCCGTTCGGTGCGGTGCAGGTGATCGAGGGAACGACGCACCGTCGGGGTACGCCGCCGAACGTCGTCGAGTTGTCCGCTGCGACTTGGCTGGCGTTGGTCGTCGGTGATCTGGCCTGGGCGGATGCCGAGGAGAGTGGCGACTTGCGTGCGTCAGGTGGGCGAGCGGATCTCTCTGCCTACTTGCCTTTGCTTCCGCGTCGACCGGTGCGTTCGTAGAGCCCGGACGCAGGCGCCTCCGCTTGTCGGAGCCCACGCACGCGGGGTGAGACGGGCGAGTTTTCGGCGCCAGATGTGCCGAACCCCGCCCGGGGTCGTGGGCGGGGCTCGATCAACAACTCGATCGACGAACGCGGTCAGCGCTTGGACGCGTCCCAGTGGCGGAAGCCCGCCGACGCCGCGATCTGCTCGTCCTTGAAGTAGACCTCGGCCTCGGTGTCGGCGTACGCCGGGGAGTCGGTCGTGTGGAAGAGCATCGAGTCGGCGTTGCCCTTGATCCAGCCGGTCGGGCCCGATCCGTCCTCCTCGGGCATCGCAGAACCCGGACCGAAGGGACCGTCGGCGGGACCGTCGGCAACCTCGGTCGACGCGGGGTCGGCCGGCGCCGCGGTATCGGAAGCAAAGACGCCGTCCGACGGCAGGTTGGGCTGCGCCGCGCGGGGAGTTCCCTGAATCTCACCGCTGCGCTGGTCATCCCGCATCGGGGCGACCTTGCCGCTCGGGTGCTGCTCCTCGAAATCCCCCAACGGCAGCGCGGGGGTCGACCATTCGCCGTCCCGCGACGCGGATGCATCTCCGGCCGGGTCATGGGGGTCGACGGCCGGTGTGGCACTCGTCGACGACCTTTGCTCGGCAGGTGCTTCTGTCGCGGGGTCAGCATCTTCGGCCGCCTTCGACTCGGCCGGTTCCGTCGGTTCCGCGCCCGCCTGAGCTGCCTTCGGCTCCTCGACAGAACCGTCTACTGTGGATGCTGCAGGTGCGTCGTCCAGGGGCGGGGGCGGGGTGGCCCAGTCGTCGCCGCCGGTCGCTGCGGGTGCCTCGGTCGAGGTGGGCTCAGCCTGCTCGGACTCCGCGGCGGGTTCGGTTTCGGACTCCGTCTTGGGTGCCTCAGCCGGTTCGTCCTTCGGCGCCTTGGCGGCACGTTCTTCCGTCGCGTGGCTCTCCTGTGTGGATGCTCCGGTGTCGGCCGGTTCGGCAGACTTCGCCGGCTCCGTCTTTTCGGCGGTAGCGGTTTCAGGTGCGTCGTCCAGGGGCGGGGGCGGGGTGGCCCAGTCGTCGCCACCGGTCGCAGCCGGCGCCTCGGCGGGCTTGGGCTCAGCCCGCTCGGACTCAGCCTGCTCGGACTCAGCCTTGGTTGCTTGGGCAGGTTCGGTCGCCTTCGGCTCCTCGACGGGTTCCGCAGTCGTTGCCGACGCGGTCGTCTCGGCGGCGGGGGCAGCAGGAGCGTCGTCGAGCGGCGGGGGAGGGGTGCCCCAGTCATCGCCACCGGACGCTGCCGGCGCCTCGGCCTGCTTCGGCTCATCGGCGGACTTGTCGGTCTTCGCCGCTTCGGTGGGAGCCTGGGCCGACGCATCGTCCAACGCGGGTGGTTCGGCGTCCCAGTCGTCTGCGCCCGATGCGGCGGCGGGGGCCGCCTTCGGTTCGTCGGTCTTCGAGGTCTTGTCCGCTGTGTCGTCGGTGACGGGCGCGGGTTCGGCGTTCCAATCATCACCGGACGTAGCAGCCGCCGCAGCAGGCTTGTCCTCCACGGCGGGAGGCTCGGCGTCCCAGTCGTCCCCCCGGATGTGGCAGGAGCCTCGGCCGGCTTCTCGTCGGCCACGGGCGCAGGGTCGGCGTCCCAATCGTCACCGCCGGACGAAGCAGCCTGCTCTGCCGGCTTCTCGTCGGCCACAGGCGCAGGGTCGGCGTCCCAGTCGTCGGCCGCACCAGCAGCGGGCTCGGCGGGTTCGGACTTCGTGGGCTCATCCTTCGTGGCGGCGTCGTCCTTCGCGTCCGACGTCGCAGCAGCGACCGCTCCGGTGGCGCCGACGGCTCCTGCGGTGGCGGTGCCTCCGGCAGCGTTCGAGGGACCGGAGTCCTTCGCCGGCTGCTCGGTCTTCGCCGTGGCTTTCTGCGGAGCCTCGCTCTTACCCGCCGTGACCTCCTCGGCGGGGGTCTGCTCGGTCTCTTCGACCTCGGGCTCAGGCGAGCCGACCTTCTTGTCGGAGTCGACACCATGGATACCGACCGACCCGCCGCGCTTGGGATCGCGCAGCACGATGATCGCCAGCTGGATGAGGATGATGATGACCAGGACGAGAATGACCCACTTCATGGGCACTCCTTCGCAGTGCAGAGAACGTGCAGGAACAGTGCAGGAACAAGACCTGTCGGCAACCCTAGCCACCGGTCGCATACCGTAGGCACGTGTCACAGCAAGTGCCCGACGAATCCGACGACGTCACCGACGTGACTGCCGGCCCGGGGGTCACCCACCAAGCAGCCAGGGAAACCTCCGACGAACCTACCGGTGAGTCACCCCAGCTGATCCCGGTGCGGCGTCGCCCGAACGTCCTGATGTTCGTCCTGACCGGGGTCGTGCTCGGAATCATCGCCGCGGTCGTCGTCGCGAACCTTCCTACCGACGATGCCAACTACTCGATGATGACCACCTTCGGTTACTTCGCGGCCATCTTCGGTCTCCTCGGCGCCATGCTCGGCGGCATCGTCGGCGTCCTGCTCGACCGCCGCGCCGGACGCTGAACACCTGCGTGGGAGGATCGTGACGTGGCTCGCTCCGACGGACGTCTCTCCCATGATCTGATCCCCGGCGAGAAGGGCCCGCAGGACGCCTGCGGAGTCTTCGGCGTCTGGGCCCCCGGCGAGGAAGTCGCCAAGCTCACGTACTTCGGTCTGTATGCATTGCAGCACCGCGGCCAGGAGTCGGCCGGCATCGCGACCAGCGACGGGCGCAGCATCCTGGTCTACAAGGACATGGGTCTGGTGTCCCAGGTCTTCGACGAGTCGAGCCTGGGCAGCCTGCGCGGTCACATCGCGATCGGCCACACCCGTTACTCCACGACCGGCGGCAGCACCTGGGAGAACGCCCAGCCGACGCTCGGCGGCCACGCCGGCGGCACGGTCGCCCTCGCCCACAACGGCAACCTGATCAACACCGTCGAACTGCGCGAGATGGTCGACAGCGAGCACGCAGGCCGCACCGTCCGCGGCGAGATCGCCCGCGGTAACACCTCCGACACCGCGTTGGTGACCACGCTGCTCGCCGCTGACGAGGACAAGTCGCTCGAGGAAGCCGCGCTCGACGTGCTCCCGAACCTCGAAGGTGCCTTTTGCTTCGTCTTCATGGACGAACACACCCTGTACGCCGCCCGTGACCCGTACGGCGTTCGTCCGCTCGCGCTCGGACGCCTCGAGCGCGGCTGGGTGGTCGCGTCCGAGACCGCGGCGCTGCAGACCGTCGGTGCGAGCGTCGTCCGCGAGGTCGAGCCCGGCGAACTCATCGCGATCGACGAGAACGGCCTGCGCAGCCACAAGTTCGCTGAACCAAAGCGCAAGGGATGCGTCTTCGAGTACGTCTACCTCGCCCGTCCCGACGCCGTGATCAGCGGACGCGTGGTGCACGAGGCCCGCGTGGAGATGGGGCGCCAGTTGGCCCGCGAGCACCCCGTCGAGGCCGACATGGTGATCGGAGTACCGGAGTCGGGAGTTCCGGCAGCCACGGGTTACGCCCAGGAGAGCGGAATCCTGTTCGGACAGGGGTTCGTCAAGAACGCCTACGTCGGCCGTACCTTCATCCAGCCGAGCCAGACCCTGCGTCAGCTCGGAATTCGGTTGAAGCTCAACCCTCTTGAGCACTCGATCCGCGGGAAGCGCATCGTCGTCATCGATGACTCCATCGTGCGCGGCAACACCCAGCGGGCGCAGATCAGGATGTTGCGCGAGGCCGGCGCCACAGAGGTCCACGTCCGGATCTCCAGCCCGCCGGTGCAGTGGCCGTGCTTCTACGGGATCGACTTCGCAACCCGCGCCGAACTCATCGCGACCGGGCTCGGCGTCGAGGAGATCCGGGCATCGATCGGTGCCGACTCGCTCGGCTACATCTCCACCGAGGGCATGATCGCCGCGACGAATCAGCCGCCTTCCCAGTTGTGCGCGGCCTGCTTCACCGGCGAGTACCCGATCGAACTGCCCGAGGACGGCCGCATCGGCAAGCACGTCCTGGAGACCCTGCCGATCGAGATCGCGTCCGGCCACGACCGCAGCATCACCCTCGCTCCCGAGGACCGCGGCGATCGTTCAAGCCGCTCCGGTGGTTCGGACGCCGAAGGTGTCGGCACCGGGGTCAGCGGCGGCGGGTCGGGCGCCCTCGACCACCCGTGAGCCGCACTCACCTCCCACTCAGCGCGAACGAGAGCAGACGATGAGCGACACCCCGATGACCTACGCCGACGCCGGCGTCGATGTCCATGCCGGTGACAAGGCGGTCGAACTGATGAAGGCGTCCGTGCGCCGCGCGCAGCGCCCGGAGGTACTGGGCGGACTCGGCGGCTTCGCGGGCCTGTTCGACGCCTCGATGCTCACCCGTATGCAGCGTCCGGTCCTCGCCACTTCCACCGACGGTGTCGGGACGAAGGTCGCGGTCGCCCAGGCGATGGACAAGCACGACACGATCGGTTTCGACCTGGTCGGCATGGTCGTCGACGACATCGTCGTATGTGGCGCCGAGCCGCTGTTCATGACCGACTACATCGCCACCGGCAAGGTCGTGCCCGAGCGCGTCGCCGCGATCGTCGGTGGCATCGCGGCCGCCTGTGAGCAAGCGGGTGTCGCCCTGGTGGGCGGCGAGACGGCAGAGCACCCGGGCCTGCTGGAGCCTGACGAGTACGACGTGGCCGGTGCGGCCACCGGCGTGGTCGAGTACGCCGACCTGTTGACCTCCGACCGTGTCCGGGTCGGCGACGTCGTCCTGGGCATCCCGTCGTCCGGACTGCATTCCAACGGACTGTCGCTGGTGCGCAAGGTCGTGGCCGGCGCGGGATGGGGGTGGGATCGTGAGGTGCCGGAGTTCGGTCGCACGCTCGGCGAGGAGGTGCTGACCCCGACCCGGGTCTATGCCGCCGACCTGCTGCGCCTGATCCGCACCGACGGCGTCGACATGCACGCGCTCTCGCACGTCACCGGAGGAGGCCTGGCGGCGAATGTCGCCCGCGTGTTGCCGCAGGGCGTCACCGCTGTCATGGACCGCTCCACCTGGACACCAGCACCCGTCTTCACCGTCATCGGCGAACTCGGTCGCGTGCCGCAGGCCGACCTCGAAGCGACCCTGAACATGGGGGTTGGGTTCGTCGCGGTGCTTCCACAGGAGTCGGTGGAGACCGCCCTGGAGGTGCTGGAGTCGGTCGACCTGCCGGCGTGGCAGATGGGAACGGTCATGTCCGCCGAAGACGCAGACACGACCCGCGGTGAGGTCATCACCGGCGCGAAGGGTGTGGACGCCGGTGGCGCCCAACTGATCGGCACCTACGCACGCTGAGCGGACGTCGAACGCACACTGACACCGCCTCGAAGCATTCTTCGAGACGGTCACCGGTGGTCGGGACAGATCACCTGTGCGAGGTCAGCGATGCGTACTGCTGGTCACCGAGAATTCGGTCACCGACGAATCAGCGGTTGTGGGAAGCCCAATCCGCGTAGTCGTCGTAATCGTCGTCATCACCCTTTTCGTCGTCTGCGGCGGAACTCTCCGCAGATCGGGTGGAAGACGAAGCGCGAAGTTCGCGCTCCAGAGCGGTGAGGTCGGTGTCGGGAGAGAAGTACTTCAACTCCCGGGCAACCTTCGTCTGCTTTGCTTTGGCCCGGCCGCGCCCCATGGCGAGACCCCCTCGTGTGTGTTGCCGGTGTGCCCGTAACGAAGAACCCTCGAGCCGAAGCCCGAGGATCGATCATCCGGAGACCCCGGGATCTTTGGTATCTGTCGTGGGGTCAACGGTACATCAGGGAACGACCCACCGATGCATCAGTCACGAGGATGCTCGTCCGAATGCTGGTCACGCGGTCCGGACTCGTCGTCATCGCCGGAATCGGGGGAGCTGGTGGAACCAGTGTCGGTGCCGGAATCCGCTTCTGCGCGGCCTGAATCAGCGATCTTCTCGTCGGGTTCGTTCGCCGCCTGGGTCGGGGAGGACTCATCAGCACTTGCTTCGTCGGTGCGCGTGTCGACGTCGTCGTCCTTGAGGCGTCCCTTGGTCAGGAAGGCGCCACCGGCGATCAGCAACAGGGCGAGGGCGGCAGCGGCGATGATCAGCGGTGCGTTGTTGTCGGTCTCGGACGTCGGCACCTCCTGGGCGGGCGGCGTCGGCTTCGAGGACGAAGGCGCGATCGTGGCCTCGGAACTGGCGTCGGCGCTGCGCGACGATGCGGCGGCGTCGGCGGGATCGCTCGCGCCCTCGACGGTGAAGTCGAACGTGCCCGAGATGGGGTGACCGTCGGACGAGACCACGCGCCAGACGACCCGGTAGCCACCGTTCGCGAGCGGCGTCTTCAGGTTCTGGGTCACGCGGGCACCGCTGACGGCCGGCGTTCCCTGCGCGACGGTGCCTGCGGGCCCGTCGACCCGGACCGCGGCGCCTGTGCCAAGTACAGCATTGTTGAAGACCAGCGAGACCGCGTCGATCGGTTCGGTGCGAGCGCCTGCCTTCGGGACCGAGTCGGTCAGCCTGTCATGAGCCATCGCCTGCCCCGGGTTGATCAGCAGCAGGGGCAATAGCAGCAGTGCGAAGGTGACTCGCGTCAGGATCCGGAGCATGGGTTCATTCTGCCCACCACAGGATTCGCGGCATGTTGCGGGTTCATCCGGCTCGCGCTGCCACTCAGCAGACGCAGAAACCCGCTGCCATGGGCAGCGGGTTTCATCGATGTGGCCAGAGACGGGGTCGAACCGCCGACCTAGCGATTTTCAGTCGCTCGCTCTACCAACTGAGCTATCTGGCCAACTCCGCCCGGTGAAAAAAGCCCCACCGAACCTTTCGGCTCGGCAGAGCCTCGTCACCGAACTGGCGACCCCGACGGGACTCGAACCCGCGACCTCCGCCGTGACAGGGCGGCGCGCTAACCAACTGCGCTACGGGGCCTTGCTGTTGCAAGACCTGACTTGCGTATCCCCAACGGGATTCGAACCCGTGCCGCCGCCGTGAAAGGGCGGTGTCCTAGGCCGCTAGACGATGGGGACCTGTCCTGGTCAGTTCCACCGCCGAGCGAACTCGGCTCGGATCCGTTGAGGACCTGCGCAACTATAGGGGAGTCTTCGGAGGATTTCCAAAACGACCCCGGACGCCGGCCGATTCGAACGCATTTGTGCAGGTCAGCGCCTCGCGGCCCACTCCACGAGCCGGTCACGTTCCCAGGTGTTCACGATGCGTTCGATCGGGATGTCGAACTCCTGCGCGCGGGCGCAGCCGAACTGCAACAGGTCGAGCTGACCGGGCGCGTGGGCGTCGCTGTCGATGCTGAACAGGCAGCCGGCATCCCGAGCCAGGACGATTAGGTCGTCGGGCGGGTCGCAACGCTCCGGGCGCGAATTGATCTCGACGGCGACATCGCTGTCAGCGCATGCCTCGAAGACTGCCTTCGCGTCGAAGCAGGACTGACCTCGCGTGCCACGTGAACCACCGGTGAGGCGTCCGGTGCAGTGCCCGAGGACGTTCGTGCGCGGGTTCTGGACGGCGGCGATCATCCGACGGGTCATCGGCGCGGACGCCATAGCAAGCTTGGAGTGCACGGACGCGACGCGCAGGTCGAGCTGATCGAGCATCTCCTCGGTCTGGTCGAGTCCGCCGTCATCGAGGATGTCGACCTCGATCCCCTTCAGCAGGGTGAACGAGTCGGCGAGGTGGGCGTTGATGCGGTCGACGAGTTGCAACTGCTCGGCCAGGCGCGCCGCGGACAGTCCGTTCGCCACTCGAAGTCGCGGCGAATGATCAGTCAGCACGAGGTACTCGTGTCCGAGTTCCATTGCGGTAGCGACCATTTCGGGAATCGGTGATCCGCCATCGCTCCAGTCGGAGTGGCTGTGGCAGTCGCCGCGCAGCGCGGCCCGCAGCTCTTCACCACCGTCCACCATCTTGTCCGGGTACTTCGCCTCGACGGTCGCCAGGTACTCCGGCCGCTCGCCCGCGAGCGCCTGCCGGATGACGGCTTCGGTCGACTTCCCGATCCCGGGAAGCTCGGCCAGGGTTCCGGCCTCCGCACGCTGTCGGAGTTCCTCGCGAGGCGTCGCCACCACCGTCGAAACCGCCTGACGGAAGGCCTTGACCCGGTAGGTGCCGGCTCGCGCACGCTCGAGCACGAAGGCGATCCGGCGTAGGGCGTCGACGGGTTCGATGACGGGTTCGGCCATACGGCGAGACTAAGGGGCGACGGGCGCCGCTATCGTCACCTGCGTGAGAGCCGGGCTATTCGTCGCACTGCTGGCCGTGTCGTTGGCCTGGATGCTGTGGGCCCAGGCGCGGATGCAGCACCGTGTCCTGTCGTTCCTGGTGGGGCGCGCGGGGGGAGTTCATCGCGCGGAGCACGGGTGACCCACCTGGTCCAGGCGGCCGCCGCGTTCATCGCCGTCCTGGTCCTTGCTGCAGCAGTGCTTGTCGAACTGCCCTGGAACGCGGTCTACCTGCGGGTGCCGCTCGCCGCGTCCGTCCTGCTGGTCTACGTGCCCTTCGCGGCCACTCTGGGGCGCACCAAACTGCGCAAGGTGCGCAGGACCGTCGAACAACGGATGAAAGAACTGGGCGCCCCGCCGGACGTCACAACTGCGATCGCCCGGGCGGGACGCCCGTGGAGCCTGTTCGGCTCGCTGGTCATGCTCGCGGCGGTGCTGATCCTGACCTGGCACCACCTGCGTAACTGACTAGCTCTTCTCGTCCTCCGTGGACAGGTCGGCGGGGTTGGGCTCGTCGACATCGTCGACGGTCGTCTCGGCCAGCTGCTGCTCGAACAACGAGGGACGGTGACCCGAGGCGTCCGAACCGTCGGTGGCGCCGTTGTTGCCCGTACCGAACGCGTCCGAGCCGTGGTCGGCGTGCTGGGTGGACGGCCCGTCCGAGTTGTCACCTGCGGCCCGGTTCGAGCCCTCGTCGCTGTTGTCCGTCGACGCGCCGCGGTTGTCGGTGACGTTCTTCCAGATGGGGGTGTCCTCGACGTCGCCGGCCGGGGCAGCACCGGGAGCGTCCGATGCGCCCTCCGCAGTGGCGGAACCGGCAGCCGGACGTGACGCTTCGGCACGTAGGGCGTCAGAGCCACCTGTGCCGGTGGCCTCGTTCGAGGCCTTGTCGCTTCTGTCCTGGCCGTTGTTCGTGCTCTGGTCGGCGCTGCCCACGGTGGACTTGTTGTCCGAGGATGCGGACGCCG
Organism: Yimella sp. NH-Cas1; assembly: GCF_022359705.1. NCBI lineage: Bacteria > Bacillati > Actinomycetota > Actinomycetes > Micrococcales > Dermacoccaceae > Yimella > Yimella sp. NH-Cas1. Next base: position 295,284 of record NZ_JAKSGG010000003.1, read on the forward strand.
TGGTCGCAGGAGCGAACGAGGAACGCGCGACGGCCGGCTTGGCGGTGCCGGCAGTGACCTGGCCGGCCGAACCCTGCTTGCCGGCCTGCTTCTCAGCCAGCTTGGACGCTGCCGTGTCGGCCGTACGCGCGGCCGCATCCTGGAAGGACTTGATCGCGAAGACCAGGCCCACGGCGGCGACGGCCATCCAGATGCGCGGGTGCCGCACACCCTTCTTCAGCAGGTAGTTCTCGGCCTTGGCGTCGAGCTTGAGCCCGATGCCGGAGCTCAGCAGGCTCAGACTGCCGGCGGCCGCAGCGATCGCGGAGCCGGAGGTGACGGCGACGTCACGCTTGGTGTGGACCGGCTTGAGGCCGAGCGCGTCGGAGTTCTCGGCGGCCTTGTCGGTCATGAACAGCGAGCCGGCCGTGCCTGCGGTGTTCGCGACCGTGAGGCCCCGACGGGCCCAGGTGGGGATCCTGGCCGGGCGGGCAAGAACGCCCAGACCGGCGACGGCGGCAGCGAGCAGATTCTGGGCTGCGGGGGAGCGGAGAGCGGAGTTGTTCGGCATGGCTCCCACTCTAGGAGCCGACACCACCCGCGCGGCGGGCATCGGACGGTTCAAACAGAACCCAGGACTTGGCAAACGATCGGCAAACCCTGGCGTGGGGGCTTGGGTATGGCGCCGAGGGCTGGCACGGTGTTGAACGTCCAACCGGACGACGCACAGGGGCGTCCAGGGTTAGAACGCAGTTTCAGGGGGAATATCGAATGTCTCGCACCGTCCGCCGTCGATCCGTCATCGCAGCGGGGTTCGCGGCCAGCACGCTGGCCGCCTGCAGCGGGGAGGACAAGGCCGATCCCAAGCAGCCCGGCAAGAACCCGGACGCCGAATCGTCCAGCACGAGCGCCCCAGGCAAACCGTCGGGCAAGCCGAGTATCGACAACCCGCGGCTGATCGGTGACGGATCGACCGCGGACTGTGGTCCGCAGCCGCACCAGCCCGAACCGGAGAAGCTGAAGCCGGGACAGGCCCCGCCGCAGTTCGTGGTGATCTCCTGGGACGGCGCGGGCGAGAACCAGGACATGCCGCCGCTGTTCGAGCGCTTCCTCGAGGTCGGCAAGAAGTACAAGTGCCAGCAGACGTGGTTCCTCACCGGAATCTTCCTGCTCCCCGAGTCGAAGCGAACGCTCTACAAAGGTCCGGGCTTCAAGGCGGGTGCTTCCGATGTCGGATTCCAGAAGGACGCCGAGATCCGCCGGACCATCGAACTGCTGCGCCGGGCCTGGCTCGACGGCCACGAGATCGGCACCCACTTCAACGGCCACTTCTGTGGCGACAACGGTGTGGAGACCTGGTCCGAGGCGGACTGGCTGGACGAGATCCGCCAGGCCAAGAACGTCGTGCGGACCTGGAAGACGAACACCGGGTTCACCGACCTACCGCCGCTGCCATTCGATTACGAGAAGGAACTGGTCGGCGGACGCACTCCATGCCTGCAAGGGGTGAAGAACGTCCGTAAGGCGGCGAGCAAGCTCGGCTGGCGTTATGACACGAGTGCCGGGAACAACCAGGTGTGGCCGAAGAAGGACGGCACGCTGTGGGACCTGTCGCTGCAGTCGATCCCGTTCGCCGGCAAGGGCGGCACGGTGCTCTCGATGGATTACAACATCATGGTCAACCAGTCCGGCGGCACCAACGGCGATCCGGCGAAACGTCCGGGCTGGCGCAAGCAGGCGGCCGACACTTACGTCGCCGGCTTCGAGCGCGCCTACGACGGCAACCGGGCACCGCTGATCATCGGCAACCACTTGGAAGGCTGGAACGGCGGCATCTACATGGACGCCGTTGAGGACGCCATCGTCCGGATGGCGGCCAAGCCGGACACCCGTTTTGTCACCTTCCGGCAACTGTGCGACTGGCTCGACGCCCAGGAGCCGGCCACCCTGGACGCACTTCGGGCACTGAACGACGCCCCCGAATCCGGGTGGTCGGATTTCCTGGTGAAGTGACCGATACCGCTGTGATGCAGCGGTTTCGGGAATCACTCGCCGGGCTGTGGCCCGTCGTAGCCCTCGATGACGAGCAGTTCGCCGTCGGAGGACGCCTGGCGGTACTTCTTCGCCTCGGCGTACTCCGGTGAGTGGTACGCCGCCAGGGCAGCCTCATAGCTGGGGTATTCGACGACCACGTTGCGGTCGCGTGCCTTGCCCTCGACCGCCTCGAAGGTGCCGCCGCGCACGAGCAGACGTCCGCCGTACTTCGCGTACACCGCACCGTTGCGGTCGGTGTACTGGGTGTAACCATCCGGGTCGTGCACCGAGATGTGTGCGATCCAGTAACCCTTGCTCATCGAACTGTCCCTTCGTTGTCGGTACGGGGCCCGAGCAGGACGACGCCGTCCGGCTCGACGACGACGTCTCCACCAGCGTCCATGGAGGTCTCGAACGCAGCCACGATGTGCTGGTCGTTGTCGATGCGCGCCGGTTCGCCACCGAGGTTCGCGACGACCCGGTGCTCACCTCGGTGCACGATCAGCAGATCGCCCGAGCGCTCGATGCGCGACGATTCCGGTGACGGGTTGTGCAGGTCGGCGACCTCCCGGCGCAGCGAGATCAGCGCACGGTACCACTCCAGCAGCGCGCGATGGGTCGGCTCGTCGAGCTCCCGCCACTGCAACACCGACGCGTCCCGCGTGGACCTCGCCTGCGGGTCGGGCACCTCGTCGCTCCAGCCGTGATCGGCGAACTCCTTGCGGCGTCCTTCTGAGACTGCTGTAGCCAGGTCGGACTCCTCGTGATCGGTGAAGTACGCCCACTTGGTCGAAGCGCCCCACTCCTCACCCATGAACAGCATCGGTGTGTACGGCGAGGTGAGCATCAATGCGGCACCGATCGCCAGACGGCCGGGGGAGACCAGGTGAGAGAGGCGGTCGCCGGTGGCCCGGTTGCCCACCTGGTCGTGGGTCTGCAGCGACACCACGAAACGGTCGCCGGGAGTGCTCGACCCGTCGACCGGACGGCCGTGGTGGCGCTGCCGGAAACTGCTCCAGGTGCCGTCGTGGAAGAACGGCGTGCGGGCGATCTTGGTGATCGCTTCTGGGTCGGCGAAGTCGGCGTAGTAGCCCTGCGTCTCGCCGGTGAGCAGCACGTGCCAGGTGTGGTGGACGTCGTCGGCCCACTGGGCGTGCAAGCCCTGTCCGCCCTCGCCACCCGGCGCTCGGTCGGTGACCGTCGCCGGGTCGTTTCGGTCGGACTCGGCGATCAGGAGCAGCGGCCGACCGAGCACGTCGGAGAGCGAATCCGTCTGTGCCGCAAGCTCTTCCAGGAAATGCACGGCGCGATCGTCGATCAGGGCGTGCACCGCGTCCAGGCGCAGCGCGTCGAGGTGGAAATCGCGGAACCACATTGTGGCGTTGTCGATGAGGTAGCGGCGGACCTCGTCGCTCTGTGGCCCGTCGAGGTTGACCGCCCAGCCCCACGGCGTGTGGTGACGGTCGGTGAAGTACGGGCCGAAGACCGGAAGGTAGTTGCCGCTCGGGCCGAGGTGGTTGTAGACGACGTCGAGGCACACCCCGAGGCCCTTGCTGTGGGCGGCGTCGACGAACCGCTGCAGCGCTGCGGGACCGCCGTAGGCCTGGTGGACGGCGTACGGGCTGACGCCGTCGTAACCCCAGCCACGCTCGCCCGGGAACGCGGCGACCGGCATCAACTCGATCAGGTTGACCCCGAGATCGACCAGGTGGTCGAGACGCTCGATGGCGGCGTCCAGCGTGCCCTCGTCGGTGAAGGTGCCGACGTGCAGTTCGTAGATGACCGCGTCGCTGCGTTCGATGCCCTCCCACCCCTCGTCGGTCCACCGGTGCCGGGCGAGGTCGACCACCTCGGAACGGGCGTGGGGTCCGTCGGGTTGCGACAGCGACCGCGGGTCGGGACGCTCGTCGGCGCCGTCGACCCGGTAGGCGTATCGCGATCCCGGACCGCCGGGGGCGTCGACCTGCCACCATCCGTCGTCCGCCGGGTGCATCGGCACGGACGTGTCGTCGACGCACAGCTCGACCTCGGTCTGCGCCAACGGTGCCCAGACACGGAAGGTGTGATTTCCCGGACTCACAGCGGTGTTCTCCTTGGTCGTCATGAGGCGGCGAGCTCCAGCAGCGCCACCGGCATCGTGGTGAAGAGGTCGGCACAACGCACGTGGCGGCCGCCGTCGTACAGGCGCCCGGACAGCAGGTTGGTCCAGGTGCCCTCCGGCAGTTCGACGGTGGCGTCGGCCCAACCGCCCTCGAGAGCGAGCCGACTCGGGGTGCGGGTGGCCAGAACGGCGACGGCGGCGGGCTGCTCGCGGCGCAGCACGCCGGACACCAGGCCGGGTGCGTAGTTACGCACGAACCCGAGCAGGTGCGGGCTGTCGGACTCGATCGGGGTGTACCCGCCGGAGTCACCGAAGACCTCGGGGTGCCGCCGGCGGGTCAGCAGCGCGCTCTGCACGACGAACTGTTTCTCGGAATCGAGGTCAGGAGTCTCGTGCGTGCCGAGGGTCTGCGCACGCTCGGAGTAGTCGACCGGACGCCGGTTGTCCGGGTCGACGAGCGACAGGTTGACGTACTCCGTGCCCTGATAGGTGTCGGGCACGCCGGGCAGCATCAGCTGAATCAGCTTGGTGCCCAACGTGATCGCCCGGATGGACTCCGCCAGGTCGGCTTCGATCCGGGTGCTGAGCGCGGAATGTCCGGCGTCGTCACGCAGGCGCTCGGCGAACGCGATCACCCGTGCCTCGTACTCGGCGTCTCCGTCGACCCAGGCGGTGTGTTCCTTACCCTCGCGCAAGGCCTTCTCCAGGTAACCGGTCAGCCGCTCGTCGTCGATCTCGCCGACGCCGAAGAGGGTCTGCCACACCAGGTGAGCCGTCGGTCCGTCGATGTGACCCTGCGCGAGTGCGGCTGCGGACGCGGACAGTTCCTGCCACGCGGACGGCTCGCCGGCGACCGCGAGAATCCGGGCTCGGACGTCCTCGCTGCGCTTGGTGTCGTGGGTCGACAGGCTGGTCATGGTGCGCGGCCAGTTCCGCTGCTGGTAGACGGCCCACTGGTGCAGCAGGTCGGGGCTGGCACCGGCGACCAGCGTGGGGTCGGAGCCGACCTCGTTGAGTGCAACGAGGCGGTGGTAGCGGTAGAAGGTGGTGTCCTCGATGCCCTTGGCCATCACCGGGCCCCAGGTCTGCTGCAGGCGAATGGCGAAATCCGTTGCGGATTCGTCGTCGTCGGCGAGCAACGTCACTGGGATGAGGGACTCGATCTCGTGCTGGAGTTGCGGACGCGCCTCGACCGCGGCCGTGAAGGCCTCCCGCAGTCGCGCCCGGGCGGCCGGCGTCAGACGCTGATCGGGCTGCACGTATGCGCGGTACACCTCACCGGCGACGAGCAGCTCCACGACCGCCTCGCGCAACCGCTCTGGGTCGAGATCGGGCAGCGCCTCGCGGGCGCGACGGGTCAGTCGGTCGACCTCCGGCGCGAGCGCATGCGTGACGATCCAGCGCTTGGAGTCCTGGACGATCGCGTGGAAGTCGGGATTGCCGCCCGCCGCGATCCAGGTTTCGTCCAGCACGTCGGCGCTCGCGGAATCCGTGAACGCGGCCTGCACGACCCGTAGTGCGTCGTACCCGGTGGTGCCGGCACACTTCCAGTCCGTCGGCAGGCGCTCGTCACCCTCCAGGATCTTCTCGGTCCAGATCGGGGTGTCCTTCTTGCATGCGGACGTCAGGCGTTCCAGGTAGCCGGACGGGTCGGCGAGGCCGTCCGGGTGGTCGATCCGGAACCCGTCGATGAGGCCTTCGTGGTGCAGGCGCAGCAGCAGCTCATGGGTGGCGTCGAAGACCTCGGGCAGTTCGACCCGCACCGCGATGAGTCCGTCGACCTCGAAGAACCGGCGGTAGTTGAGCACCTCGTCCTTCTCGCGCCAGGACGCCAGGCGGTAGTGCTGCCGGTCCAGCACCTGGGCGACGTCGCCCTCCTCGGTGCCGAGGGCGACCGGCCAGACGTGCTCGTAGTAGCGCAGCACCGGTTCGCCGCTGTCGAAGGTGTCGAGGGTGAGTTCGCCGGCCTCGAGCACTTCAGCGAGTGACTGGCCGAGCACGGGCAGGCCGATGCGCCCGCCACCCACCTTCCAGTCGATGTCGAACCACTGCTCGGTGGACGCGTCCCGCCCGTCCCGCAGCACCTCCCACAACGGACGGTTCAGGTACTCCGGGGCGACGAACGCCATGTGGTTGGGGACCACGTCGACGACGATGCCGAGGCCGAGCTCGTGTGTCTTCTCGGCGAGTTCGCGGAAACCGTCCTCGCCGCCGAGCTCGGGGTTGATCCGCGTGTGGTCGACGACGTCGTACCCGTGCATGGAGCCGGGGACGGCGGTCAGGATCGGGGAGAGGTACAGGTGTGAGATGCCGAGTTCGGCGAGGTAGGGCACCTGCTGCGCCGCGTCCGCGAAGGTGAATCCGGAGTGCAACTGCAGGCGGTAGGTGCTGGTGAAGGGCATGGCTCCCATCTTGCCCACCCATGGCGTCCGGACGGGCGTTGCGGGGTGGCGATGCACATCACGCGGAGGGCCGAACAAGGAGACGAGCAAGCAGGTGAGCAAGGAGAACGGGGCGCGTCACCCGTGGTGACGCGCCCCGACATGCGCTGGATCGTGGTGCAGCCCTACTGTTGCTCGCCGCCCTGGCCGGCGCCCTGGTCGCCACCACCGAACTGGTCACGTGCGAAGTCCTGGCCCTTGTCGACGTGTTCGGCGTGCTGGCCGCCGGTCTTGTCGTCGACGAAGTCGCCGCCCTTTTCGATGCCCTGGTCGACCTTGTCGCTGTGCTGGCCGCCGAGGTCCTTGGCCTTGTCGCCGAGGCCACCCAAGTTGTCGCCGAGACCCATCACAATCAACTCCTTGTTGTCGGTTGGTTCGTGCCAGGTGACCCTCGTCGGGAGCACCTGACAACCAGGGAACCACTCCGGTCAGGGTGGGTGGGGCTTGACGGTCGACAGAAATCTGTGGGCCCTCCGGGGCTCGAACCCGGAACCAATGGAGTCCACGAGGGCAGTGTTCATCGGGGATCACAGGGAATCGGGCTGAATCACCGTTACCGCAGGTCAGGGTGCGTATGCCAGCGAGGATGCTTCACTCTGCATCATCATCCGCAAGTTTGAGTCACGGCCAAAGTCGGCTACGAAGTTGGGGACGGAATCGCCCGTAGACAAGATCCGCGCTGTTCCGCCACATCACATCGCCCGCGCGAGCGTAGGAGTGGGGACGGGCTCGGGACTGCTGCACGGTTAGGTGACAGGTTCGGTCACGCTGCCTGAGTGGCTGGCGTGGTCATGATGGCCTCGAACTCGATGGGGGTCAATCGGCCGAGTGCGTCCTGCCGCCGGCGGCGGTGGTAGGTCCGTTCGATCCAGGTCACGATCGCGATCCGAAGTTCGTCTCGGGTGGCCCAGGAGCGTCGGTCCAGGACGTTCTTCTGCAGCAGAGAGAAGAAGCTCTCCATCGCGGCGTTGTCACCGCAGGCACCGACGCGCCCCATCGATCCGACCATGTCGTGCCGGCTGAGCGCACGGACATGCTTACGGCTGCGGAACTGCGACCCGCGGTCGGTGTGCAGGACGCAACCAGCCACGTCACCGCGCCGAGCGACCGCGTTGTCCAGCGCGGTAACCGCGAGCCGAGACTTCATCTGTGAGTCGATCGAGTAGCCCGCGATCCGGTTGGAGTAGACGTCCTTGATCGCGCACGAGTACAGCTTTCCCTCGCTGGTGTGGTGCTCGGTGAGGTCAGCCAGCCACAACCGGTTCGGTGGGTCCGCAGTGAAGACGTGCCGGGTCACGCCGTGCTGGTCGACCACAGCGCAGTAGTCCTCGTGCACCGGCGGGCCGGCCTTTCTGCTCTTCTTGCCCCGCTTGGGTTTCCCGAACGCCGACCACCAGCCCTGCCGGGAGCAGATTGCCCACGCGGTCCGCTGCGCCATCACCTGGCCCGCGTCGGTGGCCTCCTCGACCAGATACCGATACCCGAACTCCGGGTCGTCGCGGTGGGCGTCGAACAACGCGTTCGCCCGGTAGGCGGCGATCAGATCTGTCGCGGCGACCGGTGCCTGCAGCCACCGGTTACACCGAACACAACCAACACCGTCAAGCGAAGCGAGTCTCGGCGCCCGACTATTCGTCACTCTCGATGCCCTGAGCAAGGCTAAGGACGAAAATCGAGAACTACGACGCACCATCGAGCGGCTCACCTGCGAGCTAGCCAAATACGTCGAATGAGCGCAAGCGCGAGACGACTACAACTCAGGCTGACGGGAACAGATCCTCGCGGGACGGAGCCAGCTGGTACTGCTTCCCGTGCACGGTGAGATCGGCGCTTACTTGAAGCTCGATCTCCGGGGCGTGTGCGGCAAGTGCCGGAGCAAGGCGCTGAACACCCTGAAGCAGCTCCCACGTGATGTGTGCCGCACGATTGATGCATAGCTCCCGGTCCGAACCGAGCGGAGGGATCTGCAGCCCGTTCACTCCGCGAGAGGTTGGAAACAGGCCGAGAGCCTGGGCCACGTCGGGATGGAGGAAGCTCAGCGACGGAGATATTCCGTCCAACGAGACCTCCACGCCGAGGATCACCGACCGCAGAACCTTGAAGTGGTTTCCATCCGCAGCGAAGTAGCTGGGCAACGCGTCTGCGCATAGCTGGGCCGCTTCCCACAGACCAGTTCGGTCATGGGCGGACAACTCGTCGACTCGCCGCCCACCGTTGTCGGCGATGGCGGCCAGCCACATCCTGTAGTGGAGCAACGGCCCAACGCCCGCACCCACAAGTGTCTGAAAAGCAAGCACGTGCCCCAGATAGGCGGCGCGTGCTCTCCGTCGCTCGGGAAGCTGCACCACCAACCAGTGGAATATGAGCGCTCCAACCAACGCGTAGGCGAGAGCCCGGATTACTTCGCCAAGTGCGTGCGCGCCGGGAAAGAGCTCCTCCCACCGCTGGGCAGCCTCGATCAAGAGGGCAATGCTGAGAAGGGCCGCGATGGACGTGGCCGAGTGGCTGGTGATTACGCGGCCGATTCGCTCCGCCGCCGAGTTCGCCGCAGTGGATGTTGACACGTTTGTCCCCTTGACTTGTGTCGCGGAAGCGCTTCGCCACCAGCACTTCTGTGGGTGCCGACTGACGCCTGGCCATTGGTGGGCCCCCCGGGGCTCGAACCCGGAACCAACGGATTAACCTGCCACTTCGTCTTTCGACGCCGCCGAGTTGGCGTTCGTGGTCTGGACTGTCCCTTCACCATGACGCACGAAGCGTTGTAGGTGCCACCCGTCCAGTCTCTACACCTTCCGAGGTTTCCCCGGCTTGGCTCGGGATTGCCTCGCCGGACAAGTCCGGCAGGGGGTTCCCCGACTTTGAGTGGTGTCATCCTGGCCGTTTCCGACCAGGCGCTCCTATTGAAGTCCGCTGCTCTGCCAATTGAGCTAGAGGCCCTACTAATCGGTGAGTCTACAGGTCGCTCAAGGACCTACCGAGCGGGGCCCTGAGACCCCTCCATCAGTCGATGTTCAGTTGTACTCGTCAGCGCTCAGCGAGTCTCGGTCTGAGCATGCTCACACCGACAAAAACCCTCTGGTTTCGGAGGCGGCACAGAATCTCCGTAGATAACCGCTGCCAATTGAGCTGAAGGCCCTCGCTCGCGTGGCGAGCGGAGGTCAGCCTACCTACCGCACAGCGGACCCGAAAACCGGCGGAGCGAACCGGCGATTCGGACGGCCGAGCGAGTGTTGGCAGGATGGTCGCTGATGACCACCACCTCGCCGTCGAAGGCACCCGACCTCACCGCGCGCATCCCTGAGAGTCCCGACTCCCATGCGCTCTACGAGGCGTTCGCCGGGTGGGCCACGGACGGTGGGTTGTCGCTCTACCCGCACCAGGAAGAGTCGATCATCGAGATCCTCTCCGGGGCGAACGTGATCCTGGCGACGCCGACCGGCTCGGGAAAGTCGATGGTCGCGACGGCGGCGAGTTTCGTCGCGATGGCCGACGACCGCGTGAGCTTCTACACGGCTCCGATCAAGGCGCTGGTGTCGGAGAAGTTCTTCGCCCTCTGTGAGATTTTCGGCGCCGACAACGTCGGCATGCTCACCGGCGACGCGTCGGTCAACGCCGACGCCCCGATCATCTGCTGCACCGCCGAGATCCTCGCGAATATCGCTCTGCGCGAAGGCAGGTCGGCGGACGTCGGCATGGTGATCATGGACGAGTTCCACTTCTACTCCGATCCGGATCGCGGTTGGGCGTGGCAGGTACCCCTGCTGGAACTCCCGCAGGCCCAGTTCGTGCTGATGTCGGCGACTCTCGGCGATGTCAGCTTCTTCGCGCAGGACCTCACCCGCCGCACGGGTAGACCGACTGCAGTCGTCGCGAACGCCGAGCGCCCGGTGCCGTTGTCGTTCGAGTGGGCGATGACCCCGCTGCACGAGACGCTGGAGGAACTGCTCACCACGCACCAGGCGCCGGTGTACGTCGTCCACTTCACCCAGGCCGCCGCGCTGGAACGAGCGCAATCACTGCTCTCGCTCAAGATCCTCACCGCCGACGAGCGGGCGCAGATCGGTGAGTTCATCGGTGGGTTCCGGTTCTCGGCCGGCTTCGGCAAGCAACTGAACAAGCTGATCCGGCACGGCATCGGGGTGCACCACGCCGGCATGCTGCCCAAGTACCGCCGGTTGGTCGAGACCCTCGCCCAGCGTGGACTGCTCAAGGTCATCTGCGGCACCGACACCCTGGGCGTCGGAATCAACGTCCCCATCCGGACGGTGGTCTTCACGGGGCTCACCAAGTTCGACGGCACCAAGCAGCGGCTGCTCAAGTCGCGCGAGTTCCATCAGATCGCCGGTCGCGCGGGTCGGGCCGGGTTCGACTCCAGCGGAACCGTCGTCGTCCAGGCGCCCGACCATCAGATCGAGAACGCCCGCGCGCTGGCCAAGGCGGGTGACGACCCGAAGAAGCAGCGCAAGGTGCAGCGCAAGAAGCCGCCCGAGGGCTTCATCAACTACACCGAGGAGACCTTCGACAAACTGGTCGGTTCAGCCCCGGAGGCGCTGCAGTCCCGCATGCGGGTCACACACTCTATGATCCTGAATGTCGTTGCGCGCGAGGGGGATCCGTACGCAGCGATCAGCCGTCTGCTGCGCGAGAACCACGAGGACGAGCGTCGTCAGCGGCGACTGTCGAAAAGGGCCATCGCCCTCTACCGGGAGCTTCTCGCAGCCGGAGTCGTGCGCCGACTGGACGCACCGCTGGACGACGGTCGTCAGGTCGAACTCACCGCGGACCTGCACGAGAGCTTCGCCCTCAACCAACCACTGTCACCGTTCGCACTCGCGGTGCTGGATGTGTTCGACCCGGAGTCACCCACCTACGCACTCGACGTCGTGTCTGTCGTGGAGGCGATTCTCGAGGACCCCTTCCCGGTCCTGCGGGCCCAGCAGTACCGGGCACGCGGCGAGGCCGTCGCCCAGATGAAGGCCGACGGAATCGAGTACGAGGAACGGATGGAACTGCTGGAGGAGGTCACCTGGCCCAAGCCGCTGGAGGAACTGCTCACGGCCGCCTTCGAGACCTACCGCAGCAACCAGCCGTGGGTGCCGCAGGAGGCGCTCTCGCCGAAGTCCGTCGTCCGGGAGATGTACGAGAACGCCTGGAGCTTCGGCGAATTGGTACGCCAATACGAGTTGTCCCGCTCCGAGGGGGTCGTGCTGCGCTATCTCACCGATGTCTACCGCACGATGCGTCAACTGCTGCCGGACACCCGCAAGAACGAGGAGATCGACGACATCGTCGAGTGGTTGGGGGAGTCGATCCGCCAGACGGACTCCAGCCTCATCGACGAGTGGGAAGCGCTCACCAACCCCACGCAACTGCTCACCGCGGAGGTGATCCCGCCGACGCCGCGCGGTGTCACCCGCAACGAACGGGCCTTCCGGGTGCAGATCCGCAATGCGATGTTCCGGCGCCTCCAACTCGCGTCGATCCGCCGCGTCGATCGGTTGGCCGCGCTCGACCGTGCGGCGAGCGAGTCGACCGACCCGCCCACGCAGATCGTGATGGATGAGGCCGCGTGGTCGCAGGACCTTTCGCACTACTTCGACGATCACGACGAGATGGTGCTGACCCCTGACGCACGGGGTCCACAGTTGTTGCGCATCGAGCAGCAGGCCGACCTGTGGCGGGTCCGTCAGGTCGTGCTCGACCCCGAGGGTGACCTGGACTGGGGCATCGATGCCGAGGTGCCGTTGGCAGCGTCCGATGAGGCGGGGGAGCCGGTCATCGTCGTGCTCGGTCTCAACCGCATGGACGCGTAACCTGGAGCAATGTCCGACGAGCAGCGTCGCCCCCGGCGTCCCCAACCGATGTCCCCGGAGCAGATCGAGTCGCACGTCGGCAGCTTCGACCCGGCGCGGGCCAGCGAGATCGCGCACGAATCCGCCGCGATTCTGGTGCGCACCGGCCGCGCGGACGATGACCCGGCCCTGACGGCGCGACTGGTGAACCTAGTCGGCGAACTCGGGTTGTCGACGGTTGCCGACCTGTGGTCGAGGCAGCCGGCAGTGAGTCTTCCCGGTGCCCTGTGGCGCCTGTACGCCTTGCGTGAGTGGATCGTCCGGGACGCTGCGGGGGCGTCCGCCGACTTCGCCGAGGGCAGGTTGCGCGCCGACGTGCCCGCGGCCATCGCCGGCTCGGCCGAGCCCCCGTCACCGGATGCCATGCTGGCTCTCGGTGACGCGATTCTGACCGGTGTCTATCGCGGCGAACTCGACACCGCGCTCGAGCGTGCCGCTGCGTTTTGCGAGGTCGTCGCGACCGGTCGAGCACACCGCGCGGACTTCAACGACGGCTACGACGACGAGGCGGCACGCACCCAGACAGTTTCCGCCTCCGCCATGCGAGGTACTGCGTCGGACCTGCGGCGAGCAGCGGCCGCCTGGCGGTCAGGCACATTGCATTGAGCTCAGTGCATCACGGCGTTATGAGGACGATCACAGTTCCTCTTGTACGGTTGTCCTACTTCGGGGGTGGGGGATACCGTTCCGGCCGTGGGTAAGAACAAGTGGACCTCGGTCAAGCTGCGCCTCAAGCCGCCGATCGGGGGTCACAAGAAGCTGACCGTCGAGGTCAAGGAGAAGCACCTGACCGAGGACGTCGGCAGCTTCACCTTCGGGCTCTGCAAGAGCTGCGACTGGCGCGGCCCCGGGCGTCGATCCCGTGAGAAGGCCCGCGACGACGTCTCCCATCACCACGACAAGTGCGCCGGCAAGGGCAAGACCGTCGTGGCCGAAGGTCAGCTCAAGAAGTAGCTCGTCACGATCACCCGGTCAGGGGAACAAACCCCGGTCGGGGCGGGTTAGGCTCTTACGTGTTCGGGCGGCGGCAGCCCCGGGTCCCAAAATCAGCCGCTACGAGCGGCCACGCGCCGTGAGGCGCTCCCCGCCCGGATACGACCAAGGCCCCGCACCACTTTTCGTGGTGCGGGGCCTTGTCGCGTCGGCGAATCCCCCTGATCGCCGCCGGCGGGCTCCGGCCCGAATCGGCCGGTCAGCCGAAGCGGCCGGAGATGTAGTCCTCGGTCGCCTTGACCTTCGGGTTGTTGAAGATGGTCGTGGTGTCGTCCATCTCCACAAGCCGGCCGGGTTTGCCGGTGGCCGCGAGGTTGAAGAAGGCGGTCTTGTCCGAGACGCGCGCCGCCTGCTGCATGTTGTGGGTCACGATCACGATCGTGTAGTCCTCCTTCAACTCGTGAACCAGGTCCTCGATCGCGAGCGTGGAGATCGGGTCGAGCGCCGAACACGGCTCGTCCATCAGCAGCACCTGCGGCTGCACCGCGATCGCGCGGGCGATGCACAGACGCTGCTGCTGGCCACCGGACAGCCCCGCACCCGGCTTGTCGAGGCGGTCCTTGACCTCTTCCCAGAGGTTCGCACCGCGCAGCGCACGCTCGGTCCGCTCGGTGAGTTCCTTCTTGTTCTTCATGCCGTTGAGGCGAAGGCCCGCGGTGACGTTGTCACCGATCGACATGGTGGGGAAGGGGTTCGGACGTTGGAACACCATGCCGACCGTGCGGCGCACACCGACCGGGTCGACGCCGTTGGCGTAGAGATCCTGGTCATCCAGCAGCACCTTGCCCTCGACGCGTCCACCGGGGATGACCTCGTGCATCCGGTTCAGCGTCCGCAGGAAGGTGGACTTGCCGCAGCCGGACGGACCGATGAACGCGGTCACCGAGCGGGGCTCGACCGTCATCGTGACGTCCTCGACCGCCTTGAAGTCGCCGTAGTAGACGTTCAGGTCCTGGACGTCGATGCGCTTACCCATGTACGTGATTCCTTCTTGTGACGAAAACGGCGGTCAGCTCTTCACCTTGCTCATCCGGCTGACGAGCCGGCCGAGCAGGTTGAGCACGAGGATGAGCAGGATCAGGGTGAGCGAAGCCGCCCACACGCGCTCCTGGGTGGGCACGAGACCCATGTTGTCGCGACCGTCGTTGATCATCGTCGGCAGCGTGCCCATCAGGCCGTCGAACAGGTTGGTCGAGATCGAGCGGAAGTAGGGCGCCAGGATGATCAACGGTGCGGTCTCGCCCATGACCCGGGCGAGGCCCAGCAGGATGCCGGTGACGATGCCGGAGAACGCCGTCGGCAGCACGATCTTCACGATCGTCTTCCACTTCGGCACACCCAGGGCGTACGAGGCTTCACGCAGTTCGTTCGGGACGAGTTTGAGCATCTCCTCGGTGGAGCGGACGATCGTCGGCACCATGAGGATCGTGAGTGCGAGACAGACGGCGAACGGGATTCGGTTGAATCCGAAGGTGGTCACCCAGAGCGCGTAGATGAACAGCGCCGCGACCACCGAGGGGATGCCGGTGAGGATGTCGACCATGAAGCTGACCGCGCGGGCGAGCTTGCCGCGTCCGTACTCGACCAGGTAGACCGCGGTGAAGACACCGATCGGGACCGAGATGAGCGCGGTGACGAAGCCCTGCAGCAAGGTGCCCTGGATCGCGTGGACCGCACCGCCACCCTCGCGACGGTTGGTGATGCCCTGCTGGGAGTGGGTCCACCACTGCGATTCCAGCAGCAGGGAGCCACCCTTGACGATGACGGTGGCGAGGATCCAGACCAGCGGGATCATCGCGATGACGAAGGCCAGCCACATGACCGCCTGTGCGACCTTGTCCTTGGCCGCGCGTCCGGCGGACTTCGAGCCGAGATCGACGTGCTGGTTCGTGGCGGTGGCAGTGTCGACGGTGCTCATTCGGTGAAGGCCTTCCGGCGCTCGATGACGATACGGGCAATCGCGTTGACCACGAAGGTGAGGATGAACAGCACCAGACCCGCTGCGATGTAGGCGCCGGTCTTGCTGGGGCTGTCGAACTCACCGGCGTTGTTGGCGATCTTGGAGGCGAAGGTCTCGCCGCCGGCAAGCAACGAAAGGTTCCATTCCGAACCGCCGGCCAGGGCAGACACGATCAGCATGACCGCGAGGGTCTCGCCGAGGGCTCGGCCGAGTGCGAGCATCGCCGCCGAGATCACGCCCGGCTTGCCGAAGGGCAGCACGGCTGTACGGATCATCTCCCACTTGGTGGCACCGAGGGCGAGCGCGGCTTCCTTGTGGGCTGCCGGGGTCTGGGCGAACACCTCGCGGGACAGGGCGGTGACGATCGGCAGGATCATGATCGCGAGGACGATGGAGACGAACGCGATCGACGACCCGCGCGCATTGCTCGCATCTGCGAACAACGGGATCCAGCCGAAGTAAGTGTTGAGGAAGTCACCGACCGGCTTGAAGTACTGGCCGACGATGTTGGCGCCCCACAGGCCGTAGACGATCGACGGCACAGCTGCGAGCAGGTCGACCAGGGACGCGGCCGGCTTGGCCAGCCACTTGGGCGCGTACTGCGTCAGGAAGAGCGCGATGGCGACGCCCAGGGGCACCGCGATCAGCATGGCCACCACCGAGGAACTCACGGTCACCCAGAGCAGACGGGCGATGCCGAAGCGCATCTCGTCAGGGTTGGAGACGTCCCAGGCCTGTGAGGTGAGGAAGTTGTCCTTGTTCTTCATCAGCGCCGGAATCGCCTGGGCGATCAGGAAGACGCCGATCAGGGTGACGATCAGGATGATGATCAGTCCGGCGGCGGTGGCGGCTCCGCCGAAGAGCTTGTCACCCAGACGTCCGGTGTTGGCGCGATCGCCCTCGAGTGGCGTGCGGCCGTCCGGGTCGGGACTGCTGTCCGCGGCCGAGACTCCGGTGATGGAGGTCATGCGTGCTACCTAACTCGCAGATGAAGAGAAAGTGCAAACGTCGGCGGCGGGCCGGCGATCGCCGACCCACCACCGACGGTGAATCACTTGATGGCGCCGATGGCGTTCTTGACCTTGCCGGCGATCTCGCCCGGCAGCGGTGCGTAGCCGATCTCCTCGATGGCCTTCTGCGCGTCGTCCGAGGCGAAGTGGTTCAGGAACGCCTTGACGCTCGCTCCGACCTTGGCGTCCGGGTACTTCGAGCAGACGATCTCGTAGGTGACCAGCAGGATCGGGTAGGCGCCGGCCTCCTTGGTCGCGTAGTCGAGCTTCAGTTTCAGGTCGTGGCCCTTGCCGTCGACCTTCGCGGCGGCGACGGCCTTACCGGCCGATTCGCCGGTCAGTTCGACAGCACCGGAACCGTTGTCGACCTGTGCGTACGACAGCTTGTTGTCCTTGGCTGCGCCCCACTCGACGTAGCCGATGGCTCCCTCGGTGCTCTTGACGGCGGATGCCACACCGGCGGTCTTGGCCTTGCCCTCACCCTTGCCGGACCACTTCTTGGCCGGCTCTGCGGTCCACTTGTCCTTCGCCGAGGCGGCGAGGTACTTGGTGAAGTTCTCAGTGGTGCCCGACTCGTCGGAGCGGAACATCGGCTTGATGTCGCTGTCCGGCAGCTTCGCGTCCTTGTTGAGGTCGGCGATCGCCTTGTCGTTCCACTTGGCGATCTTGCCGTTGAAGATGTCGGCCATCACGGCCGGGGTGAGGACGAGCTTGTCGACACCCGGGAGGTTGTAGGTGATGGCGATCGGGCCGGTGACCATCGGCAGGTTCCACGCCGGGGAGGCGCACGCCTTGTCGGCCTCGGCCTGCTCGATCTTGCCGTCCTTCTCCTTGGTCTTCAGCGCCGAGTCGGAGCCGGCGAAGTTGACCTGCTTGGCGATGAACTGCTTGATACCTGCACCCGAGCCGGTGCCGTTGTAGGTGACGCCGGCGTCGGCGCACTTCTCTCCGTAGGAAGCGATGACGTCCTGGATCGCGTTGTCCTGGGCGGTCGAACCCTCGGCGGTGATCTTGGTGGTGCCGCACTCGTCCTTGCCGCCCTCTGCACCGCCGGCGGCCGAGGAGGAGCTCGTGGAGCCGTTGTCCTTGGAGCTGTCGCTCGATCCGGGGGTGTTGCTGTCGCTGCCGCAAGCGGTGAGGGCAAAGGCGGCAACGAGTGCCACGCTGGCTGCGCGGCCGGAACGCGTGATCTTCACGGGGGAACCTCTCAGGTGTGACTACCAGATACGCCGGCAGATGCACCGACGATGCGAAGGTAGGCAGGGCACGTGACCGAATGACCCCCAGTCGGTGAACACACGGTGAACTGGCCACATCGAAATCCCACCGCCACCTGCGGTTCTGTTATTGACGCGGCCCTCGTGTGGCCCGAATCACAGCGTGGACCCGGACGGTTGACCAAGAAACGCCGGCGAGGTCAAGGTCGGTGGCGTTCGACGGCGACCACGCGCGCCGTGTCACCCGCCCCGGCAACGTGACAGACCAGTGCCTCGCCCTTGTCCATCCCGTTCTCGGCGAGGCCGCGCAAGGTCGTGCCGGCCAGTCCACCCGGAGTGCAGTAGCTGGCGATCTGCAGCAGCATCGAAGGCAGTACCGGACGGTGTGTGCAGAAGGCAACCGGGTCGGTCCTGGCGAACGCGCGGGCGACATGTTTGACCACCTTGCGCGGGTCGTCGGCGAAGCCCTCCTCCGACAGTCCGTCCTTGAAGATCGGCTCGATATCGGCATGCTCCACATAGGGCGCGACCGTGGCCGAGCAACGAACCGATGCCGAACTCAGGATGCGGGTGGGGGCGTAGGCGTCCAGCAACGGGACGAGTGTGCGGGAGCGTTCGACTCCGTCCGGGGTGAGCGGACGCTCGGAGTCCTCGCCGTCCCAGTCGACCCGGGGCACGGCGACCGCGTGCCGGACGACGACGAACGGCCAGGTGGCCAACCCGAACCGGCGCTCGGCTTCGACGATCGCTTGGAGCTGAATGGAATCGCGGGTATAGCTCAACCGTGCCAAGGCCTTGTCGACCGGCAACCATGCGACATCATCGATCTCGTTCTCAAGGGCGCCGTCGCCCGCGATCGCCTCGCCGGCCCAGTACTGGACGTGCTTGAGTTCGCCCGAGCGCAAGGGGTAGCTCGCGTCCGGCAGTGGGATGCCGACGCGGGCACGCAGCCCGGTCTCCTCCTGCACCTCGCGCACTGCCGCCTCGATCCATGACTCGCCGGGATCCAGCTTGCCCTTGGGCCACGACCAGTCGTCGTACTTGGCCCGGTGGACCAGCAGCACCTGCAACGCGCCGCGGTGCCGGCGCCACAGGACCACACCGCTCGCGCCGATCGTCGCCAACGGGGCCTGTCCGTTCGTCTGGCTCAACGGCGCTGTGCCTTCGTGCGGCGACGGGCGTAGGTGGCGATGAGATCGGCCTGGACGTCGATCAGCGGGTCGCCGGACGCGTCCTTGTGGTGGCGCTCCCAGTGTCCGTCGGCCTGCAGGTGCCACGACGCGGACGTGTCTGCCATGCCGAGGGCGAGCAGTTCGCCTAGGGCCCGGACGTGCTTGGGGTCGATGACCTGCACCAGCGCCTCGACACGACGGTCGAGGTTGCGGTGCATCATGTCGGCGCTGCCGATGTAGACGGTCTCGTCGCCGCCGTCGACGGCGAACCGGAACACTCGGGAGTGCTCGAGGAAGCGACCCAGGACGGATCGCACCCGGATGTTCTCCGACATCCCGGGCACGCCCGGGCGCAGCGCACAGATGCCGCGCACCCAGACGTCGACATGAGCGCCCGCCTGCGAGGCGCGGTAGAGCGCATCGATGATCTTCTCGTCGACCATCGAGTTGACCTTGATCTGCACGGTCGCCGAGCCGCCGGCGCGGGCTGCTTCGGCGACTTCCTCGATCCTCGCGATCAGGCCGGATCGGACCGAGCGCGGGGCGACCAAGAGCCGTCTGAACCGGGCGCGCGGGGCCATTCCGGAGAGTTGATTGAACAGGCGAGTGAGGTCCTCGCCGACCACGGGATCGCTGGTCAGCAGGCCGAGGTCCTCGTACAGCCGCGCGGTCTTCGGGTTGTAGTTGCCGGTGCCGACGTGGCAGTAACGACGAATCGTGTCGCCCTCCTGACGCACGACCAGACACAATTTCGCGTGCGTCTTCAGCCCGACCAGGCCGTACACGACGTGGACGCCCGCCCGCTCCAGCTTGCGGGCCCAGGAGATGTTGTTCTCCTCGTCGAACCTGGCCTTGATCTCGACGACCGCGAGCACCTGTTTGCCGGCTTCGGCTGCCTCGATGAGCGCCTGGATGATCGGGCTGTCACCGCTGGTGCGGTAGAGCGTCTGCTTGATGGCGAGCACCTGCGGGTCGGCCGCCGCCTGCTCGATGAACGCCTGGACGCTGGTGGAGAACGAGTCGTACGGGTGGTGGAGCAGAATGTCGCCGCCGCGCATCTCGCCCAGGATGTCGGCCTGCGTCGAGCGCTCGACCGGGGACAGCGCCGGGTGCGCCTTTGCCACGAAGGCCGGCCAGCGCAGTTCGGTGCGGGACAGGTCGGCGACCTGTGACAGGCCGCGCAGGTCGAGCGGCTCCGACAGTCGGTAGACCTCCTTGCGGTGCACGCCGAGTTCGCGGACCAGCATCTCCAGGACGTGATCGTCCATGTCGTCGGCGACCTCGAGTCGCACCGGCGGGCCGAACCGGCGCCGGGTGAGCTCCTTCTCCAGCGCGGTGAGGAGGTTCTCGGCGTCGTCCTCCTCGACCTCGAGGTCCTCGTTGCGGGTGACGCGGAAGGTGAAGTGTTCGGCGACCTGCATGCCGGGAAACAGCTCGCCGAGGTTCTTGGCGATGACGTCCTCGATCGATACGAAGCGGTCCTCGTACAACTCGTCGCTGGTCTCGTCGGCCGGCAGGTGGATCAGCCGGGGGAGCACCGAGGGCACCTTCACCCGGGCGAAGTGCTCGCGTCCGGTCTTCGGATTCACCAGCAGCACAGCGAGGTTCAGCGACAGGCCGGAGATATAGGGGAACGGGTGCGCCGGGTCGACCGCCAGCGGAGTGAGCACCGGGTAGATGCGTTCCTGGAAGTAGGTGTCGACGTGCGCGAGTTCGGGCTCGGTCAGCTGGTCCGGCCGCAGGATGCTGATGCCTTCGTCCAGCAGCGCCGTTCGGATCACCTCGTGGAAGGCGAAAGCATGCTGATCCATCAATTCGTGGGCGGCCTGCGAGATCGCGTCGAGCACCTCGCGCGGCTCCAACCCGGAGGCCGAACGCACCGCGATACCAGCGGCGATCCGTCGCTTCAGCCCGGCGACGCGCACCATGAAGAACTCGTCGAGGTTACTGGCGAAGATCGTCAGGAACCGGACCCGCTCCAGCAGTGGCACCTCGGGGTCGTTGGCGAGCTCGAGCACGCGCTCGTTGAACTGCAGCCAGGAGACCTCACGGTCCAGGAAGCGGTCGTCGGGCAACTCACCGGTGGCGTCGTCGGCGCCGGTCTCGGCCGAGCGGATGAACCGTCCGTTCGAGCCACGGGCACGTTGCGCACGCTCGGCCATGCGGGCGAGCGCGACGTCGCTGGCGGCCGGTGCGTGCGCATCTGTCTCGGCAGTCGCCGCCGGCGTGCTCTGCGCGTCCTGCTCGGCGTCGTGCTCCGTCTTCTGCTCCACCGCGTCCATGGCGCCCATGGTGTCAGGCCTGTCCGGGCCAGGCGTACATGACGTCCTGCGCAGACCGCTCGAATCCGCGACGGCGGTAGGTGGCGATCGCCGGCTCGTTGTCGCCCTCGACGTACAACTCGATCTCCCGAACTGCCTTGTCCCGCAGGTGTGCCAACCCGATCGAGGTGACGTAACCGCCGAGGCCGCGCCCCTGGAACTCGGGGTCGACGGCCACCACATACACCTCGCCGACGCCACTCGACGGCTCGGCGATCTTGGTCCAGTGGCTGGCCGCGAGCCGGCCGGTCGCGTCGTCGAAGACCAACAGCAGGCCGGACGGGTCGAACCACGGCTCCGCCATGCGCGCCTGCAGGTCGGGCAAGGTCATCCGTCCCTGCTCGGGGTGGTGCGCGAACGCGCGTGCGTTGACCGCGAGCCAGTCCTCCTCATCACCGGGCCGGAAGGAGCGGGTCGAAAAACCTTCGGGCACAACAGGATCCGTGATGCTGTCGTCGACCGGACGGGACATCACCCACAGGTCGCGGACGACCTGCATCCCTCGGTGTCTCGCGGTCTCCTGCGCGGCCGGAACATCACCGTGCGCCCACACCCGAACCTGCGGATTCTGGTTACGGACGAACTCCAGGAAACGACTCGCGTGGCCGTGGCGGCGGGCGCGAGGATGGACCACGATCTCGGCCCAGGCGGTGCCGTCATCCTCCAGCCGCAGGTGGGAGTAGGCGTCCAGGCCGCCCGCTCCCTGTACGTAGCCGTGCAGCTCCTGATCGGACGCAGGGGCGTCAAGGGCGAGGAAGGTGGCCTCCGACAGCGGGGCGACACCGTCGACGGCTTCGGCAGCGGCGGCAAGGGTCACGACGTCTGAAAGTGCTGGATGGTCCATGCTCCGATTCCACCACGTCCGGGTCAGAGCGGTCAGGTGTCGGCGTGCTCGCTCTGATCGATCTCGGAGGTCTTCTCGTCACTGCCGCGCGCCTCGCGCGGCCCGGCGAATCGATACCCGACGTTACGGACCGTCCCGATGAACGACTCGTTCTCCGGTCCGAGCTTGGCGCGCAGGCGACGCACGTGCACGTCGACTGTGCGGGTGCCCCCGAAGTAGTCGTATCCCCACACCTCCTGCAGCAACTGCGCGCGGGTGAACACGCGTCCCGGGTGGGCCGCCAACTGCTTCAGCAGCTCGAACTCCTTGTAAGTGAGATCGAGCATGGTGCGTCCGACGCGCACCGAGTACGCCTGTTCGTCGATGACCAGGTCGCCGACCACGATCTTGGTGAGGTTCTCCTCCTCCTGCTCGGGTCGGCTCGACAGTGCCAGACGCAGACGTGCCTCGACTTCGGCCGGACCTGCACTGTCGAGCAGCACGTCGTCGAGTTGCCAGTCGGCGTTGACCGCGGCCAGCCCGCCTTCGGTGAAGATACCGAGGACGGGATCGGTCGAGCCGGCTCCGCGCAGAAACCTGGCCATCGTCCGGGCCCCGACCAGATCGCGGCGAGCATCGAGCAGCACGGCGTCACTCGGGGGTGGGTCGACCAGTACGTCGGTCACCGCGGGCAGGATCCGGACCCGGTGACCCAGCAGGGCCAAAGCCGGCAGCACCTCGACGCTCGCCCCGCGGGCGTCGGTGAGCAGCAGCAGGTTGGCCATGACAGACCAGAGTAGGTTCGACAGCGGCTGCGCGTCAGTAATCTGCGTCACTTCCGGCGCACTTTCGTCGGTGTGCCGGTGCGACACCAGGAGTAGCCGACCTCGGGCCGTACGCTGGGGTCATGCCGACGATGCGTTATTGGGCCGGTGCCAAGGCAGCGGCCGGGGTGGAGACCGAAGCGGTCGAGGCCGCCACCGTCGCCCAGGCCCTCGAACTCGTGATCCAGCAGCGTCCGGCGCTCGCCTCCGTCGTCCCGCACTGCGCGTTGCTCGTCGACGGTCGCCGGGTGGAGGCCTCCCATGAGGTCGGGCCGTCCGACGTCATCGAGGTGTTGCCGCCCTTCGCCGGCGGATGACACGCAGCCCATGAGTGAGTCAGCGGCCACCCGGGCTGCCATGATGTCCGCCGTGCGACACAGCGACCAGGAAGACGTCGAGGAACGCCCGAGCCCGGGCGCCCTGACCGTCGTCTCCGGACTCGCTGCCGGCGCGGCCGTCGCACTCGGCACCTACGGCGGTGCGCTCCCGTTGGCCCTCGCGCTGATCGCCTGCGGCGTTGCCGTCGCGTGGGGCTGGCCGATCCTGCTGGATCTGCCTCGCCCACCGGGCAGTTCGGCTGTCCTGCTCGCCGGACTGGTCGGGATCGGCGTCGTCGAACTGCTCGCGCCCCGTTCGCACGGCCTTCGTTGGCTGACGACGGCGCTCGCGATCGGTCTGATGGTGGCGTTCCTGCACGAACTCCTTCGCAGTGATGGTCGGCGTTCACTGACTCTCTCGATCGCAGGCGCGGTGTTCGGGCTTGCCGTGCTCGCCGTCGGCGCGTTCCACCTGAGCACCCTGGTCGAGTTCGACGCGAAGTTCGTCACCTACGCGGCCTGTCTCGGCGTGGCCGTCGGTGTGGTCGTCGATTTCTTCCTCGGCGGCCGGACGCTGGGTGAATGGTCGCTGCCGATCAGTCTCCTGCTGGCCGTGGCGGCCGGAGCCGCGCTCGGCGTGCTCAGCGAAACCCCTTGGAACGCACCGATGCTCAGTGCGCTCGCCGCGTGTGGCATTGCACACGCCTTGCGTCGCGTGGTGGGCTCACTGCCACGCGCGTCCGAGGCGCCGGCCGCGGTCGCCCTCGGCGCAGGGAGCGTCCTGGTGGTCGGGATCGTGCCGTTCGCCGTGGTCTGGGCCCTGACCCGCTGAGCGGGCACCGGTCGGCGAAGGGTCAGTGGTTGGCGACCCGCTTGAGTTCGGCGGACACGTGGCTCTGCAACGGTTCACCCATCGCTGCCATGTCCATGGCCCACATCAGATTCGAGTTGACGTAGCCGTACATCCGGGCGCCCGCGGAGTACTCCTTGGCGCTCGGGCTGCGCAGCACACCGTCGGTGCGAAGTTCTATCTTCGCAGGGGACGTGCGGCCGTAGTACAGCTCGACGACGCCGAACGGGTGGGTGAGCACCAGCTCGACCTCGTTGTCAGGCAGCGGACGCCAGAATCCGAGCTCGGTCGCCAACGGACGCACTTTGTTGCCCTCCTGATCCAGCAGCCAGGTACGGCTGTGCCACTCCAGGAAAGGGCGGCCGTCGTGGAAGCAGTGGATCTCCTGGCCGAAGTTCGCGGACTCGATGGTCGGGTAGCCGACCACGCCGGCGCCCTCCCAGCGTCCGATCAGCCAGGCCAGGGGAGCCAGGTCGCGCGGCATGTCGGGGTCGATCTCGATCGGCATGAAGGTGCCTTCCTCGGTCGTGGGGTCTGAAGAGTGTTGCTGCAGTTACTGCAGCGCGTTGGTGGAGACGCTGTAGTTGCTGAAGTCGTCGTTGGCGACGGCCGCCCCGAGGCGCTTGATCTTCGCCTCATCGGCGATCACGATCGACCCGGCCCTCGGGTCACTTCCCAGGCCGGTGAACGGCGCGGTGTAGAAGGTGACGCCGCTCATCCGTAGGTTGCGCAGACTGAGGCCGATGCTCTGCACCTGCATGTCCTCGTCGACCCGAAGATTCTTGTCGGCGGTGAGGTCGTCGACCATCTTGTTGAGCTTGACCGGGTTCAGCAGGGTGCCGGCCTTCAGCGTCTTGGCCATCACGGCCTTGATCCAGGCCTGCTGGTTGCGTCCGCGGTCGATGTCGCCTTCTCGCAACTGGTAGCGCTGGCGGACGAATCTGAGAGCCTGCTCGCCGTCCATGTGATGCCGGCCGACTGTCCAGGTCTGCCTGCCGTCGTTGTACTGCTGCGGCACGTAGACGTCGACACCACCGACGGTGTTCGTCAGTTTGCCGAATCCCTCGAAGCCGATCTGAGCGGCGTGGTCGATCTTGACGCCGAGCAGGTTCTGCAGGGTCAGGATGAGCAGCTTCTCGCCACCATACGCGTACGCCGCGTTGATCTTGTTCTTACCGTGCCCGGGGATGGACACGTAAAGGTCACGCGGGAAATGGATGACCTGGACGCTCTTGCGGTCGTCGCTGATGTGCACCAGTTGGATGACATCGGACCGGCTGGAGTCGTTGAGGTCCTTACTGCGAGAGTCGGAACCCATCAGCAGGATGTTGAGGGCCTCGCCCGCCTCGGATTTGCGCGTCGGCTGGCCGGCATCGTCCGGGATCATGTCCGACCGCTGGATGTTGTTGTCGAGTTTCCAGTTCAGGTACGCGGCGAACCCACCCACGGCCAGCGCGCTGATCACGAACATCGTCAGCAGGGTCAGACAACCGACCTTCAGGCAGCCGGCCCTCTTCTTCGGCTCCTCGACGTCGTCCGGCTCGTCGTGAGCAGCGGGGTCCGCTTCGTCGGACGGGCCTTCACCGGTGCCTGCGGCCACCGCACGGTGGTGTCCCCGAGAGTCACGGGGCGTCAACCGGTCGTCGCGGTCG
The DNA here is from genome assembly GCF_022359705.1 of Yimella sp. NH-Cas1. Taxonomy (NCBI): domain Bacteria; kingdom Bacillati; phylum Actinomycetota; class Actinomycetes; order Micrococcales; family Dermacoccaceae; genus Yimella; species Yimella sp. NH-Cas1. The sequence continues at coordinate 320,830 of NZ_JAKSGG010000003.1, forward strand.
GCGTCGCCGGACGGGCGGTCGCTCGCGGGTCCGGTGGGCTCGTACGGGTCGGTCATGGTCGCCAGTCTAGGCAGGCGCACGCGGACGTACGCTGATCACGTGAACGCTGCGAAGCTCGACGATTACCGCTCCCCGCTCCTGGATCGCCCGAAGGCGGTCGAGGCCGACGGGCTCGACGCCGGCGTGGCGGCGCACTACGGCGACCCGATGCGTGAACAGCGACTGTTGGAGGCGAGGCAGGCCCTGGTCGACCTGAGCAACCGGGGCGTGGTCACCGTGAGCGGGCCGGACCGTCGCAGTTGGTTGCACTCGATCACCACGCAGAAGCTGGACGACCTGCAGCCGGGAGTGAGTACCGAGTCGCTGGTGCTCAGTCCACACGGTCATGTCGAGCACGACCTGCACCTGATCGACGACGGGGAGACCATCTGGATCACCGTGGAGCCGGGCACCGCCGAGGCGCTGGTGACCTGGTTGCGGTCGATGCAGTTCATGCTCCGCGTCGAGGTGGCCGACCGCAGCGCCGATTTCGCGGTGCTCGGCGACCCGTCGACAGAGGCGGTCGAGATGCTTGCCTGGGTGGACCCGTGGCCCGACCTCGGCCCGGACACGGCTGCCTACTGCGACGTCGAGCCGCACCCGGCGTTCGGTCGCGCGTGGCGTGAACTGATCGTTCCGCGCGATGAACTGGAATCCGTCGTGCGTGAACGTTCGCTCGCGGGCACCTGGGCGGCAGAGGCGTTGCGGGTGAGCCAGTGGCGTCCGCGGCACCTGGTCGACACCGACCACCGCACGATTCCGCACGAGTTGGATTGGCTACGCACTTCACTGCATCTGCACAAGGGGTGCTACCGCGGCCAGGAGACCGTCGCGCGGGTGCACAACCTCGGCAAGCCACCGCGCCGCCTCGTCTTCCTGCATCTCGACGGTTCGGGCCACGTATTGCCCGACCCGGGCGCCGAGTTGTTCGCGCCCGCGAACGAACGGGCCGTCGGACGACTGACCTCGGTGGCCCGTCATCACGAGGAAGGGCCGATCGCGCTGGCCGTCGTCAAGCGCAATGTGCCGGTGGAGGCCGTGCTGCGCGCGGGCGATGTGACTGCGGCGCAGACGCCGATCGTGCGGGCCTGACGACACAGTCCACCGGTGTGACTCGTCTCACGCTTGCTCTGGCTTGCAAAGTGCTAACTGCAGCAAGCATGATGAAGACATGACTCCGAACCCCGTCAGCGATCTCGGCGGTTACCTCAAGGACCAGCGCCAGCAGGCGCAGTTGTCCTTGCGGCAGCTGGCCGAACGCTCGGGAATCTCCAACCCCTACCTCAGCCAGATCGAGCGGGGACTGAAGAAGCCGAGCGCGGAGATACTCCAGGCGCTGGCCAAGGGTTTGCGGATCTCGGCCGAGCAGTTGTACGTGCAGGCCGGATTCTTGGACGAAGCAGGCGAGACCGAGACGCTGATCGACACCCGTGTGGCGATCAAGTCCGACCCGCTCCTTTCGGACAAGCAGCGCAAGGTTCTCCTCGATCTTTACGCATCGTTCACCGAGGACTGATCCGCCGGCCGCATCGGCAGCACATACTCCAGATAACCGAACCGGAAGGAGTGGCCATGGCCACCAAGTTCGACCTCAAGAAGTCCATCACCGGAGCCACCCCGCTGTACGCCGCCGTCGGCGCTGCGGACACGGTCTACACCACCGTCCGTGACCGTGCGCTGACCGTCGGTGCCGAGCTCAAGCCGTCCGCCGTGCAGGTTCGCTTCACCAAGCAGATCGCCGATGTCCGCGAACAGGTCGAGGCGCTGCCCGCGACCGCGACCAAGGTCATCGACGACGCCAGCATCGAGGCCGGCGACCAGTACGTCACCCTCGCCAAGCGCGGCGAGAAGGTCGTGAAGTCGCTGCGCAAGCAGGTCGACGGGATCGAGACCACCGCGCGCCAGCAGGCCAAGGACGTTCGCAGCACCGCTCGCAAGACCGCCAAGGACGCGCAGACCACCGCCGTCTCGACCCTCGCGGCCGGCCGCAAGGACGCCGCCAAGGTCGTCGCCGACGTCGCCGGCAAGGTCGAGGACGAGGCTCGCGCCGAGGTCCGCAGCAACGCCGCCAAGGAGGGCGCTGCCACCAAGCGTCCGGCGCGCAAGACCGTCGCCAAGAAGGCCACTGCTCGCAAGACCACGGCCCGCAAGGCTCCGGCCAAGAAGGCTGCTTCGGCGAACAGCAACGCCTGAAGACAACCGACCCTGCTCGACTGAGCAGAAACGACGAAGCCCCCACCTCGCCCCGGTGGGGGCTTCGTCGTTAGCCTCGCCTGCGTGACTCAACGATCGCAGCAAGCACTCTCCGAAGCCCCCATCGTCGCAGTCGTCGAACGCAGTGGATTCGTGGAGTCGGTGCACCGCGGCATCGTCGTGGCCGTCGACGCGCAGGGCTCGGTGCTGTTCGAACGAGGTGACGCGAGCGCGCCGCACTTTCCCCGCTCGTCGAACAAGCCGATCCAGGCGCTCGCGATGGTGCGGTCCGGACTCGACCTGCCCGCCGACCTGCTGGCGCTGGCGAGCGCCAGTCATTCGGGTGAGGATTTCCACCTCGACGGCGTGCGCCGCATCCTTGCCGGCGCCGGCCTTTCCGAGGACGACCTGCAGAACACCCCCGATCTGCCGTACGACGAGCAGGCCAGGCGCGAATGGCTCGCGGCCGGCCACGAACCGACGTCCATCGCCCAGAACTGTTCGGGCAAACACGCTGCGATGCTCGCCACGTGTGTGGTGAACGACTGGGACACCGCCACGTATCGGGACCCGTCCCATCCGTTGCAGGTCGCGATGGCGGACGCGCTCGCCGACCTGTGCGGCGAGTCCGTCGCCGCGACCGGGATCGACGGTTGCGGGGCTCCGGTGATGGCGGTTTCGCCGCTCGGTCTGGCGCGTGCGTTCGGCCGCCTTGCGGCCGCCACGGACGGCCCGGAACGTGTTGTCGCACAAGCGATCCGCGAGTTTCCCGAGTTTCTCGGTGGCACCCGACGCGACGTCACCGATCTGATCCGCTGCGTCCCGGGGCTGGTGGCCAAGGACGGTGCCGAGGCGGTCTACGCGATCGGGCTCCCGGACGGTCGTGGCGTGGTCGTCAAGATCGCGGACGGCGGCCAACGGGCCCGTCCGGTGGTTGCCGCAGCGGCACTGCGCGAGTTGGGGGTGGAAGCAGAGGTGCTCGAACGTCTTGCGAGCGCGCCGATCCTCGGCCACGGGCAGCCGGTCGGTGCGGTGCGGGCGGTCTGATGCGGGCAGTGCTGCAGCGGGTCACCCACGCGGAAGTGACTGTCGAAGGGGAGACAGTCGGTGCCATCGATCGTCCCGGTCTGGTGGCGCTGGTCGGTGTCACCCACGAGGACGGTGCCGAACAGGTCGCCGCGATGGCTCGCAAGATCGGCGAGCTGCGCATCCTCGCCGACGAGCAGTCCGTGCTGGACGCCGGTGCGCCAGTGCTGGTGGTCTCGCAGTTCACCGTGTACGGCAGCACCCGCAAGGGTCGACGTCCCTCTTGGAGCGCAGCCGCCCCCGGCCAGGTCGCCGAACCCCTCATCGAGGATCTCGTCGCTGCGCTGGTTGCCGCCGGGGTCGAGGTCGCCACCGGACGTTTCGGCGCGATGATGCAGGTGTCGCTGGTCAACGACGGACCGTTCACCGTCGTCGTCGACGTCTGAGCGGCGGACATCGGCGACGTTCGACGTTTAGGCTGGTGACGTGCTCGAACCTCTTTTTCGCATCCAGTCCACCGTCGCGCTGCTGCTCGGCCTCGCCCTGATGGCCACCACGGCCTTCGCGTTCGTCGATGCGCTGCGTCGCCGCGAGGATGCGTTCCGAGCCGCCGACAAGATGACCAAGCAACGCTGGTTGTTGATCACGGGCCTGGCTGCGGTGTTCGCGCTGCTGGTGATCCAGTCACCGCTCAACCTCTTCGGCATCATCGCGATCGTGGCTGCCGGGGTGTACCTCGCCGACGTCCGTCCGGCGTTGCGACAGGTCGAGTCCCGCCGCGGTGGCGGTTCCCGCGGACGATGGTGAGCACCCGCACCTGCATCCTGTCGACGTCCGAAGGCGGCATCGAGTACCTGCTGGTCGGACGTGACGAACCAGTCACCGTCTTCGCCCACGGGCTCGCAGGTTCGATATCGACCACGCGCCCTTTCGGCTCCGGCGTGCCCGGACGCCAGGCGTACTTCCACTTCCGCGGCCACGGTGCCTCGTCCTCGCCGGAATCGGCGTGGACCTACACCGCGCTGGCCGACGAACTCGACGCTGTGGCCACGCACGTCGACGCCACCCGGGCGTTGGGCGTCAGCATGGGAGCCGGCGCGATCGCTCACCTTCTCGAGCGGGTGCCCGACCGCTTCGAACGCATTGTGCTGGCGCTGCCTGCCGTGCTTGACACACCCCGCACCGACGTCGCCCTCGAGCGATTGCTGGAGATGGGCCGGTTCGCCGACGAGCACGACGTCGACGGTGTCTTCGAGTTGTTGCTGCTGGAACAGCCGGGGGAGCACCGGGACGATCCCGTCGTGCGTAACTGGTGTATGGACCAGGCACACACGATCGTCCGGACAGACGTGTCCCGTGCGTTGCGGACGATCCCACACGCGACCGCGGTGCACGACCGTCGATCACTGCAGGCGGTGCAGGCGCAGGTGCTCGTGCTCGGCCAGGAGGACGATCCCGCGCACCCGCTGTGGGTCTCGCGTGAGATCGCCGACCTGATCCCGAACGCCCGGCTCGAGGTGCTCCCAGCAGGCGGGATCCTGTGGAGTCATCGGGCTCGCGTACGAGAGCTCGTGCGAGACTTCCTCGCATGATCGTCCGGCTCGAACCACGCATCCGGGATTACGCGTGGGGGTCGCGCACGGCGCTGGCCGAACTGGCCGGACGGCCCTCGCCGACCGAGTCCCCCGAGGCCGAGATGTGGATGGGTGCACACGAGGCGTCGCCCTGCGTCGTCGGTCACCACGACGACCGCACAACGTTGGACAAGCTCATCGCTGCCGACCCGATCGGCATGCTCGGTGAGACGACCGTGACTCAGTTCCAGCGTCGACTGCCGTTCCTGCTCAAGCTGCTCGCACCGGAGCAGGCGTTGTCGATCCAGGCGCATCCCAGCCGTGAGGAAGCGCTGACCGCGCCCACCGGCACCTATGTCGACAACTGGCCGAAGCCGGAGGCCTGGCTCACGGTCACCGAGTTCGAGATGTTCGCCGGGACGCTCGCCTTCGACGAGATCCGTTCCGCGGCAGGGGAACTGCAGTGTCAACGGTTCGGGGAACTGATCGAGGCCGCGGCCGGCTCGGGCGTCAAGCAGTTGCTCCGGTCGATCCTGCAGGCCGAGGAGTCGGTTCAGCGCGAGCTCACCGAAGAGGTCGTCCGGGCATGTGGTGACCGACGAGACCACCCGCACTACGAGGCCATCCACCGCATTGCCGCCCAGTTCCCCGGCGACGTCGGCGCGGCGGTGCTGCTGACCATGAGGCACCACGTCGTGCCCGCGAACAGTTACGTGTTCCTGCCAGCAGGAGTGCTGCACGCCGCAGTGCACGGGGTGACGGTCGAGATCCTCGCCAATTCCGACAACGTCGTCCGAGCCGGCCTGACTCCCAAACGCATCGACATCACCGAACTGCTCCGTATCGTCGACGTCCACCGCCCCGTTGTGGTGGAGGAACCGCCGTCGGGTGTTCGAGTGCACAGCTTCCCGGTCGATGTGCCGTATTTCCAACTGCACCAAGTGAACCCGGGTACACAACCTGAAGAAGCACCAGGACGTAACAAGCCGCGCATCGTGCTCTGCATCGGAGGAAAGATCACGCTCGACGACGGTGTCGAGCAGATCGAGTTGGGTCCGGCACAGTCGTGTTTCGTTCCGGCATCCGTCGACCACCTGCACTGCTCGGGCGACGGCACCGCGTACGTGGCGACCACCGGACTCGTGGGCTGATCACCTCCGATTCGGGGCGACCGCAGACCATTCCACGCTGAGTTCGCCGAGCCTGTGGCGACTACGCCCGTGCAGGACGGGCCAGCCGTCTGCACGGATGGTGTCGACCGCCGCCAGGAAGCGTTGCCGTGCACCGAACGAACCGTGCGGCGCAGCCGTCGCCCACGCACGGTCGAAGGTCCGCACAAACTCGTGGATCGGTTCACCCGGCACGTTGCGGTGGATCAGTGCCTTGGGCAGACGTTCGGCGATCACCGACGGTGTGTCCAGCCCCCCGAGCCGCCAGGAGAAGGTCAAGCTCAGCGGTGAGCGACGGTCGAGCGTCACCCAGGTGGCCAGTCGCCCGATCTCGTCGCAGGTCCCGTCGACGAAGATCCCGGTCGGTGAAAGACGTTTTTGCACAAGGCTCCACGAAGACTCCACCTCGGACTCGTCGTACTGGCGCAGCACGTTGAACGCGCGGACCACGTCGACCTTCCCGTCCACCGGCAGCTCGAATCCGCCGATGCGAAAGCTGAGCGTGTCGTCCTGCAGGTGCTGCGCCGCGCGCACCCTGGCGGGGTCGATCTCGACTCCGACGACCCGGACATCCGGGCGTACGGCGCGGAGCCGGTCGCGTAGTTCCACGGCGGTGACCGGTGATGCGCCGTACCCGAGATCCACCACCAGGGGCGCGCCGAGCGGGGCCGTCAGGCGATGTCGCTGGGTGGCCACCAGCCACCGGTCGCACCGGCGCAGGCGATTGGGGTTCGTGGTGCCGCGCGTGATCGCGCCCACCGGACGTGCAGAGGCCACCCGCTCAGCCTAGATACGAGCCACTCAGGCGGTGGTCGACCGGGTGCGAGCCCCGTGGGGCGAGCGCCGCGATCGAGACCACGACCGGACGACTTGCCCGGGTGAGAGACTGAGCCGCATGACCGAGTCCAGCGGATGCCCGGTGCAGCGGGTGGCGATGATCAGCGTCCACACCTCGCCGCTCGACCAGCCCGGTACGGGCGACGCGGGCGGGCTCAACGTGTACGTGGTGGAGACCGCGAAGCGGCTGGGTGCGCGGGGCGTCGAGGTCGAGATCTTCACCCGTCGGACGTCCGCGAGCCTGGCGGAGGTCGTCACCCTCGCACCCAACGTGATCGTGCGACACATCGACGCCGGGCCGTACGAGGGTCTCGACAAGGAGGACCTGCCCGGACAACTGTGCGCGTTCGCGGCGGGAGTGATGCGATTCGTCGCCATCAGCCCGGAGGGGCATTACGACCTGGTCCACTCCCACTATTGGCTGTCCGGTCAGGTCGGCTGGCTGGCCGCCGACCGGTGGAACGTGCCGTTGGTCCACACCATGCACACGATGAGCCGCGTCAAGAATCGTGCTCTCGCAGCAGGCGATCGGCCCGAACCCAAGGGTCGCGAGATCGGCGAGGAGCAGGTCGTCAAGGTGGCCGGTTGGTTGATCGCCAACACCGATACCGAAGCCCGCGAACTCGTGGAGTTGTACGACGCCGATCCCGAACGGGTCCGCGTCGTGCCCCCGGGCGTCGACCTCGACGTCCTGCGGCCGGCCGACAAGTCGGCGTGCCGCCGCGAACTGGGGCTGCCCGAGGACGCCGATGTGCTGCTGTTCGTCGGACGCATCCAGCCGCTCAAGGCCCCGGACGTGCTGGTCAAGGCCGTCGCGAGGATGATCGAACGCGAACCTGAGCGCCGCGGCCGGACAGTGGTCGCGATCCTCGGCGGTCCGAGTGGCAGCGGGCGGGAGCGTCCCCGTGCGCTGCAGGCGATGGCGCGCGAACTCGGCGTCGCCGACGTCGTGCAGTTCGTGCCTCCGCAGAGCCGCACCGAACTTGCCCGCTGGTTCGCGGCCGCCGACCTGACCGTCGTGCCCTCCCACTCCGAATCCTTCGGCCTGGTCGCGATCGAGTCCATGGCGTGCGGCACACCGGTGGTCGCTGCGAACGTCGGTGGGCTCCCGACGGCAGTGGGCGACGGGGGAGTGCTGGTCGACTCGCACGATCCCGACGAGTGGGCGTCGGTCCTCGCCGACCTGCTGGACGACGACGAGAGGCGGAAAACAATGAGCGACAACGCGATTGCGCGGGCCCGCGAGTTCTCCTGGGATGCGACGACCGACAAGCTGTTCGACGTCTACCGGCACGCCTGTGAGGCGCCGCCGCGTCCGTATGACACGCACCTCGACTTCGCGACGGTGCCGACTGCGGTAGTGCCGTGAGCCTGCGCGACGACGTCGTGGCGGTCCTGGAAGGGGTGCTGGCCGACAACGAACTGGACTGGGAGGCCGGGGTCAACGACGGCGAGTACGTCGTCACCCTCCCGGGGGAGAAGAAGCTGAAGACGGTCACGTCCCTCACGGTCGGTGAGAACGATCTGATCACAGCCGCATTCGTCATCCGGCAGCCTGATGAGAACCACCTCGACTTCTACAAGTTCCTGTTGCGCCGCAACCTCAAGCTGCCAGGTCTCGCGTACTCGATCGATGCCTCCGGCGACGTGTACGTCGGCGGACGCGTCCCGCTCGCCGCCGTCGACGAGACCTACCTCGACAAGCTGCTCGGTGCCGTCCTGCGTGCAGCGGACGAGCCCTTCAACGACCTGTTGGTGCTCGGCTTCCTGACCTCGATGAAGAAGGAATGGGAGTGGCGAATTTCGCGCGGTGAATCCACCCGCAACCTCGAGGCGTTCAAGCACCTGCTGGCCTGACCACCGCACCTATGTCGGTGGTTAGGCTGGAGTCATGACCTACACACTCGTGCTGCTGCGGCACGGCGAATCCGACTGGAACGCCAAGAACCTCTTCACCGGCTGGGTCGACGTCGACCTCACCGAGAAGGGCCGCTCCGAGGCCGCGAACGGCGGCAAGCTGTTGAAGGAAGCAGACGTCCTGCCCGACGTCGTGCATACCTCGCTGCTGCGCCGCGCGATCACGACCGCCCACCTCGCCCTCGACGTCGCCGACCGTCACTGGATCCCGGTGCACCGGTCGTGGCGCCTGAACGAGCGTCACTACGGCGCGCTCCAGGGCAAGGACAAGAAGGCCACGCTGGAGGAGTTCGGCGAGGAGCAGTTCATGACCTGGCGCCGGTCGTTCGACACCCCGCCGCCGCCCATCGAGCCCGGCGCCGAGTTCTCCCAGGACGGTGACCCGCGGTACGCCGATCTCGGCGATGACGCGCCGCGCACCGAGTGCTTGAAGGACGTCATCGAGCGCTTCCTGCCGTACTGGGAGGGCTCGATCATTCCCGACCTGAAGGACGGCAAGACCGTTCTGGTCGCCGCTCATGGCAACAGCCTACGCGCGATGGTGAAGCACCTCGACGGGATCTCCGACGACGACATCGTCGGCCTCAACATCCCGACCGGAATGCCGCTGGTCTACGAACTCGACGAGCATTTCAAGCCCACCGTCAAGGGCGGAAAGTACCTCGACCCCGAGGCCGCGAAGGCAGCTGCCGAGGCGGTCGCCAACCAAGGCCGCTGAACCGTAAGTCCGCAGAACGCCTGCGTCAATTCGCCGGTTCTGCGGACTTTCGGCGTGTGTCAGCTGCCCTCGTACTTGTAGCCCAGGCCGCGGACGGTGACGATCACCTTCGGGTTGCCCGGGTCTTCCTCGATCTTCGCGCGCAGCCGCTTGACGTGCACGTCGAGCGTCTTGGTGTCACCGACGTAGTCGCTGCCCCAGACGCGGTCGATCAGCTGACCCCGGGTGAGCACGCGTCCGGCGTTGCGCAGCAGCAGCTCGAGCAGCTCGAACTCCTTGAGCGGTAACGAAACCGGCTCGCCCTGAACACTGACCGTGTGGCGTTCGACGTCCATGCGCACCGGTCCGCTGTGCAGGGTGGCGGGCATGAGCTCCCCGGTGTCCTGGCCACGGCGCAGCACCGCCTTGATGCGGGCGAGAAGTTCGCGGGAGGAATACGGCTTGGTGACGTAGTCGTCCGCGCCGATCTCGAGCCCGACGATCTTGTCGACCTCGCTGTCCTTGGCAGTCAGCATGATGATCGGCACGTTCGCCTTCTGCCGGATCACCCGGCACACCTCGGTGCCGGACATGCCGGGCAGCATCAGGTCGAGCAGGACGAGGTCGGCGCCGTTGCGATCGAAGTCGAGCAGCGCGTCGGGTCCGGTCTCCGCTACCGACACCTCGTAGCCCTCCTTGGACAACAGGTAGGACAACGGGTCGGACAGCGACTCCTCGTCCTCGACCAGCAGGATGCGCGTCATGAGGTGACCTTTCGGGCTTCGTCGACCGGTCGGCCGATCGTTGTTTCGGAGGGTTCGGGATGTGCGGCCGGCAGCCGGATGGTGAAGGTCGAGCCGTGGCCCTCCTCGGACCACGCGGTGACCTCACCGCCGTGGTTGGCGCAGATGTGTTTGACGATGGCAAGGCCGAGCCCCGTGCCGCCGGTGCGTCGCGACCGGGCGGCGTCGACGCGGTAGAAGCGTTCGAAGACGCGCTCGATCTCGCCGGCCGGGATGCCGCTGCCTTGATCCTTCACTGCAACGGTGACCAGATCGGGCGAGCCCTTCACAGCGACGTCCACCCGCGTGCCGCTGCCGGAGTAGTTGACTGCGTTCTCGATCAGGTTGCGCACGGCGGTGGTGATCAGGTCGGGGTCGCCGAACACCTCGGCGCGGTTGCCCTCGTCGTGCGCCTGGATGCCGATACTGCGTTCGTCGGCCATCAGCCGCATATGCTCGATGGCCTCCGCGACGCACTCGCGCACGTCGACGCGCTGCGGATCGTCGAGGGTCTCTGCGACCTGCAACCTGGAGAACTCGACGATCTCCATGACCAACCGGTTGATGCGGTCGGCCTCGGTGCGCATCCGCTTGGTGAACCGGTGTACCGCCTCCGGATCGTCGCGAGCATCGTCGATCGCCTCTGACAACAGACTGAGTCCGGCGACGGGAGTCTTCAGTTCGTGACTGACGTTGACCACGAAGTCACGCCGGGTCTCCTCGACGCGTCGCAGCTGCGAGCGGTCGTCGAGCAGGATGAGGACGTGGTCGTCGGACAGTGGCGTCACCCGCACCCCGAGCACCAGGCGTCCGGCGCCGTTGAGTCCGCGGGTCAGGTCGAGTTCGAGTTCGTGCAGGTCCTTGTCTCGCCGAGACGTGCGCACGAGGGTGCGCAGTTGTTCATGCACGATCTCGTGGCCGCGGACGAGGCCCAGCGCCGCTGCGGACGGGCTCGCCCGCACCACGCGGTCGCTGGCGTCGACGACCAGCGAGACCGAGCGCAACGCATCGAGGATCTCGGCGGCCTCCGGGGCGATCGGCTCCGGGTTGGTGTGCGTGGTGGCGATGCTCTTCGCCGCGGTCTCGGCAGTCCGACGTCTGGCGGCCGACCAGCCGATGACGAGGCCCACGCACAGGGCGCTCAGGGCGAGTAGGACCTCCAACACGCGGCCCAATGTACGGGGTCGGTGAAGCGTCGTCGGTGCTGGTCAGACGCGTACGACTGCGAGCCATCGGCCGTTAACCTGCGCGTTCGTCGCCGTTCACCGCAGCCTGCGACCCTCGGCGAGTCACCGGTCTGGGGCACAATGGGCCACGACCGGTGAAGTCGGTCGAGGCCGGCAAAACCGCCCGACCATCTCGGCTCCTTTCGAGTTCACCCCGAAGCAAGGATTCAGCAAGCATGCGCAACGCCTTCCACGACGACCTCGATCGTGTTTCCGATCAGCTCGTTCACATGACCGAGATGGTCGGTACTGCGATGACGCGCGCCACCGACGCACTCGTGAACACCGACCTCGGCGTGGCCGAGAGCGTCATCGCTGCGGACGACGACATCGACACCGTGCGACGCCAGGTCGACGACCTGGCGGTCGACCTGCTGGCCCGTCAGCAGCCGGTGGCCACCGACCTGCGGATGGTCGTCACCGCCATGCACATGGCATCTGACATCGAGCGGATGGGCGACCTGGCCCGCCACATCGCGAAGATCGCCCGGATGCGTTACCCGAAGCAGGCCGTTCCGCAGGAAGTGCTGCCGCACATCACCTCGATGTCGGAGTGCGCGATCGACCTGGCGAAGAAGACCGGCGAGGCGATCGACAGCAAGGACGTCCACGCAGCGCAGGAGATCGAGCGCCTGGACGACCACATGGACGACCTGCACCGGCAGATCTTCGCCGCCCTGCACAGCGAGGGCTGGAACTACCCGACCGAGACCGCGGTCGACGTCACGCTGCTGTCGCGCTACTACGAGCGATTCGGCGACCACGCCGTCGCCGTCGCGGACCGCATCGTCTACCTGGTCACCGGCCGGTACGGCGACCCGAACGAGGGCCTGCAGCGCTGACATTCTCCGGCGCCTCCTGCGCCATGGACGAGCCCCTGCAGAACCTGCAGGGGCTCGTTCACGTTCGGGCGTCAGCCACGGATGACCAGCGCGTTGGCGATCGCGCCGATGCCCTCGCCGCGGCCCAGGAAGCCGAGGTGATCGGTGGTCGTCGCTGACACCGAGACGTGCGCCCCGCCGAGCGCGGCCGAGATCGCCTGTTGCGCTTCCTCGCGGCGCGGACCCACCTTCGGCCGGTTACCGATGATCTGCACACTGACATTGCCGATGCGGAAACCTGCTCGCTCGAGGGTGCCGTGCACGTCGGCCAGCATCGCCGCGCCGGTTGCCCCCTTCATCTGCGGTCGGTCGACGCCGAACTGAGTGCCGAGGTCACCCAGACCGGCGGCCGACAGCAGGGCATCGCACACCGCGTGAGCGGCGACGTCACCGTCGGAATGTCCTTCGATTCCACGTTCGCCGGGCCAGGTGAGGCAGGCGAGGGACAGCGGTCGCTCGTCATCGGCGTAGGCGTGTACATCGACACCGATCCCGGTGCGGGGCAAGGGTGCAGGATGCTGCGGCGAATCGATGAGTTGCTCCTGTGGGTCGGTTGCGATCAGACGCCGGACTGCGTCGAGGTCGGCCGGAACGGTGACCTTGAGCGCGCGGGGATCGCCGTCGACGACCACCACGTGTCCGCCGTCCGACTCCACCAGGGCCGCGTCGTCGGTCGCCTGGGCACCCCGGGAGTGCGCCCGGACGAGCGCGGACCGGCGGAAACCCTGCGGCGTCTGAACGGCACGCAGTGACGAGCGATCCGGCGTACCGACCACCACACCGCCGGCGTCCACCTGCTTGACGGTGTCGACCACGGGTAGGCCGGGGACCACCGCGTCGGCACCGCCCAGCACGGCGTCGATCACGGCGTCGAACAAGGCCGGGGGAGCAAAGGCGCGAGCGGCGTCGTGCACGAGGACGACTTCGGTCCTGTCGGAGAGCGCGGCCAGTCCGGCGGCTACCGAGTCGGTGCGTTCAGCGCCGCCGTCGACGAGCACGGCGCCCTCACACAACGGTTCGAACTCGCCCCGGTGCCCGCCCGGGACGACGACGACCACGTCGGACACCCGACCGACCTCACGTACCGAACGCAGCGCGTGGACGATCAGGGCATCACCGCCGATATCGACGAGAGCCTTGGGCATACCCGCGCCGAGGCGGGTGCCCATGCCGGCGGCGACGATGACCACGCCCACGGCAGGAGTGCCGTGGGCGTGGTCGCTGTTCGTGATGGAACTCAGGACGCGAGGACCTCGTCCAGCGTGGCCTCTGCGGTGTCCTCGTTGGTGTGCTCGGCGAGCGCGAGTTCGGAGACGAGGATCTGGCGCGCCTTGGCGAGCATCCGCTTCTCACCCGCGGACAGGCCGCGGTCCTGGTCGCGGCGCCACAGGTCACGCACGACCTCGGCCACCTTGATGACGTCGCCGGATGCCAGCTTCTCGAGGTTCGCCTTGTAGCGACGCGACCAGTTGGTCGGCTCCTCGGTGTGATCGGCACGCAACACCTCGAACACGCGGTCGAGGCCTTCCTTGCCGACGACATCGCGGACACCCACGAGATCGCAGTTCTCCGCCGGAACCTCGATCGTCAGGTCGCCTTGGGCAACCTTCAGGACGAGGTACTGCTTCTCCACGCCCTTGATCGTTCGGACCTTGATTTCTTCGATGAGAGCCGCCCCGTGGTGCGGGTAAACGACCGTCTCGCCGACCTTGAAAACCATATGTTGTGTGCCCCTTTCGCGAAGTCAAGGATAACACGGGTGGCCGGGGTCACAGAAACCGTTTGTGCAGGTCAGAGGCCACAACGGACGTGCACAGATCGCGGCCGAGGGGTTGACAGGAGTCGCCGCACGTGCTTCGCGTGGGTCGTCATGGGCCGGTGCAGGGTGGGGCCCCGGGGCGGCGGGCAGACCGGTACCATGCAGATGTGATGCGACGTGTGACTTCCCGGCCGGCCGTCCGCCGCGGTGCTCGAGCGATGCTGGTCGCCGGCGTTGCCAGCACTGCCCTGAGCGGCTGCTACTACTTCAGCGAACCCACCACCGACATGGACTACGTCGCCTCCGACGGCAACAACGCCGAGGTCGGCACGGTCAACCTGTCGAACGTGCTCATAGTCACCAAGAACAAGGGCGACAAGGGCTTGATGCAGGGTTTGGCCACCAACAACGGCAACACTGCCGCGCAGTTGACAGTCACTCCGGCCGGCGGACAGCCGACCAAGGTCTCCATTCCGCCGATGCAGTCCGTCCGCCTCGACGGCAAGCCCAGCGGCGACGGCAAGGCCACTGTGTCCCCGATCGACATCCCCGCCACCCCGGTTCCCCCGGGTGAGTCCACCACGGTCGTGTTCGCCACCGCCGACGGCGGCAGCAAGCAGGTCTCCGTGCCGGTCGTGCTCGATCAGCCACCGTACGGCAGCGAAGAGGTCACGCACCCGGGCAGCCGTCCGGACGACTCGGCTGAGAAGGGTGACGGCGGCGGACACTGAGTCCGCAACGACCGCACCACCCGACGACGAAAGGGCTCGACCGCGAGACGGTCGGGCCCTTCGACGTACCCGAGCTCATCTAGGCTGGCGGGGAAGAAGTTCGAGCAGGTGTCGAAACCGTGAGGAAGTGCGCAAATGCCCCAGACCGTCAAAGGTGTCATCGCCCGCAGCAAGGGCGCTCCGGTGGAAGTGGTCGACGTCGTTGTGCCTGATCCCGGTCCCGGTGAAGCGGTCGTCGCGATCGAGGCCTGCGGGGTCTGCCACACCGATCTGCACTACCGCGAAGGTGGCATCAACGACGAGTTCCCGTTCCTGCTCGGCCACGAGGCCGCCGGACGGGTGGAGGCCGTCGGCGAAGGGGTCACCGAGGTGAAGCCTGGCGACTTCGTGGTGCTGAACTGGCGCGCGGTCTGCGGTCAGTGCCGCGCCTGCGCGAAGGGCAAGCCGTGGTACTGCTTCGACACCGCCAACGCCAAGCAGAAGATGACCTTGACCGACGGCACAGAGCTCTCGCCTGCGCTGGGCATCGGCGCGTTCATCGAGAAGACCCTGGTCGCGGCCGGTCAGTGCACGAAGGTCGACGAGAACGCGTCCGCCGCTGCCGCCGGTCTGCTCGGCTGCGGCGTGATGGCCGGCTTCGGCGCGGCGGTCAACACCGGCCAGGTCGGCCGTGGAGACTCCGTCGCGGTCATCGGTTGTGGCGGCGTCGGCAACGCTGCGATCGCCGGAGCGAAGGTCGCCGGAGCGACGACGATCATCGCGGTCGATGTCGACGACCGAAAGCTCGAGCAGGCCGAGGTCTTCGGGGCAACGCACACCGTCAACTCCAAGAACGAGGACGCCGTCGAGCGCATCCGCGAACTCACCGGTGGCTTCGGCGCCGATGTCGTGGTCGAAGCGGTCGGCCGACCCGAAACCTACGAGCAGGCGTTCTTCGCCCGCGATCTCGCCGGCACGGTCGTTCTGGTCGGTGTCCCGACGCCGGACACGAAGATCGAACTGCCACTGATCGAGGTGTTCGGCCGCGGTGGCGCGCTGAAGTCGAGCTGGTACGGCGACTGCCTGCCCTCGCGCGACTTCCCGATGCTCATCGACCTGTACCGACAGGGACGCTTCGACCTCGACGCGTTCATCACCGAGCGGATCGGGTTGAACGACGTCGAGTCCGCGTTCGACAAGATGCACGGGGGCGACGTGCTGCGCTCCGTCGTCGAGATCTGAGGAGCGTCATGGCAGCCGAAATCGTTGCGGGACACGGCGACACCAGGATCGAGCGGGTGATCACGTCCGGCACCTTCAGTCTCGACGGGGGCACCTGGGACGTCGACAACAATGTCTGGATCATCGGTGACGACAAGGAGTGCGTGATCGTCGACGCGGCACACGATGCCGCCCCGATCCTGGACGCCGTCGGTGGGCGGACGGTGAAGGCCGTCCTGTGTACCCACGCGCACGACGACCACATCACCGCGGTGGGTGAGGTATTCGATGCGACCAAAGCGCCGAGTTACCTGCACCCGTCCGACCGGATGCTCTGGGACCGCGTTTACTCCGTCGGGCCCGACCACGAACTGGCGGACGGCGACCGCATCGAGGTCGGCGAGGTCACCATCGAGGTGATCCACACGCCCGGCCACAGCCCCGGCGCCGTGTGTCTCCGGATCCCGACGCTGGGCGTGGTGCTCACCGGAGACACGCTGTTCGACGGGGGACCGGGAGCGACGGGGCGCTCGTTCAGCAGCTACGACACCATCACCGACTCCATCCGCACGAAGCTCTTCGCCCTTCCGGCGGAGACGATCGTGCTGACCGGCCACGGCGACTCGACCACCATCGGCGAAGAAGCCGCCCGACAGGACGAGTGGGAGCGTCCCGAGGGGGCGTGACCTGATGTGAGTGTCATGACCTTCGTGGTCGGGATGCCCCGAACCTCACGACACTCGCGAGGTCAACCGGTGACGATCGCCCATCCGTCCGTCAGGCCCGTGGCATCCGCGCGGCCCGGTCAACGCCTTCTCGGTCACCGGTCTCGCCTCGATGGCCGGCGGCCAACTCGGATGGGGCACGCAGTACCCGAGTGGTCTGCTGTACTTCACGGCGCCGATAAACTTGCCGGGTGACTCTGCAACTCTTCGACAGCGCAGCCGGTGAGCTGCGTTCCTTCGAGCCCCTTCGTGCGGGCACGGTGGGCATGTACATCTGCGGTCTCACCACTCAGGGGTCGCCGCACATCGGCCACGTGCGCTTCACGGTCGCGTTCGACATCCTGCGCCGTTGGCTGGAGATCGGTCACGGGTACGAAGTCACCCTTGTCCGCAATGTGACCGACATCGATGACAAGATCCTGAACAAGTCGGCCGAGCACGACGTGCCGTGGCAGGAGTGGTCCTACGCGCATGAGCGCGAGACCAATGATGCACTCGACCTGCTCGGCGTGCGCCGTCCGTCGTACGAGCCCCGCGCCACGGGCCACGTCACCGACATGGTCGAACTGATGCAGATCCTGATCGAGAAGGGGCACGCGTACGCCGCCGAAGACGGCAGCGGAGACGTCTACTTCGACGTACGCAGCTGGCCCGAATACGGCTCGCTGACCCGCCAGAAGGTCGATGACATGGAGGCGGCAGCTGACGCCGACCCGCGCGGCAAGCGTGACCCGCGCGACTTCGCGCTCTGGAAGGGCCACAAGGCCGGCGAACCGGAGAGCGCCACTTGGCCGACCCCCTACGGGCAGGGCCGACCGGGCTGGCACCTGGAGTGCTCGGCGATGGCTCGCCGCTGGCTCGGCGACGAGTTCGACATCCACGGCGGCGGCATCGACCTGCGCTTCCCGCACCACGAGAACGAGCAGGCACAGTCGCGCGCTGCAGGTCTGGGGTTCGCGCAGTACTGGCTGCACAACGGCTGGGTCACCCTCGGCGGGGAGAAGATGAGCAAGTCGCTCGGCAACACCCTGGCCGTGGGTGAGATCACCAAGAAGGTTCGCCCGTTGGTCCTGCGGTACTACCTCGGCGCGGTCAACTATCGGGCGACGATCGAGTACCACGACGGTTCTCTGGACGAGGCCGCTGCCGCGGTCGCACGGATCGAAGGTTTCCTCGAACGCGCGCTCGACCAGGCGCCGTCCGGCGACTTCGTGGCCGTTCCGGACGCGTTCGCGACTGCGATGGACGACGACCTCAATGTCTCCGGAGCGCTCGCGGTCGTCTTCGACGCGATCCGCGAGGGCAACACCGCGTTGGACGCGGGCGACCGGACCCGGGCCGAGGAACTCGCGCTCGAGGTCGTCGCCATGACCGAAGTGATCGGCGTCAATCCGTATGACGCTCAATGGAATTCGTGCGGCGACGATCGCTCGAACGAAGCGCTTGACCACGTGATCGAGGTGCTGTTGGCCTCGCGCAAGCAGGCCCGTGCCGACCGTGACTTCGCCACCGCGGACCTCATCCGCGACCAGTTGTCCGCCGCCGGTGTGGCGGTCGAGGACACCGCGGACGGCGCTCGCTGGTCACTCATGTCGGCGGCCGATCGCGCCGCCCAACGAACGAAGGACTGATCGATGGCAGGCAACTCCCAGCGCCGCGGAGCGATCCGCAAGGGCAGCTCGAAGAAGGGCATGCAGGTCGGCAGTGGCGGCCAGCGCCGTCGCGGCCTCGAGGGCAAGGGCCCGACCCCGAAGGCGGCCGAGCGTCCGAACCACAAGGCGTACAAGGCGGCCCAGAAGACCGGAGGTACCTCCCGTCCCGGATCGCGTGGTGGCAACCGTCGCGGTAAGGCGTCGTCCGAGGTCATCGCCGGACGCAACTCGGTGCTGGAGGCGCTACGCGCGCACATCCCGGTCACCACGATGTACGTCGCCGGCCGGATCGACTCCGACGACCGCGTCCGCGAGGCGCTGAAACTCGCCGCCGACCGGGCGATCCCGATCCTGGAGACCCCGCGCGGCGAGCTCGATCGACTGACCGACGATGCGGTGCATCAGGGCCTGGCGCTGCAGATCCCGCCGTACGAGTACGCGCACCCGAGCGACCTGATCGACCCGGAGGCGCCGGGTATCCCGCTGGTCGTCGCACTCGACGGCATCACCGACCCGCGCAACCTCGGCGCGATCATCCGCTCGGTGGCCGCGTTCGGCGGCCATGGTGTCATCGTTCCCGAACGCCGGTCGGTGGGTATGACGGCGGCGGCGTGGAAGACGTCCGCGGGTGCGGCGGCACGCGTTCCGGTCGCTATGGCGGGCAACCTGAACCGCGCTTTGGAGGAGTTCCGCAAGGCCGGGTTCTTCGTCATCGGTCTCGACATGGACGGCGACGTCGAACTGCCGCAGCTCGAACTGTCGACCGAGCCGCTGGTGGTCGTCGTCGGGTCCGAGGGCAAGGGGTTGTCGCGACTGGTGAGCGAGAACTGCGACCAGATCGTGTCGGTGCCGATGAGTTCGTCCGTCGAGTCGCTCAACGCCGGTATTGCCGCGTCGGTGACGCTCTACCAGATCGCCACTTCTCGAGCGGCACGCTGACCGATTCGCTGTCCGGACGGTGGACCGGATGGAACCGGACGCGATTTCGTGACGTCGCCTTCCACGGACGAAAACGAGCCGCTTCGGCTTCACCGGTCGTCGTGCTCCGCCCCATAGGGTGGTGCGAAACGCCGGAACACCGGCCAAAAAAGCAACGTGCTGCGTTGCAGGGAGGGAAGACATGACCAACTACGGTCCGAACGATCCGAACCAGCCGTACGACCCGAACAACAAGGGCAGCGACGACGCTTACGGCCAGCACAGCGGCCAGTACGGTCAGCAGAACGACGGCCAGTACGGCCAGCAGGGTGGCCAGTACGGTGCCGGTGCACCGGGCTACAACCCGATGCCCGGTGATGGCGGAGCCGTCGGCACCCCGCCGCCGAACAACCTCGCGATGGCGATCATCACGACGGTCCTGTGCTGTCTTCCGCTCGGCATCGTGGCGATCATCCAGGCCACGAAGGTGAACTCGTTGTGGGCCCAGGGCGACCACGCGGGCGCCCGCGAGGCCTCGGAGAAGGCCAAGAAGTTCTCCATCTGGAGCGCGATCGCCGGAATCGTCTTCGGCATCATCTACGCAATCTTGATGTTCACCATCCTGAAAGACACCAACGCCTGATGGCGGACGTGAAGGCGCCCGGACCCGCAGCGGTGCGGGCGCCTTCCGCTGTCTGTTCGCCCGCTCCTCGGCAAGGTTGGTTCCTGCAGCACACCGATCCCATCCCCGGGTGGCGGCCGATGCACGGCCGGCTACGCAGGATGATCGCGCCTGTGACATTCGGGTTCGCGGCCGTCGGCGTCGGCGTGCTGCTGCACGCGGTCGATCCGCGTGAGCCCGGCAACTACCCGACCTGTCCCTTCCTGTGGCTGACCGGCCTGTACTGCCCAGGGTGCGGAGCGATGCGGGCGTCCGCCTCGGTGGTCGACGGCGATGTGTCGGGCGCATTCGGTTTCAACCCGCTCGTGGTGATCGCCTTGGTCGGTCTCGTGGTGATGTTCGCCCTGTGGACACGCCGCCAGTGGCAGGGCAGACCCAAACTCTCGATCACACGGCCCTGGGTGACCACCGCGCTGACGGTGATCACCGTGGTCTTCTGGGTGGCCCGGAACGTCCCGGGCTGGACCTGGTTGTCGCCGGCCTGAGCGCGGCGGCCCCATCTAGAATCAGTTGTCAACACCAGCACTTCCGGGGGGACCTCCAGCAATGAGCAGTTACGACCCGTACGACCCGAACAACACCGCCGGCCGGGACGGCGCACAGTCGTCCGATCCGTACGGGCAACAGGGCTATGACCAGCAGCAGTATGGCCAGCAGCAGGGCCAGCAGCCGCAATACGGCCAGTACGGCCAGCCGCAGCACGGGTACGACCAGCAGTACGGGCAGCAGTACGGCCAGCAGTACGGCCAGCAGTACGGCCAGCAGTACGGTCAGCCGCAGTATCCGAACCAGTACGGCAGTCCGTACGGTTATCAGTCCCCGGTCGGACCGCCGCCGGACAACTATCTGGTCTGGGCGATCCTGTCGACCGTGCTGTGCTGCCTTCCGCTCGGCATCGCATCGATCGTGTTCTCCACCCAGGTGAACTCGAAGTGGTCCATGGGTGACGCAGCCGGCGCACACGAGTCGGCCCGCAAGGCGAAGAACTTCGCGATCGCGTCCGCCGCCGTTTCATTGGTTCTCGTCGCGCTGTACGTCGTGCTCGTCGTCGCCGTCGGCGTCGGGTCGTCCTCCTCCAGCAGCTGATCGTCCTTCACCGAAAGTAGGCACTCATGTCCCATCAGGATCCTTACGCGAACAACGACCCCAACGCGGGCAAGCAGTACGACCAGCAGGGTTACGGGCAGCAGTCCGGCCAGTTCGGTGAGCAGCAGTACGGCCAGCAGTACGGCCAGCAGGACCGCCAGCAGTTCGACCAGCAATACGGCTCGGCTCCGGCCGCGCATTCCGGTGGTCCGCAGGGTGACAGCTTCTTCGTCAACCTCATGGGCGCCGAGCAGGGTCCGATGAGCTACGGGCAGTTGCAGGCGATGGCCGCGAGTGGCCAGCTCAAGCCGGAAACGCTGGTGCGTGCAGCGAGCGGCGGTCACGCCTTCCAGGCCAAGCAGGTGCCGGGGGTCTTCTCCGACAAGGAGTGGATCATGGCGCTGATCCTGTCGATCGTCATCGGCAGCCTGGGCGTCGACCGCTTCTACCTGGGCTATACCGGGCTCGGCGTGCTGAAGCTGATCACCCTCGGTGGTTGTGGCATTTGGGCACTGATCGACATCATCCTGATCGCGATGCGCAAGCTTCCCGACGCCGACGGTCGCCAGCTCAGCTGACGCCCCACCTCAGAGCTACCCAAACGAGCTACCCAAACGAGCTACCCGAACCGCGGATTGAAATGTCCCGGTAGTGCAAACCGCGGCTCATCGCTCGCGGTTTGCGCTACCGAGGGGTTTCGATCCGCGGTTTGCATTACCCGGGCATCACGCTCAGACCCGGATCAGGCGCACGTCACTCCGCCCGGACGGGGAGTTCCTGGGTGTCCACGCCGACGACGGACGCCTCGTCCGGCTTGTTCGGCAGGACGTGGTCGACGTAGTCGCGCGCGGCGTTCTCGATCGAGATGTCCTGCTGGGCGCGTTCTGCCATGTACCAGCGGTGCTCGAGGATCTCGTGGAAGATCTCGGCCGGTTCGAGCTTCTTGCGCATCGCCGGCGGAACGGTGCGGGTGATGGGTTCGTAGATGCGGCTGAGCCAGTCGTGGGCGACCAGTTGCTCGTCGTCGTTCTGACGGTCCTGGCTGGCGGTGAACGCGTCCAGGTCGTTGAGCAGTCGGCGGGCCTGGTTGTCCTCGACGGCCAGGCCGGTCAGCCGCAGCAGACGGCGCGCGTGGTGGCCGGCGTCGACGATCTTCGGCTGGATCGACACATGCGTGCCGTCGAAGTCGGTGGTGATGTCGAGTTCGCCGATGTCGAAGCCGAGGTCGTTGAGGTGGCGGATGTGCTCCTCGACCTTCCATCGCTGGCCCATCTCGAAGCTCTCGACCTCGGTGAGCGCGGCCCAGAGTTCGTCGTACCGCGACAGAATCAGATCCGACACCGAAAGCGGGTCGACCTGCATCGGCACGAAGCCACCGGCCTGCAGATCCATCAGCTCGCCGGCGATGTTGACCCGGGCGATGTCGAGGTCGTGGTCGCGTTGTCCCTTCGACAGTTTCTCGCGCAGCTCGCCGGTCTCGGCGTCCACCAGGTAGGCCGCGAACTCCCCGGCGTTGCGCTTGAAGAGCGTGTTCGACAACGACACGTCGCCCCACCAGAAACCGACCAGGTGCAACCGCACCAGCAGCACCGCGAGGGCGTCGATCAGGCGGTCGGCGGTGTCGGGCCGCAGTGACTGGCTCAGCATCGCTCGGTAGGGCAGCGAGAACTGCAGGTGCCGGGTCAGCAGACAGGCGTCCAGCGGGTTGCCCTCGTCGTCGGTGCGACCGGCCACCACGCCGACGGCCTCGACGCACGGCTGGTCGAGACGGCGCAGCGCGCGTAGCATCTCGTACTCGCGCCGGGCGATGTCTTCCTTGATCTCCTTGATCGCGATGATCCGGCCCTCGATCCGCACGAAGCGGACGACGTGTCGGGAGATGCCGCGGGGGAGGGCGGCCAGAATGTTCTCCGGCCACTCCTCGAGCGGGGTCGACCACGGCAGGTCGAGCAACGCCGGCCACGGCCGTCCAGCCCTGATGTCGAGTGCCACCGGCTCATCGTGGCACTGACACAGTGATCCATCAACGACCGAGCCCCGGCGGGCGTGTGCTCACCGGGGCTGCGTCGTTGTTCGATCGGATCAGTCGCCGAGGCGCTGACCGTTCTCGATGTCGAACAGGTG
Organism: Yimella sp. NH-Cas1; assembly: GCF_022359705.1. NCBI lineage: Bacteria > Bacillati > Actinomycetota > Actinomycetes > Micrococcales > Dermacoccaceae > Yimella > Yimella sp. NH-Cas1. Next base: position 344,048 of record NZ_JAKSGG010000003.1, read on the forward strand.
CACGTGTTCGGGCTTGGGCACGAAGTGCACGGTCTCACCCTTCATGGGCACGTTGCGGCCGTCGACACGGGCGACGAGCGGCTTGTCCGCAGCGGTTGGCTTGCTGCCGGCCAAGTGGCCGTAGATGTAGGCGTCCGCGCCGAGTTCCTCGACGACATCCACCTCGACCGCCAGTCCCTCTCCGTTGCCGGACAGGACGAGGTCCTCGGGGCGCACGCCGACGGTGATCTTGTTGCCGTTGGCGCCACCGACGGTGTCGCGGGCCACCGGGTGGACCGCGTTGCCGAACTTCACACCTGCGTCGGTGATGTCCATGTCGATGAGGTTCATCGAGGGGGAGCCGATGAAGCCGGCGACGAACACGTTGTTCGGGTGGTCGTACATGCGGCGCGGGGTGTCGACCTGCTGCAACAGACCGTCCTTGAGCACTGCGACACGGTCGCCCATCGTCATGGCCTCGACCTGGTCGTGGGTGACGTAGACGGTGGTGACGCCGAGGCGGCGCTGCAGGGAGGCGATCTGGGTGCGGGTCTGCACGCGCAGCTTGGCGTCGAGGTTCGACAGCGGCTCGTCCATCAGGAAGACCTGGGGGGAGCGGACGATGGCACGGCCCATGGCGACGCGCTGACGCTGACCACCGGAGAGCGCCTTCGGCTTGCGGTCCAGGTAAGGACGCAGGTCGAGGATGTCGGCGGCTTCCTCCACGCGCTTGCGGATCTCGCCCTTGTCGACCCCGGAGATCTTGAGCGCGAAGCCCATGTTGTCGGCGACCGTCATGTGCGGGTACAGCGCGTAGTTCTGGAAGACCATCGCCACGTCGCGCTCCTTGGGCGAGAGTGAGGTGACGTCGCGGTCGCCGATGAGGATGCGTCCGCTGTTGACCTCCTCCAGACCCGCCAGCATGCGCAGGGAGGTGGACTTTCCGCAGCCCGACGGGCCGACGAGAACCAGGAACTCGCCGTCCTGGATCTCCAGGCTCAGCTTGTCGACGGAGGGCTCGGTGGCACCCGGGTAGATCCGGGTGGCCTGGTCGTAGGTGACCGTTGCCATGGTGTGCTCCTTCACCGGCAGGAACGTGCCGGACGATCCGTTGTAAAGGTGTCTGTGAAAGAAACCGACAACGCCGGGGTTGGTGTTGTCCGTGTCACATCGTGACGTATGAACGGCAAGAAAGCCACTGATGTCGGCGGTTTCCGAATGGTCGATGGAGGCCATCGGCCCGTGATTTCAGGAGTGTTGCCGAACTGTGACCCGGTGGATGGAAAACATTGCTGCAAGATCTTGCAGAAAGTGACGTGGCGCTGGCATAGTGATCGGCATCACAGGGGGAGTCAACGGTGACCCCCTGAGCACAAGGAGAGTTCATGAAGCGCACCTTCGCTGTCGCCCTGACCGGCGCGGCCCTCGTTCTGACCGGTTGCGGCGGAGGCTCGGACTCGAGCAACACCTCCAGCACCAACACCTCGGCCGGCAGCCAGACGTCGTCGGGCTCCGCGACCGACTCGTCCGCAGCGCCGACCGCCGCCGAGACCCTCGGCACCAAGGACGCCAAGCGCGACGCCAACGCCGACCTGGTGATTTGGGCCGACGCGACGACCGCCCCGGTCGTCACCAAGCTAGCGAACCAGTTCGCGTCCAAGAACGGCGTCAAGGTCGCCGTCCAGATCTCCAACGACGTCCGCGGCCAGTACGGCACCGCGTTCAAGGCCGGTCAGGCCCCCGATGTCATCCTCGGTGCACATGACTGGATGGGTGAGCTCGTCGCCAACGGTTCGATCGCGACCCTGCAGGTGCCGGCGAACGTGATGTCCGGCTTCGACAAGAACGCCGCCGCCGCAGCCAAGTACAACAGCCAGACCTACGCCGTTCCCTACGGTGTCGAGAGCCTGGCCCTCGTCCGCAACACCGCGCTCGCGCCGACCGCGCCGAAGACGATGGCCGACCTGGTGAAGGCCGGCAAGGACTGCGTCAGCTCCAAGAAGTGCACCAACATCCTGTCCAACCAGATGGGCAAGGAGGGCAACGCCTACAACAGCTACCCCTTCCTGTCCGCGTTCGACGGCGGTGGCATCTTCGGCACCAAGGCCAACGGTGACTACGACGCCGCGAAGGTGATCGTCAACAGCGCCGGTTCGGTCAAGGGCGCGCAGGCCATGGCGGCACTGGGCAAGGAGGGCGCGCTGTCGACCAACATCGACTCGACCAACGCCGACACCCTGTTCGCCACCGGCAAGACCCCCTTCGAGATCACCGGTCCGTGGTCGATCCCCGCCTTCCAGAAGGCCGGCATCAAGTACGCCATCGACCCGCTGCCGACCCTCGAGGGCGGCGGTGCGATGAAGCCGTTCCTCGGTGTGCAGATGTTCTACGTGTCCTCCAAGGCCAAGAACACCGCGGTCGCCCAGGCCTTCGTCACCCAGTTCATGACCACCAAGGACGCCCAGGTCGCGATGTTCGAGACCGGCAAGCGTCCGCCGGCTCTGACCGCTGCGTACGAAGCGGTCAAGGGCAGCGACAAGGACGTCGAGGCGTGGGCCGCTGCCGGCAAGGAAGGCAAGCCGATGCCGAACATCCCGGCGATGAACGCCGTCTGGAAGCCGCTGGGTCTGGCGTTCGCGGACGTCGTCTCGGGCAAGGGTGGCACCCCGGCCGCTCGGATGGCCAAGGCTCAGACCGAGATCGAATCCGGCATCAAGTCCGGTCAGTGATCTGAACCGATGACGACGATGGCGGCGGCTGGTGCAGCTGCTGCCATCGTCGCTGTCAGCACCTGATCAGTCCTGATGTGCCCGAGAGAAAGACGACAATGACGACGTCGATGAGCGAGGAGACCGCAGCAGCGCTGCGCGCGGATCGCCCCAACCCGATCAGTTACCTCAAGTGGCCGATTCTCGCGGCCGTCCTGGGTGGCCTGTTCTACCTGGCGACCAAGCTCGCCGACAAGGGCTACGGCCTCGCGGTCGTCGCGACGGCGCTTGTGGCGCTGTTGGTGCTGGCCGTCTACGGCACACGCAAGGCGGTGCCGATGAAGTACCTCCTGCCCGGCCTGCTGCTGCTGCTCGGTCTGCAGGTGTGGCCGATCGTTTACACCGGCGCGACCGCGTTCACCAACTACGGCCAGGGCCACATCGCCTCCAAGGAGGAGGCGACCGGTCAGGTTGTCGCCTACTCGGTGGAGCAGGTGCCCGGTTCGCCCACGTATCAGCTCGCGGTCGCAGTGCCGAAGGACCAGCCGCTTGAGTCCGCACCGCTGCAGTTCCTGCTGACCGACGACAAGGGCAAGACCTTCCTCGGCACCAAGGACGGATTGAAGGACCTGCCGACCGACGGCCTCAAGCAGTCGACCGACGAGATGGACAAGGGCCGCATCCTCGAGGCCCCGGACTACCGGATCCTCAACCTCGGTGAGGCCAACAAGCGCAAGGACCTGCAGCAGTTCGCGGTGCCCACCGAGACCGGCGGCATCAAGGCCAACGGCATCAGTCAGGCGTTCGAGGGCCGACCGACGTTGGTCTGGGACAAGAAGTCCGACACCTTGAAGGACTCCAAGACCGGCACGGTTTACGTCGCCAAGGACGCACGTTGGGTGCCGCAGAGCGGCCAGGGTTCGCCGCTGGCCGTGGGTTGGAAGGAGAACGTCGGCTTCGACAACTTCAAGTCGCTGTTCGCCAACGAGGCGCTGCGTGGCAAGTTCCTCAGCGTCTTCGCCTGGAACATCGCCTTCCCGCTGCTGTCGGTACTGACCACCTTCGTCCTGGGCATGCTGCTCGCGCTGCTGCTCAACGACTCCCGGATCAAGGGACGCGGCATCTACCGCTCGCTGCTGATCCTCCCTTACGCCATCCCGGTGTTTGTCTCGGCGCTGGTCTGGGCCTCGATGTTCAACCAGGAGTTCGGTCTGATCAACGACCTCACCGGCCTCAACGTCGACTGGTTCGGTGACCCATGGGCCGCGCGTGCAGCGATCCTGCTGACCAACCTGTGGCTGGGTTTCCCGTACATGTTCGTCGTGTGTACCGGTGCGCTGCAGTCGATTCCGGGTGACGTGCTCGAAGCCGCGAAGATCGACGGAGCCAGCCCGATCCGCACCCTGCGCTCGGTGATCATGCCGCTGCTGCTGGTCGCCGTCGGACCGCTGCTGATCGCGTCCTTTGCGTTCAACTTCAATAACTTCGGACTGATCTATCTACTGACCGCCGGTGGCCCGTTCACCGACGGCAACTCGACGGCCGGTTCGACCGACCTGTTGATCACGATGTCCTACCGCCTCGCGATCGACGGGGCGAACCCCAACTTCGGTCTGGCGTCCGCGGTCGCCGTGATCATCTTCATCATCGTCGGTCTGCTGAGCTTCCCCGGCTTCATGAAGACCAAGGCCCTGGAAGAGGTCAACTGATGAGCGCTACTCCTGCTCCCGACCCCATGGTCGTCGCAGCCGCCACCGGTGACGACGACCCGACCAACACCCCCACCAAGCCGCGCCGCGGCTCCGGTGGTGTGTGGTGGCGGCACGCGCTCGCACTGCTGGCGCTCGCCTTCGCGATGTTCCCGATCCTGTTCGTGGTCTCGGCGGCGTTGAACCCGGCCGGATCGCTGTCGACGACCAGCCTGTTCCCGACCGGCTTCTCGTTCGACAACGTCCGGACGCTGTTCAGCGACGACGCGCGCCCGTTCCTCACCTGGTACAAGAACTCACTGTTCATCGCGCTTGTCGGCGGCGTGCTGTCGGTGTTCATCGGCGCCGCATCCGCGTACGCGTTCTCGCGGCTGCGCTTCAAGGGGCGCAGGGTCGGTCTGATGGCCCTGTTGCTGCTGCAGATGTTCCCGGCGCTGCTGGCCTTCGTGGGTCTGTACATCACCTTCAGCAAGATCGGTGAGGTGCTGCCTGCATTCGGCCTGAACACGACGCTCGGTCTGATCCTGGTCTACATGGGTGGCGCGATGGGCTCGAATGTCTGGCTGCTCAAGGGCTACTTCGACACCGTGCCGAAGGAGTTGGACGAGGCCGCGATGGTCGACGGCGCATCGCACGCGCGCATCTTCTTCACGATGACGCTGCGCCTGGTGACACCGATCCTGGTGACCGTCTTCATGCTGTCGTTCGTCGGCTTGTTCGGTGAGTTCATGCTCGCGTCGATCTTCCTGACCGAGAAGGACGCCCAGACGCTCGGCGTCGGACTGTGGGGCATGACGAAGGGCAACGAGCGCAACGCCCTGTTCGGCCAGTTCGCGGCCGGATCGGTGCTGAGCTCGATCCCGATCATGGTGCTCTACCTGGTGTTCCAGCGTCAGCTGGTCGGCGGCCTCACGCAAGGCTCGGTGAAGTAATGCCGACGCCGGACCTCCTGGCCCGGCCGCACCACGACGGTTCTGCGCTGTACGTCGACCGCGCGGCGCCCGCTCCCGGTGAGCGGGTGACCGTGCGGGTCCGCGTGCCCCACGGCCACGACATCGACCAGATGCACGTGCGCCAAGTGACCGACGGCGAACCCGAGTTCTCGGCCGCCCGAATCACCTCCCGCACCGCGACCGACACCTGGTGGAGCGCGGACGTCGTCTGTCACAACCCGGTGACCTCATACCGCTTCATCATGAGCGGTCCGACGGACGGTTACCTCTGGCTGGACGCCGCCGGCCTGTCCCGGCGTGACGTCCCGGACGTCTTCGACTTCCGCCTGACCACCTTCGGCCTGGCCCCGGATTGGGCTCGGCACGGTGTCGTCTACCAGGTGTTCCCCGACCGCTTTGCGAAGGCGGGCGATCGCCCCGCGCCCGAGTGGGCCGAGCCGGCCGACTGGAGCGACCCGGTCGACACACGGCGGGGACATATCGGTGCCCAGTGGTACGGCGGCGACCTCGCCGGCGTCGAGCTGCACCTCGATCACCTCGAGCGGCTCGGTGTCACCACGCTCTACCTGACCCCGGTCTTCCCCGCGCGTTCCAACCACCGGTACGACGCCGCGACGTTCGATGCCGTCGACCCGGTGCTCGGCGGCGACGAGGCCTTCGCGTCGCTGGTGCGTGCCGCGCATGCTCGCGGATTGCGCGTGCTGGGTGACATCACCACGAACCACACCGGCGTCACGCATGACTGGTTCATCGCGGCGTCCGCGGATCCGGCTGCCCCCCAACGAGATCACTACTTCTTCGACGAGCAGGGTGACTACGAGAAGTGGCTCGGTGTATCGAGCCTTCCCAAGCTCAACCACGCGTCGCCGACGCTGCGCGAGGAACTCTTCGACCGTCCTGAGGCACCGGTTCGCCGCTGGCTCGCAGGGGACTCGGGGCTGGACGGTTGGCGGGTCGACGTCGCGAACATGACCGGACGGTTGCGTGACCACGACGTCAACCACGAGGTTGCTGCCCACATGCGCGCGACCGTCGTCGATGCCAAGCCCGATGCGTATCTCGTCGGCGAGCACGCCCACGATCACTACCTGGACGCGTCCGGCGAGGGTTGGCACGGAGTCATGAACTACTCCGGGTTCACCCGTCCGGTATGGACCTGGTTGCGCGACAAGGACTTTGCTCCGTCGTTCCTCGGGAACCCGTTGATGGTGCCGCGGCTCGGAGGTCCCGACGTCGTCGACACCATGACCGAGTTCAACGCGATGGTGCCCTGGTCGACCCGGCGGGCGAACTTCAACCTGGTCGGGTCGCACGACACCACCAGGGTGCGGACTCTGGTCGGCGCCGACACGCGCCAGGTCGGTGTGGCGCTGACGCTGGTGATGGCGATGCCGGGCATCCCGATGATCACGTACGGCGACGAGATCGGCATGGAGGGCGCCTTCGCCGAAGACGGCCGCCGTCCGATGCCGTGGAACGAATCCGATTGGGATTCACAGATTTTCGACGATGCCCAGCAGCTGGTCGCCGCCCGGAGGGACTCGGCGGCTCTGCGCGACGGCGGTCTGCGGTGGGTGCGCGTCGAGGACGACACGATCACGTTTCTGCGTGAGGTCGCGGGGGAGTCGGTGCTGGTGCACGTCGCCCGTGACGCCGGTACGAGCCTCGAGCTGGACGAAAAAGACCTTCCCGGTATCGGTGGCGGGCGACTGCTCGCCGGGCGCGGGATCAGTGCCGACGGATCGGGGATCCGGGTGGAGACGAACGGCCCGGGCTTCGCGCTGTGGCTCTGGAAGGACGGGGGCCGTCATGGCGAAGCTCTCTGACATCGCCGCACATGCAGGCGTGAGTGAGGCGACCGTCAGTCGCGTTCTCAACGACAAGGGCAATGTGTCCGACTCGACCCGGGATGTCGTGCTCACCTCGATCGACGTTCTTGGCTACGAACGGCCGAGCAACCTGCGGCGGCACGCCGTCGGCATGGTCGGGATCATCGTCCCCGAACTCACCAACCCGGTGTTCGCGATGATCGCGCAGACCCTCCAGGGGCGCTTCTCCGCCCACGGCTACACCAGCGTCCTGTGTACGCAGGCGCCCGGCGGTGCCCAGGAGGAGGAGTACGTCCAAATGCTGCAGGAGCGCGGTGTTGCCGGGGTGGTGTTCGTCAGCGGTCGCCACGCCGACACGACGGCGGACATCTCGCACTACGCGCGACTGTGCGAGCGCGGTCTGCCGATGGTGATGGTCAACGGGCACCGGGACGAGATCGACGCGCCGTCGCTGTCGACCAACGAAGCGAGCTCGGTTCGGATGGCGCTGCATCACCTGCGCCAGCTCGGGCACACCCGGATCGGTCTGGCGACCGGCCAGTCGCGCTACCTGCCGAGTCTGCGCAAGGTGGAGGAGTTCCAGCGACAGGCGGGGAACGACGGCGGTCTGGCGATCGAACAGACCTGGTTCTCGGTGGAAGGCGGCGAGCTCGCCGGGCGGCGTCTGCTCGAACGCGGTGTCACCGCGATCATCTGCGGATCCGACATGATGGCGCTCGGAGCGATCAAAGCGGCTGAGCTGCAGGGGTTTTCGGTGCCAGCCGATGTTTCGGTGGTGGGTTACGACGGGTCCCTGCTCACCCAGCACACCTCCCCGCCACTGACCACGATCCGACAGGACATCAGCGGCCTGAGCGGTGCGATCGTGCACGCGCTCTCTGAGGAGATCGCCGGTCATCGGCACCCGCGTGGCGAGATGCTCTTCGATCCCGAGCTCGTCGCTCGCGGGTCGACGGCTCCTGCGCGACCGGTCGCGACCACGGCCTGAGACGTCCGCGTCCGCTGAGGCCGAAACCGGTGTGACGAGGGTTACATTCGGCTCATGCGTATTTCGGATGTGCTGCGAGGCAAAGGAACTGACGTCGTCACCATTCCCGGCTCGGCCTCGGTGGCCGATCTCGTAGCGCTGTTGCGCGACAAGGGCATCGGAGCGGTGGTGGTGGTCGACGAGGCCGACTCCGAGAGGATCGCCGGCATCGTCAGTGAACGCGACGTCGTGCGCCGTCTCGCCGACCGCGCCGACGGGCTGATGGAACTCCCGGTCAGTGAGGTCATGACTGCCGACGTGCACACCTGCGGTCAGGGCGACGAACTGAACGAGGTCGCGGTGAAGATGACCGATCGACGTATCCGTCATCTTCCGGTCGTCGAAGAGGGGCGCCTGAACTCGATCGTCAGCATCGGTGACGTCGTCAAGGCGCGCCTGGGTGAGTTGCAGGCCGAGCGGGACGCACTCGAGGGTTACATCAGTTCCTGACCCGGCCCGGGGAAACTCCTGTCGCCCGGTGTCCGTTGCCCCCGTGGGGCGTGCCTGTCCACCCCCATGAGACGCACGACCTACGGTGGAGCCATGACGCCTGCACGACCCGAGTCCACGACGAGCGGCCACCGCTTGCCCGGTGGCCGGCCGCGCAGACCCGCTCAGGTCGACGGTGACGAGACCACCGAGTTCACCCCGGCGTCGGACGCGGGACTGCGCGATCCCGTTGTTGCGGAAGGGGCGCCAGGGGGGCGCCGGATCGGACCGTACCGACTGCTCGGACGCCTGGGGGAGGGCGGCATGGGCGTCGTGTTCCGGGCCCTCGCCCCGAACGGCGACGAGGTCGCGATCAAGGTGCTGCGAGCCCACGTCGCCTATGACGAGAAGGCCCGCGAGCGACTGCGGCGCGAGGTCAGCTCCCTGTCGCGCGTGCGGGCACCCGGTGTCGCGGGAGTCATCGATGCGGACGCCGACGGGGACCAGCCCTATCTGGTCACCCAGTACGTTCCGGGCCCACCGCTCGATGAGGTCGTGGACGAACGCGGTCCGCTCGGTGCCGAGCAGTTGGCCCGACTGGGTCGGGGTCTCGCCGAGGCTCTGGATGCGATTCACTCCGCGGGCGTCGTGCACCGCGATCTGAAGCCCGGCAACGTGTTGATGGTCGGTGACGAACCGGTCCTCATCGATTTCGGCATCGCCCACATCGGCGACGACTCGCGACTGACGCAGACCGGGCTGGTCATGGGAACGCCCGGTTACCTGTCGCCGGAGATCATCGACGGCGCCGCCGTCGGCCCGGCCACCGACTGGTGGGGTTGGGCGGCAACGCTGGCCTACGCCGCGTCCGGCAGGGCACCGTTCGGCAAGGGTCCGATGCCGGTCATTCTCGACCGGGTCGCCCGCGGCCAGGCCGATCTGACGAACGTGGACCCGCGCATCCGGCCGCTGCTGGAAGCCGCGCTGTCGCCCGACCCGTACCAGCGTCCGTCGGCAGGGGAGATCCTGCGCGAACTCGACGTCTTCGCCCGAGGTGGGATGACCGGTGAGATCGTCCAACGTCATTCGCGGCGCCCGGCAACGTCACCTCGTGGTCAACAGTCGGCGGCAAAACCGTTGCATCACAAGGAAGCTCCGGTTCGCACCCAGCACCCCCGCACCGAGTGGATCCAGCCGCAGCAACGCCTCGACGCGCCGCCGGTGGCGTGGGGCGCAGTGCCGACCGAGCAGCAATCCGCTCCTGCGCGCGACCCGCGGATCGGCCAGCCGGCCCGTACCTGGACACTCCTGGCGCTGATGCTCGCGACGGTGGGACTGTCGATGGTGCTGCCGATCGTCGCGTGGTTCGCGATCTTGGCGTGGGTGTTCGCCGCCCGCTGGAACGACAAGTCGATCACCTCGATGGTGCTGCGTCGGTACGCTGCCGGACCTCGCCGCAGCGACACCGCCGTCGCCATGGCGCTGTCGCCCTGGCACGCGCTCGTCTCGGCGTTCTCCACCCTGCTGGTCGCGATCATCCCGGTGTTCCTGGGCGCGGTGACTACGGTCGCCGTCGCGTTCGTCAGTGACCTGGTGGGCCTCACGACCTCGGCGTACGGGCGTCCACCGGCCATCGCAGCCGGCACATTGGTGGCGATCTGTTCGGCGTGGTGGGGCGTCGGTGGTACGGCCACCCGCCGCGGTTCGCGCAGTCTGGTGCGCACCGTCGCCCGCACCAAGGAAGTCACTCTCGCAGTCGTGATCGCGTCGGTCGCCCTTCTCATGGGGTGTGCGTTGTTCGCTTCCGCAAACCTGGACGTGCCCATGCACTGGTGGCCCTACAACGACGTCACCCAGGTGCCGGGATCGGGCATCATCCCCTCCATTCCGCCGAACTGGCCCTGACGGAAACCCGCCTGGACCATCGACTCACAAGGGGTTGGCGGGGACACCCACCCCGGGTATCCTGATCCGGCACTTCTTGACCGGCGCTTGACCTTTCGGCCGGCTCGAACAATTCCAGATCGGTCCATTTGTCCTTTGGATGCCGGGGCGCTCAACCTCATCCGGCACGGCCCGTCACCCGGGCATGAGGGCGGGGGAACCACTTACGATCCGCACCGGATCTCGGGGTGAAGTCGGCGTCGCCGACGGGGCAACCTGACCGCCCTAACCCGACAGCTCACCCCGCAGGCGTCGTCAGGAAAGGGAACCCCTTGAGCTACACCCCCAAGCACGCTGCCGCCAAGCAGCCCAGCACCACCGGTCGCCGCGCGGCCGGCGTCCTCATGCTGTCCGCCGCGACCGTCGGCACGTCGGCGTTCGTCGGCACCGGGGCGGCGCAGGCCGCTGCGACCACCACCGCCGTGAAGTCGGCACTCGGCTGGAACGTCTGGGACCGCGTCGCGCAGTGCGAGTCCGGCGGCAACTGGCGGATCAACACCGGCAACGGCTACTACGGCGGTCTGCAGTTCTCCTACACCACCTGGCGCGGCTTCGGCGGCACCGCCTACGCGTCGTACGCGCACCTGGCGACCCGCGAGCAGCAGATCAGGATCGCCCAGAACACCCTGCGCGTGCAGGGCCCTGGCGCCTGGCCGGTGTGCTCCCGCCGTGCCGGTCTGACCCGTACCAACGGAATGGTGCTCGGTGCCTCCACCCCGACGACCACCGCCACCACGACGACGACCACCACGTCGCGCACCGCGTCCCGCAAGCTGGTCGTCGACGGCGCGTTCGGTCCGAACACCACCCGCGCGGTCCAGAAATGGGTAGGCACCGTGCAGGACGGCTCGTTCGGTCCCTACACCCGCCGTGCGCTGCAGGCAAAGATCGGCGCCCACCAGGACGGTTGGATCGGTTCCAACAGCGTCCGCCTCCTGCAGGTGAAGATGGGCGCCCCGCGCAACGGTGCGAGCTACCTCGACGCAACCACGGTTCGCTACCTGCAGACCTACCTGAACCGTCACGTGCTCTGATCCCGAATCACCGACGAACCCCCGGCAGACACCGTCCGCCGGGGGTTCGTGCGTCCCGCGGGGGTCTGTTCAGCTGAGCGTGTCGAGCACCTTCACGCGGCGCTTGGTCAACACGTCGTCCGGCCGGCTGAGGCGCCCTGGCAACGAGCCCAAGGTGATTCCCGACGCGATCGCGAGACCGATCATCACGGCACCGAACAGCGTGGCCGCGCCCTGCATCATGTCGGAGCGGATGTTCACCAGCTCGAAGATGCCCCGGTACACAGTCAGACCCGGAAGCAGCGGGACGATCGCCGCTGTCGCGATGGCCAGTGACGGCACCCGCAGGCGCCAGCCCATCAGCGTCGCGAGCGCTCCGATGAGCAGGGAGGCGAAGCCCGCCGACCACTGCACGGACGCGTTCGCCTCGGTGAGCAGGTAATAGGCGACCCACGCCAACGCGCCGACGGCGGTCGACAGCAGTACCGTGCGCCCGCCCGAGTACGAACCGATCGCGAAGGAGCACGTGATCGCGGCTGCACACAGGACACCGATGGCCGGGTTCGTCGAGAAGGTCAGCGTCGAACTGATCGCGATGTCGATACCGATCTGTTGCGCGAGGGCGAGTACGGACAGCACGCCCGCCACGATGCCGCCACTGAGGATCAGCACCTCGAACGTCTTGGCGGCCGCCGTGAGGTAGTAGCCGTCGATGGTGTCCTGGGCCGCGCCGACGGCAGACAGGCCAGCGAGCAGCACGACGACTCCTGACGCGACGACCACGGACGGGCGCAGGTTGCTGAACATCTCCACTTGCAGGTTGTTCGCCATGAAATACAGGACGACCGCGACCATCGTCGGAATGGCGGCGCCGACGGCCTGGCAGAAGAACGCGGCAACACCTCGGCGTCCGAGGAACCGCACCGTCCGGTCGACGACAGCCGTGGTGAGCGCCGACAGCACGACCAGCAGCAGGTCGCCGCTGAGCAGGGCGGCAATCGCGGCACCGAGCATGGCCGAAGCGAGCGTGACGATGAACCGCGAATACGGATGTTCGGTCGAAGTGATCTCATCGAGCCGATCGTGCGCGTCAGTGATCTCCAGCGTTCCGTCCTCGGCGTCGCGCACGAGGCGTTGCAGACGTTCCAGCCGGGTGAAGTCCTGTTGCAGTACCGGCACGATCCGCATCACGGTGATCGGATCGCGCAGCACACCGCGGTGATGAGACACGATCAGCGAGGTGTAGGTGATGTCGACATGCAGTGAGCGGACGTCGTAGGCACGGGTCAGGCGAAGTACCGCGTTCGTGGTGTCGGCGGCGCTGGACCCCGTCGACAGCAGAGCTTCGCCGACGCGCAGTCCGAGATCGATGACGAGTCGGGTGTGACTGTCGGTGGGTCCGCTCTCCTGGCCGCGCAGGCCGATCGGGACAGTCGGCTGCCCGCCGGCTATCGCCCGTCGCGCCCGTCGTCCGAGGTCCTTTGGATCGACCGCCGTCGGCAGACGGCGGCGAGGATCGGGTACTTCACGGCGGGGTCGTTCGGTCACGATTCCCACTGTGCCAGTTGACCGGTCAACTCATTGCAGGTGGCTCGCCGAGGCGCTGGCGATGCGTTCCGAGCCTACGGTGGAGGCATGCTTTCCCAAGAGATCTCCGTACACAGTGGCAGTGCCGAAGTGGTGCTTGACCTGACCGGCGAATGCGAGTCATTCGTCGCCGAGACCGGCGGGGACGGACTGCTGCACGTCTTCGTCCCACACGCCACCGCGGGCATCGCGATCCTCGAGACCGGAGCCGGTTCGGACGATGATCTACTCGCCGCGTTGCGTGACCTGCTCCCGGCAGACGACCGGTGGATGCACCGGCACGGCAGTCGCGGTCACGGTCGCTCACACGTGATGCCCGCGCTCATCCCGCCCTACGCCACGGTGCCCGTGATCGACGGACGACTGATGCTCGGCACCTGGCAGAGCATCTGCCTGGTCGATCTGAACGTCGACAACCCCGACCGCAAGGTGCGGCTGTCGTTGGTGTGACGTTCAGGGCTTGCGCCAGTGGGCCTCCACATGTGTCGACGCTACGCGGGTGGGACGCGGAAAACGAGGGTCCGACAACAGGTACGATCGTCCCTGGTCTGCCGCGTGCAGACGTGCCGGTGTAGCTCAGTTGGTAGAGCGCCTCACTTGTAATGAGGATGTCGCGGGTTCGACTCCTGTCTCCGGCTCCGAATCCGAATCTCGGCTCTCACAAGGTGACCACGCCGAGGATGGCGGGCAGGGCGCCGAGCAGCAATGGCGGCCCGAAGGCGATGTAGGTCTTGCGCGTTGCTCGACGAGTGACGAGCAATGCGAGCGCCCAGAGCCCGCCGGCGAGAAAACCGAAGAACAGCCACGTGGCCACGGCGGTGACGCCGAGCCATCCGAGGGTGAAGCTCAGCAGAAGGGCGAGTTTCACGTCGCCGAGTCCCAGCCCGGACGGCGCGGCGAGCGCGAGCACCAGGAACCCGAGTGCCACGGCCACTCCGCACGCTCCGGCACGCAGCATTCGCGACCAGTCATCGAGCCCGGCGGAGGCGATGACGAGCAGACCGGCGAGAACGGGCAGCGGCCACAGGGTGAGCTTGTCCGGCAACCGGTGGACGTCGGAGTCGATCGCCGCCAGCAGCACCCCGAGTGCGGCAAGCACGACGTACGCGGGCACCGCCCACCACGACAGCATCGACACGTGGTGACCGATCCAACCCATGACCACCGGTGTCACGAGGAGGACCCACCCGAACGAAGGCAGCGCTCTCGGGTCGTCGTCGCGGCGCCAGCGTCCGGCGAGGAGTTGTTTGCGGTACCCGACGCCGAGCACCAGCCCGAGGCCGGCGAAGGCGAACGCGGTCAACATGGCCTACACCCTGGCATGGCGAACCGGGTCGGGCGGATCCACGCGGGGGACTGTGGAGTACTCAGGAACGCACGAGCAGCACCGCGATCAGCAGCATCATGCAGCCGATGATCACGTCGAGCACTCGCCACACCGACGGCTTCGACATCCCCGGCGCGACCGCTCGCGCACCGAACCCCAGCGCGCTGAACCACACGATCGAACCGGTGACGGCACCGGCTGCGAACCACCAACGTCCGTCAGCACCATGCTGATTGGCGATGTTCCCGAGCATCAGCACGGTGTCGAGGTACACGTGCGGATTCAGGTAGGTCAGCGCCAACGTGGTTGCGATGACACCGGAGCGCTTCACCGGACCGGACAGTTCCAACGCCTGTGGCTTCAGCGCAGAACGGAAGGACGTGATCGCGAACCACACCAGGTAGGCCGCGCCGAGCCACTTCATGATGTTGAGCGCAGTCGGGTGATCCGCGATCAGCGCACCGACACCGGCGACTCCGAGAATGATCAGCAGCGCGTCGCTGAGTGCGCAGATCGCCACGACGATCGCGACGTGCTGTCGGTGGATGCCTTGACGGAGCACGTACGCGTTCTGCGCGCCGATGGCGACGATGAGGCCGAGACCGGTCAGCACGCCGGTGACGTACGAGTCGAGCACGGACGCACGCTACGCCGCACAGGCAGCGTCAGTGCGCCGGGACCGTACGCCGAGACGTTCCGGACACGCCGGGCACGCGATCGGTGAACAGGATCAGCCACCACAGCACCAGCGCCGTGAGCGAGATGCGCTGTGCGATGCCGAGCGCGAGGTGGAACACGCCCAGGGCCTCGAGTGTCGTCCAACCGAGTGTGACCAGATGGATCAGGCCGAGTGCGGTCGACGCGCTGCCGAGCGGGGTCAGATCGGCGTTGCGCGCACGCACCACGATCGTCCACAGCACCGAGCCGGCGGCGACGACGCCCGCGACCGAACTGCTGACGGTGTGGATCTTGTGCGCGATCGGCACCAATCCGAGGGATTCCTCGATCGCGCAGACCGTGTCCGAGGTCGGGGTACAACTGAGCGGCAGGAGCGCGTCGATGATCGTGACGAACCCGAAGATGCCGAGCAGGACGAAAGGCATCGACAACCGCCGGTCGAACCGGCTGCTGCGCAGAATGAGGACGGAGGCGATGACCAGAGCGGTGCCCGCGGTCGCGTCCAGAGCTTGGTAGAACAATGCGAAGGGTTCGTTCGCCGCCGCGAGTTCGCTGACGTAGGAACGGATTTCGTCGTGGCCCGGGTTCAGGAACGGGGCGAGTATCCAACCCGAGTAGGCGATCGCAGCGATGGTGGCCAGCACGAAGGCGCGCCGCACCCCCGTTCCTCACGCACGGTCGCCCCTCCCTCGTCCAGTGCCATCGGGACAGTCTGGCGAACGTCCCGATGGCACACCGTGAGGGGTCAGCCCTCGCCGAGCCGCAGGAACTGCCCGTCCGCCGAATCGGTCGTCGCCGCCACGCCACGCAGCCAGGTGGTGTGGGTGCGTCCGCTGAGCTCGAGTCCGTCGTAGGCCGAGATCTTGTTCCGGTGTTCGAGCTCGTTGACGTCGACGGTCCATCGTTCGTCGGGCGCGTACGCGATCAGGTCGGCGCTGTGGCCGAGGGCGATCGCCCCCTTGCCCTGCATCCGGACGATCTCGGCCGGCCTCTCGCACATCCACCGGACGACGTCGGTGAGCTCGAAGCCGCGCGCCCGCGCCGCCGTCCAGACCGCGGTGAACGCGACCTGGATGGAGGAGACGCCGCCCCAGGCGGTCGCGAAGTCGCCGATCTCCATCTGCTTCAACTCTGCGGTGGACGGGGAGTGGTCGGAGACGATGCAGTCGATCGTGCCGTCGCGCAGTGCGTCCCAGAGGCGGTCCTGGTTGTCCAGACTGCGGATCGGCGGGCAGCACTTGTGCGCCGTCGAACCCTCACGGATCGTGTCGGCGTCGAAGGACAGGTAGTGCGGGCAGGTCTCGACCGTGAGCGGCAGACCTTCCTGCTTGGCCTCGCGAATGAGCGGCAGCGCCTCGGCCGAACTGAGGTGCAGGATGTGTGCCCGCGCACCGGAGCGGCGGACAGCGTCGATGACGACGCGGATCGCTTCCACCTCGGACGCGTCCGGTCGCGAGGCGAGGAAGTCGGAGTAGGCGCGGCCGGGCACGACCGGCGCGGATTCGAGCGTCGTCGGGTCCTCGGCATGGATGATCATCAGTGAGCCCAGGCGCGCGATCTCGTCGAGGTACTCGTTCAGCTGGTCGGCGTCCAACGGTGGGAACTCCGGCACACCGGAGTCGGCCAGGAAGCACTTGAACCCGAACACGCCGGCGCGGTGCAGCGGCTCCAGGTCGGCCTTGTTGCCCGGTATCGCACCGCCCCAGAAGCCCATGTCGACGAAGCAGTTCGCTTGTGCGGCTTCCTTCTTCGTCTCCAAGGCCTCGACGGACACGGTCGAGGGGAGGCTGTTGAGCGGCATGTCGACCAGCGTCGTGTAGCCACCCTTCAGTGCTGCCCGGGTGGCGGTCTCGAAGCCTTCCCAGTCCGAGCGGCCGGGGTCGTTGATGTGGACGTGGGTGTCGATCATGCCCGGCAGCAGCACCTGCTCGTCCGGCAGCGTGATCTCGTCGATGGCCGAGAGTTCCTCGAGCCCGGCGATCTCGGCGACGACTCCTTCGCGCACGCCGACGGCCACCGCCTGCAGCTCGCCGTCGACGAGCGCGCGCCGAGCACGAATGACAAGGTCGAATTCGTTGTTGCTCATCAGGATTCCTTCGTCGACAGTTCAGCGGGTGAGTTCGAGCAGTTGGTCGAGGGTGAGGCCGCTGGCCTCGCGCACCTCGTGCTCGTCGATCGCACCGCAGTGCACGCCGCGCAGCAGCGCCATGGCGAGCATCCGGGCGGTCGCGGGCTCGTCCATCACGTCACCGGCGGTCTTGGCCATGTACGCCGACAGGCGTTTGCACGCGTCCGGCATCGCCCGGCGGAAGAACAGGTAGTTGGCCAGGTAACGCGTCGGCAGGTGGCCGGGGTGCATGTCCCAGCCCTGATAGATGCCGCGGACGAGCGAACGCTCCACCAGGTCGTAGTGCAATTTCCAGGTGGCGTGCGCCTGGTCGGCGTCGCCGAAGGCCACGACATTCGTCGATCCGTCGGACATCCGGACGCCGGTCTGCGCGGTGCTGACCTGCATCACGTTCTTCGCGTGGTCGGCGGCAGGGTGGTCGGCCGACTGGTACGCGGCGGCGATGCCGAGACCCGCGCTGTAGTCGAAGGTGCCGTAGTGCAATGAGGTGACGCGCCCTTCGCCGGCGCGGATCATGGGTGCGAGGGGCGCGGCTCCCGAGCCGGCCATGATGGCCTGTGCGGTCTCGACCTGGATCTCGAAGGTGATCGTGCCGCGGGGCAGGTCCATTTCGTCCTCGATGCGGTCACAGGCTTCCACCATCGCCTCGACCTGCTCAACCGAGGTGACCTTGGGCAGAGTCAGCGTCAGTCCGTCGGACGCGCGGTCGGCCATCGCAGCGATGAAGACAGCCAGCGTTCGCACCCCTCGGGCGCGGGTCGGGGCTTCGAAGCACTTGAACCGGATGCCCCACAGCAGCGGACGATCGGGTCGGTCGAGGCTGGTGCGCAGGGCGGCGATCGCGGCGCCCAGGTGTTCGTCCTCGACGTCGTCGGATCGGCGGCCGTAGCCGTCCTCGAAGTCGACCCGGAAGTCCTCTATCGGGTTGCTGCGTAGCTTCTCTCGGATCCGGTCGTAGACCGGGGCCACCTCGTCCCCGGACACACCCACGGCGGCAGCCAGGGCCGCTGCGTCGGGCGCGAAGCGGTCGAGCAGGTCGATCGCCTGCCCGCCCCATTGCGCAATCGTGTCTGCGGTGAACAGGTCGCCGGGCACGTAGACGGTATGGATCGGCTGCCTGGTCGTCGCGTCCCCGGGGTAGTTCGTGGCAAGGTCTTCGTCGACCCGCTCGAGGCGTCGATCGAGGGCTGCGGTCAGATCTGGAACGAACTCAGGCACTTCCACGAACAACTCCTTGCCGCGATGGGTGGCAGATTCTGCTTCGTGGAGGATATGTTCCATTGTGCGGAATAGCCATGGCTGTCCGTCGATATCTCACAAGAAGGTGGCATCGATGTCCACGAAGGTGACTCCGAAGTCGAAGACGGGTGGCGTGCAATCGGTCGAGCGCGCTCTGGAGATCGTCGAGCTGGTCGGGGCGGCGGGTGGTTCGATGGCGCTGGTCGAACTCGCCGAGGCATCCGGACTGCCGATGCCGACGATCCACCGCCTCGTGCGAACCCTCGTCGGCCGCTCCTACCTGCGGCAGCTACCGAACCGGCGTTACGCCCTCGGCGCTCGATTGATCCCGCTCGGCAACTCCGCGCTGGAGGTGTTCGGCGCCGGGTGCGCACCCCATCTGCGCAGCATCGTCGAGGCTCTCGGTGAGACCGTCAGCCTGGCGACCCTCGACGGAGACATGCTGGTGTACGTCGGCCAGGTGCCCTCGCCGCACGCCATGCGGATGTTCACCGAGCTCGGCAAGCACGTCCACCCGCACTGTAGGGCAGGGGGCAAGGCACTGCTGGCCGGAATGCCGGACGACGACGTGCGAGAACTGTTGTCGCGCACCGGAATGCCCGCGCACACCCCGAACACCATGACGGACCCCGACACGCTCATCGCCGAACTCGCCGAGATCCGTCGTACCGGCCGGGCGTTCGAGATCGAGGAGATGGAGATCGGTGTTCAGTGCGTCGCCGTCCCGGTGCCCTCGGACGAGGTGCAGCTGGCGCTGTCGATGTCGGCGCCGTCGGCCCGGATGAGCGACGAGGTGCGCGAGCGCGCCGTCCGGCTGATGCGTACGACGGCCGTCGAGGTCGCGCACGACCTGGCGCGTCAAGCGTCCGCGTGAGGCTCATCGGCACATCTCGCGGGTATATCCCGACCCGCATCGTGGAAGCCTCTTGACGTTCACCCGGGCACCCTCCATTGTTCAACATACGAAATGTGAGTTCCGTCATACGGAACCGGGCAGCGGCGGTCACGCCGGGTGAAGGGAAGTACGCGCATGAGTGAAGCCGTGGCGAAGGACGGGCGTCATCCCGTCGACACGCCGATGGCCCCGGGGCCGTCGCTGATGTTCGGTCTGCAACACGTCCTGTCGATGTACGCCGGCGTAGTCGCCGTGCCGATCATCATCGGCGGAGCGCTGAAGCTTCCGCCGGGCGACCAGTTCTACCTCGTGTCCGCCGCGCTGTTCATGGCCGGTGTCGCGACGTTGGTGCAGACGATCGGCTTCTGGAAGTTCGGTGCACGTCAGCCGATCGTCCAGGGCACCTCGTTCGTCGCGGTCTCGAGCATGCTTGCGATCGCCGGCAAGAACCAGGGGCACGAGGGTCTGCAGATCATCTACGGCGCGCTGATCATCTCCGGCCTCGTCGGCCTGGTGCTCGCCCCGGTCTTCACCCAACTGCTGCGCTTCTTCCCCGAAGTGGTCACCGGGACCGTGATCACGATGATCGGTCTGTCGCTCATCCCGGTGGGTGTCGGTTGGGCTGCCGGCGGTGTCGGCAGCGAGAGCTTCGGCCAGCCGAAGAACTACGCACTCGCATTCATCACGCTGTTGATCGTCGTGCTGATCTACCGCTTCCTGCCCGGCTTCTTCGGCCGCATCGCGATCATCCTCGGCCTGACGCTCGGCACGCTCGTCGCCATCCCCATGGGCATGGCGGACTTCTCCACCATCGGCGACGCGAAGACCTTTCAGGTGCCGATGCCCTTCCACTTCGGGACGCCGCAGTTCGAGACGAGCGCGGTCATCTCCCTGGTCATCTGCATGCTCGTGATCATGGTCGAGGCGACCGCCGACATCCTCGCCCTCGGTGAGATCACCGGAAAGCCGGCCGACCGCGAGACCGTCGCGAACGGTCTGCGTGCCGACACCGGCTCGACCGCCCTGGCCGCCGTCTTCAACGGCTTCTCGCTCAGCGCCTTCGCGCAGAACGTCGGTCTGGTCGCGATCACCGGCATCCGCAGCCGCTACGTCGTCGCCTACGGCGGTGGAATCCTGATCCTGCTCGGCCTGCTGCCCAAGCTCGGCGCAGCGATCGCGGCGGTTCCCATGCCGGTTCTCGGTGGTGCTGGTCTGGTGCTGTTCGGCACCGTGGCCGCGTCCGGTATCCGCACGCTGAAGGAGGTCGACTTCAGCGGTAACGCCAACATCGTGATCGTGGCGACCTCGCTCGCCTTCGGCATGCTGCCGATCGTGCAGCGTGGAGCGTACGAGCACTTCCCGAGCTGGTTCCGCACGATCTTCGACTCGGGCATCACGTCAGCAGCGATCTGCGCGATTCTGATGAACATCCTGTTCAACATCATCGGACGCAAGGAGCAGGAGGAGGGCCCTGTCTTCTCCTACGGCCCGGGGATCGGCACGATCACCGACGAGGACGAGGCGCGCCTGTACCGCTCGCACGGGCACAACGAGAAGCCGCTCACCAAGGACAACGGCATCAACTCGGGTCACTGACCCGGCTGTGGCGAAGGTCTGCACGGACACGGTCCGTGCAGACCTTCGCCGTTCAGTGGAACAAGCGCAGCGCGCCTGCACGCACCTCGACCGTCACCGGGGTTCGGGTGTGCGGGTCACCGTCGGCGAACAGCACCAATGGCCGGCCGTCGGCGTCCGTCGCGATCAGTTCGATCCTCGTCGCCCGCCACCGGTCGACATACGGCAACCGGACATGCTGGCCGCCGCGTTCCAGCAGCGCGGACGCCGCCAGTTGATCGAACCGACGTCCACGCGAGACAAGGACGTCGAGCAGGCCGTCGGTGAGATCGGCACCGGGCGTTGCGGTCAGGCCGCCTCCGTGGCGGCCGGAATTCCCGATGTGCACGTTCCAGCCCTCGAACGATTCCTCCCGCGCGCCGCCCGGACCGTCGGTTCGCACTGCGAATCGAAAAGGCTTGACGGTCAGCGCAGTTCGAACGCCGGCCGCGGTGTACACGACCGGCCCGCGGATCCGTCGTAACTGGTTCGCGCGCTCGTTGGTGAGTGCGTCGAAACCTGCGGTCGCGGTGCCTACGAACACTCGCTCACCGGCGATCCCCACGTCGATCCGGTGCTCCGTGGCCGAGGCAAGGGACCGGGTCACCGCCAGAGTGTCGCGCGGCAGTCCGAGACCGCGGACGAAGTCGTTTCCGCGTCCGGCCGGAAGCGGAGTGAGCAGCGCCCCGGACTGCACGCAACCCTGGGCCACGAAGGAGATCATCCCGTCGCCTCCCAAGGGGAGGACGATGTCGTCCGCAGCCGTTTGAGCCGCGACCTCGATCGCGTGCTGGGCGCTCGTGGTCCGCACCAAGGTCGGTTCGAAGCCGAGGTCGCGCAGCGTGACCACGACCGTCTCAGCAGAGGTTCCGGCGGTCCCGGCGCCCGCTGCAGGGTTCACCAGCACAGTCGCGCGGCCGGACAGCTCGGTCATCGTGCCGGCCGTGGAATCGCAGGTGTGCTCACGGCGCACGAGCGTAGGGGAGTTCTCCCCATCGACGCATGCGGAAACCAGGCACACCATGAAGCCATCCCGAACGGGAGGTGGCCTCGGGGGAGGCCGCACAGCACGAATCGAAGGGGGAATCATCATGGGAGCACAGATCAGCCGACGCACGGCCGTCCTCGGCATCGGGGGCGTCCTGGGGGCGGCTGCGACGGCACAGGTCGCGCAGTCGTCGGGGGCGTTCGCAGCACCGAGCGCCACGGGGTCGTATCGACCGATGCAGTACGGATCGACCGGGAGCGACGTGCGCGCGGTGCAGACCTCGCTCGCAGCGGCAGGTTTCTGGTGCGGTTCGGCCGACGGAAGTTACGGCGCGCTGACCCAGCAGGCCGTCATGGCTCTGCAGAAGGCGTATGGAGCCCGCCGCACCGGACGGGTCGACTACTGGACGTGGACGAAGGTGCATCTGCGCCGGCGCACCTACAGCCGGTATCGCCACGACGGCATCGAGATCGACAAGACGCGTCAGCTGCTGCTGGTCGTCCGCGGCGCAGCGGTGCACTCGGTGTTCAACACCAGCACCGGCAACGGCGAATGGTTCTCCTACCAAGGGCGGTGGGTCCGCGCGACGACACCGTCGGGAACCTTCTCGATCTTCCGTGGCGGAAGCAACGGGTGGGACTACGGCGCCCTCGGCGGGCTCTACCGGCCGCGCTACTTCAACGGCGGGATCGCGATCCACGGCTCGCCCAGCATTCCCGGGCACGCCGCATCGCACGGCTGCTGCCGGCTCACCACGCGAGCCCAGGACCATCTGCTCGCCACCGGACGGTTGGCCATCGGGACGAAGGTGCGGGTGTACTGATCGACACTTGGTCACGATCTCGCCACAAGTTGGCGCGGGGCGGTGTGCACGGGGCAAGATGGGTCGTGACACCGCCTTGCGCCGCGTGTCCATCCGACAAATTCCACTTCTGCAAGGGACAGCCGTGACCATCGACCTGAGCCGACGCTCCCTCATTCTCGGAGCCGGAGGCGGCCTCCTCGCGGGCGGCGCCTCGCTGGCGACGACCGAATCCGCAGAAGCGTCGACCATCATCATGAAGATCGGGTCGACTGGTGCTCGTGTCCTTCACTACCAGCGAGTGCTGACGGCCTCGGGCTATTGGCTCGGCACCCCCGACGGTAGCTTCGGACTCCTGACCCAGCAGGCGACGTACGCGCTGCAGAAGGCCCACGGACGAGCCCGCACCGGTTACGTCGATCAGGCCCTGTGGGACAGCGGTCTGCCGAAAGTACGTGCAACCAGCCGGCTCAAGCTGGACGGCATCGAGGTCGACCTCGCCAAGCAGTTGTTGATGGTCGTTCGGGGTGGGGTCGTCCAGGTCGCCCTCAACACCAGCACCGGCAACGGCGAACGCTTCCGGTACTACAACGGTTGGGCAACGGCGATCACCCCCAAGGGCACCTTCCGTGTCTTCCGTAAGTCGACGACGGAGACCAGCACCAACAGCTGGGTCACCGGGCCCCTCGGGTCCATGTACAAGCCGCGCTTCTTCACCTCCAGTGGCGTTGCGATCCACGGCTCCACCAGTATTCCGCCGTACCCGGCATCGCACGGCTGCTGCCGTTTGAGCACCGCCGCTCAGGACCACCTGCTGGGCTCGGGGTACCTCGGCATCGGCACCGACGTCCGTATCTATTGACCTTCCTGACCACGCAGGGCGAACCCGGATCGGGTTCGCCCTGCGTGGTTTCGGCGTCAGGTCGTGAGGTCGAGGATGCGGCCGTTGAGTGTCCTGGCCGGTTCGTCCCACAACGCCAACAGGGCATCGGCCACGTCACTCGTCGGCGTGAAGCCCGCGAACCTCGCGTCCGGCTTCGCCTCCCGCATCTGCGCGGTGAGCAACGCCATCACCCGAACCGCGACGGCCGCGGCGCAAGAACCGTCGAACGAGTCGGCCACCGCGCCGGTCCATGCCTCCGCGGCTGCCTTTGCGGCAACGTAGGCCGCGTTCTTCGCCGTCGGATTCGCGACACCGGTCGAGGAGATGATCGCCAGACGTCCGTCCGGTGAATCGAGCAGCGCGTCGTGCAGGGCACGGGAGGCGTGCTGGAGTGTGCGAATCAGGTTGTCGTTCAGGAAATCCCATTCCGTGAGGTCAGCATCGACGATGCCTCTGCCGCCCTTCCATCCGCCCACGAGGTGCAGCAGGCCGTCGATACGGCCGTACTCGGTCACGAGCTCGTGACCCCACGCGAGCGTTGCCGGTTCGTCGATCAGATCGATGGCGGTCGGCACGAAACGTGCCCCGAGTTCCTCGCGGATCTTCATGAGCGAGCCGCTCTCACGGCCGGCACCGATCACCGTGGCACCGGCGTCGATCAACCGGCGGCTGGTTTCCCGACCCAGCGCACCGGACGCACCGGTCACGACGACGACCGCGCCCTTCGGCAGGCTCATGCGACGACCGGTGTGCTCGAGGCATCGGTTGCCGCGGTGATGCCGCGGGTCGACTCGATGACACCCGACAGCTTCTTGCGCAGCGCCTCGTAGAACACGTTGAGCGGGAACTCGTCGGGCTGCACCAGGTCGACCAAGGCCTTCACCGGACCGTCAAGCGGAAGTTCCTGGGCTCCCTTCGCCCAGGCGGACGCCGGGTGCGGCGCCACGTATCGGGTCACGAACTCGTACGACGCGAGCCAATGGCCCACGCGGGAACGATCGATCCCGCTGCGGTACAACGTCTCCACCTCCTCACAGAGCGCGACGACGACGTCGGGGACACGACGCCAGTCGAAGGAGAGCTTGTTGTCGGTCCAGCGCAGGGCGTCGTGCTTGTGCAGGTAGGCGAACATCAGCTGTCCGCCGAGGCCGTCGTAGTTGCGCACCCTGTCGCCGGTGATCGGGAAGCGGAACAGCCGGTCGAACAGGATGGCCAACTGCACCGACTTGGCGTACGGCTGCCCCTCGGCCTCGAGCTTGACGGCCTCACGGAAGGTCGCCAGGTCGCAGCGCAGTTCCTCAAGCGCGTACATCCAGAACGGCATCCGCTGCTTGATCATGAACGGATCGAACGGAAGATCACCGTGGCTGTGCGTGCGGTCGTGGATGAGGTCCCACATCGCGAACGTCGACTGCGCGAGTTCCTGGGAGGCGAGCAGGCGCTCACCGTCCGGTGGCAACTGCAGGTGCAGCAGGTCGGACGCCGCTTCGACGACGCGGCGGAAGCGGGCACCCTCGCGGTCGCAGAAGATCGCGCCCCAGTGGAACTTCGGTACCTCGCGGACCGCGACCGTCTCGGGGAAGAGGACCGCGCAGTTGGTGTCGTATCCGGGGGTGAAGTCGAGGAAGTTCACCGGTACGAACGCCGAGTTCACGTACTCGCGCTCCACATCGGCCAGCCACTCCGGCCACGGGACGGTCACCAAGAGCGCCTCGAAGACCCGGTTCGGGTTGCCGTTCTGCGTGTACATCGGGAACAGCACGAGGTGCTCGATGCCGTCGAGGCGGTGCTGATCCGGGCGGAACAGTACGAGCGAATCCAGGAAGTCCGGTACTCCGAACCCGCCGTCGACCCACCTGCGGAAGTCGGCCGGAAGTGCCGCAAGGTACTCGTGCTCGTGCCGGAACAGCGTTGCGAGAGAGTTGATCTCGGTGACGATCTTCTCGACCAGTTCGCGGGCTTGCTCATGCGAGTGTGCCGTGCCGTCGATCGAACCGTCCTTGCTCTGCATCTCACGCAGTTCGAGCACGGCAGCTTTCAGGCGCTGCCATTCGGGCAGGTTCGCGGTCTGCGACCCGTTCACTTCCCGCGGGGCCGCCCGTCGTCCGGCGGACGCCCAGGTGGCGATGTTCGTCCAGAAGCGGGAGTGGTCCAGTTCTTCGATGGAGTCGTCACCGACGAGGTCGGAGTCTGCGAGGGCGACGACGCGTCCGGCACCGAACGGCGTTGCCACTGCGAGCGGACGACCGGCGGGGTGCGCGGTCGCGCTCGACGAGGCGAGCACCTGCGCCTGGGGGCAGTCACTGATGTCGATGACGCCGGCACGGTAGAAGCAGAGCTCGTCGACACCGGCGAGGACTCCCTGGCCGTGGCCGCTCGGAATCTCACCCAACACCCAGGTGGCATTGCGGTGGTGGCGGCGTCCGCCGTCGGCCGACTCGTGAACCAGCGTGCTTTCGACGCGAAGTCCGAATCGGGCGAGGAGCTCGTTGAGGTTGTTGCCGTAGGTGTCCTGTTCACACTCGGCGAACACGATGAGTCCGCCACCCGCCTCCACGTACTGGACGACGGCATCGATCTCATCCGGTTCGAGCACCGGTGGGAGGTCGCCCATCACCCGCTCTGCACGCGCCTCGGCCGGATGGTCGATGACCAACACGTCGGCGTCCGACAAGGCGTCCGGGGTGAACCTGGAGGTGAGTCCGGCGACCTCGAAGCCGCGTGCCTCCAACGCGCTCACCGCGATCGACAGGCTGGCGTCGGCCGGATTGGCGGGGTTCATCGTCGCCGCGACGCAGCGGTCGAGCGACCACGCACTGCTATGGGCCTGGTCGATCAGGACCTTTGGGAAAACACGCATTGAGGTCACCTCCATACAAAACTTTCGGTCTGATCCAGCCTAGACCGTAAATATTGCAGTCGTCGAGGCGGCAGGTGGTCCCCGTCACACCGTGTGCGGTGGTCAGTAGCCTTGCCGTCATGCCCGTTGAACGCCTGCTGCCGACCGATGAGGCGACAGATCTGCTCGACCTCACCCGCGAACTCGCCGATGGGGAGGTCCTGCCACGTGCATCAGGGGACGAGGCGACGGCCACCCCGCCGCGGGACGTGTTCCGTGTGCTCGGCCGCGCCGGGCTGTTGTCGTTGCCCTACCCGGAGGAGTTCGGCGGCGCCGACCAGCCGTACGAGGTCTACCTGCAGGTGGTCGAGGAGATCGCACAGCGTTGGATGGCGGTGGCTGTCGGCGTCAGCGTGCACTGCCTCACCGCGTACCCGGTGGCCGAGTTCGGCACTCGCGAACAACAGGAGGTACTCCTGCCGGGGATGCTCGGCGGGGAACAACTTGGCGCCTACGGCCTGTCGGAGCGGGAGTTCGGCTCCGACATCGCGCACATGCGCACACGTGCCGTCCAGGAGGGCGAGGACTGGCGGATCAAGGGCACCAAGGCGTGGATCTCCCATGCTGCTCACGCCGACTACTACACGACGTTCGCACGCACGGACGACACCGCGGGCAAGGGTCTGTCCTGCTTCGTCGTGCCCGCCGATGCCGACGGACTGAGCTTCGGTGCACCCGAGAAGAAGATGGGTCTGCACGGTGACCCGGTGGCGGAGGTCGTCTACGACGACGTGCCGGTCGGTGCTGACGCGCTGATCGGTGAGCGTGGTCAGGGGATGGCAATCGCGCTCAGCGCACTGGATGCCGGTCGTCTCGGAATCGCCGCGGCAGCAACGGGATTGGCACAGTCGGCACTCGACCACTCCGTGGCGTACGCGAAGGAGCGTCAGCAGTTCGGCCGCGCGATCGCCGACAACCAGGGGTTGGCGTTCATGCTGGCCGACATGGACGCCGCGGTCGGTGCGGCCCGCGCGACCTACCTGCACGCCGCGCGCCTGAAGGACGCCGGCCGCCCGTTCGGCAAGGCGGCCGCGGTGGCGAAGCTGGTCGCCACGGACGCCGCCATGAAGGTGACGACCGACGCCGTCCAGGTGCTCGGCGGCGCCGGCTACACCCAGGACTTCCCGGTTGAGCGGTTCTTCCGCGAGGCCAAGGTGACCCAGATCTTCGAGGGCACCAACCAGATCCAGCGCCTGGTGATCTCGCGTCACCTGCTCGCTTCACTGTGAATTCGATTTCGAGACAAGGACTTCCGATGAAGATCACCGACACGACCGTTGCCCTGATCACCGGTGGTGGCTCCGGCCTCGGCGAAGCGACCGCGCGCCGTCTGAACGCCGAGGGCGCCGCTGTGGTCCTGGCCGACCTGGCGTCGTCCAAGGCGCAGAGCCTGGCCGACGAGTTGGGCGACCGTGTCCGTTTCGTCGCGGCCGATGTGCGTGACGAGGCCCAGGTGCAAACCGCGGTTGACGCAGCCAGGGAACTCGGTGATTTGCGCATCGTCGTCAACTGCGCCGGCGTCGCGACCCCGGGGCGCATCGTGGGCAAGCGCGGCGCGCACGACCTGGAGCAGTTCCGTACCGTTGTCGAGATCAACCTGATCGGCACGTTCAACGTGCTCCGGCTGGCTGCGGCGGCGATGGCGGAGAACGAGCCGGTCGAGGGTGACCGTGGAGTGGTTGTGATGACCGCGTCTGTCGCTGCCTTCGACGGCCAGGTCGGACAGGCTGCGTACGCCAGCTCCAAGGGCGGCGTCGTGGGTCTCACGCTGACGGCAGCACGAGACCTGGCGGACAGGGGAATCCGAGTCATGACGATCGCCCCGGGCACCTTCGAGACCCCGATGATGGCCGGCCTCCCGAACGACGTGAAGAGCGTCCTCGAGGCTCAGGTGCCACACCCCTCGCGGCTCGGCCGCCCGGAGGAGTACGCGCAGCTCGTCGACTCCATCGTCGCCAACCCGATGCTCAACGGCGAGGTCATCCGCCTCGACGGCGCACTCCGCATGCCCCCCGCTGACATTCCGTTCGACTGAGAGGCCGTGTCACTCACCGGGTGTCGGCGCGTACGCCTTCGTTCCTCCGGCGTTCGGCTCGACCAGCGATGGCGGCTGGTCTTTTCGCTGGTTGAGCCAGGCGTCCGACGCAGGAGGATGCCTGCGTCGAAACCTCTGGCGCGTGCGAAGTGGCTGGTACGGCCGCCGTCGGCGGAGTGCTTCGTCGGGATGGCCCGGCGTGTACGCGCTGGTTCCTCAGGCGTGCGTTTCAGCGGAGACCGTGAACAGCGGGACCACGGGGGAGGCCAGAGCCGCACGAGGGGGCTGAGAGGATTGTGGGTGTGACTGAACTCGATGTGCTGCACGACCCGACCGACCGCGGATTCGCCAGTGACAACTACTCCGGCATCCACCCCGAGGTGCTCGCCGCGATCGTCCGGGCGAACGGTGGACACCAGACCGCGTACGGCGACGACGTCTACACCGCCCGTCTGCAGGAGACCTTCAAAGGGCTCTTCGGCGACAAGGCCGAGGCCTACCCGGTCTTCAACGGAACGGGAGCGAATGTCGTTGCGTTGCAGGCGGTCACGCAGCGGTGGGAGTCGGTGATCTGCACTGCGACAGCGCACATCCACGTCGACGAGTGCGCAGCGCCCGAGCGGATGGGCGGACTGAAGCTGATGACCGTGCCGACCCCGGACGGCAAGCTCACCCCCGAACTCATCGACACGGTCGGGGTGCGCAAGGACGACGAGCATCACGCGCAGTCGAAGGTCGTCTCGATCACCCAGTCCACCGAACTCGGCACGGTCTACACGGTCGAGGAGATCGCCCACATCGCCGAGCGCGTCCACGCGAACGGCTGGGTGCTGCACGTCGACGGTTCTCGTCTGTCGAACGCGGCAGCGAGCCTCGCGGTCACCTTCAAGGAGATGATCACCGACACCGGCGTCGACATCGTGTCGTTCGGCGGCACCAAGAACGGACTCATGGTCGGCGAAGCGGTGCTCGTGCTCAACCCCGAGGTCGTCACCGGGATGAAGTACCTGCGCAAGCAGTCGATGCAGTTGGCGTCCAAGATGCGCTTCGTCAGTACTCAACTCGAGGCGCTGCTGACCGACGAGTTGTACCTGCGCAACGCCGGCCACGCCAACGCGATGGCCACCCGGCTGGCTGAAGCGGTACGCGACATCGACGGCGTCATCCTGCCCCGCCCAGTGCAGGCGAACGCGGTCTTCGCGATCCTGCCGAAGTCGGTGTCGCAGAAGCTGATGGGAGACTTCCACTTCTACTTCTGGGACGAGGGTGTCGGGGAAGTGCGGTGGATGTGTTCCTGGGACACCACCGAGCAGGACATCGACGAGTTCGCCGCTGCCATCCGCGCAGCGATGTCCTGAACGGCCGCCCCACCGACCTCCAGCGACGGGCCGCCGCCGGCATTCGCGTGGCGCGATCGTCGCAGCGTCGCCATAATCGTGAACATGGGGGAAACGAGGGGTTCTTTTTCGGTGAGCCGACGGCGGGCGCTACTCATGTCCGGTGGGGTTGCTGCGGCCAGTTTGTCCACCGGCGCGAGCGCAGCCTTCGCCATCGACGAACACGAGCGCACGAACCGTGAGCCGTCGTACCGGCTGTCGCCGCCGTCGCCGCGCACCGGCGAATTCCGGGCGGACGTCGTCTGGCGCAGCTCGAACCCCGGCATCGCGCTCACCTTCGACGACGGTCCCGACCCGCGCTACACACCCGCGCTTCTGGACAACCTCGTCGAGAACAGTTGCAGAGCGACGTTTTTCGTCCTGCTCGATCACGTGAACAAGCATCCGGAACTGACCCGTCGCATTGCGCGGGAAGGTCACGAGCTCGCCGTGCACGGCGCCGACCATCGCGACATGGCTCAGTTGACGCCCGATGAACTGGCCGGCTCCATGCAGCGCACCAAGCAGGCGATCACCGAACTCACCGGGTACACGCCGGTGCTCATGCGTCCGCCGTACGGCCGGTTCGACGCGCCGGTGCTGCACGCGGCGACGATGCAGCGGCTGCGGATGGTCCTGTGGTCCGACTACCTGCCCGGGCGCAAGTCGGCAGCCGCAGCCGAACGACTCGAAGCCGAACTGTCCGACGGTGCGATCGTGCTCTGCCACGACGGACGCGGCACGGCGACCCAGGAGGTTGTTCTCGCCCTGGAGGACTTCGTACCGAAGTGTGTCGCAAGGGGATTGGCGCTGCGGACGGTCAGTAACCTGCTCGCCGATGCCTGACCTGTCGGTGTCGTCGCGCCCGCTGCTGGCATGCTGACGGACGTGCCCGAGCAGACCGATTCGCCGACTCGAACGGTCGGGTTGTGGGCTCGCGTCGCCGCGATGCTCGTACTGGTGGTCGCCCTCGTCCTTGGCTCCGCAGTCGGCAACGACCGGTGGTGGCCGATCGGCCCGATGGTGATGTTCGCGTTCGGGGTGAACCCGGACGGGCAGGTGCGCTCACTCGGCATCGAGGCCGACACCGTCGACGGACGCAGGGTCGTCGTGCCGTTGGGGGCCGGCGGAATCGGCTTGGAACGAGCCGAGATCGAGGGTCAGGAGACCCGCATCCTCGCCGAGCCCAAGCGCCTGCAGGCCGTCGCGGTCGCGGCGTCCCGGTCGTTGTCGAACCCGCCGGGGTACCGGGTGATCTACCTCGTCGACACGGTGCAACAACTGCGTGGCGGCGCGGCCCACGGCAAGCCGCAGCGGGTGGTGCTGGCCACCTGGCAGGTCGTCGACCCCCACGACCCGAAGGATCTCTCGTGAACTGGGCCTTCCCGCAGGTGCCCACCGAACGCATCATCTGGATGCGGCGGCTGGTGTATCTCGTGGTGCTGCTCGACATCTTCTGGCTGACGGCGTTCCCCATCGGTCACGGGAACATCCCCGCCGACCTCTACCAGCCGCTGCCCATCCGCGATCTGTTGCACCTGCCGCAACCGAACGCGGTGTATGTCCGCGTACTGCAGATCGTGATCGCGGTCGGGGCCGTCCTTGGCCTGCTCGGGATCAAACCCAAGAGCGCCGGATGGGTCGTCGCTTTCGGGATGCTCGACTGGCTCAGCAATGCCTACTCCTACGCCAAGATCAACCACGACCACCTCGCGTTGCTGGTCGCCCTGTTCGTGCTCCCGCTCGCCGCTGGGCGGATCACCGACGCGCGAGACGCGTTGCAGCGCAACGGGTGGACGGTCCGGATGATCCAGATCTCGGTCGCAGCGACCTATTTCCTCGCGGCCGTCGCGAAAGTGAAGGAAGCAGGCTGGGGTTGGGCGAGTTCGGCGGTACTCGTCTGGGCGATCACCCGGCGCGGGTCATTCATCGCCGAGCCGCTCACCAGCGTCCCCCAGGTCACCTATGTCTTCCAGTGGATCTCGCTGATCGCGGAGTTCCTCGCGCCGCTGATGCTCGTGCTGCGCGGTCGTCCGCTGTACGCGTACGTCGGATTCTGGTTCGTCTTCCACGCCAGCACGTTCGCGCTGCTGAGCATCCACTTCATCCCGACGGTGGTCTGCCTGTTCGCCTTCCTGCCCTTGGAACGGCTGCGCCTCGGGCGTCGTACGGCGCCGGTGGCTGCTGCTACCGGCTGACCCGCAGGATGCCGTGAGCACCGCGTTCGGCGTCCACCATCACGTGTGACACGAACGGGTAGTTGCCGGCCTCCGGCAGCGTGAGTTCGACGAACCCTCCCTGCGCCACCGCCAGCGCGAGCGACTGCGCACCGCCCGGCCCGCCGTTCAGCAGGTCGTTGCCCTCGAAGTACACCCGGTCGTACTGGCCGCCGACCACATGGAAGGACGTGCCCCGGTTCGGACCCGCATTCAGCACCCAGATCCGGACCCGTTCGCCCACCTTCGCGGTCAACGGCCGGTGGTCGTACTGGCTGGCAATTCCGTTGAAGGTCGCCAGATCCGGCTTCTCGGCGGAGACCGCATCACCGTCGACCTCGGCGACCTTCGATCGGCCGTCGCCGTTCACGTACGCCTCCGATTGCACGAGCACGTACTCCCGATCGACCGTCGGCAGGTTCGGCGGGTCGATGATCACCGCACCGTGCATGCCGGCCGCGATGTGCATCGACATGGGCATGGTCGAGCAGTGATACATCCAGATGCCGGCGCGCGTCGCGGTGAACCGGTACACCAGCGACTGACCAGGCGCGATCGTCCGCATGGGCCGGTCCGGTGCCAGCGAGCCCGCGTGGAAGTCGATGGAGTGACCCATCGACCCCTGGTTGACCAAGGTGATCTCGAAGGTGTCACCGATCCTGCCGCGCAGCGTCGGGCCGGGGACGGTGCCGCCGAACGTCCAGCGCTTCTGTTTGATGCCGGGTGCGACCTCCATCTCCTGTTCGACGATCGGCAATCGCAGCCTGTGCACCTTCGTGCTCGGCGCGGGAGGAAGGGAAGCGTCCACGACGGACCTCGGGGCCCGGTCGTCCGGGCGCAACGGTTGCTCCGCATTTGCCGGGACAGGTGAATTGGCCTGAACCGCAGGCTTTCCGGTGACGACGACGTCGAACACCATCCCCATCCGTCGGTGCCCGAGGACGCTGCACCAACCCTGGGTGCTCGCACCGACGACACCGACGTCCAGCGTCTGGCTCTGACCCGGACGCAGCCGGTCGGTGGCCTTGCCGTTCGTGAACGTCAGGTCGTGCGAGTTCTTGGTGTCCCGATTGGTCAGCACGACGACCAGGCGGTCGCCTGCCGGCACCTGCACCGCTTTCGGCATGAAATGCATGTCGTGCGCGGTCACCTGCACCGTGGTCGTCCGGCCGGTCGCAACCACGGACGACGGCGACAGGGCTTGGTCGGGCGTGCCGCCGAGGATCACCGGGTTGAGTGCGAGGCCTGCGACGACGGCCACCGCAAGTGCGAGTGCGGCGGACAGCGCCTGGACGATACGCGAGCCGGACAGCGCGGCCGGCGGCTCGGTCGGGGCACCGGTCGCGAGCGCGATCCTGGTGCGGACCATCGACCGAATCGCCCTGAACATCAACGGGATGAATGCAGCGAGGGCAAGCAGGACGACGACCGACAGCACGACACGGACGGCGCTGGGGACCGGCAGCACGCACAGCAGCAACCCACCGTTGATCAGCACCAGCCGCGCGGTCGACCACTTCTCGAACACCGAACGTCCGGCGGCCAGGACGCGAGGTCCGCCGCCGACGACGCTCGGGATCAGGTACGACAGCGCACCGGTGACCAGCTGCAGCGCGAACCCGACGACCACCATCGAGGCGACCCGGCCGTAGGACGCGGAGATCTCGACGAGTGGGTCACGCGCCACCCGCACCAGCAGAGTGACGGCAGCGGCGACGAGCCAGAGCACCCCGGCGCCGGTCGACCACGCGGCGAACTCCCGCCGCTGCTTGGCGCCGCGGAAGGCGCGGACCAGCGGTACCGCCCAGGCAACGACGCAGAGCACGTAGCCGAACAGGCCGGCGAGCAGCGTGGGCCGGTTGTCGAGCAACGCGCCGGTGACCGTGGTCGCCAGGAAGATCGCGAAGAAGGGGAGAGCGCGGATCGAGTAGGCCTCCGCTTTCTCATCGATCCGGGTACGCAGGATGGTTGGCCCCAGGGTGACGAGCGTGCCCAGTACGGTGAACCCGAGCCAGCCGAGCACCATCGTCATGGAGTGCGCGACCAGCAGTTCGGCGTGAGTCTGTTCCTGGGGTCCACGGGCCAGCAGCACACCGAGTGTCGCCCCGACCGGGACGCACGCGGCGGCGAGCAGGTAGTAGCGGATCGTGATCCGGAAGCGGCCGGGCAGCGCGGCGCGCAACCGACGTCCGAGCTGCACGGCGTGCCAGCAGACGGCGCCGACGACCAGGCACGCCCCGGCGACGACCAGCCACCACCACAGGGTGGGGACGCCGATCGTGATCGAGCTGACACCCGCGAAGAGCATGGCCAGGCGCAGCGTCTGGTGCTTGCGCGGATCGATGGACTCCGGCGACTTCAGCAAGGCCTGCGTGAAGTGCGTGCTCCACACCATCGCCGAGTGGGTGACCGCGCCAAGCATCACCAGATGCACCATGAGCCAACGGGATTCGGGGATGAAGCGGTGGTTGACGGCAACGACGAACGCGAGGATCAGCCAGACCACCGACGGGCGATCGCGCATCGCCCAGCGGCCGCGCGACCCCGCGCTGGGGCGTCCTGATGTGACAGACCGTGACGTCATCTCGTCACACCGCGGCCGGCGGCGTCAGCGCGTCGACCTCGTCCCACTCCGGGCCGGCGAACGCGATCGCCGCGGCCGGGAAGAGACCGTTCTCCTCCCGATTGATGTGTTCTCGCAGAGCGATCTCGAACGCGTGCATCTCGTCGTGGGCGCCGGCGCGGATGCGCTTGAGTTGCGCGTCCAGGCTGTCGTGTTCGGCACACAGGTGCTCGATGTGCTCGGTGAAGTCCTCGTCGCGGGCCAGCACGGTGAAGACGCCGGCCTCCTCGGCTTCGGTGTGCGGGAACAGCAGTCCGGCGAGCAGGTCGGCCGAGCGCTCGATGCCGTGGCGGTCGGCGGCTTCGACGGCCCGGCGCAACTCGCCGTTCGCGTTGATGATGGCCACATGTTCATCCATGAACCGGCCGATGATCGTGATCGACTCACACCCGCAATACGTACACATCGTGCTCTCGACGGTACGCCTGCTTCGCCGGTCGACCCAGGGACCAAGGTCCCCGCCGGGGACTCAGTCGAGCGGCGTGATCGTCGGGCGTTTGGGCTGAACCTCGTCGCCGGAGCTGCGCCCCTGCAGGCGCCGCTGCACCCATGGCGCCGCGTACTCCTTGGCCCAGGCGGCGTGACCCGCGATCGACTCGCGACGGCCGAGTGGGGGAGCGGGGTCGAGCGGGACCGCCCAGTCACGTTCACCGGTGTGTTGGCCGAGTGCCCAATACGCCTGTGCGGCAATGCGTTCGTGGCCCAGGCTGGACAGGTGGATGCGGTCGATGCCCCACATGCGGGCGTCGCGTAGGGAACGAAGCCCCCACTGGTCGATCACGTACGCGCCCTGTCGTTGTGCGATGCCCCAGATGTTCGCGTTGTGCGATCCCATGCGTCCGGCCAGACGGCGCAGCACCGCCGCGCCCTTCGGATTGGCCATCGTGCACATCAGGACGTCGGCTCCGGTCGATCGGATGCGTTCGACGGCTGCTTCGAGTTCGTCGGCGATGCGGTCGAGGTCGGCCTTCGGACGCAGGATGTCGTTGCCACCGCCCACGATCGACACGAGGTCGGGTTCGAGTGCAAGCGCCGCCTCCAACTGCGGACCCGCGACGTCGGCGAGCAACCGGCCACGCACGGCGAGGTTGGCGTACCCGAACGGTCGCCCCTCGGGGCGGGCATCGGATGCCAACTGCGCGGCGAGCCGATCGGCCCAACCGACGTAGGCGCCGGGGTCGTCCGGGTGCTCATCGACCATGCCCTCGGTGAAGCTGTCGCCGATCGCGACGTAGCGCTGCCAACTCACGGGAGACTCCAATCGATCGGTTCGGCGCCCTGGCGCTGCAGCAGCTCGTTGCACCGGCTGAACGGTTTCGACCCGAAGAATCCCGATCGGGCCGACAGCGGGGACGGGTGGGCGCTCTCGACGTACGGCACCTCACCCAGATGCGGTGCGAGGTTGCGGGCGTCGCGGCCCCACAGGATCGCGACCAGCGGTCCGCCGCGCTCCACCAGTCCGCTGATCGCGGCGGCGGTCACGGTCTCCCAACCCTTGCCGCGGTGACTCGCGGGCGTGCCCGGTCGCACGGTCAGCACCCGGTTGAGCAGCAGCACCCCGCGCTCGCTCCACGGCGACAGGTCACCGGTCGAGGGCCTGGGCACCCCGAGATCGGACCCCAGCTCGGTGTAGATGTTCATCAGGCTGCGCGGGATCGGGTGGACGTCCGGCGCCACCGAGAACGACAAGCCGACGGCGTGCCCGGGGGTCGGATACGGGTCCTGGCCGACGATCAGTACGCGCACCTCGTCCATCGGCCCGGAGAAAGCACGCAGCACGTTCTCCGACGCCGGAAGGTATCCGCGGCCGGCGGCGAGTTCGGCACGCAGGAACTCCCCGCACGCAGTCAGCGCGTCCGCCGCCGGGGTGAGGCTGGGCACCCAGCTGGGGTGGACGAGTTCGGCCAACGGCTTGGGCATGAGCACAAACCTACGACGGTGAACGCGGTATGGAACACGCGAACCGTCCGCGACGTTCATCCAGATGTGCACAAGCATTACAACGGCCTGAAGACGGCCCTGCTCTTCGGCGCCATCTGGGCGCTGCTGCTGGGTGTCGGATCGCTCATCGGTGGCGGCAAGTTCATCTGGGTGTTCGCGCTGATCGGCGTGGCGACGACGTTCTACGGCTACTGGAACAGCGACAAGCTGGCCCTGCGCGCGATGCAGGCCTACCCGGTGAGCGAGATCCAGGCGCCGCAGATGTACCGCATCGTCCGCGAACTCTCCAACGCCGCAGGCAAGCCGATGCCGCGGTTGTACATCTCTCCCACGCAGGCACCGAACGCGTTCGCGACCGGCCGCAACCCCAAGAATGCAGCGGTCTGCTGCACCGAGGGCATCCTGGAACTGCTGGACGAGCGTGAACTGCGAGCGGTGCTCGGGCATGAACTGATGCACGTCTACAACCGCGACATCCTGACCTCGTCCATCGCGGCGGCGCTCGCCGGAATCGTCACCTCCGTCGCACAGATGATGATGTTCGCGGGCGCGCTGGGTGGCAGCGACGAGAACCGTCCGAACCCCATCGCGATGCTGCTGATGGCCTTCCTCGCGCCGTTCGCGGCGATGATCATCCAGTTCGCGATCAGCCGCACTCGCGAGTACGACGCGGACGAGGACGGCTCCCGACTCACCGGCGACCCGCTCGCGCTCGCGTCCGCGCTCGCGAAGCTGGAACACGGAGTTGCCCGCGCCCCGTTGGCCCCGACCCCGAAGGTCGTCAACGCCAGCCACATGATGATCGCGAACCCGTTCCGGGCGCAGGACGTGTCCCGACTGATGTCGACCCACCCCTCGACCGCCGACCGCATCGCCCGACTGCAGGCGATGGCGCAGCGAGGTCTGTGAGTCGCACGTTCGGGGTGAACTCTCGAAGGACGTTCGTATAACGCTGTGTCACAACAGTCGACGTGGCGGGCAGTGAGGTGCAGACTGACCCTCGAGCCGAAGTCGGTCCGTGCTGGAGATGGCCGTGCAGCGGCGCATCCCCGAACCGTCAAGGAGCTCCTTCCATGCAGTCAGCCCGCCTGCTCGGCGCTGCCGCGACCGTCGCGCTCGCCGCGTCGTTCGCTGCATCGCCCTCGGCCCTCGCCGCCACGAACGTCGGCGACGGCCCGATCAGCCCTAATCTCACCAAGATCAGCCTGCTCAACACCAACGACTTCCACGGTCACTTCACCAAGGACTTCGCCTGCACCGTCACCACAGCGCAGAACGAACTCGGGGCGACGTTCCTGTCGGCCGGTGACAACGTCGGCGGTACGCCGTTCGCGTCCGCTTCGCAGAACGACGTGCCGGCGATCGACTACCTGAACGCGCTCGACCTGAAGGCGTCGGCCGTCGGAAACCACGAGTTCGACAAGGGCTTCGCCGACCTCACCGGACGCGTCCAGGCCCGTGCGAACTGGACCTACCTCGGAGCGAACGTCTACCGGGCGGGCACCACCACCCCGGCGCTGCCGGCGTACAAGGTGATCGATGTGAACGGCGTGAAGGTGGGCGTCGTCGGCGCGGTCACCTCCGACGTCCCGTCGCTGGTCGCCGGCGACGGCATCAGCGGTCTCACCTTCGGCGACCCGGTCGCTGCCGTGAACCGCACCGCAGCACAGCTCAAGGACGGTGACGCCTCCAACGGTGAGGCGGACGTCGTCGTCGCCGAGTACCACGAGGGCGCCGCCGGGGGCGGGGACGCCACCCTCGCCTCGCAGACTGCGCGGGGTGGAATCTTCGCCAAGATCGTGAACGGGACCGCTGCGAGCGTGGACGCGATCTTCACCGGTCACACCCACCAGATCTACGCCTGGGACGCACCCGCTCCCGGTGGCGGCACGCGCCCGGTCATCCAGACCGACTACTACGCCTCCCACCTCGGTGTGCTGCAACTCGGTTATGACCCGACCACCAAGAAGGTCACCCAGTACTCCGTGACCAACCGCGAGGTCACCGCAACCACTGCGGCCTGTGAAGCCGACGCTCGTTACCGGTCCGCCGCCACGATCGTCGACAACGCCAATGCGCGCGCCGATGTCATCGGCAAGCAGCCGGTCGGCAAGATCACCGCCGACATCACCACGGCCCTCAAGCCGGACGGCAGCCGCGACGACCGCTTGCGCGAGTCGACCCTGTCGAACCTCATCGCCCAGTCGTACGTCGACTCGATCAACAAGCCGGGTCGCCCCGGCGGTGTCGAGATCGGTGTGATGAACCCCGGCGGTGTGCGTGCCGACCTGAAGTACGGCACCGACGGCACGGTCACCTATGCCGATGTCGCGGCGATCATGCCGTTCAACAACACGGTGCAGACCATCGAGGTCACCGGCGCGCAGTTCAAGCAGGTGCTGGAGCAGCAGTGGCAGCCCGAGGGCAGTTCGCGTGCGTTCCTCAAGCTCGGACTGAGCAAGAACGTCACCTACACCTACGACCCGAACGCGGCCGCCGGTTCGCGGATCACCTCGGTCACTGTCGACGGGCAGCCCCTCGACATGGGCAAGACCTACACGGTCGCGTCCAACTCCTTCCTGGTCGGCGGTGGTGACAACTTCACCGCGTTCGAGGCGGCAGACGCGACGCGCAAGGACTCCGGCCTGATCGACCAGTCGCTGTTCGTCGAATGGTTCAAGGAGCACAACCCCGCAAGCCCCTCGTTCGCCAAGAACGGTGTGGCCGTCGAGAACCAGCCGAAGGCGGTCACCCAGGGTGAAGAGGTCACGTTCACGGTGTCCGGGCTCGACATGACCAGCGCGGGTGCCCCGACCACGACCGAGGTCGAGGTCTTCCTGGGCACCCAGTCGCTCGGCACGTTCCCGGTGCAGAAGGTGCTGACCACGGCGCCCCCGTTCCCCACGCGTAACGAGACCGCGACGATCACTGTCAAGATCCCGGCCGACGCGATGACCGGAGCACAGCAGCTCGTCGTCAAGGCCGCGCAGACCGGCACGACCGTCACCATGCCGCTCACCGTGGTAGCCGCGGACCAGCCGAGCCCGACGTCGACCCCGACGGCTTCGCCCACCGGCACCGAGTCGCCGACGGCTTCGCCTACCGGCACCCCGACCGGCACCCCGACCAGCACGCCGACTAGCACGCCGACCAGCACGCCGACCAGCACGCCGACCAGCACGCCGACCAGCACGCCGACCAGCACGCCGACCAGCACGGTGACCGGCCCGCCCGTCGTGACCGACGGTGACCAGAGCGGCGGATCGTCATCGAGCAACGGCGGTGTGTTCGCCGGTGCCGGTGCGCTGTTCGCGATGCTCCTCGCCGGAGCCTGGGTGCTCGGACGTCGCCTGAGGTGACGACGCCCGTAGTCCAGGGAACCGGTCGTAACAGCGACCGCTTCCCGAGGACGTCGAAACGGACGCCGTCGTGGCTCGACCACGGCGGCGTCCGTGCGTCCACGGCGGTTGTGGATACCGTGACCGGGTGAGCGCGCCGACCCGGATCCACACCCGAAATGCGACCTTCCAGCAGTGGCAGGCGTTGCTGACCAACCGCACCAAGCGGCATCGTCAGGCCCAGTTCCTGGTACACGGGGTGCGGCCGATCACGCTCGCGATCGATGGCGGCTGGGAGCTGCTCGCGCTCATCCGCCCGAACGACGGGCGCCGGTCGAAGTGGGCGGCGCGGGTGTGGGACGAGGCGTCCTGTCAGCGGGTCGAGATGCCCGCCGACATGGTGCGCGAACTCGGCGACCGTGCCGACACCGCACCCGAACTCGTCGCGGTGGTCGCAATGCCGCCGGACGATCTCGACCGACTCCGCGCACCCGATCCGCTGCTCGTCGTGTTCGACCGGCCGACGCAACCAGGCAACATCGGCACCCTGCAACGGTCGATGGACGCCTTCGGTGCGACCGGTCTGATCATCACCGGGCACGCCACCGACCCGTACGACCCGAAGGCGGTGCGTGCGTCCACGGGTTCGTGCTTCAACATCCCGACCGTCCGGCTCGATTCGGCCGACGTGGTTCTGAACTGGATTGCCGGACAGCCCGATTCATGGCGAGTGCTGGCCACGGACGAGGGCGGCGAGCAGGATCTGCGCGCGGTCGACCTCACCGGACCGACGCTGCTGGTCGTGGGCAACGAGACCCGCGGCATCAGCCAGGCTTGGCGCGAGGCGTGCGATCAGGTGGTCAGCATCCCGATGGTCGGAGGCGCGAGTTCGTTGAACGCAGCAGTCGCCGGTTCGATCGTGCTGCACGAGGCTCTGCGACAGCGGCAGGCCTGAGAGCGAGCATCGGGTCGCCTGGCAGAGTGGGCGTATGGCCATCCTGTTGCAGACCGAAGCGGTCGAACGCGCCCGGCTGATCGCCGGCATCTCCTACACCGTTGACCTCGACCTCACGCTCGGTGACACCGAGTTCGGGTCTCGCACCGTCGTCCGCTTCTCATGCAGCGAACCAGGCGCGTCCACGTTCATCGATCTCAAGGCAGTGTCGGTCGAGTCGATCACGCTGAACGGCAACGATATTCACCCATCCGCGATCTCGGACGGCCGGCTCACCCTCTCCCAGCTGCAGCAGGCCAACGAACTCTCGGTCACCGCTCGCATGGCCTATACCCGCGATGGTCAGGGTCTGCATCGTGCGGTCGACCCGGCGGACGAGAAGGCGTACGTGTACGGGATGTCGTTCCTGGACGCGGCACCGCAGATCTTTCCCTGCTTCGACCAACCCGACCTGAAGGCCGGCTACGACCTGACGGTCACCGCGCCGCAGGACTGGGTGGTCGCCGGTAACAGCGCCGCGAAGCAGACATCCCCTGGTCGCTGGGAGTTCGAGACGTCCAAGCCTCTGGCGACGTACTTCTTCACGATCTGCGCCGGACCCTACGAGACGGTGCGTGATGAGCACCGCGGCATTCCGCTCGCGTTGCACGCCCGAGCCTCGCTCGGGCAGGACCTGCGTCGTCATGCCCCGCAGATGCTGGATGTGACCAAGCAGGGGCTGGACTACTTCGAGGACCTCTTCGGCATCGACTACCCGTGGGGCGAGTACCACCAATTCTTCGTGCCCGAGTTCAATGCCGGCGCGATGGAGAACCCCGGCTGCGTGACCTTCCGCGACCAGTACATCTTCCGCGGTTCTGTCGGTCGCGCCGAGATCATGCAACGCAGCAACACGATCCTGCACGAGATGGCACACATGTGGTTCGGCGACCTGGTGAGCATGAAGTGGTGGGACGATCTGTGGCTCAACGAATCGTTCGCCGAGTACATGGCGCACCGAGCATGCTCCGCGGCAACGGAATTCGACGACGCCTGGGTCGATTTTGGGATCAGTCGCAAGAACTGGGGCTACGCCGCCGACCGTGCGCCGTCCACCCATCCCATCGCCGGCAACGCTGCCGACGACACCGACTCCGCGCTCACCAATTTCGACGGCATCTCCTACGCGAAGGGGTGCTCTGCATTGCGTCA
The DNA here is from genome assembly GCF_022359705.1 of Yimella sp. NH-Cas1. Taxonomy (NCBI): domain Bacteria; kingdom Bacillati; phylum Actinomycetota; class Actinomycetes; order Micrococcales; family Dermacoccaceae; genus Yimella; species Yimella sp. NH-Cas1. The sequence goes on from NZ_JAKSGG010000003.1 coordinate 386,354, forward strand.
GCTCGCGCTGTATGTCGGTGACGACGCATTCGTCGGGGGAGTGCGCGACTACCTGCGTGATCACTCCTACGGCAACGCGACGCTTGCCGACTTCCTGGACGCGATCAGCGCGCACACCGATGTCGATCTGGACGCGTGGTCCAAGGGTTGGCTCGAGACCGCCGGCACGGACGAGATCGCCGTCGTGGTCGACGGTGACCCGATCGGTGTGGTGGAGGCGGTACGTACGACGCCCGAAGCGCACCCGGCGGACCGACCGCACATGCTCGACATCGCAGGCTTCTGCGGCGGTAAGGAGGTATGGCGCACACCGGTTTTCACCCTCGGTGCCACGTCAGGAGAGCAGACGCCGTTGACCGGGCTGGAGCGTCCGAAGCTGTTGGTGCCGAACGCCTCCGACCTCACCTGGACGATCCCGGTGTTCGACGACAACACCCTGGCCGCGATGCCGGACGAACTGCCGAAGGTCGAAGACCCGCAGGTGAGGCAGGTCGTCTGGGCCGGCCTGCTCAACGGCATGGCCCTGTCCACCGTCGACCCACAAACCGTGCTGGCGGTGTTCGAGGCGTCGTTCCCGACCGAGGAGAACGAGTCGTTGCGGCACTGGACGGCTCGTCTCGTGCGGCGCAGGCTCGGATACTTCCTGCCGGACGCAGAGAGGCAGGAGGCGACCGAGCGCATCGCGGTTGCAGCGACCGTCGCGCTGGATGCGGCCGACGCGGAGCGCGCGGTCACTCCTGGTCGTCTGCTGGCAGCGACCTCGAGTGACGAGGGTATGCTGCGCCGGTGGGTGGCTGCAGAGGACCTACCCGACGCACTCGCGGGCGACCTGGACGTGAGGTGGACCGCACTGACCCGTCTCGCCCAACTCGGCCATGCGGACGATGCGGCGATCGACGCGTTCGCGGCGCAAGACCGCACGATGGCCGGCGAACAGAATGCGTTGCGGGCCAAGGCTGTTCGCCCGACTCCCGAGGCGAAGGAATGGGCATGGACCCAGTTGGAGTCCAACGCCTCATTGTCGAACTACGAGGCACTCGCGATCGCAGAGACCATCTTCGTCGCGCCGTCGTCAGAACTGGTTCGTCCTCACGTCGAGCGCTACTTCCGCGTGCTGCCGAAGTTGGCCGACCGCCTCGGCGAGTTCGCCTCGCAGAAGATCGCGGCTGCCGCTTTCCCGGTCGGGGTCACCGAGCAGGCGACGTCGGACGCCGCGCAGGAAGCGTTGCGATCCGGGCGCATGACTGCAAACGTCCGACGAGCCATCGTCGACGGCACCGCCGAACTCGACGAGGCACTCGCCTCGCTGCAGCGGTTCGGTCGATGACGTCGAGGACCGAACACACGCTGCTCGTCGTCGACACGGACGGTCGCGAACTGCACCGCGTCGGTGACGTGGATGCGGTGCGTCCGATCGCGTCCGTCGGCAAGCTGCTGCTGCTCGCGCACGTCGCCGCCGAACTGGATGCCGAGCGGTTGGACGGGGCTGAACTGCTCGCCAAGGAATCCGTACTGCGAGTGCAGGACTCGGGCTTGTGGCAGCACCTCGATGCTGCCGCCCTGTCGGTACTGGACTGTTGCCGACTGGTCGCGGTGGTCAGCGACAACCTCGCCACGAACGTGCTGCTGGAGCGGGCGGGGCTCGACCGGGTGCGTGAGTTCGCCACCGGCCTCGACGTCACCCCGTACGAACTGCTCGACTTCATCCGTGACGAGCGTGGGCCGGACACGGCGCCGACCTTCGCCCTCGGCTCGGCTGCGTCGCTGATCCGGTTCATGGGGTTGGTGCACCACGGTGTGGTGTCGGCGAGGGTGCGTGACTGGATGAAGCTGAACGTCGACCTCAGTCTGTCGGCCGGTGTGCTCGCGCTCGATCCGCTCGCCCACATCGACGACGAACCCGGTCTGCTGAACAAGACGGGTTCGGACGACGGAGTGCGGGTGGACCTCGGCTCGATCACCTCGAACGGACGCACCGTGCACTACTGCGCGATGGCTCACTGGCAGCCGGGGGAGCCGTTCACCCGGCGGATCGCCGGGGAGATGCGCTCGCTGGCGCAGCAGACGCTGCTCGCCTGAAGGACGGACGGCGGCCCCGCCGAAGCGGGACCGCCGTCGTGTTCGGCGAACGTCAGGGAACGATCACCGACAGCGTCTCCGCGACGCAGGCCGGCTTGTCCTGGCCCTCGATCTCGATGACGCACTTGGTCGTCACGGTGAAGCCCAGGGGCGACGGTTCGACCGACACGATCTCGAAGCCGCCGCGCACCTTCGAACCCACCGGAACGGGGTTGGGGAAGCGCACCTTGTTCGAGCCGTAGTTGACGCCCATCTCCACGCCTTCGACCGTGTAGACCTCCCACGAGAGCATCGGCAACAGCGACAGCGTCATGTACCCGTGGACGATGGTGCCACCGAACGGTCCCGACTTCGCCTTCTCGACGTCGACGTGGATCCACTGGTGGTCACCGGTGGCCTCAGCGAACTGGTTGACCGCGTCTTGGGTGACTTCATGCCACTCGCTGTAGCCGAGGTGTTCGCCCACAGCGGCCTGGAGGTCTTCGATTCCGTTGAAAACACGCATGATTCAGTCCTTCGGTCCACCGGCGACGTACAGCACCTGGCCGCTGACGAAGCCCGCGTCCTCACGGCAGAAGAACGACGCCGCAGCAGCGATGTCGTCCGGACGGCCCACGCGCGCCACCGGGATCTGGGTGGCCGCGGCCTTCTGGAACTCATCGAAGTCCATGCCGACGCGCTCGGCCGTGGCCGCGGTCATGTCGGTCACGATGAATCCCGGGGCGATGGCGTTGGCGGTGATGCCGAACTTGCCGAGTTCGATCGCGAGGGTCTTGGTGAAGCCCTGCAGACCGGCCTTGGCCGCGGCGTAGTTGGCCTGGCCGCGGTTGCCCAGTGCCGAGGTCGACGAGAGGTTCACCACGCGTCCGAACTTCGCCTCGGTCATGTACTTCTGGGTCGCGCGGGTCATCAGGAAGCTGCCGCGAAGGTGCACGTTCATGACGGTGTCCCAGTCGTCCGCGCTCATCTTGAACAGCAGGTTGTCGCGCAGCACGCCGGCGTTGTTGATCAGCCCGGTCGGCGCACCGAGTTCGGACGCGATGCGCTCGACGGCGGCGTTGACGGCCTCCTCGTTCGAGACATCGCAACCGACGGCGAGGGCCTCGCCGCCCGATTCCTTGATCTTGTCGACGACGTTCTGGCAGGCGGCCTCGTCGAGGTCGACCACGGCGACCTTGAAGCCGTCCGAGGCCAGGCGCTCGGCCACGGCTGCGCCGATTCCTCGGGCTGCTCCGGTCACGATCGCGGTGCGTGCTTCAGTCACTGCTGTTCCCTTCGTCGGATGCGCTCCTGGGTGGAGCCGAAAACATGTGATCAGTGTCTCTCATCGGGGCGTGACAAAGACGAAAGGTGGGTTGGGTGCCGACGATCGAGTTCACCGGCTACGTTCGCGCCGTCCCGGCGGCGGGTTGGCTCGCGATCCGGCTGCGGTTGGTCGTGCGTGGATGAATTCGGCTGTTGCGCATGGGCCGCGCCCGCGGGATTCGCGGTGCGTGTTCAGCGACGGCAGGTGCCGTCGGTGCGGTTCGTGTCGCGGTGATCGAAGGTGCAACGAAATTCATCGCTATTCGACCACTGCGGGTGTGCCGGTCCGCGTTTGCTCGGTGGTAGCAAACGAAGGTGGCCACCCCATCGGGTGGCCACCTTCGTCATGGTGGGCTCGCTCCTTAGAGACGCTGTCCAGCATCTTGGGTCACGCTCCGCTCCGGCTGGCGCTCAGAGGCCGAGGTCGCGCCCGATGAGCTCCTTCATGATCTCGTTCGAGCCGGCCCAGATCTTCGTGACGCGCGCATCGCGCCAGGCGCGCGCCACGCGGTACTCGTTCATGAAGCCGTATCCACCGTGCAACTGGACGCACTCGTCCAGCACCTTGTTCTGCACCTCGGCGGAGAACCACTTGGCCTTCGCCGCGTCGATCGGGGTCAGCTTGCCCTCCGCATGGGCTGCGATGCAGTCGTCGACGTACGCCTCGGTGACCTCGATCTGGGTGACCAGCTCGGCGATCTTGAACTTGTTGTGCTGGAAGGAACCGATCGACTGTCCGAACGCCTTGCGCTCCTTGGTGTACTCGATCGTCTCCAGCAGAATCTGCTTGGCGTGCGCGGTGTTCGACACGGCAGCTCCGACGCGTTCCTGCGGCAGGCGCTGCATCATCGAGATGAAGCCCATGCCCTCCTCGCCGATGCGGTTGGCGTCGGGCACGCGGACGTTCTCGAAGAACAGCTCGGACGTGTCGGACTCGACCTGGCCGACCTTGTCCAGCTTGTTGCCCTTGGTGAAGCCGGGCATGTCGGCCTCGAGCATGAACAGCGTGATGCCCTTCGAACCCCTGCTCGGGTCGGTGCGGACGGCGACGATCGCGATGTCGCACTGGTGGCCGTTGGTGATGAAGGTCTTGGAGCCGTTGATGATCCAGTCGTCGCCGTCGCGAACACCGGTGGTCTTCAGTGCGGCGAGGTCGGAACCGCCGGAGGGCTCGGTCATGCCGATCGCGCAGATCAGGTCGCCGGCAGCCATTGCCGGCAACCACTTCTGCTTCTGCTCCTGCGTGCCCAGGTCGACCAGGTAGGGCGGGCAGACATCGGAGTGGATGCCGAAGCAGCTGGAGACGGCGGCATTGAAGGCGGCGATCTCCTCGGCGGCGACCGCATTGAATCGGTAGTCGTCCGCGCCGGCCCCGCCGAACTCCTCGGGGATGTCGAGGCCGAGCAGGCCCTGGCGGCCGGCTTCCTTCCAGATGTCCCGTGGAATCACCTTCTGCTCGAGCATCTCCTCGGCACGCGGCTTTAGGGTGCGGTCGACGAATTCGCGGACGGAGGCGCGGAAGGCCTCGTGGTCCTCGGTGTAGACGTTGCGGGGCATGGCGTACTTCCTTATACACAGGCGGCTCGGGAGCGCTGACTAAGCGCTTGCTTAGCGTCTCATTCCGGTGAATCCTCGTCAATGAGTGGGGCGCACCCTGTGCGGCGAGCGCGTAGGGTTTGGCCGGCGACAAGGAGCTGCAGCGGATGACTGTCGACACGACGACAACGCGTGACCGGTTACTCGATGCTGCTCGGATCTCTTTTGCCCGCAAGGGATTTCACGGGACGACAACGCGTGACATCGCGTCCGCCGCCGGCTTGTCGCCGGCCGGCGTCTACGTACACCACCGCAGCAAAGAGGCGATGCTGTTCGAGATCAGTCGGGCCGGGCACGAACGGATCACCGATCGTGTGGAGGCGGCAGCGGGTGCCGACGGCGACGCCCGGACGCGGCTGCGCGCGATCGTCCACGAACTCGTCCTCACCCACGCGATCGATCACGAGACGGCCCGCGTCGTGAACTACGAACTCGAAGCACTCACGCCCGAGCACCGCGAGGTCATCGAGCGTCTGCGCGGACGCATCCAGCACAGTCTGCGCCGCACCGTCCAGGACGGAGTCGACGCCGGTGTGTTCAGCATCGACCAGGTGGGTATGACCGCCAACGCGATCAGCGGGATGTGCGTGGACGTCGCGCGTTGGTACGAGGCGGACGCGCGGTGGACGCCGGAGCGCATCGCCGACCATTTCGCCGACATCGCACTGCGGATGGTCAGTTCGTCCTGACCGAAGTCAGCGCAGAAACAAGGAGGGTTTTGCTCCGCGAGAAGGAGACTTTCCCTTCTCGCGGAGCAACTGTCTCCTCGCTGAGTCAGCGGTAGTTCGTGTATTGCAGCGCGACGTCCAGGTCGGACGCCTTGAGCAGGCGCTGCACTTCCTGCAGGTCATCGCGTGACTTGCTGCTGACCTTGAGTTCGTCGCCCTCGATGCGTGCCTTGACCGACTTCGGGCCTTCGTCACGGATGATCTTGCTGATCTTCTTCGCGTTCTCCTGCGACAGGCCCTCCTTGAGAGTGCCCTCGAGTCGGTAGATCTTGCCGAACAGCTTCGGCTCGCCGTCGTTGCTGAGCTCGATCGACTTCAGTGACACGCCCCGCTTGACCAGCTTGGTCTGAAACACGTCGAGCACGGCCAGGCAGCGCTCGGTCGCGTTCGCCTCGATCAGGATCTTCTCGCCCGACCACTCGAGTTTGGCGTCGACGTTCTTGAAGTCGTACCGCGTCGAGATCTCCTTGGCGGCCTGGGTCAGAGCGTTGCTGACCTCCTGCTTGTCGACCTTGCTGACGATGTCGAACGATGAGTCGGCCATGGCGGGCTCCTTCGGGTCGGGGCAGTCGTGATCGGCACCGAGCGTACGCGGACGCCTGGTGGTCGTGCAGGCCCGTCGGCCGCCTCGATCCGATACCGTGCTGCGGGCCACCACAACCGAGAGGCTCCGCTCTTGTCAGACAAGACCACGGCCGTCAACGAGCAGGAAAGCAAGCACGGTCACACCGACGACCTGCATCGCGGACTCAAGGCGCGTCACCTGAACATGATCGCCATCGGCGGTGCGATCGGCACCGGTCTGTTTCTCGCGTCCGGTGGCACGATCAGCGAAGCCGGCCCGGGTGGCGCGCTGCTGGCGTACGCCCTCATCGGACTCATGGTCTTCATGCTGATGCAGAGTCTGGGGGAGATGTCGACCTTCCTGCCGGTGGCCGACTCGTTCCAAGCGTACGGCACCCGCTTCGTCTCGCCGTCCTTCGGCTTCGCGCAGGGCTGGAACTACTGGTTCAACTGGGCGATCACCGTCGCGGCCGAACTCGTCGCCGCCGCACTGGTGATGAAGTACTGGCTGCCGGACGTGCCCTCGTGGGTGTGGTCGGCCGTCTTCTTGGCGATTCTGTTCGGACTCAACGCTTTTCACGTGAAGGCGTTCGGCGAGAGCGAGTTCATCTTCTCCGCGATCAAGGTCATCACTGTGATCGTGTTCCTCGGTATCGGCCTGCTGATGATCCTCGGTGTCATGGGTGGCGACTCGCCCGGATTCTCCAACTGGACGCGTGGTGAGGCGCCTTTCGTCGGCGGTATCGGCGGCATCCTCGCGATCTTCATGATCGCCGGCTTCTCGTTCCAGGGCACCGAGATGGTGGCTGTCGCCTCCGGTGAGGCGGAGAACCCCGAGAAGACGATCCCGAAGGCGATCCGCGCGGTGTTCTGGCGGATCCTGCTGTTCTACATCGGTGCGATCGCGATCATCGGCTTCCTCATTCCCTACACCGACAAGCGACTGCTGTCGGCGTCGGAGAACGAGGACATCACCATCGCCCCGTTCACGCTCGTCTTCGACCAGGCCGGCATTGCGTTCGCGGCCGCCGTGATGAACGCGGTAATCCTCACCGCGATCCTGTCCGCCGGTAACTCCGGTCTCTACGTCTCCAGCCGCATGCTGTTCGGCCTGGCGCGCGACGGCAAAGCACCGGCAATCTTCGGTCGGCTCAACAAGCGGGGCATCCCGATGCCGGCTCTGCTCGCGACCACGGCGATCGGTGGACTCTGTTTCATCACCAGTCTCGCCGGTGACGGCGTCGCCTACACCTGGCTGGTGAACGCGTCCGGACTCGCGGGCTTCATCACCTGGTGCGGAATCGCCTGGAGCCACTACAAGTTCCGCCGTGCGTACGTGGCCCAGGGTGGCGACGTGAACGACCTGCCGTTCAAGGCGCTGTGGTTCCCGCTCGGCCCGGTGCTCGCCCTCGGCATGTGTGTGCTCGTCATCATCGGTCAGAACTACGAGGCCTGGCTGACCTCGACGCCCGACATGAAGGGACTGCTGTCCTCCTACCTGGGCCTGCCGTTGTTCCTGGCTCTCTGGTGGGGGCACAAGCTGGCCACCAAGGCACCCAAGGTGAAGCCGGAAGATGCGGATCTCTCCCGTCACTGACCTGGACGGGTTGGTGGCTGAGTGCGGAGTTGGAACTGCGCCGATGGCCACCGACTCAGGCGGTGGCCACCAACTGCTCACCACGACGTCCGGATCCGATTGGCTCGGACGCGGGCGGATTGCTACCCTTACACGCGCACTACGCCAGGTTGCCCGAGCGGCCAATGGGAGCGGACTGTAAATCCGTCGCGAAAGCTACGAAGGTTCGAATCCTTCACCTGGCACCACGTGCAGAAGGCCCCGGCTCCGTCCGGGGCCTTCGCCTTTTCGAACCAGCAGGGGAGTGGACGTGGAGCGGGCGACGAAGAGCAGCATCTGGTTGCTGCTGGTCGTGTTGGCGGCGTTGTCGATGCTCGGCCCGTTCTCGATCGACACTCCTTTCCCGGCGTTCAGCAGGATGGGGCCGCGAGTTCTCCGTCAGCACCGACGACATGCAGTTGGTCGTGACCGCCTACATGCTCGCTTTCGCATTGATGAGTCCCTTCCACGGTCCCATCTCGGACGCGGTCGGTCGCCGCCCGGTCATGCTCGCCGGCCTGTCGATGTACGCCGTCGCGTCGGTCGGTTGTGCCCTCTCGACCAGCTTGCCGATGCTGCTCGGTTTCCGTGTGTTGCAAGGGCTTTCGGCCGGTGGGGGAGTGATCGTCTCTCGTGCCGTGATCCGCGACATGTTCGAGGGCGCCGAGGCGCAGCGGCTGATGAGCCGAGTCACGATGATCTTCGGTGTGGCCCCGGCCGTCGCGCCGATCGTGGGTGGCTGGTTGCTGACGATGGGGTCGTGGCGCGCGATCTTCTACTTCCTGGTGGGCGTCGCTGTCGTGCTGATGGCGTTGGTGATCTTCGTACTGCCGGAGTCGCACCCGCGTGAGCGGCGGACGGCGTTCACCCCCTCGGCGATCTTCGGCGGCCTGGTGGAAGCCGGACGTTCGCCTGCCTTTCACCGGGTGTCCTGGGCCGCATCGCTGAGCTTCGCCGGCCAGTTCCTCTACATCGGCGCCGCGCCGATCTTCGTGATGGACCTGCTCGGCAAGGGCGAGCAGGACTTCTGGATGTTCTTCGTGCCGATGATCTCAGGGGTCGTGCTCGGTTCGTGGATCAGTTCGCGAACGAGTGGCCACGTCACGATCAACCGATTGGTCAGTGCCGCAATGGCATTCGCGTTGTTCGGCGCACTCGTGAACCTGGCGTTCGCGGTCATCCCGGCGACCCAGGGTCTGCCCTACGCGGTCATCGGCCCGGCCCTGATCGCAGTGGGAACCGGCGCGTCCTACCCGGCACTGCAACTGACCCTGCTCGACATGTTTCCCGGCAGCCGCGGGGCGACGGTGTCCCTGTTCACTTTCTTCACCCTGGTGCTGAACGGCTCCATGGCGGGGTTCGTCGCACCACATGTCACGGGCTCGTTCGCGCAGATGGCCCTCATGGCGCTCGCTCTGGAGATCGTCGCGGTCTTGTTCTGGATGAGCCACCTGCGCCACAGGCCGGGTGCGGGAGGCAAGCTGATGCGCCCCAAGGTGCATCCCGTTCCGACTCCGTCGGGCCAGTGAGCAGCTACCTGACTCTCTCCTCGCGCACCGACCGGGTAGCCGCGATCGAGATCAAGCGCTCCCGCTTCCTCGCGGTGGTCCGCCGGGTGGGCGACGAGGACGCCGCCCGCGCATTGGTGGCCGACCTGCGCAAGCAGCACCACGACGCCCGACATCACTGCAGCGCATTCATCCTCGGGCCGACACCCTCGATCGAGCGGTCGAACGACGACGGCGAGCCTGCCGGTACTGCGGGTGGCCCGATGCTCGACGTGCTGCGTGGACGCGAACTCAGCGACGTCGCAGCGGTTGTCGTCCGATGGTTCGGCGGCACGCTGCTCGGAGCCGGCGGTCTCGTCCGCGCGTACGGCGATGCGGTCGCGGCGGCGCTCGACGGTGCACCGCTCGTCCGGCGGGCTCAGGACGACCTTTTCGACCTGTCGGTCTCCCATGCGGACGCCGGCAAGGTCGAGTCGGATCTGCGGGCCCGGGGCGTCGGTGTGCTCGGCGTCGACTACCTCGACCGGGCGTTGCTGCACCTGGCCGGAGACCTCGACGACCTGGCTCCCGCGGTCGCCGAGATCACCTCGGGCGCAGGCATATTGCAACCGGCCGGCACACGTTGGGTGGACCGCCCGACGTGACAGGCACTCAGCTGCCGGCGTCGGTGACACCCTCGTAGAGTCCGACATCGTTGCCGTCGGGGTCACGGAAGATCGCCCACCAACTCGTCTCGGAGATGGGGTTCTTCTCCATCACGACCTCGCCGCCGGTCTCCTTCACCTTCGCGAGGGTCTGCTCGATCGAGTCGACCTCGACGTACGAGCGCGGCTGGGTGAAACCGTCACTGCGAGGCGCGAGGCCGCCGCCGCTGATCTTGTTGGGTGCCTGCCACATCGGGTAGCCCTCGTAGCCGGGCACTTCCGCGATCTGCCAGCCGAAGAGGTTGCCGTAGAACTCCGAGGCCTTCTTCGTGTCGGCCACCGGGATGTCGATGTGCGTGATGTCGCCGTGGGGCATGTCGATCCCTCCGCTGAATGGACGCGCCGGTCGGCGACGCCCGAGCCTGCCGGTCCAATGGTACGCGCTCCTTGCTGCGCCCGCTCTCATCATCGGTTCGTCGGTGATGCTGTTGTCCGGCGCGGACGCAGACGGTCAGGGCGGGAGCGTCCGGAACGCCGGGATGGTGCCGGTGGAGTTCGCGTTCGGCTGCCCGCTCTGGATCTACCTGTGCGCGTGTGCCCTGCGCGCACTGCTTCACCAGGACCGTCCGCTACACCCGTAGTCGATGAAGGCGGTCGCACCAACGGCCGCTGCACGGTCGGTCTACGGTGCTTCGGTGTCCACCTCGCTGCGCCTGACCGATCCCGCCGGACGACGGCTGCTCGCGACCGCGGTGACTGGTTCCGGGCTCGTGTTCCTCGACGGCACGGTCGCCAATGTCGCGCTCCCGCGGATCGGCACCGAGCTCGACGCCGAACTCGCCGGACTGCAGTGGGTGGTCAACGGCTACACGCTGGCGCTCGCCTCGCTCATCCTGGTCGGCGGGTCGCTGGGTGACCGACTCGGACGCAAACGTGTCTTCGGCTGGGGCACAGTCGGATTCGCGCTGGCGTCCGTCCTGGTGGCTGTTGCGCCGACGATCGAACTGCTGGTTGCCGCGCGCGTACTCCAAGGCGTGGCCGCAGCGCTTCTGACGCCCGGGAGTCTGGCGCTGCTGCAAGCCGGCTTCCATCCGGACGATCGGATGAAGGCCATCGGCGCCTGGACCGGGATGCTCGGCGTCGCCACCGCGGGCGGTCCGGTGCTCGGTGGCTGGCTGGTCGGGATCGACTGGCGAATCGCCTTCTGGGTCAACCTGCCGATCGCGGCGCTCGTGCACTGGCTGCTACGTACTGCTCCGGAATCCAGGGACGCCGAAGCCGCGGGCCGGTACGACGTCGCCGGTCTGCTGCTGGCACCAATCGCGCTCGCCGGAATCACCTGGGCGCTGACGGCATGGCCGGGGCAGGGCGCTCCCGCCGCAGCGGTGGTGGGTGTGGTCGCGGGGGTCGCGTTCGTGGTGGCGCAGCGGCACGGGTCCCACCCGATGACGCCGCCGCAGTTGTTCGCCAGTCGGGTGTTCACGGTGATCAACGTCGTCACGTTGTTCGTCTACGCGGCGCTCGCGGGAAGCATGTTCTTCCTCGCCGTCTACCTGCAGGTGACCGCCGGGTGGACGCCGCTCGAAGCCGGGGCCGCGACCGTTCCGGTGTCGGTCGTGATGCTGTTCCTCGCCTCCTGGTTCGGCGGGTACGCCACCAGGCACGGAGCTCGGACGCCGATGGTCGACGGCGCCCTGGTGCTCGCCGCCGGACTCGCACTGCTCGCCCTCGCCCCCGACCGACCGAACTTTCTGCTCCACATCCTTCCCGGCGTCCTGCTGCAGGGCTTCGGACTGTCGATGCTGGTCGCGCCACTCACCGGCACGGTGCTCGCCGCCGTTCCCGACAGCCGGTCCGGGGTCGCGTCCGGCATCAACAACGCGGTCTCGCGGACCGCGGGGCTCCTCGCGATCGCGGCGCTGCCACTCCTGGTCGGACTGTCCGGGGACGATTCCGCATCCCGCACCAGGTGGCGGACGCCTACCGCGCGTCGATGTGGTGGTGCGCCGGGTGGGTGCTCGTCGGCGCTGCACTGACGTTCGTCGGCTTGCGACCGGACAGGCAGCGCCGATGACGGATCCCGGCCGCTGTTGCGACCGGGATCCGTTACTACGGGTGTAGTCAGCAGTCACTGTCGGGCGCGTAGGCGAACCAACCTGCACCGCCCGGCTCTCCACCGAACCGTGCACGACCGTCGAGGTTCTGGATGCCGGGGAAGTACTCCTCCGGGACCTCGCCGTCGGAGTCGCGGATGTGCTCGTCACCGGCTCCGAGCAACGCACGGGTGACACCCTGGGAGGAGTCGAGCAGATCCGCCAGCGCGGATCGGACGTCGTCGGCAGAGACGGACGGCAAGGACGAATCCCGCTGTGCTGCAGTCAGAACACTGCGGCGAACGAGCTCCTTCAGGAAAGAAGCGGTGACGCCCTCGGTCGCTTCGCTGACCTCGTCCGCAAGTTTCGTCGTCACTTCCAGCGGTGCGTTCGCGGCATACAGGCGGAACAGTTGGGCGCGGGCCTGCGCGTCCGGGCGGTCGATGTGCACCGCCACATCGATACGTCCGGGACGCGCGACAAGCGCTTCTTCGAGAACTTCCACGCGGTTGGTCGTGAGCAGGAACATCAGGTCGCTGTCCGCGGCGGCGCCGTCCATCGCGTCGAGGAGTTCGAACAGGATCGGGTTGTCGCCAGAGCCGAACGAGCGATCCCTCGCGACCAGATCGACGTCCTCCAGGACGACGACCGCCGGGGCGAGTTTGCGGGCCATTTCCGTCGCCGGGCCGATCCCGTGCAGTGCGGCACCCTGCAGCAACAACCGCGTGTACCGGGGCAGCCGGCCGAGCAGGTAGCGGACGGTGTGCGTCTTGCCGGTGCCGGGCGGGCCGTACAGCAGGATGCCGCGCTTGAGGTGTTGGCCGGCCCGGCGCAGCGCCGCGCTGTGTGCTGCCACGTCGAGAGCCTGACCCTCGATCCGGCTCAGGATGTCGTCCGGGAGGATCAGTTGCTCACGGTCCATCGGTGTCGGGTCGAGGAAGTCCAACCGGATTCCGCCCATCGGCTGGGCGTGTGCCTGTACCAGCTGTCCGCGGTAGACGTTCAGTTCGTCGCGCAGGGCGTCGAGGGACGCGAACACGGCCTGCGCCTTCGCGACCGGAAGTCCCGCGATCTCCAGTTCGAGCACCGGCTCGTGCTCACCGGTCGTCACGAACAGTGCGTAATCGCCGTCGGCGTCGCTCACGAGCAGCAACGCCCGGGTGAAACACGCACGGGTGCTCGAAGGGCCGTCCGGCAGGTCGGTCATCGCCGGGGCCACGAGTTGAACCGGTGAACCGGTACCGGTGATGAGACCGGTGAGGTCTGCCGACCCGTAGTGCTTCGGCACGAAGATGCCGTGCACGTCGACCGTTCGTCCGTCCTGCTTCATCCATGCGTCCAACGCGACCTGCAGATTGACCTGCTCCATGAGCGGCAGATCGCGGCTGACGACCGACTGCGCGGCGCCGTCGCCGAGGCGCTGCTGCAGCATTCGTCGGATCTCGGTACGCGACTCGGTGGCGGCTCCGTTCTGGTGGACCCATTCCATGAATCGGTTTGCGTTCGTTGCCAGTTCGCGCATCGCGCGATCGCTGTCCCCCGTCATGGAAACACACTAGTGAGCGGCTCGGGTTCCTGCCGAGCAGTTTCGGCGACGGGTATGGAACGGGGGACGGGACCGTCCGGTCCCGTCCCCCGTCATCGACGAATGCTCAGGCGTAGCTGGTGGTCTGCTCGCCGGTGGCGATCGGGGCGGTGATGAGTTCTTCGGGAATGCCCATGCCGTCGACGAGGGTGTGCACGTGCGGACGCAGCTCCTTGCACAGGTCGTTGACCGCGGAGGTCACCGCGCGCGATCGGACGGTGTTGAGGCGTCCGTGCTCGAGGAACCATGCCTTGTCGTCCTCGATCGAGGACAGGGCGTAGAGCGAGAGCACCTGGGCCATGAGGTCCTTCGCCTCGCCGTCGGGCATCTGCTCCATCGACTCCAGCGCGTCCTCGAGGATGCACCGGTCGATGTGCGCGCGGGCTGCGAACAGCACGTGGTCCTGGGCGTCGTTGAACAGCTCGAAACCGTTCTCCTTGTTCGCTCGGCGCAGCCGCTCGCCGACGGTCTCGAGCGCGTGGTCGGCGCGCTGCTCGAACATCGACAGGTGCCAGCCGGAGTCGTCCATCGCGGACTCGTGACCCCGACCCTTGGCGATGTCACGCAGGCGCTGGATGCCGGCGCGGCCGGCGGTGCGCTCGACGAGGCCCTCGGCGACCTGCTTGGTGACCAGACCGGCGAGCTCGGCCATCGCGAGGTCGCCGAACATCTCCTTGTACTCGGTCAGCAGACCCTTGGCGACCAACTGCAGCAGGACGGTGTTGTCGCCCTCGAAGGTCGCGAAGACGTCCACGTCGGCCCGGGCCTGGGTGAGCTGGTTCTCGGAGATGAAACCGGCGCCACCACAGGCTTCGCGCGCCGCCTGCAGCGCGTCGACCGCGTGCCAGGTGCTGATCGCCTTGAGGCCGGCCGCGCGGGTTTCCAGCTCGCGGATCTCTTCCTTCACCGGCGCATCACCGTCGGCGCGGGTGTCACCGTGCAGTTCCTGCAGCGACTCGGTGATCGCGTTCTGCGCGAAGCTCAACGCGTACGCCTTGGCCAGGCGCGGGAACAGCTTGCGCTGGTGGGCCAGGTAGTCCAGGACGACGATCTCCTGGTCGTGGCCTGGCGCCTCGAACTGGCGGCGTCGTGCGCCGTACCGCAGCGCGATCGCCAAGCCCTTCTTCGCGGCGCTCGCGGCCCCGCCACCCACGCAGATGCGTCCGCGAACCAGGGTGCCGATCGTGGTGAAGAAGCGGGCATTCTCGTTCTCGATGTCGGACTGGTAGTTGCCCTCGTCGTCGATGTCGGCGAACTTGTTGAGCAGCGCCGAGCGGGGGATGCGGACGTTGTCGAACGCGAACGTGCCGTTGTCGACTCCGGGTAGGCCGCCCTTGACACCGTTGTCCTCGATCGTGACGCCGTCGACGACCTTGCCGGATTCGTCACGCACGTCCATCAGCACGGCATGGACGCCGTGCCCGACGAACTCATTGTTTGCCGGAGCGTCTGCGGGAGTGAGCAGTTGACCGAAGACGACAGCCATCCGGGCGTCCTTGGCGGCGTTGCCGATGTAGGTCTTGACCGAACTCGGGGTGGGGGAGTTGACGACGAGCTCGTTCGTCTCGGGGTCGAAGGTGATCGTGGTCTCCAGGCGCTGGACGTTGGAGCCGTGGCCGATCTCGGTCATCGCGAACGAGCCGAGGATCTTTGCGTCCATGATGTCGGTGAGCACCTCGTCGTGGTGGCGCTCGGTGCCCAGGCGCGACACCGCGCCGCCGAACAGGCCGAACTGGACGCCGAGTTTCACCAGCAACGACAGGTCGCCGTAACCCTGCATCTCGAACAGTGCGCACGATGCGCCGTAGTCGTAGGTGCCGCCGTACGCCTCCGGGAAGCCCACCCGGCCATGGCCCAGCGACGCCAACCGAACCAGCTGACTGGTCACCCGATCACGCTGAGCCTCAATGGATTCCCCGGGCGTGCCGAGCAGCATGTCGGGTTCGATCTGGTCGCGGAAGTCCTGCCGGACCTGCTGCCACGGACCGTCGAGGGCCTTGCGCAGTTCGAGTGCGATCGGGTCGTTCATGAAAGTGCTCCGTTCATTTCGAGGAGTCTCAGAGGGAAGACTTGGGGGCGGTGTCTTGCGGGGAGCCGAGGACGCCGGCAAGTCCGACGGACGCGAATTCGGCGAGGTGCTGGACGACGTCCGCCCGAGGGGGACGATCGGGGTCGGCGAGCCAGCGGTCAGCTGCTTCCCGCACGTAGCCGACAAGGGCGTGACCCCAGGTCGCGGCGGGGGCCGGGTCGCGATCAGCCGCGATCAATGCGGCGGAGAAGATCTCTGACAGGCGGCCCGCGATGGCGTCGGTCAGGCCGGCGACGGGGTCGGAGTCGGCGTCCAGATCGACCAGCGGACGCCGGACCACGAAGCGGTAGAGCTCCGGGTCGCTCTCGACGAGTGAGAGATAGCTGTCGATCACTGCGACGAGCACGGCATGCGGGTCACTGCTGCGCAGGGACGCCGGATCGTCGAGGTCGACACCGGTCGAGATGGCCTTGTCGAAGTCGTTGAGGATCAGCGAGTCGACCGCTTCGACGACGGCGAGATAGAGCCCGAGCCGGTCGCCCAGGTGGCGGTAGATGACGGTCTTGGAGGTGCCGGCGGTCGCTGCGATGTCGTCCATGCCCACGGTCGCACCGTGCTTGCGGATCGCCTTGATCGCCGATTCGACCAACTGACGACGCCGCTGGACGCGGTGCGTGGTCCAGCGGGTGTCGCGGCCGTCGAGGCGCTCGGTGTGCGAACTCATGATGCTTCGACAGTATCCGAAACTGGGCGTACCTGCTACTGTCGGTATCGGTAAATTTAGGCGAGTTCGACACTCGCCTCCTCGATCGAACCACGGGAGAGTCCTCCATGAGCCTCACCGCAGGCCCGCGTGACGTTTTCGTCCTCGGCGGCAACCGCATTCCGTTCGCCCGCTCGGGCGGCAAGTACCTGAAGGCCTCCAACCAGGACATGCTGACCGCCGTCATCGACGGCCTTGTCGCACGTTTGGGCCTGGGTGGCGAGCGCCTCGGTGAGGTCGCTGCCGGCGCCGTCATCAAGCACTCGCGCGACTTCAACCTGACCCGCGAGTGCGTGCTCGGTTCGCACCTCGACCCGACCACCCCTGCGTACGACGTCCAGCAGGCGTGCGGCACCGGTCTCCAGGCAGTTGTGTTGGTGGCCAACAAGATTGCGCTCGGTCAGATCGACTCCGGCATCGCCGGTGGTACCGACACCACCTCCGACGCACCGCTCGCGGTGAACGACAACCTGCGCAAGACGCTGATGAAGGCCAACTACGCCAAGACCCCGCAGCAGCGCATCCAGGCGCTGCTCAAGGTGCGCCCCAACCAGCTGACTCCGGAGCAGCCGAAGAACGGTGAGCCGCGTACCGGTCTGTCGATGGGTGACCACATGGCGATCACCGCCAAGGAGTGGGGCATCAGCCGCGAGGCGCAGGATGAACTGACGGTCAAGAGCCACCAGAACCTCGCCGCCGCCTACGACCGCGGGTTCTTCGACGACCTGGTCACCCCCTACCTCGGCGTCACTCGCGACAACAACCTGCGTCCGGACTCCTCGGTCGAGAAGCTCGCCACCCTCAAGCCGGTGTTCGGAAAGGGCGATGGGGCCACCATGACCGCCGGTAACTCCACCCCTCTCACCGACGGTGCGTCCGCGGTGCTGCTGGGGTCCAAGGAGTGGGCGGCCGAGCACAAGCTCACGCCGCTGGCGCGGTTCGTCGACGCAGAGACCGCTGCGGTCGACTACGTGCACGGCAACGAGGGTCTGCTGATGGCTCCGCCGTACGCCATCGCGCGACTGCTCGAGCGCAACAACCTCACCCTTCAGGACTTCGACTTCTACGAGATCCACGAGGCGTTCGCGTCCACCGTGCTGTGCCACCTGGCCGCCATGGAGGACCCGGAGTTCTGCAAGAACAAGCTCGGTCTCGACACCCCGCTGGGTTCGATCGACCGCAGCAAGCTCAACGTCAACGGTTCGTCGCTCGCGGCCGGCCACCCCTTCGCCGCCACCGGCGGACGCATCGTCGCCTCGCTGGCGAAGATGCTGCACGAGAAGGGGGAGGGTCGCGGCCTGATCTCCATCTGCGCTGCCGGTGGCCAGGGCGTCGTTGCGATTCTGGAGGCTGCCAAGTGAGCGGTATCGACGGTTACACCAAGTTCGTGAACGGCGGGTTCGGCAAGAAGATCGCCGGCACCGTGGGCCTACCGCAGCCGACCGTGTTGCGCCGCTACGCGGTCGGGCAGGAACTGATCGAGGGCCCGGCCGCGATCGCCGGCATCGGCGATGCTCCGGCGCTCGACGCCGTCCGCTCCGTCCTTTCGGATGCGGGTGCGAATGTCGTTGATGCGCAGTCCGACTCGGAGTACAACGAGAAGCTGTCCGCGGTCGTGTTCGACGCCACTGCGGCCCGCACGCTCGACCAGCTCCAGCAGCTGCGTGCCACCGTCGGACCGGCGATGAAGAAGCTCGGCAAGAACGGTCGCATCGTCGTCCTGTCCGCCGTGCCCGCCGAGGAGGCCGACGTCGAAGCAGCGGCCACTCAGCAGGCGCTCGAAGGCATCACCCGCAGCCTGGGCAAGGAGATGCGGGCCGGCGGCACCGCCAACCTGCTGCGCATCAGCCAGGACGCGTCCGACGAAGCTCTGAAGGGGCCGCTGCGGTTCTTCCTGTCCAGCCGTTCGGCCTATGTGTCCGGTCAGCCCGTCACGATCGGCGCCGGCGACGTGCCCACGATCGCTGATGTCCACGTCCCGCTCAAGGGTGAGGTCGCGGTGATCACCGGCGCTGCTCGCGGTATCGGCGCGGAGATCGCCAAGGTCTTCGCCCGTGCGGGCGCGAAGGTGATCGCGGTCGACATCCCGGCCGCGGGCGATTCGCTTGCGAAGGTCGCCAACTCCATCGGTGCGGTTGCGCTCCAACTCGACATCACCGCGCCAGATGCCGGTGAGCGCATCGCGAAGGCCGTGGCTCAGCACGCCGACAAACTGGACGTCATCGTCCACAACGCCGGTATCACCCGCGACAAGTTGTTCGTCAACACTGATGAAAACCGTTGGGGCTCAGTGCTGGACGTCAATCTGCAGTCGCAGTTCCGGATGAACAGGGTGCTGCTCGACCCCTCCGTCCAGGGCGGGCTCAAGGACGGCGGCCGCATCGTGTCCGTCGCATCCATCAGTGGCATCGGCGGCAACCGCGGCCAGTCGAACTACGCCGCGTCGAAGGCCGGTGTCATCGGAATGGTGCGCCAACTCGCCAAGGAGCTCGAGGGACGCAACATCACCGTCAATGCCGTCGCCCCCGGCTTCATCGAGACCGAGATGACCGCGAAGATCCCGATGGGGACCCGCGAGGTCGGCCGACGCCTCAACTCCCTGCTCCAGGGTGGCCAACCCGTCGACGTGGGCGAGGCCATCGCCTTCTTCGCCGAGCCCGCATCCGCCGGTGTCACCGGTCAGGTGCTGCGGGTCTGCGGCCAGTCCCAGCTGGGAGCATGAGTCCATGACGCGCACCATCGAGCTCGACGCCACCCCGACCCTCGGGCCGGTGCTGGCGAAGGCCGCGGCCACCGGGTTCGCCCGCAAGGGCCGCACGCTGCCTGACGTCCGCGTCGTCCAGCGCGGGGTGAAGGTCGACCAGGGCGCGCTCGCCGCCTACGACCAGGTGTGCGGCTTCCCGGTCACACACCTGCTGCCGGCGACCTACCTGCACGTGCTGGTGTTCCCGCTGCAGGTCACGCTCATGGCGGACAAGGAGTTCCCCTTCCCGCTGATGGGCAGCGTGCACCTGTCCAACACGATCACCCAGCACCGTCGGGTCGGAGCCCTCGAGGTGCTCGAGCTGGAGGTGGGCATCGAGAACCTCCGGCCACACTTCCGCGGCGCGCAGGCCGACCTCGTGTCCACGATCAAAGTGGGGGACGAGGTCGTCTGGGCCGAGACGTCCACCTACCTGTTCCGCGGGCAGAAAGTTCCGGGCGAGGTGCCGTCGAAGTCGGACGAGCCGGAGCCGGCCGACGGAGCGGGCGTCACCTGGGCGCTGACTGCCGACCTGGGACGCCGCTACGCCGCCGTCTCCGGTGACGTGAACCCGATCCACATGCATCCGTTGGCCGCGAAGGCGTTGGGCTTCCCGACGACCATCGTCCACGGCATGTGGAGCAAGTCGAAGATGCTCGCCGCCGTCGAGAACCGGCTGCCGGAGAAGTACACCGTCAGCGTCGAGTTCAAGAAGCCGGTGCTCATCCCCGGCAAGGTCCGCTTCATCGCGGACGAGGCCGAGAACGGCTGGGATCTGGTGCTTCGCGCGGCCCGCAAGGACACCGTGCACGCCGTCGGATCAGTGGTCGTGGAGCACATCGGGGAGCACGGGCCCGACTCGATTTCGTGAATCGAAGAGGTGTCCGGTAACCTCTTCGCTGCGCTACCGAACGGTTCGAAACGCAAGGTTTCGGCGGTCGGTGGAGGCAGGCCCCTATAGCTCAGTCGGTAGAGCGTCTCCATGGTAAGGAGAAGGTCAACGGTTCGATTCCGTTTGGGGGCTCTGGTCCACGTCAGGGCCTGGAATGATTTTCAGGCGAGACGTGTTCCCCAAGGCGGGGTAGCTCAGCTGGTTAGAGCGCACGACTCATAATCGTGAGGTCGCGGGATCGAGCCCCGCTCCCGCTACCAATCCCAAGTTAGTACCCACATTCATCGTTTCGAGAGCAGGTTGCCCCGTGGCTAGCAAGAGCGCAGACATCCGTCCCAAGATCACCTTGGCGTGCGTGGATTGCAAGGAGCGCAACTACATCACCAAGAAGAACCGCCGCAACAACCCCGACCGGGTCGAGCTGGCCAAGTTCTGCCCGCGCTGCGGCAAGCACACCGCGCACCGCGAGACGCGCTGATTGCATCCGCGGCTCCTTCGCAGTTCGAGACCCCCTGGCGCTTGCGCCCGGGGGTCTCGTGCGCTCTGACGGGGTCGGACGCGGTGACCGCACCCTGTTTCGCGTATCACAGGTGCGCGTCCACGAAGATACCTGTACTATCGGCGCGGGGGGTTGTGACTTACTGCAAACCCTCGTGTAAGTGGGCCCGCGCGGGGCTTGCTGGCACTGCTCGGCCACGGTGACTTCGGCTTCGGCCGGCGAACCCGAATCACCGCGCGGAAACTTCGGGAAAGTTCAGGGGATAACAACATGGCTGACACTCGTACACCCGGTCGCTCGATCTCACGACGCACGCTCGCCAAGGGGGCCGGGTGGAGCGTCCCGACCGTTGCCCTCGCGTCCGCTGCGCCGGCGCTGGCCAGCTCCCTCCAGACGCCGCCCACCTTCAAGTTGAACGGCTACTGCAAGAGCCCGGGCAAGAGCTGCAAGACCTTCCCGAAGGGGTATGAGTTCCGGTTCACCGTGTGCAACAACTCGCCGGTGCCGATCTGGATCCACGGCGTCAGCTACACGACGGTTGGCACAAACCTCACCCTGATTCACGCTAGTCCGAGCTTGCCGATCGCGCTGGATGCGAACGAATGCCGCAACGTCGCCTTCCGTGCCGACAGCAGCAACAGTGCAAACCAGGAGTTCGACTTCACGATGACGATCATCTGGAACCACTCGTCGTCGCCGACCGGTGACCCCAATACGCACTTGCCGTACACGACGCCAACCTTCAATATCCCCGGCACTCCGCCCGACTGCGCCTGCCCCGGCGGGAAGGTGGCAGAGGTGAGCGCCTCGAGCAACACGTCGTCGACTTCGAGCAGTAGCTCGTCGTCCGTTGCCACGTCGGCCGCGTCAGACTCGCCCAGCGCACCGGCCTCGACCCAGGCGCCCGCTCCGGCGGCCCCGGCCTCGCAGGCGCCGACGAGCACCGCGGCTCCCTCGGCTTCCTGAGCCACCCGAACCACGCCCCACCCGAAGGGCACCGGCCACGGCCGGTGTCCTTTGGCGTCCCCAGAGCGTTCGCGGCGATTGTCGTGACCGGGCGATAGGGTCGGCTTCATGCCGGTCAACCCCGAAGTCGAAGGCCGCACCTACCCGGCCATCCCGACCTACTCCGTGTCCCGCACGAAGATCGCCGAGTTCGCCGCCGCCGTCGGCGCCAAGGACCCCGTCCACACCGATGTCGAGCACGCCCGTTCGCTCGGCTACGCCGATGTCGTCGCGCCGCCGACCTTCGCGGTCATCGTGGCGCAGCGGGCCGAAGCCGCCGCGATCGTCGATCCCGACGCGGGTATCGATTTCAGCCGACTGGTTCATGGCGAAGAAGGCTTCACCCATCACCGCCCGTTGGTGGCCGGTGACGAGATCACCGCTGCAACGACCGTCGACCGGGTGCGGTCGGCGGGCGGGCACTCGATGGTGACCTTGAAGACCGCGATCACGACGACCGAGGGTGACCCCGTCTGCGACGTGAACTGTGTCGTCGTGATTCGAGGTGAAGCGTGATGCCCCGGATTTCCGAACTCGCCGTCGGCGACTCGATAGGCAGCACCGAGATCGCCGTCGACCGCGCGACCTTCGTCCGTTACGCCGGCGCGTCCGGTGACTTCAACCCGATCCACTGGGACGAGAAGTTCGCGACCTCGGTCGGCCTGCCGAGCGTGATCGGCCACGGCATGTGGACGATGGGCGCCGCGGTCTCGCTGGTCGGCGAATGGGTGGGCGACCCGGGACGAGTCCTCGAGTACAGCGTGCGCTTCAGCGCACCGGTCGTCGTCGAGTACGACTCGGCCACCCCGCTCGCGGTGACCGGCACGATCAAGAAGATCGACGGCGACCGCGTCACGGTCGAACTCACCGCCACCCAGGGCGGGACGAAGGTGCTCAGCCGCGCGCTGGCCACCGTCGACCTGAGCGAGCGCTGATGCAGGAGGCACACGACGTCGCGCTCGCGACGCTCACCACCATGCGCGTCGGTGGGCCGGCGCGCCGGCTGGTCACTGCGGAATCCATCGACGACATCGTCGATGCCGTGCGTGAGGTCGACGACGCCGACGAACCCCTGCTCATCGTCTCGGGGGGCTCGAACCTCGTGATCAGCGACGACGGTTTCGCCGGCACGGTCGTCCACATCGCCAACAGCGGTATCCAGGTCGAGTCGAGCGACTCCTGTGGGGGCGCGATGGTTCGGGTCGCAGCGGGGGAGAACTGGGACGAGTTCGTCGCGCGTGCGTGCGCCGAGGGCTGGTCGGGCATCGAAGCCCTCTCCGGCATTCCCGGTCTGGCCGGCGCGACGCCGGTGCAGAACGTCGGCGCGTACGGACAAGAGGTCGCGCAGACGGTCGCCCAGGTGCGCACTTTCGACCGCGACACCCAGCAGATCCGCACCTTCACCAACCAGCGCTGCGACTTCACCTACCGGCACTCTGTCTTCAAGCAGACCGGACGCTTCGTCGTCCTCGACGTGCTCTTCCAGTTGACGGTTGCCGACCTGTCGCAGCCGGTCGCGTACGCCGACCTGGCCGCCCAGCTCGGGGTCGACCAGGGCACTCGGGTGTCGCTCGCCGATGCACGCGAGGCCGTGCTGGCCCAGCGCCGCAAGCGCGGCATGGTGCTGGACACGTCCGATCACGACACCTGGTCCTGTGGTTCGTTCTTCACCAACCCGATCCTGTCCCCGAAACGGTTCGCGGAGCTGGAGAAGCGCGCCGCAGAGCGGCTCGGTGCCGACGGCCCGAAGCCGCCGCAGTTCCCGGCCCCCGACGGCATGGTCAAGACGAGCGCGGCATGGCTGATCGACAAGGGCGGCTTCGGCAAGGGCTTCGGGATGCCCGGCCCCGCTGCGCTGTCGACCAAGCACACGCTCGCGGTGACCAACCGCGGGAAGGCGACTGCTCGCGACGTCGCCGAGTTGGCACGCACGGTGCGCGACGGCGTCCGGGAGGCGTTCGGCGTGGAACTGGTCAACGAACCCGTCTTCGTCGGCCACGACCTCTGACCCGAGAGTCCGCAGAACTCGCGCGTCACCGCGGCCAGCTTGCGGACATTCAGCAGCGGGTGTCCGCAGAACGCGCGGGTCAGCGTGTCAGTTCTGCGGACTTTCGGTGAGCCAGGCGTCGACCTCGGCGAACATCTCGCGCTTGCTGTCGTCCGGTGCGAATGATGCGCGGATCGAGTGCCGGGCGAGTTCGGCGAGTTCCTCGTCACTGAAGCCGTGCACCGTCCGAGCCGTCTCGTACTGCGCGGCGAGCCGGTTGTCGAACAGCAGTGGGTCGTCGGCCCCGAGCGCGATGGTCGCGCCCGCGTCGAACAATTGGCGAAGTGGCACGTCCTCGGGGCAGGAGTAGACGCCGAGGGCGAGGTTCGATCCCGGGCAGACCTCGAGTGCGATGTCGTTGTTGAGCACCCGCTCCAGCACCACGTCCGACTCCGCTGCCCGGACGCCGTGACCCAGCCGCTGCGGGCCGAGTGAGTCGATGGTCTCGCTGATCGCCTGCGGTCCGAGAAGCTCGCCCGAATGGGGTACGGACGCCAAGCCGCCGGCATGGGCGATGCGGAACGCCGGGGCGAAGTCCTCGGTGTTGCCGCGGCGCTCGTCGTTGGAAAGACCGAATGCCAGGACGTCGCCGGCGTGCTGCACGGCCAGGCGGGCAAGGGTCCGGGCGTCGTAGGGGTGCTTGATGCGGGACGCGGCCACCAGCACTCCGACGCCGATACCGAGATCGCTCGAGGCGGCCTTGGCCTCGTCGATCACGATCTCTAGCATCGGCGTGATGCCACCGACGAATCCGGCGTACGAGGTCGGGTCGACCTGGATCTCCAACCATTTCGAGCCCTCGGCAGCGTCGTCCTGCGCAGCCTCCCGGACGATGCGTCGCATGTCCTGCTCGTCGCGAACGCACGCGCGGGCGGCGTCGTACAGTCGCTGGAACCGGAACCAGCCGCGATCGTCCACCCCGGACAGCTGAGGCGGGTAGTCACGGGTGAGTGCGTTCGGTAGCCGCAGACCGTGCTTGTCGGCCATCTCGCGCACCGTCTCGATGCGCATCGAGCCGGTGAAATGCAGGTGCAGATGCGCCTTCGGCAACGTGAGCAGCGAGCGTCCGCGAGTGGTGTCGTCCGTCGTCGCATCCTTCGTTGCAGCCATGGCGGAACGCTAGTGGCCGAGCCGGGTTGGCTTCCGTAGCGGGGTCTGACGTAGACTCGTCCTTCGGTTGACTGTCAGCCACGCTCAGTCGTGTCCGCAGGCGGCCACCCGGTCAGGATTTCCAACATCCCGACCACAGGGCACTAGCTCAATTGGTAGAGCACCGGTCTCCAAAACCGGGGGTTGGGGGTTCGAGTCCCTCGTGCCCTGCGCATACGTGATCGATCAGGAGAGAGGCGACACCGTGGCCGACACGAGCACCGCGAGCGCTCGCGACACGGAGCAGTCCTCCAAGGGATTCTTCGGTCGGATTCTGCTGTACATCCGGCAGGTCATCGCCGAGATCCGCAAGGTGGTCCGTCCCACCCGCGACGAACTCACCCAGTACACCATCGTGGTACTGGCTTTCATCGTGTTCATCATGTTGTTCGTCCTCGGCCTCGACTGGGTCTTCAGCCGTGCCGTGTCGTTCGTCTTTGGCACCAGCTGACCCGCCGCGACGTCCGCACCGACGCAAACGAAAACGAATCAAGGAAGCAGGTCCATGACTGAGCAGCACAGCCCTGACGTCGACGCACAGGAGACGGCCGAGTCCGTCGAACTGCCCGACGCTGCCCAGGACGTGACCTCGCCGGCACCGGGTGCCGACGCCGACGACGACCTGCGCGTGGCCGATGCCGAGGACGAGGGCATGCCCGCGTACGCCGACGACGTCGACGGCGAGGGCACCCAGGTTGACGCAGAGGCCGAGGACGCTGCCGTCAAGGCTGACGATGTCGCGGATGCCGAGTCCGAGACTTCCGAGGACGAAGGCGCGGCCGAGGCTACGAAGCCGGCCGTCGACCCGCGCGAGGAGTACATGCGCGAACTGCGTTCGCAGTTCGGCGACTGGTACGTCATCCACTCGTACGCCGGATACGAGAAGAAGGTCAAGGCGAACCTGGAGAACCGCATTCAGAACCTGTCGATGGAGGACTACATCTTCCAGATCGAGGTTCCGATGGAAGACTTCACCGAGATCAAGAACGGCCAGAAGAAGATGGGCACCCGTGTCCGGATGCCCGGATACGTGCTGGTGCGTATGGACCTCACCGACGAGAGCTGGGGCGCGGTGCGCCACACCCCAGGTGTCACCGGGTTCGTCGGCAACGCGCACGCGCCGTCGCCGCTGAACCTCGACGAGGTCGTGACGATGCTGAACCCGACCTTCGAGGAGCCCGAGACCGAGGCCGCCGCAGGTCAGAAGACCGGTGGTGCTGCGAAGAAGGCTGCCACGCCGGCCGAGGTCGACTTCAACGTCGGAGAGTCCGTCACCGTCATGGAAGGTCCCTTCGAGACGCTTCCGGCGACGATCTCCGAAATCAACACCGACACCCAGAAGCTCAAGGTGTTGGTCTCCATCTTCGGCCGCGAAACGCCGGTCGAGCTGGGCTTCAACCAGGTCGCCAAGATCTGAGTCGTCGCTCAACCCCTTGCCCGGGCCTCGGGTGAGGACATGCAACCGGGTCATCGCCCACGGCGTAGGCCCACACTGAAAAGAAAGAGGAAGCTACATGCCTCCCAAGAAGAAGGTCTCCGGCTTCATCAAGCTGCAGATCCAGGCCGGTGCGGCCACCCCGGCTCCGCCCGTCGGCCCGGCCCTCGGTCAGCACGGCGTCAACATCATGGAGTTCGTCAAGGCCTACAACGCCGCGACCGAATCCCAGCGTGGCAACGTCATCCCGGTCGAGATCACGGTCTACGAAGACCGCTCGTTCACCTTCATCACCAAGACCCCGCCCGCCGCTGAGCTGATCAAGAAGGCTGCCGGCGTCGCCAAGGGTTCGGGTGAGCCGCACAAGACCAAGGTCGCCAAGCTGTCCAAGGACCAGGTGCGCGCCATCGCCGAGCAGAAGATGCAGGACCTCAACGCCAACGACATCGACATGGCGTCGCGCATCATCGCCGGCACCGCCCGTTCGATGGGTATCGACGTCGAGTCCTGATCGACCAGCAATAACGTTGTGCAGCAACGGGGCTGACGCGATTTCGCGTCAGCCCCGTTCATGCGCGACAATGGACAGGTTGCCTACTGGCAACAGGTGGTTGGGCCGGCGCTGGTCCGCAGAACCACAACTCCCACATCATTCACGAGGAGCACTCATGAAGCGCAGCAAGAACTACCGCGCGTCCGCGGAGAAGATCGGCGAAGGCTCGGTCTACGCGCCGCTGCAGGCCGTCCGTCTGGCCAAGGACTCGGCGAACACCAAGTACGACTCGACCGTCGAGGTCGCGTTCCGCCTCGGTGTCGACCCGCGCAAGGCCGACCAGATGGTCCGCGGCACCGTCAACCTGCCGCACGGCACCGGTAAGACCGCCCGCGTGCTGGTCTTCGCCAACGGTGACAAGGCGGCCGCTGCTGAGGCTGCAGGCGCCGACTTCGTCGGTTCCGACGACCTCATCGAGAAGGTCGCCGGCGGTTGGACCGACTTCGACGCCGTCGTCGCCACCCCCGACCTGATGGGCAAGGTCGGTCGTCTCGGTAAGGTCCTCGGCCCGCGTGGTCTGATGCCGAACCCGAAGACCGGCACCGTCACCATGGACACCGCGAAGGCTGTCAGCGACATCAAGGGCGGAAAGATCGAGTTCCGCGTCGACAAGCACAGCAACCTGCACTTCATCATCGGCAAGGCATCCTTCGACGAGAAGTCGCTCGTCGAGAACTACGCCGCCGCGCTGGAGGAGATCCTGCGTCTGAAGCCGGCCTCGTCGAAGGGTCGCTACATCACCAAGGCGACCATGTCGACGACGATGGGCCCCGGTATCCCGCTGGACTTCACCAAGACCCGCAACCTCACCTCCGAGGAAGCCACCTCCGAAGAGGCCTGAGCCTGATTCGATCGCTCGACGGCCGTCCACCCGCAGGGTGGGCGGCCGTTTCGTTGTGCGGGGTGTGCTGGACATATGACTGAACTGGTGGTGCTGGATAGCGGCTGGTATCTGACGTGGTCGGTGCCACCCGAACCGAGCCGGGCGAGTTCTTCCGCGTCGACATCACGATGGAGCACGCCGGTGACGGCCCGTGGAAGGACGCCGCGCGGATCACCGCGGACGGGGCGGACGTGGGAGTCCCACCTCACGCTCACCACGTACGCCATCGGTGGCGGAGCGACGGTGCTCAGCTTTCGAGGGTTGCCAGCAGCCGCTGCAGGCTGGACGCGAGTTGGGTGCGTTCGCGAGCCGGGAGTGCTGCAAGTAGTGCGCGTTCCTGGCGGAGAAGGTCCTCGAAAGCTGCGTCGACGACTTGGCGGCCACGTTCGGTCAGCCGCACCAGGACACCGCGGCGGTCGTTCGGTGCGGGGCGTCGTTCGACGTAACCGCGCCCGGCGAGCCGGTCGACCCGGTTGGTCATCGTGCCGCTGGTGACCAGTGTTTGCTGGCCGAGGGCGCCGGGGGAGAGTTCGTAGGGTTCCCCCACTCGGCGCAGCGCCGACAACACGTCGAACTCCCACGCTTCCAGCTGGTGAGTGCTGAAAGCAGACGATCGAGCCTGATCGAGGCGGCGTGCCAGGCGCGTGACGCGGGACAGTACAAGAAGCGGGTCGACGTCCAGATCCGGACGCTCGCGACGCCAGGCGTCGACGATGACATCGACCTCGTCGGTGCGCTGGTTGCCCATGGTGCCACCATACTTGATGTAAAGTATCTTGATATCAAGATATTCGATCTGCGAGGGGAAGCCGATGCGCTGGGACGCTGTGCAGTACGAGAAGTTCGATGATCACCGCACTCGCCCGTTCGTCGATCTGTTGAGTCGGATCCCGCTCGCTGACCCGGGTTCCATCGTCGACCTCGGCTGCGGGAACGGGCTGGCCACATTGTCGATGCTCGAACGCTGGCCGGACGCAAGGATCATCGGGATCGACTCCAGTTCGGAAATGCTCGAGCAGGCGCGGGCGCATGACGGCGACGATCGAGTGTCGTGGCTGAATGCCGATGTTGTGCAATGGGATCCGGCTGATGTGTCTGTCGATCTGATCGTCACCAACGCCACGCTCCAGTGGGTGCCGGATCATGCATCTTTGATCGAGCGTTGGCTTGACGCTGCGTCGCAGGGAGCGGTGTTCGCGATGCAGGTGCCCGGGAACTTTGCCGCTGACTCGCATCGGATCATCCGGGAGGTCGTCTCGTCGCATTCACGAGCGCAGGAGCTGACGCCGCTCCTGCGGCACGACCCGGTCCTCGAACCCGAGGAGTATGCGGATCTGCTCTCGACGCGCTGTGGTCACGTGGACGCGTGGGAGACCACCTACCTGCAGATCTTGGATCCCGCTGGAACGCAGGAGAATCCGGTGCTCGAGTGGGTGAAGGGCACGGCGCTGCGTCCGATCCTCGACGCGCTTCGACCCGACGAGGTCGACCCGTTCCTCGCGAGCCTGGGTAACGAGTTGGCAGTCGCCTACCCGCGTCGCCCGTACGGTGTGCTGTTCCCTTTCCGACGCATCTTCGCGGTCGGCGCGAAAGGCGGTACACGATGACCGTTCTAGGCCTTCATCACGTACAGATCGCTTGCCCCGCAGGGGCGGAGGATCGTCTGCGCGCGTTCTACGGCACCGTGCTGGGTCTGCCCGAGATCCCCAAGCCCCCGGTGCTCGCTGCGCGCGGGGGAGTGTGGTTCCAGGTGGGACCACAGGAGTTGCATTGCGGCGTCGAGGACGGCTTCATTCCCGCGCGCAAAGCGCACCCGTGCTTCCTGGTCGACGACCTGGACGCGGTTGCCGCCCGGATCGAAGAGGTCGGCGGCCCAGTGCGGCCGGACACGAACGTCCCGAACGTTCGCCGTTTTCACACCGACGATCCGTGCGGCAATCGGATCGAGATTCAGCAGGTCTGACCTCGTCGGATACCCTGGACGCCGCGCCCGCTCGGGCGCATTCCCCGGTTGCTCTGCTGGCAGGGGCCGCCTGACTTTGAATCAGGATTAGCGACGAAGGTTCGATTCCTTCCCGGGGAGCGCGCGCAGCCAGCGCCGTACACGCCTCACGAGCCCCGCGAGCAAGGCTCGCGAACTGTACAAGTCGCGAGCAATGCACGCGCCGTCTGCGAGATGTGCACGCCTACCCGTGGAGTAGTCCTACTTCGCCGAGCTCGGCACCACGACGGAAGATCCCGACGACGGCCAGCAGCTGAATCCGGCCGGCGGGGTGAACTTGCCCGACTCCAGCAGGTCGAAGCACTTGCTCACCAACACGTTCGGGTCCTTGCTCACCGAGTCGGCGAGCGTCTTGTTCGCCTGAGCCTGTTGCTTGCTGGTCTGCACCGACTGCGCCGCGATGCGCGTCTGAGCCACCTGCGAGAGCAGCGCGTTGACCTTCGACTGGGTATTGGCATCGAAGTGCATCACCGGGATGATCACCGACAACACCTCCACTTGGTCGCCGATCGTGCCACTCATCTCCTTCTGCACCTGCTGCGACAACGCTGCGAGTGCCGGAGCCTGCGAGACGCCGTTCTCGTCGACGGCCAGCGGGTCGTAGGAGTCCATCGCGGTGTTCAGCGCCGAACGCAACTCGCGCACGATGAGCGAGCCGCGAATGTTGCCGAAGTCGCGGTAGTCCTTGAACAACGCCTCCGTCGCCTGCTGCTTGATCCGCCAACGGATCGACACGTCGACGCACGCGGTCGCCTGGTGCGCAATGCGCACCTGCACGCAGGTCGAACCCTTGTCGGACTGTTCGTAGCTGTCGGTCTGGATCGCCGCGTCGATATCAGTGACCTTGTGCCAGGGCGCCTTGAGGTGCAGGCCGTTCGGCAACACGTTGACGGGTTTGCCGAAGCTGGTGACAACGCCGTACTCCTTGGTCGGCACCTGCACCAGGCACGACGAACCTGCCACCAGGAGAGTCAGCAATCCGCACACCGTGCTCGCCGCGAAAGCCATCCGGCTACGGCTGCGGAGCATTGCGCGTTCGCTGGGCGACTGGTGCTTGATCGGCAGGCGCTTTCGCCGTTCGCCGGCGGCGCGCGGATCATCATCCGAACCGTCGACCTCATCGGACGCCGATTTCGCTCGCCGACGCAAGCTCAGCCCGACCGCGAGCGCGATGACGGTCAGCAGCGCGAACAGGACGATGAAGATGGTGCTGCCCATCGAAGCCCCCTTGGTGTGTGGATCTCAGCTGAATCCTGCCTCACGGCCGAGGCAGATCAGTGCTCGCGTGCGGACGAAGGTGGCTGCGCTAGGTCGGGGGGCGGGGATGGGGTGCGAATCCCGCTGCGCGAGAAGCTGATCGGGTGACGCACCTGGCGCGGGTGGTCAGGACCGAGATGGACGGTGGGGTTGAGGCCCAGTTGCTCAGCGAGCTCGATCGCGGAGCCGATGTCGCCGACCTCGCCGGCCGGCACCCCGGCAGCCGTCAGACGCCTTACCCAACCGGATGCAGTGTCGCCTGCGAGTCCGGCTTCAAGTTCGGCAACCAGCTCAGCCCGGTGCGCTACCCGGGCGGGGTTGCTCGCAAACCGCGGATCGGTCGCCAGCTCCGGTCGGCCGATCTGCGCCGCCAACCGCGCGAACTGTCCGTCGTTCCCGCACGCAATCGCGATCGAACCGTCCGTGCACCGCAGCGATTCGTACGGTGCGATCGAGGGGTGGGCGTTGCCCATGCGGCCGGGTGAGCGGCCGGTCGTCAGGTAGGAGGACGTTTGGTTCACCAGCGAGCCGAGCAGGCTGGTCAGCAGACTGACCTCCACGAGTTGGCCCCGCCCGCTACGGTGGCGCTCCTGAAGCGCGGCGAGCACTGCGATCACCGCGTCCTTGCCGGTGAGCACGTCGACGAGTGCGACACCGACCTTCGTCGGTTCTCCGTCAGCCGCACCGGTGATGCTCATCAACCCGCCCACGGCCTGCACCAGAAAGTCGTAGCCCGCCATGCGAGCGCCTGCGCCCGAACCGAATCCGGTGATCGAGCAGTAGATCAAACCTGGGTTTTCGGCAGCCAACTGCTCGTACCCGAGACCGAGTCGATCCATCGTCCCGGTCGTGAAATTTTCCACCACAACGTCTGCTTCAAGAGCGAGTTGCCGTGCGATCTCCAGATGAGAGGGGTTCTTCAGATCGAGCGCGACGCTCCGCTTGCTGCGATTGACGCTCTCGAAATACGCCGAACCACGTGGCGTCCACGGCGGCCCCCACTGGCGCGTGTCGTCGCCCGTGCCCGGACGCTCTATCTTCACCACCTCGGCGCCCAGGTCGGCGAGCATCATCGTGGC
The DNA here is from genome assembly GCF_022359705.1 of Yimella sp. NH-Cas1. Classification (NCBI taxonomy): domain Bacteria; kingdom Bacillati; phylum Actinomycetota; class Actinomycetes; order Micrococcales; family Dermacoccaceae; genus Yimella; species Yimella sp. NH-Cas1. The sequence continues at coordinate 418,407 of NZ_JAKSGG010000003.1, forward strand.
CAGCGGTCCAGCAAGCACCCGGCTGAAGTCGGTGACCTTGATGCCCTCGAGCGGTGGGGTGGCGTCGAGCGCGGTCGTCGGCCTGGGGGAATCGTCCAACTCACTCATGCTGTCCTCCACGCGTTCGGTCTCGGAGTGTCAGCCTGCCGCGGCCATGCCGGTCGACGCGAACCGGCGGAGGGTGGCCGAAGTGCCACCCGGACGGGTGCCTCCCCCGGCCGACGCGGCCTGCGCCGCGCCAATAGGCTCGCGAGCGACCGGACGCGTGAGCCGGGCAAGTAGTGGCAGGTGGTGGCAGGTGGTGGCAATGAACTCGAAATCTTCCGGGCGCGCGCTCGACCAAGATCCGCCCGATGACCGAAGCGGCGGCGAGCACCGCATCCCACCGGCGCTCGCGGTCGTGCTCGCGGCTGTCGCTTACGCCACCTTGCCCAGTGAAATCCGCTTCGGGCCGCGCCTGGTCGTGCCCGGCCTCGAACTGCTGCTGCTCATGGCGCTGCTTTGGACCAATCCGTTGCGGATGAACCGGCACACCCGCTTGTCCAGAGCCGTCTCGGTGGTCCTTGCCTGCCTGATCATCGCCGCGAATTTGACCGGCCTCGGTCTGCTGCTCGCTACGCTGCCCGACGAAAAGGCGTCCGGCACTGCCCTGCTCATCGGCGGCATGCAGGTGTGGTTGACCGGCGTCATCGGCTTCGCCCTTTTGTACTGGGAACTCGACCGCGGTGGGCCGGTAGCGAGACGGCGGGTGACGCGCGAGGAACTCCCGCCCGCCGACTGGCGCTTCTCTCAGGACGAGAACCGGGAGACGGTCGCTGAAGTGCGCGCCTCGTCGAGCGAGACCGCAGGTTGGATGCCTACCTTCGTCGACTACGCCTACATGTCCCTCACCAACTCCAGCGCATTCAGCCCGACCGACACGATGCCGTTGTCGGCGCGGGCGAAATGTCTGATGGGTCTGCAGGCATCGGCTGCGTTGTTCACCAGCCTGCTGGTCGTGGCCCGGGCCGTCGGATCACTCGGCGGCGGGGGCGGCTGAGCGGGGTCACCGTCTGCCTCGGGGAGGTAGCGCGACCGCGTCGTCCCGGTGGTGCAGCAGACCTGGCCCGACGCGGTCATCGCCGACCAGGACGAGATCAAGGGCACCGGCCGCGCCGCCGAGTGCGCGCTGGAGGAGTTGCCCGCCGACCTGGACGGCACCGTGATCGTCACCTACGGCGACACCCCGCTGCTGACCACCCAGACCCTGCTGCACCTTGAACGACGCCCTCGACCAGGTGCGCGAGGTCCGTGCCGCGCTCGACCACCGGCAGGCTGAAGCGACCGCGCTACGCGTGTCGAACCCGCTCACTGAACGCACCGCCCGAGACGTGACCGTCGCGACCCTCGCCGCGCTCACGCCCGACGATGACCCGTTCGGGCTCGCGCCCGTTCGTGCCGAGCAAGGCCGCATCGTGCATGACCTCGACCCGGCATCGCTCGGCCTGTCGACGTGCTCGTATCCCGACCCCGCCACGGGTCGACCCTGAGCCGCTGACCGGGCGCGCCGTCTCCTCCCGGTGCGCGGCCGGTCATCCAACCGAAGGAACCACCCATGACCGACCCGACCGCAGCCGCTGAACTCGCAGCGTTGCCGTACTACGTCCGAGCGCACGTCCAGATAATGCGCGGGTGCTTCGTGTGGACGGGTGCCATGACCGGGCCCGACGCGTCGCAGCCCCGCGCATGGGATCCCGAGCTTCGCCGGCTCGTGACCGTCTCGCGCCACGTCTTCGAAATCACCCGGGGCCGACCCGTCGACCGCGCCCGTGTCGTCCTCCGACGTTGCGGCAACCCGCGATGCGTCCGACCTCGGCACCTCGTGACCGCTTGACGTGGCGAGCACCGGGCACCGATCATCGTCGGTCGTGCGTTGGCCGGACGGTGGCCGTCGTGACCGCATCGACGCTGACCGAGTCGCAGCAACACGCCGCCGAGATGCTTGCCGTTGGTGGCGACCCGGGATCCGTTGCCGTCGCCGTGGGCGTGTCCGCGCGGACGCCGCGACGGTGGCGGGCCATGCCCGAGTTCGCCGAAGCGATCGGAACCGCTGCCGCTGACACGTTCGCCGAAGCCCGAACGGCCGTGCTCGGTGCCGCCGTTGCCGCAGCGACAACCGCCCGCGCGCAATCGAACTGATCCTGGCGACGAGAACCCACCCGGTGGCCAGGCTCAGGGTCAGCGAGACCGACCTGCTCCCGCGGCACGGAATGCGTGGTGTTCCGGCGGTGGTCCACGGTCCGGTCGCCGACGGCGGCTGGCGAATCGGTCCGCCGGGTGCTCACCTGGCGGCGTCGACCGTCCGGACGGCATGCTGTCGGTGGGGCTCAGTAGCCCTGGTCGCCGACTGCCAGCTGAGATGCGCATCTCGAAATGTGAGCGTAATGGCCTCCTCGACGCACGCGCGTCTGTATGAATACCACTGGCATACAACAGTATTCGACTGATCAGGTAAGCCTTCGTGATGTCGGCCACTGCGGCATCGACCTAAAACAACGACTTGGAGTAGTAGTTGGTTTGTCAACTACTATCGAACGTAGGAACATGGTGATCAGCCCCGAGAACAACCCGGGATCACTTTGAAGAAGGAAACTCCCATGCGCAGCGCGCTCGATCGTCTCGTCTCCTGGTTCGGCTTCGCCCTTGCCGCCGTCCTGCTCGTCGCTGGTGCCCTGCTGGCCTACGGCTCCTGGTTCATCAACAACAACGTGGAGGAGCAGCTGAGCCAGCAGAACATCACCATGCCGGCGAAGGACCGCCTCGAGACCCCCGAGCAGAAGGCCGCCCTGGAGAAGTTCGCCGGTCAGAAGATGACCACCGGCGACCAGGCCAAGGCTTTCGCCGACCAGTACATCCTCGTCCACATGAACACTCAATCGAACAACAAGACCTACGAAGAGGTCAGCGGCGAGTACATGAAGGCCAACAAGTCGGCCCCGAACGCCGAAGAGACCAAGAAGCTCGGCGAACTGCGCCAGTCGCTGTTCATGGGCAACACCCTGCGCGGCATGCTGCTGAACGCCTACGCCTTCGGCACCATGGCCAAGGTCGCCCTGTGGGCCGCGATCGGCGCCTTCCTCGGAGCGCTCGTGTTCCTGGTGCTGGCCCTGATGGGTCTGCGTCACGCCAAGCGCGTCGCGCGTCCGGCCACCGCCTGATCAGCAGGACGCCGAACGGTCCGGCCCCCACTCGGGGGCCGGACCGTTACTCATTGTTCGAGGATGCCTCGTCCGTCTCTTCGCCTGATGCAGTGCGGTCCGTGCTTGCGTAGTCTCGCGGACCTTCGTGCGGCTCGTGTCCCGAGTCGGCTGCTGACGGGGTACCTTCCTCGGTTCCCGGAGTCTGGTCGGCGCCGGCGTCCGGCACCGCCATCGAGGTCTCCGAGATCTGGCCATCGTTGTCGCTGGACACCATGTCTGCTCCTGTTCGTCGGTCGGTCCAGCCAACTACATCGACCGGCACAGATGTGCTCGCGCAGACACTCCGATCGCTGCCTGGCTGCAGAAATCGAAGAAGTCCTTGCACGAACGACCGGGATGCCGACTCCACTCGCTGCGTGATCGGGCATGACCCGACCGACCGAGCGCGAACGAACGGCAGGTGACGGAGCGGTAGCATCGGCCTCGGAACGACACCACCCTCCCGACCGCATTCAGGAGTCTCCGCGTGCGCGCACCCCTTGCAGCCGTCATTGTCATGTCCGCCGGTGACGGCACTCGGATGAAGTCGAACATCAACAAGGCTCTGCACCGCATCGGTGGACGCACCCTCGTCGGTCACGCGGTGAGCGCGGCTTCCGGTGCGGGCGCCGAGCACGTCGCCGTCGTGGTCCGGGCTCAGGGCGAGAAGGTCGCCGCCGCAGCTCGTGAGGCTCTGCCCGAGATCGTGGTCGCGTTCCAGGACGACATCTACGGCACGGGGCGCGCAGCCGAGTGTGGTCTGCTGGCGCTCCCGGAACACCTGCACGGCACCGTCATCGTGACCACCGGTGACACCCCGTTGCTCGAGGCCGGCACGCTCCGCCGCCTGGCCGACACCCACGCCGACAACGACGCCGCCGTCACCGTGATCTCCGGAATCCTCAGCGACGCAACGGGATACGGGCGAATCGTGCGCGATGAGTCCGGCGACGTCGTCGCGATCGTCGAGCACAAGCAGTGCACCCCGGAGCAGTTGGAGATCCGTGAGTTCAACTCGGGCATCTTCGCCTTCGACGCCGATCTGCTGCGAGAGGCGCTCGCGAGCCTCGGGATCAACGAAGCCGCGGGGGAGAAGTACCTGACCGACGTCGTCGAGTTCGCCGTCTCCCGGGGGCGGCGCGTGATCGCCGACGTGCTGACCGACCTCGTCCAGGCCGAAGGCGTCAACGACAAGGCCCAGCTGGCCAAGCTCGGCCGCGAACTCAACCGCCGCCTGCTCGACAAGCTGATGCGCGAGTCGGGTGCGATCGTGGTCGATCCCGAGTCCACCTGGATCGACGCGGACGTCACCGTCGGACGCGACACCGTGATTCACCCCGGCTGTCAGTTGCAGGGCGCCACCACCGTCGGCGAGAACTGCGAGATCGGTCCGGACACCACGCTCAAGGACGCCGAGGTCGGTGACGGCGCCAGCGTCGTCCGTGCGCATGTCGACCTCGCGGTGATCGGCGCGGACGCCACCGTCGGTCCGTACTCCTACCTGCGTCCGGGCACCGAACTGGGCACCGGCGGCAAGATCGGCGGGTTCGTGGAGACCAAGAACGCCAAGATCGGTGACGGCGCCAAGGTGCCGCACCTGACCTACTGCGGCGACGCGACGATCGGTGAGGGCGCCAACATCGGGGCGGGCACGATCTTCGCCAACTACGACGGAGTGGCCAAGCACCACACGAACGTCGGGGCGCACAGCTTCGTCGGATCCGACTCGGTGCTGATCGCGCCGGTCACCATCGGCGACGGTGCGTACGTCGGTGCCGGTTCAGCGGTCGAGAAGGACGTCGAGCCCGGACAGATCGCGGTGGCCCGCGGGCGCCAACGCAACATCGACGGTTGGGTGGAGCGCCGCCGTGCCGGAACCAAGACGGACGAGGCTGCCAGGGCCGCCCGTGCACGCAGCACCAGTGAAGGGAACTGAACACATGAGCGGAATGAAGGCCACCACCGAGAAGAACCTGATGGTCTTCTCCGGCCGTGCTCACCCCGCGCTGGCGCAGGCGGTCGCCGACTCGCTCGGCACGACGCTCGTGCCGACCGAGGCGCGCGACTTCGCCAACTCCGAGACCTACGTGCGATTCGACGAATCGGTCCGTGGCTGCGACGCGTTCGTCATCCAATCGCACACCGCACCGATCAACCACAACATCATGGAGCAGCTGATCATGGTGGACGCGCTCAAGCGCGCCTCCGCCAAGCGCATCACCGTGATCACGCCGTTCTACGGCTACGCCCGCCAGGACAAGAAGTCCCGGGGTCGTGAGCCGATCAGTGCGCGTCTGATGGCCGACATGTTCAAGGTCGCCGGAGCGCACCGCCTCATGGCGGTCGACCTGCACACCGACCAGATCCAGGGCTTCTTCGACGGTCCGGTCGACCATCTGCAGGCGCTGCCGATCCTCACCGATTACGTCGGCAAGAAGTACGAGGGCGAGGATCTCGCGGTCGTCTCCCCGGACGCCGGCCGCATCAAGGTCGCCGAACAGTGGAGCAAGCGTCTCAACGGGGCGCCGCTGGCGTTCATCCACAAGACGCGCGACGTCACGCGTCCGAACCAGAGTGTCGCCAACCGGGTGATCGGAAATGTCGAGGGCCGCACCTGCGTGCTGGTCGACGACATGATCGACTCCGGCGGCACCATCTGCAACGCGGCCGAGGCTCTCATGAACGACGGGGCGGCCGGCGTGATCATCGCGGCTACGCACGCGATCTTCTCCGGTCCCGCGGTGGAGCGACTGCGGGACTCGGTGGCCCGCGAGGTCGTCGTCACCGACACCCTGCCGATCACCCCGGAGAAGCAGTTCGACAAGCTCACCGCGCTGTCGATCGCGCCGCTGCTGTCCGAGGCGATCCACCAGGTGTTCGAGGACGGCTCGGTCACCTCGATGTTCGACGGACTCGGCTGACCGATCGTATTTGGGCGTATTTGGCGGGTGCGGGCCGCGCCCGTAGGATGGTCGGCGTTGCCTCGGCGAGGGACGTCGCGTGCGTATGCAGGCGGTCCGTGATCGACGCGGTGGAATCAGCTCCATCGAGCAGTGCTCGACGTCGAGCCTTCTACCCGTAGCGTCACGGAACCCACCTGTGTCCCGCGCGAGCTTCCCGTGCCGAGGGGACGACCCTCATCCCGACTCCCGCTAAGGAACAGATCATGGCCAAGGAAATCAGCCTCCGCCTCGAGGCGAAGGACCGTACCGAGTTCGGCAAGGGCGCGGCTCGCCGCATCCGTCGCGCCGACCAGATCCCGGCCGTTATCTACGGCCACGGCGCCGACCCCGTGCACATCACCCTTCCGGGCCACGCCACGATGCTCGCGCTGAAGAACCCGAACGCCGTTCTGACCATCGTGATGCCGAACGGTGAGGAGCAGCTCGCTCTCGCCAAGGACGTCCAGCGTGAGGTGCTGCGTCCGTTCATCGAGCACATCGATCTGGTCACCGTCCGCAGGGGCGAGAAGGTCACCATCGACGTCCCCGTGCACGTCGAGGGCGAGGCTGCTGTCGAGACCAACGTCATCGTCGAGAACAGCGTCCTGTCTGTCGAGGCAGACGCGCTGGCCATCCCGGAGTCGTTCACCGTCTCCGTCGAGGGTCTCGAGGCCGGCTCGCAGATCCTGGCCAAGGACGTCGAGCTCGGTTCGGGCGTCACCCTGATCGCCGACGAGGAACTGCTCGTCGTCAACGTCACTCAGCAGGTCTCCGCCGAAGCGCTGGAAGCCGAGCTTGCCGAGGCCGAGGCCGAGGCCGGCATCGAGCACGAGGAGTCCGACGAGGAGGCCGCCGAGGACGAGTCCACCGCGGGCGAGGGCGACGGCGAAGAGAAGTCCGAGGGCGAGGGCGACAAGGGCGAGGACGCCTGACCTTCACCTCAGTGGCTGCGGCCCGGGTATCCACTGGATGCCCGGGCCGCAGTGCATTTCGGGCGCACGTTCGGCGCTCCCCACCCACCCGGCATACTGACTGCCCGTGGAACCTTGGCTCATCATCGGACTCGGCAACCCCGGCCCCGGATACGCCGGCAACCGGCACAACGTCGGCGTCATGGTGATCGAGGAGATCGCTCGACGCACCGGTTCCACCCTCAAGGCGCACAAGGCGCAGGCCCTCGGTGCGTCCGTGCGTCTCCCGCAGCCCTCCGGTGCTCCCGGTGGTCCGGCCGCGATCATCGCCCGTCCGACGACGTACATGAACGTGTCCGGCGGCCCGGTGAAGTCACTGATGAACTTCTTCAAGGTGCCGGTCGAGAAGCTGATCGTGATCCACGACGAACTGGACATCGACTTCGCCGACGTGCGCCTGAAGAAGGGTGGCGGTGAAGGCGGGCACAACGGATTGCGTTCGATATCAAGCGCATTGGGCACCAAGGACTACCTGCGGGTGCGCGTCGGTATCGGCCGACCGCCCGGACGACAGGATGTCGCCGGCTTCGTGCTGAAAGATTTCAACGCCACCGAGAAGAAGGAACTGCCCTTCCTCATCGACGATGCAGCGGACGCCACACAGACCTTGGTCGACCTCGGGCTCGCCGACGCGCAGAACAAGGTCCACGCACGCTGAGCCGGCCGTTCCGGGCTGTCTGTTCACCCGGCTGACAGGCGTAGAATGGGAGCTCAACCCCTGGTCATTTCCTGATCCGGGGCGTTCTGTGTTGTCTGCCCGAAGGGTCCCCACGCTGTGAGTGCGCTGCAACCGATGCTCGACCTGCTCGCTCAGGACGAGGGGGTCAAGCGAGTTCTGGGTCATCGCGGCAACGCGAACATGGTCGACATCGCATCGGCACCCGGCCTGCGTCCGCCGTTGCTCGCACTGATGAACACGGCCGGCGCGCGGACGCCGCTGCTCGTCGTGACCGCCACCGGCCGTGACGCGGGCGACATGGTGACCGCGCTGCGTAGCCTGATCGGCGAGGACAAGGTCGCAGAGTTCCCCAGTTGGGAGACCCTCCCGCACGAGCGGCTGAGCCCACGCTCTGACACCGTCGGACGCCGATTGGCCGTTCTGCGCCGGCTCTCGCACCCCGACCAGAACGACGTCACTCACGGAGCCCTCGACGTCGTGGTCGCGAGCGTGCGGGCGGTCATGCAACCCATCGCCAAGGGCCTGGGCGACCTCGTGCCGGTGAGCCTTGTCGCCGGTCAGGACGCCGAACTCGAGGACGTCGTCAAGGCGCTCGTCGACGCCGCGTACACCCGCACCGACCTGGTCGAACGCCGTGGCGAGTTCGCGGTGCGCGGAGGCATCCTGGACGTCTTCCCGCCCACCGAACAGCACCCGTTGCGCGTCGACTTCTTCGGGGACACGGTCGATGAGATCCGTTGGTTCAAGGTCGCCGACCAGCGTTCGATGGAGATCGCCGAACAGGGACTGTGGGCGCCGCCGTGCCGCGAACTGCTGCTCACCGACGACGTACGCGAGCGGGCCGCGGTGCTCGCCAAGCAGTTGCCCGGTGTCGCCGACATGCTGCACAAGGTCGCCGAGGGCATCTCGGTCGAGGGCATGGAGTCACTGTCGCCGATCCTGCTGGGCGACAAGATGGAGACCATGCTCGACGTGCTGCCGCAGGGCACTCACGTCGTGCTGTCCGACCCCGAACGCGTCCGTACCCGTGCACACGACCTCGTCGCGACCAGCAACGAGTTCCTGGAGGCCAGCTGGTCCAACGCCGCTGCCGGCAACGTGATCCCGGTCGACCTGCAGAGCGTGCTCGGCACCGCGTCCTACTGGTCCTTGGTCGAACTGCGCGACCACGCCCTCGATCACGGACTGCCGTGGTGGTCCATGTCGTCGTTCGCGACGGATGAGGAACTCACCGAGTTCAGCGAGGACGAGATGCCGGGGGAGCGGGTCACGATCCGCACCGAGGAGGTGCCGCAGTACCGCAGCGACACCGAGGCCGCCATCGCCGACATCCGCACCTGGGCGGCAGCGGGTCTGCGGACACTGATGCTCACCGACGGTCCGGGTCTTGCCAAACGCGTCCGCGAATTGCTGATCGAACACGAGGTGCCGCTCGACGAGCACCTCACCGAGGGACGCGTCACGACCGCTGTGGCTACCCTCGGGCGTGGATTCGCGCTGCCGTCAAGCGAATTCGTGTTGGTCACCGAGTCCGATCTGATCGGTTCGAACCAGACCGGAGGCGGTTCCACCAAGGACATGCGCCGTATGCCGTCGCGTCGACGCAACCAGGTCGACCCGCTGCAACTTCGCCCAGGAGACTTCGTCGTCCACGAACAACACGGTGTCGGCAAGTTCGTCGAGATGATGCAGCGCACTGTCGGCGGCGCGACCCGCGAGTACCTCGTGCTGGAGTACGCGCCGTCCAAGCGCAACCAGCCCGGGGACCGGTTGTTCGTCCCGACCGACCAACTCGACCAGATCACCCGGTACGTCGGCGGCGAGGCGCCCACCCTCAACAAGATGGGCGGATCCGACTGGCAGACGACCAAATCCAGGGCGCGTCGACACGTCCGCCAGATCGCCGGTGAACTGATCCGGCTCTACTCGGCACGCATGGCCACCCCGGGACACGCATTCGCCACGGACACCCCGTGGCAGCGCGAACTGGAGGATGCGTTCGCGTTCGTCGAGACGCCCGACCAGCTGTCGTCGATCGACGAGGTCAAGGCCGACATGGAGAAGACCGTGCCGATGGACCGCCTGATCTGCGGCGACGTCGGCTACGGAAAGACCGAGATCGCCGTCCGCGCCGCGTTCAAGGCGATCCAGGACGGCAAGCAGGTCGCTGTGCTCGTGCCGACGACGCTGTTGGTCAAGCAGCACTTCAGCACCTTCTCCGAGCGGTACGCCGGCTTCCCGGTCACCGTCAAGGCACTCTCGCGTTTCCAGAGCGACAAAGAAGCGCGCGAGGTCATCGACGGATTGGCAAGTGGCGCAGTCGATCTCGTGATCGGTACACACCGGTTGCTCAGCAAGGAGATCCAGTTCAAGGATCTCGGTCTGGTTGTGGTCGACGAGGAGCAGCGCTTCGGGGTCGAGCACAAGGAGCAGCTCAAGCAGATGCGGACGGCGGTCGACGTGCTCGCGATGTCGGCCACGCCGATCCCCCGAACGCTCGAGATGGCGGTCACCGGGATCCGTGAGATGTCCACGCTCGCAACACCGCCCGAGGAGCGGCACCCGGTGCTGACCTTCGTCGGTGCCTACGACGAGAAGCAGATCGTCGCCGCGATCCGACGTGAACTGATGCGCGAGGGACAGGTCTTCCTGGTCCACAACAAGGTGCAGACGATCGAGAAGGCCGCCTCTCGACTGCGCGAGCTCGTGCCCGAGGCCCGCATCGGTACCGCCCACGGAAAAATGTCCGAGAACCGTCTCGAGGACGTCGTCGTCGACTTCTGGGAGCGGCGCCTCGACGTACTCGTCTGCACCACGATCGTCGAGACCGGGCTCGACATCTCCAACGCCAACACCCTGATCGTCGAACGCTCCGACGTCCTCGGTCTGTCCCAGCTGCACCAGTTGCGTGGACGCGTCGGACGCGGGCGCGAGCGCGCGTACGCCTACTTCCTCTACCCGACAGAGAAGCCGCTCACCGAAACTGCGCACGACCGGTTGCAGACCATCGCACAGCACACCGACCTCGGGGCGGGCATGCAGGTGGCGATGAAGGACCTCGAGATCCGTGGCGCGGGAAACCTGCTCGGCGGCGAACAGTCGGGCCACATCGCGGGCGTCGGGTTCGACCTGTACGTCCGCATGGTCGGTGAGGCCGTCGCCGATTTCCGCGGGGACGAACCCGATCGCGGCCCGGCCGAGATCAAGATCGAACTCCCGGTCGATGCCCACCTGCCGCACGACTACGTGCCCGGGGAGCGGCTGCGTCTGGAGGCGTACAAGAAGCTCGCGACGGTCACCACCGAGGACGAACTCGCCGAGATCGCAGAGGAACTCCTCGACCGTTACGGTGCACCGCCCGAGCCCGTGCAGCACCTGCTCGAGGTCGCACGACTGCGCGTGCTGGCCCGTCAGGCAGGTATCGGCGACGTAGGGACGCAGGGCAAGTTCATCCGGTTCGGTCCGGTGGAGTCTCTTCCGGAGAGCCGGCAGCTGCGGCTCGAGCGGCTGTACAAGGGCGCGAAGCTCAACCCGGCACTGAAGACCATCCTGGTGCCGGCGCCGATGACCAGCCCGGTCGGCGGCAAGCCGGTGCGCAACACCGAAGTGCTGCAGTGGGCGGCGCACTTCATCCGCAGCATCCTGCTGGACGACCCCAAGGGCTGATCGGTGCAGTCACACCTTCGTGGCAAGATGAAGCCGCTCGATCATCCCGGAGAGGAACCCATGTCCCGTCGCACGATGCGCGTCACCACCGCTGTTGCAGCTCTGGCTGTCGCGACCGCACTTTCCGGGTGCGGCACGTCCCCCGGCACCGCCGCCAGTTACCGGGGCGAGAAGGTCACCACCGAACAGGTGCAGGACGCGGTCACCGACATCACCAAGGAAGCACCGAGCTCCAACTTCGACGGCACGTCCGCCGCTGTGTTCATGGTGCTCGGTCCGCAGATGGAACAGATCGCCAAGAAGTACGGCGTCTACTCCTCGGTCGATGCCGCGAAGGCAGCGTTCAAGACCGTCAAGGACCCTTCGCAGTCCGCGATCCGCACCGTCCAGGGAAGCATGCACTTCTCCAATCTGCGCGAGTCTCAGCAGGGCGGCCCCGCGCTGCAGAAGCTGTTCAAGGACGCCGACGTGAAGCTCAACCCGCGCTACGGCACGTGGAAGAAGGGCGAGGGTCCGGTCTCCCAGACCGGCAACTGGATCAAGCAGGGCGCACCGCAGGAGCAGGCGCGCTGATCGGGCAACCCGGTGCCCGGTGACAACGCCGGCAGCCTGACGCTGCTGGTCACGAGTCCGCGTGTCCCGGCCGGCGTGCTGACGCGAGACGCCTGGCGTGCACTCGACGAGGCCGACCTCGTGCTGGCCGGCTCGGTCGACGACCCGGTGGCCAGCGCGATCGCGAGCTCCGGTGTCGCCGTCGAGGATTCACAGGCCGCATCGACGATGGAGCTCGGTCGCGAGCTCGCGCAGCGCGCAGTCGGGCAGAAGGTCGTCTGGATCGTCTCCCCGGACGGAGATCCCGGGCTCACCGATGCGCTCGCCGGCGAACTGACCCGGGCGGCCGATCCTGCCCCGGTCGAGATGCTCGTCGGCTCGTGGGACCAACCCGGCGCTCGCCTTGCCGACGCCGTGGCCGTGATGGACACCCTTCGCTCGCCCGGCGGTTGTCCCTGGGATGCGCAGCAGACCCATGAGTCCCTGGCCAAATACCTGCTCGAGGAAGCTCACGAGACCGTCGAGGCCATCGACTCCGCGGATCGAACGCATCTGCGCGAGGAACTCGGCGACGTCCTGCTGCAGGTGCTGTTCCACTCCCGTATCGCCGCCGACGACCCGGACGACCCTTGGGACATCGACGACGTCGCAGCAGCCTTGGTGGACAAGCTGATTCGGCGTCACCCCCACGTTTTCGCCGACGGGGACGCGTCCACGCCCGAAGAGGTCGAGGCGGCCTGGGAGCAGATCAAGGCGGCGGAGAAGGCCGAGCGTGCGGACAGTGAGACGCCGCTGCTCGAAGGCGTCCCCAAGTCGCTGTCGACCCTCATCGTGGCCGACAAGGTGCTCGCGCGTCGCGAGCGCGCCGGTCACCAGGATGTGCCCACGGGGGACGGAATCGGCGACCGGCTGCTCGCTCTCGTGGCTCGGGCGCGCGCCGAGGGCGTCGACGCCGACCAGGCTCTGCGGAACGCCGTCCGCCGCCTCGCTTCCGGCTGAGCCGGCTGCCACAGGCATCGAGCCTGTCGCTACCTGCCCGTAGAACCGCACGCCGTTAGGGTGGAGTCGTATCCGTGACTTCCATAGTTCAGGAGCCTGTCTTGGCCAGCATTGACGCCATCATCGCCCGCGAGATCCTCGATTCCCGCGGTAACCCGACCGTCGAGGTGGAGGTCGTCCTGGACGACGGCGCCCTCGGCCGCGCGGCGGTTCCGTCCGGAGCGTCCACCGGTCAGTTCGAGGCCGTCGAGCGCCGCGACGGGGACAAGAAGCGTTACCTCGGCAAGGGTGTCGAGGACGCCGTCGACTCCGTCGTCGAGCAGCTTGCGCCGGCCCTGCTCGGTTACGACGCCGACGAGCAGCGCCTCATCGACACCGAGATGATCGAACTGGACGGCACCCCCAACAAGGGCAAGGTCGGCGCGAACGCCATCCTCGGCGTCTCGCTCGCGGTCGCCAAGGCGGCAGCGGAGTCGGCCGGCCTGCCACTGTTCCGTTACGTGGGCGGCCCGAACGCCCACGTGCTGCCGGTCCCGATGATGAACATCCTCAACGGTGGAGCGCACGCCGACTCCAATGTCGACATCCAGGAGTTCATGATCGCCCCGATCGGCGCCGACTCCTTCCGTGAAGGTCTGCGCTGGGGCACCGAGGTCTACCACGCCCTCAAGAAGGTGCTGCACGACAAGGGGCTGTCCACCGGCCTCGGCGACGAGGGTGGCTTCGCCCCCAACCTGGAGTCCAACCGCGCCGCACTCGACCTCATCATCGAGGCGATCAAGGCCGCCGGTTACGAGCCGGGCAAGGACATCGGGCTCGCGCTCGACGTCGCGGCCAGCGAGTTCGGCGACAAGAAGGGCTACACCTTCGAGGGCAAGAAGAAGTCCTCGAAGGACATGATCAAGTACTACGCCGAGTTGGTCGACGCGTACCCGCTGGTCTCGATCGAGGACCCGCTGGACGAGGAGGACTGGGACGGCTGGGCGGCCATGACCGCCGAACTCGGCGACAAGGTGCAGCTGGTCGGCGATGACCTGTTCGTCACCAACCCCGAGCGCCTGCAGCGCGGTATCGACACCGACACCGCGAACGCGCTGCTGGTGAAGGTCAATCAGATCGGCTCGCTCACCGAGACGCTGGATGCCGTCGACCTGGCCCACCGCAGCGGCTACCGCTGCATGATGAGCCACCGCAGCGGTGAGACCGAGGACGTCACGATCGCCGACCTCGCCGTCGCCACCAACTGCGGCCAGATCAAGACCGGCGCTCCGGCCCGTTCCGACCGCGTTGCGAAGTACAACCAGCTGTTGCGCATCGAGGAGGAGCTGGACGACGCCGCGAAGTACGCCGGCGCCGCCGCCTTCCCGCGTTTCGCCAAGAAGAAGTGATGAACCGGCTCGGGCGTCGTTCGCGGCGCCCGAGCCGAGTCACACCCTGACCCGACCGATCCACAGATTCGACGAAAGTTGTTCCGATGACTCGCGATTCGCGACCCGCCGGTCGAAACACCGGCCGTGACCGCGGTAGGTCGACGTCTCGTCCTGCCGCCGCGCGACGGGGCAGCACGCGTCCGGAACACCGCGACGCCTCGCGCGGCAGTTCGGCCACCGGTCGTCTCGCCGCGATGCGCGAGCGCACTCGTCGGCGTCCGCAGTCGATGAAGAGGATGACGATCCTCGGTGTCCTGCTGCTATTCCTTACCGTGATCATCACGCCCACGCTGAACAGTTACCTGCAGCAGAAGCACCAGATCAACGAGCTCGGTGCGCAGGTCACCCAGAAGCAGAAGGACGTCTCCACCAAGGAGACCGAACTGAAGAAGTGGACGAACGACCCAAAGTTCGTCAAGCAGCAGGCACGTGACCGCCTCGGCTTCGTCAGCCCGGGAGAGACGCTGACCGTCCTCGTCGACGAGAACGGCAAGCCGGTCGGCACCGTCGACCCGTCGGGAAAGAAGGTCTCCACCAACCCCTGGTACGGCCAGGTGTGGCAGTCGACACTCGCGGCCAACCGGGGCGACAAGAAGTGACCGCAGAGAGCCACCCCGACATCGACCGAGCGGATCTGGACGCCGTCGAACGCCAACTCGGACGCCTGCCGCGGGGTGTCGTCGAGATCGCCGGGCGCTGCCCGTGCGGCTGCCCGACCGTCGTCCGCACCCTGCCGCGGCTGCCGGACGGCACGCCGTTCCCGACCTCGTTCTACGCGACTTGCCCGCGCCTGACCGGAGCGATCAGCACGCTCGAGGCGAACGGGATGATGCGCGAGATGACGCAGGAACTCAAGGACGATCCCGAACTCGCCGCCGCCTACCGCGCGGCCCACGACGACTACCTGCGTCGCCGCACCGAGCTCGGTCAGGTCGAGGAGATCGACGGCATCTCCGCCGGCGGGATGCCCGACCGGGTGAAGTGCCTGCACGTGCTGGTCGCTCACTCGATCGCCGTCGGACCCGGCGTGAATCCATTGGGGGACAAGGCTCTTGCCGCACTGCCGAACTGGTGGGAGAACGGCTGCTGTTCCAACATCGACCACCGGGAGAACGCATGAGGGTCGGCGCCGTCGACTGTGGCACGAACTCGATCCGACTGCTGGTCGCCGACATCGACGACGGCGTGCTGACCGATGTCGAGCGCACGATGCGCATCGTGCGCCTGGGGCAGGGCGTCGACATCACCGGTCGCATCACCGATGACGCGATGGAACGCACCCTCGACGCCGCGAACGACTACGCCAAGGTCTGCGAACAACTCGACGTGGAGGCGGTGCGCTTCGTCGCGACATCCGCCTCCCGTGATGCGTCCAACGCGCAGGACTTCATCGACGGAGTGCGCGCGGCCTTCGCCGTTTATGGCATCGATCCGGAGGTCGTCTCCGGGCTCGAAGAAGCCTCGCTGTCCTTCCGTGGCGCCACCGGCGATCTCATCGCCCAGGACGCTGCGTCGCCATACCTCGTCGTCGACCTCGGCGGCGGCTCGACCGAGTTCGTGCGCGGCACCGACGAGGTGGAGCGTTCGATCTCGATGGACATCGGATGCGTCCGGATGACCGAACGCCACCTGAAGTCCGACCCGCCCACCCCGGACGAGATCGAGGGCGCGTTGCGCGACATCAACGCCGCGATCGACGAGGCGCAGGACGCGGTCGGATTCGACGGCATCGGGTCGCTGGTCGGTCTCGCCGGGTCCATCACCACGATCACCGCGAACGCGTTGCACCTGCCGACCTATGACAAGTCAGCGATCCACGGCGCACGTATCCCGATCGGGGACGTCGAACGCTCCGCCACCGAACTGCTGACCGCGACCCGGGAGCAGCGAGCGGCCATGCCGTTCATGCATCCCGGCCGGGTCGACGTCATCGGCGCCGGGGCCCTGATCTGGCGCACCATCGTGCAGCGGGTCAGTGAGCACAGCGCGATCGAGCACACGGTCACCAGCGAAAAGGACATCCTCGACGGAATCGCCCTCTCCGTTGCGAACAACTGAGTGTCCCCGACCGGACTCGAACCGGGATGTTTTCTACCGGCTCCTGCGCCGGTCGTGGTCGGAGCTCGTTCCTCGCGGGAACCACCAGACGCCCCGCCTGCGCGAGCCTGGCCGTGTGGTCATCCAGGTGCCACCACTGGCATGGCAGGGCAGCTCGCACTGACCGTCTAATCTGTGTCTGCCCCCGTAGCCCAATGGCAGAGGCAGGCGCCTTAAAAGCGCTTCAGTGCGGGTTCGAGTCCCGTCGGGGGCACTGTCTCGAGGCGGTCACGATCCACAATCGCGGTGTGCGTGGGGATGATTTCGCCCATCCGAACGCTTTACTTGTGTAGAGGACTGAGCCCACACCCCGTGGGACGCGATCGTCGACGGAGGAGAGCGATGGCAACCAACCCGGTGTTCGACCGGTTCGAGAAAGACATGCAGCGCGGTGAGTATGCCGGTTTCGGCAACCGCCAGCAGCCGCAGTACGGACAGTACGGCCAGGGCGACCCCTATGCGGGTCCGCAGAACAGCCAGCAGGCTTACGGAACGCCGGGCCAGTACGGCCAGATGAACCCGAACGCGATGCAGCAACCGCAGGCTCCCGGCTACGGCAGCCCTGAGTTCGGAGCGCCGATGGCACCGGAGGCCACCGGTCGGCGGATGACGCTCGACGACGTCGTCGCCAAGTCGCTCGGCCTGTTCGGTCTGCTGCTGATCAGCGCCGGTGCGGGTTGGATGGTCACGGCCAACAACCGTCCGGCCGGCATGGCGATCTGGATGGGCGGCATGATCGCCGGCATCGTCCTGGGCTTCGTGATCAGTTTCAAGAAGACGATCTCGGTGCCCCTGATCGTGGCCTACGCGGTCATCGAAGGCGCTTTCCTCGGTGCGATCAGCCAGTTCTTCAACACGATGTTCGACGGCGTCGTCCCGCAGGCGGTGCTGGCGACCCTGTGCGTGTTCGCCGGCATGTTCGCCGGCTGGAAGTTCGGCCTGATCAAGGTCAACGACCGCACCCGCAGGATCTTCGCCTTCGCCGCGCTCGGCTACTTCCTGTTCGCCATGGTCAACCTGGTGCTGCAGTTCACCGGTGTCCTCGACCAGTTCGGGTTCTTCAGCATGGGCACCTTCGGCATGATCCTGTGCCTGCTCGCTGTCGCCCTTGCGTCGTACTCGCTGGCGATCGCCTTCGACACGATCCAGTATGCCGCCAATGCCGGTGTGCCGGAGAAGACCTCGTGGCTGCTGGCTCACGGTCTGATCGTGTCGATCGCGTGGCTCTACCTGGAGTTGCTGCGGCTGCTCGCGATCAGCCGCGACTGATCACCACCGCATCAAGAAGGCCCGCACCATTTTGGTGCGGGCCTTCTTCGTCGGTGCGTTCAGCCAATGACGTGACGCAGTCGGAGGAGTTCCTGCGCCGCCGCGTCGCCGTGCCCGGACGCGGACGCGTCGTACGCCGCGACCTTCAACTGGTCCATGGTCGCGACCGGTCCCAGCTCCGCGAAGTCGTCGGTCGGGCCGCTGAGGTCGAACAACGCACGTGCCGACGCACGAACCCGCGGACACAGCGCGGACGCGCGGTCCAACGGCAGCTGTTGCCACCGTCGGACCACGCGTCCGAGTTCGAGGCGTACCGCCTCGGGTCTGGGGTCGATCAGGACAGACGCTCGTAGATGATCGCCATGCCCTGGCCGCCACCGACACACATGGTCTCCAGGCCGTAGGTGCCGTCGACGGTCTGCAGGCCGTTGAGCAGCGTCGTCGTGATGCGGGCGCCGGTGGAGCCGAACGGGTGGCCGAGGGCGATCGCGCCACCGAACTTGTTCAGCTTGTCGAAATCCATGCCGAGGTCGTCGGCCGAGGGCAGCACCTGAGCGGCGAACGCCTCGTTGATCTCGTAGAGGTCCATGTCGCCGATCGTCATACCGGCGCGCTTCAGCGCCTGCTTGGACGCCTCGACCGGGCCGAGGCCCATGATCTCGGGGGAGAGGCCCGAGACGCCGGTGGAGATGACGCGAGCGAGCGGCGTCAGACCCAGTTCCTTGGCCTTGGTGTCGCTCATGACGACGACCGCTGCGGCGCCGTCGTTCAGCGGGCAGCAGTTACCTGCGGTGACGGTGCCGTTCTCCCGGAACACCGGCTGCAGGCTCGAGACCTTCTCCAGGGTGACGCCGGCACGTGGACCGTCGTCGGTGGAGACGACGGTGCCGTCAGCCAGGGTCACCGGCGCGATCTCGCGCTCGAAGAAGCCGTCCTTGATGGCCTGCTCTGCACGGTTCTGGCTCGAGACGCCCCACTCGTCCTGGCGCTCGCGGCTGATGCCGCGGGAGGTCGCGACGTTCTCGGCGGTCTGGCCCATCGCGATGTAGACGTCGGGCAGCATGCCCTCGTCGCGCGGGTCGGTCCAGGGGGTGTTCTCGGCTGCGATCTTCGCCGTGCGAGCCACGGAGTCCTTGAACTTGGAGTTCTGGATGTCCTCGCGCGACGAACCGGCGCTGGAGAAGTCGAGGTAACGGCTCACGCACTCGACGCCCGCCGAGACGAAGATGTCACCTTCGCCGGCCTTGATCGCGTGGTACGCCATGCGCGTGGTCTGCACCGATGAGGAGCAGAAGCGGTTGACGGTCGCACCGGGGACGGTGTCGAGGCCGGCCAGCACCGCGACGACGCGTGCCATGTTGTTGCCGTGCTCGCCCCAGGGCTCGGCGCAACCGAGGTAGAGGTCGTCGATCAAGGTGGGGTCGAGATTCGGCACCTTGGCCAGTGCGGCCTGGACGACCTGGGTCGCGAGGTCGTCCGGGCGGACGTCCTTCAACGAACCCTTGAATGCGCGACCGATCGGCGTGCGGGCGGTCGAGACGATGACTGCTTCGGGCATGGGTCCTCCGATGTCGGTGGGTTCACGGCACGCGCGGGCGCGGTGGTGCCGGGGCTTCCTCCGAGTCTACGACTCGGTAACGTCCGATGTGACGGGCGTCTCGTGGTCGCTCATCCCGGTCACGGATGCGTCCGGCGCAGGCGGTTCGACGGCGGCCGGAAGCGGTTCATGGTGGCGTCGCAACAGCACCGCCCAGCGTCCGCGGTGGCCCGACTCCTGTCCGCCGATCGCGGTGGCGCTGACCTCGGTTCCCGGATCTCGCACGGCTCGCATCGCCGCGACGGAGACCGGACCGATGCTCTCTCCGCGGCGGCGATCGGGCGCACGGCCGGTGTCGGTCGAGGCCTGGCCGAGCGCGTCCAACACGGAGGGGATCAACGCCGATGCTGCGCGCGCGTAGCCGGCTGCGGAGGGATGGAAGCGGTCCTTGCTGAACATCACCGACGGCGTCTGCTCGAACTCGTGACCGAGCAGGTCGCCGAGGGACACCGTGCGGCCGCCGTGCTCGACGACCGCGACGGTCTGGGCTGCGGCGAGGTCACGCGACCACTTGCGGGTCAGGAAGCGCAACGGTTGGGGGACGGGTTCGATCACTCCGAGGTCGGGACAGGTGCCTACGACGACCTCGCACCCGACCGCGCGCAAGGCTGCGACGGCCGCGGCGAGGTGGCGTATCGAGGTGGCGCGCTGGACACTGCGCGTGACGTCGTTCGCGCCGATCATGATCAGCGCGACGTGCGGTCGGTCGACAAGTTCGAGGGCGCGCTCCACCTGGGCGCCGAGGTCGGTCGAGATCGCTCCGACGGACGCGACGTTGGTCAAGTGCACCGGACGTCCCGCAATGGCGGCAACCGCGGTGGCGACGATCGCACCGACGGTCTGGGTCGACCGGTCGGCACCCATCCCCTTGGCGGTGGAGTCGCCGACCACGAGCAACTCGACCGGCGCGCCGGGTGCGTGTCCGTAGGTGCCGGAGTCCTCCGGCGCTCCTTCGAAGGGCTGGCCGACGACCCGACGGGCGATCATCGCCTCGATCCGCAGCAGCCCGTACGCGCCAAGACCGACACCTGCCAGGCCGGCGGCCCCGATCGATCCTGCGTACGCCGCAGTGGAAGCGATCTTGCGTGCCCCGGTCATGCCTCACCCCGTTCGATTCGGTTGCTTCGCTTTCGGTGGATCCTCTCACCACGGGTCCCCGGACGCGTGCTCACAGGTCAACGTCCCGCAGCCGGGCGACGTGACCGCTACTTCGTATTCCGACCACGATGTGAGACATTCGCGGCATGAAGTATGCGGAGCACATCGTGGACCTCGTCGGCGGCACACCCCTCGTCAAGCTCAACAGCGTCACCGACGGCGTCGCGTGCACGGTGCTGGCCAAGGTCGAGTACATGAACCCGGGCGGGTCGGTGAAGGACCGCATCGCGCTCAAGATGGTCGAGGCTGCCGAGGCGTCGGGAGAGTTGCAGCCGGGTGGCACCATCGTCGAGCCCACCTCAGGCAACACGGGGGTCGGTCTGGCCCTCGTCGCACAGCGCAAGGGCTACAAGTGCATCTTCGTCTGCCCGGACAAGGTCAGCGAGGACAAGCGCAACGTGCTGCGCGCCTACGGGGCGGAGGTCATCGTCACCCCCACGTCAGTGGCGCCTGAGCACCCGGACTCCTACTACAGCGTGTCGGACCGCATCGCCCAGGAGACCGAGGGTGGTTGGAAGCCGGATCAGTACTCCAACCTGAACGGGCCCGCGTCGCACTACGAGACGACCGGCCCGGAGATCTGGAACGACACCGACGGCAGGATCACCTCCTTCGTCGCCGGCATCGGCACCGGAGGCACGATCACCGGCACCGGCCGCTACCTGCGTGAGATCTCCGCCGATCGGGAAGGCGGACGGGTCCGGATCATCGGCGCGGACCCCGAGGGCTCGGTGTACTCCGGGGGCACCGGACGGCCCTACCTGGTGGAGGGCGTGGGTGAGGACATGTGGCCGCGTGCCTACGACCCGAAGGTGGTCGACGACGTGATCGCCGTGAGCGACGCCGAATCCTTCGAGATGACGCGCCGGTTGGCCCTGGAGGAGGGCCTGCTGGTCGGCGGGTCGTGCGGCATGGCCGTCGTGGCCGCGTTGCGTCACGCGAAGGACTTGCCCTCCGACGCGGTCGTGGTCGTCCTGCTTCCCGACTCCGGGCGGGGATACATGTCGAAGATCTTCGACGACAACTGGATGTCCTCGTACGGCTTCATGCGGGGGCAGGAGAGCCGCACGGCCGGCGATGTGCTGGCGGCCAAGAGCGGCGACATGCCTGCGCTCGTCCACACCCACCCGAACGAAACCGTGCGGGACGCCATCGAGATCCTGCGCGAGTACGGCGTCTCGCAGATGCCGGTCGTGAAGGCCGAGCCGCCCATTATGGCCGGAGAGGTCGCCGGCTCCGTGAGCGAGCGTGCACTGCTGGATGCGATCTACGCCGGCAAGGCCCACCTCGCCGACTCCGTCGAGAAACACATGGAGCCGGCGCTTGCGTTGGTCGGTGCTGGCGAACCGGTCGAGCACATGCGCGCACAGCTGGCCGAGAGCGACGCCCTGATGGTCGTGGACGGCGGTAAACCGATCGGCGTGCTGACCCGTGCGGATCTGCTGGGCATCCTGGCCGCCTGACGTACTGGTTTCGTCGGGGTGCGCCCAGGTGCGATCAAGCGAAAACAGCCTCTGACCTGCGGATTTGGAAGTTTCCGCGATGGTCACCTAATGTTTACGACGTCAGCCCGACAGGGAGGCGGGAACACCGGAAGGTGGGGCCGCACCGCAGGCTGGCAGGCCGGTTTGACTCTCGCCTAGAGCGGAGCTAAGCTGGACACTCCTTCCGGAGCCAAGCGCGCGAGGATCCACGGATCTGACGCCCAAGATTCGGAAGAACCAGAAAATCAGCTTGAAGAAGATGCTTCATCGCATTTTCGACGATGTCTGATCGTTTCTTGAGAACTCAACAGCGTGTCGAGTGATTGATGCCAAATGTTTGTTTGGTTGAGATTGTACTCAGTAGCATTTTTTATGGATGCTCTTGATCAATTTCGGCCAGGATGGTTTTTCTGTTTTTTTACGGAGAGTTTGATCCTGGCTCAGGACGAACGCTGGCGGCGTGCTTAACACATGCAAGTCGAACGATGAAGCTCCAGCTTGCTGGGGTGGATTAGTGGCGAACGGGTGAGTAACACGTGAGTAACCTGCCCTTCACTCTGGGATAAGCCTTGGAAACGAGGTCTAATACTGGATATTCATACATGGTCGCATGGTTGTGTGTGGAAAGATTTTTTGGTGGGGGATGGACTCGCGGCCTATCAGCTTGTTGGTGAGGTAGTGGCTCACCAAGGCTTTGACGGGTAGCCGGCCTGAGAGGGTGACCGGCCACACTGGGACTGAGACACGGCCCAGACTCCTACGGGAGGCAGCAGTGGGGAATATTGCACAATGGGCGAAAGCCTGATGCAGCGACGCCGCGTGAGGGATGACGGCCTTCGGGTTGTAAACCTCTTTCAGTAGGGACGAAGCGAGAGTGACGGTACCTGCAGAAGAAGCACCGGCTAACTACGTGCCAGCAGCCGCGGTAATACGTAGGGTGCGAGCGTTGTCCGGAATTATTGGGCGTAAAGAGCTTGTAGGCGGTTTGTCGCGTCTGCTGTGAAAGACCGGGGCTTAACTCCGGTTCTGCAGTGGGTACGGGCAGGCTAGAGTATGGTAGGGGAGACTGGAATTCCTGGTGTAGCGGTGAAATGCGCAGATATCAGGAGGAACACCGATGGCGAAGGCAGGTCTCTGGGCCATTACTGACGCTGAGAAGCGAAAGCATGGGGAGCGAACAGGATTAGATACCCTGGTAGTCCATGCCGTAAACGTTGGGCGCTAGGTGTGGGACTCATTCCACGAGTTCCGTGCCGCAGCTAACGCATTAAGCGCCCCGCCTGGGGAGTACGGCCGCAAGGCTAAAACTCAAAGGAATTGACGGGGGCCCGCACAAGCGGCGGAGCATGCGGATTAATTCGATGCAACGCGAAGAACCTTACCAAGGCTTGACATACACCGGAAGCATGCAGAGATGTGTGTGCCTTTTGGCTGGTGTACAGGTGGTGCATGGTTGTCGTCAGCTCGTGTCGTGAGATGTTGGGTTAAGTCCCGCAACGAGCGCAACCCTCGTTCCATGTTGCCAGCACGTGATGGTGGGGACTCATGGGAGACTGCCGGGGTCAACTCGGAGGAAGGTGGGGATGACGTCAAATCATCATGCCCCTTATGTCTTGGGCTTCACGCATGCTACAATGGCTGGTACAGAGGGCTGCGATACCGTGAGGTGGAGCGAATCCCTTAAAACCGGTCTCAGTTCGGATTGGGGTCTGCAACTCGACCCCATGAAGTTGGAGTCGCTAGTAATCGCAGATCAGCAGTGCTGCGGTGAATACGTTCCCGGGCCTTGTACACACCGCCCGTCAAGTCACGAAAGTCGGTAACACCCGAAGCCGGTGGCCTAACCCTTGTGGGGGGAGCCGTCGAAGGTGGGATTGGCGATTGGGACTAAGTCGTAACAAGGTAGCCGTACCGGAAGGTGCGGCTGGATCACCTCCTTTCTAAGGAGCGACAGTGGCCTTTCATCACCGCGTGTGTGGTGGGGTCCTGCTCAAGGGTGGAACATCAATCATGGTGCCCGTGACCGGGTGGCTGTCTCGACCAAGTACGAACCGGTGGTTCGGCTGATGTGAGTGATCACGGATGCTGGGCTGGGGTTGTGGAAAGGTGTTCGGGGTGGTTGCTGGGTGTGGGGTGTCGGCACGTTGTTGGGTCCTGAAGAAACGATCTTCGGCGACTGGTACAGCTCCTTGGTGGGTTGTGGTGGTGGTTGGGGTTGTTTTTTCTGGGTTGGCAGGCTGTTCGCCGGCTGCACTGAATGATCTGGGCTTGTGGGTCTGGGTTGGTGTGGGTGGTGGTGGTGCTGTGTGTTGTTTGAGAATTGCATAGTGGACGCGAAGCATCTGTAGTGCTCTGTGAAGTTTTTTGTGTAAGTTTTTAAGAGCGTACGGTGGATGCCTTGGCACCAGGAACCGATGAAGGACGTAGGAATCTGCGATAAGCCTCGGGGAGTCGATAACCAGACTGTGATCCGAGGATTTCCGAATGGGGGAACCCCGCACCATTCATGTGGTGTGACCCATACCTGAACTCATAGGGTATGTGGAGGGAACGTGGGGAAGTGAAACATCTCAGTACCCACAGGAAGAGAAAACAAGAGTGATTCCGTGAGTAGTGGCGAGCGAAAGCGGATGAGGCTAAACCGCGGTTGTGTGATACCTGTCAGGGGTTGCAGTCGTGGGGTTGTGGGATCGTTCTTACCAATGCTGACATGTTGGTGGGCAGTTAGAAATGGCGCGTGTAGGCGAAACATCTTGAATGGTGTACCGGAGAGGGTGTAAGTCCTGTAGCCGAAACATGTGTCACTGTCTTGGACGTGTTCCCAAGTAGCACCGGGCCCGTGAAATCCGGTGTGAATCTGGCAGGACCACCTGCTAAGCCTAAATATTCCCTGGTGACCGATAGCGGACTAGTACCGTGAGGGAAAGGTGAAAAGTACCCCGGGAGGGGAGTGAAATAGTACCTGAAACCGTGCGCTTACAATCCGTCAGAGCCTCCTTGTTGGGGTGATGGCGTGCCTTTTGAAGAATGAGCCTGCGAGTTAGTGCTCAGTGGCGAGGTTAACCCGGGTGGGGTAGCCGTAGCGAAAGCGAGTCCGAAGAGGGCGTTTTTAGTCGCTGGGTCTAGACCCGAAGCGGAGTGATCTACCCATGGCCAGGTTGAAGCGACGGTAAGACGTCGTGGAGGACCGAACCCACTTAGGTTGAAAACTGAGGGGATGAGCTGTGGGTAGGGGTGAAAGGCCAATCAAACTCCGTGATAGCTGGTTCTCCCCGAAATGCATTTAGGTGCAGCGTCACGTGTTTCTTGCCGGAGGTAGAGCTACTGGATGGCTGATGGGCCTCACCAGGTTACTGACGTCAGCCAAACTCCGAATGCCGGTAAGTGAGAGCGTGGCAGTGAGACTGTGGGGGATAAGCTTCATAGTCGAGAGGGAAACAGCCCAGATCACCAGCTAAGGTCCCTAAGCGTGTGCTAAGTGGAAAAGGATGTGGAGTTGCTGTGACAACCAGGAGGTTGGCTTAGAAGCAGCCACCCTTTAAAGAGTGCGTAATAGCTCACTGGTCAAGTGATTCCGCGCCGACAATGTAGCGGGGCTCAAGCACACCACCGAAGCTGTGGCAATCACACGACACCCTGATTTCAAGCCTTGTGTTTGTGGTCCAGGGGTATGGTTGGGTAGGGGAGCGTCGTGTGGGCAGTGAAGCGCCGGAGTGATCCAGGTGTGGAGGCCACACGAGTGAGAATGCAGGCATGAGTAGCGAATGACGGGTGAGAAACCCGTCCGCCGAATAACCAAGGGTTCCAGGGTCAAGCTAATCTGCCCTGGGTAAGTCGGGACCTAAGGCGAGGCCGACAGGCGTAGTCGATGGACATCCGGTTGATATTCCGGAACCGGCGAAGGACCGCCCATATCGAACCAAGGGATGCTAACCACCCGAACCATCATGTTCGTACGCCTTCGGGTGTGCGTGTTGGTGGGGAGCGTGGGACCCGATCTTGTAGTAGGTAAGCGAGGGAGTGACGCAGGAAGGTAGCCTCCGCGGGGCGATGGTTGTCCCCGTCTAAGACTGTAGGCCGACTGGTAGGCAAATCCGCCAGTCATTCAGGCTGAGAGTTGATAGTGACCACATATGTGGGAAGTAGGGTGATCCTATGCTGCCGAGAAAAACTTCTAGCGAGGTTCGAGCCGCCCGTACCCTAAACCGACTCAGGTGGTTAGGTAGAGAATACTAAGGCGATCGAGTGAATCGTGGTTAAGGAATTCGGCAAAATGCCCCCGTAACTTCGGGAGAAGGGGGGCCCAATCCTTGAAGTGACTTGCTCACTAGGGGTGAGGGCCGCAGAGACCAGGGAGAAGCGACTGTTTACTAAAAACACAGGTCCGTGCGAAGAAGTAATTCGATGTATACGGACTGACGCCTGCCCGGTGCTGGAACGTTAAGGGGACCGGTTAGCCTTTGGGCGAAGCTGAGAACTTAAGCGCCAGTAAACGGCGGTGGTAACTATAACCATCCTAAGGTAGCGAAATTCCTTGTCGGGTAAGTTCCGACCTGCACGAATGGCGTAACGACTTCTCCACTGTCTCAACCGCGAACTCGGCGAAATTGCACTACGAGTAAAGATGCTCGTTACGCGCAGCAGGACGGAAAGACCCCGGGACCTTTACTACAGCTTGGTATTGGTGTTCGGTACGGCTTGTGTAGGATAGGTGGGAGACTGTGAAGCATGCACGCCAGTGTGTGTGGAGTCAACGTTGAAATACCACTCTGGTCGTTCTGGGCTCCTAACCTCGGTCCGTGATCCGGATCAGGGACAGTGCCTGGTGGGTAGTTTAACTGGGGCGGTTGCCTCCCAAAAGGTAACGGAGGCGCCCAAAGGTTCCCTCAGCCTGGTTGGCAATCAGGTTTTGAGTGTAAGTGCACAAGGGAGCTTGACTGTGAGACAGACATGTCGAGCAGAGACGAAAGTCGGGACTAGTGACCCGGCGGTGGCTTGTGGAAGCGCCGTCGCTCAACGGATAAAAGGTACCCCGGGGATAACAGGCTGATCTTGCCCAAGAGCTCATATCGACGGCATGGTTTGGCACCTCGATGTCGGCTCGTCGCATCCTGGGGCTGGAGTAGGTCCCAAGGGTTGGGCTGTTCGCCCATTAAAGCGGTACGCGAGCTGGGTTTAGAACGTCGTGAGACAGTTCGGTCCCTATCCGCTGTGCGCGTAGGAAACTTGAGAAGACCTGTCCCTAGTACGAGAGGACCGGGATGGACGAACCTCTGGTGTGTCAGTTGTTCCGCCAGGAGCACCGCTGATTAGCTACGTTCGGAAGTGATAACCGCTGAAAGCATCTAAGCGGGAAGCACGCTTCAAGATGAGGTTTCCATGCCCCTTTGTGGGTGAGAGGCTCCCAGTAGACGACTGGGTTGATAGGCCGGACGTGGAAGCACAGTAATGTGTGTAGCTGACCGGTACTAATAAGCCGATAACTTACTCAAACCCTTCACAACAAAGGGTTCCTGCAGTTCATGCTTTAGCGTCCACTATGCGATATCTGAAACAACACGCAACAAACCTGTTGGCGTCATAGTTTCATAGTGTTACGGCGGTCATAGCGAAGTGGGAAACGCCCGGTCACATTCCGAACCCGGAAGCTAAGCCCTTCAGCGCCGATGGTACTGCACTCGGTAGGGTGTGGGAGAGTAGGACACCGCCGGACTTCTTTTTAAAGGCAAAGGGCTGCCCCTCAGGGGCGGCCCTTTGTGCATTCCTCGGCCGGTTTCCGGCGTTCATTTTTCGCCCCAACCACGCGGACCGCACCGGCGTCCTGCAAGATGGACGTCGGGCCTCGGGAATGAGGGTGCGAGAAGCAGAATGCGGAGGCCGCTGGGTGAGCGTCAGCAGGGTGTTCAAGGGCTCGATCAATTCGTATGGCGGATCCGCCGCATCGGTACGTCTCAAGACAGGCTGGCGCGAACGGGTCGCCGTCTGGCTCGGGCGTCTGCTGGTGGTGGCCGCCCTGTGGTCGCTGATCTCGCTCCTGCTGGGGTTGGAGATCATCGGGTTGGTCGTCTCCGACCTGTTCTCCCTGGCCGGCCTTCCATCAGAACCCAGCCTCTTCATTGCGGCCCTGACACTCGTTCTGGCCGGGGCCGTCCGCAGACGTCTGCGTGCCGCCCACACCGTGGTGCTGGTTGTCATGCTCGTCGCGCTGATCTCTTCTGCGTTGCTGGTCTACGTCGCCTGGGACTCTCCCGAGTGGCTGACGGTCGAACAGGTCAACGGCTGGACCCGGGACTACATCGAGATCCGCTCAGGTGTCGCGTTCAATCTGGTCGCGCTGTCGATACAGACCGTCGTCTTCATCGCGCTGCTGCTCAGCAGGTCCGCATTCCCGGCCCGTCTGCAGAAGGGCAGCCTCCGGCTCGGTCTCGGAGTCCTGCTGAGCGGACTGCTGCTGTCCGCGTGTCTGTCCTTCGCGCTGACCTGGTTCTTCCCGCACACGCTCAAGGGCCCGGGAGAGCGTGCACGTTGGAGCGTCCGTTCGGCGTTCGGAATCGAGACCCCGCCCGGCACTCCGGTCTTCGACGGTCATTACGGGCCGCACTGGATCTATGTACTTGCCGGCCTCACGTCGGCGATCGCGCTGGTGCTCGCGCTGCTGGCGGTGTGGCGGGCCGGCCACGGGGCGGGATGGCAGAGCGCCGACCAGGAACTGGCGGTCCGCCGCCTGTTGCTGGAGCACGGAGAGGACGACTCGCTCGGCTACTTCGCCACGCGCCGCGACAAGTCCGCGGTGTTCTCACCGGACGGCCGGGCGGTCCTCACCTTCCGCAACGAGGGAAGTGTGAGCGTCGCCAGTGCCGACCCCATCGGCGATCCGGGGTCGTGGCCCGCAACCATCGAAGCCTGGCGCAAGCAGTGCCGTGAACTCGGTCTGTACAGTGCGGTTCTTTCCAGTGGTGACAAGGCGTCCCAGATGTATGTCGACGCCGGCCTGCGGGCCTTCCCATTGGGCGACGAAGCGATCATCGACGTCGACTCCTTCAGTCTGCGGGGTCGGTCCATGCGTCCGGTGCGACAGGCGGTCACCAGGATCAACCGGGCCGGATACACCGCCGAAGTTCGTCGACACGGTGACCTGAACCCCGATGAACTCGCCGAGATCGAACGCCTGGCCACCGAATGGCGCGGCAACGAGACCGAGCGTGGTTTCTCGATGGCGCTCAACCGACTTGGTGACCCGGCCGACGGTCGATGCGTACTCATCACGGCCCGAGACCGCGAAGGTGTCATTCGTGGTTTTCTGTCGTTCGTGCCGTGGGGCGTGCGCGGTGTGTCCCTGGACCTCATGCGTCGAGACCGCTCCGCGGAGAACGGTCTCAACGAGTACCTGGTCGCCAAGCTGATCGAACTCGGCGGTGACCTCGGCATTCGCCGGGTGTCGCTGAACTTCGCCGTGTTCCGCAACGTGTTCAGCACAGCCGATCAGGTGGGTGCCGGTCCGGTCACGAAGCTGACGGATGCTGCGTTGTCGTTCGCGTCCAGGTTCTACCAACTCGAGACGCTCTATCGGTCCAACGACAAGTACCGCCCGACGTGGGTTCCACGGATGCTCTGCTACGACCCCGCCCTCACCGTGGCCCGCGCCGGGCTGGCGATGGGTATCGCCGAGGGCTTCGTGCGTCCGGTCGGTCCTCGCTTCCTCATCGGACCTCGTCCGGGTGAGAGCCAACCGGTGCGCACCGAGGAGGGGTTCAACGAGACCGTGCGTGAGCAGGAACGCGATCTGCTCATTCCGGAACCGGACGCCGTGCAACTCAGCGAGCAACAGCGCGTCCGTCGAGGCAAGCTGGAGCTGCTGCGTGAGGCGGGTTTCGAGGGCTACCCCGTGTCGGTGCCGCGCACCCATCGCGTGGCCGAGCTTGTTGCAGCACACAGGGGGTTGGCCCCGGACACGACGACCGACGTCGCCGTGTCGGTCAGCGGACGCATCCGTGCCTGGCGCAACCTGGGCGGCGTCACCTTCGCAGTCCTCGACGACGAGGGCTCACGGATCCAGGTGATGGTCACCGTCGAAGGAACACCCCGCCAGGCGCGTGAACTGTGGCGCCGGACGGTCGACCTGGGCGACCTGGTGAGCGTCACCGGCGTGGTCGCGACCTCCCGCAACGGAGAACTGTCGGTGCTGATGCACTCGTGGCGCATGGCGTCCAAGTGCTTGAGCCCCATGCCGGTGATGCATACCCGACTGTCGGAGGACGTCCGGGCGCGCAACCGTTCCCTCGACCTGCTCCTCGACCCGAACTCACTCGCGATGCTGCAGCGCCGGTTCATCGGCGTGCGAGCCATGCGTGACGTCTTCACCGACAAGGGGTTCGTCGAGGTGGAGACGCCTATGCTTCAGGCGATCCACGGCGGCGCGACCGCGCGTCCGTTCAAGACGCATATCAACGCCTACAACATGGGCCTGTACCTGCGCATCGCACCCGAGCTCTACTTGAAGCGGCTGGCGGTCGGCGGGATGCAGCGGATCTTCGAACTGAACCGCAACTTCCGCAACGAGGGCACGGACGCGACCCACAACCCGGAGTTCACCTCGTTGGAGGCGTACGAGGCCTACGGCGACTACGACACCATGCGCGAACTCATGCGGGAGGTCGTGCTGCGCACCGCGGTTGCCGTGAACGGCCGTCCGGTCGCCTTGCGGCCCAACGCTTCAGGGGGAGTGGACGAGGTCGACCTGGACCGTCCGTGGCCGGTCGTGACCGTGCACGAGGCGGTGTCGAAGGCGGTCGGGCAGACCGTCACCAGCGCTTCGCCGCTCGCCGACCTCGCGCAGATCTGCGCCGCCCACGGTGTCGGTGCGCCGGCCGGGGCCGGTCCGGGCAAGCTGGTGATGGAGTTGTACGAGGCACTGGTCGAGAAGCAGACCACGTTCCCGACCTTCTACAAGGACTTCCCGGTCGAGGTCTCGCCGCTGGCGCGTCCGAACCGCAACGACCCGAAGTTGGCGGAGCAGTGGGACCTGGTCGCGTTCGGCGCGGAGATGGGCACCGCGTACAGCGAGCTCATCGACCCCATTGATCAGCGCGAGCGTCTGACCCGTCAGTCGATGGCCGCTGCCGCGGGCGACCCGGAGGCGATGGAGGTCGACGAGGCCTTCCTCGGGGCACTCGAACTCGGCATGCCGCCGACCGGTGGCCTGGGGTTCGGTGTCGACCGACTGATCATGATGCTGCTCGGCACCAACATCAAAGCCACGCTCGCGTTCCCGTTCGTGCGGCCGAGTGGTCACGGCGACGACGACTGAACCTGGTCAACGGAAGTCGCGCGACCCGGTACGCACGCTGATCGTGAGCGGTTCCAGCCGGTCGGCGACCAGATTGGTGATCGCCATACCGTCGGCGGCCGAACTTTCGAGGATGCCGCGGATGACCATGGCGGGCGCCGTGCGAGCGATCCGTCGGTAACGGTGCCACACGCCACGACTGACGATCACGTTGAGCAGGCCGGTCTCGTCCTCGAGGTTGAGAAAGGTGATGCCGCTCGCGGTGGCCGGACGCTGCCGGTGGGTGACGACGCCGGCCACCTCGATCCGGCGTCCGGACTCGACCGTCCGGCAGGACTCGATCGGTCGAACTCCTCTGGCGCTCAACGCCTCTCGGTTGTGCCGGATCGGGTGATCGTTCGGGCTGATGCCGGTCGATTGCAGATCGTGCTGCAGGATCTCGCCCGGGGTGAGCAAGGGGAGCAGCGGTGGTTGGTAGGGCACGGTGAACTCCAACTGGCCCTCGCGGACGGTCGCCGCCTCCGCGGACCGCCACAGGGCATCACGCCGCGAGCCGGCGATGCAATCGAGCGCGCCGCTGAGCGCCAGAGCCTCCAGTTGGTCGGCGTCCAGCACCGCCCGGCGGGACAGATCGGCCAGATCGGTGAACTCGCCGTCCTTCTGCCTGGCGGCGACGATGCGTTCGGCGGCTGCCTCGCCGAGGTTCTTGATCTCGTCGAACCCGAGCCGTACGGCGAACGGGGCATCACGCCGGTGCTCGGCGGTGTCGTCGGGCCGGCTCGGGTCGAACAGTCCGATGTCGTCCTCGCTGTGGTCGCACAGACAGTCGGGGAGTCCGGAGGGGGAGGCGGGGGAGGTGATGGAGTCGTCGATCGGTTCGAGTCCGGCGTACACATCGGAGCGGTGCAGATGCGGCGGACGCACCTGCACGCCGTGGCGGCGGGCGTCACCGACGAGAGTCTGCGGTGCGTAGAAGCCCATCGGTTGCGCGCGCAGCAGGGCGGCGAGGAAGGCGGCGGGGTAGTGCAGTTTCAGCCAGGAACTGGCATAGACCAGCACCGCGAAACTGAGCGCGTGTGACTCGGCGAACCCGAAGTTTGCGAACGCCTCGATCTTGTTGTAGATCTCGTCGGCCACTTCGGGACTGATGCCGTTGGCATACATACCTTCATAGAGCCGGGTCCGCAGGGCGTCGATCCGTTCCACCCCGCGCTTGGAACCCATCGCCCGGCGCAGCAAGTCGGCGTCGGCGGGGGAGCAGCCGCCGACGCTGACCGCCATCTGCATCAGTTGCTCCTGGAACAACGGGACGCCGAGGGTGCGTTCGAGCACGTCCTTCACCAACGGATGTGGGTAGGTGATCTCGTCCTCGCCGGTGCGCCTGCGGATGTAAGGGTGGACGGCGCCGCCCTGGATCGGGCCGGGACGGATGAGCGCGATCTCGACCGCGAGGTCGTAGAAGCAGCGGGGCTTCAGGCGGGGAAGGGTGCCCATCTGAGCGCGGCTCTCGACCTGGAAGACACCGATGGAGTCGGCTCGGGCGAGCATGTCGTAGACCCCGCGTTCGCCCTTCGGCAGCGTCTCGATGTGCCACTGCTCGCCCAGGTGCTCCTGCACGAGATCGAAGGTGTACTGCAGCGCGGCCAGCATGCCCAGGCCGAGCAGGTCGAACTTCACCAGTCCCATCCACGCGCAGTCGTCCTTGTCCCACTGCAGGACGGTGCGGTTCTCCATCCGGGCCGGTTCGATCGGGCACACCTCACCCACCGGTCGCTCGGTGAGCACCATGCCACCGGAGTGGATGCCCAGGTGCCGCGGGAAGGTCAGCACCTGTTGCGCCAGGCCGATCACCGGTAGGGGGATGTCGTGGTCGGCACTACTGATGTCGGCGCCCCACCGTTCGACCTGCTTGGACCATGCGTCCTGCTGACCTTGACTGTGCCCCAAAGCTTTTGCCATGTCGCGGACGGCGTTCTTCGGACGATAGGTGACGACATTGGCCACCTGCGCCGCATTGCGTCGGCCATAACGCCTGTAGACGTACTGGATCACCTCCTCGCGTCGTCCGGAATCGAAATCGATGTCGATGTCGGGTGCTTCTTCGCGTAGTTCGGACAGGAAGCGTTCGAAGGGCAGCCGGTAGAAGATCGGGTCGATCACCGTGATGCCCAGCACGTAACAGACCAGGGACGCGGCCGCCGACCCGCGGCCCTGGCACAGGATGCCTTCGCCACGGGCGAAGGTGACGATGTCGTGGACGATCAGGAAGTAGCCGGGGAAGTCCTTGGCCTCGATGACGTCGAGTTCCTTGTCGAGCCGCTGGCGCACCTCGGCCGACATCGGCGAGAACTTTTGTGCCGCAGCGGTTTCGACCAGTTGTCTCAGGTAGCTCATCGACGTGTGTCCGGCCGGTACGTCCTGCTTCGGCAGACGTGGGGTCGCTGCACGGAGACGGAAGCCGGACTGGTCGGCGATCTCGACGGTGCGCTCGATCGCACCGGGGAACCGACCGAACCGTCGCTGCATCTCGCCCCCGCTGCGCAGGTGAGCCTGGTCGGACGCGGGTAACCAGCCGTCGAGATCGTCGAGACTGCGCCGTGCGCGAACGGCCGCGACGGCTGTTGCGAGCGGGTAGTTCTCCGGTGAGGCGTAGTGGACGGCGTTGGTCGCCACGACGTCGAGTCGGCACCGGCGAGCCAGATCGGCCAGTCGGTCATTGCGTGGACCGTCACTCGGATCACCGTGATCGGTGAGTTCGACCAGAACGCGATCGTGACCGAAGAGTTCGGCCAGACGCTCGAGTTCGCTCATGGCAGCGCCTTCATCACCTCGCGAAAGTGCTTGCCGGACAAGGCCTTTGCGGCACCCGGTCAGCACAAAACTTGACCCGGAGGTGATGCTCGCGATGCGGGCGAGGTCGTGCACCGGGCGCCCCTTCTCCGCCTCCGGGTGTAGGTGACCGTCGGTGAGGGCGGTGGCCAACTTCCGGTACCCCTCCACGCCATCGGCGATCAGGACGAGGTGATGTCCTTCCGGATCGGCGTTGCCGTTCTGCGGCGCGCTCAATCCGAACGACAGCTCGGCTCCGTACATCGTGATCAGGTCGCCGTAACTCTCGGCAGCTTCGGCGAGCCGGACGATGCCGTACAGCCCGTCGTGGTCGGTGAGTGCGAGCCCGTGCAGCCCGAGCGCCACCGCCTCGGTGACGAGATCCTCGGGCGAGGAGGCACCGTCCAGGAAGCTGTAGTGCGAGTGGGCATGCAGTTCGGCGTAGGGCACGACGACGTCGGGGCGGTCGATCCTGGCCGGAGTGAACTTGGCACGTTTGCGGGAGAACGCCGGCCCGTCACCACCGTCGGCGACCAACTCCTGCCGCACCTGCGGGCGGACGCCGTGAGAGAGGGCCTGCTCCAGTTGCGACCACGGGATCGGCGGGTTGTTCCATCCCATCCCTCACCACCACAACCTGCGTAGGTCAGTCATAGCGAGCCTCGATCCACCAGCCGTTCGGTGCGGCGATCAGCAACCACGCCTGTGATGCGTCGTCGATGATCTGAAAACGATTGACCTGCAACGGTTTTTGCCACCAATGCTGACGCAGCGGCCAGGGTCCGTTCCATGCGACGATCCGGCGCCGGGGAGACCGATCATGGGCCGGCCGCCAGTGGGTCGGCGGACGGGAAAGGTTGCCGCGCGAATCGACCCCGACCGCCTCGCCGTCGTCCGTGCTCACCTCTGCGGGGCGGGCTCGTCGGAAGACGGTGGCCGGTGCCGGGCCCGGGACGGTGCCCGGCCAGGGTTGCTCCAGCCGGGCCTGGGCCGGAGCGGCATCACCCCACGGACGGATCGCCTGTCGCTCGTGCAGCAACCGTCCGCCGACCAACGTCGCACTGCACACGCCCGAGTGACCGAGTTCGTGCTGCAGCGAGGTGAGTGCATGGACGATGTGTCGGTCGGGGCGTTCTCCCCAGAGGCCTTGAGCGTGTTCGCTTGCAGCCGTGGGAGATTCGGCGGCGACGGCCACCGAGCTGATTGCGTCGAACCGGGTCTCCTGTTCGGCGTCGAAGTCGTCGAGTTGCCACCGGACCCGCTCGACCATGTCGTCGACTCCGAAGGGCCAGGTGTGCCGCCACCGGCGTTCGTGTACCACTCCTGCCTCGGTGCGCAGTTCGACACGGATCTCGTGGCAGACCTGTCCGGCACGGCGCAGGCGCTCGGTCAATTGCTCGCAGTGAACGCGTACCCAGTGGGTGATGGTGGCGGTGTCGGTGGCCGGTGGGTCGCAGACCGCACGTACCGAAAGATCGGTGGGCACCGGGGATGTGCGCAACAAAGGAGCGTCCTGCCCGCTCGCGAGTCGGTGGGCGCGCAGGCCACCCTCGCCGAAGCGTGCATGAACCTGTTGTCGAGGCAGTCGAGCGAACCCGCCAAGGTTGCGAATACCCATGCGACGCAAAGTTTTTGCCAGGTCAAGTTGATCGATCTCCTGCGCGACGGCCTCGACCGGCAGGGTACGCAGGAAGCGGTGGGTGTCGTCGGCGGACAGGTTGACGAACGGGCGTTCGGGCGTCGTCGCGTACGCGGCCTGCTCTGCTGCGAAGAGTCCTTCGGCGACCGCGATCCGGGCGTCGGGGACGTCGGTGTCGCTCAGTTGGTCGAACAGGCTCTCCACCACGGCGTCCTCGCTGCCGTAGAAACGCGAAGCACCGGCGATACGCATCGCGATCGTGCCTGGACGCAGCACCTGCATGTGGGGAACGAGCTTCTCCACCGCACGTAGAACCGGCGCGAAGCGTCGCTCGTCGAGTGCCGGGTCATGTTGCAGGACAACAAGATTCGGACACCGCACCTGCGCTTCTCGGACCCGTAGGCCGACGGTCACGGCTTCCTGGGCCGCGGTCTCGCAGACCGCGACGAGCCGGCCGGCCCGAACCAGTGCGAAGGCCGACGGGGCGGCGCTTCCCATCGAGCGGCGTACCGCCTCGATCGACCAGTTCGGGCACCACACGACCAGCGCACGCGCGGGGCGTGTGCTGAGTGGGATGGACGCGGTCATCCATCGAGTATCGAACATGTGTACGAACTAGGCAAGCGCGGTGAGTCGCGGGCAGGTGGGACATCAATCAGAAAATCTGTCGCTCCGCAAGCCCCCACTTCGTCCTCAGGCATGACACAAATGAGATGTGACTGTTCAGCGAACAGTCTTGGGAGAGCAGGAAGTCTCAACCAACATCTCTTGAAGGGGTTGTAGTTCATGACGCTTGACATCAATCGGCTGCACGGCCAGAACGTTGTCGACCAGGACGGTGACAAGGTCGGTTCCATCGGCCAGGTCTACCTGGACGACGAGACCGACCGCCCCACCTTCGTGACGGTGAAGACCGGGCTTTTCGGCAACAACGAGACCTTCGTTCCGCTGGACATGGCGCAGAACGACGGTGACGACCTGCGTGTCCCGTACACCAAGGACTTCATCAAGGACGCGCCGAACGTCGACGCCGACGGTCACCTGTCCGAGCAGGAGCAGGACGAGATCTACCGCTACTACCAGCTCGACGGTGGCCGCGCCGGCGGTGTGGATGACGGCCGCATCGGCAATGACGGCGACCGCGACCGTGACGGCCTGGGTGTTGCCGGTGCTGCTGGTGAAGTTGCCGGCCGTGGCGGAGATGTCGACCGTGACCTCGACCGTCCCGACACCGGCGACCGCGACCGACGTGGCTTCGACGGCGACGACAACTCGGTCGTCCGCCGCGAGGAGGAGCTCAAGGTCGGCAAGGAGCGTGTCGAGACCGGCCGCGTCCGCTTGCGCAAGCACGTCGTCACCGAGCAGAAGACCGTCACCGTGCCGGTCGAGCGCGAGGAGTTCGAGGTCGTCCGTGAGCCGATCACCGATGGCGACGGCAGCCGTGGCGGCAAGCTCGGCGACGACGAGGTGTCGGTGACCCTCTCCGAGGAGCGTCCGGTGGTCGACAAGGAGGTCGTCGACAAGGAGCGCGTCGGACTGCAGACCAACAAGGTCCAGGACGAGCGCCGCGTCGACGCCGAGGTCGGCCGTGAGGAAGTCGTCGTCGACGAGGACGGCCGTCGTGGTGTCGACGGTGACCGCGACGACAACCGCGGCCTTGCCGACAAGGCGAAGGACAAGGCTCGCGACCTGAAGGACGGCCGCGACAACCACTGAGCTGTCGTGATCGCATGAAGTGGCCCCGGGGTTCTCCCGGGGCCACTTCTCATGTCGCGGAAGATCTCACCGACGGTGCGGTGGTGGCCACTGGACGGTGGCGCTCGTGGTGCGGTGGCCGCGGGTGCACGAGATCGTCAACTCGCGACTCACCAGGTGGCCATGGCCGTGTTCGAGCCCGTGCCAACGATCGGCGGTCACCTCGAAGGTGCTGGTCGCCTGCGGCCAAGCGCCGGCAACAAGCAGGGTCGCGCCCCGGTGGCGCAGGCGGGCGAGCAGTCGATTGCGCAACCCGGGTGCGAGGGGTGGAGCAGGGCGGGCGAGGACAACGTCGATCGCCTCGATCAGCGCGCAGACGGTGTCGAGCCATTGCTCGGGTCGTACTTGTGGGATGAGGGCAAGACGTTCCAGGTCGACGCCCCACTCGTCCGCACACTCCAGGCCCAGATCCGGGAAACCGACTGTGGCGCACCATGATCCGGCGGCGGATGCGCCGGCCATCAAAGCGATGCCCAGGCTTGTCGAGTTGGTGATGCAGTGAACGGTGCCCACTCGTAGTCCCGGCCCGACCAGTTCGGTCAGGGCGGAATGGGTGGGCAGCGACTGTCCGGCCGGCTGTGCGCGGTGCAGTTCGCTGCGTAGGGCAGCGATCGTCTCCAGTCGATCCGGAAGGGTCGTGGTCATCCATCAAGCATCGAACACATGTTCGATATATGCAAGTGGCCGGTGCACACGTTCGGGACGGCATGCGGCAGGATCTACACATGGCTGCTGAGCGGGAAGTGCTGACCTACGAAGACTTCGGGCGTGCGGTGCGCGAGGTCGCCCAGAATGTGGTCGATTCCGGCTTCGAACCGGACCTCGTCCTGTCGATCGCGCGTGGCGGTCTGCCGTTCGGCGGCGCCCTCGGGTACGCGTTGGACATCAAGAACGTGTCGGTGGTGAACGTCGAGTTCTACACCGGCGTCGATCAGCGACTGGACGTGCCGATCATGCTGCCGCCCACACCTGCGGCGGTGGATCTGTCAGGGATGAAGGTGCTTGTCGTCGATGACGTGGCCGACACCGGCAAGACGCTGAAGCTGGTGCAGGAGTTCGTCGCCGACCACGTGGCCGAGTCCAAGATCGCGTGCATCTACGAGAAATCGCGCACGATCGTCAACTGCGACTATGTGTGGAAGTACACCGATCAGTGGATCGACTTCCCATGGTCGAGCCAGCCGCCGCTCACCTCCTCGCAGACCAAGCACTGATCGGCGCTGAGGCCAACGCAAGGCGCCGTCCCCGGATCCGGGGACGGCGCCTTTCGTATGTGCGATCAGGCCTCGGTGGACTCGGTCGGGCGCTTGCCGAGTTCCTCATCCAGGCGCAGCAGTCCCGGACCGTCGTCATTGATCAGCTTCACTCGTCCGACGATCTCGCTGACCGTCGCCTCTTCCTCGATCTGCTCGTTGAGGAACCAGTTGAGCAGCGGGCGGGAGTCGAGGTCGCCCTCCTTCTCGGCCGCCCGGTACAGGTCGCGGATCGAATCGGAGACGCGCTGCTCGTGCTTCAGCGCGGCCTCGAACGCGTCCAGCACCGTCTGCACCTGCACCTGCGGTGCGGGGATGGTGCCGATCTTCGCGTCGTTGTCGCGGTCGGCGACGTGGTCGATGAACTTGTTCGCGTGCACGATCTCCTCATCGGCCTGGTGGCGCAGCCACGCTGCCATACCGGGAAGATCCATCTCGTCCATCTCGATCGCGAGCTGGCGGTAGACGATCGATGCTTCGAACTCGAGGGTGATCTGGTCGTTGAATGCCTTCTCCAGGGCGTCGCTCATCTTCATTCCACGAGCCTAACGCGCGGCACTTCGCGGCGCCGCTGAGCAAAGCCTCAGCTTGCTGCCGGGCGGATGCTGCTCAGGTCCGCGGCAGTCGATTCTTCGGGTCCGTTCTTCGACCAGGCGCCACCCCACGGGTTGCCGAATGGGCCCGTTCCAGCCGGCGTTAAGGAACGGCAAATGCACGAGGGAACGCCATTTGCGGCGTTCCCTCGTGCATTTGGAGTTGCTTCAGCGGATCACCAACTGTTGACGACGTCGATCACCAGTCGCTGGCCACCGTCCGTGTCGTTGAGCACGAACACCTTCATCGGCAGGCGTCCGCGCAGTCCGATGAAGAACTGCGTCTGGCCCTCGAAGGAGGACCCGTAGGCGATCTGCTTGAAGTTGTACCAACCGGCGACGTTGGCCACTTCCATGCGGTTCGCCGGGCGGTAGGTGGGAACGCCGGACGTGGTGTACGCCGGTGCCTTCGCGATGACCTGCAGGACGGCGCCACCCCGCAGGCGCAGCACCTGGCCGCTCGGGTCGACGACCGCCTTGCTGACGTAACGGACGTCGTAGCCGGTGTTGCCGGATCCGCGGCCCAGGTCGATGACCATCCGCTCGAAGCATCCGTGTTGACCGACCCGGACCCCTGTGACCGGGCGTGTGGTCATGGGCGAAGAGGTCTTCGCCAGCGAGCCCCACGGTGCAGTGCAGGCGGTGGCCTGCGCGTTGTCTGCGCCGATGGGTGAGATGCCGGCCGTGGCCGCCAGTGCGACTGCCGAAGCAGCAATGCCGAACTTCTTCTTCATGGTGCCTCCCCTTGAGAATTCGGAGCGGGAATACCGCGCCGGTTCCAGGATGCTCCTAGAGCCCGTCAAAGGGAATGGGCAGATCTACCCTGTTCTCCGCGACTTCAGTGGGTCGGATGTCCGTCCGGCGGGAGTACATCGGACTGTGCGGGCAACTGGTCCTGACGCACGATGCCCACTGGGCAGGTCATGCCGTTGGGTCCGTGATTGCAGTATCCGCCGGGGTTCTTGTGCAGGTACTGCTGGTGGTAGCCCTCTGCGTAATAGAACGGGCCGGCGTCCTCGGCACTGCGCACTTCGGTGCTGATCTCGCCGAATCCGTTGTCGCTCAACACTGTCTGGAAGCTGTCGCGAGTCGCCTCGGCGGCTTCCTGCTGCTCGGGCGTCGTCCAGTAGATCGCCGATCGGTATTGCGTACCGACGTCGTTGCCCTGGCGGTTGGCGGTGGTGGGGTCGTGATTCTCCCAGAATTCCTTGAGCAACAGTTCGGGTGAAGTCTGTGCGGGGTCGTAGGCGACCAGCACGGCTTCGGTGTGCCCGGTGCGTCCGGTGCAGGTCTCCTCGTACGTCGGGTGCTTCGTGAAGCCGCCCATGTAACCGGCGGCCGTCGTCACCACGCCCGGCAGTTTCCAGAAGATCCGTTCGGCTCCCCAGAAACATCCCATCGCCACGTACAGCACCTGCGTGCCGTCGGGCCAGGGGCCACGAAGAGGCGTGCCGAGCACCTCGTGTGTGTCCGGGATTCCCGGAAGTTCGTTGTCACGGCCGGGCAGTGCGTGGTCGGCGGTGACCATGGTGGCGGGGCGTCCGAAACCGAAGATCATGTCCGACACAACGACGAGCCGCCCGGGAACCTTCCCGAGCGGTTCGTTCGAGCGCGTTGTCGACTCAGCAGTACTTCATCCCGGAGAGCGCCTTGGTGTAGGTGCAGCGGTGCGTCACTGCACCACGGGAGTTCACCAGCCGAGCGGTGTCGCCGGTGTTGTTCCACACGTACTGGGTTGTCTTTCCGAAGTACTGGTTCGTGGCGGACGCGGTGCCGCGCCCGGTGCGGATCGTCACCGTCTTCTTCGCACCCAGCACGAAGTTGCGGGGGAAGCGGAAGATGTGGTTGTCGCCGTTGTCGCGGACGGTGTACCCGGTCAGGTTGATTGCCCGAGTTGTCGTGTTGGTCAGCTGGATCCACTCCGCGTTGAGCTTGGTGTTCGACACCGGCAGGTCGTTTCCGCGCGGGTCGGCGGCGAAGGCGCCGAGCTTCAGCGGCGGCAGGGCGGCGTCCGCCGAGTGGGTGCCCGAAGCGATGGTGGACAGAGCACAGGCAGCGGCCAGCCCGGCGGCGATGCGACGCATGTGGAGGTTCCCCTTGGCAAGTGAATGGACCGGGCCGTCAGACCCGCTGTTCAAGAGTAGTTGAGCGTCGAACTTCCTGTCCGCCGTTTCGCAATACTCGGTTGTGCCTGCTGGCGGACCCGGGAAAGGATCGACCCATGACTTTCGAGGTGCGTGAGATCGACCTGTTCGGCGACGGCGAGCAGGCTCAGCACTGGATCGACGTCCAGACCCGCAGCGGGGAGGCTGTCTGGGGCAGTGAACACTCCGGTTGGAGCCTGGGTGAGGTGCAGGGGCGACGCCGCGGTACCCAACACACCTTCATCGACCTCGCCGCCGTCGAGGGCGACGCGGTGATCGGCATGGCGGCCGTGGCGATGCCGGCCCATGACAACAAGCACCTTGCATTGTTGATGCTGCATGTCGATCCGGATCACCGCAAGAAGGGTGTCGGCATGGCTCTGGCGCAGGACGTGCTGCGACGGGTCGGCGAGGCCGGACGCACGACCGTGCAGGTCGACACCGAAACCCCGACGGACGCAGAAGTCTCTGTCGGCCCCGATTTCG
Source organism: Yimella sp. NH-Cas1 (assembly GCF_022359705.1). Classification (NCBI taxonomy): domain Bacteria; kingdom Bacillati; phylum Actinomycetota; class Actinomycetes; order Micrococcales; family Dermacoccaceae; genus Yimella; species Yimella sp. NH-Cas1. Next base: position 460,454 of record NZ_JAKSGG010000003.1, read on the forward strand.
CCGAGCGGTTCGGATTCAGAAATGTCCAGACCCTCTTCCGCAGCGCGATGCCGCTGCCTGCCGACCGTGATCGGCTGGCCGGGCTGGCGGCCGGTGAGGGGATCGAGGATGCTGCCGCGTTCCGGGTCGAGTGGCGCGTCGACGACGTCCCGGACGAATGGTTGCCGGGCCTTGCGATTCTCGAACAGCGGATGAGCACCGACGCCCCACAGGGTGACATGACCACGGAAGAAGAGGCCTGGACGCCGGAGCGAGTGCGCGAGAACCTCGACTGGGCGACCAAGCAAGCGCAGCGCCACGTCGTCGTCGCGGTCGCCTTCGAGGGCGAGGAGATGGTCGGTTTCACCCAGGTTGAATCGCCACGCGAGACCCCGACGCTGGCCTACCAGCAGGACACCCTGGTCCTGCGTGAAGCTCGGGGCCATGGACTCGGTCTGCGGCTCAAGGCTGCTGCGGCACTCGCGCTGATGGACGAGCTGCCGCGAGTGAGCCGCGTGCGCACGTGGAACGCCGACGATAACCGGCACATGCTGGCCGTCAACGCCGACCTCGGGTACGAGCGGCAGGGCGTTCTGCAGGTCTGGGAACTCGATCTGACTCACCGAGTGGCCGGGCTGTGAACCACCGGCCGGGGTATAGCCCGGCCACCAGTTCATAGCCCGGCCACTCGGTGGTGGTCGGGGACGCCGGGAACTCTCGATAACCTTGGGCGGTGCTGACCGTTCAAGAAGCCCTCCTGACGCTGCAGAAGTTCTGGACCGACCGTGGCTGCATGGTCGTCCAGCCGTACAACACCGAGGTCGGGGCGGGCACGATGAACCCGGCCACTGTCATGCGGGTCCTCGGACCGGAGCCCTGGCGGGTGGCGTACGTCGAGCCGTCCGTGCGCCCCGACGACAGCCGGTACGGCGAGAACCCCAACCGACTGCAGACGCACACCCAGTTCCAGGTGATCCTCAAACCCGACCCCGGCAACCCGCAGGAGCTCTACCTGGAATCGCTGCGTGCACTCGGCATCGACCTGGACGCGCACGACGTCCGCTTCGTCGAAGACAACTGGCAGCAGCCGGCCATCGGCGCCTGGGGTCTGGGCTGGGAGGTGTGGCTGGACGGCATGGAGGTCACCCAGTTCACCTACTTCCAGCAGGTCGTCGGCCAGAACCTCGAGCCGATCAGCGTCGAGCTGACCTACGGCATCGAGCGCATCATGATGGCGTTGCAGGGCGTATCCCACTTCAAGGACATGCAGTACGCCCCGGGCATCAGCTACGGCGAGGTGTTCGGCCAGAACGAGTTCGAGATGTCGAAGTACTACCTCGACACCGCCGACGTGCAGACCAATCGCGACCTGTTCGAGCGCTACACCGCCGAGGCCGGCAAGCTCATCGAGGCCCGGCTGCCCGTGCCCGCCTGGACATACGTGCTCAAGAGTTCGCACGCGTTCAACGTGCTCGACAGCCGCGGCGCCGTCTCGACCACCGAGCGCGCCCGCTCCTTCTCGCTGATGCGCAAGCTCGCCCGCGAGGCCGGAGTTCTGTGGACCGAGCGTCGTGACGAACTCGGCAACCCGCTGCTGAAGTCGGACCTGCCGTCGATGCAGATCGGCGACTCCGTCATGGCGCCCTCGGCAGGCGAAACCCCTGCGACACAGCCGAGTTCGACCGATCCGCAGACCTTCGCGCTCGAGGTCGGAGTCGAGGAGTTGCCGCCGCACGTCGTGGGCCAGGCCATCGACCAGGTGCGTCAGGCGATCGTCGATGGATTGGACGCCTCCCGCTTGGACCACGGTGACGTCACCGTGGTCGGCACCCCACGTCGCATCGTGGCCACCGTTGCCGGGGTCGGTGCGCAGGAGCCGGACGCAGAGACCCTTCGCAAGGGTCCCAAGGCGGCCGCGGCGTTCGATGCCGAGGGCAACCCGACCAAGGCATGCGAAGGATTCGCGCGCGGCCAGCGAGTCTCCGTGGACGACCTGGTGCGTGCCGAGTTCGACGGTGCCGAGCACGTCGCGGTGAAGGTGCAGCAGCCCGGACGCGACGTGCTGGGGGTGCTGGGCGGCATCGTCGAGGCGGTGGTCGGCTCGCTGCGCGCCGACAAGAACATGCGCTGGGCCGACCCGGAGCTCACCTACAGCCGTCCGGTGCGTTGGCTCGTCGCGCTGTGGGGCGCCGACCTGGTGCCCGCACAGATCTCGCAGCTGCGCACCGGCCGCACCACCTACGTGCACCGCACCGACCCCAATGCGTTGGTGCCGGTCGCGTCGGCCGACGAACTCACCGCGCTGCTGGGCGACAAGGGCATCGTGCTCGACCCGGAGGCCCGGCGTGCGTCGGTCGTCGAGCAGGCCACCCGGCTTGCTGAATCTGTCGGCGGAACAGTCGATTTCGAGGCGGAGTCGGCGCTCGTCGACGAGATAACCAACCTGGTCGAGCAGCCCCACGGCATCCTCGGTGGGTTCGAGGAGCGCTACCTGCGGGTGCCCGAGCAGATCCTCACCACCGTCATGCGCAAGCACCAGCGCTACCTGCCGGTGCGGGACGCGTCGGGCGCCCTGATGCCGCACTTCATCACGATGGCGAACGGCGACTGCGACGACGACGTGGTGCGCGGCGGTAACGAGTCGGTGCTGCGGGCCCGCTACGAAGACGCGGCGTTCTTCTACGACGCCGACCTGCAGGTCGACCTCACCGAACTGCGCGCGGGCATCTCCAAGCTCACCTTCGAAGACCGCCTCGGCTCGATGGCCGACCGTTCCGACCGCATCAAGGACGTCGCGGCGGCGCTCGCCGAGACGATCGACCTGGACGCCTCGGGCCGCGAAACGCTTTCCCGGGCAGGCGAACTCGCGAAGTTCGACCTTTCGTCACAGATGGTCGTCGAGCTGTCGTCGCTCGCCGGCTTCATGGCCAAGGAGTACGCCGCGAAGGCAGGGGAGACCCCCGAGGTCGCCTCCGCGCTGTGGGAGATGGAGTTGCCGCGCACCACCGGCGGCCCGCTGCCCACCTCGGTGCCGGGAGCGTTGCTGGCGCTCGCCGACCGGTTCGACCTGCTCACCGCCATGTTCGCGATCGGCGCCAAGCCGACCGGATCGTCCGACCCGTTCGCGTTGCGTCGTGCGGCACTCGGTGTTGCGAGCATCCTGCGCGGAGTCGACGGCGTCGGTGCGATCACGATCAGCGCCGGCCTCGCTGCCGCGGCTGCCCGTCTGCGCACCCAGGGTGTCGACGTCAGTGACGAATCGGTCGCTGCAGCACAGGAATTCGTCGAAGGACGCTTCCACCAGCAGTTGCGCGACGAGGGCATCTCGGCCGGGTTGGTCGACGCCGTCGCACCGCTCGCGGACGCCCCCGGCAAGGCGGAGCTCGCGCTCAAGGACATCGAGGCCGTGCGTGCGACCGACGGGTTCGCGCCCCTGGTCGAGGTGACCCAGCGCATCACCCGGATCGTGCCGGCCGGCACCACCGGTGCCTACGACCGGTCCGTGCTCGTCGAGGACACCGAGAAGGCGCTCGCCGACCGGGTCGACGCCCTGCCCGACCACGCGGGCGACGGCCTCGTCGATTGGCTCGCCGATGCGAAGGCGATCGTCGACCCGGCGAACACCTTCTTCGACGAGATCCTGGTGATGGCCGACGACGAGGCGCTCAAGGCCGCCCGCCTCGGCCTGCTGCAGACGATCGTCGACCGTGCGCCGAAGGGCATCGACTGGAAGGCGCTGCACGCGGCGCTGTGAGACGCGCCGGACGCAAGAACAGCGGGCGGCCCCGAACGGGCCGCCCGCCTTTTGTTGCTCATGTGTCGATCACACGCCGGGGCCGCCCGAGCCGGAGCCGCCGAATGTGTTGTTCTGATACACCTTGTGCATGTGGGCCGACGCCAGCCGTGCGCCGTCACGGTCGCCTTCGATGCGGGGGCCCCTACGGAGATTCTGACGCAGGTGGCCGCGGGACTTCCAGTTGCTGCCGGAGTTGACCCGGTCGTAGACGGCCGCGCCGATGAGGACGACGGCTATGACCGAAAGAACGATGATCCAGAACATGGTCTGACCCCCCTTGCCCGAGGCGGAGGCCCGATGCCCCTCCTGGGTGTGACGGTACGCCAGGAGGACTCGGAATGTCATCCATCGCGGTCGTAGGGTTGGGACCATGACCAACGAGCAGCACGGCTTCTCCACCCGCGCCATCCACGCCGGTTCGGAACCCGACCCCCGCACCGGCGCCGTCACCCCGGCGATCTACCAGACGTCCACCTACAAGCAGGACGGTGTGGGCGGCTTCCGCGAGGGGTACGAGTACTCCCGCTCCGCCAACCCGACCCGCACCGCGCTCGAGACCTGTCTCGCCGCGATCGAGGGCGGCTCGCGCGGCTTCGCGTTCGCCTCGGGGTTGGCCGCCGAGGACACCCTGATGCGGGCCGTGCTGCAGCCCGGTGACCACATGATCATCCCGACCGACGCATACGGCGGCACCTTCCGCCTCGTCGACAAGGTGGTCAAGCGGTGGGGCGTCGACTACTCGCTCGCCAAGGTGGGTCAGGCGGACGCGATCCGTGGCGAGATCCGTCCGGGCGTCACCAAGTTGATCTGGATCGAGACCCCGACCAACCCGATGATGGGCATCGCCGACATCGCGGCCGTTGCGCAGGTCGCCCACGAAGCAGGTGCACTGCTGGTCGTCGACAACACCTTCGCCTCCTCCTACCTGCAGCAGCCGCTCGCGCTTGGCGCGGACGTCGTGATGCACTCCACGACCAAGTACGCCGGCGGTCACAGCGACGTCGTCGGCGGCGCATTGATCGTCGGCAAGGGTCAGGACGAGCTCGCCGAAAAGGTTGCCTTCCATCAGAACTCGCTCGGAGCGGTGGCAGGACCGATGGACTCCTGGCTGGTGCTGCGCGGCTTGAAGACACTCGCCGTGCGAATGGAACAGCACTGCACCAACGCCGAGAAGATCGTCGACTACCTGCAGACCCGCGAGGACGTCACCCACATCCACTACCCGGGCCTCGACAGCCACCCCGGCCACGACATCGCGGCCAGGCAGATGAAGCGGTTCGGCGGCATGATCAGCTTCCAGCTCGAGGGTGGCGAACAGAACGCCGTCGACGCCATCGGACGGACGAAGATCTGGACGCTCGGCGAATCACTGGGCGGGGTCGAGTCGCTGATCGAGCACCCGGCACGCATGACGCACGCAAGTGTCAAGGGCACCGAGTTGGAAGTGCCCGGCGACCTCATCCGACTGTCCGTGGGCATCGAGGACGTCGACGACCTGATCGCCGACCTCGACCAGGCGCTGCGCTGACCGTGATCAGCGGATGATCCTGTTTCTCGTCGCGGCGGTGCTTGCCGGCGCCGCGCTGGCCTTGTTCGTCGCGGCCGGGCGGGACCGTAGGACGTGGAGCGAGCACCGTCGCCAGGTCATGATGATCAGGCGTTGGGAACGTGCTCGTGACGGTGCGCCCTTCGATCAGGCGGCGCCGCCTCGTCCGGAGCTCGACTCGCCGTACGCCAAACCCCGCGCGGAGAATCCGCCGGTGTTGCCGGATCGGCCGGGCCAGACCCGTCTGCTCTGGGGCGCGTTGCTCGTCGTTTGCGCCGTCCTGGTGTTGACCGCGGCGCTCGCTGCTTGAGTCGAGGTTCAAGACTCGGTCAAGACCTGGCGGGGCACGGTGATGCTGTCGGTACCAGGTGGCAGAGTATGCGACATGTCACTAGCGGTAGAGGCCGAAGGCCTGGCCAAACACTTCAAGGACGTGAAGGCGGTCGACGGTGTCTCGCTGCGGGTGCCGCAGGGCAGCGTGCTCGGCGTCCTCGGCCCCAACGGAGCGGGCAAGACCACCACCGTGCGAATGCTCACCACGTTGATCCCGATCGACGAGGGCCGCGCCCAGGTCGGCGGAGCCGACGTGGCCACCCAGGCGCAGGAGGTCCGCCGCAAGATCGGTGTCTCGGGTCAGTACGCCGCCGTCGACGAATACCTCACCGGCTACGAGAACCTCGAGATGGTCGGTCGGCTGTACCACCTGCGAAAGTCGGAGGCGAAGGCTCGGGCGCGGGAGTTGTTGTCACAGTTCCGGCTCGACGACGCGTCCGACCGTCCCGCGAAGACGTACTCCGGCGGAATGCGCCGACGGCTCGACCTCGCCGGCGCGCTGGTGGCCCGGCCTCCGGTGATTTTTCTCGACGAGCCGACCACCGGTCTCGACCCACGCAGTCGCGGTGACATGTGGGACGTCATCGTCACGTTGGTGGGGGAAGGCACCTCGGTGCTGCTCACCACCCAGTACCTCGAAGAAGCCGACCGGCTGGCCGACAACATCGTCGTGATCGACCACGGCCGCATCATCGCCGAGGGCACCGCCGACGACTTGAAGTCTCAAGTGGGCGGCGAGCGATTGGAGATCACCGTGACCGAACCCGACAGGGTCGAGGACGCGCTCCGGGTCCTGGACCACATCGGTGACGGACAGGCGAAGACCGACCAGAACGGTCGCCGGGTGACGGTCCCGGTCAACGGTGGCACGCAGTCGCTGCTCGCAGCGGTCCGCCAACTCGACGAAGAAGGAATCTCCGTGCAGGACATCGGTATTCGCCGACCGACGCTCGACGACGCCTTCTTGTCACTGACCGGCCGTCCGGCCGAGGACGCCGACGGGACGGACGAGCCGGTCAAGGAGAACGTCCGATGACCGCCTTCCTCAACGACTCGCTGACGATCGCCAAACGCAACCTGCTGAAGATCAAGCGGGTGCCCGACCTCATCGTGTTCACCACGTTGCAGCCGATCATGTTCGTGCTGCTGTTCGGTTACGTCTTCGGTTCGCTCGCCGGGTCCGGCGCCGCGGTACAGGGTGGCTATCGCGAGTTCATGATGGCCGGCATCTTCACCCAGACGATCATCTTCGGCGCCACGATCACCGGGTTCATGATGGCCGAGGACATGCAGAAGGGCGTGATCGACCGGTTCCGCACGCTGCCGATGCACCCGAGCGCGGTGCTGTTCGGCCGCACCTTCGTCGACGTGCTCAACAACGTCCTGGTGCTGATCGTGATGTCGCTGACCGGTCTGCTGATCGGGTGGCGCATCCGCGGCAGCTTCCTGGACGCGGCCGTCGCCTACCTGCTGATGCTGCTGTTCGCCTTCGGATTGTCCTGGCTGTTCGCGTTCATCGGGCTGAAGGTGCGCTCGCCCGAGGTCGTCAACAACGCCTCGTTCATGGTGATCTTCCCCGTCACCTTCATCGCCAACACCTTCGTACCGAGCGAGAACATGCCGTCGGCGTTGAAGGCGTTCGCCGGCTGGAACCCGGTCTCGACGATCACCCAGGCCGCTCGCGAAGGCTTCGGCAACCTGTATGCCCTCTCCGGCGGACAAGATCCGGCAGCGGTCGAGAAGGCCACCCGCTACACCTGGGCACTCGAACACCCGGTGCTGTACTCGGCGATCTGGGCCCTGGTGTTGCTGGCGATCTTCGTTCCGCTCTCGACCCGCGCGTACAAGAAGGCCGTCGCCAAGTAGACCTCGCGAGAACGAGCGAGCGGCCCCGCACTCCGATGGAGTGCGGGGCCGCTCGTGTGCGCCGGAGTCAGCCGTCGTAGGGGGTGGCGTCCAGGATCTTGACCTTGACGGTCTTGCCCGCGGGGGTCTCGTACTCGGCCTCGTCGCCCTTGGATTTGTTCAGCAGGGCGGCGCCGAGCGGCGACTTCTCGGAGTAAACGTCGAGGTCGGTGTCGCCACCGATCTCGCGGTTGCCGAGCAGGAAGGTCTCCTTCTCGCCGAACATCTCGACGGTGACGACCATGCCGGGCTCGACGATGCCGTCGTCCGCCGGCTTCTCGCCGACGACCGCGTTGCGCAGAAGGGTTTCGAGCTGGTGGATGCGGGCCTCCATCTTGCCCTGCTCCTCCTTGGCGGCGTGGTAGCCACCGTTCTCCTTCAGATCGCCTTCGAGGCGGGCTTCTTCGATGCGCTTTGCGATCTCGATGCGACCTTCACCAAGGAGGTGGTCTCGCTCGGCCTTCAAGCGGTCGTACGCCTCCTGGGTGAGGAAGGTCGCCGAAGCGTCGGCAGTGCTGGTCACGGTCATCTCCCTTGTGGCAGGACGGTCCCGCCAAGCTTGTTAAAAGTCGAGGTCTGGGCGGCTCGCTCTCAGCAGCGGGGCCCAGACCTTCGGATTCGTGAAAGCACGATGTTACGCCCAGCGATGTCGAATGTCACACCGATCGGGCGAATGTGAGTGGCGCTCGGCGGCGTTCTCAGCGCAGTTCACAGTGTGTCACCTCGCCGGTCACGGCCTGTGTGACGGTGCGGACCGATCGGGTGTAGCGGGTGCTGGAGTGCGAGCTCGGCGGCAGCTCGACGCTCACCCGACCGACCGTCGCGTGTTTGACGTCGTACGCGACCAGGGTGCAGCGCACCGGCCGGTCACCTTGGTCGACGACGTCGAACGTGACGTCGACCTGCCGGTCGTTCACGACCTTCACACCGGCTTGTCCCCACGAGATGCCCCGGGTGGCGGAGATGCCGAACCAGGTGGCGGTCAGTGCGGCGAGGGTGATCAGGACGCCTGCGGCGATCCACCAGCGCTTGGTGCCACCCGGGCGGAAACCGGTCGACGAGCGCTCCTCCTCCTCGTCCGCCGACAGGTCGCGGCGCGAGGAAACCGGGTGGTCCGGAAGGTCGGTCATGGAATGAGAGAATATGCGGCGGTTCAACAACGTTGAGGACGAGGTGGAACGAGTGACAGAGCAGTTGCGACTCCTGGCGGTGCACGCGCACCCTGACGACGAGTCGAGCAAGGGCTCCGCGACGATGGCCAAGTACGTCGCCGACGGCTACCGCGTCATGGTCGCCACCTGCACCGGGGGCGAGCGTGGCGACATCCTCAATCCCCGACTGCAGGACGACCCCGAGATCAAGCGCAACCTGCCCGAGGTGCGGCGTCGCGAGATGGCGGCTGCCCAGGAAGTGCTCGGCATCGAGCACACCTGGCTCGGTTTTGTCGATTCCGGTCTGCCGGAAGGCGATCCGCTGCCTCCGCTGCCGGACGGTTGCTTCGCGCTCGAGCCGTTGGAGGTCACCACCGAGGCGCTTGTCCGGGTGATCCGCGAGTTCCGTCCGCACGTGATGACGACGTATGACGAGAACGGCGGCTACCCGCACCCCGACCACATCATGTGCCACGACGTCTCGATGGCGGCGTTCAAGGCCGCCGGTGACGCCGAGCAGTTCCCGCACGCCGGCCCTGCATGGCAGCCGCTGAAGTTGTACTACGACCGTGGATTCTCCCGCGAGAAGCTGACTGCGATGCACGAAGGCTTGCTGGGCCTCGGCAAGGAATCGCCCTTCACCGACTGGCTGGCCCGCTGGGAGGACCGCGACCCCGTCCGGGTCACGACCCGCGTCGATGCGTCCGGCTTCTTCGAACACCGCGAACGAGCGCTCCTCGCTCACGCCACGCAGATCGACCCGGACGGGTCGTTCTTCGCACTCTCGGCTGCCGAGCAAGCCACGATCTGGCCGACCGAGGAGTTCGAGCTCGCCATCTCCTACGTCAAGCCGGCCGAGGAACTGCACGAAGAGGACCTGTTCGCAGACCTCCCGGACGACGTGCAGGCGGCCGACGAACTCGCCCTGAACCCGCCGGCGGCCCCGGTCGTCGACGAGGTCCGCGAACGGAAGCTGTCCTGATGCGCGCCGAAGAAGCCGCGAGCAATGTCACCGCCGGGTTGCCGGGATTCCTGGTCCTGTTCTTCCTCGGTCTGGCTTGCTGGTTCCTGTTCCGCAGCATGAACAAGCGGATGCGCCGGGTGCGCTACGAAGCCGGCGACCTGACCAGCCGCAGGCGTGAGGGTGCCGACCCGGCCACGGACGAGCCGACGGACCCGTCGAAGAACGGCCCAGCAGCCTGACCTCAGGCGTTGGTCTGTGGCAGCTTGAGCACCGCGAGCAGCACGGCCGTGTAATGCGCGCTGAACGCCAGCAGGGTCAGCGCGTGAAAGATCTCGTGGAAGCCGAACCAGCGCGGTGACGGGTCTGGACGCTTGAATCCGTACACGACCGCACCGGCCGTGTACAGCACTCCGCCCAACGCGATGAGCGAGATGATCAGCGGACCGCCGGCGCGGTACAGCGGACCGAGGTAGAAGATCGCCACCCAGCCGAGTGCGACGTAGATCGGCACGTACAACCAGCGCGGGGCGCTCACCCAGAACACCCGGAACAACACCCCGCCGATCGCGCCACTCCACACGATGATCAGCAGTTGTGTGCCTTCGTCACGGGGTAGGAGCGTGAGCGCGAAGGGCGTGTAGGTGCCGGCGATGATCAGGAAGATGTTGGCGTGGTCGAAGCGCTTGAGGAATCCCTCGTACGCCGGTGACCATTTGCCGCGGTGATATACCGCCGACACACCGAACAGCAGACCGGCGGTCATCGTGAACACCGCCGCGCCGACGCGTCCGCTCAGCGTCGGGGTGATCACGACCAGGAGCAACCCGGCGATCATCGCAAGCGGGAACATGCCGGTGTGCAACCAGCCGCGAAGCTTCGGCTTCACCATGCGCAACATGCGGGCGGCGTCCTCGCCGAGTTCCTCCACGCGCTGCCCGATCTGGCTCATGATCAGATCGTAGGGCGGCGCGCCGGAACCGGTCGCGGTGGTCCGAACCTCCCACGGGCATATCGTTGGACAGGTGGTGACCCAGAGGCATGACGAAGGAGCAGACCGCGATGCGCGGACCGAGTGACCTCGTCTACGGCGCGTACGAGCGCCAACTGGCCCGTTCGTTGCCCACGGAGAACCTGCCGCGGCACGTCGGCGTGATGCTCGACGGCAATCGGCGCTGGGCCAAGGCCCGCGGCACCGATACCGCCTCGGGGCACAAGGCCGGTGCCGACAACATCGCCCCCTTCCTCGGTTGGTGCGAGGAGATGGGCATCGAGGTCGTCACCCTCTGGTTGTTGTCGACCGACAACCTGAACCGACCCACCGAAGAACTCGAGCCGCTCGTCGGCATCATCGAAGGCGTGGTCTGCGAGCTCGCCGGTCGCGAGCAGTGGAAGATCAACCCCGTGGGCGCGCTGGCGATGCTCCCCGAACGCACCCAGGAGGTGCTGCGCGAGGCGTCCGAACAGACCGCGGACGTCGAGGGACTGATCGTCAACATCGCGGTCGGGTACGGCGGACGCCAGGAGATCGCCGAAGCGGTCCGCTCCCTGTTACGGGCACACGCCGCCGATGGCACCTCCATCGAGCAACTCGCCGAGATCCTCGACGTCGAGCACATCGCCGAACACCTCTACACCAAGGGGCAGCCCGATCCCGATCTGGTGATCCGCACCTCCGGCGAACAGCGCTTGGGCGGCTTCCTGCTCTGGCAGAGCGCGTACTCCGAGTTCTACTTCTGTGAGGCCTACTGGCCCGACTTCCGTCGCGTCGACTTCCTTCGCGCGTTGCGGGATTACGCCACCCGTGACCGCCGGATGGGTAAGTAACCGTCGACTCATCGTCCGCTGGTGGTGCCGGTTTTCGAACGGGCCTCGAACGGGACGGGGTGGTTCTCAGAAGGCGATGCGAAACTCCGTGCGACCGAGGGGTTTGACGCAGGCCTGCACCCCCAGATGGGGCCGTTGGGACTGGTGTGGCGAACGGGACGACTCCGGCGCTTGAACAGTCGGTGAATCCGCAACACGCCGGTCGAATGGGCGCGATTCCGTGCCGGGCCTGGTCGTAGATTCCAATCACGACGAACACCCGTTCGCCGTTCGGGAGGCCCACTTCATGCAGCAACCCACGCTGCGGATGAGAGGGCCGGTCCCGGTCCTCACTCGGGCCGGCAACCGGCACACCATCCGCGAGTAGCCGCGAGAGATCGCGCGCAAGAGGAGTCGGCATGACCGTTGAACTGGACAGCCCCCGCACGTACGTGCTCGATACGTCGGTGCTCCTGTCGGATCCACGCGCGATGACGCGCTTCGCCGAACACGAAGTGGTGCTCCCGGTCGTGGTGATCAGTGAGCTCGAGGGCAAACGGCATCACCCGGAACTCGGCTACTTCGCCCGCTCCGCGCTGCGCATGCTCGACGACCTGCGCGTCCAGCACGGCAGCCTGCACGCGCCGGTGCCGATCGGTGACGGCGGCACCTTGCGCGTCGAGCTCAATCACACCGATCCGAACTCGTTGCCGGCCGGATTTCGCTTGGGAGACAACGACACCCGCATCCTGGCGGTCGCCCGCAACCTGGCGAACGAGGGGTGCGAGGTGACGGTCGTCAGCAAGGACCTCCCGATGCGCGTGAAGGCGTCCGCGGTCGGACTCAACGCCGAGGAGTACCGTGCGGAGCTCGCTCCGGACAGCGGATGGACCGGCATCAGCGAACTCGACATCACCGCCGAGGAGATGGACTCCCTGTACGACGAGTCCCGCCTCGAATCGCCCGTCGCCGCCGAAATGCCTTGCAACACAGGCGTGGTCATGCTCGGGCCGCGCGGCAGCGCGCTCGGGCGCGTCATGGCCGACAAGAGCGTCCGTCTCGTCCGAGGCGATCGGGACGCGTTCGGCCTGCACGGTCGGTCGGCCGAACAGCGCATCGCGCTCGACCTGTTGCTCGACCCCGACGTCGGCATCGTCAGCCTCGGCGGACGCGCCGGCACCGGAAAGTCTGCACTGGCTCTGTGCGCCGGACTCGAAGCCGTCATGGAGCGTCGCCAGCACCGCAAGGTGATCGTGTTCCGTCCGTTGTACGCCGTCGGCGGGCAGGAGCTCGGCTACCTGCCAGGTACCGAGAACGAGAAGATGGGGCCCTGGGCGCAGGCCGTCTTCGACACGCTCAGCGCGGTGGTCTCGCGCGAGGTGGTCGAGGAGGTCATGGACCGCGAACTGCTCGAGGTGCTGCCGCTGACGCACATTCGCGGGCGCTCGCTGCACGACGCGTTCGTGATCGTCGACGAGGCACAGTCGCTCGAGCGCAATGTGCTGCTCACCGTGCTTTCGCGAGTGGGTCAGAACTCGCGGGTAGTCCTCACCCACGACGTCGCGCAACGCGACAACCTGCGGGTCGGGCGACACGACGGCATCGCCGCCGTGATCGAGAAGCTCAAGGGACACCCGTTGTTCGGACACGTCACGCTGACCCGCTCCGAGCGCAGCCCGATCGCCGCACTGGTCACCGATCTGCTGGAACAGGCCGACGTCTGATCTCGGCGCGAACGCGGGGCGGCACCGATCGGTGCCGCCCCGCGTCCTTTCACAGTGTTCCCGCAATCGGTGAAGGGCGCGGGTCGAGTCGCTATGTTGGGGGAGTCATGGTGGGAAATCGCGCGCTGACAGCGCTGTACTGGGTGATCGGGTTCGTGCTCGCCGTACTGGCCGGTGTGGGTGGTGCTGCCTGGGGGAACTCGTTGGCCCCCACCTTCGAGAACGAGGAGAGCGGCGGCACCCCGGCGACCGGTGCATCCCGTCTGCTGTTCAGCATCTTCGGCGGCCTGCTCGGCGCCGCGATCGTGCTCGCCGTCTTCGCCGCGATCTTCATGGTGCTCTGGGTGCGTCACCGTCGGACCAACCCGGCTGTCGACGACGAGAAGTTCGAAGCCGACGAGGAGCTTCTCGACCACGTCGAGTTCGGCGACGACGAGGACGATGACCGCTATCTCGATTCCGAGAACGACAGCTACGGCACCGAGTTCGATGCGCAGGACGAGCAGTCCGCGCGGGCCCAGCGGCGTTAGAGCTTGCGCAGGCTGACCCGGCTCACGCCGTGGTCGCCACCCTTGCTGAGGACGAGCGTTGCCCGGCTCCTGGTCGGCGCGACGTTCTCCACCAGGTTCGGCAGGTTGATCTCTTCCCAGATCTGGTTCGCCCGGTCGACCGCCTGCTCGTCGGTGAGTGATGCGTACCGGTGGAAGTAGGAGTCCGGATCGGCGAACGCGGTCTGACGCAGTCCGAGGAAGCGGTCGACGTACCAGCGACGGATGTCGCTCTCCCGCGCATCGACGTACACCGAGAAGTCGAAGTAGTCCGACACGTTGAGCGTGTTGCGGCGTCCGGCGATGGCCTGGGAGGGCTGCAGGACGTTGAGTCCTTCGACGATCAGCACGTCGGGTTGGCGCACGACGACTCGTTCGCCCTCGACGATGTCGTAGGTCAGGTGTGAGTACACGGGCGCCGAGACCTCGTGCTTGCCCGACTTCACCTCCGCCACGAAGCGCACCAGTGACCGGCGGTCGTACGACTCCGGGAAACCCTTGCGGTTGAGGATGCCGCGCCGTTGCAGTTCGGCGTTGGGGAACAGGAAGCCGTCCGTGGTGATGAGTTCGACCCGTGGCGTGCCCTCCCACCGGGCCAGCAACTCGCGCAGGATGCGCGCCGTCGTCGACTTCCCGACCGCTACCGATCCGGCGACGCCGATGATGAACGGAGTCTTCTCCGGACGTTCGCCGAGGAAGTCGGAGGTGACCCGATGCAGGCCCGCCGTGGCACCGACGTAGAAGTTGAGCAGTCGCGACAGGGGCAGGTAGACCTCTTCGACCTCGGCGAGATCGATCCGCTCGCCGGCGCCACGCAGTCGGCGGACGTCGTCCAGGCCGAGACTCATCGGGTGCTGGTCGCGCAGCCGGGCCCATTGGACGCGACTGAACTCCAGATACGGCGACTCTGCCGAAATTGTCGGACGTGACACGTCCGACATTGTGTCGGATGCCGCACCTGGACAGGCCACCCGGGCGGAGGCTCTAGGCTGTCGACCATGTGTGGAATCGTCGGATACGTCGGCAAGAGCGACGACCAGAAGGCCCTTGACGTCGTCATGGAGGGGTTGGCCCGACTGGAGTACCGAGGGTACGACTCTGCGGGCGTCGCGCTGGTCAGTGGTGACGAGGTCGAGGTGCGCAAGCGCTCCGGCAAGCTCGCCAACCTGATCGCCGAGATCGAGGCGCACCCGATGGACGCCTCCCGCACCGCGATCGGGCACACCCGGTGGGCGACGCACGGCGGCCCGACCGACGAGAACGCCCACCCTCACCGCGGTGGCACCGACGGTAAGTTCGCGCTCATCCACAACGGCATCATCGAGAACTTCCACAGCCTCAAGAACGAGTTGTTGGCCGACGGCATCGAGTTCGCCAGCGAGACCGACACCGAGGTCGTGGCTCAGTTGCTCGCTCGCGAGTTCGACGGTGATCTCACCGAGTCGATGCGCCGCGTCGTCCAGCGCCTCGAGGGCGCTTTCACGTTGCTGGCGGTGCACGCCGACCAGCCCGGCGTGGTCGTCGGCGCTCGCCGCAACAGCCCGCTCGTCGTCGGCCTGGGTGAGGGCGAGAACTTCCTCGGCTCCGACGTCGCCGCATTCATCGGTCACACCAAGCAGGCCATGGAGATGGAGCAGGACCAGATCGCCACCATCACCCCGGACGAGGTGAAGGTCATCAACTTCGACGGCAGTCCCGCCGAGGGCAAGCGTTTCGAGGTCACCTGGGACGCCGCTGCCGCCGAGAAGGGCGGCTACGACACCTTCATGGAGAAGGAGATCAACGAGCAGCCCCACGCCGTCGGCGACACCCTGCTCGGCCGCACCGGTGACGACGGCTCGCTCGTGCTCGACGAACTTCGTATCAGCGAGGACGAACTCGAGGCCGTCGACCGCATCACGATCGTCGCCTGTGGCACCGCCGCGTATGCCGGCATGGTCGCCAAGTACGCGATCGAGCACTGGGCCCGCATCCCGGTCGAGGTCGCGCTCGCCCACGAGTTCCGTTATTGCGACCCGATCGTCGACGAGCGCACGCTGGTGGTGTCGATCAGCCAGTCCGGCGAGACCATGGACACCCTGATGGCGGTCAAGCACGCCAGGGAGTTGGGTGCTCGCACGATCAGCATCTGCAACACCCACGGTTCGACGATCCCGCGCGAGTCGGACGCGGTGCTATACACCCACGCCGGCCCGGAGATCGCGGTTGCCTCGACCAAGGCGTTCCTGGCACAGATCACCGCCTGCTACATCCTCGGTCTCTACCTCGCGCAGCTGCGTGGCGGCCCTTACGCCGAGGACGCCAAGGCGGTGCTCGCCGAACTGCAGGAAGTGCCGGGCAAGATCGAGGAACTGCTCGGAACGATAGACCGCGTCCGCGAGATCGCCCGCTTCATGGCCGACACCCGCTCGGTGCTGTTCCTGGGTCGTCAGGTCGGTTTCCCCGTGGCGATGGAGGGCGCGCTCAAGCTCAAGGAGCTCGCGTACATCCACGCCGAGGGGTTCGCCGCCGGTGAGCTCAAGCACGGCCCGATCGCGCTGATCGACGCCGGCCAGCCGGTCTTCATCGTGGTGCCCGGGCCGGACACCCCGCACGGACTGCACGGCAAGGTCGTCTCGAACATCCAGGAGATCCGCGCCCGCGGCGCTCGCACCCTGGTGATCGCGCAGGAGGGCGACGAGGCCGTCGTCCCGTTCGCCGACGAGGTCATCCGCGTGCCGCACACCTCGCCGCTGCTGCAGCCGCTGCTCACCGTCGTCCCGTTGCAGGTCTTCGCCCTCGAACTGTCGACCGCGAAGGGCTTGGACGTCGACCAGCCGCGCAACCTGGCCAAGTCCGTCACCGTCGAGTGATCCTGCGTCGCACGAGGTCCCGCTGATGGCGATCGTCGGAGTCGGCGTCGACCTGGTGGTCGTCAGCCGGTTCACCGCGACGCTCGAGCGGACGCCCGCACTCGCGACCCGCCTGTTCACCGACCGTGAACAGGCGGGTTCGCCGTCCTCCGTGGCGGGCAGGTTCGCCGCCAAAGAGGCGATCGCGAAGGCGCTCGGCGCTCCCGGCGACCTGGCGTGGACCGACGCGGAGGTGCACAAGACCGATGTCGGGCAACCCTGGTTCCACGTGACCGGTACTGTCGCGGCCCGCGCCCGCGCACTCGGCGTCGAGCGGTTCCATCTGTCGATCTCCCACGACGGCGACTTCGTCACTGCGATGGTGGTGGCCGAAGGGTCGTCACCATCGCACGACCTGCCCTCGCCATATGAGTCACCGTACGACTTACCGAACGAACTCGACTGGGGGACACAGTGATCCGCGCATTCAGCATCGACGACGTCCGTGCGGCCGAGGAGGCCGTCAAGAGGGAGCTCGAGCCCGGCGAGTTGATGCAGCGCGCGGCGCTCGGCCTGGCAGAGGTTGCTCGCGCCCGGTCGGACGAGGACGACAGGGTGGTCGTGCTGGCCGGGTCGGGCGACAACGGGGCAGACGCGCTGTACGCCGCAGCGCACCTGGCCCGGCTCGAACTGAACGTCGTCGCGCTGTTGGTCGGATCGCGCACCCACGAAGAGGCGCTCGCAGCAGCGACGGCGGAAGGTGTGGTGCGGATCGAGTGGCGGTCGGGAAAGGTGCCCGCAGCTGCCGCCGAGGCACTTGCCGAAGCCGACCTGGTGATCGACGGGATCGTCGGTATCGGTGCGTCGCCGGGCCTGCCCGAGCACCTGGAGAACCTGCCCGACCTCTTCGCGAACGATTCCTACGTCATCGCGGTCGACCTGCCGTCGGGCGTCGATCCGTCCGGCGTGGTGGCCGCCGACTGCCTGTACGCGGACGAGACGGTGACCTTCAGCCTGTTGAAGCCGTGCCATCTCCTGCCTGCCGGTGAAGCAGCGTGCGGACAGTTGACCGTGGTGGACATCGGCGTGCCCGAACCGGATTCGCCCGTAGTCGTCCGTTACGAAGCGAGCGACGCAACCCGGCTCTGGCCGACCCCCGGTGCGTTCGACGACAAGTACTCGCGCGGCGTCCTGGGTGTGATGACCGGCAGCGAGTCCTACCCTGGCGCCGCCGTCCTGGGCGTGACTGCGGCCGTCACCACCGGGGTCGGGATGGTGCGTTACATCGGCCCGCGTCGCGCGACCGACCTGGTGTTGGGAAGCGTCCCGGAGATCGTCAGCGGGCCCGGACGCGTTCAGGCCTGGCTACTCGGCTCCGGTTGGGACGGTCATGGGGGAGCGCCGGAGTTGGTCGATGGACTCCTGGACGACATCCTTCCGATCGTGCTCGACGCAGGTGCCCTCGACCTGCTCGACGAACCTCGCTCCGCACCGACACTGCTCACTCCTCATGCCGGCGAGTTGAAGCGTCTGGCGCAGCGGCTGGGGCTGGAGCACACCCAAGGAGTGCCGGGTGCCCGAGCGGTGGCAGACGCGCTCGGCGCGCACGTCCTGCTCAAGGGTGCGACCACGCTGATCGTGCCGCCGTCCTCGACGGGAGGGCCGCTCGTCAGCCAGACCGACGGACCGGCCTGGCTGGCCACGGCGGGCTCGGGAGATGTCCTGGCCGGAATGATCGGCGCACTGGTCGCCTCCGGGCTCGGCGTGACCGAAGCGGGTGCCGTCGGAGTGTTGCTGCACGGCCGCGCCGCTCACCTGGCCAACCCGGGAGGGCCCGTCCGTGCCCTCGACGTGGCTCGCTGCGCGGGTCAGGCCGTCGCCGAGTTCCTGTGACCGGCCTCGCCGGCGGCACGCGTCCGAACGCCGACCACGGGTGGGATGATGGGACCGCTATGTCCTCATCCCTGCCCGGCGGTTCGCCCGCCCGCGTCACGATCGATCTCGACGCCATCGCCGCCAACGTCCGCGCCCTGAAGGGCTTTGCCGGCGACGCCGAGGTGATGGCCGTCGTCAAGGGCGACGCGTACGGGCACGGGCTGGTCCCGTCCGCCCGGGCAGCGGTGGCCGGGGGAGCGAGTTGGCTCGGCGTGGCCCAGATGGACGAAGCCTTCGAACTGCGTGCAGCCGGCGTCGAGGAGCCGGTGCTGTCCTGGTTACACGCGCCGGGGACCGACTTCGACCGAGCCATCGTGTCCGGCATCGACATCGGGGTGCCAGCGGTCTGGGAACTCGACGCGGTCGTCGAAGCGGCGCGCCGGGTCGGGCGGACAGCGCGGGTGCAGTTCAAGGTCGACACCGGCCTCGCCCGCAACGGAGCCTACGGCGCCGACTGGGACGCGCTGGTCGCGGCCGCCGGTCCGTATGTCGCCGAGGGCGCTGTGAAGGTCGTCGGCGTCTTCACTCACTTCGCGTTCGCCGATGCGCCCACTCACCCCACCGTGCTGCAGCAGCAGGAGAAGTTCGCGGACGCTGTCCGTGACTGCGAACGTGCCGGGTTCGACCTCGAGGTGCGCCACATGTCGAACTCCGCCGCGACACTGACGACGCCGCAGGCGGCCTGGGACATGGTGCGTCCGGGGCTGGCGGTCTACGGTCTGTCGCCGGTGCCCGACCTCGGCCGACCAGCCGACTACGGACTGCGTGCAGCCATGACCGTCAGCGCGAATGCGACTGTGGTGAAACGGATTCCGGCCGGCCAGGGGGTCAGCTACGCACACACCTATGCGCCCGAACGCGAGACGACGGTGGTCGACGTGCCGATCGGATACGTGGACGGCGTCCCACGGTCGGGTTCGAACAGGGCACCGGTACAGATCGGCGGCTCGAGCTACACGATCTCCGGACGCGTCTGCATGGACCAGTTCGTCGTAGACGTCGGTGACGCGCAGGTGAGTGCCGGGGACGAAGTCGTCCTGTTCGGTGACGGCGAACTCGGCGTCCCGACGGCGCAGGACTGGGCCGATGCCAACGACACGATCAGCTACGAGATCGTCGCCCGGATGAGCTCGCGCCTGCCGCGGGTGTACGTCGGAGGTGAGCACCATGGCGAGTGACGGTGGACTGCTCGGTCTCGGCGTCGGCATCCTGGCGGCCGGTGCTGCCACGGCCGCGGGAGTCGCGGCCGATCGGCTGCTGAAGGCTCGCCGCACCGCGATCGAACTCGGTCTCGAAGTCGACTACGACGACATCCCCGACCACGAGGACGTCGTGATCAGCGACGCCGTGCCGCTGCACGTGGAGATCGACGACCCGGTCGGTGCGAAAATCGGCGAGCGACCCACCGTCGTGCTGTCGCACGGTTACACCCAGCACCACGGTGTGTGGCACTTCCAGCGAAAAGCGTTGCGAGAAGCCGGATTCCGGGTGGTGCTCTGGGATCACCGAGGCCACGGCCTGTCCGAACGAGGCGAGGAGTCGTCCTACACGATCGCCCAGCTGGGACGTGACCTGCACGCGGTGATCACAGAAGCCGCCCCCGACGGGCCACTCATCCTCATCGGCCACTCGATGGGTGGCATGGCGATGATGGCGATGGCCGAACAGTTCCCGGAGATCATCCGCGAACGCGTGGTCGGTGCCGGATTCGTCTGCACGAGCTCGGGAGCGCTGAGCACGCTCGACTTCGGCCTCGGCAAGCAGGTCGGCGCCGCCGT
Organism: Yimella sp. NH-Cas1; assembly: GCF_022359705.1. Classification (NCBI taxonomy): domain Bacteria; kingdom Bacillati; phylum Actinomycetota; class Actinomycetes; order Micrococcales; family Dermacoccaceae; genus Yimella; species Yimella sp. NH-Cas1. The sequence continues at coordinate 480,747 of NZ_JAKSGG010000003.1, forward strand.
GCACCGCCTCGGTCCCGGCACCGTCGCCCGGCTGTCCGCAAGGCAGAGCACCGTCGAACGCGTCCTCGAAATCGGCAAGGACGTGGAAAGCTATCTCGTGCATCGGTATTCGTTCGGTTCGGACGTACCGATGGCCGTCGTGCGTTACACCGCCGACATGATCTTCGAGACCCCGATGTCGGTCATCTCCGCTTTCATGCCGACCCTCGTCGACCATGAACGCACCGACGTGTTGGCCGAGTTCGACGGCATCGAGACCTTGGTGATCCATGGTCAGCAGGACCGCATCGTCCCGCGTGCCCACGCCGATGTCATGGTCGCGAAGATGCCGCACGCCGAGTACATCGTCGTCGAGAACTCCGGCCACATGCTCCCCCTGGAGCACCCGGAGATCGTCAACACCGAGATCGTCGCGCTCGCCGAACGTGCCTCCCGCGCCGTCGTCGAACCACCCAGCAAGCGCCGTTCGACGGTGCCGCGCACCGTCACCGACCTACGGCCGAGGCGCAAGGGTGTGCTGGAGAAGAAGCAGAAGGCGGCCCGATGAGCGTCCCGCCTGTGACGCTGCCCGATCGTGAAGCGACCCAGACCTGGGGCCGTCGTCTTGGCGCGCTGCTGCGTGCCGGCGACGTCGTCGTGCTGACCGGCGGCCTCGGTGCGGGCAAGACCACGTTGACCCAGGCAATCGCCGAGGGACTCGGTGTGCGTGGACCGATCACTTCCCCCACCTTCGTGATCGCCCGCGTCCATCCTTCGCTCGTCGGCGGTCCGGAGTTGGTGCACGTGGATGCGTATCGCCTGGACGGCTCTCTCGAACTGGATGACCTTGACCTCGACTCCGAACTGGACGAGGCGGTGACGGTCATCGAGTGGGGTGCCGGTCTGGCCGAGGAGCTGTCCCAAGAGCGTCTGGAACTGGTCATCGATGTGGACACGTCGACTGAGGTCCGCTCGATTCGGTTGCAACCCAACGGCGCTCGATTCGAATGGGTTGCTGCGCAGGTCGCGTCATGAGTGAGCTGCTGCTGGCGATGGACACCTCGACCTCGGCGGTCACCGTCGCACTGGTGTCTGGTGCAGAGGTCGTCGCGGAGCAGACCGTCGTCGACGCGCGCCGCCACACCGAGATCCTGATGCCGCTCGTTCGTGACCTGTTCGACGGAGTCGGGGTGACCCGGGCGAACGTCACGGCGCTCGCCGTCGGCGTCGGGCCCGGTCCGTTCACCGGTCTGCGGGTGGGAATCACCACGGCGGCCACGCTCTCGTATGTTCTCGGTGTCCCGGCCCACGGGGTCTGCAGCCTCGACGCCATCGCGCATCAAGCCGCGACGAGCGACGTGGAGGAGTTCGTCGTCGCCACCGACGCACGTCGCAAGGAGGTCTACTGGGCGCGGTACGTGCGCGGTGAACGCGAGAGCGAGCCGCAGGTGCACAAACCGGCAGGCCTCCCCGATGAGGTTCGAGCGCTGCCGGCGGCCGGCCGGGGAGCGAGGCTCTATCCCGAAGTGTTCGCCTCGGCGATGGAGCCGGCCGACGTGAGTGCCGCTCACCTGGGCCTGCTGGTCGCGTCCCGTCTGCGTGACGGCGGGGAGCTGCTGCCGTTGCAACCCCTGTATCTGCGGCAGCCGGACGCCGTCCCGTCGGCCGGCCAGAAGTCGGCGCTCACCTCACTTGCCGGACAACGGCGCCGGCCATGATCACGCGCGAGATGCACTGGAGCGACATCCCCGAACTCACCAGGATCGACCGGGAGCTTTTCGGGCACGAGGCGTGGAGCGAGACCACCTGGTGGTCCGAGCTCGCCGGTCGTCCTCAGCGTCGCTACTTGATCGCGCAGGACGACGAGGGTGTGGTCGGGTATGCGGGAGTCGACTGTCCCGGCGATGTCGCCGACGTGATGACGATCGCCGTCCGACCCCGTGGACGTCGCTCCGGGCTGTCCCAAGAACTGTTGGACTGGATGCGCGCCGAGGCTGTGTCGTCCGGCGCCGAGGCACTGATGCTCGAGGTCCGCGCCGACAACGTTGCCGCGCGAAAGCTGTACGACCGCAACGGTTTCGAGCAGATCAACGTGCGCCGCGGCTACTACCAGCCGGACGGTGTCGACGCGATCATCATGCGAGCGCTGCTGGAGGCAGACGATGAGTGAGCCCGTCGTTCTCGGGATCGAGAGCTCCTGCGACGAGACCGGAGTCGCGCTCGTACGCGGCACCACGTTGCTCGGCGACTGCCTCGCCAGCAGTGTCGACGAACACGTCCGTTTCGGCGGGGTGGTGCCCGAGGTCGCCAGTCGGGCACACCTCGAAGCGATCATCCCGACCATCGAGCGAGCATGCGACGACGCCGGACTCACCCTCGCCGACGTCGACGCGGTGGCCGTGACTGCAGGACCCGGTCTCGCCGGTGCGCTCATGGTCGGGGTTTCGGCGGCGAAGGCGGTCGCATGGGCGCTCGACAAGCCGCTGTACGGGGTGAACCACCTGTGTGCGCACGTCTGCGCCGACGTGCTCGACCACGGCCCGTTGCCGGAGCCGACGATGGCCCTGCTGGTCTCCGGCGGGCACACCGATCTGCTGATCGTGCGCGACATCGCGTCCGACGTGACTGCGCTGGGCCGGACGATCGACGACGCCGCCGGCGAGGCGTACGACAAGGTGGCGCGGGTGCTCGGAGTGCCCTATCCGGGAGGACCGCACTTGGATCGGCTTGCGCAGCAAGGAGATCCGACCGCCATCCGTTTCCCGCGGGGTCTCACGTCGGCGCGCGACATGGAGAAGCATCGGTTCGATTTCTCGTTCTCGGGCCTGAAGACCGCGGTCGTGCGCTGGGTGCAGGAGCGCGAACGCGACGGTCTGGACGTGCCGCTCGCCGACGTCGCCGCGAGCTTTTCGGCGGCCGTGGCTGACGTGCTCACTCGCAAGGCGATCGACGCGTGCGAGCACCACGGCATCAAGGATCTGCAGATCGGCGGGGGAGTCACCGCGAACACCCAGTTGCGGACGATGGCCGAAGAGCGTTGTGCCGCAGCCGGAATCAGCCTGCGCGTCCCGCGGATCCGGCTGTGCACCGACAACGGGGCGATGGTCGCAGCGCTCGGGGCCCAGGTCGTCGCTCGCGGACTTGCCCCGTCGAGCCTCGACCTCGGCACGGACTCGAGCCTGCCGGTCAGCACGGTCTCGGTCTGACTCCGGACTACTCGCGCCCCGAGCAGGACGTCAGGCCCATCGCGGTCTTGGCCGTCAGCACCCGTTTCACCGACGCGTTCAGTTTCGCCCGGAAAACAGGGTCCTTCGCGGCTTCGGCGGTCAGTGCCCTCGCCATGAGCGGCGCCGCGGACGCGAGTCCGGTGAGCGCCACATCGCCGCCCGCGCGCACCATCTTGACCACGCGTTCACCGGCCGGAAGATCACGTACCGCAACGGCATTCAGGTCATCGCTCATTACGACTCCCCCGAAGCCGAGCTGTCTGCGCAACACGCCGTCGATGATCTTCGGCGAGTAGATCGCCTGGTTCTCGGCGTCCATCCTCGAGTAGTAGGCCGACGACACCATGACGAACGGGGCACCGGCGGCAATGCCGTCGCGGAAGGGGCGCAGGTATTCGTCGTCAGCCGAGGTCTGGTCGTCGACGATGTCGTCGGCGGTGAAGTCCGTGTTGCCTTTGATCCGACCGAGGCCGGGGAAGTGTTTGAGCGTGCTCTGCAAGCCGCCCGCCTGCATCGTCCGCACCACCTCGGCGACAGCGGAGCCGGCCTTCGCGGGGTTGTTTCCGTATTGGCGACCCCAGCGTCCGATCGGTTCGTTGGAGCGCGGGTTCGCCGGCGGCACGGTGTCGGCGACCGGGGCAAGGTCGACGTTGACGCCCACCGCCTTCAGTTCGCGGACGATCGTTCGTGCGACGGCGGCTCGGTCCGCAGACGACATCGCGCCCTGGCGCAGCGCCGACGGGAGCGCAGAGAAGCCGTCGCCCTTCAACTGCTGAACCTGGCCGCCCTCCTGGTCGGCGGCGATCAGAAACCCGACACTCTTCGTCGACGACGAATTCACTTGTGCTTGAACGTGATCGGAGGTGCTTTTCACTCGGGAGGTCGCGCGCCAGCCGCCGATGAAGAACATGTTGCCGATGTGATGGTCCTTGATCATCGTGTCGAGTGACTCGGCGGACATGCTCGCGTCCAGCCCGACCATCACCAGTTGGCCGGCGCGCTGTGCCGGCGACATGGATAGCAGCAGGCCGTCCACGCAGGATGCACCCGGTGACGTCGGCGACGAAGGCTTCGGCGTCGGTTCGACCGAGGACGTGCCGGACGCAAGAGAGGTCGTGGGTGTCACCGGGGCGGATCCCGGCGACGTCGTCCCGGCGGACGGGCCGCCGGGGTCGCCGCTGCACGCCGATAGGGCGAGAGCGCTGACGGTGAGGACGGAGACGGTTCTGATCATCGCGCTCAGGCTACGGGCGAGGGTCCGGTTCGTCGGAATCGTCCGGCTCGAGCACGAGGACGATCTGGGATTGCGCCAACCTGGTCACCAGGAGGAGGGCACTCGCGTCGCCCTTGAGCTTGAGGTCGCGTACGAAGCGGGCATCGTCGAACCTCACACCGCGCTTCTTCACCGTGACTCGCCCGATGTCGTTGGAACGCAACCATGCTCGTAGGTTCTTGATGTTGAACGGCACCGCCTCCCGGACGCGGTAGCGCCGTGCGTACGGAACATCGACACGCACGTCACCGGTGACGTGGCCGAGGCCGGAGGCCAGTTCGGTGCCGTCCACTGCGTCGGCGAGCGCGCCGGTCGCCCCGGCACGCACGACCGCCCGGTCGGCTTCGTAGAGGAAGGCTGCCAGGCCGTCGACGCTGTCGGTCTCTGCAGCGATGTGCTCGCTGCGAATCACGACGTCGTCCGTTGCAGTGAGGACGCGAGCCGTGAACCGCGAGTCGTCGGCGACAGGGCCGAACCAGACGCAGCACTCCAGCACCTCGCCACCGAGGGAGGTCCACTGCGCCGACGCTCCGTCGGGGAGTGCCGAGCGTGGGAAGGAAGGACTGAGCTTGGCGCCCACCGCTCGTCCGGAGGCCCCCAGAGCGGTGACGAAATTCCAGGACGGCAGGAGATCCTCCAGCCGGAAGGTGCGCCTCGTCCGGCCGGTGATGTCGGCAACGCCCGAGGTGCGCCGCGCCGGATCGAGCCAGACACCCACGTGTGAGGGGACGTCGACGGTCGTGACGTCCTCGACCGACACCGTCGTACCGCCGGGCAGGTTCGCGCGTGCGATCGCCGCGGTCGCAGGGTCCAGGTCGAATGCGTGCACGGCAAGTCCGGCGCGAGCGAATGCCCGTGCGTCCGAGCCGATTCCGCAACCGAGGTCGTACACGTGGTTCACGCCCGCGGCTGCGAAGCGGGCCGCGTGCCCGTCGGCGATGCGCGGACGGGTGGCCTGCTCGAGTCCGTCGGGAGTGAAGAACAGCCGCGCGGCGTCGGGTCCGAACTTCTCCACCGCCCTGTGTCGCAGCGCCGACTGTGTGAGCACGGCACTGACGAGTTCGGGATCGTGGCCCAGTGCGCGCAGTCGCGTCGTCAACGCCATCACCGAAGCAGGGTCGTACGACGGCAGCGAGTCGAGCAGCGAACGGCCGTCGTCCGAGAGGATTCGCTCGACGAGAGAGGCATCCATCAGGACGGCGTCCAGGTGGAGGACTTGCTGGAGAAGGCCTCGCGGCGCTCCGCCGGCGAGAGCGCGGCCAGCGCGTCCTCCACCTGCGGCGAGAACCCGCTGACCACCGGGGGAGAGCCGAGCGGAATGTGAGTGTGCACCAGCCCGTGCGGATGTATGTCGACCAGGTCGAAGCCTTGACGCCCGTCGACCCCGACCAGCGCTCCGTTCGGCGCCCCGCCGTCCAGGGAGTAGCAGGACGCGGCCGCCACCGAGACCGGGATGCCCGCGAACGTGCCGTGACAGCTGTGGTGCAGGTGCCCGGCCAGGATCGCCCGGACATCGCTGCCACGCAGCACCGATGCGAAGGCGTCCTGGTTGTCGAGGCCGATGACATTCATCAGGTCGACAGCCGAGACCAGTGGCGGGTGATGCAGCGCGAGCAAGGTGCCGTGCTGGCTGGGCGTACTCAGCCGGTCTGCCAGCCAGGCGATCTGGTCGTCGTCGATCGCACCGTGGTGGTAGCCGGTCACCGTGCTGTCCAGCGCGATCACCCGAAGACCGCGCAGGTCGTACACGCGATCCTGCGGCTCGTCGTCCACCGCGAGATCGAAGAGCCCGCGGGCGTACGGCGCACGTTCGTCGTGGTTGCCCATCACCCAGACGACCGTGCAGGACAACTCCTTCGCGGCGGGCTCGACGATCTCGCGCAGTGCGCGATATGCGTCCGGTTCGCCGAGGTCGGCGAGGTCGCCGGTGAACACCATCGCGTCGATGGACCGACCGGTGCGAACCACTTGGTCCAGGCTGCGGCGCAGGTTGTCGATCACGTCGATCACCCCGTGCAGCCGGCGCCCGTCCGCGAGCAGGTGCGGGTCGCTCAGATGGGCGATGGTGTGGGTCGGCTCGGGTCCGAATCGCATGTCCCCATCCTGCCCGCCCGAACGGAATGAAGAGTGTCGGACGGCAGTTAGCACTCGACGTATGCGAGTGCTAGATTCGCCAGTGGCACTCAGCCTGTGACAGTGCCGGCTCCGCAAAGGCTCAGGTCGACCCCCGCGACGGCGACCGGAGCCCGGGAACCGGTGAGTCACAGGGCAAACTTCCGCCGCACGACGCGGTGGGTACAACGTAGAAAGGATCCGCTGTGGTGAACATCAAGCCGCTCGAGGACCGCATCGTGGTCAAGGCCGTCGAGGCCGAGCAGACCACCGCTTCCGGTCTGGTCATCCCGGACACCGCCAAGGAGAAGCCCCAGGAGGGCGAGGTCGTCGCTGTCGGCCCCGGCCGCTTCAACGAGGATGGTGACGAGCGCGTCCCCATGGACATCAAGGTCGGCGACAAGGTCATCTACTCCAAGTACGGCGGCACCGAGGTGAAGTACGGCGGCCAGGAGCTGCTGATCCTCTCGGCGCGCGACGTGCTCGCCATCGTCGAGCGCTGATCGGCCTCACGAGCATTCAAGGCGCCCCGGCTCGCCGCCCTCTGCGGGCCGCGATCCGGGGCGTCGCACATTCCCCGGTCCACCCAAGACCTCTCGAAAGAGATTGAAAGACAAGGACTTCCATCACCATGGCAAAGACCCTGGAGTTCAACGACGACGCGCGCAAGTCGCTCGAGCGCGGTGTTGACGCACTCGCCAACGCCGTCAAGGTGACGCTCGGCCCCAAGGGCCGCAACGTCGTCATCGACAAGAAGTGGGGCGCCCCGACCATCACCAACGACGGCGTCACCATCGCCCGTGAGGTCGAGCTGGACGACCCCTACGAGAACCTCGGCGCGCAGCTCGCCAAGGAGGTCGCCACCAAGACCAACGACATCGCCGGTGACGGCACCACCACCGCGACCGTCCTCGCCCAGGCGATGGTCAAGGAAGGTCTGCGCAACGTGGCCGCCGGCGCCTCGCCGTCCGGTCTGAAGCGCGGCATGGACAAGGCCGTCGAGGCCGTCAACGACCAGTTGCTGTCCAATGCCCGCGAGGTCGACGGCAAGGAAGAGATCGCTCAGGTCGCATCCCTGTCCGCGCAGGACACCACGATCGGTGGCCTCATCGCCGACGCGTTCGACAAGGTCGGCAAGGACGGTGTCATCACGGTCGAGGAGTCCTCGACGGCGGTGACCGAGCTCGACTTCACCGAGGGCATGCAGTTCGACAAGGGCTACATCTCGCCCTACTTCGTGACCGATCCGGAGCGGATGGAGGCCGTCCTCGAGGACGCCTACATCCTGATCAACCAGGGCAAGATCTCGGCGATCGCCGACGTCCTGCCGGTGCTGGAGAAGGTCGTCCAGTCGGGCAAGCCGCTGGTGATCATCGCCGAGGACATCGACGGCGAAGCGCTGTCGACCCTGGTGGTCAACAAGATCCGCGGCACCTTCAACGTCGTCGCGGTCAAGGCCCCCGGTTTCGGTGACCGTCGCAAGGCGATGCTGCAGGACATGGCCATCCTCACCGGTGGTCAGGTCATCGCCGAGGAGGTCGGCCTCAAGCTCGACCAGGCTGACCTGGACGTGCTGGGCCAGGCCCGCCGCGTCGTGGTCACCAAGGACTCCACCACGATCATCGACGGCCAGGGCGACACCGCCGACGTCGACGGTCGCGTGAAGGAGCTGAAGGCCGAGATCGAGCGCACCGACTCCGACTGGGACCGCGAGAAGCTCCAGGAGCGTCTCGCCAAGCTGGCCGGCGGCGTCTGCGTCATCAAGGTCGGCGCCCACACCGAGGTGGAACTGAAGGAGAAGAAGCACCGCATCGAGGACGCGATCTCCGCCACCCGTGCGGCGATCGAGGAGGGCATCGTCGCCGGTGGTGGCTCGGCGCTCATCCACGCCGTCTCGGCGCTCGACTCCCTGCAGCTCGAGGGCGACGAGGCCACGGGCGCGAACATCGTCCGCAAGGCGGCCGCCGAGCCGCTGCGCTGGATCGCCGAGAACGCGGGACTCGAGGGTTATGTCGCGGTGTCGAAGGTCGGTGAGCAGCCGCTGGGCAGCGGCCTCAACGCCGCCACCGGCGAGTACGGCGACCTGATCAAGGCCGGCGTCATCGACCCGGTCAAGGTCACCCGCTCCGCTCTGCGGAATGCGGCGTCGATCGCGTCGATGGTGCTCACCACCGACTCGCTCGTCGTGGAGAAGCCGGAAGAGGAAGAGCCCGCAGCGGCCGCAGGCCACGGACACGCGCACTGAGGCGGTCCATCCAGGTAAGCGCCCCGGTTCCTCACGGACCGGGGCGCTTCGCATTCCGGCATCGGCAGATCGACTGGCATTTGACCAGCACAGCAGGTGGATGCCTACTCTGGTGGGTGCGCCCCTCGGTCATCTGTCCAGGAGTTCGGCCGGGACGGGGTTCAGGAACCGACGACGAGGACTCGGGGAAGGCAGGATGAGCGGATCGCCAAACGCTGCCCACCGACCTGTAACAAACTGGGCCGCTCGCACGATGTCCCCATCGGAAGCGCAGATTCCCCTGCGGGACCTGGCTGCTGAGGCTCGTGCAGGAAGCGATGTTGCGGCGGCCGCTTTGATGGCAGGCGTCCACGAGATCGCGTTGCGCTACGCCCGAGCCCGGCTCGGCCGTTTCTCCGCGACCTCGGACGCCGCGGCAGACGTTGCTCAGGAGGTGTGTGTGGCCGTGTTGACGGCGCTCCCTCGATACGTCGACCAAGGCGCCCCGTTCGAGGCATTCGTCTATCGCATCGCTTCCCACAAGGTGGCCGACGCCCAGCGCGGCGTGCTGCGTGGTGCAGTGCCCAGCGATGATCTTCCCGAGCAGACCGACGCGCGACTGACCCCCGAGGAGCACGCGCTCGAGGCCGACCGATCGGCGCAGGTGCATGCCTACCTCGACCAGTTGAACGAACAACAGCGCGAGATCCTCACGCTTCGGGTTGCCGTGGGCATGTCTGCCGAAGAAACCGCCGCCGCCCTTGACATGACTCCCGGCGCCGTCCGCGTCGCGCAGCACCGTGCGCTTGCCCGTCTGCGCAAGATCATGACCGACACGAAGGATCAGCAGTGACGCCGCGCCTGGACGACATCCGTCGCGACGACGAGTGGCTGGACGCCCTCGGCGGTCGTCGAGGTGCGGAGGCGTCGAACGACGAAGCGATCGCGCTTCTCTCGGAGTGGGTCGAAGCGATCGATCACCTCCCCAGCAGGCCGGAACCGGTCGTCGGCCGTTACTCGCGCCATGGGCTCCTTCGCGGACGTCGCGGCACGGGCCCCAACCTGCGTCGTGTCGCGTCGGTCTCCGGTATTGCGGTTGCGGCCCTGTCGGTGAGTTCGGTGTCTGCTGCGGTCACCGGCACCTCGGTTCCGGTGTTCCGTGAACTCGGCACGGTCACCCGCGGACTCGTCGGCGCCGACCACTTGCCCCGCACGGTCGAGGCGACCGGCGTACCTGCCGAATCATCTTCCAGCACAACACAGTCGGACGCCAGGTCCGACGACCGCGCCCACGAGCACTCCGGTACGACGACGCAGACGCAGTCGGCAACGAGCGATGACCCGACCTCGGTACCGCGAGCCCCCAGTACGCAGTGGGTCTGGACCGGCACGCAGTGGAAGCAGTCCACGACTTCGGTAGGTTCGACGAGTCAGCAACGTCCGACGTCCACGCGCGGGACGCGTCCGGTGCTGCCTCCCACCGGCACTTCCGTTCCGACGTCGACCAGCGTCCCGACCTCCACTTCGACGCCGTCGTCCACCTCGACGTCCACCTCGACGTCCACCTCGACGTCCACCTCGACGTCCACCTCGACGTCCACCTCGACGTCCACCGCGACCAGCAGTCCGACGACCTCGGGTCCGTCGACGACGAAGTCGACGAAGACCACCAAGACGACGCGTCCGACCTCTACGTCCACCGCGACAAGCACGCCCACGTCGACGGCAACGAGCACGCCGACGTCCACGTCAACCGACGGTCGGCGCGGGCGCCCGACCGCGCGTCCCACACTTCCGACGCCGCCGCAGCCGTCTCCGCGTGCCCGTACCGCGACCGCGAGCGAGAGTTCCGTCGTGACCGCGGACCAGGCCTCGGAGTCGTTGGCGAACGAGACCTTCACCGCCACCAGTCAGTGACCACCCTCGTCGCGTCGGCTCCCTCGGCTTCGTAGACTTGCACAATGACGTCTGCTGAGCCGACTGTGAGCGATGTTCCTGCGATCTTCGGCCAACTGGGCCTGACCTACGACGACGTGCTGTTGTTGCCGGGGGAGACCGATGTGATCCCCTCCGAGGTCGACACCACCTCCCGCCTCACCCGCGATCTGAAACTGCGCATGCCGCTGATCTCGGCGGCGATGGACACCGTGACCGAGTCGCGGATGGCGATCGCGATGGCGCGCCAGGGCGGCATCGGTGTGCTGCACCGCAATTTGTCGATCGAGGACCAGGCCGAGCAGGTCGATCTGGTCAAGCGCACCCAGACCGGGATCATCTCCAACCCGGTCACGATCGGTCCCGACGCCACGCTCGAGGAACTCGACCAGATCTGTGGTCGCTACCGCGTCTCCGGTCTTCCGGTCGTCGACCCAGACAACACGCTGATCGGCATCATCACCAACCGCGACCTGCGGTTCACCCCGCTCGCGGAGTGGGCGACCGCCAAGGTGCACGAGATGATGACGCCGATGCCGCTGGTCACGGGACCGGTCGGCATCACCCGCGAGGACGCCACCTTGTTGCTGCGTCAGCACAAGCGGGAGCGTCTGCCGCTGATCGACGACGAGGGCAAACTCGTCGGCCTGATCACCGTGAAGGACTTCGTGAAGTCCGAGCAGTTCCCCGACGCCTCCAAGGACGACCAGGGACGGCTGCTGGTGGCCGCCGCCGTCGGCTACTTCGGTGACGCCTGGGAGCGCGCGACCCGTCTGGTCGAGGCCGGTGTCGATGTGCTCGTGCCCGATGTCGCGAACGGTCACGCCAGCCTGATGCTCGACATGATCCGCAAGCTGAAGTCCGACCCGGCCACCAAACACGTTCAGATCATCGGCGGCAACGTGGCCACCCGCGCCGGAGCGCAGGCACTCGTCGACGCCGGTGTCGACGCGGTGAAGGTCGGCGTCGGGCCGGGTTCGATCTGCACCACGCGCGTGGTCGCCGGTGTCGGCGTACCGCAGGTGACCGCGATCTACGAGGCGTCGCTGGCCTGCAAGCCGGCGGGTGTGCCGGTGATCGGTGACGGTGGTCTGCAATACTCCGGCGACATTGCCAAAGCATTGGTCGCGGGCGCGTCCTCGGTCATGATCGGCTCGCTCATCGCCGGTTGTGAGGAGTCGCCCGGCGAGGTGATCCTGCTGAACGGCAAGCAGTTCAAGACCTACCGCGGCATGGGATCGCTCGGCGCGATGGCCTCGCGCGGCAAGAAGTCGTTCTCCAAGGACCGTTACTTCCAGGCCGATGTCGCCTCCGACGACGAGCTCGTGCCCGAGGGCATCGAGGGTCGCGTTCCGTACCGCGGACCGCTCGGGTCGGTGGTCCACCAGCTCGTCGGTGGTCTGCACCAGTCGATGTTCTACGTAGGTGCGAACACCATTCCGGAACTGCAGGAGAAGGGGCGCTTCGTGCGCATCACCTCGGCCGGTCTCAAGGAATCGCACCCGCACGACGTGCAGGGCATCGTCGAGGCACCGAACTACACGGGTCGCTGACTGCGGCCGGGATCAGAAACCGGCGATCGTGCCGTAGAGGATCGCGGCGGTGGCGATGTCGGTGCCGTCGAGGCTTCGACCCGGTGCACCGGGGCCTTGGCCGTGCTGTGCCAGTTGCTCGATGGTGGCCGAGGTCTGTTCGTCGGTGCCGATCGCGGGCAGCAGGTTGCCGCGGATCACCAATCGGGCCAGTTCGGCAGCACGCACGTCGGTCTGCGGCGCGTTGCGCATGGCGTCGACGACGGTTTCCCGCGCCGCGTCCTGGGGAACGTAACGCTCGTACTTCATGAGTCCGAACAGCTTGTGTCCCTCGGCCCGGACGACCCCGGCCTGCGCGGCCAGCTTCCGTTGGCGATCGAGGGCCGCACCGTTCGCACGGAGCCACTCGGCGACCGGCACCCCGTCCACCGGGACACCCTGGCGCAGGTCGTCGACCCAGGATCGTTGCGAGTCGGACGGACTCGCTGCCGCGAAGACCTTTTCGTCGGCCAGGCGCAGCTGACCCTGGATGCACGCCTCGATCAGTTCGGCTGTCGCAACCAGACCCTGCGGAGGGACGTTCTGGACGACGTACCCCTTGGTGTCGTGCATAAGCACGATCAGCGCTTCGGGAATGGTGAGGCCGGGGGGTAGCAGTGGCGCGTTCATCGGAACTCCTTCGTCCGTCGATCATCGATCCGCTTCCAGGGAATCATGTCAGGTGGGTTGCTGGGTGACGCCGCACCTCGCGGATCCACTTGCCGCAACAGCCGCCCGAGAAGATCGTGCTGGTCGGCGAGGTGGCAGGCGTGCGCTGCGGCGAAGGCAGCTGCGTGCTCGGGCCCGGAGCAGTACACCGGGCGCACCAGCGCATACTGCGGTCGGACGCCGGACCGTACGGGCAGGATCGACAGTGCCGGGCCCCATCGTCTCGGCGTCCCGTCGTCCGGGCGGCTCGGTGCACATGCCGGGACCGGCCGCACCGGGCGAACCGGCGACGCGCTCAGGGACGCGATCCTCCTCGCGCGGGCCTCGTCGGCCGAGAGCCGGATGCGGGAGTCGGTGTCCGGTCGGCGCAGCAGCCTCATGAGGCGAGCAAGGACGCTTGGGTCGCTGCTGCGTGCCCACGCCGCGAACCAGGGTGGTCGCATGCCCATCCGCCTGCTGGACGAGTGCTCGGTGATGACAGCCGTCCGCCGCTCGTGGGTACGCACGGTCAGCGACCGATGTGAGAGTCGGAACAACAGGTCCCAGTCCTCCAGCCCCTCCGGGTCACGCCAGGCAACGTCGTGCTCCTGCAGCAGCCCGGCGCGATGGGCGATGCGGGAGGGCTCGAACAACGGGTCGAGGGCTTGCAGGTCGGGGTGCCACCACATGTCGTCCGCGACGGTCTGTCGCAGGATGTCGCCGTTCTCGTCGATCGTCGTCGCTCCGGTAGCCACGAGGTCCGCATCGGAACCGAGCAACTCGGTGATCGTGGCCAGATGGTCCGGTTCCCACGCATCGTCGTGGTCCAGATAGGCGACGACATCGCCGCAGGCCTGGCGCACACCGTGGTTTCGCGGCTCGCTGGGGTGGCCCGTCCGCTCGTGTTCGATCCAGCGGATGCGGGGGTCGTCCGCTGCGTGCTTGGCCACGATCTGCGACGTGTCGTCGGTGGACCCGTCGGAGACCAGAAGGAGTTCCCAGTCCGTCAGCGTCTGTTCCTGCACCGAGCGGATGGTCCGCAGGAGGGCAGCCGATCTGTTGTAGACCGGACAGACGACGGAGACGGCGGTCATGACGACGCCACGCCGGAACCGCTTCGGGTCAGCAGCGGGATGTCGGCGACTGCGCGGTCGAGAGCCCGGTGAGTGAGGAAGAGGCCACACACGCCGGTCCCGAGGTCGAGCGAGTACTTCAACGACTCGTCACCCAGGAACATGAGCCCATCGCCCGTTCCGCTGGTCGACCACTGCAACTGTGGCCGGAGTTCGAGGGCTCGTGCGCGAAGACACGGCTCGGTCTCGGCGGCGAACAACAGGTACTGCACGACGCCGCACAATCCGTTGAACAAGCCGGCGTTGGCGGCGATGGTTTGGCCGGCGATCTCGTCGACCCGACCGCGTTCGGAGTCGAACTCCGTCCCGAGACCGAGCCGGGCGTACTCGTGCAGCGCCCAGCCCACCCCGAGAACGCCGGAGGCCAGTCCGTTGCCGAACGCGGGCAACGTACTGAGGGGGAGCGGGTCGGCCTGGTGCAGACCGAACTGCTCGATCTCGGCCTGCAGCAGTTCGCGGGCGGCGTGTGCGAGCCGGTCGTCGGCGAACCGGTCCGCCGCCCGACCCAGGACAAGACTCAGGCCGCTGCGTCCGGCGAACAAGCCGGCGGGCAGGGCCTTCGGGTCGTCGACGCTGTCGGCGAGTCGTCGGGCGAACTGTTCGGCGGCGGGATCGTCCGCGTGCAGGAGTTGGCCGGTCAGGCCAGCGAGGCCGGACGCGAGCGAAAGGTCGTCGGACTCCTGGGCCCGCGAGACCTCCACGGCGCGGGCGAGGCAGCGGGCCGCGAGGTCGTCGTCGAGACCGGTCAGGGCGTGCGCGATACCTGCGAGGCCGGCGAAGAACCCGATCGGCATGGCCGACCGTCCCAGTTGCTCCCGCACCCATCGCAGGTCGGCATCCTCGACGTCATGACCCAGGCGGGCCAGCGTCCACAGAACGCCCGAGGCCCCGTAGCCCATTGCCACACCACCGCCGGGTTCCAGGAACTGACGGATGTCCCCCGCGAACAGGCGCTGGTCGTGACTGCGGGACCGGAAGCGATGAAGCAGACCTGGCAGGTCGGCGGTATCGGCGTCGGGCAACTCGGGCTGGTCCAGGGCCCAGCCCAACTCGTCCTCCAACGTCGAGAAGTAGGCATCCGGTAGGTCGAATGCCTGCTCGGCGTGACGAACGAGTGCGGCACACTGCGCGGGCCCGAGCGCCAGCAGCCTGGTCTGCGGCACGAGCAGGCCTAATCGGATGCATCCGAGGGCGAACCGGTCGACCGCGACGCCGGTGTATCCGGCTGGGGCGCGGTATCCGAACACGCCCATGGATTGCACATGATCGTCCACGTCCGTGGAGGACGACTCGAAATCGATGAAGCCGATCGAGTCGTCTTCGGCCACGATGACGTTGCCCGGGTGCAGGTCACCGAAGACGATGCCGCGTTCGTGCATCTGCGCGACGGAGAACTCGATCCGCGACAACACGCTCTGGCACCATCGTGCGTAATCCTGCGGGGTGTGACCAGATTCGGGGTTGACCAGCGGGTTGCGCTCTAACTGCAACTCCATCAGCGAACGGCCGGGCGCGTAGTCGCGTGCCAGGAACATGTGCTCCACACCCTGGGCGTAGTTGCGCAGAGCCGGCACTCCGGGAACACCGTCCAATGCCCGAAGGGTGTCCCGCTCGCGTTCGAGCCGTCCGACGGCGTCCTGGCCGGACTCGTCGAGCCCGCAGTGCGGTCGGGCCTCCTTCAACAGAACGTCCTCGTCGGTTTCCAGATCGCGCGCAAGGTAGACCCCGCCGCCGTTGGAGTAGTGCAGGGCCTTGTGCGGTCGGTACGGGAAATCCGACAACGTGCGTTCCGACCGCTTGCGCAGGGACGGAGTGAGAACGTCCGGCATCTGTGCCCACTGCGGAGGATGGAACCCGGGTCGACGCTCGTCGGGAACCAGTTGTCCGTCCGGGTTCTCGATGCACTCGACCAAGCGACCTCCGCTGTCGGCGACCTTTCGGGAACGGAACGCGCCGTACCGGACGTAGACGGGTCCGTCACCGAAACGTAGGTCGCTGAGGATGGTCGGACCTTCGAAGTCCTTGGTGAGAGCGTCGAGCGTCTTCAGCAGTTCGGCGAACTGACGGTCGTCGCGAGGGTAGATGGTTACGAACTTTCCGCTGCCACCGCGGTCGGCGTACTTGCTGTTGCGGCGGTTGACCATCACGGCGTTCGCCAGAGCCTTGAAGTGCACCCGGCTGCGCAGACACTCGGCGCCCACCCGTCGCAGCAGTTCGTCGGAGTTGTCCACGGTGCCCGAGACGTGGATCTTCCAGCCCTGCCACCGCAGGTCGATCTCGTCGGGTGAGTACATCACCCATTCGCCGGACCGGGTGCGAGACCAGGTCGGCGGAACCGGTTCGTCATGGAAGCCGAACAGCTCTCCCGCGTCGTCGTGGTCGGCGGTGTCGTAGAACGGGGTGTCCGGTCGGCAGAAGTCGAGGTAGGCCAGGTACATGGCTTTCTCCTTCGGGTGTCGGGCGACGGAAGAATCGGGCATCAGCCGCTGAACGGATGCAGGGCCGGGTCGACGAGGCGGGACTTGGCCCAGGCGGCCATGGGAATGGTGCGCTCGTTCACGGTCACGGAGCCGACGTTGTCGGCGGGTCGCCGGTCGAGCGTGAGACGGTATGCCTTTCCTTTGACCAACAGGCCCGAGTCGGAAACCGGCATCACCGCGTCGAGCGAGATCTCGGTCGGTACGGCGTCGACGGAGGTCACCGTGGCGCTGCCGGTCTCGGTGTGGCCGAGGAAGCCGTTGCGATTGAGGGTGACTTTGTCACCGACCCGCAGGTCGGGCGGTACCGATCCCTCGGGCACGACCAAGGTCGCGGTTCCCGCCGAGTCGATTCGATAGGCCGCGGTCTCGCTCGTCGGCACCGGGACGAGACCCAGACCGATCACCGCAGCGAGTGCAGCCACCGTGAGGCCCAGCATTCGAGCGGGGCGGCTGTCGGAACGGCGCAACTGACGGACGGCTGCGATCGCGGCCTTCACCGCAACCGTGGCCAGCAGCATCAAGACGGACGCGGCGATGAACGACCCGAACAGTCCCAACGAGACCAGCGTCTGCAGCCACCGTCCGGCCGCACGCGCGGCAATGACGATCGGGGTCGCGACGCAGGCAAGACCGAACCACGGAATCCAACCGGGCAGGCCGTCGTCGGTGCGCCGTCCTTCGAGGAACCCGACGAGCCTGTGCTTGATCGACTGCATCGAGGTACGGCGGAGGTTGGGCCGATCCACATGGCTCATGAAGGCGATGTAGCCGTCCAGTTTGATGAACGGAAGCACGTTGACGGCGCCGGCGATGTAGTTCGCGATGGCGTACAACAACACCGCATGGCCCACCGAGGGCGGAAGCAGCAACGAGGCGATCGCCGCGGTACCGCCGGTCGCTCCTTGGACGGCGACACCGGCCAGTGCCACGCGGACGCGCTGGTTCGGGCGAAGTCGCCAACTGTCGGAGACGTCGCAGAACATGGCCGGCACCAGGTAGAGCAGCATGACGCCCATGCGTCCGCATCGCCCCCCGCTGCGGTGCAACACCCATGCGTGACCTAACTCGTGCAACACCGTCGTCGCGGAGAGAGCGAGCGCGATCCACAGGAGATGGGCCAGTGGCAGTGGCTCCCTGGCGATCTGGGCGATGGTGCCGTAGGACATCGCGAGCACGACGGCTCCGAGCAGTCCGAGCGTGGTGCAGATCCGGAAGAACGTGGACACCGACATCCGGAACACCGACGCCATCGCCCGCGCTATCCGATCCCCGGACCGGGTGACGGTCAGCTGGATCGTCAGCGGCGGCACGAACTTGAGTCGCCCGGTCGAGCGGCGCGTCTTCTCCTCCCGCTCGATGAGGCCCCCCTTGTCGAGGGAGGTGACGGCCTGCTCGACGGCGGCCGCGTTCCACGGCGCTCCGAGGTCGTCCGCGATCTGGTCGACGGTGCGTCGCCCATCCAGACGCGCGGCTGCACGGGCAAGGTCGGCCCCGATCCGGAAGTATCGGGAGTCGCCGAGTCGCACGGTCCACGGCAGGTCTTCTTCCACCGGCGGACAGATCTGCACGCCGTCGGCGAGCTGCGGCCGGACCGGGAGCGGGGACGCCTCGTGGGGGGCGACGGCGGTCATGTCAGACCTCCTTGCGGTGCAGCAATGTTCGAGCGAGCAGACCCAGGGCGACGATCCAGACGAGACAGACCGCGAGTGCCGCCGGGCGCGACAACAGGTCCGGTTTGGGGTCCCCGTACAGCGAGGTCAGAGCGATGGAGAACAGGTACTTCGCCACACCGGGCACGACCCGTTGGATCGCCGGGTCGAGCACGACGTACGAGACGACGATGACCACGCTTGCGAGCGTGGTGTTCCGCATGATCCACCCGACCAGTCCGCCGGCGACGGCGGACAACACAACACATCCGCCGACACCGAGTGCGCTGTAGGTCGCGTCGGTGGTCCAGGTGACCGACCCGTGGCTCGCGTTCAGCATCAAGTACGTGGTGGCGGCGGCCAGCGCGGAGGTCAGCACACCGAGCACCAGACCGATGATCAGGATGACCGTCATCTTCACTCGGAACACGTTGTCGCGTCCTGCCATCAGGACGCTGCGGCCGATGGTGCCGGCACCGAACTCACGGGTGACGAGGATGGCCGCCAGGACGGCGGCGAAGAGCATCATCATCATCCAGCCCCGGACCATCTCGCCGGTCGTGGTGCCGTCGGTCAACGAGATCGGGTTCTTCTGGCCCTCGGTCAGGAATCCGTACGCGGTGAGGAGGCACATGGCCAGTCCACCGAGGAATGTGCCGATCGGCGCGCGTCCGGTGCGGGTCTTGAGCAGTTCGCTGTGATACATGCCGGTCATGCCAGGTTCCCCTTCTCGCCGACCAGAGCGAAGTAGCGGTCTTCGAGGCGCTCCGTGCCGCCTCGGGTGAAGTCGTGCAGCGAGCTGTCGACGACCAGCCTGCCGCGCTCCATGAGGAGAACGTCGTCGACGATGTTCTCGACCTCGGTCAGCATGTGGCTGCACAGCAGGACGCAGACGCCTCGGTCGGCCAGCCCCCGGGCGGTGCGCCGCAGCCAGCGGATTCCGTCGGGGTCCAGACCGTTGGTGGGTTCGTCCAGGACAACCAGTCGCAGGTTGGGCGGCAGCAGTGCCGTACCCAACCGGAGTCGCTGCTTCTGACCCGTGGACAGGCGGTGGGCCGGGGTGCGCTCGTGGCCGTTGAGACCGACGAGGTCGATGATGTCGTGGACGCGTTCACCGGCGACGCCGAGCGGGCCGGCCCAGATGTCGAGCTCGCGACGAACCGTGGCGCCGGGGAAGAACCCGAGCGCGTCCATCGCGATGCCGATGGAGTCGGCGTGATCGGTCGCTCGGTCGGTGCCAAGCACCTCCACCCGTCCTTCGTCGCACGGCGTGAGTCCCAGGATCATCCGGATGACCGTCGTCTTGCCGGCCCCGTTGCGGCCGAGCAGGCCGGTGATCCGCCCGGGGCTGAGTCGGAAACTTACGTCGTCGACGGCGACACGATCACCGAACTTCTTGCTCAGCCCCTCGGCCAGTACGGCGTGATCGGTTGTGACAGAGGCGTCAAGAGTAGATGTGCTGGTCATTTCGATCCGCTCCCGAGGAGCTTGACGGCGGCGCCGATGGCGCCGCACGCGACGGCCAGACCGATGACGATGAGACCGATCTCGGCCCACTTGGGCAGGTTGTCCGCCTCGATGGTCAGCCAGATCACGGCTCCGGCCGCGAGGATCCCGACCAGTGCCAGATAGCCGGTCCACGACGTGGAATTGCTGCTGCTCATGGGACTCTCCTCACTTGTAGGTCCCGCCCGGGTGCAGGAAACTGCGCGTCGGCCGCTTCCTGCACCCAGCGGATTGGTGCCTCGCTCAGGTGGCGATGCCGGCCGACGCTGCCGCGACGGAGATGACGGCGGCCGTCGCCTTGAAGCCGGTCGACACGCCGGTCCAGAATCCGGGAGCCTCGAGGGACTCCAGCTCCTGCAGACCGAGCTCGAGAGCCGGTGCGTTGTTCATCAGGTCCTCAGTCATGATGATTCCCTTCTGGTTTGTCTCGGATGGTGAGTTCGACGCCGGATCAGGTGGCGACCGTGGCGACCGAGACGGCGTAGCTGCCGTAGGCGGCTGCGCTGGCGGCGGTCACGCCGACGGACACGCCGACGGTCGTCCAGAAACCAGGGGCCTCGAGGGACTCCAGCTCCTGCAGTCCCAGCTCCAAGGACTCGATCTGGTCGTCGACCATGGTCTTGGACATTGTGTCCATGACTTTCTCCTCACTTGTCGGTTCTTCTTCCGAACCCCGCGGACTGCCCGCGGGGGGTCTATGCGGCTGCTGTCGTGTCGGCGGTACGCACGCCACGCAGCAGCGTTCTGATGTCGTCCGCCGACCACCCGGAGAGCATCGGCAGACCTCCTCCCCACATCCGGACGCAACTGCGCACGATCGACTCGATGTCGTCGTCGGACATCGGCCCCATGGCCGCAATGCCAAGGGTGTCGAGCAGCTGTTCCAAGCCCGTCGATGGGTCGGTGGACGGATCGCCTGGCAGATGCGGCGTGAGCGCCTCCCACACATGCTGCAACCGGTCGGAGGACTCGCTTCGGGCGAGGAACCCCCAGTAGGTCGGCGTCAGGCTCGCGAGCGCCTGCATCTTGCGGATCCCGAGTTGATGGCTCACGTTGTTGGCGACGAACCAACTCTTGACCGCGAACGGTGTGCTGAGTTCGGCACGACGGCTGCGCTGGGTCTCCGCACCGGCCTCGAGGACCGTCTGGCGGGCCTGCAGCCGGAGGACCTCGTCGTCCGAGCCGTGCAGGACGTTCAGCGCATCGGCCAGCCGACGGGCGGCCGCAATGCCCGCAGCTTCGGCGGCGGGGTCGGGGAGCCCGGTCGTCACCAGCGGTCCCACGCATCGAAGGAGTGCCTCGAGGGTTCCTTCGAGGACCAGTTGCCGATCGAGACCCGCGGACAGGCGAGCGTCCAGGACGGCGACGTCCGGTTGCAGGGCGGGCGAGGTGAGGGCGAGCTTCTCCCGTTGGCTGACGACGCTGACGATGCCGCTCACCTCACTCGCGGTGCCGATCGTCGTCGGCACGGCGAAGAGGCGACGCGAGCGCATCGTGTCCGGCAGGACCCGCCAGCCGCAGCGATCCCGGGCGTTGACGACCGTCCGAGTGGCGGGGTCGTCGAGCGCCAGCGCGACCTTGGCGGTGTCGAGCACCGATCCGCCACCGATCGCGACGACCTGTGAAGCCGCGTCCGCGGTCTCACGCAGTTGTTCGGCTGCCTCGAGACTGCCCCAGGGTGCATGGATCAGCACCTGCTCGCACTGTTCGAGCAGTGGTTGCACGAGGGGCAGCTCGGCCACCGCCGGATCACATGCAGCGACGCGGTCGCGTGCGGGCGCATCCAGCGCGGACAGTTCGGTGAGGTGGGTGCGACGCAACATGGGTATCAACGACTCCCCAACAGGTGGGCGGTGACTCCCGCGCGCACGGTGTGAATCAGTTCGTCCACCTCGTCGTCGCTGTACGTCAGAGCAGGCACGAGTTGAATTCCGCTCGGCCCCGGGTGAACACGCGCACCGGCGAGCATGATGGCGTCGATGAGCGGGTCGACCTCGGACTGCGCGAGCGGATCCCCCTGTGCACCCAGCAGACGCACCGAGCGGAAGCAACCGGTGCCGCTGGTCCCGGCGACGTGCGGGTCCTGCGCCGACCATTCGCGAAGCCGCGCGTCGAGCCGTGCCGCGACCCGGACGCCGCTGGACAATGCGTCCATCCGGTCGAACTCTTCGAGGGTCGCGGTGATGGCTGCCGCAGTCACGGCCGTCCCGGCCTGTGTTTCGGCATGGATCAGCATCGAGCGCCGGCTCCGGAACGGTTCGTGCACGTGGTCGGCGACCAGCACGGCAGCGGCGGGCAGCGTGCCGTTGGTCAGGCCTTTGGACAGGATCGCGATGTCGGGCGCGACCTGCCACTCATCGGTCGCGAGCATCGGACCGGTGCGGCCGTAACCGGTGGCGACCTCGTCCGCCACGATCAGGAATCCGTACCGGTCGGAGCAGCGGCCGAGATCCTCGACGAAAGCCGGATCCAGTACGACGGTGCCGTTGCCCTGCACAGGCTCCACGACGATGGCGGCGATCTGGGTGCCGAGGCGCTCGACGAGCTGGGTGAGGGCTTGCCGGTCGTTCGCCGGAATGTGGCGGACCATGCGGCTCTCGACCCCGTAGGCGCGTTGTTCCAGGGCCTCGCCGGTCAGCGAGTGGGCCCCGAAGGTGAGTCCGTGGTAACTGTCGGTGAGAGAGACGACGATCTTGCGGCCGGGCTGGCCGACCAAGAGGTGGTGCTGGCGCACGAGCTTCATCACCAGGTCGTTCGCAGCTCCACCGGAGACGGTGTGGATCACCTGGCCGTACCGATGACGGGGCAGGTCAAGCAGCAGACGGGAGGCCTGCTCCACCGCCGGGCTTCCGTGCCGGAAGGTACCGGCGTACGACGAGCCGATCAGGGCTTCGTGGACACGGTCGGCGATGTGTCGGTTGCCGTAACCGAGATTAACGTTCCACAGTCCGCTCGTGCCGCACAAGATCTCCCGGTCGTCCGCGGTGTGGATGCGGTGGCCGTTGGATGCGGTGATCCGGCGGTGCTGTGGCAACAGTTCGTCGGCGGGACGAAGGGAGGTCCACGTCGCGTCCGCGGTGCGGTTGCTGGCGAGTGTCATGAGTGTTCTCCTCGGGGTCTACCGGCGTTGCGGAGACTCGCCTGCAGGAGGACCGAGGAGTACCTCTCGCCCGGAATTAGTTGCTGGTCGACGATCTCGAACCCGGCCTGACGGACTTCCTCGGCCAGAACCTCGGCGGAAAGCAGCCGGATCTGCGACCACAGTGCCATTGGCCGTGCTCCACCCTGCGCGATGACGACGGTCCAGCGGGAGCCTTCGGCGGGCTTGGGCACGTCGACCACCTGGTAGGTGGCTCCGCTCGCCCCGGTCACCGTGACGATCCGTTCGTCGTCGGTTCCGGTGAGTACGGAGGTCGTCAGGATCAGTCGTCCGTCGGGCAAGGTGTTGGTCCGGCAGCGAGCGAAGGTGCGGGCGCGCTGATCGGCATCCAGCAGCGAGAGCGAGGTCGTGCCGACGACGATCGCGCCGAACTGCGCCGGACGTTCGAATTCGGTGATGTCGGCGACCACGGTCTCGCACGCCCGGGCGAGTCGTTGCGGTGCTTGCTCGAGCCGCCGGCTGAGCAGGTCGATCATCGGCTCGGACAGGTCGACGGCACAGACCGGTCGACCGATCGCCAACAGCGGCAGGGTGATTCGTCCCGAGCCAGCGGCCAACTCGAGCACCGGCCCGCTGGTCGAGCGCACGGCGCGCACCAGTTCGGGGACCTCGCTCGCATCGGCGAGGGTGAAGTCGTGATAGACGGCAGAGCCGGCTTCGCTGTACATGTCGAGCACCTGCACGTCCGGCACGGCGCGCACAGCCTCCTCGGCCAGCGTCGAGCGCAGAGCCTCGGGAAAACCGGTCAGGTCGGCGGTGATGGTGCTCATGCGGCTGCCTCGCCGGTGAGGACCGACGCCTCCAGGCGGGTCACTGCGTCGTGGTCTCCGCGAAGCAGCCGACCCTCGGCGGGCAGGTACACCTGCGGGTCGCCGTCCACGCGCAGCAGGACCGGCAGGAGGGGCTTCTCGAAATCGGCGTCGGTCGTCGCCGGCTCCTGCCCGCCGAAGCGCATGCCGAATCCGCTGACCTCGACGTCGGCGGCGCCGCGTGCCGTCACCTGCTGGATCGCCTGAACGGCGACGACGTAACGGGTCAGCCACGGGTCGGTCTCGAGTTGACCGGTCAACGGATGGGTCGGCGACAAGCGCGTCCGGGTCCAGTCGGTCGACTCCGCCCGGACACCGTTCGGTCCGAGCCGGACACTGTCACCGTCCAGGAGCAGGCGCAGGGCCGGCCCGTCGTCGACCGCGAGCGGATCCGAGAATCGTGCGGCATCGGCGAGCTGGACGATGGGATTGGTGAGGAAATCCGGGAACTCGCCGGATTCGACTGCCGACCGGGCGTCCTCGGTGAAGGCGTCCACGTCCTCGTCGTCGTCCAGGCGAACTGCGGTGGGTCCGAGCAGCACCAGGAAGCCGGCCACCGAGTACGACTGGGTCTGCAGGAAGAAGTCAGGACCGATGCCGGCCTCGCCGCCCAACTCGGTCATCGAACCGTCGTACGGGACGACGTCCTTCACGTGCGCGGCGAAGCTCTCCGGCACATCAGTGCCGATCGGTACGTACACCACCGACTCGGCGTCGAGCAGGCCTTCGGGGCACTGGTCGATGCCCGTCCCGTTCTCCAGGACCAGGGTTCGGGTGGTGTGCTGCGACGAAGTCAACCCATAGGAGCGTCCGGTCATCCAGGACATCAGGTGGGTCTTCTGCTTGTTCACGCTGCTATCTCCTGGGTCAGGTGTCCGATCAATGTCGCGAGTTCGCGGGCGCTTGCCTGCGGACCTTCCGTGCCGTTTACGCCGGAAAGGTTCAGCACGATCTCGTCGACGCCCGCCTTGTGCAGTTGCAGGATGCGGTCGGTGATCGTGTCGAGGTCTCCGTGGACGAACGCGCCGTGCTCGATAAGTTGGTCGACGTCCTTCTCCGGGTCTCCGCTGATGTGCAGCCCGGCCCCCCGCAACATGTCCTGGTAGTGGGGCAGGGACAGGTGCGCCCGGTTGCTGGCGAGCGCGACGGCTCGCGGATCACGCTTGGGCATCTGCAGCGCGACCGGGACGATCGACACGAGGCGCGGGGCTGCGTCGCGTCCGGCGGCCCGGGCCCCGTCATGCAGCGCCGGGACGATCGTGTCGGTCAGGTACTGGGCAGGCGTCAGCCAGGTGATCGCACAGTCGGCGACCTCCCCCGCGACCCGCGCCATCTTCGGGCGCAGAACACCGAGGCCGGTCTCGATCGCCGGCGTGGGCACGGGTTCGAGTTGGGCTCGGACGGTGAAGTAGTCACCGTCCAGTTCGGCGATCCGGCCGGCCAGCAGGTCCCGCACGATACTCAGGTATTCGCGCGCGGCGGTGAGTGGGCTGCGGTATGCCGAACCGAGCAGAGCTTCCTGCAACTGACGTCCGCCCGGACCGAAGCCCGCGACGACGGAGCGTCCGGTGGTCAACGCCAGAGAACGAGCCCGCAGGGCAGCCTCGTACGGGTGCTGGAACGGCATCAACGAAACTCCGAAACCGGTATCGAGGCCGAATCCGGCGCCCGCGAAGTGACTGAACATGCTGTGGCCCTCGGTGAGCAGGCCCTGGCCCTGCCACACCCGATCCGTACCCGTCCATTGGGCCAACCCGGCGAAGGGAAGTGCCTGGGCCGGGCGGCGCGGCACGAACGGGATCAGGAACGAGATCTTCACGAATCGGTCCTCCCCACCTGTCTCGCACGGTTCTCGTCGGCCGTTCGCTCGTTGTGACCGAGGATCGGCGTTGGCTTCAACGGTGCCGGAGGTAGGTGCGTGGACGCATCCGCCCCGAGTCGGTACTTCCTTCTCCACCCATCGGCGGATCACATCCGTCGGGCGGGCGTGTCCGAGCGCGTGGTCGAACGTCCGCCGGGTTGGAGTGCGGAGATGAAAAACGTTGCAGGAGTGTCCTTTTCGCCGTCTTCGGCGAATGAGTGTTACTCCACCTCAGGGACGAGGCGATGGGTGTAGGCGTACACCACCGCCTGCACGCGATCGCGCAGACCGAGCTTGGACAGACAGGACGAGACGTGTGTTTTCACGGTCGCTTCGCCGACCACGAGGTGGGCGGCGATCTCTGCGTTGGACAACCCTCGGGCGACCAGCAGCAGGACTTCGTTCTCGCGGTCGGTGAGCTCTCTCGATCCGTCAGGACCGTGTGTTCCCGGCACGGAGGGGGACTGCGCCCGGGTCGCGGCGATCAGACGCACCGTCACCTCCGGGGAGAGCAGCGCGTGGCCGTCCGCCGCGGCGCGTACCGCGGCGGCGATGGCTTCGGGAGGACTGGCCTTGAGCACGAACCCACTGGCTCCGGCATGCAGTGCCTCGAACAGGTAGTCGTCCCGGTTGAACGTCGTCAACATGACGACCTTGCACGCGGTGCTCCGGACGATCTCGCGGGCGGCCGCAATACCGTCCAACCCGGGAAGCTCGATGTCCATGAGCACGACGGCGGGTGACAGCCGGTGGGCGAGGTCGACCGCTACTCGGCCGTCCTCGGCTTCTCCGCAGATGTGTACGTCGTCGACAAGCTCGAGTACCGCAGCCAGCCCAGCTCGAATCAACGGCTGGTCGTCCACCAGGAGAACCTCGATCATGGTGCCTCCGGGAACGGTGCAGGGACTGTGGGGTCGAGATTCTCGTCCCGCCCCTCGGTCGGCAGATCGACTTTCACGCAGAATCCGGGACCGGTGTCGAGTGGTCCGAAAGCGCAACTTCCGGCATGAGCGCTCACGAGTTCACGGATGCCGGTCAGTCCCATGCCGGACGAAGGTAGGACGCAGGCGCTGGGTTCACCCCTGTCGAGAAACTCCAGCCTCACCCGGCCCGACCCGGGATGAGCCCTGAGGTCGATCCACGCCTGTCTGGCGGTTGAATGCCGCAGCACGTTGGTGACGCACTCCTGGCAGATCCGGTTCAGCAGTTGTCGGGTCGTCGGCGGGATGTCCGTGGTGAGGCGCGCGGAGACGTCGAGGTCGAGTCCCGCGGTGCGAGCCTGCTCCTGCAACTGGTCCAGACCGGAGAACAGCGATTGGGACGGCTGCGTGGCCGAGCCTTCCCTCAGGCCGCCGAGCACGGTGGCCATGTCGGTGGCGGCGGCGAGAGCCGTGTCCTGCACCAGCTTCAGCGCGTGGCCGCTCCTGCTCGGATCCGTACCGATGAGGTGTCGAGCCAAACCGGTGTGCAGACCGATCATCGTCACCCGATGGCCGATGGAGTCGTGCAGATCCCGCGCGATGCGCTGACGCTCCTGCGCCACGTCCTCCCGTGCCGCCTGCCGGCGCAGGAGCAACTCCTTGCGCTCGTGCAGCAACTCCCAGCCGGCCTGACCGGCGATGGCAGCGACCACCTGCATGCCGACGAGTGGCACACCGACGTGCACGAGCGCACTGCCGACGCTGAACGGCCCGTTCGCCGCGAGCGCGAGGGACACGAACGTCGAACATGCGAGCAACGCGCCGGTCAGGGCCGCGGCCCGATTCCGGTCTCGGGCGTACAGCAACGAGAGCAACAGTATGGACGCGTGGAAGATCCGCGCGCTCAGGGTCGACAACACAGGCGGCGCAAGTGCTGCCGTCAGTGCGAGCAGTGCCGCGGAGAACGCCAGGGAACAACAGGGGCGCCGCCGCGCCAGACAGAGGACCACGCAGGCGGCGACCAACCATAGGACCCACACCTGCGCCGCCAGGGGGCGAGTGTCGTCGAGCGCGAATGCGGCACTCGCGTAGCCGGCGAACACTGTGACGAGCAGGAGGTCCGGCCACCAGCGTTTCGGGTCGGTCGAGCCGCCGGTCGACGACCTGGTCAGATTGTCGATCAGAGCCCTGAACCTTAGTGGCACGGGTCGCTTCCGCCTTCCCCCGCGGAAGATCAAGTCGTGCCCCCGCAGCTTCCGACCCATCATAGGTCTCGGCCAGAAAACCGAATCGACGGATCGGACGCCCGCGGGCAGCGGCTGCCATTCCGCGTCGTCCTCAGGCGGCGACGAGCCGGGAAACATGCGCCTCGTCGCGGGCAACGCGACGGCGGTTCCAGATGCGACGGCGCATTGCGAATCCCCGGTCGATCGTCACCGGGTCTGCGTCTCGGCCGCACCGATAGGCTCGCCGGGTGACTGAGATCGAGATTGGACGTGGCAAGCGCGGGCGTCGCGCGTACTCCTTCGACGACATCGCGGTGGTGCCCTCGCGTCGGACCCGCGACCCGCGCGAGGTGAACGTCGGCTGGCAGATCGACGCCTATCACTTCGACCTGCCGGTCATGGCCGCGCCGATGGATTCTGTGATGTCGCCCGACTCCGCCATCGCGTTCGGCAAGCTCGGCGGCCTGCCGGTGCTCGACCTCGAAGGTCTGTGGACCCGGTATGAGTCACCCGAACCGTTGCTCGCCGAGATCGCTGCGCTCGAACCGGCCCACGCGACCGCCCGGATGCGCGAGATTTATGAAGAGCCCATTCGCGAGGACCTGATCCGGCTGCGGCTGAAGCAGATTCGCGACTCCGGCTGCACCGTCGCCGGCGCGTTGTCGCCGCAGCGCACGCAGGAGTTCTGGAAGGCCGTCGTCGACGCCGGCGTCGACCTGTTCGTCATTCGCGGCACCACCGTCTCGGCCGAGCACGTCTCGGGTCGGTCGGAGCCGCTGAACCTCAAGCGATTCATCTACGAACTCGACGTGCCGGTGATCGTCGGTGGGGTCGCCACCTACACGGCATCGCTGCACCTGATGCGTACCGGTGCGGCCGGCGTCCTGGTCGGCTTCGGTGGCGGAGCAGCACACACCACCCGGCAGACGCTCGGAATCCAGGTGCCGCTGGCGTCCGCCGTGGCCGACGTCGCCGCCGCTCGTCGCGACTACATGGACGAGACCGGCGGCCGCTACGTCCACGTCATCGCCGACGGGGGTATGGGCACCAGCGGCGACATCGTCAAGGCCATCGCCTGCGGTGCGGACGCGGTGATGCTCGGCGCCGCCCTGGCGCGAGCCACCGAGGCACCGGGACGCGGTTTCCACTGGGGCTCCGAGGCGCACCACTCCGAACTGCCGCGTGGCGAGCGGGTCGAGGTCGGCTCGGTCGGATCACTCGAGGAGATCCTCGTCGGCCCTGGTCTCGGCGCCGACGGCACGACCAATGTCATCGGTGCGCTGAAGCGCGCGATGGCCACGACGGGCTACCTCGAACTCAAGGAATTCCAGCGGGTCGAGGTCATCGTCGCCCCGCATCAGAAGAGCTGACCATCCCGACGAAGGTCAGCAGATCCGCCCGGTTGACGTCAGATTCCTTCGGACTTTCGGTGTTCGTTGGACGGGTCTCTGCGTTGGGGTGACGTTGGCGGCGATGCGTTCTACTGTGGAGTAATGACCGACCTGCTGAACTCCACGCACGACTCGACGCACCCCTCCGGGCAGGATCCGGCGGGTCGGGAGCAGAGCCGTCCGCCGCACGTCATCGCACCTGGCCTGGCTGCCCGCCTCGCGCGTCGGGCGCTGACCTCCCCGGGAGCCGCGACGTTCGACTGCGTCACGCCGATGACAGGTGGGGTCTTGGGCACGATCCCGCAGAGTTCGGTGGACGACGTACACATCGCCTACCGCACCGCGCGGTCGGTGCAGCCGCGGTGGGCAGCGATGTCGGTGCAACAGCGGGCCAGGTTCCTGCTGGAACTGCACGACCTCGTCCTGGACAACCAGGCCGAGTTGCTCGACCTGATCCAGCTCGAGTCGGGAAAATCGCGCCGCCACGCGTTCGACGAGGTGCTGGACGTGGCGGGTGTGAGCCGGCACTACGCGCGCAAGGGCCCGTCGTACCTGGCCACCAAGCGTCGTCTCGGCGCACTGCCGATGCTCAGCCAAGCTCGCGAACTGCGCCACCCCAAGGGCGTCGTCGGTGTCGTCGCGCCCTGGAACTACCCGCTGTCGATGTCGATCACCGACGCCCTGCCGGCACTGCTGGCGGGCAACGCGGTCGTCCTGCGTCCGGACAACAAGAGTGCGCTCACCGCGCTGCGCGCGGTCGAACTCATCGACCGCGCCGGCCTGCCGGAGGGGCTCCTGCAGGTCGTCCTCGGTGACGGCCCGACCATCGGTAACGCAGTGCTGGAGCGCGCCGACTACGTCATGTTCACCGGCTCGACGGCGACCGGTCGCAAGGTCGCCGCGGCCGCCGGCGAACGGCTGGTGGGTGCGTCCCTTGAACTGGGTGGCAAGAACCCGATGTACATCGCGCAGGACGCGAACCTCGAACTCGCCGCCGAATGCGCAGTGCGCGCGATGTTCTCCTCGGCCGGTCAGCTGTGCATCTCGGTGGAGCGGCTCATCCTGCACGAGGAGATCGCCGACGACTTCCTCGCGGTGTTCGTGCCCATGGTGGCGGACATGAAGCTCGGGCCGCAGCTGGAGTGGGGCACCGACATGGGTTCGTTGATCTCCGCCGAACAGCTCGAGCGGGTCAGCGCGCACGTCGACGATGCGGTCGCGGCAGGAGCGAAGGTGCTCACCGGTGGCAAGGCGCGCCCAGATCTCGGTCCGTACTTCTACGAACCGACCGTGCTCGACGGCGTCACCGAGGAGATGGACGTCTGCCGCACGGAGACGTTCGGTCCGGTCGTCTCGGTGTACCGGGTCGCCGACGACGCCGCCGCAGTCGCGAAGGCCAACGATTCCGAGTACGGACTCAACGCGTCAGTGTGGACGCGGGACACGGCGCGCGGTCGCCGTATTGCGAATCAGATCCGTTGCGGCACAGTCAATGTCAACGAGGGCTATGTCGCGGCCTGGGGGAGCAACGGTGCGCCGATGGGTGGAATGAAGCACTCCGGTATCGGTCGCCGGCACGGCGCCGAGGGCATCCAGAAGTACACCGAGAGCCAGAACGTCACCGTGCAGCACGGTCCGGGATTCGTGATTCCGAAGGCCATGTCGGAGAAGACGTGGGCCCGGATGATGACCTCCGGCCTGAAGGTGATGAAGAAGGCGGGTCTGTCATGAGCGTCGAGGAGCACCTGCACGACTACGACGTCGTGGTGGTGGGATCGGGGTTCGGCGGGTCGGTCGCCGCGCTACGCCTGGCCGAGAAGGGTTACGCCGTCCACGTCTTCGAGGCCGGCCGCCGGTTCGAGGACGACGAGTTCGCCAAGACCTCGTGGGACGCGCGCCGTTACCTGTGGGCGCCTGCGCTGAAGTGCTTCGGTGTGCAGCGGATCCACAAACTGCCTGACGTGATGATCCTGGCCGGGGCCGGAGTGGGCGGTGGGTCGCTCAACTATGCGAACACGCTGTACAAGCCCACGGCTGCGTTCTTCAAGGACGCGCAGTGGGCGAACATCACCGATTGGGACGAGGAACTCTCCCCGCACTACGAGACGGCGAAACGGATGCTCGGCGTCGTCGAGGAGAACCCGTGCGACGGCCCGGTGGAGCAACTGATGCGGGACGTCGCGAGCGACCTCGGGGTCGCCGACTCCTTCCGCAGGACGCCGGTCGGGGTGTTCTTCGGTGAGTCGGGAAAGACCGTCGACGACCCCTATTTCGGCGGTGAGGGGCCTGCGCGCACCGGGTGCACCGAGTGCGGCAACTGCATGGTCGGCTGTCGCGTCGGCGCGAAGAACACCTTGATGAAGAACTACATCGCGCTGGCCGAACGGCGCGGCGTCGAGTTCGAGGCGTTGCGGACCGTCGTCGATCTGGAAGCGTTGCCCGAGGGTGGTTTTCGGGTCACCACCGAGCGGTCCGGCGCGTGGCTGTCCAAGGATCGTCGCAGCGTGACCGCGGGACAGGTCGTCCTGGCCGCCGGCACCTGGGGTACCCAGACACTGCTGCACGGGTTGAAGGCATCGGGACGTCTGCCGCAGCTGTCCGAGTGCCTCGGTCTGCTCACTCGCACCAACTCCGAAGCCCTCGGCGGCGCGGCGACCGCGAAGGTCCCCGCAGACATGGACCTGTCCAAGGGCGTCGCGATCACCACCTCGTTCCACGTCGACGACACCACCCACGTCGAGAACGTCCGTTACGGCGCGGGTTCGAACGCGATGGGTCTGCTCACCTCGTTGCTGGTGAACGGCGACAATGGACCGCTGGGAAAGGCCAAGGACTTTGCCGGGCAGTTCGCCAAGCAGCCGATGTCGGCGCTTCGCATCGCAGCCGGACCGAGGTGGTCGGAGCGCACCATCATCGCGCTGGTCATGCAGACGATCGACAATTCGATCACGGTCTCCGGACGGCGCCGCTTCGGCAAGGTTCGACTGACCAGCCGCCAGGGTCACGGCCAGCCCAACCCGAAGTGGATTCCGCAGGGGCACAAGGCGATTCGCGCCATGGCTGATCGACTGCAGGTGGTCGCCAAGGAGAAGGTGCTCCCCGGCGGCACGTGGGGCGAGATCTTCGGCATCCCGCTGACCGCCCACTTCCTGGGCGGGGTCGTGATCTCCGATTCACCGGAGCGCGGCGTCCTCGACCCCTACCACCGCGTCTGGGGACACCCTGATCTGCACGTCGTCGACGGCTCAGCCATCTCGGCCAACCTGGGTGTGAACCCGTCGCTGACAATCACCGCCCAGGCCGAACGGGCGATGGCCTGCTGGCCGGCGATGGGGGAGCGGGACGAGCGTCCGGCGCAGGGCGAGCCCTATCGTCGCCTCGACGTGCCTGCCGCTCGAGTCCCCGGCGTCGACCTCAGCCTGCCGACCACCCGTCCCGCCTGACTACAGGTGTAGCGGCTTAGGCTGGCCAGGTGCTGCGTCGACTGTTCACCCTGCGCTGGATCGCGTTGCTGATCCTGCTCGCAGTGGTCGTCGGCGGCATGGGTTTCGCCGGGCTGTGGCAGCTGAACGTGGCCAAGGATCGCGGCACCAACCAGGAGGTCGCCAAGGCCCCGACCAAGCCGGTGGTCCCGATCACCGAGCTGCTGAAACCGCACGAGACGTTTCCTGCGATCGAGTCGTCCCGCCGCGTCACCGCACAGGGCCGTTACGAACCCGACAAGCAGTTCCTGGTCGCAGACCGCCGCCTCGACGGGCAGTCCGGCTACTGGGTCGTGACGCCCATGATTCAGCGGACGACGGGCGCCCGACTGGTGATCCTGCGGGGATTCGTGACCTCCCCGTCCGCCGCCTCGAAGCCGACGCGCAACGATGTGACGGTGACCGGCGGTATGGCGCCGGGTGAATCTCCTTCTGTCGGAACGTATCCCGCGGGACAATCGGGTTCGATCGACCTTCCGGCCAAGCTCAACGAGTGGGGCGGAGACCTCTACAACGCCTTCCTGTTCGCGCTCGAGGAGAAGCCGAATGCGACGGACGACTCGATCACCCGCGTCCCGCCACCCCCGCCGAACCCGACGCACGGGTTCCGGTTCGTGAACCTGATGTACGCCTTCCAGTGGTGGGTCTTCGCGATCTTCGCCATCTACGTCTTCTGGCGGATGTTGCGCGACGACGTGTACGGACCACCCGAGCGTCGCCGCCGCCCGACGTCCACCGACAATGAACCGACCGCCGTCGAGGAGAGCAATGTCTGAGCAGTACCCGACCGAGGACACACAGCGAGTCCGCAGCGCCCTGACCTGCTTCCGCATCACCGCGCTGATCGCCGGAGTCGCGCTGATCGTGTTGGTGGTGGAGATGGTGCTCAAGTACGGGATGGACAACGACGCCCTGTCGTGGTGGTCGCCGGTGCACGGGCTGCTGTTCATGGGTTTCGTCGCCGCCACCTACAACCTCGGCAGCAAGCTGCGCTGGCCCATGGGGCGCATGGTCGGATACATCCTCACCGCGTTCGTGCCACTGCTGTCGTTCTGGCTCGAGAAGAAGGTCACTCGCGAGGTGCAGGGGCAGCTGGCCGGGGCAGGGCACCCCGCTCGATAGACTCAAGCGGTGACCGCTCCGCTTCAGGAACACCCCGTCCTCGTCGTCGACTTCGGCGCCCAATACGCCCAGCTCATCGCACGCCGTGTGCGCGAGGCCAATCTCTACAGCGAGGTCGTCCCGCACACGATGAGCGCGGCCGAGATGCTGGCCAAGCAGCCGGCCGCGATCGTGCTCTCCGGCGGCCCGTCATCGGTCTACGCCGAAGGTGCGCCCTCGCTCGAACCCGCCCTGTTGGACGGCGGCGTGCCGGTGCTCGGTATCTGTTACGGCTTCCAGGCGATGGTCAACGCGATGGGTGGCACGGTCGAACACACCGGACTGCGTGAGTACGGCGCCACCGAGGCGTCGATCACCGACACGTCCTCCACCTTGTTCAACGGTCAGCCCAGCGAGCAGTCGGTGTGGATGAGCCACGGCGACTCGGCGTCCAAGGCGCCGGACGGTGTCCGCGTCACCGCGACCACGCCGGGTGCCGAGGTCGCTGCATTCGAGGACGACGACCGCAAGCTCTACGGCGTGCAATGGCACCCGGAAGTCATGCACTCCACCTTCGGTCAGCGCGTGATGGAGAACTTCCTGTGGCGTGGCGCCGGTCTCGAAGCCGACTGGACCCCGGACGCGATGGTCGAGGAACTCGCCGCCGAGGTGAAGGAGAAAATCGGTGAAGACCGCGCGATCTGCGCTCTCTCCGGCGGCGTCGACTCGTCCGTAGCGGCAGCCCTCGTCCAGAAGGCCGTCGGCGATCAGTTGACCTGCGTGTTCGTCGACCACGGTCTGCTGCGTGTTGGCGAGGCCGAGCAGGTGGAGAAGGACTTCGTCGCCGCGACAGGGGTCGACCTGGTCGTGATCGATGCGAAGGACCGCTACCTCGAGGCGCTCGCCGGAGTCAGCGACCCGGAGGAGAAGCGCAAGATCATCGGACGCGAGTTCATCCGCGTGTTCGAGCAGGCCGCCCGCGACATCGTGGCGGACCGTGGCGACGAGGAACACCCGGTCAAGTGGCTGGTGCAGGGCACGCTCTACCCGGACGTCGTCGAATCCGGTGGGGGTACGGGCGCTGCGAACATCAAGTCGCACCACAACGTCGGCGGCTTGCCCGACGACATCCAGTTCAAGCTGGTCGAACCATTGCGCTCGCTGTTCAAGGACGAGGTGCGCAAGGTCGGCCTCGAACTCGGCGTGCCCGAGGACATCGTCTGGCGCCAGCCGTTCCCGGGCCCCGGCCTCGGTATCCGAATCGTCGGTGAGGTCACGGCCGAGCGACTGGACATCCTGCGCGCTGCCGACAAGATCGCCCGCGAGGAACTCACCGCCGCCGGGCTCGACCGCGACATCTGGCAGTGCCCGGTGGTGTTGCTCGCCGACGTCCGCTCGGTGGGTGTGCAGGGCGACGGACGTACCTACGGTCACCCGATCGTGCTGCGCCCGGTGTCGTCCGAGGACGCGATGACCGCCGACTGGACGCGCGTGCCCTACGACGTGCTCGCCAAGATCTCGAACCGCATCACCAACGAGGTGTCCGAGGTCAACCGCGTCGTCCTGGACGTCACGAGCAAGCCGCCGGGAACCATTGAATGGGAGTGAGCTGATCCATCGACCCTGGGGTGGGAAGCCGCCGGGGACCATCGAGTGGGAGTGACTCTCTGACAACGGCCCCGATAACGACCGGATCCGGTCGTTATCGGGGCCGATCGAGATCAGTCGGCCATGTCCTCCAGTTCCATGCCCTTGGTCTCGCGCACCCACTTCTTGACGAAGGTGAACGACAGCACCGCGAACACTGCGTAGATGCCGTACGTGATGCCGAGCGACAACGTCGCGCAGCGACGGGAAGCTGACGGTGACGACCCAGTTGGCGACCCACTGGGCGCCGGCGGCCAGGGCGAGCGCAGCGGCGCGCATCCGGTTGGGGAAGGTCTCGCCGAGAAGCACCCAGACGATGGGTCCCCAGGACATGCCGAACGCGACCACGAACACGTTGGCCGCGACGAGGGCGGTGATGCCCTGCGCGTCGCTCAACTGTGGGGTGGCCTCGCCATCGACGGTGACGATCTTCGCGGTCTGGAACACGAACGCCATCACCGACAGTGAGACGGCCATTCCGGCAGAACCGATGAGCAGCAATGGTTTACGCCCGACCTTGTCGACGGTGGCGATTGCGATGAGCGTGGTGACGATATTGACGACCGAGGTGATGACGGTGATCTTGAAAGAGTCCTGCTCGCTGAATCCGACGGCCTCCCAAAGCACGTTGGAGTAGTAGAAGATCACGTTGATGCCGACGAACTGCTGGAAGACCGACAACCCGATGCCGATCCAGACGATCGGCATGAGTCCGAGCGCGGGTCCCTTGAGGTCGGCCATCGACGGCTTGTCCTCGCGGTGCAGCGACCGCTGGATCCGGTCGATCTTCACCTCGAGGTTGCGCTGACCGAGCAAGGTGGAGAGCACCTTGCGAGCTTCGGGGATCTTGTGGGTGGCGATCAGGTAACGCGGCGACTCAGGGATGGTGGTCGACAACAGTCCGTAGATCACCGCGGGGACGGCCATCGCGAGGAACATCCAACGCCAGGCCTCCAGCCCGAGCCAGAGCTCGTCGTGTGACGATCCTGCAGCAGCGGCGAGCAGGTAGTCGACCAGCAGCGAGGTGAAGATGCCGGTGACGATCGCGAGTTGCTGCAGGGACCCGAGTCGCCCACGGATACCTGCGGGAGCGATCTCGGCGATGTAGGCAGGCGCAATCACCGAGGCTGCACCGACGCCGAGACCGCCGACGATGGGGGTTCTCGTCCGGCCAGGTGTGAGCGATCTGGCGGAGCAATTTGTCGGCATCGTGCGTTGAGCACGGTGATGTCCACGATCGACCGCACCCAGAACCTTCGCCGGACCTCGTCCCGCTCGACGCAGCCACCTGCTTCGGCAGTGTTCGTGCTGCTCGCAGCGATGCTCGGATCAGCGCTGACCGGTGCCGTCCTGGTGAAGGTGTTCCTGCACAATCTCGCCGGTGCCCGTCTGGACAACCGGTTGATGAGTTTCCTGGGGGGCCCACCCGAGGCGTTCGACCGGATCAACGCGTGGAGTGGCACCGTGTCACCGGTCACCGTCATCGCGATCCTGGCGGTGACGACCTTCGTCGCGATCCGACGTGATCGTCACGCAGTCGCTGCAGCTACCGTGCTGTCAGTTCTGGGTGCCACGGCGACTACGCAGGTGCTCAAGCACGGAGTGTTCGAACGCGTCGGCAGCCTGCCGAACTCATTGCCGAGCGGTCACACGACGGCGGCGATGTTGTGGGCCATCGGCGCCGTCCTTGTGTCATCGCGCGGTTGGCGCCCTGTCGTGACAGTCGTCGGCGCGATCGTGGCCAGCACGATCGGAGTCGGCACGATCGCCGGACGCTGGCACCGTCCGTCCGACATCGCCGCGGCGGCGGCAGTCTGCCTCGGTTGGGCCGCCCTCGCCGTCCTGGTCGCAACGCTCGTCCAACGCGGGGCCCGACCCGCACATTCGCGCCCGACGGGGGACTACCTGAAGATGCTCGGCGTGGCGGTCCTCGTGTCGTGCCTGGCCTTCTTCGCACTCGGTTTTGTGCTCGGCGGCCAGGGGATCGAACAGGTTGCAGCGCTGGCCGTCCTCCTCGGCATGGTGATCGTCTGCGCCGGCTCCGTCACGCTGGTCGCGTGGCTGGCTGACCGCGAACTCGCCTGAGCCTCAGTCGTCCTCGGCCGCATGCGCGGCCTTGGGTCCCATCCACCATGCGAGCCAACCCAGTGCGCCGAGCGGGATCTCGGCCACGTTGGTGAAGATCGCGTACAGCAGCGCGCCGGCCGCGGCGGAGGTGTGGTCGGCGCCCCAACTACCCAGCAC
This sequence comes from Yimella sp. NH-Cas1, assembly GCF_022359705.1. Lineage (NCBI taxonomy): Bacteria > Bacillati > Actinomycetota > Actinomycetes > Micrococcales > Dermacoccaceae > Yimella > Yimella sp. NH-Cas1. The sequence continues at coordinate 518,325 of NZ_JAKSGG010000003.1, forward strand.
CAGGATGATGCCGGCCTCGGCCACGCCCAGACCCCCCGGGGTGATGCCGACGGCGCGCAGCAGGCTACCGATGGCGTACGCGGCAAACAGGTCGGTCACCGGCAGGCCCACACCGACCGCCCGCATGATCTGCCAGAAGAGCACGAACCAGATCAGCAGTTGTCCGACCACCCCGAGCGTCATCGGGAACCAACCACGCCGGGTGAGGGCGGACATCCGCGACTGTTGGTCGACGAGCAGGTGCTCGAGGCGCGGTTGGCGACCTTTGCGCACCCGAGCGATGAGCGGGCTGACTCGGCGGTCCAGCCAGGAGCCGAGCTTTCGGGTACGGACCGGGCTGGTGAGCGCGACGATGAAGCCGACCAGGAGCAGCAGGCCGGCGACCCCGCCCCACCAGGCGCCGTTGCTCACCGCCGGTGGGAGGTCGTGCTTGTTGCGGGAAACCAGCACGATCCCGAGGAGCGGCAAGGCGATCCGCGCCAGGACGTTCCACACACCGCTGACGATGAGACCGGTGGAGATGGCCCGTCGTTTGAATCCCCACGACCGCAGGATCACCCAACTGGCGGCGAGCGCCGTCGCACCGCCGCCGGGCATCGTGTTGGCGACGGCAGAGCCGGTGACGTTGACGATCGCGGCCCGCGTATGACTGATTCCCGGCCAGGACGCGGTGAGCGTGAAGGTGTAGATCCACAGGCCGGCCAGCATGAGCGCGGCGAATCCGAGTGAGGGGAGCAGACCGACCGTCTGCAGCCGAACTCCGATCTCCGTCCAGGTGGTCTTGGCCAGCCAGGGCAGCCCCCAGATGATGAGGGCGGCTGCCAGCCCCATGCCGAGCAGCGCGTTGACCGCGCTCTTCCAGGTGAACTTGGGCATCTCGGGCTGGACATCGATGGTGTCCTGCGCGAGTTCCATGTCGGGTTCGGTCATGCGAGCCCCGCGAAGACGTCCCGGGCGACCGGGCCCTCGTGGGCCGGGTCGACGAACCATTCGCGACCGAACACCAGGTCGTAGACGGGGCGCGGAATGCGAAGGAACGCCGCGAGCGTGCGGTCGCCGTCGTCCGCGGTTGCCTGGGATGCGTGCGCTGCCATCGCGGCGCGCTTGGCGGCGATGTGCCGGTGCACGTCGATTCGATGGGTGATGTTCCTGCGGGCGGTGAACGCCCGCTCGTAGACCTCGATGTCGAACGCGTCCGGGAAGGTGTAGACCTTCGACACAGCTTTGAGAGCGCCGACCAGAAGGTCGCGCGGAACGGTCGCCTCCAGCACCCGTTTCGTGCCCGCCATCTCGGCGGCGAGCGCACCGACCTCGTGCACCCGAACGTGGTCGCGGTGGCCGTAGCCGCCGCCCGGGTCGTAGCTGGTCAGGACGTCGGCGTCCTCCTCGTCGAGCACCTCGGCCAGCCGTCCGGCGGCCTCGTCCGCGGACGCGGTGACGAACCCGTTGTCAGGAGCTTGGCCTTCCATCCCCGAATCGGCGTAACCGAGGTGGACGACACGGGCCACCCCGAGTGCGTCCGCGCTGCGCCGGAGTTCGGCGAGCCGGCGCGCGCCGAGCCCGCCGTCGTCCCGATATTCACCTGCCGCCAAACCGAGCCCCCCGTCGGTCGCTGTCACGAGCACCACCCGGTGCCCTGCGGCGGCGGCCTTGGCCATCGTGCCGCTTGTGAGCAGGGCTTCATCGTCAGGGTGTGCGTGGAACGTCACCAGTGTGTGCGACATCGCGGACATTCTCGCGCATGACATGCTTACGCCCGTGAAGGTGGCCCTGTTGTCGGACTGCTACCTGCCCAGGCTGGGCGGTATCGAGGTCCAAGTACACGATCTGGCCCGTCACCTCACCCGCGCCGGGCACGAGGTTGTCGCCTTCACCGCCACCCGCGAGCCGGGCCAGCGACGCAACGAACTCGAGATCATCGACGGTATCCCTGTGCACCGCTTGGCGATTCCGATGCCGCACGGCCTGCCGATCAACCCGCTCGCCCCGCCGACGTTGCGTCGTCTGCTGCGTGCGGGACAGTTCGATGTGGCCCACGTCCATATGGGGGTCGTTGCGCCGTTCTCGATGGACTGCGCCCGGGTCGCGCTCGACCTGGATCTACCGACCGCCGTCACCTGGCACTCGCTGCACGCCCGGATGGAGGCGCCGATCCGCCTGGCGGGTTATGTCGCGCGGTGGGCCAAATCGGGTGCCGCGCTGTCTGCGGTCTCCGGTGTCGCGGCGGCGCCGGTGATGTCGCTGGCCGGTCTGCAGCACAAGGTCGCGATCCTGCCCAACGGCATCGACACCCAGCAGTGGGCACCGTTGCCGCGTGCGCCCAAGAGTCCGGACGAGCCGGTACGCATCGTGTCGGCGATGCGTCTGATGGGTCGCAAGCGCCCCCTCGAACTGCTCGACATCGTGCACGAGACACGCCGTCAGGTGCCGGACGTCGACGTTCGGCTCGAGGTACTGGGGGAGGGACCGCTGCGCGGAAAGGTCGAGAGCAAAGTGAGGCGCCTGCGTGCGCAGAACTGGTTCAGCGCGCCCGGACGAATGACGCGGATGCAGGTGCAGGAGCGGTATCGCCTCTCCGACATCTACATCGCGCCGGCGGAGCTGGAGGCCTTCGGTATCGCGGCGCTCGAGGCACGGACCACCGGGCTCCCGATCGTGGCGCCGCGCAAGAGCGGGGTGTCGGAGTTCGTGGAGCATCGCGTCAATGGCCTGCTCGCGGGCGACGACGCCGGTATGTCGGACGCGCTCGTCCGGCTCCTCACCGACGTCTCGATGCGGCAGAAGATGATCGCGCACAACACGTCGGTGCTACCGAAGGAGTCGTGGCCGAGCGTCGTGCAGATGGTCGAGGCGGAGTACGAGCGCGCGATCGAGCAGATGAACGAGCGCTAGAACAGACGCTCTTCCTTCACCTCACGGGGTTCTTCCAGATCAAGCAGGAAACGCTTGCGATCCAGGCCCCAGTGGCCGGGGTAGTAGATGCTGACGATCGAGTCATCGTCCGCGACGATCGTCAGCTACCCGATGACGGACTCCATTACACAGTGCTTCATGACGTGTGGACCCTGGAGCAGCCTCGGATGTGAGTCGGTCTGAATCGTCGGAACCGCTTTCGTTTGGACCCGTTGCGTTGTCTACTGGGGTATGTCCTTCGTCCGTCCGGTGGTCGCCGACTCATGGCGCCGTTCGCTCGACGCCGGCGTTCGCGCGAGCGAGGAGCAGGCACCGCTGGTGCTCAGTGGCGGCTCGCTCGAGGACTATCGCCGCGCGCATCCGCTGTGGCGCGCGATGCCGGTGCTGCACGACGTGCTCGAACAGGCGATCGTCGACTGCGATGCGCTGTTGGCCGTGGCCGACGAGAACGGTCAGTTGCTGTTCGTTCGTGGGAGCAACAACGCGCTCGACAAGGCGCAGCGGATCGGTTTCGCAGAGGGTGCCTCCTGGGACGAGCGGGTGGTCGGCACGAACGCGCCCGGCACCGCGATCGCGCTCGGTGAGCCGGTCGTCGTCCGCCAGCAGGAACATTTCCTGGAGTCGGTGCACCGGTGGTCGTGCGTTGCAGTGCCGATCCGCGACCCGCGCAGCGGCGGGGTCATCGGTGCCGTCGACGTCACCGGCGCAGACCACATCGTCGTCCCGCAGACGATGGCGATGCTGCGTGCCGCGGCCCGATTGGCCGAGATGGAGTTGCACCGCATCGGTTCGCCGGCCACCACCGGGGTGCGTCTCAGCGGACTCGGGGTCGACTCGGCCGTGGTGTCGGTCGGCGAGCGCACGGTCGCTTTGAGCCCACGCCACAGCGAGATCGTCACCCTGCTGGCCGGCCGCCCCGACGGCATGTCGGGCGATGAGATCGCCTGCGGCCTCTACGAGTTCGAGTCGGGTCGATCGACCGTGCGGGCCGAACTGCAACGGCTGCGGACGATGCTCGGCGACGACCTGTTCGCCTCCCGGCCCTATCGACTGCTCATGCCGGTGCACAGCGACTGGTCGGTCGTGCTCGACCTGTTGGAGCAGGGCGACGTCGCCGGAGCGGTGCAGCGATACCGCGGCCCGTTGCTGCCGCGCTCGGACGCACCGGGCGTCGTCGAACTGCGCGAGCGGGTGCATGCGGCGCTCGCAGCCGCGGTGCGGTCGAGCGGACGCAGCGACCTGCTGATGTCGTGGACGCGGCACCCTTGGGGAGCTGACGACCACGAGGCGTGGGCCGCCCTCGCCGGCTTGCTACCGATCGGGTCACCGATGCGCTCGGTGGCGCAGGCGCACCTCCAACGTCTGGCCTGACCGACCGCTACCGCCGGCGGGATGCCCGCGTTCCGCTGATCGGACCGCCCGACGAAGGCGGCGCAGATGTTGCAACGTCGATGCAACGTCGACGTGATTAGCGTCACACTCATCGCACCAACAACGACGATGGGAGACAGCGATGCCCGTGTTCGAGCGCCCCGGCACGTCCGGCTCGAAGATCAAGGTCGAAGACCGTTACGGTCACTACATCGGCGGCGAATTCGTGCCGCCGATCAAGGGTGAGTACTTCGACAACTACGCCCCGCAGACCGGACAGGTGTTCACCCAGGTGGGTCGAGGCACCGCCGAGGACATCGAAGCTGCGCTCGACGCGGCCCACAACGCGGCCGACTCGTGGGGACGCACGTCCGCCACCGACCGCTCCAACATTCTGCTGAAGATCGCCGACGTCATGGAGACGAACCTCGAGGACATCGCGGTCATCGAGTCCTGGGACAACGGCAAGGCCGTGCGCGAGACGCTCGCCGCCGATATCCCGCTCGCGATCGACCACTTCCGCTACTTCGCCGGAGCGCTGCGCGGCCAGGAGGGCAGCATCAGCGAGATCGACGAGAACACGATCGCCTACCACTTCCACGAGCCGCTGGGCGTCGTCGGCCAGATCATCCCGTGGAACTTCCCGATCCTGATGGCGGTGTGGAAGCTTGCCCCGGCGCTCGCCGCCGGCAACGCGGTCGTGTTGAAGCCGGCCGAGCAGACCCCGTGGTCGATCCTCAAGCTCGCCGAACTCATCGGTCCCCTGCTTCCCCCGGGCGTGCTCAACATCGTCAACGGGTTCGGCACCGAGGCCGGCAAGCCGCTGGCCTCCAGCCCGCGCATCGCCAAGATCGCCTTCACCGGCGAGACCACGACCGGCCGGTTGATCATGCAGTACGCCAGCCAGAACATCATCCCGGTGACCCTGGAGCTCGGTGGCAAGTCGCCGAACATCTTCTTCGACACCGTCGCCTCGCAGAACGACGCGTTCTACGACAAGGCGCAGGAGGGCTTCGCGATGTTCGCCCTGAACCAGGGCGAGATCTGCACCTGTCCCTCGCGCGCGCTCGTCCAGAGTTCGATCTACAGCGACTTCATGAAGGACGCTGTTGCTCGCGTCGAGAAGATCAAGATGGGCAACCCGCTCGACACCGAGACCACGATGGGTGCGCAGGCGTCCAACGACCAGCTCGAGAAGATCAAGAGCTACCTCGACATCGGCAAGCAGGAGGGCGCGAAGGTGCTCACCGGCGGCGACGTCGCCTCGCTCGGGGGCGATCTCGACGGCGGCTACTACGTGCAGCCGACCGTGTTCGAGGGCGACAACTCGATGCGGATCTTCCAGGAGGAGATCTTCGGGCCGGTCGTCTCGGTCACCAGCTTCGACGACGAGGCCGACGCGCTCAAGACCGCCAACGACACCCTGTACGGCTTGGGTGCCGGCGTGTGGTCGCGCGACGGCGCGCAGGCTTACCGGATGGGCCGCGGCATCAAGGCCGGACGCGTCTGGACCAACTGTTACCACGCCTACCCGGCGCACGCCGCGTTCGGTGGCTACAAGCAGTCCGGCATCGGCCGCGAGAACCACAAGATGATGCTCGATCACTACCAGCAGACGAAGAACCTGCTCGTGTCCTACTCCCCGGACGCGCTCGGATTCTTCTGACAGACAGCCGAAAGTCCGCAGGACGAGCGAGTCGACCCGCGCGTCCTGCGGACTTTCGCATCCAGCCGCAGGCAAGCACGAACGGAAGTGCACACATGACTGACGAACCGATGGTGGCGAGCACCGCACTCGAACGGGTGGCGTTCACGGATGCTGCGGCAGACCTCGTCCGCACCCTGGTCGAACGCAACGGGCCGGTGATGTTCCACCAGTCCGGCGGATGCTGCGACGGCAGCGCGCCCATGTGTTACCCGGACGGCGACTTCATCATCGGCGACGTCGACGTGCTGCTGCAGGAGGTCGAGATCGACGGCGTCGACAAACCGGTGCCGTTCTACATGAGCGAGTCGCAGTACGAGTACTGGAAGCACACCCACCTCACCGTCGATGTGGTGCCCGGACGCGGGAGCGGGTTCTCGTTGGAGGCGCCCGAGGGTGTCCGCTTCCTCATCCGGTCGCGGATGTTCAGCGAGGACGAGTTGGAGCAGTTGCGATTGCTGTAGGCCCGCTCGAAAGTCCGCAGTTCCGCAGGGCTGACCCGCGAGTCCTGCGGACTTTCGCTCAGTGCCAGCCGTCCGGGTGTGCGCCGCCGGGCAGGTCGGCGTCCGGGTCGTACGGCGTCCGGGTGAACCGGAAGCTGCCGAGATCGAGGTACTGCGCGCCATCCTCGACGTGCATCTGCAGTCGCTCGCCGGCGTAGTAGTCCTCCAGCCCGACCCAAACGCCCTCCCTCATCGCGAACCGGGAACCGCGGCCGACTCGTACCGGACGAAGTTCGAGGACGCCGCCGTGCAACGTTGCAACATGCTCCCGCGGCCCCCAGAACCAGGTTCCCGTGATGTCGAGTGACTCGATGGATCCCGTTGCGGTCCACGGCTCATCGTCGCGTGGACTCAGCTCGTCGAACCGCTTGAGCAGGTCGTAACCCAGGTCGAGATCGAAGTTGCCGGTCGTGTTTGCCTGCACGGCGAAGCCGTCCCCGGTCACTGGGTCGATGCGGAGCGCCGCAAGGTAGCCGGGCATCGAACCGCCGTGGCCGATGAACCGGCGTCCGTCGATGTTGAAGACGTCCAGGCCGAGCCCGTAGGCGCGCGACCAGCGTCCGCCCGGTGTGTCGTCGACGACGCCGGGGACGTGCATGTCGAGGCGGAGGTCGTCGGGCAGAACGCGTTCGTCACCACGTGCGAGGAACCGCGCCCAGGCCGCGAGATCGCCGACGGTCGACCACAACTGGCCGGCAGGGGCCATCGCTCGGGAATCGTGTGTGGGTTCGTCGTGCAGCAGATCGGCGTGCGGGTGGACCGCCCATCCGGGTGCGGCGTTGTCCGGTCGTTCGTAGGTCGTGCGGGTCAGCTCGAGCGGGTCGAGGATTCCGTTTCGGACGGCATCGAACCAGCACGAATTTCGTTGCCGGGCAACGAGTTCACCGGCGACCGCGTACCCGACGTTGGAGTAGTGGAACCGTGCTCCGGGACGGTGCGCCCGGCGCACGCTGGGCAGCAGCTGCTTCCAGGTGAGCCCGTCGCTGCGTTCCCACCACGGCCCCTGCGTCTCGGCATGGAGTCCGCTGGAATGGTTGAGCAGCGACCCGACGGTGACCCCCCGCACGGACTCGTCCAGCTCCGGAAGGTGGTCGGTGATCGGGTCGTCGAGGGCGACTGCGCCGTCTCGCACCAATTGCAGGACGGCGACGGCGACGAAGGTCTTGGTGATCGATCCGATCCGGTACGGCGTCTGCGGGGTCGCGGTAGGGGAGCCGGGGCGTCCGGTCGGATGCCCGGCGGCATCCGACCAGACGACCTCACCGTCACGGATCAGCGCAATCGACACCGACGGTGCACGGTGCCGGCGTTGGCGGGTGATCAGTTCATGGCGCAGCGAAGACTCGATTTCCACCGGATCATCCAATCAGGGGCGCACGCTTCTTCGGCGATTCCCTTGTCGGCGAGGTGGCCTGGGGCTGTGATCGTCTGGCTCGACCGAGCGAACCACCCGCACTGGATCGAGGTCCCGGACGTTGCCGGCTCGGTCGATCACAACACCTCCTACTCCTCCGACCTGCAACGCAGGTCGGTGACCGAGTGGTTGACCAAGCAGGTCGGCCCGGACTCATCGTTCAGCCTCGAACGCAGGACGCCGGCGAGCACGGTGGGCCTGGCGTTCGGACTCGCCGCCTTGGCGTTCATCGTCTTCGGGCCGAGACCGGTGCGCGGCACCCGCTGGTACTGGTTCTGGATCGCGGGCGTCCCACTCGGACTGGGGTTCGCTGCCTACGCGGTGCGGGAACTGATGCATCCCGAGGTCGTTCGACCCCGCCGTTCGGGCTTCGACGGGTTCGTCACCACGATCATCTGCGGCTTCGTGCTCGCGGGCCTGACCATGACGGCCGCTTGGCTCGTGCCGCGCCTGTGAACGAAAGTCCGCGCGCTCAGCGAGTCGGCCCGCGAGTCATGCGGACTTTCGGCTAGAGCGAGATCCAGTAGCGGCGCTTGTCCTTGCGCACGTCCTCCAGCACACCGCCGCATCGCTCGATCGTGCGTCGTGAAGCCTCGTTGTCCTCGTCGCAGGTCACCAGCACCCGGGCCAGTCCGTGCTCGCGCGCCGTGCCGAGCGAGGCAGCGAGTGCCGCAGTCGCGACCCCACGCCGACGCGCTGACGGGCGCACGCCATAGCCGATGTGCCCACCCTCCTCGAGTAGGAAGTCGTTGAGGCAGAGGCGGAGGCTGAGCGAGCCCAGCACCTGATCCGGGTCGGTGTCATCGACGATCCAGTACAGCGCGGCGGGGACGAAACCCTCCGGTGGGTCGGTGAGGTTACGACGTTGCTGTGCCAACCACCGTCCGAAGCCGTCGGGGTCAGCCAGCTCCTCCGCGGTGAACCCGAAGATCGAGTAGCCGTGCACATGATCGCCGCCGAACTCGGCGATCGACTCCAACCATGAGTCGCGGAGAGCTTCGGACGGTTCGACCAGGCGGATCATGGTGGCGAGGCTATCCGGCGCTTTCGCCGAGGGTTCGGGGTGTCGTGACGGCGGCACATGCTGGGCACACTTTTGCGATGATCGGCGCAGACTTCGGGGTCGTCGGTGGCGCGACGTACCCTGGACGGTGAGATGAGCAGCCTGTTCGACGACCTTCCCCTGCCCGGCCTGACCCCCGATTCGGCGTCACCGCACCGCGCGCCCGGTTCCTCCGGCGCGGCGACGGACGTCGACGAGCACGGCGTCCCCACCTGGGCGAGCCTGGGCCACGACGCGCCCGAACAACCCCGGGAGCGGCCGAACCGTCCGACCATGCGTGACCCCGAGTCGCTGATCGAAGGACTTAACCCCCAGCAGAAGGAAGCCGTGCTGCACCACGGCTCGCCGCTGCTGATCGTCGCCGGTGCCGGCTCCGGCAAGACACGCGTGCTCACCCACCGCATCGCGCACCTGATGGGTGCGCGTGGCGTCCAGCCCGGTCAGATTCTCGCCATCACCTTCACCAACAAGGCCGCCGCCGAGATGCGCGAACGCGTCGAGGCGCTGGTCGGCCCCGCCGCCAAGATGATGTGGGTGTCAACCTTCCACTCCGCGTGCGTGCGCATCCTGCGCCGCGAGGCGACCAAGGTCGGTCTGAAGTCGACCTTCTCCATCTACGACGCGGCCGACAGCCAGCGACTGATGGCGATGGTCATGCGCGACATGGATCTCGACCCCAAGCGTTTCCCGCCGCGCTCCTTCAGCCACCAGGTGAGCAACCTCAAGAACGAGTTGATCGACGAGGAGACCTACGCCGGACAGGTGGGGGAGGGCACGCATCAGGAGCGGATGCTCGCGGAGGCGTACACGATGTACCAGCGCCGCCTGCGGCAGGCGAACGCGCTCGACTTCGACGACCTCATCATGACCACCGTCCATGTGCTGCAGGCCTTTCCGGACGTCGCCGAGTACTACCACCGCCGTTTCCGGCACGTGCTGGTCGATGAGTACCAGGACACCAACCACGCGCAGTACCAACTGGTGAAGGAGTTGGTCGGGCACGGTACGGACGATCCGGCCGTCGGTCAGGTGCCGCCCGCCGAACTCTGTGTCGTCGGTGACGCCGACCAGTCGATCTACGCCTTCCGCGGCGCGACGATCCGCAACATCGTGGAGTTCGAGCAGGACTACCCGGACGCACGCACCATCTTGCTGGAGCAGAACTACCGCTCGACGCAGACCATCCTGCAGGCGGCCAACGCGGTCATTGAGAAGAACGAAGGACGCCGCCCGAAGAACCTCTGGACCGACTCCGGTGACGGGTCGATGATCACCGGCTACGTCGCCGACTCCGAACACGACGAGGCGGCCTTCGTGGCCCGCACCATCGACACGCTCGGTGACGACCATGGGGTGCGTCCGGGCGACGTCGCCGTGTTCTACCGCACTAACGCTCAGTCACGCGCGTTGGAAGAAGTGTTCGTTCGCGTCGGGCTGCCGTACAAGGTCGTCGGCGGCACCCGCTTCTACGAACGCAAGGAGGTCAAGGACGCGCTCGCCTATCTGCGCGTCGTCTCCAATCCGCTCGACACGGTTAACCTGCGCCGCATCCTCAACACTCCCAAGCGCGGCATCGGTGACCGTGCCGAAGCCTGCGTCTCCGCGCTCGCCGAGCGTGAACGGATCACTTTCATCGCCGCGCTCGGCCGAGCGGCGGACGCCCCCGGCATCGCCACCCGATCGGTGGCCGCGATCGAGAACTTCACCTCGATCCTCGAACAGTTCCGGATGGCCCGCGAGACCGAGGGCAACGGCATCGGCGACCTGCTCGAGGTGATCCTCGACAAGTCCGGCTATCTCGCCGAACTCCGTGCCAGCCATGACCCGCAGGACGAGACTCGTATCGAGAACCTCGCCGAACTGGTCGCAGTCGCAAGGGAATTCGACGAGTCTTATCCCGAAGGGTCGCTGGAGGACTTCCTCGAGCAGGTCTCGCTGGTGGCCGACGCCGACGAGATCCCGAAGGGTGACGAGAACGACAAAGGCGTCGTCACGTTGATGACTCTGCACACCGCGAAGGGCCTGGAGTTCCCGGTCGTGTTCCTCACCGGGATGGAGGACGGCACGTTCCCGCATATGCGGGCTCTGGGTGATCCGAAGGAACTCGAGGAAGAACGCCGGCTCGCCTATGTCGGCATCACCCGAGCAAGACAGCGATTGCACATTTCGCGGGCGGAGGTGCGGTCTGCCTGGGGTGCACCGCAGTACAACCCGCCCTCGCGGTTCCTCGACGAGATCCCGCGTCACCTCATCGACTGGGTGCGGGTCGCGACCACCGGAATGCGTCCGTCATCCACGCCTGCTGTCGCCCGTCTCGCCGCGCGTCCGGGGTGTGAAAAGCCCTGGTAATCATCCGATTCCGTCACTCGACGCAGGTGACCGTGTCAGTAGCGACTCCTTCGGGTTGGGCACCGTCGTCCGGCTCGAAGGCAGCGGGGATCGTACGATCGCACACATCGACTTCGGCGGTGACTACGGCGTGAAGCGTCTTGCGCTGCGGTACGGCAAGGTCGAGAAGATCTGAGAACAACGAACAAACCCCACCGCCGAACGGCGATGGGGTTTGTTCGTCGAGAGATCAGAGCAGGCCGCGCGCGGACAGCCAGCCGTACGGGTTGATCGCCACACCGCCGATGTGGATCTCGAGGTGCAGGTGCGGGCCGGTGGAGTTGCCGGTGTTGCCGGACCAGCCGATCATCTGGCCGGCAGCGACCTGCTGGCCCGGGCTGACCGCGAAGCCGGACATGTGCGCGTAGACCGCGCTCACACCGTTGCCGAAATCGATGTTGACGCGCATGCCCTGGCCGCCGTACCAACCGACAGCGGTCACGGTGCCGGACGACATCGAGCGCAGCGGGGTGCCCACCGGGACCGACAGGTCGATACCGCCGTGGTTCGTGGAACCGATGCCGCCGGGGGAGTTGCGGTAGCCGAAGCCGGAGGTGAAGACACCTGCGCAGCCGGCGATCGGGCAGACGTAACCACCGCTGTTGGTGTTGACAGCTGCCGGTGCACCGGTGGCCCGCTGCGGCGCGCGAGCTGTCGAGCTCACCGGGCCGTTGCCGGCGGAGGCGCCGTACTGCTGGGTGGGCGCCGGCAGGCCGGTGGCCGCCTGACGCGTCGGCTGCTGCTCGAGGCGCGGCGCCGCAAGGGCCTTCGGCGGTTCGACGTGGTCGCGTGCGGTGGTGGCCGTGCTCATGGCCGCGACCGCGGCCTTCTGCTTCGCGGTGGCCTTGAGCGTCTTCGCCCGTGTCTGGGCGGCAGTCTTGGCCTTGGCGCGGGCCGTGACGGCCGCCCTCACCTTGGCGTCGACCGCGGCAGAAGCGCGGGTCGCGCTGCGCGACACCGACTGGTTCTGCGCTGCGACGGTCCACGAGTTCACCGCTTCGACGGTGCCGACCGTCGTCGGCCCCGTGGCGTAGGTGGCCCCGTTCGCCGTGCTGACCGCCCCCGCAGCCACAGCACCGGCAACAACGGCCGTCGTCGGGAGGATGACCTTCCCTCGCTTGATGAACGAGGGACCGGACTGGCGATGCCGCCCTTTGTAACGAGTCAAAACAGGGACCAACTTCTTCTCTTCGGGGGCCGAGCGGGGAACACCGTACCGTGATCATCCCGTGACATTCCAATCCCCAAGAAAATCTGTGAACAACACCACAATGCGATTGAACCCGCCCGCAGGTCTACGCTTGAGAGCATGAACGATTCGGCGCCGTCCGCAGCAGTTTCTCCCGAGTCCACGGCTGATCAGGCTGTTTCCCCGTTGCGTGTCGTCGTGGCCAAGCCCGGGCTCGACGGACATGACCGCGGTGCAAAGGTTGTGGCCCGTGCCCTGCGTGACGCCGGCATGGAGGTCATCTACACCGGCCTGCACCAGACGCCCGCGCAGATCGTCGAGGCGGCGATCCAGGAGGACGCCGACGCCATCGGGATGTCGGTGCTCTCGGGAGCGCACATGACGTTGTTCGCCGAGGTGATGAAGCTGCTCGCGGCCAAGGATGCCGAAGACATCGTGGTGTTCGGTGGCGGCATCATCCCCGAGGAGGACATCCCGGCCCTGGAAGGTCTCGGAGTCGCCACAGTTTTCACTCCCGGCGCAACCACCACGGACATCGTGGAATGGACTCGGACCCACGTGGGCGGCGTCACAGCCGAGGGCTAGAGTGCGAGGCGGAAATCCCTTTGAACCCCGAGAAGAGGATGGATTCCGCGTGGATCTTTTCGAGTACCAAGCGCGAGACATGTTCGAGGCGCACGGCGTCCCGGTCCTGGCCGCCAAGACCGCCACGACTGCGGCTGAGGCCAAGGCAGCTGCCGAGGAGATCGGAGCCAAGTCCGGCGGTGTGACCGTCGTCAAGGCCCAGGTCAAGACCGGTGGACGCGGCAAGGCCGGCGGCGTGAAGGTCGCCAAGACCGCCGACGAGGCGGAGCAGTACGCCGAGCAGATCCTCGGCATGGACATCAAGGGCCACACCGTCGGCACCGTGATGATCGCCCAGGGCGCGAAGATCGCCGAGGAGTACTACTTCTCGATCCTGCTCGACCGTGCGAACCGCAGCTACCTGGCCATGTGCTCCAAGGAGGGCGGCATGGACATCGAGCAGCTCGCTGTGGAGCGCCCGGAAGCTCTGGCCAAGGTGAACGTCGACCCCAACGTCGGCATCGACGAGGCCAAGGCGAAGGAAATCGTCGACGAGGCCGGCTTCGACGCCGAGACCGGCGCGAAGATCGTCCCCGTCCTGCAGAAGCTGTGGGAGGTCTACTCGGGCGAGGATGCAACGCTCGTCGAGGTCAACCCGCTGGTGAAGACCGAGGACGGCGAGATCGTCGCTCTCGACGGCAAGGTCTCACTCGATGCGAACGCCGACTTCCGCCACCCCGAGCACGAGGCGCTGGAGGACAAGGACGCGGCCGACCCGCTGGAGGCCAAGGCCAAGGCGATGAACCTCAACTACGTCAAGCTCGACGGCAACGTCGGCATCATCGGCAACGGCGCCGGCCTGGTCATGTCGACCCTGGACGTCGTTGCCTACGCCGGTGAGGAGCACACCGGCGGTAAGTCGAAGCCGGCCAACTTCCTCGACATCGGTGGCGGAGCCTCCGCCGAGGTCATGGCCAACGGCCTCGACGTCATCCTGAACGACGAGCAGGTCAAGTCCGTCTTCGTCAACGTCTTCGGCGGAATCACCGCCTGTGACGCAGTTGCCAACGGCATCGTCGGCGCACTGAAGACCCTCGGCGACGAAGCCAGCAAGCCGCTGGTCGTCCGCCTCGACGGCAACAACGTCGTGGAGGGCCGCAAGATCCTCGCCGACTTCAACCACCCGCTGGTCACCATCGAAGAGACCATGGACGGCGCTGCCCGCAAGGCCGCCGAACTGGCCGCGAACTGAACAGGACTGAAGACTCGTGTCGATTTTTCTCAACGCTGACTCCAAGGTCATCGTCCAGGGCATGACCGGCTCGGAGGGCATGAAGCACACCACGCGCATGCTCGCCTCGGGCACGAACATCGTCGGTGGCGTGAACCCGAAGAAGGCCGGCCAGACCGTCGATTTCGACGGTGGCAAGCAGGTCAAGGTCTTCGGTTCCGTGAAGGAAGCCATGGACGAGACCGGCGCGAACGTGTCGGTCGTCTTCGTGCCGCCGGCGTTCGCCAAAGCTGCCGTCATCGAAGCCGTGGACGCCGAGATGCCGCTGATCGTGGTCATCACCGAGGGCATCGCGGTGAAGGACTCCGCGGAGTTCTTCAACTACTGCAAGGACAAGGGCACCAGCCGCATCATCGGTCCCAACTGCCCCGGCATCATCAGCCCCGGACAGTCGAACGCCGGCATCATCCCGGCCGACATTGCCGGTCCGGGCAAGATCGGTCTGGTGTCGAAGTCCGGCACCCTGACCTACCAGATGATGTACGAGCTGAAGGACTTCGGCTTCTCCACCGCGATCGGTATCGGTGGTGACCCGATCATCGGCACCACCCACATCGACGCGCTCGAAGCTTTCGAGGCCGACCCCGAGACCGTCGCGATCGTCATGATCGGCGAGATCGGTGGCGATGCCGAGGAGCGCGCCGCGGCGTACATCAAGGACAACGTCTCCAAGCCGGTCGTCGGTTACGTCGCGGGCTTCACCGCCCCCGAGGGCAAGACCATGGGCCACGCCGGTGCGATCGTGTCCGGTTCGTCCGGCACCGCCCAGGCGAAGCAGGAGGCCCTCGAGGCCGCCGGCGTCAAGGTCGGCAAGACGCCGTCCGCGACTGCCGACCTCATGCGCGAGATCATGAAGAACCTCGGCTGACCGAGTTCTTGTCGGGCCCGGAGACACTGTCTCCGGGCCTGATTCTTTGGGTACGGCGCGCCTGAACGGCCTGCGCGGGCTCCCGCGTCACCATGGTTCGCGATGAGCCTGCTCGACCGTGTCACTCCTGCTGCCCGCACCGAATCGGATGGACGATCCGTCGGACGCGGCGCGCCGCCGTACGCGCTCGCGTTCGGTTACGGCGTGCTCGCTCCGGTGGCTTTCGCCCTGCTGTTGTTCGCGCCGGTGCTGGCGTCCTGGACGTTCGACCCGCGCACCTCGACGCAGTGGGCCGACGCTCTGGCGATCACCGCCTCCGGGGTCGGGCTGACGCTGCGCGGCTCGATCTCAGTACCGCACAACGAGATCGAGGGCCTGCACTTCGCGCCGATGTTGCTGACCGCCCTGCTTCTGCTGCTCACCCGGTTCGCCTACCGACCCGTCCAGAGCGCTCTGGACGACGCGGACGCGGCCGGCGAGGAGCAACAGCGCACCCCGCTGGCGTTTCTTGCCGGCTTCGTGATCTCCTGTCTGGGCGTCACCGCCGTGTCGCTGTCCGGATCGGCTCCGGTGAAGTGGTGGAGCGTCCTGCCCGGAGCGATTCTGATCGCGCTTGCCGCAGTGATGTGGTCGATCCGGCGCGACGGCACGGGGGTGGAATTACCGTGGGCAGCGAAGCTCGCCGAGCGGCTGCACCTCAACGTCCGACGCTCGCTGCGTCCGGCGATCGAAGGAGTCGGCGTCCTGTTGACCGCGGGCGCCATGGTGACGTTCGTGCTGGTGATGACGCGGCTCGACCGGGTCGGCAAGGTCGCGGCGCTGCTCGATGTGCACGGCAGCGGGATCGCGTTGCTGTGGTTCGCGCAAGTGCTGGCGCTGCCCAACCTGATCCTGTTCGCGACCGGTTGGCTGACCGGCGCGCCGGTCGTGCTCGGTATGGGTGAGTTGAGCACCTCGTCGGCGACGGCCACCGTGCTGCCGAGCATCCCGGTACTCGGCGCGTTGCCCGAACCCGGTGCCTTGCCGGGAGTCTTCCGGCTTGCCCTGCTGATCCCGGTACTGGCCGGCGCCTTCATCGGTTGGCGCGCCACGTGGTCCATGCCCGTGCTGACCCACCTGGGTCGCAAGCTGCAGGTGGCATCGTCTGCGGCGGGCCTCGGCGCGTTGGTGGTGTCGATCCTGTTGTGGTGGAGCCGCGCCGGGATGAACCCGGGCCAACTCGACCTCATCGGGCCGGCCATGACCTCGGCGCTCTGGGTTGCGGGGGAGTTGCTGGTCGGTGCTGTGATCGCAGCCGCAGCGGTGCACTACCGGCGCCGCCTGCGCTGAGGTGAAGGCCGGTCAGCGGCCGATCCGGGGCACCTTCGGTGCGTCGATCTCCACGGGTACGACACTGTCGAATACCTCGATCTGCCCGGCCAGGCGGATCCTGCGACCGCCCGGTCGGCTGACGAGGCTGCGGGCGAGTTCGTAAGGGTCACCGTCGCGTTGTGTATGCACCCAACGGTCGGCCTGCTCGCGCAGCACCTCCAGGCACCGGGTCCGCAGGAAATCCAGTTCGTGCTCGACGGCTTCGGTCGCGCTCCTACCGGTGACGGTGCCTTCGTCCGCCTTGGCCCCGACGAGATGCTCGGAGATCGAATGAGTCGGCAACGCCCGGGGATGAACCAGCGACGAACCGGTGTCGAGGCTGCGCGGCATCGTCTCGTCGAGGTAGTCGGGTTCCTCGCCGATGGTCTGACGACGTTCCAGCGCCTCGGCGTAGTCCAGCAATGCACGCCTTGCGGCGTCGAGGGTCGCGGTGAGTTCGAGCAATCGGGTCGACAGATGAGCACTCGAGCGGACGAACGTCGCGAGTTCGTCGGCCGGTAGCTGGGTGACGACCGAGGCGGCAGCTGACAGGACGTTCACGCGCTGGCGGGTCAGCGGAGTCGTCTGATCGGCGAACCGCTTCGCGATCGCGCGGATCTGCGCCGGGTCGTCCAACGTCGGTGGAGTTGTCACTGGGCGCCCTCTTCGTGCGTGGCGGCCTGGGCGTGGACGAACTCGCTGAGTTGAGCAATGCCGTCGGCGATCCCGTCGGCCGTCCCGGCGGCGACCGCAAGACTTCGCGCGACCAGCGTGGACAACTCGTCGTCGACGATCTGGTCGGTCGGGACGGTGAATGTCTCGGCGACCGAGCGAATCACCGACTCCGAATGCTCGAGAACGACCGCCTGGGCACGCAACTCGCGTGGATCGGCGTCGAGAGCCGCGTCGCGATCGATCATGTGTCCCTTCCAACCGTTGTCTCGCCCGGCTGTCGGGGGCGATTGCGTCGTTCCTTCGAGGGTACGAAACGCTGTGGCCCGGTGGGGGTTTCAGCCGCTGTCGGTGCTGCCGATGCGCACGCGACGTCCCTCGACCCGAAAACCCTCGCGTGCCATGCGCCCGACGTACTCGACCAGCTGAGGGCGTTCGGCCTGCTTGATCCGCTCGGTGAGGGTGTCAACATCGTCGTCGTCCTCGACCGGCACCACACACTGCGCCACGATCGCGCCGGTGTCGGTCCCTTCATCCACGACGAAGAGCGTCGCACCGGTCACCTTGACGCCGTACTCAAGGGCGTCGGCCGGCCCATGAATTCCGGGGAAGCTCGGCAACAGCGCGTTGTGGCTGTTGAGGTATCGGCCGCCGAATCTCGACAGGAACACCGGCCCCACGAGCTTCAGGAAGCCCGCGGACACGACCAGGTCGGGGGAGTACTCGGCCACTTTCGCCCCGAGCGCGTCGTCCCACGCCTGCCGGGACTCGAAGTCCTTGGTGCGCAGGACGAAGGTGGGGACGCCGGCGCGCTCGGCACGTTCCAGTCCGAGTACGTCCGGACGGTCGGAACCCACGGCCACGATCTCGACGCCGTACGAGTCGTCCGCGGACGCGTCCAGCAGGGCTTGGAGCAGCGAGCCGGAACCGGACAGGAGGACGACCACGCGGGCGGGGGAATTCACGCAGGCGAGGTTACCGCTCGGGTCGTCACGCCCCCTCGGTACGCTGGGCGCACACGACTGGCGCAGGTGGGTGACCACCAGGGAGTGACTGGATCGTGGATCGATCGCCTGGGTCCACATCGCATGCAAGCGACTGTTCAGGAGTGTCATGTCCGTCGATCAACGTGCGATCAAGCGCGCTCTCGTCTCCGTGTACGACAAGACCGGGCTGGAGGATCTGGCCCGCGGTCTGCACGAGGCCGGTGTGGAACTCGTCTCGACCGGGGGCTCGGCCGCCCTCATCGAGAAGCTCGGTCTGCCGGTCACCAAGGTCGAGGACCTCACCGGCTTTCCCGAATGCCTCGACGGACGCGTGAAGACGCTGCACCCGCGGGTGCACGCCGGCATCCTGGCGGACACGCGCAAGCCCGAGCACGTCACGCAGTTGGGCGAGCTGGGGGTCGAGCCGTTCGACCTGGTGGTCAGCAACCTGTACCCGTTCACCCAGACCGTCGCCTCCGGTGCCTCACCCGACGAGTGCGTCGAGCAGATCGACATCGGCGGCCCCTCGATGGTGCGTGCCGCCGCCAAGAACCACCCGAGCGTCGCGATCGTCACCGATCCGGCGTCGTACGACGCGGTGCTGGAGGCGGTCCGCGCCGGTGGGTTCACGCTCGAGCAGCGCAAGCGTCTGGCAGCGGAGGCCTTCGTGCACACCGCTACCTATGACGTCCATGTGGCGTCCTGGATGGGCAACGTGCTCACCGACACCTCCGACGGCGACGGCTACCCGGCGTGGATCGGTGCCACCTGGACCAAGTCACAGACGCTGCGTTACGGAGAGAACCCTCACCAGTCGGCAGCGTTGTACGACAACGGTTTCCAGCCCGGCGGCCCCGGCCTGGCGCAGGGTGAACTGCTGCACGGCAAGCCGATGAGTTTCAACAACTACACCGACGCCGACGCCGCGCACCGGGCCGCGTACGACCAGGGCGACGAACCGACCGTCGCGATCATCAAGCACGCCAACCCGTGCGGGATCGCCGTCGGCTCCGACATCGCGGACGCGCACCGCAAGGCGCACGCGTGCGACCCGGTGTCGGCGTTCGGCGGTGTCATCGCAGCGAACCGGACGGTGACCCGCGAGATGGCCGAGACGGTCAAGGACATCTTCACCGAGGTCGTCATCGCGCCCGATTTCGAGTCCGAGGCGCTGGAGGTGCTGCAGGGCAAGAAGAACATCCGCCTGCTCAAGGTCGCGCCCCGACGCATGGGCGGCGACATGCGACACATCTTCGGCGGCATGTTGCTGCAGGACGGCGACGCGCTGGACGCCGAGGTCACGGACGAGTCCGGGACAGTGATCGGGGGCGACGAGGTCGACAACTGGCGCCTGGTCGCCGGCAACGCGGCCGACGAGGCGACGCTAGCCGACCTGCGCTTCGCCTGGCGAGCTGTGCGTGCGGTGAAGTCGAACGCGATCCTGCTCGCCAAGGACGGTGCGTCCGTCGGCGTCGGGATGGGCCAGGTCAACCGGGTCGACTCCTCCCACCTCGCGGTCTCCCGCGCGGGTGAAGAGCGAGCTCGCGGCGCTGTCGCCTCGTCCGACGCGTTCTTCCCGTTCGCCGACGGACTCCAAGTGCTGATCGACGCCGGTGTGAAAGCCGTTGTCGCACCTGGTGGTTCGATGCGCGACCAGGAAGTGATCGACGCCGCGAACGCCGCCGGTGTAACGACGTACTTCACCGGCACGCGCCACTTCGCGCACTGAGCCTCACGATCATCGAGCAGAAGTCGCGGACGTATCGAGCAGGGTCCGCGACTTCTGCTGTTCGCGAGCGGGGTCCGCGGCGGGTGCGACACGGTCCGCCTACTGACCCGCATCGCATGCCGATGAAGTATCGGAACACAATGGATCTCGATGTCCACCAATACTGAAGTCCATTCTCCGCGCGTCCAGTTCCTGGCGCTCGCCGGCGCGTTCTCCTCCGGCGCGATGCTCGCTGTCCAGTCACGCTTGAACGGCGTCGTCAGCGAACACAGCGGACGCCCGCTGATGGCGGCGTTGTGGAGCTTCGGCTCCGGACTCGTCGTGTTGACCATCGCTGTGCTGGCGATTGCGTCGGTGCGGCGAGGCTTCCTGCGGATCATCGAGGCGCTGCGAGCCGGCCGGCTGAAGTGGTGGCAGTGCATCGGTGGGTTCTTCGGCGGGCTGTTGGTGGCCGTGCAGGCGTGGTCGGTGCCGATCGTCGGTGTCGCAATCTTCAGCGTGGCCGTTGTCGGCGGGCAGACCCTGAACGGACTGCTCGTCGACCGGCTCGGACTCGGACCGGCGGGAGTGCATGCGGTGACCGGTGTCCGGTTGCTCGCCGCGATCGTGGCTGTCGTGGGAGTCGTGGTCGCTTCGACCACCGCAGGGGCGGGGGAGTTCTCGCTGTTGCCCGCGGTCGCTGCGTTCCTGGTGGGAGCCGGTATGGCGGTCCAGCAGGCGGTCAACGGACGCGTGTCGGTCGCGAACAAGAGTCCGATGGCGACCACCTGGCAGAACTTCTTCGTCGGCACCGTCACGCTGCTCGTCGTGAGCCTCGTCGTGCTGCTGACGTCCGGGACACACGATTGGGCGCTGTCGAGCGACGTGCCGCCCTGGGCACTGACCGGCGGACTGATCGGGATCGTTTTCATCGCGATCACGTCGTGGGCGGTACGGATCACCGGCGTGTTGATCTTCGGCCTGCTCGCCGTCGCCGGTCAGCTGTTGACGGCCGTCGGTCTTGATGTGATCGATCCTGCGGCCCGAGACCGCATCGGTGCGCAACTGTTGATCGGACTGCTGATCACACTGGTCGCGGCCGTGGGGGCAGGTCTTGCCCGCAATCGCTGAAGGCTGTTGCACCTGCACGAGAGCTTCTTCCGGCAGGCGGGCGCCTCGCCCACCACGGCGACCTCCGATTGTCAGTAGTCGGCGAACCTCGAACCGTGCCACCTGGCAGGATGGGTGACCGTGACCGCAATCGTGATGGACGGCAAGGCAACTTTGCGAGCGATCAAGGACGAACTGCGCACCCGCGTCGCCGTTCTCGCCGAGAAAGGTGTGACTCCCGGTCTCGGCACAGTCCTCGTCGGGGACGACCCCGCGTCGCACTGGTACGTGGGTGCCAAGCACAAGGACTGCGAATCGATCGGCATCCGCGGGTTGCGCCATGACCTTCCCGCGTCGGCCACGCAGGCCGAGGTGGAAGCGGTCATCGACGAACTCAACGCGGACGACGCGTGCGCCGGGTTCCTCGTCCAGCAGCCCACCGGTCTCGACGAATTCGCCCTGTTGTCAAGGGTTTCCCCTGAGAAGGACATCGACGGTCTGCACCCGGTGAACCTCGGCAAGCTGGTGCTCGGCAAGGACGGCCCGCTGCCCTGCACTCCGCTCGGTGCGATCGAACTCCTGCGGCGCTACCAGGTGCCGATCGACGGAGCGAACGTCGTCGTGGTCGGGCGCGGGCTGACCGTGGGCCGCCCGCTTGGCCTGCTGCTGACCCGCCGATCGGAGAACGCGACAACCACGTTGTGCCACACCGGAACTCGTGCCCTTGCGGACCACGTCCGCGAAGCCGACATCGTCATCGCCGCGGCCGGAGTGCCCGACCTCATCACCAAGGACATGGTCAAGCCAGGTGCAGCCGTCATGGACGTCGGCGTGAGCCGCCGCGACGGCAAGATCGCCGGCGACGTGGCGAAGGACGTCGCCGAGGTCGCCGGGTGGATCACCCCCAACCCGGGCGGGGTCGGCCCGATGACCCGCGCGATGTTGCTGAGCAATCTGGTCACGATAGCCGAACAGAAGGTGGCGTGAGGCGTCCGCCGCTCGGTCCGGCCTGGTCTCTGCTGGCCGCCGGCGCCGTGTTCTCCATCGCCGTCCTGGTGCTCGGCGACGTGCGCACGGGCGGTTATCTGCTGGCGGCCACCGCGGCCGGGGGAGCTCTGCTGCGCCTGGCGTTGCCGGAGCGGTTCGCGGGCGGCATCGTCGTGCGTCGCCGAGGCACCGATGTCCTGATGTACGGACTGCTCGCCGTCGCACTCGCGACGGTGTTCTCACTCGTCCGGCTCTGATTCTTCCGGCACGGCGAAGGGCCCCGGAACCTGCACCGGTCCGGGAGCCCCGCGCCAGTGCGTACTGCTACGGCTGTACGAAGACCGGATCTTCTGCTGCGCGGCCTTCGGCGACGGGCTACTTACCGGGTCTTTACGTACTGCCCTCCCTCGGGGTGGGACGACGATGCCCCACGACCGAGTGGTCGTGGGGCTCGCGCGCGAGTGAGACTCAGATGAGGCCGAGCTTCTCCACCGCGGCGCGCTCGTCCTGCAAGCGCTTGGCGGACGCCATGATGCGCTCCTTGCTGAAGTCGTTCAGCTCCAGACCCTGGACGATCTCGTACTCGCCGTTCTTCACGCGGCACGGGAAGGAGGAGATGATGCCTTCCGGCACGTCGTACGAACCGTCGGTCGGGACGGACATCGAGACGATCTGGTCGGTGCCGAGCATCCAGTCGCGCATGTGGTCGATGGTCGCAGAGGCGGCCGATGCGGCGGACGATGCACCGCGCGCCTTGATGATCGCGCCACCGCGGGTGGCGACGGTCGGGATGTACTCGTCCTTGATCCAGGCCTCGTCGACCAGGTCGGCCGCGACCTTGCCGCCGACCTTGGTGTTGTAAAGGTCCGGGTACATCGAGTCGTCGTGGTTGCCCCAGATCGCGAGGTCCTTGATCTCGTCGACCGCAACCTCGAGCTTTTTGGCGAGCATCGCCTTCGCACGGTTGTGGTCGAGACGGGTGAGCGCGTTGAACCGCTCGGCCGGGATGTCGGGGGCGTTCTCCTTGGCGATGAGCGCGTTGGTGTTCGCCGGATTACCGGTGACCAGGATCTTGACGTCGTCGGCGGCGACCTTGTTCAGCGCGGCGCCCTGGCCGGTGAAGATCTTGCCGTTGGCCGACAGCAGGTCGGAGCGGTCCATACCCTCCTTGCGCGGCATGGCGCCGACCAGCAGGGCCGCGTTGGCGCCGTCGAACATCTTCTCGGCGTCGTCGCCGATCTCGACGGAGTGCAGCAGCGGGAACGCGCAGTCGTCCAGTTCCATGACGACGCCCTCGAGCGCCTTCAGCGCAGGGGTGACTTCGAGCAACTGCAACTGGACCGGGGTGTCCGGGCCGAGCAGGGCTCCGCTGGCGATGCGGAAAAGAAGGCTGTAACCGATCTGGCCGGCGGCGCCGGTGACGGCTACCTTGACAGGCTGGGTGCTCACGTAAATCCCCTCAGGACGTCTACGGGTGGGTACGGGTCGAAAGTATCAGCGGTCGGTGCGTGACGCCCCGGCAGCCATGAGATATGGGAATTGTGTGACCAGTGCGGCGAAGGCGGCATACTGTCCGAGGAATTCCACCTGATCGAAGGGACCTCCCGTGCGCCGAAGCCTGTGGCCGTTCGCCCTCGGGCTGCTGCTGATCCTCGACGTCGCACTCGTCGCCTGGGCGATGCGTCCGGGGGAGCGGACGGCGAGCGAGGACCCGTCGCCGTCGACGTCCACGTCGGTGACCTCGTCGACGACGAGTTCGAAAGCGCTGGCGGCGCAAGCCGATCGGGTCATCGTGGTGCCCATGAGCGCAGAGTCCGCGTGGCGAGTGGTGACCGGTTCGAACTGCGAGGGCTCGGTGGTGATCACTCGTAGCCAGAACGCCGGGGCGAACTGGGCGAACGGCCCTCGGGTGCCCCTGCGCTCTGTCTCGTCGGCCGCCATCAACGAAGCGGGCAACCCCGTGCTGACCGGGCTGGACGCCTCCTGCAAGCCGGCGACGGTCGAACTCACCGAGCGTGAGGCGAGGGTCACCAAGACTGCTTCGGCCTGGGCCGTCGAGCCCACGGCGATGACGACTCTGCTGCGCGAGGGCAAGGCGACCGCGAAGGCGTGCGCCACCGGGCGTATCCACGACCTGGCGACCGACTCGAACGACCGCGCGAACGTGTTGTGCGACGGCGGCGTGGTGCGCCGCACCACCGACGCCGGTGCCACCTGGTCGACGGTCGGCAGGGTGAAGAACTCCACCGGCATCTCGACCGCTGGCTCGGGGCAGGGCTACCGGGTCTACGTCGCCAGCAGCCAGAACTGCGGCATCCGGGTGGCCGCGCTCGCCGACGAGGCGAACGGCTCCGCCAGCGGATGCGTCGAAGGCACCACCGGCGTCAAGTCGGCCGACATCGCGATCTGGGGTCGCACCATCTGGGCGGCCGACCAGACCAAGGCGTGGGTCGTGCCGATGTCCAATCCCGTTGCGGAGCAGTCGTCCACAACCACGCAGAGCTCGACCCAGGAGTCCGCGAGCTCGACCGAGGCCGCGGCAAGCAACTCCGCGGCGGAGCCGAGCTCGACCTCCAACCCGTACGTTGCGCCGAGCACCAGCCAGCAGTCGACACCGAGCTCGACCCAGCAGTGGACACCGAGCTCGACCAGGCAATGGACTCCCACCTCGAGCCGTCAGTGGACGTCGAGCTCGACCACTGAGCAGGAGTCGGCCTCGACTGATCCGGGTGCGGGCTTGACCACGACCGCGGCACCACCCGTGGGTGTGGAGAGTGCCCGTTAGTTCGTCGACCGCGAGACGCATCTCCATGGTTGTGTGATAATTGGGTCGTACCTGCCGCCTGGCCGATTCGGGAGTGCGCGACTGCGCACGATGTAGCGGGCACGACCTAGTGGGGAAAGTATGACTTCGGAAAACAGTGTGAACCGTCGGACGGTGGCCAAGGGGATGGCTTGGGCTGCGCCAGTAGTGGCGCTCGCAAGCGCCGCGCCCCCCGCAGCGGCCTCACTCCGGAAGGATCCCGGAATCAATGGCTGGGTGCTGAATTCGCCCACGTCTCGAGGTAACTGCAACTACACCCTCGAGGTGAACTCAACGCTCAGCGGCAACGGGCCAGATGGTGCTCCCTACGGCCTATACCTGTACGACGTGCAGTCGACGGCTGTGATCTCGAACGCGGTCCTCACATATTGGATCATCGGCAACCAGACCGCTACCTGGGCAACGAACAGCGGGCACTCGACGTGTTGGTCCAGCCCGGTCCGCGGCACTCCGACGATAAAGGCGGACGGCTTCGTGTACACGCCCTATGTTTTTACCTACACGTGCTCGATCGACCCGGCGAGTGTCAGCGCCGACGGCAGACTCCGCCTGGGTGGTTTCCACGTGACGGCAACCTTCACCCAACCGAGCGACCGCTGTAACAACGTCACCTATTGGACGCAACGGTCAATCACGATCGACCAGGATGGCGTTGGGTCGCAGCCTGCTGTGGACCTGACCTTCGAGCGACGCAATGGAACGCTGGGTCCTTACACCGGCAACCGCGCGCCGCAGGCGCGGAGTGCGTCGGGCAGCGACGGCGTGAGCACGGCAGACACTGCCGTCAGCGTCGCTGCCTCCTAACCGACGTGTACAACGACAACGGCACTCCAAGGCGCTTGGAGTGCCGTTGTCGTTGCGTACCTGACCGGCCGGTAGCGGCCGGGTTGTTCGCTAGCTGCCGGTCGGGGATAGCCTGTTGCGAGCGAACAACGCCGTACCCCCACCGATTCAGGAGCCAGCAACCGCATGGAGAAGATCAAGGTCAAGAACCCCATCGTCGAACTCGACGGTGACGAGATGACGCGCATCATCTGGGCCTTCATCAAGGACCGCCTGATCCACCCGTACCTCGACATCGATCTGAAGTACTACGACCTGGGTATGGAGTCGCGCGACGCGACCGACGACCAGATCACCGTCGACGCAGCCAACGCGATCAAGCAGTACGGCGTCGGCGTCAAGTGCGCGACGATCACCCCGGACGAGGCCCGCGTCGAGGAGTTCGGCCTCAAGGAGATGTGGAAGAGCCCCAACGGCACGATCCGCAACATCCTCGGCGGCGTGATCTTCCGCGAGCCGATCATCATCAGCAACATCCCGCGTCTGGTGCCGGGCTGGACCAAGCCGATCATCATCGGCCGTCACGCGCACGGTGACCAGTACAAGGCGCAGAACTTCAAGGTGCCCGGCAAGGGCAAGGTGACGATCACCTACACCCCGGCCGACGGCAGCGAGCCGATGGAGCTCGAGGTCGCCGAGTTCGGTGAGGACGGCGGCGTCGCGATGGGTATGTACAACTACAACAGGTCCATCGAGGACTTCGCCCGCGCGTCGTTCAACTACGGCCTGCAGCGCGAGGTGCCGGTCTACCTGTCGACCAAGAACACCATCCTCAAGGCGTACGACGGCGCGTTCAAGGACATCTTCCAGCGCATCTTCGACACCGAGTTCAAGGAGAAGTTCGACGAGCTCGGCCTCACCTACGAGCACCGCTTGATCGATGACATGGTCGCCGCAGCGCTGAAGTGGGAGGGCGGTTACGTCTGGGCGTGCAAGAACTACGACGGCGACGTGCAGTCCGACATCGTGGCCCAGGGCTTCGGCTCGCTCGGCCTGATGACCTCGGTGCTCATGACCCCTGACGGCAAGACGGTGGAAGCCGAGGCCGCGCACGGCACGGTCACCCGCCACTACCGTCAGCACCAGCAGGGAAAGGCGACCTCGACCAACCCGATCGCGTCGATTTTCGCCTGGACGCGTGGCATCGCCAAGCGCGGGGAACTCGACGAGACCCCGGAGGTCACCAAATTCGCCGAGACGCTTGAGCGCGTCTGCGTCGAGACGGTCGAGGAAGGCAAGATGACCAAGGACCTCGCGCTGCTCGTCGGAAAGGACCAGGCGTTCCTCACCACCGAGGAGTTCCTCGCCGCGATCGACGAAAACCTGCAGAAGGCGATGAGCGCCGCCTGATTTCGCTGACACAGGTAAGCGGCCCCGACCTGTCGGTGGGGCCGCTTACCTGCTGTGGCGCGTCTCTCGCTGCGCCGACTCACCTAACGTGGCGGCAGGCAGCCGCCGCTGGCGTTAGTTCCGCAGTTGGGCGGAGCATCGATGTCGCTGCTCCATTGAGCGCCGCTTCCGTTGGCAGCGAAGCTGTACTGAAAGCGGATCTTCGATGCGCTGCTCTCACTGTTGAAGAGGAGGTATCCAGTACTGCAGGCACTGCCGGTTCCGATGTCGAGAACCAGCGGGAAACTGGCCCCACTCGGTATCAGCTTCTTCTTAGCGTTGTTCGTCACGTCCCAGATATAAAGTTTGGTCGCGCCGCCCGGACCAGTACACCCGTTCACGGTCGCGCAGATCTGCAGGTAATACCCCCACGACTGGTCGGTCGACTGCCCAGGGCACTTACAACTGTTGCCACCGAAACTGAAGGTCGGCACACACGGCACCGACGCGGCGGCATTGGGCGCAGCTGACACGAGCGCGACGGCGGGCACTGCCCACGCTGCGCCTTTCGCTACATTGCGCCGAGTGACGGTGCCGTCGGTCTTGCTTCTACTCATGATTCCCACCTTCAGAGTCGACGTTGGTCGTCCCGAGTCGGATCGGTGGACCCCCCCGGGGACTTCGACTATCCGAGCCCGATAGTAGACCCCTGGTAGGGACTAGGCAACGGAACAGCACGAAGTGGGCAGAACGGAGACCAGACGCGTCGCTGTCCACCGGGGTTAGGCTGCATCCGATGACGATGCAGAGTGGGACCGGTGTGCAGCGGGTGGAGGCGCCTTCCGGCGTCCGTGTGGTCCTCGGCAGAGCGGCGGTGCAGCTCATCGCAGATGATGCCGGCGCTCACTTGCTGCACATCAAAGGCGAGGCTGTCGATTCTCGCCTCAGCCCGAGACAAGCACCTGGCTCAGACGTCGATGCGTTGGTCCGCCCGGCCCACGTCAGCCGGCTCGACACGGCGCTACGTGCCCGTGGCTGGCGGATCCACAGCACCTTCGCGAATGGGTCGCCGTTCGAGCATGCACAGACGTACTTGCACGACTTGTGGGGTTACTTCGATCTACATCGCTGGTTTCCCGGCATCAACCTCCCCGCCGACGAAGCGTTCGAGCTGCTGTGGAAGGAACGACAACCCCGCCAGCTCGCGGGGGCGACCGGTTCTGTTCCATCCTTGCCGATGCAGGCCACGATTCTGATCCTGAATGCCGCCAGGTCGGGCGTCGGCGACCCCGTCCAGCGCTGGATCGTAGAGCCGGGCATCGATCCCGCGGTGATCGAGCGCTGTGTTGGGCAACTTCAGGCTCAGGTGGCCTTCGCGGCAGCGACGGGACATCTCGCTGATTTCAGCAGGGAGCCTGACTACACCCTCTGGAGCGCGGTGACGCAGGACGGGAGCCGCACTGCCGAATGGTTGGGACGGTACCGTGCAGCGCACTCGTGGCGGCAGCGGATTCGGATCATCGCACGTGCGCCGCGCGTCAATTTCGATGATTTGTCTCATCGGTTGGGACGGCAGCCGACACGGTCGGAGATTGTTGCGGAGACGATCCGGCGCGCATCGAAAGCAGGGCAGGAGAGTTGGACATGGTGGCGCGGGCGGTCACGACGTGGCTGACCTTGTGATTGGTGAACGTGTCGGCTGGGTATGCACCGACGACACTTTTTACGTTGCGAAGCTGCCGGACGGCCCGTTGATGGTGATGAACGAGACTGCGGCGGCGATTTGGGGGGCATGTCAGGCAGGGACGTCGCGCGAAGGTCTGATCCGCGACCTGGCGGCTCACTACGACATGCCACCGAGTGAACTCGCGCCTGAGGTCGACCGATTCGTCGTGGAACTGCTTGCAGTGGGGATCCTGCGAGAGCGGTGATGTCGCGCTGGAGCCTGAACGCGAGGGCAGTGACCGTTTCTGACCGGCTCCATCGTCTCCGCCCTTACGCCCAGCCCGTGGCGGCGGAGATAACACTCGCCATCTGGCGTGCTCGGTCGTCCCACGACGGCACCGGCCGGTCGGCCCGATCGGGGAACCGCCACTGGGCGGGCACCGCTTCGGCAACAGCATCTGCGAATGCTTCGCCGTCGGCGATCGTCACGCGATCGTCACGCGCATCCCGGAAGCCGGCGACGTTTGTGCTCACCACCGGTCGACCGACCGCCGCGTATTCGTAGACCTTGATCGGGTCGAGACTGTCGGTAAATGCGTTGACCAGGTGTGGCACGACGAGCACGTCAGCGTGCTGGAGATAGGCGGGCACATCCATCACCGGTTTTTGCCCTAGGAGCACCACTCCTGCCCTCTCGAGGCGGGTGCGGTCGTCGGGCGTAACAAGGTTCGGTCCCACGAGGGTGAGCGTCGCACGGCCGGCGAGACGCTCTGCTGTCCTGATGGCCAGGGACACATCGATGCGGTCGGTGTGCAGCGTCCCGACGTATACGGCGTTGGCGCCGACCGGGAGATCATGTGGGCGCGGTGCGGGTCGGCGGTAGGTCTCCGGATCAACGGCGTTCGGGATGAGGGTGGTGCGACCGGCGCGTTGCTTGGTGCGTTCGAGCGCGGGCGAGCACACGACGATCTGCGCGCACCGGTCGAGCAGCAGTGACTCGTGCTGATGCAATCGCGCCAACTCCGCAGCGGTGCGATCCGCTTGCAGCCAGTCATCGGTGATGTCGTAGATCGCCGGCCAACCCGTCGCGTCGAGCACGTCTGCGCCCCGTGGGTCGTTCACCCACAGCAGGGGACGTTCGAAACCGATGCGCCTCGCCGTCTGCGCGATGTGGCGGGCCCACCGCAGATCCTGTCCGCGATCGATTTTGCGGGGGAGGAGCTTGGTGGGCTCGAGCAGGAGGATTCTGGTGCCGTTCTCGCCCGGCAGGCTCGGGCCGGGACGCAGGCCACGCCCAGGTCGTGCACGTCGACCCGAGCGAGCGGCGTGGAGCGGGTCGACGCTCGGCTCGACCCAGAGCACGCGCAGCGCGGGGTCGGTGAGCAGCAGTCGGTGCACGAGATGTTGGTTGCGGCGCCAGACCTCGTCCCAGGCCTCCAACGAGATCACCACGAGGTCGTGTGCGGTCACAGCACGCTCCGGTAGACGGCGTCGGTGGCCTCGGCCTGGGCTTCGAGGGTGAATCGCTCGCGTTGGATCGCGCGGAGGGCCGCGCCGTAGGCAACGCGTCGACTCTCGGCGGCGGCGAGCTCGCGCAGCAGCTGGGCGGCAGCGTCGACGTCACCCGCCGGGAACATCGCTGCATCCGAGGCGGATCCGACGGTCTCCAGGTGGCCGCCGGACGCCGATGCGACCACCGGCAGGCCACCGGCCATCGCTTCCAGGACGGTCAGGCCCAGCGCCTCGGAGGCGGTGGGCGCTACGAGGATCGAGGCCGCATCCATCCGGTCGGGCACGTCGGAGCGGTGCCCGAGGAAGGTTGTGGCTCCGGCGATACCGAGCCGAACAGCGTTGTCCTGCAGGTCGTTACGCAAGGCGCCGTCGCCCACCAACTCCAGCCGCCAGCCTTCGGCGGCAAGGCCCGAGCGCGAGAACGCGCTCAACGTGAGGTCGGTGAGCTTCTCCGGCTCCAACCGCTGCACGACCAGCACGGTGCGTTCGCGTGGCACGTCGGAGTGCGGTCGCACCGGCACGCCGGAGTGGACGACGGTGGACGGCCCATCGATGTGCGCTGCAACGAAGTCGCTCACCGCGATCTGTGCGGCCAAGCGGCGTGTACCGAGGCGCAGGATCGGTCGGAGCGCCGGCCGGCGGCCACGATGCGCAGCGAAGTGCCGGGTGGCGACGATCGGTGCCGCGCCGGGGGCGAGCCCGGCAATCACTGCCGCCGTCTCCGCAGCCGTCATGTGCGCATTGATCACGTCGGGGCCCCAACTGCGCAGCCGTGCCAACGCGTGGACGACGTCGAGGGTGGTCGTCGCCGGGGTGAACCGTGCGCCGGCCTCGGCCAATGGGGCCTGCATCCGCGAGGCATCGCCACCGATGACCGTCACCTCGTCACCGCGCTGCCGCTGGGTGATGGCCAAACTGAGCACATGGCGTTCGACTCCGGCGAAGTTGCCCGACCGGATCGCGTGGACCACCCTCACCGCGGACTGGCTCCGGCCACCTCGACGCGGTGGCTGCCACCGGCGCCGCGCATAGTCCGGATGTCTGCGCCCGCGCCGGTGGGGTCGAGTTCGGCGGCTCGGCCACCGAGACAGATGCCGATGATGACGAACGGCAGAGACGCTGTCACGGCCACCCAGAAGATGTCGAGTTGCCCCTGCACCATGCGATCGACCAGCACGCCGAAGGCGATCATTCCATAGACCGAGCGGTCGCGCGAGGTGACTACGACGCTGCCGATGGCCCAGATCACGAAGCCGAGCACGCCGACGAGGCCGGCCGACGAGCCGACCTCGAGCAATGCATTGGGTGGTTGGAAGCGGTGGGTGAACCGGTTGGTGTACCACCAGCGCAGGCCGACCCCGACGAGAGGTTGGTGCGCCCAGACGTCCATCGTGTCGGCGAACCAGGTGACTCGTTGGTTGGCCGAGTTGAACTGCGCGGCATCGGAAGTCGTGCTGAGTTGTTCCTGCACGGTGAGTGTGGTGAAGCCGAGGGCAGGAACTGCCGCGAACGTCAGCACGCGGCGCGGGTGCTTCACGCCCCGGCGCACGGCGACGACCGCCATGGCAACAGCGAGACCGACGATCGCCTGGCGCGACTGGCTCATCCCGAGCGCCACCAGCAGCAGGCCGAGCACCACGGGGGTTAGCCGACCGAGCTTCATCTGGGGTGGCCGAAGCCAGGCGACGATGGCGCAGACGCTCATGAGCGGTCCGATGAAGTTCTTGTGCATCGGCATCGGCGACGTCACGTACACCGCAGAGAAGTCGCCTCCGGCGTACTGCCGCAGACCGGTGACGATCGTGATCACCGCGAGCACGCTCGCGCCCGCGAGCAGGATGCTGAGGCCGAGCCCGGCGTAGCCGCGCCTCCCGATGGTCCAGCCGATGACCAACGCCCCGCTGATCAGCAACCACTCATGTGCCCACTCGAAGTAGTTCGCGCGGTAGGGGTTCTGGATGAGGGTGAACAGTAGGCACGCCTGGTAGGTCGCCGACAGCCACAGCAGGGTGCGGAGGGCGGGGGAGAACGGACGGGGCGCGAGGAGCACCGCCGGCCAGAAGGCGGCGAAGAGGGCGAGGTCGGACACCGACAGGTCAATGCCACCGAGGCCTGCGCGCGTGCTGACCAGGTAGAGCGGGAGGAACGCGATCGGCACCAGCGCCGACTCGGTGAGGCTGAGCGCGAACAACAACACGATCACCGCCCCGATCACCACCAAGGTCGGCCGGTGCGTAATCTGTTGGCCGGCTCCGAGCAGTAGTGCCAGGGCGACGACTGCCACCAACGCGACGCCGCCCCAATGCAGCAGCCGTCGCACGGTGCTGTGTGCGGCCACGCGTCCCCCTCCTGCTCTCGCCCTGGGTCCTATGTGCGCCTGCCCTGATCAGGTCGTCGACTCGTACTGGTCAGAGGTTCGCACAAGTGCGGCACGCACCGCCAACGGCCCCTGCAGGTAATGACGGGCCCGGGCCCGAGCCTGCGCGCCGCGGTCGCCGCTCAAGACCACACTGCGTGCGGCCGCGCCGGCGATCTGTGCCCAGCGGGCAACCTGCCAACCGGCCGCCCCGAAGTGCTTGCGGTGGTAGATCTCCTGCGAGGCGTGGAAATGCGCCTCGCGGACATCGGAGTTGCTGCTCGTCGCAGCGCCTATGTGCAGGGCGTCGACTTCGGGCACCAGCGCGTGCCGCCAGCCGAGGCGCACGGCGCGAGACGCCCAGTCGGTCTCCTCGGCGTAGAGAAAGAACCGCTCGTCGAAACCGCCCACCTGGGCCAGCGCCTCGGCGCGCAGCAGCATGATCGCCCCGATGACGTACGTGTTCTGTGGGCCGAGGCGGCCGAGACCGACCGCTTCGAGCACCGACCGGCCCGGCGAGGGGAGCGGCCAAGCGACCCGTGACGGACTTCCGTCGGCATCGTGTTGAGCGGGCGCGACGCTCGCGAGGTCCGGGTCGGCCAGGAGGTGGGTATGCAGGATGTGCACCTCGGCGGGGGAGATCACGGCGTCGGGGTTGAGCAGCAGGACGTCGGCGCCCGCCACGTCGGGCCGCCCGAGCGCGACGTTGACTCCCGCGCCGAACCCGCCGTTGCGGTCGGGGTCGACGTAGGCGGCCCCGTGGCGGGCGGCGACCTCGGCGATGTCGGTCCGTGAACTGTTGTCGACCACCGTGATGTCGAAGCCGACGAGGGGCGCGAGCGCGCGGTCGACGAGGTCGGGGGAGCCGTAGGCGACCAGCACGACGTGCACTCGGCGCTCCCCGGTCGCCAATGGCTCGTGCAGCATCCGGCGGTACATCTCCACCTGGTCGGCAGCGATCTGCCGCCAGTCGTAGTGCACGCCCCGTGCGGTCGCGGCCGCCGAGAGACGACCGTGCTCCGGCTCGGTGCCGGCCCGCACCAGCGCCTCGGCCAGCGCGTGGGGGTCGGCTTCGGGCACCAGCAGGCCGCCGTCGCCGACCACATCGGGTAGGGCACCGCTGGCGGAAGCGACCACTGGGGTGCCGCAGGCCATCGCCTCGACGGCGACGCGGCCGAACTGCTCGATCCAACTCGGCGTGGTCAACGACGGCACGGCCAGTACGTCGATTTCGCGGTAGAAGTCGGCGAGCGCCGCACCGGAAAGCGACCCGCGCCAGGTGATCCGCGGCTCGATCCCCAGTTCTGCGGCCTGTGTTCGAAGCCGTGCCTCGGACGGACCCGCGCCGGCGAGTTGGAGATGCAGCCGCGGTTCGAGGGCGAGCGCCTCGAGTAACACGCCCACTCCCTTGTGCGATTCGAAGCGTCCGGCGTAGCCGACGCAAATCTCACCCGTTGTCGGTCGGTGGTCGGGACGGGGTGTGAATTGGGAGGTGTCGATGCCGAGGCCGAGCAGCGTCGACCGGCCGGGGAATCCTTTCCGCTCCACGATGCGCCCGGCCTCGGCGTTGCAGACCTGCACGGCCGCTGCGTGCCGCAAGGCCCAGCGTTCGAGCCAACGGAACGGCACGGGGTAGCGCTTGTCGAGGTTCTGCGCGGAGTAGAGCACGTACGGCGCCGGTTGGCGGGCCAGCCGCCGTAGCAGCAGCACCTCGGCAGTCGCCAGCGCGAACGGTTCCTCGTGGATGTCGATGACGTCGAGCGGCCGGCGCAGCTCCCGCCAAACGGGCCGCGGGTCGTAGACGAAGAGGGCAGGGTGCTTACCCCGAGTGGCCACCCCGGTCACCTGCTCGCCTGGATGGGGAGTGAGCGTGACGTTGCGCCCGCCTTCGTCCCACACCTTCGCCGACAGCAGCCGGAGGTCGATGTCATGCGCGCGGATCAACCGATCGCGGGCCCGCCAGGCGGTGACGACCGCGCTGTGCGAGAGGCGTAGGACACGCACGTTACACTCCTGCAGAATTGGGGTAAGGACAGTTGGGGGCGTCCACTGGCGCAGCATCATCGCTGACGACGACGTGTCCACCGGACAGATGGATTCAATCGTGACCTTGCGTGAGTTTCTGAGGGTAATGCGCCGCAGATGGCGCATCATCGCCCTGTGCACCCTCGTCGTCGTCGCGGTCGCGGCTCTCGTCACCATGCAACAGCCCCGCTCCTACACTGCGCGATCGAGTTTTTACCTCCAGACGACTGCCCAGAGTTCAAACGCGAACAATGGCATCGCAGTCATCACTGCACAAGATCTCAACACCTATGTTGCGGTCCTCGGATCGCCCCCGGTCATCGAGCCCCTTCGCCGCCGCCTCGGGCTGCCGGCCGGGTACCCGATCAATGTCTCGGCGACAGTCAATCCAAGCGCTTCCATCCTGAACGTCACTGCCGTCGATTCCGATCCTCGTCGGGCGGCCGCCATCGCGAATGCAACGGGACCCCAGCTCGCCGAGGCCGCAGCCACCTTCTCGCCCTTGCTGAAGTCGTCCGGCCAGGCTGTCGCCGCGACCACGATTTCGCCGGCCGGCGTGCCTGCGTCACCGACGTCGCCGAACGTCACACGCAACATCGAGCTTGCCGCGCTTGCAGGCCTGCTGCTCGGCGTCGCTTTCGCCCTCATGCGCAATGTGTTCGACACGAAGGTTCGAGGCGAGGGTGACCTGCAGACGGTGTCGGACAGCCCGCTTCTGGCGGCTCTCCCGGCAGACAATATGCAGAAGGTGATCTCGTCCTGGAACTCGCGCGCAGCGGAGCGCCACGGCTACCTGGAGGCCGTGCGTCGACTGCGCACGAGTCTCATGTTCGTCGACGTCACGACCACCGGGAACGCCTTTCTGATCACGTCTGCCGTGCCGGGTGAAGGGAAGACTTCGACGGCGATCAACTTGGCCCGAGCCGTGGCGGAGACCGGCTCTCGCACGCTGCTTGTGGACGCCGACCTCCGGAGGCCGACCGTGGCGAGCACGCTCGGCTTGGAAGGCGCGGCCGGGTTGACGACTGTGCTGCTCGGCCGGGCCGACCTCAACGACGTGATTCAGCCCTACGGCGACACCAACCTCCACATCCTCGCCGCCGGGCAGGTGCCGCCGAACCCGAGCGAACTTCTCGGTTCCCAACGGATGACCGAGGTCTTCGAGAAGCTCGGAGCAGACTTCGACTATGTCCTGGTGGACAGCCCTCCCGTGCTCCCGGTGGTTGACGCGGTGCTGCTCGACAAACTGACCGCCGGACTTGTGATGGTCGTGGCTGCAGATCGAACGCGAAAGCGGGATCTCGCACAGGCGGTGAAGGTGCTGCAGACCGCCGGTGTCGAGATCGACGGTTTTGCGATGAACATGGTGAGCGCGAAGTCGGAGTCGTACTACGGCACTTATACCTATGAGTCGGAATCGTCGACGCGTTCGGGGACCAAGCGTGAAAGCCACGCGAAGGGTGGCCGGCGGCGGGCACTCGCGCGCCGGTGACCGAGCGACGGCGCCACTGCCGGCGGTCCATGGTCGCGGGGGCGGCCCTGTTCGCACTGTTTACCGTGTCATACCTCGTGGCTGTCCGATCGGCCCAGGGCCAACGCCTGGACTCCGCGACAAACAGCTTCCTGCACAATCACATTCGACCGCCGATCGACACCGTGCTTGGTGAGATGGCCCGCGACGTCGGGCCTGTCCTCGGTCTTGTCGTCGTCGCTCCGCTCGCGCTCGTCGCTGCCGCGCGACGCCGGTGGAGGGCACTCGTCGCAACGACGATAGTCGCGGTGGCACCTGTGATCGCTTGGCTTCTGCGTCGCAGCGGTCCGGATCGTCCCGACTTCGGCGTCTCGCTCCCGAGCAACAACACCTATCCGTCGACCCACGCCGCGCTCATTGCATCGGCTTGTGTCGCAGCCGTGTTCCTCTGGCCGTCGCGCCCTCCGCAGGTCGTCCTCGTGGTCGCCGCGGGAGTTGCTGGGCTGGGGGCGCTCGGCAACGTCGTGAGTTATGCCCATCTGCCTAGCGACGTGCTCGGCAGCTTGTTGCTCGTTGCGGGCACGACGGCGATCGCAATGGCCATCAGCGGCTGGCGACGCCCGGTGATCGTTGACTCCGCCAACGCGCTTCATGAGACTCCGAGTTCTGTCGGCGGCGAGGAGGACGGTGAGCGCGGCAGCGACGCTCGAAGATGGAGCACCGAAGATGAGCGCTGAAAGCGGCCCGGGGCCGGATCAAATGGCCAGCGCTGGGGCTGCCGGACAACTGGGGCCCCGGGCACTGCAGGACCGGGCGATCCGCGGTGCGAGTTGGACCATGCTCCACACGATCACTGCTGTTCCCATGGGCTTCGTCGTCAATCTGATCCTGGCACGGGCGCTGGGAGTCGTTCATTTCGGACGACTCGCGTTCCTGATGACGTTGATGGACGTCGTGGGCGGGATCATCGCAGTGGGGGTGACGACTGGAACGATCCAGTTCGGCGCCAAGCGGCACGCACTAGGGCGCCACGACGACGTTCGACGGCTCCTGTCCAAGGCACAAGGCTTCCGACTGTTCATCGCGGCACCCCTGCTGACGCTCGTGGTTTTGCTCGTGGCCGATGTACCTCTGCCGATGCTTCTGCTTGCGCTTGTGTTCGGTGTCTGGTGCCCTGCGCTTCTTGACGGCGCGACGACATGTCTTGCGATCGAGAACAAGACAGCCGCCGGCGCCCAGAACGCGATGGTTGTGAACATATTGGTTCAGGCGGCGACGTTACTTTCACTCTGGTTGGTAGGCACGGCAGACGCTGTCTGGGCTGCTCGTCTGGCCGCTGGCGGGCTCGGGGTTGGCCTCGCCCTCGTTGTTGTTGATCCCGGCTATCGGCGCGCGGTGCTCCACCCACAGATTCCGGTGGGCATGCCGGCGGGTTTCTGGAGATTCGCAGTGCCAACGGCGATCGGAGGGCTCGTTGCCACGCTGGTCCTGTCGCGCACCGAAGTGTTCTTCCTCGCCTGGCTCGGGGACGCGGCGGCGGTCGGTACTTTCGCTTTGGCCTACGGCCTGGCGTCGCACATCTTCGCCCCAGCGCAGGCATTGGTCGGACCGTTGATGCCCGCGATCTCCGGACTTCGGGAGATTCAAGCATCGGCGGTGGAGGCGGCATTCCGGCGGACGATCCGTGCTTCAGCGCTGATCGTTTCGTTGTTGTTGGTCGCAGGTGTTCCGTTCTTCGCACTGCTCATGCCAGCGCTCTACGGAGACGCCTACTCGCAGAGCGAACCGATGTTCGTCGCCCTTGCGATCTCTGCCGGGTTGCTCGTCGCAAGTGGTCCGGTCTCAGCGTTCGTCATGGGGCGCCTGGCCGCCGGCACGATTCTCAGGGTCAACTTGCTGGCGCTGATCGTCGATGTGGGTGTCGCATTCGCACTCATTCCATCGCTCGGCGGATGGGGAGCAGTGATCGCCAATGTGAGTGGGGCGCTGGTCCAACTGGTCCTGCTCGTCGGCAGCGAACTGCGCGCGATGCAGATGCCTTGGTCCGAAATGGTCAAGCAGACGGGGAGCCTGACATTCGCAGTCACGGTCGCAGTTGCGACATGGGCCCTGATCGAGCCGATCCAGCTGGGTCGGTGGGTCGCAGCATTCTGTGCGATCCCCGTCGGGTGTGCAGTCTTCCTTCTGATGCTTCGGACCACTCGGGCCGGCCTGGCACAGGAAGACGCCGTCGCCATCCAGCGTGCTATGCCACGTCGCCTCCACCGCTCCGCCGGGGCAGTGCTCCGGCTCTTGACTGTGCAGGGTTGAGGTAATGGATCATGTGGTTGTGGTTCTCTCCTACTTCGGTAGGGAAGACACGTTGCGTTGTCTCGACTCGATCGTACTGAGCGAGCCCACGATTCACCCGCTGGTGATCGACAACGGATCCTTCGACGGTGTCATCGATGCGTCCCGCCTGCGATTCGGTGACCGCATCTCAACGCTCCAATTGGGAACGAACGGGGGCTTCACGGGAGGCATGAACGCGGGGCTCCGTTGGGCGCTGGAGCGGAGTGCCCGGACGGTGACTGTGCTCAACAACGACACCATGGTTCTGCCCGGCGCCCTTGAGCAACTGGAACTGACAGCTGCAGGAGGGGCCGCGGTTGCGCCGGAGGTCCGGTATCTCAGCAAGCCCGGCCGCGTGTGGTTCGGTGGTGGCGTCGTCGACCCGTCCACAGGGCTTGCGCGCCATCTGGGCGAGGGCGAATTGTCGCCGACCGACGACGGCGTTCGTGAGTCCGAGGTGCTCACCGGCTGCTGCATCACGGCCACGGCGGCGGTGTGGCGGCGCGTCGGGCTGTTCGACGAGCGGTTCTTCCTCAACTTCGAGGACTCCGACTGGAGTGTTCGGGCTGCGCGGCTTGGAGTTCCGCTGCTGGTCGACACACGGGCGGTGATCCACCACACCGTTTCCGCTTCATTCGCAGGAGAATTCAGCTACCTCGGATTGTACTTCTACGCGCGCAACGGTCTGACGTTTGTGCATGAGCGCACGAATGCGGGAGTGCTCGGCGAGACCCGCTTCCTACGAAGACAACTGCTTCCGCACCTCAAGCCGCGCCCAGGCCGGGGCACCCGGGCCGTCGTACGAAACGGGCTTGTGCTGGGCTACGCCCTCCGCGACGCGGTCACCGGCCGGTTCGGTGCGGCGCCTGCTCGGCTCCAACGAGCCGCAAAGCACTGGGCCGAGCAGGACCCACAGTCGTATGCAGCGGGCGGCAGTGCGGAAAGCGACCTCCGCGCCGTTGGATCCGACTGCGAGGGTGATTGAGCGACAGGGCAGGATGGAGACGTGATCGAGTTCGGCGATTAATGAGCAATGGGGGATTGGCATGACAGGTGCGGGGCCGTCGGTGGCGTTTGTGCGAGGTAGCGCGCTGAACCCGTTCGAGACGCAGGTATTCGCCGGCCTGGACGGCTTCGAGGTCCGAGCCATCGGAGAGTCGCCCGCAAACTATGAGGTCGACCTGGTTCCCGTGCCAGTCACACTGCTGGCGCCGCACGTGAACGGGCGAGCGGTGCGAGTTGCGCGCCGCGCCGGGTTGCCCCTGCCCCCACCCCTGAAGAAGGCCGGCATGCTGCGCGGACTGCGCGAAGCAATCGGGTCGGCCGACATCGTCCACGCTGCGGAGACGTTCATCCCGTTCACTGACCAGTGCGTCGAAATTGCCCGCAGCATCGGCGCTCGGCTTGTGTTGACCTGTTGGGAGAACATTCCGTTCCTGTACGACGATGACCCGGTCATGACGCAGCGCAAACAGCGTGTCCGCGACGCAGCCGCCGTCTTCGTAGCGGTGACGGAACCGGCGCGGGACACGCTGATTGCCGAGGGAGTGGAAGAAGACCGGATCCGAGTCGTTCCTGCGGCCCTGAACACGGATCGATTCGAGTCCGGTCACGACCGCTCGTTCCTTGCGGCGCGGGCCGGCATCCCTGCCGACGCGCCGATCGTGCTCTTCGTGGGTCGGATGATCAGGGAGAAGGGCGTCATCGAACTCGTCCACGCCTTCTCAAAGGTCGTCGGTGCTGCGGCGGCTCCCCACTTGGTGCTTGTCGGCAATGGCCCGCAAACGACAAGGGTGAAAGTGGCCGCGGAGGCACTCGGTGTTGCCGAGCGCGTTCATCTGCTGGAAGGTCAGTCGTACGCGGACATACCCCGGGTGTTCCGGTCCGCCGATGTCGTTGTCATCCCGAGCCTTTCCACGCCGTATTGGCAAGAACAGTTCGGATACGTTTTGGCCGAGGCCATGGCGTCGGGGAGGCCCCTCATAACGACCAGGACGGGTTCGATCCCGCATGTCGTCGGGGACGCAGCGTGGGTGGTCGATGATTACGACATTGACGGACTGACTCGCGCCATCGCGGAGACGCTCACCAGCCCCGACGTGGCGGCAGAGCTTGGTCTGCGTGGCCGGTCTCGGGCAGTCGAGCGTTACTCCGTGGCGGCCGTCGCTCCACTATTGGCCGCGGCCTACGAGGACGCACTGTCGCGGTAAACGGACCCGTATCCAGCGCCTTGTCAGGCACGGCGCTCGGCTCAGCAACCGAGGCAGACGCATCGAGGTCAGGGACAGGAGCATCTTCAGGCGGCACGACCGCCAGTGTCTCGGTCATTACGGACCTTCCCCGCCAACCGCCACGGTCAGTCCCCCGCACGCCTTGGAGGGGTCTATGTGGGAATTATGGAATCCCTCGCGCGTTATCATTAGCATGGCGCGAATTCCTCAGCGAACTATCGGGCCGGGTTGCGCGAGCGCTCGCGCATCATCGCTGCGCACAGAGATCAGGCGGTCGGTAAGGGTGATTTCGACTCTGTTCGGGCGTGCGATTCTGGCCTGAGTCGTACTCGTGAACTTTACGGGTTCCAGGCATTGGACGCGGCGAGGGGGTGCTATCGACGAGGTGATAAGCGAGGCACAGCGACGCATCTCTCGGTGGCAGTCGGGCTCACGCGGGGCGCTATACTCGCACCCTCGTTCCGGCGGTCACTTCGCGTGCAGGCATCTCAAAGCGTTGAGGCAGTGTCGAAGTTGTTGGGCGCAGCATCGCAGGTAGTTTCTGCATCGCAGCATCCTCGGGCCCGCACTTGTCGCCGTCTGGCAGAGCCGACAGGCGATGTGCTCAGCGGTGTAGTATACGATTACGATAGTACGCCTCGTAGCGGTCGATCACTCGATCGAGGGAGAAGTCCTCGCTGCGCTCGATCGCTTTGCGCCGCAACGACTCTCGATAGGGGCTGCTGGTCAATACCTTCACGAGCGCAGCGCCGAGCCCGTCGAGTTCGGCGAGCACCCCGCCGGTCTGCCCGCTCTGCAACACATACCGCGCACCGATGTTGGGCGTTGCGACCACCGGTGTGCCCGAGGCCATGGCCTCGGCATAGGGAATGCCGAACCCCTCATAGTCCGACGGCAGGCAGAACACCCATGCGCTCGCATACGCACGCGCCAACTCCTCGTCGGAGAGGCGACCTAGCGCCCGCACACCGTGGGGCAGCGTCGCGGGGGCATCGTGCGTCACCATCAACAGCTCGGCGTCGGGCACCTGGGGGCGCACCTCGGCGGTGAAGATCCGGGCGAGTTCGGCGCCTCGTTTGCGGTTGCGCCACGTGCCGACAAAAAGGACCGTGGGGTGGTCTGACTTCGGCGCCGCCGCAGGCGTGAAGCGTGCGGTGTCAACGCCGTTGGGCACGACATCGAGCACCCACGGCATCCACTTGCGGGTGTCGGGGGAGACCAAGACGGTCCGGTCCGCAACGACCGAGGCGAGCAGTTCGGTCACCCCGAGCGCGCCCATCCGCAGCTTCTCCTTCGCGCCGGGAATGTGCTTCGCCTCCTCGAAACACGACCCGTGCATGGTGCGTACGTGAACAGGCGCACGACGTTTCCACAGCCAGTAGTCGTCCCCGTGTGCGTGCACGACGTCGAAGCCGGAGAAGTCGATGCGCCTCAAGTGGGTCGCGAAGCGGAAGGTCCGCAGCGGTCCTTCGACCGCGACGAGCCGGTGCGCATACCGCGCATCCTCGACGGGCGGGGAGTCGCTGAACATTGTGACGTGGTGGCCTCGATCAGCAAGAGCGTTGGCCAATGCGTGCGCCTGGTAACCGACCCCGATCTTGCTGGCGCTGGGCAGGTAGTGCGAGATCATCGCGATCCGCAGCGGATCGGCGGTGAGGTCAGGCATCTTGCAGCGACCGGAAGTGGTCGACGGTCTTCGCGAGACCGTCGTCCAGTACGACCTGCGGGGCCCATCTGAGCTCCGACTGGGCGAGCGAGATGTCCGGGCGGCGTCGCACCGGGTCGTCCTGGGGGAGCGGACGATGCTCGATCTGCGAGTCGCTGTCGGTCAGTGCGATCACCTTCTGGGCGAGTTCGAGCATGGTGAACTCGCCGGGGTTGCCGATGTTCACCGGCCCGGTGAACGAGGGGGGCGAATCCATCAGCGAGATCAGCCCCGAGACCAGGTCGTCGACGAAGCAGAACGAGCGAGTCTGCTGGCCGTCGCCGTAGATGGTGATCGGTTCGCCGGCGAGCGCCTGAACGATGAAGTTCGACACCACGCGCCCGTCGTCGGGACGCATCCGTGGCCCGTAGGTGTTGAAGATGCGCGCCACCTTGATCGGCAGGTCGTGCTGGCGCCAGTAGTCGAAGAAGAGCGTCTCGGCACACCGTTTGCCCTCGTCG
Organism: Yimella sp. NH-Cas1; assembly: GCF_022359705.1. NCBI lineage: Bacteria > Bacillati > Actinomycetota > Actinomycetes > Micrococcales > Dermacoccaceae > Yimella > Yimella sp. NH-Cas1. The sequence goes on from NZ_JAKSGG010000003.1 coordinate 561,160, forward strand.
TAGCAAGAGCGGATGCCGATCGGGTTGACGTGGCCCCAGTAGCCCTCCTGCTGGGGGTGCACCTCCGGGTCGCCATAGACCTCGGAGGTCGAGGCGAGCAAGATCTTCGCCCCGGTGCGCTTTGCCAGGCCCAGCATGTTGATCGAGCCGTGCACGCTGGTCTTGGTGGTCTGCACAGGGTCGCGCTGGTAGTAGACCGGGCTTGCCGGGCAGGCCAGGTGGTAGATCTCGTCGACCTCCACGTACAGCGGGAACGTGACGTCGTGCCGGATCAGCTCGAACGACGGGTGGCCGATCAAATGGTGCACGTTCGACCGCAGCCCGGAGTAGAAGTTGTCGACGACGAGCACCTCGTCGCCCCGCTCGAGCAAGCGCTCCACCAGGTGCGACCCGATGAATCCCGCGCCGCCAGTAACCAACACCCGACGTTCGACCATTGCCGCCCTATTCCGCGTGAAACCCCTGGTCCGGAAGTCGGACCGACACACATCGAACCACGACCTGTGTTGTTTAGTTGAGCCTGTGCGGATATGGCTGGCCCCCAGTGCCTTCTTTCCCGCCAAGGGGGGCGTCGAAGAACTCACACTCCAGTTGGCGCGGCAGTATCAGCGACGCGGTCACGAGGTGACCGTCGTCGTCCATCGTCACCCGCCCGACCTCCCCGAGGTCGACGAAGCGGAGGGGGTTCCGGTGCGCCGGATCGTGTTCGACCTGCCGGGTCGTGACCCGCGGGCACTCGCCGGTTACCCGGCGACCGTCGCCCGCCAACTGCGTGCGCTGGCCGCGATCGGGGCACCCCCAGACCTGGTGCACGTGCAGTGCCCGGCCAACCAGGTGCCGGCCCTCACCGCATATACCGCGCGACACCGCGTGCCGTTCGTGATCACCACGCAGGGCGAGGTGACGATGGATGCGGGGCAGATTTACCAGCACAGCGCTCAGATGCGTCTCGCGCTGCGGGCCGGGTCGCGGCGGGCAGCGCTGCTCACCGCGTGCTCACGCAGGGCCGGCGACGACGCAGCCGCCGTGGCCGCACGCTTCGCCGACTGCCTGGTGGTGCCGAACGGCGTCGACCCCGCCCAGTGGGAAGTGACCGAACTGCCCACCCAACCGACCTTCGCTGCGTGGGGCCGCCACGTGCCGCAGAAGGGGCTCGACCTCCTCATCCGGGCGTTCGCGTTGGTCCGCACGGAGTTGCCGGACGCTGTGCTGCGCATCGGTGGCGACGGCGAACAGACCCCGGCATTGCGCGAATTGGCCGGTTCCGGAGTCGAATTCGTCGGGTCGCTCGACCGCTCCGGCGTCCAGGACCTGCTCGCGCGCAGCCGGGTCGCCGTGGTGCCGAGCCGGCTCGAACCCTTCGGGATCGTCGCCGTCGAGGCGATGGCTGCTGGGCGGGGCGTAGTCTGGAGCACCAACGGTGGACTCGCCGACGCGACCGGCGGCTTGGGTTGGGGCGTCGACCCGAATGACACCCGCGCCCTCGCAGATGCACTCGTCGCGGCGCATCGCGAGCCAGTCGACCCCATGGCTGCACGATCCCACGCGGAGTCGTTGTCGTGGGAGCACGTGGCGGACATTTACCTGCGCGTGTATTCCGATCTAATCGCCTGAGGATGTTGCACAAACGCAGCCTGCGGGTGGAACGACATCGGTTCGGCTTGGAGGGTGTCATGCATGAAGATGTCAGGGCCGCACGTCCGGGGCATCTTCCGGGCCTCGACGGCCTTCGGGGCGTTGCCGCGATGGCCGTTGTCATTTTCCACATGTCGCTCGGTCCGGCGGCGAACGGATTCGCGGGCGTCGACGTGTTCTTCGTGCTCAGCGGGTTCCTCATCACTTCGCTGCTGGTGCGGGAGCACGCCGCCACGGGTTCCGTGGCACTCGGCCGGTTCTACCTGCGGCGACTCCTCCGCCTATACCCGGCACTCGTCCTAACCTGTGCCGGAGTGCTGCTGCTCGGAACACTCACCGGCGAGTCCGGTGAGGTGGCCGGAGCATCTCTCGCCGCGCTGGCCTACGTCGCCAACTGGTGGATCTACCTCGGCCACGCGGCCCCGTTACTCGAACACACGTGGACATTGTCGATCGAAGAGCACTTCTATCTGCTTTGGCCGATCACGTTGGTGCTCGTTTGGTCGCGGCGCGGGTTGTTCCGCGTGCTCGGCATCGGGATCGCAATAGCTGCAGTCGTCGCGGTGATGGTTTCCTGGCCTAGCTCGATAGCTGCTGTACGCGCGTCATACGTACGTGGGGTGCCGATCATTTGGGGGAGCCTAATGGCCGTCGCCATGCGCCGCTGGGACTTCGGACGGGTAGGTCGCCCGCTGCGGTGGCTTCAAATTGTCGCATCGCTCCTCCTGCTTGGCCTGCTTGTAGTGCCGTGGGAATTCGGTTGGGTCACCGGAGCGTTCGGCGTCGCAGGGCTCCTCACTGTGGTGATCGTGCTGGGAATAGCGGTGTCGCCGGGCGGCGCGGGCGAGGTGTGGGCGAACCGCGTTCTCGTCTGGCTCGGACGTCGGTCGTACGGCCTGTACCTCTACCACTTCCCGATTCTGAGCATGTTCGCCCATCAACTCCGGGTCGGACCCGACTGGCTGCGCTCTTGCGCCGGCCTGGCGGTCACGCTGGCCGTCGTCGCCTTCTCCTACCGATTCGTCGAATTGCCGTTTCTGCGTCTGAAGGACCGCCGTTTCGCCAGCGCGTTTCGTGGTGACGCTCAACGCCCTTCCGCGTCCCGGTAGACCTCCAGCGTCGCCTCCGCGGTGCGCGTCCAACTGAACTCCGCGGCCCGCTCGACACCTCGCGCACATAGCTCGGCTCGCAGACCGCGGTCTTCGATCACCCGGAGCAGCGCGTTCGCGAAGCCCACGACATCCAGTGGCGCCACAGTGAGGCCCGCATCGCCCACGACTTCCGGGATGGATGAGGTGTTGCTGACGACCACCGGCGCGCCGCATTTCATCGCCTCGAGCGGAGGAAGGCCGAATCCTTCGAACACGGACGGGAGGACGAAACAGTCGCAGGCGCTGTACCAGCAACTGAGTTCTGCGTCAGGAACATGTCCGGTGAAACGGATACGGGACGCGAGCCCGAGTTCGCCGACAGCGGTTTCGAACGCTGCGTTCTTCCATCCTTCGCCGCCGACGATGACCAAGGTGTGCGGGATGCGGTCGGCGATGGACGCGAAGGCGTTAAGGAGGGTGAGAAGGTTCTTGCGCGGTTCGATCGTCCCGACGGCAAGGATGTACGGCGAAGCCATGGTGTCGCGTCGGAAGGCTTGGAGGCGATCGGCTGGTGGGCGCTGAATCGTCGGCGTGGCCGCAAGCGGGATTGCCTCGATTCGGTCGGCGGGAAGGCCCGTCCAGTCCATGAGGTCCGAAGCAGTGGCATGCGAGACCGTGATCACGCGGCGCGCTCGGTGCACGGATTGCCGGGTCGCCGCCGCCAGATAGGCCGTGCGGGACTTGGGCGCGTGTTCTGGGTATCGGACGAATGCGAGGTCGTGCACGGTAACGACGCTCGGCGGCCCGAGCAGGGGAGCCACCATCACCGGCCCATGGAGCAGATCAACATCCATCATTCGCGCCCGTGCGGCGAGCGCGGTCTGTTCCCAAGCGATGCGGCCCACAGGGTGCCGAAGCGGACCGGATCCGCCGGGACTGATCGACACGATGTCCTCGTCGTCGCGGGTGAGCGGTCCCATGGCGGCCAACAACTCGCGGATGTACCTGCTCACTCCGGCCTGACGGAAATCGCCTGCCGAAGACAGGAGCGCGGTATTGACCCCGATGCGCATACTTATTCGCCAACCCCCTTGATGGTCTGACCCGGCGTGAGCCTACGGGATCGGGTTCAGGCGTCGGCAACCTCGAACCGGACGCACCAGTACTGCGACAGTCCGGGCATACTGAACGGCGATGAAAGTTGCTATCGCGCACGACTACCTGACACAGCTCGGCGGAGCCGAACGCGTCGTCCTTTCACTGATGAAGGCGTTTCCGGGAGCGCCGGTGCACACGACGCTCTACGAACCCGACACCACCTTCCCTGAGTTCCGAGATGCCGATGTGCGCGTGTCTCCACTCAACAAGGTGGGGGCACTACGAACCAACCACCGCATTGCGCTTCCGTTTCTCGCCCCTGCCGCCTCTCAGGTGAAGATCGACGCTGATGTCGTCGTCGCATCGTCCAGCGGGTGGGCCCACGGATTCCCGACCACCGGAAAGAAGCTCGTCTACTGTCACTCGCCGGCTCGGTGGCTCTATCTGCCGGAGGAATACCTAGGTACGAAGGCGGGTGTGATCAAGCCTGCGCTCTCGGCCATGACACCGGCCCTCAAACGTTGGGACGCGCTGGCCGCGAAGACCGCTGATCGCTACCTGGCCAATTCACATGTTGTGCAGGAGCGCATCAAGCAGGTGTACGGGATCAGCGCCGACGTGGTGTTTCCACCGCATCGCGTCGAAACCGACGGTCTGCAGGAGCCCGCCGCTGAAGTGGTCCAGCGTGGATGGCCCGACTTCCATCTGCTCGTGTCGCGGCTACTTCCGTACAAGAATGTGGACAAGGCCATCGACGCCTTCAATACGATGGCGGACGAACGGCTGGTCATTGTGGGGCGCGGACCGATCGCCGATCGACTTCGTTCGTCGATGGGTGCGAATTGCGTTCTGCTGGAGGGAATTCCGGACGCCCAGCTGAGGTGGCTCTACGCTCACGCGAGGGCCTTGGTCGCGCCCAGCCACGAGGACTTCGGCTTGACGGTGATCGAGGCCGCGGCGTTCGGCACGCCTGCCCTCGCGCTGCAATCGGGTGGCTATCTCGACACGGTGAAGCCTGGGGTGAGCGGCTACTTCTTCCCAGTGGCCGAAGCTGACCAGATCGTCGATGCGGTCCGTCGACACGCCTCGTTGCCGCTCGACCGTGCCCACGTGACCGACCATGCCGCGACCTTCAGCGAGGAAGCGTTCATCGCCTCGATCCGCCGAGCCGTCGGCGAACTCGTGAACTGACTCACCACAGCACAAGCTGTCCCGCCAGCGCCGGCGTCGGGATACTGGACGCATGACGAACGACAAGCCTGTGGCGACGTGGCTCACCGACATGGACGGCGTGCTCGTGCACGAAGAACACGCGATTCCTGGCGCGGCCGAGTTCATCAAGGCGCTCCAGGACAGCGGACGCCGCTTTCTCGTCCTGACCAACAACTCGATCTACACCCCGCGCGACCTCCGGGCACGCTTGCGCGCCAGTGGGATCGAGGTGCCAGAGGACGCGCTCTGGACATCGGCCCTCGCGACCGCACAGTTCTTGGACGACCAGCGTCCGGGTGGATCCGCGTACGTCGTGGGTGAGGCGGGGTTGACCACGGCGATCCACGACATCGGCTACGTGATGTCGAGCCGCGACCCGGACTACGTGGTGCTGGGGGAGACCCGCACCTACTCCTTCGAGTCGATCACCCGGGCAATTCGGTTGATCGAGAACGGTGCCCGGTTCATCTGCACCAACCCGGACGCCAGCGGACCGTCGACCGAGGGCAAGCTGCCGGCGACGGGTGCCGTGGCAGCCCTCATCGCAAAGGCAACTGGCGTCGATCCCTATTACGTCGGCAAGCCGAACCCGTTGATGATGCGCAGTGCGCTGAACCAGATCGAGGCGCACTCCGAGACGACCGTGATGATCGGCGACCGCCTCGATACCGACATTCGCAGTGGACTGGAAGCGGGCCTGCGCACGATCCTGGTGCTCACCGGTTCGACACGTCCGGAGAAGGTCGACCGGTACCCCTTCGTGCCGACGCTCATCTGTGACTCGATCGCCGACGTCGTTCCGCTGGTCGACGAACTCGCCCCCGCCGAGGATCGACCGTCGGAGTAACGCACTCGAAATGCCTGACACAATGCTCGGCATGAACTCCGCTCGACCCCGCATCCTCTCGGGCATGCAGCCCACCCACGACTCACTCCACCTCGGTAATTACCTTGGCGCGCAAGTGAACTGGGTGAAGATGCAGGAAGAGTTCGATGCACTGTTCTGCGTCGTCGATCTGCACGCACTCACCGTCGTACCCGATCCGGAACAGCTTCGTATTCGCACCCGGGTGACCGCGGCGCAGTACTTCGCCGGAGGCATCGACCCCGAGCGCTCCACCGTCTTCGTGCAGTCGCAAGTGCCGGAGCACGCGCAACTCGCGTGGGTTCTCAACTGTTTCACCGGCTTCGGTGAAGCCAGCCGGATGACGCAGTTCAAGGACAAGTCGGGCAAGCGGGGCGCCGAGGGCACCAACGTCGGGCTGTTCACCTACCCGATGCTGATGGCCGCCGACATCCTGCTGTACGACGCGCAGAAGGTGCCGGTGGGGGAGGACCAGCGCCAGCACCTCGAGCTGACCCGCGACCTCGCGCAGCGGATGAACGCGCGTTACGGCGACCTGTTCGTCGTGCCCGAGCCGCACATCCCGGCCGACGCGGCGAAGATCATGTCCCTGCAGGAACCGACCGCGAAGATGAGCAAATCGGCCGACGACCAGCGCGGCAACCTGATGATGCTCGACGAGCCGAAGGCGAACACCAAGAAGATCAAGTCGGCCGTGACCGACCTCGACAACGCGGTGCGTTGGGATCCGGAGAACAAGCCCGGCATCGCCAACCTGCTGCGCATCCACCATGCCTTTTCCGGCGAGTCGATCGAGGCGCTCGTCGAGCGTTACGCAGGCGAGAACAAGTACGGGGCACTGAAGACCGACGTCGCCGACCTCTTCCGCTCGGTGCAGGAGCCGTTCAAGGACAAGGTCGACACCTACATGGCTGATCCGGCTCAACTCGACGAGATCCTTGCGCGTGGCGCACAGCGGGCCCGCGAGATCGCTGCTCCGACCCTCTCACGTGTCTACGACGCGGTGGGATTCATCCAAACCCGATGATTCGAGCCGCAGACATGAAGACCATCGGCGTCTCCATCCCGATTCCCACTCCGTACGCGAGCCAGCTGCGCACCGTCCGCCAGGCAGTGGGTGATCCACTCGCGGACGCCGTCCCCCCGCACATCACACTGATGCCGCCGACCGACGTGCATCTGATCGATTTGCCGGCGTTCGGTGAGCACCTGCGCACGGTGGCTGCGACCTCGAAACCGTTCCGCATGATCCTGCGCGGCACCGGCACCTTCCGCCCGATCTCACCGGTCGTCTTCGTGCAGGTGGCGCGCGGAATCGGCGAGTGCGAGCAACTCGAGTCGCGAGTGCGTCAAGGACCCGTCGAGCGCGAGCTGGAGTTTCCGTACCACCCACACGTGACCATCGCGCACCACCTGGACGACGTCGCCCTGGACGAGGCCTTCGACGAACTGGCCGATTTCAAGGCGACCTTCGACGTCGTCGGTTTCGACCTGTACGAGCACGGCCCGGACGGTGTCTGGCGCTCGGTCGACCGCTTCGAGTTCGGCTCGGCACCGCAGGTCGGCTGAGACGACTGCAGTCTGACCTGCGGGGTGTACGCCGACGCCACAAAGCAGGAGCGGCCCCGGTCAACGCGATGGTGGGAGCCGCCCACGCACGCGGTGAGGGTGCGTCGGCTCGGTCCGCTTTGTTCGGACGCCAGGTTGAGCCCCAATCAGTCTTTCGTCGCGGGCCACTCGGCGTTCCAGCATTGCCGCCCGGCGTAGTGCCGCGATGAAAGGTGCCCCTTACCCGACGACACGTTCAGCCTGGCGATACCCTGCCATCGTGGCAACTCAAACCCTTCCTGCGAAGCGCACAGGCAAGGCCGGCAGCACCATCTTCCTGAAGACCTTGATGGCCGTCAGTGGGCTGATTTTCGTCGGTTACGTCCTGCTGCACATGTACGGCAACCTCAAGGTGTTCTCGGGCGAAGAGGCCTTCAACACCTACGCCCACCACCTGCGTACCTTCGGTGAGCCGATGCTCCCGTACGGCGGCCTGTTGTGGATCTTCCGCGTCGTCCTGCTGCTCGCTCTGATCGCGCACGTCTACAGCGCCTCGCAGCTGTGGAAGCGCGCCAACCAGGCGCGTCCGCAGAAGTACGCGGTGAAGAAGACCGTGGCTGCGTCCTTCTCCTCCAAGTGGATGCGTTGGGGCGGCGTTGCGCTGCTGCTGTTCGTGATCTGGCACCTGCTGCACTTCACGATCGGCAAGATCAATGTGGGCGAGGGCGGCCAGGCCGCTGCGATCACCCAGAACCCCTACCAGCTCGTCGTGCACAGCTTCGGCGCCTGGTGGATGGTGCTGATCTACATCCTCGCGATGGTCGCGCTCGGCATGCACCTGCACCACGGCATCTGGAGCGCCTGCCAGACGCTCGGCTTCACCGGCACCCCGCAGGCCCGCAAGATCGCGAAGACCGCGGCCACCGCGATCGCGCTGATCGTCGCCGTCGGGTTCGCGCTGCCGCCGCTGTTCATCCTCTTCGGCGTGATCGACTAAGGGACTTCGAATTCATATGACTGACACGCTCATCGACGACATGTACCGCCTCGGCGACAACATCGCCGACACCAAGGCGCCCACCGACGTTCCGATCGGGGAGCGGTGGACGAAGGCGAAGTTCGAGAACAAGCTCGTCAACCCCTCCAACCGACGCAAGCTGTCGGTGATCATCGTCGGCACCGGCCTGGCCGGAGCCTCCGCCGCCGCCACCATGGGCGAGGCCGGTTACAACGTGAAGGCGTTCTGCTACCAGGACAGCCCGCGTCGTGCCCACTCGATCGCCGCCCAGGGTGGCATCAACGCGGCCAAGAACTACAACGACGACGGCGACTCGGTCTACCGACTCTTCTACGACACCGTGAAGGGCGGCGACTACCGCAGCCGCGAGAACAACGTCTACCGCCTGGCCGAGGTGTCGACGAACATCATCGACCAGTGCGTGGCGCAGGGTGTTCCGTTCGCGCGTGACTACGGCGGCCTGCTCGACAACCGTTCGTTCGGTGGTGTGCAGGTGGCCCGCACGTTCTACGCCCGTGGTCAGACCGGTCAGCAGTTGCTGATCGGTGCGTACCAGGCGATGGAGCGTCAGGTCGCGGCCGGCACGGTCAAGGAGTACGTGCGCCACGAGATGCTCGAGCTGATCGTTGTCGACGGCAAGGCTCGCGGCATCATCGCGCGCGACATGGTCACCGGTGAGATCGAGACCCACCTCGCCGACGTGGTCGTGCTCGCCACCGGCGGATACGGCAACGTGTTCTTCCTGTCGACCAACGCGATGGGCTGCAACGTCACGGCGACCTGGCGCGCGCACCGCAAGGGTGCCTACTTCGCCAACCCGTGTTACACGCAGATCCACCCGACCTGCATCCCGGTCTCCGGCGACCACCAGTCGAAGCTGACGCTGATGTCGGAGTCTCTGCGCAATGACGGGCGCATCTGGGTGCCCAAGCGCAAGGAAGACTGCGACAAGGACCCGCGCGACATCCCCGAGGAAGACCGCGACTACTACCTCGAGCGCATCTACCCGGCGTTCGGAAACCTCGTCCCGCGTGACATCGCCTCGCGCCAGGCGAAGTACATGTGCGACGAGGGACGCGGCGTCGGCCCGATGGTCGGTGACTTCCGTCGCGGCGTCTACCTCGACTTCGCCGATGCCGTCTCGCGGATGGGTGAGGCTGCGGTGAAGGCGAAGTACGGCAACCTGTTCGACATGTACGCCCGCATCACCGGCGAGGACCCGTACAAGGTGCCGATGCGTATCTACCCGGCTGTGCATTACACGATGGGTGGCCTCTGGGTCGACTACGACCTCGAGACCTCGATCCCGGGTCTGTACGCGGTCGGCGAGGCCAACTTCTCCGACCACGGTGCAAACCGGCTGGGTGCCTCGTCGCTGATGCAGTGCCTGGGGGACGGCTACTTCGTGCTGCCCAACACGATCCGCGACTACCTCGCGGAAGGACCCTTCGAGCCGGTCACCGAAGACCACCCCGCAGTCGTCGAGGCGCGTCAGTCGGTCGAAGGTCGAATCCAGAAGTTGCTGTCGATCAACGGCGAGCGCACCGTCGACTCCTTCCACAAGGAACTCGGCAACATCATGTGGGAGTACTGCGGCATGGAGCGCTCCGAGGAAGGTCTGCGCAAGGCGATCGACCTCATCCGCGGTCTGCGCGAGGAGTTCTGGCGCAATGTGCGGGTGCTCGGTTCGGCCAACACGCTCAACCAGTCGCTGGAGAAGGCCGGCCGTGTCGCCGACTTCCTCGAGCTGGGTGAGCTCATGTGCATCGACGCCCTGCACCGACGCGAGTCGTGTGGAGGCCACTTCCGAGCGGAGAGCCAGACCGAGGACGGTGAGGCGCTGCGTCACGACGACGAGTTCCTGTACGTCGCGGCCTGGGAGTTCGAGGGCGAGCCCTCCGGCGGCCCGAACGCGCCGATCCTGCACAAGGAAGACCTTGTCTACAACTCGATCGAGCTGAAGCAGCGGAGCTACAAGTAATGAATCTGACTCTCAAGATCTGGCGCCAGGACGGCCCCGACACCGCGGGCGAACTCGTCACCTACCCGGTCACGAACATCTCCGAGGACATGTCGTTCCTGGAGATGCTCGACGTGCTCAACGAGGAACTGATCGCCAAGGGCGAGGAGCCGATCGCTTTCGACAGCGACTGCCGCGAGGGCATCTGCGGCGCGTGCTCGTTGATGATCAACGGCGAAGCGCACGGGCCGGAGGTCACGACGACCTGCCAGTTGCACATGCGCTCGTTCCGCGACGGCGAGACCATCACGATCGAGCCGTGGCGCGCGTCCGCGTTCCCGATGGTGCGTGACCTGGTGGTCGACCGTTCCGCGTTCGACCGCATCATCCAGGCCGGCGGCTACATCTCGGTCAAAACCGGTGCTGCCGTCGAAGCCAACAACATGCAGGTGCCGAAGGTCGCCGCCGACCGTGCGTTCGACGCCGCGACCTGCATCGGCTGTGGCGCGTGCGTGGCGGCCTGCCCGAACGCGTCCGGCATGTTGTTCCTCGGTGCGAAGGTCACCCACCTCGGTGAGCTGCCGCAGGGCCAGGCCGAGCGCGACTCGCGCGTGGTGTCGATGCTCAATCAGCACGACCATGACGGTTTCGGTGGTTGCACCAACATCGGTGAATGCGCCGCTGCGTGCCCGAAGGAGATCCCGCTGGACGTCATCAGCCAGCTGAACGCGGACTTCCGCAAGGCCAAGAAGCACGCCTGACGATTGCGCATTTGACCGGCCGGCAGATCGATCTGCCGGCCGGTTGCTTTTCGTGTCAGGCAGCCGGACGAGAGTAGGACGGCGTCACGACCGCTCCGTAGTAACCGATCAGTTCATCGACCACTCCGGACCAGGATCGGGCTTCCATCTTGCGGTGTGCGCTGTCACCCATCCGCTCGCGTAGGGCAGGGTCGATCACCAGGCTGTTCACGCTCGCGCGTAGTGCTCCTGCTGCGTCAGGGTCGAACAGGTACCCCGTGACGCCCGGTTTCACGATGTCGAGCGGACCGCCCGCTGCAGGAGCAACGACCGGGAGCCCGGCAGCCATCGCTTCTTGCAGCGTCTGCCCGAAGGTCTCGTTCACGCCGGTGTGGACGAAGACGTCGAGCGCGGCGTACGCCTGTGCCAGAGGCAGTCCCTGGCGGAAACCGAGGAAGTGCGCCTTCGGCAGCAGTTGCTCGAGCTTCTCCCGTGACGGACCGTCGCCGACGACGACAAGCGACGTGTTCGGTAGGTCGGCGACTTCAGCGAGGCGGTGTACCTGCTTCTCCTGCGCCAACCGTCCCACGTAGCCGACGATCGTCTCTCCGTTCGCTGCGACGCAAGCGCGCAACGCGCGTACCTCGTCCGACGTCTTGAGTTCGGGGGAGTAGAGCGCGGTATCGACACCGCGACTCCACAACGCGGCGCGGGGAACGCCGTGCTTGACCAACTCGGCGAGGGTCGCCGACGAAGGCGCCAGGGTGATGTCGGCGAGTGAGTGCAGGTGGCGGATCCAGCGCCAGGAGACGTTGGAGATCCTGCCACGCAACGGGCCTGCGTGCTGGGCGAGATAGCTCGGCATGTCGGTCTGGTAGATCGCCACCGTGGGAATTCCGAGGTTGCGTCCGGCAGCAAGCCCTCGCCAGCCGAGGCCGAACGGGGATGCCGCATGGACGACGTCCGGCCGGACCTCGTGCAGGATGCGCTCCAGATCGGTCGTCGGTAGGCCGACGCGGAACTGGCGAAGGGTGAGGCCCTGGACAGTGCGTACGGGGAAACCGCGGTACGACTCCGGAGCCGGACCTGGACAGATGACGACGGCCTCGTGGCCACGGTCGGCCAGGTGATCCAGCACCCGACAGACACTTGTGGTCACGCCATTGAGACTGGGCAGGAACGACTCGGTCACGATCGCAACTCGCACGACTTACACAGTGCTGGACGTGAGTGGACGCACAACGCAGACGGGTCGACGGCTAGGTGAGAGTCAGGTGAACGGGATGGGTTAGCGTTCGGGCATGACTGACCTGAGCCCCGGCGAGATCCCGGGCTTTTTCGCTGTTGTTCCGGCCGGGGGGTCCGGGACGCGCCTGTGGCCGCTGTCGCGTGCCGGGTCGCCGAAGTTCCTGCACGACCTGACCGGATCGGGCAAGTCGCTGATCAGGTCGACGGTCGACCGGCTGACGCCGTTGTGCGGTCCGCGGATGATGGTCGTGACCGGGGCGCGGCACGCCGAGGCGGTGCGTGAGCAGGTGCCCGAACTCGGGCCGGACGACCTACTGGTCGAGCCGTCTGCGCGTGAGTCGATGCCTGCGATCGGGCTGGCCGCGGCGTTGCTGGAGCAGGTGGATCCGGAAGCGGTGATCGGTTCGTTCGCGGCCGACCATGTCATCACCGACGACGAGGAGTTCCACCAGTGCGTTCGTGAGGCGGTCGAGGTCGCCCGCACCGGCAAGCTGGTGACGATCGGGATCGAGCCCACCCATGCGGCAACGGGATTCGGTTACATCCAGACCGGTGAGGCACTCGGAATCGAGGGGGCGCCGTCTGCGCTGAGTGTGAAGGCGTTCGTGGAGAAGCCCGACGGAGAAACTGCGGAACAGTACGTAGACAGCGGCGAATACCGCTGGAACGCAGGGATGTTCGTGGTCAAGGCGTCCGTGTTGCTCGACATGCTCGGTCAGTACCAGCCGGTCATGGCCCACCATCTGCGTTCAATCGCGAACAACCCGATGCGCCTCAACGAGCTCTGGCCGCGCCTGACCAAGATCGCGATCGACCCGGCCATCGCCGAGCCGGCCGCTGTCGATGGCAAGGTCGCGGTGGTGCCCGGTGCCTTCGGGTGGGACGACGTGGGCGATTTCGCCTCTCTCGCTTCGGTCTTGGTGGAATCGGCCGATGCGCCCGGCGTGAAGGTGCTCGGCGAGAGCGAACTCGTGTTCATGCAGGACTCCACCGGTGTCGTCGCCCCCCGATCGGGGCGCACGGTTGTGGCCCTCGGTGTGGACGACATCGTCGTGGTCGACACCCCGGACGCCGTCCTGGTGACCACCCGTGACCGGGCCCAGGACGTCAAGAAGATCGTCGAGAAGCTCAAACTGTCCGGCCGCGAAGACCTCACCTGAGCTACACCCGTAGTCGAGGGAAGTGGTTGCAGTAGCCACCACTTCCCGATCCCTCCGGCACGCGTCGTACGCTCGGTGACCATGGCTGACACACGCGCGCGAGTGTTCGATCTGGGCTATCGCAAGCTGATGCGTCCGGTGCTGTTCCGGATGGGTGACGGCGACGCCGAGACTGCCCACCACGCGACGCTGAAGCAGATCCAGGCTTTGAGCGGCCGTCCCTCGGCGCTCAAGGCACTGTCCCGGGCGACGGCGGTGCAGACGGCGCCCGTGACGATCGCCGGTATCCGGTTCCCCAACAGGGTCGGTCTGGCAGCCGGCGTCGACAAGGACGGTGTGGGCGCGAGGGCCTGGGGTGCGCTCGGTTTCGGGCACGCCGAACTCGGCACCGTGACCGCGCAGCCGCAGCCCGGCAACGACAAGCCGCGCCTGTTCCGGCTGCCCGAGAGCCAAGCGATCATCAACCGGATGGGGTTCAACAACCTCGGCGCACAGCACCTCGCCGACGCCCTGGCGCTCGCCGGCAAGCTTCCGATCCCGGTGGGCGTGAGCATCGGCAAGACGAAGGTCACCCCGGTGGAAGAGGCGGTCGAGGACTACCTGACCTCGCTGCGCGCGGTCGACGAGTACGCCGACTACATCGCCGTCAATGTTTCCAGTCCGAACACTCCTGGGCTGCGCACGCTGCAGGACAAGGAACCGCTCGCGGAGCTGCTTGCCGAACTCGTCACTGAGACAACGCGATTGGCGTCGACGCGTAAGCGCGCCAAGCCGACGCCGATCTTCCTCAAGATCGCCCCGGATCTCACGGACGAAGCGATCGACGACGTCCTCGAGGTCGCCCAGCGGGCCGACGTCAGCGCGCTCATCGCCACCAACACCACGCTTTCGCGGGACGGACTGGCGGACGCCGATCTGCCCCTCGCGAGTGAGGCCGGCGGCCTCTCCGGCGCTCCCCTCACTCGCCGCGCCCGCTACGTCGTCGAGCGGGTCGCGTCCCGATCGTCTCTGCCAGTGATCGGCGTCGGCGGGGTGATGACCGCAGACGACGGGAAGGCCCTGATCGATGCGGGTGCGTCGTTGATCCAGGTGTACAGCGGCTTCATCTACGGCGGTCCGGCGTTGGTCGGCGACCTCAACCGCGCTCTCGGCTGACCGCTTCCCGAGTGTCAGGCGTTTCGCGTCGTTGGCGACGTTCATCGTCTGACACTCGGTGTCCACAGGGGCGCTTGTCGGACGCGGTCATCCACAGGGTCGGCTGCATGGGTTTCGGGGCGCTCGCCACACCACGACGTTCTACGCATGGGTACTGCGAAGAATCTGGACGCTCGTCGCCGCGCCGTTCGCATGGCGGAGGATCAGGACGGAGTTCTGACACGCGCGGACGCCGCTCGACTCGGGATGGACGCCCAGGCGATCCGCAAAGAGCGGGCGCAAGGGCGAGTAGTCGTCGACGGGCGGGCGATCAGGGTCGTCGGCCAGCAGCTGAGCGAACGCGGCGAATGGCGGCGGCTTCTGTCCAACAGTTCTCCTGACTGTGCCCTGGACGGGCTGACCGCATTGCGATTCTTCGGCCTGGAGAACTTCGACGACGGCCAGGTACATGTCTCTGCTGCCCGAGGAGCGAAGGTGCGCAGGCGGCGCGATTCATGCGTCCACGTCCTTCGGTGCTGGGATCCAGTGGACGTCGTCCAGCTCGACGGTCTACGCCTCGTAGTTCCTGAGATCGCGGCGGTGCGTGCGGCACGATGGGCCATCAGCGACCGTGCCGCCGCGACCGTCCTCGCCATGTCCGTGCAGCAGCGGCTCATACGAGCCGAGGACCTGCGGCAACCAGCAGCGTCCCTGCCGCGGCACCGTCGCAACAGCTTCATCCGAGCCTTGGTCGACGAGATCGCCGGCGGCTGCGAAGCCCTCGGTGAGATCGACTTCGCGCGCGAGTGTCGTCGCCGCGGTCTACCCGAACCCGTCCGACAGCAGGTCTTGAAGCGTCCGGGCGGTCGGTGGTTCCTGGACGTCCGTTGGCCTGAGTTCGGGGTCGTCGTCGAGGTGGACGGTGTCCAGCATCAGCTTCCCGAACGGGCGACCTCGGACGCGCTGAAGCAGAACGAGTCGACGCTTCGTGACGAACGCGTTCTGAAGTTCACGACGCTTGCTGTGCGGACGGGCGCCGATGAGTTCTACGAGCAACTGGCTCGAGCACTACGTGCTGGGGGATGGACAGACTGACCGTGCTGAGTGTCAGACCCATTGCGTCGTGCGGGACGCAAACGGTCTGACACTCGTGAGGGGGACTCCGTTCGGCGAGCCGTCCCGACCGTTCGCCTCGACTCGATCCAGCCGAAGAACCCCGCTGACTAGGCTGTGAACATGGCCACGACTGAGTCCGATCTGCCGTTCGAGGCGCTCTACGACGCGTCCGCGCTCGCCGACTTCGACGCGGCGACGCAGCTGGGGGAGCCGGGCCGGTACCCGTTCACCCGTGGCGTTTACCCGTCGATGTACACCGGCCGTCCGTGGACGATGCGACAGTACGCCGGTTTCGGCACCGCCAAGGAGTCGAACGAGCGGTACAAGGAGCTCGTCGCCAACGGCACCGGCGGCCTCTCGGTCGCGTTCGACCTGCCGACCCAGATGGGCTACGACTCCGACGCCGAGCTGGCCCATGGCGAGGTCGGCAAGGTCGGCGTCGCGATCGACAGCATCGACGACATGCAGTTGCTCTTCGACGGGCTGCCGCTCGATGAGGTCAGCACCAGCATGACCATCAACGCCCCGGCCAGCACCCTGCTCCTGATGTACCAGCTGACTGCTGAGCAACAGGGCATCGCGGCCGACAAGCTGACCGGCACGATCCAGAACGACGTGCTCAAGGAGTACATCGCCCGCGGCACGTACATCTACCCGCCGGCCGAGTCGTTGCGCTTGACGTCCGACGTGTTTGCCTACTGCCACGCCGAGATTCCCAGGTGGAACACCATCTCGATCAGCGGCTATCACATGGCAGAGGCCGGTGCGACGCCCGTGCAGGAGGTGGCGTTCACCCTCGCCAACGCCAAGGAGTACGTCCGTGCCGCCATGGCCGCCGGCCTCACCGTCGACGACTTCGCACCCCGCCTGTCCTTCTTCTTCGTCGCCCGCACCACGCTGCTGGAGGAGGTCGCGAAGTTCCGCGCAGCCCGCCGCATCTGGGCGCGGATCATGAAGGAGGAGTTCGGCGCTCAGAACCCCAAGTCGCAGATGCTGCGCTTCCACACCCAGACCGCCGGCGTCCAGCTCACCGCCCAGCAGCCCGAGGTCAACCTGGTCCGGGTCGCCCTACAGGGCCTGGGTGCCGTGCTCGGCGGCACCCAGTCGCTGCACACCAACTCCTACGACGAAGCCATCGCACTGCCGACCGCGAAGGCCGCTCGTCTCGCGTTGCGCACCCAGCAGGTGATCGCCTACGAGACCGACGTGACCAAGACCGTCGACCCGTTCGCCGGCAGCTACGTCGTGGAGGCGCTCACCGACGACATCGAGGACGCCGTCAACGCGCTCATGCAGCAGGTCGAGGACAAGGGCGGTGCGGTGAAGGCGATCGAGGAGGGCTTCCAGAAGTCGGAGATCGAACGCTCGGCCTACGCGATCGCACTCGAGATCGACAGCAAGGAGCGCACGGTCGTCGGGCTCAACCGGTTCACCATCGACAAGGACGACAAGTACGAACCGCTGCGTGTGAACCCGGCCATCGAGGCCGAGCAGGCTGCGCGCCTCGAACAGTTGCGCAAGGAGCGTGACAACGCCGCCGTCACCAAGGGTCTGGACGCTCTGCGCAAGGCTGCCGAAGGCACCGACAACGTCCTCTTCCCGATGCGCGAGGCGCTCGCCGCCCGCGCCACCGGGGGAGAAGTCAGCAGCGCGCTGCGCGATGTCTGGGGGATGTACGTCCCGCGCGAACAGTTCTGATGCGAGACCTGGTCAGCGGCACCCGACGTAAGGCGTCCTTCCTCGGCAGTCACTTCATGGCGATCTGCTTGAGTCTGCTGATGATCGTGCTTGCTGCGACGCTGCTCACCAACTGCCAGGGCAGCGACAGCAAGGACGCGGCATCGACGCGCAGCTACGAACGCACCACCAGCACGTCCACGACCCCCACCGCGAAAGACGGCCTGCGCACGGTCGACTATGCCGAGCTGCCCACCCAGGCCAAGGCGACGATCAAACTCATCGACGACGGCGGCCCGTTCCCCTACCCCCGCGACGACGGCAAGACCTACCGCAATCTGGAAGGGCACCTGCCCAAGCAGAAGGTCGGCTACTACAAGGAGTACACGGTCAGGACGCCCGGTGAGTCCGACCGGGGCGCCCGGCGCATCGTGGCCGGCAGGGACGGCGCGATGTACTACACGTCCGACCACTACGACAGCTTCCGGAGGATCATCCAATGAGCAGCCTGACCGTCAGGCTGGCGCGCAAGAAGTCCGCCGTCCTGCGCTCGCAGCGCAGCGTGCGGGAGATCGCGGCTGTCGGGGAGCGGGCCGGCTGGACCGTGGTCGTCCTTGCTCTGGAGGCACCGACCGACAAGGCCGCCTTCCTCGACAAGTGCGCGGACGCGTTCGACCTGCCGGACTGGTTCGGGCACAACTGGGACGCCCTCGCCGACTGCATCGACGACATCCAGCACGAGCCCGGCACCCTGGTGGTGTTCGACGGTGCGCATCATCTTGCTGAGCACGATCTGGAGGTCGTCCGGCAGATCTTCACCGAGCGGGTCGACCTCGGTCCGCAGCCGTTCGTGGTCGTCGCGACCTCGGGCGCTGCCGGTCGCGACACCGACAAGCCGTAGACTCCATCGGTTGTGACCACCACTGCTTCTGCCACCGCGACCCTGATCGACCGGCTCGCTGCGCAGGTCACCGCCCTCGAGCCCGAGCTGATCGAAGTGCGTCGCCACTTCCACCAGCACCCCGAGATCGCGTTCCAGGAGCACCACACCACCCAGCGGGTGCGCGACACCCTCGTCGCCGCGGGCATCTGCGTCCGCGAGTTCGACGGCACCGGTCTGGTCGCCGAGGTCGGCCCGGCCCAGCCGTCCTTCCGCTCCGCACTGCGCGCCGACCTGGACGCGCTGCCGATCCCGGAGCGCACCGGTCTGGAGTTCGCGTCCCGCTCGGCGAACATTTGCCACGCGTGCGGTCATGATGTCCACACCTCTGCGGTGCTGGGTGCGGCGCTGGCGATGAAGAAGCACGAGGACGAACTCACCGAGCTCGGCACAGCGGTCCGGTTCATCTTCCAGCCGGCCGAGGAGGTCGTGCCCGGAGGCGCGCACACCGTCCTTGAAGAGCGCGCACTCGACGGCGTCGACCGCGTGTTCGCCGTGCACTGTGACCCGCACATCGACGTCGGCACGGTCGGATTGGCCGCCGGCCCGATCACTGCGGCGTGCGACGGCATCCACGTCATGGTCAGCGGACGGGGCGGTCACACCAGCCGCCCGCACCTGACGCAGGACGTCGTGTTCGCGCTCGCGAAGATCATCAGCGAACTGCCCGCCGTCATCTCGCGCCGGATCGACCCTCGCGCCGGGGCCACCCTGGTCTGGGGCGAGGTGCACGCTGGTAACGCCAGCAATGTCATCCCTGCGGTCGGCGAGGCACACGGCACGCTGCGCATCCTGGACGCCCAGGCGTGGGACGAGGTCGGGGCGCTCATCGAGCCGACCATCCACGAGATCGCCGCGCCCTACAAGGTCAAGGTCGAGGTGCGTCACGTCCGAGGCGTCCCGCCGGTCGTCAACGACGCGGACGCGGTCAGCGCGCTGAGCCTGGCGAGCCTGCGCGCTGTGGGGCCGCACTCGGTCGTCCCGACCCGTCAGTCGATGGGCGGTGAGGACTTCAGCTGGATGCTGCGCGACCGTCCCGGAGCCATGGCACGCCTGGGCACACGTACTCCCGGTGGCAAGACGTTCGAGCTGCACCAGGGTGATCTGGTGGTCGACGAACGGGCCATCGGGATCGGCGCTCGGCTGCTCGCCGGGGCCGCGCTGGTGCGTCCGACCGAGCACTGAACCGGCGATAGCCGACCTGGTTGGACGGCCGGTGACCGTTCGGTAACGGTTCCCCGGGAACGGACTGACCGGGCTTCTACCCGGGGGTAGAGTTCGGACCGCTTGCCCGGTACATCATGCGGGCCGGCGGTCCCGGGATGCGATGACACGTCGCGTCCGGGAAACCCCCGAGAACCAGAAGGAGACACCGTGCGCACGGTGAAGAAGCTTGCGGTCGCCTCGGCCGTCACGATGTTGTCGCTCGGCATGACCGCCTGCGGCTCGAACAAGAGCGACGAGAACAGCTCGGCCCCCGCGGGCTCGAACAGCGGCTCGGCCTCGAACTCGAAGGGTGCCCTCAAGGTCGCCCTCGCCTTCGACGTGGGTGGCCGCGGTGACCACTCCTTCAACGACTCCGCCGCCGCGGGTGTCGACAAGGCGAAGAAGGAGTTCAACCTCACCACCGCCGACGTCTCCGCCAACCACGGTGAGAACGACGCCGCACGCGTCTCGCGTCTGCAGCAGCTTGCGCAGTCGGGCAACAACGCGATCGTCGCCGTCGGCTTCGCCTATGCGCCGGCCATCGGCAAGGTCGCCAAGCAGTTCCCCAAGGTCAGCTTCGCGATGGTCGACGACGCTTCGCCCGACTCCAAGGGTGCGAACGTCGACCAGATCACCTTCACCGAGCACGAGGGCTCCTACCTCGCCGGTGCCGCCGCCGCGCTGAAGAGCAAGAGCGGACACATCGGTTTCGTCGGCGGCGTCGAGGTGCCGCTGATCAAGAAGTTCGAGGCCGGCTACGTCGCTGGTGCGAAGAAGGTCAACCCGAACATCAAGATCGACCGCACCTACCTGACTCAGCCGCCGGAGTTCAGCGGCTTCGCCGACCCGGCCAAGGGCAAGACCGCCGCGCAGGGCATGTTCCAGAACGGCGCCGACATCGTCTACCACGCTGCCGGCAAGTCCGGTGACGGCGTCTTCGAAGCGACCAAGGCGGCCGGCGCAGGCAAGTGGGCCATCGGTGTCGACTCCGACCAGGCGTTGACCGCCCCGGCAGCAGTGCGGCCGATCATCCTGACCTCGATGGTCAAGGGTGTCGACGTCGGTGTGTACAACTTCCTCAAGGCTGTGCACGAGGGCAAGTTCAAGGGCGGCAACAGCGTCTACAGCCTCAAGGAGGGTGGCGTTTCGCTGTCGACCACGGGTGGCCACATCAAGGACATCCAGGGCAAGCTCGACGAGCTGAAGAAGGGCATCGAGGACGGCTCCATCAAGGTCCCGTCCGCCTGAGACGACTCGTTCGGACGATGCCCTGCGAGCTGTCGTCCGAGTAGTTCATGAGCAAATGGCCGCGGCCCGGTGCGTCGTATATGGTGCGCACCGGGCTTCGGCTTTTGTGAGGCCGGTCACGGGCTGCCTTCGGGCACCGAGCAGGAGAGTGCATCATCGCCGAGTTGAGCAAGGACGCTGCGCAGGACCGTCCGTCCCCAGCGCCGTCCCCGACACCGTCCACCGGGATCGACAATGCCGTCGAGGTTCGCGGCGTCACCAAGCGCTTCCCGGGCGTCGTGGCCAACAAGGACATCGACATCACCGTCCGCCGCGGCACGATCCACGCGCTCGTCGGTGAGAACGGCGCCGGTAAATCCACGCTGATGAAGATCCTGTACGGCGTACAGAAACAGGACGAGGGCACGATCGCCATCGACGGCAAGGTCGTCCCGCTGAACAGCCCCTCGGATGCCATCGCCGCCGGCATCGGCATGGTGTTCCAGCACTTCAAGCTTGCCGACAACCTGACGGTGCTCGAGAACGTCGTGCTCGGCGCCGAGAAGCTGCACGGCATCGGCGCCAAGGCGCGCGCCAGGATCGAGGAGATCTCGGCGACCTACGGCCTCGGCATCCGTCCCGGTGACCTGGTTGAGAAGCTCGGCGTCGGCGATCGCCAGCGGGTAGAAATTCTCAAGGTGCTCTACCGTGGCGCGAAGATCATCATCCTCGACGAGCCGACCGCGGTGCTCGTGCCGCAGGAGGTCGACGAACTCTTCGACAACCTCATCGGGCTCAAGGGCGAAGGCCTGACGGTCATCTTCATCTCGCACAAGCTGGACGAGGTGCGCAAGGTCGCCGACGAGATCACTGTCATCCGTCGCGGTACCACCGTCGGCACCGCCGATCCGAAGCAGATCACCTCGCGGCAACTCGCCGAGATGATGGTTGGCTCCGAGCTTCCGACACCCGAGACCACCGAGTCGACGGTCACAGACAAGGTCGTCCTGGACGTCCGCGGCCTCAGCCTGCGCGAGCTCGGCGTCGCGCCGGTCCTCAGCGACATCGACCTGACGATCCACGCCGGAGAGGTGCTCGGCATCGCGGGTGTCGAAGGCAACGGCCAGGCGGAGTTGGTCGAGGTCATCATGGGCATGCGCGAACCCAGCGCCGGGCGCATCACCTACCTCGGCCAGGACATCACCGACTGGGACACCCGCCGCATCCGCGAGTCGGGCGTGGGCTTCATCCCCGAGGACCGTCACCGCCACGGACTCGTGCTCGAAGCTCCGTTGTGGGAGAACCGGATGCTCGGGCACCAGACCGAGGAACCGAACTCCAGGGGAATGATGTTGTCTCCCAAGGCAGCTCAGGCCGATACCGTCCGGATCGTCGAGCAGTACGACGTCCGCACCCCTTCGATCAACGTGATGGCGAGCTCGCTGTCCGGCGGTAACCAGCAGAAGCTGATCGTCGGGCGCGAGATGAGCCACCACCCCAAGGTGCTCATCGCCGCCCACCCGACCCGCGGTGTCGACGTCGGCGCGCAGGCCGCGATCTGGGACCACATCCGCGACGCGCGCCGCGAAGGCCTGGCGGTGCTGCTGATCTCGGCCGACCTGGACGAGTTGATCGGTCTGTCCGACACCATCCGAGTCATCCTGCGTGGACGCCTGTCCGGTGAGTTCGAACCCTCGAAGGTCACCGCCGAAGACCTCGGCGCCGCCATGACCGGCGCCTCGCACGACGAAGAGAGGGCCTCGTGAGCAACAGCCCGACGGCCGACGCAAAGACCGGCACGAAGGCCAATCCGGCGAACGTGTCAAGGAAGACTGTCGACTGGCAGAAGATCGGACTGGCCGTCCTCGCGCCGTTGTTGGCGATCGCCGTCGCCGTCGTCATCACCTCGCTGGTGTTGTTGATCTCCGGCGACCCGATCGGGCCGGTGTGGAAGGTCTTCCTGTCGACGCCCGCCGAGGGGATGCCGGCCACTATCCTCAACGACACCGCCGTCCTCTACCTGTCCGGTGCCGCGGTCGCGATCGGGTTCCGGATGAACCTGTTCAACATCGGCGTCGACGGGCAGTACCGCGTCGGTATGTTCGCGGCCGCGTGGTTCGCCGGCAACGCCTGGCTACCCGGTCCCCTCAACGTGATCGTCGCGATCGTCGTCGCGATGATTGCGGCCGCGTTCTGGGCCTGGATCGCAGGCATCCTGAAGGTCAAGCGTGGTGTCTCCGAGGTCATCTCGACGATCATGCTGAACTCCATCGCGACCGGCCTGGTGGCCTGGCTGCTCACCCGCACCGCCACGTCGGTGGAGGGATCGAACGCCACGTCCACCAAGCGGATCCCGGAGAGCTCGCACGTGCCCGCACTGCCGTTCTGGAACACCGACTTCAGCAATGTGTTCGGTCTGTCGCTGCTCGCGGTGGTGGTCGGCGTTCTCTACTGGTTCGTCCTCGGACGCACCCGGTTCGGCTTCGATCTGCGCACCACCGGGTCCTCCGAGACGGCCGCGGTCGCCAGCGGCATCAACGTCAAGAAGATGACGCTGACCGCGATGGTGATCTCCGGCGCGGTGGCCGGTCTGATCGGCATGCCGCAGTTGTTCGGCAATGACTACGCGTACGGCACCAACAGCCAGGCAGGCCTCGGCTTCGCGGGCATCGCGGTCGCGCTGATCGGTCGTAACCACCCGGTCGGTATCGCCTTCGGTGCGTTCCTTTGGGCGTTCCTGAACGCGCAGTCGAACAGCCTGCAGATCAACGCCGGAGTGAGTCCGGCGTTGGTGAACATCATCCAGGGCATCATGGTGCTCGCCGTGATCATCGCCTACGAGATCGTCCGTCGCATCGGTGTTCGAGCCGAGCGTAGGAAGGTGGCCCAGCAGTTGGCCGCCACCCCGTCGCCCGTCGCAGCACAAGGAGCCTCGGCATGAGCTCGGCAACGTTGACCCGCAAGCGCCGCGACACCGGTACGCCTTCGCGTTTCGCACTGCCCGCGAGCAAGTGGGCGCGGGCCGGCCTGGCGATCTTCGCGGTCGTCCTGCTGCTGTCGATCCTGCGCACCATCTCCGGCGCGAACGACATGGACTCCTCCGGTGCGATCGCCGCAGCCCTCGCTCTGGCCGTCCCGATCGCGCTCGCCGCGCTCGGTGGTCTGTGGGCGGAACGGGCCGGCATCGTCAACATCGGTCTCGAGGGGATGATGATCCTCGGCACCTGGGCGGCGGCGTTCGGCACGATCAAGGGTGGCGTGGTCGTCGGCATCATCTGCGGCATCCTCGGTGGCGCCTTCGGCGGCGCACTGCACGCCCTCGCGACGGTGGTGTTCGGCGTCGACCACATCGTCTCCGGCGTCGCGATCAACATCATCGGCCTGGGTCTTGCCAAATACCTCGCCGACCGCGTCTTCTCCACGATGGAGGGCGGCGGTCCGACGCAGTCGCCGGCCTTGGACGACGTCTGGTCGTTCAGCGTCCCGGGGGTGGACGCGCTGAAGGACATCGAGACCGAACACTGGTTCTTCGTCTCCGACGTCGCCGGCATCCTCGGCGGCCTCGGCACCAACCTGTCGATGCTCACCGTGCTCGCGGTGGCACTGGTCATCGGCTCGATCTTCGTGCTGTGGCGCACCACCTTCGGCCTTCGTCTGCGTTCCTGTGGTGAGAACCCCTGGGCCGCAGAAACTCTCGGTATCAACGTCCTGATGTACAAGTTCATCGCCGTGCTGATCTCCGGCGGCCTCGCCGGCCTGGGCGGCGCGTTCCTGGCGATGGTCGCCGGCAACGGCTACGTCGAGGGACAGACCGGTGGACGTGGCTACATCGGCCTTGCCGCGATGATCTTCGGCAACTGGCAGCCGATCGGCCTCGCCGTCGGAGCACTGCTGTTCGGCTACACCGACGCGATCCAGTTGCGTCAGGGTGGCCCGACGCTGCACGCGCTGCTGCTCGCGGTGTCCGTCACGCTGATCCTGATCGGTCTGTGGCAGCTGATCCGCAACAAGCGGATCATCTCCGGTGTCCTCGGACTGGTGCTCGGTGCCGCG
Organism: Yimella sp. NH-Cas1; assembly: GCF_022359705.1. Classification (NCBI taxonomy): domain Bacteria; kingdom Bacillati; phylum Actinomycetota; class Actinomycetes; order Micrococcales; family Dermacoccaceae; genus Yimella; species Yimella sp. NH-Cas1. Next base: position 586,088 of record NZ_JAKSGG010000003.1, read on the forward strand.
CTGCTGTACTACTACTTCACCAGTGACTCGGTGCCCACCCAGTTCACCTCGATGACCCCGTACGTGACCACCTTGTTGGTGATGGCCGTCGCCTCGCAGCGATTACGAATGCCCGCGGCCGACGGGCAGGTCTATCGGAAGGGACAGGCCGGCTGATGTCTGACATCGACTGGGAAGTGTTGCACCGCAAGGCGATCGAGGCGATGCGCCGCGCGTACGCGCCGTACAGCAATTTCCCGGTCGGCGTCGCCGGCTTGGTCGACGACGGGCGCATCGTGTCGGGTTGCAATGTCGAGAACGCGTCCTACGGCGTCGGCCTGTGTGCCGAGTGCGGGATGGTCAGCGAACTGGCCCGCACCGGCGGTGGACGCCTGACCGCGGTCTACTGCGTCGGCGGTGACGAGTCCGCGCTCATGCCCTGCGGACGCTGCCGGCAGCTCTTGTGGGAACACGGGGGGCCGGCGTGCCTGCTGCAGACCCCGCTCGGGGTGAAGCCGATGTCCGAAGTACTGCCACAGGCCTTCGGCCCCGACAACCTCACCTGACCGCTGGTTGAGGTGCTGCCGCAGGCCTTCGGCCCCGACAACCTCACCTGACCGATGTCTGAGGTGCCCGGCTACTTCAAAGCCGCTTGAGGACCGGACGCCACGAGAAGCCGACGGCCGGAAGGGGATACAAAACCGTCCGTCGAACCGAACGTTCCAACCGGCGAACTCGAAACGTGGTCGCTGAAGAGCCGATCAGCTCGGCAGTGGCAGGTCGGTCGGAATGGAGCCGTTGAAGCTCTTGGACGCGCACGTACCGCTGACCTGGGTGAACGTCTGCGAGTCGGCCGGATCGACCTCGCCGGGCTTGCCGTTCTTGATCGCGTTCAACGTCTTGGCCGAGAACCTGTCGTAGCCCTCGTCCACCATGCACCCGGCAAGCTTGTCGGCGGCGGGACCGGGAATGTGCTGGCCCTGGTAGTACTGCTTCAGACCGTTCTTGACCTCGTCCTTGGAGGGCTTGCCGGCCGCCTGATCGTTGGATTCGCCGGGAGCACTCGACTCAGGCGACCTCGACTCGCTCGAACCACCGTCACTCTTGTCGCCGTTGTCTGCCTGCGAAGACGTCGCCGGCTCGGAGTTCTTGGAATCGTCGCCCAGCATGCCGCACCCGGTGAGTCCGAGAGGAGCAGCGAGCAACAGAGCGGCGGCAGACAGCGACAAAGAACGCTTGCGGGACATAGTGTTCCTCCGGGAAGCAGGCCAGTGGCGTTGATGGTCCTAGTTGTAGCCCGATGACTCGGCGCACTGGGCGTGTGACGCGGACCCCGCCCTGATGGTTCCGCGATGACCGCGTCCAGCTGCACATGGTTGGATCGATGCATGAGTGAGCGTTTCGATGCCGTCGACGTGATCCGCACCAAGCGGGACAAGCAGACGCTGAGCGACGAACAGATCGACTGGGTCGTCGACGCGTACACCCGCGAGGTGGTCGCCGACGAACAGATGGCGGCGCTGGCGATGGCCATCCTGCTGAACGGAATGACGCGCGAGGAGATCTCCCGCTGGACGAACGCGATGATCGCCTCCGGCGAGCGCATGGACTTCTCCTCGCTGTCGCGTCCCACCGCCGACAAGCACTCCACCGGTGGCGTCGGCGACAAGATCACGCTCCCGCTCGCGCCGCTCGTGGCCGCGTGCGGCGTTGCCGTACCGCAGCTGTCCGGTCGCGGCCTGGGCCACACCGGCGGCACGCTCGACAAGCTCGAGGCGATCCCCGGCTGGCAAGCCTCGCTCAGCAACGAGGCGATGCTCGATCAGCTGGAGGAGATAGGCGCGGTCATCTGCGCCGCCGGCAGCGGACTGGCACCGGCCGACAAGCGCCTCTACGCGCTGCGCGACGTGACCGGCACGGTCGAGGCGATCCCGTTGATCGCGAGTTCGATCATGAGCAAGAAGATCGCCGAGGGCACCGGCGCATTGGTGCTCGACGTGAAGGTCGGTTCGGGTGCGTTCATGAAGGACGTCGAGAACGCCCGCGAGCTCGCCTCGACCATGGTGCAACTCGGCAAGGACGCAGGCGTCACCACCGTCGCGTTGCTCACCGACATGTCGACGCCGCTCGGCCTCACCGCCGGCAACGGGCTCGAGGTGCAGGAGTCGGTCGAGGTCCTCGCCGGTGGCGGTCCGTCCGACGTCGTCGAACTCACCGTCGAACTCGCCCGCGAGATGCTCAAGGCCGCCGGCAAGGACGACGTAGACCCCGCCGACGCACTCAAGGACGGCCGGGCGATGGACGTGTGGCGCACGATGATCGCCGCCCAGGGCGGTGACCCGGACGCCGAACTGCCGACTGCCAAGGAGACCCAGGTCATCGAGGCCGACGCGGACGGTGTCGTCATCGAACTCGACGCGCTTGCGGTCGGTGTGGCCGCCTGGCGGCTCGGCGCCGGACGTGCCCGCAAGGAGGACAAGGTGCAGGCGGCGGCCGGCGTCCAGATGCACGCCAAGCCGGGCGACCGCGTCCGCAAGGGCGACCCGTTGCTGACCCTGCACACCGACACCCCCGAGAAGTTCGAGCGCGCGGCCGAGGCTCTCGAGGGCAAATGGGCCATCGGGGAGTCGGCGGACGACCGCCCCGACCTCATCATCGATCGAATTTCCTAGAAGGACGACGACATGGTTGAGCACTACGACGAAGCAATCCGGATCCCCGTCCCGGGCGGGAAGATCATCGACGAGCACATCGGTGCGGCGAGCACGGGCGAGACGTCGATCTCGGTCGCGCACATGGTCGCGCCCGCCGGTTGGGACGAGCCCTTCCAGACCCCGCAGTTCGACGAGTACACGATCGTGCTCAAGGGCACCGTGATCGTCGACCACGACGGTGGCCGGTTGGAGGTCAACGCTGGTGAGTCAGTGAAAACCGTTGCCGGCGAACGCATTCGCTACTCCTGTGGACATCAAGGTGCGGAGTACATCGCGGTCTGTCTGCCGGCGTTCAGCCCCGACACCGTGAACCGGGAGGACTGAGCGATGCACGAGGTTCGTCCGAAGATCAAGGCCCTGCCGAAGGTGCTGCTGCACGACCACCTCGACGGTGGGGTGCGTCCGCAGACCGTCCTCGAACTGGCCAGGGAAGTCGGGTACGACGGTCTGCCGGTCGACGACGTCCAAGGACTCGCGGATTGGTTCCGCGATAGCGCCGACTCCGGCTCGCTCGTCCGTTACCTGGAGACCTTCGCCCAGACGGTTGCCGTCATGCAGACCCGGGACGCGTTGTTCCGGGTGGCGTCGGAATGTGCCCAGGACCTTGCGGACGACGCAGTCGTCTATGCCGAGGTGCGTTACGCACCCGAGCAGCACCTCGAACAGGGTCTGACCCTGGAGCAGGTGATCGAGGCGGTGAACGCGGGATTCCGCCACGGTGAGGCGCGTGCCGCCTCGGCCGGCCACCCGATCCGGGTTCGTGCGTTGCTGACCGCGATGCGGCACGCTGCCAAGAGCCGCGACATCGCCGAACTCGCCGTGCGCTACCGCGACCAGGAGGTCGCTGGGTTCGACATCGCTGGGGCCGAGGCCGGCTACCCGCCCACCCGTCACCTGGACGCGTTCGAGTACCTGCGCCGAGAGAACGCACACTTCACCATCCACGCCGGGGAGGCGTTCGGCCTGCCGAGCATCTGGGAAGCCATCCAGTGGTGCGGTGCCGAGCGCCTCGGTCACGGCGTGCGAATCGTCGACGACATCGATGTTTCCGAGACCGATCCGAAACTCGGCCGGCTGGCGGCGTTCGTGCGCGACCGGCGCATCCCGTTGGAGATGTGCCCGTCATCGAACATCCAGACTGGTGCCGCCGAATCCATTGCGGCACACCCGATCACGATGCTGAAGGACCTTCACTTCAGGGTCACGCTGAACACCGACAACCGGTTGATGAGCGATACCTCGATGTCGTGGGAGATGCAGAAACTGGTCGACGAAGCCGGCTGGGACCTGGACGACCTGCGCTGGGTGACGGTGAACGCGATGAAGTCGGCGTTCCTGCCGTTCGAACAGCGACTCGCCCTGATCAACGACGTGATCAAGCCCGGTTACGAAGCGGCGGCCCGCGGCGCCCTGAGCTGAGTTCGTTTTCGCTGGTTGAGCCGGTCTGCGTAGGTCCGTCCGCGGGAGCCGAACGTTTCCGCTGGTTGAGCCTGGCAGCGTAGGTCCGTCCGCGGGTGCCGAACGTTTCCGCTGGTTGAGCCACGCTGATGACGAAGGAATCAGCGTGCGCCGAAACCCGGTGAGGTTCACGGCTGCTCGTCCACGTGTTGTCGGGTGGGCGTCGCAGGTTGCGTTGGTTTCGGCGCGCGTGACTTCGTTCCTCAGTCACGCGGCTCAACCAGCGATGGCGACTCAGCGCAGGACGCGGGCGCGTAGGGCGGCTTCGCGCTGGAGGCGTTCACGGTCACGCTTGCGCCGTTCGGCGAGCACCGCGGCGAGCACGGCGTCCATCGGGGCGCCCGGGGGCGGGGCAGGAGACACCCGCGGCATCACTTCGGCCAGCAGCGCGCGTCCGACCTGCTCGCGTGCGACCGGGCTCAGCATGTCGGTGCGGGTGAGGTACTGCCGGATCTGCATGGCGACGCCGTCGGGCAGCGCGCCCATGTCGGCTCCGGACGCCCACGGAATCAGCGCAGGTGGCATCCACGGGCCCGGCGGCAAGCGCATCGCGGTCTCTTCGCGTACGACATAGGTGCCGGCGGCGAGGTCGCCGATCCGTTTCGCGCGCGTGGACAACATCGCGCTGACGACTGCGGGCACGCCCATCAGCAACCAGATCTCGATGATGCCGACAAGGCCACGCACGAACGCATGCCGGAAGGTGATCGGACCACCGTCGTCACGGACCACGCGCAGTTTCATCACGAGCTTGCCGAGGCTGCGGCCTCGGGTGAGCAGCTCAACACCGACCGGGACCACCAGGAAACCGGTGACGGTGAGCAGGATCCCGATGATCGCGGCCTGAGCTTCGGTCACGCTGCCGCCCAGCCAGGTGAGTGCAAGTGTGGCGAGGAAGAACCCGGAGAAGATCACGATGTAGTCGATGATCGCGGCAATGACCAGCGACGCGACGGAAGTCGCGGGCACATCGATGAGCACACCCTCACCGGTGATCATCGAGTCGACGTCGGACCCGCGTAGCGCACGCTTCGGTGCGGCGGGGGAAGTCGTCGAGTTCGCCATCACCCGCAGCGTACAGTTCGGGTGTGGATCTGGACGCTTACGTGGAGGCGCACGGACACGAGTGGGCCCGCCTGCAGGAGCTGACCACGAAGCGTCGACTCGACGTGTCGGAGTCCGACGAACTCCTCGACCTCTACCAGCGCACCGCCACCCATCTGTCCCATATCCGCTCCACCGCGCCCGATCCCGGTGTGACCCAGTACCTCTCGACGATTCTCGCGAAGTCGCGGGCCAAGGCGATGGGCACGCGATCGAGTTCGTGGACGGCGGTGGCGGGATTCTTCGTCGAGACGTTCCCGGCGATGTTGTACCGCTCCCGCCGCTGGTGGCTGATCACGATGTTCGCCAACTACGCGGTCGCCCTGGCGCTCGGGTGGTGGGTGATGGCGCACCCCGGCGTCCAGTCGTCGATGTTGTCCGCAGAAGAGATCGACCAACTGGTCAACCACGACTTCGAGAACTACTACCACGAGAGTTCGAACGCCGACTTCGCCGCTCGTGTGTGGACGAACAACGCCTGGGTGGCCGCCGTCTGCCTCGCGGCCGGAGCGCTCGGTCTGCCGGTCATCTACATGCTTTGGCAGAACATCTCCAACCTCGGACTCATCGGCGGACTGATGGCAGATCACGGCCGCCTCGACCTGTTCTTCGGGATGATCCTTCCGCACGGATTGCTCGAGCTGACAGCGGTTTTCGTCGCCGCGGGCGCCGGTCTTCGGATGTTCTGGTCGTGGGTCGAGCCGGGGCACCGCAGCCGGGCGAGCAACTTCGCCCGCGAGGCGCGTTCGACGATGACGCTGGCTCTCGGACTCATCGTCGTGCTGTTCGTAACGGGTCTGATCGAAGGCTTCGTGACACCGTCCGGACTACCGACCTGGGCGCGCATTGCCGTCGGCGTCATCGCCGAACTGCTGTTCTTCGTCTACGTGTGGACCCTCGGCAGGGACGCCGCACGACGCGGTGTCACCGGCGACCTCACCGGGGTCGACGCCACCGCCGAAGCGCCGTCGCGCGGCTGAGTCAGATCGAGAGCCGAGTACCGCGGTTCGCGGACTCGGCGGCCTGGGCCACCCAGTCGGGGAGTCGGCCTGCACGCCCGCACCGAGGATCCTCACCGGACTCGCAGTGTGGTCACAGCAACCCCTGACGTTTGAGCAGCAGGTAGTGGTCGACGAGTGCGACCGGCAGCTTGTCGGCGGGCTCGTCGATGACCGTCGCACCCAGGCGGCTGAGCGCGGACGTGGTGCGGGCACGCTGTTGCATCGTGCGTTCGGCGGCAGCGGCTTCGTAGGTCTGCGCGATTCCGTCGCGCTGGGCTGCAGCCTGCACGACCGAGCGGTCGGCCACGGAGGCGACGACGACCCGGTGGTGCTTGGTGAGGCCGGGCAGCACCGGAAGAAGGCCTTCCTCCAGGGCGGCCGGTTCGAGCGGAGTCAGCAGCACGACGAGTGACCGGCGGCGGGTAAGACTGTTGACCGCACCGGCGAGCGTGTTCCAATTCGCTTCCAGCAGAACGGCTTCCAGCGGTGCCATCGCGGTCACCATCGAATGCAGCAACTCCGAGCGGTCCGACTTTCCGATCACCCGTCCGCGCACTGTGCGGTCGCCTGCGATGAGATCGACGCGATCGCCTGCGCGGGAGGCGACCGCGGTCAGCAGTAGTGCAGCATCCATCGCCGAGTCGAGCCGCGGCATGTCGTCAATGCGTCCGGCGCTGGTGCGTGAGGTGTCGAGCACCAGGATGATCCGGCGGTCGCGTTCGGGTTGCCAGGTGCGCACGACCGGGTGTTGGCGGCGAGCAGTGGCTCGCCAGTCGATGCTGCGCACGTCATCACCGTCGACGTAGTCACGCAACGAGTCGAACTCGGTGCCCTGGCCGCGGATGCGCACCGCCGAGCGTCCGTCGATCTGACGCAGTTGAGCGAGTTTGCTCGGCAGATGCTTGCGGGAGGCGAACGGGGGTAGGCAGCGCACGAACCCCGGCAGCTCGAAGGAGCGCTGTCGAGCCGCGAGGCCCATCGGGCCGAACGACCGCACCGTCACCCGGTCGGCTCGCCGGTCGCCACGCCGGGTCGGTGACAACGTGGTGGTCAGTCGGCGGGTCTCGCCGCCGGGTATCCGGGCATCGTGCCGGTCGCGGCCGGCCCCGGCGGACGGCTGCCAGGCGTCCCGGATCAGTGCGTGCAGCGTCCGACCGGTCGGGTTGCGTACCAGCAGACTCGTCGTCGTGCTCTCGCCCAGCCGCACCGACTCGACGGGTTCCCGGCTCAGGGCGAGCTTCTTCGGCGACGGCGCCGACAGCAGGTCGAGCGCGACGAGCACACCGACCAGCGCCAGCCACAGCCAGACCGACGACTGCTGCGGACGCAGCACGACGAACACCAGGCCCAGCAGGGCCAGGAGCACGGTGCGTCCGGTGACAGCCATCAGTGGGTCCTCAGCAGGTCGTCAGCAGGTCGTCAGCAGGTCGTCAGCAGGTCGTCAGCGCGGTACCGGGACGGCGCCGATGGCCGACCGCAGGACGTTCTCGGTGGTGACGCCTTCGAGTTCGGCCTCCGGGCGCAGCGCGAGACGGTGCGACAGTGTCGGCACGGCCATTGTCTGGACGTCGTCCGGAGTCACGAAGTTGCGGCCGTTCAGCCACGCCCAACCTCTGGCTGTGGACAGCAGTGCCGTCGCCCCGCGCGGGCTCACCCCGAGCGACAGCGACGGCGAGTGCCGGGTGGCGCGCGCGAGGTCGACGATGTAGGCCAGCACGTCCGGGCGCACCTCGACGGTTCGCACCGCCTGCGCGCCGGCGGTCAGGTCGGCAGGCGACGCGACGGCGCGGACGCCCGCGGCGCGCAGGTCCTTGGGATCGAATCCTTCGGCATGACGGCGCAGCACCTGCACCTCGTCGTCGCGCTCGGGCAACGGGATCGAAATCTTCATCATGAAGCGGTCCAGCTGTGCCTCCGGCAACGGATAGGTGCCTTCGTACTCGACCGGGTTCTGCGTGGCGGCGACCATGAACGGGTTCGGCAACGCACGCGGGGTGCCGTCGATCGACACCTGGCGCTCCTCCATCGCCTCCAGCAGCGACGACTGCGTCTTCGGGGGAGTGCGGTTGATCTCGTCGGCGAGCAGCAGGTTGGTGAACACCGGACCGGGCCGGAAGGTGAAATCCGAACTGCGCGAGTCGAACACGAGCGATCCGGTGATGTCGCCGGGCATCAGGTCGGGCGTGAACTGCACCCGCTTGGAGTCGATCGCCAGGCTTGCCGCGAGGGTGCGGATCAGCAGCGTCTTGGCCACACCGGGTACACCCTCGAGCAGGACATGGCCGCGCGCGAGCAGAGCGATCACGATCGCCGTGACGGCGGCATCCTGACCGACCACCGACTTCGCGACCTCGCTGCGCACCCGCTGCAACGCCTCGCGGGCCGCTTCGGGGTGAGCGGCATCCGGGTCGGGGGACTGGGACTTGTCCAGATCGGTCATCAGCGGCGGACCTGCCTTTCGAGTGCCGAGAGTTCATCGGCCAGTTTGCTCAACGTCGATTCGTCGATGGTTCGTGGGTCGTCGGCCAGCAGGACGCCGACCTCATGCGGTTCGCGTCCGCTGTGCAGCGCCACCTGGTGGACGAGGTGTTCGTCGTCGATGCCGGGCGGAAGGCCGAGGTAGCGACGCACACGGTCGCGGGTCGCCGAACGCAGCACCGCCGCCGTGCGGGAGGTGTCGCGAGCCTTGCGGTAGAGCTGCCCGCGCGCGGCGGTGGTCTCGTTGGCGTGGACGATCACCGGCAGCGGTTCGGTCACCAGACGTCCGAGGCGTCGACCGCGCCAGAACATCAGGAGCAGCACGCACGCCGAGGTCAGCCAGAGCGCCGGCATCACCCACCTCGGGAACACCGTCTCCTGCTGCGCACTGGACGACTTCGGATCGAATCCGCCGGAGTACCAGAGGAGTTCGCCGGTCTGGCCGAGTGCTCGCAATCCGAGTGCGGCGTTGTCGCCGGTCTTCATCGTGCTGTTGGTGAGGATGTCGGTGCTGCCGATGACCAGCAGCGCCGGACGCCGGTCGGCGGCCGGAAGTTCGAACACGACGCCCTCGGAGTCGTCACCGAAGCAGGAAGTCGCACCCGCCGGAACGGCGTAGCTGACCGAGTCGGCCGACATGGTCAGCGAGCGAGCCCATGCCAGCGAGCATTCCTGGCCTGCGGCCGTGGCGGTCGACGTCCCGCCGGCTTCGGTGGTGATCTCGAACGCGTCCTTCAGCAGGTGCGGGTGTGGTGCGATCAGGATGAGTCGTGCGCTGTCGCGATGGGCAGACGCGATCTCGCGCAGCCGGTCGGCCGAGACGGACGTCGGGTCGCTCACCAGCACGGTCGTGCCCTTGCCCGGCGGTCGGTCTTGCAGCTCGTCGACATCGGTCACTCGATGCACGTCGACACCGTTGGCGCCGAGCACGCTCGCCACGGCCTCGGACCCGCCCTTGCCGGGGTTCTGCGGATCGAGCGGAATCTCGTTGCTGCGGTTGAGCATCGACATGACGCCGGCCACGACCAGCACGAGTGCGAGGACTGCAACGGCAGCGAACAGACGGCGGCGGGTCATCGCGTGACCGCCGGGTGCGCAGGACGGCTGCGGGCGAGGGACGCATCGAGGTCACGCATCGCCTCGACGACCGGACGTGGCGGCACGCGTCCGCCGTACCGCACCTCGTCGAACGTGCGTGCGGCGGCGTCGATATCGGCCCGGCGGTCGGGAAAGGCGTGCGAGAGCTCGTTCGCGACCTCGTGCGCTGTTGCGCCGGGTCGTGCGGAGACGATCGTGCGGTCGGCACCCCGCCGGGCGAGCGCTCGGAAGTACTGCACATGGGCCAGGGCAGTGTCACCGTCCGCCAGCGCGCGGTCGCCCGCCGCGCGTAGTTCGTCCGCGTCGAGTTCGGTGGAGATGACCTCGTCCACGTCGTGGTCCGAACCGCGTTCGGGTCCTTGACGACGTCGAATCCTGGTGAGGCCGAGTCCGATCAGGGCCGCCAGCATGATCAATGCCAGGCCCAGCCAGAGGGGCGGCAGCGAGCCGGCGCCGTCGGTGAGATCGGCCAGTCGTTCGTTCAGCCAGTCCATCAACTTCTGCAGGAGGGTACGCCGGTCGCCGTACTTGGGCTTGCTCAACTCGTGCTCGAGTTGCCTACGCGCGTCGTCGGACGACGGTTGCAGGGGCGGCTCGAGGCGGGCGAACATCGTCAGTACAGGATCCGAGTCACTTCTGCCCGGCGGCCTTCATCAGCTCGAGGTCGAGCGCCTCACGCCGGATGCGCTGATCGATGTAGAGCAAACCGGTCACGCTGGAGCTGAACGGTGCGGTGATCGCCGTGGAGATGATCGTCATGACCTGCATGAAGACGACGAACCACAACGGCGTCGCAACTCCCGCGTCGGGGTCGGCGCCCGCGAGGAGCACGCCCATCCCGACGAGCATCGCGGGGAACAGGATCATCGAGGCGATCATGCCGACCAGCAATTGCGTGACGAGCGAGATCCCGAAGATCCGCCAGAACTGGCCGCGGGTGAGTTCCCAGGAACGCTTCAGCGACCGGACCGGGCCGATGCCCTCCAGCGTGACCGCAGCGGGGGAGAGCATCGTGCGGGTGCCGAGCCAGATCAGCAGAGCCAAGCCGGCGACGACGGCCAGGATGCCGACGATCACGGCAGCAATCTCACCACCGGCCAGGTAGGCGAGCAGGGTCACGCCGACCAGGACCGCAACGATCAGGATGCCGCCCAGCATCAACAGCAGGGTGGCGCCGAGCAGCGACCAGATCCGCGGTTTCACCCGGGTCCATGCTTCGCCGATCGAGGCGCGGTGACCGAGCACGGCCTCGGCCACGACCACGATCAACATGCCCGACAGCAGGATCGAGGCGAAGACCCCGACCAGTTGACCGACCGAGTTGGCGATCGACACCAGGGCATCACCGGTGTTGTCCGCACCGAACGCGGTGTTGGTGATGAGCAACGTCAGCAACAGCGTCGGGATCGCGAACAGCGTCGAGATGACCAGCGACATGCCGAGGGTCGCCATCGGGTTGCCGCGGACCGTCCGGAACGCGCCCTCCAAGATGTCGCCGAGCACGAGCGGCCGCAACGGGATCACGCCGGGTTTGGGGGCGAACAAGCCTGGGGCAGGGCCGTATCGAGGTGCTTGAGGCGAGGGTGGACCGCCGTATGGACCAGTTTGTGGCGGCGGATACTGCTGGCCGTATCGAGGGCTCTGGCTGTGATCGGGTTGCGGGCCGCGTCCCGGTGCGTACTGGCCGTACTGCGGAGTGGGTGGCGGCGGGCCGTGGTGCGCCGGCTGCTCAGGCTGCCGTTCTCCCGAAGGACTGGCCCAGTTCGTCATGCACCGACCCTAACCTCCCGCTCCGCCTGCTTCGGGGTGACTGCACGCGCGCCACGCCGTACATGCGCGGCGACGATCCGCGGCTCGTCCATCGCCAACCGCAAACCTCGACGCGCGAGCACCGGCACCGACTTGCGCCGCTCGGACACGTCGCGCACGAACCGGCGTCCCATCGTGACCCAGCGGTTCTGCCGGACGCAGAACGCATCGCGCAACAAGTCCGCATCTCGCAGCAGGGCGATCAGGTCGGCGGCGAAGATCCCCTCGGCCACGACAGTGTCGGCGCTCGCCAGTTCGACGGTCGAGTGCCCGGCCGCCCGGGAGGTGGAGATGTCGTAGTCCGGCACCACGGTCCGGCCGGTCGTGCACAGATCCTGCAACGCGGCGAACGCGGCATCGATGTTCCAGGAGCCGACGACGTCCCAGTCGGGGATGCCCAGTGACGACATCGCCAGCGACGGATCGTCGCCGTCCTTGTAGAAGTCGTCCAGGCGCACGATCGGCCAGCCGTACGAGCGATGCAGGCGTTCGGCCAGGCGGGACTTCCCGGATCCGCTGGGGCCGCACAGGATCAGCACGCGTGCTCGTCGTTCGGACATCGATCGGGTTGCTCCTCGAGCATCGCTTGGGCGTTCTGGTGGCGCGATGAGAATACGGCAGCCCCCAGGTAGCCTGGCCGGGTGACGAAACCGAACCGTTCCCAGGTCGCGCAGATGGTCGACCACACCCTGCTCAAGCCCGAAGCCACCACGGACGACGTGCGTGCGCTCGTTGCCGACGGTGAGCGGCTGGGCGTCTACTCGGTGTGTGTGTCGCCGTCGATGCTGCCGCTGGAGACCTCGCTGCCCGTCGCAGTCGTCTGCGGGTTCCCGAGCGGGAAGCACACCTGCGCGGTGAAGGCGGCCGAGGCTGCCGAGTCCGCGAAGCTCGGCGCCGCGGAGATCGACATGGTCATCGACATCGGAGCCGCCCACGCCGGAGACTTCGACGCGGTCCAGGCCGACATCGCCGCGGTGCGCCAGGCTGCTCCGGACGTCGTCCTGAAGGTCATCATCGAGTCCGCCGCCCTGACCGACGAGCAGATCGTGGCGTGCTGCCAGGCGTCCGAGCGCGCCGGTGCGGACTTCGTGAAGACGTCCACCGGTTTCCACCCGGCAGGTGGCGCGAGCGCACACGCGGTGCGGCTGATGCGCGAGACCGTCGGCGACCGTCTCGGCGTCAAGGCGTCGGGTGGCATTCGCACCCCTGAAGCCGCTGCCGAGATGATCGAGGCGGGCGCGAACCGCCTCGGTCTGTCCGGCACCGAGTCCGTGCTCGCCGGTTTCGACGCCTGACCTCAGTGTCACAGGACAAGAATCCGGGCAACCCCGTCCGCACTTTCCGCCAGCGGGGTGCGTACGTGACCGGTTGGGTGTTGGTCGGCGTCTTTCTGGTCGTGCTCGTCGCGCTCGCGGTCGCGTCCGGGCTCGAGGTGGGTGCCACCGCGTTCCTGTTGGCTGCGGCGGGGGTGGTCTGGTTGATTCTCGTCCGTCCCGCAGTGCGGTTGAGCGCCGACGGGGTCCGTCTGGAGAATCTCGTCCGTGACATCCGGATGACGTGGCCGGCGGTCGACATGACCGAGGCCCGCTGGAACCTCAAGGTGGTTTCACCGGAAGGCGACGCGTACTCCTCCTGGGCCATCTCGGCGCAGCGTCCGAAGATGACCGGGGGTGTCACCCCGACGCCGGGTGGACAGTTGCTCCCGACCACCGGCACCGATGTGCCGATGGGACAGGAGCACCGGTCCGGGTCCGCCGGCGCGGTCGCCTCGGCCATCGACGAGGCCAAGGCCGACTACGAGCGGGCCGTCGCCAAGGGTGCGATCGCCGAACAGGAGCCCGAGATTCACCGCACCGTTTCGCCGGTGGCCGCGGCAGGCTGGGCCGCGTGCCTGCTGGCCGTCGTGATCGGCTTCCTCAGCCTGTAGTCGGCCGCTTCGGAGGAGGGCTGGTCAAGCAGGTGCGAGCGCCGCGATCGAGACCTCGTGCGGTTCGGTGGAAGGCGAGAACCGTCCCGGTCAGGCGGTGGTGAGACCCTCCATCTCGGCCCGGACGGCCGCGAGTCGTTGCGCGGTCTCGGCAGCGTCGTCACCGATGGCTTCGAGGTAGATCTTGAGCTTCGGTTCGGTGCCTGAAGGACGCACGATGATGCGTGTGTCGTCAGCCAGGTAGTAGCGCAGGCCCTCCGTCGGGGGCAGCGCGTCCGACCCTTCCGCAAGATCCTCCCTGCGGGAAACCGACTGTCCAGCAACGTTTTCCGGCGGATTGTCGCGTAGTCGCTGCATGATGCGTCCGATGATCGACAGGTCATCGACCCGCACCGAGAAGCTGTCGGTGAGGTGGGCGCCATGGGTGCGGGCGAGTTCGGCGAGGACGTCCGGGATCGAACGCCCCGTGGCCTTCAAGTCCGCAGCCAATTCGGCGATCAACAGACCGGCACTGATGCCGTCCTTGTCCCGGACGCCTGCGGGATCGACGCAGTAGCCGAGCGCTTCCTCGTAGCCGTACCGCAGACCGGGGACGCGGCTGATCCACTTGAACCCGGTGAGTGTCTCCTCGTGGGCGATGCCCGCGGCGCGGGCGATTGCGCCGAGCAGACGAGAGCTGACGATCGAGTTGGCGAACACCGAGCCTTCGGCGACACCGCGTTGCACCAAGTGGTGACCCAGGAGCGCACCCACTTCGTCGCCGCGCAACATTCGCCAGGTGCCGGCGTCCTCGATCGCGACGGCGCACCGGTCGGCGTCGGGGTCGTTGGCGATGACGATGTCGGCACCCACCTTCCGCGCCTCGGCGAGCGCAAGATCGATCGCTCCCGGCTCCTCTGGATTGGGGAAGCTGACGGTCGGGAATTCCGGATCCGGCTCCGCCTGCTCGGCGACAGGCTGGACGTCGGTGAAGCCGGCGCGGTGCAGGGCGTCGATCATCGTGGCCGACCCGACGCCGTGCAATGCGGTGTGCACGATCCGCAGGTCGCGCGGGCCGCCCGCCTCGACGACCGACGTCACCGACGCCAGGTAGTCGTCGATGATCGAGTCGTCGACCGTCTCCCAGCCGCCGTCGGCCTGAGCGACATCAGCCGCGCGCGGAAAGCGGTCGATCGCAGCGGCGATCTCGGCGTCCGCGGGTGGAACGATCTGGCTGCCGTCGCCGAGGTAGACCTTGTAACCGTTGTCCTGCGGCGGGTTGTGGCTGGCGGTCACCATCACTGCGGCGTCGGCGCCCAGGTGGCGAATCGCGAACGCCAACAACGGCGTCGGCAACGGATGGCTGAGCACGAGCGCGCGTCCGCCGGCTGCCACGACGACGGCCGCGGTGTCGCGGGCGAAGACGTCTGAGTTGTGGCGGGCGTCGAATCCGACCACCACGGTCACGTCGGGGCGACCCTGTGATTCCTGCAGGTACGCGGTCAGGCCGGCAGCAGCACGCAGCACGACGACGCGGTTCATCCGGTTCGGTCCGCCACCGAGCGCGCCGCGCAGCCCGGCGGTGCCGAACTCGAGCAGACCGGAGAACCGGTCGGCAAGTTCGGCGTCCGCGCTCTCATCGCCGCTTTGGGCGCGCTCCAGCAGGCTGGTCAGGCCGGCAACGGTCTCGGCGTCGGGGTCGTCGGCGATCCACTCGCGGACGTCGTCGTGCACCTGGGTCATGACGGAACCTCGCTCAGAGCTTGCGGACGATCTGCGACAACAGGTCGGCGCAGCGACTCGCTGCAGCCTTGCCGGCGTCGATGACTTCCTCGTGCGACAGCGGCACCTCACTGATGCCGGCGGCCGCGTTGGTGACCAGGCTGATGCCGAGGACCTCCAGGCCGACGTGGCGCGCGGCGATGGCCTCGAGCGCGGTCGACATGCCGACCAGATCGGCGCCGAGCACCTTGGCCATCTGCACCTCGGCGGGCGTCTCGTAGTGCGGCCCACGGAACTGCGCGTACACACCCTCGGGCAGGTCCGGGTCGACGGTGCGGGCCAACTCCCGCAGGCGCGAGGAGTACAGGTCGGTGAGATCGACGAAGGTCGCGCCCTCGAGCGGCGAGTTCGCGGTGAGGTTCACGTGATCGCTGATCAGCACCGGCGTGCCGGGAGTCCAGTCGGGGTTCAACCCGCCGCAGCCGTTGGTCAGCACGACGGTGTCGCACCCGGCGGCCTTGGCGGTGCGGACGCCGTGCACGACCGCGCGCACCCCGCGTCCCTCGTAGTAGTGCGTGCGGGTGCCGTAGACCAGCGCGTGCTTGTCGGTGCCCTCGATGCGGATCGATCGCATCGTGCCCTTGTGGCCGGCGACGGCGGCCTTGGCGAATCCGGGCACCTGCTCGTTGTCGATCGTGGCGACGGTTTCGCCGAGCCGGTCGGCGGTGTCACCCCAACCGGAACCGAGCACCAGCGCCACGTCGTGCTTGTCGACGCCGGACAGCTCCCGTATCCGCCGTGCCGCCTGATCGGCGAGCTCGAAGGGGTCGACGTCGGCGAAGTCGGCGGTCTGCGTCTTGATGTTCGTCACGGCCGCCACAGTACCCAGCCGGACCCCCGGAACACACGACCTACTGCGTGGTTGGATGGGCGGGTGACTGGTCGACAGAAGTCAGTGGTGGTCATCGGCGGCGGTCCCGGTGGCTACGAATCCGCGTTGGTGGCCGCGCAACTCGGCGCCGCCGTCACGATCGTCGAGAGGGACGGACTCGGTGGCGCTGCGGTGCTCACCGACTGCGTCCCGAGCAAGACGCTGATCGCGACCTCCGACTTCATGTCGCGCTTCAAGGCGGCCGGACGTCTGGGTGTGCACTTCGAGGGGCACGAGGAGGACCAGCACGCCGAGGCGCACATCACCGAGGTCAACACCCGCGTGCTGAAGCTGGCCAAGGCACAGAGCTACGACATCCGCGCTCAGGTCGAGAGCGTCGGCTGCCGCGTCGTGCACGGTTCGGCCTCGATCGTCGACAGTTCCACCGTGCGTCTGGTGCGGCAGGACGCCGAACCCGAGGAGATCAAGGCAGACGTCATCCTGCTGGCGGTCGGCACCACACCGCGGGTGATGGAGTCGGCGATGCCCGACGGCGAACGCATCCTGACCTGGCAGCAGATCTACGACCTGAAGGAACTGCCGGAGCACATGATCGTCGTCGGTTCCGGTGTCACCGGTGCCGAACTCGCCCACGCCTACCTCGGCCTGGGTTCGAAGGTGACGCTGGTGTCCTCCCGCGATCGCGTGCTTCCGGGCGAGGACGCCGACGCCGCCACCGTCATCGAGAACGTCTTTCGTCGCCGTGGCATGCAGGTGCTCAACCGCTCGCGTGCCCAGTCCGCGGTGCGCGACGGCGACAAGGTGACGGTCACCCTCGAGGACGGCCGGACGGTCGAGGGTTCGCACGCATTGTTGGCCGTCGGTTCGATTCCGCAGACCAAGGGCATCGGACTCGAGGAGGTCGGTGTCGACCTCACGCCGTCGGGTCACATCAGCGTCGACCGTGTCTCCCGCACTTCCGTGCCTGGCATCTATGCCGCCGGCGACTGCACCGGCGTGCTGCCGCTGGCGTCCGTGGCCGCGATGCAGGGACGAATTGCCATGGCGCACGCACTCGGCGACGCGGTCGCCCCGCTGAACCTGCGCGGTGTCTGCGCGAACATCTTCACCGACCCCGAGATCGCCACGGTCGGTTACTCCCAGGCGGACGTCGACGAGGGCCGGATCGAGGCCCGCGTGGTCACGCTGCCGCTGTCGACCAACCCGCGGGCGAAGATGCGCAACATCAAGGACGGCTTCGTGAAGCTGATCGTCCGTCCCGGCTCGAACACGATCGTCGGTGGAGTGGTCGTGGCGCCCCAGGCGTCCGAGTTGATCTACCCGATCGGCCTGGCCGTACAGAACCGCCTGACTGTCGATCAGATGGCCCAGACCTTCTCGGTCTACCCGTCGATGACCGGTTCGATCGCCGAGGCCGCGCGCCGGCTGCACCAGTCGGAGATCTGAGGCCGGTCCCCGCGGGGAGGCACGAACAACGCGAGAACCGACGAATGCCGCTGGTTGAGCCCTACGGATGACGAAGGAATCCGCAGGTGCCGAAACCAAGGTGCGACAACGCGAGAACCCAGCCACGTCGGGCTGGGTTCTCGTTGTTCCTACGGTGGTTTCGGCACCTCGGCCTTCGTTCCTCAGGTCGAGGCCCCAACCAGCGAAGGTGGCCGGGTTCTCGTTGTTCCTGCCGTGGTTGAGTCAGCTGAGAATCAGTGAGAGAAGGAGTGCTGGCCGAGGTTGCTGTAGTAGCGGACCAGGGGCTGACGGGTGGCCACGCGCTGCTGACGGTTGCGGGCGAAGAACTGCACCGTCCAGGTACCCAGGACGGCGATCATCGCGACGAGCGCAATGGCGGTGATGATGGTGAAACCGGTGAAGAAGCCGGGGATCATGTTCATGGTGACGACTGCCTTTCTACAAGTGTAGTGCTCGATCTGTCTACGACACTACACCTGTAGTGAGCAAGGTCGAAACGAACGGTGCGTGACCTCTGTCACGCGCGACGCGGACGCGCCACGACGTTCAATAGATCGGGTTGTCCAGACCAAATTCTGCTGCAGCGGAACGCAATTCATCCCGAACGTCCGGATGTGCTGCCTTCTCGATGATCTCGGTCGCCTGCTGCTTCTCGTCATTACCGAGCAGGAACGCGATGCCCTGTTCGGTCACGATCGCACTCTGCTGGAAGCTCGTCGTCGTGTCCGCGAGGCGGGGACGACGGTCGACACGTCCGCCTTGGGGTGCCAGGAGCGCAGCGCGATGAACGAGTGTCCGCCGGGGGGAGTGCATCGCACCGACGATGAAGTCGGTCTGACCGCCGAACCCCGAATGGATACGTCCGTTGATGCGGGAGGCGTTGGCCTGGCCGAACAGATCGACCTGCAGCGCGGTGTTGATGCTGACCATCCCGCGCTGTCGCGCGATGAGCGCCGGGTCGTTCGTACGCTCGGTGCGCTGCATGAGCACGCGACGGTTGCCGTCCAGCCAGTCGTACAAGCGCTGCGAACCGGCGACGAACGAGGTGATGATCGGCGTGGTGTGGTCCATGGCGCCGCGTTCCTCCAGATCGAGAACACCGTCGGAGAACATCTCCGTCCAGACGCGCAGGTCCTTACGGTCACGCAGTGCGGCCAGCGTCGCGTCCGGCACCATCGATAGGCGGCAGGGAACGTAGGACAGTGCCGGGTGGTGGCGCTGACCGGCTCCGACGAAGCAGGTCTCGGCGATGACGCCCTCGCGGGCCGGGATCCCCTCGCCGCCGTTGAGGATGTTCAGGATGTAGGTCGGCACCGCGTGGTCGAGGGCTTCGACGGCCTTCCACGGTGTGGCCAGGTTGCCGCTCACGACAACCCTCGCGCGTCCCTGGAGCATCGACAGCCGCGACCGCAGTTGCGCCGTCGTGACGGTCTTCATCGACGGTCCCGGCCGGGGTCGTCCGCCTCCGCGTCTTCGGTCCGGCCGGACGGTGCCTCGTGGTCGATCTGGTGCGGCATCAGGCCGGCGTCCTCCCACACCTTGTGCCGGTTGCGCCGGGCACGGGGAACGGCGACGAACAGCACCGCCACGATGACAGCGGTGAACAACAGAAGTGGGATCACGTTGCCCCAGGACATCGGCTACCTCGTCTCGGTCTCGACCGGTCACCCTGACGGGTGTCGGCTCGTCGTCGATTGTGACAGTCTCTTGCGGTGACCACGCCACGACCTGAAGGAACCGTCGCCCGCCAGACCCATCTGCTCGACGCAGCGATCGGAGTCGTCGGCGAATCAGGATTGCGTGGCCTGACTCACCGAGCACTCGACCGCGCCGCGGGCCTGCCCGAGGGCAGCTGCTCGGTCTACTACCGAACCCGGCTGGCGTTGCTCACCGCTCTCACCGACCACGTCGCCGGACGTCTGATGCACGACGTCCAGCAGCTCACCGATTCACTGCCGGTGGGCACGGACGACCCGACCTGCGCGATTGACGGCACAACGCAGTTGCTGCTCGGCTGGGTTCGCGACCCGGCTCTGTTGCTCACGATCAGCGAGCTCAGCCTGGAAGCCGTCCGCACCCCCTCGTTGCAGGATTCGATGCGTGCCTGGCGGCGCGGGCTGGTCGACCTGGTCGGCAGTGTCGTCGAACGTGAGCACAAGGGCGCATCGCACCAGCGCGCGCAGACCGTCGTCGCGGCCCTTGAAGGTGTTGCGATCGGTTCGCTGAGCCTGCCCGCGGACGAACGCGAGGCCTATCTCGCCAGCACCGTCTCGCTGTTGGTGAAGGCGATGTCCGACCTGGAGACTGACTGAGCGCAATAACGACCAGGCCCTTGACTACGGGCGTAGTCAAGGGGCCTGGTCGTCATAGCGACCGGAGTCGCGCAGGTGGTTACTCGGCGTCCTTGATCTGCGCGATCACGGCGCCTGCACTGACGGTCTCGCCGATGTCGGCCTTGAGGCCCGAGACGACACCGTCCTTGTGGGCGGTGATCGGCTGCTCCATCTTCATCGCTTCGAGCACGACGATCGTGTCTCCGCTGGAGACGGTGGCACCGTCCTCGACCGCGATCTTGACGATCGTGCCCTGCATCGGAGCGGTGACCGAGTCGCCGCTCGCGGCCTGACCGCCGCCGCTGGACCGGCCGCGCTTCGGGGCCTTCTTCGGGCCGCCTGCTGCGCCGCCGCCAGCGCCGAGCTGCAGGTCGCCGGGCAGCGACACCTCGATGCGCTTGCCACCGACCTCGACCACCAGCGACTGCCGCGGGGCGGCCTCGGGAGCCTCGCCGGCGGCGCCGCCGAAGGGCTCGATCTGATTGTCGAACTCGGTCTCGATCCAGCGGGTGTGGATCGTGAACTTCTCGTCCGGGTCGTTCGGTGCGAATGCCGGGTCGCAGACGACTGCGCGGTGGAACGGCGCGACCGTCGGCATGCCCTCGATGACGAGTTCGTCCAGCGCGCGGCGGGACCGCTCGAGCGCTTCCTGGCGGGTGCGGCCGGTGACGATCAGCTTGGCGATCATCGAGTCGAACGCGCCGGCGATCGTGTCGCCCTCGACCACGCCGGCGTCCCACCGCACGCCGGGGCCGCTCGGCACGACCATCGTGGTGATGGTGCCGGGGGCGGGGAAGAAGTTGCGGCCGGCGTCCTCGCCGTTGATGCGGAACTCGAAGGAGTGCGCGTGCGGCTCGGGGTCGTCGAAGTCGAGCGCCTCGCCGGCCGCGATCCGGAACTGCTGGCGGACCAGGTCGATTCCGGTGACCTCTTCGGAAACCGGGTGCTCCACCTGGAGGCGGGTGTTGACCTCGAGGAAGGAGATGTGGCCCTCCGGCCCGATCAGGAACTCGCAGGTGCCCGCGCCGACGTAACCGGCCTTGCGCAGGATCTCCTTGCTCGCACGGACGAGTTCGGCGTGCTGCTCGTCGGTGACGAACGGAGCCGGTGCCTCTTCGACGAGCTTCTGGTTGCGGCGCTGCAGCGAGCAGTCGCGGGTGGAGACGACCACGACGTTGCCGTGCTGGTCGGCCAGGCACTGGGTCTCGACGTGGCGCGGGTGATCGAGGAAGCGCTCGACGAAGCACTCGCCGCGACCGAACGCGGTGACCGCTTCACGGACCGCGCTGTCGAACAGTTCGGGGATCTCCTCGATGGTGCGGGCGACCTTCAACCCGCGTCCGCCACCGCCGTACGCCGCCTTGATCGCGACCGGCAGACCGTGTTCCTTGGCGAACTCGACGACCTCGTCCGGGCCCTCGACCGGGTCCTTGGTGCCGGGCACCAGCGGAGCGTCGGCGGCCAGTGCGATGTGACGCGCCTTCACCTTGTCGCCGAGGCTGTCGATCGCCTCGGGGCCTGGACCGATCCAGATCAGGCCGGCGTCGATGACCTTCTGCGCGAAGTCGGCATTCTCGGCCAGGAAGCCGTAGCCGGGGTGCACCGAGTCGGCACCCGACTGCTCGGCGATCTCGAGCAACTTCTCCTGCACGAGGTAGGAATCGGCCGGTGTTGAGCCGCCCAGGGCGTATGCCTCGTCGGCGACCTTGACGTGCAGCGAGTCGCGGTCGGGCTCGGCGTAGACGGCGACCGATTCGATGCCGGCGTCCTTGCAGGCGCGGGCGATTCGGACGGCGATCTCGCCGCGGTTGGCGATGAGAACCTTGCGCAGTTCGGGCATGGCCTGAGCCTATCCGGATGTGGGCGAGGCCACATTCGAGGGGCAAAACCGAACGGTAGGAAATATCGGGCGGCGATGCATCGCTGCATCGGGCATGACTGGTAACCCCACCATCCCCAACATTTCCCTGCGCGCCGGCGACACCTCGGTCGAGATGCCGCAGCTCGGTTTCGGCGTTTGGCAGGTCGAGGACGACGCCGCCGCCCCGGCCGTCGCCGAGGCCCTGCGCGTCGGCTACCGCAGCATCGACACCGCCCGCATCTACGGCAACGAGGCCGGCGTCGGCCGCGCGCTCGCCGACAGCGAACTGGCGCCGTCCGATGTCTTCCTGACCACCAAGGTGTGGAACGACGACCATGGCTTCGACAAGACCCTCGCGGCGTTCGACGCCTCGCAGGAGCGCCTCGGCCGCCCGATCGACCTCTACCTCATCCACTGGCCGGTGCCGTCCAACGCAGCCTTTGTCGACACGTACAAGGCGATGATGCAGTTGCGCGACCAGGGCAAGGTGCGAGCGATCGGTGTCTGCAACTTCAACATTGAGCACTTGCAGGAGCTGCACGACACGGTCGGTGAGTATCCCGCGATCAACCAGGTCGAACTGCACCCGGACTTCCAGCAGAAGCAGTTGCGCGAGTTCCACGACAAGTTCGGCATCGTCACCGAGGCGTGGAGCCCGCTCGGTCAGGGCGGCGACATCCTCGCCGACGCCACGATCACCGATATCGCGTCGCAGTACGGCAAGACGCCCGCCCAGGTCATCCTGCGCTGGCACCTCCAGCTCGGCAATGTCGTGATCCCCAAGTCGGTGACGCCGGAACGCATCGCCGAGAACCTGGACGTCTTCGACTTCGAGCTCTCCAAGGCTGCGATGGATGCGATCGAAGCCCTCGATTCGGGCAAGCGTCTCGGCCCGGATCCGGCGGAGTTCAACGCCTGATCTCTGCTTCTTCTCACCGAGTGGCCGGGTTGTGAACCGGTGGCCGGGGTATGACCCGGCCGCTGGTTCACAGCCCGGCCACTCGGCGGTTCGCCTAAGGTTCTGCTTCGTGGGAGAAGTGATTGCGGGCCGCTATGAGCTGATCGACATGATCGGCGAAGGCGGCATGGGGGAGTGTGGCGCGCGTACGACCTACGCGACGGCACCGTGGTCGCAGCGAAGGTGCTGCGCCAGTCCGACGCCGGTTCGCTACTGCGGTTCATGCGCGAGCAGGGTATGCGCATCCACCACCCCAATGTGGTGACGCCGCTCAGCTGGGCCGGTGTCGACGACCGCGTGCTCATCGCGATGCCGCTGGTCGAAGGTGGATCCGTCTCGGGGCTGGCCCACCGGCACGGCAAGCTGCCCGCACCGTATGCGGCCGAGTTGCTGCGTCAGTTGCTGGATGCGTTGACCGCCGTCCACGAGCAGGGCGTCGTGCACCGCGACATCAAGCCGGCCAACATGCTGCTGTCCGCGACCGGCACCGACAAGCCGCACCTGTGGCTCACCGATTTCGGCGTGGCCGTGTCCGTCGACGCGCCCCGTCTGACCAGCCACAGCATCGTCATGGGTACCCCCGGCTATCTCGCCCCCGAGCAGCTGCGCGGCTACGACCCTGACCCGAGGTCCGACTTGTACGCCGTCGGCATGATGGGCATCCAGTTGCTGACCGGGCACAAGCCGCGGGCACACGTCCGCACCGACGCGCTCGACCTGCCGCCGCGTCCGGACGGTGTGCCGGACGCCTTGTGGGACACAGTGATTCGCCTTGCCGACCCGGACATCAACCGTCGTCCGGCCAGCGCGGCCGAAGCGCGCCGGGCCATCGAGCCGGTGGCGTGGGAGAAGCAGTCGGCGATCGACGTCCGCAGCGACCTGCCCCCCATCGGAGAAGCAGCCGGTGATTTCCGACCGACCGACGCCAGCACCGCGCCCCTCGGCGGCGATCAAACCGTCATACGGCGTCCGACCGCGGCGATGCCGATGGCCGGCAATGTCGCAGCGCCCGCGCAGTCGACGAATCGTGCACACCGCGCGGTCGATCGTGCCGCACGAGCCAAGAATCTTCAGCGCGTTGCGGTCCTCGTCGGTGCGCCCCTGGTCGCCGCAGCGGCGCTGACCGCGATCTGGGTCCCCAAGGACAACGGGCCCACGGACGAGCCGGGCAAGGCCCGCCTCGGCGCCGAGTGCATCTGGTCGGACGTCGGCACGTCCGAACGCGACCAGAACGGCGTGCTGCGCACCTGCTCGGAGCAGGACGGTAAGTACGTCTGGACCGCTACGAGCTGAGGCTCAGGCCTGCCGCCGAGAACGCAGGGCCCACAACACTGCTATCGCTGCCGCCAACACGGCGAGCGCACTGAGCGCGACCTTCGCCCACGGGAACGGGGCCCCGGTCTGCACCCCCTGGCCGATGCTCATCTCGCCCTTGCCCGGCTGAGCAAGCTTTGCGCCGCCTGTGTTCACGAAGGTCGGCCCCTGCTGGACGTCGCCCACCACAGCGATGTTGAGGTCGGCTGGGATCGGGGGCACGGAGTCGGGCATCGGCTCATCGCTGGATGAGAAGGACGCCGGACGGGTCCACACCGTCACGTAGTACCAGCCCGGCGTGGTCGTCCACTGCAGGCTGGCCTGCGGCACCTCGTTGCCCGACTCCGACTTCGCAGACCGATTGGCCCACAGCACAGGTGCGGTGTAGGTGCCGATCGTCGCGCCCTTGGAACTGTTGGCCGACATCGAGAGGGAGTCGGAGTACTGGTAATCCTTCGGGTTCGCGTCCAGGGCGATCCGCTGGGGCGTCCAGATCCTCGTCGAGACCTCGACAGCGATCGGGGAGGCGAAGTTGGTGTCCTTGCCGGGCACGCGCAGGGTGGCGGCCAGGCGCTGTCCC
The DNA here is from genome assembly GCF_022359705.1 of Yimella sp. NH-Cas1. Lineage (NCBI taxonomy): Bacteria > Bacillati > Actinomycetota > Actinomycetes > Micrococcales > Dermacoccaceae > Yimella > Yimella sp. NH-Cas1. Next base: position 610,762 of record NZ_JAKSGG010000003.1, read on the forward strand.
CAGTCGAGGCGGACCTTGTAGAAGGCTTGCGTACCGACGCCGAGTTTGAGTGAATGCGTGCCGGCAACCAGGGTCGCGGCGTCGCCGAAACCCTTTCCGGGTGCGACCTCGCCCCGGACTGTCCCGTCCGGTGCCTTCAAAGTGGCTGTCTGGGCGACCGTCGCGGGTGACCCGACGCTGCCGGTGCCCTTGGGCTCGTCGGTGAGCAGGATCTCGGCCTTCGTCCTGCCGTTCGCGGGAATGCCGGTGTGCTCGATCGATATCGACAGCTTGGTCGATTCGCGGCAGGTGCCGCCCAGGTAATTGCCGCGGGACAGGTCCTCGTCGTCGTCCACCCCGACGTTCACGTTGATGAAGGTGAGCGCGGCGCCCTTGCTCAACGTGCCGGTGTCGGAGGTGCAATCGTCGCCCTTGGCGTCGAGGATCGACACCTTGGTCTTGTGCTCACCGGTTGCCTTGAGCGCCTTGCCCTCGCGTTCGTCGGTGAGCACGCTCGCCAGGAAGGTGCGCATCTGGTTGCGGTTGATCGTGAAGGTGCGCGGGGATCCGTCGTTGGGGAGTTCGGCCTGGTAGAGACCCGCCTTGAGTTCCGGGCCCCCGGTCTTGTCGGTCGCGAGAGTCACCTGCTTGCCGGACGTGCCGTACGCCTGCGGTTCGATCGCGGCATGCGCGGGTGCAGTGCCGGTTGCGACGAGGGCGGCACTGGTCAGAACGGCGGCAGCAGACTTCCGGAAACGCACGCGCACAGTATGACCCGCGGACGCCTGAGATCCGTTGACCGGCGCGTGGATCTCACACCAGATGACGTTCGACGAACAGGCGCAACTGCGCGACATTGCGGCACTCGTGCATGGTGATCACCCGTGCGTAGTCATCGGCCGCGGAGTCGCCGGTGCCCCAGGAGGAACTGCGTTCCGGGTTGAGCCACACCGTGGTTCGTGACTTCCGGCCGATCTCCCGCAGGGCGTCCACGCCGGGGTCGGCGTAGTTCGTGCGTCCGTCACCGAGCACGAGCACGGTGGTGCGATGGCCGATCGCATCACCGTGTTCGGCCAGGACGTCGGCGAACGCGGTGCCGTAGCTGCTGCTGCGTCCACGCGCCGTGAGAGCCGCCTGGGACAACGCCCACGAGGTGAGCGAGACGCCCGGGGGCGCGTCCTTCACGACGTGCGTGATGTCGGCCGCGCTGCTGACGAAACCGAGCATCTTCACGTGTCGGAACTGGTTCTGCATCGCCTGCATCAGCAGCATGGTGAACCCGCTGAAGCCGCCCACGGACCCCGACATGTCGGCGATCAGCACAATGTCCGGACGGTGCCGCTTGCGTTGCTCGTACACCGGGTCGAGCGGGACGCCGCCGGTCGCCATCGCAGTACGCAGGGTGCGCCGGACGTCGATGCCGCCCCGGTGGGCCCGGCGCCTCCTGCTGAGCTTGGCTTCGAGCTTGCGGGCCAGCGGATCGAGCTCGCGTTTCATGGCGTCGAGGTCCTTGCTGGACATCGCGAGGAAGTCGCGCTGGTCGGCCGGCCCGTCGACTCCGTACCGCGCGATGCGTTCCTTCGGTCGGACGGCGGTGTTGCGCCGCCGCGCTTCGGACTCCACGCGCTGCCTGAATTCGGCCACCCGTGAACGCAGTTCATCTCGGTCGATGCGGTCGGTGAACCCGCCCGAACCTGACCCCTGCCCTTCGCCCTGTTCGTCCCCGTTGCCGCGCCCCAGTTCCTGGGCCGGCGCGATGAGCCTTTGCGGCGCGAGCGCGTCGACCGCCTGGGCCGAGGACCAGCCCCGTGATTCGTCGTCGGGGGAGACCCGGCCGAGCAGTTCGAGTGTGGCCGCGGCGATCTCGTCCATCCGTCGTTCGTCGGCGTCGGCGAGTGCCCGGGTCAGTTCCTCGCGCAGGGCGTCGACGTCGGCGTCCGCGAGATCAGTGGTGCGGGCGCCGGGGGCGGACGGGAACCACAGGTCGAAGAGTTGATCGAAGACCGGGCGGCCGTCGGCCGAGCGCACCATCGTCGCGGCAAGCGCCTCCCGCAGGGTGCGGCGGTCGTCCAGGCCGAGCACCTCGATCGCCTGTGCGGCGGTCGTCGTCTCGGTCGAACCCACCTCCAGACCATGCGTCCGCATCGCCTCGGCGAGGCCGACGAGGTTTCGCGGAAGGCTCACAATTTCAGTGCGGTTCGGGCGGATTCGATGTCGTCCTGGTGCTTCAGCAGCACCCCGAGCGTGGCCTCGACGAACTCTGCGTCCAATTCGTCGGCGCCGAGCGAGAGCAGGGTGCGAGCCCAGTCCACAGTCTCGGAGACGGATGGCGGCTTGCGCAGATTGCCCTCCCGCAGCGCACGCACCACGCGCACCAGCGAGTCACGAGTGGCCTCGTTGATGCCGGGAGCATGCAGTTCCACGATCCGTTGTTCGAGTTCGGCGCTCGGGTAGTCGATGTGCAGGAACAGGCACCGTCGGCGGAGGGCCTCGGACAGTTCACGCGTCGCGTTGCTCGTCACGACGACCAGAGGGTGGTGGCGGGCTGCGATCGTGCCGAGTTCCGGAATCGTCACCTGGAAGTCCGAGAGCAGCTCCAGCAGCAGGCCTTCCATCTCCTCGTCGGCCTTGTCGAGTTCGTCGACCAGCAGCACGACGGGGGCGTCGCTGCGCACGGCCTTGAGCAGCGGCCGCTCCAGCAGGAACTCCTCACCGAAGACGTCCGTGCGCACGTGCTCCCAATCGGCGTCCTTCTCGGCGGTGATGCGCAGCAACTGCTTGGCGTGGTTCCACTCATACAGCGCACGCGCTTCGTCGACGCCCTCGTAACACTGCAGCCGGACGAGGTCACGACCCGTCGCGGTGGCCATGGCCTTCGCGAGCGCGGTCTTGCCGACGCCCGCGGGCCCCTCGACGAGGATCGGACGGCCGAGCGCAGCGGCGAGATAGACGGTGGTCGCTATCGCGTCCGAGGCCAGGTAGCCGGTGCCGGCCAGACGCTCGCGGGAGTCGTCGACGCTGCTGAAGGTGTCACTCATGCCTCCCATCCTGCTGGGTATCGCGCCCTTGCCGTTGCACTGGTCCGGTCGGCGGCAGCCCTCGGGCAGGTGGGCAGGCGGCGAGGGACCGCTGTTACCTTGACGACACCGCGCAATCGTGACCCACGCCACAAGTGAAAGGCCGCACCCGATGTTCGAGCTGTCCAAGGACCACGAGGATTTCCGGCGCCTCGTGCGTGACTTCGCCGAGGCCAAGATCGCGCCGCATGTCGCGCAGTGGGATCGCGAGCACCACTTTCCGTCGGAGCTGGTGCCGCAGATGGGCGAGCTGGGCCTGTTCGGGCTCGTGGTGCCGGAGGAGTTCGGCGGGGCTGGATTGGACGAGGGCGGCTTCACCTACCTCTGTCTGGCGATCGAGGAACTCGGCCGTGTCGACCAGTCGATGGGCATCACGCTGTCGGCGGGAGTCGGCCTGGGAATCAACCCCATCCTCACGTACGGCACGCAGGAACAGAAGCAGCAGTGGCTGCCCGACCTCGTCGCCGGCAGGACGCTCGCCGGCTTCGGCCTGACCGAGCCCGAGGCAGGTTCGGACGCCGGCGCCACCAAGACGCGCGCCTCGTTGGCCGACGGTCAATGGACCGTCAACGGTGCGAAGGCCTTCATCACCAACTCCGGCACCGACCGCACCTCCGTCGTCACCGTCACCGCCAGGACCGGTGAGACCGCGGACGGCAAGGCTGAGATCAGCGCGATCATGATCCCCTCGGGCACAACGGGATTCACGGTCGAGCCGCCGTACGACAAGCTCGGCTGGCACATCTCCGACACCCACGGGCTCACGTTCGAGAACTGCGTGGTGCCGGAAGACAACCTGCTCGGCGAACGCGGTCACGGGTTCAAACAGTTCCTGAAGACCTTGGACGATGGACGCATCGCCATCTCGGCGCTCGCTGTCGGCCTGGCCCAGGCGTGTCTGGAAGCGGTCACCGAATACTCCAAGACCCGCATCGCGTTCGGCCGTCCGATCGGCGTCAACCAGGGCGTCTCGTTCCAGGTTGCCGATCTCGCCGTGATGGTCGAGGCGTCGCGCCTGCTGACCTACAAGGCCGCCTGGCTGAAGGACGAGATGGAGGCCGGACGTCGCAGCCTCGGTGAGGTCAAGCAGGCCGCGTCCATCGCCAAGCTCTACTCGTCCGAGGCCGCCGTGACGGCGACCCGCATCGCGACGCAGATCTTCGGTGGCAACGGCTTCATGGAGGAGTACCCGGTGGCGCGGTTCTACCGCGACGCGAAGATCCTGGAGATCGGTGAGGGCACCTCCGAGGTGCAGCGCATGCTGATCGCCCGTGGTCTGGGACTGCCGTCGTGACCCACCCCAAGGACGCACGGGTCGAGGATGTCCGCGGTCGGCTGAAGGCGGCGTACGAAGCGTCCGACGCGCCCTCGGAAGCAGCCCGGGCCAAGCTCGACTCGCAGAACAAACTCTATGTGCGAGAACGCATTTCGCTGCTCTTCGACGAAGGGTCGTTCGTCGAGGACGGGCGGTATGCGAACGCTACGGCGGCCGGTCTTCCCGCCGATGGTGTGGTGACCGGCCGCGGCACGGTGGACGGGCGTCCGGCGATCGTCATCGCCAACGACCCCACCGTGAAGGCCGGGTCGTGGGGCTCGCGCACCGTGGAGAAGATCGTCCGGGCCACCGAGATGGCGCTGCGCGAGGATCTCCCGGTCTTCTGGCTCGTCGACTCCGCCGGTGCACGCATCACCGACCAGGTCGAGATGTTCCCCGGGCGCCGCGGGGCCGGACGCATCTTCCACAACCAGGTCGCGTTGTCGGGAAAGGTGCCGCAGATCTGCTGCCTGTTCGGCCCGTCGGCCGCCGGTGGCGCGTACATCCCGTCCTTCACCGACCTGATCATCATGGTCGAGGGCAACGCCTCGATGTACCTCGGGTCGCCGCGCATGGCCGAAATGGTTGTGGGAGAGAAGGTATCACTCGAAGACCTGGGCGGCGCACGGATGCACTGCACACAGTCCGGCGTCGGTGACCTGCTCGCGCAGGACGACACCGAGGCCATCGAACTGGCGAAGTTGTTCTTCTCCTACCTCCCGCTGAACTGGCACTCCGAGGGGCCGGTGTACCACCCGGAGGAGCCGAGCGAACCGCTCACCGACGACACTGTGCCGGAGGTCGAGAGCCAGCCGTTCGACGTCCACGAGGTGATCGACGGCCTGGTCGACGACGACAGCTTCTTCGAGGTCAAGCCGCTGTTCGCCCCTGAGCTCGTCGTCGGGTTCGGTCGGATGGAGGGCCGCACGGTCGGCATCCTGGCCAACAACTCGGCGGTCAAGGGCGGCGTGCTGTTCACCGACTCCGCCGACAAGGCCGCGCGATTCATCTGGATGTGCGACGCCTACAACATCCCGATCCTGTACCTGGCCGATGTGCCCGGCTTCATGATCGGATCCGAGGTCGAGCGGGGTGGCATCATCCGACACGGCGCGAAGATGGTGTCCGCAGTGTCGTCGGCGACCGTCCCGCAGTTCTGTGTTGTGATCCGAAAGGCTTACGGCGCAGGGCTGTACGCGATGGGTGGCCCGGGATTCGGTCCTGACGCCACGCTTGCACTTCCCACCGCGCGCATCGCCGTGATGGGTCCGGAGGCCGCGGTCAACGCCGTCTACGCCAACAAGATCGCTGCGATTGAGGACGAGACCGAGCGCGAGACGTTCGTGCGAGCCCGCCGCGAGGAGTACCTCGAGGACGTCGACCTCGAACGTCTGGCCGCGGATCTGGTGATCGACGGCGTCGTCGAGGCGTCCTCGCTGCGCACCGAGCTGCTGCACCGGTTGCGGTACGCGGCCGGCCGCGACCGACACTTCAGCACCCGACGCCGTTCGATCCCACCGGTCTGACCAGCGACGCACGAAAGCCCCCGCTCGATCGAGCGGGGGCTTCGTACGTATGCGTCAGTTCTGCCCCGGGGGCACGACGACCGTCGTGGTGACCGTCACGGTGCTGGCCGGCGGGCGCGGGGGTGGTGGCGGCGCCGGTGCGGTGACGGTCTGCGTCGTGGTCACCGTGCTCACCTGAGGCGCAGCGGTCGCCGTCGTGGTGACGGTCGTAGCGGCGGCACTGCTGGTCACGGTGCGCACGGAACCTGGCTGCGTCACGGTGCGGGCCGGCACGGTACGGGTGACGGTGCCACCCGGCTGCACGACCGTCGTGGTCACAGTCGTTGCATTCGGCGCGGCACCCGGCCGGGTGGTCGACGGGGCGCTCGTGGAGGTCGGGGCTGATGGTCCGGAGGGGCTCACCGTCACCGTCTGCGCCGGCTGGGTCACGGTGGTGGACGCTTCCCCGTCCCCGGACGCGCTCGCGCGCCCGGCCCACCAGGTGAATCCTGCGAGCAGCAGAGCCAGCACGCCGGCAGCGGCGGCGAGTGCCGGACTGATGCCACCGCCGGCGGAATAGCGTCCGCCGCCCTGCGCGTCGTCGTCCTCGGCGTAGTACTGCTCGCCGGCGTACTCCTGGTCATCACCGGAATCGGAGTCGAAGAAGTCCATGATACCGGGCCGGTCGTCGTCGACCGGCCCGGTCTTGTCGGGGTCGTGCGGATCAGGCATCGAGGAATCCAAACCATTTCTCGGGTGAGAGCGGTGCAGCGCGCTCCTGGTGCGACTCGTTGGACACGCTACGCGACCCGATCGCCCAGCGCAGGCCAGTGGCGTCCCCGGGATAGGTTGCCAGCATGTCCTTCTCCGACCGGGTCGACGCGATCCAACGCCGCTATCCGGTGTTGGGCTACCCGATCGCGGTCGGTTACAAGTTCTTCGACGATCTCGGCGCCTACCTGGCGGCTTTGCTGACCTACTACGCATTCATCTCCCTGTTCCCCGTGCTGTTGCTCGCCTCGACCGTGCTCAGTTGGATCCTGCGTGGCCGACCGGAGTGGCAGGACACGCTGCTCAACTCGGCATTGGGGGAGTTCCCGGTGATCGGTGACCAACTCAAGGCACCGGCAGCCCTGGACGGCGGAACGGGAGCCGTGGTCATCGGTGTGCTCGGTGCGCTGTATGGAGCACTGGGCGCCGCACAAGCTCTGCAGTACGCGGCGAACGTCGTCTGGCAGGTGCCGCGCAACAGCCGTCCCAACCCGTTTGCGGCGCGCGGCCGCTCGTTCATCCTGCTGGTCACGGCCGGCTTCGGATTACTGCTGACCACCGCAGCCTCGATCTTCGTGACGCGGTACATCTCGGGCACACCGGCGACGCTCGCAATCCACCTGCTCAGCGTGCTGATGTCGACCGCAGTGTTCCTCGCCGCCTACCAAATGGCCACCGCCGCTTCGTTGCGTCTGGCTGACCTCTGGGTGGGTGCGGTGGTCACGGCGATCGGGTGGGAGGCGCTGAAGACCTACGGAGCCACCTACGTCAACACCGTCATCAAGCAGGCGTCTGCCATCAACAGCATTTTCGCGTTCGTGCTAGGCATGATCGCGTTCATCTATGCGGCTGCCGCACTGATCGTGTTGTCCCTGGAGATCGACGTGGTGCGTCGTAAGCATCTGTACCCGCGGGCGCTGCTCACTCCGTTCACCGATGACGTCGAGCTCACCGAGGGCGACCAGAAGGCCTACGTCGGCCAGGCCAAATCGATGCGCGCCAAGGGTTTCGAGGAGATCGACGTCAGTTTCGAGGTCAAACGCGCGCAGCGCCGACGAGCCGACCAGGAAGAGCAACTGCGCGAGGGCGAGACCCAGGAGATGCCGTCCCGGGTGTTCCGCCAGCGGGACGATCGGAACTTGGACGGGTGACTAGCTTCACTCTGTGACCGAGGGTCCATAGCTTCGGTGTCGTCCACGTTCCGGCGGGCGGCGCGACGAAGCCGTGGACCGCGTGAGGTTCTCCCGCGAAGGGTGGAACCTCACACAGATTCTGTTGGTGCAGGGCGCAGTTCGTGCCAGGAGATGCCGATCTCCTGCAGCAGTTCGCGTAGAGCGGGCAGGCTGACTCCGACGACGTTGTGGTAATCGCCCTCGATGCTGGTGACGAACGGACCGCCGAGTCCGTCGACGGTGAATGCGCCTGCCACGTACAGAGGTTCGCCGGTGGCGACGTACGCCTCGATCTCCTCGTCGTCGATGTCGGCGAAGTGCACGACAGTGCTCGCGGTGACACCGAAGGTGGCACCCGTGCCGTCGTCCCGGTTGTCGATCAGCCAGTGGCCCGAGTGCAGGATGCCCGACTTGCCGCGCATCCGCTGCCAGCGGGCGATCGCATCGCTCGAGTCGGACGGCTTACCGTGGGCCGCCCCCTCAAACTCCAGGACGCTGTCGCAGCCGAGCACGAGCGCGTCGCCCGCTTCGTCCCGACCGGCAACGTCCTCGCATTTGGCACGCGCGAGGATCAACGCGACACCGGCGGGTTCGAGTGCGCCGTACCGCTTCTCGGCCTCGGCGGTCGCCGCCGGCTCGTCGACGCCGGAGACGAGGACTTCCGGTTGGACGCCGGCCGAGCGCAAGGTTGCCAGGCGGGCAGGGGAGGCAGAAGCAAGGACGAATCGCACCCGCTCACCGTACTGTCCGGGCCTTGATCGTGAGCACCGCCGGTGGAGCCGAACGCCCGGGGCACGAGGCGTACGTAGCGCCGCTGGTTGAGCCGAACGCCCGAGGGACGAGGGCGTACGCGCCGAAACCAAGGCAACCATCCACGACCGCCCAACCACGACCGCTCAACCACGCATTCTCCACAACCCGCGAGTAACCAATTCGGTTGTCCACAAACGACATTCATCCGGTCACACCATTCCAACTCGGTTCGAACAGGTGTACGATGTGGGCATGTCGAACACCACGACGAAACCCCTCGGACGCGACGCGATCACCCCGCGCGATCTGCTCGAAGCAGTGATGCTCGAAGACGGTGTCGACGCAGCCATCGAACTGGCATCGCACCCCGAACTGGTACCAGGCGCGAACCCCGCCACCATCCAACTGCTCATCGCCCAACTGCTGGCACACAACGTGTTCGAACGCCTCAACAGCGACGACCCGTTCACCGTGGACGCAGCCGGCGACAAGTTCTTCACGCAGGACGACCTCACCGACCTCACCGGGATCGACCAACAGACGGCCGGTGAGCAAGGTGATGGCGACCAGGGTGACGACGAGGATCACTGGGTGACACAGACCCGGCAGTTCGAGGAATCGATCCGGGTGGCGCACTCGGTGATGAACACCGCCGGCGCCGTCCGGGCGATCTCGATCAGTCAGTACGCCCGCTGGGACGCCCACGACGTGACTTGCACTGACTTCGTGCAACACGAGCCGGGGCATGTGGGTGAGTTCGCTGCTGATGGTGTCGCGGCCGAACTGCGCCTGTCCTGCATCGCCGCGTCGCAGCTGGTGCGCAAATCGGTGTGGGCAGCCACCAAAACACCGGTCCTGCTCACGGATGTGGCTGCTGGTGTGGCGAACCTGGACACCGTGACCGCGGTCGCGACCGAACTGCAGGACGCCCGCCCCGACACCTGCGAACTCATCGAAGACACGATCCTTCAACGCAAGATCCACTGCCGGGGTGCGGCGTCCGCACGCCGCTCCACCCGCACCCTCCTCACCAGGTTCGAGGCGGCAGCCGCCCGCAAGACCCACAAGCGCACGAAGGCGCAGCAGACCGGGGTGTGGTTCGATCCCCACCCCACCCCCGGGTTGGCGTCCTTCACCGCGGTCCTGCCCGATGCGCAGGTCGCGGAGATCTGTGACCTGGTCGAGAAACGCGCCTACGATCTCAAACGGTCCGACACCAGTGAAGACGCTGCCGAGAAACTCCTGGGTGAGTACCGGGCCGACGCGTTGTACGAGATCGTCACCCGCAACCTGAACTACATCCTTGATATTCAGATCCTTACTCCCACCGCATGCCAGGGCTGCAGCAACAACTCTGCGGACGCGAACAGGAACGGCGATTACGGTCGTGACCGCGGCAAGGAGGACAGTGGCGATGACGGCGACGACGGCCGCTTAGGCGGCAACCCAGGCGGCGGCGGGAACGGTCCCGGCGGCACCGGCGGTGACACACCCGGTCCCAGCAAGGGGAGGTCATCCAAGAAGACCGTGACCCGCGGTGAAGCACTCGGACTGTTGACCAGCAAACGCAACGCCAAGAACTGCGGGGCGAACAGCGTCACGAACAGCACTGCGTTGGGAATCCATCACCGCGTCGGCGCACTGTCCGGGTACGGGATCGAAGCACTCATCCAGAACGCCACCACGATCACCACCACCGGGGTCGAATTCAACCCACTCACCGGCGAACTCATCCACCAGGACACCTCACAGGCGTACCGACCACCCGAGACGATGCGCCGCAGGATCCAAGCCCGCGATCAACACTGCCGAGCACCCGGGTGTGCCCGGCACGCAGTGTTCACCGACACCGACCACGTCACCGCCTACCAACGCGGTGGACCCACCACCGACACCAACCTGCAATGCCTGTGCCGACACCACCACAAAATGAAACAAAGCGGCTGGCAGGTGGTCATGAACACCGCCGGCGTGTGCACCTGGACCTCACCCACCGGCCGCACCTACACCACCGAACCCGGACTCCTACAGACCTACCGGGACACCGAAGGCCTCTGACGGACCGACGTCGTGTCCACCATCGACCTGCGGTCAGCGATAGCCCGCGGCCTCACGTGTCAGTCACGTCGAGCAACATGGAACGGCACCCGGTGCGCGCGCCCACCAGATGGTCGGGTCCACGTGGATGCTCGAGGTGTCCCGCCGGTGGAGCACAGTCAGCCGAGGAGGTGATGCGTGTAGCACCACCGCCACGCCTCGCCCGGCTCGAAGGACCTCATCACCGGGTGGCCGGTGCGTTCGAAGTGCGCGCTCGCGTGCTTGCCGACGGACGAGTCGCAGCAGCCCACGTTCCCGCAGGTCAGGCACAGCCGCAACGAGACCGGGTGGAGCCCGTCCCGCATGCACTCGGGGCAACTGTCGTGGGAGAGCGGTTCGACGGTGTCCGGCGCCTCGCGCAGTTCCTCGCACCCGAACTGTCGCTCCTGCGGCGTCAACAGCGTGTCGTCGCCGACCCGCTCGTCGCGGTCGTTGTTCTGGGCGATCATCGACTCCTCGACGTCGATGCCGGCCATGATCTCGACCAGCACCTCGTGGTCGATGACGCCCTTGTCGCGCAGCTTCAGCAGCTTCTCCCGTTCGGCATCGAGCATCGATTCACGCAGCCGGCGATAGGTCGTCGAGGGGTTCTCGACGTCGGGATCGTTGCGGCCCAGTCGTTCCCATGCTGGGTTGACCCGTCGCTTCGCCTGGTCCCGGAGTGCTTCGACGGTCGGCTCGGGGACATTGGGAGACTTCGCGATCTCCTCGTTCAGTCGTCGCTCCCCGGCGTTGACTGCCATCTGCAACATCTGCGCGTACTGCAGCGCCGTCTCGCGCGGGTCGGGTCCGTGCAGGTCAAGCTTGCGGGCGACCGCGCCGAGGGTGAAGCCCTGCAGGATGAGGGTGCCGAGCGTCACGACCAGCGCGGTGAAGACGAGCACGCCGCGTTCGGGTGCGTCCTCTGGCAGCAGTGACGCGGCTGCCAGTGTGACCACTCCGCGCATGCCGGCCCAGGACGCAACCGCACTCTCGCGCACGGAGAGACCGCCGTCTGTACCTCTGACACGACGCACCCAGGCCCATGCCAGCAGCCACACCGGTCGCACCACCACGACCGTCGCCAGCACCGCCGTCGCAACGAGCACGCTGCGTCCCAGACCGAGCGGCGAGGCCTGCATCTCCTGCAGGATCGTGCGCGCCTGCAGGCCGATCAGCAGGAAGACGAGGTTCTCCAGGATGAACTGGATCGTGCCCCAGTTCATCCGCTGCGCCACGCGGGCGGACGGTGTCTGATCGACCGGGGAGGTGTGCGCCAACATCACGCCGCACACCACCACGGCGACGACACCGGAGGAGTGGACGAGTTCGGCCGGGATGTAGGCGATCCACGGCGTCATGAACGAGACCGCGACGTTGGTGGTCGTGTCGCGCAGGTGGCGGCGCACCAGTTGGATCAGCCGATAGGCGAGGAGTCCGATGAGGATGCCGCCCAGCGAGGAACGCAGGAACGAGACGAGGACGTCGACTCCCGTCACTTCATGGGTGGACGCCTCGATGGACAGGCTGACGATGACGAGCGCGCCGCGGCATAGAGCAACGGCGGGAGGAATCCGAGCAGGACGACGTGCGGTTCGACATGTACGTCGGGCATCCACGGCACGAACGAGGCAACCGCGCCGATCGCGGTGAGGATCAGCGGAGCCGACAGGCCGAACCGTCGACAGACCGCCGTGACCGCGACGACCACGGCGAGCAGGGCAAGAGTGATCTGGGCGAATTCCACCGCGTCAGTATGACCCCGCGAATGCTCATCCTGTAGCGCGCGCTGCTGTCGCTCCCGTCATACCGAACGCGGTGTGCATGAAGGAGATCAGGCGAGAACGGCCTCACGCAAGGTGTCGAGGCCGACGCTGCCGATGTCGAGGGCGCGGCGGTGGAAGGTCTTGAGGTCGAAGTCCTCGCCTTCGCGGCGGGCGACCTCGGCGCGCAATTCCATCCACAGGCGCTCGCCGATCTTGTACGACGGGGCCTGCCCCGGCCAGCCCAGGTATCGGTCGAGTTCGAAGCGCAGGAAGCCCTCGTTCATGTCGCAGTGCGCGTTGAGGAAGGTCCACGCCTTGTCGTAGGTCCATTCGCCACCGCCCACTTCCTCGGGTGCCTCGAAACCGCAGTGGAACCCGATGTCGAGCACGACGCGGGCCGCACGCAGTGACTGACCGTCGAGCATGCCCATGCGGTTGCCCGGGTCGTCCATGTAGCCGAGTTCGTCCATAAGCCGCTCGGCGTAGAGCGCCCAACCTTCACCGTGTCCGGAGGTCCACGCATCCATGCGGCGCCACTTGTTGAGCAGTTCGCTGCGGAACATCGTCTGCGCGACCTGGAGGTGATGCCCCGGGACCCCCTCGTGATAGACGGTGGTGAGCTCGCGCCAGGTGCCGAACTCGGTCACGCCTTTCGGCACAGACCACCACATGCGCCCCGGACGGCTGAAGTCGTCGGACGGGCCGGTGTAATAGATGCCGCCGGACTGGGTCGGGGCGATCATGCACTCGATGGTGTGGACGGGTTCGGGCACGTCGAAGTGCACTCCGGCGAGTTCGGTGATCGCCTCGTCAGCCTTCTCCTGCATCCATTTCTGCAGCGCGTCCGTGCCGTGCAACTGGTACTTCGGGTCGGCGTCGAGAGCAGCTGTGGCCTCCTTGACGGTGGCTCCGGGCTGGATGCGCTCGGCAACCGCGGCCATCTCGGCGGTGATCCGCGCGAGTTCCTCCTGCCCCCAGGCGTACGTCTCTTCCAGGTCGACGGCGGCACCGAGGAACTGGCGGCTGTACAGCGGGTACTTGTCGCGTCCGCAGCCGTCGGCCTCCGGCGCCTTCGGGAGGATCTCCTCACGCAGGCGACGTCCTGCGTCTGCGTAAGCCGTTGCGGCAGAACGAATCTGGTCGGCGATCTGCGGGTGCTGCTGCGCGAACGTCGTGAAATAGCCGTCGTCCGCGGTGTGGTCCTCGGTCTGCTTGATGCAGGCTTCGACCTGGCGCTTGGCGGCGACATCACCACGGGACGCGGCCTCGGCCAGCGACTCGAACCACTGGTCGAGCGCCCTCGGCAGCGTCTGCATCCGACGCCCGATGGTCTCGATCTGCTCGTCGGTGTCGGTCGGCATCAGGTCGAAGATGTCGCGCATCTCCTGCAGCGGCGACGCGATCACGTTGAGGGACGCGAGCGGGATGCCGGCCTCGAACGCCTCGACCTCGAGCTCGAGGCGCTCGCGCATCGCGCTGAGCGTCACCCGGTCGACGTCGTCCACCGGTTGCGCTGCGTCCAACTTCGTGAGCGTCTGCCGAGCGAGGTCGGCCTTCGCCCGGTGGCCGGGGGCGAGAAGTCGTCCATCTCGTGGTCGTGCCCGGGCACGCCGAGGTAGGTGGCGGTCAGTGGGCTGAGGGCGACGGTCGCGTCATGGTGGTCGTCGGCGATCCGGTCGATGGCGGTGTATTCGCGGTTCGAAGTCACGCGCTCGAACCTATCCCGTCGTCCGTCCGGTCGACACCGCATTTGTGACGGCGCGGAAGGCAGGTGCCGGGGCGGGCCGGGGACGGGTGCCTAGACTCGGCGGGTGAAACGAGTCGCCGCACCGGGCCTGCTCCTGGCCCTTCTGCTCGCGACCTTCGTGATCCGTGCGCCGGTCACCAGCGTCCCGCCGGCGCTCTCCCTCATCCGTGACGACCTGCACCTGAGCGCCGTCGCTGCCGGATTGGTGACGACGCTCCCGCTCATCTGCTTCGGTGTCTTCGCCTGTCTCACACCGCCGCTCGCGGCACGCGTCGGAGTCGAGCGAACACTCGGGGTCGCGGTCGCCGCCATCGTCGTCGGCATCGCCGTCCGTCTCGTCGTCACCCCGCCCACCTTCTTCACCGGCACGCTCCTGATCGGACTGGGTATCGCCATCGCCAATGTGGTGATTCCTGCGATTGCCCGGCTTCGGTTCCCGGGGCATCTCGCGTACGTGATGGGCCTGTACACCGTGGCCCTCCAGATCAGTGGAGCGAGCGGGGGGTTCCTGACCCGGCCGCTCATCGACGGTCTCGGCTGGGAGTGGCCGTTCGTCATCGGCCTCTGGCTGGTGCCGGCGCTTGCGGTGTTGGCCTGGTGGACGCTCGCGGCTCGACGCAACCGCAGTGACGTGGCTGCGTCCGCGCCGCCCGTGACCCGTATCCGCGCGGTCGCGGCCCGTCCCGGCACCTGGCTCATCGTCCTGGTGATGGGTCTGCAGTCGCTGGCCTTCTTCACGCTCGTCAACTGGCTGCCGACGATGCTCACCGATCAGGGATGGTCACCGTCGTCCGCGGGAATCGCGTTGGGGTTGTTCAGTCTGCTCGGCTTCCCCGGCTCACTGTTGGGCACCCGGGTACTGGGTTCGAATCGGCG
The DNA here is from genome assembly GCF_022359705.1 of Yimella sp. NH-Cas1. Classification (NCBI taxonomy): domain Bacteria; kingdom Bacillati; phylum Actinomycetota; class Actinomycetes; order Micrococcales; family Dermacoccaceae; genus Yimella; species Yimella sp. NH-Cas1. The sequence goes on from NZ_JAKSGG010000003.1 coordinate 625,799, forward strand.
GATCACCTGGATCGCTGCGATCACCGCCACGTACGTCGCGGGACTCGTCCTGCTCGTGCTGGGCGCGGTGCCTGCAGCGTTCGGCGTGCTGCTGTGTGGCCTGTGCCAGGGGCTGCCGCTCGCCATTGCCCTCTCCGCGATCGCGCACCAGCACGACCCGTCCGATGTGCCTGCCGTCTCGGCGGTCGGTCAAGGTGCCGGTTACCTGCTCGCGTCCGTCGGCCCGGTGGCCGTCGGCGCGCTCTACGGTGCCTCTGCCGACTTCGTCCTCGCGGTCACGGTGCTGGCCGTGATGATGGGGATCTGGGCACTCGCCACGGTCGCCGTCGGACGCGGCCAGGATGCGGCGACGGCCTGAGCCCGGTCGCGGGCGTCGTCCAAGAACGGATCAGGCGGACGCGGCCGCGGCCGGTCGCTCCTCATGCGCCGGGATGGTCTGCTCCTTGCGGTACGCACGCCAGCTGTAGCTGACCGCTGCGGCCCACAACGCGTACAAGGCTGCGTACACCACGTAGCGAGTTGTGTCGGATGCGTCGAGCCAGTCGCTCTTGAGCAGGGTGCGGGCGTTGGTGACCAGGATCAGTCCACCGACCGCCGAGCCGAGGATGCGCGGTGGTACGTGTCGCACCAGCCATGCGGCGATCGGTGCGGCGATGAGTCCGCCGATCAGCAGAGCCGCGACCCAGCCGAAGTTCACGCCCTGCGAACCGAGGGCGACAAGGAATCCGATGCTCGCGGCCACCGAGACGAGGAACTCGCTGGTGTCGATCGAACCGATCACCTTGCGCGGCTCCAGCCGACCGCTCGCCAGCAGGGCCGGCGTGCCGACCGGCCCCCAGCCACCGCCGCCGGTTGCGTCGACGAATCCTGCGAAGAGCCCCAGCGGAGAAAGGAATCGCTTGCGCAGCGGTTGACCGAGCCTGTCGGTGCGTAGCCCGCGCACGGTGAAGCGCGCGAGCACGTACAGCCCCAGCGCGAACAGGATCAGAGCCATGACCGGCTTGGCCGTGTCGGTCGACAGGTTCGCCAGGAAGGTCGCTCCGGCGAACGCGCCCAGCGCACCGGGGAGTCCGACCTTGAACACGACGGGCCAGTCGACGTTCCCGAACCTCCAGTGGGCCGTCCCCGAAGCGAGCGTCGTGCCGATCTCCGCCAGGTGCACTGTGGCTGATGCGGCGGCGGGATTGGTGCCGATCGCCAGGAGCAGCGTCGTGGAGGTGACGCCGTAGGCCATACCCAGGCTTCCGTCGACGAGTTGGGCTCCCAGTCCGACAAGGGCGAGCAGGGCGAGCTTGCGCATGCCAGTCTCCATTCATAACGTTGTGTTTGGAATAACAAAACGAAAGCTAATGGTGACGAGCGCGGAGACACCAGGCCTGTCCGGATGATGACATGAGGTGGGGTCGGTCATGCAGAACGCCCGGCCATGAAGGCCGGGCGTTCAGTCTGAATTTCGTTGTGCGGCAGGGGCGCCGCTTCTCAGCGTGGCAACCGCTCCACGAACCTCGCGGCCGGAAGACCGCTGGTGCGCCAGCCGACGCGGGCGCGTCCGGCCCACTCCGATCGAGGCATCGAGGAATCGCCTCCACCGCCACCGGCGGCGGACAGCACGGCGACGACCGCTGCCATCTCCTCGGGCGTGACTGCGGACGTCTCGAACCGGATGGTGCCCGGCTGCGCGCTCTGCTCCTGGCTCACAGCGGGATGTTTCCGTGCTTCTTGGGTGGCAGGCTCTCCCGCTTGGTCTTCAGTGCGCGCAGGGCACGGATCACCTGGGTGCGCGTCTCGGACGGCGCAATCACCGCGTCGACGTAACCGCGCTCGGCCGCGATGTACGGATTGGCGAGGGTGTCCTCGTACTCCTGGATCAGTTCCTGGCGGCGCTTGTCGACGGCGGCCGGATCGTTGTCGGTCTCGGCGGCGACGGCGGCGATGTCCTTGCGGTACAGGATGTTTGCCGCACCTTGAGCGCCCATGACCGCGATCTGCGCGGTCGGCCAGGCGAGATTGATGTCGGCGCCGAGGTGCTTGGAACCCATCACGTCGTACGCGCCGCCGTAGGCCTTGCGGGTGATCACGGTGATCAACGGAACGGTCGCCTCGGCGTACGCGTACAGCAGCTTCGCACCGCGCCGGATGATGCCGCCCCATTCCTGGTCGGTGCCGGGTAAAAAGCCGGGCACGTCGACGAAGGTGAGAATCGGGATGTTGAACGCGTCGCAAGTACGCACGAAACGCGCTGCCTTCTCCGATGCGTTGATGTCGAGCGTTCCCGCCAACTGCATCGGCTGGTTCGCCACGACGCCGACGCTCTGCCCGTCGACGCGTCCGAAGCCGGTGACGATATTGGGTGCGAACAACTCCTGCACCTGCATGAATTCGCCGTCGTCACAGACGTGTTCGATGACCGTCACCATGTCGTACGGCATGTTCGGCGAATCGGGGATGATGGTGTCGAGTTCGAGGTCGGCATCGTTGATCACGAGTTCGGCCTCATCGACCGCGGCGAACACGTCGCCGGGATCGAGGTTGTTCGGCGGCAGGTAGCTCAGCAGCGACCGCACGTACTCGATCGCGTCGTCCTCGTCGCTGCCCATGTAGTGGGCCACGCCGCTGCGGCTGTTGTGGGTGCGTGCACCGCCGAGTTCCTCGAAGCCGACGTCCTCACCGGTGACGGTCTTGATGACGTCGGGGCCGGTGATGAACATGTGCGAGGTCTGGTCGACCATCACCGTGAAGTCGGTGATCGCGGGGGAGTAGACGGCACCTCCCGCGCACGGGCCCATGATCAGTGAGATCTGAGGGATGACGCCGGACGCGTGGACGTTGCGGCGGAAGATCTCGGCGTACAGACCGAGCGCGACCACGCCCTCCTGAATGCGCGCGCCACCGGAGTCGTTGATGCCGACGACCGGGCAGCCGATCTTCATCGCGAGATCCATGACCTTCACGATCTTCTCGCCGAAGACCTCGCCCAACGATCCGCCGAACACGGTGAAGTCCTGGGAGAAGACGCACACCGTGCGTCCGTCGACGGTGCCGTAGCCGCTGACGACCCCGTCGCCGTACGGGCGCTTCTTCTGCTGCCCGAAAGCAGTGGAGCGGTGCCGTGCGAGTGCGTCGAGCTCGATGAACGAACCCGGGTCGAGCAACTGCTCGATCCGTTCACGAGCGGTCTTCTTGCCCTTGGCGTGCTGTTTCTCGACCGCCTTGGCGCTGCCGGCGTTCACGGCTTCATCGATGCGCAGGTGCAGGTCGGCGAGCCGTCCCGCGGTCGTGTGAATGTCGATCGCCGGCGACTGCTTACCGGCGTCGTCGGCTCCGGAAGTGTGACCTGCCTTACCCGTCATGGGATCAGACAATAGCCTTGTGCGCATGGCACCCGTCCTGGAGTCCGAGCGGCTTCGCCGAGACGTGCCCTCTCCTCCGTGGAACGACGTGGAGGTGCTCGGGTCGGTCGACTCCACCAATGCCGTCCTCGGCGCCGACCCTCGTCCGTGGCGGGTGGTGGTCGCCGATCACCAGAGCGCCGGCCGCGGCCGGCTCGATCGTCAATGGCACGCTCCGCACGGTTCGAGCATCGCGCTGTCGGCAACTCTTCCGCTGCCGGATGATCCCCGCCGCTGGGGCTGGGTGCCACTCCTGGTCGGGCTCTGCGTCCGCACCGCGCTGAGCCGACTGACCCACCTGGACGTCGGACTCAAGTGGCCCAACGACATTCTGGTGTGCACCGAGTCCGGTACCTGGCGCAAGCTCGGCGGAATCCTGTGCGAGGCAACGGGTGGCGAACATCCCGGTGTCATCGTCGGCATCGGTCTGAACGTGTGGCAGAACGAGAGCGAACTGCCGTCGGACGCGGCAACCTCGCTGTCGATCAACGGCGTCTATCTGGATCGCGAGCCCATCATCGTCGCCATCCTCGACGAGCTTGCTGAGATCCAGAAAGTTTGGGGCACAAGCAATCTGGACGACGACTACCGGGCGGCGTGCGTCACGGTGGGGCAGCACGTGAAGGTCAGTACCGCCCACGCCGCGGACGCCGAGGGTGTCGCCGTCGACATCGACGAGTCCGGCCGATTGGTGCTCGAACAGTCCGACGGCGCCCGCACACCGCACGCGGTCGGCGACGTGGTGCACGTTCGTCCGGCGATGCCACCCGCCAGTGATCTGCGCCCCGTCGACCGAGCCCGGTTCGTCGACCGGATCGAGGAACAACTGCTGCACAGCCCCCGCACCCTGCGCCGCGCCGACGTCAGTGAACTGGCCGGCGTCGACTCCGACTTCCCCCGGCGCCTGTGGCGTGCACTCGGATTCGCCAACGCACGTGACGAGGACGTGGTGTTCAACGAGCGCGATGTCGAGGCCGTCCGTCGCATGGTCGAGATGGTCGGCCAGGGGTTGATCAACGAACAGACCGCCATCGGTATCGCCCGGGCCGTCGGTCGCAGCACCGACCGGATGGCGATGTGGACCCTGCAACTGATCAGCGACATGATGCTGGCCGACGAAGGATTCGAGGTCGACACCGAACGCGCCGCCGACGTGGCCGAACGCATGGTCGCAGTCGCTGACCACCTTGTCCCGCTGGTCGAGCACGTCACCCGGCGCAATGTCGCCAACTCGATCGCGCGCATGGTCGCCGACGCCGAACCCGAGTCGCACGTCGGAGTCGTCCGCACCGTCGGATTCGCCGATCTGGTCGACTTCACCAAACGCGTCCGGTCGATGAGCGAACGCGACCTCGCGCTGCTGGTGATCCGCTTCGAGACGCTTGCCTCCGATGTGGTCGCGCAGGCCGGCGGAGCCGTGGTGAAGACCGTCGGTGACGAGGTGCTGTTCACGCACCGGACCATCTCGGGGGAGTGCAGATCGCTTTCGACCTGCTGGCGGCGGTGGAAGCCGACCCACTGCTGCGCAAGATCCGGATCGGCGTCGCAACCGGCCGGGTGCTTGCTCGGCAGGGCGACATCTATGGCAACACGGTCAACCGGGCGAGCCGGCTCACGGCGCTCGCCGCGTCCGGCGAGGTGCTGGTCGACGAGGACGTCGCCGACGCGATGCGCAAGATCGACGGTGTCGACGTGTTCGCCGCCGGCCCCACCCAACTCGCCGGCGTCGGCGAGGTGAACGTGTCAGCCGTGAGCCGCACCGGCAGCCATACCCACATCCACGAGGAGTTCAATCGATGATCACCGTCCGACGCCACGCCGACGGTCACATCGCCGAGCTGGTGCTCGACCGACCCGAGGCGATGAACGCCGTCTCCACGCAGATGGCTCGCGCGTTGGCGGACGCCACCGGCGAACTCGCTGCGGACCCGAGCGTCCGGGCCGTCGTCGTGAGCAGCTCCCACCCGAAGGCCTTCTGCGTCGGCGCTGACCTGAAAGAGCGCAACGGGTTCAGCGACGCCGACCTCATCGCTCAGCGTCCGATCGCCCGTGCGGCCTACACCGGAGTGCTCGACCTGCCGGTGCCGACGATCGCGGCGGTCGACGGATTCGCGCTCGGCGGTGGCGCCGAGATCGCGCTCGCCTGCGACGTGGTCATCGCCGGAGAATCCGCCACCCTGGGTCTGCCGGAGGTCTCGGTCGGAGTCATCCCCGGTGGCGGCGGCACCCAACTGCTCGTGCGTCGGGTCGGCTGGGGCAAGGCGGCCAAGGTCATCTTCAGCGCCCGTAAGTTCACCGCGCAGGAGGCGCACGAGTTGGGCTTCGTCGAAGAACTCGCACCCGCCGGCGGAGCGCGGGACCGAGCCCTCGAGCTCGCCGAGACGATCGCGCAGAACTCGCCCGTGGGCCTTCGTAACGCCAAGAAGGCGATGCGACTCGGCTCGGGCACCGACCTGCACGCCGGTCTGGAGATCGAGGACGCTTGCTGGCACGCCACCGCGTTCTCACCCGACCGCGCCGAGGGTGTCCGGGCCTTCGCCGAGAAGCGTGCTCCGCGGTGGCCGGGGCCGTGACGGCTACGATTCGCGCCATGACCCGAGTCCTGCTGGCCGAAGACGATGCTGCGATCTCCGAGCCGCTCGCGCGCGCACTGCGCCGAGAGGGATATGAGGTCGACATCCGCCAGGACGGCAAGGACGCGCTCGAGGGCGGCCGCGACAGCCCCGACCTGCTGATCCTCGACCTCGGCCTGCCGAGGATGGACGGCTTGGAGGTCTGCCGCACGCTGCGTGCCGAGGGCTACCCCGTGCCGGTGCTGATCCTCACCGCACGTGCCGACGAGGTCGACACCGTCGTCGGACTCGACGCGGGGGCCGACGACTACGTCACCAAGCCGTTCCGGCTCGCCGAGCTGCTGGCTCGCGCCCGAGCATTGCTGCGTCGTTCGCCGCAGGACATGATCTGCGCCCCGCTGGTACGGATGGACGCCGAAGCCCGGCGCGCATTCTGCGGATCCGACGAACTCCAGCTCACCGCAAAGGAATTCGACCTGCTCCGCGTGCTCGTCCGAGAGCAGGGAAAGGTCGTCTCACGCGAACAGCTGATGCGCGAGGTCTGGGAGACCGCCTGGCTCGGCTCGACGAAGACCCTCGACATGCACGTGTCCGTCCTTCGTCGCAAGCTCGGGGACGATGCGTCCGACCCGCGGTTCATCACCACCATCCGGGGTGTGGGCTTCCGATTCGAGGCACCGGACGAGAGCTGACCGGCGGTGCAGCACAAACTCGTCCGCCAGGCCACGGCCTCCGTCGTCGTCGCCCTGCTGATCGTCGTCCTGCCGTCGATGATCTTCGCGGTCGGCTGGTGGCGGCGCCTGGGGATCGTCGTCCTGTGCATCCTCGCCGGGGTCGTCGGCTATGTGTTCGCACGACGCACCGCCCGTTCGGTCTCCGAACCGGTGCAACAACTCGCCGCACAAGCCGAACTGTTCGGTGACGGGTCTGCCGTCTTCACGCCGCTGCGCACGGACATCGACGAGGTCAACCGCATCTCGCATGTCTTCGAACGACGCACCAGTGAGCTCACCCGATCGCTCGCGGCGGAGCGAGAGTTCGCCTCCGACGCCAGCCACCAGTTGCGTACCCCGTTGACCGCACTGCTGATGCGGTTGGAGGAGATCTCGATAGCGGACGACCTGCCCGCCGCTCACGAGGAGGCGAAGGTCGGCATCTCCCAGGTCGAGCGGCTCAACGGGGTGGTCGACCAACTGTTGCAGCGGGCCCGCAGCACGCCGACGGCGTCCATGCCGGCGACATCGCTCGACTCGGTGATCGCAGCCTTGCAGCGAGAGTTCCAACCGGCCTTCGCCGACGCCCGTCGGTCGGTGCTGGTCAGCGGGGAGCGCGGTTTGTGGGTGATGGTGACGCGCAGTGCGCTGTCGCAGATCTTGTCGACGCTGTTCGAGAACGCCTTGCAGCACGGGTTGGGCACCGTCGAGGTCAGAGCACGCCGCAGCGGCCCGTCCGTGGTGGTCGAGGTGAGCGACCGTGGGGCGGGAGTCGACCCGGCAATCGCACCGAAAGTGTTCGACCGTCAGGTGTCGACCGGCGGCACCGGACTCGGACTGGGACTGGCCCGGGACCTCGCTGACGCGGCCGGCGGACGACTTGAGCTACGCAGTGCCCGACCGGCGATCTTCGCGTTGTTCCTGTCGGCAGGCGAGGCGCCGCAACGGACGATCGGGCTCGGCGACTGAGATCTGTCGTCGGGCGTCAGTCGACGCGAGCGGGTGTGTGCCGGTCGACCAACGCCAGGTCGTTCTCCTCGTCCTCCAAATCGGCGGAGAAGATGAAGCGCCGATAGGTCCAGAACCGGAACAGGGTGCCGAGACCGATGCCGATGAACGCATTGACGTTCAGCCAGACCGGGCCGTCGAGACCGAGCGTGTAGTGCGTGAACGCAACCCACAGCGCAGAGACGCCCAGGGCGATCCCGTTCACCAGGAAGAACAGCGCGACCTCGTGGTGCACCGGACGGTTGCGCCGGTGACGGAAGGTCCAGAAACGGTTACCGATCCAGGCGACACCGGTCGCGACCGCGCCGCTGATGATCTTGGCGGTCGTGATCTTCGAATCCATTGCGCCGTTCACCAACAGATTGAACAGACCCATGTCGACCACGAAACTGACGGCTCCGACGATCCCGAACTTCGCGACCTCGTGCCAGAGACGCTGGACGAGAGTCGGCTGGGGGGTCTGCTGCACAAGGAGAGGGTAGTCGGTGATCATCGGTTCCTCGTTATCGTGTGCGCTGTGAATTCACAGGGAAGCTCAGGCGGAACTCCACAACGCGCTCCGGGAGGTTTCCCGGTCGTCGGAATCATCGGTGGCGGGCAGTTGGCTCGGATGTGTGCCCCGTACGCGGTGAACCTGGGGGTCACCCTCACGGTGCTGTCCGAGTCCTGCGACGACTCGGCGGCGCTCGTCGTTCCGTCCTCGCCGGTCGGCGCACACACCGACCTGGACGCCGTCCGTGCCTTCGCGGCCCAGTGCGACGTGGTGACCTTCGACCACGAGCACGTGCCGCAGCACATCCTGCGGGCGCTCGTGGACGACGGGGTGCGGGTGCACCCCGGCCCGGATGCTCTGGCGAACGCGCAGGACAAACTCGTCATGCGGGCGCGGCTCACCCAACTCGGCATCCCCTGTCCGCCGTGGGCAGCGGTCGACTCGATCGACCAGGTGGAGCAGTTCGCGACCGAGCACGGCTGGCCGGTCGTGTTGAAGACGCCGCGCGGCGGGTACGACGGCAAGGGAGTGTTGCTGGCCAAAAGCGTTGCGGAAGCGTCCGATTGGGTGGACCGTCTCTCGGGTGGCGAGCAGCTGCTGATCGAGCAGGCGGTGCCGTTCAGGCGCGAACTCTCGGTGCTCGTTGCGCGTAGCCCGAGCGGGCAGGCCGCCGTGTGGCCGGTCGTGCACACCGTGCAGACCGACGGCATCTGCACCGAGGTGATCGCCCCCGCTGCCGATCTCGACGAAGAACTCGCCGGACGCCTGACGCGCGACGCTCTGACCATCGCCGCAGAACTCGGTGTCACCGGCGTGATGGCGGTCGAGGTGTTCCAGATCGACGATGCCGACGGCAACTCGGCCTACGTGGTGAACGAGCTGGCGATGCGTCCGCACAACAGCGGCCACTGGACGATGGACGGCTCGGTGACCAGCCAGTTCGAACAGCACCTACGTGCGGTGCTCGACCTGCCGCTGGGTGACACGAGGGCCCGGAGCCGGTGGACGGTGATGGGCAACGTCCTCGGCGGTGACTATCCCGAGTTGTATCCGACCTACCGTCACTTGATGGCGCGCGACCCTGGTCTGAAGATCCACATGTACGGCAAGGGTGTCCGCCCGGGCCGCAAGATCGGTCACGTGAACGTCTACGGCGATGACCTGCTCGCGCTGCGCGAGCGAGCACAGCATGCGACCGATTACCTGCAGGGAGTGATCACCGAATGAGTTCACAAGACGATCAGAACCCCGTCGTCGGCATCGTCATGGGCAGCGACTCCGACTGGCCGGTCATGCAGGCTGCGGCCGAAGCGCTCGAGGAGTTCGACATCGCCTATGAGGTGGACGTCGTGTCGGCGCACCGGATGCCGACCGAGATGATCGAGTACGGACGCGGCGCTGCCGATCGCGGGCTGCGGGTGATCATCGCAGGCGCCGGGGGAGCAGCGCACCTTCCGGGGATGCTCGCCTCCGTCACCCCGTTGCCGGTCATCGGTGTGCCGGTGCCGCTGAAGTACCTCGACGGGATGGACTCGTTGCTGTCGATCGTGCAGATGCCGGCTGGTGTGCCGGTGGCAACGGTTTCGGTCGCGGGCGCTCGCAACGCCGGACTGCTCGCTGCCCGCATCCTCGCGTCCGGTTCGGACGAAGAAGCACAGCGCCTGCGCCGCGAGATGCTGCGCTTCCAGGAAGACCTCAATGCTCAGGCGACGGCCAAGGGCGAACGGCTTCGCGCCGAACTGGCCGGTCGGGACTGACCGATCGCCGCCGGCACCTTGCCGGTCACGGTCGAGCGCACGACGGTCGTTCCCCTGAGTGTGACGCCGTTGTCACCGGGCTGGGAGAACTTCCTCGAAGAACCGGCGCGGACGGAATGGGCACAACTGCCCATCGGCTCAAGGGCGGGTTAGAACTGCGGAAATCGTTGCGGCAGAGCGACTTTCTAGGAGTCGATGCCGAAGATGTCGCGGGTGTAGACCTTGTCGGCGACGTCTTCGAGTTCGTGCACGCGGCGGTTGGCGACGATCAGGTCGACCGAGCTCTTGAACTTTTCCAGGTCGCGTTCCACCGGAGAACCGAAGAAGGTCTCCTCGGCGAGCTCGGGTTCATAGACTATGACCGGAATCCCCTTGGCCTTCAACCGTTTCATGATGCCCTGCACGCTGCTGGAGCGGAAGTTGTCCGAGCCGGCCTTCATGATCAGTCGGTGGATGCCGACGGACTTCGGCTCGCGGCCGACGATGTCGAATGCGACGAAGTCCTTGCGGGTGCGGTTCGCCTCGACGATCGCGCTGATCAACGTCTGCGGCACGTCGTGGTAGTTCGCGAGCAGTTGCTTGGTGTCCTTCGGCAGGCAGTACCCGCCGTACCCGAACGAGGGGTTGTTGTAGTGCCGTCCGATGCGTGGGTCGAGCCCGACGCCTTCGATGATCTGTCGGGTGTCGAGCCCGTGGGTGAGTGCGTAGGAGTCGAGTTCGTTGAAGAACGCGACCCGCATCGCCAGGAAGGTGTTCGCGAAGAGCTTGATCGCCTCGGCCTCGGTGGGGTCGGTGAGCAGCACCTCGACGTCGGGTTCGAGGCTGGCTTCGACCAACAGGTCGGCGAACCGCCGTCCGCGCTCGCTGTTCTCACCGACCACGATGCGTGAGGGGTGCAGGTTGTCGAACAACGCTCGACCTTCGCGAAGGAATTCCGGTGAGAACAGCAGGTTCTCGGTGTCCAACCGCTTGCGGGCGTCCGTGACGTAGCCGACCGGGATGGTCGACTTCACGACCATGACCGCCTCGGGGTTGAGTCGGGTGACATCGGCGATGACGCCGTCGACGGTGGTGGTGTCGAAGTAGTTGGTCTTCGGGTCGTAGTCGGTCGGGGTCGCAATGACGACGAACTCCGCGCCGTCATAAGCGGTGTCCTTGTCCGTGGTGAACGTCAGGTCGAGGTCACCCTCGCGCAGCATGTCCTCGAGCTCTTCGTCGACGATCGGGGAGCGTCCCTGGCCCAGCCCCTCGATGCGTCCCTCGTCGATGTCGTAGCTGACGACCGGGTGGCGCTGCGAGAGCAGGACCGCGATCGACAGACCGACGTACCCGGTGCCGACCACGGTGACGCGGGTCGACGAAACGTTCACAGCGGCAGGACGCGGTGTGTCAGACATGGCGCACACGCTACCGACCGTGTCGATGAGTCGCCCCGGATCGACGCACGACGAGACATGAACAACCGGTGACACCGGTTCTAGAGTGAGCCGGCATCGGTACACACACGTCCACGGAGGTTTCGCACGATGCGTTTCGGCATGTTCATCCCGCAGGGCTGGCGGCTCGACCTGGTCGGCATCGACCCGGCCGACCAATGGAAGACGATGTCGGATCTTGCTCGGCGTCTCGACCGGAACGATGCCTGGGAGTCGCTGTGGGTGTACGACCACTTCCACACCACCCCGGACCCGCTGCCGCAGGCCACCCATGAGGCCTGGACGCTGATGTCCGCCTTCGCCGCGATCACCGACCGGGTGCGCCTGGGTCAGATGTGCACCTGTATGAGTTATCGCGAGCCGACCTATCTGGCGAAGGTCGCCGCAACCGTCGATGTGATCTCCGGCGGACGAGTGGAGATGGGTATCGGTGGCGGCTGGTACGAGCACGAATGGCGTGCGTATGGCTACGGATTCCCTTCTGCAGGAGACCGATTGGGTCGGTTGCGCGAGGGTGTCGAGATCTTCCGGCAGATGTGGACGACGGGCTCGGCGACGCTCGACGGCAAGCACTACCAGGTCGACGGCGCCCTCTGCCACCCGCAACCGTTGCAGACCACCAGCGCCGAGAATCGCATCCCGATGTGGATCGCCGGCGGTGGCGAGAAGGTCACGCTGAAGATTGCCGCGAAGTACGCCGATTACACCAACTTCGACGGCAGCCTCGATGGCTTCAAGCACAAGTCGTCCGTGCTCGAAGGTCACTGCAAGGACATCGGCCGTGACTTCTCGACAATCACGCGATCGGCCAACTACAACGTGATGATCGGCGAGAACGACGCCCAGGTGCAGGATCGCCTGGCCTTCTTCGAGGACCTCATGGTCAAGGGCGGTCTGCCGAAGGAGCGCGCCGCCGACATGCGCGCGAACATGGCGACCCAGCCCGCCGTCGGCACACCGGAGCAGATCGTGGCCATGTTCGAGCAACTGCAGGACGCGGGCATGACCTACGCCGTCACCTACTTCGCCGAGGCCGCCTACGACACCAGCGGCATCGAACTGTTCGAACGCGAGGTCATCCCCGCCCTCGCCGCGAAGTAGGTCGACCGGCATCTGCCGAACGGCCCGGACGTACCCGAAAGTAGGATGAGCCTGTGAGCGCAAACACTGACTTCGATCTGTTCAAGATCTCCGAGGACCACGAAGCCCTGCGTGAGGCGGTGCGTGCCGTTGCCGACGCGAAGATCGCCCCGCACGCGGCCGAGGTCGACGAGAAGAGCGAGTTCCCGCAGGCGGCGCTCGATGCCCTCGTCGCGGCCGACTTCCACGCCCCGCACGTCGCCGAGGAGTACGACGGCGTAGGTGCAGATGCACTGGCGACCTGCATCGTGATCGAGGAGGTCGCACGTGCGTGTGCGTCGAGCTCGCTCATCCCGGCGGTGAACAAGCTGGGCTCGATGCCGGTCATTCTTGGTGCGTCCGAAGAGGTCAAGGCCAAGTACCTGCCGCCGATGGCCCGCGGCGAAGCGATGTTCTCCTACGGACTGTCCGAGCGTGAGGCGGGCTCGGACACCGCGTCCATGAAGTGCCGTGCCAAGAAGGACGGCGACTCGTTCGTCCTCAACGGGCAGAAGTCGTGGATCACCAACGCCGGTGTCTCGCAGTTCTACACGGTGCTCGCGGTGACCGACCCCGACGGCGAGCGGGGACGCAACATCACCGCGTTCGTGGTCGAGAAGGACGACGAGGGCTTCGGGTTCGGCGAACCCGAGCGCAAGCTCGGCATCAAGGGTTCGCCCACCCGTGAACTGCACTTCGACAACTGCCGCATCCCGGCCGACCGCATGGTCGGTGCTGAGGGCGAGGGTCTGAAGATCGCGCTGCGAACGCTCGACCACACCCGCGTCACCATCGGTGCGCAGGCCGTCGGCATCGCCCAGGGCGCCCTCGACTACGCACTCGGCTACGTCAAGGAGCGCAAGCAGTTCGGCAAGGCCATCGCCGAGTTCCAGGGGTTGCAGTTCATGCTCGGCGACATGGCGATGAAGCTCGAGGCCGCGCGCCAGATGGTCTACGTCGCTGCCGCGAAGTCGGAGCGGGGCGACGCCGACCTGCCGTTCTTCGGTGCCGCCGCCAAGTGCTTCGCCTCGGACGTCGCGATGGAGGTCACGACCGACGCCGTCCAGCTGCTCGGTGGCGCCGGCTACGTCAAGGACCACCCGGTCGAGCGGATGATGCGCGACGCCAAGATCACCCAGATCTACGAGGGCACCAACCAGATCCAGCGCATGGTGATGGCCCGTCAGCTGCTCAAGAAGTAGAAAATCCGCGTGAGAAAGCGCCCTTCGCCGGACCCGGCGAAGGGCGCTTTCTCACGCGGATTCCGTGGTTCAGGGAGCGACGTTGGGGGAGCGGTCGTTGTTCAGAGCGTCGAAGAGCTCCTTGGCCTTCGCGTCGTCCCAGAGCACGGCTTCCCCGGCGTAGGTCGGGTAGGCGGAGTTCGCCACGGGAATCTGCACCGACTGGCCGGAGGAGGTGACGTTCTTCAACGCCCACGCGATCTTCACCGCGGTGATCGGCCCCATGTCGTTGTCGACAGCAAGACCCTGCGCACCGGACTCGCCGACGCCCTTGAGCTTCCACGGCACGAGCAGGTTGCCGGGGGAGGCGACCTTGTTCATCAGGGCGGAAAGGAACTGACGCTGACGCGTCACCCGGCCGAGGTCGCCGAGCGGGTCGGAGTAGCGGGCCCGCACGTACCCGAGTGCGTTCTTGCCGTCGAGGTCCTGGCAGCCGGCCGGCAGGTCGATGTGCGCCTTCTCGTCCTTCATCGGACGCTCCAGGCACATCCGCACCCCGCCGACGGCGTCCACCACGTTGGCGAACCCGCCGAAGCCGATCTCCATGTAACCGTCCATCCGCAGACCGGTGGACTGCTCGACGGTCTCCATCAACAGCTTCGGGCCGCCGATGGCGTAGGACGCGTTGATCTTGTTCCTGCGATGACCGGGTACCGCGACCCAACTGTCGCGCGGTACCGAGACCAAGGTCGGACCGCCGCTGTCGGGTAGGTGCAGGATCATGATCGAGTCGGTGCGTTTGCCCTCGATGTTGCTGCCGCCGGTGCCGAGCCGGGAGGCTTCCTCGCTGGTCAGACCCGCTCGGGAGTCCGAACCCACCAGGACGTAGTTCTTGCCCTTGCCATCCGATGGACGCTGACCGGCCGGGAGAGCGTCCAGCTTCTGCACGTTGTTCCATGCACTGTTCGCCGCCCACAGCAGGCCACCGACCCATAGCGCGATGATCAGCAACGGGATCATCAGCCACTTGACCCAGCGGCGTTTGCGGCGCGGGCGTCCCGGTCCTGTCTCACCGTTGCCGTCACGCGGTGGACGTCCGCCGTACCCGGGGCCACCGGGCGGCGGTCCGGGAGGGCCTTGGCGTGATCCTGGCCGTGCGCCCTGCGCGGGTCCGGCGGGACGTCGTCCGCCGACCGGGAGTCGCTGGGTGTCGTCGGGACCGGGGCGCCCGCCCGCCGCGGCGAAACGGCGGGCCGAGTCCGGGTCACGCTGAGCCGACGGGCGGGCATTCTGGTGTGGGCCGCCGGCCGCAGGCAGCACCTGGGTGGAGTCGTCCCCAGGGGCACGGTCGGCACGTCCCCGGTCGGGACGGGCCTGCTGTGGTCGCTGTGGTCGCTGTGGTCGCTGTGGTCGCTGCGGCATGCGGGCGGTCGCGGGTCCGTTGCCGGAGCCGTTGCGTTGCACCGGGATTGCACGAGACTCGTCCTGGGACGGGCGCCGCCGCGGCCGGCGGGATGAGCCGGGCCGCGTGTCGAAAGTCAGGGCATCGTCTTCGTCAGGCACCGCGCAAGGGTAGCGGTGCAACCTGAGAGAGGGTTGTAGCCTGACGGGCGTGCCAACCACCGATCCCGAACCCGGCGACCCCCCGCAGCCGAACCACCAGGAGCCGGTGAACGGCACGCACGACCGGCTGGACGGGATGTCGGTGATCATGCCCATCCTCGACGAGGAGCCGTATCTGCAGGAGTCGGTCGACGCGGTGCTCGCACAGCGGTGGGACGGCCCGATCGAGGTGATCCTGGCGCTCGGTCCCTCGACCGACCGCACCGACGAGGTGGCCGCGCGCATCGCGGCGCAGGACGATCGAGTCCGCCTCGTGTCCAACCCCAGCGGACGTACCCCGGACGCGCTCAACGCGGCCATCGCCCACGCCCGTTACGACATCGTCGCCCGGGTCGACGGCCACGGCGTGCTGTCGTCCGACTACCTCGTGACCGCCGCACGCACCCTGCAGGACACCGGGGCTGCGAACGTCGGCGGAATCATGGACGCAGTCGGGCGCACTCCGTTCGAGAAGGCCGTCGCAGTCGCGATGAAGAGCAAGCTCGGCGTCGGCGGGGCGAAGTTCAAGCTCGGTGGGGAGGCCGGAGCAGCCGAGACCGTCTACCTGGGCGTCTTCCGGCGGCACTGGTTGACCGCGGTCGGCGGTTACGACTCGCGATTCAGCAGGGCCCAGGACTGGGAGATGAACTACCGCATCCGGCAGCGTGGCGGCCTGGTGTGGTTCACGCCCGCGATGCGGGTGGCCTACCGTCCACGCCCCAACGTGCGGCGGTTGGCGCGGCAGTACTACGAGTACGGCCAGTGGCGCCGTGTCGTGGCCCGTACCCACGAGGGATCCATCAACGCCCGCTACCTCGCCCCACCGGTTGCGCTCGCCGCGATCGCAGTGGGAACCGTCGGCGGTTTCGTCTGGCGTCCGCTCTGGGCGATCCCGGGCGGGTACGCAGCGGCGATCGGGGCCGGCGGTCTGGCGATCTCGTCCGACGAATCCGCCGAGGTGCGGGTCCGCGTCCCGGTCGTGCTCGCCACGATGCACATGGCATGGGGCTACGGCTTCCTGTCCAGCCGCATCCGGCTCACCGGTGATTCTGAACCTGCGGTGGTCGAGGACTAGGCTGGGCCGGTTATGTCGATGGTGAAGCGCGTCGAGCGCATTTGGGCGCACCGCAAGGTGCTCGGCACGCTGGTGACGCGTGATTTCCGCGTGCGCTACGCGCGCAGCTTCCTCGGTTACCTGTGGACGCTGATCGACCCGCTGGCGATGGCCCTGGTTTATGCGTTCGTCTTCGGTGTGATCTACCAGCGCGGTGGCGTCTCGGCGAGTCAGGGCGTGCCCTTCGTGCTCTTCCTCGTCGCCGGGTATCTGCCGTGGAACTGGTTCAACCTGTGCGTCAACGAGACGGCCCGGGCGCTGTACGCAGAGCGACTTCTGGTGCGCTCGACGAACCTGCCCCGCGAACTCTGGGTCATCCGGGTGGTCATCTCCAAGGGCCTGGAATTCCTGCTGTCCCTGCCGATCCTCGTCGGCTTCATGGTCTGGTTCCTCATCACGACACCGGACGAGGTGCACCTCAACTATCGCCTCGTGTACTGGATCCCGGCGACCATCCTGTTGTTCCTGCTGAACGTCGGTATCGGACTCTGCCTCGCCCCGCTCACCGCCCTGGTCGGCGACGTGGTGCGCCTGGTCCGGATCGGGCTTCGGCTGTTGTTCTACTTGACGCCGATCGTGTACTCGGTGCACCTGCTCGACGAGAAGGCGGCGTGGGCGAAGCCGTTCCAGCAGGCGAACCCGTTGACAGGAATCGTCGACATGTTCCGGGTCGGTCTGCTCGATCCGGCCACCCAGCCGTCCAATCACCAGGCCTGGATCATCGCGACGGTGTTCTCACTTCTGTGGGTGGTCATCGGCATGTGGGTGTTCCGCAAGCTCGAGCCCGCGGTGTTGAAGGAGATCTGATGGATCGCGACAGAGCCCTGGAGCTCACCGACTGGCGTCCGAAGGCCAGCGAGAACGACCCGGACGGTTACGACCCGGACAACCGGATCACGTGGGACGACTACGGATTCGAGCGTGTACGCACCAGCGTGAAGTGGGAGACGCCCGCCGGCGAACCGGTCATCCGGGTGGACGACCTCGGGATCGAATTTCTGCGCGGTCGAAAACGCAACCTGTCCCTGCGCGAGATCATCTTCACCGGAAAGAGCGCGCACAATCGCGACACGTTCTGGGCGCTGCGTCACCTCGACTTCACGGTCGGGCGGGGGGAAGCGGTCGGTCTGGTTGGCGGTAACGGCGGCGGCAAGTCGACCTTGCTGAAATTGATCGCGGGCACGCTGCTGCCGGACGAAGGCAGCGCCACGGTCACCGAGGGAGTCGCCCCGCTCATCGAGCTCACCGGTGGTTTCATCGGTGACCTGTCGGCCCGGGAGAACATCTACCTGACCGCCGGGCTGCACGGAATGAGCAAGGAGCAGGTCGACGCACGGTTCGACGAGATCGTCGACTTCGCCGGCCCGGCCGTTCGTGACGGACTCGACGTCCCCTACCGACACTTCAGTTCGGGCATGCAGGTGCGGCTGGGGTTCGCGGTGATCACCTGTCTGGACGAACCGATCATCCTGGTCGACGAGGTACTCGCCGTCGGTGATGCCGCCTTCCGGAACAAGTGCTACACGCGGATGGAG
Organism: Yimella sp. NH-Cas1; assembly: GCF_022359705.1. Classification (NCBI taxonomy): domain Bacteria; kingdom Bacillati; phylum Actinomycetota; class Actinomycetes; order Micrococcales; family Dermacoccaceae; genus Yimella; species Yimella sp. NH-Cas1. The sequence continues at coordinate 643,719 of NZ_JAKSGG010000003.1, forward strand.
AACCTGCTCGACGAAGGCCGCACCTTGTTCCTGGTGTCGCACTCGGCATCCGACCTCACGCGTTTCTGCACCCGCGGGCTTTACCTGAAGGGCGGGCAGTTGGAGATGGACGGTCCGATGGACGAGGTCATGGAGCAGTACATGTCCGACCTGCTGGGGGACGACTACAAGCGTCCCTCGGACAAGTCGCGGGCCGAGACGTGGCTCAAGCGCGAGGACACCAGGGTGCGGAATCGGCTTCGCCGGGACGCTTTACGCGCGCAGCGCACGACTGCCGCAGCCGGCTGAGTCAGCCGACGACTCGGTCGACGCCCTCGTCGGCCATCCGCGCCGCCCGGCGTGTCTCGTCCTCGGAGCGCACCAACACGACCGAGCCGCCGGACGCCAGCACGCAGGCCACCAGGCGCAGCGTCTCGGGCACGTCGGTGTCGACCAGCATCACGCGTTCACCGGCGGCACAGGCGAAGGACGACGACAGGTCGGCGTAGGTGCGGCCGTCCATCGCCAGGTCGTGCGGTGCGACGTCGACGATGGCACCGAACCGGTCGGGGAAGGCGGTCAGCTGACTCATCGCCAGCGATGCCTCGGGCTCGACGATGTCACCGCTGCCGGGAGCCATCGCCACGACGGCGTCGACACCGGGCGGTCCTGCGGACGTGCGGATCTCCGCGCCGACCGACCAGACCGCGAACGTCCAGTAGATCGATCGCCAGTGCCGCGGGGGCAGATCGAGGAGCACGCGTCCGCCCGCGTCGACCAGCATCTCGTCGGTGAGCCAGTGGGATGCCTTCGAGGCCCACATCGACAGCACCCGCGCCGATACCTCGATCCGTTCACCCGACGAGTCGTCGTAGTAGGTGAGGGCCGGAGCGGTCGGGTCACGATCGACCAGTCGCGGGACGATGTGAGCGAGGTTCATCGCAGCAGCTCCCGGACCTTCATGACCTGCTCAGCAGACAGCGGCGGGCGGGCCACCAGATCGATGTTGTAGCGCATCTGAGCGTCGGTGACCGCGCCGAGCGCGATCGAGCTGATCGAGGGCAGGCCGATCACGAACGCGACGGCGAGGTCGGCGACCCCGTCCCGGTCGACCTCCCGGGACGCGTCCACCAGGGCGCGCGCTCTGGGGTGGTCACCCCTCAGCAAGGAGCCGCCGCCGTACACCGAGTGTGCGAGAACGGTGACGCCACGCTCGTGGAGTGTGCTCACTGATTCCGGCAGAGCCGGGGACAGAACGTTGTAGGGGAGTTCGAGGTAGTCCAGTCCTTCAAGAGTCAAGAGTGCCTCGGCGTCGCGCGGGTTGGCCAGGCTCACGCCGACAGCCCCGACCTCGCCGGTGGAGCGGTACTCCTGGAGCCGCTCCCAAGCGGCGCCGCCGCCGACGGCGACCTGCTCGACCCCGCTGAGCAGAGCAGCCGCCACCTGTCGACGGCCGAGTTCGGCGAACGATCGCTCGAGGCTGGCCTCGACGCCGAGCCGCGCCACCGACGGATCACCGGCGACCAGGGGTTGCAGTCGTGAGATGAAACCGAGGCGCTGGGTGAGCTGCGGCTCGCCGCAACTGCGCAGGATGCGCTCGGCGTTGCCGTCGGCACGACCCACCTCGACGTGGGTGACTCCGTGGTCCACCGCGCGCGCCAGCATCTGCCGCACCTCCGGCGGGGCGCTCGCGAACGGGCCCGACAGCTGGCTGCCGCCGAGGGTCAGGGCCGACTGGGTGAACAGCCGGTTCGATCCTGTCGGCACGGTCGCGCCGTCCGCGGTGACCATCGTGCCGAGCTTGTCGATCAGTTCGTTCCAACGGATGCCGACGGCGTCCGGAACGTCGCTGAACAAGCGGGCGACGCGGTCGAAGTCGCTCAACACGTCGACCGTGCAACGGAATCGGAGGGCATCACCGGGGTTCGCAGCAGGCGCGAACAACAACTCCCCGAGGTTGCGGCGCAGCCACGGAGTGACATGCTCGCGGTCGTAGGGCTCCTGGGTCGTCGCCGCAGCACGTCGCAGGTCGCGGACGAAGAACCCCTCGGCGCCCAGGCCCTCGGGCACCTGGTCGATGTCGACGCGTCCGTAGGCACTAGCGCTCGCGTCCATCGCGGCGAGCAACTCATCGACGAGGTCGGCGTCGGCGACGGGGTTGTCGCCGGTGAGACGGACGACACGGTCGTCGTCGTCGAGATCCGTGGTGGCGGTGACGAAACGCCCGAGCACGTCGTCCAGGGAGCCGCGCATCACCGGGATCCCGACACGTTCCAGGTGGTCGGCGATGCGGGTGTCGTAGTGCTCGTCGCTCGTCGCGACGATCACCTCATGGCCTGAACGCGCGGCCCGGCGGGCGACGAGTTCGATCAGCGGCATCCCGGCGATCGTCATGAGAGCCTTGCCGGGCAGGCGCGAGGAGTTCAGACGGGACTGGATGACAACGCGTGTGCGGGGCAAGGATTCCTCCGAGTCGGACACGACCGGTGAAACGGTCGGGCTCCTGGAAGTTGGCGACAGGATCCCGGGTCGACAGGTCAGCCGGACCCGGGCATCTCGAGCTTAGCCATGGGTGCGGCGGACTGCATCGGCCGCACGCGACACGGAAGCACCGCCTCGTCACGCGCAACTGACATGTGCACCCGTAAGCTCACCCCGACATTCTCTTGAAAACGAAAGCCCACGCCATGACGTCGCCCATCTCTTCGCTCCCTGTGCAGGCAGAGCAACAAGGCTCAAACGACCCGTCGAAGGACGGACGGCCGACGCAGACGCTCGACCGGTGGGTGGGTGCGGCGTGCATCGTGGTGGCGCTCGTCGCGACGAGCGCCGTTCTGCACAAGTACGAACTCGGCTGGGCGGATCAGTCCCGGCTGTGGGCGGCGACCGTCGGCACGATCCTGGTGCCGGGATGGCTCATCGTCCGCCGGGTGCCGCTGGGGCACGCGGTCGTTCGAATCGGGGCGGCTTTCGTCACCGGCCTCGGCGCCCAATTGTTCGGCTGGGCGCTCGCCGTGCGCCTGCATCTGCCGTGGTTGCAGTGGATCGTTCCGCTGGTGTTCGCCGGTCTGATCGCAGGGGCGATGGCGCTGCTTCGTGGTCGATTCGGCCGTCAGGATGAACCGGCCGACGGGTCCCGCGGTGAGGCACATGATGAGGCCGACGGACGACGCCGGGCTGCTCCCGCACGAATGCCTTGGTGGGCCAGCCTGGGTCTGCTGTTCAGCTGGGTGCTGTTTCTTCGCTCCTTGACCGCCGGCCTGTGGTCTATCACCCCGCTCGGCGGAACCATGCGTTGGTATCCCGACATGTACTGGCACACAGCAATCACCGCCAACGCGATGCATCACGTGCCCCCGAACGACCCGCAGTCCCTCGCGGACGGTGTGCTCGACTACCACTGGTTCAGCAACGCACATGCCGCCGGGCTCACGATCGCGAGCGGTGTTCAACTGGAGAAGGCCGCTGTCGTCTTCTGGTACGTCCCGGCCGTCGCTTCGATGCTGTTGCTCGTCTACGGGCTGGCCGCCTACCTGTCCCGTTCTGCTGCGGGTGGCCTCGTTGCAGCAGCGCTGTCGGTGCTCGCCCCGTCGGTCCTCCTGGTACGGGGTATCGACCCAGGTGCCTCCTCGGTCGCGTACTGGTTGAGCCCGTCCAACACGCTCGCGCTTCCGGTCGCTGTCCTAGCCACCTTCGTGTTGTGCATGGTGCTGCGGGCGAATGAACGGCGGCCGGACATGCTCGCTTTCACGATCTACGTGCTCCTGCTGTGCCCGGGTTCGAAAGTGTCCTTGTTGCCGACTCTGCTCAGTGGAGTCGGTCTCGTCACCATCGTCACCATCGTCGCCGTGATCCGCCGCCGCGCCGTCTGGCATGACATGGTGCGGCCGGTGTCGTTACTGACCGTCGGGGCGGCCATCGTTGTCAGCACCAGGCCACTGTTCGCGGGCGGCGGCGGCGGGTCGACCATCGAGCCGGGCGCCACCGCACGTCGGTCGAGGATCTGGACGGCTTCGCTGGCTACTGATCCGCCTCCCGGATCTGTGACGCTGGCGCTGTTGGTCGCCGCCTTCGTCGGCACCTATCTCGCCGTCACGTTGGTGGCGGCGACCGTGGGTGGCAGCAGGGATCCTGCGCCGGTGCTCTACCTCGGAATGATGGTCGCGGCACTCTTGGCTATGTTCCTGATCGAGCACCCTTCGTTGTCCCAGGTCTACTTCATGAGGGGCATCGTGCCGGTGACCGCAGCCTTCCTCGGTTGGGGCGCGATCGCGGTGGTGCGGCGGCTGATCGGCATGCTCGGCGCCCGCAGGGCGCCGGCGCTGATCGCAGTCTGCGCGGTCACGGGTGCTTGGATCGGGGAGTTCACGCAGAGTACGTCGGCCATGCAACAAAAGGAGCCGTTGCTCCAGCTGTCCTGGCTGCTCCCCATGGTCGTTGTGCTGTTCGTCACGTCGGTGATGACCGTGATCCTCCTGCTGCGTCGCGATCGAATCAGCGTGGTGGTCGGCGCGGTGCTTGCATTCAGCATCCTCGGTTTCGCTGTGGCACCGACCGCGCACGCCCTCGCCCAAGACCCGATCCCGCAATGGCACACCGGCGGCGTGGCTCGCGGCACGCACCTGAATCAGGACGAGATCAGGGGGGCGGCTGCTTTGGCGCGGGCGAACCTGAATGCGTCCCCGATGGCGACCAACGTGCATTGTTCGCGTATCAGGACCACGCCGCGTTGCGATCCGCGAGCGTTCTGGCCCGCGGCACTGACGCGATCGCCGGCGTTCATCGGAGCCTGGGCTTACACCGCGAGCGGACGAGCTTCCGGAACGGCCAGCGTCAGTTACACCCAACAGCCGTACTACGACCAGCGGGCCTACGCCCTGAACGAGTCGGTCTTTCGGGCGCCGACTGCGCGCAGCGTCGCTGCCCTGCGTGCATACGGAGTGAGGTTTCTGTACGCCGACCGCAGGGCGTCGGCGGTGTCAGCCGATCTCGCCAGGTACGCCGCCGTCATCTGGCGTTCGCCGACCGTGACCGTCTACGAACTGCGCTGAATCGAGCAGCGCATCCGCCACGCGTTCGCGGCCGCGCCCGTCGAACTGTGCCATCCCACGCCGGCGTAGATGGTGTTGAAGCTGCCCGTCTGTCAGCAGTCTCGCCAATGACTCGACTCCAGCCTCTCGCTCGTTGCGGTCGCCTGTTCGCAACCGCGTGAGGCGACCGGCCGGCACCACCAGCCCGGACCCCGTGGTTGCCCGGTAACCGGCCTCCTGGTTGTCTACGACACAGACCACCGCGGTCGGGGTACCGATCGTGAGCAACTCCCAGACGGTCGAACCGGCCGCGCTGACCGCGACGTCATGTGCAGCGGCCGTCGCGGCAAGGTTCGGAAGAACCGCGCTGACAGTGACGTGCTGGTGTGGTCCCTGTACCGGGACGGAGCTGAGCCGGGCGCCACGTGCCGGGTCGGGGCACACCACGGTGAGCTGCATCGGCGCGCCGGTTTCGACCAGCATGGGGACGAGTACCTCGGCGGCTCCGTGGGGATCGGTGCCGCCGAAGACGGCGAGGACTCGCGGCGCGGCGTCTGAGGTGACGCGGGTGTGCTCAAGGACGGGAGCCGAACGGACCGCAAGGACCTCGTCACGCAACAGCGAGTACGGCGGTCCGGCCAGTGCGATGGACCCGTCCGGGCCGCCGACGTGGGGACGGGCACCGTAGTTCTGGTCCACGTACACGTCGGCGACCTGGCCTGCCCCGAACTCGTCGTCGACCATGGCCAGCACGCGAACTGCGTTGCTGCGCAAGCCTGCACCGAGTTCCGGGGAAATGTCGTAACCGTCGATCACGGCGTGCGTGACATGTGCACGGTCGATCTGCGACGGCGACAGGACCGGCACGCCGAGGCGTTCGTAAGCGTCCGCCACCCACCTGATGTCCAGCATCCCGAAGACGGTCACCCGGACAGACCTGCGGCTCAGTTCCTGGACGAGGGCGAGACACCGCACCGCATGCCCGACGCCGATGTTCGCGCTCGCGTCGACGCGGACCGCAACGTGGATCTCCTCACGCGTTCTCGTGGACACCACTGCAGTCCGGTGCTCGCGGGCGGACGCGAGTGACATGGATCCCCTCTCCCTGCGTTGAGTGGTTCGACCAGGTCGTGGCGGTCCCTCCGTGCCTTGAAGCAGTCGAGGGCCGCTCAATGCTAGCCTGAACCGCCCGGATGCCCGGCGCTCGGAGAGCCTTCCCGGCGGCTCGACGCCAGGCAGCTGGCTGTCCTGTCATCACACGCGCGTCGCACGGGAGTCATCACGTGAGCATCCTCGAGGGTTCGTCCATCCTGATCACCGGTGGTACCGGGTCTTTCGGAAAGGCGTTCATTACCCGCCTGCTCGAGGACGTCAACCCCAAGCGCGTCGTCATCTACTCGCGCGACGAACTCAAGCAGTGGGAAGCCCGGCAGCTGTTCAAGGACGACCCGCGGCTGCGCTGGTTCATCGGCGACGTGCGTGACCTCGACCGGCTGCGCCGTGCGATGCACGGCATCGACTATGTGGTGCACGCCGCCGCGCTGAAGCAGGTCGACACCGGCGAGTACAACCCGCACGAGTTCGTGAAGACCAACGTGCTCGGCAGCCAGAACGTCATCGAGGCGGCCATCGACGCGGGCGTGAAGAAGGTGGTCGCCCTCTCGACCGACAAGGCGTCCAGCCCGATCAACCTCTACGGCGCCACCAAGCTCACCGCCGACAAGCTGTTCGTGCTCGGCAACCACTACGCCGCCGCCTACCCGACCCGGTTCGCGGTCGTGCGCTACGGCAACGTCACCGGCTCGCGCGGCTCGATCATCCCGAAGTTCCGCGCGCTGGCCGCCGCTGGCGAGTCGCTGCCGATCACCGACCTGCGCTGCACCCGCTTCCTGATCACCCTGCCCGACGCGGTGCAGATGGTGCTCGACACCTTCGAGATGATGCAGGGCGGCGAGCTGGTCGTGCCGCACATCCCGTCACACAAGGTCACCGACCTCGCCCAGGCCGTTGCGCCTGGCGCCAAGATGCACGACATCGGCCTGCGCCCCGGCGAGAAGCTGCACGAGGAGATGATCTCCCAGGAGGAAGGCCGCCGAGCCGTCATGGTGATGGACGGCAAGTACTACATCCTCCAGCCGGAGGTCGCGACCTGGGGTTACGAACCGCCGAAGGACGCCGTGCCGGTGCCCGAGGGCTTCCACTGCGCGTCTGACAAGAACGACATCTGGATCGACGCCGACGACATCCGCAAGCTGCTGGAGTCCGGGATCTGATGGTGCTGCCGTACGGCCGTCAGTCGATCGACGAGAGCGATGTCGAGGCTGTCGCGCAGGTGCTGCGCAGCGACTGGCTGACCACCGGCCCGGCGGTCGAGACCTTCGAGGCCGACGTCGCCCGCATCGCCGGTGTCACCGACCCCGCGGTCTCGGTCACCTCCGGCACCGCAGCCCTGCACACCGCGTACGCCGCACTGCAGGTGCAGCCGGGCGACCAGGTGATCACCACGCCGCTCACCTTCTTCGCCACCGCCACCTGCGCGATGTGGCAGGGCGCCGAGATCGTCTTCGCCGATGTCAGCCCCGACACCGGCAACCTCGACCCCGAGTCGGTGGCCGAGCGCATCACCGAGCGCACCAAGGTCGTCGCCGGTGTCGACTACGCCGGCCACCCGATCGACGCGCCCGCCCTGAAGAAGGTGGCTCACGACCACGGCGCGCTGCTGCTCGAGGACGCCGCGCACAGCATTGCCGGATTGCTCGACGGCGTGCCGGTCGGCTCGCTGGCCGACATCACTACGTTCAGTTTCTTCCCGACCAAGAACCTCACCACCGGTGAGGGCGGTGCGGTCGTCTCGCCGAACAGCGACCTGCTGGAGCGAGCCCGCATGTTCAAGGGCATCGGTTACGAGCGCAAGCCGGAGCTGATGCAGGAGCACGGCGGTTGGTACTACGAGGTCACCTCGCTCGGCCTCAACTACCGGTTGCCTGACGTGCTCGCCGTGCTCGGTTCGAGCCAGATCAAGCGTCTGGAGCGGTTCAAGACCCGCCGCCAGGAGATCACCGACCGCTACAACGAGGGCCTGGCGGGTATCGAGGAGCTCATCCTCCCGGCACACCGCGAGGGAGCCTCCCCGATGTGGCACCTCTACCCGTTGCGCATTCAGGACGGTCGTCGCCGCGAGCTGTTCGATCACTTGCGCGCGGGCGGAATCGGGGTGCAGGTCAACTACATTCCGGTGCACCACCAACCGCTCTTCGTCGAGCTCGGACACCGCAAGGGCAGCTGCCCGGTCGCCGAGACCTACGCCGAGCAGGAGATCAGCCTTCCGATGTTCCCTGACCTCACCGATGCCGAGGTCGACCAGGTCATCGAGCTGATCCGCGACTTCCTGAAGGCCTGATCCGATGCATCACGCCAACCATTTCTACGGTCACGCCCACATCATGGCGCGGTACGTCGGGCTGCCCGAACCGCCGCGCATCTGGGGCTACCTGCAGCACGGGTGGAACATGTACGACGGGTTCGCCGTCGGCACCGTGTTCGCCGCGCGGTACCCGAAGTTCGTCTACTCCCACGCCTGCGCCCGACGCGGCTGGGCCTTCGGGATGCGTGACTACGTGGTGGTCGGTGCGCCGTGGAACTACCTGTTGCAGATGGAGAAACAGGACGAATGGGCCGCAGCCGATCACAAACGTGAGGGCACGATCGTCTACCCCTTCCACGGGTGGGAAGGCCAGCAGGTCGCCGGTGATCACGAGGCCTACATCGCCGAGATCCGCGAGACCGAAGGTGACGTGCCGATCACCATCTGCATGTACATCAACGAGTACGAGCAGCCGCGTGTCCGCAAGATCTACGAGCGTGCCGGGTTCCGCGTGATCACCCACGGCAAGCGTGGCTACCTGTGGCGTGACACCGACACCGAGTTCCTGTACAAGCAGCTCGCCGAGGTGCGCGCCCACAAGCGTGTGGTCAGCAACCGCATGACCTCGGCGCTGTTGCACGGCGCGCTGGCCGGAGCCGAGGTCGGGGTCTACGGCGACCCGATGGAACTCGGCGACGACCACGCGATCCTCGGCGGCGCGCACCGTCCGCAGGCGTTGTACCCGGAGTTCCACCAGCCGGCGGTACCGCATGACGTAGCGCGGGAGATCTCCGTGATGGAACTCGGCGCTGACCAGCTGCTGCCGAAGGAAGAGATCATTGATCTGTTCGGCTGGGCCGAGGACTTCGACGTCGAGGCCCACACCGCCGCCGAACCGTCCTACGCGATCGACTGGGACGCGTTCGCGCGCCGGTTCCGCGAGGCCGAAGACTTCCCCTCCGCCCGCACCGACAGCGACGTCCCGAGAGTCCGTCCGAAGGGCGGTTTCTGAGCACGTTCGCCGGGTGCACCTCTACGCGAAAAGACTTGGGACACACACCTATCGGTGTGTGCCCCAAGCTTTCTGGAGGTGCTAGTCGTTGGAAGCGGCCGATCCGACCCTGTCCTCCAACAGTCGCTTGACCGCACGGCGAGCCCGCTTGCGGACGTCGGTCGGCACGGCCTCGTCGACGCGTTCCTTGGCGCGGGCGACTGCGACGCGTTTAGGTGCGCCGAGTGTCCGCATCACCTTGTAACCGAGCGACTCCTCGAGCTTGAACATCAGGCGGTCGTACTCGGCGATCCGGCGGTCGCGCAGTTTCATGGTGCCCTCGAGCCAGGCGAGCTGACGGTCCTGCGCACGCACGGTCTGGCTGAGGGTGCGCACCTGGCTCAGCAGCTCCCGGAAGCCGACCGCGGTCGCCTCCGGCAGGTGGTTCTCCCGTGAACCGCGGGAGAGATTGCGCCCGAGCAGGTCGTCCCGATCGCCGTGCTCAGTGCCGACGGCCAGGGCGATGTCGACCTCGATTTCGGCGACCGACTCCAGGTCGTACGGGCCGACGGTGACGGCGGCCATCGCGGCGAGGGTGCGGGTCACGGTGTCGGGTGTGATCGGCAGACCCCACGGGTGGGCGACTCCCGCAGCGAGCAATCGCGTGGCGAAGGTGCGCACACCGTGGACGAAGGCATGGGACTCGGCATCGGCGCGGGTGACCGACCACGACGGGTCGATAATCGTCAGCTCACCGTCGGTGGTGATCACGACGTTGTCCGGCGTGGCGAACCAGTGTTGTCCGGGATCGGGCGCGCCGTCCTCGGCCGGGCTCTCGAGCCAACTGCGGTACTGCTTCATCAGCCGGCGCAGCGTGCCGTGGTCGCTGCCCTTGCAGGCCTCACGCAACACAATTTCCAGGTTGGTGCCCTCCGGCGCCGCACCGACGCTGAGCACACGGGAGACTCCCAGCACCGAGCGTTCCTGTGTGGTGCTCGCGCCGTCGCCCCAGGTGAGGGTGCAGGCGCCGTCGGCGTCGTAGCGCTGGACGAAGGACCACGCCGGGGCCGTGTCGGGTTCGGCGATGACCAGTTCAGGCAGTGAGACCTCGGGCTTGCCGGTCGACAACAGATAGAACCAGGCCGGAGCCAGCTGTTTGTCGAGCCCCGACTGAGCGAACAGATCGGCGGTGGCTCCCGGATTGCGGATCGCGGTGCGGTCGGAGAAGTAGTCGGTGAAAACCCGCGGGAGTTCCTGGCGAACCCGTTGCCTGGTGGCGTCCGACGTCGTGTCGGCATCGACGATGACGTCGGGAGCGTTGGGCGAGGGGTAGGCCAGCAGGCAGCCGATCGTGTTGAACTCAAGGTCGCCCAGTGCTGCGGTGAGTTCGTTGTTCAGCCACGGACGCTGCGAGAGTTTGGACTTGCCGAGGTACCAGAGGCGGTCGTCGCCCGGCGGCACGTCGGCCTCGGCGGCCAGCAGATCGTGGATACCCAACGCGTTCTCGGCGGAGTAGAGCAACAGGCCGTCGGTCGCGAGCAGCGATTTGGCCTTGGCGAGGATCTGCTTCTCGGTGATCCCCTCGGCGATGGGGGAGAGCACCTCAGGGCCGCCCCCGAGGATCACGATCAGGTCGTACGGGCCCTTCTCGTGGAAGAACTCGAAGCCGCCGCTGTAGAGCCGGTCGTCCGGGCGATCTGTGACCACTGCTGCGATGGCCCTCGCGTCGATGACATGGCGTACCAGCAGGTGCGCCGACGATTCGGCGGGAAGCAGCCCGACCAGTTCGACCGCACTCGGGCCGACGAGCAGTGCACGCCGGGGCCGGAGTTCGGCGACGATCTGGCGGAAAGAAGCCACCAGCGCGCAGGACTCCCGTTCACCGGCGAGGTCGGAGCCTTCCACCAGGTGGTCGCCCAGCAAGGTCGCACCCGATTCCAGATCGGTGTCGACCACGGCCTCGACGTCTTCGAGCATTGTTGTCCTCGTTCTGTTAGATCAGGTCCCAGGACAACGGGGTGCCCTTGGGGGTGTCTTGGGTGAAGGTGCGTCCTTCGACGCGCTCGAACTCCTCGGGAGGCAGGCCGTTCGCTGGGCGGATGGAGCGAACGTTCTGCGCGGTGACCGGGTCGCCGGCGCTGACGTCCTCGACGACGTACAGCGATCGGCGGAAGCGCAACCCTTCCTTCTCCTGCTGGCGGGCACCGATGCGTGCTTGTCCGAGGCACTGCCAGCCGATCCTGGTCTGTTCCACCAGCATTCGCAGTTCATCGGGTTCGGAGGAGAACGCCGAGTCGACGCCGCCTTCCTCGCGCGACAACGTGACGTGCTTCTCCACGACACACGCACCGAGCGCGACCGCGGTGATCGCGGCGCCGATGCCCATCGTGTGGTCGGAGTAGCCGATGAGGGTGCTGAACGCGTCCCGCATGACCGGGATGCCGCGCAGGTTCGATTCGCTGGGGTCGGCCGGGTAGTTCGCAGTGCAGGCGAGCACGACGATCTGCTCGTTTCCGGTGGACCGCGCCGCCTCGACAGCGTTCGCGATCTCACGCACGGACGCCATGCCGGTCGAGATGATGATCGGCTTGCCCTTGCTCGCCGCCAGCCGGATGAGCGGCAGGTCGACGATCTCGGAGCTGGCGATCTTGTATGCGGGCACGTCGAGTGACTCGAGCAGGTCGATCGCGGTCGGGTCGAACGGGGAGGAGAACGCGGTGATGCCGAGTTCCTTCGCGAGCGCGAAGATCGGCTCGTGCCACTCCCAGGGAGTGTGGGCCTCCTCGTAGAGGTCCCACAGCGTGCGACCTCCCCACAGTTCGTGCCCTTCGGAGAGCCGGAAGTCGGGGGAGTCGGACTGGATGGTGATGGTGTCTGGCTTGTAGGTCTGCAGCTTGATCGCGTGGGCGCCCTGCTCAGCAGCCATCCGGACGATGTCAAGCGCCTTGTCGAGCGAGCCGTCATGGTTGCCCGACATCTCGGCGATGATGTACGGCTCGTGGTCGGGTCCGATCTGATGCTTGCCGATGCGGATCGAAGCGTTGTCAGTCATTCGGCTGCCTCCTGCGGCGGATGGTGTGAACGGTCGCGGGCTCGCCGTCGATCAGGCGTTCGTCGCTGGCGATCTCCTCGAACCCGTTGCGCTTGTTCATGCGCCGCACGGCCTCGTTGGCGTCCATGACCTCGCCGTTGAGTTCGTCGAGGCCGAGTTCACCGAACGCGAAGCGCACGGCACGCCGTTGGATGTCGATGAATGCGGGTAGAAGTTCGCCGCGCTCGGTGAGGCCGTCGTTGTCGAGATAGAAGCCCCACATCGCCGACTTCGCGTCGGGGTCGATGTCGAAGAACGTGACGACGCCCGCGGGCACGCCACCCTTCTCATACATGAACACTTTGCGGGTTTCGTTGTCGCGCAACGACTCCCAATAGGCGTCGTGTTGCTCGGGGGAGATCTCGTCACGGGTCAGGGACACCGCCCGCACCTCGGGATGGTTGCGCCAGACGCGCACCAGCTCCTTGTCGGCCTCGGTGACGGGGCGCAGCATCGAGCCTCCGGCGGTGTGATGGGGTGGCGAACGGACGCCGATAGACTAACCGACGGACCACGACGACCCCCGGAGGATTGATGACCACGCTGAGCCGTGACCAGGTGCGTTCGATGATGGCCGAGGTGCTGCAGGCCCAGGGCAAGGAGCTGCCCGAGGGTGACGACACCTCGCTGTCCGACATCGGATTCCGTTCGCTCGACTTCTCCGAGCTCGCCCTTCGGGTGGAGGACGAACTCGACACCGAACTGAACTTCGACGCTCCCGGCCTTCGCTCGATCGAGACGGTCGGCGATGTGCTCACGTTCATCGAACAGCTCCAAGAGGGCTGAGGTTTGACCGACCTGCCGGCCGGTTCGGGCAACCGGATCACCACGGCCTCCTTCCAGGGCACCTGGGCCGATCTCGGCGCCGCCGATCCCGCCTGGCCCGCGGCGTCCGCCTTTCTGGTCGACGACCACCTGCAGGCGCTGCGCGCCGTGTGGGCGCACGCGGCGGGCGGTCGCGAGACGCTCATCGCCGGCAGCGGCCGGGTCGGTGACGAACAGGCCGCCGGTTTCCAGGAGTCCGGTCTGGCTCTGGTGCGCGCCGATGGCGTGTCGCAGGCCACGGCCGATCACGACGTCGAGGACGGCCGGGTGTGGTTGCTCACCAGCGGCTCCACCGGGCGTCCCAAGCAGGTCGCCCACACGCTCGACTCGCTGACGACCGTCGCCGGCCAGCAACCGGCCCGCACCTGGCTGTGCCCCTACGCGGTCGGTGCTTATGCCTGGTGGCAGGTGGTCACGCTCTCGCTCAACCTGCCCGGTCAGGACGTGCTGTTCATCGAACCGTCGCAGTTGGAGCAGTGGCCGCAGCTCGCACTCGACGCGGGTGTCACCGCCGCGTCCGGCACCCCGACTTTCTGGCGTCAGGCGCTGTGGCGGTCGGGTGAGGTGATGGCGAAGCTGCCGTTGGAGCAGGTGACCCTCGGCGGCGAGCCCGTCGACCAGGCGATCCTCGATCGACTGCGCGAGGTGTACCCGGACGCTCGCATCTCCTGGATCTACGCCTCCTCCGAAGCCGGCGCGGCGATCGCCGTCCACGACGGAAAGGCCGGCTTCCCACAGGCCTGGCTGGACCGTGAGGTCGAAGGCCGCCCGCGGTTGTCGGTGCAGGACGGCGAACTGGTGATCGCCTCCAGCAAGGCGGCCGAAGGCATGGATGCCGAGATCCGCACCGGCGACCACGTCGAGATCGAGGACGGGCGGGTAGTGATCACCGGTCGCATCGCCTCCGACGAGATCAACGTCGGCGGGTCCAAGGCCTCGGCCTCCAAGGTGCGTGGTGTCCTGCTCGACCACCCCGCCGTTGTCTGGGCCTCCGTGAAGGGGCGCAAGGCGCCCCTGGTAGGCATGGTCGTGGCAGCCGAGGTCGTGCTCGACCGCGACGCCGCGTCCGACCAGAAGCCCGTGACCGACGCCGACCTGCAGTCCTGGTGCGCAGAACGACTGCCCGACTACTCCGTGCCGCGGCGGATCCGCGTACGTGACGAGATCCCCTTGAAGGAGACGCTGAAGAGCGATGTCTGAGAACACCCCCATCCCCGCAGCCTCGTGCGTCCTGGTCTCCGGCGGTTCCCGCGGGCTCGGCCTCGAACTGGTCAAGGACGCCCTTGCCGGCGGAGCCAAGGTCGCGACCTTCGCCCGCACTGTCACTCCCGAGCTCGAGCAGCTCGTCGCCGACAACCCCGACCACGTGTTCGTCGGCCCGGTCGACATCACCGACGAGAAGGCGATCAAGACGTTCATCAAGGACGCCTCCGCCAAGCTCGGCCCCATCGACGCGCTCGTGAACAACGCTGCGATCGGCCAGGATTCGATGCATCTGCACACCTCGCCGGAGCGGATCGACCAGATCATCTCGACCAACCTCACGGCCACGCTCGTCCTGACCCGCGCCTTCCTGCGTCACGCGATGGCGAAGTCGGGACGTGGACGCATCATCAATGTCACCTCGATCTGCGCCCAGCGCGGATACGCCGGTCTCGTCGCCTACTCGGCAACCAAGGGGGGCTCGATTCGGCGACGCGCGCGCTCGCCCGCGAGATGCACGGCCGGTTCCTGGTCAACTCGGTCGCTCCGGGGTTCTTCGCCTCGGAGATGTCGTCGGTGCTCGGCACCGAACAGTTGTCGACGATCACCCGTCGCACCCCGACCGGGCGTCTGGTCGAGCCGGAGAACATCTCACCCATCGTCCACTCGCTGCTGTTCGACGACACGAACATGAACGGTCAGGTCATCGTCGTCGACGGTGGCGGCTCGATCTGAGGCCGCGATGACCTCCGCCACCGGTTCCGCCGCACGCCAAGCTCTGCTGTCGCAGTACGCCGGCGCCGAACACCTGGTACTCGGTG
The DNA here is from genome assembly GCF_022359705.1 of Yimella sp. NH-Cas1. Lineage (NCBI taxonomy): Bacteria > Bacillati > Actinomycetota > Actinomycetes > Micrococcales > Dermacoccaceae > Yimella > Yimella sp. NH-Cas1. The sequence continues at coordinate 659,023 of NZ_JAKSGG010000003.1, forward strand.
CGCACGTCAACGGCGAGACCTACCCGGGTACGGCTCGCTCCTACCTCGCCGACGGTCGCGGGGTCGCCTGGCAGGTGCCCCAGCAGGACGGTCTGGCGTTCGCCATCGACGCCGAGATCGCCGACCAGCCGGTCTCCGCGATGCTCGGCCGTCGTGCCCGCTCGATGGACCCGGCCGTCGTCTGGCCGCTGTGGACCGGCTGCGAGGCCGCCGCGAAGGCGCTCGGGTTGCCGGTGCTGTCCTGGCTCAACTGGCCCGGTCTGAAGCTCCCCGCCGAGATCGCCGAGAAGGTGTCCCTTCAATGGGAGCAACTCGACGACATCCTGGTTTGCTACGGAGTCGCGTCGACGACGTGAGCCGCGAGGTCACGGGCGGGTCGAGTTCGCGGTTGCTGCCGGTGGTTTCGGTTCCTGCGGATTCTTTCGTCATCGGCAGGGCTCAACCAGCGGAGTCGGTCGAGCGCTCGGGGTGGGCGTTGTTACCGCTGGTTGAGCGCAGGACTGAGGAACGTAGTCCTACGCGCCGAAACCACGGCGAGTTGTGTTGGGGCTCAACCGATCCGGCGTCGGCGCAATGCTTCGCGGAGTCGCTTGGTCGGGGCGGTCATCAAGAAGTAAGCACGCTTCGCGCGAGGACCCGACTCTGTCGCCAGCGCATGTTCGAGGGCTCGCAGGTGACGACGGTCCTTCGCCAGGTCTGACTTGAGCGCTGCCAACTGGGCGTCCTTGCGGCGCACTTCCTCGATCAACTTCGTTGTCGCGTAGTCGGTTTCGGGTAGACGGCGAGCGAATGCCATGGTCTCGTAGGCCGACGCGGCACTCTGGATCTCGGCCTCGGGGTCGCTCGTGTCCGCCGCCAAGCGCATCAATTCGACGGCGATCTCGTTGCGCGTGCGCTCGGGACCGAACGGGTGAACGCCGGGACGGTCGACGAGCACGCCGGCCAGATCGACCATCGCCGTCGGCAGGTCGGCGTCCTCGACTGTGGGGTCGATCACCTCGAATCCGCTGCGCCCGGCAATCACATTGCGCAACAACGGGGCCGGGCGACCGTCGGCCCATCGCGCATACGCTCGCAGTCCGGCGCTGACTCGTTGCAGATCGCGCACCAGCAACTGGCGGACGCGGAACTCGACGGGCGTCCCGTCAGCGACCGGGAGTCCGGTCGCCACGACTCCACCCAGTCCTCGGTATGCGACGGCGTCCCCGCCGCCGAGAGTGCCGACCAACCAGCCGTTCGCGGCAAGCATCGGCGTGGCCAGGAGCGCGTCGAATCGCAGGTCGTCGCTGCACAGCGAACGCAGCAGCGTCCGGGCCTGTGCCCTGTCGATCACCACCGAGCCGACGACAGCCCGGTCGAACACCGCCGCCGATGCTTGTTCAGGCAGTTCCGCGAAGACCGGCGAGCGCAGGTCGTAACCGGTCCCGAAGGCGCTGAACTGATGGTTCTCCTGCGGTGCTCGTGCCTGTCGGTCGAGAGCCGCGGGGCTCGCCCCGTTGTCGAGGTACGCGACGTATGAGGACCCGAGTCGGCGTAACACATCGATGAATTCCAGTGCGCCGACGCCGTCCGACAGCGGCGGCAGGATGTCGTCCACGGAGTCCAGGGCGATGACCAGGTCGAAGCCGACTGGCGGTGTCCAGGCCTCGAAGGAGCCGCACACGACGTCGGCTCCTGAACCCGAGGCGGAGCGCGCATCCGACTCGCCGCGCACGAGTAGAGTCACCGAGAATCCCTGCCGCAAAAGATGATTCGCCAGTTTCGCGGCACGCGCTCCTACCAGGAGCGCAGAGCCGGGACCCTCGGGGAGGAGTTCCGAGACGTACCGGACCCGAAGATCGTCGGCGGGCACCGGATCGGACCAGCCGTCCATTTCGCCGCCGCAGTACTCGATCTCGCGCTCTGTGTGCTCGCCGGTCATGCGGTTCAGCCTATGGTCCCTCTGCGCATCCGCATCAGCGTGCGTGCGCCCACTCGACCTGCGGTGTGGCGACGTCGCGCAGCCGCAGCAGGTGCACGGCGTAGTTACCGTGCGGGTCGTACGGGTGCAACTCGTAGGTGCCGAACCTGGCCTCGATGGCGAGGCCGGCGGCGTACGCGTCCCGGGCGAACTCCTCTACCGAATACTCGCGGGAGTGCGGGGGCGTGGCGTCGGTGTGGAACCCGACGAGCAGGCGCCCGGACGGCGACAGCAGCGCGGCCATGCGTTCGAGCATGAGCACCTCGGTGTCCGGCTCGCCGAGGATCATCACGTTGCCGACGCACACGATGACATCGAAGGACGTCGGAAACGACTGTGCGGCAAGTGACTTCGCGTCCAGGTCATCGATCCGTGACTGCATCGTCGGTAACTGCGGGTAGGTGTCACCGGCCTGTCGCAGGAGTCCTTCGTCGAGGTCGACGCCGTACGCGTCGTGTCCACGAGCACGAAGCGCAGCAGCGACACGTCCCATGCCGCAACCGGCGTCCAGGATCGTGGCTCCGCGCGGCGCCATCACGTCAGCGAGACGCGCCTCGCCCTCGATATCGTCACCGGCTGCATGCAGATCGGCGAACTTCTGACCGTATCCGCGGTGGTCGGTCTGCTCCCAGCGGGTGGGCTGTCGTGGCATGGGCTCTAGCCTAGGCAGTCGTGCCGCCCGAAGGAGATTCAGTGCAGATGCAGGAGCGACCGAGCGTCGGTGTGGTCGTGTTGTCGATGGGCAACCGTCCCGTCGAACTCACCGAAGCCATCCGCACCGTCCAGATGCAGGAAGGTGTCGATCTCGACATCGTCGTCGTCGGAAACGGCTGGCGACCCGAAGGCCTGCCCACGGGTGTCCGCTCGGTGTACGAAGCGGAGAACACCGGTATCCCGGAAGGTCGCAACATCGGCGCGTCCGAGGCGATCGGTGAGTTCCTGTTCTTCTTCGACGACGACGCGACGATCCCGGAGCCTGACGTGCTCGCTCGACTGGCGGCCAAGATCCAGGAAGCGGACGACATCGCACTCTGCCAGCCCGGACTCACCGACCCCGAGACCGGTGAGGCGCCCCGGCGGTGGGTGCCGCGTCTGCGAGTGAAGCCGGGTGAGTTCCAAGGGGGCCAGGTGGCGACCTTCTCCGAAGGCGTCGTGATGATCCGGCGCTCCGCGTTCGTGCAGGTCGGTGGCTGGCCCGGCAGGTTCTTCTTCGGCCACGAGGGTATCGATCTCGCCTGGCGACTCATGGACGCCGGGTGGCGGCTCTGGTACGCCCCCGAGATTCCCGTCAATCACCCGTACACCGAGGCGGCTCGGCATGCCGTCTACTACCGCACCAACGCCCGTAACAGGGTCTGGGTGGCCAAGCGAAACCTGCCCGCACCTCTGGTGCCCGTCTACCTCGCCACCTGGACCGCGCTGACGCTCGCGCGGGTGCACGACAGGGAAGCACTCAAGGTGTGGTTCCGCGGATTCGGCGAGGGCGTGCGCACCGACGCCGGGGAGCGGTTGCCCATCTCGTGGCGCACCGTCCGTGCCCTGACAAAGGCCGGCCGGCCACCGATCATCTGATGAAGTACGTCATCACCGGGGTTCGCAGCAAGACCCACCTCGTCCACATCGCCGCCTACATTCGGCGCGAACTCGAGTCTGCCACAGGGGAACTCGACGTCGCCCACATCGGCGGTGGCCGTTTTCTCGCACGCTCGAGCGTGACGCCGGACGACGTGCGGCGCTTCCTGCCCGACCACCCCCGGCTGCGTTTGACCTTCCCCGAGGGCGCTGCCCGATGGCACCACGAGGCGGCCAACCTGACCTACATCGCAGTCGGCGCGCCCGGCATCAAGCCGTGGATCCGACTGCGCCGCGATGCCCCGTTGCGTCCCATCCACGTGGTCGTCACCGACGAGGGCATCGGCACCTACGGCGACTGGCGGACCCGCAGGGACGCGCTCGCTCGGCAGGGCGCGCACGAACCCTGGCGCACAGTGCGGCCCCTGGCCATTCGCGCCGCCGATCGCGGGCTCACCGGGGAGCGCTTCGCGATGTACGACAAGGCATCCGAGTGGGCGCTGGACGAGGCGATCGCGAGCGAGTTCCGACGTCTCGTTCCGGCTGCCGCGGTGCCCGGTGAGCCCAGCGACCGGGTGGTCTTCCTGTCTCAACCGTGGGTCGACCTGGGCATCCTGAGGCGGGACGCCCACCTCGCCCACGTCGCCGAGATCGCGGACGCCGTCGGCGCCCAAGGATTGCGGCTCGCCGTCCGACCGCACCCGGCGCAGGACAGTTCGATCTACGCGGGCTACGAGGTGCTCGATGAAGCGTTCACCGCCGAGGCCGACCCGTCGATCGTCCACGCCGCAGGTGTGGTCGGTGGGACGAGCACCGCGCTACTGAACCTGGCGGCGTTGTACCGCCTGCCGGCTGCGCGTCTGGTCGAGCCGGGACTGGAGCACCTCGAAGGAGAACTCGGCGCCGACCAGCGGGCGCTGTTGGACACCTACCTGCCGAAAGCCACCGAGGTCCGTCGGTGGGGCGGGTTACAGTCGTCGGTGTGAAGGGCAGGGTATCGACGGCCGACTCGGTCGCACGCTTCGGCAACAACCTGTCGTCCTCGCCTGCGGTGCAGCGTGTGGTCGACCGGGCTCGGCAAGCTGCGCGCGACACTGCAGCGCGTCTTCCGCAGGGCGAGGGAGCACCACCCGTGCGGGCTCTCGACCTGCAGCACATCCGGATGACCGATCTGCTCACCGACGGACGCGTGGCGCGCGACGCCCGGCGCCGGGCCCGCCGGCTCGGTCTGCCGCGCACCATCGACGACACCTCCGCCTGGGCCTCGCTCGGTGCGCTCGCCGCGCTGCTGCGGGTGGTGGACGACGGCTCGCGTCGCGCAGTGGTGCTCGATTCGGTGGGGGAGCGCTCGACCTTCAGCCGTTGGGCGACCAGCGCCGGCTTCGCACCGCTCGCGTTCGACGTCATGCGCGCCGACGTCGTGGGTGAACAGGTCGCCGAACGCAGCGTCGACATGGTCGTCCGGCTCCACCCGCACTCGGCATCGGCGGAGACGGTCGACGAACACCTCACCCGGGCGTCCTGGGCGGTCCGTCGGGGCGGCCTCATCTGCATCACGATGAAGCTCGGGCCGGCGCACGAGCACGGCGTCAGCGTGGCCGACATCCGGTCGTTGATCGCTCGCAGCGCTGACCGCGGCCTGAAGCTCGTCGGCCAACTCGACATCGACGACGGCCTGCGCGCTCGCGAGGCGTCCCGCCAGGAAACGGGATCGTTCGGGCTGGCGTTGCTGACGTTCCGCGTGTCGGTGCCGCACAGTTCCTCGTGACCGGCCGCCGGGACGAGCGTCTCGACACCGATTTCGCACCCGGTCGTCCGGTGCCGCTTCGGGCGATCATCGGCTCGCTGCGCCGTGGGGCGGGTGACCCGACCTGGCTGCAGACCGGTGAAGGGATCTGGCGCGCGTGCGTCACCCCCGAGGGCCCGGTCTCGATGCTCCTTCGGGTAGACCGGACGGGGGTCGGCGACCGGGTGGTCGCGCGCGCCCACGGGCCCGGATCATCGTGGATGCTCGCTCGGTTGCCGAGCCTGTTGGGGGCCGACGACCCGGCGCACGAGTTCGTTCCTCACCATGACGTGATTGCCGAAGCCTTTGCGCAGCAACGTGACTGGCGTCTCGGAAGGACGGGCCTGGTCATCGATGCACTGGTGCCGGCGATCATCGAGCAGCGGGTCACCGGGAAGCAGGCCTTCGGTGGGTACCGGATGTTGGTGCGCCGATTCGGGTCGCCCGCTCCGGGGCCCGCAGCCGATCTCGGGCTGCGGACACCACCGTCGGCGGACGGGTGGGCGAAGATCCCCTCCTGGGAGTGGCTGCGTGCGGGGGTCGACGCGCAGCGGGCCGACACGATCATGCGGGCGATGCGGGTCGCGCACGCCCTCGAGAAATGTGCCGATCTGCCGCGGGAAGAGGCGTGGAAGCGTTTGCGTTCGGTGCCGGGCATCGGGGTCTGGACGACGGCCGAGGTGGCGCAACGCGCGTTGGGCGACGCCGACGCCGTCAGCTTCGGCGACTACCACGTTGCCAAGGACATTGGGTACGCGCTCACCGGACGTCCGGTCGATGATCTCCAGCTCGCGGAGCTGTTGAAACCGTATGCGGGACACCGGTATCGGGTTCAGTACCTGGTCAATGCCGCGGGGTTGAATCGCCCGCGCCGCGGCCCGCGGTTGAGCCTGCCCACCCACCTTCCGAGTCGCATGTGACCAACCCGCTCCGACGTCAGCCTGCGACGTCAGCGCGGTTCGCGTCCGGCGCGGCGGATCGTGGCCCGTGCGAGCGATTCGATCGAGTCCACCAGCTCGCCCCGGCTCGACCAGCCCTGGGTCGCGTGGATCACCGACAGTTCGGTACACCCGAGCACCACCACGTCGCTGCGTTCGCGAAGGCGCTCGATGACGCCCTCGAGGCCGGCGACGTCGACCGGGCCGCCTGCCTTGACGCCGTCGTAGATCACCGACATCGTCAGCGACTGGTCGTTCTCGTCGGGGTACACACTGCGTGCGCCCAGAGAATCGAGCACCTTCTCGTAGACGCCGGCGGTCCGCGTGCCGTCGGTCACCAACAGGCCCACCCGCGAGCCATCGGCACCGGCCGATCGTGCTGCTGCGGTCAGAGCCGCTCGTGCGGTCGCGTCCACGATGGAGAGCACCTCCTGCGACGTGGCCGCCTGGATCTGAGGCAGGAAGTGGTAGGCGGTGTTGCAGGGCAGCACGATGAAATCGGTGCCGAGAGCGTCCAGGCGCGCCGCGTCCCGCGCCAGGACCGGTCCGGGGTCCGGCGCGTCGGCGGACAGAATGCGCGCGGTCCGGTCCGGCTGCGTCGAGTGCACCAGAACCACCAGGTCCAGATGGTCCTGATCCCGCGACGCCGGGGTGAGCTTGACGAGAACATCCTGGAACAGCGCAGTTGCTGCCGGGCCGTTGCCGCCGATCACGCCGACCACCGGACCGGGGTAGGCGTCGTCCTCGCGGACCGGTAGCAAGGTGGTCACACCAGCGCCTTCGGCTCCGGGTAGTACCGCCGGTACTTGCGCACGTAGTTGACCTGGTTCATCGCGATCCACTGCCAGCGCTTCGGGTGCTTCTCGGCACCGTAGAACCAGGGGTTTGTGACCTCGCCCGCCTTGATCAAGCCGTTCAGTTTCTGCTTGGTCGCAGGATCGGTCACGTAGCGCTTGAGCAGACGGATCGGCACCGCGCTGAACACGTGCTCGTCCATCGTTTCGACCACGGGTCGCCCTTCGAGCGACCGGCCCTTCACCCACTCGTTCACGTACCACTCGACGACGTTGTGACCGGCTGCGGTGATGTAGAAGCTGGTGCCGCCCAGGCGGGGGTTCAGTTCGAAGAACACGGTCTCGCCGGTGCGCGGGTCGTACTTCATGTCGAAGTTCGCCCAGCCGCGCCAGCCGACGTGTTCCAGCAGGCGGGTTGCCGCGGCCACCGCTTCGTGGTCGACCCCGGTCATGATCGCCGCCGGGAAACCACGGGTGTCGGGGGCGTGCTCCTCCAGCAGAACCCGACCGAAGCAGGCGAACTTCACCTCGCCCTGTTTGCTGACGTAGCAGGTGAGGACCCGCATGTTCTGGTCGTCGCCGGGGATGACGTCCTGCAGGATGAACTTGTCGGTGTAGCCGGAGCCTTGCAGCCGGGTCAGCAGGTCGTCCAGTTCCTGCCGCGAGGATGCGGAGTGCACCTTCTGCTTACCGGTGAAATCGACGCCGGCGTACGCCTCGGCGTTCGACGGCTTCGCGATGACCGGGAAGGTCAGCCCTTCCAGTTGCTGTGCAGCAGAGTCGGATCCGTGGTCACTGACGTCGTACACGACGGTCTGCGGGTGCGGAATGTCCAGTTCCCGGCACAGGTCGGCGAAGTTCTCCTTGCGCGTCAGCCGGTCGATCAGCTCGGGCTCGCTGTACGGAATCACGTAAAGATCCTCGAGCTGGTGCTTGACCCGGGCCAGGACGCTGACGACGTGGTCGGTGGTCGCCAGCAGCAGGCGCTTGTCCGACCCCACCTTCGGCGCGAGGTCGCGCAGCGTGCGCACCAGAAGCTCGGGATCCTCGAGCGAGGCGATCGGGCGGTGCTCGACCAGAGTGCTGTGTGCGATCGGTCCGGCGACCATGCGGGAGACGATCAGGGTGCGGTACCCGTACGCCATGTGGAACGAGCGCGCCAGGCTGTAACCCAGGCGGTCGCCGCCGAGTACTACGGGGACGAAGTCCTGTCCGGGGATGATGGCGTGGGGGCCGGGCGCGACGATGTCAGGCATGACACCCGAGCCTAATGGCGCGGCTGGGCGATCCCGACGCGGACGCTCCCCGGGTTCGGTGTGAGCTCGGCGACGAGGCGCTCGCCGGCCAAGGCCACCTCGAAGCGGGCTGCGATGCGTCCGAGCACATACGGATCGGCGCAGGTGACCGACCATTCCTCGTCGGCGCCGTCGAGGGCGGCGTCCTCCCCGGCGGGGTCGGGCAGGACGGCGGCCGACCAGGCTCGACGCACCCGGTCCGTCACGGTCTCGGGATGCACCGACTCGATGCCGACCTCGACCGACATCGCCGAACCCGCAGGCACGCCGAGGGCGTCACGGACGGCTTCGGCGCGGCCGAGCGCGAACCAGTCGGTCGGGCCCGAGCGCACCAGCGTCCGAGACCCGTCGGCGTCGGAATGCAGAAAGCGCCGGTCGAGGCCGCGGACGACCGCGACCGGCACCCGGTCGAGCTTGCCCTTGACGAGATCAGCCGCCGCTGCGACCTCGTCGGCGATGTTGCGCACGGTCACCGCGAGATCGTGCCCGTGGGTGTCGGCGAGACCGCGCAGGTCCTCGAGCGGGGTCAGGCCGTGCGTGCCGAGTGCGAAATCGGTGAGTCCGCTGCGCCACGCCCGGCCGGAGGTGTCGCTGAGCACGACGGCGAAGTCGGCGTGCCCCGCGACGTCGGCCAGGCGTCCGTGCAAGGACGCAGCTTCAGCGTCGGGCTCATGCGGCAACAACAGCCGTACGTCGTCATCGGCGTTCGAGGAGTCGATCCCGGCACCGGCCATCACCGGCCCGGCCTTGGCCTCGACGACCCGGGTGAACCCGGTGGAGGTCGTGCGCTCGGCCACGACCCGCTGCGACTCCTGCAGCACGAGGTCGGCACGCTCGACGTCGTTCGAGCCGAGGAGGCCGAGAGCCTTGGAGACCACCTTGCTGGTGACGACCACGACATCGCCGGGTTCGATACGCGTGGCTCGCGACTGGGCCACCGCTTCGTGGACGAGTGTGGCGAGATCGTCGCCGGCGCGGACCTCGGGCACCCCTGCCAGCGGCAGGATCGTGATCACGGGCGGTCCCGCAGACGCAGTCCGAGGTCGACCGCCGCTGCCGCCATCGCCTCGGCGGTGGGGAGGTCTTTCATCAACAGCGGGACAGCCTCGGTCGTCAGGCCTGCCGGTCCACCGAACGACTCGGCGTCGCCGCTGTCGATCAGCCAGCCGTCGAGGAAGTCGCGGTACAGCCCGGCCACACCACTGGGGGAGACCTCGACCCCGAGCGTCGCCAGGCAGGCGTCCGCGTGACCCCGCACCGGTCCGCCACCGACGATCGGGGAGACGCCGACGACGGGAGCAGCTGTGCCGCGCAACGCATCTCGGACGCCGGGCACCAGCAGGATGATGCCGATGGACACGACAGGGTTGCTCGGAGGAAGAATGACCAGATCAGCGGTCCGGATGGCCTCCAGGACCCCCGGAGCTGCCGCGGCACGATCGAGGCCCGCCACGACGAAGCGCTGCGCGGGCACCGCGGCCCGCAGTCGGATCCACCACTCCTGGAAGTGCACGGCCCGTTGCTCATCGCCGTCATCGAGCACGACGTGTGTCTCGACGAACGCGTCCGTCATCGGCAGCAGGCGCACGTGCTGGTCGGGAAGACCCCACCGCGTGGCCAGACGAGCAGTCACCTCGGACGGGGTGGATCCCTGGGCGAGCCACATGCTGCGGGCGACGTGGGTGCCGAGGTCCTTGTCGCCGAGTCCGAACCATTGCGGCTCGACACCGTATGCGGCCAGTTCACCCTGCAACGTGAAGCTTTCGTTCGCACGTCCCCAGCCCTGCCCCTCGTGGATGTCGCCGCCGAGGGTGTAGAGCAGGGTGTCGACGTCCGGGCTCACCCGCAGTCCGAAGAGCGTGATGTCGTCGCCGGTGTTCGCAACGATCGTGATCTCGTGCGGCCCGTCGTCCAGTCGGTCGAGATGGCTACGCAGTCCGCGCAGGAATCGGGCGCCGCCGACACCTCCGGCCAAGGCAGTGATCCGCATGCCGGGCAGTGTGTCAGTCCTGTTTCGTAGCATGAGGAGCGGGCCGCTGCCGGCTTTCTCACTTACTCCTTCGCACTTGACTTATGCGTAACGACACGCGTGTAATAACAGCGTTGTGATTTCGTCGACATCAGGAGGAGCAGTGCAGGAATTCTCATTGTTCGCCGTGCAGCCGCTCGATGTCGATGACGACGGAGCGCTCGCCTGGCAGGAGAACGCGCTGTGCGCGCAGACCGACCCCGAGGCGTTCTTCCCGGAGAAGGGCGGCTCCACTCGTGAGGCCAAGAAGGTCTGCATCGGGTGTGAGGTCAAGGCCGAGTGCCTGGAGTACGCCCTCGCCAACGACGAACGCTTCGGGATTTGGGGCGGCTTGTCCGAGCGCGAGCGCCGCAAGCTCAAGAAGCGGGCGGTCTAGCCGCCTGCGCCCGTGGTGACCCAGATGCTCACCTCCGACGCAGACGGGTCGCTGCTGGTCACCGATGACGACGGCCCGAGGCTGAACGTCACGACCATGCTCGTCGTCCGTGAGGGCGGCGAGCGATTACATGCCACCCTCCGGGCGCTGCTCGACCAACGTCGCAGGCCCGACCGGCTGGTGATCATCGACACCACCCCGGAACGGTCCACCCACCGGATCCCCGACGAACACCCGCAGATCCGTGCCGGCTTCCCGGATGTCTCTGTCGTCACCGTCCCGCCCGGCTCGAGCTTCGCCGACACCGTCGACATCGCCGTCGAGGCACTGCCCGATCCCGGCGAGGACGCGGTCGTCACCAAGCGCAGCCGCACGAGGGCCGACAAGCGTCCCATCCGTCCACGGGACCGGCATGAATGGCTCTGGTTGTTGCACGAGGACAACCAGCCGGACGCGAACGCGCTCGCCGCGCTCACCGAGGCCGTCGGACGCACCACCCGCATCGGCATCGCCGGTTGCAAGGTGCGCGAGCTCGACCGACCCCGCCGACTGGTCGACGTCGGACTCGACGTCACGCGTACCGGCCGCCACATCGGTGAGCAGATGCAGGGCGAATTCGACCAGGGGCAGCACGATCTGCGCACCGACGTCCTGGCGGTCAGCAGCAGCGGCCTGATGATCCGTCGGGACGTCTATGCGACCCTCGGCGGGTTCGACCCGGCCTTCGACGGCGACGGCGACGGACTGGACCTGTGCTGGCGGGCTCACCTGACCGGCCACCAGGTGGTCGTGGTCACCGACGCGATCGTGCACCAGGACGTCGCTCCCACTCCCAGCGACGGAACGGGCAAACAGCGTCCTGACCCCGACCTTCCCGCCCCGCAGAGCCCGCGGACGCTGCGCCGTCACCGGCAGGTCGCGCTCGCTCGCGCCTCGCTGTTGGGCTGGCCGTTGATGAGTCTGTGGATCCTGCTGTCCGGTCTCGTGCTCGGCGTCGGGATGCTGCTGGTGAAGCACCCGCGCCGCGCCTTGGCGGAATTCGCCCAGGCCACAGCGCCGTTCGGCCTCGGTCGCATCGTCGGCGCCCGGGCTCGGTTCTTCGGACGGGCCACCGCCCGTCGGCGTTACCTGCGTCCGTTGTTCGTGGGTGCGGGCGCCGCCTGGATGAGCGCCCGTGACTCGCTGCGCGCCGCCGTCACGCTCGACGACGTCCCACCCGAGCACGCTCTGGTCGACGAGGGAGCCGGCGAAACGGGGCCGGTCGACGAGCACGCACAAGCCCTCGCCGTGCCGCGGCGTCCACTCGCGCAGATGTGGCGCAGCCCCGGCCTGTGGACCGTCCTCGCCGCGCTGATCGCCGCCGGTGTGCAGTGGCGTGGATTACTCGGCAGCCACTCCTTCCAAGGGCGCTCCGGCGCGATCAGCGGCGGCGAACTGCGCGCGTTCGGCACCGACTCCGGCGGCATCTGGCGGCTGTATCGCGACGGCTGGACGGGCGCCGGCCTCGGCGGGCCGAATCAGCACGCCGAATACCTTCCTGTGCTGTGGCCGCTCGCCTGGCTGGTCGAACACGTTCCGGGTCTGGCGTCGGCAACCAGCGGTCACACGGCGGTCGTCTGGCTGCTGGCGCTGACCATGCCGTTGTCGGCACTCACCGCCTATCGCGCCGGACGCGTGCTGACGCCTCACGGCTGGCCCCGCGCCGTGGTCGCCGCGCTGTGGGCCAGTTCCGCGCTCGCCACCACCGCGTCTGCGCAAGGACGCCTGGGTCCCGCCATCGGTCACGTGCTCGCGCCGCTGGTGTTCGCCGGCGTGGTGGCCATCGCCCGCCCCAGAGGTTCGGCCACGATGACCTTCGCGACCGTCGCCGTCGCCGGGATCATGGGGGCGTTCAGTCCGATCCTCTTGGCGTTCAGCACGATTGCTGCGCTGCTGGTCGCCCTGTTCGGAGCCCGATGGGCGCGCCTACGCGGGCTGATCCTGGCGACAGTGCCGTGGGCGCTGTTGGGTGCCTACACCCGCGACCTGCTCTCCGACCCGCGCCAGATCTTCGCCGGACCGGGCAACCTGATCACCGGCGCGCCGACGCAGGCGGAACCATGGCAGCTCGCGCTGTTGCACCCCGGTGGTCCGGGCTCCTATCCGGTGCTGCTGGGCCTGCCTCTGCTCGTCCTGGCCGTGCTCGGCCTGTGCAGTCCCGGGCGTCACCGCTTCATGCTCGCCGCGTCCGCCCTCGCGCTGACCGCGCTCACGGGTGCCCTGCTGTCCCCGTCGCTGGTGGTGATGTCCACGCCGGACGGACCACGAACTGCCTGGGCCGGAGTGCCGCTGCAGGTCTTCGCTCTGTGTTGTGCGGGGATCGCCCTCGCCGGACTGGCGCCGCCGTACCCCCGGAGCAAGCCCGCGCGGGCGGTGCTGCACCCGGCGATGGGCGTACTCGCCGGCGTGCTCGCTGCTGTCGTCGTCGGTTTCGCGGCTTGGGCCGGACAGGTGACAGCTCTGCGGCCGGTGGATCGGCCGCTGCCCGAACTTGTCCAGAAACAATTCACCGGACCCCGCTCGATACGGTCCCTCGTCCTCACCGTCGGCCGCGACGGCACCGTGGCCTACCGCCTGCAGGGCCGAGAGGTCGGACGTCCGGTGGCCGACCTGACGCTCCCCGCTCCGAGCGGCGCGGCTGATGCGGGACGGGCGGTCGATGCCCTGGTGCGCGGGCAGGGCGAAGCAGCTGCCGCCGGTCTGCACCGGCTCGCTGTGGGTTACGTGGTGTTGACCGGTCCAGGTGCAGCCGGCTCCGATGTCTCCTCCTCGCTGCAGAGCGGCGGTTCACTGCTACGGATGCACAGCGTGCGCGACGCCCAGGTCTGGCGGGTTGCTCCGATGACCACCCCCGCAGGCGATCGTTCGGTGGCCAGCAGTCGACTCGTCCTGCTGACCGCAGGCACCCCGACTCAAGAACTGCGCACCGACGATTGGCACGCCGCCACTTCGTTGCGCCTTCCGGCGGCCAGGGTCGCGCGAACGATCGTGGTCGCCGAGCCGGGTGGTTGGTCGAGCCGGGCCGAGGTCACGTATGACGGGAAGCCGCTGCGTGCCGAGGTGGTCGGGCCGACCGTCCAGTACGAACTGCCGACCGCTGCGGGTCAGCTGGAGATTGCGCCCCGTCCGGCGTTCGAGCGCACCAGGTGGGCGCAGGCGGGCTTGTGGCTGCTGGTCGTGTTCATCGCCCTGCCGTTCGGCAACCGCGCGTCCCGCAGGAGGGCGTGGTGAGGGGTCTGTCCGTCGTTCGGGCCGTCGTTGTCGCGGCCGCCGCCGGGGGAGTGGTGTTCGGGTCGGCCGAGGTCGACGTCGATGCCGACTGGTCACGCGGGAGCGACAACCGTGCCGCTCAGAACGCCAGTGCCGCTCTCAACACCACGCTGGTGTGCCCCGGCCCCGATCGCCCGGGCACGCCCGGTTACGAGGACGCGAAGCAGACCGTGGACCTCGCCATTGGCGGCGCTCCGGCAAGCGTGTTGAAGCCCCACGGTGAGGGCGCGGTCCGCGCTGCCCGCCTGCCCTTCGGTGCCGGCGCAGCGCCGCCCACCCGCACGGCGCCGGTTCAGGTTGCGCGCGACCGTGTCAGCGGTGCCGGCGGCGTCCACCTCGATGGTTCGGGCAGCGCCGCGACCGGTCTTGCTGCCCTTCAGTCCTGGGACGACGAGCAGCAGAGCGTCGGCGGCTTTGCGATGGCACCCTGTGGCGTCCTGACCCAGGACACCTGGTTTCCTCTGGGCGGCAACCAATCCGGACGTGTCGGACGTGTCGTGATCAGCAACCCTTCGTCTGCGCCGGTGACGGTCGACGCCGAAGTCCTCGGCCGGGGTGGAGTCGACGCCGACCAGGGTGCCAAGGCCTTGGTCGTTGCGCCCGGCGACCGGGCGGTCGTCGGCGTGGGTGACTTCGGCGACGATCTCAGCGACGCCTTCGTCCATGTGGTCGCGCGCGGTGGCGCCGTCGCCGTGTCCGGCGTCGACGCCTGGATGACCGGTGAGACACGCTCGGGACAAGCCGGTTCCGCGCCCGCAGCCGCCGGAACGGATCTGGTTCTCCCGCAGGTCCCGGTTGTCGCGGGTACGCCGACCGTGCGGGTGGCGGTGCCGGGAGCCCTCGGCACCTCGGTGCGGGTACGGGCCATCGACAGCGCCGGCCTGGTCGTCGCAGACGAAGTCACCGATGTCGATGCCAAGTCGACCGTGGCGGTGCCCCTCACGGATGTCCCGAAGGGCAGCTATGCCGTTCGTGTGACCTCCGAGCAGCCGGTGGCCGCAGCGGTACTGGCGATGGCGAACACCTCCGGCACCTCCGACATCGGGTGGGCGACTCCCGTTCGAAGCAGTGGCGCGTTGATCGGGTCGCCGCTGCCGAAACTGCCGGAGGGTGCCGGCGCGACGCTCGGGTTGTTCTCCGCAGACCGTCCGGCGACGGTCGACGTCGTCACCGACGACGGCGCTCCCCGGCGGGTGCACCTGGAGAAGGACCGCCCACTGCGGCTCGACGTGCGTGGACGCGACTCTGTGTGGGTGCGTGTCCTCGCCGGGTCGGTGCGCGGATCGGTGGTGGTCTCCGGACAGATCGAGGACCGGCCCGTGCTCGAGGTCAGTCCGCTCGAACCGGTGGCGGTCGAGGCCACCGTCCGGGAGTCGACCGCCGAACGCGACTGAGCCGCGGTGCGATTCGGCCCGTGTGCGGTTCTACTAGTGCGTGGTCAACCAGGCGGCGTAGGTGCAACCGCCGCGCCGGGCGTCCGGCCCGGGAAGGTTCGAACCGTTCGCGAACGCCTTCAGCACACCACCGACCCGAGGCACGGCGAGGCTGCGACGTAGCTTCACCCCACGCACGTGCGCGGTGAGGACGGCGATCTCGCGGGCACTGAGCACCTCCGGGCCGGCCAGTTCGATCGGGCCGGTGGCATGGTCCTCGGCGAGCGCCACGTCGACGAGCGTCTTGGCGACCCACTCGGGATCGACCGGGGCCAGGCGAAGTCCCTTGGGCGCCAGAGCTATTCCGGCCGCGTACGGTCCGAAATACTGCGCCGCCAGGGCGTGGAACTGCGTCGCTCGGACGATCGTGTGCGGCATCCCGGACTCGACGACCACCGTCTCCGCCTGCGCCTTCGCGCGGTAGTAGGGCAGCGGGTTGTCCCAACAGCCGACGATCGACACGTGCACCAGCCGAGGTGCCGGTTCGGCGTCGAGCGCGGCCAGGGCAAGCCGTCGGGTGCCGTCGACGTCGACGTCCTGTGCGTGACGTCCGTCGGTTGCGCAGTGGATGACTGCCTGCACTCCGTCGAGCGCCTCGGACAAACCCGAGCCGTCGCAAAGATCGCCGGTCACGTAGCTGACGCCGGCCTCGGCTCCACCATCCGACGAACCGCGGGTGAGGACGCGAGCCGGCACCTGGGAGTGGACCAACTCGGCGACGACTGTGCGTCCGAGGGTGCCGGTGCCACCGGTCACCAGAACGGGGCGTCGGCCGACGGTGGGCAGTCCGGGAAGAATCATGGGTGGTGCTGCGGCGTCCGACATCAGCGGTCCTTCAGTTCGTCCGGGTCGAGGCCGAGCAGGCCGGCGATCTGTTCGCAGATGACCAGATCGACCAGTTCGACGAGATCGGCCTCGCAGGAGGACCTCGTCTCGATCGGCCGTCGGTACACGACGACGCGGGCCGGCAGCGAGCCTTCGGCGGGAAACGCACGGGCCAGGGCGATCTGATCCTCCCACGGGGCGGGATCGCTGGGCGGGACGTCCTCGACCGCCAGCTCGATCGGCGACTTCTTGATCTCCGCCTTGGTGCACACCTGTTCGAAGGCGTCGAGCACGACCTCGTCGAAGCGTCGGCTGCGCGATCGCATCGCCGGCACACGGGGCCAGGCGACCGGGCCGCGCATGCCACGTCCGCGGCGGCCCGCGCGGCGGTTGGAAGTCATGTGTCGCAGCCTAATTGCTGCGCACCGCGACATCAGGACGTCGGCGTTCGGCGCGGCACACACAGCATGTCCGTCGACGGGCCTAGAGTCGTCGCCGTGATGAAGACGGGTGCGCCGCGATGCTGAAGCGACAGTGCTGCCGGGCCGGTTGCGGCCAGGGCGCCGTGGCCACCCTCACGTATGTGCACCGCGACCAGACGGTGGTTCTCGGACCGCTCGCAACCTACGCGGAGCCGCACGCGTACGACCTGTGCGCGAACCACGCGTCCCGCCTGACTGCGCCCCGTGGCTGGGACGTCGTGCGCCTGCCGATCGACTACAGCGAACCCGCGCCCAGCCAGGACGACCTGCTCGCGCTCGCCGATGCCGTGCGTGCCGCGGGCACCCCGCAGCCCGCACCCGTCGAGGTGCAGCAGCCCGACGAGGCACCGCGACTGCGGGTGGTCCGCTCCCGCTGACCTGCTCGCCGCTAGCGTGGAGCGGTGACTTCCGCGCGCATCCTGTCGACGAACGTCGCCTCGCCCCCGCCTGCCCGTAAGGGTCGACGGTCCACGGGGATCGTGAAGCTGCCACACGAATCGATCGAGGTGTTCGCGCCCGGCCCTGACTACGGGGACGGCTCCGGTGTCGTGGGCGATCTCGTCGGCAATCGCAAGCATCACGGTGGAGCGCAGAAGGCCGTGTATGCCTACGCGCGTGAGGAACTTGACCACTGGGGCCGTGAACTGGGCGAGGAGTTCCCGGATGGATGGTTCGGGGAGAACCTCACCACGACCGGTATCGACCTGGAGCGGTTGCTGATCAACCAGCAACTGCGGATCGGCTCCGCACTGTTGGAGGTGTCGATTCCGCGCAGCCCGTGCCGTACCTTCGCCGACCACCTCGGAGTGCGCGGTTGGGTGAAGCGATTCACCACGCACGGACGCTGCGGGGTCTACCTGCGTGTGGTCGAGCCGGGCACCGTTCGTCCGGGTGACCCCATCGAACTGATCGGTCGACCCGACCACGAGGTCGACATGAAGACCGCCTTCGCCGCCGCGATGGGCGACGATGACGCCTCCGAACTCGTGGTGCGAGCCGGGTGCCTGCCGCCGATGTACCACCAGCGACACGTCGAGCGACTGGCCGCGCGCTCCCGTCTTCAGTGACCACTAGGCTTCGCCGGGTGAGTCGAGTGGATCTGTCCGAATTCATCAAGGCGTACGACGTCCGCGGCCTCGTGCCCGAACAGCTCAGCGAGTCGGTGGCGCGAGCGCTCGGCTCGGCGTTCGCGCAAGTTGTCGTGTTGCCGGCCGAGGAGACCGCGGTCGTGATCGGACACGACATGCGTCCGAGTTCACCGGGTCTGGCGCGCGCGTTCGCCGAAGGTGTGGTTGCGCACGGTGTCGACGTGACGCTCATCGGACTGTGTTCGACCGACGGTCTGTACTACGCCTCCGGCGCTCTCGACGTGCCGGGCGCGATGTTCACTGCGAGCCACAACCCGGCCGAGTACAACGGCATCAAACTGTGCCGTGCAGGTGCCCGTCCGGTCGGACAGGACAGCGGCCTCGCCGAGATCCGCGACCTGGCGCAGTGGACGCTGGACCGGGGTGATCTGCACCAGCTGTCGGGTGCCGCGCGCACCGGCACGATCACCGAACGCGACCTGCTGGACGACTACGCACAGTTCCTGCGCCACCTGGTGGACTTGCGGGACGGCCGGCCGCTGAAGGTGGTCATCGACACCGGCAACGGCATGGGCGGCCACACCGTCCCGGCGGTCCTCGGTGATGGTGAGCTGCCACTGGAGATCGTGCCGTTGTACTTCGAACTCGATGGCACATTCCCCAACCACGAGGCCAACCCCTTGGAGCCGGAAAACCTGCGTGACCTGCAGGCAGCGGTCCGCGAACACGAAGCCGACATCGGCCTCGCCTTCGACGGGGACGCCGACCGTTGTTTCTTCGTCGACGAGAACGCAGACCCGGTCAGCCCGTCCGCGGTGACGGCGCTGGTGGCGACACGGGAGATCGCCAAAGCCGTTGCGGACGGGTCGGATCCGTCCGATGTTGCGATCGTCTACAACGTGATCTCGTCGCGCGCGGTGCCGGAGATCGTAGAGGCCACCGGTGCCCGCACCGTGCGCACCCGCGTCGGCCATTCCTTCATCAAGGCGCAGATGGCCGAGCACGATGCAGTGTTCGGTGGCGAGCACTCGGCGCACTACTACTTCCGTGACTTCTGGTTCGCCGACACCGGCATGCTGGCCGCCATGCACGTGCTGGCCGCGCTCGGTGAGCAGGACGAGCCGTTGTCTCAGCTGATCGCGCAGTTCGCCAAGTACCCGGCGTCGGGGGAGATCAACTCCAAGGTGACCGACCAGGCCGCTGCGACCGCTCGCGTCCGCGAGTGGGGTGCCGAGCAGGGTGAGGTCACCGAGGACGAGCTCGACGGACTCACCATCACCCATGAAGGCGCGCCGATGTGGTGGCTGAATGTCCGCTCGAGCAACACCGAACCGTTGCTTCGCCTGAACGTCGAGGCCGCCGACGATGAAACAATGACACGAGTGCGTGACGCTGCGCTGGCAGCGATCCGTTCCTGACGCCCGAGGAGAAGCTGATGACTGCACAGATCGACGGCTGGCTGCGCGAGATCCTGCGCTGCCCTGTCTGCACCGGTGAGTTGATCGACGGCACCGCACCCGACGGCGCTGCGGAACTGCAGTGCGCCGGCGACTGCGAGCAGCCGGGGCAGCGCCGCGGTTACCCGATCGAGAACGGCATCCCGGTGATGCTCGCCGACGAGGCACGAGTCTTCACCGTCTGAGTCTTCGTCCGGCCGGCCGAAGGACACCGCGCACCGAGGAGGGTTCATGCCCGAGCTGCAGGAATCGTGGGTCGACGACCCGGACGAACTGGCGTTGCGTGATTCGCGCGACACACTCCGGGCACTCGCCTCGGCCGGCGCACAGGTGCGCGAGAGCATCACTCTGTCGCAGGAAGCCGGCATCGAGCGCATCGGTGATGGCACCCGTCCGCGCTCGGTGCTGGTGGCCGCTGTCGGTGGCACGAAGGTCGTCGGCGATGTGCTGCGGGTGCTGGCCGAAGCCGGTTCGCCGGTGCCTGTCGCGAGCCGCAGCAACGTTCCTCTCCCCGGATGGGTCGGACCGCTCGACATGGTGATCGCGGTGTCGTTGTCCGGACGTGCTCCGGGTCCGCTCGGGCTCGCCATCGAAGCTGCTCGGCGCGGTGCGTCACTGTTGACCGTGGGTGCGGAGGATTCACCGCTGGCAGACGTCACCCGTCAGGCCAGGGGAGTTCACGTCGGAGTCGGACGTGGGAGGTCTTCCAGCCGGACCGCGCTCTGGTCGTTGCTCACCCCAGTACTGCTGGGTGCCCATCAGCTCGGGATCGCCGATGCGTCAACTGACGCGCTGACCGAGGCGTCGACGGCGCTCGATCAGAAGGCGGAGGAGTGCCGTCCGTCGTCCGAGTCGTTCGTGAATCCCGCGAAATTGGCCGCCGCGACGCTTGCTCCGACGGTGCCGATGATCCTGGGTGACGGCGCGTTGACCGGCGTGGCTGCGGTTCGGGCGGCCGGCATGCTGGCCCGGACGGCTCGCGTGCCTGCGTCGTACGGCTCACTTCCCGATGCCGCGTCCGAAGTCGTGGCGTGCTTCGACGGACCGTTCACCGCCGGCGGTGGGAACGGCACTTCGGCGGGCCGCGAGGCCGACATCTTCGCCGACCCGTTCCTGGACGGGCCGGCCCAACCCCGGCTGGGCCTGTTGATGCTTCGGGACGTCGCGAGCGAGAACCCGGATTCACTGCGTCAGGTCGCGCTCGCCGACGCGGTCAAGGCAGAAGCTGATGCGGCCGGATGCAAGATCGTCGAACTCGTTGCGGCGCAAGGACATCCGATCGCGCGCCTCGCCGGGCACCTGGCGATGGTCGACTACATCGCGACCTACCTTGCCATCGGCACCGGTATCGACCCGTCGATCTCGCCGCACGTCGCCGACCTGCGCGACCGCACCCGCGGCTTCTGAGCGACGAAGGATCGTCCCCACTTTCGCTGGTTGAGCCCTGCGCCCGAGGTACGAGGGCGCAGTCGTCTGCGCTGCTCAAGCAGCGGAACGCGTCCGGCGCCGCCGGTCGACCAGCACCACGGTGCCGACCATCATCGCGACGAGCGCGAACACCACGAACGTGAACTGCGCCGGCGTGAAGACGTACTTGTCGTTGTAGGCGACGGGGATGTGCTCGGCGTCCGTCGCCGCGCGACCGAAGGTGAAGTCGCTGACGATCTGCTTGTGCGGAGCATCGAAGCCCTGTTCGAGCACAGTCAGGTAGGGCGCCTTCGCCACTGCATCCCGGATGGGTGCCGTCACGGTGCCACGGCGCTTGCGCATGTCAGCAGCGAACCTCGTCTCCACCGAGGTGGAGCGAGCGGAAGAGTCGGTGCGCTGCACACGGCGGTCACTCAGCACATACGTCGTCACGACCGGGTCGATCGTCGCTGCCTGCGACAGCAGCATCGGGTAGACGAACTGCTTGTCGGCGTAACTCATCGTCACCGGCGGAATGTCTCCGTAGAGTTTCCTGCCGGCCGAGGTCAACTGCATCGCCACGAACGCCCAACCCTTCGCGACGTACTGGTCGAGGATGTGCTGAACAGCCGGACGCACCGTGTAGCCGCGCGTGCTCAACCATTGCCTCAGCGATGCCGGGTCGCCGGCCTTGAGCGTCGTTGCACGCAACGGACCGAGGTCGATGCTGGACAGCTCCTGGACGCCGCTGGCTTCGGAGGCACCGTTTGGAGTCGCTGCACCGGACACCGCTGTGTCGCCGTCACTGCCGATGAGGTGCCAACGGTCCTTGCGGATGGGGCTGGTGGCTCGATCGAGGGCGAGGAAAGTGTCGTTGTCCGCGAGTGAGACCGTCGCCGGTGCCGGCGTGGGCACCACCAGACCGGCATCGCGGACCTCGGAGCGCACCAGCAGACTCATCGTCACGTCCGTGCGGCCACCCGAATGCACCACCAATGCCTTCTCGGTCGGCACGGTCAGGCTCGATCCCTCGCGCACGAACATCCCGCCGCACGCGCAAGCGTCCGCCCTCGGGAGTGCGAAGAGGCCGGTCACCGTCGTGAGCACGGCAGCCAGCACCAGGCGAAGCACTTGCCTCGTGGTGAATCTCATCTCAGCCCCCCGTAGTCTCGCTCTCGTGACCCACCATGTGACCCACGACTCATCCGGAATGTCGTACGGCGATTACCTCGACCTCGACACCCTTCTGGACGCCCAGCACACCCGCGCCGTTCCGCCGCAGCACGATGAGCTGCTGTTCATCATTCAGCATCAGACCAGCGAACTCTGGTTCAAACTCGTCATCCACGAACTGCGCTCGGCACGCGAACTGATCGCCGCCGACCAGTTGGCGCCGGCATTGAAACGACTGGCCAGGGTCAAGCACATCCAGGCGACGCTGAGCCAGCAGTGGACCGTCCTGGCGACGCTCACGCCGAGCGAATACGCCCAGTTCAGAAGGTTTCTTGCGACCTCGAGCGGTTTCCAGTCGCTGCAGTACCGCATCGTCGAGTTCATGCTCGGCAACAAGAACCCCGACATGGTCAAGGTCTTCGAAGGGCGCACGAACGCCATCGCCGAACTCGAGCGCGAACTGCACGAACCCAGCCTCTACGACGTCTTCCTGCAACTACTCGCTCGCCGCGGGTTGCCGGTGCCGCCCGAACTGCTCGACCGCGACTGGTCGCGGCCCTATCCGGCCTCGGAGGAACTCGTCGACGTGATCGCGAGCATCTACCGCAAGCCCGACGAGTACTGGGACATCTACGAAACCTGCGAGGAACTCGTCGACCTGGAGGACAACTTCCAGCTGTGGCGATTCCGCCACCTGAAGACCGTCGAACGGATCATCGGCATGGGACGCGGCACCGGAGGCAGCGCAGGCGTCCCCTTCCTGCGCCGCGCCCTCGAGCAGACCTTCTTCCCCGAGCTCTACGCCGTGCGTGGGCGCATCGCCGAAGGGACGATCGGTTCGTGATCGACGAACTCGTGCGCCGGGCGATGGACCTCGACCTCGACGACCCGTTACAGCCCTTCCTGGACGATTTCGTCCCGGCGAAGCAGGGTCGCCTGGCCGCCTACCTCGACGGCAACTCGCTGGGCCGCCCGACGAAGGCCGCCCAGTCGGCACTGGCCGAACTGGTGACCGATGCCTGGGGGAGCGAGTTGATCCGCGGCTGGACCGACGGCGACGACCCCTGGATGCAGTGGCCCGAGCAGACCGGCGACCTCATCGCCGATGCCTGTCTCGGAGCCGCTGACGGACAGACCGTCGTGGCCGACTCGACCACCGTCATGCTCTACAAGCTTGCGCGAGCTGCCGTCGACGCGGCTCCGGACGGACGCGACGAGATCGTCCTCGACACCGACAATTTCCCGACCGATCGCTATGTGCTGGAAGGGATTTCGCGCGAACGTGGCTTCACCCTTCGGTGGATCGATGCCGACCCCGACACCGGCGTCACGCCCGATCAGATCGCCGCAGTGGTGGGGGAGCGCACCGCGCTCGTCGTGCTCAGTCACGTCGCCTACCGCTCCGCATGGCTGGCCGACATGCCGGCGATCACGAAGATCGTCCACGACGCCGGCGCCCTGGTGCTGTGGGATCTGTGCCACTCGGTCGGGGTCGTTCCCATGCGACTGGACGAGTGGGGTGTCGACCTCGCGGTTGGCTGCACCTACAAGTACCTCAACGGTGGCCCCGGTGCACCGGCCTTCGGTTACGTCGCGCGGCGCCATCATGGCGACCTGCGCCAGCCGATCCATGGCTGGATGGGACGAGCCGAACCGTTCGAGATGGCGCCCGGTTACGTGCCCGCCGGTGGTATCCGGTCGCTGGTGAGCGGCACGCCGCCGATCGTCGGCATGGTGCCGGTGCGAGCCGGTGTGCAGATGGTGCAGCGTGCGAAGGTCGAGGCGATCCGGGAGAAGTCCGTCGCGTTGACCGAGTTCGCGATAGAGGTGCACGATGCGTGGCTCGCCCCGCTGGGTGTGCGACTGGCGT
Source organism: Yimella sp. NH-Cas1 (assembly GCF_022359705.1). Taxonomy (NCBI): domain Bacteria; kingdom Bacillati; phylum Actinomycetota; class Actinomycetes; order Micrococcales; family Dermacoccaceae; genus Yimella; species Yimella sp. NH-Cas1. The sequence continues at coordinate 682,817 of NZ_JAKSGG010000003.1, forward strand.
CGCCTCGCGATGCTAAGCGGCGAGGAGGGCACATCACGTTGTGCCGCAACGACTTCCGGGAGGTCTATCGGCAGCTGTGGGACGACGGTGTGATCCCCGACTTCCGTGCTCCCGACGGCATTCGGATCGGCCTGGCGCCACTGACGACCCGGTTCACCGATGTCACCACGAGCATGGAGCTCATTCGCGGTTCACTGGGCTGAGAGTCGACCGTCCCGGCCGATTCGGAGTCTGCACTTAGTGCAGGCTAACCTTACGCCGTGCTGCTGGAACCGGCGTTCGCCTCGCCGCGCCTTGCTGCGTTCGCGAGCTCGACGCGGACGCAGCTCGACGCCTGCGCGATCACGGTCAACGGACGCGACATCAGCCGCGCGGAATTGACCGACCTTGTGCACACGCGGGCGGCGCTGTTGCCCGACCGCCTCGACGGCCGCTGTCTGGTCCACATCCCGTTCGAGCGCACGCTCGAGGCGGTCGTGTCCTATCTCGCCGTGCTGGAAGCCGGTCACGTCGCCCTGGTTCTTTCACCGGCTCCCAACGACGAGGTGCTGCAGGCCTACTCACCCGACTTTCGGCACCGCGACGACGCCTTCGAGCGGGTGTCCTACGACGGGCGACCCACCCATCTGCTGCACGACGATCTCGCCGTGCTGACCAGCACGTCGGGCAGCACCGGATCGCCGAAACTGGTGCGTCTGTCGCACGACAACCTGCGCGCGAACGCTGCCGGTATCGCCGAAGCGCTCGGTCTCACGCCGCAGGATCGGGGCATCACCGCCCTGCCGCTGTTTTATTGCTACGGGCTGTCGGTGCTGCACTCACACCTGATGGCGGGCGCGTCCATCGTGCTGCACGACGGATCGTCGATCGACGACGAGTTCTGGGACCTCGTTCGCCGCGAGCGCGTCAGCAACGTCCCGCTGGTGCCGCACTCGGCCCAGTGGATGCTCGAGCACGACGTGCTCGACGCAGCCTTCCCCGACCTGCGGATGCTCACCCAGGCCGGCGGACGATTGGCGCCCGAGTCGGTGACCCGGCTCGCCGGCTCAGGATCCCGCCAGGGCATCGATCTGCGCGTGATGTACGGCCAGACCGAGGCCACAGCCCGGATCGCCATCGCACCCGCCGGGGCCGCATCGACGCACCCCGACACCGTCGGAGTCGCCATCCGAGGCACCCAGGTGCGCCTGGATCACACTGTGCCGGAGGCTAATTCGGACGGCGTCGGCGAACTCGTCGTCACCGGAGACAGTGTGATGCTCGGCTACGCCGAACATGCGGACGATCTCGCACTCGGGCGCATGCAGCACGAACTGCGCACCGGCGATCTCGCACGCATCGACGACGGCGTCATCCGGATCGTCGGCCGACGCAGTGGTTTCGTGAAGCTGATGGGTCTGCGGGTCGATCTCGGACGGGTCGAGCGCCTGCTCGGCGACGCCGGGTACGAGGCCGTCGTCGGCGGAGACGACAGCGGCCTGCGCATCTCGGTGGCACCGCGAATGCGGGAACTGCGCCAGGCCGCCAAGGTCCGCCGAGCGGCAGCCGTCGCGAGCGGGGTCGGCCCCGCCGTCATCGACGTCGCGGTCACGCCGATTCCACTGCTCGACAACGGCAAGGTCGACCGAATCGGCGCGGACGCACTCGTGCGCGCCGCCACCCGCGACGAGTGCTCGCAGACCCGTCGGGCGGTCGACGGCGCCGGTACGGGTGCGACGGTGTCCATGGTCGCCGCGACGATCGGCGACGTGCTCGCGCTCGACGCCGTCGACCCCGACAAGTCGTTCGTCGAACACGGGGGCGACTCACTGACCCACGTCCCGGCGACCGCGCGTCTCACCGCATTGGTCGGGGATCTACCGCGCGACTGGCACCGGCGACCCGTCCGCGAACTCGCGACGGCAACCACCCGACGACGAAGCACCATCGAGACCTCGGTCGTCGTCCGCGCCATCGCCGTGGTGATGATCTGTGCCTCGCACACCCAGGTGGTCGACCTCGCCGGCGGAGCGCACATCCTGCTCGCGCTCGCCGGCTGGAGCGCCGCCCGCTTCGGGCTGGCGCTGCCCGACACCGGACGCCGGTGGCGCGCGACCCTGCGATCGGTGATCGGCATCGGCGTCCCGACGGCCTGTGCCGCGTTCATCGGCATGGTGTTCACCGAACGCTACGGCTGGCCGAACGTGTTCATGCTCAACTGGCTGTTCGGCAGTACCAACGACTCCCGCGTGGAATTGTGGTTCATCGACGCCCTCGTGTTGAGTCTGCTCGTGCTCACCGCACTCGTCGCGATCCCGGCGGTCGCGAGGGCACGGGATCGCGACCCTTGGCGTCTGTACTTGCTGATCGCCGCTCTCGCCCTGGTGCCCCGGTTCGTCACGCAGGCCGTCACCGATCGCCCCATCGACGGACTGCCGTACACCGTGTTCTGGATCGTCGCCACCGGCGCGGCGCTCGCGCACGCCGACGACGTCGTCCGCAAGCTGGTCACGATCGCGGTCGTGGTGGCAGGCATCGCCACGTTGTTCCCCGACCCGCACCGCAGCCTGATGGTCGTCGCCGGCGTGACGGTGATTGCGTTCGTGCCGGAACTGCGCGTGCCAGTACGGATGATCGCGCCGATCGTGCTGCTCGCCTCGGCATCGCTGTACATCTACATCTTCCAGTTCCAGCTGTTCCAGGCCGTCCCGGACACCGGGATCGGGACCGTCACTGCGATCATCAAGACGCTCACCGGCCTGGCCGGTGGTTGCCTCATCTGGTGGCTCGCCGACCCAGCCGTTCGCCGGCTGCGCAATCGGCTTCCCGCCCAACCCGATCGGAAGGATCACTGACCGTGCAACCGAACCTGCGTCGACGCACCTTCATCGCGGGCCTCACGGCCGCCGCACTCACCCTGACCGCCTGTGGTGGCAGTGACGACGAGTTCAAGGCCGACCCCGACGCGCTGGTGATCTACTCCTCGCAGCACGAGAACGTCACCCAGGCGTGGGCTGAGGCCTTCACCGAGGCGACCGGGGTCAAAACCCAGGTCCGCCCCGGCAAGGACTCCTCGATGGGGCAGCAGATCGTCGAGGAGGGCGCCAAATCGCCCGCCGACGTCTTCCTCACCGAGAACAGCCCGGCGATGACCGTGGTGTCCCGCGCGAACCTCCTCGCGCCCGTCGAAGCGGCGACGCTCGCCCAGCTGCCCCAAGGTTTCGCGCCGTCCAGCAAGGACTGGACCGCGATCGCCGCGCGCTCGACCGTCCTGGTCTACAACCCGTCCAAGATCAAGGAATCGGCGCTGCCGAAGTCGATGATGGATCTGCAGCAGCCGCAGTGGAAGGACAAATGGGGCGGCGCACCGGGCGGCGCCGACTTCCAGGCGATCGTCGCCGGGATGCTGGCGATGAAGGGGAAGCCCGCGACGCAGGCGTGGCTGAAGGCGCTGAAGGCGAACGCGAAGATCTATCAGAACAATGTCGCCACCATGAAGGCCGTCAACGCCGGCGAGGTGCCGGTCGGGATCATGTACCACTACTACTGGTACCGCGACCAGGCGAAGACCAAGGAGGGCAGCAAGAACACCAAGCTGCACTACTTCAAGGGCGAGGACCCGGGCGCCTTCGTCAGCCTCTCCGCCGGTGGCGTGCTGAAGAGCTCGAAGAAGGCGGACAAGGCGCAGCAGTTCCTGAAGTTCATCACCGGGCTGCAGGGGCAGCAGGTGCTGACCGACAGCAAGTCGATGGAGTACGCCGTGGGCAAGGACGCCAAGTCCGACCCGGCGTTGCCCGCGCTCAACTCGCTGCAGGCGCCGAAGGTCGACCCCTTCAACCTCAACTCCGACATCGTGATCCAGATGATGACGGATGCGGGCATCCTCTAGAAGCCCCCTCGTCACGCTGCTCGCTGCCCTCGTTGCGGCGTCCATCGTGCTGCCGCTGATCGTCATCGCGGTGCAGGCGTTCTCGCTCGGCTGGGACGCCGCCGTCGAGTTCCTGGTGCGTCCTCGCATCGGTGAACTGCTGCAGCACACCGGCCTGCTGATGGTCGTGACCGTGCCGGCCGCCGTCCTGATCGGAGTCGGCGCCGCATGGCTGGTGGAACGTACCGACCTGCCGGCCGCCGGGATGTGGCGGACGTTGCTGCTCGCCCCCCTGGCTGTCCCGGCGTTCGTGAGTGCGTACGCCTGGGTCTCGGTGCGCCCGCAACTGAGCGGGTTCACCGGAGCCGCGCTGGTCACGACCTTCGCCTACTTCCCGTTCGTCTTCCTGCCTGTCGCAGCGCTGCTTCGCGTGCTCGACGGGGCCGACGAGAACATCGCCCGATCGCTCGGGCTGAACCGCAGGCAGGCCGTGCTGCGCACCGTGCTGCCGCGCCTGCGTCCGGCCATCTGCGGCGGAGCACTCATCGTCGCGCTGCACCTGCTCGCCGAGTACGGCGTGCTGGAGATGATGCGCTACCAAACCTTCACCACCGCGATCCTGCAGCAGTACGCGATCGGGTTCAGCGACGCACAGGGAAGTCTGCTGGCCGCTGTCCTGCTGCTGCTGTGCATTGTCGTCCTGACACTCGAGGTGGTGCTGCGCGGACGCGCACGCGTGGCTCGTGTGGGTGGCGGAGCGCCTGAACGTCCGCAGCGAGTCCCGCTGGGGCTGTGGAAGATTCCCTCGCTCTTGGCCCTGTCCGCGGTCGTCGCGGTGTCCGTCGTCGTCCCCGTTGTGCTGGTCGCCCGCTGGATGCTCACCGCGATCGGCAGGAACGCCGTCGACGTGCCGGCGCTGCTGCGGGTCACCGGCACGAGCCTGGGCCTGGCGGTCGCCGGCGGGCTCCTCGCGGTGCTCGCCGCGCTGCCGGGGGCCTGGTTGCTCAGTCGCCGCCGTGATCTGACCGCCATGAGCCTGGAGCGGATCACGTTCGTCGCGTCCGCATTGCCCGGAGTCGTGGTGGCGCTGGCGCTGGTGACGCTCAGTGTTCGCTGGGCCGACTGGCTCTACCAGTCGGTCGCGCTGCTGGTGCTTGCTTACGTGATTCTGTTCGTGCCACGGGCGATGGTCACGCTGCGTGCCGGGCTCGCGGCGGCGCCACCGGAACTGTCGGAGGCATCCCGTTCGCTCGGTGTCGGCGGTGCCGGGACGTTCGCGCGCGTGGTCTTTCCGCTGGCGCTGCCGTCCTTTCTGACCGGGTTCGTACTGGTGGCGCTCGCGGTGTCCACCGAACTGACTGCGACCCTGCTGCTGGCTCCCACCGGCACGCGGACACTTGCTCTGGCCTTCTGGGGTGCGAGTGACGAACTAGACTACGTGACCGCGGCGCCTTACGCGGTCATGATGATCGCGCTGTCCGTGCCGATGACGCTGCTGCTGCGACGGCAACTGCGCCGCACAAGCAGCCGTGTGAGCCCGAAGGAGATGGCGTGAGCGACGTCGAGGTGCGAGGTCTGCGCACCGGCTACGGTTCGACGCCGGTGCTGCACGACATCGACCTGCTGGTTCGTTCCGGCACCACGACCGCCGTGCTCGGCGACTCCGGCAGCGGAAAGTCGACCCTGCTGAAGGCGATCGCCGGCTTCCTCGTACCGCTGGCCGGGTCGGTCCTCATCGACGGCCAGGTGGCCGCCGACGGCAAGACGTTCGTCGCACCGGAAAAGCGTGGTATCGGCTATGTGCGCCAGGACGGCGGACTCTTCCCCCACCTGTCGGTTGCCGGAAACATCGCCTTCGGACTACCGTTCCCGCGCCGTAAGCACCGTGGACGCGTCCTGGAACTGCTCGAAATCGTAGGTCTGCCAACCGAACTCGCAGACCGTCGTCCGGATCAGCTGTCGGGTGGACAGCAGCAACGGGTCGCGCTGGCGCGCGCGCTGGCACTCTCGCCCACGGTGGTGCTGCTCGATGAACCCTTCTCCGCGCTCGACACCGCGCTGCGGGAAGCAACCCGCGAAGCCACCGCGCAGGCGCTGCGCGAGACCGGCGCGACTGCACTGCTGGTGACCCACGACCAGCCGGAGGCGCTGTCGTTCGCCGACGAGGTCGCCGTGCTGCGCGACGGACGCTTCCGCCAAGTCGCGCCACCGCGCACCGTCTACGGCTCACCGGTCGATCCCCACGTCGCCACCTTCCTCGGCGAGGCGATGATCCTGCCGGGCACCCCGTCGCAGGGGAAGGTGCACTGCCGGCTCGGCGATCTGACGGTCGCCGGATTCATGCCCTCCGGCGCCTGTGAGGTCATGGTGCGTCCCGAGCAGGTGCAGGTGTCACCGGCCGGCACCGGGGCGGTGGACGCCGTCGTCGAGTCGTGCGTCTACTACGGTCACGATGCGTTGATGAACCTACGCATCGGGCACAGCGACACGGTCAAGGCTCGAGTGGTCGGTGCCGACTCGATGGAGCCGGGCGAGCACGTTGCGCTGACGGTACGGGGCCCGGTGCGGGTCTTCGCGGCCCAGGACTGAACCTCAGCCCGTCGGCGCCTGCCAGTCGACGCGGGTACCGCCTTCGGGGCGGGGTTCCACCTTGCAACTGCCGCCACGGGCAACAGCGCGGTCGCAAATGTTCGCCAGGCCGCTGCGCCTGGACACCGTCTGGTCGATGCCGACTCCGTTGTCCTGCACAGTGATTCGCACACCTGATGCGTCGACACCAATGCGTGCGGTCGTGACGTCGGCGTGAGCATGCCTCGCCACGTTGGCGAAGCACTCACGCAGCACGGTGAGAATGTCGGCGGCGAGTTCGTCGGACAGACATGAGATATCGCCGTGCAGTTCGATCTGCGCGGCGTGTCCCATCGCGGTCGCGCTGTCGTTGGCCAACGCATTCAGCTGGGCGGGAAGGGTCAGGGCTACCGGTCCGGTCTGCAGCTCGAAGATCGTGCGGCGGATCTGTTTGATCGTCTCGTCCAGGTCGTCGACCACCCGGTTGATGCGTGGCTGAGCGGCAGCCGGAAGCGAACCCAGCGTGGCCTGCACCGACAGACCGGTGGCGAACAGGCGTTGGATCACCACGTCGTGCAGGTCGCGGGCGATACGGTCGCGGTCCTCGAGCACCGCCAGTCGCTCCAGTTCGGCACGCCGACGGCCGAGCAACCAGGCTCCGGCGACGCGATCGGCCAGCGAACGTCCTTGTTCGACGATCGGGTCGCGCACGGTGTCCTTGCCGCCCCGCCAGACCAGTTCCATTGCGCACAGACGTTCGCCACCCGCCTCGATCACCAGTAATAGTCCGGTGTCGCGGGCCGGGATGAGTCCCCAGGCGCTCAACTCGTCGTCGGTCAACAGGCGGGTCGACTCGTCGGGTGCGTCACGCAGGCGTACCAGGTCTGCGCCCACGACCGACCGGAGATGCTGGCTCAGTCGTTGCCAGACGTCCGTCGTCCAGCCCTCCTTTTCGATGATGTCGACCGCGTCCACTCCCGCCTGCAGCCACCGTTCCCGCGCGGTGGCTGCCTGGAACAGCTGTGCGTTGTCGATCGCGATCGATGCCGCCGCCGCAAGGGACTGGGTGATCGCGAGATCCTCGTCGGAGAACTCGTTCGCTCCGATTTTCTCGGTCAGATAGAGATTGCCGAACACCTTGCCGCGACCCTGTACCGGAACACCGAGGAAGCTTTCCATGTGTCTGTGCGCGGCAGGCATGCCCACCGACACGGGGTGGTCGGTCATCTTCGCCATCCGGATGGGACGCGGGTCGTCGATCAGCAGACGCAGGATTCCCCGGCCGTGCGGAGTCTCCCGGATCGGGCACTTCGACGCGTCGACACCGTGGAAGATGAGCCCGTGCAACTCGCCTGCGGTGTCGACGATTCCGAGCGCGCCGTAGCGGGCTCCGACGAGTTCACATGCGGTGCGGACAATGTTGTCGAGGACGCTCTCGAGCTCGAGTTCCCCGGTGACCTGGGCGACCGCGTCCAGAACCCGCCGGATCGGATCAGCGGTGGGCAGCAACCGTTCGGGCATGCGTCCGACCCTAGGCGGTGCCCACCGTGGTGCCCTTCACCGGTGGGCCGAGGTGAAGCTCGGTGAGAGTGATGATCGTCGGGAAGAGGCACACTGAACAAGGGGATTCAGGCGCGAGGACGCCGGTCACCACCACGCTGCACCCGCCGCCGTCCGTTCTCACGTCGTCGACCTGAAAAGCGACCACGTCGCCGGACTCTGCGGCACGGGCGAGTGTCTGGTCGTCGCTGCGCAGCAAGATGCGGTCGTCGTCGGTTTCACAACGCACGACCAGGACGACCGGGAGAGCGCCGCGCGACAACGCGACGCGGCCGAGACCGACGGTGTTGATGAGCGTGTCGATCAACGACCGGCTCTGCGCGGGCAGGATCGTCTGCTGAGCCATGACGCAAGTGTTGTGAGTCACGGTGGAGACCTCCAGGGACCAAGGTCCCGAGGGGGCCTGGCAGAATGCGGGAACGTGAGCACCTCGACGAACACTCCCGTGAAGATCTACCTGGTCGACGACCACGAGATCGTCCGCCGGGGGTTGGCCGAGGTGCTGTCGCAGGACGGCCGCTGCGAGGTCATCGGCGACTCCGGTTCCGCCGTCGAAGCCATTGCGCGGATCCCCGCCCTGCGCCCGGACGTCGCGGTGCTCGACGGCCGCCTGGGTGACGGCTCGGGAATGGACGTCTGCCGCGAGGTGCGCTCGATCGACCCGCACATCCATTGCGTCATCCTCACGTCCTACGACGACGACGAAGCGATGATGCAAGCCATCCTGGCGGGGGCTCAGGCGTACGTTCTCAAACAGATCCGCGGCAACGAGCTCGTCGATGTCGTGCTGCGCGTGGCCGCAGGGGAGAACCTGCTGGACGACGGCGCCGCCCGCGAGGTGCGTGACCGGATCGCCGCGACCGACATCTCGCATCACCCGGCGCTGGAGGAACTCACCGAACAGGAACGCAGGGTGCTGCTGCTGGTCGCCGACGGGATGACGAACCGGCAGATCGCCGGCGAACTGTTCCTCGCCGAGAAGACGGTGAAGAACTACATCACCAGCATCCTGGCCAAACTCGGCCTCGGCTCCCGCACCCAGGCGGCCGTCCTCGTCGAGCGGTTACGCACCCACGCCTTATCAGCACCGAACGTCCGCAACTTGGCATAGGTGACCCGCGCGTCCTGCGGACAGTCGAGATCGAGTGTCCGCGGGACTGGTCAGCTGACCCGCGAGTTCTGCGGACCTTTCACTCCGCCGACTCGGCTCGTCTGCCTTCGAGGTGAGCGCGCTCGACAGGGTTGTCGCAGTGGGCGATTGCTTCGTCGTAGGCGGTCCGTGCCGAACGACCGGTGATGCGAGTGCCGGGTGATCGAGGAGACCGAGTCCCTCGGCGATCTCGTCGTGGTGCCAACGGCTCCGGTCCTGATCGGCGAGGAGGACGAGCGTGCCGTCCACGACACGAGCATCGCGTCGCGCGTGCTGCAGCAGCATCAACGCCAGCAACGCCTCGTCCATCCGCCGGCTATGGCGATGCTCGGTGTCCTCGGCCTGTCGAAGCAGTTCGTCCGACCGGCTGCGGGCAGTGTTCTCGGCCCGCAGCGCATCGATCAGGCGACGGCTCGCGACGGTCATCAACCAACCGGTCGGGTTGGTCGGACGGCCGTCTCGTGGCCACGTCCGCACTGCCGCCTCGCAGGCGTCCGCCAACGCGTCCGCGGCGAGGTCCACTCGCCCAGTGCGTCGCACCAGCAGCGCGGTCAGGCGCCCCCAGTCGCAGCGCACTGCCTCGGCGAGTGCGTCGGCGGCGTCTGCATCGTTCACACCGGGTCGACCACCGGCGCGACCTGGATGTCGTAGGCGGGCAACAGACGCAGCAGCTCGAACAGTGTGTCGAGATCGGGACTCTCGACGAGGTAGAAACCGCCCATCCCCTCGATCGCTTCCGCGTAGGGACCGTCGGTGATCGAGACCTGACCGGCACGCGAGCGCATCACCTTCGCATCTCCAGGCGCGCCCAGTGCCTCGCCGGCGAGGATCTGGACGCCGCTGCGCTGGGCGCACGCGGCGTCGAATGCGCCGAACTTCTCTATCGAGGCGGTTTGTTGCTGTGGCGACTGCTCGTTCCAGGGGATCTCTTCGCCGTCGCCCATCAGCAACACCAGGTACTTCATGTCGAGCTCCTCTCGGTGGGTGAGTCTCGCGCGATTCGCGATCTCGACACCATGTCGTGCGGAGACGTCCGAAATCGACAACACACTGAAAATTTCTTTCCGAGCACGACGCTGTCACACAAGAACAACTGCAGGCCGCGAGTTCGAATCGACGGGGACCGAGCGTCAGCTCTTCTTGGGAGCTCCCGGACGTGCGTAGCGCCACCAGGTGATGGCGATGCACATGACCGCCCAGGCGACACCCAGCCAGTAGAAGGCCGGGCCACCCATCGTGGTGATGCCGATACCGAACAGGAACGGACCGAACGCCGCGATGGCAGCCGTCCAGCCGATCACACCGCCGGCCTGGCGCCGCTCGAAGATCATCGGCATCTGTTTGAAGGTGGATGCGTTGCCGATGCCGGAGAAGAAGAAGATCGCGAGCATCCCGAACAGGAACTGGTTGAAGCCCGAGTCCAGGGCTGCGGCGGACGAGGTGTCCGGCGTCAGGCCCGGGATCGTGTAGATGATCGAGGCGACCAGTCCGATGCCGGAGATGAGCGACCAGATCGCTCCGCCCATGCGGTCGGTGAGCGGGGAGAACAGCACGCGCGCACCGGCACCGATGAGCGGGCCGAGGAAGACGAACTTCACCGGGTCGGGCAGCGTGTAACCCTCGACCAAAACCCTTGCGGCAGCACCGGATCCGCTGACGATCTCGCTGTTACCGGTGCCGTACAAGTTGGCCATGAGCAGACCGAACTGCGCGGACAGGCCGGCGAACGTGCCGAAGGTCATGATGTAAAGCAACGTCATCCACCAGGTGTCCTGGTTCTTGAAGATGTCGAACTGCTGCTTGACGTTCGCATGGATCGGCACCGACTTCAGCATCGTCCAGGCCAGGATCGCGCCGATTATCATCAGCGGGATCCAGATGAACGCGGCGTTCTGATACCAGACCTGCTGACTGGCCTTGCCCGGCGACTTCATCATCTGGCTGCCGCCGAAGATGGCCAGGCCGCTCATCGCGATCAGGTACGGCGTGGTCAGCTGGACGATCGAGACGCCGAAGTTGCCCAGGCCCGCCTGCAGGCCGAGCGCGGTGCCCTGCTTGGACTTGGGAAAGAAGAACGAGGTGCTCGGCATGAAGCCGGAGAAGGCGCCTCCACCGATACCGGCGAGGAAGGCCAGCACCATCAGCTCCCAGTACGGAGCGGTGGGGTTCTGGACGCGGACGCCCCAGCCGAGGGTCGAGGGTACCAGGAGCAGGGTGGTCAGCGACACCATCTTGCGGGTGCCCATGATGGGCGGCAGCACCATCCAGACCAGGCGCAGCAGACCGGCGGCGAGGCCGGGCATCGCGGCCATCCAGTACAGCTCGGACTTCGTCCAGCTGTACCCGAGGGCATTGAGCTTGGGGATGATCGCGCTGGGCAGGAACCAGGCGATGAACGCCAGGGTCAGGCAGAAGGTCGTGATCCACAGGGTGCGCCAGGCGAGACCGGAGTCCCACTGCTCACTCTCGGGATCCCATTCCTCGAGCCACTCCTTGCCGCGGCGTTGCGGCGCGGTCGTACTGGTCATCGTTGTGCTCCAACTGTTTCGGGCCGCTCGATGCGGTCGGCGATTTCGGGGGAGTGCTCGCGGTGCATACGCAGGATGGTCAGGTGCATCCAGATCGCGCAGAGGGCCGTGAGCAGGAAGAGGACGAAGAAGGTGCTGGACGGGAAGCCGGACCACTGTTTGGTGTAGGCGAACAGCGGGGGCAGGACGAATCCGCCGAGACCACCGAACATGCCGACCAGGCCACCGACCGAACCGACGTTGTCGGGGAAGTACTCGGGAATGTGCTTGTAAACAGCGGCTTTTCCGATACCCATCGCGCAGCCGAGCAGGACCACCAGCACGGCGAACGGGGCGATGCCGAGGTTCCAGGCAAGGTGCTGACTGGTGTGTCCGTCCGGGTGCGCGATGACCAAGTGTCCGTTCGGCATCATCAGGATGCCGGTGGTCACCAGCATGACGCCGAAGGTGAGATACATGACCTTGCGGGCGCCGAGGCGGTCGGAGAACGCGCCGCCCACCGGACGTAACAAGGACGCCGGGAAGATGAAGGTGGCGGTCAGCAGAGCAGCGTCGTGCAGCGAGACGTCGAAGTTGTCGACGTAATACTTCGGCAACCAAGCCGACAACGCGACGTACGCACCGAACACCGCGGCGTAGTACAGGCTGAAGCGCCACACCCGCATCTGCTTCAGCGGCTCGAGCATCTCGCCGATCGGCTTGCCCGCGCCGGCCATCCGGTCCGTGCGGGGAGTCACGACCAGGATGAGGACGGCGACGGCCACGAGGGCGAAGGAGTAGATCACCGGGAACAGACGCCAACCGCCCTCGATGAAGCCGAAGTAGGTCGCGCCTGCCGTGGCGGTGAGTACGGTCGGGAAGACGACGAGCATCAGCTTGGTGACCGAGGCGCCGACGTTGCCGGCACCGAAGACCCCCAGCGCGAAGCCCTGGCGTTCCTTCGGCGTCCACGCCGAGTTCCACGCGACGCCGACGCTGAACAGGTTGCCGGCGAAGCCGACCAGGAAGGCCAGCATCAGCAACATGCCGTAGCTGTGTGCGTGCGCGACCAGGTAGCAGGGGATGGCCGTCAGCAGCAGCATCGCGATCGTGACGACGCGTCCACCGATGCGGTCGGTGAGCATCCCGGCGGGCAGGCGCCACAGCGAACCGTTCAGGACGGCGACCGCGCTGATCCAGGCCAGCTGCGGGTCGCTGAGCTTCAACTCCTTCTGGATCGGCACACCGAGGATGCCGAACATCAGCCACACCGCGAACATCAACGTGAAGGCGATCGTGGACATCACCAGGACCCTGGTGGAACCCCGCGACGTGCCGGCCGGGATGGTGCTGGATGCCGTAGCGGACATCGCGTGAGTGCTCCTTGAATCATTCGGGGCGCACGGCAGACAACCGTGCATTACACAAATTAGGAGGATGGACGCGTCCGCAATAGGGACGTTGGTCCTCTTCCGGACGGTTCTGTTCCTCCCTACTGTCAAGGGAGTTGGGACAGCTGTGCCGAGTGTGAGGAATTGATCCGATGTCGATCGACGACCCGATGACCAATGCGCTGTTGCGCACGCGGCGTCATTTCAAGCCGCAGAAGGTGTCGCCGGACCTGCGCACCCTCTATAAGGAGGGCGGCCGTTCGGGTGATGCGTTCTACCGCGACCGTTGGGCACACGACAAGGTAGTCCGCTCGACCCATGGCGTGAACTGCACCGGGTCCTGTTCGTGGAAGGTGTACGTCAAGGACGGCATCATCACCTGGGAGGCGCAGCAGACCGACTACCCCAGCGCCGGGGCCGACAAGCCCGAGTACGAACCGCGCGGCTGCCCGCGTGGCGCCGCGTTCAGTTGGTACACCTACAGCCCGACCCGGGTGCGCTACCCGTACGTGCGCGGTGTGCTGCTGGAGATGTTCCGTGCGGCGAGGGCCGAGCACGGCGGCGACCCGGTGCTGGCCTGGGCCTCGATCGTCGAGGACCCGAAGAAGGCCCGTCGGTACAAGCGCGCTCGCGGCAAGGGCGGCCTGGTGCGGGCTACCTGGGAGGACGTCGTCGAGATCGTGGCGGCCGCCCACGTTTACACGGTCAAGCAGTACGGTCCCGACCGCATCGCCGGCTTCTCACCGATCCCGGCCATGTCGCCGGTGTCCTACACCTCCGGTGCTCGCTTCCTCGAACTCGTCGGCGCGCCCATGCTGTCGTTCTACGACTGGTACGCCGACCTGCCCAACGCCTCGCCGCAGATGTTCGGCGACCAGACCGACGTCCCCGAGTCCGGTGACTGGTGGGACGCGGGCTACCTGATCATGTGGGGCTCGAACGTCCCGCTGACCCGTACGCCCGACGCGCACTGGATGACCGAAGCCCGCTATCGCGGCCAGAAGGTCATCGCCGTCGCCCCCGACTACGCCGAGAACGTGAAGTTCGCGGACGAGTGGGTCACCGCCGCGCCCGGCACCGACGGGGCGCTCGCGATGGCGATGGGCCACGTCGTGCTCAAGGAGTTCTTCGTCGAGCAGCAGGTGCCGTTCTTCGAGGAATACAACAAGCGCTTCACCGACCTGCCGAACCTGGTCGCCCTGACCCAGGGCCCGGACGGCGTGCTGCGGCCGGGCAAGTACCTGGTGGCAGGCGATGTCGAAGGCGGACCGAAGTCCGACTCCGAGAACGCCATGTGGAAGACCGCCGTATTCGACTCCAACACAGGAGAATTGGCAATCCCGAACGGATCCATCGGGGACCGTTACGGCGAGGAGGGTATGGGCAGGTGGAACCTCGAACTCGAGGGAATCGACCCGCTGCTCAGTGTCTACGACACCCGTGACGACGCCGTCGAGGTCGAGCTTCCGCGCTTCGACGCCGGCGACGGAAAGGTCGCCTACGAGAGCCGGGGTGTCCCCGTCCGCCGCGTCGGCGAACGTCTGGTCACCACCGTCCTTGACCTCATGCTGGCGCAGTACGGCGTCGGACGTGAGGGCCTGCCGGGTTCGTGGCCGACCGGCTACGACGACCCGTCCGCACCGGCCACTCCGGCCTGGCAGCAGGAACACACCGGTGTGCCGGCGCAGCAGGTCGAACGCCTGGCGCGCGAGTGGGCGCAAAACGCGATCGACACGGGCGGCCGCGGCATGATCCTGATGGGCGCAGGCGTGAATCACTGGTTCCACTCCGACCAGATCTACCGCGCGATGCTGGTGCTGACCACGATCACCGGTTGCCAAGGACGCAACGGCGGCGGCTGGGCGCACTACGTCGGCCAGGAGAAGATCCGACCGATCATGGGCTTCCAGCACATGGCGTTCGCGCTCGACTGGCACCGCCCGCCACGGCACATGAACCAGACCTCCTACTGGTACGTGCACACCAGCCAGTACCGCTACGACACCCACAACGCCGACGACCTGGACGCCGGCACCGGCATCTTCGCCGGCAAGGGAGTGATGGACCTGCTCGCGCAGTCGGCCCGTCTCGGCTGGAGTCCGAGCTACCCGACCTTCGACCGCAGCAGCCTCGACATCGCCGACCAGGCCGAGGCCGCCGGCATGGAGGTTCCTGCGTACGTCGCGTCCGAATTGAAGTCCGGCGCAATGAGATTCGCGGTCGAAGACCCGGAGAACCCGGTCAACTACCCGCGCGTGCTGTCGTTGTGGCGCTCCAACCTGCTCGGCAGCTCGGCGAAGGGCAACGAGTACTTCCTGCGTCACCTGCTCGGCACCGACAGTGCCGCGACGGCGCTCGAGGCCTCGCCGGAGCACCGTCCGACGTCCATCGAATGGGCCGACGAGGCGGGCGAGGGCAAGCTCGACCTGCTGATGACCATCGACTTCCGCATGACCAGCTCGACGATCCTGTCGGACGTCGTGCTGCCGGCGGCGACCTGGTACGAAAAGCACGACCTGTCGACCACCGACATGCACCCGTTCATCCATTCCTTCAACCCGGCGATCAACCCGCCGTGGCAGACGAAGTCGGACTGGGAGGCGTGGAAGGCTGTCGCGAAGAAGTTCAGCGAACTCGCCGTCGAGCACCTCGGCACGCGCAAGGACGTCATCGCCAAGCCGCTGTGGCACGACACCCCCGAGGCCATGGCCACCGTTCACGGTGAGGTGAAGGACTGGAAGCTGGGGGAGTGCGAGCCGATCCCGGGCAAGACGATGCCGGTCATCGCCGTCGCCGAACGTGACTACACCGCGGTCTACGACAAGATGACGACCATCGGCCCGTTGCTGGAGAAGGTCGGCATGCTCACCAAGGGCGTCGCCTACCAGGTCGGACGCGAGGTCGACATCCTGCGGCAGCGCAACGGGGTCGCGATGAGCGGCGCCGGCAAGGGACAGCCGAAGGTCGAGACCGACGTCCAGATGGCCGACGCCATGCTGCACCTCGCGGGCGTCTCCAACGGTCATCTGGCCACCCAGGGATTCGAGTTCCTGGAGAAGCGCACCGGTACCCAGCTGGCCGACCTGTCGGCCGAGCACGAGGGCAAGCAGATCACCTTCGCCGACACCCAGGTCTCGCCGGTTCCGGTGATCACCTCACCGGAGTGGTCCGGTTCGGAGTCCGGCGGACGCCGGTACAGCCCGTTCACCATCAACATTGAGCGCAAGAAGCCGTTCCACACCCTCACCGGACGGCAACAGTTCTATGTCGACCACGACTGGTTCATCGGGATGGGCGAGGCGTTGCCGGTGTACCGGCCACCGCTGAACATGACCCAGTTGTTCGGTGAGGCACCGATCGGTGAGCAGAACGAACTCGGTGTCTCGGTGCGCTACCTCACGCCGCACAACAAGTGGTCGATCCACAGCGAGTACCAGGACAACCTGTTCATGCTGTCGCTGTCGCGCGGTGGCCAGTCGGTCTGGATGAGCGACCGCGACGCCGACAAGGTCGGCATCAAGGACAACGACTGGATTGAGATGGTCAACCGCAACGGTGTCGTGGCGGCGCGGGCGATCGTCAGCCACCGCATGCCCGAGGGCACGGTCTACATGCACCACGCACAGGACCGGCTCATCGACGTCCCGCTCACCGAGCGCGACCGCAAGCGCGGCGGAATCCACAACAGCCTCACCCGAATTCTGTTGAAGCCCAACCACATGGTCGGTGGCTACGCCCAGCTGGCCTACTTCTTCAACTACATCGGGCCGATCGGGAACAACCGTGACGAGGTCACGATGATCCGCAAGCGCACCACCCCCGTCGAGTACTGAGCCAGCGGGAAAGTAGAGGAGACGAAGACATGAAGATCATGGCTCAGATGGCGATGGTGATGAACCTCGACAAGTGCATCGGGTGCCACACCTGCTCGGTCACCTGCAAGCAGGCATGGACCAACAGGGCCGGCACCGAGTACGTGTGGTTCAACAACGTCGAGACCCGTCCCGGCCTCGGCTACCCACGCACCTACGAGGACCAAGAGGAGTGGAAGGGCGGCTGGACCCTCGGCAAGAACGGCAAGCTCCAGCTCAAGGCCGGCGGTCGGTTGAAGAAGCTGGCGAACATCTTCAGCAACCCCAAGATGCCCTCGATCGACGACTACTACGAGCCGTGGACGTACGACTACGAGACGCTGCTGACCTCGCCGGCCACCAAGAACTTCCCGGTCGCCCGGCCCAAGTCGCTGCTCACCGGCAAGGACATGAATGTCCGCTGGTCGGCCAACTGGGACGACGACCTCGGTGGTTCGAAGGAGATCGCGGTCAAGGACCCGATGCTGAAGGGCATCGAGGACAAGGTGAAGTTCGAGTTCGAACAGACCTTCATGTTCTACCTGCCGCGCATCTGTGAACACTGCCTCAACCCGTCGTGTGCGGCCAGCTGTCCCAGCGGTGCGATCTACAAGCGTGAGGAGGACGGCATCGTCCTGGTCGACCAGGACCGCTGCCGCGGCTGGCGCATGTGCGTCTCGGGATGCCCGTACAAGAAGGTCTACTTCAACCACAAGACCGGCAAGGCCGAGAAGTGCACTTTCTGCTACCCGCGCGTCGAGGTCGGCATCCCAACCGTCTGCGCGGAGACCTGCGTCGGACGACTGCGGTACATCGGCCTGATGCTGTACGACGCCGACCGCGTGCTGGAAGCGGCCAGCGTCGAGAACGATCACGACCTGTACGAGGCACAGCGCTCGGTCTTCCTCGACCCGAACGACCCCGAGATTGCTCGCGCCGCGGAGGAAGCGGGCATCCCGGGCGACTGGGTCGAAGCAGCCAAGAAGTCGCCGGTGCGCCGACTGATCCAGGATTACAAGGTGGCGCTGCCGCTGCACCCGGAGTACCGCACCATGCCGATGGTCTGGTACATCCCGCCGCTGTCGCCGGTGGTCGACGTGATCAAGGAGACCGGTCACGACGGCGAGGACAAGAACAACCTGTTCGCCGCGATCGACACCCTGCGCATCCCGGTCGAGTACCTCGCCAACCTGTTCACCGCCGGTGACGTCGGACCGATCAACGACGTCCTGCGCAAGCTCGCCGCGATGCGGTCGTTCATGCGCGACATCAACCTGGGCGGCGACCCGGACGAGTCCATCGCCGAAGCCGTCGGCATGGACGCCGAGTCGATGTACGAGATGTTCCGGTTGCTCGCAATCGCCAAGTACAACGAGCGCTACGTCATCCCGACCGCCCACGCCGAGCAGGCGCACGGACTGGAAGAACTCGCGACGGACTGCCCGGTCAACTACGACTACGACGGTGACGGCAATGACCCGTTCGGCGAAGGATCCGGTGAGCTCACCCCGGTCGCGGTGGAGAACTTCCGGATGCTGCAGGAGCGTCAGACCAGCGAGGAACTCGTCGGTGGAGGCACCAAGCGCGGACGCGTGAACCTGCTCAACTGGGATGGCAAGGGCAGCCCGCGCGGGCTCTTCCCGGGCCGGAAGGACAAGTGATGAACATCTTCCGCCGGGTGGCCAAGAGCAACCGTTCGCGATTGCCCGAGGATCAGTTGCGCGTCGTCTGGCAGGCAGTGTCGTTGCTGCTGGAATACCCGCACGACGACTCCGACGAGCAGCGCGCGATGATCCGGGCGTCCATCACGGATCTGCCTGCGACAGTGCGGGATCCGTTGAACGCCTTCCTCGACCATGCGCAGCAGGTGCCACTGCAGGACCTGCAGGCCGACTTCGTCGAGACCTTCGATCACACCCGGCGCGGCTGTCTGTACCTCACCTACTTCGCGTACGGCGACACTCGCCGTCGCGGAGTGGTGCTGGTGCAGTTCAAGCAGGCCTACCGCAAGGGCGGAGCCGAGTTCGAGTCCGATGAGTTGCCCGACCACATCGCAGTGGTGCTCGAGTTCGGTGCGACGGTCGACGTCCAGACCTCCTGGAAGTTGCTGGGTGACTACCGCGCCGGTGTCGAGATGCTGCGGATCGCGCTGCAGGACAAGGGTTCTGCTTGGGCGAACGTGCTGATCGCGCTGTGCGCAACGCTCCCGCCCCTCGGCGACGACGAGGTGCAGGCGGTAGCTCTCCTGATCGAACAAGGTCCTCCTCAGGAGGACGTCGGGATGGACGGCTACGGAATGGACCCCGCCCTCGACGCACCCTCACCCGGCGCCTTCACGCCGCCGACCATTGCCAACGCGCCCGAGTTCCTGGGCAACGAGATTCCGGTGGGAGCCCCCCGATGAACACCTTCCTGTGGGTGATCGTGCCCTACATGTGCCTGGCGATCTTCGTGGTCGGGCACTGGTGGCGGTACAAATACGACAAGTTCGGTTGGACGACCCGCTCCAGCCAGCTGTACGAATCGAGCCTGTTGCGGTGGGGCAGCCCGCTGTTCCACTTCGGCATGTTGGGTGTGGTCGGCGGCCACATCATCGGTCTGCTCGTGCCGCGTTCGTGGACCGAAGCCGTCGGCATCAGCGACCACGTGTACCACCTGGTCGCGGTCATCGGCGGTCTGTTGGCAGGCATCATGACGATCGTCGGCCTCGCGATCCTGATCTACCGTCGCCGGGTCACGGGACCGGTGTTCTCCGCGACCACTGTCAACGACAAGGTGATGTACGTCTTCCTCGCAGCGGCCATCGTCCTGGGAATGTGGAACACCATCGCCGGTTCGATCTTCACCGTCGGCGGCGAATACAACTACCGCGAAGGCGTGTCGGTCTGGTACCGCTCGTTCCTGGCTTTCCAGCCGGACGCCGACCTGATGGCGCAGGCACCGATCGGGTTCAAGTTGCACGCGCTGGTGGCGTTCGCGCTCTTCGCGATGTGGCCGTTCACCCGGCTTGTGCACGTGTTCAGTGCACCGCTGCAGTACCTGTGGCGCCCGTACATCGTCTACCGCTCGCGCGACACGCAGCGCGGTCGCGTCACGCCCACGACCCGCGCCTGGGAGCGTTCCGAACTCAAGAAGTGAGTGCAGCACGTCCCGACGTGGCGCACCGCACGACATGAACCGAAGGCCACCCGCTGGTGCGGGTGGCCTTCGGATGTGCGTGGTGCGGCTCAGATACCGCCGATGCTGATCGCCTTCTGACCGGCCGTGCAACCGCCGGTGACCGTGCTGCCCTGGGTGAGGATGCCGCACTTCCAAGTCTCACCGTTGTGGTTCACATCGCCGGAGGCGATGGCCTGGTCCTTCTGGGAGAACTTGCCCCAGATCTGAGTGGCGTCCTCACAACTGATGCCCACCGCCTGAGCTTCCAGTTGTTCGCCCTTGCGCTCCAGCTTGCAGTTCTGTACCCCGCCGACAGCGCCGCCGGAGCTGGTGGTCTCGCTCGCGGGCGACTCGCTGCTGCTCTGGGCGGGAGTCGACTCGCTCGACGACTGGGTCTGCGGGGTGGTGGACGCGGTCTGCGAGGCCGCGCCGGTCTCCTCGGACTTCTTGTCGTCCGACCCGCAACCGGACAGGCCGATCGTCACGGCCAAGGCACTTGCTGCGACGAGCGCATTCAACTTCTTCACGAGGTCTCTCCCTGAACTTCACGAATGATGTCGACCCTGAGTTTGTCACGGGCGTTGCAACGGCGGGCGATTCGGCGCTGCCGGTCGGCCCCTGGACGACGGCCGTGCACCGTCGGGTGACAATGGCGGAATGCATTTCGACCTCGCGATCATCGGTACGGGCTCAGGCAACTTTCTGGTCACCCCTGAATGGGACGGCAAGCGGGTCGCGGTGATCGAGAAGGGACTGTTCGGCGGTACCTGCCTGAACGTCGGCTGCATCCCGACCAAGATGTTCGTGTACGCGGCCGAGGTCGCGACCACGATCCGTGGGGCATCACGCTACGGCGTCGATGCCCGGATCGACGGCGTCCGCTGGCGTGACATCCGTGACCGCGTCTTCGGCCGGATCGACCCGATCGAGGACAGCGGGCGCAACTACCGGGTCAACGGCGACAACACGACGGCATTTCTCGGCACGGCGCGGTTCACCGGCCCGAAGACCATCGTGGTCGACGTCCAGGGGCGCGAGCAGGAGATCACCGCCGACCAGATCGTGGTCGCCACCGGTTCGACTCCGGTTGTGCCCCAGGGCATTTCCGATTGCGGCGTGCGGTATTACACGAACGAGGACGTCATGCGGATCGATGAACTCCCGCAGCGCATGACGATCGTCGGTGGCGGTTACATCGCGGCCGAGTTCGCGCACGTCTTCGGCTCGCTCGGCGTCGAGGTCACGATCGTCACCCGGGGTCCGGTGATGCTGAGCCAGCAGGACGATCTGATCAGCACGGAGTTCAGCGCGCTCGCCAGTGAGCAGTGGAACGTCCGCTTCAACTGCACAGTGTCGTCCGTCGTCCAGAACGACGACCACATCGAGCTGTCGCTGTCCGACGGAACGAGAATGGAGACTGACCTGCTGCTCGTTGCCACCGGTCGTGAACCGCTTGTGCCGCAGGGCCTTTCGCTGGCCGGCATCGAGACCCGGGAGGACGGCCGCATCGTCGTCGACGAGTACGGACGCACCACCGCGGACGGCGTCTGGACGCTCGGCGACGTCAGTTCGGACTACCAGCTCAAGCACGTCGCCAACCACGAGGCGCGGGTCGTCGCGCACAATCTGACCCACCCGGGCGACCTGCAGACCTTCGACCACCGGTTCGTCCCGGCGGCGGTGTTCACCCACCCGCAGGTCGCGTCCGTCGGGCTCACCGAGCAGCAGGCGTCCGAGGCCGGACACGACATCACCGTGAAGGTGCAGAACTACGGTGACACCGCCTACGGCTGGGCGATGGAGGACACCACGAGCATCGTGAAGCTGATCGCCGACCGCAGCTCGGGGCAGTTGCTGGGCGCCCATTTCATGGGGCCGGACGCCAGTTCGTTGATCCAGATCGTCATCCAGGCGATGAGCTTCGGGCAGTCGGCCAAGGACCTCGCCCGCGGCCAGTACTGGATCCACCCGGCTCTTGCCGAAGTGGTGGAGAACGCGCTGCTCGGCCTCGAGTTCGACCGGGACTGAAGCGGACCCGCCAGCGCGAGCCCGGGATCGCGACCTACTGCATGCGGTTCGAGCAGTTGCGAGCCCCAGGGCGAGTGCCGCGATCGAAACCTGGCACGACGCGCGCCGAAACCTCCACGCTGGTCGAGTAGGTGCGAGCCCCGTGGGGTACTCCTCGAAGACCAGAGCTCCCGACGGAACATCGTCAAGATTCCGTAAAGGTCCCGAGGTCTCAAGGTCGGCTGTGATCGAATGTCTCCCAGCCGGCGGTCACTTCCGATCGTCATCGACTCGGGGGAGCGCATGGGCGCCGAATTTGCTGTCCGCACAACAGGATTGCGCAAGGTCTATCGAGGTCGTCGAGGCCGGCACGTCGCCGTGCAGGGGCTCGACCTCAACGTGCCGGTCGGAGGTGTGCACGGCTTCCTCGGACCGAACGGATCGGGCAAGACAACCTCGCTTCGCATGCTGCTCGGACTCATCCGAGCCGACGGCGGCACGATGGAGATTTTCGGACGCTCGGTGCCTGATCACCTGCCGGAGGTGATCTCGCGCGTCGGCGCGATCGTCGAGTCGCCCAAGTTCTTCCCTGCCTTCAGCGGCCGACAGAACCTGTCGCTGCTGGCCGACGCCATCGGTGCCGATCGCTGCGCGGTCGACCGGGTGTTGGAGGAGACCTCGCTGAAGGAGCGCGCCGGTGACCCTTTCAAGTCGTACTCGCTCGGCATGAAGCAGCGCTTGGCGATCGCCGCCACGCTGTTGAAGTCGCCCGAACTGTTGATCTTCGATGAGCCTACGAACGGCTTGGACCCGGCAGGCATTCACGAGATCCGGCGCACCATGCGGTCCTTGGCCGACGAGGGGCGCACGGTGCTGGTGAGCAGTCACATCCTGAGTGAGATCCAGCAGGTCGCCGACACGGTGTCGATCATCGGTCAGGGACGGCTACTGGCCGAGGGATCGGTGGCCGAGCTGATGGCGCAGGGCGGTGCCGGCGCCACCGTCCGGACGACGGACGACGAGAAGGCCCGCGAGGTGCTTGCGGGAGCAGGTCTGTCGGTGAGAACCGAGCACGGACATCTTGCCCTCGAGGACGTCGCTGATCCTGCTGTGATCTCCGAAATGCTTGCCGCACATCGGATCTGGTTGCGGGAACTACGTCCTACCGGTCACGATCTGGAGTCGGTGTTCCTCGAACTCACCCGTTCCGAAGGCCTCGAGGCGACCGGCGGTGTGCGATGACCCGATTGATCAAGGCGGAGTTCCGGCGTGCGTTCGCTCGGGGCATCACCAAAGGCGTGCTGTTGCTGGCGCTGCTGTTCGCCGGGTTCACCATCTTCGCGATGCACCAGCAGGTGTCGAACATGCCGACCCAGGCTGAGGTGCAGCAGACCTTCAGGTTCGCCCACGACGACTGGGCGAAGAATCACCAGAGGTACGAGAAGGACTGCCTTGCGAGCACTCCCGAGTCGGAGCGAAACAACGCGCCGACGGACTTCTGCGACTTCCCTGAACCGAAATTGTCGGACTTCGTCGGTCAGAACGGCACCCTCGGCGGGGTACTGAAACAGGGGACTTCGGGCCTACTGATGGTGGCCGCACTTGCTGCCCTCGTCTTAGGCGCGAGTCTGGTGTGCGCCGAGTTCACCTCCGGATCGATGATGACCTGGCTGACCTTCGAGCCCCAACGCATCCCCGTATATGCCTCCAAGGTGCTGGTGGCGACGCTGATGGGGCTGCTGCCGGTCCTGGTGCTCGTGGCGATCGCCGGCCCGGGTTTCTGGTTGGCCGGCTCGTCCGGGGAACTGGAGTTCGCCGCGGGTGAGCAGTCGACCTATCTCGCGACCTTGGGACGGCTCTTCGGCGTCGGTATGTTCTGCAGTCTGATAGGCACAGCCCTTGGCTTCGTGCTGCGCCACACGACGGCCGTCCTTGGGTTCGCTGCCGTCTGGCTCATCGCGGTCGAACTGATCGGGGGGAATTCGATCGCCGACGCTCGTCGTTGGACCATCGGCGCTGCGTTGAGTGCGTTCGTCGACCACGGCAAGGAATGGGAGACCTATCCGCCGTGCTACAGCGGTGGAGCCGACTGCAGGCCGGTCATCCACTGGCTCGGTTTCTGGCCCGCCACGAGCTATCTCCTCGTCGTCGCGGTGGTGGGCTTCTTGATCGGCCTGGCCACTTTCCGCCGCCGCGACGTCGGCTGACGTCGGCTGACGTCGGCTGACGTCGGCTGACGCGCCGAGTGTCAGACGGTTTGCTTCGTCCGGGACTCAAACCGTCTGACACCCGGCACGTACGGTCGAGGCATGTCCAACCGCCTGCAGCACGCGACGAGCCCCTACCTGCTCCAACACGCCGACAACCCGGTCGACTGGTGGGAGTGGGGGCCGGACGCGTTCGCCGAGGCTCGGCGCCGCGGCGTCCCGGTGCTGCTGTCGGTCGGGTACGCGGCCTGCCACTGGTGCCACGTGATGGCCCACGAATCGTTCGAGGACGACGCCACGGCCGCGTTGATGAACGAGCACTTCGTCAGCATCAAAGTCGACCGCGAAGAACGCCCGGACATCGACGCGATCTACATGAATGCCACCACCGCGATGACCGGGCACGGCGGCTGGCCGATGACCTGCGTCCTCGACCACGACGGCTCGCCGTTCTTCGCCGGCACCTACTTTCCGCCCCAGCCGCGCCACGGTCAGCCCGCCTTCCAACAGGTGCTAGGCTTCCTCGCCGACGCGTGGGAGAACCGGCAGGACGACATCCGCGGCGCGGCCGATGCCCTGCGCCAGCACCTGAACCGCGAGTCCGCTGCAGCACGCCCCGTCACGGGTGCCGAACTCGATACTGCGGTCGCGCTGTTCGAACGCGAATTCGACCGCCGATCAAAGGGATTCGGGGGTGCACCGAAGTTCCCGCCGTCCATGGTCCTGGAGTTCCTGCGCCTACGGGCGACGCACGGTGACGGGTCGGCGGCGACGATGCTCGAGCAGACCTGCGACGCCATGGCGCGCGGCGGGATGTACGACCAGCTCGGTGGTGGCTTCGCCCGATACAGCGTCGACAGCGACTGGGTCGTGCCGCACTTCGAGAAGATGCTCTACGACAACGCACAGCTGCTCGGTGTGTACGCCCGGCTCGGCACGCCGCTGGGCGACCGGGTCGCGCAGCAGACCGCCGACTTCATGCTGCGCGAACTGCGGACCGACCATGGTGCCCTGGCCAGTTCCTTGGACGCCGACTCCGAAGGCGTCGAGGGCAAGTTCTACGCCTGGACCCGGCAACAACTCCTCGAAGTGCTCGGTGAGGACGACGGCCGTTGGGCGGCAGAGGCCTTCGGGGTCACGCGCGCCGGCACCTTCGAGCACGGTAGTTCGGTGCTGCAGCTGAGCGATGACGTCGACGAGACACGACTCGCCGATGTCCGGCAGAAACTGTTGGACGCGCGCGAACTGCGGATCCGCCCCGAACGCGACGACAAGGTGGTCGCCGCCTGGAACGGCCTGGCGATCAGCGGACTGGTCGCGGCGGCGCAGGCGCTCGCCGATCCCCAGTACCTCGACGCGGCGCGCGCGATCGCCGATCACCTGCTCGAAGTGCACCTGGTCGACGGACGCCTGCGGCGGGTCTCCCGCGACGGTGTCGTCGGCAATCCGGACGCCGTGCTCGAGGACCTCGGCTGCCTCGCTGCCGGCCTCCTCGACCTCGCAGCGGCCACCGACGACAGTGCTTACTTCGAGGCGGGCACACAATTGCTCGACGACGCGCTGGCCAGGTTCCGGGCGGACGACGGCGGCTTCCACGACACCGCGACCGATGCCGAGCAATTGATCGCCCGCCCGCGGGAAGCGGCCGACAATGCCAGCCCGTCCGGGCTGTCTGCCACGGTGAACGCGCTCATCACGGCGACCGCTCTCGGCGGGTCCGGTCGGTACGAGGAAGCAGCGCGGGAAGCTCTCGCCACCGCCCACGAGGTGATGACCCGTGCGCCCCGGTTCGCCGGGTGGGCGTTGGTCGCCGCGCAGCGGTTGGCCGACGGCCCGGAGCAGGTCGCCGTGGTGGGTTCGCCCGGACGAGATCGCGACCGACTCGTCGCGGCCGCCGTCCGGCGGTTCGGGGGACCGGTCGCGGTGGGTGCGTCCGGCGATGCCCGGTTGTCGGTACTCGCCGAACGAGGGATCGTGACCGAGCCCGCGGCGTTCGTCTGCCGGGGCCGAACGTGTGATCTTCCGATCACCGACCCGGATGCGTTGCGCGCTGGTCCGAACCAGGCCTGATCCACCCGTACGATTACGCGCATGGCCGGAGGACTTGCTGCACTTCTCGACGACATCGCGACCCTTGCTCGCGCTGCCGCCGCGTCCGTTGACGACGTGAGCCTCGCGGCCGGACGGGCCAGCGCGAAAGCCGCCGGCGTGGTGGTCGACGACACCGCGGTGACCCCGCGCTATGTCACGGGCATCGACCCCAAGCGCGAATTGCCGATCATCAAGAAGATCGCGATCGGTTCGCTGCGCAACAAGCTGCTGTTCATCCTGCCGGCCATCATGCTCGCCTCGCAGTTCCTGCCCTGGATCATCATGCCGGTGCTGATGGTCGGTGGCGCCTACCTGGCGTTCGAAGGTGCGGAGAAGCTGTACGAGGCGCTCACCGGCAAGCACGAAGAAGACAGCAACGAGGGCAAGTCCGAGGACGAGATCGCCTCCGGCGCCATCCGCACCGACTTCATCCTGTCCAGCGAGATCATGGTGATCTCGCTGAAGGAGGTCGCCGATGAGCCGTTCCTGTCCCGCCTGGCGATCCTGATCGTCGTCGCGATCTTCATCACCGTGGTCGTCTACGGCGTCGTCGGTCTCATCGTGAAGATGGACGACGTCGGCCTGGCCATGGCGAAGAAGGAATCCAGCGGCGCGCGCAAGTTCGGCAACGCGCTGGTCAAGGCCATGCCGAAGGTGCTGTCGGTGCTGTCGGTCGTCGGCATCGCCGCGATGATCTGGGTCGGTGGGCACATCCTGCTGATCGCGCTCGACGACATCGGTTGGCATTGGCCTTACGGCCAGGTGCACCACTTCGAGCAGTGGGTGAAGGACTCCACCGGTGCTCTCGGCGGAGTACTCGGCTGGTTCGCGAACACGCTCGCGTCCGCTCTGGTCGGCCTTGTGGTCGGCGGCATCATCACCGCGATCGTGCTGAAGTTCTTCCACAAGGACCACGGCTCCGGTCACGGCGACGACGTGCACACCGTCGACCTGGCCAAGGACGGCACGGACGCCGGCGAGGCGAACCCGGGCCACTGAGCTCCTCCGGCGGGCGCCACCGACGACGCCGGAGAGCGCGACCTATCGTGACAGTCATGGAACGCATCGCGCTGATCTCGGACGTGCACGGCAATCTCACGGCGCTCGAAGCGGTGCTGGCCGACATCGACGCCCGCGGCACGAGGGCGAGTACGGCGGCGACGAACCGGCGCCGTTCGGTGTGCAGTTCGTCCGGGTGCGCTACGACTTCGAGGCAGAACTCGCTTTCAACGAGGCGGTGGGTGCACCGGAGCACGATCTCTATGCCGCCGAGTTGCGCGATCGCCGGTACCGCGGCGACGTCGAGCGTGGCCTGCCGAGCGAGTACCACCGCGCGTCCGTGACGTCGTCCGAGCGACGTCGTAGCGCAACGAAGAGCCCACCGACACAATCCGGTGGGCTCTTCGTTCGCGATGCGAATGCGATCAGGTGGTCTGACCGTCGGTCGGTTCCTCCGAGCTGCGGTCGTCGTGCTCGTGCTCGTGCTCGTCGCGGGGCTGCTCCGACCCGCCGTCCGAGGACGCGTCGTCAGCACGGTCGTCAGCACGGTCGTCAGCACGGTCGTCAGCACGGTCGTCAGCACGGTCGTCAGCACGGTCGTCGCGTCGGTCACTGCCGGCGCCGTCACCGTCCTGCACTTCACGCGCCGGCTCGGGGTTGCCTTCGCCGGTCATGATCGGACGCTCGGCAGCGTTCTCGTCCTTCACGCCGTAACTGCCGCGGACGTCGTCCCATGCCTTGAGCTTGTCCTCGTCGATGTCGATCTTGAGCTCGTCGGGCATCTGCTGCGCCCGTTGATCGCGGGTGGCTTCGTCAGGCCCCTGCTGATCGCGGTCTTCCGGATCGACTGCCTCCAACGGCTTGTCCTCGTCCTGAGCGCCGTCGTCGGTCGGGGCGGCACCGGACGTGGCCGCCGCCGGGGTGGGGGAGTCGACCTCACCGTCGTTGTCTGGGTCGAGACCGGCCTCGTCGGCAACGGTGGGTCTGCCCTCGGTCAGTTCGTCCGAACGCCCGTCACCCGATCTGTCCGATTCGGAGTCGGAGTCCGAATCCGCTGCGGCAGAACCGGATTCGCCCTGGCCACTGTTGTCGGCACCGGTGTCTGTCGGGTCGGATCCCGTCGCACCGTGGTCGTTGCGGTGCTGGGCATCCTGCCACGAACCATCCACCGCCGAGTCCTGGGTGGTGCCGCCGTCACGCTCCGATTGCTGATCCGACATCTGCTGCTCCTTTGCCACGATGAATTGCGAGGTGCTCGGACACTCATTAACGCACCGTCGCGGGCCCCGATGGGCTGTACGCGGGCGGAGGATTGCGCGGACTTTCGCGTTGGTCGGCGGGCGCCGGTATCCTCGCGGAGCCGGCATGGGTGATGACCCGAGAAGCTCAGATGGGCGATGCCAGCGTCCGCTACTGCAGTCAAAGCCGCGTCCACGCGGCAGAAGGAGAACAGGACACTCATGTCCTTCGACTACAAGGTTAAGGACCTCAGCCTCGCCGAGGCCGGCCGTCACCAGTTCCGCCTCGCCGAGCACGAGATGCCCGGCCTGATGGCGTTGCGCGAAGAGTTCGGCGATTCAAAGCCGCTCAAGGGGGCGAAGATCGCCGGTTCGCTGCACATGACCGTTCAGACCGGTGTGCTCATCGAGACCCTCACCGCGCTCGGCGCCGAAGTTCGCTGGGCCTCCTGCAACATCTACTCCACTCAGGACGAGGCCGCGGCGGCCGCCGTGGTCGGGCCGAACGGCAGTGTCGACAACCCGCAGGGTGTTCCGGTGTTCGCCTGGAAGGGCGAGTCGCTGCCGGAGTACTGGGAGTGCACCAACGAGATCCTGACGTGGCCGGGCGGCGAGGGCCCGAACATGATCCTGGACGACGGTGGCGACGCCACGATGCTCGTCCACAAGGGCAAGGAATGGGAGGCCGCCGGTCAGGTGCCGCCCACCACCGAGGACGACTCCGAGGAGTTCTCGGTGTTCAAGGACCTCGTTCGCAAGACGATGACCGAAGACCCGCAGAAGTGGACCAAGATCGCCGCCGGCATCAAGGGCGTCACCGAGGAGACCACCACCGGCGTCCACCGCCTGTACGAGCTCGCCAAGTCCGGCGAGTTGCTCTTCCCGGCGATCAACGTCAACGACTCGGTCACCAAGTCCAAGTTCGACAACAAGTACGGCTGCCGTCACTCGGTGGTCGACGGCCTCAACCGTGCGACCGACGTCCTCATCGCCGGCAAGACCGCCGTCGTCGCGGGATACGGTGACGTGGGCAAGGGGTGCGCCGCAGCGCTGGCCGGTCAGGGTGCACGTGTCGTCGTCACCGAGGTCGACCCGATCTGTGCGCTGCAGGCCGCGATGGAAGGCTTCCAGGTCGCCAAAATGGACGACGCCGCCGAGTACGGCGACATCTTCGTCACCACGACCGGTTGCTACGACGTCATCACCTCCGAGCACATGTCGAAGATGAAGAACAAGGCGATCGTCTCCAACATCGGTCACTTCGACAACGAGATCGACATGGCCGGCCTGGCCAAGCTTCCCGGCATCACCAAGACCGAGATCAAGCCGCAGGTCCACGAATGGACCAAGCAGGACGGCAACTCGATCATCGTGCTGTCCGAGGGACGCCTGATGAACCTCGGCAACGCCACCGGTCACCCGAGCTTCGTGATGTCCAACTCGTTCGCGAACCAGACGATCGCCCAGATCGAGCTGTTCGAGAAGTCAGAGGAGTACGTCGACGAGGACGGCAAGCCCACGGTCACCACGCTGCCCAAGCACCTGGACGAGAAGGTCGCCCGTGCGCACCTCGCCGCCCTGGGTGTCGAGCTCACCGAGCTGACCAAGAACCAGGCCGAGTACCTCGGCGTCGACGTGGCGGGCCCCTACAAGCCCGAGCACTACCGGTACTGATCCGGGAGCATCTGGAATCGGCGTGAGTTCGTGCCCTTCGCCAGGCCTGGCGAAGGGCACGAACTCACGCGCATTCTCGTTGCGGATCCGTTTGCCTTCTGTGTGAAGATAATTCGAGGTGAACGCGAGGAAGGCTGGATCTGAATGAGTGCCCGAGTGCTTGTGGTGGACGATGACCCGTCGCTCGGGGAGATGCTCGGCATCATCCTGCGCGGGGAAGGGATGCAGGTCGCCCACTGCTCGACGGGGTCCGGCGCGTTGGCGGCGTTCCGCGATGCCAAACCCGACATCGTTCTGCTCGACGTGATGCTGCCCGGTACCGACGGCGTCGAGGTCTGCCGACAGATCCGTGCCGAGTCGCACGTACCGATCGTGATGCTGACCGCCCGCACCGACACCACCGACGTGGTCGCTGGACTCGAGGCCGGCGCCGACGACTACGTAAACAAGCCATTCAAGCCACAGGAACTGGTCGCCCGCGTCCGTGCTCGGCTGCGCCGCGGCGACGAACCGGAGGTGGAGCAGCTCCGCCTCGGCGACCTCACGATCGACGTCGCCGGTCACTCCGTCGTCCGCGACGGCGCGCAGATCTCGCTGACCCCGTTGGAGTTCGACCTGCTGGTAGCGCTCGCGCGAAAGCCGTGGCAGGTCTTCACCCGGGAGGTCTTGCTGGAGCAGGTCTGGGGTTACCGACACGCCGGCGACACCCGACTGGTCAACGTGCACGTGCAGCGTCTGCGCTCCAAGGTCGAGCGCGACCCCGAGCACCCCGAGATCGTCCTGACCGTGCGAGGAGTCGGCTATAAGGCCGGACCGAGTGCCTGACCTCGGCGAGCCGCACGCGCAGCAGTCCGCTGCTCGCCGGTGGTTCGCCGCGCTCGGCGCGGCTCTGCTCGCCACCGCGCGCAGCGTCCGACACTCCTGGCGTCGTTCTTTGCACACCCGCGTGGTCACCACGACCGCGCTCGCCGGCGCGATCGTGACGCTGGTGCTCGGTTCCTACATGTACCACCGGATCGCGACGGACCTGGTGGAGTCGCGGACATCGTCCGCCGAGGCCGAGAGCCAGAGCCGCCGCGCCGACGCGCAGGAGATCTTCGCCAGTACCCCGAACACCGACCTCAGCTCGTTGCGGCAGCTCGCCAGCGACATGGTTCAGCAGGTCAGTTCGCCCGGGGACGACCTGTCCCGCCGGGTCGTCTTCATGCAGGCGGCCGACAACATCGCGCAGCCGATCCCGAAAGTCTCCTCCGCGCAGGCGAGTCCGGAGATGATCCCTGAAGCGATCCGGACGGCGTTGAAGGACGACCCCGATCACCAACAGGTGCAGATCATCACCGTCCCGCAGCCGGACGGGGATTCGGTGCCGGCGGTGCTGATCGGTTCGCGGGTGTCGGTGCCGAACGCCGGCCCGTACGACCTGTTCTTCATCTTCCCGATGGACGACGAGGTCACGACGCTGAACATCGTCAAGGGCAGTTTCGCCGCCGGCGGTGTCGCCCTGCTCGCCCTGCTCGCCGCTCTCGCCTACCTGGTGACGCGCATGGTGGTGACGCCGGTGCGGTCGGCCGCGCACGTCGCCGAACGGCTCACCGCAGGTGCGCTCAACGAACGCATGCAGGTGTCCGGCGAGGACGACCTGGCCCGCCTCGCGACCTCGTTCAATGCGATGGCAGACAGCCTGCAACGGCAGATCCGGCAGCTGGAGGATCTGTCCTCACTGCAGCAACGGTTCACCTCGGACGTCTCGCACGAGTTGCGCACGCCGCTCACCACGATCCGCATGGCCGTCGACATGATTCACGCGCACCGCGCCGACTTCAGCCAGCCGCTGTCCCGCTCGGCCGAACTCCTCAGCGCCGAACTCGACCGATTCGAGGCACTGTTGTCCGATCTGCTCGAGATCAGCAGGTTCGACGCCGGGGCGGCTGCCCTCACCCTCGGGCCGGGCGACATGCGTGACCTGGTGGATCGCGTCGTCGACTCCGTCCAGATTCTCGCCGAACGCAACGGCACCGAGATCACCGTTCTCGGCAAGCGCGGCGTCGTCGTCCCGATGGACCACCGACGCATCGAGCGCATTCTGCGCAACTTGGTCACCAACGCGATCGAGCACGGTGAGCGCAAGCCGATCGAGATCGACATCGGTTCCAACTCCGGTGCCGTGGCAGTGACCGTGCGCGACCATGGTGTCGGGCTCGAACCCGGTGACGCTGTCCGGGTGTTCAACCGTTTCTGGCGCGCGGACCCGGCGCGTGCACGTACCACCGGAGGTACCGGCCTCGGCCTGTCGATTTCGCTCGAGGACGCCCGACTGCACGAGGGCTGGTTGCAGGCGTGGGGTTCGCCCGGTGAAGGCAGTTGTTTCCGACTCACCCTTCCGCGTCGGCCGGGTCAACCGATCGGTCGCTCGCCGCTGCCTCTGGCGCCCGACGACTCCCAGGTCGGGCGGGTCATGCCGGCCGGCAACTCACTCACCCTGGGCACGAATTCCGGGAGCCAGACATGAGCCGTGTCCTTCGTTCGATCCTGGTCGCCGTTGTCGCCTTCGTGCTGGCAGCATGTGCCGGCCTTCCGACGTCCAGCGATGTCGAGGCTCGTCGGCCGATCTCCGACGCACCGAGTGCACCCCCGGCCAATGTCGAGTTCTACGGACCGCGCAGCAACGCCGATCCGGTCGAGATGGTGAAGGGGTTCCTGCGCGCCAACGGCAGCGTCGACGAGGACTTCGCCGTCGCACGGCAATTCCTGACCACGGACGCCAGCCGCGGCTGGGCGCCCGGCGGGCGTGTCGCGATCAACCAGGGTGAACGCGACTTCGCGGTCACCCAGGTGACCCCGGGCCGCGTCTCGCTCACCGCGACGCAGTGGGCCGAACTCGACGCCGGCGGACACCTTCGTCAGTCGGCGGTGCCCAGCCACCGCACCGTCGACATCGGCCTCAAACAGGTCGACGGACAGTGGCGCATCTCGCAACTGCCGGCCGACTTCGGACCGTACCTGTCGATGCGTGACTTCCGGGACCGGATGTACACGCCCTACACCGTCTACCTGGCCGAACGCCGCACCCGCACCCTCGTGCCCGACCAGCAGTGGTTCCCTCGCACCGGACTCGCTGCAGCCCTCGCCCGCGCCGTTCTGCGCGGCGCGCCGGAATGGCTGGCACGGGCGCAGGGCACGACGCCCGACCTCAACCAGGTGCCGGGCGGTACGCGCCTCGCGGTCGACGCCGTCCCGATCGATCAGGACGGAGTCGCGACCGTCGACCTGACCGAGGGCGTCCGCACCGCTGACTCCGCCACTCGAAATGCGCTGTGGGCG
This sequence comes from Yimella sp. NH-Cas1, assembly GCF_022359705.1. Taxonomy (NCBI): domain Bacteria; kingdom Bacillati; phylum Actinomycetota; class Actinomycetes; order Micrococcales; family Dermacoccaceae; genus Yimella; species Yimella sp. NH-Cas1. The sequence continues at coordinate 716,387 of NZ_JAKSGG010000003.1, forward strand.
GCGATGATGGCGACCTTGAACCAGGTGCCCAGGATCCACCGGGTGGCGATCACCGTCGGTGGTTCGCGTCTGGACACTCCTGATCTTCCGGACATGCCGGTCACGCCGACGGACGTAGGGTTCACCGTGCCGGCGACCAAGGACAACGGAGTGATCACGCGGTCGGGGCAGACGCTGCAATGGCGTGCCGACGCCGGCGCGGCGCAGCCACGTGGTCGAGCGCGACCAACTCTGCCGACATTGAACCGCAACTGGTACATGCTGGCGGCCGATGCCGACGGCGGACAGGTCGCGGGGATCAGCGGCGATCGCAAACTGCTCGGACGTTGGGTCAGTGGTGGCCAGGCCTACCAGGTTCCGGCGTTCGGACGACAGTTGACGCGCCCGAGCTTCAACTCACTCGACGAACTCTGGCTCGCCGGCCTGTCGTTGTCGAATGCAGGTCCCGACCGCGAAGTCTCCAGCGGCGCCGCCGTCTGGGTCATGGACACCACGAACTTCGTCGCGACGACGCGGGCTCAGGCGGTGTCGGTTCCCTGGTTGCGCGACGCGCAGGTGCTGTCACTGAAGTCCTCACGCGACGGCCAACGGGTGGCAGTCCTGACCCGGACGCCGAGGGGCGTCACCAAGCTGCTGCTCGCGTTCGTGATCCGGGATGCCAACGGCCAGGCCACGGCGTTGACCGAACCGATCGAGGTCGGGCAAGCCGTCAGCGATGTCAGCGATGTCGCGTGGGCCAACGACGTCACCCTTGCCGTCATCGGGCGAATGCGACCGGACGACGGTCAGCAGATCATCGAGGTGCCACTGAGCGGGTTCGTGAACCCGATGGGCGCCGTACCGGGTGCCGTACACATCGTGGGAACGGGCCGCGGCACCGGCGAACTGTTCGTCGTCACAGGCGATCCGGGCGTGCAGGAGCGGGTTGGCGGTGGCTGGCGGCGCGTCCCCGGCGTCCTCGACGTGGTGGCACCGGGAAGCTGACTTTCCACACGCCGACAGTTGCTCGGCGTGTCGTCCACAACGCTTGCTCGTCGCTCCGACGGCACGCGTGCATCGGGTTGGCTGGCCGCCGTGCAGCGAATCACCCGAGCTCTCCGCCATGCGGCCTTCGGTCTGGAGCGATTGGGGGAACTCGCCGCGCCGCAGGCGTGTGGTGGATGCGGTCGGCGCCACCAGCGCCTGTGCGAGCCGTGTCGGGTGGGTTTCGAACGGCGTCTGGCTCAGCCCGCATTCGGTTGGGTCGAGCGCCCGCTGCCGGGTAGTCCGCCGTGCTGGGCCCACCTCGTCTACGAGGGTGCGGTGACGCGCATGCTTCCCGCGTTCAAGGACGACGACCGAGTCGATCTGCTGCCACCGTTGGCTGCGGCGGTGCGGGCTGCCGTGGAGGGAGTCTTCGACCAGGAGCCTGCGCTGGAGCGTGCCTTGCACACCGGTCGCCTGGTCGTCGTGTGTGCGCCGTCGACAGCCGCGTCGGTGCGGTTGCGGGGTCGACTGCCGCTGCGGGACCTCGTTCGTCGAGCCCTCGAAGGGTCCTCGATGCAGGTGGCCCCGCCAGGCGCACTGCGCTTCGGTCGAGCCGTGCGCGACCAGGCAGGTCTCGGGGTGACGCAGCGGGCCCGCAATCTGTCGGGTTCGATGCGCGCCACCGACGTCCAAGGACGACTTTGCCTGCTCCTGGACGATGTCATCACCTCGGGCGCGACCTTGGCGGAGGCAAGTCGCGCCTTGCGCGTCGCCGGAGCGGACGACGTGGTGGCCCTGACTGCTGCTGCTGCCGTGCTGCGTCGACGCTGACGATGCGTGCCGTGCTGACGGCCGACCAGGCGAAAACCGTTGGACCTCATCGTTCTTCGTGTTCGTTTGGTTCCCGCTGCAGCGCTCTGTCTCACCGTCGTGACCGACTGGCGGACGGTGCGCGATGGGTGCGTCGATCTGTGGACGCGGCGCCCGCGGTGGCATACCGTTGGGTCATGGAGAGGCCTTGCGAAATCTCAGTTCGCAGCCGGCCTTGTGTCGCCACCGGAAAGGCAGGTGGTTCATCAGGAGATCAGGACGCTGAAGTCCGCACGACACTCTTGTAGAACACGAGGAGATTCCATGGAGATCACCGTCACCGGACGTCACACGTCCGTGCCCGAGCGTTTTCAGCGCCACATCGAGGAGAAGCTGGCGAAGGTCAACCAGCTCGACCCGCGGGTCACCCGTTGTGAGGTCGTAGTTTCCCACGAAGCCAACCCACGCCAGGCCAAGGAAGCCGAGCGCGTGGAGATCACCTGCTTCGGCAAGCGGGCCGTGATTCGCGCCGAGGCCAGTGCCGATGACACCTACGCAGCGCTCGACCTGGCGACCACCCGACTCGGGGAGCGATTGCGCCGGCAGCACGACAAGCGCAGGGTGCATCGCGGCGGACGCAAGGCACCCAAGTCTGTGCACGACGCCACTGCACCGCTCGCAGACCTCGACCTGTCGCCCGCACAGGGTGGGGCCGAGCAGGAGCCACCGGTGCCCGAGTCGATCGCGAAGCTCGGCGGTGACGCAGACTGCCCGGTCGAGTTGCGCGAGAAGGTGCACAGTACGTCTCCGATGACGGTCGACAACGCGCTCAGCGCCATGGAAGCCGTCGGACACGACTTCTTCTTCTTCCACGACGTCGACTCCGACAAGCCCACCGTCGTCTACCGGCGGCGCGGTTGGTCGTACGGAATGATCACCCTGGACATTCAGGAGCAGACGGAGCAGAGCGCCTGACAAGTCGAGCGACGGGCGGCGGATCCCTGGCGGGTCCGCCGCTCCCGCGTACCGGGCTACGGGTTGTTGTCGGTGACGCGGTCTAGGCTCGAACCGATGACCGACCAACCAGACCTCACGGCTGTCACCGAGACGCTCACCAAAGCGCAGGCGCGACGAATTGCGTTGGCCGCGCAGGGTTTTCACGACCGACGCCCGGAAGCTTTCGCGGCTTCGATGAGGCACGTGCAGCGAGTGATCGACCGGGTCGGCATCATCCAGATCGACAGCGTCAACGTGCTGGCGCGCAGTCAGTACCTCCCGCTGTTCTCCCGTCTCGGGCCCTACGACACCTCATTGCTCGATCGTGCTCGCGACACCGCGCCACGACGGCTCGTGGAGTACTGGGCTCACGAGGCATCCTTGATCCCGCCGACCACCTGGCCGCACCTCACGTTCCGGATGCGGCGTGCCGAGTCGCAGGCCTGGCGTGGGATGCAGAGTGTGGCCCACGAGCATCCTGAGGTGGTTGCTGCGGTCGAGACCGAGGTGCTGCGCTTCGGGCCGCTCACCGCGCGTCAGGTGGAGGCTCGCCTCAAGCACGATGTGCCGCGCAGCAAGGATCAGTGGGGCTGGAACTGGAGCTTGGTCAAGAACGCACTCGAGCATCTGTTCTGGGCGGGCCGGATCACCAGCGCCGGACGCACGACCCAGTTCGAGCGTCGGTACGCGGCAATCGAAACGGCCTTCCCGCCGGCAGCACGCGCGGTCGCCGGGCCTGAGGCGAGGCCGGCCGAGCAGGAGTCCTTCATCGAACTCGTCCGCATCGCTGCGCGGTCCCACGGCATCGGCAGCGAACTGTGCCTGCGTGACTATTTCCGGCTCAAGACCGAACAGGCCCGCCCCGCCATCGCGGAACTGGTGCGTACGGGCGAGTTGCGCCCGGTCGAGGTGCGCGGTTGGAAGCGTCCGGCATTTCTGTACGTCGATGCGGCTCGTCCGCGGCGGACCGAAGCCGAGGCTCTGCTGAGTCCGTTCGATTCGCTGGTCTGGCAGCGCGAACGCACGCACGACCTGTTCGATTTCCATTACCGCATCGAGATCTACACGCCGGCCGCTGATCGGGTGCACGGCTACTACGTGCTGCCGTTCCTGCACCGCGGCGAACTCGTCGGCCGCGTCGACCTCAAGGCCGATCGCAAGTCGAGCGTGCTTCTGGCACAGCGCATTTCCTGGGAACCGGAAGCTTCACCGACCGCCGCGGAAGCGTTGATGCGCAACCTGCGATCGATGGCCGACTGGCTCGAGCTCACCGATCTTGCGATGCCGACCGACTGATCCTCGGTCAGTCGTTCCGTCGCTGCCGCTCGCGGTAGGCCGCAACGGCCGCGGCGTTGCTGCAACTGGGGGAGCAGAAGATCTTTGACCGGTTGCGGGTCAGGTCGAGCACGACGCCGTCGCAATCGTCCGCCTCACACACGGACAGTCGCGACAGCTCGTCGGCGCGGATGACGTCGATCATCGCCATGGCCGTCTCTACCAGGATGCGCACATCCAGGGGGCGGTCGTCGGCCACGACGTGCAGGTGCCAGTCCAGGTCGTCGTGCCGCACCAGGCGGGGCTGCGTCTGCACCTGCGCGAGCGACTCATTGACCAGTTGGGCCGCGCCGTCCCGATCGGCGGTGAGGATCGCGCGTAGTCGCGGACGCAGCGCGCGGACGGCATCCAGGTCTGCGCGCGTTCGTGGCGCCTGTCCGGTGTACCCCTCGCTGCGGTAGAACTCGTGCAGTTGGTCGAGTTCAGTCATGGTATCCGGCTCCGATGCCGAATTGACCAAGCGCACGGCGGCACGCAGGGCGGGCTCGGTGTCATGAGCAAAGCGCATTTTGACACCTTACATCCCGCCGTCCTACTGTCATTAGTCATGACCACCTTGACTCATGACGACACGCACGTCGCCCCAACCGTGAAGAGCTCGCGTGGGTTGATGTTCGCCCTCCTGTCGGCGCTGTCGTTCGGTGGTTCGGGAGCGCTCGGACGCGGACTCATCGAGCTCGGCTGGACACCCGGTGCCGCCGTGTTCTACCGGATCCTGGTCGCTTCGCTGGCACTCAGCATCCCGACCGCGCTCGCCCTTCGTGGGCGGTGGCATCTGCTGCGCCAGGACGCCCGACTTGTCGTCGCCTACGGCTTGGTCGCGGTCGCCGGTACGCAGTTGTTCTACTTCAATGCGGTGCAGACCATGCCGGTCGCAATGGCGTTGCTGGTCGAGTACGCCGCGCCGATCGCGGTGGTGGCGTTCCTGTGGGTGCGGCACGGACAGCGTCCCTCCCGCACAACCGTTGTTGGGGCGGTGGTCGCGATCGTCGGGCTCGGGCTGGTCCTCGACCTGCTGTCGGGCGCGAGCGTCGACGTGGCAGGGATGACCTGGGCGTTGCTGGCGACGTGCGGTGCGGCGGTCTACTTCATCCTGTCTGCTCAGGAGACGCACCTGCCGCCGCTGGTTCTGGCCGGTGCCGGGCTGTGGGTCGGTGCTGTCGCGATGGGCCTCGCCTGCGCGACCGGAGTCGTGCCTTACGCAACGGCGACCGGCACCGTCGACTTCAGCGTCGGCGACGTCCCGTGGTGGATCGTGCTACTCGTGCTCGGCCTGGTGACTGCTGCGCTCGCGTATGCGACCGGTATCGCTGCTGCCCGGGCGCTGGGCTCCCGGGTGGCCTCGTTCTTCGCGTTGATGGAGGTGCTGTTCTCGCTGATGTTCGGTGCGATCCTGCTCGGCCAGCAGCCCGGGCTCCTCCAGTTGGCAGGCGGCATTCTGATCCTCGGTGGTGTGGTGCTGGTCAAGCTCGGCGAGCCCGTCCCCGAACTCGAGCCCACCATCCCCGACCCCGTCTGACTCACCGAGTGGCCGGGCTATGAACCAGTGGCCGCCCTATAGCCCGACCCCCCGTTCATAGCCCGGCCACTCGGTGAGCGCTGTGTATAAGTCTGACGGGGTCGCAAGCGAGCGGGCACCATCGCCGCATGGATGAGCCCGGACTGCCACCGCTGCTGGCCCGTTCCCGCGTCGAGTTGCTGCGGTGCTCGGACGACCCCTCGGACCTGGTGAAGGTTCGTCATAACCGGTACACCACGGCTGCCGGATGGGCCGCGCTCAATGATCGTCAGAAGGTCGTTTTGCGTGCGCACGCTGCACATGCGGAGTTGGAGGGACCGATCTTCTCGCACAGCACAGCTGCTGCATTGCAACGGATCCCGCTGCTCGGGCAGTGGCCGGAGCACGTCGAAGTGCGATCGGCAGACGATACTCGCGGACGCGCCCATTCGACTGTTCGGCATCGCTGTCAGACCGACCCGAGCACCGTGAAGGTTGATGGCCTTGTCGTCACCTGTCCCGCTCAGACGGCGATCGACATCGGGCGTCTGAACGGGCTGGCAGCCGGCGTGGTTGCAGCGGACGACGTACTTCGGCGGGGACTGGCCTCACGTGGTGATCTTCAGTCGTGCTGGCAGGCAATTCCGCGCGGTGGTCGGGGGCGGCGGATCGCACAACTCGTGGTCCAACTGGCCGACGGTCGATCCGAGTCACCGGGCGAGAGTCTCAGCCGAGTTCGTATGTATGAGAACGGATTTCCGAAGCCAGAACTTCAGCACCGGGTCTTCGATCACATGAAACTCGTCGGCGTCACGGACTTCTGGTGGGAGAAGCTGCGACTGGTCGGTGAGTTCGACGGGAAGCTCAAGTATCAGCGTGACGACGGCGCCGGCGATGCGGACGCCCTTCTGGCCGAGAAGGTGCGTGAGGATCGCATCCGAGGTACCGATCGTCGCTTCGCCCGCTGGGTATGGAGCGATGCGCGACCGGCGGGGGCGGAAGGAATGTGCACGCTACTGGTCGCGCGCGGACTCGTACCTGACCACAGCGCCTGGTTCTGACTACCGAGTGGTCGGGCTATGAACCGGTGGCCGCCCTATAGCCCGGCCGCTTGTTCATGGCCCGGCCACTCGGTCAGTCAGGGCCAGGCGTTCGAAGCGCAGGCGGTCGACGACGCGGCCGTCGCCCAGCGGCTCGGTCAGGCTGTCTCGTCCGGTCTGCCGGAAGCCCGTCCGCCGCGCCACTGCGATCGACGGCTCGTTACCTTCGGCCACATTGATCGAGAGCCGTCTCAGCGCGAGACCTTCGGGTGAATAGGCATATCTTGCAGCAGCATTCACCGCTGCGACGGCCAGGCCGCGACCGCGCGCGTCCGGGTGCACCCAGTAACCGAGCTCGCCCGACCGGGTGCGCTGATCGATGCTCTGGACCGTGACACAGCCGAGGAACTCATCGCCGTCCGGTGCGCAGATCGCCCACCGCTGCCGGTCGGCGGTGACCTGACGTTCTCGGCTGAGCCACTCGCGCGTCTGCTGCAGGGTGCGGTCGGCGGGCCCGTCCAGCCACAGCACCCAGGACGGATCGACGGACGCCTCGTGCGCGCGGTCGAGATCGGACGGCTGCAGCGGACGCAGCCGCACATCATCGGTTCGGACCGGGTGCGGCAGGCGCTCGTCGACCGTGCGATGGCGCTCGGTGGCAAGCAGTTCGAAGTACGCGCCGTCGGTCACCGACCCGTCCGCGTTTGTGTAGGCCTGATGATCGGCGCCCCACTGACGAAAGCCCGCCGTCATCAGGATCTTCTGCGAGGCGATGTTGTCCAGGTCGGTGGCGGCATGGATGCGGGTGAGACCCAGTTTGTCGAAGCCGTGGTCGAGGACGGCAGGGAGTACCTGCGCGATGACCCGTCGTCCGCGCGCGCTCTGCCACAGCCAGTAACCGACCTCGGCGTTGCCGGTGGTGCCCGCTCCGATGTCGAACAACCCGACGTTGCCGAGCGGTTCGCCGCTGTTGGCGTCCTCGATGCACCAGTTGAGCGACGTGCGCCGGTCCAGCCCGAGACGGTGGCGACGCATGAAGTCGGGGAAGGTCTGCTCGGTCGGAAGTTCATTCGCCATGAATCGCCGGGCGTCGGGGTCGGTGACCTGCTCCGGACGTGGAGTGTCGGCGTCCGTCCACTCACGCAGCACGAACCGCTCGGTGCGAAGCGTGGGGATCGAGAAGGGTGCAATGCGCCCGGTAGCGCGATCGTCGGACGCCAGGAGTTCGAAGCTGATCGCGCCGGAATGCGGTCGGTCGTCGTGGGCCAGCGCAGCCCGCTCGGTGGCGCACTCGTTGAAGCCGGCCCGTCGCAGCGCACGCTGCGAGGCACCGTGGTCCTCGTCCGTGCCGGCGTACAGACGGTGCAGACCCAACCCACCGTCGACGCCTGCAGGATCGGTCCGATCGGCGAAGGCATGCGGGATGAGCAGGTCGAGAGCCTCGGCCAGCACTCCGCGTCCTCGGGCCGACGGGAGCAGCCAATAGCCGACCCACCCCGTGCCGCGGATGAAGTCGACGTCGAGGCGGGCGACCTGGATGTGGCCGAGGAGTTCATCGGTCACTGCATCGGCGATGCACCAGAAGACACCCTCGCCGATCGCCATCCGCCGACGCCGGTCTCGCAGCCATCGCGGAAAGTCGCCGGCTTGCGGCTGCATGTCGGCGTTGAAGCGCTGCGCGATCTCGTCCGGGCCGCCCGGCAACTCCTCGTGGTCCCGGTACGGACGCAACACCACGCGCTCGCCGCGCAGCAGCTTCGCCTCCCACCACGGACGTGCTGCACGGTGCTCCCGCCCGAGCGACAACCCCCATTCGGCGCGAGTGAGCGAGCCCAACCAGAGGTTGTCCGAGTCACCGAACGACCCACGGTGCATGTGGCGCCAGACGCCGTCGAAGGCGAAACCCGCCGCCCAGACCGCGCGCCAGGACGCGAAGTTGCCGGCGCCGCAGCGCCAGGTGACGGCCAACGCGTCCAGAGCGTCGAACGCGTGATCGACCACCAACCGGACGGCGCGGGTCATCACCCCGCGCCCGCGCAGTCCAGGGTGCATCGAGTAACCGACCTCCCACGTCCGCGAGCCCCGAGGGTGCAGGTTGATCCCGCCGGCGAACTGCCCGTCCACCTCGATCGCCCACACCGGGTGCACCGGATCGGCAGCCCAGTTGATCGCGACCGAGTCGAGGAACTCCTGCGCCTGCTGCGGTCCGTAGGGATCGGGGAGCGGGATGAACCGCCGCGACCGCTCGTCGTTCGCGAATTCGATGATCCGGTCGGCGTCGCCGGGGTGGTGCGCTCGCAGCGTCACGACGTCGTCGGAGAGCGTAGGGACGTCCGCCGGGAAATTGACCATGTAACGAGCCAATCAGAACGCGGCGAGGGGATCCTCCGATTAACTTCGCCCGTTGGTGCAACAGGCGAGGATCGGACGCCACCGAATCGTCATTGCGCCGCCCATTAGTCTTGGTGGGTCTGTACACGAACGAGGAGCAACAGTGCCGAAGGTAATCGAGAAGGTCCTGCGGGCCGGTGAAGGCCGCACGCTGAAGAAGCTGCAGGGTCTCGCGGCGCAGGTGAACCTGCTTGAGGACGACTTCAAAGCGATGACCGACGCGGAGTTGCGAGCAGAGACCGACAAGTTCAAGGAGCGCCTGGCCGACGGCGAGACGCTCGATGACCTGTTGCCGGAAGCGTTCGCCGCCGTTCGCGAGGCGAGCGTCCGCACGCTGGGCAAGCGTCACTTCGACGTCCAGCTGATGGGTGGCGCCGCGCTGCACCTCGGCAACGTCGCCGAGATGCGCACCGGTGAGGGCAAGACCCTCGTGGCGACCCTGCCGAGCTACCTCAACGCGTTGACCGGCAAGGGCGTCCACGTCATCACGACCAATGACTACCTGGCCGAGTACCAGTCCGAGCTGATGGGACGCGTGCACCGCTTCCTCGGCATCGAGACCGGGTGCATCCTGTCCTCGATGACGCCCGACCAACGTCGCGCCGAGTACAACAAGGACATCACCTACGGCACGAACAACGAGTTCGGCTTCGACTACCTGCGCGACAACATGGCGTGGAGCTCCACCGAACTGGTGCAGCGCGGCCACAACTTCGCGATCGTCGACGAGGTGGACTCGATCCTCATCGACGAGGCGCGCACCCCGTTGATCATCAGCGGTCCGGCCGACGAGGCCACCCGCTGGTACACCGAGTTCGCCAAGATCGTCGAGCACCTCACCTGTGCGCCGAAGAAGGCCGGCGAGAACAAGCCGGGCGACGGCGACTACGAGATCGACGAGAAGAAGAAGTCCGTCGGCATCATGGAGTCGGGTATCGAGAAGGTCGAGGACCTCCTCGGTATCGAGAACCTCTACCAGGCCGAGAACACCCCGCTGATCGGTTACCTGAACAACGCCATCAAGGCCAAGGAACTGTTCAAGAAGGACAAGGACTACGTCGTCAAGGACGGCGAGATCCTCATCGTCGACGAGCACACCGGACGCATGCTCTCCGGCCGTCGCTACAACGAGGGCATGCACCAGGCGATCGAGGCCAAGGAGGAGGTGGAGATCCAGAACGAGAACCACACCATGGCCACAATCACCCTGCAGAACTACTTCCGCATGTACGACAAGCTCGCCGGCATGACCGGTACGGCCCAGACCGAGGCCGCCGAGTTGCACCAGATCTACAAGCTGGGCGTCGTGACCATCCCCACCAACAAGCCGATGGTCCGTAAGGACCAGGCCGACCTGATCTACCGCACCGAAGAGGCGAAGTTCCGCGCCGTCGTCGACGACATCGTCGACCGCCACCGCGAGGGACAGCCGGTCCTGGTCGGTACGACGAGCGTCGTGAAGTCGGAGTACCTCTCGGAACAGTTGCGGCGCAAGGGAGTTCCGCACGAGGTCCTCAACGCAAAGTTCCACGAGCAGGAAGCCCAGATCATCGCGCAGGCCGGCCGCAAGGGCGCCGTCACGGTCGCGACGAACATGGCCGGTCGAGGCACCGACATCATGCTCGGCGGTAACCCCGAGCACATCGCTGTCGCCGCGCTGAAGCGCAAGGGTCTCGACCCGGAGCGGACGCCTGAGGAGTACGAGGCTGCTTGGGACGAGGCGCTCGCGAAGGCGGAGAAGGCGGTCGAGCAGCAGCACGAGGAGGTGCTCGAACTCGGAGGCCTGTACGTGCTCGGCACCGAGCGCCACGAGTCGCGCCGTATCGACAACCAGCTGCGTGGTCGCGCCGGCCGCCAGGGCGATCCGGGCGAGAGTCGCTTCTACCTGTCGTTGCAGGACGACCTGATGCGCCTGTTCAACGCGAGCATGGTCGACCGCTTCATGCAGACCGCGAAGATCGAGGACGAGGTCCCGATCGAGTCCAAGATGGTCAGCCGCTCGATCCAGTCGGCGCAGACCAGCGTCGAGGCGCAGAACTTCGAGATCCGCAAGAACGTCCTGAAGTACGACGACGTGCTGAACCGGCAGCGCGAGACCTTGTACAAGGAGCGCCGCCGCATCCTCGAGGGCGAGGACCTCGAGCCCCAGGTGCGCCACTTCATCAACGACGTCGTGGACGCGTATGTCGACGGAGCGACCGCGCAGGGCTTCTCCGACGACTGGGACCTCGACGAACTGTGGTCGGCGTTGCGCGACCTCTACCCGGTCTCGATCACGATCGAGGAGATCGAGGACGAGGTCGGTGGCCGAGCCGGTTTGAACCGCGACATCCTCGTGCAGGAGATACGCTCCGATGTCCACCACGCCTACGACACCCGCGAGAAGGCCTGGGGCGCCGACGTCGCTCGTGAGGTCGAACGCCGCGTCATGCTGTCGGTTCTGGACCGCAAGTGGCGCGAGCACCTCTACGAGATGGACTACCTCAAGGAGGGCATCGGCCTGCGCCAGTTCGCCCAGCGTGACCCGTTGGTCGAGTACCAGCGCGAGGGTTACCAGCTCTACTCCGCGATGAACGACGCGATCAAGGAGGAGGCCATTCAGAACCTCTTCCACGTCGAGGTCGACCCGGACGAGGTGCAGGCATCCCTGCCGGAGAAGACCGGCGAGAAGCTCACGCTGACCGCACCGGGCGAGGACGGCCAGGCGCACCAGCACCAGATCACGGACGACGGTCGTGTTCTCGATGACGAGGACGACAGCCAGTTGCCGCGTGCGCAGCGCCGTGCCAACGCGCGCAGGGCGAAGAAGGCGAAGGCCTCTTCCCAGAAGTGACCTGCACGATGAAGGCGGCCGTCCCTCTGGTCGGCCGCCTTCGTCTTTCGTTGCACGTCAACCCATTTCAAGCTCGGTGAGCAACCAGCGTCCGTCGCATCCGCTGAGCCGCATCGCGACAGCGCGGACACGACCGCGGTCGTAGACGACCGCACTCACCTCGGCGATTCCGTCAACGGCATCACACACGCGCACGCGTAATACGCGACTCGGGCGTCCCGGCCGTGCGCCGCGACGAACCGCAGTCGCGTACGCACGGCGGACCCGTTCGCGCAGTTCGAGGGTCAGACAGCGCTCGATCTGCGACGGTGGACGGACCCCGCTCATCACCTCGAGCAGGCCGTGCACCAGCCGCGTACCCCACGCCGTCGGGTCGGGCAGGTCACCGGTACTGCAGTGCTGCGGACCGAACTCGACGTCGTGCCGTCCCGACCGGAAATCGACGGCGAGCGATGACTGGTCCAACGAGACCGACTGCAGATGGCGGCGCGGTCGGGCGGCCGGCAGCAGGCTCGGCGCCGGCCGGGAGTGGACCGGCGTGGGTACGTGGACGGGTGCGACGCTCATCGGGAACTCCCTTGTCTGGCAGTGAAATCGGTATCAGTGGGCGGGTGAAGGATCTGGCCCGCGAGCAGTAGGTCCGGGTTGTCGCCGATGACCGTTCGGTTGGCCTCGTGCCAGGCAGGAACAGCCCGCGCGATCTGCGCGGCGGACGCGTCAGGGCCGAGAGCTCGTCCGACGATCGCCCAGAGTGTGTCGCCCCGGTGCACGACGACCGAGTGATCGTTCGCGGCACCGGGCATCACGAGCGCGCTCCGGTCGGCCGGGTCGACCGCCTTCGGTGCGGTCGGCAGCCATCCGGGGTCCGGTGCCGGGTCGTCGGACATTGCACTCGGAGCCGCCCGGAAGTCGGGGGTCGGCAAAGGAGAACCGTTCGTGGACAACGCAGTTGCCGGGGCCGTGGCGACTGCGTCCGGGCCCGTCGGTGATGCCGACGCCGGTACTCCTGAGAAGGACACCGTCCATCCGGCGATCGCGATGAGCGCCGTGGCAACGAGGCGGGTGGCGCCGTCGACGCGCATCCGCGGACGGGCGATCTCGGTCCGCGCCACGAGCGCGACGGCGCCTGCCCACGCGCACGTGATGGCCAGCGCGGTCAGCAGCGCGGTCGACCACAGGGAATCGAAGGACACGAACGGTTCGCGACCCTGCTGCAGGAGTGTCAGCACGCACCAGGACGACGCGGAAGCTGCGACAGCGGCGAGCAGGAGTGCGAGAGCTCGTGCTCTCCTGCGGGTGGACTCATCGATCATGAGATGACAATAAACGTAAGAAAACGTCATCAACAGTCTTCACACGTAAGATGTGAGTAAAGTTCTGCGCGGGTACTCTCCCGGCATGCGGTGGGACCACTTGTTCGATGACCTCGAAGCACAGTTCGCGCAGCGCGAACGCCAGGAAGTTCTGGCCCAGGTACCCGATCGCACCCGCCATGAGCGGGCTCAGGTCTCGTGGTTCGACCGGGTGGCGGCGGGAGTCGGCACGAAGATCGTCCTGTCGACGGTGGCCGGTCCGGTCGAGGGAGAACTCACCGACCTGGGCCGCGACTGGGTGGTCGTCGAGGAGCCGGGCCGTTCGAGCGCGATCGTTCCGGCGACGGCGATCGTCAGCATCGGCGGACTGGGCCGCCGCAGTGATCAGGCGCCTTCGGTGACCCGTCGGTTCGGGCTCGGTGTCGCCCTGCGCGGAATCTCCCGAGACCGTTCAGCGGTGGCTGTCCACGACACGGCCGGATCGGTGTGGGTGGGCACGATCGACTTCGTCGGAAGTGACCACGTCGAGGTGGTGCTGCACCCAGCGGATGCGGTGCGCCGAGGCGGCGCGGTGACCGGCCGCCGGGTTCTGCCATGGGCGGCGATCGCGGTCATCCGGCGGATCGGCTGATCACTCGGTCACGGTGCCCGACTCGACCTTCGAGCGGGTGTCGGCGTACGCCCGTTGGATGTAGGCCTCGAGTTGATCGGCTTCGATACGCCACGACTTTCCCACCTTGATCGCCGGTAGATCCCCTGAACTGATCAGGCCGTACACGGCTCGCGCAGAGATGTTCAATGTCTCCGCGACGTCCGAGATCTGCAGAAAGCGGGCAGGCACCGAGGCGTCCTTTCCGGTCGGCCGAAGTGGTGGTCATCGGGCTGAGCACGTGCTGTGGCCATTGTGGCGCATCGCAGGTTTGAACAAGTTTTTACCTGTGGACAACTCGCCTTGGCGTGGATCCGAACGCAAGATGAAGCGGATAACACGTATCGACGGGAGAACGACCGATGGGCGACACCCACACCACGACGTCTCGCACGACGCCTCGCGCGACGTCGCAGTCGGCTGCCGACGGGCGTCCGGCCCAACGCCTGCAGAAACCGTCGTGGAAGGACGGTCGCCTCATCGCCGGGGTGCTGCTGGTGATCCTGGCGATGCTCGCGGGCGCGCTGACCCTCAAGCAGTTCGACTCGTCCGTCGAGGTGCTCCGTGCGAAGCGGACGCTCCTGCCGGGCGACTCCGTGACGGCATCCGATCTCGAGGTGGTCAAGGTGCGGATCGACAACGGGCGAGAAGGTTACTTCGGCACCGGCAAGAAGCCGACAGGCACCGTGCTGCGGGAGGTCCGCGAAGGGGAACTGGTGCCGACGAGCGCCATCGGGTCGGCCGGCGAGGTGAACGCGAAGAGCATCGGTCTGCCGGTCGCCGGCTCGCAGGCGGCCGCACTGGTGCGCGGCTCGGTCGTCGACGTGTGGGTCGCGCGACGCACGCCGGGTTCGACCGGTACCAACGACTTCCAGCGTCCGACCAAAGAGGTACAACGGGCGACCGTGCATCGTGTGCCCATGTCAGGATCGGGCCTCGGAGTGTCGTCCGGCGGGGACCAGGTCTACGTCCTGGTGCCCGATGGGAAGGTTGCCACGATCATCGAATCGGTGAACGGTGGTGCGAAGGTCACGCTGATCCCCGCCGCGGGTTCACCGATGAAGGGCAACTGATGGCGATCGCGGTCATCACCGGGGTCAGTGCGCACGCCGAGGCGGAGATCGCTGCGGTGCTCGGCGCGGCGAACGGGGTGGATCTGGTCCGACGCTGTGCTGATCTCGCTGAGGTGCTCGCCGTCGCTGCCGCCGGTCGTGCGGAGGTGGCGCTGGTCTCGGCGGACCTGCCCGGTCTCGATCTGTCGTCCGTACGCGAACTACGCGACCAGGGCGTACGTGTCATCGGCGTGTTCGCCGACGAGTCGCAGGAGCGCACACTGCGTGAGTGGGGTGTCAGCTGGCTGATCGGTGATCGAGCTGCCCAGGACGAACTCCTCGAGCAGGTGCACGCGGCGGCGACGACCGACGTACCGCGTGTGGCAGCCCTGCCCGAGGAGGATGCCGGTTCTCCGGCACCCAACGAGCAGGACGAGGACGGCAAGGTCATCGCGGTCTGGGGCACCGGGGGCGCACCCGGACGTTCGGTCCTCGCAGCCAACCTCGCCGTCGAGTTCGCGTCTGCCGGAGAACCCACGATGCTGATCGACGCCGACACCTATGGTGCGTGCCAGGCCCAACTGTTCGGCGTGCTGGATGAAGCACCGGGCGTCGCCGCTGCGACACGGCTGGCTGAAGCCGGACGCCTCGACACCGTCTCGCTCGCCGGGCTGGCGCCGATGGTGGGGGAGAGGTTGCGCATCCTGACCGGCCTGCCGCGCCCGGACCGTTGGCCGGAAGTTCGTTCTGCTGCACTGCAATCGGTACTGGAAACCTCGAAACGGATGCATCGATGGACCATCGTCGACATTGCGGCACCGACCGATCTGGACGAGGAGTTGAGCTTCGACACCGTTGCGCCGCAACGGAACATGGCCACTCGTGCAGTGCTCGACAACGCGGACGAGGTGTTGGTCGTGGCTGCCGGTGACCCGATCGGAATCGGCAGGCTCGTGCGCGCGATCGACGAGGTCAAGGAACTCACCGTCGCTCGGTCGACGGTGGTGGTCACCAAGGTTCGCGCATCGGCCGCCGGTCGTAACCCACGTCAGGAGATCGAGCACGCGCTGCAGCGGTTCGCCGGCGTCGAACCGGTGTTGATCCCGGACGACCGCGACGCGTTGGACGCTGCGCTGCTCGCTGGCAGGGCACTTGCCGAAACCGCCCCGTCGTCGCCGGCGGCAGCAGCGATCCGCGCACTCGCGCACGAACGGTTGGGTCTGGCGCAGGGCCGTCCCGCGCGCCGGGGAAGAGGTCTGCGTAAGCGAGCGGGCTGACCACCAGGGATGAGAACATAGCCGCGTGGCTGATCGACTGACCTCACTCGACGCGTCCTTCCTGTACCTGGAGGACGCCACCACGCCTATGCACGTCGGTTCGGTGATGGTGTTCGACCCGCCGGCGGAGGGGTTCGAGTACGACAACATCATCGACCTTGTCAGCAACCGCATCGCTTACGTGCCGCGGTACCGCCAGCGGGTTCGGCACACCCCCGGACGCATCAGCAACCCGGTCTGGGTCGACGACCGGGACTTCGACATCACGTATCACGTACGTCGCTCCGCGCTGCCGAAACCGGGCAACACCGCCCAGTTGGAGGAGTTCGTCGGACGTATCCAGTCGCGCGCGCTGGATCGGGATCGTCCGCTGTGGGAGCTGTACCTCGTCGAAGGGCTTGAGCGCGGACGCTTCGCGATCGTCACCAAGACCCACCAGGCACTCGTCGACGGTGTGAACGCGATCGACATCGGCCAGGTGATCGTCGACTCCGACGCGGGCCGCGAGGACCAGATCCCGCACACCTGGCGGGCGCGTCCGGAGCCGTCGGCGATCGAACTCGTCGCCGACAGCATCTTCTCGATGCTGCGCAGCCCGGGGCGAGTGATCCGCGAGGGAGTCGAGGTACTGACCAACGTTCACACTCTGGGTCGGCGAGTCGCGGGCACGGCAACCGATCTGTTGGGTGTGCTGGCCCGGAGCACCGCGATGCGGGCGCCGAGCAGCCCGCTCAATGCGCAGGTCAGCGGGTATCGGCGGTATGTGATGCTGGAAAGCAAGCTCGCCGATTACCAGAAGGTGCGTACCCGCATCACGGCCGACAGCTCCAATGAGCACGTCACCGTCCATGACGTCGTGCTTGCTGCGGTCGCGGGCGGTCTGCGGGCGTGGCTGATGTCGCGTGGGCAGGCAGTCGACAGCGGTGCGACGATCCGCGCAATGGTGCCGGTGAGCACGCACTCCGTCGACGACGACCCGGACCAGGACCAGGTGACCGCATGCTTCATCGACCTCCCCGTCGGGGAGCCGAATGCACGGATGCGACTGCACCAGGTCGCGTACGCGATGCAACAGCAGGTTGATTCGCGCACCGCCGTCGGAGCGCGGTCGCTGTCGGGCCTGTCCGGGTTCGCGCCGCCCACCCTGCACTCTCTCGGGGCTCGCCTCGGTGGTGTGATGTCCCGCCGGATGTTCAACCTGGTCATCACCAACGTCCCCGGGCCGCAGCACGAGCTGTACGCCGCGGACGCCGAGATGATCGGTTCCTATCCGGTGATCCCGATCGCCAAAGGTCAGGCGCTCGCCATCGGTCTCACGTCGTACAACGGCAAGGTGTTCTTCGGCCTCACCGCAGACCGCGACTCGATGCCTGACGTCGAGATGCTCGGCCAATGTGTCGAGGAAGCACTTGCCGAACTCGTGTCCGAGAGCTGAGGAGGCACCCGTGACCACCATGCGCCGGATCTACCTTCCGCTGACCACCGAGCAACTCCTCGCGCTGCGCGACGGACGTGAACTCACCGACGAGCGATTCGACGCATTCGCGGTGACGGACGCAGCTCGCGCCGGACGCCCTGGTGTCGACGACGACGAGGTGCACGAGTACGCCGCGAGCCAGGACGCCGCGCTGGCCGCGATCGCGCTAGGGGCGCAGGTCGTCGCCGCTGCTGACGTCGCCGAAGGCTCGGTGACGGACGGTAATGCCGACGCGAAGGTGGTCGCCTGTGGACCGTTGCCGCTCAAGCGGTTTGCCAGCTTTCACCTGATCGATGGCGACGCGGCCGCCGAGCATCCGGACCAGGACATCGAACTGTCCTGGTTCGACGCCACGGAGTTGGGACTGCTTCTCGACGTGATCGACCACCAGTGACCGAACCCTTCCCGCTCGCCCCGGACGAATCTGTCCGTCTCGCGACGCAGGTTGTGGCACAACGGTTCTCCTCCCCAGTCGCGGCCTGGCTCGGCGGGAGCGTAGTCCGGGGAACGGCCACCGTCCTGTCGGACCTGGACATCACCGTGCTGCTGGACGGACCACCTGCACCGATGCGGGAGTCGCTGCGAGTCGACGGCGTTCCGGTCGAACTGTTCGTCCATACCGAATCGTCGTTGGCGTTCTACCGGGCCGCGGACCAGGATCGTAGGCAGCCGACGATGCAGCGGCTGGTGGGCGAATCGGTCGTCCTGATCGATCGGGACACGCGGGAAAGGGCTGGTGCTTGACGAGTTCGTTGCCCGGTCTGCGAGGGGTATGGACGCTGGTGATCGAGCAGGCCGACTTATCCGGGCCATGGCGTTCACGAGTAACCGGACAGTTCGACGTCGAAAGACTGCGGTCGCCGAGCGTCTGAGACGATGGCCGGACGAACGTCCGCGTCTTTGCCGGACACTTCCGAGCACGACAGGAGCCACCCTTCATGGACGCAGTGACCACTCCGCCCGCACCGGTCAACGAGCCGGTCCTCGATTACGCACCCGGAAGTCCGGAGCGCGCCTCGCTCGAACTCGCCCTCGTGCAGATCGGCGGCGAGCAGGTCGAGCTGCCCCACACCATCGGTGGCAGGCGAATCATGGGCGGTGGCAAGGCGATTGCCGTCCGTCAGCCGCACGCCCACAAGAAGGTGCTCGGCACCCTCAAGAACGCGACCGTGGCCGACGCGGAGGCGGCGGTGCAGGCGGCCAAGGACGCCGCTCCGGGTTGGCGGGAGCTGAGCTTCGACGACCGCGCAGCGATCCTGCTCAAGGCTGCCGACCTGCTGGCCGGCCCGTACCGCTCCCGCATGAATGCAGCGACCATGCTGGGGCAGAGCAAGACCTGCTACCAGGCCGAGATCGACGCCGCCTGCGAACTGATCGACTTCTGGCGTTTCAACGTCCACTTCGCCCGACAGATCCTCGCCGAGCAGCCGCCGGCCAACGCGCGCGGCGTGTGGAACCGCACCGACCATCGTCCGCTCGAGGGCTTCGTCTACGCGATCACGCCGTTCAACTTCACCGCGATCGCCGGCAACCTGCCGACCGCTCCTGCGTTGATGGGCAACACGGTCGTCTGGAAGCCGAGCCCGACGCAGAACCGCGCCGCGCAGCTGACGATGGAACTGCTCGAAGAGGCCGGCATGCCCCCGGGTGTGATCAACCTGGTCACCGGCGACGGACTCAACCTGAGCAAGGTCGCACTGGCCGACCGCGACCTCGCAGGTATCCACTTCACCGGATCCACGCCGACCTTCCAGCACCTGTGGAGCCAGGTCGGTGCCAACCTGTCCGACTACCGCACCTACCCGCGCCTGGTGGGGGAGACCGGCGGCAAGGACTTCATTTTGGCCCACCCGTCCGCCGACCCGGACGTGTTGCGGACCGCGATGATCCGTGGCGCTTTCGAGTACCAGGGCCAGAAGTGCTCGGCCGCCAGCCGCGCGTACGTGCCGGCGAGCCTGTGGAAGAAGATCAAGGCCGACCTCGTCTCGATCACCGACTCGCTCACCCAGGGCGATGTCACCGGCTTCTCCAACTTCATGGGTGCGGTCATCGACGAGCGTGCGTTCGCCAAGCACAAGGACGCCATCGACATGGCACATGCGCACAAGGACATCAAGGTGCTGGCCGGCGGCACCTACGACGACTCGGTCGGCTACTTCGTGCGCCCGACCGTGCTGGAGATCGGCGACGCCGACAACGAGATGTTCTCCACCGAGTACTTCGGTCCGATCCTCGCGGTGCACGTCTACCCCGACCGCCAGTTCGACATGGTGCTCGACCAGATGGAGTCGGTCGCGCCGTACGCGCTCACCGGTTCGATCATCGCCACCGACCGGGTGGTGATCGCGGACGCCACCCGCCGTCTGCGGTTCGCTGCTGGCAACTTCTACATCAACGACAAGCCGACCGGCGCCGTCGTCGGCCAGCAGCCGTTCGGCGGGGGCCGTGCATCGGGCACCAACGACAAGGCCGGCTCACCCGCGAACCTGATGCGCTGGACGAGCCCGCGCTCCATCAAGGAGACGTTCGTGGCGCCGACCTCCTACGAGTACCCGCATATGGGCTGACCTGCAGCACAACATGCGCAGTCCTGGGCCCGGAGGTTCGGCGGGCACACCCGATCACTGCACCTGCAGGGGACTTTCGCCTTCCGGGTGAACACCACCGAAGCCAGCGTGGTGCTCAACTCCAATTGACAACAACGCGAGTCGGTCTGGGAACCAACGTGATTCCCAGACCGATCTGTCTACGCTCAGTTGCCGGCGAGGTATTCGGTGCCGATGCGTTCTTCCTGCTCTAGTGCGTGGATGAAGGACGGCGCGGCGGCTTTTTCAATCTTGCCGCCGATGATCGGGATGCCGCCCTTGAGGTCTCCGTCGACGTCCAGTCGGGTCTGTGTGTCCGACACCGGGGTCAACGTCACCGTGCCCTTCATCGACGCCGGCGTGCCCTTCACGTCGACCGCCAGGTCGGCGACCCGCGAACCGTCGTCGCCGGCGAGACCCCAGGTCTGGGTCTCGACCACCGTGATGGTGTTGCCGACCATCGCCCTGATGTTCTCGGGAAACGCATCGGTGGGCAGCACCCGGGCAACGGTGATGAGGTGTCCTCCGTCGGCGGTCTGGGCGAGTTCGACCGTGCCGCCGTCGGTGCTGGTCGCCGCCGATTTGCGTCGCTGATAGGCCTCGTCGGTCACCATCGCGTACACGTCGGCCACGGGGGCGGGGTAGGTCCAGGAACGCTTGATCTTCATGCGCGCAGCGTATCGAGCACCCTGCGGTGCAGGACGCGTTCGGCGACACTCAGTCGCGCCTGTCGGGTGTCGGCTGCTCCACCACCCCCCGGCAGCAGTTCGCGTACCTGCTCCACGTGATCCTGCAGCACCTCGGCGAGCCCGCGCAGCACATCGGTCAACTCCTGTCCGGTGGCGCGCGACGCCTCGCCGGGTACCTCGTCCACGACAGTCTGCAGCGTTGCGGCACAACGGCGCAGGTCGTACGCGGCCGACGCCAGCGCGGCCGGATCGACACTCGAACCTGCGCGCGGACGGAAGGGTCCGGTGGGTGCCAAGCCGTCACTCAGACGCAGTTGCACGGCCGACCCGCCGACCAGCCAGTCGTGCCACGCCAGTAGCGCTTCGGCGACATGTTCGATGGCCTGCCCGATCGTCGCCGTGGCTGTGTCGGTGGCGGTCTCGACCCGCACCGACAACAGCTGTGGAACCGTCGCCGCGAGTCTGCGAAGGGCGTCGTCGCGGACCTGGGTCGAGGAAGGCATGCGGGCCAGGCTAACCCGCCCAACCCGACTGTGGCGTACTTCACAGGGGCGATACAGTCGACGGGCGGCACACAACGACGTGCGCCGTCACGCTACGCACCCATGAGGTTTGTTGGCTTTGTCTGCTGACTTGTCCGGTCACCACCGGCAGGAAGTCCTGCGCGAGAGCGCTTCGCACGACTGCGGCGACGGGGGTGCACCGACCCGCTCACGGAGCGTTACTTCCGGCACGTCGCCGACGAGGACATCAACGCCCTGGGATCGGCGAATCTTCACGGCTTCCTGCACGCGCATCAGCAACTGGCCAAGCAGCGTCCGCCGGGTCGAGCCAACATCCAGGTGTTGCACCCCAACAAGGACGCCGACGGCTGGAGCTCGTCGTACGCGGTCCTGCAGATCGTCACCGACGACATGCCGTTCCTGGTCGATTCGGTCACCGCGGCGCTCGCTCGTCTGGGTCGCCGCGTCCACCTGCTGATCCACCCGCAGCTCTGGGTGGAGCGGGACGCCTACGGCGAACTGCGCGAGATCCTCGACACCGATGACCAGCCCCAGCACCGTTCGGGCGCGGCCGATCCCATCGCCGAGTCGTGGATGAACCTGCAGATCGATCTGGCCGCCGACGAGTCCGGCGACGCCGACCTGATCGCTGTTCTCCACGAGGTGCTCGACGACGTCCGCGACGCCGTCACCGACTGGGAACGCATGCGCGCACAGTGCGATGTCATCATCCGCGACCTGGAGGCCGACCCGCCGAGTTCGGTCGGCAAGGACATCGTGGAGCGCACCCAAGGTTTCCTGCGGTGGCTCGCCGACGAACACTTCACCTTCCTCGGTTACCGCGAGTACGTTTTGGACGAGGTCGACGGCGAGGACGTCCTGCGCGGCGTCGCCGGTAGCGGCCTCGGTCTGTTGCGCTACGACGCCCCGGCGTCCGAGGCGTTCTCGCGCCTCACCCCGCACGCGCGACGCACTGCCCGCGACCCGCACCTGTTGACGGTCACCAAGGCGAACTCCCGCTCCACGGTGCACCGGCCCGTCTACCTCGACTACAGCGGCCTGCGCACCTTCGACGCTGCCGGCAATGTCATCGGTGAGCGCCGCTTTCTCGGGCTGTTCTCCTCCAGCGCCTATGTCGAGTCGGTGCGTCGCGTGCCGATCCTGCGCGAGCGGGTGGCTGCGGTCGTGGCCAACTCCGGGTACGCCCCCGACAGCCACTCCGGCAAGGACCTCATGCAGGTGCTGGAGACCTACCCGCGTGACGAGTTGTTCCAGATCCGCACCGAGGAACTGAAGTCCATCGCGAGCCAGGTCATGCGCGTCCACGAGCGACGCACCCCGGCGGTGCTGCGCCGCGACGACGAGTTCGGCCGATTCGCCAGCGTCGTCGTCTACATCCCGCGCGACCGCTACAACACCCGTGTACGGCTGGCGATGTCGAACATCCTCAAGCGCACCTTCGACGCCACGGCGATCGACTACACGACCCACGTGACCGACGCCGAGATGGCACGCATCCATTTCGTCGTCCGTGTCGAACCCGGCACCGGTGTGCCGCAGGTCGATGACGAGGCACTGCGCGAGGAACTGCTGCGCTCCACCCAGACGTGGTCCGAGCAGCTCGGAATGCATGCCCGCGACGAAGACGGTGAGGACGCGTCCGCGCGGGTGATGTCGTTGTACGCCAACGCTTTTCCCGAGGCGTACAAGGAGGACTTCGGTCCGCGTCAGGGCGTCGCCGACCTGCGCCACATCGAGTCGCTGAAGGACGGCGACGACACCAGTCTGACGCTCTACCGCGATCCTTCCGGTGACGCGCGGGAGCGCCGGTTCAAGCTGTTCCGCCGCAACGGGGTGCTGCTGTCGGACGTCATGCCGATCTTCACCGATCTCGGCGTCCGGGTCACCGACGAGCGTCCGTACTCGATGAACCGAGCCGACGGCGAACTCATCCACATCTACGACTTCGGCCTACGCGCCGATGACGCGGACGTGTGGGGCACCGATGCCGAACTCGCTCAGGTGCGCGAGCGCTTCCAGGACGCGTTCGCGGCGGTGTGGAACAAGCACAGCGAGTCCGACGGGCTCAATGCGCTTGTGTTGCGAGGTGGTTTGACCGCCCGGCAGGTGACGGTGCTTCGTGCGATCGCCCGTTACATGCGCCAGGTCGGCCTGCCGTTCAGCCAGGAGTACGTCGAGCAGGCGTTGGTCACCAACGTCGAACTCACCCGCGATCTCATCGCGTTGTTCGACGCCCGGTTCGACCCGACCGCCGAGCAGGACCGTGAAGCCGCTCAGGCCGAGGTGAACGAGCGCATCGACGCCGGGCTCACCCAGGTCGCCAGCCTCGACCAGGACCGCATCCTGCGTTCCTTCCGCGGAGCGATCATGGCGATCCTGCGCACCAACGCCTTCCAGGACGGCGGACACCGTCCGGTGATCAGCTTCAAGATCGACTGTGCGTCGGTACCCGGCATGCCGCACCCGCGGCCGATGTTCGAGATCTGGGTCTACAGTCCGCGCGTCGAAGGCGTGCACCTGCGCTTCGGCAAGGTCGCCCGTGGCGGTCTGCGCTGGAGCGACCGGCGCGAGGACTTCCGCACCGAGGTGCTCGGGCTGGTCAAGGCGCAGATGGTCAAGAACGCGGTCATCGTCCCGACCGGTTCCAAGGGCGGCTTCTACGCCAAGCAGTTGCCGAGCCCGAGCGACCGCGATGCGTGGATGGCCGAGGGCATCGAGTCCTACAAACTGTTCATCGGCGGGCTGCTCGATCTGACCGACAACCTCCTCGACGGTGAGGTCGTGCCCCCGCAGGACATCGTCCGTCACGACCCGGATGACACCTACCTCGTGGTCGCGGCCGACAAGGGCACCGCATCCTTCTCCGACATCGCCAACGGCGTCGCGCACGAGCGTGGGTTCTGGCTGGACGACGCGTTCGCGTCCGGTGGCTCGGCGGGCTACGACCACAAAGGCATGGGCATCACCGCCCGAGGCGCGTGGGAGTCGGTCAAGCGGCATTTCCGCGAGATGGGCCACGACACGCAGACGCAGGACTTCACGGTCGTCGGCGTCGGCGACATGAGCGGCGACGTGTTCGGCAACGGCATGCTCCTGTCGGAGCACATCCGGTTGGTGGCCGCGTTCGACCACCGGCACATCTTCCTCGACCCCGACCCGGACGCTGCGACCTCGTACGCCGAGCGCCGTCGGTTGTTCGACCTGGCGCGTTCGTCGTGGGAGGACTACGACAGCTCGCTGATCAGCGCGGGTGGAGGGGTGTACCCGCGAACGGCCAAGTCGATCCCGCTGACCGACGAGGTGCGCGAGCGCCTCGGCATCGACGAGGGCATCACCGAGATGGCGCCGTCCGACCTGATGAACGCCATCCTCAAGGCGCCCGTCGACCTGTTCTGGAACGGCGGCATCGGCACGTACATCAAGGCGAGTACCGAGTCGAACTCCAGGATCGGCGACCGTGCGAACGACACGATCCGGGTCGACGGAAAGCAGATGCGCGTCAAGGTCATCGGTGAGGGCGGCAACCTCGGCGCCAGCCAGCTCGGACGCATCGAGGCCGCGCGAAACGGCGTCCGCGTGAATACCGACGCGATCGACAACTCCGCCGGCGTCGACACCTCCGACCACGAGGTCAACATCAAGATCCTGCTGACCGACCTGGTCAAGCGTGGTCAGTTCGATCTCGAGGAGCGCAACGAGATCCTGTCCTCGATGACCGACGAGGTCGCTCACCAGGTGCTGCGTGACAACTACGAGCAGAACACTCTGCTCGGCAACGCGCGCGCCCAGACCGGTGTGATGGTCACCGTCCACCAGCGTCTGATCAAGTGGCTCGAGGCACGCAAGGAACTCGACCGCGGCCTGGAGTTCCTGCCGAGCGATGAGGAGATCGAGCGCCGTCTCGAGGACGAGGGTGGTTTGACCTCGCCGGAGTTCTCGGTGCTGGTCGCCTACGCCAAGCTCGCGCTGAAGAACGACCTCACCGGCAGCGACCTCACCGACGACCCGTGGTTCACCCGGACCCTCCGCGAGTACTTCCCGCAGCGGGTCCGCGACAGCTTCGGGGACGCTATCGCGCAGCACCCGCTACGTCGCGAGATCGTCATCAACTCCGTCGTCAACTCGATGATCAACCGGGGCGGCATCACGTTCGCGTTCCGGGTGATGGAGGAGACGCAGGCCTCGGCCCCACAGATCGCTCGGGCGTACGTCGTGGCCCGCGAGGTCTTCGACCTGACCGGCTTCGTGGCCCAGGTGGAGGCGCTGGACAACATCGCCTCGACCGATGCCCAGACGACGCTGTACCTGGAGTTCCGCCGGTTGCTCGACCGTGCGGTTCGCTGGTTGCTCAACAACCGGCCGACGGCGCTCGATGTCGGCAGCGAGATCGACCGGTTCTCGGCCGACGTGACCGCGCTCGCGCCGAAGGTGCCCGATCTGTTGCGCGGTACCGAGCGCAAGCGGTGGGAGACCAACAAGGCGTCGTTGGTGGACCAGGGCATTCCGGACGAACTGGCCGGCCGTGCTGCCGCGCTGCTCGACCTGTTCTCGATGCTCGACATCACCGAACTCGCGGTCAACAGCGACCACGACATCGAGACGGTTGCCGGTGCGTACTTTGCGGTGTCCGAGCGGGTAGGGATCGACACCATGCTCGGTGCGGTCTCGGCACTGCCGCGCGAGGACCGCTGGGACTCCTTGGCTCGTGGCGCGATCCGCGACGACCTGTACCTGGTGCTGGAGTCGTTCACCGCGGCTGTCCTGGCCGGCACGCCGGACTCGGCGGCTCCGGCCGACCGTGTCGCGAGCTGGCTGGAGCAGAACCCCGACTCGGTCGGTAGGGCCCTCGCCTCGCTGGACGCGATCAAGACGCTGCCGCACCCGGGGCTCGCCCCATTGTCGGTAGCGCTGCGGACGCTGCGCGGGGCGATCCGTAGCGGCACCGCCAGCTGAGCCGATCACGTCACCGGGCCCGGGAACGCCGTCGCGTCCCGGGGCTCGGCCGTACCGGGGTCATCCACCGCATAGGCTCCCGCCGTGCCCACATTGAGCGACGTGCTGAGCCGGCACGAGGTGACCGCGGCCGATTCGGACTGGCTGCACCGTCTCGTCGGTGACTGGCAGCTGATCGCAGACCTGTCGTTCGCCGATCTGGTCCTCTGGGTGCAGTCGCAGGCGGGGGAGTGGTTCGCCGCGGCGCATGCCCGTCCGACCACCGGCGTCGGCGTCTTCACCGAGGACCTCGTCGGTCAGCCGGTGGCGGTGCCTCGAGCCCGGATGGTCCAGGCCGCACGGGATCAGCAGGAGATCGTCCGAGCCGGCCAGACCGTCTGGCGCGACGACATGCCGATCCGCGAGGAGGCGATCCCGGTTGTCCGCGACGGACGTGTGGTCGCGGTGCTCACCCGGCACACCAATCTCGCCTCGATGCGCACGCCGAGCCGACTCGAGGTCACCTACCTGGCGACCGCCGACGCGCTCGCCCGGATGATCGCTGCCGGTACCTTTCCGCAACACGAGCCGGCCACCCACGTCCGGCGCGGCACCCCGCGGGTGGGCGACGGGGTGCTGCGCCTGGACGTCGACGGCCTGGTCACCTACGCCAGCCCGAATGCGGTGTCTGCGGTGCACCGCCTCGGGTACGAAGCCGATGTCATCGGGATGCCGCTGGCCTCGGCCGTCTACGACCTGCTGCCCGCGCGTTCACCGGCCGACGAGGACCTCACCCAGGTGCTGCGCGGACGCGTCGCGCACCGCGGTGAGGTACGCACCCGGTCGGCGAGCGTGATGGTTCGTTCCATTCCGTTGCAGGAGAACGGTCGTCGCATCGGTGCCGTGCTTCTTGTGCGCGATGTGAGTGAGCTGCGTCGTCGTGAGCGTGAACTCGCCACCAAGGACGTCACGATCCGCGAGATCCATCACCGGGTGAAGAACAATCTGCAGACCGTCGCCGCTGTGCTTCGACTCCAGGCACGGCGGGTCGACGATCCGGCCGGCCGCGCAGCCTTGGACGACGCGGTCCGTCGGGTGGCGACGATCGCCTCGGTGCACGAGACGCTCTCGTCCCGGCTGGACGACCACCTGGATTTCGACGAGGTGGCGCAGCGCGGAGTGCAGGCAGCCCTCGACCTGGGCAACCGCTCGGGCATGCGGGTCAGCGGCGCGATCGACGGCAGCTTCGGGACGCTGTGTTCCGAGGACGCGACCTCGATCGCGATGGTGCTCGCCGAACTCGTCCAGAACGCCGTCGAGCACGGCCTCGCGCAGCAGGACGGTCACGTGCAGGTGACAGTGCGTCGGAAGCAGACTCGTGACGGCGACCTGTTGCGGGTGGAGGTGGCCGACGACGGTGCCGGGTTACCGGACGATTTCGCGCCGGGCAGCGGCGGACTCGGGGTGCAGATCGTCCGGTCGCTGGTCGCCGACCTGAGCGGCGACATCGACTGGGAACGGACAGAAAACGGCACCGCCGTGAAGTTCACGGCGGTGCTGCGGGATATCCCGGTGGAGCGTTGACTTCGGCGGACTCAGCCTGCGCGTTCAGCCGGTACGTTCAACCGGCACGGCGGGCGCGTGCATTGCGCCGCTTCATGGCGCGTCGTTCGTCCTCCGACAGTCCACCCCAGACGCCGGCGTCCTGCCCGCTCTCGATGGCCCACTTCAGACAAGTGTCGATGACCTCGCAGCGTCGACAGACAGCCTTGGCGTCCTCGATCTGCTGCAAGGCAGGGCCCGTGTTCCCGATGGGGAAGAAAAGCTCCGGGTCCTCTTCCAGGCATGCAGCGCGGTCGCGCCAATCCATAGTCGTCCTGCTCCTTGAGTAGATGTTCCCGGTGCCGGGCCATGCGTCGTGCGCGTGAAACCGACGGGGCACCCATCGTTCGTCGGTTCGTTTCGAGTGGCTACGCTGTGGTTGGGCGTGCCGACTGTCTAGGCTCACAGATGCTGGCTGTGTTGCACAAGGGGTTTGACCGAATCTTTTCCTTTCGAAGGTGAGTCCTTGGTCACACCACGCCCTCGACCTGCCCCGTAACTCGCGCTTTTCAGCGTTTCACCTGTTCTGTCCGTGCCCCGGAGGAAGGATGCCGTGTGTCCGATCAGACATCTTCACCGCTGCGCGAGGCGACCCCGGGAGTGACCACCCCATGGCGGGTGGCCGCCGCCCTCATGGTCGTGCAGGCAGTGGCTCTGTTCGGGGTGGGAATCTGGTCGGGGTTCGACGGCGGCTCAGCGCGTTCGTGGTCGTTCGCTGCAACGCTGGTGGTGCTCGCCGGATGTGTCGCCGCCCTCGCCTGGCTACTGAACGCGGGACGGTCCGCGGCGCGCACGCCGACCCTATTGTGGAACGCGCTGCTCCTGCCGATCGGCTTCACGGTCGGTGACGGCGGGGCTCCATGGGCCGGATGGCTGATCATCGCCGTCGCCGTCCTCACCTTCGTCGCCACCGTTCTTGCGCGCCCGCACGAAGTCGCCGCGCGCGACGGCCAGGACTGATCCACCGGATCCAGGCGCCCGCCTCGTAGGGTTCAGTCATGCGAAGGTTCTGGGCCGTGTTGGCCGTACTCCTCTGGTCGGCAGCGGTCGTGTTCCTGCCCGTCTCGAGCGCGAGCGCTGCAGGCGGGGAGCGAATCCTGTCGTTCACCGCCGACTACGACGTGCAGCCGAATGGCTCGGCCGAGGTGACAGAGACGATCAGGTACCAGTTCGCCGGCGACCAGTCGCATGGCATCAAGCGATCGATCATCACCTCGCAGGGCTACGACCCCGAGCCCGACAAGTACCGCGTCTACCCGATGACCGACGTCCGGGTGAGCAGCCCGACCGGCGCACCGGACGATGTCGACCTGTCCGACTTCGGTGCGATGACCGTCATCCGGGTCGGATCCGCCGACGAGACGGTCCGTGGCACCCACACCTACATCGTGAAGTACAAGCTCGGTTCCGTCGTCAACAAGCAACCCGACGGGACCGTCGAACTCTATTGGAACGCAACAGGATCCCAGACCGGAGTGCCCACCGACGAGGTGCGGGTCTCGGTCACCGGGCCGGCCGCCGTCACGAACGCGGTGTGTTACTACGGAGTCACGAAGACGTCCGACAAGTGTGAATCGTCCGCCGGGCAGAAGGCCACGTTCAGCGCCTCGTCCCTCCAGCCGTTTCAGCAGGTGACGATCGGAGCAGCGTTCCCTGCGGCGCCTTTCACCAGCACCGCACCCGATCTCGAACAAGGCACGGTCGACGATTCCAAGGGCGGCGCTGAAAACTCGTCGCTGACCCCGCAGCAGCAGGACACGCTGCGAGCGGTGGGTTCCGGTGCGGCGGTGGGTCTGCCGGCCCTGGCTGCGGCGGTCATGGGTCTGGCCGTCTGGAAGCGGGGCCGCGACGAGCGCTATGCCGCTGTTGCGCCCGGGCTCGAACCGGCGGACGGCCAGGACGACTCGGTGGTCCGGGGCGGGCGCCGCACCGTGGTGGTGCAGTTCCAGCCGCCGGCCGGTGTGCGCCCTGGACTCATGGGCACGGTGATCGATGAAGAAGCCGGCACCGTCGACGT
This sequence comes from Yimella sp. NH-Cas1, assembly GCF_022359705.1. Taxonomy (NCBI): domain Bacteria; kingdom Bacillati; phylum Actinomycetota; class Actinomycetes; order Micrococcales; family Dermacoccaceae; genus Yimella; species Yimella sp. NH-Cas1. The sequence continues at coordinate 746,373 of NZ_JAKSGG010000003.1, forward strand.
CTCGGCCACGGTGGTCGACCTCGCGGTGCGCGGCTTCTTACGGATGGAGGAGGTCGAGCGCGGCGGTCTGTTCACCAAGAACGACTGGCAGCTCACCCTTCTCGACCCGCCGGACGGCGAACAACTGCTGCCGTACGAGGAGACCTTGCTCTATGGGCTGTTCCAACTGGGTTCGCCGGTCCTGCTGTCGCAACTGCGTAACCACTTCAAGTCCACGCTGACCAAGGCGCAGAGCCAGATGTACACCGAGGTCGTGCAGCGCGGCTGGTTCCGGCGATCGCCGGAGGCGGTTCGCACCGGTTTCCAGATGGGCGGCATGGCCCTCATCGGGGCGGCGTTCTTCGGATTCTTCCTGCTCCCGGGCATCAGCGCAGCCGCCATCGGCCTGCCGATCGGGCTGGCGATCGCAGGCGTCATCGTCATGCTGATGGGCCGCAAGATGGCATCGCGTACCGCTCGCGGCTCGGCGGTCACCGACCAGTCGCTCGGTTTCCGCGAGTACCTCGTCACCGCCGAGGCGCAGCAGATCAAGTTCGACGAGGCGGAGCAGATCTTCAGCCGGTACATGCCGTACGCCGTCGTCTTCGGTATCGCCCAGCAGTGGGCCGACAAGTTCGCCCAGGTGGCGCGAGCGGCCGAAGCCGCGGGCCGGCCGCTGGTCATGCCGATGTGGTACATCCCGCTGGGCGGCGGTTTCGGTGACTTCGGCAGCATCGCCGGCGGGATCGACGACTTCGGCACCGTCTCGGCCGGCACCTTCGTGTCCACCCCCGGATCCTCGGGTGGATCGGCGTTCGGTGGTGGAGGCTTTTCCGGAGGTGGCGGGTTCTCCGGCGGCGGTGGGGGCGGTGGAGGCACCGGAAGCTGGTGATCCCGATACACCCGACGGGAATTGGTTCGCGTCCGGCGCCGTTACACCGTTAGGCTGGCCAAGCCTTACAACTCCACAGCGTGACGTGCTCGCCGGTGTCACCCCTGAACTTTCAGGTGTGCCACCACACGAACTCGGGGGTGATCGGTTTCGACGTTGATCGCCGACGAGGGAGAAGCGGGTCGAGGAGGCACGGTTATCTCGTAAACGCTCCGTGCAAAACCAATAGGTGCCAACAACAAGCGCACCGACTTCGCCCTCGCCGCCTGAGCGAGCCTCGAAGTCCGTCAGCCTGAGTTAGTTCTCGCCTCAGTGTCTGGCGTCAGCTAGAGAACTTGCTGCGTCGTCATGTCGAGGGACGACGCGGGACTCTTACTCGACTGGGCCTGTCAGGGAACGTGTGCGCGCGAGCCCTGGGGCCGAGAAAATCCACAGCGCACTGCACCCGGAGAAGTCCCTTCTCGCGGTGAGCGGACGCGGGTTCGATTCCCGCCACCTCCACCACCACCGAATGGGCACGTCACGCTGTGGAGTCGGCCCAGCCCCAACTCACCTGCACCTGTTCGGCGACCTCGATCTCGCCGGGTGCGAACGAGCCCGCCTTGGCCATCGCCATGGTCTGCCCCTTATATATTTCCGGGCGGTCCGCGGGCATCACAGTGGTCACCGAACGCACCTCACCCAGGGTTCGTCCGGACCTCTGAGCGAGGGCTCGTGCTTGCTCCACGGCGTCGTCGTACGCGGCGGCGCGAGCGGCCGCAGCAGCCGTCGACGTGTCGTGCGCGAACACCTCGACGCCCTCCACACGGAACGCGTCACCCAGCTGTGCGCCGAGCGTCTCGAGCAGCTCTCCGGCCTGTTCGACGTTCTCTGCGACTGCTGAAAAGCGTTGTCGTGCAACGTATCCCACGACCTTCTGGCGCTCACCCCACTGGACGTCGACCGAGAGTCCGGTGGTCTGGATGGACCGCTCGGCGATGCCGGCTCCGCGCAGTCCGGCACGCAACGTCCGGGCGTTCTCCGACGACCGGGTGAGTGCTTCGGCGGCACCGGCCGCGAACTGCTCGACTGCGATCCGGAGGCGGACGCGGTCGGCCGCGGTGCTCACGGTGGACGACCCGATGACGGTGATTCCGCTCTGTGTCTGTCGCATGAACCCACCCTGACACGTGACCCCGTCCGCACGGCAGGCGTGGACACGGTAAGAAAGGAGTCATGACTGCGATGCCTTCCGTCTCCAACTCGATCACCGTCCGACTCGAGGTGCCCGGCCGGGCCACCGCGATCAGTGAGTTGACCGGCGCGATCGAGCGCACGGGCGGCCTCATCACCGGCCTCGACATCACCTCGTCCGACGCCGAGAGCATCAAGATCGACGTCACCGTCGCCGCGCGCGACGGCGACCACGCGAACGAGATCGTCGAGGCCATGCGTACCGTCGCCGGCGTCGTCGTCCACAAGGTCAGCGACCGCACCTTCCTGGCGCACCTGGGCGGCAAGATCGAGATCAAGTCCAAGCACCCGATCCGTAACCGTGACGACCTGTCGATGGTCTACACCCCGGGCGTCGCACGCGTCTGCATGGCGATCCACGACAACCCCGAGGACGCCCGCCGCCTGACCATCAAGCGCAACACGATCGCGGTGGTCACCGACGGCACCGCAGTCCTCGGGCTCGGCGACATCGGCCCGCTCGCGGCCATGCCGGTCATGGAAGGAAAGGCGGCGCTGTTCAAGCGGTTCGCCGACATCGACGCGTTCCCGATCTGCCTCGACACCAAGGACACCGAGGAGATCATCGCCACGGTGAAGGCCATCGCGCCGGTCTTCGCGGGGATCAACCTCGAGGACATCTCCGCCCCGCGCTGCTTCGACATCGAGCGCCGCCTGCGCGACGAACTCGACATTCCGGTCTTCCACGACGATCAGCACGGCACCGCGATCGTCGTGCTCGCCGCACTGCGCAACGCGCTGCGCGTGGTCGGCAAGGAGCTCAAGGACGTCAAGGTCGTTCAGTCCGGAGCCGGCGCGGCCGGTACGGCGATCACCCGACTGCTGCTCGCCGCCGGCGCCACCCACGTCGTGGTGTCCGACATCAAGGGGGTCGTCTCCCGCGACCGTGAGGACATCGTCGAGGGCAAGGACCCGTTCCTGCGCTGGGTCGCCGACCACACCAACCCCGACGGCATCTCGGGCACGCTGCGCGACTCGCTGCGCGACGCGGACGTGTTCATCGGGGTCTCCGGGCCCAACATCCTCACCGGTGACGACATCGCGACCATGAACGAGGACGCGATCGTCTTCGCGCTCGCCAACCCGATGCCCGAGGTCGATCCGACCGCCGCCGCTCAGCACGCGACCGTGGTGGCGACCGGCCGCAGCGACTTCGCGAACCAGATCAACAATGTCTTGGTGTTCCCGGGTGTGTTCCGCGGCCTGCTCGACGCAGTAGCGGACGGCATCGACGACAACATCATGCTGGCTGCGGCCGAAGCGCTCGCCGACGTCGTCAGCCCCGACGAACTCAACCCGGCCTACATCATCCCGTCGGTGTTCCAGCCCGACATCTCGATGGTCGTGGCCCGCGCCGTCGAGAAGGCTGCCCGCGCCGAACTCGAAGGGGAGCGGCACAGCACCAAGCAGGACGAGCCGTTCGAGGACTGACCGACGTTCGGGCGAGGTAGCGCGAAATGCACGAGGGAACTGCGTAGGCGCAGTTCCCTCGTGCACTTCCAGGTGTCTCGCGGCGAGGAGCGCCACGGTGTGCCCGACGTCACCGCCCAGCAACCCCTGCGTGGTCGGAAGTTCGCGCGGGAGCCGTTAGACTGGGGGAATCCATTTTCGCGGTCTTGCGTTCATCTGTGTGAATTTTCTTGTGGGCGCCGAGATCTGAGGCACCCGGATCACCCCATCCACAGCGTGGCGAATACGCCTGAAACGCAGTCACTTTCGGCCGACAATCGGCCCTTGTAGGGGTTCTCTTGCGGTGCCCGTAACCCGACAAGAGGTACTGCACGATGACGCCCAAGAAGAACGACGGAACCAAGAAGGCCCGCTGGAGCCGTAGCCAGAAGGTCGAGGCCAAGCGCGGCGAAGTTCGTCGCACGTCCGCCGAACGCGGCAAGCCCGCCCGCCGCGAGGACCGTCCGGAGCGTTCCGGCGCTCGCCGGTTCGACCGCGACGACCGCCGGTCCTTCGACCGCCGCGACGACCGAAACAATGACCGGAGCAACGACCGTGGTGGGTACCAGGGTCGCTCCGAAAACCGTGAGGGTCGCTCGTACGACCGGCGTGACGACCGTCCGCAGGGTAACCGCGGCGGCTATCAGGGCCGCGATGACCGTCGTTCGTTCGAGCGGCGTGACGACCGTCCGCAGGGTAACCGCGGCGGCTATCGGGGCCGCGATGACCGTCGTTCGTTCGAGCGGCGTGACGACCGTCCGCAGGGTAACCGCGGCGGCTATCAGGGCCGCGATGACCGTCGTTCGTTCGACCGTCGTGACGACCGCCCTCAGGGGAACCGCAGCAACGACCGTGGCAGCTACCAGGGCGGACGTTCCTTCGACCGTCGCGACGACCGCAACAGTGACCGCACGAGTGACCGGGGCGGCTACCAGCGTCGTGACGACCGTTCGCAGGGCGACCGCGGTGGCTACCAGGACCGCGATGAGCGTCGTTCGTTCGACCGTGCTCAGGCTGACCGCAGCAACGACCGTGGTGGCTACCAGGGCGGACGTTCCTTCGACCGCCGTGACGACCGTCCCCGCGGTGGCTCCGACAACCGCTCCGAAAACCGCTCCGAAAACCGTGGTCAGCGTCGCTGGGACCGCGATGGCGGACGCGATGGTGGACGCGACTTCGGCCGCCGCGACGACCGCGGCTTCCGTCGTGACGACCGTCCGCAGGGCAACCGTGGTGGCTACCAGGGCCGCGATGACCGTCGTTCGTTCGATCGCCGGGACGACCGTCCCCGTTTCGAAGAGACCGAGAAGCCCGCAGGTCACCTCGAGGAACTCGAGCCGACCAACGAGGCGTTCGGCTGGTCCGAGCGCAACGAGGTCGACGAGGTCACCACGACCGAGCCGATCGAGTTGGAGGGCAATGGCTTTGCCGATCTCGGTCTTCCCGAGTTGCTGGTCGCGCGCTTGGCCCGTGACGGCATCACCCAGCCGTTCCCCATCCAGACCGCGTCCATCCCGGACGCCCTCGCCGGGCGCGACGTCCTCGGCCGTGGCCGTACCGGCTCCGGCAAGACGCTCGCGTTCGGTCTGCCGACGCTGACCCGTCTGGCCAAGGGCGGCAAGGCGCGCGCACACCAGCCGCGTTCGGTCATCCTCGTCCCGACCCGTGAGCTCGCCATGCAGGTAAGTGATGCGTTGCAGCCGCTGGTGCACGTCATCGGCCTGCGCCACAAGCTGGTTGCCGGCGGGATGCCCTACGAGCCGCAGTTGTCGGCTCTCGAGCGCGGCGTCGACGTCCTCATCGCCACCCCGGGTCGTCTGAAGGACCTCATCGAGCGCGGCGCCGCCGACCTGTCCCGCGTCGAGATCACGATCCTCGACGAGGCCGACCACATGGCGGAGATGGGCTTCCTCGAAGCGATCGAGGAGATCCTCGACCTGGTGCCGGCCGACGGCCAGCGCCTGATGTTCTCGGCCACCCTCGACCGCGGCATCGACGGTGTGGTCGAGAAGTACCTCACCGATCCGGCGGAGCACTCGACGGACGACGGCACCGCGACCGTCACCACGATGGCGCACCACGCGCTGCTGATCGAGCCCAAGGACAAGAAGATCGTCACCGCCGAGGTCGTCAACCGACCCGGACGCACGGTCGTCTTCGCCCGCACCAAGCTCGGTGCCGACCGCATCGCCTCCGAACTGCGCGAGTGCGGCGTCGTCGCAGCTGCCTTGCACGGCGGCCTCAACCAGAGCCAGCGCAACCGCGCACTGTCGGCCTTCCGCGACGGACGCCTGCCGGTTCTCGTCGCCACCGACGTCGCAGCTCGCGGCATCCACGTCGACGACGTGGGCGTCGTCCTGCAGGTCGACCCGCCGGCCGACCACAAGGACTACCTGCACCGTTCCGGGCGTACCGCTCGCGCCGGTGAGCAGGGTGTCGTGGTGTCCTTGGTGCTGCCGCACCAGCGCCGTACCGTCGAGCGTCTGCTCGACCAGGCGGGAGTCGACACCGAACTGAAGAAGACCCGTCCGGGCGACGAGGTCATCGCGGCCACCGGGGGCAGCACCCCGCAGGGTGCACCGGTGAGCGACGACGACCTGCAGCAGGTGTTGCAGCCAGGTCGCGGTGGACGCGGCCAGGGTCGTGGACGCGGTTACGCCGGTGGTGGCCACCGGGGTGGTCCGCGCCGTGGCGGCGGGGGCGGCGGCTACCGCGGTGACCGCGAGGGTCGTGGCGGCCGTGACGGTGGACGTCGTCCGCGTTACTGAGTCATAGCGGGACTGTGCAAACCGTGGTTTGAAACGTCCTGGTGGTGCAAACCGCGGCCGATCGGCCGCGGTTTGCACATCTGGGGGGTCTGATCCGCGGTTTGAGCAGTTCTGGCTCGGCGACATCGCATCCGCGCCGGGGCAGTCGTCCACGGGAGGATCGGCTCGCGTCAGAATGGGACGGTGGACAACCTCACCGGACGACTGCTGGTCGCAGTCCCGCGCGAAGAACAGGACGTCGCCGACGACGACCTGTTCGACCGCTCGGTGGTGTTGCTGCTCAACCACAGCAGCGAGGGTGCCCACGGCATTGTGCTGAACCGCCCGCTCGAAGCCGTCGTGGACGCCGTCCTGCCGGGTTGGCAGGAGCACGTCACCGACCCGGACCACCTCTTTCAGGGCGGTCCGCTCGGACTCGATTCCGCGCTCGGGCTCGTCTCGATGCCCGGTGGCGGGGAGTCGCTCGGTCTGAAGAGACTGTTCCGTGGAGTCGGGTTGGTCGACCTGGACGCCCCGCCCTCGGTCGTGCTTCCCGAGATCGCGGCACTGCGTATCTATGCGGGTCATTCCGGTTGGGGTCCGGGCCAATTGGAGACCGAGATCCGCGAAGGTCACTGGTTCGTGGTGGACGCCGAAGCTGCCGACGCCTTCTCCGAATCGCCCCTGCGTCTGTGGGAGGACGTGCTGCGTCGAGTCGGGGGAGTCGCCGCCTGGTCGATCACCTTCCCGGACGACCCGACGATGAACTGACCCGGTTCACGGGGTCGAGCGGTACATCGACCCGGCGATCCGGAAACCCTCCCTGGTCGACGTGTTGTGGCAGGTGACCACCGAACGCCCCGACCGCGACGGCTATCACCGCCGGTGCGTTGCGGGGGACGACTCATTGCCGGTCATTTTGTCAGCGCCGACCTATGCTGGACGCATGAGTACCGAACCGTTGGAGAACGAACGCCTCTCGTCGCCGAGCACCTCGACGGGTGTCCTCGAGCGTGAAGAGGTCCAACCGCAGTTGCAGGAACCGGGCGATCACGAACGGTTCAGCCACTACGTGAAGAAAGAGAAGATCCTCGAAAGCGCGCTGTCCGGAGACCCCGTCACGGCGTTGTGCGGCAAGGTCTGGGTGCCCGGTCGTGACCCGCAGAAGTTCCCGGTCTGCCCGGCCTGCAAAGAGGTGTACGAGAAGTTCGGCGCCGGCGGCGACGACTCCGGCGACTGACCTCACGAGATCAGACCAAGGCCCGGTGCAAGCACCACGCAGGGCCTTCGTCGTCCCTTCCGTCGCGGGAGTCGGAGAAGTCTGGAGCGATCTTTGTCCTCTCTTGACCTCGTCTTGACCGAGTTGTTTCTAGCCTGAGCGGGTTCCCCTGAGCCGGACGCCCCGCCGTCCGGCTGACGTCTTGGAAAGGACGCTCATGATCCGCCGTTCCACCACCGTGCTCGCCTCCGTCGCTCTCGCCGGTAGCGCCGCGTTCAGCCTCGCCCCCGGCGCGAACGCGAGCCTTTCGCTCGCCCAGGCCAAGATCGACTCCGCGTCGGTGTGTGTTCCCGACAGCCATGACCACGAAGGCGCCGGAGCGACCGCCCGGGTGAAGCACGGTTCCGGCAAGCACGACCCGAACGAGCTGACCCCGGCACAGGTGGCGGCCGCAGAGAAGAAATTCCAGGCGGACGCCGCTCACAAGGGGTTGGCGAAGAACGCCGACGGCAAGCTGACCAAGACCGGCGCAAAGGCAGCAAAGCCGGGTACCGGCACGTTCAGTGCCGCGGTCATCGACGTGTACTTCCACGTGATCACCGACGGCACCAAGGGTGCGCTGACCGACTCCGAGGTGTCGAGCCAGATCTCCGTGCTCAACCAGGCCTACAGCGGTTCGGGCTTCTCCTTCCGCCTGGTCTCGACCGACCGCACCAACAACGCCACCTGGTACAACGGCTTGGTGCACGGCTCGACCGCCGAGTCGCAGATGAAGTCCAAGTTGCGCAAGGGCGACATGGGCGACCTCAACGTCTACACCGCCGACCTCGGCCAGGACCTGCTCGGCTGGGCGACCTTCCCGACCAGCAGCCTGAGCTCTCGTGACGGCGTCGTACTGCTCGACGAGAGCCTGCCCGGCGGCAGTGCCGCGCCGTACAACCAGGGCGACACCGGCACCCACGAGGTCGGTCACTGGCTGGGCCTGTACCACACCTTCCAGGGCGGCTGTAAGGGTCAGGGCGACCAGGTGAGCGACACCCCCGCGGAGGCTTCACCGGCATCCGGTTGCCCGACCGGCCGCGACTCCTGCCCGTCGTCTGCCGGACTCGACCCGATCACCAACTTCATGGACTACACGAGCGACGTGTGCATGAACAAGTTCACCCCGGGGCAGGTCACCCGCATGCAGAACCAGTGGACGACCTACCGCGCCTGACCCACCGTCCTTGGTTGTGAGGCGCATCTGAACCAGCGCGTCGCGGCGGCCGAATCCCTCGAAAGTGGGGTCGGCCGCCGCGGTGCGTCCTGGGTGGCCTGGCGGGCTCGTTCCGCCTCACGGCGCTGACCTGCGCATTCGATCGTTGTCACCGTGGGCGGTTAGGGTTTGCCATCGTGAGTACCTCGGCCGCTTCCCATCTGTCGCCGGCCTTCCCCGAACGCGCAGCGTGGGGCACCGCCGGCAAATTGCGTGCCTGGCAGGCCGGGGCGATGCACACCTATTTCGAACATGAGCCCCGCGATTTCCTGGCAGTCGCGACCCCCGGTGCCGGCAAGACGACGTATGCATTGCGGCTGGCGACCGAGCTCATCGACCGCGGTGTCATCGACCAGGTCACGATCGTCGCGCCGACCGAACACCTCAAGGTGCAGTGGGCCGACGCCGCTTCACGGGTCGGGATCAACATCGACCCGCGCTTCACCAACGCCCAGGAGGAGCACGCCGCCGACTACGACGGCGTCGCGGTGACCTACGCGGGCGTCGCCAGCCGTCCGGCACTGCACCGCGCTCGCACCCTCGCCCGCCGCACGCTGGTGATCCTCGACGAGATCCACCACGGCGGCGACAACAAGTCGTGGGGTGACGCGATCCGCGAGGCCTTCGAGCCCGCGACCCGCCGGCTGGCGCTGACCGGTACGCCGTTCCGTTCCGACACCAGCCCGATCCCGTTCGTGCGGTACGAGGAGGGCGCCGACGGCATCCGTCGTTCGGCCAGCGACTACAGCTACGGGTACTCCGAGGCGCTGCGCGACGGCGTCGTCCGGCCGGTGCTGTTCATGGCGTACGGCGGGGCGATGCGGTGGCGTACCCGCGCGGGCGACGAGATCGCGGCCCGCCTCGGCGAACCCATGACCAAGGACGTCACGGCTGCCGCCTGGCGCACCGCACTCGACCCCAAGGGCGAGTGGATCCCTGCCGTGCTACGCGCCGCCGACAAGCGACTGTCCGAGGTGCGTCGGCACGTCCCGGACGCCGCAGGCCTGGTCATCGCCTCCAACCAGACGGCCGCGCGGTCGTATGCGCGCACGCTGGAGGAGTTGACCGGTGTCAAGCCGACCGTCGTGCTGTCCGACGACGCCGGGGCCTCGGCCCGCATCGAGCAGTTCGCCGAGTCCGACGACCGGTGGATGGTCGCGGTGCGCATGGTGTCCGAGGGCGTCGACGTCCCGCGTCTGTGTGTCGGCGTCTACGCCACCTCCACCTCGACGCCACTGTTCTTCGCCCAGGCGGTCGGACGCTTCGTCCGTGCCCGGCGACGCGGTGAGACGGCGTCGGTGTTCCTGCCCACCGTCCCGCTGATCCTCGAACACGCCGCCCGACTGGAGGAGCAGCGCGACCATGCGCTCGACCGCCCCAAGCCCGAGGGGGAGGAGCCGCTGTGGGCCGAGGAGGACGGCTTGCTCCAGGAGGCGAACCAGCAGGAGAAAGCGCTGGCCGACGAGCAGATGTCGTTCGAGGCGCTGGAGTCCGAGGCGGAGTTCGACCATGTGCTGTTCGACAAGCAGCAGTGGGGTCTGGGCAGCGAGACCGGTGGTGAGGACGAGCAGGAGTATCTCGGACTTCCCGGTCTGCTCGAACCCGACCAGATGACTCATCTGCTGCGTGAACGGCAAGCCAAGCAGCAGAGCAAGAGCAGCAAGAAGAAGCAGGAACAGGACGCCCCGCTCGCCGCTCACCGGGCGCTCGCGGCCCGGCGCAAGGAACTCAACTCACTCGTCGCCGCCTACGCCAAGAAGACGGGGCAGCCGCACGCGGTCATCCACAACGATCTGCGTGGGCAGTGCGGGGGGCCGACGCTGGACCGCGCCTCCAACGACGAGGTCGGCGCTCGCATCGATCTCATCCGACGCTGGTTCGTCGGCAAGCGCTGAACTCAACGGTCGAGCAGGCCGCGCTCGCGCAGGGTCTCGCGTAGCCCGTACGCCACATGGCCCGCACGACCGTGTGTGGTCTCGGCGTGCCAGAGCGAGGAGACGATCGCCTCCGCAGACGCCTCGAGCGTCGCGCTGAAGAACGGATCGAGATCCTTCTCGCGAACGCAGCCCGAGCGGGCGTCGTCCGCGCGGCGTGTGCTGAACGCGATTGCGTAGTCACCCGACCCGTGGCTGTACGCGGCACCGACCGTGCCCATCGCGTACACCCCGCGACGGGCGATGCGGCCGAGTTGGCGTGCATCGAGCGGGGCATCGGTCGCGACGACAACCACGCACGAATTTCCTTCCGGATCAGCCGTGTTGGCCGGTTCGACGGGCCGTCCGTCGAGTCGGAGATGGCCCGTGAAATTGGTCAGAGCCAGCACGCCGAGTCGCTGGTCTCCGACCGCACGGGACGCGGTGCCGATGCCGCCCTTGAATCCGAGGGCGCGCATTCCGGTGCCCGCTCCGACGGCACCGAGCGCGAAGTCGTCGCTCGCGTCGTCCAGGGCTGCGCGGACGTCCGCAGCCGTGACCGCCCGTTGCCGGATGTCGGACAGCCACGAGTCGTTGCACTCTGCGACCAACGGGTTGAGAGTGACCACGTCGGCACAGTCGGGACGGTCGAGCATCCATCCCACCAGCGCGTCCGCAGCACCGAACGCGCTGAGGGTGTTGGTGAGAACGATCGGGGTCTCCAACGTGCCCATCTCGGCCACCTGGGTCGAACCGATGAGCTTGCCGTGTCCGTTGCCGACGAACAACCCGCATGGCAGCGGTCGTTCCGGTGTCGGCACAGGCGTGGGGACGATGGCGGTCACGCCGGTGCGGACGTCGTCGCGCACGATCGTGCGGTGCCCGACGCGCACCCCCGGCACATCCTTGATGCTGCCGGTATCGGTGAGGACTGCGAGTCGATCGGTCATGGCCGAACGACCCTATCCTCCGCGTGCCGGCAGGTACGGTGCATCGCATGGTGAATGAGAACGACCTGGGCGGTGAGACCTCGCAGACGATGGATCGTGGCCTCGCGGTCATCGCCTTGCTCGCCGACCCGGCGCACGCAGGTGGGCTCACGGTCACCGAGATGGCCCAGAAGCTGAGTGTCGGGCGTCCGGTGATCTACCGTCTGGTCGCCTCATTGGCACGTCGCGACATCGTGATTCGCCGCATCGACGGACGAATCTCGTTGGGAGTGGGGCTCATTCACCTCGCCAACGCGGTTTGGCCGGGCCTGCGCGATGTCGCTTCACCGATCCTGCGGGAGCTCGCTGAGAACACCGGACTCACCGCGCACCTCACCGTCGCCGACCGCTCCGAGGCGCTCGCGATCGCTGTCGTCGAGCCGCGCTGGACGGGTCTGCACGTCTCCTACCGCGAGGGCACTCGCCACCCGCTGGAGGTGGGCGCCGCCGGCCGGGCGATCCTCGGCGGGCGCGACGGGAACGACTCGTGGGTGACCAGCGACGGCGAACTCCAGCCGGGTGCACACGGATTGGCCGCCCCGGTCATAGGCGCGCACGGGCTGGACGCCTCCATCGGCCTGGTCGCGATGGCGCCGTTCGACGGCGACCGTGTCGGTGCCGCGGTCCAATCAGCGGCATCCGATCTCGCCATCGCGCTCAACCACTGACCTCCACCAGCGGCTGAGTGCGATAGGGGACGAGCTCGGCGAGCGCGATCACCGTCGAACTGCGCACGACCACGTCCGTCGCGAGCACCTCGTCGATCACGCGTTGTAGATCGCCGTTGTCCCGACCGACGATCCGGATCCACAGGTCGCCCTCACCGGTGATCGTGTGTACCTCCAACACCTCCGGGACACCGGCCAGATGTGCGATGGCCGGGTCGTGTCCGTGCCGCTGGGCGATCGACAGGGTGCAGAACGCGGTGACCGGGAAGCCCATGGCGGCAGGGGAGAGGGAAGGGCTCTCCGAGGCGATCACGCCGCGCGAGCGCAGTTTGTCCAGGCGGGCTTGCACCGTGCCGCGGGCGACGCCGAGTTCACGGGCGGCGCCGAGCACTCCGATCTGCGGCTGAGCGTCCAGGAGGTGCAGCAGGCGGCGGTCGAGATGGTCCAACATGGTCGAACTGTACAGAGTTCACGCGCCCGCAGGTGTCAGTTTGTACATGATGATCAAGCTTGGAAGGCCCGGTTGAACAGTCTCTGTGGCTTGGGTCACAGTGTGTCCATGACTGACACCCCTGACCTCACTCCGCAGGAGCGCGAAGCCAACCTCGACTTCGACCAGTTGAAGCAGTTGGTCGGCCTCGTCGAGTACGACGCCAAGAACGACCCCTTCCCTGTCACCGGTTGGGACGCCATCGTCTTCGTGTCCGGAAACGCCACCCAGTCGGCGCAGTATTACCAGAGCGTCTGGGGCATGGACCTCGTTGCATACAGCGGCCCGGAGAACGGCAACCGCGACCACAAGTCGTTCGTGCTGAAGTCCGGCTCCATCAAATTCGTCATCAAGGGCGCGGTCGACCCCAACAGCGAACTGGTCGAGCACCACCGCAAGCACGGCGACGGCGTCGTCGACATCGCGCTCGAGGTGCCTGACGTCGACAAGTGCATCGATCGGGCCCGCTCGGTCGGCGCGAAGATCGTGCGTGAGCCGGAGGACATCACCGACGAGCACGGCACCGTCCGCATCGCCTCGATCGCCACGTACGGCGACACCGTCCACACGCTGGTCGACCGCTCCAAGTACGACGGTCCGTACCTGCCCGGCTACTCCGAGGCGTCCTCGACGTTCGTCAAGCGCGAGGGTCATCCCAAGCGTCTGTTCCAGGCCCTGGACCACATCGTGGGCAACGTCGAGCTCGGCAAGATGGACGAGTGGGTCACCTTCTACAACAAGGTCATGGGCTTTGTGAACATGGCCGAGTTCATCGGTGACGACATCGCCACCGACTACTCCGCGCTGATGAGCAAGGTTGTCGCGAACGGCAACCACCGGGTGAAGTTCCCGCTCAACGAGCCGGCCGTCGCCAAGAAGAAGTCGCAGATCGATGAGTACCTCGAGTTCTACTGCGGCCCCGGCGCACAGCACCTCGCCGTGGCCACCAACGACATCCTCAACTCGGTGGATGCGTTGCGCGCCAACGGAGTCGAGTTTCTCGACACCCCTGACTCCTACTATGAGGACCCGGAGCTGCGGGCCCGCATCGGCAACGTTCGCGTGCCGGTCGAAGAACTGCAGAAGCGCGGCATTCTGGTCGACCGCGACGAAGACGGCTACCTGCTCCAGATCTTCACCAAGCCGCTGGGTGACCGCCCGACGGTGTTCTTCGAACTGATCGAGCGGCACGGCTCGCTCGGGTTCGGCAAGGGCAACTTCAAGGCCCTGTTCGAGGCGATCGAGCGTGAGCAGGACCGCCGCGGCAACCTCTGACCGCCGCTGAGTGCCGAAACCTTCGGCACTCGAAGAGCCCCGACGACGGCCCGCCGTCGGGGCTCTTCGTTCTTCGAAACCTGGTTCCTCGAAACCTGGGTATGGGTGGGGCGTTCGCTGGTTAGGCTCGCCGACATGTCGCAGATCTCTCCCGCGCTCGCCGCACTGCAGGCCGCCGTCCGGTGGCGCACGGTCGCCGGGCCGGACAAGGACCCAGCTCAGTTCGAGGGGTTGCACGGCGACCTTCGGGCACACTTCCCGCGGCTGTTCGAGGCGTGCGAAAGCGTCGAACTTCCCGACCATGCACTGCTGCTGCGCTGGCGCGGATCCGGTGATGAACGGCCGGTGGTTCTCATGGCCCACCAGGACGTCGTGCCTGTCAACAGCTGCGACGACTGGACGCACCCGGCCTACGAGGCAGTGGCCGCCGACGGATTCCTCTGGGGGAGAGGCACCCTCGATTGCAAGGGGTCGTTGATCGCAATCTGCGCCGCGGTCGAACAGCTCATCGTCCAGGGGGTCACTCCCAGCCGGGACGTCTGGTTGTCCTTCTCGTCGGACGAGGAGATCGCCGGGCACACCGCGCCCGCGGCCGTCACAAAGTTGAAGCGGCGCGGGGTCGACCCGTGGTTCGTGCTGGACGAGGGCGGCATGGCGGTCACGGGCGTCTTCCCGGGCGTCGATGCTCCGCTCGCCGTGATCGGTCTCGCAGAGAAGGGGCTGGTCGTCGTCCGTCTGACTGCGCGCGCGGAAGGTGGGCATGCCTCGATGCCGCCTCGCAGGAGTGCGCCGGCGATCCTCGCGAAGGCGATCCTGGCGTTGGAGAAACACCCCGCACCGTCGAACCTGACCGAGCCGAGTCTGCGCATGCTGGAGACCATCGCGCCTCATGCCAAAGCGCCGGTCCGTCAGCTGCTGTCCCGCGCGGGTTCGATGCGGAAACCGCTGACCCAACTGCTCGCTCGCACGGGACCGGCGACCGCGGCCATGGTGCGGACCACCTACGCGGTCACCCAGCTGGAAGGGTCCCCGGCGCAGAACGTCCTGGCGACGGACGCGTCCGCCACGGTCAACGTCCGGGTGTCGATCGACGAGAGCGCCGAAAAGGCTGTTGCCCGGATTCGACGCATCCTGGGTGACGACATCGAGGTGGCCGTGCTGACCTCGTACGACCCGAGCCCGGTCGCAGCGATGGGTGACGCGTACGAACTCATCGCATCGGTCACCGAACAGGTCATGCCGGACGTCGTCCCGACGCCGTACGTGGTGATGGCAGCCACCGATGCTCGCCACTTCCAGCGGGAGTGGCCCGACTGCTACCGGTTCAATCCTTTCCGGATGACCGCGAGCCAGCGCGAGAGCCTGCACAACGTCGACGAGCGCCTGGAAGTGTCGTCCTTCGAGGAGGGAATCCGTTGGTACACAACACTTCTGACGCAGATCTGAGCAAGACCGGGCTCAAGGGCATCGGCGCTGTCGTCGGGTTCCTGGTCTGCGTCGAGATCGCCAGCGGTTTCCTGCAGGGTTTCTACACGCCGTTGTTCACCGACATCGCTCGTGAACTGCGCATCCGGGACGCCGACGTCAACTGGTTCGAGGCGGCACAGTTGACGGTCTCTGCGCTGGTCGTACCCATTCTCGCTCGACTGGGAGACGTGATCGGGCATCGCAAGGTGCTGCTGCTGTCGACGGTCGTCACCGCGGTCGCGACGTGGGCGGTTGCGTTCGCGCCGACCTTCTGGACCTTCCTCATCGCCTGGGCGTTCGCCGGTTTCTACGTGGTGTGGCTGCCGTTGGAGGTGGCGATCATCCACCGCCGCACGGAGGGCGACCCGAAACGCACCCGCCTTGCGGCCGCACTGCTGGTCTTCGGACTCGAGGTATCGGTCATCGCGGCTGCGGTGTTCGCCGGGGCGTTCGCACAAACCTGGTCGATGACCGCGTTGTTGTCGATCCCCGCCGTCGTGGTCACCCTCGCGATCCCGGCGATCTGGTTCGGGGTTCCGGAAGTGCCGGTGCTGCGCAGAGCGTCGCTCGACCTCGGCGGGTTCGCGCTGATCACCATCGCGTTGTCGCTGATGATGGGCGGTCTGATCCTGGTACGTCTGCGCGGCCCGCTCAGCGTCTGGCCGTTGATCCTGCTCGTCGCCGCGGTCGCGGCGTTCGTCGTGTTCGGGCGGTACGAGTTGGGCCACCACGAACCCCTGGTCGATCTGCGCGTACTCGGTGCCGGCCGGCAGTGGCCGATCCAGCTGACCGCGTTCCTGTTGGGAGTCTCCGTGCTCGGCGCCCAGATCCCGCTGTCGACCTTCGCGCGCACCGACCCGGACGTGACCGGCTACGGACTGGGGGCGACCGCGGCGAGCGTCTCGACGATCATCGGGCTCTACGTGATCACGCTTGCGATCGGCGCCCTGGCTCTGCCTTGGCTGGCGCGGCTGCTGACACCGAACGGCGCGCTCGTCCTGGGAGCGACGCTGGTCGGGGTCGGGTATCTGATGTTCCTGCCGCTCCATGACGGGCTGGCGCAGTTGATGATCAACATGGCTGTGGCCGGCCTCGGTTCCGGACTGCTGGTGGCGGCGCTCCCGGCGGCTGCGGCCGCGGAGGCACCGGACACCCATACCGGCTTCGTGACCGGGATGACCAACATGACCAAGACCATCGGCGGCGCGGTCGCCAGCAGTGTGTTCGCGATCGCGCTGGCGACCACCGGCAGCATCGACGCTAACGCCGCGGCGAACCACGCCTCGCTGGGCGGTTACCTGACGGTGTGGGCGATCTGTGGCGCCACGGCACTGCTCGCTGCGGTGATCCTTGCATTACGTGGACCCCGCACGCAGGGCTCGGGGAGTTGACTCGGCTCGGTCAGAGCGCAGCGGTCGGCTGCGTCACCGGACCTTCGAGGACAGCCGGCGCTGCACCGGTGTCGATAGCAGTGGCGGTGGCGGTGGCGGTGGTGGCGTCCGGGTTGTCACTCGAGTGCGCGGCGTCGAACCGGCGGGCCACCAGCCACCTGCTGAGGTCGCGGCCGAGGAAGACGCCCCACAACAGGATGGTGCTGAACGCCACGAGTACCAGCGCCAGGATGAATGCGGCCCCCACCAGTCCGTAGTCGGCGACCTGTTCGGTGATCTCGTTCGGCGCGAGCACCTGCACGGCGAGGATCAGAACGGTCGTGCCGAGACCGATCAGGACCGCACCGGGCAACAATTGCCCCCAGCGTGCCTTACCGCGCAACAGGATTCGTTGCGTCCACCAGTAGTAGCCGAACGCCGCGAAACCCGTGGTGAGTGCTTCGACCCAGCCCTCGACCGTGGCCGAGACGTTCCAGTTGCGGGTTGCGGTGTTGACCCACAGCGCCGAGGCGAACAGCACGGAGGTCATCAGAGCCCACACCAGATGCCGCCAGGCACTGAGCAGGTCGGCGTGCGGCAGACGCCAGATGCGTTCGAAGGTGCGCTGCATCGTCAACGAGACTCCGGTCGCGAACACGAACGAGATCAGGAAACCGGTGATGAAGGCTCCGGCGCCGTCGTGCGTACGAACCCGGAACAACTGCATGATCTCGTGTTGTGCGTCGCCCCGCAGTCCCATCGTGTCGGACAACAGCAACGCCACGTCGCCCATGTGCAGGGTGCGCGTGATCGCAGACATCGCAACGAGGAACGGCGCCGCGCACAGGACGTGTTGTGCGGCGAGCGCCAGGGAGTGCATGCCGAGTTCGAGTTCGTTCGACTCGCGATGAATCCGGCCGATCCGCGAGGCGGACCAGCGATCGGAGAGGGCCTGTAGCCCGAGCACGTTCACCGGCTCAGTGTGACACCAGGCGCCGACGATGCGGGGTGTCACAGCCGCACAACACAATGGATCCACAGGTCGCGGAAACCAGGACGCGGGTTCCGGCGTCCCAGGCCACGGCCCGCTTCGCGTACGGTGCTGTGGGCGTAAAACCAGGGGAACCCCGGGGGAGCAGGACCGATGGCGTACGACTATGACGAGCAACTCATCGAGGCGATGGGCGCTCGCCGGCAGCGACTCGCGCAAGCGTTGATGTACGGCCCCGACCGTTTGTTGCGTCGATGGACCAACCGGATCGGCACCCACCTGGCCTCTGCGTTCACCGCCGGCCTGGTCTGCGCGGTGTGTATCGCGGTGAGCTTCGTCAGCAATCTGTTGGCCAACGACCCGGCCCTCAAACGTAACCAGGCGCCCACCGGTTCGCAGACGACATCGCCCACGTTGAAGGACGCACCGCCGGGACGTGCGCTGTTGTCGACGGGCCTTTTCGCGCAGATCGCATTGCCGCGCATTGCCGCGCGTCGACGGTGAAGCCGACCGACTGACCGTGGCGGAGGGGCTCGCCGATCTCGTCGCCCGGGTGCGCTCGAGCGCGGTCGACACGGCTCCGCGCATCCGAGTGTTGCCGCCTGTGGTGCCGCACGATCAGTTGGCGGGATCACCGGCACCGGGGCTGGTTCCGCTCGGCCTGAACGAGATGACGTTGGCGACCGAGATGCTCGACGCTCTGGTTCTGTACATCGCGTTGTTTCCGAGGTGAACCTCAACGTGTTGATCTCCCGCCGGTCAGGCGGCGCGGCGGGTTTCGGGACGCTGCTGACGAAGCTCTCGACGACCACGGATTCGCTCGCTGACTACGCGGTCCCCACCGTCGACCGCGGTGACCCTGATATCAGCGCGTTGAGCCCCCGTGTGATCCTGACCCGCGCTGACATGTGCGACAGCCATCGCCTCACTGGTGAAGCCTCGCACCCAGAACGCGTAACCGTCCCAATCGCCCTGCCGCGCCAGCCCTTCGGTCGACCTCATCTGCGAGACCAGTTCCGCTTGTTCGGCCTGGTCCTTCGGCCACGGCGTGCATTCGGTCCCCAGGGTCCACACCGAGATACCGGTACGTTCTCGCATTCCGTGCACGAAGAGGTCGACCTGGTGCGCGATCTCCTCGGGAGTTTCCTGCGGCCGCGCCCAGACGACGCGGACGCTGACCTCTGCGACCGGCGCGGTGGTGGTCGTGTTCATCTGCTCAGACCTTCAGTGTTGAACGACACCGACTTCGGGACGACTTCGTCACCTACGCGTCATCGGGATGGTGAGGCTCTCGACCGGCAGGGGGTTCTGCCCCGCATCGAGGGAAGAGATCTCCTCGTCGGTGTAGGTCCGGCCTGAGTGCATGACTTCCGGCTCACGCCATGCGGTGTAGCTGAGTTGCTCGGGGGCCGAGGTTCCGTACACATCGCGCAACGCGACGACACAGCTGTGCGCGAGCTGGTCGAACCGTGCTGTGATCGCCGGAAGGTCGAGGCGAAACGTCCAGTTCGGCTGGGCATCGCAGTAAGGCGTCCAACCTGATTCTGCGAGCAGCTGCTCACCGTTGTCGTCGGCAGGGTGAGTGAGTTGTTGATTGCTGTTACTGGTGCACTCCGCTGCGACTGCGTCGTGGTCGGCGGCGAACTGCACATAGGCGTGAGTCGCTTCGTCCTGGACGACGAGGAATCCTCGATCCGGAAGTTCACGAATGGCACGCGCCAGTTGTGTCGTGAACTCCTCCCAGCCCAGTCCCGCCTGCTGCACGCTCACGCGGCCCACTCCTTGTTCGCCTTCCGCAGGTCGACCTCGGGTTGAGTGAGGTACAGCGCCTCCACAACTTTCGAGCGGACGATCATGACACCGCCCCGTGATTCCAGATCGAAGTAGGCGCGATCAACCTCGCCGCGAAGCAATGCGCCTTTACCCCAACGCTTTTCGGCACCGTCGACGTAATCGGCGAAGCGGTCGGCGATGAATCGAGCAAAGTCGTCGGTGATGTTCTTCTCGTGATCGGTGAGGGTCAGCATGATCGTCTTCACGGGGTCATCTGCCGGTCCGATGCCCTCGACGTCGGGAAAGCTCAGTCCGAAGCGGTCGTTGGAAACCCATCCGTCCTGGTCCTGGGTCCAGCCGATCTCGCTGGACAACTCCGCGGCCTCCCGCTCGGTCATCGGCCAGTTCGCGTCCACCCAGAACTGCAGCATGTCGAGCGCTTCATCGACCGGAATCGACTGCCAGATGGACCGCACCGTCAATGAGGTAGCTCGTCGAGCCCGTTCAGCTCGAGCGTTTTCTGAGTGGCATCGACAACCTGTTGGGCGGACCAGTCGTCGGGCAGGGTCAGCAGAGTGCCGGTCTCTACTCGCTCTGCCTGAACCCCGTCGGCGACGTGATCGATTCTGCCGACGGCGTCAGCGAGCCAGAGCCGATACCCGGGAGTGATCTTCCAGTTTCCGCGGCGCGCCAGACGCTGCATTTCGATCGTTCCGAGCCGAACCATCAGGGGATCCCACCCCTCGACCGCTGAACTGACGACAGCATCGGTGAAGGCCCGCGGGATATGTTCACCGTCGACCGCGGTGACCTCGATGTCAGCGCGTTGAGCCGGGATGCGTCCCCCCGTGTGATCCTGACCCGCGCTGACATGCGCGACTGCCACCGCCTCACTGGTGAAGCCTCGCACCCAGAACGCGTAACCGTCCCAATCGCCCTGCCGCGCCAGCCCTTCGGTCGACCTCATCTGCGAGACCAGTTCCGCTTGTTCTGCCTGGCCCTTGGGCCACGGCGTGCGTTCGGTCCCCAGGGTCCACACCGAGATGCCGGTACGTTCTCGCATTCCGTGCATGAACAGATCGACCTGGTGCGCGATCTCCTTGGCGGTTTCCTGCGGCCGCGCCCATACAACGCGGACGCTGACCTCTTCAACCGACGTGGTGTTAGCCTCGGTCTTTCATGAGGTCGTGATCGACGGTGTTGCTGCGTGAGTTCGCTCGGTGATGTTCCGTGGGGATGACGAGGTGCCGGCTGGCGCTGCCGGTCTGCGGTTCTCCGGGTGGTGATGTCGTGGGCGGACGGGTTGGGTCAGGCTGGCCACGGGATGGCGGCGATGTTCGCGAAGACCGCGACGATCGCGGTGGCCCAGGGCCACGTTTCAGGGATCTTCAACCGTCGTCGCCGCTGACCGTGGGTCAGCCGGGCGGGGACGTGAAGAAGCCTGTACCGCAACGCTTTCGGCTCGCACGATGCCAGTGGAGCGGCGTCGCCGGTCAGGGCGAGCACCCGGGTCCAGGCGACCAGATCAGCCGCGATCATGGTCAACGCCAGCCACGCGGTATTGATCGCGAATTCCCGCGAGGGGAACCGTCCGAGGCCGGTGTCTTTGGCGTGCCGGATCCGGTCCTCGACCCGGGCATGCGCACGGTGCCGCGCTTCGAGGAACGCGAGCTGCCCGGTGCTGGTGTTGGTGACGAAGGCTTGGTAGCGCCACCCGTCGGTCTCCTCGAACAGCGACAGTTGTGCTCCGGGGTGCGGCCGTTCACGGCGCACGATCACCCGCATCCCGGCCGGCCACTTCTCCAGGTTCAGCAGCCCGGTCAGCTCGGCGACGTCACCACCCTCGCGCACCCCGCCGTCCGCGTTCGTCGCGGGCGACCACACCTGCTGCGGGACCAGCCTGATCGCCTCGCGGATCTTCTCGGTGACCGCGAACCCGATCGAGTACTCCAGGCTGCGGCCACGGATCTGACCTTGTTCGGTGAGCCAGTCCAGCAGCCCATGGGATGCGCCAGCGCCATCGGATCGGATCAGCAGATCGCGACGGTGGGTTGCGGGGACCTGCGCGATCGCGTCGGTGAGGACCTCGATGTGATCGGTCGCCGTGTTCGACCCCGCTCGACCGGTGCGCAGCTTCGCTGCGAGAAACTCCTGCGTGTTGTCGCACCATACGCCGAGCGGATGGAACCCGAAGGTCCGCTTGAACGTCGGCGCAGCATGCTCCTTGTCACTGTGAGCGATCACGATCGTGGCATCGACATCGAGCGCCACGGTCGAGCCGAGGTCACTCCCGAGGTCACTCCCGAGGTCACTGCCGGCGACCTTGCTCGCCGGGACGCCGCCCGGCAACTGCGCCCACACGTGGCGTCGGGTGCGTGCCCGCGCGATGGCGATCTTCTTCAGCCGACCGGGCGTGACTTCGTCCAAGGTGCGCCACACCGTTGGTGGCGAGGCGACCGGACCCAGCACCCCGGACTGATGGCGCAGCACGTCGATGTCGGCGATCGCCTCACCGCCATCGGCGAGCATCACCGCGACATCGACCAGGACCCGGCCACGGTCGTGGACCGGGGTGAACGAGTGGCGCGCCATCGCTGCAGCGAGACCACCCGTCAGGCCGGTTCGGTCGGCCAGCAGCCGAAGTCCGACACTCCCCGCGTGGGCCACCACGCCGACACCATCACCGGACACGGACAACCCACTGGACCACAAAGTACGCTTCACCTACGGAGTGCCTTCCAATCTGGAGATCTTGAACCGTCGCAAGTCCAAGTTTCCCCTGCTGGGCAGGCACTTCCGTGCTTCTACGCGCCGATCACTCCGCGGCACCGTGAACGATCCGGGTTAGTCGGGTTCATCTGTTCAGACCTTCGGTGTGTGAATGACGTTGATCGCGAAGATACCTCGGGAGGGTGGTTTCCTGGATAGTGGACGTCGCCCGAGCGGTACCGACCAGCCGCAGTCTCGTCGACGCCCAATGTCGGCACCGGCCGGCCTTCTCTACCCCAGCCGTCGCCACGATTGCGTGCGACCCAGTCTCGCGACTGGGGATCCCAACACATCTCCCACCCCTCGGGCTCCTCGCGGATTCTCCAGCACGACGGGACGACCGGTCCGCGGATCCACCCGGACACCATCGGCGTTGGTGGGCGCGTTTCTCAACGCCACCTCGACGTCGGCGGGCGCATAGGCCCGGGGAGCCTGGGATGCAGGCACAGTGTCGCGAACGGTCTGTTCGCGCTCGGGCAACGAGTGGCCGACACGGGCGTCCAGTTCGCGATGATCGGGTACCGCTGGGCGACCGAACGACATGTCATCACTCCCGCGTCGGTGAATCCCGCACTCCCCGCGGCGCTCGTGGCCGACCCCGCCCGCTTTCCGGGGCTGACCAGCCGGACGCTGCGGGCACACGTCGGCGACCACCTGCGCGAACACGGCCGTCACTGGGTGATGGCGTTCGAATCGCCGCACGACACCACTCGCGAGCAGTTGCGCCAACTGATGCAACGTTGGGGAAGCGCGCTGGAACTGCTGCGTACCCACGACGAGATCGCCCTGGCCGTAGCGCGTCAGCGGGACAACTGAGCACGGCTGTTCGCCTCCTCCCCAGGGGGAGGTACGCGGTCGGTGGTCGCCGCCGCCCGAGGCGGTTGACACAATGCGGACATGAGCGAACGTGCGTCCGGCTGGTATCCGGATCCGAACGACCCGGACACCCTGCGGTACTGGGACGGAATCCTGTGGACCGACCGGACGATGCCCCGCGTCAAGCCGGGCCTGGAGAAGTCCCACATCAGCGCGGCGCCGCAGGTGCCCCAGCACCACCAGCACCCGCACCTCCCGCATCCGGGCCAGCACCGGCCCGGTCAGCAGCAGAGCAGTCCGAACGGTCCGTATCGTGGCCGGTTCCAGCCGGCGTCCGCCACGGCACGCACACCGGACGGCGCCGAACTCGCACCGTTCTGGCGTCGAGCGCTGGCATTCATTGTCGACAACATCCTGACCTCCGCGATCGCCGCGCCGCTGGCTTGGCCCTGGTTGTCGGACTGGGTGCACGTGGTCCGCACCTACTTCAACGAGAGTCTGGACGCTGCCCGCGAAGGCCGGGGTACACCCGACGCCCCGGACGCGCTCTACAACTTCCCCTGGCAGGTCGGACTCGTCGCCGTCGCGGTCTACTTCGTGTACGAGGTGGCCCTGACAGTATGGCGTGGCCAGACCGTCGGCAAGATGCTGCTGGGCATCAAGGTGCGCCGGGAGGAGAACGACAAACCGCCCACCTTCGGTGCCGCCGTCTACCGGTTCGCGGTCAAACAACTCACCTCGATCGTCGGCCCTGTTCCGTTGCTGAGCTTCCTGGTGACGATCTTCCAGATCGTCGACTACCTGCGCCCGCTGAGCGACCGCATGAACCAGGCCTTCCACGACTCGTGGCCCGGCACCTATGTGGTGCGCAAGCAGCGCGGTGGTGCAAGTAAGGAGCAGACACCACCCGGCGACCGCATGTACTGAGAATCACTGAGCAGCAACAGAATCGGCGCACCCACTCCGGGTGCGCCGACTCTGTTCCTGCCGCCGATCAGGCGGACCTCGTCATACCGTGCGGGTCGATGACGTACTTCTTCGCGGCTCCTTGGTCGAAATCGGAGTAGCCCTGCGGGGCGTCGTCCAGGGAGATGACCGTCGCGTTGACGGCCTTCGCGACATCGGCCTTGTCCGCGAGGATCATCTTCATCAGACCGCGGTTGTACTTCTCACCGGGCACTGGCCGGTGTAGAAGGAGTGCGACTTCGCCCAACCCAGGTCGAGCCGGACGCCGAGCGTGCCTTCCTTGGCGCTGTCGTCGACAGCACCGGGGTCGCCGGTCACGTAGAGTCCGGGGATCCCGATGCCGCCCCCGCCCGCGCGACCGTCATGCAGGGTTACCGGTTTGTCGGACACATGATCTCGGCTCTCGGCTCGCGGGCACGACGCCCGCCGGTCGGGAGGTCAGGTGCGCGCCGGGAGGATCCTGCCGGTGACCTCGCCCAGGCCGATGCGTGCGCCGTCGGTGCCCGGGGCGGTCGCGCGCAAAGTGACGATGTCGCCGTCCTCGAGGAATGATCGGGTCGATCCGTCGGCGAGCGCGAACGGCTCCTTGCCGCTCCAGGAAAGTTCGAGGAAGCTGCCGCGCTCGTCCTTCTCATCGCCCGACACCGTGCCCGAGGCGAACAAGTCGCCGGTGCGCAGGCCGGCGCCGTTGACCGTCATGTGCGCGAGCATCTGGGTCGGTGACCAGTACATCGTGGAGTACGGAGGACGGCTCACGACCTGACCGTTGATCTCGACCTCGATCGCGATGTCGAGTCCGAAGAGGTCGTCGCCCTGCAGGTACGGCAGCGGTTGCGGATCCTGTTTCGGCAGAGCCGTTTTCGCCGCCCGGAGCGTCGCCATCGGGGTGATCCAGGCAGCGAGCGAGGACGCGAACGACTTGCCGAGGAACGGGCCGAGCGGCACGTACTCCCAGGCCTGGATGTCGCGTGCCGACCAGTCGTTGAACAAGCCGACTCCGAACAGGTGGTCGCTCGCCTCGTCGATGGACACCGGGCTGCCGACCGCCGTGTCGCCGCCGACGACGAACCCGAGCTCGGCTTCGATGTCGAGCCTGATGCTCGGGCCGAACGTCGGTTCGGTGTCGGTGGGGGCTTTGCGCTGACCGCACGGCCGGACGATGTCGGTGCCGCTGACCACGACGGTTCCGGAGCGGCCGTGATATCCGATCGGCAAGTGCTTCCAGTTGGGCGTCAACGCGTCACCGTCGGGTCGGAAGATGCGTCCGACATTCGTGGCGTGGTTCTCGCTGGCGTAGAAGTCGACGTAGTCGGCGACCGCGATCGGCAACTGCATGGTCAGGTCGTCGAGGGGGTGGAGCCGAGCCAGCACGGCATCACGCCGGCTCTGGTCATGCAACGTTTCCTGCAACCAGGTTCGTGCCGCCGCCCAGGAAGAAGGTCCTTGTGCAACAAAGGCATTGAGGTTCGGCTGCGACCACGCATCTATCCAGGCGGCTCCGTCGGCGTCGGTCGCAAGGCCCGCCAGGTCGACGGCGTGATCTCCCAGCCGGGCGACCACGTGGGGTGCGTGGCACGCCTTGGTGGCGACACCGTAGGGGAGGTTGTCCAGGCCGAAGAGTTCGGTGGTGGGCAGGTCGGTCACAGGTTCTCCTCGATGAGTCCGAGCGTGCGAAGGTCACGGATGGGGTCGTCGACGTCGCAGCAGCCGTACGACTGGAACAGGTTGCGGACGTCATGGGCGCGGCCATCGTCGATCCGGCCGACGTGTTCGAGCACGCGGGCGGCCTCGCGTTCGTCGAGGATCGCTTCGAGGTCGACGGCGGTGACGCCGTCGAGCACGGCGTTCACGGCGGCGAGCACGTTGAGGAAACCGAACTCGCGTTCGTCGCCGGCGCCGTGGCTGATCGCGTGATGCATCTCGCCGGTCAGCTTGAACGAGACCTCTCGCTCATGGCAGACGACAATGAACGCCGCCAGTTGGGCGCAGGAGGGGACGTCGTTGTTCGGCGTCGCGCCGGTGCGCAGTTTGGCCAGCACTTGAAAGCGGTGCGGCACAAGCGAATCCAGGCCGCGCTCATAATCGCCGGCGGGTAGTTCGACGGCGACGGGGACGCCCAGTCCGATGATCTTCTCCCAGCCTCCCTGTCGGGCCAGCTGCACGCCGGCGAGGGCGTGCGTCGAGTCCTCCGCGACGGCGTCCGCCGACCCAAGGACCTCATCGAGGTCGGCGCCCGGACGTCCGATGACCACGACGGTGACCGGGTGCACCTCCTGCAGGATGCGGTCGATCAGCGCCGGTGGTGCAAGCAACGAGCCGACGTATCGCGCGTCGACCGTCGCGGCGCGCTCGAACCGGCGCTGCAGAGCGACGTCGACGGGGTAGCTACCGGGCGGGAAGACGGCGGCGTCGTCGAAGAGGCCGGCGAACAACGCGAGGGGCGACGCGGACTGCGACCGGCGGGACGGCGTTGACATGAGCCACACCGTACTGAATGCTCGTAGCGAAAAGTAGAACAGTCGCGTCCGATTATCGGTCGTGCGGTTGGGCCTCGCTCCGGTGTTGTGGGCTCGCGAGAAGTGAAGGGGAGAAGCAACGTGGCTTTCTACCGGTCCCAGGGCTCGGTGCCCCCGAAGCGGCACACCCAGCACCGCAACGCCGACGGCGACCTCTACTACGAGGAGTTGATGGGTGAGGAGGGGTTCTCCTCCGATTCCTCGTTGCTGTATCACCGCTACATCCCGTCGGCGATCAGCGATGCCCGCGACTGGCCACTGACCGACGCGCTGCGCACCACACCGAACCATCCGCTGTTGCCGAGGCGTCTCAAGCTGCACGACCTGTTCGGTCCCGACCAGGAGGGCGTCGACGTCGTCACCGGTCGCCGGCTCGTGCTCGGCAACGCCGACGTGCGCATCTCCTACGTCGTCGCCGATGCACCGAGCCCCTGGTACCGCAACGGCATCGGTGACGAATGCGTGTACATCGAGCGCGGTGGCGCCCGCGTCGAGACCGTGTTCGGTGCTTTCACGGTCGGCCAGGGCGACTACATGCTGATCCCGCGGGCGACCACACACCGCTGGATCCCGCTGGCCGAGGGCGACGAAGGTTTCGTCGAACCGCTGCGCGCCTACCCGATCGAATCCAACTCCCACATCGCGCCGCCCAAGCGCTACCTGTCCAAGTTCGGTCAGCTGCTGGAGCACGCGCCGTTCTGTGAGCGGGACCTGCGCGGGCCGCAGGGGCCGCTGCTCGCCGAGGACGTCGGCGCCGAACCGTCCGAGTCCACCGAGGTCTACATCAAGCACCGCGGCTCGACCGGCATCGTCGGCACCGTCTACACCTATCCCTTCCACCCGCTCGACGTCGTCGGCTGGGACGGCTGCCTCTACCCGTACGCGTTCAATGTCGACGACTTCGAACCGATCACCGGACGCGTCCACCAGCCGCCGCCCGTCCACCAGGTGTTCGAGGGCTACAACTTCGTCATCTGCAACTTCGTGCCGCGCAAGGTCGACTACCACCCCTTGGCGATCCCGGTGCCGTACTACCACTCGAACGTCGACAGCGACGAGGTCATGTTCTACGTCGACGGCGACTACGAAGCGCGCAAGGGATCGGGGATCCGCAGGGGTTCGATCTCGCTGCACCCGGGTGGTCACGCGCACGGCCCGCAGCCGGGTGCAACCGAGAAGTCGATCGGGGTCGAAGCGTTCGACGAACTCGCTGTCATGGTCGACACGTTCCGTCCGCTCGAACTCGGAGAAGCCGGCCAGGCGGTCGACGACGGCAAATATGCCTGGAGTTGGATCGGCGGACGGATCAATACGCCGGTCGAGTAGGTGCGAGCCCCCTGGGGCGAGTGCCGCGATCGAGACCCCATGAGGTGCGACGGCCGACCGGTCAACTCTTGTCCGAACGGCAGGTAAACAGTTCGTCATGCTTTGCCGACCGGTCTTCTCCCGGCGGTGAGGCGCGGCTAGCGTCGATGGGTACCCCTGCCCGCACAGCCTGGAGCACCATGTCCGACAAGTTGCAGACCACCCGCCGTCAGATGCTCGGAATGGCGGTGGTCGGCGGTGCCGGCTTGTTCGCCGCGTCCGCGCCGTCCGCTCAGGCCAAGCCGAACGGCGCCCGCCTCACCGTGCTCGGCACCACCGACCTGCACGGCAACATCTTCAACTGGGACTACTTCAAGAACGCCGAGTACGACGACCGCACCCACAACGACATCGGCGCCGCCAAGTGCTCGACGTTGATCAAGGCGATGCGGCAGGAGCGGGGCGCAGACTCCTGCATCACGCTCGACGCGGGTGACACGATCCAGGGAACGCCGCTCGCGTATTACTACGCGAAGATCGACCCGATCACCAAGGGGTCGACCCACCCGATGGCGTTGGCGATGAACGAGATCGGGTACGACGCCGCGGCGATGGGTAACCACGAGTTCAACTACGGACTCGACACGTTGGACGAGTTCCGTCGCCAGGTGAACTTCCCGATGCTCTGCGCGAACGCCCTCGACTGGAACACCCGTCGTCCGGTGTACCCGAGTTATGTCATCAAGACGGTGAAGCTGAAGGGGCACAAGCCGATTCGTGTCGGCATCGTCGGCCTGGTGACGCCCGGTGTGTCTATCTGGGACAAGGCGATCGTCGACGGCAAACTGCGGTTCAACGGGATCGTCGAGCAGGCCAAAGTCGTCATCCCGCAGGTGAAGCGGGCGGGTGCGGACGTCGTCATCGTGTCGGCCCACTCCGGTGCCGACACCTCGTCCTCCTGGGGTGACGCGTTGCCGTACCTGGAGAACGCGTCCTCGGTGCTGGCCGAAGAAGTGCCGGACATCGACGCGATCCTCGTCGGGCACGCACACAAGGAGATCCCGCAGCGGTACGTCACCAACAAGGCGACCGGCAAGCAGGTCCTGCTCTCCGAGCCGCTGTACTGGGGCATGCGGGTGACGGTCATGGACCTTGACCTGGTGAAGGTGCGCGGCCAGTGGCAGGTGCAGTCGTCGTCGGCAACTCTGTTGAATGCCAACACTGTTCCCGAAGACCCGAAGGTCGCTGCCCTCGTCGGCCCAGCCGACCAGAAGGTGCTCGCCTACGTCAACGGCGTGATCGGCACCAGCAAGGTCGCGATGTCCGCGGCAACCTCGCGCTACGAGGACACACCGGCGATCGACTTCATCAACTACGTGCAGGCGAAGGCGGTGCAGGACGCGCTCGTGGGTACGCCGTACATGAACCTGCCGGTGCTGTCGATCGCCGCCCCGTTCAACAAGGCTGCGGCCATTCCGGCCGGTGAGGTCACCGTCCGCGACGTCGCGGGCCTGTACATCTTCGACAACACCCTGATGGCGATCACGTTGACCGGCAAGCAGATTCGGGCCTATCTCGAGACGTCGGCTCAGTACTTCAAGCAGGTCTCGGGCACCGGTCCGTTCACCGCCGACCAGGTCACGAACGCGTCCACGCCGCAGGCTCCGAGCGGCACGCCCGACTACAACTACGACATCGTGGCCGGCCTGGACGAGCGCCTCACCTACGACATCGACATCGCGTCCGCTCCCGGCAACCGCATCCGCAACCTCGAGTACGGCGCAGAACCGTTGGTCGACGAAGCGACCTTCGTCATCGCGATCAACAACTACCGCGCCTCCGGCGGCGGCAGCTTCCCGGGGGTCACCACGGCGCCGGTGATCTACAACCAGCAGGTCGAGATCCGACAGTTGCTCATCGACTGGGTCACCGCGAACAAGGTCATCGACCCGCCGCTGTTCGCCTCGGACGACTGGCGCCTGGTCTCAGGCTCGACCGCGATCACCGTCACCGAATAGCAGCGATTCTCGGTGAGCACGAAGGCCGCACCCGTTCGGGTGCGGCCTTCGTGGTGAGCCGCCGGGGACCCATCGGGCGCTAGTCCTCGGTTGTGTTCTCGTTCGAACGCGCGCTGGTTGAGCCGGACAACCGAGGGACGAGGTTGCCCGCGCCGAAACCACGGTGACAAACACGAGGACGGGACCACGTGGTGTCGGGTTGTCCGAACCAGCGGCCGGGGCGGGTGGGTTCAGCTTCGGACGACGGGGGTGCCGGT
Organism: Yimella sp. NH-Cas1; assembly: GCF_022359705.1. NCBI lineage: Bacteria > Bacillati > Actinomycetota > Actinomycetes > Micrococcales > Dermacoccaceae > Yimella > Yimella sp. NH-Cas1. The sequence goes on from NZ_JAKSGG010000003.1 coordinate 776,730, forward strand.
CAGGCCGACTTCGTTGTCGCGCAACGCTCTCAAGGCGTCCGCAGTAGTGCTGGATGAAACGCCGGCGGTGAGGTCGAGCAGCACGGTGGTGTCGAAGCCGGCGGCCTTGGCATCCAGTGCGGTTGCCTTGACGCAGAAGTCGGTGGCAATGCCGCATACGTCCACGGATGAGACCTCGCGCGAACGCAGCCAGTCGACAAGTGCCCCGTCGTCCTCGCTCTTGCCCTCGAACCCGCTGTAGGCCGCTTCGTACTCGCCCTTGCGGAACGTGCGGTCGGTGCGCTCGATCGCGGGCAGCACCTCCGGCCTGAAGTCGGCTCCTGCCGTGCCCACCTCGCAGTGCACCGGCCAACTGTCGACGAAGTCGGGGGAGTCGGACCAGTGGGTGCCAGGGTCGATGTGCCAGTCGGCCGTCGCCACGATCGTCGTGTAGTCGTCGCCCTGCGCTCTGACGTACTCGGCGATCTCGGACGCGACCTGGGTGCCGCCCGCCACGGCGAGCGAACCACCCTCACAGAAGTCGTTCTGGACGTCGACGATGATCAGCGCGCGAGTCATGACAACGAGGGTATTGCGTCATCGCCGCGTGCGCGGGAACACCTCGGCGGACGCGAGCGCCGCGACGCACCGAAGCTCGGTTGGTGCTGGGCGAACAACCGTTACTCCTGGCTGGGATTCGCCTCTGCTGCCGAACGCATCCGACGTCGGTGCGGCCGATCTCAGGAGCGTGCGGACTCGTCCTGATAGATCGTCGGGATGACGGCCTCGCCGCGAGACATCTGCAGCGCTTTGGCGGGCAGCTCGGCCCGTGACTGCTCGTGCCGCTTGCGAGCCTCCTCGATCCCGGAGTGGTCGACGCGCCTACCGTCCTTGAACAACTCCACCATCAGGTGCCGGTCGTTGGAGTCGCCGTCGGGGATCTCACCGATGCCGATGATCTCGGCCTCCGCGATCCCGGACGTGTTCAGCCGGCGCATCGCGTACTTGCGACCCGCGACCGACTTCTTGTCCTTGCTGGCCTTGGCGACGCCGACCATCTGGCCGTTGTCGTCCTCCCGCTGCACCAACTTGTAGACCATGCTCGCCGTCGGTGCGCCCGATCCGGTGACCAGCGAGGTGCCGACGCCGTACGCGTCCACGGGCCCGGCCTGCAACGCGGAGATCGCGTACTCGTCCAGGTCGGAGGTGACCACGATCTTGGTGTCGGTCGCGCCGAGGTCGTCGAGCTGCTTGCGTACCTCGCGGGCCTGCACGAGCAGGTCGCCGGAGTCGAGGCGGACACCGCCGAGCTCGGTGCCGGCCACCTGCACGGCGATGTTCACCGCGTTGGTGACGTCGTAGGTGTCGACCAATAGCGTGGTGTCCTTGCCGAGGGAGTCGACCTGCGCCTGGAAGGCCTCACGTTCGTTGTCGTGCACGAGGGTGAACGCGTGTGCGGCGGTGCCCTTGGTGGGAACGCCGTAACTGCGTCCGGCCTCGAGGTTGGAGGTGGTGTCGAACCCTGCGATGTACGCCGCGCGGGCAGCAGCGACGGCAGACCATTCGTGGGTGCGGCGAGAGCCCATCTCGATGCAAGGGCGTCCGTCGGCCGCAGCGGTCATGCGGGAGGCTGCAGCGGCAATTGCACTGTCGTGATTCATGATCGACAACACGAGTGTCTCGAGGATCACGCCCTCGGCGAAGGTCGATTCCACGACGAAGACAGGAGAGCCGGGGAAGAAGGTCTCGCCCTCGGCATAGCCCCAGATGTTGCCCTTGAACTCGTAGTTCGCCAACCACTCCAACGTCGGCTCGTCGACGACCTTCGTGCGGCGCAGGTGCTCGAGTTCGGCATCCCCGAACCGGAACTGCTCGATGAGATCCAGGACGCGACCGGTGCCGCCGACGACCCCGTAACGGCGACCGTCCGGCAGGCGTCGGGCGAACACCTCGAAGATGCTCCGACGGTGTGCGGCACCGCTGTTCAGGGTGGCCTGAAGCATCGTGAGCTCGTAGTGGTCGGTCAGCAGGGCCGTGCTCGCAGCAGCGGCGACATCCTTTTCCGTGGTCACGCGGTTCACCCTATGGTGGGAGGCGTGTCCGTGGCTCCTCCCGAGGTCGAAGAGGTCGTCGAGATCGACTTCGGCACAGAAATCGACAAACCCTGGGTTACCATCGTCTGGAACGACCCGGTCAACCTGATGTCCTACGTGACCTGGGTGTTCCAGACCTACTTCGGCTACTCCAAGGAGAAGTCCGAGCAACTGATGATGGCCGTGCACCACGAGGGCCGCGCCGTCGTCTCGCACGGCACGCGTGAGCGGATGGAGACCGATACCGCTGCGATGCACGGGTATTCGCTGTGGGCGACCTTCCAGAAGGACGAGTGATGGCACAGGCGTTCGTCCGCAAGGGGAAGAAGTTCGTCGGTGTCCTGGACCGCATCGAGCGCAGCGTCGTCATCGACCTGCTCGACCAGACCCGCGAACTGGTCGCCCCCGAGGAGACAGAGAAGACGGGCGACCCGTTCACCGACCTGGTGGCCGGTCTCGGTGACGAGTACGACCCTCGAGAGGTGGCCGGACGGGACCCCGTCGTCCGCCGCATCCTGCCCGACGGGCACCGGGACGACCCCGAGGCCAGCGCCGAGTTCCGTGCCGCGACCGAACGCAACCTGCGCGAGCAGAAGACCCGAAAGCTGACCGCCGCCATCGACCTGCTCTCCGGTGTCTGCGAGCGCGAGTCACGCATCGAACTCACCGAGGGCGACGCGGTCACGTTGATGATGGCGCTCGCGGACGTCCGCCTTGCGCTGGGGGAGCGGCTCGGTCTGCGCACCGACGAGGACAGCCTCAAACTGCACGCCGACCTCAATTCCGAGCAGGCGTTGGAAGAACCGAGGCTGACCCTTATGTACTACTACGAGTTTCTCACCTGGTTGCAGGAGACCATCTCGCTCGCGCTCGTCGACTGACCCAAGGAGCACCATGTGCGAGCGGACCGACACCGATGGGGGTCGAGCTCGAACTGCGTGGTACCCCGACGCAGGTGAAGGAGCGCAAGGTGGTCGTCGACATCACCCTCGCCGCGGACGGCGAGATGTGCGCGACCGGCACCGTCATCGCCGTGCTCGCGCCCGACTCGATGTTCGAAGCAGCGCGCACCGCCGGCTGAGGTCGAAGGGGCGGGTAGCCGCCTAGAATGGCGCTCACCATGACGAAGCATTCCGAAACCGGTCCTGTCCGCCTGCGTGTGGCCCCGTCGCCCACCGGTGACCCGCACGTCGGCACCGCCTACATGGCGATGTTCGACCTCGCGTTCGCGCGCCGGCAGGGCGGCCAGTTCATCCTGCGGATCGAGGACACCGACCGCGCCCGCTTCCGTGAGGACAGCGAGCAGCAGTTGTACGACACGCTGCACTGGCTCGACCTCACCTGGGACGAAGGCCCCGACAAGGGCGGCCCCTACGGGCCCTACCGCCAGTCCGAGCGCCTGGACACCTACAAGCCGTACGTCGAGCAGCTGCTCGCCGACGGCAAGGCGTACTACTGCTGGTGCTCCTCCGAGCGGCTCGCCGAGATGCGCGAGCGTCAGCAGAAGCTGAAGCAGCCCACCGGCTACGACCGCCTCTGCTACGGCAAGACCGAGGAAGAGCGCGCCGAACTGCCGGGCTTCAACTCGACGCCGGTCGTCCGGATGTTCGTGCCCGATGATGTCGAGCTCACCTTCGACGACCTCATCCTGGGCCGCACCAGTGCGCCCAAGCCCGACGACCAGGTGATCCTCAAGGCCGACGGATTCCCCACGTACCACTTGGCCGTGGTCGTCGACGACCACCTGATGAAGATCACGCACGTGGTGCGCGGCCAGGAATGGATCTCCAGCACCCCCAAGCACCTGCTGCTGTTCAAGTGGCTGGGATGGGAGGCACCGAAGTTTGCGCACATGCCGCTGCTGCGGGACGAGAAGAAGGCCAAGATCTCCAAGCGGAAGAACCCGTGGGCTCGCCTCACCTGGTTCAAGGAGCAGGGTTACCTGCCCGAGGCGCTCGTCAATTTCCTTGCGTTGCAGGGTCACCCGCCGGTCATCGAGGCAGACGGCACGGAGCGCGAGATCTTCACCTTCGAGGAATTCGTCGAGCGCTTCGACTGGAGCAAGATCAACCCGGCCGGCGCGATCTTCAACCTGGAGAAGTTGAACTGGTTGAACGGTCACTACATCCGCGAACTCGAGGTGGGCGACTTCGCGTCGCGTCTGCTGCCGTTCCTGCACGCCGACGGGGTGCTCGACGCGCACCCGTCGCTGCCCGAACTCGGACGCCTGCAGCGGGTCGCCGAACTCGTCCAGACGCGCATCGTCCTGCTATCGGAGGCGACGCCTCTGGTGAAGCCGTTCTACGTGCCGGACGACGACCTTGAGATCTCCGAGGACGCGCGCAAGGACCTCAAGGACAACGCCAAGGAGGTGCTGTCCGCCGCGATCGATGCACTGGAGCCGATCAGTGGTTCGCTCGGCGATGCGCTCGGCGACGGCGTCGAGTGGACCGCTGAGCGCATCGAGAAGGAACTGCGTGAGGCAATCGTCGAGGGGCTCGGGGTGAAGCCGCGCCTGGCTTTCGGGCCGCTGCGTACCGCTGTCTCGGGCCAGAAGATCTCGCCGCCGCTGTTCGAGTCGATGGAGATCCTCGGCAAGGCCTCGACGATGAACCGGTTGAAGCTGTTGCGCGACGAGCTCTGAGTCACTTTCCCTGCGTGCGTTTGAGTGGACACCTGCCCAGTCCCACGTCCGAGCGAATGTGTGGGGGTGACGACGGCGGCCGTTCGGTGTGGTGCCGCGCACCTTGCCGGGCAGAGGGCGCGAGGACACGTCGGTTTCCATGCTCAAACGCTAGGAATGGCGGCGTCGGCGAGCCCTGTGCAGATCGCTAGGACCAGCCGGTGGGTATGTGGTCGTGCGACTCCGTCGGGTGCGCTTCGCACGAGCTGATGGTCGCGGTGCGGCCGGCGGGAAGTGGTGTGGCGATCCGAAGGCATGTGGGACGTCCCGGATTTGGGCAAGGCGCGCTGCTCCGGTACTGTTGCTCCTCGGTTCGCCCCACTCGAAGGTTCGTGCTGAATGCCCGGACGTGCGAGTAGGTCGATACCCCCTTGGGGTATGGTGTAATTGGCAGCACGACTGATTCTGGTTCAGTTAGTCTAGGTTCGAGTCCTGGTACCCCAGCTTTCGAGAAGCAGTTCTCGATTCGGAGAAACGGCGCCGTTCCGGTAAAGTTCCTCCACGTGCCAAGTGGCGCGAAGTGCGGCCCCGTTGTGTAGCGGCCTAGCACGCCGCCCTCTCAAGGCGGTAGCGCGGGTTCGAATCCCGTCGGGGCTACAAGTAGCCGAAACCCCCTGCATTGCAGGGGGTTTCGCCATTTCCGCGGATTTGTCTCGGTAACCTCGTCGGTCGTGAACGATGAACTCGTCTGGTACGCGGCGTACGGTTCCAACCTGTCCGCCGAGCGTTTCTCGCACTATCTCGAAGGCGGCCGGCCACGTGATGCGCAGCGCGTACACGAAGGCTCCCGCGATTGCGCGCCGCCGCGCGATGTTCGTCCGATCGAGCTACCGGGATCGGTGTTCTTCGCCTGGGAGTCGCCGACCTGGGGCGGGGGAGTGGCGTTCTACGACCCGGAGGTCGTCGGACGTGCTCTGGCCACCGCTTATCTGATCACGCACACCCAGTTCTCCGACCTCGTGGCACAGGAGATGCACCGGACCGTCGGCGACGATCTCGATCTCGAACCGCTGTGGCAGCACCGGGTGCACGAACTCGGTATGGATCGCTACGAGCGGCTCCTGGTCGTCGACGAACTCCACGATCTCCCGGTCGTCACCTTCACCTGCCCGGTCGACCACCGGCCGCCGTTGAACCCGCCGAGCCAGGGTTACCTCGACACCATCGCCCGTGGTCTGCGCGAGACGCATCACCTGGACGACGCTGCGATCGCTGCGTACCTGGCCAGTCTTGCGCCGAAGAACCCGCAGCGCGCACCCGGCGAGGACTGATCGCCGGGCGATGCGAATCAGCCCACGTCGGACGACGGACGCGGACGCTGCTGTGCGGCGTGTGCCCGGGCGAGGATCTCGGTCAGCTTGTTCGCGCCGGCCACGACGGTCGCCGCGTGCAGGCGTCCTGGTTGGCGGGACACGCGCTCGATCGGACCCGAGATGGACACGGCCGCGATGACGCGTCCGGACGGGCTGCGCACCGGGGCCGACACGGACGCGACCCCCGGCTCGCGTTCGCCGACGCTCTGGGCCCAGCCGCGCCGGCGGACCCCGGAGAGCATCGTCGCCGAGAACTTCGCGCCCTGCAGGCCTCGGTGCAACCGGTCCGGCTCCTCCCAGGCGAGCAGTACCTGGGCGGCCGAGCCGGCGGCCATCGACAAGGTGGCTCCGACCGGGATCGAGTCGCGCAGACCCATCGGGCGGTCGGCGGCCGCGACGCAGATACGCTGGTCGCCCTGGCGGCGAAAGAGCTGCGCGCTCTCGTGGGTGTGGTCGCGCAGGGCGCCGAGCACGGGTCCGGCTGCGGCGAGCAGGCGGTCCTCACCTGCGGCAGAGGCAAGTTCACCCAGGCGCGGTCCGAGGATGAAGCGTCCCTGCAGGTCGCGGGCGACGAGACGGTGATGCTCGAGCGCGACGGCGAGTCGATGCGCCGTCGGGCGGGCGAGTCCGGTGTGCGCAACAAGTTGCGCGAGGGTCGAGGGACCTGCCTCGAGAGCCGCAAGAACGACGGCGGCCTTGTCGAGGACACCGACACCGCTAGAGTTGTCCATGTAATGATATTGCCGTCTCATTGAGCGAGACGCAAGTTCATTTGCAAAATCGGTCGGCGATTGTGCTGATCACAACTGGTACGAGTCTGACGCGAAGTCGGTAGGAAGGATGGGTCATGGGGCGCACACTCGCTGAGAAGGTGTGGGAGCAGCACGTCGTACGACGTGCCGAAGGAGAGCCGGATCTGCTCTACATCGACCTGCACCTCCTGCACGAGGTCACCAGCCCGCAGGCCTTCGACGGACTTCGCCTCGCCGGCCGTCCGGTGCGCCGGCCTGACCTCTCGCTGGCGACCGAGGACCACAACGTCCCGACGACCCCCGGCCCGATCACCGACCTCGTCAGCCGCACCCAGGTCGAGACTCTGCGCACGAACTGCGAGGAGTTCGGCGTCAAGCTCTACCCGATGGGTTCGGCCGAGCAGGGCATCGTCCACATCATCGGCCCGCAACTGGGCCTGACTCAGCCGGGTATGACGATCGTCTGCGGTGACAGCCACACCTCGACACACGGCGCGTTCGGTGCTCTCGCGTTCGGCATCGGCACCAGTGAGGTCGAGCACGTGCTGGCCACACAGACCCTCCCGCTGAAACCCTTCAAGACGATGGCCATCAACGTCGAGGGTGAACTCACCGAAGGCGTCACCGCCAAGGACGTCATTCTCGCCGTCATCGCAAAAATCGGCACCGGCGGCGGGCAGGGATATGTGCTGGAGTACCGCGGCTCGGCAATCCGCTCGTTGTCGATGGAAGCGCGAATGACCATGTGCAACATGTCGATCGAGGCCGGTGCACGCGCCGGTATGATCGCGCCGGACGAGATCACGTTCGAGTACCTCAAGGGTCGGGACAAGGCACCGTCGGGTGACGACTGGGACGCCGCGGTCGAGGCCTGGCGTGAACTGCGCACCGACGACGACGCCGAGTTCGACGCGGTCGTGGATCTGGACGCCGCCGACCTGGCCCCGTTCGTCACCTGGGGCACGAACCCGGGTCAGGGGTTGCCGTTGACGGCGAGCGTTCCGGAACCGGATCGCATCGGCGACGACAACCAGCGCTTCGCGGCGGAGAAAGCGATCGAGTACATGGGGCTGACCCCGGGCATGCCGTTGAAGCAGATCGCGGTGGACACGGTCTTCCTCGGTTCCTGCACCAACGGGCGCATCGAGGATCTGCGTGCGGCGGCCGACGTCATCAAGGGTCGCAAGGTCGCCGACGGTGTGCGGATGCTCGTGGTGCCCGGCTCGGCCAGGGTCCGCCTGCAGGCAGAGTCCGAGGGACTGGACGCGGTCTTCCAGGACGCCGGTGCCGAGTGGCGCCTCGCGGGTTGCTCGATGTGTCTGGGCATGAACCCCGACCAGCTCAGCCCCGGGGAGCGCAGCGCTTCCACCTCGAACCGCAACTTCGAAGGGCGCCAGGGCAAGGGCGGTCGGACGCACCTGGTGAGTCCGTTGGTCGCCGCCGCGACCGCTGTCCGCGGCACCCTGTCGAGCCCGGCCGACCTGAACTGAAGGAGTGACGATGGAGAAGTTCACGACTCACACCGGCGTCGGAGTTCCGTTGCGCCGCAGCAATGTCGACACCGACCAGATCATTCCGGCTGTCTACCTCAAGCGCGTGACGCGTACTGGTTTCGAGGACGGCTTGTTCGCCGCGTGGCGGAACGATGAGAGCTTCGTGCTGAACAATCCGTCCTTCGCGCAAGGATCGGTGCTGGTGGCCGGATCCGACTTCGGCACCGGATCGTCGCGTGAACATGCGGTCTGGGCGTTGATGGACTACGGCTTCAAGGTCGTGCTCAGCTCACGGTTCGCCGACATCTTCCGCGGCAACTCCGGCAAGGCCGGACTGCTCACCGCGCAGCTGACGCAGGACGACATCGAACTGCTGTGGAAGCTGCTGGAGAACGAGCCGGGCACGCAGGTCACGGTGGATCTCGTCGAGCGCACAGTGACCGCCGGCGAGCACACGTTCGCGTTCGAGGTGGACGACTACACCCGTTGGCGTTTGCTCGAGGGACTCGACGACATCAGCCTCACGCTGCGACACGCGCACGCCATCGAGGAATTCGAATCATCCCGTCCGGGTTGGAAGCCCACTGTCGAAGTTCCCTGACAGCAACGACGATTCACGCCTCGATCCGTTTGGATCGGGGCGTGTTTCGTTGTCGTGCAGAAGAATTCGCCAGTTCGTTGGATCGTCCAGGTATTCGGACCGTGCTGCTCGTGCAGCGGGGTCGACGTCCGAATGTCCTTGTGGCGCAACGTATTGCGTGCTCTGAATGGTTGCCTGCGAGTCTCGCGGGTCCTAACGTCTGTAGTGAGCCGTGCGAGAACGGACGGCGCATCGGACAGGAACGCCCACCGGTTCGCCGGAGCGCCCGAAACCCGAAGGGGTGTCAGTAGTGAACAAGGCAGATCTCATCACCGCCATCGAGACCCGACTCGGCGGCAAGAAGGCGGCCACCGACGCTGTCGACGCCGTCCTCGACGCGATCATCCGTGAGGTGGCACGTGGCAACAAGGTCACGATCACCGGCTTCGGCACCTTCGAGAAGGTCACCCGGGCAGCGCGCACCGGCCGTAACCCGCGCACCGGCGACACCGTGCCGATCAAGAAGACCGCCGTCCCGAAGTTCAAGCCGGGCACCGGCTTCAAGGCCGTCGTCGCCAAGCCGAGCTCGCTGCCGAAGACCGGTAACGCGGCCGGCCGCGCGTCGGCAGGCACCGCCGGCACCACGGCCACCACCAAGGCGGCGGCCAAGAAGGCTCCGGCGAAGAAGACCACCACGAAGGCCGCCGCCAAGAAGGCTCCGGCGAAGAAGACCGCGACCAAGGCGACCACGCGCAAGACCGCCAAGAAGTAGTCGCACCGAACGACAGACCGGCCCCGCGCGAAGCGAGCGGGGCCGGTCCGTCGTCTGCGGTCGGTCAGCGGATGCGTTGACCGGGTCCGATGCCCTCGATCCACATCCTGCTGATACCGGAGGCGCCGACCTCGATGTTGACCCGTTGCCCCGGACGCAGATGCAACAGTGAGGTGTTGGCGAATGCGGCTGCGCCGAAGTCGATCTCGCGACCGTTGTCGGTCAGAACGCTGCCCGAAGCGGTGTCGGGGTCGAAGCGGTGCACGGTGGCCTGCATGGCTCTCCTCAGCCTGCCTCGGGGGCGGTGTCGAGCAACCCCCGGGTCCGCGGCCCCAGGCCGAGACGACGGGCGCGTCCGAGTGCCTCGGTGTCGTCGACGTCGGTGCGTAGCTGCGGTAGGTCGGGACGCAGGACGCTGGCGGTGCGGCTGTGCCGGGCGGCCGAACCGGTGCCGAAGCGGGGGACGAGACGTGAGGCGTCGTGGTGGGTGAGCAGCACCGTCCCGTCGCCGGATTCGTCGGGGACGATGCTGGATTCTGTTGCGGCACAGGCACGTAGCGCCTCGTAGAGCGCGTCTGGGGTCAGCGCGGGAAGGTCGGCGAGCAGGACAGCTCCCGGCGCACCCGGGGCCATCTCGCCCACCTTGGCGAGGCCGAGTTCGATGGCCGGGTTGAGTCCTCGTCCCGGGTCGTCGACGACGTTGATCGCCATCGATTCGGCGTTGGTGCGCACGATCGGGTCGTCGGTCACCAGCACGATCTGAGCGGCCGGAACGACCTGCAGCACCACCTCGATGGTGTCCAGTGCCATCGCCAGTGCGAGGTCGCGGCGGGCCACGCCGCCCGGCGGGGTGAGCCGACTCTTGCCCCGTTCGGTGTTCTTCACCGGCAGGACCAGAAACCAGGTGGATGTCAAAGTGGGGCTCACGCCTCTCATCGTCCCAGATGGTGCCGTTGGTTACGTCGACCCCTGATGCATGCCCCCAACCGGTCGACATCGACGTCCACGCCCACGAAGATGTGGTCGCACACGCAAGCAGGCACGCAGACGAGGAGGTCCGGTGGCGCATCCCACGATCAGTGAGGACATCCCGCCGATGTACAAGAACATCGTCAAGGGGCTATGGCCGGTGCTCCTGCGCACCTGGCGTCACGACTGGCAGGGCGGCGAGCACATCCCGAAGAGCGGTGGTTTCGTCGCCGCCGCGAACCACATCTCCTACCTGGACGGCTTCACCCTGGCGCAGTTCCTGATCAGCCAGGGTCGGGCGCCCCGTTACCTCGCGAAGTCGGCGCTGTTCGGTATGCCAGGGGTCAAGCGGGTGATGACGGGCACCGGACAGATTCCGGTCGTGCGCGGGTCCGCGCAGGCGGTGCAGGCCTACGAGGCGGCACTGGACGCGATCGAGCGCGGCGACTGCATCTGCGTAATGCCGGAGGGCACCCTGACCCGGCACGAGGATCTGTGGCCGATGCCCGGTAAGACCGGGGCGGCGCGAATCGCCTTGTCGACCGGCTGCCCGCTGATCCCGATCGGGATGTGGGGCACCCAGGACGTCCTGTTCCCCTACCGCGGTGTCACGCCGAAACTGCTGCCTCGCAAGACGATCAAGGTCTATGCAGGGGCGGCCGTCGACCTCGACGATCTGCGCGGCGTTCCGATGACCGGCGGGGTGCTTCGCGAAGCGACTGCCCGCCTGATGGACGCGATCACCGTGCAACTCGAGCGTGCACGTGGTGAGGTTGCACCTGATCGGTCGAACGACATGAACGGAGAACACTGATGACCCGCGTCGCAGTTCTGGGCAGTGGAAGCTGGGGTACCGCTTTCTCCCTCGTGATGGCGGAAGCCGGGCAGGACGTGATGCTGTGGGCTCGTCGACCCGAGCTCGCCGCGGCCATCAACGCCGACCGCATGAACGTCGACTACCTGCCGGATCTCGTTCTGCCCCAGAACATCCGGGCTACCAGCGATGTCGTCGAGGCGACGGACGGTGCGCAAATCGTCGTGCTCGCGGTGCCGTCGCAGAGTCTGCGCGAGAACCTCGGCCGGTGGGGTGACCACATCGGTGAGGACGCGGCCGTCGTGTCCTTGATGAAGGGCATCGAGCTCGACACCGGCAAGCGGATGAGTGAGGTGATCACCGACGCGGCCGGCATCGACCCGGCACGCGTCGTCGTCGTGTCCGGGCCCAACCTCGCCAAGGAGATCGCGCAGCGGCAGCCCGCAGCGTCCGTGGTCGCGTCCACCAGTCCGCGGATGCGTGCTCGCGTCGCCGAAGCCTGCGCCACGCCGTACTTCCGGCCCTACCTCGGCGGCGACGTGATCGGCACCGAGATCGCCGGAGCGACGAAGAACGTCATCGCGTTGGCGTGCGGCATGGCGTCCGGAATGGGCATGGGGGACAACACTCTTGCCAGCCTCATCACGCGCGGTCTCGCCGAGACGGCCCGTCTGGGCACGGCGTTGGGCGCCGATCCCCAGACCTTCCTGGGTCTCGCCGGAGTGGGTGACCTGATGGCGACCTGTGCCTCGCCGTTGTCCCGCAACCGAACCTTCGGTTACGCACTCGGGCAGGGCAAGACGCTGCAGGAGACGATCGCCGCCACCAAACAGGTCGCGGAGGGCGTGAAGTCGTGTAAGTCGATCCTCGACCTCGCCCGATCGCTCGACGTCGAGGTGCCGATCGTGGAGAACGTCGAAGCCGTCGTCTACGAGGGACGCAGCACCCGCGAGGTCGTGGCGGCGCTGATGTCGCGCGCTAGGAAGCTCGAGACGAGCTGAGTGCCTGATCCAGGTCCTCCCAGAGGTCCTCGACGTCCTCGATGCCGACCGAAAGGCGGAGCAACTGCGGAGGGACAGTGACCGGCTCGGACGCGTGCCGGCGGCGCCGTTCGACCATCGACTCGACGCCGCCGAGGCTGGTCGCCGGCAGCCAGACCTCGACCTGTTGCTCGACCTTCTCCGCTGCCGCTGCATCACCGCGTACCTCGATGGCGATCATCGCTCCGAAGCCGGGGTAGCGAACCCGTTCGACGACGGGGTGCTCGGCGAGGCGGGTCGCGAGTTGCGCCGCGTTGTCGCACGCGCGCTCGAAGCGCACGTGCAGGGTGCGCAAACCGCGTAACGCGAGCCAGGCCTCCATCGGGCCCGCGATGGCGCCCCCGAGTGTCCGGGAAGTCAGGAGTCGTTGCTGCAGTTCGGGATTCGTGGTGACCGTCACGCCGAGCAGTAGGTCGGAGTGGCCGGACAGATACTTCGTGGCGGAGTGGACGACGAGGTCCGCGCCCAGCTCGAGCGGCTTCTGCAGCAGGGGTGGCGAACGTGTTGTCGCACACCGTGATCACACCCGACTCGCGGGCTGCCTTGATCAAGGCGGGCAGCTCGGCAACCTCCAACATCGGGTTGGTCGGCGACTCCAACCACACCATGGAGACGTGGTCCATCGCGTCGATGTATGCCGAGGTGTCGGCGATGTCGGCTCGTCGCACGCTGAGCCGTCCGGCGTCCTCCAGCTGCTGCAGCAGCGAGGTCGTGCCGTTGTAGCAGTGCTGCGGCACCAGGACGCTTCCACCCTGAGCAACCAGATCGACGGCGGCACGCACGGCCGCCATCCCACTGGCGAACGCGAGGGCCGAACCACCCTCGAGTGTGCCGATGGCCTCCTCGAAGGCGCTCCACGTCGGGTTGCCGAACCGGGCGTACGCGTTGTCGCCTCCCCGCACGAAGGTGGAGGTGAACTCGACGGACGGACCGACCGAAGCGCCCGGCGTGCGCTCGGGGCGACCGAGACCGACGACCAGAGTGGCGGGGGAGTGCGGCTGGCTCATGGGCGAAAGCGTCCCAGACGGCGCCTTCCGTGCGAGCGGCGGTCCGCGGGCTAGGCTGCTGCGCGATGAGTACCCAGCCTGCGCCCGAAGCCCAGCCGACCGACGCGCCCACCGATCGCAAGCCGGTCGTTGCCCTCGTGTTCGGTGGTCGTTCCGCCGAGCACGTCGTGTCGTGCGCGACAGCTGCCAGCGTGCTGCGGTCCATCGACCGCGCAAAGTTCGACGTGCTGCCCATCGGCATCACCGCCGAAGGCCGTTGGGTGCTGATGGCGGACGACCCTGAACCGTTGCAGCTCACCGCAACTCACACGCCGTCCGTGCAAGGCACGAGTGAGGTGTTGATCAGCACCGATCCGGCGAGTCGCGGGCTGACTGTGCGCGAACCCGGTGACGTGCCGCGCGAACTGGGGGACGTCGACGTCGTCTTCCCGCTGCTGCACGGCCCGTTCGGTGAGGACGGAACCATCCAGGGCCTCATGGAACTGTCCGACATGCGTTATGTCGGATCAGGGGTGTCGGCGTCCGCAGTGATGATGGACAAGCACCTGATGAAGGTCGTCTTCCGTGCCGCCGGGCTGCCGGTCGGCCCGTACGTGCTGATCACCGACAAGGAGTGGCAACGCGACAAGGCGGCGTGCATGGAGCCGGTCGCTGCGCTCGGCCGGCCGGTGTTCGTCAAGCCGGCCCGCGCGGGTAGCAGTGTCGGCGTCAGCCGCGTCGACTCCCAGGAACAGCTCGAAGCCGCCATCGAGGAGGCCCGCCGGTTCGACCCGAAGGTGCTCGTCGAGGCCGCGATCGACGGCCGCGAGGTCGAGTGCGGCATCCTCGAAGGTCGCGGAAGCGACCTGCCCCGTGCCTCGCGGATCGGCGAGATCACCGTGACGGAGGGCACGCACGCTTTCTACGACTTCGAGTCCAAGTACCTCGACGACTCCGCTCGTCTCACCTGCCCGGCAGACCTGCCTGACGCCGTCGCGCAGGAAATCCGCGAGCAGTCGATCCGCGCCTTCGACGCCGCCGGTTGCGAGGGGCTCGCCCGCGTCGACTGGTTCTACTCGCCCGACGGCACGTTGACCCTCAACGAGATCAACACGATGCCCGGCTTCACGCCGTCGTCGATGTACCCGCGGGTGTGGGACGCCGAGGGTGTCGACTACCAGAGCCTGATCACCGAGCTGATCGAACTCGCGCTGCACCGTCGCGTCGGACTGCGCTGATCCGCCGATGACCGGTCCGCGCGTCCTGCTGGTGATGGCGGAGGCGAGCGGCGGCATCGCCGGCCACGTGGCGAGCCTCGCTTGCGAACTCTCCGCCGCGGGTTCGCCGGTGACGATCGCGACCACTTTTGGCAGTGCCGGCAGGCTCGACGGTTCGTTGCCGGATTCCGTTGTCCTGCGGCCGGTCCTGCGGAGCGGACGTTCACTGCCGGCCGGGTTGCCTGCTCTGCGTCGGTTGTGTGCGGGCGCCGACATCGTGCACGCCCACGGTCACCAGGCCGGACTGCAGGCCGCATTGGCCCTGCAGGGGCTTCGACGTCGGCCACCGTTGGTGATCACCTGGCACAACGCACTCCTCGGGTCCGGTCCTCGGGCCACGGGCGGTGCCGCGGTCGAGCGTCTACAGATCGCCGGTGCGCAGTTGGTCACCGGGGCGAGCAGTGACCTGGTGGAGCGTGCGCGCTCACTCGGTGCAGACGCTCGGCTCAGCGAGGTCGCGGCGCCGGATCTGACCCCGTGGCAGGGCGACCCGGCGATGGTCAAGGCGGACCTCGCGCAGATGTACGGCCTTCCGGGCGATCGGGCGTGGGTGCTCACCGTCAGCCGTATCGCACCGCAGAAGGACCTGCCGGTACTGCTCGACGCCGCCGCCCGGATGAAGGATCACAACGTCTCGTTCGTCATCGTCGGTGATGGCGACACGCAGCTGACCGAGTATCTCTCGCAACGGATTTCGGCGGAGCGTCTGCCGGTGCACCTCATCGGCGCGAGCCGCGAGGTGCCGCGCTTCATCGCCGCCTCGTCGGTGCTCGCGTTGCCGAGCCGGTGGGAGGCTCGCTCGCTGGTCGTCCAGGAGGCACTTGCCGGCGGGTTGCCGTGCGTCGTGACCGACACCGGTGGCCTTCCCGACCTGGTCGGTTCCGCCGGCGTCCTGGTGCCGGTGGGTGACGCGGCTGCGCTCGCGGAGGCTCTCGGGCGGGTGCTCGCCGATGATGCTCTCGCAGATTCGCTGCGCGCCAGTGGAATTCGTCGAGCGGCTGAACTTCCCGATGCGGCCGATGTCGCTCGAGCGTGGATGCGGCGTTACCGGCAACTGGCCGGCTGAGCGGTCAGCTGCACTTCCTGTTGCCCTGCGGGATCTGCTTCGCCGCCGCAGCGAAGGCGCCGATTGCGTCCCCGGCGTAGTCGGACGGCACCAGCACCTGGATCGCCGGTTCACGTCCGAACGTGACGAAGCCCGCACCGTCCGACAGTTCGCTGTACACCCAGTCGACGCCGTTCGCGTCGACACAGTGCTCGTCGGCCCCCGGCGAGGTGACCCCACAGCGGGCGATGATCGCGGGGTCACCCCAAGCGGCCTCGGTACCGCCGGAGGTCGAGACGTCGCGTTGTTCCTGACCGGCCACCTTCTGGGGCCAGTGCTGGGCAACCTTGGCGCACAATGGATTCGCAGCCTTCTCGGCTTTGGTGACCGACACTTCGGACGAACCGCAGGCGGTGAGCAGGAACGTCGCCGCGCTCGACGCGGCGAGGAGCCTCAGACCTTGACGACGGTGCACGTGAGGGTGCGGGTGATGCCGGGCACTTCCTGGATGCGGGCGATGACGAGCTTGCCGAGTTCGTCGACGTTCTCGGCCTCGAGCCGGGCGATGACGTCATAGGGACCGGTGACGTCCTCGGCCATCGTGACGCCGTTGATCTGCGCGACCGCGGTGGCGACCGCGTGCGCCTTGCCGACCTCGCACTGGATCAAGATGTACGCCTGGACCATGGTTCTCCCGCTCGCTCGATGCCCTACCGGGCAGCCTCGGTCTGTCGCCATGACGCTACCGTGCGACCTGAGCCGACAACGGAGAGGGCCGAAATGATCCCGGCAGGTGGACGCACGCTCGCCGAGACGAGTGAGGAGGAACTGCTCGCCACCATCTTTGCGACCCTACCCACCCGGAACGAGGTGATGATCGGCGTCGGGGATGACACAGCGTTGCTTCGGGTGCCGACCGGGTCGGTACTCGTCACCACCGATTCCATGGTGCTCGGACGTGACTGGCTGGACGCCTGGAGCAGCGGGCACGAGGTGGGTCACAAGGTCGTCGTCCAGAATCTCGCCGACATCGCCGCGATGGGCGGTACCTCCACTGGTGTCGTGGTCTCCCTCATCGCGGGACGTGACACGACGATCGAGTGGTGCCGCGCCCTCAACGAAGGAATCGCGGACGCCTGCCGCGCCGAGAATGTCGCTGTTCTCGGCGGCGATCTGAGCTCGGCTCCCGACGGTGTCCGCATGGTCAGCATCACGGCGCTGGGGAGTTGCGGGACGTGCCGGCTGTCCGCCGCGACGGGGCACGGGTGGGTGATGTGGTCGCGGTGAGCGACTTGCTCGGCCGGTCCGACGCCGGACTGCGACTGTTGCAGCGTGGCGATGTGGACCATGCCCCCGAACTCGTCGACTTCCACCGTCGCCCGGTCGCTCGCCTGGCCGCAGGTCCCCAGGCTGCGCGAGCCGGGGCGACCTCGATGATGGACGTCAGCGACGGCTTGGTCCGTGACGGCCGACGAATCGCCACGGCGTCCGGCGTCCGGCTCGATCTCGACAGCGCACTGCTGCGTCCGTTGGTCAATCACCTGATCGCGCTCGGCGAAGACGCGTGGTCATGCGTGCTGACCGGGGGAGAGGAGCACACCCTCCTGGCGACCTTCCCGCGGGGAAAGGTGCCGGACGACTGGTACCCGATCGGCGAGGTGGTCGAAGGTGGCGACGTCACGCTCGACGGGCGCGCCCAGCAGGGCGGCGGTTGGGACCACTTCGCCGGTTAGCCGTCACGACACGTGGTTGAGCCGACGGGCACGAAAAAGCCGACCCCGAGGGGTCGGCTGATTCAGTGCGAGAAGGCGGGGGTCAGCGGGTGACCTTGCCGGCCTTCAGGCAGGAAGTGCAGACATTGAGACGCTTCGGGGTCACGCCGGCGTCGCCCACGAGCGCGCGAACGCGCTGGATGTTCGGGTTCCAGCGGCGCTTGGTCTTGCGCTGCGAGTGCGAGACGTTGTGACCGAAGCCGGGTCCCTTGCCGCAGACGTCGCAGGTGGCAGCCACGGTGATCTCCTGAAGTTGGTCGATAAGAATCTTCTTGTTCCCGGGATGCGGGCGCACGGCAATGACCGGAACTCGCGTGGGAACTTCACAAGGATAGCGGCGCGACCGGACATGACCAAACCGGCCGTCGGCCGGGGCGGATTCGGGCGAGTCGGGTGGCTTGCGTCACGTGCTGTCGGCGGCGACGGATAATCTTCCTTGCGTTGAACGCTCGGTCGGCCCACGCACGAAGGATGACAGACAGATGGCGCTGGAAACGCTCGACCTCGACGCCCTGCGTCGCTGGGTCGTCACCGCGCGCGCCGATCTCGCCACCTACGCCGAGCGGATCAACCGGCTCAACGTCTTCCCGGTACCAGACGGCGACACCGGCACCAACCTGCTGATGACAGTCGACGGTGCGATGGGGTCGCTCGCCTTCACCCAGCCTGCTGACCTGGTGCAGGCGGCGCGCGATCTCGCGCAGGCCACCTTGATGGCCGCACGCGGCAATTCCGGCGTGATCATCAGCCAGGTCGCTCGCGGTGTGGCCGAGGTGCTGACTGAATCTCCCGACCAGCGCGTGACCGGAAGGCAACTCGCCGATGCGCTGCGACGGGCAGCGGACTACGCCTGGCGCAGCGTCAGCATCCCGGTCGAGGGGACGATCCTCACGGTGGCGAGCGCCGCCGCCGACGGTGCCGCGATGCAGGCCTCCGGCTCGCTCGAGGACGTCGTGACCGGCGCAGTTCGCGCCGCGGAGATCGCGCTGGTCAACACCACGCACCAACTCCCCACGCTCAAGGAGGCCGGCGTCGTCGATGCCGGGGGCGCAGGATTCGTGGTACTCCTCGACTCGTTGCGTCGGGTCATCGAGGCCGACGCAGGGCCGATCAAGGGCCTCGGCGAACCGCCGTCCTGGCTCGCCGGCGAAGGGGCGATTCGCGACTCCGATTGCGAGAGCATCGAGGGGCCCGGCTACGAAGTGATGTTCATGCTCGCCGAGACCGACGAGTCCCGCGTTTCGCGCTTGCGAGGTGTCCTCGACCGGCTCGGCGACTCCCTCGTCGTGGCGGGGGGACCCGACGTGTGGTCGGTCCACGTGCATGTCGACGATGTCGCTGCAGCCCTCAACGCGGGTGCTGACGCCGGGCGTCCGCACCGGTTCGAGGTGACCCGCTTCCAGGACGAGATCACTGCGCGTCACCCGGTACCTGTTTCCACCGAGACGAAGACGCTCGTCGTCGCCGTCGCAGATTCACCCGGCCTGGCCGAATTGGCCCGCCAGGACGAGCGCATGGTCGTGACCGGTGACGCCGGGCGCATCGCCCGGGCTTCCGCCGTTCGGGCTGTCCGCGAGACCGGACTGGCCGAGGTGTTGCTCGTGGCTGACGGACGACGTAGCGGTCGCACCGCCGACGCGCTCGAGAAAGCGCTGCGCGACAAGGACATCCGCGTCATGCGTCCCGGCTCGACCGGACCGACCGAGTTCCTGGCGACCCTCACCGTCGCACATCCCGAGCAGGCCGGTGCGGAGGTGATCGCAGCAGTCGACGATGCGCTCGTGAGCCTGTCGACCGGCATCCTGACGATCGCGTCGGAGGAGTTCGAGACCCCGTCCGGCACCTGCCCGAAGGGTGCGGTCGTGGGACGCATCGACGGCGAGGTGATCGAGTACGGCCACGAGGCTCTGCCTGTGGCGGCGCGCGTGGTGCAGACGTTGGTCACCGAACACGACTGCGAGATCGTCACGCTGGTGGTGGGGGAGAAGGTGCCGGACGCGCTTGCCGACACGCTGCGCGCCGGCCTGCGCCGCACCCACCCGGACATCGAGGTGACGATCGTGCAGGGCGGCGGCCCGTATGTTCTGGCCGTCGGGGTGGAGTGAGCGTGCAGGTCACACGGGGTACCGACCTGGCGAAGGTGATCGACAAACGTGTCGCCGGGCGTCTGGCCGAGGCGCGCGACGTCCACACCGTGGGTGGCTTCCTCGATTTCCTGCCGCGTCGATATATCGATGCGAACACCGCCGGACGCCTGGCGGAGTTCCAGGTCGGTGAGATGGCGGTGCTCGTCGCGACCGTGGTCAGCGCGAACGCCCGTTCGATGCGTAACCGCAAGGGCCGGATGCTGGAGGCGGTCATCGAGGACGCCGACGGCACGACGGCGCGGCTTGTCTTCTTCCGTGCCTACGGCCACGAACAGAAGCTCGTTCCGGGGGCCACCGCCTTGTTCCGCGGCAAGCTGGAGGCGTACCGCGGGTCGTTCCAGTTGTCCCATCCGGAGTACACCTTCACCACCGACGACTCCGCGAGCGTGTACGCCTCGGGCATCGTCCCCACCTATCTCGCAGTGCCCAAGACGACCGATCTGTCGCTCACGATCGCGATGCAGCAGGTGCTGGGCTCCTGGGAGGGTGAGGACCCGCTGCCTGCCGATCTCCTTGCCAGACATCGACTTCCGTCGATGCACGAGGCATATCGGTTGCTGCACCTGCCCACCTCACAGGCCGACGTCGGCCGTGGCCGCCGCAGGCTGCGTTACGACGAGGCATTGGTCGTGCAGACGGCGCTGGCCGCACGTCGGGCGCAGTACGACGCCCAGACCGCGACACCGCGCGTGCCCCAGGCGGACGGCCTCCTTGCCCGTTTCGACGAGCGACTGCCGTTCGAACTCACCGCCGGACAGCAGGAAGTGGGTGCTCAGATCGCCGCCGATCTCGCGGCCGAGCGGCCGATGCACCGTCTGCTCCAGGGCGAGGTCGGCTCCGGCAAGACGATCGTCGCGCTCCGAGCGATGTTGGCCACCGTCGACGCCGGCGCGCAGGCCGCGTTGCTCGCTCCCACCGAGGTACTCGCGCAACAACACGAACGTTCCGTCCGCAAGATGCTCGGCGACCTCGCCGAGGGGGGCATGCTCGGCGGCGCCGACGGCGGTACCCGGGTGGCGCTGCTCACCGGCTCGATGAGCAAGTCGGCCAGGGAGCGTGTTCTGCTCGACATCGTCTCCGGCGAGGTCGGCATCGTGATCGGCACGCACGCGCTGATCCAGGACAACGTCAACTTCTTCGATCTGGGACTGGTGGTCGTCGACGAGCAGCACAGATTCGGGGTGGAGCAACGAGATGCCTTGCGCGGCAAGGCAACTCGTCCACCGCACGTCCTGGTGATGACCGCCACCCCCATCCCGCGGACGGTCGCGATCACGGTGTTCGGCGACATGGAGACGTCCGAGTTGCGCCAACTGCCGTCCGGGCGCGCGCCGATCGTGTCCCACGTCGTCCCGGCCGCCAGACCCGGTTGGCTCCAGCGCAGTTGGCAGCGCGTGGCCGAGGAGGTCGGGCGCGGCCACCAGGCGTACGTCGTGTGCCCGCGGATCGGCGCGGAGGACCCGGACGCGTTCCTGGACGACTACGGCATCGCGAACCCCTGGGCCGATGAGTCCGACCTGCCTGACCCGACGAAACAACAGACTGCATCAGTGCTTGAGACCCTCGACACGCTGCGGTCCGAACCTGCCTTGGCGGGCCTACGGATCGAGATGCTGCACGGCCGGATGAGCGCGCAGGAGAAGGAGCTCGCGATGAGCGAGTTCGCGGCGGGCCGCATCCACGTGTTGGTGTCGACCACCGTCATCGAGGTCGGCGTCGACGTGCCCAACTCCACGATGATGGTGATCATGGACGCCGAACGCTTCGGCATCAGTCAGTTGCACCAGTTGCGCGGACGCGTCGGTCGAGGCAGTGCCGGTGGGCTGTGCCTGTTGGTCACCGGTTCGGAGAACCCGGTGACACTCGAGCGGCTCGAGGCCGTCGCTGCGACCAACAACGGATTCGAGCTCGCAGACCTCGACCTGAGCCTGCGGCGTGAGGGCGACGTCCTCGGCGGGCGGCAGTCCGGCGGCAAGAGCGGCCTGAAGCACCTACGGATCACCCACCCCAAGGACGTCGAACTCATCGAACTCGCCCGTGCCGACGCAACGCAGCTCATCGCCGACGACCCGACGCTCGCCGACCACCCGGGACTGGCCGAACTCCTGTGGGAACGCCTGGACGCCGAGCAGGTCGCCTTCCTGGAGAGGGGCTGACATGACCCGCATCATCGCCGGTGTCGCGGGCGGACGCCGTTTGGCAACGCCCCCCGGTGACTCCACGCGTCCGACCAGTGAGCGAGTCCGGGAGGCGTTGTTCGCCCGACTCGAACACCTTGATGCGTTGCAGGACGCACGTGTGCTCGACCTCTACGCAGGATCCGGAGCGCTCGGCCTCGAAGCCGCCAGTCGGGGCGCCTGCGCAGTGGTGCTGGTCGAGAAGGACCGCCGCGCGGCGGCGGTGGTTCAGCGCAATGTGCGTGAACTCGGGCTACCGGACGTGCAGGTGCGTACCGAGTCGGTGGAGAAGGTGGTGGCCGGTGCGACGGGGGAGCCCTTCGATCTGGTCCTCATCGACCCCCCGTACGACATCGACGACGCCAATCTCGCCACCGTCCTGCAGCGTCTGGCAACGGGTTGGCTCAATGAGGACGCGGTGCTGGTGGTGGAGCGCTCGTCGCGCTCGCCCGAGCCGGTGTGGCCGGCCGATGTGGAGTTGATCGGTCCGCGCCGTTACGGCGAGACGACCGTGTGGTTCGCTGAGTTCGTGCCTGAAGGAGATGCCGCGTGAATGATGTGAGCGCCGACGTGCGTCGGGCTGTGAGCCCCGGTTCGTTCGACCCGATCACCGTCGGCCACCTCGACGTGATCACCCGCGCCGCCGAGCTGTTCGACGAGGTCGTCGTCGCGGTCGTCTACAACCCCGACAAGAACGGCACCTTCACGCCCGAGGAACGCGTCCGGCTGATCGAGGAGTCCGTCGCACACCTGCCCAACGTGCGCGCGCAGGCGTTCGGCAACCGGTTGGTCGTCGATGTGTGCCGCGAACTCGACGCGGGCGTGATGATCAAGGGCCTGCGCAACGGCACCGACTTCGCGTACGAGATGCCGATGGCTCAGATGAACACCGAGATGACCGGTGTCGAGACGCTCTTCGTCGCGGCCGATCCGAGCGTCTCGCACTACTCCTCCTCGCTGGTGCGGGTGTGTGCGCAGCACGGCGCGGACGTGTCGGCGATGGTGCCGCCCCCGGTACTCGAGCCACTCGTGCAGCGATTGCGCGGTGACTGAGCGCGCCGGTGGCTGAGTGCCGACCGCGAGTTTGGGGAATCGGCGATCGCACCGGTAACCTTGTGTGTCGGTCTGCGTCGTCCTTGACGTGGTCCGAACCGAGCAGTACCACCACCCATGACTCACCACGAAGATCGCCGAGCCGACATGCACCTCGACCCGCGTAACCCGCTCGTCCTTGACACCAAGGAATTGGGGCGGCGTCCGGGGCACATGGCTCAGATCGAACGTGATGTGCCGGCGCCCGATCTCTTCGGCAACGAGGTGATCGAGATCGCGCAGGGCGAGCCGATCGAGCTCGACCTGCGCATTGAGTCGGTGATGGAAGGGGTGCTGATCTCCGGTTCGGCCTGTGCCACGGCGACCGGTGCTTGCGTGCGGTGCTTGGAACCGGTCCACGAACCTGTGGATGTCGAATTCCAGGAGCTGTTCGCTTACGCCGACCGCGCGGCCCACCACAACCAGGTGGCCGGCGACGATGAGGACATGCACGTTCTGGACGGCGATCTCGCCGATCTGGAGCCGATGTTGCGGGATGTGGTGGTGCCTTTGCTGCCCTTCCAGCCGGTGTGCCGGGAAGATTGTCCGGGTCTGTGCTCCGAATGCGGAGCGCGCCTGGCGGACGACCCGGACCACCATCATGAAGTGATCGATCCCCGATGGTCGGCGCTGGCCGGTATGGCCGACGCCGAGAACGACGAGAAGAGGAACTGACGTGGCTGTCCCGAAGCGGAAGATGTCGCGCTCCAACACCCGTTCGCGCCGTGCGAACTGGAAGACGACGCCGGTCGTGACCACGACGTGCCCGAACTGCAGCGCCCTGGCCCAGCCGCACATGGCTTGCCCGGCCTGCGGCACCTACAAGGGTCGTCACTACAGCGCCGCGGAGCAGACCGCTCACCAGGCCTGAGACACCCGGTCGACGTGGCTTCGTCGAAACGGGCTGCCTCTGCGAAGGCTTCGCAGCGGCCCGTCGCTGACCTTTCCGCCCTGCTCGCGCAGATCAGCGGGACGGACATCGACGAGCCGCTGCTTCTGCGTGCGCTGACGCATCGGTCGTACGCGTACGAGAACGGGAACCTGCCGCACAACGAGCGCCAGGAGTTCCTCGGCGACGCCGTGCTGGGGTTGGTGGTCACCGAAGCGCTGTATGTCACCCACCCTGACTTGCCCGAGGGGCAACTGGCGAAGTTCCGCGCCTCGGTCGTCAACGCGCGTGCGCTCGCCGGCGTCGGCCGCGCTCTGGAGTTGGGCGAGTACATCCTGCTCGGACGCGGCGAGGACACCAGCGGCGGACGCGACAAGGACTCGATCCTGGCCGACACCGTCGAGGCAGTCATCGGTGCTGTCTACCTGTGCGGAGGCATCGAGCCGGCACACCGCCTGGTGCACCACATGGTCGACGACCTGATCGAGCAGGCTGCGGATCTCGGCGCCGGTCTGGACTGGAAGACCTCCCTGCAGGAACTCGCCGCCGGCCACGAACTGGGCTCTCCGTCCTACCAGGTCACCGATCAGGGCCCCGACCACGACAAGGTGTTCACCGCATCCGTCCTGGTGGCCGGTGAGGTGCTCGGCACCGGAGTGGGTCGCAACAAGAAGTCCGCGGAGCAGGTCGCTGCCGAGGCAGCGTGGAAGACGCTCAAGGCCCGCACCTCCGCGAAACCCGCCACCGAACTCGAGCGGGACGTCGAGCTTGCCTGAACTGCCTGAGGTGGAGGTCGTCCGCCGCGGGGTCGCCGATCACGTGGTCGGGCGACGCATCGAAACGGCCGAGGTGCTCGGCTCGCGGGTGGCGCGCCGCCACGAGGCCGGACCGGCTGCGCTCGCTGCTGCGCTCACCGGCGTGCGGGTGGACTCCGCCCGCCGACGCGGCAAGTACCTGTGGATGGATCTGGACGACGGGCAGGCGCTCGTCGTCCACCTCGGCATGAGCGGCCAGTTGCTCGTAGAGGATCCCGATGCGCCGCGGGAGAAGCACTGTCACGCGCTCTTCGGACTCGACGACGGCAAGCAGTTACGGTTCGTCGACCAGCGCACCTTCGGTGGGCTCCAACTCGTCGAGATGCTGCCGGACGATCACTCGAATGCGTCGATCCCCAGCGTCATTCGGCATATCGCGCCCGACCCACTGGAGTCCGCGTTCGACCTACGGCAGACCCTCACCCGGATGCGGCGCAAGCACACCCAGATCAAACGAGCCCTGCTCGATCAGACTCTGGTGTCCGGCATCGGCAACATCTACGCCGATGAGGCGCTGTGGCGCGCGAAGCTGCACGGTGAGCGGCTGACCGACAAGGTGAGTGCGAAGGCGGCCGGCGAGGTGCTCGCGCACGCGGCGACCGTGATGTCCGAAGCGCTCGGCCAGGGCGGCACCAGTTTCGACGCGCTCTACGTGAACGTGAACGGCGCCAGCGGCTACTTCGACCGTTCTCTCAACGCCTACGGCCGCGCGGGCAAGGAGTGCCGCCGCTGCGGTGCGCTCATGGTGCGCGAGCAGTTCATGAACCGCGGGTCGTTCTCCTGCCCTGTCTGCCAGCCGAGACCGCGGCGGTCACGCTGATCTGTGCCGACCTGATCTGCCGTCCATGCCTTTAGGATTCGTTGGCGAGCTTCAGGAGGGCGCATGGCCAAGCGGCACGAGCAGGAGACCAATCCGCAGTCGCGGTACTACGACCACTATGCGAAGAAGCTTCGCGACCCGCAGGACAACTCGGGCGGCAAGGGTAAAGCGCTGCTGGCGGGTGCCGTGGTAGGTCTGTTCGCGGTCGCCGGGCTCGGGTACTGGGCGACTCAGCAGGCCGGTGACGACAAGGCGGCCACATCGTCGACGACCTCGCCAGCCACCACGACCTCCGGTTCGTCTGTGCAACAGACGTCCTCACCCAGCACCTCGTCACCGACCGGACCGAACCCTTCCGTTGTTCCCGGCTGGCAGGTGGTCCAGGGAAAGCCCGCGGACAAGGTCGCCTACTCGGTGCCTGCCGGCTGGAAGCAGGTGCCGAACGTCATCTGGGGACAGCAGAACGCCGAGGGTCTGCAGAGCCCCAACCTGTTCGGAGTCCACTCCGCCGCGACGCAGGGATCCGGGAGCTGCGCGACCGAGCCGAGTGCTCCCACGACCGCGGTCGGTCTGCGGGGACAGGTGAGCGATCCCCCGAGCAGCGCTGCGACGGACGCCGCCACGCGCATGGCCAAGACGATCGCGGCGAAGGCCGACGGCTCAGCGGGACCGGTGCCGGCCGCGCCGAAGGTGACGTCGGTGCGGGTGAACGGCTGCATGGCGACTCTTGCTCGAACGACGGCGACGAACGGCGCCCCTGGTGGCAAGAACTGCAACGCGGTGCGCTCGGATGTGTTCGCCGTTGCGGTGCCGGTCGGGACCAAATCGACCGTATGGATGTTGGTGCGGGACCAAGGCGGCAAGCAGGTGCCTAGCGATGCCGAGGTCATGAAGATGATCTCGACCATCACTCCGCGTCCCTGAGGTCCGGCAGTCGCTTGCCACCGCGCCGGCGCGGTTAGGCTGGCGGACGTGACTTCGACTCCGCTTGCCCTGCCCACCGACGACGCTCTCGACTGGCTGACCGACCGATGCGACGGTGCTCTGGATGATGCCAAGACCCTCGTCGAGCGACTGAAGGACGGCTCGGTCAAGGACGTGCTCGCGACCTGGAACGCGGTGCAGATCGAGCTCGGTAACGCTGCGGCCGCATCGTCCTTGTTCTCCGAGGTGCACCCGGACGCGGGCGTACGTGACGCCGCCGACGAGGCGATGCAACGCGTCGACGCATACTCCACGGAGCTCGGTCTCGACAGCGAACTGTTCGCGGTGCTCGACGCGGCTGATCCGGGCGGCGACCCCGACGCCCAGCGCCTGCTCGAACTCACCCGGCGCGACTTCCGCCGCGCAGGCGTCGACAAGTCCGAGGCCGACCGTGAGCGCCTGCGTCAGCTTGCGCAGGAGGAACTGAAGGCCGGGCAGGAGTTCGGCAAGAACATCCGCGACGGCGTCCGCTCCATCACCGTCGCACCGGAGCAGCTCGCCGGTATGCCGCAGGACTGGCTCGATGCCCACCCGGCAGGTCCGGACGGCACGGTCACAGTCACCACCGACTACCCCGACTCCGTCCCGCTGATGACCTTCTGCGCCGACCGCACCGTTCGTCAGGCAATGACGCACGAGCGCAGCAACATCGCGTGGCCGGCCAATGACGCTGTGCTGCAACGGCTTTTCGCTCTTCGCCAGGAGCACGCCGAACTTCTCGGGTACGCCAACTGGGCCGACTTCGATGCCGAGGTGAAGATGATCGGTGAGGGCAAGGAGATCCGTACCTTCATCGACAAGATCACCGACGCCGCGAACGACCGAGCGCTCGCCGACAAGCAGATCCTGCTCGATCGACTGCACCAGGACCACCCGGACGTCGAGGACGTCACTGCCGTCGACACGGCGTACTACTCGGAATTGGTGCGCAAGGAGCAGTACGACGTCGACGCGCAGCTGACCCGCACCTACTTCCGGTTCGATCGCGTCCGGCAGGGTCTGCTCGACGTGACCGGTCGGTTGTTCGGTCTGGAATGGAAAGCCGTCCCGGAGGCCACCGTGTGGCACGCGGACGTCACCGGCTACGACGTCCTCAAGGACGGCGAACGCATCGGCCGGATCTACCTGGACCTGCACCCGCGCGAGGGCAAGTTCAAGCACGCCGCACAGTTCACGCTGGTGAGTGGTGTCGACGGTGTGCAACTGCCCGAGGGAGTGCTGGTCTGCAACTTCAGCCGCGGGCTCATGGAGCACGACGAGGTCGTCACGCTCTTCCACGAGTTCGGTCACCTCGTTCACCACGTGGTGGGCGGTCAGGCACAGCAGTGGAACCGCTTCTCCGGTGTCGCCACCGAGTGGGACTTCGTCGAAGCACCGAGCCAGATGCTCGAGGAATGGGCTTGGGACGCAAGCGTTCTCGCGACGTTCGCCACCAACGACGAGGGCGAGCCGATCCCGGCCGACCTGGTCGCACGCATGAAGGAAGCCGACGAGTTCGGCAAGGGCTTCATGGCGCGGACGCAGATGTTCTACGCGGCGGTGTCCCTTGGGCTGCACGTCGACCGGCCCGAGGACATGACGTCCTATCTGCAGCAGACGCAGCGCAAGTACTCCGTCTTCCCGCCGTTGCCGGACAACCACTTCCACTGCTCGTTCGGCCACCTCGACGGATATGGCTCGGGTTACTACACCTACATGTGGTCGCTGGTCATCGCCAAGGACATGTTCAGCGCCTTCGATGCCGGCGACCTGTTCGACCAGGACGTCGCGACCCGGTACCGGGAGACGGTGCTCGGCATGGGCGGACGCAAGGACGCTGCTGAACTGGTGCGCGACTTCCTCGGACGCGACTACACCTTCGACGCCTACGCCGATTGGCTCGAAAAGTGATAGAACTCCGCTCCGCCAAGGAGCTCGAACAGATGCGTCCGGCCGGTCGGCTCGTCGCTGAGGTGCTCACCGCGCTGCGGGAGAAGGCGGACGTCGGCGTCAACCTGCTCGAACTGGATGCGTTGGCGCACAAGATGATTCGGGACGCCGGGGGAGAGTCGTGCTATATCGACTACCACCCGAGCTTCGGGGCGAGCCCGTTCGGCAAGGTGCTGTGCACCAGCGTCAACGATGCGGTGCTGCACGGTCTGCCGCACGACTACGTCCTGGCCGAGGGTGACCTGCTCAGCGTCGACTTCGCGGTGTCGATCGACGGGTGGGTGTCGGACTCGGCGCTGTCGCTGGTCGTCGGCACGCCCCGAGCACAGGACCTTCGTCTGATCGAGACGACCGAGAAGGCGCTCGAAGCCGGCATTGCAGCGGCGACTGTGGGTAACAAGCTCGGCGACATTTCTGCGTCCATCGCGGAGGTTTGCAAGGCAGCCGGCTACCGGGTGAACACTCAGTTCGGTGGACACGGTGTCGGCCGCACGATGCACGGCGAACCGCACGTGCCCAACGACGGTCGGCCCGGTCGCGGACTCAAATTGCAGCCGGGGCTGGTGATCGCGATCGAACCATGGCTGATGGAGTCGACCGACGAGATCTATACCGATGAGGACGGCTGGACGTTGCGCAGTGCCGATGGTTCGCGGGGCGCGCACAGCGAGCACACCGTTGCGGTCACGCAGGACGGCCCACTGGTGCTGACCGCCCGGGGCTGAGTACCCGCACCGGACTGCGGACGTCAGCTGTCGCGCCGGCTCTCGATGGTGTTGAACGCCTTGCGCAGCAGTGCGTTCAGTTCCCGCAGTTCCTCGACCGACAGGCCGTCGAGCATCCGGACATCTTCACCGGACCAGCGGTTGGCGATGCGCTCCCAGGCCTCGCGGCCCTTGGCGGTGATCTCGACGATGACACTGCGGCGATCATCGGTGTCGGGGGTGCGGGTAACCAGACCGGAACGCTCCAGCTTGTCCAGACGCCCGGTCATGCCCGCGCGGCTCACGCCGGCCAGATCGGCCAGTTGGGCTGGGGTGGAGCGCGGACGCCCCTTGGTCTGACCACCGACCAGCACGTGCAGCGTCATGTACTCATCCAGTGAGAGCGGGTCGTTCTGGAGCACCTCGCGCAACCGGCGATCCGACTCGTTCTTCAGGCGCACGACTCGGTTGAGGACCCCTTCGGTCTCTCGATCACGCCCGTCGTCGTCGCTGAACATGGCGGACCAGACGTCCAGGTGGGCGTCGGTCGAGTCGGTGATTCGTTCTTGGTGCACGAGCGCACAGTACCCGGCGCCTCACCCGTACGGACCAGTCACCGAACCGATGTTCGAGGGGTGGACGCCTGGTGACCGCATGGTCACCGCGCCCGCTGATCGAATCTCATGGACAAGGAACGCTCGTACCGAGCCGTCCTCGAACCGCTGGTTGAGCCAGGTGTCCGACGAAGGCTTGTACTGAGTTGTCGCGAATCGCTGGTTGAGCCATGCGCCCGACGAAGGAGGGCGCATGCGCCGAAACCCGGTGACCGTGAACGGCTACCCGACCGCACGGGCCGAGTTCATGAAGCGTCGTGCACGGAGTCTGGGTAGGTGACATATGTGCGGCCGGTGCGGGAGGTCCAGGTACAGACTCCGTCGTCGCTCATGTGGTAGTCCCAGTGCTTCTTGGTCTTCGCGTCGTGGTGGTGGCGGCAGAGTGCGGCAAGGTTGTGCCCGGCGGCCGGTCCCTGCGGCCATTCGATGACGTGGTCGATGTCGCACCTGATGGCGGCGCGGGTGCACATGGGGAACCGGCAGGTTTGGTCGCGTTGTTGCACGAACTCCCTCATCTTTGATGTCGGCTCGTACGCCGTCGTCGAGGTTTCGCAGGTGACTCCGGTGTCGGCGTCGACCAGTGCTCGGGTCAGGCGGCAACCGAACTGCTCGATCAACGCGTCGAGCACCTCGGGCCGGATGAACCCGATCCCGGCGATGCGTGCCCACCCCGTTGAGTATGAGGTTCCCGATTCGCCTGATGTTGAACACGATTCGGAATCGGGAGTATCGGTGGGCTCGCGAGCGGTATCCGGGCCGCGGGGCGATGAGGCGGACTGTCCGGGTGGGGGTGACCCGTCGTTCGGGGACGCCTCGGGCTCGTGTTCTGGGTCGTCGGTGGCACGTTTGGCCGCGGTCGCAGCCTGTTCCTCGCTTTCCTCGCGCACGACAGGGACCTGGATCACGACCTGGTAGCTGACGTCGACGCCTTGTGTGACGAGGTCGTGCAACGCGCAGAGGCGCAGTTGTCCGAGCGTCGGCTTCGCATCTGTGGCCGGGTCATCGGCCTTTGGTGGGTTCTTCGAGCAATGGTCAGCGAGTTGGTCCACGGCTCCGTAGATGCGGGCGATCTGGTCGGCCGGGCCGACGGCGCACAACTCGGCCATCCCGGCAATGTCGGAGGGACGCACCCAGACACCAGTGGCGTCTTTGGCTTCCTTGACCCGCGCCTTCTTCGCGGCTTCCTCTTCCCACTGGGTCACCAACGCCCGTGCCGCGGTCTTCACCGTCAGGTAACCCCAGGCGTCGAAGCCTTTCGTGTCGAGCAGGTGCTGCTCGACCCGGCGGGATGTCTCGGGTGAGGCGCTCACCAACTCTGAGGCAACGAGGCTGACCTTCCAGTACGGGATTGAACCCTCGACCGCGGCCGCCAGCAACCCGGGAGTTTTGGTGCACGCGTCGATGGAGTTGCTCATCTTGCTCGATGCGGTGCGGGGCGCCATCTGACAGGCAGCCGCCAGGTCGGTGTCGGCGAACGACGCCTGGTGTCCGAGCGGGTGTTCGACCTTCGCGGTGACACCGGTGTCGGAATCGACCAACTCTTCATCGATCGCGGCATACCGAGCCATGGCCATCGCCTGCACGGCCTGCGAGGTGGACGCCAACTGGGTGGAGCCTTTGATGGCTTCCTCCAACAGCCGCATGTCATCGACATCGACAGGCCGAGCGGTGGCGACGGACCCGGCGTTGCGCACGGCGTCGGTCTCGAGCCGGTGAAACGCTTCCCGGGACATCCGGTTTGCGAACGTCAGGACTTCCGCGGGTGACCCCAAAGCGTTCAGAAGCTGGTTCAACAATCGCTCCTTCGGGTCTGAAAGCGATTGCAGCAGAACGAATTCCACCGGTGAGACCGGTTCGTAGAACTCGTAGCTGATGCCCATGAAGAAACTCTAGGCGGGACCACCGACAACCTCCGTCGGTGAGCCGAGGGCATGGTCGCGCAGGTTTGATCTGTGTCTCGACGCACCTACTCGGACGGCAGGATCTCCGGTCGCAACAGGCGCCGTGCGTTGAGTACCTCAAGGCCCAGGAGGCGTCCCTGAGCGTCAACGTCCAGATTGACGATTCCGTCGATGCTGACGCCACTGACGGGCACCGTCAGGACGGCCTCTCCAGGATGGATCACGTCGGCGAAACAGAAGTAGGCAGCGTCGGCGTCGGCGTCGTACCTGACGCGAATCGGAGTCATCAGAGGAGTCTGTCCGAAGCCGATGGCCTCGGGGAAGATCATGTCGCGATCGTTCCTGTCCGCGGCATCACCGCTGATCGCCGCGGTGACGAACCCTCGTGCCGGTAGGCTGACCGAACCCGTAGCCCGGCCGGAGGATCCTCAACTCGTGTACGTCAAGAGCCTGACCCTGAAGGGCTTCAAGTCCTTCGCCTCGGCCACCACGATGAAGCTCGAACCGGGCATCACCTGCATCGTCGGCCCCAACGGGTCCGGCAAGTCCAATGTCGTCGACGCACTCGCGTGGGTGATGGGCGAGCAGGGCGCCAAGAGCCTTCGCGGCGGCAAGATGGAAGACGTCATCTTCGCCGGCACCCCCAACCGGCCGGCGCTCGGTCGGGCAGAGGTCTCGCTGACCATCGACAACTCCGACGGTGCGCTGCCGATCGACTACACCGAGGTGACGATCACCCGGACGATGTTCAAGGGCGGCGGCTCCGACTACTCGATCAATGGCACGAGCTGCAGACTGCTCGACATTCAGGAACTGTTGTCCGACAGCGGTATCGGCCGCGAGATGCACGTGATCGTCGGACAGGGCCAGCTCGACACCGTCCTTCGTGCGACCCCCGAGGAGCGCCGTGGGTTCATCGAGGAGGCCGCTGGCGTCCTGAAGCACCGCAAGCGCAAGGAGAAGGCGCTGCGCAAGCTGGAGCAGATGGAGGGCAACCTCACCCGCGTCAGTGACCTCACGACCGAGATCCGCAGGCAACTCGGACCGCTCGGTCGTCAGGCGGAGACGGCGCGCAAGGCGGCGATGATCCAGGCCGATGTGCGTGACTCCCGGCTGCGTCTGCTCGCGGACGACCTCGTCCAGCTGACGACGACCCTCGAGCAGGAGGTCGCCGACGAGACCGCGCTGTTGGAGCAGCAGAAGCGAGTCCAAGAACGTCTCGCTGCCGCTCAGCGGATGCTCGGCGAGTTGGAGGCCGAGGCCGAAGCCGCTGCCCCTTTGCAGTCGAAGATCCAGGACCAGTGGTTCGCGCTGTCCTCGCTGAAGGAGCGGGTCGACGCCACCGCGAGCCTCGCCGCCGAACGAGTGCGACTGCTCGCCGATGATGATGCTCATGAACAGCAGCAGGGCTCGGGTCGGGACCCGGAGAAGCTGAAGGCTCAGGCCGCGGCCGCCCGCGAGGAACTCGCGCGGCTCAACGATCAGATCGAGCAGGGCCGTCGTGCGCTGGACGAGGCCGTGCAGCGGCGTGGCGATCTGGAGAACGCCCACACCGCAGAGCAGCAGCGGCTGACCAAACTCGCCCGCGCAGCCGCCGACCGCCGCGAGGGGTTGGCCAAGCTGGAGGGCCAGGTGTCGGCCCGCCGCAGCCGGATCGAGGCGGGGGAGGCCGAGCTCGGACGAATGGCCTCCAGTGCCCAGGAGATCGCGGATCGCATCGCCGGTATCGAACGCGATCACCGCGAACTCGAGTCCACGGTCGCGCAGGACGAAGAGGGCGAAGAAGGGCTCGACGCCGCGTACGAGGACGCCGAGACGCGTCTGGCTGCGGCCGAGGAGGAACTCGCCGGCGCGAAGCAGCGGCTCGCCGATGCCGAGAAGGAACGCAGCACCTACCAGGCCCGTGTCGATGCGCTCGAGATGAGCCTGACCCGCAAGGACGGCGCCGCACATCTCATTGAGAACGGTGTGGTGCGCGGTTCGCTGACCGAACTGCTGCAGGTCGAGTCCGGCTACGAAGCGGCGATCGCCGCCGCGCTCGGGTGGGCCGCGGACGCGGTCGTCGTCGACGACCTCGAAGCCGCGGCGTCTGCCGTCGATCGGCTGCGGCAGGACGACGCGGGCCGGGCAACGCTGTTGCTCGCGTCCGGATCGAAAACCGTCGACGTGCAGTCGATCTCGTTGCCGGACGGCGCGCGGTGGGCCATCGATGTGGTGTCCGCGGACGACGGCCTGCGAACGTCCGTCGCCCATCTGCTCGCCAGTGTTGCCGTCGTCCCCGACGCTTCCTCGGCCAAAAGACTTGCGGCTCAGGATGTTTCGTTGATCGCGGTGACTCAGGAGGGCGACGTCTTTGCGGCCGGGTACGTGCGTGGCGGGTCGACTGCTGCACCGTCGCTGCTCGAGATCCAGGCCGCCGTCGACGAAAGTCGCGAGAAGGTCGAGACCGCCAGGCGCAACGGTGAGCAGGCCCAGTTCGCCGTCGAGAAGTCGCGTACCGCCGTGCAAGAGATCCAGGCTGAGCTGGACGCCGCGCTCGACCGGTTGAACGCGTCCGATGCCCGTCTGTCCTCCGTGGCCGAACAACTCAGTCGTCTGGGACAGGCGCTGCGCAACGCCCGTTCGGAACAGGAGCGTCTGGTGAACGGGCGGGCCGGCGTCGAACAGAACCTCGCCACCGCCCGCACCGAGCTCGAAGAACTGCAACAGCGGCTGACCGCTGCGCAAGAAGCGCCGCAGGAGCAGGAACCCACCACCGACGAGCGCGATCGGCTCGCCGCAGAAGCCGCCGCTGCTCGCAGCCGCGAGACCGACGTCCGGCTCGGTCTGCGCACCAAGGAGGAGCAGGCCCGCTCGGTCTCCGGTCGTGCCGACGGACTGGAAGCCGCTGCGCGATCGGAGCTCGAAGCTCGCGAGAAGGCGCGCGTGCGCCGCGAACGCCGTGCCCGTGAGGCGGCGACCGCACGCACCGTGCAGACTGCCGCCGTCGAACTGGCCGGGCACGTCGCCGCAGCTCTGTCGATCGCCACCGGACGCCGCGCCGAGGCTGACCGGGCCCGCACTCAACGTGACCAGGCGCTCGCCACGCAGCGCAAGGACGTCACCGCGATCAATGACGAACTGCGCGTACTGACCGACACGGTCCACCGTGACGAGGTCGCTCGCGCGCAGCAGCGCCTGCGCATCGAAGCCCTTCAGACCAAGGCCGTAGAGGAACACGGGATCGACCCGGAGGTGCTGGTCGAGGAGTTCGGGCCGCACCAGTTGATCCCGCCCGTGCCCGGTCCCGACGACGATCCGGACGATCTGCCGGAACCGAAGCCCTTCGTCCGCGAGGCGCAGGAGAAGCGGCTGCGCTCCGCCGAACGCAAACTCGGACAGCTCGGACGGGTGAACCCGCTCGCGCTCGAGGAGTTCGCGGCGCTGGAGGAGCGGCACAAGTTCCTGGTCGAGCAACTCGAGGACCTGCGAACCTCCAAGCGCGACCTGCTCGACATCGTCGACGAGGTCGATCGCCGGGTCGAGGAGGCGTTCGCGAGTGCCTTCCACGACACCGCCGCGCAGTTCGAGGGAGTGTTCTCCCGTCTCTTCCCCGGCGGCGAAGGCCGACTCATCCTGACCGACCCGGACAACATGCTGACTACCGGACTCGAGGTGGAGGCGCGCCCGCCGGGCAAGAAGATCAAGCGGTTGTCACTGCTGTCGGGCGGCGAGCGGTCGCTGGTCGCCGTCGCGCTGCTGGTGTCGATCTTCAAGGCGCGCCCCAGCCCGTTCTACATCATGGACGAGGTCGAGGCCGCCCTCGACGACGCCAACCTCGGACGCCTGATCACGCTGTTCGAGGAACTGCGTGACTCCAGCCAGCTCATCGTCATCACCCACCAGAAACGCACCATGGAAGTGGCCGATGCGCTGTACGGCGTGTCCATGCGTGGGGACGGTGTGACCAATGTGGTGAGTCAGCGGATGAGTGACGTGCGGCCGGCCGACGAGGCCGCCGCGGTGTGAGATCCGGCACAAAACGCGTCGTTCACCGGAATTTCGCCGAGAAACGGTGTTTCGGATTCGGGTTTGTGCGGGTCGTTCGGTCACCATGGAGACATGCTCTGGTTGATCCTCGCGCTGGTCGTCTGCGTAGCCCTCGCCTCCGCCGTTCTCGGCATGGTTGCCGTGCCTGCCCGTCGTGAGGGTCGGCCTGTCCTGACCCAGCGTGGCGAACACCTGGTGACCACCGTCTCGCAGACCACCGACAAGGTCAGCACCAAGGCCAAGGGAGCCACCGACGGCGTCGTCAGGACCGTCAAACGGGAGCGCTCGCAAGCCTGACCTGCACATCTTGCGAGTTCGTCTCGCACGATGACCCGGGGGCGACACGATGTCGGCCCCGTTTGTCATGATGGGCGCGTGGATCAGCTCTGGGAAATCCTTGTCGTTCTGACCGTCGTCCTTCTTGGAGCCGTCGGTCTCGCCGTCGCCTTCCTTCGCGGCAAGGGAGGCAAGACCAAGGAACTGCCGCCGCAGGAGCCGCCGCCCGCAGCGAAGGATGCTCCGCAACGCAAGGCGAACACCTACACGCCGAGCAGCACCGCCAAGATCGACACCAGCAAGGGGTCGACCGCCACCGCGCCGCCGCCGGCGGACACCGACGAGCGCGACGAACCGCCGGTCCGCTCGGCCGAACCGAAGGAGAAGGTAGCCAACCGCGGCGGCACGGCCGTCGAGGAAGCGCCCGCGCCGGTCGAGCCCGCGCCTGCGCCTCCCACCGAACCGTCGATCGAGGAGCCGGAATCCGCGCGTGGTCGCATGACCCGGTTGAGCTCCCGGATGGCCGCGTCCAACAGCGCCATGGGCAAGGGACTGCTCGGCGCCTTCTCCGGCGGCGGCAAGCTCGATGAGAGCGTGTGGGAAGAGGTCGAGGACATCCTGCTGGGCGCCGACCTCGGAGTTGAAGCCACCACCGAACTCGTCGACAACCTCAAGAAGCGGGTCAAGACCGAAGGGTCCGCAAGCCCCGAGCAGTTGGAGATGTGGCTGCACGAGGAACTGTTGAAGCTCGTCGACCCGACGATGGACCGTC
This sequence comes from Yimella sp. NH-Cas1, assembly GCF_022359705.1. Classification (NCBI taxonomy): domain Bacteria; kingdom Bacillati; phylum Actinomycetota; class Actinomycetes; order Micrococcales; family Dermacoccaceae; genus Yimella; species Yimella sp. NH-Cas1. The sequence continues at coordinate 813,447 of NZ_JAKSGG010000003.1, forward strand.
GCATCGCGGCCAGCCGGGTCGGTGACCGTCCCGCCGTCGTGATGGTCGTCGGCGTCAACGGCACCGGCAAGACCACCACGGTCGGCAAGCTCGCGCGCGTCCTGGTTGCCGAGGACAAGGAGGTGCTGCTCGGCGCCGCCGACACCTTCCGCGCCGCAGCGGCCGACCAGCTCGAGACCTGGGGTGCCCGCGTGGGCGTGGCTACCGTCCGCTCCGAGAAGGAGGGCGCCGACCCGGCTGCAGTCGCCTTCGACGCGGTCAAGGCTGGTAAGGACGAGGAGGTCGACGTCGTCATCATCGACACCGCCGGTCGCCTGCACAACAAGGTCGGTCTGATGGACGAGCTGTCGAAGGTGAAGCGAGTCATCGAGAAGCAGAGCCCGATCGATGAGTGCCTGCTGGTGCTCGACGCGACGACGGGTCAGAACGGCATGCGTCAGGCGCAGGTGTTCGCGCAGGCGGTCAACATCACCGGCGTCGTGCTCACCAAGCTCGACGGCACCGCGAAGGGCGGCATCGTGGTGCTCGTACAGCGTGAACTCGGGGTGCCCGTCAAGCTCGTCGGCCTGGGCGAAGGTGCCGACGATCTCGCCCCGTTCGACCCGAAGGCGTTCGTCGACGCCGTCCTCGACTGAAGAGTGACCTCGGCGTCCGACCGGAGAGCGCGGTGTGCAATCGGAGGAAGATCATCGCGCCGTGCCTGCTGGGGAAAGTTGCTCGTGCGTCAGCCGGTCGTCGGCGACGAGGGGATCGTTCAACATCCAGCGGACGGCAGTGACACCCGAGTCTCCGACACGCAGCGCGGTCGCCGATCTGGCTGAGCCCCACTCGATTCCGAACAGGGCGCGGGCATAAGGCGGGAGCGACGCGAGTGCGCCGTTGAACAGCGCCGCATATCCGAGGAGTCCGGTGCGATCCAGGCCGGCGGGTCGGCGTAGGTAGGTCAGTACGTCCAGAGCGTCAGGGCCCGCTTCCAGCAGCGGACGGTAGGAGGCGAGGACGTCGGTGAGTTCGGCTTCCGAGCGCGGGGCAGCAGGCACACCGATGCCCTCGGCGGCGCGGGCGGCCTGCGCGACGTAACGGTCGGCGTCCAGCGGATCCGCGTGGCCGAAGCGGCGGTAGGCGTCCAAGAAGCTGTCGATCTCGGCGCAGTGCACCCACAGCAGCAGATCGGGATCGCTCGCGGTGTAGTGCCGACCGTTCGGTGCGACCCCGGTGATCATCGAGTGCACCTTCGTCACCCGTGCCATCAGCCGCTCGGCATCCGGCACCGGTCCGTAGGTGGTCATCGAGATGAAGGTGCTGATCTGCTGCAACCGACCCCATGGATCCTCGCGGTAGGTGGAGTTCTGGGCGACTCCCGCCATCGCGACCGGGTGCAAGGCCTGAAGCAGCAGGGCACGCAGGCCGCCGAGGAACATCGAAGCGTTCGCATGAACCTGCCAGATGGGGTCGTCCGGGGTGAACCAGCGCGGCCCAGGCGCTCCCCAGATCGTGCGAGCCCGGGCGGTCGCGTCCGCGCCACCGGTACGCGAGCGCAGGTCGAGTGCCGCCTTGTGGCGCACCTCGTCGTGCACCCTGATGACGGCCTGCCACGGGGAAAACATGGGTCCCAGTATCGGTACTGAGCCGTGAAACGAGGTGTTTACGGGGCCGCGGAACATGTCACATGGATGAAACACGACGACGCATCGGGCGAAACCGCAGCCGCACAAGGTAGTTCGTCATGAACACCTACACCGCCCTGACGCAGGTCGCGGCGACGACACCACTCGACACGGGCAACACGGCCTGGATGTTGATGGCGGCGTCACTCGTCCTGTTCATGACCATTCCAGGCTTGGCGCTCTTCTACGGCGGTCTCGGCCGTTCCAAGGGCGTCCTCAACATGATGATGATGTCGTTCGGGTCGTTCGGGCTCATCGGCATCCTGTACGTGCTGTACGGCTACTCGATGTCGTTCGGCACCAAGGACATCGGCGGCTTGTTCGCCGGGCCCTTCGAGTTCTTCGGCCTCAAAGGCTTGATCCCCGGTGAGCCGGGCGCTGAGACGATCACCAGCGCCGGCATCCCGGCCCTCGTCTTCGTCGGGTTCCAGTTCACCTTCGCCGCCATCACCGTCGCCCTGATCAGTGGCGCGATCGCCGACCGCGTGAAGTTCAGCACCTGGATGGTGTTCAGCGCCCTCTGGGTCACGCTCGCCTACTTCCCGCTCGCCCACATGGTGTGGGGTGGGGGACTGCTGTCCGGTTCGGAAAGCGGCGTTGCGGCCAAGCTGTTCGGCACCACCGACGGCGCCGCATCGGTGGCACCGATCGACTTCGCCGGTGGCACCGTCGTGCACATCAACGCCGGTATGGCCGGTCTGGTGCTCGCCCTCCTGGTCGGCAAGCGCATCGGGTTCGGACGCCAGCCGATGCGTCCGCACAACGTTCCGTTGGTCATGCTCGGTGCCGGAATCCTGTGGTTCGGCTGGTTCGGTTTCAACGCAGGCTCCGCGCTCGGCGCGAACGAGTCCGCCGGTCTCGCATGGATCAACACGACCGTCGCCACCTGCGCCGCGGTACTCGGCTGGCTCCTGATCGAGAAGGTCCGTGAGGGGCACATGACCTCCGTCGGTGGTGCGTCCGGTGTCGTGGCCGGTCTGGTGGCCATCACCCCGGCGTGCGGCAACGTGACCCCGCTCGGCGCCATCGGCATCGGCCTGATCGCCGGAGCACTCGCGGCACTCGCGGTCAGCCTGAAGTACAAGTTCGGGTACGACGACTCGCTCGACGTCGTCGGCGTCCACCTGGTCGCCGGTCTGTGGGGCACGGTCGCCCTGGGCATCTTCGCCCGCGGCACGGGCCTTGCCTACGGGGAGTGGAAGCAGCTCGTCGTCCAGATCGTCATCGCGCTGGTCGCCCTCGTCTACACCGCCGTCATCACCTTCGTCATCGGCTTCGCGCTGAAGAAGACGATGGGTTGGAGGATCGACGAGGACGACGAGATCGCCGGAATCGACACCGCCGAACACGCTGAATCTGCTTACGATCTGGTCGGATTCGGCAGCGGCAACCGCATCGGGCAGAGCCGTCCGGAGAAGGACGCTCGCCACCACAACGAAACGCAGAAGGCAGGAGCGCAGGCATGAAGCTCGTCACCGCCATCATCAAACCCTTCAAGCTCGATGAGGTGAAGGAAGCCCTCGAGGCGTACGGCGTCGCCGGGATGACGATCAGTGAGTCCAGCGGTTACGGCCGCCAGCGTGGGCACAGTGAGGTCTACCGTGGTGCGGAGTACACCGTCGACTTCGTCTCCAAGCTGCGCATCGAGGTGCTCGTGGAGGACATGGATGCCCACAGCGTTGCCGAGGTGATCGTGAAGTCCGCCCAGACCGGACGGATCGGTGACGGCAAGGTGTGGATCATGCCGGTCGAGGACGTCGTCCGCGTGCGCACCGGCGAACGCGGCGAAGCAGCCTTGTGAGACCTCCGGGTGGCCCGCGTCCCCCAGCGCGGGCCACCCGGTGAACACTTGCTTCAGGGAGGGAAGCCACATGAGCAACGACCACGCGGCCAAGCGCCTCGATCTGGCCGACACCCGGTCGTTCCATCAGGCCGGCTCCGGACCGGTCCGAAGGCAGCGGCTCGGCGCCTACACCCAGACCGTGCTCGCCGACCTGTGGGACGCCGCCACCCAGCCCTACGGCAACCGCACCGCGGACGGCATCGCGCTCGCCGCAGTCGGCAGCCTCGGCCGCGGCGACGCCGGACCACTGAGCGACTACGACTTGATCCTGGTCCACGACGGGCGGACGGTCGGCGCGGGTGACGTGGCAGCGATCGCCGAATCCATTTGGTATCCGTTGTGGGACAACGGGATCCGTCTCGACCACAGCGTCCGGACCTTGGGGGAGTGCCGAACGGTCGCCTCCGGTGACCTCAGCGCGGCGATCGGCATGCTCGACATCGAATGGATCGCAGGGGACCCGGTGCTGGTGGCCGGTGTCCGGCACGGCATCGCCCACGACTGGCGCTCCAACGCCCGCACCCGACTGCCCGAGGTCATCGAATCGCTGCGTGCACGACACGACCGTCACGGCAACCTCGCCAGTTCGCTCGAGCCGGACATCAAGGAAGGTCGCGGTGGTCTACGCGACATGACCGTGCTCCGCGCGCTCGCCGGAGCCTGGCTCGCCGACCGTCCCCACGGCGACGTCGACGAGGCGTACGCGCGACTGCTCGACGTGCGGGACGCGCTGCATGTCGCGACCGGGCGCGGGCGCGAGAAGCTGCACCTCGAGGACCAGGACGCCGTCGCAGCCCTGCTCGGACGCCCCGACAGCGACTCGCTCCTGGTGACCGTCGCCGATTCCGGCCGCCGGATCAGCCACGCACTGGAGGAGACGCTGCGCCGCGCCGGTCAGAGCCAACGGGCGCGCGTGCTGCGTGTCGGCCCGCGGCGCCCGATCCTCAACCCACTCGGATACGGACTCTACGAGCACGACGGTGAGGTCGTGCTCGGCCCGAATCACCGCTCGACCCAACCGGATCACCTGCTGTTGATGCGCGCCGCACGAGCAGCGGCACGATCTCGAATCCCGTTGTCGCCCACTACGATCGACAACCTGTCGCGTGACCTAGCGCCCTTGCCGACTCCGTGGCCGACGGAGGTCCGGGACGCCTTCCTCGACCTGCTCGCGACGGGCCCCGGTCTGGTGCAGGTGTGGGAGACGCTCGACCTCGCCGGCATCATCGACCAGTGGATCCCCGAGTGGAAAGCCGTGCGCAGCAGACCGCAGCGCAACTCCGTCCATCGCTTCACCGTCGACCGGCACCTCATCGAGACGGTCGTGCAGGCCTACGAACGCCGAGCCGATGTCGCGCGTCCAGATGTCCTGCTGCTGTCGGCTCTGCTGCACGACATCGGCAAGATCGCCGGGGTGCTCGACCACGCTGCGGAAGGAGCACCGGTCGCGGCGACGATCGCCCGCCGCATCGGTCTGGGAGATCGTGAGGTGGCCGACCTGGAACTGCTGGTGCGTGAGCACCTCACGCTCATCGATCTCGCCACCCGCCGTGACCCGCGTGACCCCGCGACCGTCGCCGCTCTCACGAAGGCGGTGGACGACCGGCTCGATCTGTTCGAGCAACTGCGCGCGCTCACCGAGGCGGACGCCCTCGCGGCCGGGCCCAAGGCATGGACGGGTTGGCGTTCGGGGCTGGTGAACGAACTGTCCGACCAGGTGCGCGGCGCCCTCACCGCGCGTCCGACCCTGGAGCCGGAGGAGGACCCGGCGACCGAGATCGTCACCGATGCGATGCCGTCGCTGCAGATGGGGGAGCCGTACGTCCGTGTCGAATCGACGCCGGGCGGTGCGCAGATCCTGATCGCCGACCGCGACCGGCTCGGCCTGTTCGCGGACTCGGCCGGCCTCCTGGCGGCGACCGGGGTTGTGGTGCGCGCTGCCCGCGTCCGCACGATCGACGGCGTGGCGGTGAACACGTGGCAGATCGAGTCCCCCTTCGGTGACCTCCCGGCCGAACATGACCTGGTCCGTGGTTTGAGTCAGCTCGCATCCGGCGACTCGTCACCGCTGCGGGCTCTCGAGCGACGGCGGCGGGCGCCGTTCCCGCTGGGTTCGCCACCGCCGCGCGCAACTGTCGTTCCGGGCGCGTCCGACACGGCGACCGTGGTGGAGGTCCGGTGCCCCGACCGTCCGGGCCTGCTGCGCGACATCGGTCTGGCCTTCACGAAGGCCGGAATGGCGGTGCGTTCGGCCCATGTGGCGACCTACGCCGGCCAGACCCTCGACACGTTCTATGTGACGGCTGCCGACGGACGACCGCTCGAACCACCAGCTGCGGCAGCACTGATCGGATCCGTCATCGACGCGATGCAGGCCTGACCAGGGTTCGGCCGCCGAAGCCACATCTCCGGACGGCGATGCGCGGATTCGACCGAGGCGCTCGACCGATTACCCTTGTGCGGTGTTCAACAGCCTGAGTGACCGCCTCACAGCCACCTTCAAGAACATCCGTGGCAAGGGTCGACTGACCGAATCCGACATCAACGCCACCATCCGTGACATCCGGATGGCGTTGATCGACGCCGACGTCGCGACCGCCGTGGTGCGCGAGTTCACCGGACGCGTCCGCGAGCGTGCGCTCGGAGCCGAGGTCAGCGCGGCGCTGAACCCGGGTCAGCAGGTCGTGAAGATCGTCAACGAGGAACTCATCGCGATCCTCGGCGGCGAGACCCGCAATCTCAACATGGCCAAGACCGGCCCGACCGTCATCATGCTCGCCGGTCTGCAGGGTTCGGGTAAGACGACCTTCGCCGGAAAGTTGGCCCGCCATCTGCGCGACAAGGGCCACTTCCCGCTCCTGGTCGCGGCCGACCTGCAGCGTCCGAACGCCGTCCGTCAGCTCGAGGTCGTCGCCGAGCGCGCGGGAGTGCCGTGCTTCGCTCCCGAGCGGGGCAACGAGGGCGGCCACGACGCGACCACCGAATCCGGTGAAGGCACGCGCAGCTTCGGCGACCCGGTCTGGGTGGCACGCGCCGGCATCGGCCAGGCGAAGGTGCGCCAGTACGACGTCGTGATCGTCGACACCGCCGGACGCCTTGCCGTCGACGAGAGTCTGATGCAGCAGGCCCGTGACATCCGTGACGCGATCGAGCCGAACGAGGTGCTGTTCGTCATCGACGCGATGATCGGTCAGGCCGCGATCGAGACGGCGCTCGCGTTCAGCAAGGGTGTCGACTTCACCGGTGTCGTGCTGTCGAAGCTGGACGGTGACGCCCGCGGTGGTGCGGCGCTGTCGGTCGCGACCGTCACCGGCAAGCCGATCCTGTACTCCTCCATCGGCGAGGGTGTGAAGGACATTGAGGTCTTCCACCCCGACCGCATGGCCTCGCGCATCCTCGACATGGGTGACGTGCTCACCCTCATCGAGCAGGCCGAGCGGGCGTTCGACCGTGGTCAGGCCGCGGCGATGGCCAAGAAGTTCATGGACGAGGAGGACTTCACCTTCGACGACTTCCTGCAGCAGATGCAGGCGGTCAAGAAGATGGGCAACCTCAAGTCGATCCTGGGCATGATGCCGGGCATGGCGCAGATGCGCGACCAACTGAACTCGCTCGACGAGCGTGAGTTCGACCGGGTCGAGGCGATGGTGCGCTCGATGACCCCCTTCGAGCGCACTCACCCCAAGCAGATCAACGGTTCGCGGCGCGCGCGTATCGCCAAGGGTTCGGGCGTCACGGTGTCCGAGGTCAACCAGCTGCTGGAACGCTTCGGTCAGGCGCAGAAGATGATGCGCCAGATGCGCAAGGGCGGTGGGATGCCAGGGATGCCAGGCATGCCAGGGATGCCCGGCATGGCCGGTGGTGGCGGCAAGCGGGCCAAGCAGCAACCGAAGAAGAAGGGTAAGTCGGGCAACCCGGCCAAGCGTGCCCAGGAAGAAGCAGCACTCGCGCAACGGCAATCGGAGGCTCGCGAGAAGGCCTTCGGCGGCGCGTTCGGGCAGCAGGACGAACCGGACATGAGCAACCTCAAGCTCCCCAAGGGCTTCGAAAAGTTCCTCGGCCCGGGAGCCGACAAGGACTGAGCGCGTCCTAGGTCGGGCCACCGGCCCGGCGCCTGTTGCGCGAAGCTCGCGTTCTCGCCGTCGGACGAAGTGATCCGTTGGCTGGCGGTGCGCCACATGAGGCCCTGCACCCCTTCGAGCGGACCGAGGTGCCGCCCGGCAGCGAAGGTCGCGTGGTCACGACAGCGTTAGGCTGTCGCCGTTCGAACCACCTCGATCAGGAGAACCGTGTCGCCCCGTCTGCACACCACGTCCGTCGGCTCGCAGGGTCCGCGAATCGCCTTCCTGCACGGGTTGTTCGGTCAGGGCAAGAACTGGAACCAGATCGCCAAAGCTCTCGGTGACCAGTACCGGCCGACCTTGATCGACCTGCCGAACCATGGACGGTCGACGTGGACCCAGGACTTCTCGTACCAAGCGATGGCCGACGCCGTTGCCGAGGAACTCGACCGATCGGCACCGGGGGAGCAGTGGATCGTTCTCGGCCACTCGATGGGTGGAAAGACCGCGATGCTGCTGGCGTTGCAGCACCCGGAACTGGTGAAGCGACTGATCGTCGTCGACATCTCGCCGGTCTCCTACGGTGGGCTCACCACCTTCGACGACTACGTCGAGGGCATGCAGGCGATGGACCTCGGCCGCATCGAGAACCGGTCGGACGCCGACCGCGCTGCCCAGGAATGGGTCGACGATGCGGGTGTACGCGCTTTTCTCCTGCAGAACCTGCGCCGCGAGGACGACGGTTGGCGCTGGCAGATGAACCTCGACCTGATCGCCCGCTCACTGGCGGATCTGGGGGGATGGCCGCAGGACGTCGCGTCCGCTGCCCAGCCGTACGACGGGCCCACCCTGTGGGTGGCAGGCAGTGACTCGGGTTACGTGCAGCCGCGCAACACCGACGCGATGAGGGCGTTGTTTCCACGCGTCCGGTTGGTGACCATCAAGGACGTGGGCCACTGGCCGCACTCTCAGAAGCCGGACGTCTTCTTGAGCACGATCCGCCCTTTCCTTGCAGCCGAGCGGGACTGAGAACAATATGCTCGATCACCGATCCCTTTCCCGCACTTGGGATTTCGCCGACGCCAAGCAGACAGCGCGAACGTTCGCTGGACTGAGGGGTTGCCCCGCCCGATAGTGTCAGGACATGAGCGCCGTCCTGCACGTGAAGGGCCAGATCCTGGTCTCCGAGACCGGGGTTCGTGACGAACTTTGGGTGGTCGACGGACGGGTGACCTTCAACCGGCCGCTGTCCGGCGACGTCGACACCGTGTCGGGCTATGTCCTTCCGGGGCTGGTCGACGCGCACTGTCACGTCGGTCTCGAGGCGACCGGCGGGGTGACGCAGGAGCGGGCCGAGGAACACGCGATCACCGATCGGACGGCGGGCGCTCTGCTGCTGCGGGACGCCGGCTCACCGGTCGACACGCACTGGATGGACGAGCGCGACGACCTGCCGCGCATCATCCGGGCCGGCCGCCACATCGCTCGCACGAAGCGCTACATCCGCAACTTCGCGCACGAGATCGAACCCGAAGACCTCGTCGCCTACGTCCGCCAGGAAGCTCGGCGCGGCGACGGGTGGGTCAAGCTCGTCGGTGACTGGATCGACCGCGACCGCGGTGACCTCGCGCCGTGCTGGCCACGTGAAGCGCTGAAGGCGGCGATCGACGCAGCGCACGAGGAAGGCGCACGGGTCACCGCGCACTGCTTCGGCGAGGAGTCGCTGCTCGACTTCGCCGCAGCCGGCACCGACTGCATCGAACATGCCACCGGTCTCACCACTGAGAGCATCGATCAGTTTGCGGCTCAAGGAATTTCGATCGTCCCGACGCTGGTCAACATTGAGAACTTCCCGAAGTTCGCCGAGGCCGGTGAGGCTAAGTTCCCCAAGTACGCCGCACACATGCGCGACCTGTACGACCGCCGGTTCGAGACGGTCGCCGCCGCCCACGAGGCCGGCGTCAAGATCTACGTCGGCACGGACGCGGGCGGGCAATTGCCGCACGGACTCGTCGGCGACGAAGTGGCCGAGTTCGTGAAGGCGGGCATGACCAACCTCGAAGCGTTGAGCGCCGCGACCTGGGGGGCGAGAGCCTGGCTGGAGCGTCCGGGCATCGAGGAAGGCCAGAGCGCCGACTTCGTGGTCTACGCGTCCGACCCACGCGAGGACGTCGGCGTGCTCAAGGACCCGCAGCAGGTCGTGTTGCGCGGTCAGGTCGTCTGACACCCCATGTCTGGTCCCTTGCCGCCTCTGCGAGCGGACGGAGAGCGGGTGTGGGTCGCGACCGTGCACGAGGCTGACGTCGTCCCGTACATGCGGGCCGTTGCGCGCTCGGCCGAGCGAATCCGGGAGTGGAACCCGGTCGACCCGGGCGACCTCGCCGGGCAACTCGAGCGCCAGAGTTCGGTTCACCGTACATTCGTCATCCACGCCCGCAAACCCGTCGGCGATCACGCGATCGTCGGAATCGTCAATGTCTCCAACGTAATTCGCGGACGATTCCAATCGGCGACGATGGGCTACAACTCCTACGACCCGTACGCCGGCACGGGCTTGTTCGCCGAGGGTATGCGTGTCCTGCTCGGTCTTGTCTTCACCGCCGAGCCCTACGGAATGGGTCTGCATCGCCTCGAAGCGAACGTGCAACCGGCCAACGTCCGGTCGGCAGGTCTGTTGCGGTCCATCGGTTTTCGGCGTGAACGGCACATGAAGCGGATGCTCTGGCTCGAGGGCGCGGGCAGACCGGCGAGTTGGCGCGACCACGACTCGTACGCGATCACCGCTGAGGAGCATCCCGTCGCGTACCGGCCGAACGACCATCCAAGGGTCACCGTGGTCGTGGAGTCCGCAGGTGGGTCGTCTCCGACGGCCCGGGACCTGGCGTGCGAACTCGGCGTCCCCGTCCTGTCCGACGCAGTGCTCAGTCCGGAGCAGACGGCGGCGGTACTGGCCGACGCGGCTGGGGGAGCGGTGCTTGAGATCGGCTCGGGCACAACGGGATCCGCCGTCGTCGACGAGATCCTACGAAGGGCAGACGTTCAGCCCGAGCGAGTGTTGTTCGTCCATGCAGGCGCCACCGGCCCCGCCGCCATCGCACGAATTGCGCTTGAGGCACGCGCCCTCGCTCTCGGTTGAACAACGCGAAAGTCCGCGGATCCGGCGAGTTGACCTCGCAGATCCGCGGACTTTCGCGGTCGTGTGTCAGGCGGCCGAACCGGCCTTCACCGAGCTGTCGACCATCTCCGACTGGCGGATGTCTTCCTTGTCGATCGGTCCGCTGATCCGCAGCGGACGGTCGATCAGGTATCGCACGTACGCGTAGGTGGTGAAGAAGCCCGGCAGGTAGTCGCCGAACGCGGTCTCCTCCAGCACACCGCGGGCCTGCTGGTAGCGCTCGGTGTGTCGGTCGTCCAAGCCGCGGGTCAGTTTGGTCATCTCCTCGTCGACCACCCGGTCGAGCAGGTCACGCGTCACGAACGGACCCTCGGCCAACTGCGACTCGTGGAACAGCCACTGCCACAACTGGGCTCGGCTGATCTCGACCGTTGCCGCGTCCTCCATCAGTGTGTCGATCGCGACCGCGCCACGTCCACCGATCCACGAGGCGAGGTAGCGAAGCGCGACCGAGACGTTGGTGCGCACACCCTGCAGGCTGATCGTCTGCTGCACGCCGTCGAGCGAGATGAGGTCGTCCGCAGTCACCTGCACGTTGCGCTGGACATCACGCTGGTCGTGCTTGGTGCCGAGGACGGCCGCGTACGCGGTTCGGCAGGTCTCGACCAGCGCCGGGTGAGCGACCCATGAACCGTCGAAGCCCTCAGCAGCTTCGCGCTCCTTCTCCGCCCGGACGACGTTGAGGGCGCGCAGGCGGCGCTCCTCGTCCTGCAGCGTCGGATTGACCGCGGCCGGGCCACCGATGGCGTGCGCGCCGCGCTTGTGACAGGTCGAGACCAGCAGCGAGGTGTACGCCCGCATGAACGGGGTGGTCATCGTGATCTTGTCGCGGTCGGGGAGCACGAACTCCTCGCCACGGTGAGCGAAGGTGCGCACGTAGCTGAAGATGTAGTCCCAGCGTCCGGCATTGAGGCCCGAGCAGTGCTCGCGCAGTTCGTAGAGGATCTCCTCCATCTCGAACGCTGCGGTGATCGTCTCGATGAGCACGGTCGCGCGGATAGTGCCATGCGGGATGCCGAGTTGGTTCTGCGCGAAGACGAAGACGTCGTTCCACAGGCGGGCCTCGTGGTGATTCTCGATCTTCGGCAGGTAGAAGTACGGACCGGCACCGAGGTCGATCAGCTTCTGGGCGTTGTGGAAGAAGTACAAACCGAAGTCGACCAATGAAGCCGACATCGGACGCGAGTCCACGGCGAGGTGCTTCTCGCACAGGTGCCACCCACGCGGACGCATGACCAGGGTCGGACGGTGTTCACCGACGGACAGGCGCTCGCCGTTGGACTCGTCGTAGCTCAGCTGGCCCCGCACCGCGTCGAACAGGTTGAGCTGACCCTGGACGAGGTTCTTCCAGGACGGCGCGGTGGCATCCTCGAGGTCGGCGAGCCAGATGTCGGCGCCGGAGTTGAGGGCGTGGACGGCCATCTTGCGGTTGGCCGGGGAAACCAACTCGCACCGGCGGTCCTCCAGGCCCGGTGCCGGATCGGCGACCCGCCACGAGGTGTCCTCGCGGATGGACGCGGTCTCGGGCAGGAAGTCGAGGTTTGCGCCCTGGCTGATCCGGCGTGAGTGCTGACGACGTGCCTGGAGCAACTCGGCCCGGCGGCCGGCGAACTCGGCGTCGAGCTTGGCTACGAACGCAAGGGCCTCGGGGGTGACGATCTCGTCGAAGCGGGGGTGCATGGTTCCACGCACCGTCGGGGTGCCGTTGGGTCGATTCATGACGTGCCTCCTTCAGGGGCCCCGGCTCTGTGCCGGTTGGTTCTGACTCGCGGGTTGCGTTGTGCTGATTGAGAACTCGGGCTCCTGCGACCGGAGCCAGTTGACCGCAGGAGCCCGAGTGGTACTAGGTGGTGCTCACTTGTGGAACTGAGCGGTCTCCGTGGAGTCCTTGAGCGCGGTGGTGGAGCTGTCCGGGTTCAAGGCGGTGGAGATCATGTCGAAGTAGCCGGTGCCGACCTCGCGCTGGTGACGCGTGGCGGTGTAGCCGCGCTCCTCCGATGCGAACTCGCGCTCCTGCAGCTCGACGTAGGCCGACATCTGGTTGCGGGCGTAGCCGTGGGCCAGGTCGAACATCGAGTAGTTGAGCGCGTGGAAGCCGGCCAGGGTGATGAACTGGAACTTGAAGCCCATCGCACCCAGTTCACGCTGGAACTTCGCGATCGTCGCGTCGTCCAGGTGCTTCTTCCAGTTGAAGCTCGGCGAGCAGTTGTACGCCAGCATCTGGTCGGGGAAGTCGGCCTTGACCGCTTCGGCGAACTTGCGAGCAAGCTCCAGGTCAGGCGTGCCGGTCTCCATCCAGATGAGGTCGGAGTAGGGCGCGTACGCCTTGGCGCGGGCGATGCACGGCTCGATGCCGTTGCGCACCTTGTAGAAGCCTTCTCCGGTGCGTTCGCCGGTCAGGAATTCCTTGTCACGGTCGTCGACGTCGGTCGTGATGAGCGTCGCGGCCTCGGCGTCTGTGCGGGCGATGACCACGCTCGGCACGCCGGCGACGTCCGCGGCGAGGCGGGCGGCGTTGAGGGTGCGGACGTGCTGCTGGGTCGGGATGAGCACCTTGCCACCGAGGTGACCGCACTTCTTCTCGGAGGCCAGCTGGTCCTCCCAGTGCACACCGGACGCGCCGGCGGCGATCATGGCCTTCATCAGCTCGTACGCGTTCAGCGGTCCACCGAAGCCGGCCTCGGCGTCGGCGACGATCGGCACGACCCATTCGTCGACGGTCTTGATGCCCTCGGAGTGCTCGATCTGGTCGGCGCGCAGCAGCGCGTTGTTGATGCGCTGGACGACGGACGGCACCGAGTTGGCCGGGTAGAGCGACTGGTCGGGGTAGGTGTGGCCGGAGAGGTTGGCGTCACCGGCGACCTGCCAACCCGACAGGTAGATGGCCTTGAGGCCGGCCTTCACCTGCTGGACGGCCTGGTTTCCGGTCAGGGCGCCGAGGGCGTTGACGAAGTCCTCGGTGTGCAGCTTCTCCCAGAGCTGCTCGGAGCCACGCCGCGCGAGCGTGTACTCGATGGGGAAGGAGCCACGCAGCTTGACGACGTCTTCCGCGGTGTAATCGCGGTCGATGCCCTTCCAGCGCTCGTTGGTCTCCCAGTCCTTGGCCAGCTCTTCGGCGGACAGCTGTTTGTGGTCGGTCATGGCTCCTCATTCGTTCGGTGGAATCCTTGCTGCATCTCGATTCTTGACCGGCCTGACGCGAAAGTAACCGGGTTGCCGATGTAAATATCCACGAATTTTTATGTAACATGCAGCCATGACGTCTGTTTCGAGTGACCTACGTCGCACCGCCTCCAAGGGTCGCGCCAGGGTGGGGCGTATGAACTCCGTTGCCGCAATCGGCCGCCTCACCGAGCCCGAAGCGCCGGGAGAACAGGTCGATCTCGACAGCGCTGCCCCCGACCCGCTGACCATCGGACGCCGGGTGCGGCACGTGCGCCAGGAGGCTGGCCGCACGCTCGGTGACGTCGCCGACGCGATCGGCATCTCGGCGTCCGCGTTGTCGCTGATCGAGACAGGCAAGCGTGAGCCGCGGTTGTCGGTCCTGGCGGCTCTGGCCAAGGTGCTGGACGCGTCCGTGCAGGACTTCCTGACAGCAACTCCGCCGAGCCGGCGCGCGGCCCTGGAGATTCGGCTGGAGAAGGCGCAGCGTGCCGAGAGTTACGAGTCGCTCGGTCTGCCGAAGGTGAAGATCGGTCCGCGGCTGCCGATGGAGGCGCTCGAAGCCCTCGTCGGAATGCATGAGGCGATGGCATCGGCGCAGGCCGATCAGGCGGCCACACCCGAACATGCACGCCGGGCCAACGGTGAGTTGCGCGAGCGGATGCGCTCGGCCGACAACTACTTCGGTGAACTCGAGAACGAAGCCGCCCAGTTGCTGAAGTCGATCAACCACCCGGGCGGTCCGATCAGTCGCGCCGCGATCGACCGGATCGCGGGGCACCTCGGCTACAAACTCGTGCACACGTCCGACCTGCCGACGTCCACCCGGTCGGTCAGCGACCTGCGCAACAAGCGCATCTACCTGCCGCAACCCGAAGCGGGGCAACACGATTCACGCTCGCTGGCGATGCAGGCGGTCGGCCACCTCGTCCTCGGGCACCGTCCCCCGGCCGACTACTCGGAGTTCTTGTCGCAACGCGTCGAGATCAACTACTTCGCCGCCGCGCTGCTCATGCCGCAGAGGGACACCGTCTCCCTCCTGCGATCGGCCAAGACCGCGAAGGACATTGCGATCGAGGACCTGCGTGACGCGTTCGCGGTGTCGTACGAGACCGCAGCTCACCGCTTCACCAACCTGGCGACCAAGCACCTCGACATTCCGGTGCATTTCATGCGTATCTCCCAGGACGGTGTCATCTACAAGGCGTACGAGAACGATGGCATCGTCTTCCCGTCCGACACGACGGGTGCGATCGAGGGGCAGCGGGTGTGCCGCCAGTGGACCGCGCGCCGCGTCTTCGAGCAGCCTGATCTCACGAAGGCCTACCAGGCGTACACCGACACCCGTTCGGGCACGTATTGGTGCACCGCCGTCGTCGACCGCACGCCGGCCGGATCGTTCTCGGTCAACGTCGGTGTGCCGTATCAGCACGTGAAGTGGATGCGCGGCCGCGACACCCAGGAGCGGTCGAAGTCGCGTTGCCCCGATCCTTCGTGCTGCCTGCAGCCGCCCACCGACCTCGCCGGACGCTGGGACGGACGTGCGTGGCCGTCCGCGCGGGTGCACTCGCACCTCTTGGCGGCCATGCCGCCGGGAGTCTTTCCCGGCGTCGACGACACCGAGATCTACGCGTTCCTGGAGAAGCACGCCCCGGCGGAGTGAGACTTCGGATTGGGAGGGTCACGGGCTGCTCTGGCATGATGGATCGCGTACCCACTCGCACACGGCTCGCTCGCGCGCCCGGCGGCGAGGGACTACGGCCCCGAGCGACGGCTCCCCGGTGTGGACTTCACCCGGTCTTGCCGCCGCTCATAACTATGAACAGGAGACACCACAACTGTGGCAGTCAAGATTCGTTTGAAGCGCCTCGGCGCCATCCGCAACGCTCAGTACCGCGTCGTCGTCATGGACTCGCGCACCAAGCGTGACGGTCGCGCGATCGAGGAGATCGGCCTCTACCACCCCAAGGAAGAGCCGAGCCTGATCCAGATCGACTCCGAGCGCGCGCAGTACTGGCTCGGCGTCGGCGCGCAGCCGACCGAGCAGGTCGCGGCGCTGCTGAAGGTCACCGGTGACTGGCAGAAGTTCAAGGGCGAGCCCGGCGCCGAAGGCACCCTGAAGGTCAAGGAAGCCAAGCCGGAGAAGAAGGCTCTGTACGAGGCGGCCCTCAAGGCTGCTCAGGACGGTGCCGACAAGGCTGACAAGGGCTCGGCGACCACCGCCAAGAAGAAGGCGGAGTCCCCAAAGAAGGACGAGGCCAAGACGGTCGAGCAGGTCGAGGCCGACGAGGCAGTGACCGTCGACGAGACCCCGGACTCGGCGAAGGCCGAGGCCGAGGCCGAGACCACCGAGAGCTGATCCGGTGCTCGAGGAAGCGCTCGAACACCTGGTCAAGGGCATCGTCGAGCACGACGACGAGGTGGTGGTGCGCCACAAGGAGATTCGCCGCGGCGAACTCCTGGAGGTGCGCGTCCACCCCGACGACCTCGGCCGCGTGATCGGCCGATCCGGTCGCACCGCTTCGGCGCTGCGCACGGTCGTCCAGGCTCTGGCATCCGGCCGCAACATCAGGGTCGACATCGTCGACACCGATCGCAGCCGCTGATCGCCGACACCTGCACGAGACTCCCTGGAGGGAAACCTCCGGGGAGTCTCGCGTTTCCCCGATCCACTACTGTCACAAGAGGATTCACCAAGTGCGTTCTGCGCTGAGCAGCCGCGACGCCGTCGTGGCCACGGTCGCGACCTTCGTGGTCAACGGTGTCGGAGTCGGCACCGTCGGCGCTCTGATGCCGACACTGGCCGACCGCTGGAACACCGACGCCCGTGGGCTCGGCGTTCTGCTGATGGCTTTCGGTCTGGCGGCGATCGCCGGTATCAACATCGGGGGACGCATGGCCGACCACGGTGGGGCGCTGCGTCCGCTGCGTCTCGGCACCGTCGTGATGGCGGCCGGGATGCTCCTCGTCGCGGCCTCCCCGAACCTGGCCGTGGCCGTCGCAGTGGCGGCGGTGTACGGCTTGGGCAACGGCCTGGTGGACACGACGATGAACGTCATGGCCGTGCAGGTCGAACAGGCGCGACCACGTCCGCTGATGAGCCGTTTTCACGCCTGCTGGTCGATCGGATCATTGCTGGGGGCGCTGATCGTGCTCGTGTGTGGATCGTTGTTCAGCGGGGCGGTCACGATCTCGGTGGCTGCGTTCGTGATCGCGGCGGTGCTGATCGCCACCGATCTGCCCGTGCTGCACCGGTTCGCGGCCGACACCGCGCCGATCGATCACACCGATGAATCGGGAGGGCGGACGAAGGTCCCCCGCGTCGCCTGGATCCTGGCCGCCATGGCCGTCGGTTTCGGTCTGGCCGAGGGCACTGCCTTCGACTGGTCCTCGGTGCACGTGCGCGACGTCGCCGAGGTCTCCTCGACGACCGCGGCCTGGGGTCTGGCAGCGTTCTCGGTGTGCATGGTCGGGGTTCGCATGTCCGGCGACTACCTGGTGCACACGTTCGGCCGCCGACTCGTCGTGCGCATCGGAGCCGGTGTCGCAGCAACCGGGTACCTCGTTGCGATCTTGGGCACCACGATGCCGGTGCTCCTGCTCGGTTGGGCACTCGTCGGTGGGGGAATGGCACTCGTTGCGCCGCAGATCTACGGGCTGGCCGGCATGCTCGGTGGCGGACGCGCGATGTCGCGGGTCGTCACGTGTGGGTACGCGACGACGCTCGTCGGCCCGGGAATCATGGGTCTGCTCGTTCACGAGTTCGGCATTCAGCACGCGATGTTACTACCGCTCGCCGGTGCCGTGATGGTGTCGGCACTGTCGCTGGTGATGCCCACCGAGGAATCACGGGGGACTTGGTCGAGGACTTTGGAAGGATGACGCCCATGGATGAGGTTCTCGTCGCTCGCATCGGCAAACCCCACGGTCTGAAGGGTGAAGTGACCGTGCAGGTACACACGGACTCCCCGCAGGAGCGTTTCGTCGAAGGGGCGAGCTTCTCGACCGAGCCCGATCGCGGATTGCTGACGATCCGCGCCGAGCGCGTGCACAACGGCATCCAGTTGCTCTCCTTCGAGGAGGCGAGCGACCGCACTGCCGCCGAGGCGCTCCGTGGCACCCGTCTGTTCGCCGCTCCCGACGAGGAGGACGACGAGGGGTTCTACGAGGACGACCTCGTCGGTCTCGAAGTCGTCGACACCGCCGGCACGACCCTCGGGAAGGTCGTTGCGTTGCATCCGCGTCCGGTACAGGACCTGCTGGAGATCGAGCTGCCGGACGGTCGCACCGCCTATCTGCCGTTCGTCGAGCAGATCGTGCCCGAGGTCGACCTCGACGCCGGCAAGGTCATCGCCGATCCGCCGCCCGGTCTGCTCGAACTGGGGGAGTGAGCGTGCGCCTCGACGTCATCTCCATCTTTCCCGAGTACCTGTCGCCCCTCGACCTGTCGCTGATCGGCAAGGCTCGCCGTGACGGTCTCCTCGACCTGCGCGTGCACGACCTGCGGACGTGGACGCACGATCGGCACCGCACTGTCGATGACACTCCCTACGGCGGCGGCGCCGGCATGGTGATGAAGCCGCAGCCGTGGAGTGAGGCCCTCGATTCGCTTGCTGCAGAAGATGATTCGCGTCCGACGCTGATCGTCCCCGGTCCTGGCGGCGAACGCTTCACCCAGCAGATCGCCCGCGAGTTGGCGGGCAAGGAGCGACTGGTCTTCGCCTGCGGTCGCTACGAGGGCATCGACGAACGCGTCTACGAGTACGCAGCTCGCGACTACGACGTCCGAGTGTTGTCGCTCGGCGACTACGTTCTGAACGGCGGCGAAGTGGCGGTGCTCGCGATGGTCGAGGCGATCGCACGACTGCTGCCCGGCGTCATCGGCAATGCCGAGTCGCTCGTGGAGGAATCGCACGAGGACGGCCTGCTGGAGTACCCCGTCTACACCAAGCCGGCCGACTGGAACGGCCTGGTTGTCCCGGAGATCCTGCTGTCGGGAGATCACGGACGGATCGCCGCTTGGCGCCACCAGCAGCGACTCGAGCGCACCTCGGCTCGGCGCCCGGACATGTACGCCGCCTACCGGCTGTCTCACCCGGACGCGTAACTGGCGATCCGGCCCGCGTCCGGACTTCCGGATCGCAACTGGTGCCGCCGGCGGTGCCAGAAGCAACCTGGATCACCAGACGTGAGCTGCATGTCAAGGAGCGGCACGATTTCACCGGTGGGCCGAGTCTCTGGCAAACTTGATCCTTGTGTCCTGGCCCCCGCCGCAGGGGGAGTGGTCCATCGGCAGGTTCCGGTGGTCATGAGGCCGAAAGGGACACGTTCCGAACCACGAAATCGTGGCGACCTGTGGCGCCACAAGGAAGCAGCAGTCATGCAGAAGTTCGACGAGCTCGACGCCAAGAGCCTGAAGTCCGACATCCCCGCGTTCCGCGCCGGTGACACCGTCAAGGTGCACGTCAAGGTCGTCGAGGGTAACCGCTCCCGCGTCCAGGTCTTCCAGGGTGTCGTCATCCGCCGCCACGGCGCCGGTGTGGGCGAGACCTTCACCGTCCGCAAGATGAGCTTCGGCGTCGGCGTCGAGCGCACCTTCCCGCTGCACACCCCGGTCATCGACAAGATCGAGGTCGTAACCCGCGGTGACGTGCGTCGCGCGAAGCTGTACTACCTGCGCGAACTGCGCGGCAAGGCAGCTAAGATCAAGGAGCGTCGCGAGACCCCGGCCAGCAAGGCCTGAGTCCAGTCGTGACCCTCGAGGGCGGCGATGTGTCTTCGGACGCGTCGCCGCCTTCTGCTTCCCCTCGGCGTTCCGGGCGTCGGCGAGCGTGGATCGCAGTGTTGGCCGCACTTGCGGTGTTGGTGTTGCTTCGT
Source organism: Yimella sp. NH-Cas1 (assembly GCF_022359705.1). Classification (NCBI taxonomy): domain Bacteria; kingdom Bacillati; phylum Actinomycetota; class Actinomycetes; order Micrococcales; family Dermacoccaceae; genus Yimella; species Yimella sp. NH-Cas1. The sequence continues at coordinate 833,232 of NZ_JAKSGG010000003.1, forward strand.
CCGTTGGTGTTCGAGACGTACACCGTGCCGTCGCGGTCGATGTCACCCACGCTGTCACCCGGAGACCGCATCGTCGTCACCAAGAACGGAGAACTCGAGCGCGGCGATCTGGTGGTGTTCGTCGCCGACGAGGCCTTCTACGATCAGCACCCCGATCGAGGAACGCTGCAGCGGATCGGCGACTTCCTCGGAATCCGGCCGAACGAGCGCGTGTACGTGAAGAGGGTCATCGGTCTGCCGGGCGAACGACTGACCGTCGACGAGGCGGGAACGCTTCGCATCGATGACGTCGTTGTCCAGGAGCCGTACCTCGCACCCGGGGTGCTGGCGAGCACGACACCCTTGCGCATCCGGGTCCCCCGGGGCGGTACTTCGTGATGGGTGACAATCGACCGGCGTCGGACGACTCGCGTAATCATCTGGGAGACCCAGGTGGAGGGAGCGTACGGGCCGCCGATGTCATCGGAGAGGTCGTGTGGAGATACTGGCCGAAGAGCGGATGGGGGAGTGTGGACGATGAATGACCGTCAGTTCCGCCTGCCGCGCAAGGAGTCGAAATCCAAGACGAACGACGCTGTCACCGGTGCTCTTTCTCGTGCCGACCTGAATCGCCTCAAGGCGAACACCCAGGACTCATCGGTCCAACAGACAGATGCCATCTCGGCCGACGAGCTCGACGAACTGCGCCGACACGGGCAACGCGAGCAGGTCGGGCGGCTCCCGCGTCCCCAGGACCCGGACGTATCGGCGACCGAGTCCATCTCCCGCGAACAACTGGCGGAGCTCACCAAGCGAGGTGAACCGAACCAGGTCGGACGGCTTCCGGGCCCCGCGGCACCCCGCAAGAGCCGCTTCGGGCGCGAGAAGAAGTCGAGTCGTCCACGGTCCCTCCTGCGTGAACTCGGCATCGTCGTCGCCATTGCCCTCGTCCTGTCGGTGCTCGTGAAAACCTTTCTGGTGCAGCCGTTCTGGATCCCGTCGGGTTCGATGGAGAACACCCTCGTCCGCGGCGATCGGGTGGTCGTCAGCAAATTGACCCCCGGACCGTTCGATCTCAAGCGCGGCGACGTCGTTGTCTTCTCCGACGACGAGAACTGGCTCGAGTCGCCGAACGTCGAGCGCAGTGCCATCGCCAACGCGATCGTGAAGCCGCTGCAGTTCTTCGGGCTCTACCCGGAGGGCGACGACCACCTGATCAAGCGGCTGATCGGACTTCCCGGTGACTCGGTGAGTTGCGTGCCGGGTGAACGCATGAAGATCAACGGGCAGCCGGTCTCCGAGCCCTACCTCTACTCGGGAGACGAAGCCTGCGACGAGCCGTTCGACATCGTCGTCCCACAGGGTCGAGCCTGGGTGATGGGCGACCATCGCAGCGGTTCCAGCGACAGCCGTGCGCACGATGAGGAATCCGGCGGCCTGCAGGGTTCGATCCCGATCGACTCGATCACGGGGCGGGCAGTTGCAATCGTCTGGCCACTGGACAGAATGGGTGGGCTCAGCAATTTCTCCTCGACCTTCGACAAGGTGCCGAATTCATGACGAACGACTCCGCGGACTCCGCGAAGGCGAACGACCCGCACGACACCTCGCGTAGCACCCCGGACGACGCCAAGATCGATGATTCCTACGCGCCCGGCGAAGTTCCCGAAAAGCAGGATGCCCAGCACAAGCGCGGTAAGGCCAGCGTCCTGAAGGAAGCGATCGTGGTCGCGGTCATCGCGCTGACTCTGTCGTTCCTGGTGAAGACTTTCGTGGCGCAGCCGTTCTACATCCCGTCGCAGTCGATGGAGAACACCCTCGACATCGGTGACCGCATCGTGGTCTCGAAGTTCACCCCGCAACACTCCGACCTGCATCGCGGCGACGTCGTCGTGTTCTCCCAGCCGGCCACCTGGGGACCCCCGCCGCCCGAGAGCAGCAACGCCGTGAAGCGGGTCGTCAAGGACGGCCTGACCTTCGTCGGCATCCTTCCGGGTGGCGCTCAGCACCTCGTCAAGCGGCTCATCGGCCTGCCCGGCGACGAGGTGGCGTGTTCCGGCCAGAAGATGAAGGTCAACGGCGTCACGCTGAACGAGCCGTATCTCAAGCCTGGAGTCAAGCCCTGCCAGACCGACTTCTCGGTCACCGTCCCGAAGGACCGGATCTGGGTCATGGGCGATAACCGGGACTCCTCCTACGACTCCCGCGGTCATGATGACGGCACCGGGAGCACGGGGTCGGTGCCCGAGTCCGACATCACCGGACAGGTCGTGGCCGTCGCCTGGCCGCTGACACGGATGCAGAGTGTCGATGCCCACCCCGCGACGTTCGAGAAGGTGCCGAACAAGTGACGGTCGGCCGCAAGCCGAGCCTGCGAGCGGAGCGGGCGCTGCAACGCGAGGGCTACCGGGTGCTCGCCGGAATGGACGAGGTCGGACGCGGAGCGCTGGCCGGACCGGTGTCGGTGGGAGTCGTCGTCATCGACGAGCGCACTCGCACCGCACCCGCCGGCGTGAAGGACAGCAAGCTGCTCAGCCCGCGCGCCCGTGACGCGATGGTTCCGCGAGTGCGGCGTTGGGCACTCGAACACGCCGTCGGCCACGCCAGTGCGGCCGAGATCGACCAGATCGGCATCATCGCCGGACTACGGTTGGCCGGACGCCGCGCGCTCGCGCAACTGACGATCGTGCCCGACCTGGTGATTCTGGACGGCAACCACGACTGGTTGACCGACCCACGCCAGGAAGGACTGCTGGCTCTGGTCAGTGATCAGCCGCCCGCGCCCCCGGTACGGACGATGATCAAGGCCGACATGAAGTGTTCGTCCGTTGCAGCTGCAAGCGTGCTGGCCAAGGTGGAACGCGACTCGATCCTTGTCGCCCTGCACGACCAGCACCCGCATTACAACTGGGCCGGTAACAAGGGTTACTCCGCGCCCGACCACCTGGCCGCACTCGATGAGCACGGGCCGTGTGAGTTGCACCGCCGCTCCTGGCGCCGATTCACTCAAGCCGATCAGGTGCTTGACGGATGCTACGCCGGCAGCGACAGCACGCCTACAGTGGAGCGCACCAGCGTGAAGGAGGGCGCGTGAGCGCTGAGGATCTTGAGAAGTACGAAACCGAGCAGGAACTCCAGCTCTATCGCGAGTACCGCGACGTCGTCGGTCTGTTCACGCACGTCGTGGAGACCGAGCGTCGGTTCTACCTGTGCAACGAGGTCGACGTGCTGGTGCGCGGCGAAGGCGCCGAGGTCTTCTTCGACGTCCGGATGAACGACGCGTGGGTGTGGGACGTGTACCGACAGGCGCGTTTCGTGAAGAACGTGCGGGTGCTGACGTTCAAGGACGTCAACGTCGAGGAACTCCCGCCCCGCGACCTGCAGATGCCGGAGTGATCCACAGCCTCGATCTGAGTACCGGGTTGTCCACAGCCCGCCACTGAGCGTTCGCCCGTTCTCGGGCGTCGTCGCAGGCTCACCGTCGGAGGTGAGCTGATGAGCGAAGAAATGACCCGGCACCGTCGGTCGCTGGGGGAAGAAGGCGAGGAGATCGCCGCCGACTACGTGCGATCACTCGACTGGATCGTGGTCGAACGCAATTGGCGGTGCCCTGCCGGTGAGCTCGATCTGATCGCGTACGACCAGGCCGAGGCATGCGTGGTCGCCGTCGAGGTGAAGACCCGGACGACCGCCTACTTCGGACGGCCCGTCGAAGCCGTCAAGCAGGCGAAGATCGATCGGCTGCACCGCCTCGTGCGGATGTACCTGTCACAGCAACGTCTGTCCGCCCGACAGGTGCGAGTCGATCTGATCGGCATCGTGTTGGTCGACGGCAGCGTCGTCGACCTCGAGCACCTGCGGGACATCGCATGACTCTGGGACGGACGCTGTGTGTTGCCGTCAACGGTATCGACGGCACGGTCGTGGAGGTCGAGGCCTTCACCAGCCCCGGGCAGCCGGCGTTCGGGATCATCGGTCTGCCCGACAGCGCATGCCGGCAGGCTCCCGACCGGATCAAAGCTGCTGCGGCCAACAGCACGCTCCTGCTCCCGCGGGACAAGATCACCGTGAATCTCTCGCCGGCGGCGCTGACCAAACAAGGATCCGGCTACGACCTCGCGATCGCGTTGGCCGTGTTGGCGACACGAAAAGCACTGGATCCCAGCGTGATTCGCGACATTGTGCACCTCGGTGAGCTCGGACTCGACGGGATGCTTCGTCCGGTCGCGGGCGTGCTGCCGGCGGTGCTTGCAGCACGTGATCACGGCGTCTCGGCCGTCGTGGTGCCGGTGGGCAATGCGCGCGAGGCCAGTCTGGTGAGCGGGATCCAGGTCGTACCGGCGTCATCCCTGGCCCAGATCGTCGAGCGCTACCAGTGTGTGTACAAGAGGCGGCCGCTCCCGCCGTTGCCGGACGTGCCGGCCCCTCGTAAGCGGGGTGATCGCGCTGTGCACGACATGGCCGACGTCATCGGTCAGCCAGAGGCCAGGTTCGCGATCGAGGTCGCCGCCGCCGGCGGACACAACCTTGCGATGGTCGGGCCTCCCGGAGCCGGCAAGACAATGCTCGCCGAGCGGCTGGTCGGCATCCTGCCGCCACTGCCGGAGGAGACCGCGCTGCAGGTGACGGCGATCCATTCGGTGCTCGGCGCGTTGAAGGACGGCGAGTTGGTGCGCCGCGCCCCGTTCGTGGCGCCCCACCACGGCGCGAGCATGGCGGCGATGGTCGGCGGAGGCACGCAGAAAGTGCGGCCCGGCGCGATCAGTCGCGCACACGGTGGAGTGCTGTTCCTGGACGAGTGCCCGGAGTTCTCCAGGGAGGTGCTCGACGCGCTGCGCCAACCGCTGGAGTCGGGCATGGTCGAGGTGGCGCGTTCGGCGGGCTACTTCAAGTACCCGGCGCGCTTCCAACTGATCCTCGCTTCCAATCCGTGCCCGTGCGGCCTTGGCCTCACCCGTGGATGTCGTTGCACCGCAACGATTCTGCGTACCTACCGCAACAAGCTGTCCGGCCCGTTGATGGATCGTGTCGACGTGCAGTTGCAGGTCCAGGCAGTGACGAAGGTGCAGAACGCGCCGCCCCAGGAACCCTCCGCGGTGATCGCCGAACGGGTGGAGGTCGCGCGACGGCGACAGCGCGAACGCTGGGCGAGCGAAGGTCAGACGACGAACTCTTCGGTCAGCGGGGCCGTCCTGCGGTCCGGGCGCTGGCGACTACCCGCGGAGGTCACGCGGCCGCTCGACCATCAGCTCGACCGCGGGATCCTCACGCTGCGCGGTTACGACCGCTGCCTGCGCCTGGCCTGGACACTCGCCGACCTCGCCGGCGCTGATCGCCCGCAGGCGCCACATCTCATGCAGGCATTGGGTCTGCGGTCGGCACAGGAGGCGGCATGAGTACCGAGTCCGGTCACCGGCAGTCGCTCGACGCCGAAATGCGGCACCTGACTGCCGAACGCGAGGCAAGGCTGCGGCTCAACATCGCTGTCGAACCGCTCGATCGCGTCGTCACTCCGAAGCTGGTGGGCCTGTCGGCCCAGGACGCGTGGACGACCGTGCAGAACGGTCTCGGCGGACCGTTCGAACGGTGCCGTGCACGCATCGAACAACTCGAACTCGATCGGTTGTTGGACGCCGCAAGGTGCCTGCGAATGCGACCGATCTTCCCCGGCGACGACGAATGGCCGACCGGCCTGGAAGATCTGGCCGTGCCTCCCTGGTGTCTGTGGGCGCGCGGGCACGGACGGCTCGATCAGTTGGTCGCCCGTTCGGTCGCGATCGTGGGGTCCCGGGCGGCCACGCCGTACGGAAGCACGCTCGCGCGGACCCTGGCCGCCGAACTGAGCAGCAACGGCGTCACAGTGGTCTCGGGTGCGGCATTCGGGATCGACGCCGCAGCCCACGAGGGAGCACTCGGCTCGGGATCGGCGACAGTCGCCGCGCTCGCCTGTGGGCTTGACCGTGCTTACCCAGCGGCGCACCGCGACCTACTGGACCGCATCCGGGACGACGGCGTCCTCGTATCGGAGTATCCGCCGGGACAGACACCGATGAAGTACCGGTTTCTTGCTCGCAACCGGTTGATCGCGGCACTCACCGGCGGCACGGTGGTGGTCGAAGCGGGTCTGCGGTCGGGATCGCTCAACACCGCGAGCTACGCGAATGATCTCGGGCGCCCGGTGGGTGCGATGCCCGGACCGGTGACCTCCGCGACCAGCGCCGGCTCCCACGAACTGATCCGCCAAGGCGCGGTGTTGGTGTCGGACGCCTCGGACGTGCTGGAGTTGCTCGGCCCGCTGAGCGTGCCCGCCCTCGACCCGAAACGGGAGCAGGACACGATGCTCGACCTGTTGTCGGAGGTTGCCGGTCGCACCCGCGACGCCTTCCCGACCGGTCGTTCCGTCAGCGTCGACGTCCTGGTCGCCCGGGCCGGCCTGGAGGTGGGCGAGGTGCTCGCCGGGTTGGGGGAGTTGCGGGCGCTCGGCATGGTCGAACAACGTGACGAAGGGTGGCGCCTCACCCGGGCCGGTCAGTGAGCGCGCTGTCCACGACTGACTCGATGTCGGTCTTTGCGTCGGTCGCTGCGTCCGGACCGCAGTCGAGCGGCGTGTCGGGCCACGGTTCGCCGGAGTCGAGTTCGGCCCGCCACGACGTCAACCGGGCCCGGGCACCAAGGAGCATCCGCTCCTTCTCCTCCAGCGCCGCCTCCAGTCGGTCGATCGCGTCCCGCGCGGCGTCGATCCGCTCGCGCACCCTGCGGGTCTCGGTCTTGGCCGCCAGCATCCCGCGCACCTGCTCCAAGCTGAAGCCGACCTCCCGCAGGGCGGTGATGACCTGCAACTGGTCGAGCGTCGACTCCTCGTAGCGGCGAGCGCCGCCGAGGGTCCGGTCCGGTGCGGGGATGAGACCTTCGCGCTCGTAGTAGCGCAGCGCATCGGCGCTGAGCCCGCTGCGGCGTGACACCTCACCGATGGGCAGCGACATACCATGAGTACAACACGAGAGCGGCCGCGACGAGCGTCGCCCGCACCACGTGGTGGCTCAGGTGGAACGCGCCGATGGTGCGACCCCACAGGAGCGGTGCGGCGCAGACCAGGGCGGCTGCGATGACGGCGAGTGCGATCAACGCCTCGCGCGGCCCACCGCCCGCCGATCGGTCGGGAAGCCCGGCGAGCACGACCGCCGCGAGGCTCAGAACGGCCGCGGAAAGGTAGGCCACCGCGGGCGCGCCGAGGGCGACGGCGTCGAGACCGGTGCCCGATGCCTCGCGGGCGAGGGCGACAAGGGCGACCAGTTGAGACAGGGCGATGAGCGCGAAGGGCGTCAGCAGGAGAATCCACATGACGACGAGCCAAGACCCTGGAGCGCGCTCCAGGTCAAGTCGCGGCAATGTTTGGCCACAACGAAATTCGTAGGCGCTCGGTCTGCGGGTCAGCGCATACTCAGTTCAACGAGAAGCGGTAGAACATCGGCGCCGCCCTGCGCAACGGCTTGTGCGACAGGCCGTGGAAGCAGCCGATGTCGAGGAAGGAGTCGAAGGTGCCGAGCCCCGCGTCCTGGAGTCGGGTGACGTCGACCTCCGCGAAGGTGGCGTTGTCGAGGCCGGCGTTGTTCTCGGCCGCTGCGTCGAGGGCACGGTGCACGGTGTCGATGCCGACCGTCTCCCAGCCACGCTCCTCGACGGCCTCGGCTGGTCGCACGAGCAGTTCGTCGGATGGATTGCAGACACCCTGTAGGCGGTGCTGTTGCCTCCCCGTAGCTGAACCGTGCGGCGTTACCGGCCGGAACGGTGCGTCGGCACTAAGTTGCGATCATGAGCAGCGCGCCCGACGAGCACCTCGTCGCGGACTTCCTCACCCATCTGCGGGTCGAGCGCAACCGGTCCGACCACACCGTGCGGGCCTACGGCGGCGACCTGGAGGCGCTGTCGGGGTTCCTGGCCGAGCGGGGCGTCGACCGATGGGACGACGTCGCTCTGGCCGACCTGCGCTCGTGGCTGGCGTCGATGGACGAAGCCGGCGCGGCGAAGTCGACCATCGCGCGGCGTGCGACGAGCGTGCGCGCGTTCTTCCGGTGGGCGGTGCGACGGGGCGCGCTCGCGCAAGACCCGGCGTTACGGCTGCAGTCTCCCAAAAAATCCAAGACGCTCCCCGGGGTACTGCGTCAGTCGACGGCCGGCGAACTCATGGACGTCGCGGCGGTCGCCGCCGACGACGCCGACCCGGTGCACCTGCGTGACCGAGCGGCCCTCGAACTGCTCTACTCAAGCGGTCTGCGCATCGGCGAACTCGTCGGCCTCGACATCGACGATGTCGACCGGGAGCGCATGGTTGTGCGGGTGCTCGGTAAGGGAAACAAGGAACGCATCGTTCCGTTCGGCCGGCCGGCCGCTCGCGCGCTCGACGCCTGGCTCGACACCGGCCGCCCGCAACTGGCGACCGCGACGTCGGGGCCGGCGGTGTTCCTCGGCCGACGCGGCGCCCGCGTCGATCCGCGCACCGTGCGGCGCTCGCTCGAGAACCTCCTACGACATGTGCCCGACGCCCCCGAACTCAGCCCGCACGGCTTGCGGCACAGTGCCGCCACCCACATGCTCGAGGGCGGCGCCGACCTGAGGATGGTGCAGGAGATGCTCGGTCACTCCAGCCTCGCGACGACGCAGGTCTACACCCACGTCTCGGTCGAGCGGCTGCGGCGCTCGTTCAGTCAGGCGCACCCTCGTGCCTGAGCAGCGACGGCCCCAGCACCAACCGAACAGCCGCCCCGGCAGCCGACCCCAGCAGCGAGCACCGCGTCCCACTCCGGCCCAACTCGCCCGCCGGCGTGACTGGGAACGTCGACAAGCGATGTTCCGGCGGCGCCGGTCGGTGGCCGGCGTGCTCGCCGGTGTGGTGGCTCTCAGCCTCGTGTTCGGTGTCTCCCGGTTGTTCGGCGGCTCGACCGTGGGGGTCGTCGACGAGGCGGCCGCACCGACCGACGGCGCGACGGCCGCGGCATCCGCCTCGGTGCGCGAAAGCGTGTTCTCGACGTCCGGGGCGGCCGCCGGATCGAGCACGGGCACCGCCCAGGCAACGACACCGTCCGCGACGCCGTTCACCGTGACAACTCCGCCAAGTCCGACGAACCAGCGGCCGGAGACAGCCGTGCCTAACGGCGACGGCAAGTTCACCGTCTTCGCGGTGCCCCGACCCGACAGCACCGGTGGCGGACGCGTCGTCTCCTACACCGTGGAGGTCGAACACGGGCTGCGGGCCGACGGCAAGGCGCTCGCGGCGGCGGTGCAGGCGGTGCTGCAAGCACCGCAGGGCTGGCAGCGGGTCGACACGGTGCGGTTCGTGCATCTCGACCAAGCCCAGGTGAAGGCGGGCAAGAAGCCCGACGTCGTCGTCACGTTCGCCTCACCCGGCACCGTCGACAAGCTGTGCGTGCCGCTGTCGACCCAGGGGAGGACGAGTTGCGCGAGCACCCCGCGCGCGGTGCTCAACTACTGGCGTTGGGTCAACGGGGTGGAGTTCTACGGCACGAACCTCGGTGCCTACCGGCAGTACATGGTCAACCACGAGGTGGGCCACCTGCTCGGTCACCTCCACGAGAAGTGCCCGGCCAAGGGTAAGCCCGCACCGATCATGAGCCAGCAGACACTGGGTCTTGACGGCTGCACGCCGAACCAGTGGCCGTCCGCAGCCGCCAAGGCGTAGCGACCACCCTGCTCACGGCACCGGCAGCAGCCGCACCCGGGTCGATCCGAGCAGGGTGAGCGGGTCGCGGTAGTCGCGCGGCCCGACCAGCAGGCCCCAGTGCAGGCAACTGCGCGGGGCGCAGTGCGACCCACCGGCGGCGAGCGTGCCGATGCGATGGCCGCCGGCCACCGAGGTGCCTACCGCGCTGCGGTCGTCGAGCGGTTCGTAGGTGGTGCGGCGTCCGTCGCGGTGGGTGACCGTCACCGTGCCGCGGCCGGCGATCACCCCGGAGTGGGTCACCGTGCCCGCGCCGGCCGCCAGCACTGCCGCACCGGTGCTGCCGAGCAGGTCGACCCCGCGATGCCCCGCGGCCCAGGGGTACCGCGGCTTCTCAAAGGCCCCGCGAGTAGGCGCCGGTCGGGATCGGCGAGGCCGGCGCTTGTGCCGGAGCGGTCGCCCAGAGTGCCGCGGACAGCCAGATGAGGGCGAGGGCCGTCATGCGGGTCACGGTGCGCGCGTCCCGCCGGGGCGCGAGACCTGCCGGGGCGCGAGACCTGCCGGGGCGCGAGACCTGCCGGCGTCGTCGGGGACAGACAGGGGGAGAGCCTCAGGTTCTGCCAGCCGGTTTCCCCACCGCGAAGAGAGCAGCATAGATAGATTGCCGTCGTGAGTATCCGGCTGGGAGGTGGCGCTGATGTCAACGACAGATGAGGCCATCGCCGCTCTCAAAGTGTTCAAGAACGTCATCCTCGAGGGACCCCCTGGTACTGGGAAGTCATACTCAGTGGCCGAGATTGCGAGGAAGTGGCCCGGAGTGATCGGCACAGGCACGGACGGCAAACCAGCGAACGGCAACGGGTCCTGGGGCATCACGTTCCACCCGAGCACCACGTACGAAGAGTTTGTCGAGGGTATTCGCTACAACCCCTCGGCCTCCGACCCGACGGACCCCGACAGCAAGCCCCGCGGGTTCGAGCTCAGGCCAGGTGTCTTTCGCACCTGGATCGGCGCCGCGCGAGCTGAACCCGGTAAGGACTTCCTGGTCCTCCTCGACGAGGTGAACCGTGCGAACGTCTCCAAGGTGCTTGGCGACCTGCTGCTCTCCCTGGAGGCATCGAAGCGCCTCAAACACGATCCGGCGTGCACCCGAACGGACAAGAAGCACGAGGCGTGCTGGTCGAACGGCGTCACGACCCAGCTGCCGTATTCCAACGAGCTGCTTGGTGTGCCGTCGAACCTGTATGTCCTCGGAACGATGAACACCTCCGACCGGTCGATCGCCCCGCTCGACGCCGCACTGCGACGCCGGTTCGCGTTCGTCCGTGTCGAACCACTCTCTGGCACTCCGCTCACGACCGCCCTGACGGCCGCGCTTCCCGGAGCTGGACCGGCGGTCGAGCGATCGGCCGCGGCACTCGACAGCCTCAACGGCGCGCTCAGGCATGCCCTGGGCCCGGATTCGATGCTGGGTCACAGCTACCTGTTCGACATCGCCGCAAAGCCAGGGCGCTTCCAGTTCTGGATGGAGGTGAACGAAGGGTGTGTTACCTGGGGCCAGCTCCAGACCACGAAGCCGTTCGCCAACGCCCTCCTCGCAGCTGTGGGGGTCGACACCCGGCTCGACATCCGGGGCTCCGAAGCCGAGCTGGACATCCGGTACAACGGCGCCACCTACCCGAAGGTCAAGTTGGAGAACCCGACGAGCGGCAACGTCCGATTCGGCGGGAACAACACCGGGATCCCGTTCAGGGACATGACCGACGGCATCACTGTCTGGACGCCGACCGGCGTCGGCGAGGTGCAGCTCGAGTACATCCCGCACGACGCCGCCAAGACCCAACTCGCCGAACACAAGGCGCGTTCGGTGACCGACTACTCAAGCACGGTGCGCGGTCTCGGACGGATCTGGTCCACGAAGGGCACCAGCTACGACGACACCGAGTTGGCGGTGTGGCGATACGCGATCCTGCCCCAGCTCATCGAGACCGTGAGCCAGGCCTTCTCCCTGGACCTTCTGAGCCCGGCCGCTCGGCAGGACTGGCTGACCACCAATCTGACCCCCGCCGTCGCTGCCGACGCTGCGATGGCGCTCGCCTCGTTCGAGGCGTTCCTTAACAATCACCTCGGCCTGCAGATCTCGCCCACCGGCCACGGGCTCGCCGCCAGCCTTGCCATCGAGCCTTTCGAGCCTGCGCACGAACCAGAGGTCCTGGACGCGTCGGAGGGCGAAGGCGGCGAGCCCGAGCCTGAGGTCGCGGCGGCGGCCGAGCCGGCTGTCACCGAGTCGACGGGGTAAAGGCCGGCTGCGATGAGCTCCGAAGGCCCAGTCGTCGCGTTCCGTGCGAGCCCGCGGGGCAGTCGGGCGGGGTTCGTAGTGATTCCTGACGGGGCAGCTGGAGCACTGACAATCACCGTGCTCCCGAAGCCATGGAACACCCACGAACGCCGACATCTGCTGATCCCGGAGCACGTTCCGGGCACCAGCACGCACGCCACCCTCTTCGAGGGTGAGTCGGCCGAAATGGCGAGCTCTGCTCGTGTCGTCAGCGCGCTGACTCACGGCGTGCTGGATATGAGCGACCGCGAGGGGCGCAAGGACCTTCTCCAACTGGTGCGTGCGCGCGGCAGTGGGACGACCCCGCCGCCGCTCAGTGCCGACTCCATCGAATCCGTCATCAGCCTGATGCTCCTAGCTAAGCGCCAGCGGACATCGTTGGACGATCACCAGTACCGCGGCGCTGCCGCGGAGTCGTTGCTCAGAGTCGTGGAGCAGCAGCTCTTCGTGGACGAGGTCCGACGCGTCATCGATCGCGTCAGACCGGGCTACCTCGAACGTGTCGACCGGCTCTCCAGCCCGCGGGGGGCGCTGTCCGGCACGAGTCTCGCCATAGCGCTGCTGACCGGCACACCCGAGGTCGAATACCGATTCGATGAACAGACGACGGACACCCCCGTGCTCCGCATCGTTCTGGCAGCGCTCAGGACAGTCGCGACCGACCATGCCCCCGCTGCGCTTGCCCACATGGCTGCACCTGTCCGGTCGCAGGCGGTCGGCTTGGCCCGACGCCTCGACAGCGTCACCGTGCTGGAGCGCGAGCGTGCCCTACTCGCGGCACGGCAGCTTGTGCTCCACAAGCTCGAGCGGCCGTGGGCGCGCGCTGTCGAACAAGCCGTCCGAGTCCTGTCCCGAACCTCGGTGGTGCCGCTGGATGGCAGCGCCGGAACGGAGCGCGCGGTGGCGATCTACCTCTCGATGGAGAAGTGGTGGGAGCAGTCCCTGCTCGGGGCACTCCAGCACGTCGCGGATGCGGGGACCACGCACCCCCAGGCGCCCGTCGGATCGCCGTGGGCCCCTGCGTCCGGGACGCGGAAACCAGAGAAACGAAGCGCAGACTTCATCTTCGTCCTGAACGGCCGTCGCTTCCTCGCGGACGCCAAGTACAAGGTGGACGAGTCCGCTCTGGGGGCTTCCGACGGCGACCAAATGTTTGCCTACAGCCACACCGCGGTCCTCCCGGGCTCCGACGTGCTAACCGAGGCAGGAGCCGTCTTCTACGCCCAGCCGGTCCGCGGCAAGACGCGCAGCCGCGAGGTGCTGATCCGGACGACTGCGCCGCGTTACGAGCTTCAGCTCCTTGACCTGCCGTTCCCGTCGCCAACAGACGTCCGAACGGACGCGGCGTGGCGCGTGTACTTGGAGTCCCTCGCCGAATGCGTCCGCCAGGACCTGACCCCCGCGGTCACGACACCTCAGACCGTGGGACCGACCGTCGGGTCGTAGCGCAGGGTGCCCGGCCTGTCGCCTGTCGGCTTGTAGGCGTTGTAATAAGCCCGCTCAAGGACCGGCAGCTGGGCGGTGTACCCGAGCGCCTCGGCCAGCAGGCGATCGATCCTGTCCGTGATGTCCCGCATCTCCGAGTGGACGTAGTTCCCCATCCACTTGCCGGCGTACTTGGTGAACTGGACGTGGTTCGGGAAGTCCTGGACCAGCTCGTCCGCTAGGTCGGCGAGCTCCGCGCGCGTTTCCTGGGGCAGGGCACCGAAATCGACCGGCGTCGAGGTCAGACCGTCGTTTGTCGCGTGGAAGTCGTCACTCGTCGACCACCACCAAACGAAGGCCAGCTTTGAGGCCAGGACAGCAAGCACCACTTTGGCATCCTGAGGGTTGGTGATCTTCAACCACGACGAGCCCGTCTGTGGCGTCGGCGCGAACTCGAGGTCATACGCCGGAGGATCCTCGTTGAAGACCGAGATCCAATACAGGACGATGGACTTGAAACCGACGCGACCCGACCCCGCACGTGATATGACCTGCGAAAGCCGACCCTTCGGCGCGAGCCTCGCGAAAAGGTCCGCGAGCTCCTCATCACCGCACCGGATCCAGCCCGCGTGCGGGTGGACGGCACGCGCGTCGACATAGGTGAGCGTCTCGAATAGCGATGCCCGAAAGTCATCTACCCATCTGTGGGTCTTGGTGACCTGGAGAGATGCCTTCTCTGCTGACCACCCTCCTGCGACGACGATGGTGGAGCGGACTCCTAAGCCGGCCGAGAAGAGTGCGGCCGGATTACGTGAGAACGCACTCACCCAGAGTGATGCGAAGCGGCTCTCCAGATGCGAACGAAGCTTGACGAACTCGGCGCCGAACTGGGCCGAAATCGGGATGATGAGCGACATGCGGCCATCGGGACGGGTGATTTGAGAGGCCCGCTCCGTGCAGGGCGCGTAGATGTCCGGCAAGTCGGTCGTCTTGAAGCCGCTGAACTTGTAGCCGGTGATCTTGCTCTTGGCGATATAGGGCGGGTTACCGATGACCACGTCGAAGCCACCCTCGGAGAACACCTCGGGAAACTCGATGAACCAATGGAACGGCAAATGCGATGCCACCCACTCGTCCAGGGTGAGGCTTGCCGCGCTCTGGCCGCCGAAGTAGGTGCGGTTGATGGCCAGCCGCGCCGACGAGAGCGCAGACGACAGGGCCTTGCGGGTTGTCTTGATCGTGTTCTCGTCGCCGGCCTCTGAGCCAGCGCGGAAGGCGTTGTATGCGAGTCCTACTACCTCGGCAGAAGCCTTTGCCTGTTCAACGACATCAGCGGCGGTCAGAACATCGCCGGCGAAACTCAACTCCTCCGCGTTGAGAGCGCCGACAAGGGCATTACCCGGCTTGATGTTGAAGTCGAGGTCAGGAAGCGGCTCCAAGTCCTGTCGTTTGTCGATCGCGGCCACGAGCTTGAGGAACAGCCGGAGCCGAGCGATCTCGGTGGCTTCCTTCATGATGTCGACGCCATAGAGGTTGTGCAATGTCGCGTGCTTGAGGATGTAGTAGTTCTGGTTGTGCCGCGGCTCGTCAACCTCGGCGATGAGCGCAGCAAGCTCCGCATCATCGGAGGTCACCGCGTGCGACCGAGCCGCGTCGAGGATCGCGTCGTAAAGATCAAGGAGAATCTTGAGTGCGGCGAACAGGAACGCGCCCGAGCCGCAAGTTGGATCGATGACCTTCAGGTCCGTCAGGATGCGCCAGGCCGCAACAACGTTCTTGGGGGTGTCCAATCCGTCGACGACGTCAAGCGCAAGCGTTTCGAGGTCGATGTTCGCCGTGACCGCAGCGTCGGCGGAGTTGATTGCACCCGCCTTCGCAGAGGCAATGATGCGCTCGTGATCGCGGTGCCGGTGGTCGACCTCCCACCAGGTCTCGCCCGGCAGGCCCCAATCCTCTGACGCCTTCTCATTCCATGCGGGACGCGGGAACGACGCGGACTGGGCGGTGATGTCCTCTGGGTACGGAGTGTCCACACCGTAACTGACCGATTCCCACACGTAGCGCGCTGGCTCTGCTGCGACGTAGGCCCACGGATTCACTCCAGTCAGTTTCTCGACTCGCTCCAAGAAGACGGGCAGCAGGGTCGAGGAGGTCATGAAATGGGTCACGTCCTCCTTCGTGTAGTACGCGCCCATCTGCTTCTGGTTGATGAACTGCTCGAAGATGTGGCCGAGGACGTCAGGATTGATCTCGTTCGGGTTCCCCAAAGGGCGGTCGTCGAGGTGCCATTGGTAGCCGTCGAAGAGATCGAAAATCTCCTGAAAGATCTGATCTTCGATGTGGATTTCGTTGTAGGTCAGCTCCAATTCGTGCACTGCGAAGATGCCGCCGTTGATGTACGGGATGTCACCCACGATCTTCTTGATAGTCGGGTCCTTGATGGCCAGGCCGGGCTCGCCAAGGCCGTCATGGAACATGGGGATGAGGAAATCTGCGTAGAACTCGAAGAACTTGTCGTTCCCGCTGAGGGCCTTCACCTGGTTGAGGCGGTTGCGCAAGTAGTCGCGGTCGTTGTCCATGAAACCCTTGCGCTGCAAGAAGTAGATGAACATGAGCCGATTCAGCAACAGGGAGCTGTACCACTTACGTTCTTGGTTCTTGGTCTTCTTGTCCTCGTCCGTCCGCTCTTGCTCGTAGTCGGGCAGCCCGTCGATCGCCTTGACCAGTGCCTCGTGCCGCCTGGAAAACTTGTCGTAGAAGGCCTTGGTGATGCGGTCGGCATCGAACGCCGCACGAAGGCGCCGGAGCACCTCGATGATGCTTGGGCTCTCGGTGACCTTGATCTCGATCATGGCGAGGCGCTGCTCAAGGGCCTCGTTCTCGCGACCGATGATGTGTCGGTGGGAGACAAGTCTGGTCTTGCCACGGCCCTGATCGTCGCTGGACTGCGGCCACCGCCACTCTTGCTCGAAGTCACCAGCAAAGATGACGAGGCGTTCAGTGGAGTGCTTCGTAATCTCCTTGTCGACGTACCGCTGGGTTCGTGCGTCGAGGATGTCGTTGCACAGCCAGATCCGGACGCCTTTGTATTGAGCGATCTCGGTGCAGACGACGTCGTACTCGTCGTCGGGCCCGGGGAGGCCGATCGTGACGGGGTTGAGGCTCGGTCGCGTCCAACCGAGCTCTTCGATGAAAAGTTCGCGCCACTTGCCGGCGTTCACGAGGTCGATGAGCTTGCTCATGCCTTGCTAACCCCCATCGTGCAGACGATTCGGATGGGGTCAGCCCCGGCGGCGTCGGGAACCACCAGGTTCTCGTCGCGGTGCAGGAGGGCGAGCAGGTCGCCGAGGTCCTCGTCGCTGGGTCGAGTCTTGAGTGCGGAGCGCAGTCTCCTCTCAGCCATGGTCTGCAATGGTCGTGCATACAGAGCTTCAAGTGCCTCGGTGACCTCGGGTGGAGTGTCGAGCTTCTGACTGAGCCGGTTCCAGACTTGCAGACGCACACCACGCAGCCGGCCCTCGATGGTTGATGCCTGCGCCAGGGGACCTCGCACAAGGTCGGCGGTGAGGTTGAAGTGGTCGGCGCGAATGGGCAGCGTCGGGGTGCTCGACTCGGCAGAGAACACGTTCAGGGCCTGATGACCGGTTAGGAGGCGGAGCTCCTCACCTGGCTCGGCGAGGCCGAAACCGTCGTAGCCGTTCTCAGTGCGCACGTAACACGCCACCCCATCGGCATCGCCTCGCGGAAGCGCTGGGCGGGTGGAGTAGACGAGGTCGGGCATGCTTTGGACCTTGCGGGTGAGGTCCGGGGTCTCTTCCTCGGCGTTTGCCCACACCTCGTAGGCTAGTGATGAGGCATCGACCTCGCTTTCGGACTCACCTTCGACAAGCTTGCCGTCGTAGAGATTGTGCAACTCCTGTGTCTCCTCCGGTGAGCCGAAGAACTTCTCATCGGAGCCAAACGCCTGGGCATTGTTGGCCAGTCGTCCGGCGATGCGCTGACGAAGGTTAATTACGTTTTCCACGTCCTTGTGGAAGAAGGTGTACAGCAGGATTTCTTCGGCTTGCTGACCCACGCGGTCTACGCGTCCCGCGCGCTGGATGAGCCGGATGATCGCCCACGGGAGGTCGTAGTTGACGACAATGTGGGAGTCCTGGAGGTTCTGGCCCTCCGACAGCACGTCTGTAGCAACAAGGACGCGGACTTCGTCGTTCTTCGAGATTGGTTTCGGGTCCTCGTGTGGCTTCGCGTTCGACACCGGCGAGAACCGACGCACGATGTTGGTGGGGTTGTCCGTATTTCCACTGACCAAAGCGACGCTGGACACTCCGGCCTCCCTGAGTGAACGCTCGACGTACTCGGCCGTGTCCTTGTACTCGGTGAAGATGAGGACCTTGTCGTCCTTATGCGTCTTCGTCAGCAGGTCGATGAGAGCGGCCAGTTTGGAGTCGTTCTTGGCCTCCCAGGCGCTGTATAACGCGATCAGGCGACGGATGATGTCGGAGTCGTTTCGCAGATGCTGGACCATGTCGTCCGTAAAGAGGTCGTGGCGCACCCAAGTCACACTCTCCGGCTTGCGGCCCTTGAGTGCGTCGTAGTTCTCGTCACTCGCGTCCGGGTCGGGCTCACCGTCGGAGAACATCTCATCGATGACCGTGCCCGTAGGCACATCGATGCCGTTGTCGAAAGCATGAATCCACATCTCGTTACGCGCCAGATGTCGTTTCAGTGAGATGTCGTAGGCGTAGCCGCAGGACGAGAGGCGCTTGTAGAAGTGAGTGCGGGTGATGCCGATAAGCCGACTCCTGGCACGCTCCCAGTCCTTGACTAGTTCTTCCTCGGCGGGCGTGAGCTTGACCTTCTTGTCGACATAGTCGATAAGCGCGTAGCGCGGGAGTTTGAGCGCGTTGATGGCATCGAGTGCGTCGTCGCTGGAGATCAGGGCTGCAGGGTCTTTGGGGCCGAAGTCGTGATCGATCGGCATAGGTAGGCGAATCGGGAAGTAGAAGCGGCCGCCATCTGGGAAGGCAAGGTATTCACGGCCGTTCACTGGGTCGGTCTTGCCGTAGTTCGCCTTGACGAACGAGCGCGTGCGCCGGACGAGATGCTCGGACATAAGGTTCTTCCAGTCCTCAGCCTCCTCGGAGCGTCGGAAGGCCTGCATCGTGTTCGTTCGCCCGTCCACCAGATCGCGAATACGGGGGTTGCCCCGTAGCGCCTCACGAGGCTCCAGCCCAAGGTCGTCGTCCTCGCCGATGTACATGCTCAACTGGTTCGCAACGTCGGTGAAACGCACGTTGTAGGGCGTCGCCGTGAGGAGCAGCACCTTGGACTCGTTGCGCTCGATGTACTCCTTGATTGCCTTGTAGTCTCGGCGCTTGTCCGAGCGCAGGTTATGGGACTCGTCGAGGATGACGAGTTGATAGCGACGCAGGTCCGGCAGGTCACGGTGCGCAGTCGAGTAGGAGACAACCTCGCCCGGCACGTCGTAAGCATCGAGGTGCTCCTTCCACATCCGGGTGAGGTTCTTCGGGCAGAGGACGAGCGTCGAGTAGCCGTACTGCTCACGCAGAACGAGCGCCGTGGCGACAGCAGTCAGGGTCTTACCGAGACCGACGACATCGCCGAGCATCGTGCCGCCGCGCTGATAGACCCGACGTGAGAGCGTCTGCACGGCATTCACCTGGTAGTCGAGGAGTTGGTTCCGCATGTCCGGAGGGAGGCTGTACTCCAACTGGCCTTCGCGGACATCGCGTGAGAGGTGATAGCAGACCTTGAGATAGACCTCGTAGGGCGTGGGCGGGGTCTCGGCCGCCCACGACTCGTCAATAAGGGCGATGAGGTCTTCGGTGATGTCGATGGAGAAGCGATCGTCCCAGCGGTCCTCGAACCACTGAGCGAGCTTCGCCGCCGCGTTGAAATCGAGCACGTCGACATTGAGCTCGTAGTTGTGCTCGAGACCAGCCATGGTGAGGTTGCTCGACCCGACGAACCCGGTGATCGGGTGGTTCGGGTCCTCCTTGAAGGCAAGATAGGTCTTGCCGTGCAGCGGCCGGCGTGTGAAAAGCTTGATAGCCACTCGCTCCTCAGCTAGGTGGCCACGAAGGCGTCGAAGTGTTGCCTGGTCGCGCGACGTCGGCAAACCGCGCATGAGTTGGGTGCGGAACTTCATCACCGCGAGTGTTTTGCGTGCGCGGGCGATCTCGCCGTCTATGACGTCGGCGATGTCCGTCCCTTCAAGTTCAGCCTGCAGGGTCTGGAGGAGCTCGTCCTCGTCTTGGCCGCCGACCGCCATGCCGACGAGAACCCGCATGACCGGGGCGTCAGAGGTTGGCTTGGCATCGATCGAGTCGGCGAAGGTCGACCAGCCGCGTAGGTTGAAGTAGCCGACGGCTGCGTCCAGACGGTCAGAGCTTTCGAAGGTCTTGATGAGGTGAGGGCCAAGACGGTCGTCGTCCTCGATGTTGTCGAAGATTCGTGTCATCGGCACCTGCTCCCACGGGTCTCTCGCCCTCGGTGGGCGTGCGTCACAGCTAAGGAGGTAAACCCTAGTGAATCGCTCCGACGGTCTGTGGAAGAGCCATCCGATCAACGAGCCTGTCAGGCCGATTGAGCGCCGAGTCCAGCAGCTGCTCAAGAGTCAGCAGGTCGACTTCGCGAAGGCCAGCTTTGACCGCGGCCTCTAAGCGGTCGAATAGCTCGGCCTAGGCATCGGAGTGCACGCCGGCTCGATGTCGCCGCACGGCAGGCACCTCGACCCGGGTGCCGGTGAAGGCCAGTACGAAGCCCGACGTCGTCGTCACCTCCGCCTCACCCGGCACCGTCGACAATCAGCGGGTCGACTCGTGCGGTTCGTGCACGCGAGCTGCTCGCCAAACTGGTCATCGCGGTGCTCAACTACTGCCGCTGAGTCAAAAGGGGTCGAGTACTTCAGCGCCGCCCCGGCCGTCTTGACGGCTGCACCCCGAACCAGTGGCCGTCCGCAGCCGCGAAGGCGTAGCGACCACCCTGCTCACGGCACCGGCAGCAGCCGCACCCGGGTCGATCCGAGCAGGGTGAGCGGGTCGCGGTAGTCGCGCGGCCCGACCAGCAGGCCCCAGTGCAGGCAACTGCGCGGGGCGCAGTGCGACCCACCGGCGGCGAGCGTGCCGATGCGATCGCCGCCGGCCACCGAGGTGCCTACCGCGCTGCGGTCGTCGAGCGGTTCGTAGGTGGTGCGGCGTCCGTCGCGGTGGGTGACCGTCACCGTGCCGCGGCCGGCGATCACCCCGGAGTGGGTCACCGTGCCCGCGCCGGCCGCCAGCACTGCCGCACCGGTGCTGCCGAGCAGGTCGACCCCGCGATGTCCGGCGGCCCACGGCTGCGGCGGCTGCTCGAAGGGTCTGATCACCGGTGGAGTGGGCGCCAACGGCCACCGGTAGTCACCGGTCGGGGCCACTCCGTTCGGGGTTGTGCCAACCGTGCCGGACCCCGACCGGGCCACCGCCACCCCGCCGGCGGACGCGGCGAGCACCGGCACGGATGACGCGGGTGAGGTCGGCGCCTGCGCCGGCGCGGTCGCCCCGAGGGTTGCCGAGAGCCAGACGAGTGCGAGAAAGGTCTTCATCCACGACACGGTGCGTGCCACGGGCAGATCAGACGACACCGTCCGGCAGTTTCGGGGACGGATCGCGGCGGAGCCTCAGGCTGTGGAGAACGCCTTGTGCAGGCGCGCCACACCCTCCTTGATGACCTCCGGACGCTTGCAGAAGGCGAAGCGCACCAGGGTCGCTCCGGATGTCTTGTCATCGAGGAAAGCCGACACCGGCACGGCCGCGACGCCTGCCTGTTCAGGCAGTGCCCGACAGACGGCGAGACCGTCGGGGCCCCACGCGGCGGCGTCGGCCACCACGAAGTAGCCGCCCTGCGGCACCGACACCGGCAGGCCGAGGTCGGCCAGGCCGTCGGCGAGCAGGTCGCGCCGCGCCCGCATGTCGTCACGCAGCCCGGCGAAGAAGGTGTCGGGCAGTCGCAGGCCGGTGGCGATCGCGGGCTGGAAAGGTGCGCCGCCGGAGAAAGTCACGAATTGCTTGACGGTCCGCACCGCCGTGATCAGTTCGGCAGGACCGGTGATCCAACCGATCTTCCACCCGGTCGTCGCGAACGTCTTGCCGGCCGAGGAAATCGTCAGCGTGCGGTCGGCCATCCCCGGCAGCGACGCCATTGCGATGTGCTCTGCGTCGTAGACCAGGTGCTCGTACACCTCGTCGGTCACGACCACTGCGTCGTGCTCACGGGCGAGTTCGGCGATGAGGTCCATCTCGGTCCGGCTGAACACCTTGCCGGTCGGATTGTGCGGGGTGTTGAGCAGCACCAGCCGGGTGCGTTCGCTGAACGCGGCGCGCAGCGAGGCCTCGTCGACCGTGAAGTCGGGGAACCGCAGGACGCTGGTGCGCCGAACCGCCCCGGCGAGTGCGATCGACGCCGCGTAGGAGTCGTAGTACGGCTCGAAGGTGACGACCTCGTCTCCCTGCTCGCACAGGGCCAGGATGGTGGTCGCGATCGCCTCAGTGGCGCCGGCCGTCACCATGACCTGGGTCGCCGGGTCGACCTCGACCCCGCGAAAGCGCCGTTGATGTTCGCTGACTGCCTCACGCAGGTCGGGAAATCCGATCGAGGGTGGGTACTGATTCCGGCCCGCACGGATGGCGTCGACGGCGGCTTCGAGCACGGCGCTCGGCCCGTCGGCGTCCGGAAACCCCTGCCCGAGGTTCACGGCGTCGGCCGCCAGGGCCCGTTGGGTCATCTCGGCGAAGATGGTCTCGCCGAAGTCCTGCATGCGGTGCACGAGTGGGTTGCTCACCTTCGGCACCTTACGGGGGCCGCGCGATTCGGCGGTTCGTGGGCGGTGCCCCTACACTGGAAGTACGGCCCGAACTGTCGGGTCGAATTCGCGTGCTCGATCCGGCTCCGGCCGGGCGCATCCGTTCGGTCCCGTCGCTTCCGCGGCGGGTGGGAGGCGTCCGAGCACCAGGTTCACCGCAGGCACCCGTCCGTGGTGAAGAACAACTGGAAACCTCTACGAAAGGACTTCGGCATGGCCGTCGTCACCATGCGCCAGCTCCTCGAGAGCGGCGTCCACTTCGGACACCAGACCCGCCGCTGGAACCCGAAGATGAAGCGCTTCATCATGACCGAGCGCAATGGCATCTACATCATCGACCTGCAGCAGTCGCTCACCTACCTGAACGACGCGTTCGAGTTCATCAAGCAGACCGTCGCCCACGGTGGCACGATCCTGTTCGTCGGCACCAAGAAGCAGGCGCAGGAGTCGATCGCCGAGCAGGCGACCCGCGTCGGCATGCCGTACGTGAACTACCGCTGGCTCGGTGGAATGCTCACCAACTTCAACACCGTGCACAAGCGCCTTGCTCGCCTCAAGGAGCTCGAGGAGATCGACTTCGACGACGTCGCCGGTTCGGGACGCACCAAGAAGGAACTCCTGGTCCTCAAGCGCGAGAAGGACAAGCTGGAGCGCACCCTCGGCGGTATCCGCGACATGAACAAGGTGCCCTCGGCCGTCTGGGTCGTCGACACCAAGAAGGAGCACCTCGCGGTCACCGAGGCGCGCAAGCTGAACATCCCAGTCATCGCGATCCTCGACACCAACTGCGACCCGGACGAGGTCGACTACAAGATCCCGGGTAACGACGACGCCATCCGCGCGGTCACCCTGCTGACCCGCGTGGTCGCCGACGCCGTCGCCGGGGGACTCATTTCCCGTTCGGGCCAGAGCGGCGCGACCGAGGGTGCTGCGTCCGAGCCGATGGCCGAGTGGGAGCGCGAGCTGCTCGCCTCCGACGACACCACGGACAAGGACGAGGCCAAGGCGCTCGCGGAGGCCACCGAGGCAGCTGCCGCTCCGGCCGACGCTGCCGGTGCGGTCGAGGTCGAGGCGCCCGCGTCCACCGACGCCCAGGCCTGACACAACCCTCGTTCAACTTCAATTCGCGAAGGAGCGAACAAACACATGGCGAACTACACCGCGGCCGACATCAAGGCGCTGCGTGAGTCGACCGGCGCCGGCATGCTCGACGTCAAGAAGGCACTCGACGAGGCCGACGGCGACCAGGCCAAGGCCACCGAGATCCTTCGGGTCAAGGGCCTGAAGGGTGTCACCAAGCGTGAGGGCCGCACGACGGAGAACGGCCTCGTCGCCGCCTCCGCCGAACGATCGGTCGGCAACCTCGTCGAGGTGCTGTGCGAGACCGACTTCGTCGCCAAGGGCGAGAAGTTCGGTGCCCTCGCCGACCGCGTGCTGAAGCAGGCTGTCGCCGTCAACGCCAAGAACGCCGAGGAGCTGCTCAGCAGCGAACTGGACGGTCAGACCGTGCAGTCGATCCTCGACGAGGCGAACGCCACCATCGGCGAGAAGATCGAGATCAAGCGCGTCGCGAGCGTGGAGGGCGACACCGTCGTCTCCTACCTGCACAAGACGAGCCCCGACCTGCCCGCGCAGATCGGTGTCGTCCTGGCGGTCAAGGGTGACGACGCACAGACCGCTCGCGACATCGCGATGCACATCGCAGCGTTCAGCCCGACCGTCCTGTCCCGTGAGGACGTCGACGCCGACACCGTCGCCAACGAGCGTCGTGTCGCCGAGGCGACCGCCCGCGAAGAGGGCAAGCCGGAAGCCGCGCTGCCGAAGATCATCGAGGGCCGCGTCAACGGCTTCTTCAAAGAGAACGTCCTGCTGGAGCAGGCGTTCGCCAAGGACGCCAAGAAGACCGTCGGAAAGGTCGCGGAGGAGGCCGGTCTGCAGATCACCGGTTTCGCTCGCTTCAAGGTCGGCGTCTGATCGCACAGCTTCACCCCGAAGGGGCCGGGCACCGCATGTGGTGTCCGGCCCCTTCGTCATGCAATGCACCAGAATGATCCGCATGCGCGATGACGTGATGGACATGTTCGACGCCGATCCGACTGTGCTGCACATGAATTCGGGGGCGTTCGGGATGGTTCCCCGCTCGGTGCGGGAAGCGCAGCGACGATGGAGCGACCGGGTCGAGGCGAACCCGGTGCGGTTCTTCCGGCAGGAGTGCCACGACGAACTCGCGCGGGTGCGCGCAGAGGTGGAACGTTTTCTCGGTGTCGGTGACGGCTCGACCGCGCTGGTGCGCAACGTGTCCGAGGGCGTCGGGGTGATCCTCGATGCGATCGGCCTGGGGGAAGGGGACGAGGTCGTCGTCTCCGACCACGGGTACCCGACGGTGGCGACCGCTGCTGCGGTGCGCGGCGCCCAGGGGCGGATCGCCGGCTTCGCCATCGATGCGACGGACGACGAGATCGTCGAGGCCTTCCGGGCTCAGGTCACCGAACGCACCAAGCTGGTGGTCATCGACCAGATCACCTCACCCACGGCCCTGATGCTCCCGGTGAAGGCCGTGGTGGACGCCGTCGCGCCCGTTCCGGTGTACGTCGATGCCGCTCACGCGGCGGGCACGCTCGACGTCGACGTGGCCGGCCTGGGAGCAGCGTTCTGGGCGACGAACCTGCATAAGTGGTGCTACACGCCGCGGGGTACCGGTGCGCTGTGGGTGGCCCCCGAGTATCGCGACGCCATCCGTCCCGCGGTCACCTCATGGACCAGCGCACGCGGATTTCCCGCGTCGCACGACTTCCCGGGCACGGTCGACTTCACGCCGATGCTCGCGATCCTCGACGGGTTGGCGTTCTGGCGGGAACACGGCGGGTTCGAGATCGCCGCACGGTCCACCGATCTGCTCCGAACAGGTTCGGAGATCGTTCATCGGCAACTTGCGATGGCATTCCCGGGTGACATGCCCGCCTACGACCACGGGTGGCCGGCACGGACCGCACCCACGATGCGGCTGGTGCCGTTGCCGGACGGCTTGATCGGCGACGCCGAGGACGCCGCCGCGGTGTACCGAGCGATGAGCGATTCGGGTGTGGAGTGCCCGCCGGTGTACTTCGCCGGCCGCGGCTACATCCGCCTCGGCGGCGGGTTGCACGTGGACGAGCTCGATTACGACCGGTGCGCGGCAGCTCTGATCGCGGCGTTACGGACGGTCAGCGGCTACTGACGCCGTCCGCGGTCGGACCCGCCACCGCTGTTCGTGCGGAACCGTGGCCGAGGTCAGCGGGCGACCTTGGTGGTGACGCGGGTCGGGCTGATCTTCAGGATGGCCTTCTCGAAGGTCTGGGTGGTGCCCGTGGAGTTCGTCACTGTCGCACCGACGGGGAACCCGACGGCGGCCTCGGCCCCGTACTTCACGAACGTCGACTGCATCGCCGGCATCACGGCGTGGGACCTGGTCTTGGACGACCAGTAGATCCATCCCCGCTGGAAGCCCTGAGTCAAGCCACTGGTTCCGGTGGGGGACACCGCGGCCCGCTTCGGCAACATTGTGGGCAGGCCGTAGGTTGCCAAGCCGCCCCCGGCAGCCCAGTAGCGGTAGTTGTCACCCCAGACGGAGAACGTGCCGCGGCTGTACTTCACGGCGATCCCGTTGGAGAACGGCACGTACCGAACACCGGATGCGTAATCGGTCTCTGCGGCCAGGGGACCGCCGAGGGACCCATTGACCCCACCGAGCTTGGTCCACAACGTCAGGATGGTGCCGTACGGGCGTGCTGCCTCGTTGATGTACTTCTGCGCGGTGGCCTGCGCCTGGTCGTACCGGTAGGGATACCCGGAACGTTCGACGGCTTGCGCCAGCTGACCCGCGGTGGCGTACCGGCTCTCGAGGGGGAGTGCGACATTGATGAACTTGTTCACCTGGTACGTCACGTCGCGCAGTTGCTCGTAGGTGCCCCACCCCATGCTCGGACGCATCTGGAAGATGCCGATGGAATCGCGGTCACCGCAGTTGAGGTTGTTGAGCCAGGACTCGACCCAGCCCGCCTCGAACATCGCGAGCATCACCTTCGCGGAGATCTTCCGGTTCTGCCCGATCTCGTACATCTTGCGAGTCACGTTGATGTCACGACCCGACGGGTAGGTGCTGCAGGCGGCCTTGGAGATTCCGGGGCTCCGCAGGCCGGTCGTCGGCGAGTAGGCGCCGACCTTGTCGTCCGTGGCAGCTGCGGATGCGGCGAAGGGGAGCAGGAGGGCGGCGGCCAGGAATGTTGACAAGCCGGCGCGGCGAGGGAAGAGGACAGTCATCGGCGGGGGCTCCGGTGGCTTCGGGGGACGGGGTCCTGGATGTGAATCGTGCGACACGCCGTGACAGTCGTTGACCAAAGTGGCTCTTGTGACTAAGGGACGGCTGGTACAGAGTGCCAGCCGTCCGCGCGGAAGGCAACCGTGGACTGAGCAGCGCTGCGAATGTGGAAGTATTTGTCGACCGCATCGTCAGGGACGGTCGCAGGATCTCCTCCGGGGGAACTCACCGACGCCCAGTCACGAACTCGGAGGCACGCATGACCGAACCCGCCATCAGCCGGACCTACAACCGAGTGCTGTTGAAGCTCTCCGGTGAAGTATTCGGAGGCGGGAGCATCGGCCTCGACCCGGACGTCGTCAAGGGCATTGCCGCTCAGATGGCGCAGGCCAACCGCGCCGGCGTCCAGATCGCCGTCGTCATCGGAGGAGGCAACTTCTTCCGTGGCGCCGAACTGCAGCAGCGCGGCATGGACCGGGTACGTGCCGACTACATGGGCATGCTCGGCATCGTGATGAATTGCCTTGCCCTGCAGGACTTCCTGGAGAAGGAAGGCATCGAGACCCGCGTCCAGACCGCCATCACCATGGGTCAGGTCGCCGAGTCGTACATCCCGCGTCGCGCGATCCGCCACATGGAGAAGGGCCGCCTGGTCATCTTCGGCGCCGGAATGGGCATGCCGTTCTTCTCGACCGACACGGTCGCGGTCCAGCGCGCCCTGGAGAGCCGCTGCGACGCCGTCCTGATCGCCAAGAACGGCGTCGAGGGCGTCATGACCGCCGACCCGAAGAAGGACCCGAGCGCCACCCTCATCGACGAGGTCACCTACCAGGAGGCGATGGAGCGCGAGTTGCGGGTCATCGACCAGACCGCGTTCGCGCTCGGTGCCGAGAACAAGTTGCCGATGGTCGTCTTCGGGATGGAGGGCGAGGGCAACATCACCCGAGCCCTGCAAGGTGAGAGGATCGGGACGTTGGTGGTTCCGGCCTGACCGGACCACATCTGAGCATTGTCAGAACGACTTTCCGTACGAAGGAGCACGCGCGCGATGGACGGCAGTATCGAAGAGAGCCTGTTCGAGGCCGAGGAGAAGATGGACAAGGCCGTCGAGGTGGCCAAGGAGGACTTTTCCGCCATCCGCACCGGCCGGGCGAACGCCGCGATGTTCAACAAGCTCACCGTCGACTACTACGGTGCGCCGACCCCGCTGCAGCAGCTGGCGTCGTTCCAGACACCCGAGGCCCGCACCATCCTCGTCCAGCCCTTCGACAAGGGCTCAATGGCCGCGATCGAGAAGGCTCTGCGCGAGTCCGACCTCGGCGTCAACCCCAGCAATGACGGAAACGTCATCCGCATCGTCCTGCCGCAGCTGACCGAGGAACGCCGCCGCGATTACATCAAGATCGCGCGCGACAAGGCCGAGCACGCGCGCGTCTCGGTGCGCAGCGTCCGCCGCAAGGCCAAGGAGGAGATGGATCGTCTGGTCAAGGACGGCGACATCGGTGAGGACGAGGGCAGCCGCGGCGAGAAGGACCTCGAAGCACTGACCAAGAAGCACGTCGACGTCATCGACGATCTGCTGAAGCGCAAGGAAGCCGAACTGCTGGAGGTCTGATCGACCTCCGCGTCCGCTCATGAGCCACACCGCACCGAAGCGTCCGCCGCAGCCCGACCAGGCTGCGGCGACGTCGGTCACCCGTCGCTCGGCGCGTGCCGGCCGGGGCGCCACGGTGGCTCACAACCCGACCCCGAAGGCCGGACGCAATCTCTACGCCGCGATCGGTGTGGGGCTCGGCCTGGCGGCGCTCGTTCTGGTGTCGTTGTTCGTTCGCAAGGAAGCCTTCGTCGTTCTGGCGACCGCCGCGGCGGTCGTCGGCACCTGGGAACTGCTGCGCGCAATGGCGCACGGCAACATCCACCCGCCGGCGGTCCCGACGCTTGCCGGCGCGGCGATCATCCCGCCGGTCGCGTACGCGTTCGGTCCGCAGGCTCTCGCAGCCGCAGTGGCGCTGACCTTCGTCGGGATTCTGGTCTGGCGCTCGATCGGGCGGGTGCGTGACAGCGCCGCCGATGTCGCGGGCGGCATCTTAACCACCTTGTACGTACCGACTCTCATCTCGTTCGCGATCCTGCTCGTCCACCCGGCCGACGGACCGCAACGCATTGTCGTGTTCATCCTGACCACTGTCTGTTCCGACATCGGTGGGTACGCGGTCGGGGTGGTGTTCGGCAAGCACCCGATGGCACCGACGGTGTCTCCCAAGAAGTCCTGGGAAGGGTTCGCAGGATCGTTCGCGTCCTGCGTCCTGGCCGGTTCGCTCGCCGTCCACTTCCTGCTCGATGGACGTTGGTGGATCGGCGCGCTGATGGGTTGTTGCCTGGTGGTCGCCGCCACCATAGGCGACCTGTGCGAGTCGATGATCAAGCGAGACCTCGGCATCAAGGACATGAGCAATCTCATCCCCGGTCACGGCGGTCTGATGGACCGTCTCGACTCCCTGGTGATCGCAGCACCCGTCACCTGGGCCATCCTCACTCCCTTCGTAGCGGTGAACTGAAACATGTCAACTGATCTGCCCACCCCCTCGACCCGCAAGCCGGTACCGGGGCAACTCACCTTTACCGCGCCCCGGCGCGGCAAGCCGCCGGTGCACCTGGCCGATCTCGACGAGGCCGGCCGCAAACAAGCGGTCGAAGCATTGGGGCATAAGGGTTTTCGTGCCAAGCAGCTCTCGACGCACTACTTCGAGCACCTGGTCACCGACCCGGAGCAGATGACCGACCTGCCCAAGGGCGGGCGCGACGAGCTCGTGTCGGCGATGCTCCCGCAGCTGCTCACGCCGGTGCGTTCGCTCGAAGCGGACAACGGCCGCACGATCAAGCAGGTCTTCCGGCTCTTCGACGGAGCACTCGTCGAGTCGGTCATCATGCGCTACCCGGGTCGCGTCACGATGTGCATCTCCAGCCAAGCCGGCTGTGGCATGAACTGCCCGTTCTGCGCCACCGGCCAGGAGGGGCTCACCCGCAACCTCACCATCGCCGAGATCGTGGAGCAGGTCGTCGCCGGTGCGCGCTACCTGCGCAGCGGACAGCTTGCCGGCGGCAACAGCGAGGACCGCGAAGCCCCGTTGCGCGTTTCCAACGTCGTCTTCATGGGTATGGGGGAGGCGCTGGCCAACTACCGGCAGGCGGTGAACGCGATCCGCCGCCTCACCGAGGCGCCGCCGTCCGGTCTCGGCATGAGTGCGCGCGGCCTGACGATGTCGACGGTCGGCCTGGTGCCCGCCATCGACAAACTGGCGGCCGAAGGCATCCCGGTCACCCTGGCGCTGAGTCTGCATGCCCCTGACGACGAACTGCGCAACGAACTCGTCCCGATCAACACGCGCTGGTCGGTGGACGAGGCGCTCGACGCCGCGTACCGCTACTACCAGACCACCGGTCGGCGGGTCTCGATCGAGTACGCGCTGATCAAGGACATCAATGATCACGCCTGGCGGGCCGACCTGCTGGGAGAAAAGCTGAACGCCCGCGGCAAGGGTTGGGTGCACGTCAACCCCATCCCGCTCAACCCCACGCCCGGTTCGAAGTGGACGGCATCCCGCAAGGGGGTCGAGCAGCAGTTCGTCGAGCGACTGCGTGCGCACGGTATCCCGACCACGGTGCGCGACACCCGCGGCTCCGACATCGACGGAGCCTGCGGACAGCTGGCGGCCTCGACCGCCTGAGCCGTACGGACGGGCACAGACGGGCACAGACGGGCACGGACGGGCACGGACGGGCACGGATGCCGCTAGCGTGGGCGTCATGTTGCCCCAGGATCTGCTCATCGACGGCATCGGACGCAGCCAGGAGGTCGCACACGGTCTCGTGGACGAACTCGACGCCGCGTCGCTCAACCGTCGTCCCACGGACGAAGCGAACTCGATCACCTGGCTGATCTGGCACCTGGCCCGTCAGCAGGATGTTCAGATCGCCGACCTCGCCGGCGCCGAACAGGTCTGGACCCGCGACGGTTGGGCGCAGCGGTTCGGTCTCGATCTGCCGGACGAGTCGATGGGGTACGGGCACACTGCGGCCGACGCCGCGAAGGTGCGGGTCGACGACCCGGCACTGCTGACCGGCTACCTGGATGCGGCCGTCGAGACGACGTGCGCTTACCTGCGTGACCTGGACGAGTCGAGCTGGGACGACGTCGTCGACGAAGACTGGGACCCGCCGGTGACCCGTGCGTCCCGCCTGGTCAGCATCATCGACGATGCTGCTCAGCACGCGGGCCAGGCCGCCTACGTCCGGGGACTCCTGGCCTGATCCAGCATGATCGCCTGCGCTTCGTCGATGGTGTCGACGAGGTGGAGTGAGTCGCCCAGGGGCGACTTCGCGCCCAGTGCCTGGAGGGCGGGCCAGACCGGGATGGTCCGGGTCCACTGCTCGCGGCCGACCAGGACGAGGGGTGGGCCGGGCTCGGTGCCGTAGTAGAGCCGCGTCGTCACCTGGAAGATCTCCTGAACGGTGCCCGCTGCTCCCGCGAGCACGACGATGCCGGCGTTGCAGATCGCGAGGAGGATGTCCTCGCGCAACGCGTTGCTGAAGTACTTCGCGATCGCCGAGCCGAACAGGTTCGGCGGCTCGTGCCCGTAGAACCACGTCGGGACGCCGAGCGAGCGGTGGGTGTCGGTCGGCACGTGACGCTCGCGCACCTTCCACGCTGTCGACGCCCACCCGTCGATACTTTGTGCGAAGTCCGGTTCGTCAGCGAGGTCGATCAGCGCTTGTTGCAGTTCTTTCGAATCACCAAGCAGCGCACCGAGATTCGCGGCCTCCATGGCTCCGGGTCCGCCGCCGGTCACCACCGTGACCCCGGCGTCCGCGAGCCGAGCCCCGAGTCGCGCGGCATCCTCGAACTCAGGAGTCCCACGGCGCAGCGCGTGCCCACCCATCACGCCGACCACGCGACGTCCGTGCACCCACTCCTGCAACGCGTCGGTGATGCCGTCGTCGTGCATGGCGCGTTGCAGCGTGGCGTACGCGTCGTGAGCGGAGCGGGCGTCGCGGCTCCAGTGGTAGGCGCGAGCATCCGGTGTGTTCTCGTAACCGCGGGCAAGCAGGCCCTCGTACAACTCGGTGTAGTCGTACAGCGCAGGCCGGAAGGACGAGACCGGCAGCGACGGATCGTCGTGGAAGATGACAGCGCCGTGCCTGCGCAGATGCTCTTCCAGTTTCGGACCGATCACCCCACCGAGTACGACGACGCCCTCGAAGTCGTTGCGGCGCAGCAGATCTGACTCGCGCGTGGTCAGGTCGAGACCTTGCAAGCGGGCGTGGTGGAAGTGTCCGACAGGTTGCTCGAGCAGCCTGTCGAGCGCGAGGAGCGTTTCGACTTCGTGCGGGTTCACGTCGTCCATCCTGCGTGATCGAGCCCCGCTCGGAGGTTGTTCCACGCACGCAACGCTGGGATTCTTGGGGCGGCTGCCCCAGGGGCTGAGCCAGAATGTCGGTATCGGCCAATAGCCTGCCGACATGATCTCCACCGTCGCGGTCGCCGGCTATCGCTCGCTGCGTGACATCGCCCTACCGCTGTCGCGGCTGACCGTCGTCACCGGCGGTAACGGCTCCGGTAAGAGTTCGCTGTATCGCGCCCTGCGTCTGCTGGCCGACTGCGGCACGGGTGATGTGGTGGGCTCACTTGCCCGGGAAGGGGGTCTGCAGTCGGCGCTGTGGGCCGGCCCGGCCACCCTCACCGCCGCGCGCCGGGGTGCACCGGTCGAGGGTCTGATGCGCAACGGCAAGCGAGTCAGTCTGCAACTCGGTTGCGCCACAGACGATTACGGTTACCTCGTCGATCTCGGCATTCCGCAACAGTCAGGATCATTCTTCGATCGCGACCCGGAGATCAAGCGTGAGGCCGTGTTCTCCGGGCCGGTCATGCGTCCGGCGACGACGGTCGTCCGGCGTCGCTGGCACACGGTCGAGCAGCGCGACGGACGGGTGTGGGCCGAGGTCGGTGAACTGCCGACCTACCGCTCGATGCTCACCGAGTTCGCCGATCCACGTCGGCATTTCGAACTCGCCGCGCTGCGCGCCCAACTGCGCACCTGGCGCTTCTACGACGGCTTCCGCTCGGACGCCGACGCCCCGGCCCGAGCACCGCAGGTCGGCACGCGCACCCGGGTGCTGGCCGGCGACGGCCACGACCTCGCGGCAACCGTGGCAACGACGCTCGAGGCGGGATTCGAGGACCTGCCTCGAGCCGTCGCCGACGCCTTCGACGACAGCACCATCGACGTCGAGGTCAACGACGGATTCTTCCGGTTGGTGCTGCAGCAACCCGGGATGCTGCGCCCGATGAGGGTCGGCGAACTGTCCGACGGCACCTTGCGATTTCTGCTCTGGGCGGCCGCGCTCACGAGCGTCGATCGGCCTTCGCTCATGGTGCTCAACGAGCCCGAAACCTCTCTGCATCCCTCGCTGATCCCAGCCCTGGGACGGTTGATCCGAGCCACGAGCCGGCACACTCAGGTCATCGTCGTCACCCACAGCGACCTGCTCCTCAAGGAACTCGATCCGACGCCGTTCGAGCCGGACGAACCGGTCGAGGAACGCGTGCTCATCGAGCTCTACAAGGACTTCGGTGAAACGTTGGTGCGCGGGTTCGGCCTGCTCAGTACACCCGCCTGGGAGTGGGGCAGCCGCTGAGCACGTCGCGCACCACGGCGGCCGGGTCGTCCGCGTCCATGATCGAGCGCACCAGCGCCACGCCGGCAACTCCAGCGCTCATGAGGGCCGGCACATCGGCCGGTGTGATGTCGCCGATCGCAACGACCGGCAGCGATGTCGCCGCCACGATCGGCGGATAGCCCTCGACGCCCAGCGGGTCACGCCCGGAGTCCTTGGTCGGGGTCCGCCGGAAGGGTCCGGCACCGATGTAGTCGATCCACTCCTGCTGCTGCTGCGCCCACCGGGCGAGTTCGACGGTGCCGGTCGTCAGTCCGATGACGGCCTCGTCGCCGAGCATGGCCCGGGCCGCTTCGGCGGGCAGATCGTCCGTACCGAGGTGCACCCCGTGCACCGGCGCGCCGTGCAGGCGGGCGGCGTGCGCCACATCCGTGCGGTCGTCCACCAGAACCCTCGTCGCCGGCGCAACTGCGTGCACGGCGTCGGCCACCGCGATGGTGAGGTCGAGCAGTTGCCTGGTCGTGGCCTGTTTTGCCCGCACCTGCACGACGCCTACTCCTGCTGCTGCGGCGTCCGCAGCAATCTCGACCGTGCGACGCGAGGTGCCCGACGTCACCAGGTAGCACCGCAGATCCAGGGACGTGCTCAGCCGCTGCACCATCGGGTGCTCACCTCCAGATGAGTTGGTCCGATCCGGTCGAGAGCGTCCAGCAGCTCCACCTTGAAGCTGCCGGGGCCGGCGCTCTTGCGGGCGGCGTCCTCGGCGGCGGAGCTCATCAGGGCGACAGCGGTGAGGGCCGCATCGAGGGGGTTGCCACCGTGATGAACGCCGTGACCAGCGCGCTCAGCAGGCAACCGGTTCCGGTCACCTGGGTGAGGCGTGCGTCGCCGCCGGTCGATCCGATGACCCGGTGCCCGTCGGTGATGACGTCCAACTCGCCGGACACGACCACGACACACCTTGCGTCGTGTGCCAATCGGGCCGCATCGTCGATGACGGCCCGGGAGGAGCACGTGGTGTCGGCGCCACGAGCGCCACCGTCCGCCCCGGCCAACGCGCGGATTTCGGACGCGTTGCCTCGGATCGCTCCCGGATGGTGGCGAACAAGGTTGCGCGCCAGGGGAGTTCGCACCGGAGTCGGTCCGACGACCGCAGGGT
Organism: Yimella sp. NH-Cas1; assembly: GCF_022359705.1. Classification (NCBI taxonomy): domain Bacteria; kingdom Bacillati; phylum Actinomycetota; class Actinomycetes; order Micrococcales; family Dermacoccaceae; genus Yimella; species Yimella sp. NH-Cas1. The sequence continues at coordinate 867,644 of NZ_JAKSGG010000003.1, forward strand.
CGAGTACCCATGGACGGCCGCCGTCACGGGCAGCTGCGACCGTCGGCAGGATCGCTGCCGCGGTCTCCTCGCCCAGAGCAGCGAGGTTCACCAACAGCGCGTCCGCGCCCCGGACGAGGGTGGGTGCCTCGCCGATCGTGGCGGTCATCAGTGGACGGGCACCGGCGGCGAGTAAACCATCGGCGACGAACGGCGCGGATACGGCTCCGGTGAGGCAGTGGACCAACGGGGCCTTCACTCTCATTGCGTCCAGGATCGATGCAACATCAGGAGTGTGCATGGGAGGTCTCCTTCGCAGCAGGGTGAAGGTCGAGTTGTCGGACGTCGTCGCGCGGCCCCAGGTGCCCGCAGGAAGCCACGAGCAGACCGGCGAGCACCAGCAGAGCCACGACAGCCGTCCGATGACCGATCGCGTGCTGCAGTTGCGGCAACCAGAAGGGATGCAGCGCGGGGACGATGATCGACAGGCTGTAGGCCGTGCCGTAACCGGTCGACCTGATGGCTGCCGGAAAGCCTTCGGCGAGATAGGCGCCGACGGGTCCGTAGCCGCAGACCGTGATGACCTGCAACAGACACGCGAGGGCCATCGCGCGCCCGATCTGGGAGGTGCCGACCAGCTCGAGCCAGACCAGCGGTCCACTCACCGCCGCCAGCAGACCCCACAGGACGAAGAACCGTCTACGGCCCACCAGCGTCGACAGGTGACCGGTGCACGCCATGACCATCGCCTGCGCGACGGCGGCCGCGCCCATGATCCAGGCCGCGGTCGTGGTGTCCAGGCCGACGCTGCGACGCAGCTCGTCCGGCAACGCGATCACGACCAGGTTGGTCATCATCCACAGGCCGGTCATCAGCCCGAACAGTTGCCAGAACGAGCGGCGGTGCTGTCCGATGAGCAAGTCCCGCAACCCGATTCGTGAGCTTGCGGCCGCTGTTGCGCGGTCGGCGACCTGGCGTCGGTAGAAGTGCAGCAGAGTCAGCGAGGCAACGCCGCCGGCGACGAAGGGTACCCGCCAACCCCAGGTTTCGTAGGCGCCGGGATCAAGCAGCGACAGCAGCGCCCAGGTGGTGAAGGCGATCGTCGCCTGCGCCCACGGTGCCATCGACATGATCAGCCCTGAGTAGAGACCGCGCAGGCGCGGACGCGACCATTCCATCGCCAGCGGGATGGCGGCCGAGTACTCACCGGCGACGAACACGCCACCCAGGAAGCGCATCGCCAGGATCCACCAGATCGCCGCGGCGCCGATGACCTCATGGGTGGGGGTCACCGCGATACCGAGGGTGCACGTGGCGGTTCCACCGATCGCCACGGTCGCGGTTCGGGTGCGTCCGAACCGGTCGCTGAGCCGGCCGAAGACGACGCCACCCACGGGTCGTCCCAGCAGCATCGCCATCACGACGATCGTCGCGCCGGCAGTGCCACCGTGCGGGCCGGTGATGGCCGGAAGGGCAGGGGCCAGCGCGACGAGGGGCAGGAAGATGTGGACCTGATCCACGAAATTGCCGGCCACTCCGCCCCGCAGGGCGGCGCGGCCCTGCGGGGAGAGGGGGTCGGTGTGTTCGCGGTCGGTGACCGCTGCGCTCACTGGGCCGCGTCGACGTAGACGCTGGCGCCGAGCTCGATGAACTCCCGGGACTTGTCCCGCATCCCATCCATTGCCGACTTGTGTTGATCCCGGATGTCCTGACTGATTCGCATCGAGCAGAACTTCGGTCCGCACATCGAACAGAAGTGCGCCGTCTTGGCGCCTTCGGCCGGCAGCGTCTCGTCATGGAAGGCGATCGCTGTGTCGGGGTCGAGCGAGAGCGCGAACTGGTCGTGCCAGCGGAACTCGAAGCGTGCCTTCGACAAGGCGTCGTCGCGCACGCGCGCTCCGGGGTGTCCCTTGGCGACATCGGCCGCGTGCGCCGCGATCTTGTAGGTGATGACCCCGGTCTTCACGTCATCTCGGTTGGGCAAGCCCAGGTGCTCCTTGGGGGTGACATAGCACAGCATCGCCGTGCCGTGCTGGGCGATGACTGCGGCACCGATCGCGGAGGTGATGTGGTCGTATCCCGGCGCGATGTCGGTGACCAGCGGACCGAGCGTGTAGAACGGCGCTCCGTGGCACCATTCCTGTTGCAGTTCAACGTTTTCCGGCACGAGGTGCAGGGGCACGTGTCCCGGGCCCTCGACCATCACCTGCACGTCGTGCGCCCAGGCGCGCTCGGTGAGTTCGGCCAGGGTCCGCAGTTCGGAGAACTGGGCCTCGTCGTTCGCATCGGCCACCGATCCGGGACGCAGTCCGTCGCCGAGGCTGAATGCGATGTCGTACTGGGCGAAGATCTCGCACAGCTCGTCGAAGTGGGTGTAGAGGAACGACTCCTCGTGGTGTGCCAGGCACCAGCCGGCCATGATCGACCCGCCACGACTGACGATTCCGGTGACGCGTTCGGCGGTGAGCGGGACGTACCGCAGGAGCACCCCGGCGTGGATCGTCATGTAGTCGACCCCCTGTTCGGCCTGCTCGATCACGGTGTCGCGGAAGATCTCCCAAGTGAGGGCCTCGGCGCGTCCGTCGACCTTCTCCAGGGCCTGGTAGATCGGCACCGTGCCGATCGGCACGGGGGAGTTGCGGACGATCCACTCGCGGGTGGTGTGGATGTCGTCGCCGGTCGAGAGGTCCATGACCGTGTCGGCGCCCCAGCGCGTCGCCCAGCTGAGCTTGGAGACCTCTTCCTCGATGGAGGAGGTGACCGCCGAGTTGCCGATGTTCGCGTTCACCTTGGTGAGGAACCGGCGGCCGATGATCATCGGCTCCGACTCCGGATGATTGATGTTGGACGGGATGATCGCGCGACCCGCCGCCAACTCCTCGCGAACGACTGAGACGTCGACGTTCTCGCGCAGCGCGACGTAGCGCATCTCGGCCGTCACTTTGCCCTGACGCGCGTAGTGCATCTGGGTGACGGTGCGACCAGGCTTGGCGCGCAACGGATTTCGTCGCTCACCGCGCCATTCGTCGGAAGCTTTGCCGCGACGGACGGCGGAGCGTCCGTCGTCCTGCAGGGTGCGTTCGCGACCCTCGTAGGTCTCGACATCGTCGCGGCTTTGGATCCAGCCGGAACGAGTGGCGGGTAGGCCGGCGGCAGGATCGCTGCCGGGTCCCGCGGTGCGGTAGACATGCACATCGGGATTCGGTGTGCCGTCGGGGGATTCGTCGAGGCTGATCGCGGTGACGGGCACGCAGATGTCGCCGTCGACGAGGTGGTGCAGGCGGTGCTTGGGATGAATCTCGGACATCGAGATCTCCTCACTTCCTTCGCCGGAATGACCCGGGCAGGTTCGGACGGTCCGAGCGGCGTCAGCTCGATCTCAGCCCTCTGCCGAGGGCTCCCGTGTGGGTGTCGCCACCGTAACCCATGTCACTTACGGTGTCGCACATGGTCCGTCCACCAGCTGTCGTCTCGATCGCCGGAAGTGACCCGAGTGGAGGTGCGGGAATTCAGGCAGATCTGAAGACCTTCGGCGCACTCGGTGCGTACGGCATGAGCGTTCTCACGGCACTGACTGCGCAGAACACGATCGGTGTGCAGAAGGTGTTACCAATCGATTCGGAATTCGTTGCGGCACAGCTTGATTCAGTGACGAGTGACGTGCGTGTCGACGGTGTGAAGATCGGTGTCCTGGGCTCAGCGGGGGTCGCTGAGGTGATCCGCCCGACGCTCGCGCACATGCGTGATCGCGGGGTGCCGATCGTGCTCGATCCGGTGCTGGTCGCAACCTCCGGAGACCGCTTCGGCGACGCGTCGGTGACGTCTGTGCTGCGTGACCTGCTGCCCGTTGTCAGCGTTGTGACACCGAACCTGTCGGAGGCCGCCGCATTGACCGCCACCCCTGTTGCGACCGACGAGCGGGGGATGCGCGATCAAGCCAGGAGCCTGCTCGACCTCGGTGTGCCCGCGGTGCTCATCAAGGGTGGCCACCTCGGGGGTGACGCGGTCGACCTGTGGGTCGACGCACACGGCTTCGAACGGTTCGCAGCCCCGCGTATCCGCACGTCCAATACGCACGGCACGGGCTGCAGCTTGTCGTCCGCGCTCGCCGCGCTGCGTCCGCGGCGGCCCGATTGGCACACCACCGTGACCGACGCAAAGGTCTGGCTGACCGATGCGCTGCGCGCGGCCGACTCGCTCGAGATCGGCGCCGGTCACGGGCCGGTGCACCACTTCCACCGATGGTGGTGACCGCCGTTGAGCGACCGGTTCGGGCCGTCCGGCGCGAGTCGCAGCGGCCGGAGTGTGGCCGATGACACACTCGTGCCATGGGTGCTTACAGCGACGAGTATCAGCGCAGCATGGCCGACCCCGAGGGCTTCTGGCTGGACGCGGCATCGGCAGTGCACTGGTTCAAGAAGCCGACCCAGGCGCTCGACGACACGAACCCTCCGTTCTACCGGTGGTACCCCGGCGCGCAGACCAACATCTGTTACAACGCGCTCGATCGCCACGTGATCGAGGGCCGGGCCGACCAGACGGCGTTGATCTACGACAGCCCGGTCACCGAGGTCCGGTGCAGCTACAGCTACGCCGAGCTGCTCGATCTGGTCGGGCGGGCGGCCGGGGTGCTGAAGGCGGTCGGTGTGGGCAAGGGCGATCGTGTGGTCGTGTACCTGCCGATGATTCCCGAAGCGGTGATCACGATGCTGGCCTGCGCCCGGATCGGTGCGGTGCACTCGGTCGTGTTCGGCGGTTTTGCGCCGGCCGAGCTCGCCGCCCGCATCGACGACGCGCGGCCCAAGGTCGTCGTCACCGCGTCGTGCGGCGTGGAGCGGACCCGCGTCATCCCGTACAAGCCGATGGTCGATGAGGCGATCGAGCGCGCCGAGCACAAGCCCGATCGCGTACTGCTGGTGCAGCGTCCGCAACTCCAGGCCGAGACGGGGGAGCGCGACATCGATTGGGCGACGGCGATGAAACCGGGCGCCGTCGAGCCGGCGGGCTGTGAGTCGGTCGCGGCAACCGACCCCCTCTACGTGCTTTACACCTCCGGCACGACCGGCAAGCCGAAGGGCATCGTGCGCGATCACGGTGGGTACCAGGTTGCGCTGCAGTGGTCGATGACGAACGTCTACGGCATGGAACCGGGTGACGTATGGTTCACCGCGTCGGACGTGGGGTGGGTCGTCGGCCACTCCTACATCGTCTACGGACCCCTCATCGCCGGCTGCACGACGATCGTGTTCGAGGGCAAACCCGTTGGTACACCAGACGCTTCGACCTTCTGGCGGGTCATCGCCGAATACAGCGTGAAGGCGTTGTTCACCGCGCCGACCGCCTTCCGGGCGATCAAGAAGGAAGACCCGGATGCGGCGTTGATGGCCGGCCACGACCTGTCGTCGTTCCGCACCCTCTTCATGGCCGGCGAACGTCTCGACCCCGACACCTGGCAGTGGGCCACCGACAAGCTCAGGGTGCCTGTGGTCGACAACTGGTGGCAGACCGAGACCGGCTGGCCGATCGCGTCCAACCAGATGGGGCTCGAGCAGTTGCCGATCAAGCCGGGATCAGCGGCGGTGCCGACCCCCGGCTACGACGTGCAGATCCTCGACTCGATGGGTGAACAGGTGCCGCCAGGCACCGAGGGCGCGGTCTGCATCAAGCTGCCGCTCCCGCCCGGCACACTCCCGACACTCTGGCAGGACGACGCCCGGTACGAGTCGTCGTACCTGTCGGCCTACCCGGGCTACTACCTCACCGGCGACGGCGGCTACATCGACGACGACGGCTACCTGTTCGTGCTCGGCCGTACCGATGACGTGCTCAACGTGGCCGGCCACCGTTTGTCGACCGGCGGCATCGAAGCGGCGCTGGCCGGCCACCCCGCGGTCGCGGAGTGTGCGGTGATCGGTGTTGCCGATCCGTTGAAGGGTCAGGTGCCGCGGGCGCTGGTCGTGTTGAAGGCCGGCGACAAGTGGGCCAACCTCGACGACGCCGGGCTCGCACAGTTGCGCACCGAGCTCGGACAGCGGGTGCGCGAGGAGGTCGGCGCCATCGCCACCCTGCAGCAGGTCGACGTCGTCGCCGCACTGCCCAAGACCCGGTCGGGCAAGATCCTTCGCAAGACGATGCGCCAGATGGCCGACGGCCAGGACGCGCAGGTGCCCTCGACCATCGAGGACCCTTCCGTGCTCGACGCCCTCGCGAAAATCCTCGGGCGGCAAGGCACTTCGCAGGGTTGAGGCACTTCGCAGGGTTATGGTCGCGGAGCGAGCTGTACCTCGGGTGAAGACGCAGGTCACCGCCCGGACGGTCGGGTCGCAGCGATCCTCTCGTTGCCCTCGGGGTCGGCGAAGATCACCCGTGCACTGCGGGCCCGTGCACTGCGCGGTGCGGGCGCCGAACGGCAACGCAATTGTGAGTCAGCGAACCTCGCGCGGTTGCTCCATCGGGCCGAATCCTGTGTGCCACAACCGATCTGCGAGATCGAGTGCGGCTGCGGCCCACGGTGTCATCCGCTCCCCGTGCGCGAAGTCGATGGGAGTGAACCGCACCAACGCGCCCATCGCTGCGGGTCCGAGTTCGAGGGTGCCGACAGCGGTGGCGTCGTCGTCGCAGGGGCGTAGATCATCGGGGGTGCCGCACACGAACATCGCGGTCGTCGCCTGTGGCGTCACCGCGTCCGTCGCCAGATAGGCGGAGCCGGCGCGGTTCGCGTCGGCTGCGTCGAGCAGCTCGGTCTCGACGGCGTCTAGCTCGACGTCGAGGTTCGCGCCGGAGCGGACGGTCTGGTCGAGGAGGTTGAGTGGCACGTCGGCCGTGCCCTTGTTGATGGTGTTGATGCCGCCGGAGAAGCGGGGGTTGAGCTCATGCGGACGGAAACCGTCGGCCGTGAGGATGCCGTCGATGCCGAACGCGCCGCGGTAGCGATGTTCTCCAGCAAGCGCCTCACCGACGCGTCGTGCAGCGGTGCGCATCTCGTCGCGCTGCGCCGAGGTCGGATCCCACCACGTGGAAATGCCGGCTTGCACGAATCGGTGCCCGCCCGCTGGGCGCAACATGCACAGCTCCACCGGCCGCAGCACGAGCACGCCCCGGTCGGTGACGATGCCGTGAATGCTGCACGGCTGACCCTCCAGGAAAGGCATCACCCGCGCACGCTCGCCGGCTGCGGCCACCTCGCGGAAGACGGTTGACGGGTCGGTCCCAGGACGCACCCACCACACTTTGGCGGCGCCGCCGTTCATGCCCTGCGACGCGTCCGCCGAAATCACCACGCCGGCGCCGCGGTCCAGACGAAGAACGCTGTCGCGCAGCGATTTCGAGTCCGCGGAGACCACCTCCTCGGGAGGTGTCCGGAGACCGGCAGCCTCGAAGATCGCGCCGCACAACGTCTTGTCCTCGAGCGACTCGTCGGCCAGGGATCTGCCGCCGATGACGTCGCGTCCGAAGACCTTCGCGTCACTCGCCGTCGGAGTCGCGTTGAGCACGAGCGCGGTGCCCTCCGGGTCGAAGCTGTCGACCGCAGCGAGCACGTGAGCGGGCGGGTTGTTGAGCACGTGTCGCCACCCTGCCAACTCATCCATCACCGACAGCACAGGCGCTTCGTAGGTCGCGCGGACGACGGTGAGGTCGTCGCCGCTGGGGAGGAGGCCGGTCCCGTCACCGAAGGTGACGATCAGCTGTTCGGTCACCCCGAGGGTGCGGTAGTGCTCGACCCGCGGGGTCGCGGATGCCAGCACCGGCGCGAACACCACGAGCTTGCGTCCGCGCAGTCGCTCGGCCTCTTGCGTTCGCAGCAGGTTGACCAGTCGGGTGAGTGCCTCGTTCACACCAGCGGCTCGGCCTCGATGGTGAACCCCTGCGCGCGCAGCCGCTCGACGTAGGGCATGCCCAATGCCGTTGCGGGAGTGAGCAATCCACCCTGGCGTCCATCCGGGAGTGGGAGTTCGTCGCGCTGCAGTGCCAAGGCGAGGCCGGCCTCGCCGAGCATCACGCACGTCGCCGCGTACCCGGGGTCACCCTGCGCGGCGACGATCGAGTGCCACTTCTTACCGGTGGTCGTCGTGGTGCGGATATCCATCTTGAAGAAGCCCTCGTTGCGGGCCTTCTCGCTCGGTCCGGTGCCGGGCGCCGGCACAACCTTCTTGACCACCGGTCGAAGCACGCCGACGTTCATCGCGGCGAGCGCACCGCCGAGGCCGGCTGCGACGGCGTACCCGGTCAGGCGTCCGTTGATGCCCTTGCCGGTCTTCATCACCTCGCGGTAACGGAACGACCGGCCGTACGGGTAGCCGGCCAGGGCGTTGCTGCGGCGCACGATGCGGGTGTTGTAGGTGGCCATGACGAAGGGGGCGGTCCACGCACCGAGGTCCTTGTCCTCACGAACGGCAGCCGAGTCGCTCCACTCGCCTGACGGTTCGTTGCCGCGTTCAGGGGAGAGGCCGAACTTGTCGGTGACCACCTTGCGGCGTTCCTTGTCACCCTTGATCGCGTCGACCTGACCCATCATCGAGGCAACGGTGCCACCGCTGACGCCACCCTTCATCGACGCGTACGTGGTGGTGTCACCGAGTTCGCCGTCGCCGGCTTCACGCACGGCGTTCGCCAGTACGAACACACCGATGTCGGAGGGCACCGAGTCATATCCGCAGGAGGGGACGATGCGCGCTCCGGAGCCATTGGCGCGCTCGTCGAAGGCGTCGATCGCGTCGCGGTGGAAGAGCACCTCGCCGGTCAGGTCCACGTAGTCGGTGCCGGCATCGGCGCAGGCCTCGACCAGCGGCAGGCCGTAGGAGGCGTACGGTCCCACGGTCGTGATGACGACCTTCGTCCGCTCCACCATCGCCTTCAGCGACGCCGGGTCGGAGGAGTCGGCGGTGAGCAACGGCCACTCGCGCGCTGCTGCGGGCAGGTCGCCGCGACTGTCGGCGAGCTTGGTCTCGCTGCGGCCGGCGAGGCCGATGCGGGTGCCTTCCGGGGCGTGCTTGGCCAGGTGGGCGGCGGTGAGCTCACCGACGAAACCGGTGGCGCCGAACAGGACGATGTCGAACTCGCGGGTACGGGAATCCATGGCCCAACCGTAAGGTGTGCGCCCGGCCCGGTTGTCGAACCGGCGCCTAAGATGGCGTGACGCAGGCCTCATCAACCATCAGGTCTGCGGACAATCCCGTCACCTCGAGGAGCCGACACCCATGGCGCTCAGCGCTTTCGACCTGTATTCCATCGGCATCGGACCGTCGTCCTCTCACACGGTCGGTCCCATGCGCGCGGCGAAGATGTTCGTCGACGCACTGGAGCAGGACGGCCGGCTGGACGATGTCGTCCGGGTGCACGCCCAGTTGTTCGGTTCGCTCGGTGCCACCGGCCACGGCCACGGTTCCGGCAAGGCCGTGCTGCTCGGTCTGGAGGGGGAGGACCCCGAGACCGTCGACGTCGACACAGCCGATGCACGCGTCCAGAACATGAAGGTGCGCCGGCTGGTTCGCCTCGGCGGCACCCACGTGGTCGCGTTCGACGCGGACAAGGACCTCGTCCTGCACCGTCGCAAGTCGCTGCCGACGCACCCGAACGGCATGCAGTTCGACGCGTTCGACGGTGACGGCGAGGTCATTACAAGCCGGGTTTACTACTCGGTCGGCGGCGGCTTCATCGTCGACGAGAACGCCACCGGTGCCGACCGCGTCGTGCAGGACGACACCCCGCTTCCGCTGTACTTCACCACCGGCGAGCAACTGCTCGAGATTTGCGAGCGCGAGAGCCTGTCGATCAGCGAGGTGATGATGCGCAACGAGCAGGTCTGGCGCAGCGAGCAAGAGATCCGGGACGGACTGCTTCGAATCTGGGCGGTGATGCAGCAGTGCGTCATGAACGGGTACGGCCGCGAGGGCGTGCTGCCCGGAGGTCTGAAGGTGCCGCGTCGTGCACCCGGCCTGTACCGCGACCTCACCGCCGACGGTGCGCGGATGGACCCGCTGCACGTCATGGACTGGGTCAACCTCTACGCGCTGTCGGTCAACGAGGAGAACGCATCCGGCGGACGCGTCGTGACGGCCCCGACCAACGGCGCCGCCGGCATCATTCCCGCGGTGCTGCACTACTACCGCGACTTCGTCGGCGGCGCGGACGACGACGGCGTCGTTCGCTTCCTGCTCACTGCTGCGGCGATCGGCATCCTGTTCAAGGAGAACGCATCGATCTCGGGTGCGGAGGTCGGCTGCCAGGGCGAGGTCGGTTCGGCGTGCGCGATGGCGTCCGGCGCATTGTGTGAAGTGCTGGGCGGCACACCCGAGCAGGTCGAGAACGCCGCCGAGATCGGCATCGAACACAACCTGGGCCTGACCTGCGACCCGGTCGGCGGTCTCGTCCAGATCCCGTGCATCGAGCGCAACGCGATCGCGTCGGTCAAGGCGATCAACGCAGCTCGCCTGTCGCTCAACGGAACCGGCACCCACCACGTGAGCCTCGACAAGGCGATCAAGACGATGCGCGACACCGGGCGCGACATGTCGATCAAGTACAAGGAGACCGCCCGCGGCGGTCTTGCGGTCAACGTCATCGAGTGCTGACTTCGTCGCGAATGAGGGGCAGACCGGCCTCGTGAACCAGCTGCGCTTCGGCGTCGAATTCAACCTTCGGTGGACGGTTGCCTTCTCCACAGCGTTGGTCGCAGGCGGGTACCACCCGAGCAGCATTGCAGTATGAAGTTGCGTGCGAGTCTGTGACGCGGCTGTCGCCGCGCTCGACAAGTTCGCCCGTGCTGCGGGCCTCGAATCGCGCTTTGCGGCGACTCGTTGCCGGAGGCTTCCTGACCAAGGTTGTTAAGAAGGTGCCCAGAGTGGGCAAGCTCTCAACAGCCGCATCACCGGCTCTCGTCGCTGCAGCACGGCTCGCCGGCGACGCGCTCAAGGACGCGAACGAGCAGGCCCGGGCCAACCGTGACGTACTGGCTGCGACCCACACGCAGTTCAAGCTCGACTTGGAGCGTGGGGTTGAGGAACGACTGCTGTTGAAGAGCCGGAAGTGACGGCCGTTTCTCCCGACGGGCTGATCTGGTTGACCGGGGGCAAGTCGTGGGGTTTCCGCTTCGTCTTGGACGGCGGCCTGCCCGACCCGTTGCCGGAGTACGAGCGAGCATTCGAGCGAGTTGATCAGGACGAGTCCACCGCGTGTGATCGGGTGGCCGGCGCCGTGGCTCTCCGTTTCTCGGATCCGCAAGAGCGCCGCGACGTGTCTGGACGCGTCATCCCGCACGATTTCGTGGTTCCAGACGAACTTGGACTCGCTATCGAGACAGTGGACGACGGAATCGAGATTGTCTGGCCGCTCGTCGCAAGGGACTACGACCGAATTTGGGACAAGGGGTAACGGTGTGCCGACTGCGCGTATGCGGTCTGCATCATGATGAAGTCGAGCTGCTACCTCGGGAGGAAACACCATGAGCGACGGACAATTGAGCTACGAAGGTCTGAACCTTCCGGCGTCCCTGCAGCCAGGGAACGAGACTTGGGCTGTTGACCTCCTGAAGTTCTACTTCTTCGACGAAGTCTCGCCCGGCCGCCCGCTGTTCAGCGGTGGTCAGTGGGATGCCTGGGACCCTTCGGGTACCCGGGCAAGCTCGCAGAACACCTTCACCTCGGACGACCTGACATCGCTGTCGCTGTTGGGGGTAAACCTCCCCGGAGACGCGGCGGTGCAGATTCTCGTGAAGCAGAAGGATCGCTTCGATCAGCTTCTGTCGGCCATCGGCGACGACCTGGACCTTGTCGACGTCGACGACGTCAGCGAGTCGGGAAAGAAATACGGCCCGGTGTGGGCGCTCTGGCACGAGCTTCGGAAGCTCCACAACGTGGGCGCGACCAAGACCGCGAAGCTGATCGCCCGAAAGCGCCCACGACTTGTGCCCGTCTATGACTCGGTGCTGAAGGAGACCGTGTTTCCGTCGGGTAAGCAGTGGCAGCCGCTGCACGCGGCACTACGGCAGGAGACGCCGCACCGCCGCCTCCACGACCGGCTCGAGGACCTGCGCCAGGATGCAGGGCTCGGCAGTGAGGTCAGCCCGTTACGGTTGTTCGACGTGCTGGCCTGGCTCGAGGGATCGGGGAAGGCGAAGGCGGTCCCACGCCCCTAACCACACCTCCGCGTCGGCGAGGCTGTCGGCGGTCGGTCGCATGATGCGGGGTATGACGCACATCGCTGAGTTCCTCCGACCGTCGGCAACTCCTGGTGAGCCACGCACGACCTGGTCGACGGGGTCGGCGGCCCTCGACGAGATCGTCTGGTTCGAGCCCGGTCGTGTCTGGGTGGTCGCAGGGGTCGGCACGTCGCAGCTGCTCTGCCAGTGGGCATACGACCTTGCCGTAGTCAACTGTCTGCCGGTGAACTTCATCGGCACTCGTCAGCAACCGGAAGGCGCATACCGGCATTGGTTTTCGCGGAACGCCGCAGCCTACGGCCATGCAGTGAGCGAGCCGCCGCTCTCGGCTGCCGGGCTCGATGTTCAGCGGGGCGATCCGAGCGAGCTCGTCGACGCCTGGCTCTTGGGGGCTTGCGAAGGGCCCGGGGTGATCGTCGCCGAGACCGCGGGTTGCAGCTGTGTCAGCACCGACTGGTTTCGGCCGCTCTTGTGGGCTGGACGCCTCGTCATAGTGGCGGTGCCACGCGCTTGTTGCTTCGACTGGCATCCACCGGTCGGAGATCCACTTGAGTCGCACGGTGTCTGGATGGCGGCCGCTGACGTCGTCCTTGAGCTCAGCCGCGGTGACCACGACTTCGTTGACGTGACGATCCACAAGAACCGGGGCGGTGCGAGGGGAACCGTGACGGTTCGGTTCTCGCCGAACAGCGGTCGGTTCCATGATCTTTCGGAGGCCGACCTCGGCGGTCGTTCGGTCCCGCTTCCCGGGTTGGCTTAGACGCCCGGTTCGGGTTGCCTGAGTGGGTTGCGGTCTTCTGACACTCCGCCGTTGCGTACGGCATACCGGTGCATGCCGCGTTGCTCGTGATCATCGCCAGCAGCCGGGACTCAGACGGGAGGGGAACCATCGAGTGACGCTCACACGCGGCCCAATCCTCGCGAGCGCCGGGATCGACCCGGCTCACGCAATCGTGATCCGGCACTCGTTCGTGCTTGCCCATGCCGACGGCGAGCGCGGTCTCCACGCCGACTCGCTGACGACGAGATTCTCGCCTACACATCGCGGCAGTCGGCGGATACTCGGACCTTCCCGGCAACCCCGCCTCGGCAGTGGGTCATCTTCATGAAGGAAGGCGGAGACCGGGCTCGTCTCTGGTCGGTCGTCGACAACCATGGAGAGACCTACAACGACGGCACGCTTCGCGGGTTCGACCTCAGGGTCTCCGACGATCTGGCCGATCTCAGGAACCGGCTGGTCATCTCCTGGCCGGCGCCGCGATCCTGAAAGGTGTACGGCATCACCGCCGCGGGGTACCGCGTGGCAGAGGTCGCCGACGCGAGGCCGCTGCGCTTCCCGGGGTTTGACAGGCTCATCGTCGACCGCGTGCAACTTCAAGCGCTGACGCGAGAGCACCGATACACGGGATGGCGCACCGCTCTCGCCTCGGTCAAAGGCATCTACCTGATCACCGACACCCGTGACGGGCGCCAATACGTCGGCAAGGCCGACGGCGCCGAGACGATTCTCCAGCGGTGGAGCGAGTACGCAACAACTGGTCACGGCGGCAACGTTGAGCTCCGCGGGCTCGATCCGGCAACCCTCCGCTACTCGATCCTGCGGGTCTTCGATCCGGCAACGCCCACGCGCGTCATCGATGAGGCGGAGAGTCATTTCAAGCAAGCTCTCGACACGCGCAAGCATGGACTCAATCGGAACTGACCCACATCGCGCCTGAGACGATGACGGCTCACCGCGTCTGCGAGGCAAGGGGATTGCATGGAGCCTGGGCTGTACGAGCGACTGGTCGACGCCGGCCTCGCACGCGCTCTCGACGATCTCGACGACGACCTCATCGCTCACCTCAAGGACGTCCCCGACGCAGACCTCCGCCATGTCGTGAGCCGGCATGTCGCGTCAGCTCTCGTTCGACAGATCACGCCGGAACTGGCGAACCAGATCCTCGCCGGCCTTGACGACGAGGACGACGCGCAACTGCCGCCGGGCAAGACGCGGCAACTCGTCGGCGTCGAGCGCAAGGTCACGCTCGGCACCCGGCGGTCGTACGCGACCCGTCCCACCACGCCGCTGTCTGAGGCAGCGTTGTTGACCAACTCGCACGGCGAGCCGTCGCTCGGTGCCGAGCTTCGGGCAGAGCTGGTGAGTGCCGACTCGGTCGACCTATTGTGCGCGTTCGTGATGTGGCCAGGCATCCGGCTGCTCGAGGACGAACTACGAACTCTGCGCGCGCACAACGTTCCAATCCGGGTCATCTGCTCGACGTACACCGGCTGCACTGACCGCCGCACGCTCGACCGCCTCGTCAACGACTTCGGCGCCCAGGTAAAGGTGCACTACGAGATCCAACGCACCCGACTCCACGCGAAGGCATGGCTGTTCCGACGCAACACCGGATTCAACACCGGCTACGTCGGCTCCTCGAACCTCTCCAGCAGTGCGCTGCTCGAAGGCGTCGAATGGAACGTCCGTATCTCCGAGGTGGCCACGCCGACGCTCATGCGGAAGTTCGACGCGACCTTTGAGTCGTATTGGAATGACTCGGCATTCGAGGCCTACCTGCCCGAGCGCGACGCCGAGCGACTCGACCTCGCGCTCGCCAAGGCCGGCAACCGGGAGCAACCAGACGACACGATCAGCATCTCCGGACTCGCCGTCCACCCGTTTCCCCACCAGAAGCTGATCCTCGAGCAAATTGAGGCCGAGCGGGTGGTGCACGACCGGCACCGCAACCTCGTCGTGGCCGCGACCGGCACCGGCAAGACCGTGATCGCGGCCCTCGACTACCAGCGGCTCTGTAAGGGGAGCGAGCGGCCACCCTTGCTGTTCGTCGCACACCGCGCAGAGATCCTGCTGCAAGCACGGCGCACCTTCCGAGAAGTGTTGGGCGACGGCGGTTTTGGTGAGCTATGGGTCGATGGCAGGCGACCGACGCACGGCCGACATGTGTTCGCGTCGGTGCAGTCGTTGGCGCGGCTCGATCTTGCCGCGGTCGACCCGGCGGCCTACGACGTCGTCGTCATCGACGAGTTCCACCACGCGGAAGCGCCGTCGTACCAGCGGCTCGTCAATCGCTTCCAGCCGCGCGAGTTGCTCGGCCTCACCGCGACCCCCGAGCGTGCGGACGGGGTGAACGTGGCCGACTTCTTCGGAGGCCGCATCGCCGCGGAGTTGCGACTCTGGGACGCGCTCGAAGCCGACCTGTTGACGCCGTTTCACTACTTCGCAATCGGTGACACCGTCGATCTGCGTCACGTGCGGTGGGTGCGAGGCGCGTACGACCAGGCGGAACTTGAGCGCTTGTTCGCCTCGAACGCCGATCGTGCACGACACGTGCTGCGATCGGTGCGAGACAAGGTCGGCGACCTAACGCAGATGAAGGCCATCGGCTTCTGTGTGTCGCAGGAGCACGCACGGTTCATGGCGCGCCAATTCAGTGAGGCGGGCGTGCCCTCGGTTGCCGTTGTCTCGAGCCCGGACTCGTTCGATCGCAGCGCGGCCGTGCGACAACTCGTCAGTGGCGACGTGAAGGTGATCTTCACCGTCGACATGTTCAACGAGGGCATCGACATCCCGGCGGTCAACACCGTCATCTTCCTGCGACCGACCAAGAGCGCGACGGTGTTTGTGCAGCAACTCGGTCGTGGCCTGCGCTTGGCCAACAACAAGCCGGTGCTGACCGCGCTCGACTTCGTCGGGCATCAGCGCGCCGAGTATCGCCTCGATCGCAAGCTGCGTGCCATTGCCAAGCGCATGACCCGCGCCGAGCTTAAGGTCTCAGTTGATCGCGGTTTCGATATCCCCGGCGGGTCGCAGATTGTGCTCGACGACGTCGCCCGCGAGGCGGTGCTGGAAAACATTCGGGCTGGCGTCGGCTCGTCGTGGAAGTCGATGACGGCAGAACTGCGGTCGTCGACTGTCACCGGGCTGGCCGAGTTTCTCGACGACGCCGGCCTTGAGCTCAGCGACGTGCTGCGTAACAACAAGTCATGGACCACGCTGCGTCGAGACGCGGGGGTTGCCCTCCCGCCTCCTGGCCCACGCGAGCCGGAACTCGTGAAGCGGGTGCGCGCCTTCGTGCATGTGAACGACGTGCGTCGGCATCGTGCCTACCGAGAGCTTCTCGCCGACGGCTTTGACTGGTCGGCGGCGTCGGACGATGCGCGACTGTTTGCGCCGATGCTCGCAATGTCGTTGTGGCCGAGCGGTGGTGGCTTCACGTCGGCCAAGGATGCGCTCGATGCTCTGGCTGCTGAGCCGACCATCCGCGGTGAACTGACCGAGGTGCTCGATCTCGCGCTCGAGCAAGCGCATTGGACGAGTTCGGCTTCGGTCGCCAGCACCGGTGCTCCGGCGCTTGCGCTGCACGGCAGCTACACGCGTGAGGAGCTACTCACCGCGATCGGGTACGCGTCGTTCGAGCGGCGCAACTTCCCGGCGCACGCGGTGGCCGGCGTATACCGAGTCGATGACCGGCACCTCGACGCGTTGCTGGTGACCACCGTGAAGACCGACTCTGGGTTCTCGCCGACGACGATGTATCGCGACTACGCGATCTCGCCGAGCCTGTTCCACTGGGAGTCGCAGTCGACAACGCGCGAGGCTTCGGCGACCGGGCAGCGGTACATCAACCACGCCCGCTCGGGCGACTCGATCCTGTTGTTCGCTCGCGAGCACAAGGTGACCGAGTTCGGCGGGGGTGCGCCGTACGTGTTTTTGGGGTCGGCAGAGTACGTGCGGCACGAGGGGGAGCGGCCAATGGCGATCACCTGGCGGTTTGAGATGCCGATGCCGGAGGCGGTGTTTGGATGGGCAAGGATGTAATGCCAGGGGAGTCTGAGCCTGGTAGCTTCCTTTTGGGTAGTTGTTTCCTGGGCGCGTCCTTCGCAGGGGGACTGACATGGTTGCGTGCGTCGATCTCGTGGATGGGCGCTTAGCAGTATCTTCGGGGAACGTGACTGGAGGAATTTTGAATGAATCAGAGAATCACCCCGATTGCAACGAGACATACTCGGGCGCTGTTCCCTAAAGGGGGATGGGTGCCGCCGATTACGGTTGATCCGCACCATTCATATTTTCCACCTTTTCGCGGCAGGCCCCTCCGTGCGTGGTATGACTCGATTCGCCTGGTAGTGGCGAGCGCGGGTCCTGAGAATGCGATAGCTCTCGTCGATGCTGAGAGGCTGGTGCGGATGCACTCTGGAGTTAGCCCACTTTCGTCGCCAGACCGACTCTTTAAGAGGATCGTCGGCGCGGGGCTCTGGGTTCAGATTACTTCTGGCTCCACTCAGAATGTGGTCGTCGTCAACAAGATAGAGTTTGGTAGCCCGCTTTGGAGGGCTGAGGAGGGATTTCAAAAACAGGAGGGGGCGCGAAACGTGAGCATCCCCGCCAAGCGGCGAGGGATTGACCCGAATATTCGATGGGCGGTATTCGAGCGCGACCGGTACCAGTGTCTGATGTGTGGTTCGCGCCGAGATCTCACGCTTGACCACATAAAACACTTTTCTCGCGGTGGCCCAGACACATACGACAACCTTCGCACCCTTTGTCGAACATGTAACTCAAGGCGAGGAAATAGATGGTGAGGCAATGATGGTGCTCGCTACTGGGGTAGGTAGCTTCGGATGATTCCAATTCTATGAGTGAGCATGGCGTGCGGGTTTGGTTTCCTTTCGCTGGCTGAGAGCTATCGGGGCTGGGCCCAAGAAAAGATAGGACCCGCTCGTGGCCGTTTCCTCCGCATGTAGCTACGAAGATAGGTTGAGTTTGCTCACATTTGGGCAAGGTGAGAAAATCTTCCGGGCGTAATTCGGGCTGGCTCATGATTCACGATCAAGAGGGGCCTCGAAGGTGGGCGCGTCGTCCGACCCCCTGCTCGGACGGCCCGCCCGGTGCTACTACGCCTGCGACGTGAGGTGCCACTGCCTGCAGTGCGGGCACTTGTAGCTGCGCTGCTCGCGCCGTCGGCACTCCGAGCCGTGCTCATTGGCTCGAGTCCGAGCAAGCTCTGCGCTCCACAGAGCGGGGATCGTCGCCGCGTGGTCGGGGAAACAGATCTTGTCGGTGACGGCGCACCGTCGGTGCGGAGTGAACTGCCTGCGCTTGCTCGGTCGCATAGGTCAGCTCACCGCACCGTCCAGGCGTTGCAGCCGCGCGACTCGAAGAACTTGTCGGTCGCCTTGATGGTGACGAGCGACTGCCCGGAGCTGTTGCTGTTGTCGATGATGTTGCCGAACCCGTCCGATCCGCTGAGGCGTGCCCAATAGCAGTTGCCGCTGTCCGGTGTTGTCGAGATGTAGGTGCCCGGCTGCACGTCCACGCCGACCTGGAACGTGCCATCGCCGGGGATGCTCGAGCCGTCCTGGGTCGCTGCTGGCTCGGGAGACTCGGTCACGGTGACGGTCTCGGCGGGTGCAGCCGCTGCCGTCTCGTAGACGGTCTGTGCCGGTTCGTGAACGGTGACGGTTGATGCGTCGGCGGCCGTCGTGGCGCCCGACCCGGACGACGAGCCGGCGGCGATGCCGAGAACGAACGCTCCGATGGCAGTGCCGCCGTACTTGAGCCACGTGTTCCGGCGCGACTTACGCGCCGGCACGGGATTGGCCTGGGCTTGCTGCTGGACCTGGTTGTACATGTCTGCCTCCGTGTTGGCACGCCCGTTGCGTGCGATGCGGCAAGACTTGCTGATCAAAGGACGTTCGAACATGCGCGGCATTGATAAGGGGGCTTATCAGGGATCATGAGTGCCAGCGAAGGAGGCGTCGTAAGGTTCAACCCATGACCACCACCTACTTAGCGCCAGGCCCGCTACGCATGTCGCTCGCCGACGTCGCGCGTGCGGCCAAGGTGCAGCGTCCGGTGGTCAGCATGTGGCGGTCTCGAAGCGCTGGGCGAGAGGTGCCGTTCCCGCAGCCCGCGACCACAGATGGCGCGGACGAGCTGTGGGATGCCGATGCGATCGCCGACTGGTTCCGTCGCAGCGAGGTGCAGCTCGGGCGTCTTCCCGGCAACAACGACTCCGTGATCGACGATCTGCCGCGTTTCACGCGCATCGATCCCGAGGTCGTCGGTGACCTCAACACCGACACACTGGCAGCATTGCTCGCTCTCTCGGCCATCACTGGATCCGACCTCGGCGATCTCACGCCCACCGAAGTCGCCGACCTCGCCCAGAGCGCCGACTCGCACGACGAATTCCTGCTCTCGGAGATCGTCGGCGCACCCATTAACGCGACGGCGCTGGGTATTTGCGACGAGCTTGCCAACGCGTCGTACTCCGCACGATCGGCGCTCGAGGCGCTCGTCGTCGACGAGACTCGGCGCACCGGCGGCTACGCAGCGCAGTTCGAGAAGCTCCTCGTCGAGAGCGTCATCGCCGCCGATGGAGCGCTCGAGATCGACCCTCTGCGGCTGACTCTCCTCAACCCCGCACTCGTCGGAGTCGCCTTGGCCGTGGCTGACCGCGAGCCGCTGGCACACATCAGGTTGGTCGACTGCCGCGACAGGGCGACGCGGAGCGCACTTCGCCGCCTGCGCGCGGCCGGCATCGACGCTGACCTCGCAAGTGACGACACGGTGACCGGGCCGGGCGTGCTGCTCGGCGACGTCCGCGACCTCCCCAACCGTGATGCGCTCGATGCCGTTGACAACATTGTGCTTCAACTCGGCGAGCGCAACCTCGCCCTCTTCGTCGGCGCGTCAGCCGCATTGACCAACTCGCTCCCTGACCCTGCCGACGTGAAGCTGCGTGACTCCTGGCTGCGTTCCGGCCAGCTCCGGATGGCCGCCCGGCTTCCCGCAGGCGTCATGACTCACCGGCATAGCGGGCGGCTCTCGCTTCTGCTGCTCGGGGCGAGCCCCGTTGCGGTGCCTCAGAATCGGTTGGGTGTGGTGACGGGAGACCTGGGTGGCCGGGTGCTCGCCGAGCTGTCGATCGACGACTTCGTGACCGACCTCGTGGTTGCGACGAGTGCTCATATCCTCGGCCGCGCGCATGTGCTGAAGTCGGCCCGGCTGGTGCCGGTGCCGTCCTTGCTCGCCGGCGACGGCGACCTGGTGCGGCGGGTGGTCACCGATGCCGATGCCGACCCGTCACGGGGAGTCGACCGGTCGATCGCCCTGCGGGCCGACGAACTGCGCTCCGCCTGCGGCGATCTCACGTCCGGCTGGCAGGTTGTACCCGAGGCACGCCCGACCGATACCAAGGCTTGCACCATCGAGCACGCCATCAAGGCGGGCTGGCTGCGGCTGGTTCCCGGCAACCGGATCCGCGACGACCTACTTCACGCTGGGAGCAGCGGCGTCCGCGTGCTCGGCGTGCCCGAGCTCGGCGGCAGTGCGCCACGGCGCATCGACCGGGTCGAACTCGAGTGGCGCTAGGGGTCGGCGCGACTCACCCAGCCCGACGACGTCGTGTTCGCTCCGGCGCACGGCGCGATGGTTGATCGCGTCGGCGACGCACTGGCGCTCACCCCGTTGCGGGCACTGCGGGTGACCGACGAAGGGCTCGCCGCCGGGTTGAGTCCGGAGGTCGTCGCCCGCGACCTTGCAGCGCAATCGGCGCCGGCACGCGACGTGAAGCTGATGCGGATACGTCCAATCGCCGCTGGCCAGGTTGCTGCTCTTGCCGAGCGCACCACCGAAATCGCCGACACGCGAAGCCGATTGCTCGCGCAGCTCGCGAGTCTCGAACAGCTGGAAAGTACGTTGGTGGAGTCGGTGGCATCCGGCTACGCCCGAATCGAATCCACCCCGACCGACCCGAAGGACTGACGTGCCCCCAAAGAAGAAGGTCGACGCCTCGCCGTCGACCATGAAGGAACTCAAGGCGACGCTGTGGAAGGCCGCCGACAAACTGCGCGGGTCGATGGACGCCTCGCAGTACAAGGACGTCGTGCTCGGGCTGATCTTCCTTAAGTACGCGTCGGACGCGTTCGACGAGCGCCGCGCGCAGATCGAGGCCGACCTCACCGCGGAAGGGTGGAGCACCGAGCAGATCGATCAGGTGATCGATGACTTCGAGGAGTACCGCGGCAGCGGCGTCTTCTTCGTGCC
Organism: Yimella sp. NH-Cas1; assembly: GCF_022359705.1. NCBI lineage: Bacteria > Bacillati > Actinomycetota > Actinomycetes > Micrococcales > Dermacoccaceae > Yimella > Yimella sp. NH-Cas1. Next base: position 888,835 of record NZ_JAKSGG010000003.1, read on the forward strand.
GCCGACTGCGCGGTGGAGCTACCTCGCCGAGAACGCGAAGGGCTTCGACGACCCCCAGCTGGGGCGAAGGGTGTCGGTCGGCGAACTGGTCGACGACGCGATGCAGCTCATCGAGGGCTCGAACCCAACTCTGCGCGGCACGCTCCCGAAGACTTTCAAGAGTGAAGTGGTCGATCAGCGCCGCCTCGGCGAACTGCTCGACGTGTTGAACTCGGCCCGGTTCACCGGCGACGGGTCGACGAAAGCGCGTGACCTGCTGGGGGAGGTCTACGAATACTTCCTCGCTGAATTCGCCCGCAGCGAAGGCAAACGTGGCGGCGAGTTCTACACCCCGGCCGGCGTCGTGCAGGTGCTGGTGCAGGTGCTTGAGCCGCATAGCGGACGCGTCTACGACCCGTGCTGCGGGTCGGGCGGCATGTTCGTGCAGTCCGAACGCTTCCTCGCCGCGCACGGTGAGGAAGCCTCCGACCTGGCGGTCTACGGCCAGGAGAACAACGAGCGCACTTGGCGCATGGCCAAGATGAACCTCGCCATCCACGGCATCGACACCGGTGGACTCGGCGCGAAGTGGGAGGACACCTTCGCCCACGACATCCACCCCACGCTCAAGGCCGACTTCGTGATGGCGAACCCGCCGTTCAACATCAAGGACTGGGCGCGTAACGAATCCGACAGCCGGTGGACCTACGGCGTGCCGCCGAAGAACAACGCCAACTATGCGTGGATGCAGCACATCCTCAGCCACCTCGACTCCAACGGTCGGGCTGGTGTCGTGATGGCCAACGGCTCGCTCTCGAGCAACACCGGCGGCGAGGGACAGATCCGCGCCGCGATGGTCGAGGACGACGTCGTCGACTGCATCATCGCGCTGCCGACCCAGCTGTTCCGCAGCACCGGCATCCCGGTCTGCGTGTGGTTCTTCGCCCGCAACAAGGTTGCGGGACAAGGTGGTTCGGTCGATCGCACCGGCCAGGTGCTGTTCATCGACGCCCGCGAACTCGGGCACATGGTCGACCGGGCCGAGCGTGCGTTGTCGGACGAGGACATCGCTCGTATGGCCGACACCTACCACTCGTGGCGTGGTGCAGCCTCCGCATCCGGCGAGTACGCGGACGTTCCCGGTTTCTGTAAGTCGGCGACGCTCGCGGAGGTCAAGGAAGCCGCCTACGCGTTGACTCCGGGGCGGTATGTGGGTGCGCCCGAGGCGGAGGACGACGGTGAACCGATCGAGGAGAAGGTCGCTCGGCTCACCAAGGAACTCCTCGCTGCTATGGACGAGTCGGCCCGGCTCGATGCCGAGGTTCGCAAGCAGTTGGGGCGGCTGGGATGAGCAAGGGTTTTGGCAACCGCGCGCTCGCTGATCTGGTTGGGCTTCAGCGTGGCCATGATCTGCCTGCGCCTCAGCGAGAGCCCGGCGCTGTGCCCATCATCGGATCGTTCGGGGTTACCGGGTGGCACACGGAAGCGAAGTACGACGGTCCAGGTGTGGCGATCGGCCGAAGCGGGGCCGCCATTGGCACGGCGACCTACGTTGCAGGGCCGTTCTGGCCATTGAACACGTGCCTCTTCGTGAAGGATTTCAAGGGGAACGATCCGCGCTGGGTCTACTGGATGCTCAAGACGATCGACTTCACCGCATTCAATTCGGGTAGCGCTCAGCCATCTCTGAATAGGAATTTCCTCAGGGCGATCCCGGTCGCAACCCCGCCATTAGCCGAGCAGCGAGGGATTGCGGAGGTGTTGGGGGCGTTCGACGACAAGATCGCCGCCAACCGCGCGGTGGGGCTCAGTTCGATCAACCTCATGCAGGCGATGGTGGAGAGCGTCTGTAGAAACGCACTTTCCACCGGTGAACTCGCTGACCTGGTCGAGTTGAACCCCCGCCTTCCAGTGCCAAAGGGACCGGTGCCATTCCTTGACATGAAGGCGCTCCCGACCGGGGAGCTGCACCCGTCCGCGTGGGCATCTCGCGAGCGCGCAAGTGGCACTTGGTTCGCGAATGGGGACACCCTTCTTGCGCGGATCACCCCGTGCCTTGAGAACGGCAAGCTGGGATTGGTGGGTGGACTCGAAGATGGTGAAGTCGCCTGCGGATCAACAGAGTTCATCGTTATGCGCCCGATGGGCGGCACGCCGACAATCCTGCCCTTCGCGTTGTGCAGAATGCCCGAGATCCGCGACTTCGCGATCAAGCACCTCGCCGGCACAAGCGGACGTCAGCGTTTGGCGGCGAACGATCTGGCACGGTGCCCGATTCCGCTGCCGGGAACGGAATCACTCGAGGGGCTCGCCGATCACACGGACCCATTGATCGTCGCGCTCGCAGCGAACTCAGCTGAACAAGGGGTGCTCGCCCAAGCACGCGACGAGCTGCTGCCCCTACTGATGTCCGGCAAGCTCACGGTCAAGGACGCCGAGAAGCGAGCCGAGGAGGTGCTCTGACCCGTGGTCAAGGACGGTAGTGAGGCGCAGTGGGAGGAGCTCGTTCTCGAGCATCTCGCCGAGATCGGGTGGGAGCCGGGCAACGGCGCGAGCGTCGCACCGGGTTCGGGCGCACGTGAGACCTGGCACGACCTCGTCCTGAAGGACGTGTTCGTCGATGCGCTCCGGCGGCTGAACCCGCAGGTGCCCGCGCAATACCTGGAACAGACCGCAGCCGACATCCTGGCCCCGAAGTCGAATGATGCGCTGGCCGAAAACTTCCGGTTGCACCAGATCCTTGTCGACGGCTGGACCGGCACGTCGTACGTCGATCACGAAGGGCAGCAGCAGAATCCGACCATCCGGCTGATCAGCACGAACGAAGCCGAGAACCGGTGGCAGGCCATCAATCAGCTCACAGTTCGCGATCGTGATCGGGAGCGCCGGTTCGACGTTGTGCTCTACGTCAACGGGCTGCCGCTCAGCATCATCGAGCTCAAACGCGCCGGCGCGGCGAAGGCGACTGTGCAGGCGGCGTACCAGCAGCTGATGACCTACGTGTCGGAGTTCCCGACCGCCTTCTCCACGGTGTGCTTCGTGGTGGCCAGCGACGGCATCGGTGCCCGCTACGGCACGCCGTTCACGCCGTACAACCACTTCGCCACGTGGAACGTCGACGACGACGGTTGCCCGGTCGAGCTCGACGACACCGACTACTACGGCAACTCGCGCACCGGCCTGGAGGTGCTGCTCGACGGCGTCTACAACCCGGAGCGGTTCCTGCAGCTGCTTCGTAACTTCACCGCGTTCGACCGCGGCCAGAACGGTGTCACCAAACGCATCGCAAAGCCGCACCAGTACTTCGCGGTCACGAAGGCCGTCGGAACCACCGTCGACGCGGTGCGAGGCGACGGGCGGGCCGGCGTCGTGTGGCACACGCAGGGCTCGGGCAAGTCGATGGAGATGGAGCTCTACTCGGCGGCGGTGATGCGCCGCCCGGAGCTGCACAACCCCACGATCATCGTGCTCACCGACCGCACCGAACTCGACGACCAGCTCTTCGGCGCCTTCTCCTCCAGCACCCTGTTGCCGGAGAGCCCGAAGCAGGTGGGTAGCCGCGAGTCGCTGCGGGAGGAGTTGGCGCAGCGCAAGACAGGCGGCATCTACTTCACCACCTTGCAGAAGTTCGGGCTGTCGAAAGAGGAGAAGGACGCGAACAAGCGTCACCCGCTCTTGTCGGAGCGGCGCAACATCGTGGTGATCGCCGACGAGGCCCACCGCAGCCACTACGACCAGCTCGACGGCTACGCGCGTCACCTAAAGGACGCGCTGCCGAACGCCACGCTGATCGCGTTCACCGGTACCCCGATCACGACGAAGGACCGCAATACGCGCGCGGTCTTCGGCGATCACATCGACGTCTACGACCTCAACCGGGCGGTCGACGACGGCGCGACCGTGCCCGTCGTGTTTCAGCCGCGGCTCATCGAGGTCAAGCGTGCCGACGGCATGACCGACGATTCGATCGACGAGGTTGTCGACGAAGCCACCCGCGGGCTCGACGACGCCGAACGTCGCAAGGTCGAGCAGTCGGTGGCGGTCATCAACGCGATCTACGGAGCCCCGGAGCGCGTGCACACCCTGGTGACCGACCTCGTGCGCCATTGGGAAGTGCGCCGGGACAATATGAAGCCGTTCATCGGCGGTCCGGGCAAAGCGATGATCGTGTGCGCCACCCGCCGGATCTGCGCGCAGGTGTACGACGAGATCGTCGCGGCTCGACCCGACTGGCACGACGATGCGATCGACAAAGGCCGCATCAAGGTCGTCTACTCCGGTGAACCGAGCGAACTGGATCCGTTGATCCGCAAGCACATTCGTCGTCCGAGCGAGCAGAAGACGATCAAGGAACGCTTCCGCACCGCCGACGACGAACTCGAGTTGGTGATCGTCAAGGACATGATGCTCACTGGCTACGACTCGCCGCCGCTGCACACGCTCTACCTCGACCGGCCGATCAAGGGCGCATTGTTGATGCAGACGCTCGCCCGGGTCAACCGCACCTTCCGCGGCAAGCCGGACGGCCTGCTCGTCGCGTATGCCCCGGTGATGGAGAACCTCAACGACGCGCTTGCCGAGTTCACCCATGCCGGCGACCGCGACCAGCGCGACGCAGTCGGCCGCACGGCGCAGGAGATGCTGGAGGTTCTGCTCGACCGGCTCGCCGAGCTTGACACGCTGACGGCGGCGACGAACTGGCGCACGATCCACGGCTCCGACCCGAAGTCCGGCTGGCTCAAGGCGGTGCTCGCGGTGACGAACTACCTGCGCAGCCCGGCGACGGAAGGGAATCAGGGGGAGGACCCGTCCGAACGGCCTGTCGCAGAACGATTCCGGGGACTCGCGCACCAGTTGGCCAGGGCGTTCGCGCTCTGCGCCCAGTTGCCCGGCGCGGCCGCCCGACTGGCCGACATCCGCTTCTACAACGAGGTGCGGGTGTGGTTGGCGAAGATCGAGGCGCAGGAGCGCGAGGCGAACGGTGAGGTGGTGCCGGATGACGTCGCCACGCTGCTCGCGAAGGTGCTCGACGATGCGACGAGCACCGGCGAGGTCTACGACATCTTCGAGCGGGCCGGCATGGAGCAGCAGTCGATCCACCAGCTGAGCAAAGAGGTGATCGCCGAGCTGCAGGCCGAGAGTCCGCACGTGCTGATCGACCGGCTGCGCGCGCAACTGTTGAGCGACGTTCGCCGGTCGGCCAGCAACAGCCTCGTCGCGCAGCGCGCGTTCAGCGAGCGGCTCACCGAGCTGATGAATCGATACACGAACCAGCAGCTCACCGCAGCCGAGGTCATTGCCGAACTGATCAAGATGTCGAAGGACGTCGCCGAGCATGAAGACCGTGGAGCGCAGTTCTCACCCCCGCTCGACCACGACGAACTCGCCTTCTACGACGCGGTCAGCGAGAACGACTCGGCCGTTCAGTTGATGGGTGACGACGTGCTCGGCGCGATCGCGCGGGACCTGGTCTCGGTGATGCGGCGAGACATGCGGACCGACTGGACCGTGCGGGACGACGTGCGCGCGAAGCTGCGGGCGTCGATCAAGCGGTTGCTTATCAAGCACGGGTACCCGCCGGACAAGCAGCCCGAGGCGATCCGGACGGTCATCGAGCAGATGGAGGCTATGGCGCCGAGGTTTGCGGAGGAGCGGCGCAGCGCGGGGGTGGGTTGATGCCGCGACCGAGCCCGACGCCGATACTCCACTTCACGCGGATTGAGCACCTGCCAACCATTCTCGAGAGTGGACTCCTTGCTGATGAGGCGGCCAAGAGGGGTCCGCTTGCCATTGAGATTGGGCATCGCGGGATCAAGGAGCTTCGACGGACCCGAGCTGTCCCGTGCGGTCCTGGTGGCTTCGTCTCGCACTATGTGCCGTTCTACTTCGCACCCCGCAGCCCCATGATGTACGCAATCAATGGCGGCAGTGTGCCCGAGTACACCGAAGGCTGCGGACGCATCATCTACGTCGTGTCAACGGTGGAGGCCGTGCTGGCCTCCGGACTCGACCTTGTGGTCAGCGACCGAAACGCAGCGGTCGCATTCGCTTCGTTCAGCGCGAACGTCTCGGACTTCGATGACCTTGTGGAATGGCCACTGATGAAGGAACGGATGTGGAACAACACCGCTGAGCGGCCCGACCGTAAGGAGCGGCGGATGGCCGAAGCGCTCGTCCACCAACGCCTCCCCGTGGAGTGCATCGTTGAAATCGTGGCGCCGACCGCCTCGGTCGCCGCGGAAGCACGCGCGATGCTCGGTAGTCTGGATGTCCCGGTCGCTGTCAGACCGGAGTGGTACTTCTAGGGTCATGGAGCAGGCGATGATCACCGAGACCGAGGGCAACCTCCTTCGGGCAGACGTCGAGGCCCTCGTCAACACGGTCAACACCGTCGGTGTGATGGGCAAGGGCATCGCCTTGCAGTTCAAACGGGCCTACCCGGAAATGTTCAAGGCCTACGCCCGCGCCGCGAAGGCGGGCGAGATCCAGCCCGGCCGCGTGCATGTGTGGGAGACCGGATCGCTCACCGGCCCCCGCTACATCATCAACTTCCCGACGAAGAGGCACTGGCGCGCGCCGTCGCGTCTGGAAGACATCGAGACGGGATTGGCTGACTTGGCCCGCGTCCTCAGCGAGCGTGGTATCACCTCGATCGCTGTACCCCCACTTGGCTGCGGGAACGGCGGCCTGCCCTGGGCAACGGTGCGTCCTCTCATCCTGGATGAGCTCGGCGGGCTCGATGTTGAGGTACAGCTCTTCGTGCCGGCGGGTGCGCCGAAGGCGACCGAGATGATCGACCGACGGCCGCCGCGGTCGTTGACACCTGCCCGCGCTGCCTTGCTGAAGATCGTGCGCGATTACGAGGGTGTTGCGTTCGAACGACCATCGTTGATCGAGGTCCAGAAGCTGATGTACTTCCTTCAGGCAGCAGGTCAGCCACTCCGCCTGAACTACACGAAGGGCGTCTACGGGCCGTATGCCGACAACCTACGATTCGTGTTGGTGGAACTTGAAGGCCAGTTCCTGACTGGATATGGCGACGGCGGCGCGAAGGTGCAGGAAGCCGAACCGATCCAACTGTTGTCGGATGGTGGTGACGAAGCCGAGCGGTTGATCGCTGCTGATCCGGACTTGACTGAGCGGATCGAACGAGTCCTCAGCTTGGTTCGTGGGTGGGAAACCCCTTACGGGCTTGAACTCCTGGCGTCCGTTCATTGGCTGGCAACCGCGGGGGAGAGCCCCGTCGCGGATGAGGAAGCGGCGTTTCGTCAGCTCTCAACGTGGACTGCTCGCAAGCGAGCTATGTTCACCGCCGAGCACGTGGCAACTGCGTGGCGGACGCTTCAGGACCATGGTTGGTTGCCCCAGCTGGCGACGACTCGAGGGTGAGCGAGCGGCAAGCGCGAATGGTCGACTCCGACCGCTGGGCCGGGCGGGCATAGTCGTACCTCACCTGGGTGCTCCTACGAGTTGCTCTGCTCCGTGGGCGGGGCCGACTTCACCTGGCGATCGAGACCGACATCGTCTTCCGGAGGAGTCCCACGGTAATCCATCCCTTTACCCCTGCGAAGTTCCCTGCGGCTCAACGTACTTGGACCAGCGCTGGTCCATCGGGGCTGACGTGCCGTAGTGAGCACGCGATCGTCGAGGGTGCGGTGAGGCGCCCATGTGATAGAGCCGTGATTCGAAGAACCCCTAGCTCATCGTCAGCGGTGCCCGATAGCCTCAGCCTCGAACGACCGGGGACAAGGGGCAGCATGATTCGCAACTCAACAACGCACGCACAGCGCACCGACCTGACGACCGGCCGGACCTCGTGATGCTGCCGATCGGCGTCGCAAACACCTACGACCGCCCGTACGCACTTGTCGACGTCGAAACAACCGGCCTGACAGCGAGTCGCGACCGCGTGGTCCAGATCGCGATCGCCCAGATGGAGCCGAACGGTGTCGTGACCGATCAATGGTCAACGCTGATCGATCCCGAGCGTGACCCAGGCCCTGTCGAGATTCATGGCATCACCCGGGCAAGGTTGCGCGGGGCACCCAGGTACGCCGATGTCGCTCCGCGGATCCACGAGATGCTCAGCCGGCGCGTGGTCGTGGCGCACAACGCTCGGTTCGACTGGGACTTCCTTGCCCACGAAGCGCACCGGGCCGGGCACCGCTTTCCCGCCGACACCCGGCTGTGCACCTGCCAGTTGTCGCAGCGGTTCGACCTGCCCGTGGCCGATTTCAGGTTGGCGAGCCTGTGCGACTACTGGGGCATCAAGCAACACCGTGCCCACGATGCCGAGGACGATGTGCGTGCGCTCGTCGAGCTCACCCGTCATTCGCTCGCGTTGGCGCACCGGTTGGGACTGCCGTTGCCCTACGCGCGACCACGCCCCCTCGGTGGTTACCCGCCCGTTGCGCCGCGCACGCCCTGCATGTGGCGGTATCCCGGCCGGCACGTGCCTGGCCAACCGCTACGCCAAGGCATGACGGTGGTGTACACCGGTCAGACGCGCCGCGACCGGGCGATGCTGATCGAGACGGCAACCCGGTGCGGTCTCGACGTGATGAACTCGGTGAGTTCACGCACCAGCGTCCTCGTGTCGAACGGCGAACTCGGCACGCGCAAGGCGGAGCTCGCGCTCAAGCACGGCACCAGCCTGATGACCGAGGAGCAGTTCATGGGGCTGCTCGACTCCGTCGAACCCGGTGACCCGAGAACCATGGCGCAGGTTGTCGTGCAGACGATGCCTGACGTGGTGCCCGTGCTCAGCCCGACAAGACCGCGCGCGAAGGTGGCTGCGCCCGGGCGGTTCTCGCGCAGACGCGTGATCATCCTCGGCGGCTCACACGAGGAGGCGGCCGACGTGCGTACCCGGGTGCAGGAGGTTGGTGGCACCTGCGCGGTGAACCTCACCCTCACGGTGACGGACTTTGTCGCGCTGGCGGACGCCGAGAAGGACGCGCGCATCTCGAAGGTCAAGGAACGTGCTCTGACCGAGCTCGACCCGGTGACACTCGCGCCTGTCGGTGCCTCGCAGCCCAGCGCGAATGGCGAAGCGCAGCAACTCGATTCGGTGGACGTGGTGTCGCTCCCGCGTGGTGGCGTCACCGACGTCGCGCACCTCGACTTCACGGTCACTGCCACCTGGGTCGCCGCCGAGTCGGTCGGCGAAGTCGACGTCGTCGCATTCGTCACCGACCCGACGGGCGGCGTCGCGCGTGATGAGGACTTCTGCTTCTACAACCAGCCGACCCATCCGACCGGTGTCGTCGACCTCGACCTTGCGACACCCGACCAAGCGTCCGTCGACGTTCAAGCTGGGGCCCTTCCGATCGACTCACGGATCACCCTTGCCGCCGCGATCGATGGCGATGGCACGTTCGGAGACCTCGGCGCTATTGAGCTGAGCGTGCGATCGAGCGACGGCTCGTTGCTGGCGCGCGCGACGCTCGACGCAGCCGCCGACGAAACGAGCATGCTTCTCGCTGAGGTGTATTGGCGTAACGGGGCGCTTCGGTTCCGAGCGATCGGTCAGGGCTACCAACGACGCCTGGCTGGGCTTGCCGTCGGCTACGGGGTCGACATCGAGGAGGACGTGGAGTAGCCGCGGAGGGTCAGGCGAGGCCATGCTGCGTCGCCCACACTGCGATCCGGTTGCCACGTGCCGCAACGAAAGTCATGCACGCCTGTCCGGCGGATGCACTCGAGCGTCAGGTCGCTGCGGTCCTTGATGCGCGGGTGGAAGCCCTTCGCGCCGTTGATCGTCACCTTGCCGCCGATCGGGTTGGCAGGAAACACGAGGTGCCCGCCGATGGTTCGGTAACTCCGAGCAAATCGGTTGACGAGCGAGGGGCCGAATCTCGTTTGCCAGGGCAGCCTCAGAACGTTAGGCGGAGTCGCCCGTGCATCGGACGTGGGTGCTTTCATGACTTCGTGCCCTTCGACCTCACCGAACTCCGCGCGATCGTGCCCCAGGTGTGGGCGCTGAGCGACCCTGCGCACTCGGAGGTGAGGGTGTCGCTCGGTCGAAACCCGCAGCGGTGGTGGCGGCGCCGGATCCGGGTGGACGGTGTCGCGATGCGGCGGCATCCTGCGGTGTGGCCGCTGTTCGAAGGGAAAGAGGGTTTGAGCTCACCATCCGTGCGGACGGGTCGGTGCGGTTCGTGCCCGAGTACCCCTCGCCGCACGTGTTCGGATACCTGGGCTCGGGACCGCTGGAGATCGTCCGTGACCCGGACGCTCGTCCCCCCGGGCGGGTTGCGTCCGCGGCCGCACAGAACGTCGGGCCGGAAGATCGCGACATCGGTTACCTGCGGAAGTTGTTCCGTCCGGGTGACGCGGAGGAGGTCGGACGGAGGCGTGCGTCGATCGAGGAACAGGAGCGCCGATCGGGTCCGCTGCCCGCTCAGGCGCGGGCCTATTTGGCGGTGTCGGCGGGACACTCGAGCATCGATCCGGCGGTGCCGCACACTCCGCTCGCGCAGGAGTTCGTGGGGGCGGGGATGTGGGGGCCACTCAGCGTCAAGACCCGCGATCCGCAACGCTGGGGCCGGGTGGTGGCGCACCAGAGTCGACCTCGAAACGCGTCGCTTCCCGGTCGGTGTGCAGCCGGCGGTTGTGTCCGAGCACTGGCTTCCGGTCGGCGATCCCGACGAGCGCGGCATGTACTGCGTCGACATGGTGCCCGGCGACGGCGGCACGGTCGGCCAGTTGATCTTCCTGCCCGGCGACCAGTGTGTGGGTGCGCAACTGGTTGCCGACTCACTCGCGGCAGCCTTCCGCGGCGACCGGCCTACGCCGCAAGGCTTCCTTCCACCGATGACGATTCCCGATCACATCGTCACCTGCATGACGGCGGCGGAGCTCGAAAAGCGCCTTGCCGCAGGCGAACTGCCCCCGACACTGCAGGCCGTTGCGGTCGAGGACGGTCGGGCGCGGCTCGACGTGGTGAACGCGCTGCTTCGGTATTGGGGACTGCCGCAGGTGGACGCGTTCGAGTGGGCGTGGCGGCAGGGGCTGACGTCACGCCCCGGTGCCTGACGCTGAGGGGGTGCGAGCCGCTGCTGAGCCCGTCATAGCGCCAGTCGCCGCGCAATCCTCCATGGGAGGCAAAGCGGCACAGACCATGGCGGGGGTGCGACAATCACCGCATGCACGAGTACTCGGGGTCCAATGCCACGGGCATCAGCCAAGAGCTCGCGACGCTCATCGCGCAGGCGGAGCGGGGTGAGCCGTGCCCTCGCGTCACGCTGCTCACAGCGGCCGGTCTCGTCCAAGGGATTCCCGCTTCCCGCAGCAGGGCCCTTGAGGCCCGACGCGCCGCTGTACGCGAGGCTCTCAGGACATCTGGGGCGAAGTCTCTGCTCAATCGAAGAGGGCCGGCACCCGAAGAGCTCGCACGGCCGATGCTCCAGTACATCGACAACTGCCCCCCGACGCCGGGGCACATGCACCTGGTGCCGGCCGCTGTGATGCCGCTGCAAGGTGCGGCATTGAACATGCCGACGATGACCGTAAATCTGAGCCACGTCGTCTCATGGTGGCTTGGACTGGCGGATGTCAGCCCTCAGAGGTCGCCGGGGTCTGCGGTCGGATTCGTTGTCGACTTCTGACCCGCGTTGACCACTTGGATCCACGATCACCTGCGAGTCATCACACTGCCGGTCGATGACGCGGACACACTGGGTGGGTTGGAGTCGGCGGTGCTTGAGCTGTTGGACCCTCCACTGAATCTCGATAAAGGTTCAACGGAATTCGCTGCGTACTCGGCTGTCCGAGCTCAGGAAGAAGGACAGCCGGCGCCGACGGTAGGCGGTTCGGAACCTTCTCACGCCGGCGGAAGAGCTGCGGCGAGCACTCCGCGCATGCGGGCTACATCCACCGTTGCGAGCGGTGCTTCGCCAGGAAGGTCATCGCGAAGAAGTTTGACCAGTCGCTTCGGCCACAGCACGTGAACCCCTCGCGTGAACGAAGGCCCGCCGACAAGCGGCCAATCGGCGTCGACGAGGCAGAGCGCACTGACCACGCGTAGGTCACCGACAAGATCTCTCACTACCGCGGCCTGATCGAGTGCACCGTCCACCAGTGCGGTGCAGTCACGCCGTCCCACGATGAGCCTCTCCACGCGGGGACGCAGACTGCCGCCTTCGACCCTCAGCTCGGGGCGCACCTTGTACCGCCTGGCATCGATGACCCCACGCCCCACCAGTCGTCACGACAAGGTGGTCGATGTTGGTGCGTGTGCCGGGAATGCGGCGGTCGTGCAGCACCGCTACGGACGCGCCGGATAGGCGCGGCTGCCCGGTTGGCGCATTTGAGTTCCAGGCAGCCCGCTCGTCGCAAAGCCTGCGACCCGCAACCCGTATTTGCGCAGTCCTGGCGTCTCTTTGAAATGGAAAGCCCGGGCTCCACGATCGTGGAGCCCGGGCTGGATATGTCTGGTGTCAGAGCTTCCCGCTGTAGATGCCGTCTGCGCGGTCGAAGCGGTCCATCGAGTTGACGGTCAGGGTGAAGTCCTGGCCGGGCGTGTAGCCATAGGCGACGTTGTACGTGAGCGACTTGCCGGGCAGGATCTTCGCCGTCGGCAGTTCGATGCCCTTGGCGGAGTCGAAGACCTTGTCGGTCTGCTGATCACCGGAGGTCGCACTCTCGTTCAAGTTGAACGACTCGTACACCTTGTCAGTACCGTTCTTGATGACCACAGTCAGCTTCACGAACTTCTTGAACTTGCTGTCCGTAACCGCGTATTCCGACGGGGTGAACGGCACGGGCTTCGACACCGTCACCGCGAGCTTGTCGTCCCAGGTGAACGTCGAGCCGAACGGCTTCGTAAGTGACGATCCGTCCGACGCAGCCGAGGTCTCACTGGACTCGGACGCGGCCGGTGACTCCGAACTTGACGCCGACCCGTCGGTGCTCGACGACTCGGTCGACGAGGAATTGGATGTCTGGGTCTCAGCAGAACTGCTTGTCGACGAGGACGACGACACGTTGGTCGTCGAGTTGCACCCCGCGAGAAGGGGCACCGCAATAAGAGCAGCAACGATGCTGAGGCGCTTCATGTTTTTCTCCCTTGATGAGGCCCATCCCTTGTGCCCCCAGCGGAGACTAGCTCCTTGATCGCTCAACGAGTGATGTCGTGACGGACTTGTGATCTTGGTCGGCCGCGAGCCAGGTTTCGCGGCCGGCGCCGTCAGCGCTTGGCCGTGTAGACGGCGTCCGGGCGGTCCTTGCCCAGGAATTCAACTGACAGTATGTGGCTGGGCCTCCGAAGGGCTCGCTGGCGTCACAGATCTCGGCTACCTCGTTGCCTGTAAGCGCAATCCGGCCAACAGTAGATCGAGCCCGGCCGCGAACTGGTCGCGATCCTCGTGCTCCGCGAACTCCTCGAGGATGTGGTGCATGAACGGGAACTCGGCCGGGTCGAGCGCCCGCCACGGAGCGACGGCGTGCTCGAAGTACTCCTCCCGGCTCATCGTGCCGTCGAGCACCTCCTGCGGGGGTTGCTGCCCGATGTCGGCGGCGCTGCCGACAACGAACCCGAGCACCGCCGACACCGCGTGGAAGCTCTGCAGGGGAGTGAGCTCGAGCCGCAGCACCTGTTCGCCGAAACGTTCGTAGGGCTGCAGGCTGTTGGGCTGGCTGATCGTGTTGCGCATGAAGTAGTCGGGCAGCCACGGACGCGCGGCGATCGCGTCGAACGCGACCAGTGCCATCGCGCGCAGGTTGTCGATCGGGTCCGCGTTGCCGATGAACTCCTCGGTCTGCTCGAGGCCGCGGTGATCCTCAGCGGCGTCGTCGCGATCCTGCCCGCCGTCGCCCGCCCCGCCACCGATGCAGCGCCGGGCCTCGACGCGCACCTCGTGCAGGCACTGCACCTTATGCACGACTGGACCTTCCTGGTCGGCCCCGGTCTGCTGAATCCGATCAGCGCCGCGCTGCTCGCCACACTGCTGCTGCGCCGTCGGTTGGTGCCACGCATCGTGCCGTGGCTCGGCCTCGGCGGCACGGTGGTGGTCGCGTCGATGAACCTCGTCGTCATGTTCGGGCTCTCCAAGCCTGTGCCCGTGCTCGCGGTGCCGCTGTTTGCCTGGGAAATCGGTTTGGGCGCAACGCTTTTCGTTCGCGGTCTCAAGCCACCGGAGCAAGCGCGCGCCGCCGACCATACGGTTCCGGTGGCGGCATGAACGTCCTCGGTCGTCGTGGCGAGCATTCTCGTGCCGCGCCTGCGGGCCCGGGGTGCGGCCTCGCGGATGCGGCGGATCGGACGGGCGACCGCGAGTGGGGCGGCCGCGTGCGTCACTCTCATCGGGGTTGTCATCGTGATCGCCAACGTCCAGGGTGCCTTCGCCCCGCTGTCGTCGGTCTTGTCGTTCCTGCCGCAGGTGTCGGGCACAGAGGTCGCGGTCGCGGCGTGCGCCGTGCGGCTCGATGTCTCGGCAGCGAGTCTCGCCCCCTCGACCAGTGCCTTGGTGCACGACTTCGCGGTCTACCACGCCGTGCTCGCCGTCGCTGCGACTTGCCTCGTGGTCGCCGCCCTGGTGATGGCCGTGCAGCTCTGGCGATCTCGGCACCGATGGGACTCCGACAGTCGTGACCGACGAGCCGGCGGGCGGATTCGGGCTGACTGTTGCAACCTGGGTCACACTGCGCGTGCAAGGGACATAGGCTCGGAGATGTTCGAATCCGAAGAACAGGGAGGGCCCTCGTGGTCAGGCAACTGAAGAACTTCATCGACGGAAAGTTCGTCGAGGCGCAGACCGACCAGACGCAGGACATCGTCAACCCGGTCGACGCCCAGCTGGTCGCCAAGGCGCCGATCTCGGGCGAAGCCGACGTCGACGCCGCGTACGAGTCGGCGAGCAAGGCGTTCGCGGGGGAGTGGGGCGAGACGACTCCGAGCGAACGGCAGCAGGCATTGCTCAAGTTCGCCGACGCCATCGAGAAGCGTGCGGACGAGTTCGTGAAGCTCGAAGCCGAGAACACCGGCAAGCCCTACGCGCTGACGACCTCCGAAGAGATCCCGCCGATGGTCGACCAGCTGCGCTTCTTCGCCGGCGCTGCACGGGTGCTCGAAGGTCGCGCGTCGGCTGAGTACATGAAGGGTCACACCAGCTGGATCCGCCGGGAACCGATCGGTGTCGTCGGCCAGGTGACGCCCTGGAACTACCCGATGATGATGGCGATGTGGAAGATCGCCCCGGCGCTCGCCGCAGGCAACACCGTCGTCCTCAAACCGAGTGACACCACACCCGAGACCACCCTCTTGCTGGCCGAGGTCGCGTCCGAGTTCCTGCCCGCCGGCACCTTCAACGTGGTCACCGGTGACCGGAACACTGGACGCCTGATCGTCGAACACGAGATCCCGCAGTTGGTCGCGATCACCGGATCGGTGCGTGCCGGTATGCAGGTCGCCGAGTCGGCGTCCAAGGACCTCAAGCGCGTTCACCTCGAACTCGGCGGAAAGGCGCCGGTCATCGTGTTCGACGACGCCGACATCGAGGCTGCGGTCGAAGGCATCGCGACCGCCGGTTACTTCAACGCCGGACAGGACTGCACCGCGGCAACCCGTGTGCTCGCGTCCCCGAAGATCCACAACGACTTCGTCGCGGCGCTCGCCGACTACGCCCGGAGCAACGCCAAGGTCGGTCTGCCCGACGACGAGGACGCTTTGTTCGGCCCGGTCAACAGTGCCGGCCACCTGGAGAAGATCACCGGCATGTTGTCCCGTCTGCCGGGCCACGCCAGCGTCGCCACCGGTGGTAACCGTGTCTCTTCGCTCGGTGAGGGCTTCTTCCTCGAGCCGACGGTCGTATCCGGTCTGAGGCAGGACGACGAGGTCGTGCAGGACGAGATCTTCGGCCCGGTCATCACCGTCCAGCAGTTCGACGACGAGGCCGAGGCCATCGCCTGGGCGAACGGCGTGAAGTACGGGCTGGCGTCGTCGGTCTGGACAAAGGACTTCGGACGCGCGATGCGGGTCAGCAAGGCGCTCGACTTCGGCTGCGTGTGGATCAACACTCACATTCCGTTGGTCGCCGAGATGCCGCACGGCGGCTTCAAGCACTCCGGCTACGGCAAGGACCTGTCGATGTACGGGTTCGAGGACTACACCCGCGTCAAGCACGTGATGGCCAACCTCGATTCCTAGGCCAACCGAGCCCCATTACTTGCCACCGAACCCATTGCGCATGCGTAGTGGGTTCGGTGCATTTCAGTAGGTGCGGTCGATGTCGCGCGATGGCGATGCCGGACTGCGCTCGACAGCCCTCATCCGTCCGGTCACGACAACACCCTGGATGTAATCCGGCTCACTTCGGCGCAATACTGGATCCCATGAGTGAATCGACAGTTTCCCAGGTCAGGAACCAACTCTTCATCGGTGGCGAGTGGCGCGACGCCGAAGGTGGACGAACGCTCGACGTGCACAACCCCGCCACCGAAGAAGTGCTTGCGAAGGTGGCGGACGCGTCCGTCGCCGATGGTGAGGCAGCGCTTGCGGCCGCCGCTGCGGCACAGTCCGATTGGGCCAAGACCGCGCCGCGTGATCGTAGTGAGATGCTGCGCAAGGCGTACGACCTGTTGGTCGAGCGCACCGACTACTTCGCCGAGCTGATGACGCTCGAAATGGGAAAGCCGCTCGCCGAGTCGAAGGGCGAGGTCGCGTACGGCTCGGAGTTCTTCCGCTGGTTCGCCGAAGAGGCCGTGCGGATCTCCGGGCGCTGGTCGACCGCGCCCAACGGCGCGACCCGCCTGGTGACGATGAAGCAGCCGGTCGGACCCTCGCTGATGATCACGCCGTGGAACTTCCCGCTCGCGATGGGCACTCGCAAGATCGGTCCGGCACTCGCGGCGGGCTGCACGATGGTGATCAAACCCGCGTCCGAGACACCGCTGACGATGCTCGCGCTCGCGCAATTGATGCAGGAGGTCGGCGTGCCCGCCGGCGTCATCAATGTCATCACCACATCCGACTCCGGCGGTGTGATGGAACCCCTGATCCGCGATTCGCGCGCCCGCAAGCTCACCTTTACCGGTTCCACGAACGTGGGACGCAAGCTGGTCGAACAGTCCGCCGAGCAGCTGCTGCGCGTCTCGATGGAGCTCGGTGGCAACGCCCCGTTCATCGTGTTCGAGGACGCCGACATCGACAAGGCCGTCGAGGGGGCGATGCTGGCCAAGATGCGCAACATCGGTGAGGCCTGCACCGCGGCCAACCGGTTCTTCGTGCACGAGTCGGTGGCGACGGAGTTCAGTGAGAAGTTCGCGGCCAAAATGGACGCGATGACCGTCGGCAACGGCATGGACGACGGCGTCACCGTGGGTCCGCTCATCACCGCGAAAGCCGTTGCGGGAGTTCAGGAACTGCTCGATGACGCCACGTCGCGCGGCGCCAAGGTGGTCACCGGTGGCAAGCCTGCCGAGGGCAAGGGCCACTTCTTCACGCCGACCGTGCTGACCGACGTGCCGGGCGACGCCCGGATGACGGCCGAGGAGATCTTCGGTCCGGTCGCCGGTATCCAGACCTTCACCGACGAAGACGACGTCGTCCGCCGCGCCAACGAGACAGAGTTCGGACTCGTCGCCTACTTCTTCACCCAGGACTTCTCCCGAGCGATCCGCATGAGTGAGGCGCTCGAATACGGGATGGTCGGGGTCAACCAGGGCGTCGTGTCCAACCCAGCCGCGCCCTTCGGCGGCGTCAAGGCGTCCGGTTTCGGTCGTGAGGGCGGCTTCGAAGGCATCGACGAGTACCTGGAGACCAAGTACATCGGCCTGGCTCTGTGAGCCTGCGCTCGATCGTGCGTGGGATCGGGCGAGATTCTCGCTCGCGGGTCGCCGTCGCGGCCGCCGGCTTGGTGGCTGGCCTGCATTTGGTCTCGCAACTGGTCGTGCCCGACAGCTTGGTCAGCGACATCACCCAGGTGCTGCTGATGCCTGCGCTGGCCGCAGTGCTGCTCACCAGCACGACCGACCGGGGACCGTTGGTTCGTGGTGTGAGCGTGGCGCTCTTCTTCTCCTGGCTCGGTGACACGCTGCCGCGGTTCGTGGACGGTGACCCTGCCTTCCTCTGCCTCGTCGCAGCCTTTCTGGTGGCCCAGGGCGCCTACATCCGCGCGTTCTGGCCGCATCGGGATAACGCGCCGCCGTGGCGGCGCTGCTGGCCGCGTTTGCCGTACCTGGCTGCGTTCGCCGTGCTCGTCGTGTGGTGCGCCCCCGGCGCCGGCGTGATGCTTGCTCCGGTGATCGTCTACGGGCTGGCGCTCGCGGTGATGGCGATGCTCTCGACCGGACTCGGCGCTCACGCGGGCATCGGTGGTGCGATCTTCATGCTGTCCGATTCGCTCATCGCGCTGGACGCGTTCGCTGACGTCGACCTGCTCCACCGCAGCTTCTGGGTGATGCTCACCTACATCGCTGCGCAGGCGCTGATCGTCGCCGCCGTGATCGATCGTTCCGACCGTCCGAGTGCGCCCCTGGGGATAACCGAAACGCGCCAGGCGTAATCGTCCTAGCCTCCCTCTCGTCGACGGACGAAAGGGATGTTCATGAAGTACTCGGTCGATCCGCCTGACCTGCAAGCGAGTTCACGTCAGTTGCGACACGCCACCAACCAGGTGCTGCAGGTGCCCGGCGGTGTGCGCAACGCGTTGGTCGCGGTCGACGGTGCCTGTGGGGACGAGGGATGCTCCAGCCTCTCGTTCAACCTCGCCACGAAATGGGAACTGGCACTGGGGATGCTCGTCGACGGTGGCGGCTGCCTCGCTGACAGCCTCGCGACGGCGGGTGGTGCGTACAGCCGCAACGAAGCTCTCGTCCTCGCCGCGATGCGATCGGTGCAGTGATGCGGCGTCCGATCGAGGGTGATCCCGGCGTTCTGCGCAAGGCGGCAACCGCATTGACCGGCCGGGCGGACGAACTGAGCGTGCAACGAGGCAATCAGCGCAACGCGGTGCACGCCGGGCTGGCGAACTGGGACGGGAGTGGGTCCATGTCGTTCGCGGGTACGTTCGTGACCTACGGCAAGGACGTCGATCGAGCGGTTGCTGCGCTGCGTATTGTCGCGGGCGTGGTGCGTACGTATGCCGGCACCCTCGACCGCCATCAGGCCGAGGACAGGGAACTGCGTCGCAAGATCGTCGCCGCCGAGTTCGACGTGCGGGCGTTGCGGTCCGAGATCCGGGTTGCCACGGATCCGTTGAGCACGGCCCAAGCACAGAAGGAACTGACGAAGGCGCAGGGCGCCGTCGGTGATCTCACGCGACAGCACGACGATCTGTGGCTGAGGCATCGCCGTGCTGTGTCGACCTTCCGTACCGCGCTCGAACGCGCTGACCCGCCGGAAGCGTTGTGGCACTTGGGTGCTCGCCGCGTCGGTCTGGCGAAGGCATCCATCGCGGCACTCACAAAAGGCCGTGCCGCCGTCACCGTCATCCACCTCGAACGCAAGCCGACCCTCACGCCGAACCAGACCGCCGCGCACACGCAAGCCACCCAGAAACTGCAGAAGGGTTTCATCACCGGCAACCTCGACCGGGTGCCGGGTGGTGGACGAGTGGTACGACTGCTCGGGCCGTTGGCTCCGGTCGTCGGGATCCTCGACGCAGCGCGACCGGGCATCAAGGACGTGAAGACCGGTGGTGGCTACACCGGGTGGCGCGACGCCAGTACCCGCCTGGCGGGATTGGCACAGATCGGCGGCGTCATCGCGATGCGTACCTCTGCTCGGCTGCCCGGTGCCATCGCGATCGGGACGTGGGTGGTGTGGAAGGGCGCGAATGCCAGTTACGACAACGAGGATTGGCTCACCGAGGAGCTTCCACCCATTCTGCTCAAGCACGTCGAGCAGGACGTTCCTGCCGCCATGCTGATCAAATACCTGGCGACCAGGCCACCGCACCCCGATGCGGCAAGGCGTCGCCCACCCGCCCCGTTGCGTCCTGCGCCGCCGCCCATGGGTCCGCCCGCTCCGCCACCCGCCGGGTTCCGCGGTCTGAAGTGGTATCCGCCGCCCCCAGCCGAGGTAGGCGTGCCGCGATGACCGAGTCACCCCCGCTGCGGTTGACCGACGAGGAGCTCGTGCTGCTCGGCGGCGACCATCACGTCGTCGCACTTCCGTTCCTCGACGTACTGGAGCCCGACGCCCGGTCGGTCGCGATGACCGTCGCTCAGCGTGCCCTCTTCGCTCACGGGGCGATGGCCGAGGACGGGTCCATCGGCGTCCCGGAGCAGATCCTCGACCTGCTGCGCTGCAGACGAGAGGCGGACGCGTCGCTCGTCCTGATCGCATCCGACCTGCGTCGTGACCTGTGGGCTGCTCGCTACCTGCATTGCTGCGACGGCTTCTTCGTGGTCGAGGATGTCAGCGCGGACGGCGTGCATGAGTTCGGGCTCGCCGCTCCCGCCGCGGTGGACGACGCTGTGCGGGACTGGATCATCCCGCTCGAACCGCTTGCCGCACAGGGGAATCCGATGCGCGTGGTCGACGCGGCCGAACCGTGGGGGGACTGCCAGTTCCGTCTCGACGCAACCCTTCACCTGCGTGGTGGGCCCCGCGGACGTCTCATCGGTGTGCTCGGCGGCACCCGTGGCAGTTGGCTCACCGATGTGGCACCGCAGCAGCCGGGGGAGGTGGAACTCGAACCCGTCGACCTCGACCGCATCGTGCACCGCATCGTGACGCTTCTGCCTACCGTCGGCGACGATGCTTGCGCGGGGCCGGCAGGTCCAGGCGGCACAATGACCGCGTGACTTCTCCTCGCACCGTGGCCTTGCTCGGTTCCACCGGTTCGATCGGCACCCAGGCGTGCCGGATCGTCCGCGACAACCCCGACCGGTTCCGCATCGTCGCGCTCAGTGCCGGCGGATCGGATCTCGACCTCATCGCGAAGCAGGCGGCGCAGTTCGAGGTGCCGCTGGTGGGGGTGGCTCGCCAGGGAACCGACCTGGACGAGCGCATCATCGCGGCCTGTCGGGCGATGGGTAAGCAGCCCGGGGCGACGCAGGTGCTGCAGGGCGACCAGGCGGCGTCCATCGTTGCCGGTTGCGGCGCCGACGTGGTCGTCAACGGCATCACCGGATCGATCGGTCTCGTCCCGACCATCGCTGCGCTGCAAGCGAATTCGACCCTGGCGCTCGCCAACAAGGAATCGCTCATCGTCGGGGGACCGGTGGTGAAGTCCCTGGCCAAGCCCGAGCAGATCGTCCCCGTCGACAGCGAACACTCGGCCATCGCGCAGTCGCTGCTGGCCGGACGGCGCGACGAGGTACGCAAGCTCGTCGTCACCGCCAGTGGCGGGCCGTTCCGTGGCATGAGCCGCGAGCAACTGCAGGACGTCACGCCGGAGCAAGCCCTCAAGCACCCGAACTTCGCGATGGGCAAGGTCATCACCACCAACTCGGCGACGCTGGTCAACAAGGGGCTGGAGGTCATCGAGGCGCACCTGCTGTTCGACGTGCCGATCGACGACATCGACGTCGTGGTGCACCCGCAGCAGTACATCCACTCGATGGTGGAGTTCGTCGACGGTGCGGTCGTCGCACAGATCGGACTGCCGACGATGATGGTGCCCATCGCGCTCGGCATGGGATGGCCCGACCGTGTGGCCGACGTCGAGACCGCGATCGACTGGACGAAGGCCAGCACCTGGGAGTTCGCCCCGCTCGATGACGAGGCGTTCCCCGCGGTGCAACTGGCCCGCCAGGTCGGACGCGCGGGCTCGACCTACCCGGCCGTTTACAACGCAGCCAACGAGGAATGCGTCGAGGCCTTCCACGACCGCCGGATCAGCTTCACCGACATCGTCGACACTGTCGCCCGCGTCGTCGGGGAGCACGACGCACAGACCGAGCGCGAACTCAGCGTCGAGCAGGTGTTGGACGCCGAGACCTGGGCCCGCGCCCGTGCGAACGAACTCCTCGACCGACGACCGGCTTGAACTGTGCAAGCCACGGTTCGGCGTAACCCAGCTGTGCAAACCGCGCCAGTGGCGCCGCGGTTTGCACAGGCAGGGACTCACAAACCGCGGTTTGCGCAGTTGAGGCTCCACGTTCGCGACGGCGGTGCACATGAACGCGTGAGAGACTTCCGCGCGTGATGTTCCTGCTCGGCGTTCTGTTCATGATCCTCGGTGTCGGGGCGTCGATCGCCTTGCACGAGATCGGCCACCTCACCCCGGCCAAGAAGTTCGGGGTGAAGGTCACCCAGTACATGGTCGGCTTCGGTCCGACCATCTGGTCCAAGCGCAAGGGTGAGACCGAGTACGGCGTCAAGGCCATCCCGCTCGGCGGTTACATCCGGATGATCGGCATGTTCCCGCCGCGGCCCGAGGACGAAGTGCTCCCCGACGGCACCATCCGCGTCCGCGCATCGTCCACCGGACGCTTCAGCCAGCTGGTCGACGAGGCGCGCAACGCCGCGCACGAGGAAGTCTCGCCCGCCGACCAGCACCGCGTCTTCTACGACCTGCCGACGCACAAGAAGCTGATCATCATGTTCGGCGGACCGTTCATGAACCTGGTCATCGCCGGCGTACTGCTCACGATCGTCGCGTGCGGCATCGGCCTGCCGACGGAGAAGGCCGCCAAGATCTACACCGTTCAGCAGTGCCAGGACGCCGCAGTGAAAACCTGCGCGCCGGCCGAGCGAGCACCCGCGTCCGTCGCGGGACTCAAGGATGACGACGAACTGGTCTCCATCGGCGGACGCCGGATCACCGGTGGCACCGAGGCCATCAACACCATCCGCGCGCACGCCGGGAAGCCGGTCGAGATCGTGGTGCTGCGCGACGGTCGGCAACAGGCGATCACCGTCACTCCCGTCGCCCGGACGATGGACAAGATCGACGCCGACGGCGCTCCCGTCCTGGATTGGAAGGGTCAGCGCGAGCGGGCCGAGGTCGGCGTGATCGGCGCCTCCATCGGCGCGGCGAAGATCGTCGACGAACGACGTCCGCTGACCGCCGCGCCCGGCATCGTGTGGGACACCCTGGCCAAGACCGCGTCCATCTTCGTCAAGATCCCGCAGAAGATGGTCGGCGTGTTCTACGCCGCGTTCGGCAGCGGTGAACGCGACGTCAACGGACCGGTCTCCGTCGTGGGCGTCGGCCGCATCGCCGGCGAGGTGGCCGACATCCAGCAGATCACGCTGATGGACAAGTTCGCGATGCTGTTGATGATGCTCGCCGCGCTGAACATGGCGCTGTTCGTGTTCAACCTGGTGCCGCTGCTGCCGCTGGACGGCGGTCATATCGCGACCGCGATCTGGGAGGCGATCAAGCGCCCGGTCCTGCGCGCCCGCGGAGTGAAGGGACGCATCTACGCCGACGCGGCCAAGGGCATGCCGATCGCGTACGGCGTCTCGCTGGTGCTCATCGTGATGTTCGTGCTGCTGGCCTACGCCGACATCGTCAACCCGGTGAAACTCGGCAACTGAGGTTTTCGGTAACTACCGGCGCCTGGCGCGACCGAGGTTTCGGTTGATGGCGGAAGGAGACGCCGCTGTTGACAGTGACCTCGCCTCCGCTCATTATCAGTACACAATTTTTGACAACGGGTCGGGGAGTGAGCGATGCGGAGAAGGTTGGGTACGAGTCTAGTTGCGGTGGTGGTTGCAGTCTTGGGTCTGCTGGTTGGCGGGCCCTCGGCGTCCTACGCCTCCGGACCCTCGGTTCACGCGATCCAGTTGGTGGAGCAGGGACCTCAACCTCAGTGGTATCCGTGGGGCTACTACGCGTCGCAGTCGTCGTGTCTGAGCGCTGGAGCGGCCTACCAGGCGGACCCGAACATCATCTCGTACAAGTGTCTCAAGCTTACGAGCGGTGCGAACGCAGGAAAGTGGCAGCTGTGGTTGCAGGAGAAGGGGTAATCGTTACGGGGTGGCTTCTAGGGCCCCGCATCATCTCCTCGTCGCCTGCGGAAACGCGAGGTGAATCGTCAACCGTAATGATTCGCGACTCCCTTGTGGACTTGGCCGATGTCGGCAACGGTGCGGTGCGGCTCACCGGACACCTGGACGAGCAGGGGCTCTTTGTCGAGAGGGTTGACCATCCGGAGACGTCGGCATGGGACGCTCAACCGGGAAAAGGCACCGACTTAGATGTCGCTAGTGCGAGTGCGATGCAGGTGCCCACGGAAGCCGCGGAAGAGATAGAGAGCGTCGGAGTTTCGCCTGCCGAGGATGGATTTGTCGCCGTCGTCCAGTTGCGGCGTCCGGTGCCGGCCGTCGAGCGATGGGCGGCAGACCAGGGACCGACGAAGGTGCGGCTCTACGTGTTCATCCGCGAGTCGGCGGACGCCTGATACACGGATCGCCGGGCCGCGCGGCGCGCGGATTCGGTTCGTGACCAGCGCGGGTTGATAATGGGCGTCATGACCTCTATCCCGATCTCGCTCGGCATGCCTTCCGCCCCGGCCCCGGTGCTCGCACCGCGGCGCAAGACCCGGCAGATCAAGGTCGGGTCGGTCGGGGTGGGTTCCGATTCGCCGATCTCGGTGCAGTCGATGACCACGACGCCCACCACCGACATCAACGCGACCCTGCAGCAGATCGCCGAACTCACGGCCACCGGATGCGACATCGTCCGTGTTGCCTGCCCGAGCCAGGACGACGCCGACGCGCTGCCGATGATCGCGAAGAAGTCGCAGATCCCGGTGATCGCCGACATCCACTTCCAACCGAAGTACGTCTTCGCCGCGATCGACGCCGGCTGCGCGGCGGTGCGCGTCAACCCGGGCAACATCCGGCAGTTCGACGACAAGGTCAAGGAGATCGCCGACGCCGCGAAGGCGGCCGGGGTCTCGATCCGCATCGGCGTCAACGCCGGCTCGCTCGACAAGCGCCTGTTGGAGAAGTACGGCAAGCCCACCCCGGAAGCGCTCGTCGAGTCGGCCGTCTGGGAGGCGTCGCTGTTCGAAGAGCACGACTTCCACGACTTCAAGATCTCGGTCAAGCACAACGACCCGGTCGTGATGGTGAAGGCCTACGAGATGCTCGCCGAGCGGGGCGACTGGCCGCTGCACCTCGGCGTCACCGAGGCGGGCCCGGCCTTCCAGGGCACGATCAAGAGTTCGGTCGCTTTCGGTTCGCTGCTGTCCAAGGGCATCGGCGACACCATTCGCGTCTCGCTGTCCGCGCCCCCGGTCGAGGAGGTCAAGGTCGGCAACCAGATCCTGCAGAGCCTGAACCTCAAGCCGCGCAAGCTCGAGATCGTCTCCTGCCCGTCGTGTGGGCGTGCGCAGGTCGACGTCTACACGCTGGCGGACGAGGTCACCGCCGGCCTGGAGGGCCTGACCGTCCCGTTGCGCGTCGCCGTGATGGGTTGCGTCGTCAACGGCCCGGGTGAGGCTCGCGAGGCCGACCTCGGTGTCGCCTCCGGCAACGGCAAGGGTCAGATTTTCGTCAAGGGCGAGGTCATCAAGACCGTTCCGGAGAGCCAGATCGTGGAGACCCTCATCGAAGAAGCGATGCGGATCGCCGAGGAGATGGGCGAACCGATCGACGAGGACGGCGCGGGTGCGCCGACCGTCACGGTGGGCTGACGTACGCCCGACATCGAGAAGGCCGGTCGCTCTCGGGCGACCGGCCTTCGCGTGTCAGCGGGCGATGCGCCGAAGCTCACGAGTCAGCGCCCAACCGCCCAGCAACCCGACCGCGCCGCGAGCAGCGGCATACACGACGACCGTCCTGGGAGTGTCTGCGGGCACCAGGTCGTTCGGCACGATGGTGACCACCGCCTGGAACAGGCCCCAGGCGAACAGGGCGCCGGTGCCGGTGAAGGCGGCGAGCACCGGCACCCAGGCCTTGACCTGGGCACGGCCGGTCGCCAGCACCGCGTCCCGACGGTTCCCCCGATCAGGGTGAGCGGCACGAACAGCAGGATCTGACCGAGCAAGCCATAACCCACCCACATCGGGAAGGTGACCAGCGCCGCCGGAACTGTTCCTCGGCCTGGAAACAGTCAAGGCCTATGTGGCGTCCGCGCTGGCCGAACTCGGTGTGCGCGACCGGACGCAGGCGGTGGTGTTCGCCTACGAATCAGGGTTCGTCAGCCCGGGAGATCGTTGATCCGCTCCAGCCACGCTTCACCGGTGCCGTCGAAGGGCGGCCGGTGATCGCGGACCGCGCCGAAGACCTCGTCCGCCGTACGTCTGGTCGCGGCGACCAGCTCCGGCGGGTAGCTCAATGCGACTGTGTGCGCTTCGAATTCGTCCTCGTCGTCGATGAACACCTCGCCGGTGAAACGCTCGATCACGTCCAGGTCGATGTCGGCGAGAGTCGCCCGGAAACCTTCGCCGGTGCGCGTCCAACTGACCGGCGTGGTGATGTCGACGTAGGTGCGGGACCGCAGTTGTCCGGTCGGGTCGGGTGCGTTGTAGCAGGCGGCCCAGAGCGCCTGGTGGGGCAGGAGTCGCACCGTGTCGGTGCGTGCCGTGACGTCCACGCCGGGCCGTGCGAAGGCGGTGCCTGCGCGCATGCCCAACCAGGTCCCGATCTCGTCCACGCCGAGCAGAAAGTAGTGCTCCTGCCAGTGCTCACGACCGTCGTACTTACGGAAGTCGACGTGGACCGGCGTACCGACCGGCGTGTTGGCGTCTGGCTGATCGGTCGTCATGCGCGCCACGGTATCGGCAAGGCAACATCGGCGTTCGCGCCCGTCGGCGGCGCCGGGCTGGCAGGCTGAGGGGGTGCTTCGTACCTTCCGGCCACCCGCCACGCTTCGGTCCGAGGACCTGGACGCCGCGCTGCGCCTGGCCGCGACCGATCCGGTGGCCAACGTGTTCGTCGCCGCGCGCTTGGCCTCGGGTGGGGAGTACGCGGCCCAGAACGTGATCGCCATGGGCGGCGGCGGCGACGACCTGAGGTCGATGTGCTGGACGTCGGCCAACGTGGTGCCGATCAATCTCGACGAAGGCGAGCTGGACGCATACGCCGGCAAACTGCGCCGCTACCGGCGACGCAGCAGTTCGGTCTTCGGGCTCGCGTCGCAGGTGCTGCCACTCTGGGACCGGCTCGAGAAACACTGGGGCACAGCGCGTTCCGTGCGTGAGCAGCAGCCGCTGATGGCGCTGACTGCGGACGATCTCAACGTTGAGGTGGCCGCCGACCAGCGCGTCCGCCCGGCGACCATGAGTGAACTCGACCTGGTCGTTCCGGCTGCGGCGCACATGTTCACCAGCGAGATCGGTTACCCGCCGTTCTACGGCTCCGATCGCGAGTACCGACGGATGGTCGCCTCGCTGATCCGCCAGGGTCACACCTACGTGATCGTCGAGGGCAAACGCGTCGTCTTCAAGGCGGACGTCGGGTCGCTCGCGCTCGGCGTTGCGCAGATACAGGGCGTGTGGGTCACGCCCGAACTGCGCGGGCACGGCCTGGCCGCACCGGCAATGAAGGCCGTGGTGGAACAGGTACTCGGCGAGCACGCGTCGACGGCCTCGCTCTACGTGAACGACTTCAACACCTCAGCTGTCCGCACCTACGAACGCGTCGGCTTCCAGCAGCGCGACACGTTCGCGACCGTCATCCTCTGACATGACTCGAAGGTTCGGATGCCCCGGCGAGTGACGCGTGACTGGGTGCTCCGGCGTCGGCTGGCCACCCAACGGCTGTCCGGCGCAGAGCTTCGAACCGGTTCGGACGCGGTTCGCCTGCTGGTCTGCGTGCAGGCCCAGGACGCTCCACTGACAGCGCACTCGCTGGCGATGCGGACGCGTTCGTCCACCTACGACGCCGTGCTGGACGAACAGCGCGCCGGAGGTTGGGTGCGTACGCACATCCTGCGACCGACCTGGCATTTCGTCGCACCCGAGGACCTGCGATGGATCCAGGCCCTGACCGGGCCGAAGGTCGAGTCGAGTCTCGCCGCTCGCCACCGTGGACTCGGCCTGGACACACGGCGCCTGAGCCGAGCTTCCGAAGCACTCAGCAACCTGCTGGCCGGAGGGAATGCGCTGACCCGCAAAGAGATTCAGCAACACTTCGCACGGAATGGTTTACCGGCGTCCGGCGAACAGATCGGGCACCAACTGCTCGTCGCCGAGGTGCGTTCCGTCATCTGTTCGGGTCCGCCGCGTGGCACCGAACACACATATCAACTGGTCGAGGACGTCGTCGCGCACGACAAGGAGCTCGATCCGGACGAAGCGGCCCGGCGCCTCGCACAACGGTTCTATGCCGGACACGGGCCCGCGTCCGAGCGGGACCTGCAGCGTTGGAGCGGTCTGACCCTCACACAGATCCGGGCGGCCATCGTCGACCTCGGTGAGCGGTTGGCTGCGGTCGAATGCGAGGGGGAGACGCTCCACTTCGACCCGTCGGTCAGTGCTCGCGCCACGCGAGCTCAGGACGCCTACCTGTTGTCCACCTTCGACGAGGCGCAACTGACCTACCCCGCAACGGGTTTCGTTCGGCGAGGTCCCGACGCGGACCGGACCAGGCAGGTGTCAGAAGCCGGCGGCGGGGTGGTGATCGCCGGACTCGACGATGTCGGCACCTTCAAGCGGAAGGTCGCGCCGAAACACGTGATCGTGTCGGTGACAGCCGATGTTCGGCTCTCATCGCAGGAGCGTACGGCCGTGCACGACGCAGCCGAGCGACTGGCAGCCTTCCACCAGCGCGAACTCGAACTGCATTGGTCCTGAAATTGTGGGGGACGCCGGCCGGTACTGTCGGCGAATGAGCGAACTGTCCCGTGGAGCCCGCAGTATCACGATCGCCTTCACCGCCTCGGGTGTGACCCATCTGGTGCGACCGCAGGTCTTCGAGCCGATCGTGCCGCGCTTCTTGGGCAACCCGAGGACGCTCGTGCATCTGTCCGGTGTCGCGGAACTCGCGTGTGCCGCAGCACTTGTCGTGCCTCGCACCCGGGGAGTCGGAGCTGTCGCGTCTGCGGCGTTGCTGGCGGCGGTCTTTCCCGCCAACGTGAAGATGGCAGCCGATGCTGTATCTGCGGCTCGTCGTCGTCCGAGTCCTACCCGTAACGCGCTGGCTGCCGCGACGATCGCGCGCCTGCCGCTGCAGTGGCCGATGATCCGCTGGGTGTGGTCGGAGCGGCACTAGCGAAGCCGAACCCCTGGGCCACCGGGTGGCTCGCCGCGCCGGGCAACGGAAGGCGGGCGATCACCGCGGATCGAAGCCACCATGTCGACCACGCGTCGGGTGGCTCGGACGTCGTGGGCGCGGAACACGGTCGCGCCGAGCCAGGTGGCGACTGCAGTCGCCGCGAGAGTTCCCTCCAAGCGGTCATCAGCGGGAAGATCGAGCGTCTCGCCCACGAAGTCCTTGCGCGAAAGCGCCTGCAGCACAGGGAAACCAAGGGCGACAATCTCAGCAGTGGCACGCAGCACGGCCAACGAATGGTGGGTGGTCTTGCCGAAATCGAGCGTCGGATCGATCAGCACCCGTTCAGGTGCGACGCCTTCGGCGACCGCGCGTTCGGCGCCTTCACGCAAGGTGCGGACGACCGAAGTGACCACGGCAGCGTCCTCCTGCTCCCGTGAGACACCTTCGTCGGCGTACCGGATCGCGACGGGATCGGTGCGCGGCGGGAGACCACCGGTGTGCGAGACCACGTAACCGGCACCGAGTTCGGCTGCGACGCAAACGAGTTCGGGATCGTGTCCGGCCCACGTATCGTTGATCAGATCGACGTTCCCCGCGGCGGCGCGTGCGACGGACGATCGCCAGGTATCGAGCGAGAGGACGAGATCGGGGTGTCGTTCGCGGGCAGCGCGCAGGAACGGTACGACGCGCTCGATCTCCTCGGCGTCATCCACCCAATCGCCCTCCTGGCCGGCACGCACCCCGCCCACATCCACGATGTCTGCGCCGGCAGCGACGGCGGCGTCCAGGGCGTGCAGCGCCGACTCGAAGGACGAGTGGCGGTTGCCGGCCCAGAACGAGTCGGTCGTGCGGTTGACGATCGCCATCACCGCCGGGCGGGACGCGTCGAAGGTGTGGCCGCGCAGACGCAAGGGGGCGGGGGAGTGGGAAGTCATCGCCGGATCAACCTACCCGGACACAGCGAACGCCCACCCGAAGACCGAGTGGGCGTTCGCTGGCACCGTTTCAGCCGTCCAGCAAGGCCTGTTGACCGAACATCTCGGCCGCCTGGCGGGCGGTCGGGGTGCCGGCGTCGAGGTCGCTGCCGGCCTCGACGAGCAGACGCACGATCTCGCGCTCGCCCTTGAACAACGCGCCGGCCACGACCGACTGGTCACGTCCGTTGCGCAGGTTCGGGTCGGCGCCCGCCGTCAACAACCGGCGGACGGTGTCGGAGTGACCGTGGTACGCCGCGAGCATCAGCAGGGTGTTGCCGTCGCCGTCGACGACGTCGATCGGCAGGCCGTGGTCGACGAACTCCAGGAGTTCGTCACCGCGTCCGGCACGCGCCAGGTCGAGCGCGAGCGCAACGACGCGCTCGCGATCTTCCGGCGTGAGTTCCCGCTGGCTCAGAGCAGGTCTCCGTCGAACTCCGGGCCGTACTCGAGGTCGTCGGTGCCGGCCTTCGGGGCCTCACCGGCGTTGAGCGCGTCGATCGCCGCGCGGACACCGTCACCGTAGGCCTGGTCGGCCTTGGTGCAGTTGCCGATGTGGCGCTCGATGGTCTCGGCCGAGGCACCGCTGATCGCACGGGCGGTGTTCTCGAACAGGCGCTGCTTCTGCGCGTCGGTGAAGCTGCGGAACAGCTGGCCCGGCTGGCTGAAGTAGTCGGCGTCGTCCTGGCGGAAGTCGAACCGGTCGGCGAGCGGGTCGATCTTCAGAGCCGGCTCGCGGAACTGCGGCTGCTCCTCCCACCGGCCGTAGCTGTTCGGGTTGATGCCCGGGGTCGGCTCGGCCGACAGGCGCATCGCACCGTCACGGTGGTAGGAGTTGACCTGCGGCGCACCCTTGGGGGAGTTGACCGGGATCTGGTGGTGGTTGACGCCGAGGCGGTAGCGCTGGGCGTCACCGTAGGAGAACAGACGTCCCTGCAGCATGCGGTCGGGCGAGAAGCCGATGCCGGGCACGACGTTGGCCGGGCTGAACGCGGCCTGCTCGACGTCGGTGTGGTAGTTCTCCGCGTTGCGGTTGAGCTCCCACTCGCCGACCTCGATCAGCGGGTAGTCGGCCTTCGGCCACACCTTGGTGAGGTCGAACGGGTGGTAGGGCACCTTCTCCGCGTCGGCCTCCGGCATGATCTGCACGAACAGCTTCCACTTGGGGAAGTCGCCCTGCTCGATCGCCTCGAACAGGTCGCGCTGGCTCGATTCGCGGTCGGCCGCGACGATCTCACCGGCGGCGGCGTCGGTGAGGTTCTTCAGGCCCTGCTGGCTGCGGTGGTGGAACTTCACCCAGAAGCGCTCACCCTCCTTGTTGTAGAAGGAGTAGGTGTGGCTGCCGAAGCCGTTCATGTGGCGGTAGCCGTCCGGGATGCCGCGGTCGGACATCACGATCGTCACCTGGTGCAGCGCCTCGGGCAGGTTGGTCCAGAAGTCCCAGTTGTTCTCGGCGTTGCGCATGTTGGTCTTCGGGTCGCGCTTGACCGCGTGGTTGAGGTCGGGGAACTTCAGCGCGTCGCGGAAGAAGAACACCGGGGTGTTGTTGCCGACGAGGTCCCAGTTGCCCTGGTCGGTGTAGAACTTCAGCGCGAAGCCGCGGATGTCGCGCTCGGCGTCGGCCGCGCCGCGCTCGCCGGCGACGGTCGAGAAACGGGCGAACATCTCGGTCTTCTTGCCGACCTCGGCGAAGATGCTCGCGCCGGTGTACTTGGTGATGTCGTTGGTCACGGTGAAGGTGCCGTAGGCGCCCGAACCCTTGGCGTGCATACGACGCTCCGGGATGACCTCACGGTCGAAGTGGGCGAGCTTCTCCAGGAACCACACGTCCTGCAGCAGCATCGGGCCGCGGGCGCCCGCGGTGAGGCTGTTCTGGTTCTCCCACACCGGTGCACCGGCGACGGTGGTCAACGGCTTGGTGTTACCGGCGTCCTGCCGGGGTCCTTCGACGGTCATTCCATCTCTCCTTCGTTGCGCAATCTTGTTGCGTCGGTGGATAGTTCGAACGGATCAGGGGTCAAGCGACTTGCACTCGGGGCACAGGCCCCAATAGGTCACCTCGGTCTCGTCGATGGCGAAACCGTGGTCGTCAGGGGCGTCCATGCACGGGCGGATGCCGGTGCCGCACTCGACGTCGGTGATCGTGCCGCAGCGGCGGCAGACCAGGTGGTGGTGGTTGTCGTGTGCCTGCAACTCGTAACGCGCACTCGATCCGGCCGGCTCGAACCGGCGGATGAGTGACGCGCTCTCCAGCGCGTGCAGGACGTCGTAGACGGCCTGTGTCGAGACCGTCCCGATCGCCGCGCGCACCTGTTGTGCGACGGCGTCCGCGCTGGCGTGCGGATGGTCGCGCAGCACCTCGAGCACGGTCACCCGCGGACGGGTGACGCGCAACTGCGCATCGCGCAGCAGCTCGGTCGGGGTGGTCATGACTCGAACCTTTCAAGTTTTCTGGAATGAGTCAAGAATAAGTCCCGAGGCGTGGACGGCGCGGCGGGCAAATTACCCTTCGAAGGGTGAGCACCGATGTCTTTCAGCGCAACCCGATCAACCAGCCGCGCCCGCTCGTCGGGCACAACGCCGTCCGAGGCGATGCCGGTCTCGTCGCCGCGGTGCGCGCCCAGGCGGGCGATCACGCCGACGCGCTACTCGATTCGCTCGACGAACTCGGCCTCGAGGCGGGGTCGGCCGAAACTCGCGAGCACGGGATGCTCGCCAACGAGCACCCGCCCGCGTTGCGCCCGGTCGACCGGTTCGGCACCCGCATCGACGAGGTGGAGTTCCACCCCAGCTGGCACCACATGATGAGTCGCGGCATCGCCCACGGTCTCGGCGCGACGCCGTGGGTGAGCGACGAGCCGCTGCCGCACCTGCGCCGCGCGGCCGGCTACATCGCCTGGACCCCGCTCGAGCCGGGCCACGGGTGCCCGATCACGATGACGTACGCCTCGGTGCCGGCGCTGCGCTCCGACGACGCGCTGGCCAAGGAATGGACCGACCTCCTGGCGTCGACCAGCTACGACTTCGGGCTGCGCGAACCGCACACCAAGCGCGGCCTGCTCGCCGGCATGGGCATGACCGAGAAGCAGGGCGGGTCCGACGTGCGCACCAACGTGACACGCGCCGACGGCCAGGACGACGGGTCGTACCGGCTCACCGGGCACAAGTGGTTCACCTCGGCGCCGATGAACGATCTCTTCCTCGTGCTCGCACAGGCGCCCGACGGACTCAGCTGCTTCGTGTTGCCGCGGGTGTGCCCGGACGGTTCGCTCAACGACGTGCGCATCGTGCGGCTCAAGGACAAGCTCGGCAACCGGTCGAACGCGTCCAGCGAGTTGGAGTTCCACGGCGCGTACGCCCAGCGCCTGGGGGACGAAGGCAAGGGCGTCCGGACGATCCTCGAGATGGTCGCGGCGACACGGCTCGACTGCGTGCTCGGTTCCGCGGCGTTGATGCGACGGGCGGTCGCGGAGGCGAGTTGGCACGTCTCCCAGCGGGCTGCCTTCGGAGCCACCCTCATCGACCAGCCGGCGATGACCAACGTGATCGCCGATCTCGCGCTGGAGTCGGAGGCCGCGACGCACCTGGCCCTGCGTCTGGCGCGCGCCGTCGAGCAGCCGCACGACGAGCACGAGATCGCGCTACGTCGCATGGCGCTACCGCTGGCGAAGTTCTGGGTCTGCAAGCGCACGCCGACCGTCACCGTCGAGGCGATGGAGTGCCTGGGCGGCAACGGCTACGCCGAAGAGTCGGGCATGCCGCTGCTGGTGCGGGAGTCGCCGCTGAACTCCATCTGGGAAGGCAGCGGCAACGTCAACGCACTGGATCTGCTGCGTGTGCTCGCGAGATCGCCGGAAGCGGTCGAGGCATGGCGTCGCGAAATGGCTTGTGCGGCAGGGGAGTACGAGGTGCTCGATCGCGCCGTCGACAGCGCGCTTTCTGATCTGCAGGTTGCGTCGTGCGATCTGGTCACCGCTCAGGGCCGTGCCCGTTCGCTCACCGCCCGGCTCGCCGTGCTCCTGCAGGCATCCCTCCTGGTGCAGCACTCCACCGGCGAGGTGGCGGACGCCTTCGTCGCCAGCCGCGTCGCGGGGGAGTGGGACGGCGTGTACGGCACCCTGCCGGCGTCCGCCGACGTCCGCTCGATCGCGCGACGAGCCCTTCCCGCCTGACCGATACTACGGATTCGGCAGGGGCGGGGGGACGGATAGGCTGGTGGACGGCCCGAGAGCCACCACGAACAACACCCACGAACATCTGGAGATCCGCCCGTGGCACTGCGCATGTCGACCTTGTTCCTGCGAACCCTGCGCGAGGACCCGGCCGACGCCGAACTGCCGGGCCACAAGCTGCTGGTGCGCGCCGGCTACATCCGCCGCGCGGCCCCCGGCATCTACACCTGGCTGCCGCTGGGTCTGAAGGTGCGCGCCAAGGTCGAGGCGATCATCCGCGAGGAGATGGACGCGATCGGTGCCCAGGAGGTGCAGTTCCCCGCGCTCCTGCCGCGCGAGCCTTACGAGGCGACGAACCGCTGGACCGAGTACGGCCCCAACCTGTTCCGCCTGAAGGACCGGCGCGACAACGACATGCTGCTGGGGCCGACGCACGAGGAGATGTTCTGCCTCACGGTCAAGGACATGTACTCCTCGTACAAGGACCTGCCGCTGTCGCTCTACCAGATCCAGAACAAGTACCGCGACGAAGCGCGTCCGCGGGCGGGCATCCTGCGTGGTCGTGAATTCATCATGAAGGACTCCTACTCCTTCGACATCAACGAAGCGGGCCTGCAGAAGTCCTACGACGCGCACCGCGACGCGTACACCAAGATTTTCAACCGGCTCGGCTTCGAGTACGTCATCGTGCGGGCCGACGCCGGCGCGATGGGTGGCTCGGCGTCCGAGGAGTTCCTTGCGGTCAGCGACCTGGGTGAGGACACCTTCGTCCGGGACGACGCCGGCTACGCCGCGAACGTCGAGGCGGTCGAGGTGCCGCAGGCCCCGGCCGTCGAGATCACCGCCGGTCCGGCCCACGTCGAGGACACCCCCGACACCCCGACCATCGAGACGCTCGTCGCCGCGCTCAACGCGAACCACCCCCGCGAGGACGGCCGGTCCTGGACCGCCGCTGACACCCTCAAGAACGTGCTGGTCATGCTCGCCCACCCGGACGGCACCCGCGAGCCGTTGGCTGTCGGGTTGCCCGGTGACCGTGAGGTCGACCCGAAGCGGCTGGAGACCAAGGTCGCCCCGGCCGAGATCGAGCCCTTCGAGGAGAGCGACTTCAAGCGCTACCCGATGCTGGCGAAGGGCTACATCGGTCCCGGCGTGCTCGGTGAGGAGAAGGCGAGCGGGATCCGTTACCTGCTCGACCCGAGCGTCGCCGAGGGTTCGGCGTGGGTGACCGGCGCCGACGAGCACGGCAAGCACGTGCTCGACCTGGTGTACGGCCGCGACTTCACCGCCGACGGCACTGTGCAGGCGGCTCAGCTGCGAGAAGGTGACCTCGGCCCGAACGGGCGTGCCCTCACCCTGGCCCGCGGCGTCGAGATGGGTCACATCTTCCAGTTGGGCACCAAGTACGCCGAGGCCCTCGGGCTGAAGGTGCTGGACGAGAACGGCAAGTTGGTCACCGTGACGATGGGGTCGTACGGGGTGGGTGTCACTCGCGCGGTCGGAATGATCGCCGAGGACAACTTGGACGACATCGGTCTGGTCTGGCCCCGCGAGGTCGCCCCGGCCGACGTCCATGTCGTCGCGACCGGCAAGGACGATGCCGTCTTCCTCAAGGCCGCCGAGATCGTGAACGAACTCGAAGCCCAGGGTCTGGACGTGCTGTACGACGATCGCCTCAAGGTGTCGCCCGGTGTGAAGTTCAAGGACGCCGAACTCATCGGTGTGCCGACGATCCTGGTCTTGGGCAAGGGCTTGGCCGACGGAACGGTCGAACTCAAGGACCGTCGCAGTGGCGAGCGACGTGACGTGCCGGTCGAGGGCGCGGTCACCGAGGTGCTGCGCGAGGTCAAGGGCGAGGTCAAGGGCGAGGTCGCGGGCGCGTGATCCGCGCCGTCATCTTCGACTGGGGCGGCACGCTCACCCCGTGGCACGGCGACATCGACTACGAACGTGAGTGGCTCGGCTACGCGCAGGCGTGGGGTGTGCCCGACCCGCAGGAGATGGTCGGACGCATCGTGACCGCCGGACAGGCAGCGTGGGCGCGTGCCCGTGAGCAACATACGAGCGCGAGCGTCGAGAGCATCCTGCGGGACGCCGGCGTCGACCCCACCGACGCTCGGCACGAGGCCGGACTCGCCGCGCACCTGGCATTCTGGGACGAGCACACCTACACCGACCCGTTGGTGCGTCCGATGTGGGAACGTCTGCGCGACATGGACATTCGCATCGGCGTGCTGTCGAACACCATCTGGTCGCGCGAGCACCACCGCGGCATCTTCGAACGCGACGGCGTGCTCGACCTGATCGACGGTGACGTCTACTCCTCCGAGATCCCGTGGGCCAAACCGCATCCGGACGCCTTCCGGGCAGCTGCGGACGCCGTAGGTGTCGCTCCCGAACATTGCGCGTACGTCGGTGACCGACCCTTCGAGGACGTGCACGGCAGCAAGCAGGTCGGGATGAAGGCGATCCTGGTGCCGCACAGCGATATCCCGAGGGAGCAGCAGGTGCCGGTCGAGGTCGAGCCGGACGCCGTCGTCCAGACCATCGACGAGGTCGCCGACCACGTCGAGCGGTGGCGTTGATGGACGACATCTCCACCACTGTCTTCATCCTGCTGGTCGTTGCAGCCCTCGCGGCGGGGTGGATCGACTCGGTCGTCGGCGGGGGAGGGCTCGTGCAACTGCCCGCGCTGCTGATCGCCTTCCCGCACGCTGCGCCGGTGCACCTGCTCGCCACCAACAAGATGGCCTCCATCGCCGGCACGACCGTCAGCAGTGTCACCTACTGGCGACGGGTCAGACCCGATCCGAAAACGGCTCTGGCACTGGCGATTCCTGCGTTCGCCGGATCGTTGATCGGTGCGCTCATCGCCTCGCACCTGCCGCGCAGTTCGTTCAACCCGATCATCCTGATCGCGCTCGTCGCAGTGATGATCTACACCGTGGCCAAGCCGGCGTTGGGTCAGACGACGATGCTTCGGCACACCGGCCGCAAGCACACCGTGCTCGCTGCCGGTGCCGGGTTCACGATCGGCATGTACGACGGAGCGCTCGGGCCGGGCACCGGCTCGTTCCTGGTGTTCGCGTTGGTCGGTCTGCTGGGATACGCCTTCCTGGAGGCGTCGGCGAAGGCGAAGATCGCCAACTTCGCCACGAACCTCGCCTCTCTGGTGATCTTCATCCCGCAGGGTGCCGGGTTCTGGAAGCTGGGCCTGGCGATGGCCGCCGCCAACATGACCGGTGGCTACCTCGGTGCGCGGACGGCAGTCGCGAAAGGCGCGAGGTTCGTCCGGTTGGTGTTCGTCGTCGTCGTGAGCGCGTTCATCCTCCGGATCGGCTACGACGTGCTGCGTCAGTTCGATCTGGTCTGAGCGGGCTCAGGAGCCGGTTCGCGCAGGATCTCGCCGAGTACCACGACGATCGCGAGCACGAACGTGATCACGTGAACAGCGGTGCACCACAGGCAGATCGCACCGATCCACATGAACTCGGCCCAGATCAGATAGCCCACCATCAGCACGCCGACGGCCAGCGCGGCCAACCGCGTCAGGTCGGCGGCACGCGGAGCACGACGCCAGACCTGCGGTAGGCACAACACGACCATCGCGACGAAGAAAAGCAGCCCCAGCAGTGACACCGGCAGGCCGAACAGCGACGACCACTTGCTCGTAGTGACCGTCTGGCAGTTGACCGTCGAGGATTCGGCGCAGAACAACGAATCAGAGCCGGTGTAGTGCTCGTAGGTCAGGTACGCCGAGATCAGCAACCCGAGCACGCTGAGTGCGAACGAGGTGGTCGGTACCCAGCCGGGCACCGACCCCCGCGTCGCGCGGACGTCGGTCACTTCACCTCGAGCTTCGCTGCGGCTGCCTTCACTCCCGCGGAGTTGCAGACGTTCGCCGGCTGCTGCCCGGTGAGGGTGCAGATCTGCGCCGAGTAGACATTGGCCGCGCCGACGGCTCCCTTGGAGATCGCGCTGTTCGGGTCGGCCATCTGCTCGGCGATCTCTGTATTGGTCATGCCCGGCAGGCTGCGTCCGTCCCAGGTCGCGCCCTGCGTGGTCGACTTGCCGCCGATCAGAACGAACGGGATGGATCCCCGGTCGTTGTACTTGCTCACCAGGGTCGAGTCGGCGTCCGACATCGTCTGCAGCGGTTCGCCCATCCGGTCCTTGGTCTCCCACCCCTTGAACGCGATGTACTTGCTGGTGTAGGTCGCGTCCTTGAAGGTGACAGTCTGGATGTTCGACATCGCACCCTCGTTCGGGCTGGACACAGCGCCGCCCAGACCGTCCCAGGTGCCGAAGCGCGACAGGGCCGACACCAGCGACCACCGCTCGACCGCACAGAACGGGCAGAACTCGGCACCGACGTACAGGACGCGTGGTTTGTCCCCGACCTTGTCCTGCGGACCGTCGGTCGCGCTCGGGACGCCGGTCGCCGCGCCGAACCCGACCTTGTCGTAGGTGGCAGCCGGAATGGTGGTGAGCGTCTTGATGAACTGGGAGTTGCGGGCCTGC
Organism: Yimella sp. NH-Cas1; assembly: GCF_022359705.1. NCBI lineage: Bacteria > Bacillati > Actinomycetota > Actinomycetes > Micrococcales > Dermacoccaceae > Yimella > Yimella sp. NH-Cas1. Next base: position 927,540 of record NZ_JAKSGG010000003.1, read on the forward strand.
TGCTCGGCGGACTCGCTCTCCTTCTTCTTGTTGCCCTGCGACACGAACCACAAGATCGCCACGCCCAGCACCGCAATGGTCACGACACCTGCCACCAGGGCGAGCATCCTGCGTTGCTTGGCCTGCCTGGCTTCAAGTTCCTTGACCTCAGCGAGCCGCTCACGGCCGGTCTTGCCGGGGGTCGAGGGAATGCTCACGGTGTTCCTTCCGACGTGCGTTCGCTCGGGCGGACGTACGTCCCCCTCGAGCCTCGTGGTCCGAGCCTAATCCGCCGTTCGTCGAACGGGAGAGCGGGACCTACGCAGCGTAGTAGGTCAGTCGGTCATCGCCTTGGCGATCGTGATCATCCGGGTCACCCACTCCTTGGAGTCCGACCCCCACAGGGCGTTCACGATCACCCGGACGAAGGTCCATGCGGCGGCGCGGTCCTCGTCCAGACCGGCCGCCTCGCAGACGACTCCCAGGCGCAGCCGAAGGTGTGACCGGACGTGGTGCGCGGCTGCCGTGACGTCGTCGCGGTTCCAGAGCACCGGCGCCACGGCGAATTCCCATTCGCCGGCAAGCGCCTTCGGGTCGATGGCCAGCCAAGAGGTCCGCCCCGCAGCAAGGACATTCATGAAGTGCAGGTCCTGGTGGATCAGCGAGGCGTCGACATCGTCGTGCTGCAAATCGCGCACCATGGATGCGGCCTGCTCGGTGAAGCGTCGTGGAACGGCTGCAGACCCGTTGCTGCACAACGTGATCCATTGACTGCTCAGGTCGCTGAGTGTGATGAGCTGTGGGAGAGCGGGCCGGTCCAGTCGACGCATCAGGTCGCCGATGACCTCGCATCCCTCGAGCACCGGGACGCTGGTGAGGTCGGTGGGGTCGAGGCGTTCCAACTGCATGGCCCATCGCCGCGGATCGGCGCGCAGCAGCCGCACCGCACCGTCGCCGTCCCAGGCCCGCAGCGCCAGATGTTCGGTAGACGCTTCGAGGTGGGGCCAAGTCACTTTGAGTACGGACTGTTCGCCGGCGCCCGCAACGGGAAGGACGAGTGCGCACTCACCGAACATCGGTTCGCCGTCCACCGTCAGCTGCCAGTCGTCGAGCAGGCTGTCGACCGTCGCGGGCAGGGTGCGCAACCAGGCATCGCCGCCGACGTACGGCTGCGGTTCACGTCCGGCGATCGAAGAAGCGAAGGCTTCCGGGATCAGACTCATTTCAGCCCGAGGAAGGTGGTCGGCGCCGTGCCCCAGGTCCAGGCTGCGGCCGCCAGGTCGCCCCACAGCTCAAGCGTGCGCCGTGCCCCGCCAGGGTCGCGCTCCTCACCGCTGACGCTCGCCGCCGCGACGACGCACGATCCCAGCAGGTGGGCCATCGTCGGCCGGGCGCGGGTCGGGTCGTCCGAGCCCGCGGGCAGCGCGTAGCTCAGCTGCTCGGCGGGTGCTCGTGACCCTGCCTCGGAGCCCAGCCGCATCCGCTCGGCGTACAGGAAGGAAAGGAGACCGGCCAGATCGCCGCGCTGCTTCACCTGGGTCTTGGCGATCAGCACCTCGGCGGCGTAGGTGGCTGTGCGCACCGGTCCGAGCACCGTGACGGCGGACGTGGCGGACAAGCCGGTGATCGCGGGCGAGTCGACCGCCCCGAGCAGACGCGCCCCCGTGCGGTGCCCGGCGAGCACCGCCAGGAGTACCGGCCGGTGCTGCGCGCTCGCACGGATCACCGCGCCGAAGCGTCCGGGCTTGATCTCGTCCGCCTCCAGCACTCCGGCGGGGTGGACGGTGATCGTCGAACTGCTCGTGGTCGCCGAACCGGGGGCGGATGTGGGCGCGGGGCGGGTGGTCACCGGCGTGCTCGTCGAACTGTTCGTGGTGGTGACACCGGTCGAGGAAGCGACGGGTGATGGTTCGACGGTGATCCCGGCAGACGCCGCGATGCGGGTGAGCTCGTCGGCCTGCTTGCTGTGCAGCGCAGCCAGACGACCGGTCCACGGGCCAGGTTCCTGACCGGACAGCGCGCGGCTGAGCGCGCGCAGACGGGCGATGGACTCCTGCATGACCGCGGTGTCGGCGGGTGGGGTCGCCGTCGGTACTCCGGGGATCTGCGGGGCGTCCCGCTCGAGACGAACGCCGCACGCCGCCAAGGGAAGGGCAGTGGTCGCGAGGATTACGGAGCGCCGCGTGGCAAAGACGGTCCGCGAGTCGTCACCTGAGGCTGCGGCACCGGACATGCGCGCCAGTGTCGCACGGCTCGGCTGTGCGCAGCCGCATGCTCGCAGCCGGCGGCGTCTCGCCGTCCGAGATCCCGGCATGCATCATTTGAAGTTTGCGGTTACCAAATGGGAAGTTATGGAACGTGACAGCCGTGACGACGAAGAACGAGGGGCAGTGGGCGCTCGACCAGCGCGAGCCGCTGAACCACAACGAGCAGTTCAAGGCGCAGGACGACGGCCTGAACGTGCGTCGCCGGATCGAGGAGGTCTACTCCAAGCAGGGGTTCGCCTCGATCCATCCCGATGATCTGCGTGGCCGGATGCGTTGGTGGGGGCTGTACACCCAGCGCCGCCAGGGGATCTCCGGCGGCCGGACGGCGTCGATGGAGCCGGAGGAACTCGACGACGAGTTCTTCATGCTTCGGATCCGCTGCGACGGCGGAGCGCTCAGCACCGAGCAGTTGCGGGTGATCGCGCAGATCTCGACCGAGTTCGGCCGGGATACGGCCGACATCACCGATCGACAGAACATCCAGTTGCACTGGGTGCGGGTCGAGGACGTCCCGGAGATCTGGCGGCGCCTCGAAGCCGTCGGGCTCTCGACCACCGAGGCGTGCGGCGACTGCCCGCGTGTGGTGCTCGGTTCGCCCGTGGCCGGTGTCAGCTCGGCAGAGGTACTGGATGCAACGCCCGCGATCGACGAGATCAGCCGCCGGTACATCGGTGACCCGACCGTCAGCAACCTGCCGCGCAAGTTCAAGACCGCCATCTCGTGGCTGCCCGACACCGCGCCGGAGATCAACGATGTCTCGTTCGTCGGCGTCGTCCACCCCGAACTCGGTCCTGGCTTCGACCTCCTCGTCGGTGGCGGCCTGTCGACCAACCCCAAGTTGGCGGTCCGCCTCGGCTCCTTCGTCACCCTCGAACAGGTGCCGGACGTCTGGTACGGCGTCGTGCAGTTGTTCCGCGATTACGGCTACCGGCGTCTGCGTCACCGTGCTCGCATCAAGTTCCTGGTCTCCGACTGGGGACCGGAGAAGTTCCGTGACGTGCTGCAGCGGGAGTTTCTCGGATTCGACCTGCCGGACGGTCCGCCGGCGCCGGTCGACGAGACCCCGCTGGATCACATCGGCATCCACAAGCAGGTCGACGGCAACGCCTACATCGGCTTCGCGCCGGTTGTCGGACGCGTGTCCGGCACGATCCTGTCGCAGGTCGCCGACGCCGCCGAGCGGGCCGGCGGTGGACGCGTCCGGCTCACTCCGCACCAGAAACTCCTGGTGCTCGACGTGCCGCCTGAGCAGATCCAGCCGCTCGTGGCCGAGATGAAGACCGTCGGGCTGGAGGCGAATCCGTCGCGCTGGCGTCGTTCGACGATGGCGTGCACCGGTCTGGAGTTCTGCAAGCTGGCGATCGTCGACACCAAGCAGCGCGCGATCGACCTCGTCGCGGAACTGGATGCGCGCCTGGAGCACCTCGACCTCGACGTGCCGATCGCGATCCACCTCAACGGCTGTCCGAACTCGTGCGCCCGCATCCAGACCGCCGACATCGGTCTGAAGGGGCAGATCGTCACCACCGCCGACGGAGAACAGGTCGAGGGATTCCAGGTGCACCTCGGTGGAGGGCTCGGCCTCGACGCCGGCTTCGGCCGCAAGCTGCGCGCACACAAGGTGACTTCCGCCGAACTCGGCGACTACGTCGAGCGCCTTGCCACCAACTTCGCGCAGCAGCGCACCGACGGCGAGCGGTTCGCGGAATGGGTCGGCCGGGCCGACGAGGAGCACCTGCGATGAGTGACCTCTCGGCGCTCGCAGAAACCGCGTCCCGCGAGCTTGCCGACGCCCCGGCGCAGGAGATCCTGCGCTGGGCGGGTGAGCGGTTCGGGGACGATCTGGTGGTCGCCGCTTCGATGCAGGACACCGTGCTGGTGCACCTCGCCTCGAAGGCCGTCCCCGGCATCCAGGTCGTCTTCCTCGACACCGGCTATCACTTCGCCGAGACGATCGAGACCCGCGACCGCGTCGCCCGCGAGTACGACGTCCGGCTGATCGATGCCAAGCCGCGCCAGACCGTCGCCGAGCAGGACGCCGAGTACGGCCCGCGGTTGCACGACAGCGACCCCGACCTGTGCTGCGCGTTACGAAAGACACATCCGCTCGACGAGGCGCTCGACGGGAAGGCCGCCTGGGCGACAGGTCTGCGGCGCGCGGAGTCGCCGTCGCGGGCCGGGACGCCGGTCGTCTCCTACGACGATCGCCGTGAGCTGCTCAAGCTCGCGCCGCTCGCCGCGTGGACCGACGAGGACGTGGAGCGGTACGTCGCCGAGCACGACGTGATCATGAATCCGCTTCTGTCCCAGGGATTTCCGTCGATCGGCTGCGCGCCGTGCACGCGCAAGGTGCTTGCCGGCGAGGACGCCCGCGCCGGACGCTGGTCCGGCACCGGGAAGACCGAGTGCGGGATCCACACGTCGCAGGAGACGCTCCGGGCACGCTGACCGTGTGCCTGGACGAGTCGGGATCGAAGACGACCGGCTCGCCGGTCGGACAACCCCGCTTTCGATTGGTGCAGCGGCAGCCGTCCTGATTAGAGTGGTTGACCCCACTCGAGAACACAGGAGTCAGGCGATGAGCACCAGCCCGACGGATCGGCACCAGCAGATCCTTGCCGACCTGACCTGCGCGTTGGCCCCCCTGGGCGCACGCGTCGAGGACCTCACCGTCACCCCCGCCGGCAAGCGCCGCGTCGTCCGCGTGCTCGTCGACCGCGACCTGTCCGATCTCGACCCCGCCGACGACACCTCAGCCATCGAGCCGCTCGATCTCGACACCGTCGGTGAACTCACCCGCGTCATCAGCGACCGTCTCGACGAGACCGACGCGATGGGCGAACAGCCCTACGTACTCGAGGTCTCCTCGCCCGGAATCGACCGCCCGCTCACCGAGCCGCGGCACTACCGGCGCAACGTCGGCCGGCTGATCACGGTCGCCCGCACCGAGGGTGGCGAACTCACCGGACGCGTGATGCGCGCCGGTGCCGACGATTTCGACCTGTTGGTCCAACCCGCCAAGGGCGAACCTGCGCTGACGACGCTGGCCTACGCCGACACGACGAAGAGCAAGGTGAACGTGGAGTTCAACCGGGCCGAGGAAGGAGAGCTCTGATGGACATCGACATGGCTGCACTGCGCGCGCTCGAACGGGAGCGCGAGATCCCGATGGATGTCATCGTGCCTGCGATCGAGCAGGCGCTGCTCACCGCCTACCACCGCGTGGAGGGATCCCTGCGGCACGCCCGCGTCGAACTCGACCGCAAGAGCGGCCATGTCGTCGTGTGGGCCCGTGAGGACGGCGAGATCGACGACGAAGGCGTCCGCAGTGACCCCGGCCCGGAGTTCGACGACACCCCCGACAACTTCGGACGCGTCGCCGCGGCGACCGCCCGACAGGTCATCGTCCAGCGCATGCGTGACGTCGAGGACGAGGCGATCCTCGGCGACTTCAAGGGCCGCGAGGGCGACATCGTCGCCGGCATCATCCAGCAGTCCAGTGACCCGCGCACCGTCCGTGTCGATTTCGGCACGGTCGAGGGATTCCTGCCGTCCGCCGAGCAGGTGCCGGGCGAGACCTACAAGCACGGTGAGCGGCTGCGCTGCTATGTCGTGAGCGTCAAGCGCGGCCCGAAGGGCCCGCAGATCGGTCTGTCGCGCACCCACCCCAACCTGGTGCGCAAGCTGTTCGCGCTCGAGGTGCCCGAGATCGCCGACGGCACCGTGCAGATCGCGGCTCTTGCCCGCGAGGCCGGCCACCGCACCAAACTCGCGGTGCACTCCAAGACTCCCGGCGTGAACGCGAAGGGTGCCTGCATCGGCCCGATGGGCTCGCGCGTGCGGGCCGTCATGACCGAACTGCACGGCGAGAAGATCGACATCGTCGACTACTCCGAGGACCCGGCCGAGTTCGTTGCCGCTGCGCTGTCGCCCTCGCGGGTCTCCGCGGTGGAGATCACCGACCGGGCCGGCAAGGCTGCGCGCGTCATCGTGCCCGACTACCAGCTTTCGCTGGCGATCGGCAAGGAGGGTCAGAACGCCCGACTCGCGGCCAAACTGACCGGCTGGCGCATCGACATCCGTCCCGACACGGCGCCCGGTGGACCGGCTGTTGCGTCCGGTTCGCCGGCCGCCGCGGGACCCGCCGGCAACGGCGGGGAGTGAACGCTGCGCTAGACTTGCTCGCGGACAGTTCGCCAGAACGTGACCACGAACCTGCACACACCGGTCTGCGGACGTGTGTCGGCTGCCGGCAGCGGGACGAACGGTCCGAGTTGGTACACCTCGTCGCGATCGCCGATCGTGAGCGGCCGTCTCGGTGGCAGGTCATGGTCGACGAGCGAGGCCGGTTGCCCGGCAGGGGAGCCTGGTTGCATCCGCGAGTCGCATGTGTCGAACGGGCTTTAGCCCGTCAGGCACTCGGACGCGCGTTGCGAGTACCGGCGCAGGTGGACACCACACCCGTCCAGGAGTGGTGGGCCATGCACGACGCCGCTGCATCGACCGATGCCGCGGACAAGGAAAAGAACCGAAAGCGGGTTTGACGCTGATGAGCACCCGATGAGTACTCAGCGATGAGCAACACCCTCTGATTGACGGTTCGCTCGCGATTCTTTCGCGCTCGGACCGTCGCAATCCATAAAGGAGAAGCGTGGCAAAGGTCCGAGTTCACGAGCTCGCAAAAGAGCTCGGGATCGAGAGCAAAGAACTTCTTGCGTACCTGAAGGAGCAGGGAGAGTTCGTCAAGACGGCGAGCTCCACCATCGAGGCTCCGGTCGTCCGCAAGATCAAGGAGAACCCGCCGCCCTCGGCGGGTAAGGCTGAGGAGAAGGCCGACAAGCCGGCCGCGAAGTCGGCTGCGCCGAAGCCCGGCGCAAAGAAGGCTGCACCGTCCCCGTCCAGCACACCGAGCACCCCGTCGAGCACCTCCGCTCGTCCGGGTCCGGCACCGGCCAAGCCCGCTGCAGAGCCGAAGGCTCCGCAGGCTCCGGCCGCGGCTGCCAAGCCCACAGTCGAGCCCGCAGCCGCGCCCGAGGTGAAGGCCGCCCCGAAGCCGGCGACCGAATCGGCACCCGCTGCCGAGTCCGCGCCGTCCGCGCCGCCCGCCGCCCCGGCGGCCCGCGGGACGTCGAACCGTCCGGGTCCGGCAGCACCGAAGCCCGGTGCTCGTCCGGCACCGGCCGCTCCGGCCGCTCGTGAAGAGCGTCCGGCGCGTGACCAAGGTCGCGATCAAGGTCGCGATCAGGGTCGTGGTGACTCGCGCCCGGGTCGTCCCGGTGGAGCTGGCGCGTCCGGTGGTGGCCGCCCCGGCGCGCCGCGTCCGGGCAACAACCCGTTCAGTTCCAGCCAGGGCATGCGCTCGGGTCAGCCGGCGCGTCCGGGCAACAACCCGTTCGCTCCCAGCCAGGGCATGCCCCGTCCGGCCTCGGCTCGCGGCGCCGGTGGCGCAGCGGGTCCGCGTCCGGCAGGTCCGCGTCCCGGTGGCGCTCCCGCCGGTGGCGCCCCGCGCCCGGGTGGATCCCGTCCCAGCCCCGGCATGATGCCGGAGCGCTCCTCGATCGGTCGTCCCGGTGACCGTCCCGCCCGTGGTGGGGGCCCCGGTCGTCCCGGTGGCGGCCCCGGCGGTGCGCCCGGTCGTCCGGGCGGCGGCGGTTTCGCCGGTCGTCCCGGTGGCGGCGGCAACCGTCCCGGTGGTCGTGGTGGCACACAGGGTGCGTTCGGACGAGGCGGCGGAAAGGTCCGCGGTCGCAAGTCCAAGCGCGCGAAGCGTCAGGAATTCGAGCAGATGCAGGCTCCGTCGATCGGTGGCGTCAGCGTTCCCCGTGGCGACGGCAAGACCGTCGTGCGGGTGCGTCGCGGTTCGTCGCTGACCGACTTCGCCGACCGCATCGACGCGAACCCCGCGTCGCTGGTGACCGTACTGATCCACCTCGGTGAGATGGCCACGGCGACCCAGTCGCTCGACGAGGACACCTTCAAGCTGCTCGGTGCCGAGCTGGGCTACGACGTCCAGGTCGTCTCGCCGGAGGACGAGGAGAAGGAGCTGTTCGGCGCCTTCAACATCGACCTCGAGGCAGAGGCCGATGCCGAGTCCGACGAGGACCTGCAGGCCCGTCCTCCGGTCGTGACCGTCATGGGTCACGTCGACCACGGTAAGACGCGACTGCTGGACGCCATCCGTAACGCCGACGTCCAGGCGTCGGAGGCCGGTGGCATCACCCAGCACATCGGTGCCTACCAGGTGCACAAGGAGCACGAGGGCAACGACCGTCCGATCACCTTCATCGACACCCCGGGTCACGAGGCGTTCACCGCCATGCGTGCACGTGGTGCGAAGGTCACCGACGTCGCGATCCTCGTGGTCGCGGCCGACGACGGTGTCATGCCGCAGACGGTCGAGGCCTTGAATCACGCGCAGGCGGCCGATGTGCCGATCGTCGTCGCGGTCAACAAGATCGACGTCGACGGTGCGAACCCGGCCAAGGTGCGTCAGCAGCTGACCGAGTACAACCTGATCGCGGAGGAGTACGGCGGCGACACCATGTTCGTCGACGTGTCGGCTCGCCAGGGTCAGAACATCGACGAGCTGCTCGAGGCCGTCCTGCTCACCGCAGACGCCGCCCTCGACCTGCGCGCCAACCCGGACAAGGACGCTCGCGGCGTCGCGATCGAGGCCAACCTCGACCGTGGACGCGGTGCGATCGCCACCGTCCTGGTGCAGTCGGGCACGCTGCGTGTCGGTGACGCGATCGTCGCCGGAACGGCCCACGGCCGCGTCCGCGCGATGCTCGACGAGCACGGCAACAACGTGTACGAGGCGACCCCGTCCCGTCCGGTCCAGGTGACCGGTCTGGCCTCGGTGCCGCGTGCAGGTGACACGTTCATCGTGGCTCCGGACGACCGCACTGCTCGCCAGATCGCCGAGAAGCGTGAAGCTGCCGACCGTCAGGCCAGCCTGGCCAAGGCGCGCAAGCGGATCAGCCTGGAGGACCTCAACGAGCACCTCGCCGCCGGCAAGGTCGAGACCCTCAACCTCATCCTCAAGGGTGACGTGTCGGGTTCGGTCGAAGCGCTCGAGGACGCCCTTATGCAGATCGATGTGGGCGAAGAGGTCGACCTGCGCATCATCGACCGCGGCGTCGGCTCGATCACGATGAACAACATCAACCTCGCGGTGGCCTCCAACGCGGTGATCATCGGCTTCAACGTGCGAGCCGAGGGTCAGAACGCGGAGTACGCCGACAAGGAAGGTGTGGAGATCCGGTACTACTCGGTGATCTACAGCGCCATCGAGGAGATCGAGGCGGCCATGAAGGGCATGCTCAAGCCGGAGTACGAGGAGGTCGAGCTCGGTACCGCGGAGATCCGCGAGATCTTCCGCTCGTCCAAGTTCGGCAACATCGCCGGCTCGATCGTCCGCTCGGGTGAGATCAAGCGCGGCACCAAGGCGCGCATCACCCGCAACGGCGTCGTCGTGGCCGAGAACGTCGAGATCGCCGGTCTGCGCCGGTTCAAGGACGACGTCACCGAGGTCCGTGAGGGCTTCGAGTGCGGTATCAACCTCGGGTCGTACAACGACCTGCAGTTGGGCGACCTCATCGCGACGTACGAGATGCGGGAGAAGCCGCGGGCCTGATCCCGCTGCTCCATGGAGCCCCCGGTGCGAGTTCGCTCGCGCCGGGGGCTTCCTGCGTCCCTGATCGCGTCCTGGCAGGAACAGGGAGGGATTTTCCCGCGAGAATGGAAAGTTCGCTGCCGGTGGGACAAACGCCTCCCCGAAATGCCGGCGCCGTCCGCCCGGTAGCGTGACCGGTCGTGAGTGAGTACCTGGTGCTGGTCGCACCGTCGAGCAATCGTGTCTATGCGGACGCTGCCCCGCGCCTGGCCGCGGCCGAGATCGAGACCGTGCTGGCGGCCTTCGGATCGACGCCCGACGTCGCGCCGATCGAATTGGCCAGGGTCGATTACCTGACCATTTCCGCCTCCGGTGACGAGGTCGTGCCGGCTCTGTCGAACCTCTCGGCGACGTTCGCGCTGTTCGAGCGCGAGGGAGAGCTGCTGCGGCCGATTCCGTTGCAGCGCAGGCAGTTCTACCCCAGCGATCTGGTGACGATTCAGAAGTACCAGGGGAAGACCAACGAACAGTGGACGCGGTTGTTGCTCAACGTCACTGCGGCTGCGACCAAGCGTCCGAGCAAGTGGCTGGACGGCGGCCTGGACGTCATGGACCCGATGTGCGGACGCGGGACGACCCTCAACATCGCTCTGCTGGCGGGGTACAGCGTCACCGGCGTCGACGTCGACCGCAAGGACTACGACACCTACGCCGCGTTCCTGAAGACGTGGGTGCAGGCGCACCGGCTCAAACACACGATGGACCGGGGCGCGAGCACGACCGGCGGACGGGCACGCGGTCGCGAGTTCACTCTCGAGGTGGCACCGACCAAGGACGCGTTCAAAACCGCAGACACGCAGACGGTGCGCTATCTGTCGACCGACACCACCGACCTCGGTGGCCTCGTCCGTGCGGCGAGCATCGACGTCATCGTCACCGACACCCCGTACGGCGTGCAGCACGGATCACACGGAGACCGTCTCTCGCGCCGTCCGCTCGAACTGCTCGACCGTGCGATGCCCGCATGGATCCGGACGCTGCGCACCGGAGGAGCGGTCGGTCTGTCCTACAACCGACACGTGGCTCCTGCCGAGGACATGGCGCTGATGTTGGAACAACACGGTCTCATCGTGGTCACCGACTGGCGGGACAGCTCTTTCCGCCACCGGGTCGACGCCTCCATCGACCGCGACCTCATCGTCGCTCGCAAGGAACCCTGACAACACGGGCCACGCCCTCACGCCGGTCGAGTAGTGAGGCAGGGTTACCGACCGAGCGCGATCGAGACCACGTGAGGTCCCCGTGAGCGCAGCCAACTGGGTTGCCGCTCAGCGATGTTCACGCGGTCCCGATCGCGCAGATGCTCAGCGACCGACTCAGACGGTCGGCGTCCAGCTGGACTGCGCCGTCCCCGAGGGCGACGTTGTGGACGAGCCTGCCGAGGAGTCTCCCGAGCGACCCTGCCCGGTCGGGGGAGCCGGACGCTCACCACGCGGGCCGCCCTTACCGGGGCCGCCGGTGCGTTCGGTGATCGTCTTGAGGTCCTTGCTCACCTCGTACATGACCCTGTCGCCGGACTTGGTGGCCAGCACGTCGTACGAGCCGTCCTCGTCCTGCAACACCTTCTCGATCGTCGCGCCTGGATACTTCGCGGTCACCGCGTTCTTCACGCTGGTCGCGGCCGTGCCGGTCACCTCTGTGTGCTTGTGCATCCCGCGAGCGTCCTTGCCCGCACGCGGACCGCAATCCTGGGTCGCGTCCTTCGACGCGTCGTCACCGGAGCTCGTGTTCGAGTCAGCGGACGAGGAGCTCGACGAGCTCGGTGAACTGGTCGCGCTCGGCGAGGTGGTGTCGGCGAGCGAGGTCGCCGCCGCGCCCACGCCGAGACCTGCTGCCGCCGCGAGTCCGGCAGTCGCGAGGATCTTCATGGTTGCCATGTCATGCCTTCCTGAGTCGGAACCGACACCGTTCGATGTCGTCCTGAAGCAGATTCGGGCCGGTGGCTGTCAGGAGGCTGTCGGGATGCCCTCGCAAGGCTGGGACTTCGTCGCAGCACGCACCCGCCGACGACGATGGCCGACGTCGTTGGCGGTAGGTTTGCACGCATGGCTGACCCCGCACGCGCACGAAAGATCGCCGAACGCATCAAGTCCTTGGTGGCCGAGTACCTCGAGTTCCGGCTGAAGGACGAGCGCCTCGGATTCATCACCGTCACCGACGTCCGGGTCACCGGCGACCTGCAGCACGCGTCGGTGTTCTACACGATCTTCGGGGACGAGAAGGCGCGCGCCGACACCGAGGCGGCGCTCGCCGACAACCGCGGCCGGATCCGCTCGCACGTCGGCAAGGGCCTCGGCATCCGGCTCACCCCGTCGCTGGAGTTCATTCCCGACGCGATCCCCGAAGGTGCAGCGAACATCGAGGCAGCTCTCGCCGCCGCGCGGGAACGCGACGCCGAACTGCAGCGCAATGCCGGTGCCCAGTACGCCGGCGACGCCGACCCGTACCGCAAGCCTGCGGCGGACGACGCCGGTGACGAGTGACCGACGAGTGACCGACGACGGACTCCTGCTGGTCGACAAGCCGGCCGGCTGGACCAGTCACGACGTCGTGGCCCGCACCCGTCGCCTCGTCGGCACCCGCCGGGTCGGGCATGCAGGCACGCTCGACCCGATGGCCACCGGACTGCTGGTGCTCGGTATCAATCGGGCGACCAAGTTGCTGACCTTCCTGGTCGGGTGCGACAAGACGTACACCGCGACGATCAGACTGGGTCAGTCGACGGTCACCGATGACGCCGAGGGCGACATCACCGCCACAGTTGCGACGGCGCAGCTCGGCGCCGGTGCCGTCTCGGACGCGGTCGCACGGCTGACCGGGTCGATACAGCAGGTACCCAGTTCGGTGAGCGCGATCAAGATCGACGGGAAGCGGGCGTACGCGAAGGTGCGCGGAGGCGACGAGGTGAAGCTCGCGGCTCGGCCGGTGACGGTGAGCACCTTCGAGATCAGGTCGAGCACCCCACGTCCGGAGATCGGGGACGGAGCCCTTGACCTTGAAGTGGAGGTCGAGGTTTCGTCGGGCACCTACGTCCGTGCGCTCGCCCGGGATCTGGGCGATCTGCTCGGAGTCGGTGGGCACCTCACCGCGCTGCGCCGCACACGCGTCGGGCGGTACACGATCGACGGCGTACCGACGATGGACGAGCTCAACAAGGCCCATCACGCCGATGAACCGCTGAACATCCTGCCCATGGCGCAGGCGGCGCGCGAGCAGTTCCCGGTGCGCGAACTCGACGAGGCGCAGGCACGCGCGTTGCGATACGGACAGAAGCTCGCTTCGTCAGGACCGCGGGTCGACGTGGTGGCAGCCATCGGCCCGGACGAGGATCTCGTGGCGATCCTCGACCAGACCGGGGAGCGTGCTGTGTCGAAGGTGGTCTTCCCGGCCGGCTGAGGTCGGTGAGTCAGCGGCGACGGAAGACGTTGACCTGTCCGGCGCTGCGGACCAGCGGGGTGTCGTACTGACCGACCAGTTCGAGCCCATGGCGGTCGAACATGTCGATGATGTCGGCGGACTTGACCGGGTCCAGGGCGCCCCAGTCGCCGGCCTGTGCTGCCTTCGGCTTGCCCTCTCGCGAGTTGAGCGACACGGCGTACGTGATGCCCTTGTCGCAGACCTGCCCGATGTAGTGGTCGACGACGGGCGGCTCCATCTCCTGGAAGGAGAAGGAGTTGACGAACACGTCGAACTGCGCGTCGAGGTCCTTGATGCGGAAGTTGGGCAACACGCCACATTCGGGCACGGAAATCGGACCGCGTGCGGCTGTCTGCGGGTCGTAGACGGTGACCGAATCGGCGCCGAAGAGTTCGGTCAGGTAGTAGGAGGCCACGGTCAGCAGCGGCGGGATGTCGAGGTCGACGTACCGTGCTTGCGGATCGCGCGTGCGCACGATCTCGCCGAGAACGCCGAAACCGCCGCCGATCTCCAGGAAGCTGGTCGGTGGACGATCGACGTGCCGCGAAAGCGCCGCCAGCAGCAGCAGGTAGTTGGCGTACGCCCTGCCGAACTGGGCACTTCCTCCGGGGACACCCCCGAATGCCTGCCAAGGGGATCCGACCTTGCTCTCGCCGTGCCCGCCGATGTCGAACGGCCACCGGTGCTGGTCCCAGGCCATCATGGCCACGTCGAAGTCGCGCCGTGCCTCGAACCATCCGTTCAGTGAGTTGTAGAAGTATCCCTGGTCGGCGCGCGGGTTGACCTGCTTCGCGCTCTGCAGCGCTTTGGCCAACGTCGCCTCGGTCCAGCCGTTGCCGTACATCGGGTAGAACCAGATCGGGGCACTCGGCCACGATTTGAACTTCGCCAGACCGATCGTCTCCATCTCGGACAGCAGGCGATCCACGCCGGGTCCCCAGAAGTTCGTCGGACGATACGTCTCGTCCGTCGTGCGGAGTTCGTCGAGCGATCGGCGCGTCAGCTCGGCCCAGCCAGTCATCCCTACCTCCATCACCTGCGTCCACCGGTGTTCCGGGTCGTTCGAATAGTGGCACGAGGCGGAACGCCGTCGGATGAGCACGCGCACTACAGTTGCCGCCGTGCTTGTGATCACCCGCCTCGAGGACGTGCCGGCCGACCTCGGACCCACCGTCGTGACGATGGGCAACTTCGACGGCGTGCACCGCGGGCACCAAGCACTGTTGGAACGAGTCTGTGGCCTCGCCGGTGAGCGAGACGCGACCCCGGTCGCTGTGACCTTCGATCCGCATCCGATCGCCGTCCTGCGTCCGGACGAGGCTCCCGAGGCATTGGCCGGGCTCGAGGCGCGGATGAGCCGCCTGGCCGACGCCGGTGTGGCCGCGACCTTGGTCCTGGAGTTCACCACCGAACTGGCTGCGATGACTCCCGAGGACTTCGTCCGTGCCGTCTTCGTCGAAGCACTGAATGTCCGGGTCGTGGTGTGCGGCAAGGACACTCGCTTCGGTGTGCGCAACTCCGGTGATGTCTCGACGCTGCGCGATCTGGGCGACGAGCACGGCTTCGAGGTCGTCGTGCTGGACGACGTGGGCACCGGGCGGCGCTACTCCTCGACGTGCGTCCGCGAAGCGCTGCGGGAGGGTGATGTCACCGCCGCCGCCGACATCCTCGGTCGCCCGCACACGGTGACCGGCATGGTCGTGCACGGTTTCGAACGTGGCCGTGAACTCGGCTTTCCCACGGCGAACCTCGCCCAGAACAGCACCGGCATGGTGCCCGCCGACGGCGTCTATGCCGGTTATCTGGTACGTCCGTCGCTGGCGCCGATCCACCCCGATCACCGCCTCCCCGCGGCGATCTCGGTCGGCACCAACCCGACCTTCGAGGGCACTCAGCGCACCGTGGAGGCATACGTGCTCGACCGCACCGACCTCGACCTTTACGACGAGGTCGTCACGGTGGAGTTCGTGCAGCGGTTGCGCGGCAACGTGAAATTCGAGGGCATCGAACCACTCATCGAGCAGATGACCCGCGACGTCGACGAGGCCCGCAGGCTCTGCCCGGCCCTGAGCGACTGACGACGGACCTCCCGATGACGACGCAGGGCGGTCTCGGCGCCGTCTGGCCGAAGACCGCCGACACGCGTCAGTTGTCCTGGACGCGCAGCGACTGGGGTCTGCTGCTGTCCGCGGCAGCTCTCTGCGCGATCGGCGCGCTCCTGGTGTACTCCGCCACGCGGAACGTGGAAGGCGCCGGATCTCTGGTGCGGCATCTGTTCAACACCGTCGTCGGTGTCACCCTGGCGGTGGTGGTGATGCGAACCGACTTCCGGGCGATCCGCGCATTGGCGCCGTGGGTCTACCTGGGCGCGATCGTAGGTCTGGTGCTCGTACTGAGTCCGTTGGGTTCGACCATCAACGGGTCCCGGTCCTGGATCCAGGTGCCCGGCTTCTCGATCCAGCCCGCCGAACTGGCGAAGGTCGCCCTATGTGTGGGTCTGGCGATGATCCTGGCCGAGCGGGGAGAACGTGGCGCGCCGCCTCCGCGGCGCGATGTGTGGCTCGCCGGGGGAGTGGCCGCCCTGCCGATCCTGCTCGTGCTCGCCCAACCCGACCTCGGCTCGGCCCTGGTCCTGGTGATGCTCAGCGTCTGCGTACTCGCGGTGTCGGGGGCCTCGCGGTGGTGGCTGGCCACGATCTTCACCGCAATGGCGTGCGCGGCGGTGATCGCCGTGACCACGAACGTGCTCGACCCGTACCAACGAGCCCGCCTGACCGCGTTCGCGGATCCCGACGGCGACCCGACCGGCATCGGCTACCAGGTGCAGCAGGTGAAGATCGCGATCGGATCGGGCGGCTGGACCGGCGAAGGACTCTTCCAGGGACGCCAGACGCAGGGCGGTTTCATCCCCTTCCAGCAGACCGACTTCGTCTTCTCCGTGGCAGGCGAGGAACTCGGCTTCGTCGGCGCAGCGATCGTGATCGCGTTGCTGGGAACGATCCTGGTGCGCGCAGTCCTGATCGCCCGCCGCGCGCAGGACTCCTTCGGACGCCTGGTCGCGGTCGGTGTCGTCGGTTGGTTCCTGTTCCAGGTGATGGAGAACATCGGGATGAACCTCGGGCTCATGCCCGTCACCGGACTTCCGCTGCCGTTCGTCTCCTACGGCGGGTCGAGCATGTTCGCCTGTTGGGTGGCGATCGGGCTGCTGGAGAACGTCCATCTGGTGAGCCTGCGGCGTCTGTATTGAGCAAGAGAGACCGGTTTGTTGCCGGGAACGCCTGACGATCTTGTGACCCGTAAGTAACCTGGGTCACAAACTGGCGAGCCCCGCCCCCGACGCAGGAGAGAAGAACACCATGGCAATGATGAGCAACCAGGAAGAGAAGCCCGACTACGCGGTGATCAACAACGCCGCCCGTTCGGTCGGTGCGCTCTTCCTCGATCGCGTCTCGAAGACCCCGGATCGGGTCGCGTTCGAGTTCCCGGACGCCGACGAGAACTGGCACTCCCTGACCTGGGCGGAGGTCGCCGTCCGCTCACGCAACATCGCCGCCGGTCTGATCAGCCTCGGCGTCGAGATGGAGGACCGCGTCGCGATCGCGAGTGCGACCCGCGTGGAGTGGGCGATCACCGACCTCGGCGTGATGCTCGCCGGTGCGGCCACCACCACGATCTACCCGACCTCCACCGTCGACGACACGCTGTTCATCATCGCCGACTCGGGCAGCAAAGTCGTCTTCACCGAGGACGACGCGCACAACACGATGTTGCGTGAGGGCCGTGACGCGATCGATTCCGTCGTCAAGGTCGTCACCTTCGACGGTGAATCGGACGGCGACTGGATCATCTCGTTGGCCGACCTGGAGAAGCTCGGCGCCGAGTACCTTGCCTCGCACGAGGGTGCGATCGAGGAGCGGGTCGACAAGATCGAACCGGAGCACCTGTCCACCCTCATCTACACCTCCGGCACCACCGGCCGCCCGAAGGGTGTGCGGCTGCCGCACCGCGCGTGGACCTACGAAGCGGCGGCCGTCGATTCGTCCAATCTGTTGGGGCCGGACGACAAGGCCTTCCTGTGGCTGCCGCTGGCCCACGTCTTCGGCAAGGTGCTGCTGACCCTTCCGCTGCAGATCGGATTCACCACCGCCATCGACGGCCGGGTCGACAAGATCGTCGAGAACCTCCCGGTGGTGAAGCCGGTGTGGATGGGCGCTGCACCGCGCATCTTCGAGAAGGTCTATGGCCGTATCTCGATCATGATGCGCGAGGAGGGCGGCGCGAAGGCGAAGTTGTTCGACTGGCACTCGGCCAACGCGCTCAAGGTGTCCGATGCCAACTCCAAGGGCGAAAAGCTCGGAGCTGCCACGGCCGCCATGCACAAGATCGGTGACGCAATCATCGCCAAGAAGATCCGTCAGCGGTTCGGTGGCAACATCCGCTTCTTCATCTCCGGTTCGGCCGCACTCAACCAGGACGTGGCCAAGTGGTTCGACGGGATGGGCATCCCGATCCTGGAGGGTTACGGACTCACCGAGACCAGTGCCGCTACGTTCGTCAACCGTCCCTACGCCAACATCCCGGGCACCGTCGGCTGGCCGCTGCCCGGCACCGAGGTGAAGATCGCCGAGGACGGCGAGATCCTGGTGAAGGGACCCGGCGTGATGCAGGGTTACCGCGGCATGGACGACGTCACCAAGGAAGTGCTCACCGACGACGGGTGGTTCCACACCGGCGACATCGGCGAGCTCAACCCGACCGGTCACCTGCGGGTCACCGACCGCAAGAAGGACCTCTTCAAGACCTCCAACGGCAAGTACGTCGCACCCAGCCAGATCGAGGCGATCTTCAAGGGCATCTGCCCCTTCGCCTCGCAACTGGTCGTCGAGGGCGACGGTCGCAAATTCGTGTCGGCGCTCATCACGCTCGACGAGGACGCCATCAAGGAATGGGCGGACGCGCACGGTGGCGACTTGAAGGGCGCCGACTACCAGACCATCGTCACCTCCGACTAGGTGCGCGAGATGGTGCAGGGATATGTCGACGAGCTCAACAGCAAGCTCGCCCGCTGGGAGCAGATCAAGCGGTTCATCATCCTGCCGCGCGACCTGTCGATCGAGGAGGGCGAGATCACGCCGAGCCTCAAGCTCAAGCGGAAGGTCGTCGTCAAGAAGTACAAGGACGACCTGGACACGCTCTACCAGGACTGATCCGAGCAGACAACCGTTCACGAAGGCCCGCGCCTGCCGCGCGGGCCTTCGTGCATCGCTACGTGTGTTCGACCAATGCCCGCCGCTCACCTACCCTGGAGTTCATGTCTGTGACCCCGCGTACCTCCGCTCCGGGTGAGTCCCTCTTCCACGATCTCGAGCCGCTGCTCGAGCGCGTCAGCAAGCCGATCCAGTACGTCGGCGGTGAGCTGAACAGCCAGACCAAGGACTGGAACTGCGGCGGCACCGGCCCGGACGGCCAGGAACTCACAGTTCGCTGGGCCCTGATGTACCCCGACGCGTACGAGGTCGGGCTGCCCAACCAGGGCGTGATGATCCTGTACGAAGTGCTCAACGAGCAGCCGAACGCTCTCGCCGAGCGCACGTACGCGATGTGGCCCGACATGGAAGCGCAGATGCGGGAGCACGGTCTGCCGCAGTTCACCGTCGACGGGCACCGCGCGGTGCGCGACTTCGACGTTTTCGGCCTGTCGTTCTCGACCGAGCTCGGTTACACCAACATGCTCACCGCGCTCGACCTGGCCGGTATCCCGCTGCACGCGGCCGACCGCGGCGACGACGACCCGATCGTGTTGGCCGGTGGTCACGCCGCGTTCAACCCTGAACCGATCTCCGACTTCATCGACTGTGCGGTCGTCGGCGACGGCGAGGAAGCCGTCCTGGCGATCACCACCCACATCGCTGCGTGGAAGGCCGAGGGACGTCCGGGCGGACGCCGCGAACTGCTGCTGCGCCTGGCGCGCACCGGGGGCGTCTACGTGCCGGCGTTCTACGACGTCGACTACCTCCCCGACGGCCGGATCAAGCGCGTCGCGCCCTCACCGCAGGCGCCCGGCGTCCCGTGGCGCGTGTCGAAGCACACCGTCATGGAACTCGACGAGTGGCCGTATCCGAAGCAGCCGCTGGTGCCGCTGGCCGAGACGGTGCACGAACGCATGTCGGTGGAGATCTTTCGCGGCTGCACCCGCGGCTGCCGGTTCTGTCAGGCGGGGATGATCACCCGTCCGGTGCGCGAACGCTCGATCACCGGTATCGGCGAGATGGTCCAGAAGGGCCTGGCCGCTACGGGATTCGAGGAAGTCGGACTGCTCTCACTCAGCTCCGCCGACCACACCGAGATCGCCGACCTGACCAAGGGCCTGGCCGACCGGTACGAGGGCACCCAGACCGGACTGTCACTCCCGTCCACCCGGGTGGACGCCTTCAACATCGACCTGGCGAACGAACTGACCCGCAACGGTCGTCGCTCCGGCCTGACCTTCGCCCCGGAGGGCGGCTCGGAACGCATCCGCAAGGTGATCAACAAGATGGTCACCGAGGACGACCTCATCAACACCGTCGCCGCCGCCTACGGTGCCGGCTGGCGCCAGGTGAAGCTGTACTTCATGTGCGGTCTGCCGACCGAGACCGACGAGGACGTGCTGCAGATCGCCGAGCTCGCCAAGCGGGTCATCGAGACCGGCCGACAGGTGAGTGGCCGCAAGGACATCCGCTGCACCGTCTCCATCGGTGGGTTCGTGCCCAAGCCGCACACTCCGTTCCAGTGGTGCGCGCAACTGGGCGCGGAGGAGACCGACGCCCGTCTGCAGAAACTGCGTGACGCGATCCGCTCCGACAAGCGGTACGGCAGCTCGATCGGCATGCGCTACCACGACGGTCAGCCGGGCATCGTCGAAGGACTGCTCTCGCGCGGTGATCGTCGCATCGGACGCGTCATCGAGGCCGTCTGGCGCGACGGCGGACGCTTCGACGGGTGGAGCGAGCACTTCTCCTACGAGCGTTGGATGCGTTGTGCCGAGGAGGCTCTGGAGCCGTACGGCGTGGACGTCGCCTGGTACACCACGCGTGAACGCGGCGAGACCGAGGTGCTCGCGTGGGATCACCTGGATTCCGGCCTGGACAAGGAATGGCTCTGGGACGACTGGCAGGACGCCCTCGACGAGACCGAGGTCGACGACTGCCGCTGGACCCCGTGCTTCGACTGCGGTGTCTGCCCTCAGATGGGCACCGAGATCCAGATCGGTCCGACCGGCAAGAAGCTGCTGCCGCTGAGTGTCGTCTGATCGCCTGCACCGCAAGCGATTTCGGGTGACCCGTGGTTGTATCGGGCACGTGATTTCCGGTGACCGGTGAAACTGTGCGCGACGTCCGGACCTGGCACCGCGGCCCGCTGGAGGGTCCGGTCGATCTCGCTGTCGGTGCTACGTCGAGGGCTCCGCCGGGACGCTGACCGCTCAGACCTGCAACTCGCCGACGGTCGAGTGCACGTTCTCGGCGTCCTTCTCGGTGAGCTGCTTGCGACCGGCGTGAATGGTCGGGCACACGGCGGCCGCGATGATGCAGAGGGCACCGGCGGCGTAGAACGCCAGGTCGTAGGTGCCGCGGTCGTCCCTGATCCAGCCGGCGGCGCTCGCGGTGACGGCTGCACCGAGTTGGTGGCTCGCGAACACCCAACCGAAGACGATCGGCGCACGTTCGCCGAAGTGTTGTCTGCACAGCGCCATGGTCGGCGGCACGGTCGCGACCCAGTCGAGGCCGTAGAACAGGATGAACGCGAACATGTTCAGCTGCACCGAATCGCTGAACAAGGTCGGCAACGCGAACAGCGACAACCCGCGTCCGGCGTAGTAGATGCCGAGCAGGAGTCTGGGGTCGAAGCGGTCGGTCAACCACCCGGACGCGATCGTGCCGACGATGTCGAAGACGCCGACCAGGGCCAGCAGTCCGGCGGCCGCCTGCTCGCCCATCCCGTGGTCCATCGCGGCCGGAATGAAGTGCGTCCCGACGAGTCCGTTGGTACTCGCTCCGCAGATCGCGAACGTGCCGGCCAGCAGCCAGAAGGCCCGGCTGTGCAAGGCCTGCCGAAGGGTCGTGACCGCGAGTTTCGTTGCGTTCTGCACCGGCACGGACGCCGGTGGGTCGCTTTCCGTGGCGGCGTACGCCCGGACGCCGAGGTCCTCGGGCCGGTTGCGTATGAACAGGACGACGAGAGGCACCGCGCACAGCGCAGCCACGCCGATCGTGGTGGATGCAGCGCGCCAGCCCTGGGTGGTCAGCAGCCATGCCATCACCGGCAGGAACGCCAGCTGGCCGGTGGCGTTCGCGGCGCTGAGAACACCCGACACCAACCCCCGCTGCTGCACGAACCAGCGTCCGGTGATCGTGGCGACCAGGGACATGGAGATCGACCCGGTGCCGAGGCCGATCAGCACGCCCCAGCAGGCGATGAGTTGCCACGGCTCGGTCATCCAGCGGGGCAGGATCGACCCGAGTCCGATGAGGATCAGCGCGACCACCATCACCGGTCGCACGCCGAATCGCTCCATGAGCGCGGCAGAGAACGGCGCGGTCAGACCGAAGAGGATCAGGTTGATCGAGACCGCGGTGCCCATCAGGCCCATCGGCCAGCCGAACTCGCCGTGCAGGGGGTGCATCAACACCCCTGGCGCAGCACGGAAGCCGGCCGAACCCATCATCGTCAGCAGCGTGACGAGGGCGATGATCCACGCCGGGTGGATCGCGAACCTGCGTGCTCTCACTGCGCCATGATGCACCTCGAACCCGACGGTGACGAGAGCGTTCCGCCATCCGTTCGGACGACTGTGGGCCGGGCGGCGTACGCTGATCCGCCATGGCCAAACGAGTACCCGAAGGTCCGCCTCCCGCACCGGTCGTGCAGAAGCTGCGGGTGCAGTACGCCAAGCGTGGACGGCTGCGGTTCACCTCCACCCGCGACTTCCAGCGGGCGCTCGAACGCGCAGTGCGCCGCGCTGAAATCCCGATCGCCTTCTCTGCCGGTTTCCACCCCCACCCGCGCATCAGTTACGCGAACGCGGCCGCGACGGGCACCGCGAGCGAGGCCGAGTACTTCGAACTCGCGTTGCAGCGCGAATGCGATCCCGAGCAGGTGCGGATCGCGCTCGACGAAGCCCTCCCGGAGGGTCTCGACGTCATCAAGGTCGCTCCGGCGCAGGGCGGTTCGCTGGCCGACAGTCTGCAGGCCAGTGACTGGCGGTTGCAGTTCGAAGGCACGGACGAGGCAGCGCTCGCCGCGGCGCTGGACGTGTTGCTCGCGCAGGAGCGCGTCGAGGTCACCCGGATGATGAAGTCCGGTCCGCGCACCTTCGACGTGCGCTCGGCGATCAAGAAGGCAACGGCACAGGGGAGCGTGCTGGAGATCTCGTTGGAGCACACGACGCCGAGTGTGCGGCCGGACGACGTCCTGTCTGCCCTGAAGCAGGTCTCCGGCATCGAGTTCGCGCGCTCGCCGCTGACCACCCGGTTGCGGCAGGGCACACCGCACGACGACGGTCTCATTGCCGACCCGCTCGCCTGAACGACCCGCCGCTTCCGCCCGCAACCCTTCCGGGTGAGCGGTGTGCGATACTCGGTAACGGTCACGCTGCCCACCACGCCGGCGTCGTGCCCCGCCGAGGTTCCGGCCGAACGGTGCGCCCCATCAGCGAGAGCGCGCCGGCCAGAGCACCCGACGGCATCGTCGCAGTGCCGCGCAACGCGCGAGCTGCCCCGATGTAACAGACGACTTCTCGTCGCCGCCCGGACTTCGGGACGGCGGCGGCAGATACCGCGACATGCGGAGTGTGCGGGATGCGAATCTCAGGGCGTGGGCGGCTCCGCGTGCTGATCCACAAAGGAGGGCCATGGGCCCCCAGCAGAACGAACCCGGCAGTCTTTTCTCGGCGCAGTCGGATGGCGATGCCACTGCCAAGTCCACCGATCAGGAGCGTCCGTCCGTACCGGCGGTACCGCCCAGCTTCGGGCTGATCTTCCAGACGCCAGACCTCGAGGTGCGGGTGCCGCGTCGCCGTGCCCAGGACGACGCCGATGACAACGAGGACGCGGGCGGTAACGACGCGCCGGTCGGCCGTTCGAACTCCGATTCGGACGAAACCGACGATTCGATCGACGGCGGCGGACGTGGCCGTCGTCGCGGCGGACGCGGTCGGCGCACGCGCGGCCAGAACGACGACAACCACGCCGACGGCCAGAACGAGAGCCGCGACCAGGGTCGTGACCGGAGTCAGGACGACCAGGAGTCCGACGCCGACTCCGAGCAGAAGTCCGAGGACAAGCCGAACCAGCGCTCGGGCCGCGGGCGGAACAACCGCAACAAGCGATCCGATCGCGGTGGCGATGGCGGTCAGGGCCCCGACGACAACAACCACGACTCCGACGACACGGATGACTCGGGTGACGGTGCGGACGACACGTCCGACGACGGCGGCCAGGACAACTCCGACGACAACTCCGATGATGCGAACAGCCGTCGGCGCACCCGTCGCCGTCGCCGCAGTGGTACCTCCGCCGACGGGGACGACCCGCCCGGCACGGTGACCAAGGTGCGCGAGCCGCGCAAGGAGCGCGACGAGGTCACCGCGATCAAGGGTTCGACCCGTCTGGAGGCCAAGAAGCAGCGCCGCCGGGAGGGCCGCGAGGCAGGTCGTCGGCGTACCTCGATCACCGAGGCCGAGTTCCTCGCCCGCCGCGAGAGCGTCGAGCGCGTCATGGTCGTGCGTGAGCGTGACGGTCGCACCCAGATCGGCGTCCTGGAGGACGGTGTCCTGGTCGAGCACTACGTCTCGCGTGAGACCCAGCAGTCCTCGATGGCCGGCAACGTCTACCTCGGCCGCGTCCAGAACGTGCTGCCGAGCATGGAAGCCGCGTTCGTCGACATCGGTCGCGGACGCAACGCGGTCCTGTACGCCGGCGAGGTCAACTGGGACGCCGCCGGCCTCGACAACCAGCCCAAGCGGATCGAGCATGCGCTCTCCTCGGGTGAGTCGGTGCTGGTGCAGGTGACCAAGGACCCGATCGGTCACAAAGGCGCCCGTCTGACCTCGCAGGTCTCGCTGCCGGGTCGGTTCCTGGTGTACGTGCCGGGCAACTCGATGACCGGTATCTCCCGCAAGCTGCCCGACAATGAGCGCGCCCGCCTGAAGAAGATCCTCAAGGAGGTCGTCCCGGCCGACGCGGGCGTCATCGTCCGCACCGCCGCGGAGGGCGCCAGCGAGGAGGACCTGCGCGCCGACGTCGAGCGTCTGCAGGCCACCTGGGAGCAGATCCAGAAGGCCAGCAAAAGCCAGAACGCACCGTCGCTGCTGCACGGTGAGCCCGACCTGACGCTGCGCGTGATCCGTGACGTCTTCAATGAGGACTTCAGCAAGCTGATCGTCGCCGGCGACACGTCCTGGGACGAGGTGTCGGACTACATCGGCACCGTCGCTCCCGACCTGGCCGAGCGCCTGGAGAAGTGGACCGGCGAGACCGATCTGTTCACCGTGCACCGCGTGGACGAGCAGCTGACCAAGGCGCTCGACCGCAAGGTCTGGCTCCCCTCGGGTGGCTCGCTGGTGATCGACCGCACCGAGGCGATGACGGTCGTCGACGTCAACACCGGCAAGTTCATCGGCTCCGGCGGCAACCTGGAGGAGACGGTCACCCGCAACAACCTCGAGGCCGCCGAGGAGATCGTTCGACAGCTGCGCCTGCGCGACATCGGCGGAATCATCGTCGTCGACTTCATCGACATGGTGCTGGAGTCCAACCGCGACCTGGTCGTGCGCCGCCTCCTGGAATGCCTCGGACGTGACCGCACCAAGCACCAGGTCGCCGAGGTGACCTCGCTGGGTCTGGTCCAGATGACCCGCAAGCGCGTAGGCAGCGGACTGCTGGAGATCTTCTCCGAGAACTGTGTGCACTGCGACGGACGCGGCGTGATCGTGCACGACGCGCCCGTCGAGAAGTCCGGCGGCAACAACGCCGGCAACGGCAACAACGGCAACTCCGGCAGTGGCAACAACTCCGGCGGCAACAACGGCAACGGTGGCGGTGGCAACAGCCGGCGCAGCAAGCGCGGACGCAAGGAGGACGAGCCCGAGCAGCAGCCGAAGTCCTCCGGTCCGACGGCGGCCCAGATCGCCGCAGCGGCGCACGCCGCTGCAGCAAAGAAGGCCGAAGCCGCACAGGCCGCCGGTGACGACGCCCACGTCGAGCTCGACCTCGACGTGGACGCGCCGACCTCGCAGGTCGAGATGAGTGAGCGCGGCGTCGACGAGCGCCCGGTCGCCGACGTGACCGCGTCCGTCGTGGGAGCATCCGCGGCCCCGGTCCTCCAGGCGCCCGCAACGACCGAGCCGCCGGCGCGCAAGCGTCGCGGGTCCCGTCGCGCGGGTTCGCCTTCGGTTGCTCCGGCGAGTGCGCCCGAGCCGCAGGAGGTGCCGCAGACCGTGGTGGCCGCCGAGGCCCCCGATGCCGGTTCGCGCGAGATCGTCGCGGACGAGCCGGAGCAGGCTCCCGCGGCGCCGGTGAAGCGGCGTCCGCGTCGTGCCCGGGTCGTTTCTCCGGCAGGACCGCCCGCGAATCATGTTGACTCACGTCAAGATGCCCGCGTGGAGTGAGTCGTTGACTTATCTGAATTTGCCCGCTTGGTGGGGTGGATTTTCTTGCGGCTGAGGTAGGTCGCGTTGCGCTTGGGTCGTTGTTCGACTTTGCCTCTGCGGCGGGCGAGTTCGATGAGACTGGCTTGGATCGCGTGGATCTGACGGCGTAGTTCGGCGGGGTTGATCTGGGTGGCTCGTGTGCTCAGGTCAGCGGCGTCTTGATCGGTGAGGTACTGCGGGTGGTCCCGGGTCAGGCGGTGCAGCGGGGTCGCGGCGGTGTCGTAGGTTTTGGTGACCTTGGCGCCGTTGCGAGACTTGCTGCGCAGCTTTTGTTGGGGCAGGTAGAGGTTGTCGAGTGCTGCTTGCAGGGGCCACAGTTGGTTGAGCAGGTCGAGCTCGTGGCGGGTGTCGTACCGGTAGTAACCGACCGCGCGGCGGACGCTGGACCAGTTCTTCTGCTCGACGTAGGCCTGGTCGTTGCTGTGGTGGGCCCGGCCGCGGGTCAGGGTGATACGTCGCGCGTCGCACCACTTCGCGAGGTGGTGGTTGATGAACTCGCCCCCGTTGTCGGAGTGGATTCCGTTGATGCCGAACGGGAATCGCAGGATCAGGTCGGTCAGGCCGGCGGCGACGATTCGTTCGCCTTTGGAGCGGACACTGATCGCTTCGGTCCAACCGGTCGCGATGTCGGTGGCGTCCAGGGTGTAGTGGAAGGCTCCATTGTTGTCGCCGCCTTCGTGTGCGACCAGGTCGATCTGGAGGAAGCCGGGGACGGTTTCGTTCCATTCGTGCCAGGTCTTCATCGGGATGCTGGCCTTGAGGAGGCTGCCGGGTTTGGTCATCGACCGGCCCTTGGTCGCAATCAGGCCGGTGCGGTGTGGTTTGAGGCGGCGGTCGATCGTGGCGGGTGACATTCGTAGCAGCGCGGCCAACGTGTCAGGGGTGCAGTGCAGTTCGCCGTGGGCGATCAGCGCGGTGGTCAGGTCGGGCAGCGCAGGGTGCAGTCGCTTCCCGGTGGGGCCGTCCAGGACCACCCAGCAGGTCACCAGGGCATCGATCACGGCAGGGTCGTAGCGGTAGACCGGATCACGCTGTGCTCGGGGACGATTCGGGTCATGACCGGCGACCGCGCGGCGGAGCATCTTGCGGGCGTGGTCCCTGTGCCACCCGTTGACCGCGACCAGATGGTCCAGGATCGCTGTCTTCTCCGCCTTCGTCGCCTTCGGCCACGCCTTCACCTGCGAGACCAGGACCGCCTTGCGCTGACCCACCGTGAGCTCCATCCATCGAGGCTGCACCCCACGCGGGCATTCTGGGATGAGTCAATGACTCCACCCACGCGGGCATTTAGCGTGAGTCAACGCGCGAATTTGGAGCAGGACCCGACCGACCGGTAAAGTTGTTCCTCGGTGTGCCCACCGAGCCGACGTCCCTCACGGGGTAGCTGTTGGCCGGTCATACAGAGCGAGTACGCCAAGACGAAAGTGAGTGACGACGTGTACGCGATTGTTCGCGCGGGCGGACGCCAGGAGAAGGTCTCCGTGGGCGACGTCCTGATCATTGACAAGGTGGCCGTCAAGGCCGGCGAGTCCATCGACCTGGCCCCGCTGCTGCTGGTCGACGGCGACAAGGTGACCTCCGACGCCGCCAAGCTGGCGAAGGTCTCGGTCAAGGCCGAGGTCGTCGAGTCCGCCAAGGGCCCGAAGATCACCATCATGAAGTACAAGAACAAGACCGGTTACCGCAAGCGTCAGGGCCACCGTCAGCCGCTGACCCGAGTCAAGGTCACCGCGATCGAGGCCTGAGCCTCGACTGCGACGAACAACGGATAGGTAGGCACAGACATGGCACACAAGAAGGGTGCGTCTTCGACCCGTAACGGTCGCGACTCCAACGCGCAGCGTCTTGGCGTGAAGCGCTTCGGCGGTCAGGTCGTCGGCGCCGGCGAGATCATCGTCCGCCAGCGCGGTACCCACTTCCACCCCGGTGAGGGCGTCGGACGTGGCAAGGACGACACGCTGTTCGCGCTCGTCCCGGGCTCGGTCGAGTTCGGCAGCAAGCGTGGCCGCAAGACGGTCAACATCGTCCAGGTCGAGGCCTGATCAGGCTTCGTCTCCAAGACATTCGACAGGGTGGGTCCGAGATGATCGGACCCACCCTGTCGGTTTCATCCACAGGTTTCCCTTTGAACGGAAGGTTCAGCGATGGCGACCAACTTCGTCGACCGGGTGCTGCTGCACGTCAGCGCCGGTAAGGGCGGCCACGGCGTCGCATCGGTGAAACGCGAGAAGTTCAAGCCGCTCGGTGGCCCCGACGGCGGCAACGGCGGACGCGGCGGCGATGTCGTGCTCGAGGTCGACACCCAGGTGACGACGCTGCTGGAGTACCACCACACTCCCAACCGCAAGGCCACCAACGGCAAGCCCGGCGCCGGTGACGAGCGCAACGGTGCCGACGGCGAAGACCTCGTCCTGCGGGTGCCGGAGGGCACGGTCGTCAAGGACACCCGGGGCGAGATCCTCGCCGACCTCGTCGGTGACGGCGTCCGATTCATCGTGGCCCGCGGCGGACGCGGTGGGTTGGGCAACAAGGCGCTCTCCTCGCCGCGGCGCAAGGCCCCTGGTTTCGCGCTGCTGGGTGAGCCCGGTGACGAGTTGGACGTCGTGCTGGAGCTGAAAACGCTCGCCGACGTCGCGCTCATCGGTTTTCCCTCCGCGGGCAAGTCCTCACTGGTCTCGGTGATGTCGGCCGCGAAGCCGAAGATCGCCGACTACCCGTTCACCACGCTCGTCCCGAACCTCGGTGTGGTCACGGCAGGCTCCGAGCGCTACACGATCGCCGACGTCCCCGGACTTATCCCCGGCGCGAGCCAGGGCAAGGGCCTCGGTCTGGAGTTCCTGCGTCACGTGGAGCGCTGCTCGGTGCTGGTGCACGTGGTCGACTGCGCGACCCTCGAACCCGGCCGCGACCCGATGACCGACCTCGACGTCATCGAGCACGAGCTCTCGGAGTACGTGCCCGACGCGACCCTCGGCGGCAAGCCGTTGGCCGAGCGCACCCGCATCGTCGTGCTGAACAAGGCCGACGTGCCGGACGCACTCGAACTCGCCGAGTTCGTCAAGCCCGATCTCGAGGCCCGCGGCCTGGAGGTGCACATCGTCTCCGCCGTCGCGCACCGTGGGCTCAAGGAACTGTCGTTCTCACTCGCCAAGCACGTCGCACAGGCCCGCGCCGAGATCGAACGCGACACGGCACCGACACGAACCGTGTTGCGTCCCAAGGCAGTCGACGACTCCGGCTTCACGATCAAGAAGGAAGGCCCGGCCGACGAACCGGTCTTTCGCGTCGTCGGCGAGCGCCCCACCCGCTGGGTGCGCCAGACCGACTTCGCCAACGACGAGGCTGTCGGCTATCTGGCCGACCGCCTGGCCCGCCTCGGCGTCGAGGAAGCACTGTTCAAGGCCGGCGCCGTGCCCGGCTCGACCGTCGTCATCGGTCCGGCCGACAACGCGGTGGTCTTCGACTGGGAGCCCACGCTGCAGGCCGGAGCCGAGTTGCTCGGTGCCCGTGGCACGGACCTGCGCCTGGACGAAGGTGCTTCGCGTCCCACCCGGTCGGAGAAGCGGGAGGACTTCCACGCGCGCAAGGACGCCCAGCGCGAAGCGCGTGAGGAGCTGTGGACCGAGCGTGACGCCGGCGTCTGGACCGACGACGAGTGAACCGCAACGCAGTGTGGGTCGCTGCCGTCGCAGCGTTCCTCAGTGAGATCGCGCTGTTCGTCGGTGCCGGATATGCCGCCGCCAGGATCGCGCCGGGTGCCTGGGCCATTCCTGCTGTCATCCTCGTGGTCGTGCTTCTCGGCCTGACCTGGAATCGCTGGATGTCACCGAACGCGGACCACCGGCTGCGTCCGGGCCATCGGATGCTGTTGGGCTGCGCACTGTTTCTCGGTGTCGCTGCCGTGCTCTCGGCGGCCGGGGTGTGGTGGGGACCGGTGCTCGGCCTCGCGGGATGCGCCGCGACCGTGGTCGCCCAACCCGTGACCGAACAACTGCACGTATCCTCGCGGTCGTGACCTCCGACCTGCGCGCCGCCGTCCGGACGGCGAACCGGCTGGTCGTGAAGATCGGCTCGAGTTCGCTGACCCGGCCCGGGGGAGGCCTGGATCCGGACGCCGTCACCGCGCTGTCCGATGTCCTTGCCGCGCGCCGGATCGAGGGCACCGATGTCGTCCTGGTGTCCTCGGGCGCGATCGCGGCCGGTCTCGCGCCATTGCAGTTGGCCCGTCGTCCGCGTGACCTGGCCACCCAGCAGGCTGCTGCCAGTGTCGGTCAGGGTGCACTGATGGCCGCCTACACCGCGGCCTTCGCCCGCCACGACCTCGTGGTCGGCCAGGTGCTGCTGACCAGTGACGACGTGACCCGCCGGGGTCACTACACGAACGCCAAACGCACCCTCGATCGCTTGTTCGCGATGGGCGCGGTACCGGTTGTCAACGAGAACGACACGATCGCCACCCACGAGATCCGGTTCGGTGACAACGACCGGCTCGCGGCATTGGTCGCGCACTTGATCAGCGCGGACGCGCTCGTGCTGCTGTCCGACGTCGACGCGCTGTACGACGGACCTCCCTCGCGCCCCGGCACCTCGCGTATCGAGACGGTGCTGGACGAGTCCGAACTCGACGGCATCGACGTCGGGGGCTCCGGTTCGTCGGTCGGCACCGGTGGGATGGTGACCAAGGTCGAGGCAGCCCGGATCGCCACCGGCGCCGGGGTGACCACCGTCCTGACGAGTGCCTCCCAGGCCGCGGCAGCGATCGCGGGGCAGGACGTCGGCACCGTGTTCGCACCTCAGCCGCGCGTCCGCCGGGCTCGGCATCTCTGGCTGGCCCACGCCACCACCTCCCGCGGGCGCCTGATGCTCGACGACGGCGCCGTCGCTGCTGTTGTGCAGCGCGGAAAGTCGTTGCTACCTGCGGGGATTCGCTCGGTGAGCGGCAAGTTCGCCGCCGGCGACCCGGTCGATCTGTGCGCCCTCGACGGCACCGTCGTCGCGCGCGGCCTGGTCAACTACGACGCCCACGAACTGCCGGAGTTGCTCGGCCGCGGCACCAAAGAACTGGCTGCCGCGTTGGGGCCGGAGTACGAACGAGAAGTGATCCACCGCGACGACCTGGTCGTGCTGCGAAAGGGAACCCGATGAGCCAGCCGTCCGAACCCGGATCGGGCTCGCACGAAGAACCCACCGCGGCCGAGCAGGCAGCGGCGGACGCGGAGAAGAATCCGCCCACCAAGGAGTGGTGGGACGACCCCAACCTGCCCTGGCAGGGCAAGCCGAGCAAGCAGGACAAACAGTGCTGGGCCGCGATCGCGCTGCTCGGCCTCTACGGCATCATCCTGCTGCCGCTGCGTCCGATCCTGCTCGGACTTGACTCCTACGTGCTCGCGTTCGTCACCGGATCGAACATCGCCATGGCCGACATCGGCGCCAAGCTCGCGACTGGCGACGAGCCCTGGTGGTGGGTGGCGCTGCTCGCAGCAGCCCTGACCTCGGTGAAGTTCGACTGGATCTTCTGGTGGGCCGGCAAACTCTGGGGTCACGACATCATCCGGGTCATGTCCGGACGCTCGAAGTGGGCAGCTCGTACCGGTGCCGCCGCCGAGCGGCTGGCACGCAAGTACGGCGCACCCGCGATCTTCCTGTCCTGGTTCATCCCGTTCCTGCCCGGCGCGATCGTCGCGGCGTTCGTCGGTGACGTCGGAATGAAGCTGCGTAAGTACATGCTGATCGACTTCATCGGCGCGCTCTGCTACCGCGCTGTGTGGATGTATCTCGGGTTCAACATCGGTGAACCCGCGAAGGACCTGGTGAAGGTGATCGCGAAGTACGCCAACTGGTTCGCTGTCGCGATGCTGATCTTCATCTTCGTCAGCACCTTCCTGCGCACCCGTCGCCAGCAGCGCGAGGCTGCGTCCTGACCGTGCGCGTCCTGGTCACCGGTGCGTCCGGCGCGCTCGGCAGGCAGGTCGTCCGCGCGCTCGCCGTGCGTGGTGACGACGTCGTAGCCACCGTGCATCGCGCGCCGGTCGGTCTGAATCGTCCCTGAACCGCTGGTTGAGCTAGGTGTCCGACGAAGGCTTGTACTGAGTTGTCGCTTCGCCGCTGGTTGAGTCATGCGCCCGACGGAGGAGGGCGCATGCGCCGAAACCCGGTGACCGTGAACGGCTACCCGACCGCACGGGGCTGATTCATGAAGCGTCGTGCACGGAGTCGGGGTAGGTGATGTAGGTGCGGCCGGTGCGGGAGGTCCAGGTGCAGACTCCGTCGTCGCTCGTGTCGTAGTCCCAGTGCTTCTTGGTCTTCGCGTCGTGGTGGTGGCGGCAGAGCGCGGCAAGGTTCTGAACGGCAGTCGGCCCCTGGGGCCATTCGACGACATGATCGATGTCGCACCTGATGGCGGCGCGGGTGCACATGGGGAACCGGCAGGTCTGGTCGCGTTGTTGCACGAACTCCCTCATCCTTGATGTCGGCTCGTACGCCGTCGTCGAGATTTCACACGTGACTCCGGTGTCGGCGTCGACCAGTGCCCGGGTCAGGCGGCATCCGAACTGCTCGATCAACGCATCGAGCACCTCGGGCCGGATGAACCCGATCCCTGCGATGCGTGCCCACCCCGTTGTGTAGCAGTGGTCCGATTTCCTTGCTGTTGAGCCGGATTCGGGACCGGAAGCACCGGAAGCGCCGGAAGCGCTGGGGGTGTTGGTGGGCTGGTCGGTGGTGTTCGGGCCGCGTGGGGACGTGGCGGACTGTCCGGGTGGTGGTGATCCGTCGTCCGGGGACGCCTCGGGCTGGTGTTCCGGGTCGTCGGTGGCACGTTTCGTTGCAGCCGCGGCGGCCTGTTCCTCGCGTTCCTCGCGCACGACAGGGACCTGGATCGCGACTTGGTAGCTGACGTCAGCACCTTGGGTGACGAGGTCGTGCAACGCGCCGAGGCGCAGTTGTCCGAGCGTCGGCTTCGACTCACCGGCCTCGCTGCCCTCACTTGCGGTCGGGTTCTTGGCGCGTTGATCAGCCAACTGGTCGACCGCGCCGTAGATGCGGGCGATCTGGTCGGCCGGCCCGACGGCACACAACTCCGCCATGCCCGGGATGTCGGAGGGACGCACCCAGACACCAGTGGCTTCTTTGGCTTCCTTCTGGCGGGTCTTCTTCGCGGCTTCTTCCTCCCATTGGGTCACCAGTGCCCGCGCGGCGCTCTTCACCTTCAGGTAACCCCAACTGTCGAAGCCTTTCGTGTCGAGCAGGTGCTGCTCGACCCGGCGGGACGTCTCGGGTGAAGCGCTCACCAGCTCGGAGGCAACGAGGCTGACTTTCCAGTACGGGACCGAACCCTCGACCGCGGCCGCCAACAGACCGGGCGTTTTGGTGCACGCGTCGATGGAGTTGCTCATCTTGCTCGACGCGGTGCGGGGCGCCATCTGACAGGCAGCCGCCACGTCAGTGTCCGCGAACGACGCCTGATGACCGAGCGCGTGCTCGACCTTCGCCGTGACACCGGTGTCGGAATCGACGAGTTCTTCATCGATCGCTGCGTACCTGGCCATGGCCATGGCCTGCACGGCTTGGGAGATCGATGCCAACTGGGTGGAACCGGTCACTGCTTTCTCGAGCATACGATGGTCATCGACATCGACGGGCCGAGCGGTGCTGATGGACCCGGCGTTGCGCACGGCGTGGGCATCGAGCCGGTAGAACGCTTCACGGGACATCCGGTTCGCAAACGTCAGTACTTCCGCGGGTGACCCCAACGCATTCAGAAGCTGGTTCAACAAACGCTGCTTCTGATCCGAAAGCGATTGCAGCAGAACGAATTCCACCGGAGACTCCGGTTCGTAGAACTCGTAGCTGATGGCCATGAAGAAACTCTAGGCGGGACCACCGACAACCTCCGTCGGTGAGCCGACGGCATGGTCGCGCAGGTTTGATTTGTGTCTCGACACACCTATTCGGACGGCAGGATCTCCGGTCGCAACAGGCGCCGTGCGTTGAGGACGACGAGGTACTGGCTGTGGCCATGGCGTTCGCGGCGACTCCTGCAGGTCCCGCATCCAGGGCTGTCGCCGACAAGGTCGCCCGTGAAGTGCGAAATCGACACCATAGGGACAGTTACGACTTCCGAGATGGGGCCGCGCGTGCGGTGCTCAAACACCTTGCTGGTGGTGACGACGAAGAGATTCCGTACTGGGCCTAGGACCACACCGGGTCGGTACCAGGCCCGCATCTGGACAACGCCGACGGTCGTGGCAGCCTCGGATCTACGCTTGATCCATGAGCGCCGCCGTGTCCCAAACCGCCGTCAGCTCCATTGAGCGCGTCCAGGCTGCTGGCCTGCGTGCACGAGCGGCGAGCAAGCGGCTGGCCCTGCTCAGCCGCGCCGAGAAGGACACAGCTCTGGTCGCACTGGCCGACGCGCTGCGGGCGGCGGCCGACCGGATCGTCAACGCCAATGCAGAGGACATCGAACGCGGCCGCATCGGCGGCATGACCGAGAGCCTTCAGGACCGCCTCCGGCTCACTCCCGAACGGGTCGCATCCATCGCTCAGGCACTCCAGGACGTTGCCTCGTTGCCCGACCCGATCGGTGAGGTCGTGCGCGGCTCCACCTTGGCGAATGGCTTGCAGATCAAGCAGATTCGGGTGCCGATGGGTGTCGTCGGAATGGTCTACGAGGCGCGTCCGAATGTCACCGTCGACGCTGCCGGACTCGGTCTGAAGAGCGGCAACGCGATGATCCTGCGCGGTGGGTCGGCCGCTGCGTCCAGCAACGCGGTCATTGTCGAGGTGCTCCGTGCGGCTCTCGAAGCGCACGGGCTGCCTGCCGACTCGGTGCAACTGCTCGACGGTGGCCACGAGGACGTCGACGCACTCATCACCGCCCGCGGTCTGGTCGATCTGGTGATCCCGCGCGGGGGAGCGGCACTGATCCAGCGCGTCGTGCTCGGCGCGACCGTGCCCGTCATCGAGACCGGCATCGGCAACGTCCACGTCTACATCGACTCCGCCGCCGACCCCGAGACGGCGCGCGCGATCACGTTCAACGCCAAGACCCATCGTCCGAGCGTCTGCAATGCGGCCGAAACGCTGCTGGTGCACCGCGACATCGCGGCGACCTTCCTGCCGGACGCCCTGAAGCAACTCGCGGACGCCGGCGTCAAGCTCTACCTCGACGACGATTCGCGCGCCATTGCAGGCGATGTGCCGAACGAACCGGTCACCGACGAACTGTTCGGCACCGAGTTCCACGGCCTGGAGATGAGCGTCGGTGTCGTCGACTCACTCAATGCCGCGATCGATCACATCGACCGATTCGGCACCCAACACACCGAGGTGATCGTCACCGAGAACCGCGCGGCCTCCCGCGAGTTCGTCGCCCGCGTCGATGCGGCTGTCGTGATGGTGAACGCGTCCTCGAGGTTCACCGACGGGGGAGAGTTCGGGTTCGGCGCCGAGATCGGGATCTCCACCCAGAAGCTGCACGCCCGTGGCCCGATGGCGCTGCCGGAACTCACCAGCACCAAGTGGGTCGTCGAGGGCGACGGACAGATCCGAGTCTGAGCCGCAGCCTCCGGAGAGGCACGCCTGCCGCGCTCGACACCAGACGGTAAGGTGGCCGTCATGACGTCGCGTGTCCTGACCATCGTCGCCGAAGGCGATGTGCCCCCGCTGCACCACAACGAACTGCCGATGCCGCACCTGATGTACGGCCTGATCGCGCTGGCGGTGTTCGCGCTGATGTTCGGGATCCTGTGGTCGTTCCGCAACACCTCGCCCAAGCTCGGCGAGCAGGTGCCGCACGACAACCCGAAGGTCACCAACCGCGACGAACGGCCGGATCACTGACCATCCGCCTGGGGGTCATGGGCGGCACCTTCGACCCCATCCACCACGGCCACCTGGTCGCGGCCAGCGAGGTGCAGGCGACGCTCGATCTCGACGAGGTCGTGTTCGTCCCCACCGGGCAGCCGTGGCAGAAGGAAGGCCGCGACGTCGCTCCGGCCGAGCACCGTTACTTGATGACGGTCATCGCCACGGCGTCCAACCCGCGCTTCACGGTGAGCCGCGTCGACATCGATCGGGCCGGACCGACCTACACCCTCGACACCCTGCGCGATCTGAAGACCCAGCGTCCGGACGCCGAACTCTTCTTCATCACCGGTGCCGACGCCCTGTCGCAGATCCTTTCCTGGAAGGGAGTCCAGGAACTCTGGGACCTCGCGCACTTCATCGGAGTCACCCGGCCCGGACACGAACTGTCCGACAAGGGGCTGCCCAAGGACAAGGTGACGCTCAAGGAGATCCCGGCGATGGCCATCAGCTCCACGGACTGCCGCGACCGGGTCCGCGACGACAAACCGGTCTGGTACCTCGTCCCTGACGGCGTCGTCCAGTACATCAACAAATATCAGCTCTACCTGCCCGGCGGCGGAGAGTTGCAGGAGGAACAGTGACCGTCACCCCCGAGGCGATCGATCTCGCCAAGGCTGCAGCAGCCGCTGCCGACGAACTCAAGGCGACCACGATCGTCGCGCTCGACGTCAGCGAGCATCTCGCGCTGACCGACGTCTTCCTCATCGCCTCCGCCGACAACGAACGACAGGTGGACGCCATCGTCGGCGCGATCGAGGACGCCCTGCTCGAGCGCAAGGTGAAGCCGGTGCGCCGCGAAGGCCGCGGCGGCGGACGCTGGGTGCTGATCGACTTCGGCGACATCGTCGTCCACGTGCAGCACGACGACGAGCGTGAGTTCTACCAACTCGAGCGACTGTGGCGTGACTGCCCCACGATCGACCTCGAACTACCGAGCGGCGCCGACGAAACGGACGCGGCCACGACCGACGCCGAATGATCGCGGCGATCCCGGGACCGTCCGAGCGGCTTATGCTCAGCAAGAACCCGAAGCGTTTGATCGTGCTGCGTCACGGCCAGACCACCCACAACGCAGGCGGCATCTGGCAAGGCCAGCTCGACACCGAACTCTCCGAGGTCGGCCTTCAGCAGGCCGCAGCGGCAGCGACGGTGCTCGCCGAACGCACACCGGATGTCGTTCGCTCCAGTGACCTGCGCCGCGCGTACGCCACCGCGCAGGCGGTGGTCGGGCTGACCGGCCAGGACATCGAATCCGATCCGCGGTTGCGCGAAATCAATGTCGGTGAGTGGCAAGGAAAGTCGGGCGAGGAAGTCCGCGAACGCCACGGCGCCGAGCTGGACGCGATCGCCCGCGGCGAGGACGTCCGGCGCGGTGAGACCGGTGAGACCGTCGCCGAGGTCGCCGCCCGCGCGCTCGCCGCGACGAAGGACCTCATCGACGAACTCCCGGTGGGCGGCCTCGGGCTGATCGTCACCCACGGTGTCGCCGGTCGCGCGCTCGCTGCGTCCCTGGTCGGCATCGACCTGCACGCTGCCTGGCTCGCGCTCGGCGGGCTGCACAACTGCCACTGGGTGGAACTGTCCGAAGGCGCCCACGGCTGGCGCATCGAGAAGTGGAACGCACACGCATGAGCAAGACCTCCCGCCACGGCGAACGCCGCCGCTTCAGCCCGAACATGCTGCGTCGCGGCATGAACCTCTACCCGCCGTTTCTCGGAATGGGGTTACGGGTCAAGGAGTTCAGCGACGACTGGACCGTCTGCCGGGTGGAGCTCAAGCTCACCCGCTTCAACCGCAACCAGCAAGGCACCGCCTACGGTGGCTCCATCGGCGCGATGTCCGACGCCTTCCACGCCCTGCTGCTCATGCACCAGCTCGGCACCGACTACTACGTGTGGGACAAGGCCGCCGAGATCGAGTACGTCAGCCCCGGTGTCGGCACCGTCTACGGACGCTTCGAGGTCTCGGCCGAGATGGCCGAGGCGATCCGCGCGGAGGCGGCGTCGGGGCAGAAGGTGCTGCCGTGGTTCGAAACCGAGCTCACCCTGCGCGACGGCACCGTCGTTGCACGCGTCCGGCGCCAGCTCTACGTGCGCAAGAAGCGTGCGACGCGCGAGGTCACGCCTGATCGTCCCCGGCGCCGCGATCTACGATCGGGTCTTCGATCGGGTGCGGACGGCTCATCCGCGGGATGACCAGCGGGGTGTGCGATTCGGGGTCTTCGATCACCCGGCACGCGAGCCCGAAAACCTGCTTCACGAGGTCGGCGGTCAGCACCTGTGACGGCGCTCGCGGGCCGACGATGACACTGCCGCGCATCGCCGCAGCGAGTCAACGATGACGTGTGGTTCCTTGGGCCCGGCCCCACCGGCGCCGGGCTGGTGCTTCAGGACTTGCAGAAGTTCTTCGCTACCAACTGACCATCGCGCGGCTGCGCCCGGCATCCCACCGCGTCCGTGGGTCGGGTGCAGTCGCGCGCAACCAGGTGGTTTGCGCGGCGCGTACGGGTCAAGACCGCACGGCCCGACCCGATTTGGTGTCGTGGGGGAGGGTAAGTAAGCTAATCCAGTCGCCCGCACGGGGCAGACAACCCACCTGGGGCATTGGCGCAGTTGGTAGCGCGCTTCCATGGCATGGAAGAGGTCAGGGGTTCGAATCCCCTATGCTCCACCCCACGCACAAGGCTCGAATCCTTGCCATCTTGGATGGTTTCGGTTCGGGCCTTGTTGCTGTCTTGGGCCCAGGTGAGGGCGTTGGCGTTGATCTGGGGATCGAGGAGCATTTCGAAGGGGCGGTTGTTCTCGACGCGGAGTTGGTCGTCTTCGTCGATGTAGATCTTGATGAAGAAGGCTTGGTTGCAGAGGCGTCGGTTGGCGTTGTCGCAGCGTTCGTGGACATCGGCGCCGATGGCGGAACGCCAGCTCGTTGCCGCTCTCGAAGGCCAGCACGATGGCCTCCAGTAGTCGGAGGTGGGTGTCGAATCCCAATGGGCCAGTGTCGTCCTCCAGGAACTCGACCTA
Organism: Yimella sp. NH-Cas1; assembly: GCF_022359705.1. Classification (NCBI taxonomy): domain Bacteria; kingdom Bacillati; phylum Actinomycetota; class Actinomycetes; order Micrococcales; family Dermacoccaceae; genus Yimella; species Yimella sp. NH-Cas1. Next base: position 966,456 of record NZ_JAKSGG010000003.1, read on the forward strand.
CTGCGTCCATTAGGCCGCCTGAAGTACGTCCCCATCGTCGACGTCGTGCTTGCGCGCGCTCGGATGGATCCTTCACACGGCGAACTGGGTTGGAAAGAACGATCGACTTTCGTCATGAGGGAAACGTCACGTCCAACTGCTCCGCGACCGAACTGACGGCCGCGGGGCAAGCGTGCCGCCGGCGCGTGCTCGCAGGAAACTGTGGGTGGGCCCCACTGTTCTTCTGCTCATGAAAGCGACTGGAGCGGGGCCGGCCCGGGTTCGAAGACCTACCAAAGGCTTCCATCTGGTCTAGCCTCTGGGAGCATCCTCCTGCTGGCTCCTCTCGAGAGCGTCCAGGTCGCGGATTGCGTACCGCAAGTGTTCCCACTCCTCTTCGAGGATCGTCCGGACGCACGACAGGACGGTCTCCTGGTGCTCAGGGGCATGCGGGTTGGGTCGAGTCGACGTCAGTTCGTCGTCGGAGACGGACCCCAGGAACTCCCGGACCATGCCCACTCGGTCGGCTCGGGCCTGCAGCACCTCGGCCCAGCCGGGGGACGCCACGCTGAAAACGCTGGTGTCGCGACCGTCCTCGACGAAGCTTGTGTCCGGCAGACCAGCGGGGTGATAGGGCTGCTCCACGCCCTGCACTGCCTTGCGGAGCCACGTGTCCGTCGCCATGACAAGGTGGCGCACCGTCTGCGCGAATGACCATTCGTCCCCGATCTGGGCATCCACCGAACCTGGTTGCATGGCGTCCACGCGTCGGATCGCCGACTGCCATGCGTGTTCGACGGCGGCCCAGGCGTCGCGCAGACCGTCCGCACTGGAAGCTCGACGAAGGGCACGGCCGGGGAACCGGCAACCACCGCATGTTGCAGTGAATGCAACTGTTCACACTTGCAAACGACGCCTATTCGTCTGGTTCGGTACCCAACTGCTCCGACGATAACAGCGTGATCTCGCGGATGCCGGGATCTGAGTTGACACGGTGATGCACTGTCCCATACTTTGTTGCATCTAATGCAAGATTTTGGGGCCTCTCCAGCGGCGCTTCGGCTGCTCACGTCAGCGTCGAACGTCGCATTGGCGAACCCGGAGGAACAGGTCTTCAACGCGATGATCGAGGGCTGGCGGAACCAGCAGTTGTCACGCGGGCTCCGCGAGCAAACGATTCGAAATCGGACGGCGACGGTGTCGCGGTTCCGTGATTTCGTGGACAAGCCCCCGTGGAGGTGGACGGTCGCCGATGTGGATGAGTTCACCGCGGAATCGGGCGGACGCACTCGCACGCTGTCGACGATGCGCGCCAATCACGGGTCCATCCGGGGATTCTGCAACTACCTCACGAACCCGTTGTACGACTGGATGGAGATCTGCGACCGGGAGTTCGGTGAGGTCCCGTCCCAGGTGTGTCTGCCGTGGAACACGGTCGCGCACCGGTTTGAGTTCGAGGGGGACGGGAAACGCCGCCCGTTCACGTACGACGAGATCGAGCGCCTGTTCGACACCGCCGACGCTCGCGTCGAGCTGCTCGTGGCGTCGGGCCGGAAGGGCGCTCTCGGGGCGTTGCGTGACGCACAACTGCTGAAGACGGTCTACGCGTTCGGGTTGCGCCGCACGGAGGCGGTGATGCTCGACACCGTCGACCTGCACCACAACGCAAAGATGCGCCAGTGGGGGCGTTACGGCGCGATACACGTGCGGTGGGCGAAGGCTGCAGGAGGTGGTGCGCCGCGGCGGCGGACGGTGCTGCTGGTGCCCGAGTTCGACTGGTGGGTGCCGGGCATGCAGCAATGGCTCGAGCAGGCCCGGGAACGCTTCGCGCCCGGAGTTGACCTTGACGCGCTCTGGGTGACCGAGCGTCGCACGCGTCTGTCCGCCGGGTATCTCGACCGGAGGTTCGCGGAGCTGCGGGACGAGGCTGGCCTGTCGAAGGATCTGACGCTGCACAGCCTCCGGCATTCCTACGTCACGCATTTGCTGGAGTTCGGCTATGCCGATCGATTCGTCCAGGAGCAGGTCGGGCACATGCACGCCTCGACGACCTCGATCTACGCCTCCGTCAGTTCGGACTACAAGAACCGGGTGCTCGCGGAAGCACTGAAGGCCCTCATCGAAGGAGAAGCTGATGACCGTTGAGCTCGACACCGGATGGAATCTCCGCAGAGTGATGGCTTCGCGCGGGATCTTCCAGACCTCCAAGCTGAAGCCACTGCTCGAGGAACGCGGGATCGACCTGTCCAGGGAGCAGGTGTATCGGCTGGTGACGCAACCGCCTCAGCGGGTGCGTCTCGACGTGTTGGCGGCGTTGTGCGATGCGCTGGAGTGCTCACTCGACGATCTCGTGACAATCGCTCGCCGAGAGGCATCGACCCCGGTGGCCGTGGGCGAGGAAGCGACGCGCGGGTCGATCGGTGATCTCCGTCCTGTCCGCGCAACCATCCGCCGTCCGCGTACGAAGTAGCCACGGTGGCCAAGCCTCCGCAGCAGCCGAGAGTCACGGAAGTTATCGACCTCGTGCGTCCCCTCGTTCCCGAGATCTTGCCCGAGCGTCTCGCTGAGATCGTGCATTCGGTTGCGCCAGTGCCCCTCACGCAGCGGCTTCTTGAGCTCGCGCTGATCAAGCAGCCTGGGGTCCTCGAGGGGCGGCATGCGAATGTGCCGGTGACCGTCCAGGATCTGGCCCGCGCGCTGGTAGAAGAAGGAGCAGACCGGGTAGTGCTGCCGACGTGCGAGTCCTGCGGCCGCTCGGTGAGAATGCCCCACAAGACGCCGAGCGGTGGTCGGCACTGCTCTCGTTGCGAGCGGAACGCCAGGTCCGTCTCCTGCGCTTCCTGTGGCCGGGTCCGACCCGTGCAGCGCACGATCGACGGACAGCGCTTCTGCCGCGAATGCTGGCGAGCCGACCCTCGATCGTTCGGTGACTGCTCGCGGTGCAGGCAGCACGCGACCATCATCGTCCGCCGCCCGGAACTCGTCTGCCTGGCCTGTTATACCGCACCGATCAAGACCTGCGGTCTCTGCGGAGAACCTGGCCGGGTCGGCTCCCACCTTGACGGGCGACGGGTATGCGCACGCTGCTATTACGCGATGCGTAGACCGCAGCCCTGTCCCGAGTGCGGGCGCAGGGTGTTCTTGACCGGTTTCATGAACGGTCAGAAGGTCTGCGCCGACTGCGCGGGCGCTCCGGTGACGATGGCCTGCCCTGGGTGTGGCTCGATCGAGGAGATCCGCAAGCATCATCTCTGCGTCGAGTGCCGCCGGCCCGTCGCGATCCAGCAGTTGCTCGCCGACGACGCGGGAGAGATCCGCGCGGACCTCCACCCCCTTGCGGACTATCTGCTCACGCACCACAGCAAAGCCGCATCGCTCGAACGCTGGATGCACAAGAGCAAGTGCGCGATGGTGCTCCGCGAGATCGCGGACGGAACCCTGCCACTCACCGCCGAGGCGATCATCACCCGAGCTCGGTCGGGACAGTCGGTAGCGTTCCTCCTCTCGCTTCTGGTCCGCTCAGGAGTGCTTCCGGAGATCGATGTCGAAGGCACGCGCTTCGACCACTGGCTCGATGGATGGTTGGCGGGCATCGAACATGCCGAGGACCGGCTGGTCCTGCGCCGGTACTGCACCTGGGAGCTCCTCCGGTCCACCCGGGCTTTCCGAGCGGTACCCCGCAGTACATCGAGTCCAGCCGCTGGCTTCCAAAGGCAACGGGCCGCGCTGAAGTACTGCGCCGCGCTTCTTCGAGAGATTCGGTCACAGCAAGAGACGCTGGCAACCTATCCGCAGCGCCGGCTCGACGCATATCTGACTGATTCACCGAGCCAGCGTGACGCGCTGGCACCATTCACTCGCTGGCTACGACGGCACCGGATGAGCACCCTCCGAGTCGAGTTCCGAGCCCATCGCCTCGAAGGGCGAAGCTACGCCTCCGACCACCGATGGCAGATGGCTCGCAAGTTCCTGTCGGATGCCGGCATGGACCCGAAGACCCGGGCAGCCGGGCTCCTCGTACTGCTCTACGGCATCCAGCTGACCCGCATCGTCACGATCACCCGGACACAGATCGATACGAGCTCGCGGCCCGTCACGCTGACCGTCGGGGCCGAGCCGATCGGGCTCCCCGAGATCCTTGGCGACGCCATCAGCGATCTCGCCGACGCCGCGAAGCACCATCCTGAAGGATGGCTGTTCCCCGGCCGGAACCCAGGCAATCACCTCACCCCTGGCCCGCTGAGCCGTCGTCTTCGCGCCGAAGGCCTGCTCGCGGGAAGCGCACGCACCACAGCGCTCATCGAGCTCACCCGGCAAATGCATCCCCGGATCGTCTCGGATCTCCTCGGCATCACGACCTCGTCCGCCGCCGCATGGTCGCGTCTCGCCGGCGGTGACTGGTCCGACTATCCGGCACTCCGTTCCGACCACGCCTGAACGAGCATCACACGTCAGCGCCCGGGCCGGAAATCGCTTCGCGCAACTGCTCGACGGTCGGCGACCCGGCGATCCCAGCTGGCGTGCGGAACATCCGGCAGGCGAGCCCGACGTGGGTACGCTCGTCGGCGAACAGGTCGATGCCGTCGACGAGCACGGTTGGGGAGCCGTGGAACCCGAGGCGCACGGCGTCCTCGGGGGTCTCGACCAGCTGACGTATGACCCTGACATCGGATCGGTCGTTGACTACTTCAGCGAGCCGCTGGTCGAGCACCTCCCAGTTGGGGCAGCCGTTGAAATACTGCAGGATGATCTCCATGATGGTCCTCTCAGTTCTCGTTGCCGCGGATCATCAGAAGCGCTCCGGCGATCGCGGCGGTGACGATCACGACGTCGGCGACGTTCCCGATGAACCAGTTCCCGTAGGCGAGGAAGTCCACGACGTGCCCCTGGGCGAACCCTGGAGCACGGAAAAGCCTGTCGCCGGCGTGGGAGGCGGCGGCCCCGCCAAGCGCGCCGATCACGATCGCCCACCCGGGGTGTCGGACACGGAACGCGAACACGATCGCGGTGACGGTGGCCGCGACGGCCACCAGCGCGAACACCCAGGTGGAACCCTCACCGAAGGAGAACGCCGCGCCGGGGTTGTAAGCGAGTTGCAGGCCCAGCAGGTCGCCGATCAGCGGGAGGCGCTCACTTACTGTGAGCGTGGCCTCCGCCCATGCCTTCGTCCCCTGATCGATCAGGAGGACGAGCCCGCCGAGCGCGAGTGCCCCCGCCGTGAGCCGCCAACGCCCCCTCTGCTGCCGCTCTCCCGACGTCAGCTCAGCATCGGCAGCCGCGTCCGGGGTCATGCGAGGACCTCGACGAGGCGGACGATGACGCCGGAATCGATCAGGATGAACAGGCCCAGGCCGATGAACACGACGGGTACGAGCCAGTGCTCGACGCGTTCAAGCGTTTCGGTGACGGCCTTGTGGGTTCCGATCAGGCGTCCAGCAGCGCACCAGACGGCGACGAGGACGAGGAACACCGCGATCATGACGACGACGTCGCCGGGCGAACTGGTGCGGAGGATCGGCGTGTAGAGGGAGATGTTGTCGGCCCCGTTGGCGATCGTGATCCCGGCGACGCCCCACAGCCCGACCGCGGTGATCTTCTCGTCGTCGTCATCGTCGTCACCGTTGCGTCGCAGGCCCCGCACGAGGGTCCAGATGCCGATGCCGAGCGGGATCAGGCCGAGGAAGCCCACCCATTCGTCGGGGACGATGGTCAGGCCGAGCGCGGCGATCACGCTGATCACGACGAGGGTGATGAACCCGAGGTACTGGCCTGCGACGATCTGCCACGGTCGCGGCTTCCCTCGGCTGGAGGCCAGGAACAGCACGGTCAGCACGACGATGTCATCGATGTTGGTCGCAGCAAACAAGCCGATCGCTGAGCCGATGGTCGCAAGCATCAGCTCTCCAGCCGTGGGGTACGCGTGCGGGCGGCGCGGAGTCCGTTGAGGATCACGACGACCTCGGCGATCTCGTGGACCAGCACCACAGCGGCGAGTCCGAGGACGCCGAACAGCGCGAGCGGCAGCAGCGCGGTGATGATCAGCAGCGACAGGACGATGTTCTGGTTGATGATGCGGCGTCCGCGGCGGGCGTGGTCGAACGCGCGCGGGATGAGGCGGAGGTCGTGGCCGGTGAACGCGACGTCGGCGGACTCGATCGCCGCGTCCGAGCCGGTCGCGCCCATCGCGATGCCGATGTCCGCGGCGGCCAGAGCGGGGGCGTCGTTGATGCCGTCGCCGATCATTGCAACCGACCCCGCCTTTGACAGCTCCCCGATCGCGGTCGCTTTGTCTTCGGGACGCAGTTCCGCGCGCACGTCGCTGATACCGGCCTGCGCTGCCAGCGCCCGTGCCGTGCGGGCGTTGTCGCCGGTGAGCATCGTCACCCCGACGCCCTGCGCCGCGAGAGTCCGCACCACTTCGGGGACCTCGGGACGCAGCTCGTCGCGGACGCCGATCGCGGCGACAGGGGCCCCGTCGCGGTGCACGATCACAACGGTCATGCCCTGCTCCTCCAGGCCCGCGACCTGGTCGCCGAGCACCCCGGCGTCGAGCCAGCGGGGGCTGCCGACGGTGATCCGAGTCCCGTCGATCTTGCCCTCGATGCCGTGCCCGGCCTGCTCGGTCACGCCCTCCGCAGCCTGGGCTCCGGGGGCTGCGGCGGTGATCGCCGCGGCCAGCGGGTGCGTGCTGTGCTGCTCCAGCGCGGCCGCCCAGGCCAGCGCCTGGGCGTCGGTCACGCCGTCCGCGGCGAGGACCGCGGTGACGGCGGGCTCGTTGCGGGTGAGGGTGCCGGTCTTGTCGACGGCGACGTGGCGGACCGTGCCGAAGCGCTCGAACACCGCGCCGGACTTGATGATCACGCCGAACTTGCTCGCCGCGCCGATCGCCGCGACCACCGTCAGCGGCACCGAGATCGCCAGCGCGCACGGGGAGGCGGCGACGAGGACGACGAGGGCTCGGGTGATCCACAGCTCCGGGTCCCCGAACAGCGAGCCGACCAGGGCGACCAGGGCCGCGAGGACCAGCACGCCCGGGACCAGCGGGCGCGCGATCCGGTCCGCGAGGCGCGCTCGCTCGCCCTTCTCCGCCTGCGCCTGCTCCACCAGCTCCACGATGGTCGTGAGCGAGTTGTCGGTGCCCGCCGCCGTCGTCTCGACCTCCAGCGCACCGGCGCTGTTGATCGCGCCGGCCGACACGGCGTCGCCGGGCTCGACCTCGACCGGGATCGACTCGCCCGTGATCGCCGAGGTGTCCAGGCTGGAGCGCCCCGCACGGACGACTCCGTCGGTCGCGATCCGCTCGCCGGGACGAACCACCATGACCTGCCCGACCGCGAGGTCCTTCGCCGCAATCTCCACCGAAGCGCCGTCGCGGCGCACGGTCGCGGTGTCGGGGACCAGCTTCAGCAGCGCTCGCAGCCCGCCGCGGGCGCGGTCCATCGCCTTGTCCTCCAGCGCCTCTGCGATCGAGTAGAGGAACGCCAGCGCCGCAGCCTCTTCGACGTAGCCGAGGACGACTGCGCCGACCGCGCTGATCGTCATCAGCAGCCCGATGCCCAGCTTGCCCTTGAACAGCTTCCGGATCGCGCCCGGCGTGAACGTCGACGCGCCCAGCAGCAAGCCGACCCAGAACAGCACCAGTGCCGGGATCTCCATGCCGGACCACTCAAGGATCAGACCAGCGAGGAACGCGAGACCGGAGAAGACCGGCACCATGATCCCGCGGTCCCTCCACCAGGGCCGCTCCTTCTCCTCGCTCTCATCGACTGCCGTGGTCGTCGGCTCGTGCTCGCAGCCGCATGCCGCGCTCACGCGTCTGCTCCCGCTCCGCAGCAACCCGGAACGGTGCACGACGAGTCCACGCACGGAGCGTGCTCGTCGACAGCCAGAGTCACATCCACCAGCGCGATGAGAGCGGCCGCGAGGTGCGGATCAGCGATCTCATACCTAGTCTGGCGACCCTCCGGCTCAGCGACCACGATGCCGCAGTCGCGCAGGCAGGTGAGGTGGTTCGACACGTTCGAGCGAGTCAGCTCCAGCTCACGCGAGAGCACCGCCGGGTAGCTCGGTCCCTCGAGCAGGGTCATCAGGATCCGGGAACGCGTCGGATCCGCCATGGCCCGGCCGAGCCGGTTCATGACGTCGAGTCGAGAAGCAATAGTCAGCATGCACTGAACTATACAGCACAGGCTGATCAATCGCCGGATGCATCAGCCTCCGCCACAAGGCGAAACAGCAGTCGACATCTGATGAATACGCGACTCAGCAACAATCGGTGCTACCAGTAGGTCGAGCTCATCGTCGACCAGGGGCGCGACATCCACCCCGTTGACGATGAGCCGCCCCGGCTCCTCGAGCAGCCACGGAGCGTCGATGTCGAGGCCGTCCACGTCAACACCCCGCATGACCGCGTCCCTGAGGCTCACGTCCCGGAAGATCGAGTTCGACAGATCACGAGAGCTGAATTCTTGGCTTCCCATGGCGTGAAGGTACAGCTTGGGGTCTCGGGCACGCCCTCACCAGCTTCACCCGTGTCGGCGACGACCTCGTCCGCCAGTTCCCGGAGGCCGGCCAGGGCTGCTTCGGGCGTCTCGGCGAACCACGAGAGCCTGGCCCGGGGAGTCCACAACACAGGGGTTCGAGGGCCGCTTCGATGCCCGGTAAACCCGTCGCGACCGGCGTGAACATACGGTTCGCGCGGCGGAGCGAAAGTTATCAAACTCTCTACGTAGGTCCACTTTTTCTTCTGGCGGCTCCTTCGGCGTTCATCGGCCGGCTCCTTCGTCGCCTGGCCGATGAGCCGTCCCGCCGCCGTGAGCCTGTCGCTCTGGTTACTTGGGTGCCACCACTGACACATGTCGTTGGGTGGCTCCTTCGGCGTTCATCGGCTGGCTCCTTCGTCGCCTGGCCGATGAGCCGTCCCGCCGCCGTGAGCCTGTCGCTCTGGTTACTTGGGTGCCACCACTGACACATGTCGTTGGGTGGCTCCTTCGGCGTTCATCGGCTGGCTCCTTCGTCGCCTGGCCGATGAGCCGTCCCGCCGCGCTTTCCCGAGCGTCAGCAGTAGTGCGTTGCGGACGGCGCGTAACGTCTGACACTCGGCTTCGTAGGCGGCCCCCGGCGCCGCAGATCCTTCAGTCGATGCGCTCCGGGCGTCGGCTGTTGCTTCGGATACTGCCAGCACCGCCCCCGGCGCACCGACGGGGGCGCTCGCAGACAACCTGCGACGAACTCGTACGCCAAGACGACCGATCGACCAACGGGGTCGACCGGTCGTCCGGGCGCCAGAACGATCAGCTCTTGGTAAACGCTTGGTACGCAGCGGTTTCGAAGTCGAGGTACCCGGTGAACGAGGGACCGTCGCCAAACGGGAAGATCTGCGTCGCCCAGTAGCCTCCGAACCCGTTGTCGCGGTCGATCCAGTAGAAGAGGTTGGCCAAGCCGGCCCAGCCGATGGCGCCGGCGGGTCGTCCGGTCGGGAACGGGTCCTCGGTGTACTGGAAGCTGTACGACCACGTCTTCTTCAGACCGGGGAAGAACTCGGCGTCGTTCGAGAGCCACTTGATGACGCCCGGCAGCAGCTTGACCTGGAGATTGTCGGGAAGCTGGTTGGTGAAGCCGAGGTCGACAGACGCCGGCGACAGCACCTGCTCGCCGGAGGCGCTGCGTCCCTCGTTGAGCCACATGCGGATGAACTTCAGATAGTCGGGCACGGTCGAGAACAGACCGTGCCCGCCGAAGTCGACCTCGGGCGTGGTGGGGGTCGCGAACTCGCTCGGGGTGAGCGTGCCGTTGTCCTCGCGCTGGTGGTGCCGAGCCTGTCGCGAGAGCATCTCCTCGGTCGGCGCGAAGGCTGAGGACGTCATGCCCAGAGGCGTGAAAATGCGCTCCTGGAACACCTCGCCGAGGCGCTTGCCGGTGATGCCTTCGACCACCTGGCCGGCCCAGTCGATGCTGCTGCCGTACTCCCACTGGGTGCCAGGGTCGAACAGCAGCGGAGAGTTCAACGCGGCGCGCGCCGCGGTGGCCACGCTCGGCTGGCCGTGCTCCTCGGCGAGGCGGCTGTAGGTCTCGTTGAAGAAGTCGTACCCGAAGCCCGCGGTGTGCGTCAGCAGGTGGTGGGTGGTGACGTCGCTGGCCGGCGCACGCAGGATCGGCTGACCGTCCGCGTCGAAGCCGTCGATGACCTTGACGTCGGCGAGGGCGGGCGCGTACTCCTTGGCGGGCGCCTGCAGGTCGAGGTCGCCCGACTCCACCAGCTGGAGGCAGGCGGTTGCGGTGATCGCCTTCGTCGTCGACCAGATGCTGAAGGACGTGTCGGTCGTCATCTCGGCGTCGGACGACAGGTCGCGCACGCCGGACGCGCCGAGGTAGATGTCCTTGTCCCGGTCGGTAATACCGGCGACGACGCCCGGCACTCGTCCTCCCCCGGAATTCGGGCCCTGCGAAGCGCGCTGGACGACGGCGTCGACCGCGGTAGTCAAGTTGTCGCTCACTGATCTTCCTCTCGTTCGGTGAAGCTCAACCCTCGCCCAAGTGTGACGCAGACCACAACCGACGCGGCGTCGCAAATCGAGGAACCCATCCCGCCAAATGGCGGGGTGCGGTGCGAGACACCGCAATAGACTTCGAAGAATCGTCGGCACAAAGGAGGCCTCATGACGGTGAACGCGGTGCCGCGGCCCGGATTCGACGCCGAGCTACGCGCCGGATTGGCGGTCGTGGGTGGCATGTTCCCGCCGACCATCACCCCTGAACTCATCGACTTCATGCGAGTCTCGTACGCGTCCCCGCCGATGACCGACTTGTTCCGGCAGCATCGTATTGATGTGACGGACGTCGTCCTGCCCGGCTACCAGGGCGCCGACCTCACGGCCGCCGTTCTCCGACCGCGCGACGCACAGGGCCCGCGTCCGACGGTGCTTTACGCGCATTCGGGTGGGTTGATGTTCGGTGACAAGTTCAGCGGTCTCGACCTTGTGCTCGATTGGGTCAGCGATCTGGGCGCGACCGTCATCACGGTCGACTACCGGCTGGCGCCGGAGTTTCCCGACCCGTACCCGTGGGAGGACATGTACGCAGCCTTGGAATGGGTCGCCGCCGAGGCGGGAAATCTGGGCGTACGTCGCGATCGCATTCTCGTCGCCGGCGCCAGTGCCGGTGGCGGGCTCGCGGCCGGCATCGCTCTAGCCGCACGTGACCGCGGCGGCCCGCGGCCCTGCGGCCAACTGCTCGACTACCCGATGCTCGACGACCGATTGATCACCGCGTCGACCGCACAGTTCGACGGCATCGGCGTATGGGACCGGGTGAGCAATCAAACCGCGTGGCAGGCGATGCTCGGCGATCGCCGCGGTGGCGACGACGTGTCGCCTTACGCCGCACCGGCCCGGGCGGGCGACCTCAGCGCACTGCCGCCGGCGTTCATCGACGTCGGCGCTGCCGAGATCTTCCGCGACGAGGCCATCGACTATGCCGGACGCATCTGGGCGGCAGGGGGCGATGCCGAACTGCACGTGTGGTCGGGCGCCTTTCACGCGTGCGACATCTTCGCGCCGCACACCAGCGTGGGGCGATCGATGATCCGCACCCGCAACGCCTGGGTGGAGAAGACCCTTGCCGACTGATCGGCCGACCCGACCTCGCCAGGAGCCCTGAGATCCAAGAACTCCTCGGACGCATCGCGCGCCTCGACCCCAATTCGAGCCTCGGCCTGCGAGTCATCGCCTGCTTCGACGAGCTCATCGTGGGCAACGTCAACACCCGAGCACTGCTGGCCGCGGCGGCCTCGCTGGCCGGATGCACGGCCGGGTTTCGTGAAAGCGGGTCGCAGGCCGCCATGCGGGTGTCGCCGCGGGGCGAGATCGACCGATCGCAGGCGCCCACGCCGCGCGATGATCTCCTCGCCCGGGCGGGAGATGACATGCTCGTCTGGCTCGAGCGGGACGAAGCGCCGTTTGCCAACGATGCGATCATCCTCGAACGGCTCGCGCTCGCCGTGCGCATCAGACACGGACGCGGTCAGCGCGAAATCGACAACCGTCGCCACCTCGGCGTGCTGACCGAGCGCACCAGCAGTGTCGAGGAACGGCTCGACGCCGCCGGGGCGCTCGGAGTGGTGGCCGCGCGCCGCTACCGCATCGTCGCCGCGCCGCTGTTCGCTGTCTGGGAGGGTCGGCCGTCCGGGCCCGAGGACGTGATCGGCACCCGCTTCGGCCCGATCCATGTCGTCGTCGTCCCGGAGATCTTCGAGCCGTTCCGCGCCGCGCCGGGCGGCATCGGGATCGCCGCTTCCGTGCACGGGCTCGACCGGTCGTTCCGCAGCGCGCTCGTCGCGCTGCGGCTGTGTGATCGGGCGCGTGAGCCGATGGTCGTGGCCGACGACTACGGCGGCCTGATCGACCTGTTGGCTGACGCCGACGACGACGTCCAGCATGGTGACGCCGACAGTCTCACCCTTGTCGCGCAACAGCATCCGTGGGCATTGGAGACCGTCGAGGCGCTGGTGACGACGCAGACGGTTCGGGAAGCGGCCCGTGAACTGAACATTCACCACAGCACACTGCAAGCCCGCTGCGACACGCTCAGGACCGGCCTCGGCTTCGATCCGTTGCAGGGTTTCGGCCGCACCCGTCTTGGCACAGCCTTCCTCATGCACCGACTCAGTCGGTCGACTGTGCTCGACCTGCCCGCCCCGGCCGCCATGACGGGGGTGAGCAGACCCGCTGTGGTTCAGGAGGATTGGCGCGGGTAGCGGCGTTTGATCGCCTGCACTCCGACTCGGGCCGACTCGCCGGGGAGTGTCCAGCCTCTCGCCTTGGCGATGAGCACCATCGGCGCACCCACGGCGGTAGCGGCGAGCACGCCCACCTCGGCGGTCACCAGACCGTTGAGCATGATCGCGACACCGCTGGCGATGATCGCACAGGTGGCATACAAGGTGTTGCCGCCGAGGAAGGCCGGACGCCGGGCGAGCACGACATCACGAACCATCCCGCCGCCGACCGCGGTGATCGTGCCGAGCAGCAACGAGGGCAACCACCCCAGGCCCGCGCTGAGTGACTTCTGCGTACCGACCGCCGCCCAGGTGCCGAGGGCCAGACCGTCGAGCGCCGGGTAGACCCGGTTCCACAGGCGTCCCTCGAACTGCAGGGTGTAACCGACGGCGGCTGCGGCGATCGCGACGACGAGGTACCAGGAGTCGGTGAGGGCGACCGGCGTCCCCTGCTGCAGGAGGGTGTCGCGGATCATTCCGCCGCCGAGGCCGGAAAGGATTGCCAGCACAGCGAATCCGACCGGGTCGAGGCGCTCGCGGCGGGCGATCTCCGCACCCAGCAGACCGTTCACGGCGACGCCGATGAGGTCGACCGTGCGGACGATGTCACCGAGGTCGGTGGTCACCCTGTCGCCTCCTCAATCGGGCCGGCACCGGCGGCCGACCGGACAAGTGTGCCGTACCCAGCCCACGGGTCCGGGACCGGTCAGCGATCGCGGACGACCCGCGTCTCGTCCCACACCGGTGCGGGCGTCTCGTAGACCCGGCCGTCGCCGCCGAACACGAGGTACCGGTCGAATCCCTTTGCAAACCAACGGTCGTGGGTCACCGCGATGACCGTGCCTTCGAAGCCGTCCAGGCCCTCCTCGAGCGACTCGGCCGAGTGCAGGTCGAGGTTGTCGGTCGGTTCGTCGAGCAGCAGCAGCGTCGCACCGCTGAGTTCGAGCAGCAGAATCTGCAAGCGCGCCTGCTGCCCACCGGAGAGTGACCCGAAGGTCTGCTCGGCGCTGCGAGCCAACTCGTACCGGTCGAGTGCCCGCGACGCCTGCTCCCGCGGCATGCCTTCGCGGTGCTCGTCACCACGATGCAGGATGTCGAGCAGCGTCCGATCGGTCAGTGAGGCGTGCTGATGCGTCTGTGCGAACCAGCCCGGGCGCACCCTCGAGCCCAGGCGGGCAATTCCGGTGTGCTGCACCGTGTCCGGGACGAAATCGCCCACCGGGCGGTGCTCGATGTCCGGGTCGGAACCACCGGCGGCCAACAACCGAAGGAAGTGGGACTTGCCCGACCCGTTCGAGCCCAGGACGGCGACTCGCTCGCCGTACCAGATCTCGCAGTCGAAGGGCTTCATCAATCCGGTGAGTTCCAGTCCTTCGCAGATCACCGAGCGCTTGGCCGTGCGCCCACCGCGCAGCCGCATGGTCACCTTCTGCTCGAAGGGGATCGCCTGCGGCGGGCCCGCTGCCTCGAACTTGGCCAACCGGGTCTGGGCAGCGTGGTAGCGAGAGGCCATGCCGTCGTTGAAGGTCGATTTCACCTTCAGGTTCAGCACGAGCGTCTTCAGCTTGGTGTGCTCCTCGTCCCAGCGGCGCCGCAACTCCTCGAGGCGGTCGTTCCGGTCGATACGCGCCTGCTGATAGGTGTCGAACGATCCGGGATGCACCCAGCACACGGCGCCGGCCGCCTGTGGTTCCAGGGTCGCGATCCGGGTCGCGACGGTGCTCAGCAGTTCCCGGTCGTGGCTGATGAACAGGACGGTCTTGGGGGACGCGTTGAGTTGAGCTTCGAGCCAGCGCTTGGTCGGCACGTCCAGGTAGTTGTCCGGCTCGTCGAGCAACAGGACATCCTCCGGCCCGCGAAGCAGCGCCTCCAACACGAGTCGTTTTTGCTCGCCACCGCTGAGGATGTTGACGTCGCGCCACTGTGCCTGGTCGAACGGAATCGACAGTGCCGCAACGGTGCACACATCGGCGAGCGTCTCCCAGTCGTACCCGCCGACCTCTGCCCAGTCGGCCAACGCCTGCGCGTACGCCATCTGATCGGACTCGTCGTCGCGTTCCATGATCGCCAGTTCGGTGCGGTCGACAGTGGCGGCCGCTTCACGGATCGGCAGGGGAGCGACGGTGAGCAGCAGATCCCGGACGGTCACCTGTTTGCCCTCGCGCCCGACCTTGCCGATGAACTGCGGCATCACGCCGATCCTTCCGCTGCGGGTGATCGCCCCGTCGTGCGCGTCGAGTTCGCCGGAGATGATGCGAAGCAGCGTGGTCTTGCCGGTGCCGTTCGGACCGACGAGTGCGACCTTCGCGCCGTCGCCCACGCGCAGACTCACCCCGCCGAGCAGCGGCCTGCCGTCGGGCAGGAAGTAATCGACGGAGTTGGCTTCGATGTGTCCCACGAGGCTCAAGCTTGCTGCATCGCAGGACATCCGTCACTTCGATTTTGCGCCGGAACGACGCCGTTGTGAGTTCCCTCACCATCCGGGTGCTGGATTTGAACGGACGTCCTGACAGGCGTAACATTTCGGTATCGAATAGTTCTACTTAGAACTTTGAGACCTGAACCACATCAAGCATTCATGCAACGGCAAAGGAGCCACCAGCCATGACCTCGCTCGCGAAGTCGATCAAGAGCCACCGTGAGAACGCCCGCGCCCGCCGCGCGTTCAACAAGGCGGTCGAGAACGCCGGCACTCCGGCCTCGCGCGACGACCTGATCATGGCCTGGCAGCGTTCCGCCGAGCGCGTCTGACGCAGAACGTACTGATACCTCCGCCCATTCGGGGCGGGGGTATTCTTTTTGTTCGCAACCTAATTGTGTTGATGAATGTTCATTCCGCAGCGAAATTCTGCAGTCACGGGGGAGAATGCAAAGGTGTTCACGATTGATCGGGAAAGCGCGCAGCCGACGTACGAGCAGATTTGCGATCAGGTCGCCGAGGGCGTCCGGGTAGGCGACTTCGTCGTAGGCAGCAAGCTGCCCACCGTCCGCGGTCTTGCCGCCGACCTGCGGATCGCGCCGGGCACGGTCGCGAAGGCCTACACCGAACTCGAACGATCCGGTCTGATCGTCACGCGCGGACGGGCCGGCACCTTCATCTGCGCCGGTCAGGACACCGCTGCCGAGGAACTCGAGCGAGCGGCTCGCGAGCTCGTCGTGCGGGTGCGCCGGTGGAACCCCGCCCGCGCCGACGTCCTCGCCGTCGTCGAGCAAGCGCTCAAACAGGACGGAATCAACTGACCGGTACTTCGGAACCCGAAGTACCGGTCAGCCGGAAATGGCCCGCCACCGAAAGTCGGTGACGGGCCATTCGCGTTGTGCGGGTCCTACTTCAGTTGCGCCGAACTCAAGCCGAGCAGGCGGCGCGCCACCACCAGCAACTGAATCTGCTGGGTGCCCTCGAAGATGTCGAGGATCTTTGAGTCGCGGGCCCACTTCTCCAGCAACTCGGTCTCTGCATAACCCGTAGCGCCACAGAGCTCGACGCAGCCGAGAGCGACGTCGACGCAGGTGCGACCGGCCTTCGCCTTCGCCATGGACGCCTCCATCGAGTTCGGCTTGCCGTTGTCGGCCATCCACGCTGCGCGCAACGCGAGCAGGTAGGCAGCCTGGTACTCAGCCTCGAACTGGATCAGCTTGGCCGCAGCGAGTGACTGACCGGCGAGTGGACGATCCGGGTCCGGCGTCACACCTGCCCTCGCCAGCAGTTCGGTGGCGGTGTCGAGGCATGCACGGGTAAGACCGACCGCCATCGCCGCGACCAGCGGACGCGTGTTGTCGAAGGTCTGCATGGCACCGCCGAAGCCGCCTTCGATCTTGATCTCCGGGTCGCCGAGGAGATCGTCGGCCGGCACTCGACAGTCCTGCAGGCTGAACGCAGCGGTGTCCGACGCGCGAATGCCGAGCTTGTGCTCCAAGCGCACCAGCTTCATGCCCGGGTTCGACCGCTCGACGACGAACGACTTGATCGCCTGCTTGCCGAGCGCGCGATCGAGCGTGGCCCACACCACGACGAGATCGGCGCGCTCGCCGGCGGTGACGAATATCTTCTCCCCGTTCAGCACGTATTCGTCGCCGTCCTTGACGGCCGTCGTCCGGATCGCACCCGAGTCGGAGCCGGTGTCGGGCTCGGTGATCGCCATTGCGGCCCAACGGTTTGCGTACCGAGCCTTCTGTTCGTCATTGGCGACGGCGGCGATCGCGGCATTGCCGAGTCCTTGGCGCGGGATCGACAGGGTGAGGCCGACGTCGCCGCGGCAGGTCTCCATGATCGACAGGACGGACGAGAGGTTGGTGCCGTTGCGGTTCGCCTTGCCGGCGTTTCGTCCAGAGCCCACACCCTTCGGCTGTTCGTCGGTCTTGGCCTTGGCCGAGCCGGACGCGCCCGCCCCCTGTCCGGCGCCGGAGTCGCTCATGCCGTCGATGAGGGCCGACAGCAGGTCGAGTTCCTGGGGGTATTCGTGCTCGGCGATGTCGTACTTTCGGCTGATCGGGCGGAACACCTCGTCGGCGAGCGCGCCGGCCTGCTTCAGCAGCGGGGTGAACTTGCGGGGGACCTCGAGGTCAATCATCGGTTGCTCCTCAGACCAGCAGCATGCCCTCGAGCACGCCGGTCGCGCGCAGGTCACGGAACCAGCGCTCGTTGTCGAATTCTTTGACGAAGCCGTGTCCGCCGAGCAGTTGGACGCCGTCACTGCCGATCTGGGCGCCGTGCCGGGCAGCAAGCGCGCGTGCCTGTGCGATGAGCGCGGACGCATCCTTGCCCTCGTCCAGTCGCGCGGCGGCGCGCCACACGACCAGGCGCAAGGCGTCCACTTCGATCGCGATGTTCGCAACGGTGAAGGCGACGGCCTGACGGTAGGCGATCGGTTCACCGAACGCCTTGCGCTCGACGGTGTAGGTCTTCAGGTGGTCCAGCACGGCCTGCCCGGTGCCCACCGCGGCGGCTGCCCAGGCGAGGCGGGCGCGACGGACGGCGTCCAGGTGGTCCTGGGTGGTGCCGAGCAGGTGGCCGGCAGGCACGCGGACTGCGCGCAGCTCGAGCGTGGTCGTGCGTGCGGCGCGCAGACCCATGGCCGGGTCGGGGGAGACCGACAGCCCGTCGGTGCCGGGCTCGACAATGACCAGGCGAGGCTCGTCGTCGACCAATGCCGACACGATGAACAGGTCGGCGTTCTCGGCCCCTGGCACGAGTGACTTCACGCCGTCGAGCACGAGGTGGTCACCATCGCGCTGCGCCGTCGTGGACGGCGCGAGCGGATCGAACAGCGGTTGCGGCTCCTGGATCGCCAGTGCCCCCGTGGCTGGTTCCTGTTCCTGGGTGAATGGCGGCAGGAACGTAGCCTGCTGATCCGAATCGCCATAGTTCGCAAGTGCATTGGCGACTGCTCCGCTGGCCATGATGGCGACGGCAAGCCCCATGTCACCGCGCGCCAGCTCCTCGATGACCAGCACGCCGGTGATCGCGGAACGCTCCTCGGCCACTCCGCCGAGCTCCGCCGGAACACTCAGCAGGGTCATGCCCATGGCGGCGGCCCGTTCGAGCACCTGCGCCGGAGCTCGACGCTCGGTGTCGGCCCCGGCAGCCGCCGGGCGTAGCACCTCGGTTGCGAGTTCGCGCGCTGCCTCCTGGATCATCTGCTGATCCTCGGTCGGGCTCAGGTCGAACTCCCGGCGCGGCTTGGTTGATGCGGCCCGCGTGGGCGAACCCGACCCGGACTTCTTCGCGAAGGCTTTGCCGGCGACCGTCTGTGCCTTGAACCCCGACTTCGCACTGCGGTACAGGACCTTTTCGACTCGTCCCCGCAGTACCGGGTTCTTCAGTGCTTCGAGTCCACCCGCCATGGTGATCAGGCGCATCCCGAACGCCTGACCCCGATCGGCGATGGACGTCTTGCCGTGCAGCGACATCTCAGCCTTCCCGTGCAGCTTCTCGTGCAGGTCTTCGGACGCTCGTTCAAAGCATCCGCGCCGAGCCTAACTGAAACTGATACTCGAAGTACCGGAAACCACCCGTACCGGGAAACACGCCGATTTCCCAGGATGGTCTTGTCAGCGTCCGGTGAAGGCTCGGGCGACCGCGTCGAAGAGGTGCTGGTCGAGTACGGCTCCTTCGCGCCGGACGGCGCTGGGGTCGACCCGCAGCACCCGGTTCAGGCGTACCTCGCTGGGCCGACCGCGGCGGTCCCACGGACCGGATCCGATGTCGACCCACTCGCGGCCGGCCCGACGCTCCTGGTCGGCGTCGCGATCGTGATCCTTGCTGGTGAGAGGCAGCGCGAGCAGCCACTCACCCGCCCGCCCGACCAGCAGCACCGGACGGTCCTTGCCGCGGGAGTGGTCCTCCTCGTACGGCACCCAGGTCCACACGATCTCGCCCGGGTCGGGTCTGCCGTCCGGCTTCGGGGCGTACTCGAAGTCGGGGATCCCGCAGAAGTCGCCCGGGTAAGGGTGTTGTTCGGGAGCAGGCTGGGCGGCCGGCATCCGGGTTGCAGTGTCCGAGCGTGATCGACCGGACGGCGCGGTCGCACGGGTGGCGTCGAGGATCTGCCGGGTCACCCGTAGAGCGCTGTTGACCCAGAACCGCATGCGACTACTTCAGCAGTTCGTCCGCCGACAGTCCGCGTTGCGAGTGGTCGAGCACGGTGACGATGTGGGCCGTGCCGATGCGTCCGCCCGCTCTCTCGACACCCTGGGCGATCTGCATGATGCACCCCGGGTTGGCCGTCACCAGCAACTGCGCACCCGTCGCGATCACATTGGCGGCCTTCGTGTCGCCGAGTTGCTTGGCCGGCTCGGGGTTCAGCACGTTGTAGATGCCTGCCGACCCGCAACAGATCGACGCGTCCTTGATCTCCTTCACGGTCAGCTCCGGCACCGCGCGCAGCAGCTCACGCGGCTGGTTGCGGATGCCCTGCGCATGACCGAGGTGGCAGGCGTCGTGGTAAGCCACGGTGAGGGGCAGCGGGTGATAGGTGGCGACCGGGCCGAGTTCGGCCAGCAGCTCGCTCACGTCGCGCACCTTCTCGCGGAAGCTCCGCACGCGCTCGTCGGCTTGGTGGGTTGAGTCGTCGGCGAGCAGGAATTCGTACTCCTTCATCGCGCTGCCACAGCCCGCAGAGTTGACCACGATGTAGTCGACCTCGTAGCGCTCGAAGGTGTCGATGAGCGCTCGAGCGAAGTGTTGCGCCTCGGGCTCACGGCCGGAGTGGCTCGACAGCGCACCGCAACAACCCTGGCCCTGTGGCACCACCACGTCGCAGCCCTCGGCAGCCAGCACCCGCGCGGTAGCGGCGTTGACCCCGGAGAAGAACGCGTCCTGCACGCAGCCGGTGAGCATCGCGACGGTCGCCCGCTTGGTGCCCTTCGCCGGGATGCGTTCGGGCAGCCTTTCCGGCTTGGTCAGCTCGGGGGTGAGGCTCTGCAGCATCGCCAGCGACGGCGAAATGCGTTCCAGCAGGCCGGACTTGTTGATCGCGCGGTCGAGGCCGACCTTCTGCGTCAGGCGCAATGGTCCACGCAACGCCTTGAGCCGCTTGGGGTAGGGGAACAGGCTGAAGACCGCAGCACGAAGTGCCCGTTCCGACCTGGACCTGGTCGTGTTGCGCTCGACCTGGGCCCGGGTCTGCTCGAGCAGGCGGTCGTACTGCACCCCACTCGGGCACGCCGTCACGCAGGCCATGCAGCCGAGGCAGGCGTCGATGTGGCCGACAACCGTGTCGTCGAGCGGTGCGCCCTCGGTGACGTTCTTCATCAGGTGGATCCGTCCCCGCGGGGAGTCCATTTCCTCGCCCCACAGCACATACGTCGGGCAGGTCGTCAAGCAGAAGCCACAGTGCACACAGTCGGACAGCAGGCTCGGGTCGGGTGGGTTGTGCTCGTCGAACCCAGTGATCCGCGACATCGGTTCGACACTGACGTCAACGCCTGGCGTGATAGCCGGTTCAGAGGCGGTGCGGGGGTCGGGCATCAGATTCCTCCCACGAATCGGCCTGGGGCCAAATGGTTTTCTGGATCGAACTGCTGTTTCACACGGCGCATTATGTCGATGGCCGGGATCGGACCCCACACATCGACCTGCCCGCGCATCTCCTTCGGGGCATCGAGCACGATCACGCTGCCGCCGAGGGCGACCTCACGAAAACGTGCTGCGGCGGCCTCGACATCATTCGGTTCGGCTGCGCCGGACGGAGATGCGTACAGCACTCCCGCACCGGCTGATCCCTGAATCGTCCAGCCGAGTTCGGCCGCTGCCGCAACGACATTCGGCACAGCGGACAGTTGCGCGGTGATCTTCAGTCCGATGCCTTCGCCCACGGGCCACGGGTAGGTGCCGGTCCACCCGGGTGCTGGCGCTGTCTCGCCGGCGACGGTCGCGCGGATCCGCCCGGAGCGGGCGGAAACGCCCCCCTCAGTGCCTTCGATCAGCACGGCGAGAACTACCGAATCCGCAGTCTCGCAACGGATCTCGACCGCGCTCGGTGCGTCTTGACTATGCAAAAGGTCGTTGAGTACGTGCGGCAATTCGGCGATCGGGTGTTGACCGACGACCCACTCGGACGCCTGCGGCACCGGGTGCAGCCGGAAGGTCGCCTCGGTGACGATCGCGAGCGTGCCGTACGAGCCGACCATCAACTTGCCGAGGTCGTAGCCAGCGACATTCTTGACCACTTTGCCGCCTGCGTGGGCGACGGTGCCGTCGGCCAGCACGACCGTCACCCCGATGAGCAGGTCGCGCACGGAGCCCGCGAGCACACGCAGCGGCCCGCTCGTATTGGTTGCGATGAGCCCACCGACAGTGGTGCCCGGCACCATTTCGTCGAGCGCGAGCCGCTGGCCCGCCCGAGCGACGGTGCTCTGGACGACGTTCAGCGGGCAACCGGCCTCCGCGCTGACGATGAGATCGCCGGGCTGGTGTTCGAGCACCCGGTTCATCGCCGACAGGTCGAGGACCAGGTCGTGGTGCCCGGCGGGGGAACCCCACGTCAGTTTCGTGCCGGCACCCCGCACCGCGACGACCGCGCCGTGCTCACGAGCGGCTCGGACTGTTTCGGCTACCTCTTCGGTCGACGTCGGCCGAGCGACACAACTCGGCGCGCGTCCGTCGAACAGCGTCGCCGATGTGCCCTGCTCGACATCGATTCCACGGTGCTGCAATGTTTCTCGCAAGCTCATCAGAAGATTTCCGCCTTGCCCTCGTAGGGGTTCGGATCGTTCGCCGACCGCTTGCGCGGCACTTCGCCGCACAGCCGCGGCGTCGGGTAGATCTTGCCGGGGTTCGACAGTCCGTGCGGATCGAAGGCACAGCGCACCCGCTGCATGGTGTCGAGATCGACTTCGGTGAACATCTTCGGCATGTGCTTCGCCTTGTCGAAGCCGACACCGTGCTCGCCGGTGATCGATCCGCCGTGTTCCAGGCACAGGTCGAGGATCGCTCCGGACACCTCCTCAGCGCGTTCGCTCTCGCCGGGCACGCTGCCGTCGAAGAGCACCAGAGGGTGGAGGTTCCCGTCGCCCGCATGGAACACGTTCGCGACGCGCACTCCCTTGTCGGCAGCGAGTGCACCCATCTGGCCCAGCACCTGCGACAGCTTCGTGCGCGGGATGACGCCGTCCTGGACGATGTAATCGGGCGAGATACGACCGACCGCGGCGAATGCCGACTTGCGGCCCCGCCAGATCGCCATCCGCTCCTCGGCATCGGCGGCGAGGCGGATCTCGAAGGCGCCCGCCTCCTGGCACATCCGTTGCGCGGCAGCCGATTCCGCCTCGACCTCGGCCGTCGGTCCGTCGAGCTCGACGACCAGCACCGCGCCCGCGCCGTCCGGGTAGTTGCACGCGACCGCCGCCTCGGCGGCCTCGATCGCGAGTGCGTCCATCATCTCGATCGCGGCGGGCACGATGCCGGCCGCGATGATCGCGGAGGTTGCGGCACCGGCGGCGTCGGTCGATTCGAACCCGGCCAAGAAGGTCTGCACCGATTCGGTCGAGCGCAGCAGTTTCACCGTCACTTCGGTCGCGACACCGAGGGTGCCTTCCGAGCCGACGAACGCACCGAGCAGGTCGTAGCCGGGCGCGTCGGGTGCTCGCTGACCGAGCGTCACCTGCGAACCGTCGGGCATGACCACCTCAGCCGACAGCACGTGGTTGCTGGTGAAGCCGTACTTCAGGCAATGCGCGCCGCCGGAGTTCTCGGCGACATTGCCGCCGATCGTACAGATCTGCTGGCTCGAGGGGTCCGGCGCGAAGTAATAACCCTCCGGCGAACTCGCCTGAGTGACAGAAAGATTGATGACGCCTGGGTCGACCACCGCACGCTGATCGGCGCGGGAGATCTCCTTGATCTCCCGGAACCCACTCATCACGATCAGGACGCCATCGGCGTGGGGGAGCGCGCCACCGGACAACCCAGTGCCCGAACCGCGCGCGACGAAGGGCACCCCGGCTTCCGCGCATGCTCGGACGGCGAGGCGCACCTGCTCAGCGTCCGAGGCGAGCACGACCACGGCCGGGGTCACCCGGTGAACCAGCAGCCCGTCACAGTCGTAGGTCGCCAGACGCGCCGGGTCGGTGATGACCGCCTCACGCGGCAGGGCCGACCGCAACCGTTCGATCACGGCTGCGATCGACCCGCTCGAAGTGGCCATCGGCTACTTCATCCGCTCGTAAGCCGGCAGGGTGAGGAAGTTGGCGTAGTCGTCGGCGACGGCGACCTCGAGGAAGGTTGCCTTGGCGTCGTCGTAGTCGCTCGCGTCGCCGGGCAGTTCGGCGATGACCTCGTCGACCAGCTCCAACACGAGCTCCTTGGTGATGAGCTTGTTCGTGTCGGCGGTGGTGACCTCGTTCTTGATCTGCTGCCAGATCTGCGAACGGGAGATCTCCGCGGTCGCGGCATCCTCCATCAGGTTGTGGATGCCGACGGCGCCGCGGCCGGCCAGCCAGGAGCGCAGGTACTGCATCGCGATGTCGATGTTCGAGCGCAGACCGGCCTCGGTGACCTCACCGGGCGTCGACTTCACGTCGAGCAGCTGGGCGGCGGTCACCTGGACGTCCTCACGCAGGTTGTCGAGCTGGTTGGTCCTGCCCTCGGCGAACTTCGCGGAGAACACGTCGTCACAGGCCTGCACCATGCCCGGGTGGGCGACCCAGGAACCGTCGAAGCCGTCGTTCGCCTCACGGGTCTTGTCGGCGGTCAGCTTCTCGAAGGCGTTCTTGTTGACCGCTTCGTCCTTGCTCGGGATGAACGCGGCCATGCCACCGATCGCCGACGCGCCGCGCTTGTGGCAGGTGCGCACGAGCAGCTCGGTGTAGGCCCGCATGAACGGCACCGTCATGGTGACCGTGTTGCGGTCGGGGACGATGAAGTCGGCGCCACGGGTGCGGTAGGTCTTGATCACCGAGAACAGGTAGTCCCAGCGGCCGGCGTTGAGGCCGGAGGAGTGGTCGCGCAGTTCGTAGAGGATCTCCTCCATCTCGAACGCGGCCGGGTAGGTCTCGATCAGGCAGGTGGCGCGGATGGTGCCCTGCGGGATGCCGAGGAAGTCCTGGCCGATGACGAACGCGTCGTTCCAGAGGCGGGCCTCGAGGTGGCTTTCCATCTTCGGGCAGTAGAAGTACGGACCCTTGCCGCGGTCGATCTGCTTCTGGCCGCACGCGGTGAGGTAGAGCGCGAAGTCGACCAGCGAACCCGAGGTCTCCTGGCCGTCGACCAGGATGTGCTTCTCCGGCAGGTGCCAGCCACGCGGGCGGACGATGATCGTCGGCTGCTTCTGCGGCGCGACGAGCTTGTACTCCTTGCCTTCCGGGCTGGTGAAGTCGATGTTGCCGTCGACGGCGTCCATCAGATTCATCGGACCCTCGACCACGTTCTCCCACATCGGGGTGTTCGCGTCCTCCTGGTCGGCCAGCCAGGCAGCGGCGCCGGAGTTGAGGGCGTTGATGACCATCTTCCGGTCGGTCGGGCCGGTCATCTCGACGCGGCGGTCCTCGAGGCCCGGCGCGAGCGGGGCGACCTTCCAGCTGTCGTCCTCCCTGATGTCCTTGGTCTCCGACAGGAAGTCGAGGTCCTCGCCGGCGGCGACCTTCTTCACCGTGTCCTCGCGCGCGGCGAGGAGTTCGAGGCGTCGGGCATTCAGTTCACGGTGCAGCTTGGCAACCAGTTCGAGCGCCTTGGGCGAAAGGATCTCGTCGTAACGGTCCTTCACCGGACCGGTGACTTCGACGCCATCCGGCAGGTTCAAAGTGGACATGCGACTCCTCTGTCTGTCTGACATGCAACACGGCATTCCGCATCGCGGAATGAGGCTCCTTCTGTACGGAATACCCTAGCAATAACATCGACGCTGCGGGTGGGTGAGTGCTGGCCAACCGTCGCCGCGCGGGTGGGTGAGTGCTCGCCAATCGTCGCCGCCGGTCGCCATCGCAACGGGTGATGTTGCTCACGAACCAGGCGCGCGGATTCGCCGACAACTTCCGATTGCCGGGAGACTTGATCGGTGATCCGAGCCAGCGCCCCGCAGACCATCGACGTCGACGGCGATCAGGCGGTGGCCCGCGCGCATCATGTCGGCCTCGCGCTCTTCGCATTGGCCTTGGGCGGATTCGCGATCGGCACCGCCGAATTCGTCACGATGGGTCTGCTGCCGCAGATCGCGGACGGTGTCGACATCTCGATCCCGAAGGCCGGCCACGTCGTGTCCGCGTACGCCCTGGGCGTCGTCGTCGGAGCCCCGTTGATCGCAACGCTGGCTGCCCGCGCACCCCGCAAGGCTCAGTTGAGCTGGCTGATGATCGCGTTCGCCCTGGCCAACATCGGTTCGGCGCTCGCCGCTTCGTACGGCACCCTGCTGATCACCCGCTTCCTGTCCGGACTGCCGCACGGCGCCTACTTCGGCATCGGGTCCGTCGTGGCCGCGTCCATGGTCGCTCCGCACCGACGCACCTGGGCCGTCTCGATGATGCTCGCCGGCCTCACGGTCGCGAATGTCATCGGCGTCCCGCTGTCCACCGTCCTCGGTCAACGGTTCGGCTGGGAATACCCGTACGTGTTCGTCGGAGTGATCTCGCTGGCCTGTGTCGCCGCGGTGCTCGCCTGGGTGCCGCGTCAGCCGGCTGACGAGAACGCCTCTGCCGCAAAGGAACTCAAGGCGCTCACCCGTCCTCAGGTGTGGTTGGCGCTCGGTATCGGCACCGTCGGTTTCGGCGGGATGTTCGCCACGTTCTCCTACATCACCCCGACGATGACCAACCTGGCCGGCTTCGCCGAGAGCACCGTCCCGTTGATCCTCGTCGTCTACGGCGTCGGCATGACGATCGGCGCGACCGTCGCCGGACGCGTCTCACAGTTCGGTTTGATGCGCGGCATCCTGGGGTCGCTGGTGCTCATCGCGACCCTGTTGGCCGTGTTCGGTTTCATGGCGCACCACCCGGTCACCGCCGTGATCGCGGTCTTCCTGCTCGGCTTCCTGCCCACGATGCTCGTGCCTATGCTGCAGACCCGGCTGATGGACGTCGCGCAGGAGGGTCAGTCGCTCGCTGCGGCCCTCAACCACTCCACCCTGAACATGGCGAACGCGCTCGGCGCATGGCTGGGCAGCATTGTCCTGGACCGCGGTCTGGGCTACGAATGGCCGAGCCGGATCGGCGCGCTGCTCGCCGTCGGTGGCATCCTCATCACGATCGTGTCCGCCACCCTCGGACGTCGGGACGCGGCCGCTCGCGCCTAGAACGTCGTCTCGAAGGGTTGTCGGGACACCTCGGCAGGCGTGGGAGACTGGGACGAATACCTGTCCGGCCGAGAACAACGCAAGGAACCATCTGTGGCACCCATGGCACGCACCGCGCTGCAACCAGCCGCGACGCCGCCTTCGCAGATCCGAAACTTCTGCATCATCGCGCACATCGACCACGGCAAGTCCACCCTCGCCGATCGCATGCTGGGGATCACCGGCGTCGTCGACGACCGCGCGATGCGGGCGCAGTACCTCGACCGCATGGACATCGAGCGTGAGCGCGGCATCACGATCAAGAGCCAGGCCGTGCGCATGCCGTGGGAGATGGATGGGGAGACCTTCTGCCTCAACATGATCGACACGCCCGGGCACGTCGACTTCACCTATGAGGTGTCCCGGTCGCTCGCCGCGTGTGAGGGAGCGGTGCTGCTCGTCGACGCGGCGCAGGGCATCGAGGCGCAGACGCTCGCCAACCTGTACCTGGCGATGGAGAACGACCTCACGATCATCCCGGTGCTGAACAAGATCGACCTGCCGGCGGCGCAGCCGGAGAAGTACGCCGAGGAACTCGCCGGCTTGATCGGCTGCGAGCCGGAGGACTGCCTCAGGGTGTCGGGCAAGACCGGCGTCGGCGTCGAACCGCTGCTCGACCAGATCGTCCAGCAGTTCCCGGCTCCGGTGGGCGATGCGAATGCTCCCGCCCGCGCGATGATCTTCGACTCCGTCTACGACACCTACCGCGGCGTCGTCACCTACGTTCGCGTGGTCGACGGCAATCTGAACCCGCGCGAGAAGATCCAGATGATGTCGACGAAGGCGACCCACGAACTGCTGGAGATCGGCGTCATCTCGCCGGAACCGGTGCCTGCGAAGGGGCTCGGTGTCGGCGAGGTCGGCTACCTCATCACCGGAGTGAAAGACGTCCGCCAGTCGCGGGTCGGTGACACGATCACCTCCGCGCGCGACGGCGCCACCGATGCCCTCGGTGGTTACCGCGACCCGAAGCCGATGGTCTTCTCCGGTCTGTACCCGATCGACGGTTCCGACTACCCGGTGCTGCGTGATGCCCTCGACAAGCTCAAGCTCAACGACGCCGCGCTGGTCTACGAACCCGAGACCTCGGCCGCGTTGGGCTTCGGCTTCCGCATCGGATTCCTCGGCATGCTGCATCTGGAGATTGTGCGCGAACGCCTCGAGCGCGAGTTCGACCTCGACCTCATCTCGACACTGCCGTCCGTGGTGTACGACGTGAAGTT
Organism: Yimella sp. NH-Cas1; assembly: GCF_022359705.1. NCBI lineage: Bacteria > Bacillati > Actinomycetota > Actinomycetes > Micrococcales > Dermacoccaceae > Yimella > Yimella sp. NH-Cas1. Next base: position 994,196 of record NZ_JAKSGG010000003.1, read on the forward strand.
GGACGACGGCCGCACGGTCGTGGTGACCAACCCGTCCGAGTTCCCCGAGGGCAAGGTCGACTCGATCACCGAGCCCGTCGTCCGCGCGACGATCCTGGCGCCGAGCGAGTTCATCGGCGCGATCATGGAGCTGTGCCAGAGTCGACGCGGCACGCTGCGCGGCATGGACTACCTGTCCGAGGACCGCGTCGAGATGCGGTACACGTTGCCGCTCGCCGAGATCGTCTTCGACTTCTTCGACTCGCTGAAGTCGCGCACCCGTGGGTACGCCTCGCTCGACTACGAACCCGATGGCGAGCAGCAGGCCGAACTGGTCAAGGTCGACATCCTGCTCCAGGGCGACAAGGTCGACGCGTTCAGCACCGTCGTGCACCGCGACAAGGCGTACGCGTACGGCGTGATGATGGCCGGCAAGCTCAAGGAGCTCATTCCGAGGCAGCAGTTCGAGGTGCCGATCCAGGCCGCGATCGGCGCCCGCGTCATCGCCCGCGAGAACATCCGCGCGATCCGCAAGGACGTCCTTGCCAAGTGCTACGGCGGTGACATCAGCCGTAAGCGCAAGCTGCTGGAGAAGCAGAAGGAAGGCAAGAAGCGGATGAAGATGGTCGGCTCCGTCGAGGTGCCGCAGGAAGCCTTCATCGCTGCGCTCTCCCAGGACGCCTCGGCTGAGAAGGCGAAGAAATAGCGCCGTGGCACAACGTGATTCGGGCTTCGACCCGGTTGTTCCGACGAGCCCCGACGGTCGCCCGTTGGCCCGCACCCGATCGTTCACGCGCCGCGGCGGACGCATGCCCGACCGGCACGAGCGCGCGATGGAGCAGCACGGGCCGATCTACCTGCTCGATCTGCCGCTCAACGGCACCGACACCACGCTCGACCCCGACTACCGCTTCGATAAGGAAGGGGTCTTCGGGCGGTCGGCGCCGTTGATCGCCGAGATCGGGTCGGGCGCCGGCGACGCCGTCGTGCACGCTGCGGCATTGCACCCGGACGTTGACTTCCTCGCCTTCGAGGTATGGCGCCCGGGCGTCGCGCACACCATCACCAAAGCGGTCTCGGCGGGCGTCACCAACCTGCGCATCGCGATCGCCGATGCGGCCTGGTCGATGCCGCTCATGTTCGAACCAGGGACGTTGCACGAGATCTGGACCTTCTTCCCCGACCCGTGGCCGAAGACCAAGCACCACAAGCGCCGTCTGGTGCAGCCGGCGTTCGCGACGCAGGTCGCTGAGTTGCTGGAGTCGGGCGGTGTGTGGCGGCTCGCGACCGACTGGGCCGACTACGCCTGGCAGATCCGCGACGTCGTCGAAGGGTGTGAGGAGTTCACGAACCCGTTCGCCGGGCGACTCGCCGACCCGGGCGACCCGGACGTCGACCCGGAGGGCGATCGCGGCGGATTCGCTCCGCGGTTCGAGGACCGTCCGATGACCCGCTTCGAGAAGAAGGGGCTGCGGGTCGAGCGCATCGTGCGCGATGTTGCGGTGACCCGGCGCTGACCGCGTGCCCGGGATGGTGGCGCGTCGAAGTTACCTGTAAGTAACATCTGGGCATGGCCTCGACCTTCCAGATGTATCGACAGCTCGAAAGCAAGCCGCTCGGCAAGAGCGCGTTCTCGCTCGCCTTCATGCTGAAGGCGCCGTACTTCGCAACGGTGCGCCCGAAAGTGGAGGTCATGGAGCCGCACCACGGCGTCGTCACGATCCGCAAGCGGCGCGGCGTGCAGAACCACATCGGCACCGTGCACGCGATCGCCGTCGCGAACGGTCTCGAAGCGGCGATGGGTCTGCTCTGCGAAGCGACCACCCCGAAGGGAATGCGCTGGATTCCTAGGGGAATTCAGCTCGACTACATCGCCAAGGTGCCCACCGACGTCCGGTGCGAGGCGCGCACAGACATCGCCGATTGGGACAAGCAGCCGCCGTTCCAGGTCGACGTGCGGTGCACCGCTTATGTCGATGACGGCAGTGAGGTCGTCTCGGGCGTCATCCCGGTGTGGGTCACTGCGAAGAGCTGATTTCGCCTTCGTCGCGGGCGATCGCGACGAGGTCGGCCGCGAGGCCGGACAAGCGCCGCGACCCGGTCCAGACCGCGCGCAACGGTCGATGCAGTTCGAACCCGAGCGGCACCGTCACCAAGGTGCCGGCCGACAGGGCGTCGGCGACCGCGAGCCGGCTGAGCACCGCGGGTGCTGCGCCCGAAGCGACGCTGACCCGCACCGCGGCGTTGCTCGGGAGCTCCAGGTGCGGTCGCACCTGCTGATCGAGCGCCTCGTCGAGGGCCATGCGGGTGCCGGAGCCGGGTTCGCGGGTGATGAGTGCGGTGCGTGCCAGTTCGTCGGCGCGGACCGCGCGCGACCGGCCGGCCCAGACGTGATGCGGGGCGACCACGAGCACCATCTCGTCGTGCGCGACAACAGTGCTGTGCAGGTCGCCGGGCACCGTGGGCTCTTCGACGAACCCCAGGGCGGTGCGACCGGACCGCACATCATCGACGACATCGTGGGAGTTGTGCACGTGCACGGCCACGGCGCTGTTCGGTTGCTGGCTGCGCAGCGTCGAAAGCCATCGGGGTAGTAGGTGTTCGGCGATAGTCTGACTGGCCGCGGCCGGCAGCGGACGCGTGGAGTCGCCACGCAGGGTCGCGGCCGAATCGGTGACCGCGTCCATAGCAGCCAGCGCCTGGCGAGCAAGATCGACCAGCACCGCCCCCGCATCGGTGAGGGTCGATCCGCGGGTTGACCGCACGACGAGGTCGAGGCCGAGTTGGCGTTCGAGTCTCGCGAGCGAACGGGTGGCATTGGGTTGTGCCATGCCGATCGAGCGCGCGGCGGCGCCGACGCTGCCGGTGTCGGACACGGCAACCAGGAGCTCCAGGGCGGCCGGGTCGGGGCGATCTGCCATATGCGAAGGATATGCCCTCCTGCGCATTCTCCGGCTACCGGCGGCGGCACTGATGCCCGATGGTGGAGGCATGTTGCACGCCACGCCTGTTCGCACTGCACGCCGGGGTGCCATTGTCGGTGCGCTCGTGGTGATTGTTATCGGCTGTGTGGCAACGGTTTTCGGCCAGTTTGTGCCGGTGCTCGGCGGTCCGGTGTGTGGCATCGTCCTTGGCCTTGCCGCGGGTGTCGCTGTGCCGCGGCTGCAGTCGCACCAACTGGATGGCGGATATGAGGTCTGCTCCAAGCAGGTGCTGCAGGCGTCCGTGGTGGCGCTCGGCACTGGGTTGTCGCTGCGCCAGGTGGCGCAGGTCGGGTCGTCTTCGCTGCCGGTGATGCTCGCCAGCCTGTCGGTCGCGCTCGGGGGCGCCGCCCTCATCGGGCGCTGGTTGCGTGTCGGGCGCGATGTGCGAACGCTCATCGGAGTCGGCACCGGCGTCTGTGGCGCGTCGGCGATCGCCGCCAGCACGGCGGTGATGCGGCCGAAGAAGGCCGATGCGGCGTACGCCCTCGGCACGATCTTCGTCTTCAACGTGATCGGAGTGCTCACCTTTCCGGTGATCGGCCACTGCTCGGGATGACCGGCGAAAGCTTCGGCCTGTGGTCCGGCACGGCGATCAACGACACGTCGTCGGTCGTCGCAGCCGCCTATGGTTTCGGCGACGGTGCGGGCGACCAAGCGATCGTGGTGAAGCTCACCCGGTCGTTGATGATCATCCCGATCACGATCGTGCTGGCTTACCTGACAGCGCGTCGCGCCGCGTCGTCGTCGCCCGGCCGTCCGTCGACGGTGCGCATTCCATTGCGTCAGGTGGTGCCGTGGTTCCTCGTCGGGTTCGTGGTGGCGGCGGCGGTCAACTCGATCGGAGTCATCCCGACCGTCTGGCACCCTGGCCTGTCGAGGATCGGCACCTTCGGAATCACCCTGGCGCTCACCGCGATCGGGCTGTCCATGCGCCCGGCGCAGCTGCGCCGCACCGGCCTGCGGCCGTTGTTGTTGGGGGCGATCCTGTCGGTGCTGGTCGCCTCGACCAGCCTGGCCATGCAGGCCCTGACCGGCACCCTCTGACCCCCGCCCGCAAACGCTGCGCTACTCGCCGGCCACTGGTGGTGCACCAGCAGTGACTGGACGCAGGTGCAGCGCCTGTGGCGGTTGGTGCAGCGATTCGGCGTGCGGGTCGACGTCGGCGAGAATGGACCAATGCCCAGCGCGCTGCCCGATGGTGAACCTGTCCCGACCGACGGACACCTGCCGGCGACGGCGCTGGCGGCGTTGCCGCACAAGCCTTTCGGGGTCTACCTGCACGTGCCCTTCTGTCGGGTGCGGTGCGGCTACTGCGACTTCAACACCTACACCCTGACCGAGCTCGGCCCTGGCGCGAGCGTGGGTTCGTACGCGGACACCGCGATTCGGGAGATCGACCTCGCCGTACGGGTGCTGGGTGACCAGGCGCCGCCGATCTCGACGGTGTTCGTCGGCGGCGGCACGCCCACGATGCTCGCGGCGCACGACCTGGTGCGGATGATCGGCGCCCTGCGCGACCGGTTCGGCTTTGCCGATGATGCCGAGATCACGACCGAAGCCAACCCCGACTCGGTGACTCCCGAATCGCTGGAGGTGCTGGCGGACGGCGGTTTCACACGGGTGTCGTTCGGGATGCAGTCGGCGGTGCCACACGTGCTGCACACGCTCGAGCGCACCCACGACCCCGCCAATGTCGGGCGCAGCGTCGAGGCGGCGAAGGCGGCCGGGCTGGCGACCAGTGTCGACCTCATCTACGGCACACCGGGGGAGTCGCTCGCCGACTGGCGCACCTCGCTGGACGCGGCAATTGCCTTGGAACCCGGGCATATCAGTGCCTACGCGCTCGTAGTCGAACAGGGCACGAAGCTCGCGGCTCAGGTGCGCCGCGGCCAGGTGACGATGCCCGATGACGACGACGAAGCCGACAAGTACGAGCTTGCCGACTCCATGCTCGCCGTGGCCGGTTACTCCTGGTATGAGGTGTCGAACTGGGCAACCGACCCGGCGCTGCGTTGTCGGCACAACGAGCTGTATTGGTCGGACGCCAACTGGTGGGGGATCGGGCCCGGCGCGCACAGTCACGTTGGTGGGGTGCGCTGGTGGAATCGCAAGCACCCTGCGGCGTACGCCTCGGTGCTGGCCGAGGGCAACTCACCAGGCGCCGGACGCGAATTGCTCACGGACACACAGCGATACGAGGAGCGCGTGCTCCTCGGCATCCGTCGCGACGCCGGCCTCGCCCTCGACGACCTCGAACCCGCCGGGCGCACCGCCGTCGCCGGGCTGATCGGCGACGGTCTCGTCGACGGACCGACGGCCCTGCGCGATCGGCGACTCGTGCTCACCCTGCGTGGACGGCTGCTCGCCGACACCGCCGTCCGTCGGCTGCTCGACTTCTGACCCATAACCGGTTGATGCGAGGATCGACCCATGAACCAGCCCCGTGTGGCCGCCGTCAGCCGGGACGAGCTGCACCGCTTCTCCAAGGCGCCGGTGGAGGCGATCGAGTTGGTCGCCGACCTGGGGGTGCGAGGTGACGCGCACGCGGGAACCCTTGTGCAACATCGGTCCCGGGTGCGTCGCGACCCGAACCAACCCAACCTGCGGCAGGTGCATCTCGTGCCCAGCGAGGTGTTCGAGACCGCCGAGCGCATGGGTTACACCCTGGCCGCGGGTGACCTCGGCGAAAACGTGCTGACCAGCGGTGTCGACCTGCATGCGCTCCCGGTCGACACCCGCCTGCACCTCGGCGACGAGGCCGTCGTGCGGCTCACCGGCCTGCGCAACCCGTGCGCGCAGATCAACGACTTCAAGCCGGGTCTGCTCAAAGTGGTGCTCTCCAGGGCCGACGGGACCCCGACCGACGAACCCGCCCCGTCGACGACCTCACCCGAGGTGCGGACGGTGCAGGTCATTCGCCGAGCCGGGGTGATGTCGGTCGTAGAGCGCAGTGGGATGGTGCGAGCGGGTGACCCGATCACGGTCGAGCTGCCGGACGGCGCCCCGGTCGCGTTGGGGCCGGTCTGAGCGCGGCGACTCGGCAACGACCGGCGCCACCCAACCGGTCTGCTTACAGGTCGAGGCCGATGTCGAGCGTCCGGACGCTGTGAGTCAGGGCACCGATCGAGAGGATCTGCGCACCTGCCTCGGCCAACCCGCGCACGGTCGTCTCGTCGACGCCGCCGGAGACCTCGATGACCAGCGATGCAGGGTGGTCGTCGATCAGGCCGACGGCCTCGCGGATGAGGTCGGGCGTCATGTTGTCGAGCAGCACACCGTGCACCACCGGCGGGAGGCGGCGTCCGAGCCGGTCGGCATCGAAGGCGAGCAGTTCGCGCAACTGGTCGAGAGTGTCGACCTCCACCTCGACCCGCACCAGGTGACCCGAGCGTTCGGCTAGCCTGGCGAGCACCTTGTCGAGACCGCCGCCGAGCCCGATGTGGTTGTCCTTCACCAGGATTGCGTCGTGCAGCCCGAAACGGTGGTTGATTCCGCCGCCGTCGGCGACGGCTCGCTTCTCCAACGCGCGCAGCCCCGGCGTCGTCTTGCGGGTGTCGGCGATGCGGGCCGAGGTGCCGTCGACAAGCCGCGCGAACCCGGCGGTCCGGGTGGCGATGCCGCTGAGGTGACCGAGCAGATTCAACGCGGTGCGTTCGGCGGTGAGGATCGACGCCGCGCGACCCGTCACGGTTGCGATGCGCGTGCCGGGCGCGAGGGCCACACCGTCGGCCACGAACCATTCCACGTCGAGAGTCGGGTCGACGAGGTCGAAGGCGTGCTGGGCCGCGACGATGCCGGAGAGAACGCCCGGCTCGCGCGCGACCAGGTGCGCAGTGCCCTGAGCATCCGGGGAAACCGTGGCGGCAGTGGTGAGATCGCCGGCCTGACCGAGGTCTTCGGCCAGGGCCGTGCGGACGATGCGGTCGACCTCAAGGCTGATATGACTGTCGATCACGCCGGAACCTCCTGTGCAGCAACGGTTTCGATGGAGTCGACGCGGCGGTGCGCGCCGACGGTGTGCGGGTGCAACAGCGCCGAGCGGGCGACGAGCCAGGCGACGTAGCCGGCATCGTCGTGGCGTAGTCCGGCGAGCCGGTCGACGGCGCGCTCGAGCGTGTCACCCTCGCGCAACACTCCGCAGCTGTCGCCGAGCACGGCGCGCACCTCAGCGAGGTCGACAGCAGGTCCGGCGGACGCGGACACGACGGTGCCCGGGTCGACGGGAAGCACGCGTGGGGTCCAGCGAGTATCGGCGCCGCGAATCGAGTCGGCCGCGGCCCGGCCGGTCACGACCGCCTCGAGCAACGAGTTGGACGCCAGTCGGTTGGCGCCGTGCAGGCCGGTGCGCGACACCTCGCCGACGGCCCACAGGCCGGGCACCGAGGTGCGCGCCTGGGCGTCGACTGTGACGCCACCCATGGCGTAGTGCAGGGCCGGCCGCACCGGCAGCAGGTCGCCGGCGAGGTCGAATCCGTGCGCCCCGCACAGCTCGGCAACCGCAGCGAAACGCGTTACAACAGAAGGGATATCGCGGCAATCGAGACGAACCTGACGCCCCGCCCGCAGCTGTTCCCACACGGCGGCAGCAACCACGTCGCGCGGTTGGAGTTCGTGCACGAATCGCTCGCCGTCGGCGGTCAGGATCGCGCCGGCGCCACGCAGCGCTTCGGTCAGCAGTGGGTTGGGGAAGGCCGGCACGTCGAGAGCGGTGGGGTGGAACTGCACGAGGTGCAGATCGTCGGTGCGGGCACCCACCCGCGCAGCCATCGCGACACCCTGCCCCAGCGCGGTCGCCGGGTTCGTGGTGCACGGCCACAGCGCACCCATCCCGCCGGTCGCCAGCACGACGGCGTCGGTCTCGAGCACGAGCACCGCGCCTGAGGCGTCGAGCACCTCGACACCGCAGATCGCGCCGTCCGAATCGGTCAGCAGGCGGCGTGCGGTGTGTCGATCGAGCGTGTGCACGCTCGGCAGATCGCGTACGGCAGCCGCCATCGTGCGGGTGATCGCAGCTCCGGACGAGTCACCGGCGTGAGCGACGCGGCTGCGGCTGTGTCCGCCCTCGAGGGCGAGGTCGAGCCGTCCGTCGTCGGTGTGGTCGAACGGCACGCCGAGTTCGGCCAGCAGTGCGACCACGTCGGGCGCCGCGTCGGTGATGCGCCGGATGGTGCGGGCATCGCCGACGAACGCGCCCGCCCGCACCGTGTCGGCCGCATGCAACTCGGGGGTGTCGTCGTCGGCGAGAGCTGCCGCGATGCCGCCCTGGGCCCACATGCTCGCCGCGTTGTCGGTGAGCGTGCCCGGCGTGACGAGCACGCAATCGGCGGGCGAGAGGGCCCAAGCGGCGGTGAGACCCGCGAGGCCCGAGCCGATGATGACCGGCTTGTTCATGGTGTGCTCCTACTTGACCGCGAGCATGCGCTCGATGGCGCGGCGCGCTGGTGCTTCGAGGGTGGGGTCGAGAGTGATCTCGTGCTGGCCGAGTTCGAGCGAGCGACGGATCGCGGTGAGCGTGTTGCGCTTCATGTGCGGGCACAGGTTGCACGGGCGCACGAAGTCGACGTCGGGGTGCTCGGCGGCCACGTTGTCGCTCATCGAGCATTCGGTGATGAGGGCGACCTTGCGGCGTCCGCCGGCGTCGGGCACGCCCGCCCGGGACACCTGGCCGACGAAGTCGATCATCTGGGCGGTCGAACCCGAGAAGTCCGATGCGGCAACCACATTCGGCGGGCACTCGGGGTGGGCGATGACCGTCACGCCGGGGTTGCCCGAGCGGATGTCGTCGATGTCGGCGGGCGTGAAGCGCTCGTGCACCTCGCACGCACCCGGGTGGGTGATCACCTCGACGCCGGTGCGGGCAGCGATGTTCCGGGCGAGGTACTGGTCGGGGATCATGATGACCCGGTCGACCCCCAGCGACTCGATGATCTCGACGGCGTTGCCGGAGGTGCAGCAGATGTCGCTGGCGGCCTTCACCGCTGCGCTGGTGTTGACGTAGGTGACCACCGGCACACCCGGGTGTTGCCGGCGAAGCTCGGCGATGTCGTCCGGCGTGATGCTCTCGGCCAGCGAGCAACCCGAACGCAGGTCAGGCAGCAGCACCCGCTTGGCCGGGTTGAGCAGCTTTGCCGTCTCGGCCATGAAGTGCACCCCGGCGAGCACGATCGTGCCGGCCGTGACGTGCTGCGCCTCGCGGGCGAGGGCGAGGGAGTCGCCGACGATATCTGCCACGCCGTGGAAGACCTCTGGCGTCATGTAGTTGTGCGCCAGAATCACGGCGTCGTGCTCGCGCTTCAGCGCTTCGATCGCCTCGATCTCCGGCTCGAAAACCGCCCACTCGACCTCGGGGATGAGGTGGCGGACCTTCTCGTACGTGGCTGTCGACATCGTCGGCTCCATCCTATTTGCTCACATTGAGTAAATGCTTGGAGTGAGCATAACATCGCTCACTGCAAATACTGCGCGTGCGAGCACGCGCTGTGTTTGCAGTGAGAGGCGCAGTGGTTGCGGAGGGTGGGCCGTACCCGCAGCGGCGGACGCGGGTCAGCGCGATCGGGGGATCGGCACCTTGGTGCCCACCTGGCCACGGGCCGCAATGGCCTCGCGACGGAAGCGGTAGAGACGCGCCGGTCGTCCGCCGGTGGCGCGAGAGGTGTCGTCGGTCGGCTCCACGAGCGCCTGCTGTTCGACCGAGCGGCGGAAGTTCTGTTTGTGCAGGCCGGCGCCTACCAACGCCTCGACCACCGCCTGCAACTCACCGAGGGTGAACGATTCCGGCATGAGCTCGAACACGAGTGGGCGGTATTGGATCGTCGAGCGCAGCCTGGACAGACCCGTCGCGAGGATGCGGCGGTGGTCGGAGTGCATCGCGGGGCCGGTGAGGCCGTCGACGCCGTCAGCGGCGTTGGGCGAATCCGCGACCAGTCCGGCCTCCCAGAGCAACTCGTAACGTTGCAGCGCCAGCTCGGGACGCCATGGCAGTTCACCATCACCGAAGATGTGCGCGATGCGTTCGGACGCATCGGTCGACCACCTGCGCAGCTCGCTCATCAGCTTGTCGCACAACGCGATCGAGGTCTCCGACCGGCGGTCTTCCCACGGCAGGAGGTCGTAGACGTCGCGCCAGCCGTCGTCGGCGGCCGCCCGCGTGAGCCCCAGGTAGGAGATCGACACCGCCCGACCGGCGGAACCGTCGCGGCCCAGGTCGGCAAACGTATAGAGCTGCTCCACGAAGCCCAGGGAGTGCCCCGTCTGCTCCGCAACGAACGCTCGCGCGCCGTTCTGCAGCGAGTGGTGGTCGGTGCGCAACGGGCCCGCCGGAAGGTGCAGTGGGTCGCCGGCGGCGAGCACCATCGGTCCCTGATCGGGCGCGCCCGCGCAGGTGCCGACCGAGACGACGACCGCCACCAGGTCGGCATGCAGCGACGCGGCCGGGCGAGAGGTCATGACGCAGAACCTACAAGGTGGCCGGGCTCAAGCCGGGGCCGTGACGAAGTCGATGAGTTCTTCGACGCGGCCGAGGAGTTCGGGCTGCAGGTCGGCGTAGTTGTCGACCGTGCCGAGAATGCGCTTCCACCCGCGCGCGACGTCAGCCTGAGAGGCGTGCGGCCAGCCGAGCTCGGCAAGGATGCCGTGCTTCCACGAGGTGCCGCGCGGTATCACCGGCCACTTGGTCCAACCCAGCTTCTGCGGACGCACGCTCTGCCACACGTCGACGTACGGGTGGCCGAGGATCAGCACATGGTCGCGCGACTGAGGCAGCGCCCGCGCGGCGTCGACGATGCGCTGCTCCTTGGTGCCCCGCACCAGGTGGTCGACGAGGATGCCCATGCGCCGCCCCGGCCCGGGGCCGAAATCGCGGATCACGGCCGACAGGTCGTCCACGCCGTCCAGCATCTCGACGACCACGCCCTCGACCCGCAGGTCGTGGCCCCACACCTTCTCGACCAGTTCGGCGTCATGTCGGCCCTCGACGAAGATCCGTGAGCCGAGCGCGACCTTCGCCCGCTGGTCGGCCACGGCGACCGACCCACTCGCCGTACGCGTGGTGGTGGCGCGTGCGGCCGCCAGCGCGGCCGCGTCCGCCGGGCGTGGGGGAGTCAGGATCACCGGGCGTCCGTCGATGAGGAAGCCCGGGCCGAGCGGGAACGCGCGCACCTTGCCGCGTCGGTCCTCCAGGTGCACCACGTGCATCCCGCCGACCTTCTCCACCCGGACGACGGCGCCGACGAACCCGGTGTCGACCTCCTCGACGACCGTGTCGGGCTCCGCGGCGACCTCCTGGGATCGTCCACGCTTGGGCGCGCGCCAGTCGGAGGAGAGCACATCGGAGCCGTATCGGTCTGTCACGGCCGCCACGGTAGACGGCGGCGCAGGTCACGTCGTGGGTGACACGCGCGGTTCGCGCCCCGTCGTAGAATTGGCACTCGTGCCCTCGGAGTGCCAAAGTCGCGAGCGAGCCCGAACCAGTGAGGAGGACCGATGAGCGAACAACGCCGTCTCGACGTGCTGCGCGCGATCGTGCAGGACTACGTCGCCACCTCCGAGCCCGTCGGGTCCAAGGCCTTGCTGGATCGTCACCAACTCGGCGTCAGCGCCGCAACGATCCGCAACGACATGGCCGCCCTGGAGGAGGAGGGGCTGATCAGTGCCCCACACACCTCCGCCGGACGTGTCCCCACCGACGCCGGATACCGCCGGTTCGTCGACCAACTCGGCCACATGAAGCCGCTGTCACGCTCCGAGCGCGTGGCCATCGAGACCTTCCTGCAGCAGGCGGTCGACCTCGACGACGTCGTCGACCGCACCGTCCGGCTGCTCTCGTCGCTCACCCACCAGGTCGCGGTCATGCAGTACCCGTCGATCGGCACCGCCACCGTCCGTCACATCGAGCTCGTCAGCCTCGCCGACACCAAGGTCATGGTCGTGCTGATCATGTCGACCGGACGGGTGGAGCAGCGGGTGCTGACCATCGCCCACACCGCCGACCAACTCCTCAGCCTGCGCGACGTCGTCAACAGGCCGCCGAAGGGCGCACCCGCGCTCACGCCGCCGACCGGCTGGACGCCTGGGCCGAGCAGCGCCGCGCAGGCGCGAAGCCTGACTCGCACCCCGACGACTCCACTCCCACGTCCGTCGGCGTGATCCGCGACTTCCTGGCCGAGGAGCGTGAGGAGCACGTCGTCATGGCCGGCACCTCCCACCTGGTGCGCTCCGGGCAGGACTTCCCAGAGACCATCGGACCGGTGCTGGACGCCTTGGAAGAACACGTCGTTCTGTTGCGTTTGCTGCAGCAGATGGAAGGCGACGACGTCTACGTCCGGATCGGCGGCGAGAACGCCGTCGACGGATTCCGGACGGCATCGATCGTCAGCGCTCCGTACACCGCCGGTGGTATCGGTGTGCTGGGTCCGACCCGCATGGACTACCCCACCACCATGGCCGCGGTTCGCGCGGTCGCCCGTTACGTCTCGGAAATTCTCGAGCAGTAAGGAACTTCGTTGAACGACTACTACGCCGATCTCGGCGTGTCCCGCGACTCCTCGGCGGAGGACATCAAGCGCGCCTACCGCAAGCAGGCCCGCAAGTTGCACCCCGACGTCAACCCGGGGCCGGAGGCCGAGGCCGAGTTCAAGAAGATCTCGCAGGCCTACGAGGTGCTGTCCGACCCGAACAAGCGTCAGCAGTACGACATGGGCGCCGACCCGTTCGGCGGTCAGCACGCAGGGTTCGGCGGCAACTTCAGCTTCACCGACGTCATGGACGCCTTCTTCGGTGCCGGCGCGGCCGGTACGCAGGGTGGCCCGAGGTCTCGCGTCCAGCACGGACAGGACGCCCTCGTCCCGCTGCAGATCGACCTGTCGACCGCCGTTTTCGGTGGCACCGAGGACCTCGTCTTCGACACCGCGATCCTGTGTGACACGTGCGACGGTGAAGGCTCCCGCCCGGGCACCGGACGCCGCACCTGCGACGTCTGCCAGGGCGCCGGTCAGGTGCAGCAGGTGCAGCGTTCCTTCCTCGGCCAGATCATGACCACCCGTCCGTGCGGTGCCTGTCACGGTTACGGCGAGGTCGTCGAGTCGCCGTGCCCGGACTGCTCCGGCGAGGGACGCCGTCGTGACCGCCGCACGCTGAAGATCAAGGTGCCCGCGGGGGTCGACACCGGCACCCGCATCCAACTGAGCGGCGAGGGCGAGGTGGGCCCCGGTGGTGGCCCGAACGGCGATCTCTACGTCGAGGTGCGGGTCCGCAAGCACGAGACCTTCCAACGTCGGGGCGACGATCTGCACTGCTCGGTCGAACTCCCGATGACCGCGGCCGCCCTCGGCGCCAACCTGCCCCTACAGACCCTCGACGGCCCGCGCGACGTGGAGATCAAGGCCGGCACCCAGCCGGGCGATGTCATCACGCTCAAGGGCCTCGGCGTCACGCACCTGCGCACGAACATGCGCGGCGACCTGCTGGTGCACACCAACGTCCGCACGCCGATGAACCTGTCCGACGAGCAGCGCGATCTGCTGCGTCAGCTCGCCACGGCCCGCGGCGAAGAGCGTCCGGAGGGCAACTTCCAGCGCGCCGACAAGGGGCTGTTCGGCAAGCTGCGCGACGCGTTCAAGTGACCGCTGCGCTCTTCCTGATCGACGCCGGACGCCTGGACGGTGTCACTGACGGTGTCCCGCTGGTGCTCGACGGCCCGGAGGGGCGACACGCGGCCACCGTGAAGCGGATCGAGCCGGGGGAAACCGTGTTGGTCGCCGACGGTTCCGGGACGGTCGCTCAGTGCACGGTGGCGGCGGCGTACAAGGACCGGCTCGATCTGGTTGTCGTCAGCACCGAGCAACAGACTCCGCAACTCCCGCGTGTGATCCTCGTCCAGGCGCTCGCCAAGGGCGATCGCGACGACCAAGCCATCGAAGCCGCAACGGAATTGGGTGTCGACGAGGTCGTGCCGTGGCAGGCCGAGCGCAGCATCGTGCAGTGGAAGGGCGAGCGCGGCGCGAAGGCTGTGCGCAAGTGGGAGCAGGTCGTTCGTGCGGCGGCCAAGCAGTCCCGCCGGGCCACCGTCCCGGTCGTCGGTCCGTTGCTCGATCGCAGGGGGCTCGCCGGCCTGGCGAACGGCCGCACCGTGTTCGTCCTGCACGAGGACGCAACGACTGCCTTGGCCGATGTCGACCTCGCCGGAGTGGAAGAACTCGCGATCGTGGTCGGACCCGAGGGCGGCATCAGCCCCGCCGAACTGTCGGTGCTCGAGGACGCCGGGGCACGGATCGTCCGTCTCGGACCGCATGTACTGCGCTCGTCGAGCGCCGGTCCGGCCGCTCTCGCGGTCGTCATGTCGGGCACCCGCTGGGCGCACCACTGACCCGCTCGAAGCCGGCGTGAATTTCGGATGAGACCCATCGGACCCGCACGTAGACTGGGACGCACGATGACAGATTCGACCAACAGCACCCCGCACACCGTCCAGGCGACCCACGCCGTCGAAGTACCACCGGATGTGCCGATGGTGCAGTTGCTCGGGCCGAACGACGAGTTGCTCACCACCATCGAGCGCGCGTTCCCCAAGCTGGTGATCGCGGTCCGCGGCAATGGAATCCAGCTGCAGGGCGATCCCGGCGACATGGCTCTGGTCGAGGATCTGCTCGACGAACTCATCGCGATCGTCGACGCCGGTCACCCGCTCAATCGTGACGCCGTGGAACGCTCGATCGGCATGCTGCGCCGCAAGACCCGCGAGCGCCCGGCCGACGTGCTCACGATGAACATTGTCAGCAGTCGCGGCCGCACCGTCCGCCCGAAGACGCTGGGGCAGAAGGAGTACGTCGACGCGATCGACGAGAACACGATCGTGTTCGGCATCGGCCCGGCCGGTACCGGTAAGACCTACCTCGCGATGGCGAAGGCGGTGGCCGCCCTGCAGGCCAAGGAGGTCGAGCGGATCATCCTGACCCGTCCGGCGGTCGAGGCCGGCGAGCGTCTTGGCTTCCTGCCCGGGTCGCTCAACGAGAAGATCGACCCCTATCTGCGTCCGCTGTACGACGCACTGCACGACATGGTCGACCCCGACTCGATACCCCGGCTCATGGCGTCCGGCACGGTGGAGGTCGCACCGCTGGCCTACATGCGTGGCCGCACGCTCAACGGAGCGTTCATCATCCTGGACGAGGCCCAGAACACCTCCGCCGAGCAGATGAAGATGTTCCTCACCCGCCTCGGTTTCGGCTCCAAGATGGTCGTCACCGGTGACGTCACCCAGGTCGACCTGCCCGGCGGCACCACCTCCGGGCTGCGGGTCGTCCAGGACATCCTCAAGGGGGTCGACGACGTCCACTTCGCCCACCTCACCGCGCAGGACGTCGTCCGTCACCGCCTGGTGAGCGAGATCGTCGAGGCGTACGACCGCTTCGATGCCCACCGCCGCACCCCTGACAAGCGTGACGGGCAGGGTCCGCGTCGTGCTGGAGCAGCGGGGAAGAAGGCGTGAGCATCGACGTCGCCAACGAGACCGACGTCGAGGTCGACCTCGAGGAACTGCGCGAGTGCGCGGGGTGGGTGCTGCAGGAGATGCGCGTGCACCCCGAGGCCGAACTGGCCATCACCGTCATCGACGAGGACGCGATGGAGGTGCTGCACGTGAAGTGGATGGACCTGCCCGGTCCGACGGACGTGATGAGTTTCCCCATGGACGAGCTGCGTCCCGGCCGGGACGGGGTCGATCCCGAGGAAGGCATCCTCGGCGACCTCGTGCTGTGCCCCACGGTTGCGGCGAAGCAGGCCGAGGAGGCCGGTCATACACCTGCCGAGGAGATGCTGCTGCTGACCGTGCACGGCATCCTGCACCTGCTCGGGTTCGACCACGCCGAGCCGGACGAGCGCAAGGAGATGTTCGACCTGCAGCGCACGTTGCTGCTGACCTTCCTGGCCCGCAGGCCGGCCGCGACGAGCATCACCCCACCGTCGGGAGACTGACGCGGCAGCGTCGGACATACTTCGACTGCGCCCCGGACGGACGCGAGCAGCACGCAATCGGTTGGAAATGAGTTCGGAATGAGTGAGTTCAAGGCAGGGTTCGCCTGCTTGGTCGGTCGACCGAACGCAGGCAAGTCGACGTTGACGAACGCCCTGGTCGGCCAGAAGGTCGCGATCACCTCGAGCAAGCCGCAGACCACGCGGCACACGATCCGCGGTATCCACAACACCGATGACTCGCAATTGGTGCTGGTCGACACCCCCGGTCTGCACAAGCCGCGCACGCTGCTGGGTCAGCGGCTCAACGACGTCGTCCGTGAGACGCTGATGGACGTCGACGTCATCGGCTTCTGCCTGCCGGCCGACCAGAAGATCGGCCCGGGTGACCAGTTCATCGCCAACGAACTTGCCGAGTTGCGCCGTGGACGCCGCAAGCCGGTGATCGCGATCGCCACGAAGATCGACAAGGTACCGCGCGACCGGATCACCGAGCACCTGCTCGCGATGGACAAACTCGGCGACTGGGACGAGATCGTGCCCTGTTCCGCGGTCGACGGCACCCAGGTCGACACGGTCGCGGAACTGCTGACGTCCTACCTGCCGAACTCGCCGAAGCTGTACCCGGACGACGTGCTGACCGACGAGCCCGAGATGGTGATGATCGCCGAGCTCGTGCGTGAAGCCGCCCTCGAAGGTGTGCGGGAGGAGTTGCCGCACAGCCTGGCCGTCGTCGTCGAGGAGATGACTCCACGCGAGGACCGTCCGGAAGGCAAGCCGCTGATGGACATCCGCGTCAACGTCTTCGTCGAACGTCCCTCGCAGAAGGCGATCATCATCGGACGTGGTGGCTCGCGCCTGCGTGAGGTGGGCACCAATTCTCGCGAGGCCATCGAGAAGCTGCTCGGCCAGCGGGTGTTCCTCGACCTGCACGTGAAGGTCGCCAAGGACTGGCAGACCGACCCGAACCAGTTGTCGAAGTTGGGATTCTGAGTACGCCATGACCGACGAGAACCTCGCGTGGGCCGAGTTCGGCGACACCCTGCGGTTGCCGATCGACGACAAGGACTACGTCCGCGACATCCCCTGGGAGAAGGCGGCGTTCATGCCGCAGTTCCCGATGATCGACATCGGTTCGGGAAGCGGCCTGACCACCCTGACCCTCGGTGAGCAGTACCCGGATGCCGAGATCCTGTCGGTGGAACCCGACCCGATGATGCGAGCGATCCTGATGTCCCGCATTGCAGAACGTTCCGAAATTCGTTCGCGCACAACGGTTCTGCACGAGACGATCGGTTCCACCTGGTTGCCCGAGCAATGTGGTGGAGCGTTGTTGTTCAACGTGATCTACTTCCTTGGTGGGCGCGCCCGCGACCGCTTCTGGCAGCGCATGGCCGATGTGCTCGTGCCCGGCGCACCCATCCTGATGAGCCGGTCGTACGGCGGTGTGCCGGAGCAGTCGGTCGAGCGCAAACTCCTCAGCACCGCGATGATGGGCCGCAACGAGTACCAGCGCTGGTTCGAGGCGCAACCCGGACGCGACAACCGGATGGAGATCACCAACACCTTCGTCGTCCTGCGTGACGGTCAGAAGGTGCGGGAGGAAACCACCAAGCTCGCGGCCTGGGGACTGGACGAGGACATGGTGCTGGACGAAATCCCGATCGGGAAGTTCGGCATCGAGGAGATCAACGACCGCTACTTCGCGATCCGGCGCCTGCCGGACATCAAGCGCTGAGCCGCCGCAGCGCTCAGAACACCTTCACGTCTCGCCAGGCCTGATCGACGGCCTGTTCCTGCGCGGACCCGTCGCCGTACCTGGCCGATGCCGCCTTGACTGTCGCCTGGGCGAATGCCACGAAGTCGGCGTCCTTGGGCAACCTGCCGGCGGTGAGCGCGTCGTACCAGACCGGCCCCACCGTCTCCCAGCTGTTGCCGTCGAGCGCCACGGCGGCACGGTAGAACGCGTGGTTGGGGATGCCGGAGTTGATGTGCACGCCGCCGTTGTCGCCGGAGTCGTCGTGCGGCAGGTCCTGGTAGTCGTCCATGGACGCCGGTTGCGGGTCCTTGCCCAGCTTCGGGTCGTCGTACGCGGTGCCCGGTGCCTTCATCGATCGCAACGCGATGCCCTGCACCTTGTCGGTGAACAGTCCCTCACCGATCAGCCAATCAGCCTGCGCCGCGGTCTCATTGCGCTCACGTTGCTTGACCATCGAGCCGATGACGTCGGAGACCGACTCGTTGAGCGCTCCGGACTGGCCGACATAGACCAGGCCGGCGGTGTACTGGGTGAGGCCGTGCGCGAGTTCGTGACCGATGACGTCGATGCTGTCGGTGAACGAGCTGAAGTAGACCCCGTCACCGTCGCCGAACACCATCTGCTCGCCGTCCCAATACGCGTTGTCGAAGTTGCGGTCGTAATGCACGGTCGCAATCAACGGGAGTCCCTCGTCATCGAGCGAATCGCGACTGAACTCATCGTGCAACAACGACCAAGTGGCACCCAGTCCGTCGTACGCCTCGTTGACCGACTCGTCGGACGACGGACCGTCGGCTTCGCCGCGCACGAGTGTTCCCGGAAGTGTCGTGCCCTGCTGCGCGTCGTGCACCGAACGCTTCGGGGCAGCCGTGAGGGATGCCGGCCGCCTGAGCGACGTCTCCTCCACCCGCGCCTGCAGGTCGGGCGGAATCAACCCGCCTGCACGCGGCTGACCAGGGCGGGGACGGTTGGCCCTCGCCTCCCGCATTCCGGTGATGGTCACCCGAACCCGCAATGTGCGCTGTGCCGCGCGTGCCACCCGTTCGTCGGACGACTGCGCGAGGGCGCGCAGGATGTGCGGCGGGACGATCGTGCACAGGGCCGGCGAAATGCTCATGCCTCCATCGTGCGTCCGATCAGGCGCCCTTTGGGTCAGGAAACAGTCTCCAGAACTGGCAAAGACTTCGTCTTCATGCGGCAAAGTCGATCATGCAGGCGGCCGGTCGCGACTTGCCTTCCACCGTTCAGCGACGCCGGCGGTAGCCGTTCGACGACGTCGAACCCCGGGTGGACGGGTTGCTCAGTGGGCGACGTGGAAGCGGCGCCGTTGATGGGCGGGGCTGTCGATCTCGTCGAGAACGGCCAGGGCGAGGTCGGCGGCCGAGATCTGCGACGTGCCGTCCGGGCCGCGCAGGAGGACGTCGTCGGCGATCCGGTACTGCCCGGTCTCGGTGCTGGGCTCCCACGCACCGAACTCGGCGGCCGGGCTGACGTAGAACCAGTCCAGGTCGTCGGCGGACTGCTGCAGGGTCTCGAGCTTGTGGATGCCGAGCTCAACTTCGGGGCGCGCCTCGGGGGGCATCGGTGTCACGTCGATGAGCCGCTCCCCTCCTTCAGAGACGAGCAGGGACGAGGCGCCACCAAGGACGCCGAGCCGGACGCTGTGCTGACGGGCGAGGGTGACCAGTGCGTCGAAGACGCCCTCGACCTGACCGGCCATGTCGCCGCGAGGGGAGAGGGCCTCGAACACGACGTCGGCGCCGACCACGGCGCGCTCGAGCACGTCGGCGTCCAGTACCGAACCGGTCACGTAGGTGACTCCGGGCGTCGGGGAGTCGGGTGCGGTGCGGCTGAGCGAAAGCACTTGGTGTCCGCGGCGCGCGGCCTCGCGGACGACGGCGCTGCCGCCGTAGCCGGTTCCTCCGAGGACGGTGATGCGTGCCATGTGCGTGTTCCCTTCAGCCGTGTGGTCCCGACAACCGAAACCTGCCTGTACAACTCGGTTGCACAGGTCAACTATTCCCAGGGGGACGCGATCCGCGCGGCCTCGACCGGTCGAGGAGGCCGACGGGGACAGAAGGCCGGCTGAACGCCTGCCGTGCCCTGCGGGACCCGGGTCCTTCCTGCAGCCGTCCGTATCGCGGACACCCGGCCCATCGGGCAGGACGCGCCCGAATGCCCGGGGCTAAACTGCTCACGTGCGGATGAGCCTCCTGCTTGGCTGCCGCGGCGAGGCCTCGTAATCGGCCTTCCTCGCCGCGGAGGTTGTGATGCCCGGGCCGAGCCCCGCTCCTACCCCAAGTGAGAGACAGATGATCTTCCCGCAGCAGCCGTCCGGAATGCCCGCCGCGAAGTACGTTCCCTTCGACCAGCAGATAAAGGTCGAACTGCCCGACCGCACCTGGCCCGACAAGCTGATCACCAAGGCACCGCGCTGGTGCGCCGTCGATCTGCGTGACGGCAACCAGGCACTCATCGACCCGATGAACTCCGAGCGCAAGATGCGCATGTTCAAGCTGCTGGTTCGCATGGGCTACAAGGAGATCGAGGTCGGCTTCCCGTCGGCCAGCCAGACCGACTACGACTTCTGCCGCGAGCTCATCGAGGGCGGCCACATCCCCGACGACGTCACCATCCAGGTGCTGACCCAGTGCCGCGACCACCTCGTCGAGCGCACCTTCGACGCCATCAAGGGCGCCAAGACGGCGATCGTGCACTTCTACAACTCCACCTCGGTGCTGCAGCGCCGGGTCGTCTTCGGTCTCGACCAGGACGGCATCGTCGACATCGCCCTGCAAGGCGCGCGGCTGTGCAAGAAGCTGGAGGAGACCATCCCGGAGACGAAGGTCTTCTACGAGTACTCGCCCGAGTCGTACACCGGCACCGAGCTGGAGTTCGCCGTCCGGGTCTGTAACGAGGTCATCGACGTCATCGACCCGACGCCCGACCACAAGATGATCATCAACCTGCCGGCCACCGTCGAGATGGCCACGCCGAACGTCTACGCCGACTCGATCGAGTGGATGATTCGGCACCTCGAGCGGCGCGAGTCGCTGGTGGTGTCGCTGCACCCGCACAACGACCGTGGTGAAGGCGTCGCCGCAGCCGAGTTGGGCTACCTCGCCGGCGCCGACCGCATCGAAGGCTGCCTGTTCGGCAACGGCGAACGCACCGGCAACGTCTGCCTGGTCACCCTCGGCATGAACCTCTACAGCCAGGGCGTCGACCCCGAGATCGACTTCTCCGACATGGACGAGATCCGCCGAACCGTCGAGCACTGCAATCAGTTGAAGGTGCCCGAGCGTCACCCGTGGGGCGGCGACCTGGTCTACACCGCGTTCTCCGGCTCCCACCAAGACGCGATCAAGAAGGGCTTCGAGGACATGGACCGCCAGGTCTCCGAGTCCGGCAAGCAGCTCGACGAACTGGTCTGGGGCGTGCCCTACCTGCCGATCGACCCGCACGACATCGGCCGCAGCTACGAGGCCGTCGTCCGGGTGAACTCGCAGTCCGGCAAGGGTGGCTCGGCGTACATCCTGAAGTCGGAGTACGGCCTGGACATGCCCAAGCGTCTGCAGATCGAGTTCAGCGGCGTGGTGCAGAAGCGCACCGACAGTGAGGGCGGCGAGGTCAGCCCGGCCCAGCTGTACCAACTGTTCAGCGACGAGTACCTGCCCTCGCTCGATCCGAGCTCCGACGGCTGGGGACGCTTCCGTCCGATCGGGCACACGATCGAGTCGGGTTCAGAGGGGCGCGACCACATCAAGGCCCAGCTGCTCGACCGCGGCGAGGAGATCATGATCGAGGGTTGGGGCAACGGACCGATCGCCGCGTTCGTGGACGCGTTGTCGACCGTCGGTATCGACCTGCGCGTGCTCGACTATGCCGAGCACGCGATGTCGGCCGGTGGCGACGCGAAGGCCGCGTCGTACGTGGAGGTCGCGATCGGTGAGCGCGTCCTGTGGGGCGTCGGCGTGCACGGATCGATCGTCAAGGCATCGCTGACCGCGATCCTGTCGGCCGTCAACCGCGCCGAACGCGACACTGTCGCAGGCTGATTCAGTTCAGACCCTCAGCAAGCGCGTCGACGACGTGCTGGAGTGCGACGGTGTCGCCGGAGCGCTCCAGCATGTCGAAATCGCCGCGGTTCCACAGCCACAGGTCGAGCTCCCAGGCGCGACCGCTGATGGTGGCGATCGGCTCACCCGAGTCGATCGGCAGCATGCTCGTCTCGTCCACGGTTTCACCCGACTCAGGATGCGTCCCGGCGAGCCTGCCCAGATGCACGGTCCAGTTGTCACCGGTGTCGACGGCTTCGAATCGGACGATGCCGTCCTGCGCGGCGAACGTCGTCCACTCGGGGTGACCACCGAGCATGACGCGAAGGATCTCGTCGACTCCATCGGCCGCCAGCACCGGGTCGATGTGCGAGATCGGTTGTGCAATGGTCAGTTCGGCGTCAACGCGGTGGATGAGCGCTTCGTGTGCCTGACGGCGCGCGATGTAACCGGCGGTATGCAGACCGGGGTCACGCGTCCACATCCAACGAGCGGCACCGACGTCCGTCGAACCGAGCGCATCGCAGAGCTTCGCGTGGGCGTCGTCGAACGCGGACAACAACGCATCCCGGCCGTCGGCTCGCTCGGGACGGTGGATATCCGCAAGTTGCGACGCGTGACGGACCGGCGTGGCGAGGACCGTCGACCAGAACCACTGCACCTCGGTCAGGTGCGCCAACAGATCATCGGCGTTCCAGTCCGGGCAGGTGGGCACTCGCGCACTCGGCTCGGACGCTTCGATCGCCGTGCGGAACAGCTGCGATTGATGCTCAAGTTGGGCGCGGAAGTCGAGACTCATGCGTCGACCGTAGTGCCTGGTGGGACGGCCCGGGCCGGGTGATATGGCCGCGGCTAGGGTGAAACAGAAGCCAGGAAGATAGCAACAGGAGGTGCGCCGTGGGCGCTTTGTGGCATCCGTTCTCGGACATGGGGGTCGTCGAGGAGAACGGTGAATTCGTCGTCGCGCGTGGTGAGGGTGTGCACGTCTGGGACGACACCGGCAAGGAGTATCTCGACGCGACGGCGGGCCTGTGGTTCGCCAACGTGGGACACGGACGCAAGGAGTTGGCCGCCGCCGCAGCCAAGCAGGCGCAGACCCTCGCCGCGTACAGCACCTTCGGTGACTACGCGAACCCTCCGGTGATCGAGCTCGCCGAGCGCCTCGCCGGGATAGCGCCGGTGCCCGGATCCAAGATCTTCCTCACCTCCGGAGGCTCCGACTCGGTGGAGACAGCGGCCAAGATCGCGCGCCGCTACTGGTTCGAGATGGGCCGTGAGAGCAAGCGGTACATCATCGGCCGCTCCAAGGCGTACCACGGAATGCATTACGCCGGAACCTCATTGGGTGGCATCCAGGGCAACACGGAAGGCTACGGCGTCCTTGTCGACGACCAGGCGCACGTCGCCTGGGATGACGCCGAGGACCTGCGTGCGACGATCGAGCGCATCGGCCCGGAGAACATCGCGGCGTTCTTCGCCGAACCGGTGATGGGTGCCGGCGGCGTGTATCCGCCGCCCGAGGACTACCTCATGGCGGTCCGCAAGATCTGCACCGAGCACGACATCCTGTTCGTCGCAGACGAGGTCGTCACCGGGTTCGGACGCATCGGCGGCGCATGGTTCGCTTCGGCGAAGTTCGGGCTCGAACCCGACTTCGTCACCACGGCGAAGGGCCTGACGTCCGGTTACATCCCGATGGGTGCCGTGTTCGTCGCACCGAAGATCGCCGAGCCGTTCTTCGAACAGGGCGCCGGACGCTGGCTGCGCCACGGATACACCTACTCCGGGCACGCAGTCGCGGCCGCCGTCGCGAACGCCAACCTCGACCTCATCGAGGCCGAGGGCCTGCTGGACGAGGCCGCTCGCCTCGAGGGTTCGCTGGCCGCAGCCTTGAAGCCGCTCGAGCAGCACGAGGCGGTCGCCGAGGTGCGTTGCGGGACGGCCGCCGTCGCTGCAGTTCAACTGCACGACATCGCCAAGGCCGCCCCGGTGGTGGCCAAGATGCGTGAACTCGGTGTCGCCACGCGTGCCGTCGGTGCGGGCGGCGTCCAGTACTCGCCGGCGTTCGTGATGACCGACGAGCAGGTGAACCAGCTGGCCCAGGTCACCCGACAGGCGCTGGACGTCGCGCTGTGAGCGGACAGCCGCCCGGGCACTCTCCGGGCCCTACCGGTCCGCCTCCGCCCGGCTGGGGTGGCCCCGGGCCTCAGCAGGGGCAGCATCCGCCGCAGCAAAGCCCGTATCAGGGACCGCCCCCGGGATACCTGCACCTGACCGTTCAGGGCAGCGCGATGACCTCGAACATGGTGCCGCCGGTCGTGCTGATCGACGGGCGGCAGGTGCCGTCGGGTTACGGGTCCTTCACCTTCCCGCTCCCGCCCGGCCAGCACCACCTATCGATCTACTGCCAATGGCTGCGTCGCTACGGGCAGGCCGAAATGCCGCTGAACATGGTTCCGGGGCAACAGGTTCCGGTGTTCTACCGTGGACCGTTGCACCAGTTCACCACCGGGAGCATCGGCCACGAGCCGCAGAAGGCGAAGGGCAAGGGTTGCATGTTCGGTGCACTCGGGTTCGCGGTGCTGGTGATCCTGGTGATCGTGATCGCCGCGCTGCTCGCTTGATGACGACCACCGCGGCGCACGCCGACATCCAACCGCGCATCGTCCGCACTCTGATGGGTGCGCAGGTGCTCGGCGGTGTCGGCATGGCCGCCGGCATGGCGGTCGGTGCGCTGCTGGCCGAGGACATCTCCGGCAGGCGGGGGGTCACCGGTGTCATCGTCGATCGGATGGGCTACAACCCAGCTGGGATGGGTCTCGGCGGCGATCGCGTTGTTCATCGTCGTCTTGGCCGTGACGGGATTGCGGTCGCGAAAGGCGCGAGCCTCAGCGGATTCCGTGTGGCCGGAACTGGATGCTGATGCGCGGGCCGACCGGCTTGCTGGTTTTCGGAATGGCGTGTTCCCAGGTGCGCTGATGTGAACCACCCATCACGACGAGATCACCGTGGCCGAGGACGAAGCGCACCGACTCGCCGCCGCCGGCGGGTCGCATCAACAACGCTCTCGGTGAACCGACGGAGACGATCGCAACCATCGTGTCCTGTGTAGATGCGCGTCCCTCCCGGTCCCCGTGCCACGCCACCGAGTCGCGTCCGTCGCGGTACAGGCACATGCCCGCGGTGGTGAAAGGCTCTCCGAGCTCGTCGGCATAGTGCGACGAGAGTGCCGAACGAGCTTGCTGCAGGACGGGATCCGGCCAGTTCTCGGCTTCGGAATAGAACCGCAACAGGCGGGGAGTGGCCACCTCGCGGTCGTACATCATCCGTCGTTCGCCGCGCCAGTCGACGCCGCCGCTGCCACCCGGCATCAGCCTGCTGAACAACTCGTCGGCCCCGGTGAGCCAGCCCGGACGCAGGTCGACCCATGCTCCGCGAGTCAAAGGAGTACGTCGGACGGCGACACCCAGGCTGCGCAGCCCGATCTGCTCCTCCTGGTCGAGCAGCGAACCCTGAAGTGCGTAGGACATAGTCCGACGCTAGGCGATCGGACCGCCGATGTCTAGAACATATGTACGAACGTTGATCAGCGTCCGAGCACCGCCATCGCAGCCGCGTAGCCGCCGAGTCCGCTGACTCCACCACCGCGCTGCGAACCGGCGCCGGCCAGCAGGATGCCGTCGTACGCCGTCGCGACTCCCCAGCGCTGCGCAGCAGTCTCGAGGCAGGCGTCGTCCTCGGCCCATGGCCAGGTCAGCGGTGCATGGAAGATGTTGCCGCCCGGCATCGCGAGTACGTCCTGCAGATCGCGCGTGGTCTTCGTCTCGATGCAGAGGTTGCCGCCACGATCGCGCATGACGACGTCGTCGATCGGCTCGGCGAGTACCGAGCTGAGCGAATCGAGCACCCGACGCTGCAGGTCGTCCCGCACGTCGGCGTCCGCGTCGTCCAGTAGGCGGTCGGGCGTCTGGAGCGTGAAGACCGTGAGTGTCTGGGCCCCGGACGCCTGCAGCTCGGGGGACAGGATGCTCGGATCGGTGATCGAGTGACAGTAGATCTCCGCGGGCATCGGGTCGGGAATCGATCCGGATTCTGCTGTGCTGTAGGCGGATTCGAGCTGTGAATACAGCTCGTTGATGTGGAAGGTGCCGCCGAACGCCGCCTGCGGTGCAACGTCCGTCTCCTTCAGCCGCGGCAGCCGGGACAGCAGCAGATTCACCTTCACCTGCGCACCCTCGACCCGGTCGCCGCGGGCCCCGACCAGGTCATCGAGGACGGCGGGTGCGGCAGCCCAGAGGACGGTCCCTGCGGTGGCACGGTGTTCGTCCCCGGCGGCCTCGGTCCAGCTGACGGCGCCGTGCCCGACGCCCGTGACCGTTGCGTCCGTCGTCAACGTCGCGCCTGCGGCGCGTGCAACCTCGGCCAATTGCGTTGCCACCTGGCCCATTCCGCCGATGGGCACGTCCCAGTCGCCGGTGCCGCCACCGACCACGTGGTAGAGGAAGCAGATGTTGTGGCGCAGGTCTGCCTGGTGCGCGGACGCGTACGTGGAGATCAGACCGTCGGTCAGCGCGACCCCGCGTACCAGGTCGTCGGTGAAAGTGTTCTCGATGACCTCGCCGAGCGGACGATCGATGAAGTCCCGCACCGACGTCGGGTCCCCGACCAGCTGTTCCATCTGCGACCGGCGCATCAGCGGTTCGGTCATCGTCGGCCACAACTTCCGGGCGAGTTCCGTTGTGCGGCCGTAGAACTCATTCCACCGCTCGAAGTCCGCGGCGGCGCCGATCGCGTCGAAGGATGCCTTGGTCGCGTCCGCGTCGCCGTTGTCGACGAGCAGCCCGCGGGCGGCTCCGGGTACGGGTGTGTAGGAGGAGTAGCGGCGGCGGGCCAGTCGCAGATTCAGGCCGAGATCGTCGATGATCCGGCGTGGCATCAGACTGACCAGGTAGGAGTACCGCGACAGCCGAGCACCCATGCCGTCGAACGCGTCCGTCGAGACAGTCGCGCCGCCGAGATCGGACTGCCGCTCCAGCAGCAGGACCGACTTGCCTGCCTTCGCGAGGTAGGCGGCGGCAGTGAGGCCGTTGTGCCCTCCACCGACGATGACGACGTCGTGCGACGTGGTGTTGTGCATGTGCCCGATCCTAGGTGTCGGTGCGGTGTCGGCTGCTCGGGTTGGGGGACAATGGACGACACCATGCCCACCTACAACGACGTCGCGATCGTGCTGCGCACCCACAAGCTGGGCGAGCACGATCGGATCGTCACGCTGTTGACCCGCGGACGCGGCAAGGTGCGTGCGGTGGCGAAGGGGATTCGCCGCACGAAGTCGAAGTTCGGGTCGCGGCTCGAGCCGGCGATGATCGTCCAGGTGCAGTGCTACGAAGGACGCAATCTGGACACCGTGACACAGGCCGAACTGGTCGCGGCGTACGGCCATCACATCGCGCAGGACTACGGTGCATACACCGCCGCTGCCGCGATGTTGGAGACGGCCGAGCGGTTGTGCGAGGACGGTGAGCAGCAGATTCAGCAGTTCAACCTGCTGACGGGCGGCCTTGCGGCACTGGCGAGTTCGGCCCACGAGTCCGGGCTTGTGCTCGACAGCTACCTCTTGCGGGCCGTTGCGATCGCCGGCTGGGCGCCGACCTTCGACCGGTGCGCCGGTTGCGGCGACCCCGGGCCGCACCGTGCGTTCAATCTCGCCAGTGGGGGAGCGGTGTGCTCCTCGTGCCGTACCCCGGGATCCGGCGCCCCGCGTCCGGACACCTTCCTGCTGCTCGGTGCGCTGCTGGCAGCCGATTGGGACGTCGCCGACGCCAGCGCACCCGAGGTGCGCAACGAGGCGACCGGCCTGGTCGCGGCGTACGTGCAATGGCACCTCGAGCGCGGCGTGAGATCGTTGCGGCTGGTCGATCGCACCCCGACCGTGGTACCCGAAGGAGTTCGCCAGTGACCGTCCCGGACGTCCCGCCGCTGCACATCGCCGGGATCGACCCGCCGAAGATCCCGGCCGAACTCGTCCCGCAGCACGTCGCAATGGTCATGGACGGCAACGGGCGCTGGGCCAACCAGCGGGGACTGCCGCGCACCAAGGGGCACGAGGCCGGCGAGGCGCAACTCATCGACGTGATCGCCGGGTGTATCGAACTCGGCATTCCGAACCTGTCGGCGTACATGTTCTCCACCGAGAACTGGCGGCGATCGCCGGACGAGGTGCGTTTCCTGATGGGCTTCAACCGCGACGTCATCCGCCGCAGGGTCGACCTGCTGCACTCGTGGAACGTGCGCTGCCGGTGGTCCGGGCAGCGTCCGCGATTGTGGCTGTCGGTGCTCAAGGAACTCAAGCGTGCCGAGGAACTCACCGCGAACAACACCGGCATGACGCTGCAGATGTGCGTCAACTACGGCGGACGCGCGGAGATCGCGCAGGCCTGTCAGCGCATCGCCGAGCAAGTGGAGGCGGGACGGATCAAGCCCTCGTCCATCGACGAGAAGATGATCGCCCGCAACCTCACCTGGCCCGACATGCCCGACGTCGACCTGTTCGTCCGCTCCTCCGGCGAGCAGCGCACCAGCAACTTCCTGCTGTGGCAGTCGGCGTATGCCGAGATGGTCTTCCTCGACACGCTGTGGCCCGACTTCACCCGCCAGGACCTCTGGCGAGCGGTGCAGATTTACGCCGACCGCGACCGCCGCTTCGGTGGCGCCGTCGACGCTGCGTCCAACTGACCTGGTCCAAGCGACAGTGTCATGCAGAGCGCGTCGAATATGGCGCGCTCCGTATGACACACATGCTTGGCAGCGCGCGCCCTGCATGACCTCGCTGTAAACAGAGAGGCTCAGTGCTCGGCGCAGACCCCGAAGATCTCGAGGGTGTGCTCGACGTCGCGGAAACCGTTCTCGGAGCTGACCCGGTCGGCCCACTGCTCGACGGCGGGGCCCTCCACCTCGACGGTGCGGCCGCACTGGCGGCAGACCAGGTGGTGGTGGTGGCCGGTGGTCTCGCACCGCCGGTAGATGGTCTCGCCCTCGGGGGTGATCAGCGCGTCGACGGTGCCGTCGCCGGCCATCGTCTGCAGTGTCCGGTACACCGTCGCGAGACCGACCGATGCGCCGCTGGCGGTGAGCGCGGCATGCAACTGCTGCGCCGATACGAAGTCGCCGCGGGAGGCGAGTTGCTCGGCGACGGCGGTCTGCTGGCGGGTCGGTTTGCGGCTCATCAGACGTGCTCCTCGTGGGTGGTTCTGCCGGACGTCTCACGCGTCGGCGCGTGTTCATCCCAGTGGTCGTCGTGCGCAGCGTGGTGGTGCCCGTCGTGGAGGTAATCGACATGGTCGGCGTGCAGCACTGCGTCATGTCCGCAGCCGTCGTAGTGCCGGTGTGGG
The DNA here is from genome assembly GCF_022359705.1 of Yimella sp. NH-Cas1. Classification (NCBI taxonomy): domain Bacteria; kingdom Bacillati; phylum Actinomycetota; class Actinomycetes; order Micrococcales; family Dermacoccaceae; genus Yimella; species Yimella sp. NH-Cas1. The sequence continues at coordinate 1,023,333 of NZ_JAKSGG010000003.1, forward strand.
TGCGTGCCGGCGCGCGCACGGCGCAGGATGATCGCTCGGCGCGCCGCGGCGACGAGCGACACCACGATGAAGATCAGGACGGCGGTGAGGACGACGGTGCCCCCGGACGGGGTGTCGAGTTGGTACGACGCCGCGACTCCTACAGCGCCGCACAGCACCCCGACGACGACAGCCCAGGTGGTGGACGCCCGGAAGCTTCGGCCGAGCAACTGGCCGGTGGCGTTGGGCAGAATCATCAGTGCACTGATCAGCAACAGACCGATCACGCGCATCGACAACACGACGGTCACCGACGTGAGCACCGACAGCAACAGGTTGGTCCGCATGACCGGCAGGCCGACCGCCCGGGCGAACTCCTCGTCGTTCGCCACCGCGAACAACCGCTTGCGCAGGACGGTCGTGGCACCGATCGCGATCACGGCCAACACCGCGAACTGCCAGAGCTCGTCCGCCTGCGTGGTCAGGATCGAACCGAACAGGTACGTCGTCATCGATGCACCCTGGTCGGCCGGCGCCTTTGCCAGCAGCACGACACCGAGCGCGATGCCGCCGTAGAACATCACTGCGAGAGCGACGTCCGCATTCGTGTTGCCGCGCAAGCGAATTGCCTCGATCACGCAGGCAGCAAGTATCGCCGCGACCAGCGCGGTCCAGGTCGGCGCGGCGCCGGTGAGCACGCCGATCGCGACGCCGGCCAGTGCGACGTGACCGAGTCCGTCCCCGATCAACGACAGCCGTCGTTGCACCAGAAAGACACCCACGGCGGGCGCCGCGGCGCCGACGAGCACAGCAGCGATGAACGCCTGGCGCATGAAGTCGAGTTCGAACATCTCAAGCACGACGGCCTCCTACGCGGCGTGACACTGCGGGCGGGGGAGTGATGCCGTCCCACGGGCCGATTGCGTACGTGGACCGCTCGGGATCGCCGGGGCCGCAGTGACCGTCGTGGGACGCGGTCGCCAGGATGCGTCCGCGCTCGTGCTCCGCCCACTCCACGGGAGTCCCGTCGAAGGCCAGTCCGCCTTGGGTGATCTCGACGATCCGGTCGACGATGCCGCGCAGTGCGACCAGTTCATGGGTGACGATCAACATGGTGGTGCCCTCGTCGGCGAGCCGGTGCAGCACCTCCGCGAGCACGGTCTGGCTGGCGGTGTCGACGCCCGCCGTGGGTTCGTCCATGATCAGCAGGTCCGGGCGCCCCGCCAACGCACGGGCGATGAGTACCCGGCGTTGCTGTCCGCCGGACAGGTCGGACACCTCGGCGTCGACCCGATCGCCCAACCCGACCTGAGCGAGTGCTGCGTCCACGGCGGCCCGGTCGTCGGCGCCGGCCGGTCGGTACCAGGGCCGGTGGGCGAGGCGCCCGGTCTCGACGATCTCGCGGACCGTGGCGCGTACGGACGCAGACAGGGTGTGCCGCTGCGGGACGTAACCGATGCGGCGTCGCACCTCGCGGGTGCGCGGCGGATCACCGAAAACGGCGGCGTCACCACCGAGTTGGTCGGCCAGGCCGAGCAGGCCCTTGACGAAGGTGGACTTCCCGGATCCGTTCGGCCCGACGACGGCCATCACCTGTCCGGTCGGCACGTCGAAGGTCAGTCCGTCGACGACGACGCGGCCCCCGTATCCGAAGGCCGCATCGTTCAGTCGTAGCGCTGAGGGACTCATCGGCACGATTGTCCCTTCTTCAGCACCTGAAGGTTGGCCTTCATCACCGAGACATAGTCCTTGGCGGGGGACTTGTCGGTGAGTCCTTCCAGCGGGTCGAGCAGTGCGACCTTCGCCCCGGTCTGCTTGGCGACGGTTTCAGCGACGGCCGGCGACGTCAACACCTCGGTGTAGATCGTGGTGACCTTGTGCTTGCGGACGTAATCGGCGACTGCCTTGAGACGTCCGGGGGTCGGCTCCTGCTCAGGTGAGATCGCCGTGACCCCGACCTGGTGCAGCTTGTAACGATCGGCGAGGTAGCCGAACGCCGTGTGTGCGGTCACCAACTCGCGACTGGTGCAGGTCGCCAGCGTCGAGGAGAACGACCCGTCGAGCGACGTGAGCTCCTTGACGAAAGTCGCTGCGGACGAACGGTATCGGGACGCGTTCTTCGGGTCCTGCTTCGAGAAGCGCTCACCGATCGCAGCGACCACGGACGCGTACCGCACGGGGTCGAGCCAGAAGTGCGGGTCGTAGATGCCGTGGTCGTGGCCCTCGTGATCACCCTGTTCGTCACCCTGTTCGTCACCCTGTTCGTCACCGTGGTCGTGAGCATCGACGCCGACCTTCGTCACGTCGTCCGCGTGCAGGGACAGGTTCGCCGTCGACGACACGTCGAACGACTCGGGCGCCGAGGACGCGCTCGCGTCGACGGACGGCTGGAAGCCCTTGAGGTAGATCAGCAGCGACGACTGCTGGATGGACGCGGCGTCCTTCGGCTTCAGTTCCAGGTCGTGCGCGTCGGCGCCCGGCTTGGTCAGATTGGTCACCGACACCGTGGAGCCGCCGACCCGTTCGGCCGCGTGCTGCAACGGGTAGAACGTCGTCACCACGTTCAGGGTCGCGCCGTCCTTCTTCGCGGCGCCGTCCGCAGTGCTCGAGTCGGAGCCGCAGGCGGCGAGGGACGTGGCGAGAGCGGCGGCGACGAGAGGGACGGCGAGACGAAGCATGAGAACGATTCTCAATCAGTTGAGAATCGTTGTCAAATCAGCAGGCCTTCGGCGGCGAAGCAGACGACGGCCAGCGCAGCGACCAGGAGCAGCACGGCGCACCGCATCACCCGTTCGGGCAGCGACAACCGCGGCCAGACGAGATAGGCCAGCCAACCGACGAATGCGGCCGCGACCACCAGGAGGATCCCGCCGAGCGCTCCCCGCAACAGCACGCCCGCGGCGACCAGAACGGCGAACAGCACGATCGGCAGCGCTCGCGGCGTCCGGCTGAGCGTCTCGACCATCGGGTTGCTGCGGTGTTCGATCTTCGCGCGCAACGGCGACACGGAAACGGAAGGGGTCTGATCCTGCACCCGACGAGCCTAACGGCGACCTGTCCGTGCGACGAACCCGCCGATTTGCACCGGCCTGAGACGATGGTGGACGCCATGACTACGACCGTTCCCGCTCCCGTGCTGCCTGCCCTGCAGATCGGCAACCAGCGCATCGAGACGCCGGTGGTGCTCGCCCCGATGGCCGGCATCACCAACCGCGCGTTCCGTCGCTTGTGCCGTCAATACGGCAATGCCGGCTCGGACGCGGCGGGTGCCAGTGGTGCGAGCAGCCTGTACGTCAGCGAGATGATCACCTCCCGCGCACTGGTCGAGCGAACCCCGATCACGATGCGATTGATCGAGCACGACCCGGACGAGTCGCCACGCTCGATCCAGCTGTACAGCGTTGACCCGGCCACGACGGCAGCTGCGGTAAGGATGCTCGTCGAGGAGGACCGCTGCGACCACATCGATCTCAACTTCGGTTGCCCGGTGCCCAAGGTCACCCGCAAGGGCGGTGGCTCAGCGCTGCCGTGGAAGACCGAACTGTTCCGCGGCATCGTCAGCAACGCCGTTCGTGAAGCCGCCAAGGCCGACATTCCGGTGACGGTCAAGATGCGCAAGGGCATCGACGACGACCACCTCACCTACCTCGAAGCCGGACGGATCGCCGAAGGCGAGGGTGCCGCCGCGGTGGCCCTGCACGCGCGCACGGCCGCACAGGCCTACTCCGGCACCGCCGACTGGTCGGCGATCCGAACACTCAAGAAGACGGTCACCTCGGTCCCTGTCCTCGGCAACGGCGACATATGGTCGGCCGAGGACGCGGTCCGGATGGTTGCCGAGACCGGCTGCGACGGAGTCGTCGTCGGCCGCGGGTGCCTGGGCCGGCCGTGGCTGTTCACCGATCTCGCCGCCGCATTCTCCGGTTCGTCGCACCGGGTGGAGCCCACCATGCGCGAGGTCGCGCAGACGCTGCGCCTGCACACCGAGTACCTCGTCGAGTTCTACGAGTCCGAGCAGAAGGCGTGCCGCGACATCCGCAAGCACATCGCCTGGTACCTCAAGGGATTCCGGGCCGGTTCGCACATCCGCAGCAGCCTGGCGCTCGTCGACAGTCTGGCCGCGCTGGACGACCTCATCGCAACCATGGACCTCGACCAGCCGTGGCCGGGCGAGGCCGCAGAGGGCCAGCGTGGACGCGCCGGGTCCGAGCGGCGCGTGATCCTGCCGGACGGCTGGCTCGACAGCCAGGAACTCTCGCCGCAACAGCGCGCTACGATCGCGGCCGCCGAGATCGACGCCAGCGGCGGCTGAGGATCAGTCCGTCTCGACCGGACGGTCCGGGTCGGTGATCCAGTGCGACCACGACCCCACGTAGACGCCGGTGCGGGGATTGATACCACTCGCCTGCAGCGCCAGCGCCAGGTGGGACGCCTGCACGCCGGACCCGCAGTAGACGCCGACCTCGCTGTCGGGTCGCACCCCGGCCGCCGTGAAGCGCATGGCCAGATCGTCCGGGGGCAGGAAGCGTCCGTCGTGACCCACGTTGGCCAACGCGGGCATCGACACAGCACCCGGGATGTGGCCGGCGACCGGGTCGATCGTCTCGTTCTCACCGCGGAACCGGTCGGCCGGACGAGCGTCCAGCAGCACCGAACGGTAGGCCAGGTCGGCCGCCTCGTCCGCGTCGAGGACCGGCGTGCAGCCCGGGGTGGCGACGAACTCGCCGGGCACCACCGGGTCGACCTGCGAGGTCACCGGATGACCGGCTGCGACCCACGCCTCGAAACCGCCGTCCAGCACGTATACGTCGGTGTGGCCGAAGTGTTGAAGCAGCCACCAGGCGCGGCTTGCGGCAAGCGAATTCGCCTGGTCGTAGGCAATGACCGGACGGTCGTCGGTCACGCCGGCCGCGCGCATCGCCCGTTCGAAGGTTTCGTGATCGGGCATCGGGTGGCGGCCGTCGTCGCCGGGCTCACCACTGAGCACTTCCTCGAACTCGATCCACTGCGCGCCGGGCAGATGCGCCTCGTCGTACGCCGCGCGCTGCGACGGCGCGTTCAACTGCCAACGGACGTCGAGCAGCACCGGATCCAGGGATCCTTCGTCCATGACCTGCTTCAGGCGTTCGACGCTGACGAGCGGGCGGTTCCTGCGGTTCATGACACGAGCGTAGAGCGCAGGCGGGCTCGACCGGGCTCGCACCATCGGGTGGTATGGGAACCTGGGCACATGTGCCGCAACATCCGTCCGCTGAACAACTTCGAGCCGCCGGCGACCGACGACGAGGTGCAGGCTGCTGCACTGCAGTACGTGCGCAAGATCGCCGGCACCACCAAGCCGTCCGCCGCCAACCAGGCAGCGTTCGACGAAGCGGTGGAACAGATCGCACACGCCAGCCGGCACCTGCTGGACGCCCTGGTGACGACCGCGCCGCCCAAGGACCGTGAGGTCGAAGCTGCCAAGGCTCGCGCCCGCGCGCAGGCGAGGTACGGCGCCACCGCCTCATGACCGCCGATTCGCCCGCCCCGACGATCGAACAACTCGACACCCAGTCCCGCATCGTGCTGCGCGGTTGGCTCGGTGACGCCGCGCGTCTCGGGATCGACGTCGAGTCGGCCGACAGCATCGAGGCCGCGTACGAGAAGTACTTCGACGAGGTGCTCGCGACCGACGAGGATGCTCGTACCGACCCCACTGCGACGCTCACCGCGATCGGGATGGCACTCGGCGAGCACCTGCGCCGCACCACCGATGCCGACTGGCGCATCGTCACCGACGACCAGGGCCGTGACCTGGCGTTGGTGAGCGCGGACGAGGCATCCATCCTGTTCCCGGTCGACCCGATCGCCGACAACTGGGCAGCCCAGCAACGCGGGTGGTTGGTGCAGTTCATCGACGTCGTCCCGCAGATGTTCCAGGCGCAGCAGTGACCCATCCGTTGATGTCGGACCCCTTCGTGCAGGAGTTCGAGCAGGGTCGCATTGATGCGAAGAACCGCGCGAACAAGCGGAACGGATCCACTGCCTTCGGGCTCCTCGTCGCCCGGATCGGCCGGTGTCGGATCACTCGGGGGCCGCGCGGGATGTGGCTCGCCGACCGGTACCGCTTCGGATTCCCTGCCGCGGGCGCGTTCACCGTGGGTAGCGTCGCGATCACCCGCCAGGAGTGGCCGGAGATCCTCGAGCACCGCGAATGGTTGCTGCGCCATGAGGAGTGGCACTCGTTCCAGTACCAGCGGTGCGGCGGCCTGCCGTTCATCCCGCTGTACCTCGCGGCGTGCGCGTGGTCGAAGCTGCTCACCGGCGATCACTGGTCACGCAACCGGTTCGAGCGCGGCGCGGGTCTGGCGATCGGCGGCTACACCGAACACAGCATGCGCTCGCCCCTGCGCGTCTTCGCCGGCAGGAGAGGCCGATGAGTGGGTACTCGCCCCAGGATCGCGAACGCTTCGTCGGGGAGGATCCTGCGCAGAAGAGCGCCGACCGCGACGATTTCGCGCGCGACCGGGCCCGGATCCTGCATTCGGCCTCCTTGCGTCGGTTGGCTGCCAAAACACAAGTGCTACAGCCGGATTCGGACGACTTCATTCGCAACCGGTTAACCCATTCGCTCGAGGTCGCGCAGATCGGACGCGAGATCGCCTCCGCGCTCGGCTGCAACGCGGACGTCGTCGACACCGCATGTCTGGCCCACGACCTCGGTCACCCGCCGTACGGCCACAACGGTGAGACCGCACTGGATGCGATCGCGTCCGACATCGGTGGCTTCGAGGGCAATGCGCAGACCTTTCGGTTGTTGACCCGTATCGAGGCGAAACGCTCGACCCCGCAGGGACGCTCGGTGGGCCTCAACCTCACCCGCGCCAGCCTGGACGCGGCCTCGAAGTACCCGTGGACGCGCGGCGACGGGCCGGCGCGGACCCGCAAGTTCGGCTGCTATGCCGACGACCGGGAGATCTTCGGCTGGGTGCGAGCCGATGCCCCGTCGAAGGCTCGCTGTCTCGAAGCGCAGGTCATGGACTGGGCGGACGACGTCGCCTACTCGGTGCACGACGTCGAGGACGGCGTCACCTCGGGCCTCATCGACCTGCGAGTGCTGGGGTCGGCGACCGAGGTCAACGAGCTTGCCCACTTGGCGCAGCGGTTGTACGCACCACACCTGTCGGTCGCCGAGATCGAAAGTGCGGCAACGGCATTGCTCGGTAGCGGCGCGGTGCCCGCGGAGCGAGGCAGCGGCCGGGCCGCCGTCGCCTCGTTGAAGGACATGACCAGCAGGCTCATCGGATGGTTCGTGCGCGAGGCAGTGCGAGCCACCACCGACCGCCACGGCGAAGGCAGGCTGCTGCGATACGACGCCGATCTGGTGGTGCCCGACAACGTGGTCGCGGAGTGCGTCCTGCTCAAGGCGACCGCTGCGCGGTTCGTGATGTTCACCGACGAGCGCAATGAACTGATGGCTCGACAGCGCGATGAACTGACCGGACTGGTCGATCTGCTGAGCGCCCGCCCCGACCTGCTGGATCCGCTGTTCGCCGAGGAGTACGACCTGGCGACGGACGATGGCGCCCGCCTGCGGGTGATCGTCGACCAGGTGGCGTCGATGACCGACCTGCGGGCTCGGCTGCTGGCACGCACCCAACTCTGATTCACCTGTTGCTCGGGCCCTGCGGTGGGCGGTCGAGCGCAGGCAGGCAGCGACATAGACTTCGAAGTCGCGAGCGAACGACGAGAGGTGGTGAACGATGGCGGGCTTGATCAAGGAAGACGACATCGCTCTCGTCAAGGAGAAGGCGGCGATCGACGAGGTCGTCGGCGAACACGTCACGCTGCGCCGTTCCGGTCCCGGCTCGCTGAAGGGCCTGTGCCCGTTCCACGACGAGAAGACCCCGTCGTTCTACGTCCGGCCGGCCGTCGGCGCTTACAACTGCTTCGGCTGCGGCAAGGGCGGCGACGTCATCAACTTCGTGATGGAGGTCGAGCACCTCACCTTCGCCGAGACCGTCGAGCGGCTGGCCGCGAAATACAGCGTCGAACTGCACTACGAGCAGGGCGTCGGGCCACGTCCGGAATCCATCGGCCGACGGACCCGGCTGCTCGAGGCGCACCGGGTTGCGGACGAGTTCTACCAGGAGTCGCTCATCTCGTCGGGCGAGGCACGAACCGCCCGCGACTTCCTACGCGCCCGCGACTTCAACAGCGCGCAGTGCAAACCGTTTGGGGTCGGCTACGCACCGCGAAGCGGCGAGGCGCTCGCAGATCTCCTGCGCCGCAAGGGTTTCACCGCTGAGGAGATCGTCACTGCCGGGCTGGTCGGGCAGGGTCGACGGGGCTTGTACGACCGGTTCCGCGGACGCCTGGTCTGGCCGATCCGCGACATCACCGGGGACACGATCGGGTTCGGCGCGCGACGGATCTTCGACGACGACCGCATCGAGGCCAAATACCTCAACACCTCCGAGACGCCGATCTACAAGAAGACCCACGTCCTCTACGGTCTCGACCTGGCCAAGAAGTCGATCTCGTCGGACCGTCGAGCCGTGATCGTCGAGGGCTACACCGACGTGATGGCCTGTCACCTTGCCGGGGTGCCGCATGCCGTGGCCACCTGCGGCACCGCGTTCGGTACCGACCACATCAAGTCGATCCGCCGGCTGATCCGCGACGAAGCGGGACAGGCGCCCGGACGTGTGGTGTTCACTTTCGACGGCGATGCCGCCGGGCAGAAGGCGGCGATGAAGGCCTTCGACATGGACCAGCAGTGGGCTGCGCAGTCGTACGTGTCCGTCGCCCCCGACGGCATGGACCCGTGTGAGCTTCGACTGGCCGAAGGCACGCCGGGAGTGGAGTCGCTGATCGAGTCGGCGATCCCCATGTTCGAGTTCGCGGTGCGCACGACGCTCGACCGGTTCGACCTCGGCAGCGTCGAGGGCCGCGTCCGCGGAATGCGTGCAGTTGCCCCGATCATCAAGGGAATTCGCGACTCCGCTATGCGTCCGGCGTACACCCGAGAGGTCGCCGGATGGATCGGTGTGCCGCTCGACCAGCTCGAACTCGAGGTGCACAAGGCCTCCGCGATCAAGGTCGACGAACGTCCGGCCCGTAAACCCGAGCCCGAGCCCGAGCAGGAGACGCCGGGCATCGCGTTGCCCGACTTCAGGAACCCGCTCGTTGTCGCGGAGATGCAGTTGCTCTCGTGCATGCTCCAGTTCCCGTCGGCGGTGCCCGGCCCGCAGCTGATGGAACTGTCCGTCGACGACTTCCTCGCGCCGGCGCACGGCAAGATCTTCGAAGCGGTGATGCAGGTCGGCGACCCGTCGACGAAGTCGCTGCGGGCGTGGAGTGATGCGGTGCGAGCCGCCGCCCCCGAGGAGATCGGCGGCTACGTGGCGCGACTCTCGGTCACCGAACTGCCCACCCGCATCGACCGCAACACCGGGCTGCCCGAACCGCGGTTTGCCGCTTCGCTGATCGCCCGCGTGCGCGATGCGGCGATGCGGCGCCGGATCGACGACGTGATGGCTCAACTACGTCAACACTCCGGCGACGCCGAGATGGCCCGGCAGTTGTCAGCGCGCCTGCTGCAGTTGCAGGCCGCACACGCGCGCATGGCCACCGAGTGACCCATCGACCACATGCAACGACCGAGGAGAACCTGATGCGCATGTTCGGGCGCGACCCCAAAGCTCCCGCCGATCTGACCGATGCGCTCGACCTGCCGCGCGGACACAAGGTGCTGGCGTATGCCGTCGACGACAACACCGGCCACACCGTCGCGGCGTGCACCGCCGAACTTGCGGTCGTCCGTGACACGGAGGTGCTTTGGCGCAAGCCCTGGTCTTGCGTCGACACCGGTCAATGGAGCCCGGACACCTGGACGTTGACCATCACCTGGATCGATCGCAGCAAAGGTGTCCAGTTCACCTTCAAGGACACCGACACCCGCCTGCCCGAGGTCTTCCACGAACGCGTGCAGGCGTCCGTCGTGCTGTCCGCGGCCTTGCCGACGACCGGTCCGGGACAGTCCGGACGAGTGGTGATTCGCAAGGATCTGCGCACGGGGGAATTGTTCGAGCAGGTCGTCCTCGGACGCCGAACCGCACCGTCCGATCCCGCCGTCGCACAGGCCGTCGAGCAGTTCATCGCGCACTTGCGCGACCAGGTAGGACTCCCACCGGAGCGCAGCTGAATCGGTGCCTGACTCGATTCGGTGGTTGGGCGCCCGATTTGCTACAGTTTCGTCGCGCGCCCACCAGGGACACATTCCCCTGTAGCTCAATTGGCAGAGCAGCCGGCTGTTAACCGGCAGGTTGTTGGTTCGAGTCCAACCGGGGGAGCGCACAAGCCCCGACCAGTTCGCTGGTCGGGGCTTCTTCGTGCCTACGCATCGTGCATCTGTTCCTGCGCAGCTCGCCACAGGTCGTTCGTGATCTGCGCGCCACCGCCGCTCGGCAGGTCGCGCCACCCGGTGCCGGCCCACAGGTGGACGAACCGCGGATCGTTGGCTGCCGTTGCCGCTTTCCGCAACGGCTGGGTGACCTGGTGAACCGCGGGATAGGCCGCCGGCGCGTCGTGATCGAAGCGGTCGATGAAATCGTTGCGCAAACCGCGGGCGAAGCGCCCGGTGAAGCAGCGCGTCACCGCCGTCTCGGTGAAACGCGGGTCGCGCAGCGCGGCGCGGTGAATGGCGGACGTGCCGGCCTCGTCGGCGTCCAGGAAGGCGGTCCCGAGTTGGACGGCGTCCGCGAAAGCCAGGGCGTCGGCGATGGATGAGCCGGCCGACAGGCCACCCGCGGCGATGATCGGCAGGTCGACGGACTGGACGATGTGCGCGAGCAGCGACAGTAGCGGCGTCCGGTCGGGTTCGGTCGACGTGTGGTGAGTGCCCCGGTGGCCGCCGGCGTCCGGACCCTGCACGACCAGCCCGTCGTACCCGAGTTGCTCGGCAGCACGAGCCTCCGACAAGGACGTGACCGTGGCCAGGACGCAGGTGCCCACGGCTTGCAAGGCGCCGACCACGTCCGCGTCGGGGAGGCCGAACGTGAACGAGACCATCGGCACCGGATTTTCCTGCAGCGCAGCAAGTTTCGCGTCCCAGTCCTCCGTCTCAGCTTTGTGGGACGGGAGCTCGTCGAGTTCGAATTCGGACGCCGTGGGCAGCAAGGAGCGGCGGTAGACCTCCAGTGCCGCATCGTCCACCGGGTCCTCGTTCGGCACGAAGAGGTTGACGCCGAACGGGCGCTCGGTCAGCGACCGCACCTCGGCGATCTGCGCACTCATCTCCTGCGCGGTGCGGTACCCGGCAGCCAGGAACCCGGAACCTCCCGCATCGGCAACAGCAGCGACGAGAGCCGGCGTGGAGGGCCCACCGGCCATCGGGGCAGCGATGATCGGAACAGTGAGACGAGCGGCGAGTGTTTCGAACGAGTTCACCGTTCCATCCTGACAGCGGCGCGATCCCGCCTGAGCCCGGGCGCTCTTGCCATTCCTTGACCGAACCATCATCGTTCGTTCACCCGAGCGTCACCCCGTCGGTGGCACCCGCTCATAGCGTCGGGAGGCGGCCCGTCCTCGCGGCGGCCACGCGTCCGTGCACCCCGCCGCGGACGCATCGAACGATCCGCCTGGAAGGTGTGAACCTTGACCCCTGCACAGCCTGAACACCGGCGCCTGATCCCGCTTGCCACCGATCGCCCCCACAACGGCAGCCGGTCGCTGATGACCTGTCACTACCGTTGCGCCGACAGCTGCTTCCAGCCCGTCGCCAACGAGAGCGACAACGAGTACTTCGGCGATATCGTCGCCGGCACCTCCCGCCGTACCTTCCTCAAGGCCGTCGGTGCCACCACCGCCGTGGCCGGCGCCGCCGTAGCCGTCGCGGGTCCCGCTGCCGCCGGTGAAGGACGCGGTCACGCCCTCGGTCACAAGGTCTACGAGTTCGAGTCGACGCCGCCGATCCCGTTCGAGACCGACAAGGTCGTCACCCCTGAGGGATTCACCTGGAAGCCGTTGGTCAAATGGGGCGACCCGATCATCGCCGGCGCGCCGGAGTTCGACTTCGACAACCAGACGGCGGCCGCTCAGGAGAAGCAGTTCGGCTACAACTGCGATTACGTCGGCCTGGTCCGGCACGGGCGCTCGGGTCGCGGGTTGCTGGTGGTCAACAACGAGTACACCAACGACGAATTGATGTTCCGGGGATTCACCGGCTACTCCTCGATGACCAAGGAGCAGATCAAGATCGCGATGGCCGCGCACGGCATGTCCGTGGTCGAGGTCGCCCGTAAGGGACGCGAGTGGGAAGCCAAGATGGGCGCTCGTAAGAACCGCCGCATCACCCCGAACACCGAGTTTGCGATCACCGGCGCTGCTGCCGGATCCAAGCTGCTGCGCACCAAGGCCGACCCGAGCGGCCGCCGTGTGTACGGCACGTTCGCCAACTGCGCCGGTGGCACCACTCCGTGGGGCACCGTCCTTTCCGGCGAGGAGAACTTCAACGGCTACTTCAAAACGGCGTCCGCGCCGGCCGGGCAGGAAGCCGCGTACAAGCGGTATGGCATCACCGGCAGCAAGGGCCGCAACTGGGACTCCGTGGACCCGCGCTTCGACACCTCGATGGAGCCCAACGAGGTCAACCGATTCGGCTACGTCGTCGAGATCGACCCGACCGACCCGACGTCCACCCCGCGCAAGCACACGGCCCTCGGCCGCCTCAAGCACGAAGGCGCCAACGTCCAGATCGCGCGGAACGGACACGTGGTCGCCTACACCGGTGACGACGAGCGCTACGACTACTTGTACAAGTTCGTCTCCAAGCGCAAGTACCGCGAGGGCGACCGTCGCCACAACATGACGCTGTTGGAGGAGGGCGACCTCTACGTCGCCAAGTTCACCGGCGACGGTCAGCAGGACGGCGTCTGCGATGGCACCGGCACCTGGCTGCCGCTGGTGGTCGGCGGCAAGTCGAAGATCGCCGGCATGTCGGTCGAGGAGGTCCTGGTCTGGACGCGTCTGGCCGCCGACAAGGCCGGCGCGACCAAGATGGACCGCCCCGAGGACGTCGAGCCCAGCCCGGTCACCGGCAAGGTCTACGTCGCGCTGACCAACAACTCCAAGCGCACCGCCGCCGAGGTCGACGAGGCCAACCCGCGTCCGAGCAACAAGCACGGTCAGGTGCTGGAGCTGGTCGAGGACCGCGGCGACCACACCGGTACGACGTTCACCTGGAAGCTCGTGCTGATCTGCGGTGACCCGGAGGACCCGACCACGTACTTCGACGGGTTCGACAAGAGCGAGGTCAGCCCGATCTCGTGCCCGGACAACGTGGCCTTCGATTCCGAGGGCAACCTGTGGATCTCGACCGACGGCAACGCTCTGGGCAACGCGGACGCGTTCTTCATGATGCCGCTCGACGGTGCCGACGCTGGTCACCTCAAGCAGTTCCACACCGTGCCTCACGGTGCGGAGTCGGCGGGCCCGCTGATCGTCGACGACAAGACGGTGTTCTGCGCGGTTCAGCACCCGGGTGAGGTCGACGGGGCGAGCCCGTCGGCGCCCGCAAGCCTGTTCCCGTACGACGGCACCGGTCAGCCGCGTCCGTCGGTGATCCAGGTGTTCCGTGACAAGGCGGGCAAGCCGGGCAAGCAGGGGCGACCGGGCAAGCCGGGACGTCACTGAGGCCGACATTCGGCCCCGTTCACCGTCGTGGTGGGCGGGGCCGAACGCATGTGGTGCAGGGACTGGCGAGTGTTCGCTGCGGCGGCCAGATGGGGCACCAGCCGTGCCCGCACGATCGGAAGCATCGAGTCGGCGAACAGCTTGGACACGTGCTTGTCGTCGCGATAGACCAGCACGTTCCCGATCACCGGGGGACAGTTCTCGGTGGGGCAGATCGAGTCGTTGACGTTCACGAAGCTGCTTGCTGTTTGCTGCAGGGCCATGCCGATGGCGAGCCGGCGTCGGTGAACAGCACCGCGGGTCGCCAGGACGACCTCCTGCCCAAGCAGCGGGCTTTCGGCCGGCGCCGGTAGTCGCAAGAGCCCGCTGGTGCCGTGTTCGGTTCAGACCTGGTCGGCGCGTTCGGCCAGTAGAGCCAGGCGGCGCAGAGTCTCCCTGTTGCGAGCGGCGATGCCCACCTGCCGTGCGGGCTTGGGCGTGTGCGCGAGCGGCCCGGAGACCGCGTCCTCCTCCATGCTGATCACGGTGCCACCGTCCGGAGTGGCGATGAGGCGGATGGCGACGATGGCGGTGCCGAACGGACGGGTCTTCGCCTCCAGCCGCAAGGACTTGCCCGGTTCGCAGTCCCGTACCGCGGTCTCGTCATCCAGCAGCAACGGCCAGTTGCCGACACTGTGATGCAATTTTGTTCCGGGTGAAGGGAATCCGGCCTCCACGACGCGCATGCGCGAGGCTCCCACCACCCACGACGGATAGGCCCACCCGTCGGCGAGCACCGACCAGACGGCTTCCGGCGAAGCGGGCGTGGTGTGTTCGACCGAGATGGTGCGCATGGAGTCTCCTGTGGTTCAGCGTGGTTCAGCGTGGTTTAGCGGGGGGTTCAGAATCGGGGCAGGGTGGTGTCGATGGAGCGGCGCACACGGCGTTCGAGTGCGCCTCGAACTTTGCCGGCGAGAGCGCTGTCGGCCAACGCGGCGCGTGCCGCCATGTGGCCGGCCCCGCCGTGCACGCCGCCGCCGGGATGGATCGCGGCGCTGCCGAGGTAGAGCCCGGGCAAAAATGTGCGGGGTCCACCCAGTCCGGTGGCGGGTCGCCAGAACGCCTGCTGGAACAACTGCATGGTGCCTCCGCCCACTGCACCCTCACCCAGGTTGGCGTTCGAGTCCTGTAGCGATCGCGGTGTCTGGTCCCAGCGTTCGACCACCAGATCACGCCACCCCGGCGCGAACTCCTCGAGCATGCGCTCGCAGTTGCGGATCAAGTGTTCGGTGCCGTCGTCGTCGGTGATGCCGCGCGGGAGGTGGCTGTATACCCACATCGACTCGGTGCCGGCGGGGGAGCGCAGTGGATCGGTCGACGTCATCTGTCCGACCAGGGCGAACGGGTGCTCAGGGATGCGTCCGGAGCCCAGATCGGCACTCCAGCGCACGAGGTCGCGATGACTACCGCCGACGTGGACCACCGAGGTTGACCGCCCGGCTTCCGCGGTCCACGGCATCGCACCCGACAGACCGAGGTTGATCTTGATGGTGGGCAGATCCCAGGTGAAGCGCTCCATCCGTGCCCGGAGTCCGGCCGGTACGTCCTCGAGCAACGTGCCGTACAGCATCG
This sequence comes from Yimella sp. NH-Cas1, assembly GCF_022359705.1. Taxonomy (NCBI): domain Bacteria; kingdom Bacillati; phylum Actinomycetota; class Actinomycetes; order Micrococcales; family Dermacoccaceae; genus Yimella; species Yimella sp. NH-Cas1. Next base: position 1,038,597 of record NZ_JAKSGG010000003.1, read on the forward strand.
GTGCGCTGGTGTCGGCGATGACGACCGGTGCCTTGATGAACTCTCCGGACGCGAGGTCGACGCCGGAGGCGCGTGCGTGCTCGGCTCTGATCCGGACGACAGGCGTACCGGTTCTGATCTCGACGCCGGCGGCTTCAGCACGGGAACGCAGTGAGCGGGCCAGGGCGCCGGCGCCCCCGACCGGGGTCGGGAAACCGACGTCCTGGGCGAGCATCGTCATGATCCAGCCGTACACGCCACTGCCGGGCGCTTCAGGTGGGATGTCGGCGTGCATCGCGTTGCCGGACAGCAGATCTCGCGCCGCTCGACCACGGAATCGTTCGACGGACAGTTGCTCGACGGGTAGCAGCGCGAAGCGGACGAAGTCGAGCAGATTCGTCGCGCCGACGGCCTTCGCCAGTTTCGGTGCGTGGCGAACCGGCGGCCAGGACAGCAGGAGGGCGTCGAGCAGCGGTTCCTTGAGCGAGGCGAAGCTGTCGACCAGTTCGAGCCATGCTGCTCCGTCACCCGGAGCGTCCGCGTCCAGACGGGCCGCCGTGTGTGGGATCGGCGTGCAGCAAGGCACCCGAGGTGTCGTCGGGCCGGCCGAGATGGGCGACGACCCGCTCGCTGCGCGCCCACTGCAGCCCGTGCTTGTCGAGGCCGAGCCCCTGGATGACGGGTGATGCCGCAGCCAGCGGGTGGAAGGCACTGAACTCGTCCACGACGAAGTCGCCGATCGTCCGGTCGGCAACAGCGCCGCCCACCTCCGGCCGACTCTCGCACAACAGAACCTGACGGCCGTGGTCGGCCAGTTCGATGGCGGCGACTAGGCCATGATGGCCACCGCCGACCACGACTGCGTCGTATGCATTCATGCGGAACGAACTCTCATCGGGTCGGCGGTGGACGGCCGCGAGTGCGACCGGTGATTCAGATGGTTCTCAGACGTGATCAGCCGTGCTCAGACCTTGCGGGTCTTTGCGGCAGCGTCCTTCTCGGTGGCCGTACCGGCGTCCTTGAGCTCTCCGGCGAACGACTCGAGGTGAGCGCGCATGAACCACTGGAACTTCTCGAGTTCGCCGGTCTGTCCGATGATGAGGTCCTGAGTGACGAGGTCGAGGTCGTCGAGTTCCTCGATCGCCTTGCGGTTGGAGGTGATGACTCCGTCGTACACCTTGTCGAGGGCGCCCAAGTGTGCACCGACGGTGTCACGTTCGATGGCGTAGTCGTCCCACGTGCGGTCGCGCTCGATGTCGCTGACGCGGCCGCCGGGGGAGGCGCCCATTGCGGCAATGCGCTCGGCCACTTCGTCGGCGTACCCGCGTACCAGCTCCACCTGCGGGTCGATCATTTCGTGGACGCCGATGAAGTGAGCGCCGACGACGTTCCAGTGCGCGTGCTTCAGGGTGAGGTGCAGGTCGTTGTAGGACGACAGGCGAACCTGCAGGATCTTGATGATCTCGTCCGACTTCTTCTTCGTCAGACCGGGCAATGTGAAGGTCGACTTCTCAACCACGAGATGTCCTTCCGTTGATCGACTATGTGCCGGTCAGGCACTTGTTTTCATCAAAGCACCACGAACGGCTGTCATGGCCTCCCCGGGCTGACTCATCAGGGTGGGATTACTCGATCAGGGGTTGTCGACAGTCTTCGGCTGGAGCGCGATCAGAATGTCCAGGACCTTTGACGGATCGTCCAGACGGTCACCGAACAGTTCCCTGATCTGCGTCATCCGGTAGCGCACCGTCTGAGCGTGAACATGCAGATGGGCTGCGACGGCGTCGCGACGTCCTTGGTGCAACAGCCAGGAACGCAGCGTCTCCCCGAGCCGATCGGCGGTGGCCGGCGGTAGGTCAGTCAGCGGAGCGAGCGCACGAAGCCTCAGGTCCTGCAATGCATCCCGGTCCGACTGGAGGACGAGGTCGGCCAGGTGGTCCTCGGTGTCGAGCGGTGTCTGTCCGGTGGCGAGACCGAGTTCGTGTGCCTTCACGGCGCGCTGCCACGAGGACGTGACGTGTGTCCAGGGTCTGGTCGGGCCGACGACCGCGGACGTGTGGCGCAATGTTTTCAGCAAGCGCCGACGTGCGAGACCGTGCAGGTCGGGCACGAGCAGGACGGCGAGGTCGGCGTCCGACAAATCGTCCGCTGCCCGAAGGCAGTTCGCGCCCAACGTCGACATCACGGATGCGGCTGCGTCGGCCGGCAACAGGACTGCGGTCAGTGACAGGGGCGGCGGCCATTCAGCGCGTTCGGCGAGCGTCACGAGCACCTCCTCCTCACGCCCGGCGAGCAGTTCTCCCGCCAGTCGTTCCCGCCGGCGTTCGCGGACGCGTCCCTCGGTGGCGAGTTCGTCGGAGTGCCCGGCGACGCTGGCCGCCGAGAGCCCGTCGATGTAGGCGAACACCAACTCGGCGAAGCGCGCGATCGTCGCAGCATCGATACCGACGTCGACTGCTGCAGTGGACAGTTCGCGCCAGGACACTCTGGCGCCGACGCGGTACGCGGCGAGCAAAGCGTCCATCGAACGACCGCTGCGTGCCTCGCCCTGACCCAAGGCATAGGCACCGTCGAGGGCCGGGCGCATCGGGGTGGACGGGTCGCTGCCCTGTGGACCGCCGGCCAGCCGTAGAAAACCGGCCAGCGCCTGCTGGACGGCGTCTTCGATGAGTTCGCCGGGTTCGCCACTCAGGGCGCCGGCGTACCCCGGAACCTCGGCCGTGATGGCTGCGACACAGCGTTCGGCGACCTCAGGGAGCTGGTCGGCAAGGCCGGCAACAGCCTCATCAGGGAGCCGGGGCGGATTGAACTGAGCCATTTCGGTCCGTTCTTGTTCGACTCGAACAAATCAGAGCGACGTTTTCACGTCTCCTGGTCAAGAGATTAACTCTCATCGTCAAGCAGGCTGGACCTATGCCGATCACGACGCCCGATGCCGCGCCCTCGCCGTGGCGTTCGCGCGCTTTCCGATTGGCGAAGGCAGTCACCACGCCGTTGCTTCCCGAGGACTACGTCGATCTGTTCGACCCACTGCGCACCAGCACTGTGTTGCGCGGGCGGGTGGAGGATCTTCGATCGGAGACCCAGGACGCACTGACCGTCACGATCCGTCCTGGCAAGCGGTGGCGTGGGCACACGCCCGGTCAGTACATGCGTATCGGAGTCGACATCGACGGCGTCCGGATGTGGCGGGCGTACTCGATCACGTCCGGTCCGCGTACCGACGGCTGCATCTCGATCACTGTCAAGGCGATCTCGGGTGGAGCGGTCAGCACATATCTGGTCGAGCACCTCAGGGTCGGTCAGATCGTCCAGATGGAGCAGGCTGACGGTACATTTGTGCTCCCTGCGACGCTTCCGGCCAAGATCCTGTTGCTCACCGGAGGAAGCGGCATCACCCCTGTCATGGGAATCCTGCGTCACGCCGTCGACGAGATGGACGACGTCGTCCTGCTGCACTCGGCGCCGCGTCCCGAGGACGTCATCTTCGCCTCCGAGCTGCGCGACTTGGCTGCATCAGGCCGAATCTCGTTGCAGGAGAGGCACACCGACGTCCACGGCATGCTCGACACCGACGAACTCGAGCGTCTCGTGCCCGATTGGCGTGAGCGCGAGACCTGGGCGTGCGGCCCGGCAGGAATGCTGGAGATGGTCGAATCCCACTGGGAATCGGCCGAACTCGCCGACAAGCTGCACACCGAGCGCTTCCGTCCCGCGCTCGTCGAACCGGGAGAGGGCGGCACAGTCCACTTCACCGGACTCGACCGCGAGCTCGAATGTGACGGTGCACGACCGATCCTCGACCAGGGCGAGGACGTCGGGATCCTCATGCCGTCCGGCTGCCGCATGGGCATCTGTTACGGCTGCGTCCTGCCCCTGCGCGAAGGAGCCGTCCGCGACCTGCGCACCGGTGAGCTCACCACGGCGAGTCCCGGGGACGGCGTGCTCGTCCAGACCTGCATCTCGGCCGCGGCCGGGCGCTGCGACATCGACCTCTAGTCCACGAACGATCAGGAGAAACTCATGACTGCGCTGCAGAAGAAGGAAACCAACCCGATCGCGCACCTCACCGCGTACGACATCGAGTGCCTGGGTAAGGAGTTGGACGCGATCCGCGACGACGTGATCTGCCAGCGTGGCGCGAGCGATGCCGCGTACATCCGCCGCACGATCGACGTCCAGCGCAAGCTCGAGCTCGGCTCGCGCGGGTTGCTGTTGTTCTCCAAGTACAAGCCGGCGTTCGTGCTCGGCACCGTCGGGCTCACGGTCTCCAAGATCCTGGAGAACATGGAGATCGGGCACAACGTGATGCACGGCCAGTGGGACTGGATGCGTGACCCGAAGATCCACTCGACCACCTGGGAGTGGGACAACGCCTCGCCCGCGGACCTGTGGAAGCACAGCCACAACGAACTGCACCACACCTACACCAACGTGCTCGGCCGCGACAACGACCTGGGCTACGGCATCATGCGCGTCGACGAGGACCAGAAGTGGGCGCCGTTCTACCTCGGCCAGCCGGCCTGGAACTTCATCAACGCGTGCTTCTTCGAATACGGCATCGCCGCGTACGACCTCGAGATCGGCAAGTACTTCGCCGGGCGCAAGGACAAGGAGCGGTTCAAGACCGACGGTCGCAAGGTGCTCAACAAGATCCGCCAGCAGATGACCAAGGACTACGTCATCCACCCGGTGCTCGCACTGCCGCTCGGCTCGGCGCGTCGGACGCTGCTGGCCAACTACATCGCCAACCTCGGCCGCAACCTGTGGACGCACTCGGTGATCATGTGCGGCCACTTCCCGGAGGGTGTCGAGACGTTCACCAAGACGTCCATCGACGGTGAGACCCGCGGAGACTGGTACCTGCGCCAGATGATCGGCTCGGCCAACATCGACGGTTCGAAGGCGATGCACATCGCGACCGGCAACCTCAGCTACCAGATCGAGCACCACCTGTTCCCCGACCTGCCGAGCAACCGCTACCAGGAGATCTCGCCGAAGATCCGCGACATCTGCGAACGCTACGGCCTGCAGTACGTCACCGGTCCGCTGCACAAGCAGGTCGCCTCGGCGTGGGGCAAGGTCATCCGCCTGTCGCTGCCGAACCACATCGCGGCCAAGTTCGCCCCGGCGCCGCGTCGTTCGGTGGTCGAGCCGACCGCGCTGCCGAGCCATTTGCGCGATGCCGAAAAAGCCTCAGCCGCAGCCTGATTCGTCCTCATGCTCGGTGACGATCGGGTGGGGTGGAGCACGGAGCGCCGATCGTGACCTGGACTCCGGACGCATCGAGCGACTGCTGACGGACGCCGAAATGGGACGAGTCACGGACGATGTTCTGCGCGGCGCAGCTTGGCTGTGGAGATGCGTTTTCGCAGGTCAGGAGGTTGTCGGTGGTGGCGCCTAGGGTGGTTTCATGCAGGTCGGACAGGTCACCGGTTTCGCGGATCGACGCGAGTCGATCGGCGATGCCCGGGTCGCCCTGAGGGATGTCGCGGCGTGGCTTTTCCAGGCATCGGGTGCGGAGCTGACCGAGTTCGTCGGCGACCTCGACGACCTGATGCGGGTCGCTGCGGCTGCTCGGGTCGCTGCTACGGCGGAGGCTGCGGCGCGGGGTGAGATCGTCGCATCGACCTCACCGGGGACGACGGCGTGGGTGCGGGAACACGCACCGACGACTGCCGAGGGTGGTGCAGCGGACGTGGCGGCGTGTGCCCTGGCCGCGAACACTCGAGGGGATCGGCAGCGCGTCGGTAAAGCGGTGATCGATGCGGAGTTCTCTGCCAGGACGGGCGCGACGATCCTGCGCGAGATGGAGAAGCTGCGGGCCGAGGTCATCCCCGGTGCGATGGAGTCGGTCACCGAAGCTCTGTTGATTATGGGGCGCCGACACGGTCCGGACGGCGTGAAGATGGTGCGCCCGGAACTGTTGTCCAGGTTCGGGTCGCGGGAGTTCCAGCGGGATCAGGACAAGCGTCGGACCCGGGTGGAACTCAGCCGAGGTGTGGAGAACGACGGCATCACCGAGTACGACCTGGCGCTCGACAACGAGTCACGGGCAATCCTCGAAGCGGCGATAGGGCCGCTGAGCAAACCGGTCCCTGGTCCGGATGGTGAACGGGACACGCGTACGTTCGCCCAGCGTCGCGGTCAGGCCTTGATCGAGGCTCTGCGTCGTGGGTTGTCGTCGGCGGTGCTCCCGGGATCCTCGACGAAGTCCACTGTGGTCGTCGTGGTGGACGAGGAGCGGTTGCGCGACGGCCGTGGCGCCGGGCGGGTGCTCGGCGGCGTTGATGCCGGGATGTTGCTCGGGTCGGAGACCGTCCGCAAGCTGGCGTGCGACGGTCACGTGATGCCGTTGGTGCGGGACGCGTTCGGGCGGATTCTGGACGCGGGCCGTTCGCAGCGATACATCACGCGCGAGATGTTGAAGGCCTTGTGGGTACGTGATCAGCAGTGCACCTTCGGCGGCTGTACCGCGCCGGCGTTCTGGTGCGACGGTCACCACTTGATCCACTGGGCCGACGGTGGCCCGACCAGCCTGGACAACTCAGCCCTGCTGTGCGGCGGTCACCACACGGTCGTGCATCGAGACCGGCTCGCCGGCCGTCTCATCGACGGACAGGTGGTGTGGGATTACACCGCCGGCTCCTACGACCGTCGCTTGAACGAATGGCGGGAACAACACCCGCCCCCTGACCTACAAGCCGATTCGGTTGTGGCCCAACAGGATCAGCGACCCTGGTTCGGTCCACCGCCGCCAGGAGACGATCAAGCCTGGCAACAGTTCCGAGACTGGGTCGATGGCGGCGCACTCTGGGTCGACGAAGACGGCAACATCGCCGCTTAGGGCAGCGACGTGTTCGTCGACCCCACGGCTCGAGGCTTCCGCCAGGCAGGTACGGACAGTGCGATGAGTCACCAGACGGTGGTTCTCAGTGCTCCGGGTGCAGGCTGGCGTCCGCGGCAGTGACCCTGCACGAGGTGAACTGAACCGTGAAGCCCTCCCGCGAAGGCGCGCAGCAGTACGGTCCGGCCGACAGCACCGCTTGAGGATCCAGTGGGGCGACGCGGACGAGTTGCCAGCGTTCGTCGTCGGCGCGTGCACGCACGGTGAGTGCATCGCCGGATCGACTGGCGCGGATGGTCACCTCTCGGCCATCCCAGTCGGGGACCCGTGCGAGCGACCAGTCGGACACGTTGCCAGTGACGACGGCGCCGACGCAGTTCGTCCCGTCGCTGTGTTCGATGCCTGCCTTGATCCAGGTCGCCTCATCGGTGCGCACGAAGATCCGGGCCTGGTCGAACTGCTTGCATCAACCGGAGACCGCACGGCAGGTACCAAACGTCGCAATGCGATGTCTGTAGGGCGGCTGGGGCTTGAACCCAGGACCGACGGATTATGAGAACGGCGAGTCTGCCGATTTCCGGTGGTCTCGTTCGGTCGACGCTGGTTGCCATCGGATTGCATAAGTCCTGGTCAGCGCACGTTTTCGGTCTTGTCTGGTCGAGGATGGTTGCCCGTGGATGACGACCGCAGGAGGGCCAACGGAGGGCCACTTTCCCTTCTCAATGGGTGAGCGCAATCCGCCGGTGAACGCTCGTCAATGCAGATGGGTTGAAGTCGCCGCAACTAGTGTCAGCGCATGTCGGTGGTGGAGGTGATGCAGTGGGTGGGCCTCGGGGCGAGCATTGTTGGTGCGCTCGCAGCGGTCGGTGCATGGCTCCGGGCTGGTCGTGCGAACGGCATTGCCCAAAAGGCCCTTGACCAGCAGAACGAGGATCATTACGTCCGGTGGGAGGGTGACTGGAGCGGCCCTGGCGATTATCGGCTACATAACCGGGGCAACGACACGGCGCACTCCGTCTTGCTGGACATCACCGTGGGCGGCCGCGGCATCCGGATTCAGCGTCCACAGGTGGAGGCTGGAGGCTTCATTGCGGTTGACGCTCGCCAGGAGGCTGGCGAAGTGATCACAGAGCTAGAGGAGCGCCTGCGAGCACAGGCACGTGCCCGGACGCCGCAGGGCAATTACGGATTGCAGCTTCCGAACGTGGCGGGCTTCTACCCGCGGCTGCCGAGCGGCGTCTTGCGCTATCACGTCACGTGGACGAGTGAACTTGGCAGGCGTCACTCGGACAGCGCCTCTGAAGTGGGCATGGACTACGGCGTGGAATCCGGGGAATAGCTCGCGGGAGACGGACAGCCCTGCTAGCTTCCGAGCCATGGGGGCATTCAGAAGGTTCGGTGGGGTGTTCGTGCTAATGGCAGTGACCGCAGGGTGCTCGGGCGGAGGTTCCGAGGCGGAACAGTCGCCCGCCGCGAGTCAGTCTGTGCCAGCTCGTGTCCAAACGGTCTACCTGGCAACTGCACTCTCATGCTCGCGACTACCGGAGTTCCCTGGCACCAAGTTCACTCCGCTGAAAGTGGATGGAGCCGGTTACTCGATAACGGTTGAGCCGAAGCAGGGCTGTGTCGAAAATGCGGTCTTCAGCTCCTATGTCTATGAGGTTCCGGTTGCTGCACAGGCAGCCGTCAGGATCACACCTGGCACCCAGCCGGGGGTGGAGCTTTCGCCGCAGCAGTTCCAGGATGGCGCTGCCACCGTGTTTTACGCGGTGGACAGCGGGGATATGTTCAAGGTGAGCGTCGTTCGTCCAGGCAAAGATGAAGCCGTCAAGAAGGCTCAGCCGTAACGGTCATGGCTGACGAGCACGGATACTGGGATTGGCGCGACATGCTCCTGCTTCATCCCGAAGGCCGCGCGACTGGCGAGCCTTGCGTGAAGTGCGGGGAGCCTGTGCCATCCAATGCCCATTGGACGCACCGCGACCGCCATGTCTGCAGCGCCAGGTGCAACGGGAACCTCAGCCGCCAGTTCAACCGGCGAATGCGCGCGGGCGTGCTAACAGATCTCCACGGCCGCGCGGCTGGAAGCCCGCAGAGGCTTCCCAATCCGCGAACCACTGGACCGCGCCCGTTCGTGACCAACGAAGGGTCTGTACCTCCCTTCGAGTGGGAGGGCTTCGGAGTTGTGCCCGGCGATGTGGTCGAGCGGTACGGCATCGTCGTTGAATACGCCTTGCTCCACCGTGATCAGGAGCCAACGTGGCCGAATTGGTGGCCAGAACATGTGATGGTGGCGATAGAGCGCGAGAGTGGTCAGCAGGCGCTGTGGGGAGCGGACTCTGACGGGAATCTCACCGCCGTCTCGCTGCTCTACTGCAGTCCGGACGGTGGCCTCACCTACGACGACACCTTCCTTGCCGGTGGCGTGCGATGCCGGTGGCACTGTGAGATCGTCTCAGCGTGCACGGACAACGGTCGCGAGTACACCTGGGAGGCGATAGTCGCAGCGCCGACGGACTCGCCTTACAAGCCGGTTTGGTGGACGCCGGAGCGTACGGCATTGAGCGAACGCAGAAAGCGGGAGTCGTCTTCCACGGCACGTCATCTTCGACGAATGCGGGAGCTGGCTGCGACAGCTGAACGATTCGATCCGCGCGAGGTGTACGAGCGGGACGGCTGGGTCTGTGGACTGTGCGGCGAGGCCGTGGATCGGTCGCTGCGTTGGCCCGATCTGATGTCGCCCAGCTTGGATCACGTCACCCCGTTAATTGCGAACGGCGAACACTCACGAGCCAACACCCAGCTTGCTCACTGGATCTGCAATGTGCGCAAGGGCGCCAAGGTTGCGGCGGAACTCGCGAAGGCGGACTCTGCGACGAAGTAGCCTGCGAGTGGCGTCAATACTGCTGTCTCTGAGGAGAATTGGCCTCCGTCAGTCGGCACTGGACCAGTGGCGCACCGAGTTCTTCGGCTACTTCGACACCGGTGGTGCGAGCAACGGCGGCAGCGAAGCCATGAACGGTCTCATCGAACTGCACCGCCGTCTCGCCCGCGGCTTCCGCAACCGCGACAACTACCGCCTCCGCATGCTCCTCATCGGCGGCGGACTCAACCTATGACCCACGCTCAACGGCGAAGAGCCGGCAAAGCGCGCGTCGTCGGGCTGCCTGCTTGGCTGGTGGGGGACCTGCGCGTGTACCTCGCCCAGCACCCGCGCTCAGGCGACGCCGACGCGCCGCTGTTCCCTGGTCGGGTGATGGGCGGGCAAGACCGCTCCACCGGGGCCAAGGGTCGCATCACCTACGACCAGCCGTGGGAACGGGATGCGTTCTACCGCAGGCATTTCAAGCCCGCGCTCAAAGCCGCGAACCTGCCCCAGACGATGCGCCTGCACGACCTCCGGCACACCGCCGGGAGCCTGATGCTCCGTGCCGAGATCGAGCCGTACCGGGTGGCCGAATACCTCGGGCACTCGCTGGACGTGTTGTTGAAGATCTACGCCCACATCCTCGAAGGTGACCGCGCAGCCGACATGGAGTTGTTGGCTCGTCCGCAGCGGACGCTACAGAGAATCTGACCCAACGCGCGACGCCTCTATGACGCGGAGGCAGGTGGCTCGATGCTTGCGACCGGCCCGTCACGTCGTTCGATGGCTTCGCGCTTCGTCTCGGGGAGCTTCGCGTACAACGCGTCGATGTGGTTGGGGCGCGTGATGACCTGTTCAACGATGATGTTCAAGAGGCCGAACAACGCCGCCGTGAGGTCGGCATCCGCGTCGAGGTCGATCTGGCCAGGATGCACCGACTCGTTACCAACCACCCGCAAGGTGTCCATCGCTCGCTGGACTCGCGGATCGAGGCCCTGGCTGACCAGCTTGCCGATCTTTGTGACGATGTTCTGCCGTCCCGGCACCAGTTCGTCGACGAGCATCTGCAACGCCAGTCGTAACAATCCCGCCGCACTCTTACGGCTGATTGGCGCGACTTCCCGCGCCTCGTTGTAGATCGCCTTCACCTCGTCGGGCATGTCCTCGTTGGGCGCCACGCCGACGCGTGGCAGCGGATAGATGGATTGATCGCGCTTCCACAGACTCGTCTCGTCGCATGACGCGCAGGTAGCGCCGGACAGGCCGTCGACCCGCGTGCTCGGGAGCGAGTGGTGGTAGTACAGGGCAACCTCGGCCCAGTGCTGGGCAGCGTATACCCCGCAGGAGGGACAGTGAAACGCCTCGCGTCCCCATACCGGAGTTCGATCTTCAGACATAAGGCCAAGTGTGTCAGCGGGCACCGACAGCCGTTGAGCCCTCGAAACGCCGGAGGGCCAATGGAGGGGCACTTTCCGGTTCGCAAGCCTGCTACCTGCGGAAACGCTGTAGGGCGACTGGGGCTTGAACCCAGGACCGACGGATTATGAGTCCGCTGCTCTGACCGGCTGAGCTACCGCCCCGCGCCCGGAGATCCGGGCCGGTCAGATCCTCCGTCCACCTCGGGACAGCCGGTGCGTTGATGAGCCGACGAGAACCTGACCGGTAGACGAGGGTACGGGAGCGCCGACGGCGGACGTCAGCCGGTGCCGTGCGGTGGATCCCAGGTCAGGCGGCGTCGGGTCGGGGCGTCGAGCACAGCTCGCAACGGAGGAGCTCAATCGGTTTGCGGTCTCAGCGTGCCGCCGGGTAGGCACGCCCGCGTGGTGCATGCTTGGGCACAAAGACAGCCACGACGGGGAGGCGCGATCGTGAGACCGGGGGAGACGCTCGGCGGACGGTACGAGTTGCGTTCGCGGATCGCCGGCGGTGGCATGGGCGAGGTCTGGGTGGCGCACGACGCCGTGCTCGATCGCACGGTCGCGGTGAAGGTCATCAGACGCGAGCTTGCCGAAGACCCCGAGTTCGCACGGCGCTTCCATCACGAAGCCCGCACCGCCGCTCGGCTGAGCCACCCCAACATCGCGCAAGTGCACGACTTCGGACGTGACGCCGGCACCGACTACCTGGTCATGGAGTACGTCCGCGGTACATCCCTCGCAGACCTCATCGATCGCCGAGGTGGACTACCGCCCGAGCAGGTCGTGTCACTCGTCGGCCAGGCAGCCGCAGGGCTCGAGGCGGCGCACGAGGCAGGTGTGGTCCACCGTGATGTGAAGCCGGCCAACATCCTGGTCACCGAGAAGGGCACGGTGAAACTCACCGACTTCGGCATCGCCCGCGCACTCGGCGAGGCGAAGATGACCCGCACCGGAGAGGTGCTCGGCACCGCGCAGTACCTCGCGCCGGAGGCGGCGCTCGGACACGACGTCGACGGCCAGGCCGACCTGTACGCGCTCGCGGTCGTCACGTACGAGGCCCTCACCGGCGGTCGACCGTTCCAGGCCGATTCGGCTGTGACACTGGCGATGAAGCACATCAACGAATCGCCGCCGCAGTTGCCTGCGCACGTCCCGTCCGGAGTCCGGGACGCGGTCATGCACGGTCTCGCCAAGGGCGCCTACCAGCGTCCACACGGGGTGGGGGAGTACGCCCGCGCACTGCGGGGTGGCCTCAGTTCGACGCCCGGCCGGTTTCCGGTGCAGCCGACCCATGCGCCGTACGCCGGACCGCCGTCCATGCCGTCGTCCATGCCGTCGTCCATGCCGCCGTCTGCGGCGCAGACCTACCGCCCGTCATCGGATCCGAGAATGCACGGCGGCTCGGCCGTTGCGAGCCACGGGTACGGCGCACCGTACGGGCAACCGGCGTACGGATTCGCTCCACCGATCAACCGGGAGCGCCCGGCCGACGGCACGGCCAAGGGAATCGGCTGGACCTGGATCATCATGTGTGTGGTGATCCTCGCCAGCCTGTTCATGCCGTGGGCGTCGATGAACGGGCAGAGCTGGAACGCATTCAATCTCGAATGGGCCGAGCTCAACTACAACGTCGAGCCGGCGTCCGCAGGGCTGGCAGAGGTACTACTCGGCGTCACGGTCGTTCTGCTGATGCTGGGCTTGCCGCAAGCACTCGGCAAGGGACATCTGGCGTGGGGCATCGTCGCGCTGTTCGTGTGCCTGCTGGGTGGACTGTTGTGGGCGGCGATGATGGGATACGTGACCGGCACGGACGACGAACCGAGTCCGCTCGATGCCGGGGCCGGACTCACGTTCTGCGGGATTGCGGGGTTGGTGGTGTTCGGCACCGCCATCGCCTCGCTCGCCAAACGACGCTGACGTCGGCGCGCCGGATCGGGCGTCGAGCTGAGCGCCGTTAAGGTCATCGGCTGTGACCGATGGTGCGGAAGTTACGAATTTGGGGCACAATGTCCACAACAACTTCACTGCCGTTGACATGGGCCACTGCGAGGCCGTTGGGGAAGACGTCCCTCGCACAGCTAGGAGGCCCGGATGTCTGCGGTGAATTCGCGTGTCACGCGCGGAGTCGTGTTCATTCACTCGACTCCGACTGCGTTGTGCCCACACATCAGTTGGGCGTTGGAGAACGTCCTCGGTTCTGCCGTCCGCATCGACTGGACCGGCCAGCCGATGGCGCCCGGCCTCGTCCGCACCGAGTTGTCCTGGATGGGGGAACCCGGTACCGGCGCCAAACTCGCCAGTGCTCTGCGCGGCTCGGAGCACGTACGTTTCGAGATCACCGAGGAACCCAGCCCCGGCTGTGACGGCTCGCGCTGGTCTCACACCCCGGCCCTCGGCATCCACCACACCTGGACCTCGGCCAACGGCGACGCCGTCGTCAATGAGGACCGGCTGCGCTCTGCGCTCGCCGCGAGCAAGGGCGACCCCGACCAGTTCCGTGCCGAGATGGCCGAACTCCTGGGAGTCGCATGGGACCAAGAGCTCGAACCCTTCCGGTACGCCGGTGACGGCGCGACCGTCCGCTGGCTGCACCGCGTGAGCTGAGCGTGAAAACAGAAGCCCTGCACCGAGATCCGGTGCAGGGCTTCTGTGTGCAATGACTCAGAGCGGGATGTTGCCGTGTTGCCCCCGCCGGGCCGGTGCGGACGCGATGGCCGCAGCCAGCGCAGACCTGGTCGCGGACGGCTCGACCGCCTCGTCGATCACGCCGATCTCCATCGCTCGGGGGAGCCCGCCGGCGAGCTTGGCGTGCTCGTCGGCCAACTGGTTCTCGACGACGGGGCGCTCGGCCTCGTCGACCTCCGCCAGTCGGCGGCGGTGCAGGATGCGTACTGCGGCGACGTGGCCCATGACCGCGATCTCGGCGTCGGGCCAGGCGAAAACCCTTGTCGCACCGAGCGATCGGGAGTTCATCGCGATGTACGCGCCGCCGTAGGTCTTGCGGGTCACCAGCGTCACCCGAGGCACCACGGCTTCGGCGAACGCATGCAGCAGCTTGGCTCCGCGGCGCACGACGCCATCCCATTCCTGGCCGACGCCGGGCAGGTAGCCGGGCACGTCGACCAGCACGACCAGCGGCACGCCGAACGCGTCGCACATCCGCACGAACCGGGCCGCCTTCTCCGCCGAGGAGGAGTCGAGGCACCCGCCCAAGCGCATCGGGTTGTTCGCGATGACACCGACGGTCCGACCGCCGAGGCGGCCGAGGGTCGTCACGATGTTCGGTGCCCAACGCGGATGCAACTCGAGGGAATCGGCACCCTCGTCCAGCAGGTCCGCAATCAGCGGATGAACGTCGTACGCACGCTTCACAGACTCAGGCAGCGTGGCAGCGAGGTCGCGGTCCTCCACGCTGTCCACGTCCATCTCGCCCTGTGCGGCAAGCAGATCCACGAGCTGGCGGCCACGCTCGTACGCCTCCTCGGTCGAGTCGGTGACGACGTGGACGACACCGGAACGACGTCCGTGCGGCTCCGGGCCGCCCAGGCGTAGCGCGTCCACCTGCTCGCCCGTCACCGAACGCACGACATCCGGGCCGGTGACGAACACGCGTCCGTCGGGCCCCAGGATCACGATGTCGGTGAGCGCGGGACCGTACGCGGCACCGCCCGCAGCAGGACCGATCACGATCGAGATCTGCGGGATCTTGCCGGACGCGCGGGTCATGATCGCAAAGACCTCGCCCACCGCGTGCAGCGATACGACGCCTTCGGCCAGGCGGGCGCCGCCGGAGTGCCACAACCCCACGACCGGCACCTCGTCGGCCAGCGCACGCTCGTAGGCCACCAGGATCGCCTTGCAACCCTCGACGCCCATCGCGCCACCCTGGATGGTGGCGTCAGAGGCGAAAGCCACGGCGCGCGCACCCTCCACGTCACCGACACCGACCAACACACCACTGGTGTCCTCGTCGGTGATCAGTTCGAGCGTGCCGGCGTCGAAGAACTGCTCCAGACGCTTGCGCGGGTTACGGGGATCGTTCTCCCGGTCGACTTTCGGCTTGGCCGAGGCGGACGCGGCGGCGGACGCTTCGTTGGGCTGACGTGCCATCAGAGGCTCTTCACCATCATGGCGACGTTGTGACCGCCGAATCCGAACGAGTTGTTGAGGGCAGCGATGTCGCCGTCCGGAAGCTTGCGATGCTCACCCTTGACGACATCGAGGACGATCTCGGGGTCCTGGTTGTCGACGTTGATCGTGGCCGGAACCAGGCGGTGGTGCACCGACAGGACAGTCAGCAGTCCTTCGAGTGCGCCGGCAGCACCCAGCAGGTGTCCGGTCATCGACTTGGTGGCGGTGACGGCGATGTTGTCGGTCGCGTCGCCGAAGGTGCGACGGATCGCGTTCGACTCGGCGATGTCACCGACCGGAGTCGAGGTGGCGTGCGCGTTGATATGCGCAACATCCTTGTGCGACAGGCCTGCTCGCTGTACAGCCTCGTTCATCGCACGGCTGGCGCCGGAACCTTCCGGTTCGGGTGCGGTGATGTGGTGTGCGTCGGCGGACATCCCGATGGATGCGAACTCGGCGTAGATCTTCGCGCCGCGTGCTTTCGCGTGCTCGTAGGTCTCCAGCACGATCACCGCAGCACCTTCACCCATGACGAAGCCGTCACGATCGACGTCGTACGGCCGCGATGCAGCCGCCGGGTCGTCGTTGCGCTTGGACAATGCCTGCATCGCGCTGAAACCGCCGATGGTCAACGCGTGGATCGCGGCCTCTGTGCCACCGGCGACGACGACATCGGCGCGGCCCGCACGGATCATCTCCGCGGCGTAACCCATCGCCTCAGCTCCGGACGCACAGGCGGAAACCGTGGTGTGTGCTCCGGCGCGCGCGCCGAGTTCGAGGGAGACATTGCCGGACGCGGTGTTCGGCATCAGCATCGGAACCGTCAGGGGGTAGATGCGACGCGCGCCCTTTTCCTTCATCACGTCGTACTGCGACAGCAGCGTGTGGACGCCACCGATACCGGTGCCGATCGCGACGCCGAGACGCTCCGGGTCGACCTGGGGCTCGCCGGCGTCGGCCCAGGCCTCACGGGTCGCCACGAGTGCGTACTGCGCGGACGGGTCCATGCGGCGCGTCTCCACACGCGCGAGCACCTCACCAGGATCCTGGGCGATGGACGCGGCGAAAGTGGTGGGCAGCTCGTACTGCTGCACCCAGTCGGCTTCGATGGTGCGGGCTCCGGAACGTCCGGCCAGCAGTGCGTCCCACGTCTCGGTCGCCGTGCCACCCAGGGGTGTGGTGGCGCCGACTCCGGTGACGACGATGCGCTTGTCTGCGCTCATGGGGTGCGTACTCCTCGTGGTTGTGGCGCGCGTGCGAGTGCTGTGCGTGGTTCGGTGAGTGGTGCGGCAGCGGGTGGGGGAGCCGGCCCGAAGACGCCGACCGGCTCCCCGACCGGTCAGCCCTGGGCGTTCTTGATGTAGGTGACGGCGTCGCCAACGGTGGTGAGGTTCTTGACCTCGTCGTCGGGGATGCGCACACCGAACTTCTCCTCGGCGTTGACGACGATCGTCATCATCGACAGCGAGTCGATGTCGAGGTCCTCGGTGAACGACTTGTCGACCTGCACCTCCTTGGTGTCGAGGCCGGTCTCCTCGTTGACGATCTCAGCGAGGCCCTCGAGGATCTCCTGGTCGCTCTGTGCCATCTTCGACAACTCCTTGTTTCGTGATGTGTTTCCCTGTGGTTCAGGGAAACTCGGGGCTGACCCGGTTTGCCCGCCGAGCCGACGGGGGTTTACGGGAGTTCGATCACCTGGGCGGCATAGACCAGACCGGCACCGAATCCGATCTGCAATGCCAGCCCACCGTGGGGGGCTTCGCCCTCGCGCAGCATGCGCTCGGTCGCGAGCGGGACCGAGGCGGCGGACGCGTTGCCCTGCTCGGCGATGTCGCGGGCGACGGGGATGTCGGCAGGCAGCTTCAACTGCTTGATCATCGCGTCGATGATCCGCATGTTCGCCTGGTGCGGGATGAATGCGTCCAGGTCGTCGGCGGTGATGCCGGCGGCGTCCAATGCCTTCTGAGCAACCGGGGCCATGCCCCACACCGCCCAACGGAACACCGACTGGCCGGCCATTCCGATCGTCGGCCAGGTGCGCTGGTCGCCGGGTTCGTTCTCCCACGAACGCCGGATGTCGAGCCAGGACTCACGCTGGGAGATGACATCCCACTGTTCCCCGTCCGATCCCCAGACGGTGGGTCCGATGCCCGGGGTGTCGGACGCGCCGACCACCGCTGCACCGGCTCCGTCGGAGAAGATGAAGGCGGTGCCGCGGTCGTACTTGTCGGTGAAATCCGACAGCTTCTCCACGCCGATCACCAGGACGTTGCGGGCACTGCCCGAGCGCACCATGTCGTTGGCCAGGCTGATGCCGTAGCAGTACCCGGCACACGCGGCGGAGATGTCGAAGGCCGGCACACCGTTGATTCCCAGGTTCGTCGCGATCAACGGTGCCGCGGCGGGTGTCTGGTACGGGTGGCTGACCGTTGCGACCAGCACCGCGTCGATCTGGCTCATGTCCATCCCGGCGTTCGCGACCGCCTCGCGTGATGCGGCTTCGGCCATCGAGGTGACGGTCTCGTGGTCACCGGCGATGCGTCGGGTGATGATGCCCGAGCGTTCGCGGATCCACTGGTCGGAGGAGTCGATGAACTGGCAGATCTCGTCGTTGGTGACCACTCGGTCGGGGCGGTAGGCGCCCACTCCGAGGATGCGCGAGTGTCGGACGCTGTCGGCGACCTGGAGTTTGCCGGTTTTCTTGGGTTGGGACACAGGGGAATTCATCACAGTTCCGTCGGGTAGAGGCGAAGGATCGGTTGGCCGGGTGCGACGGGATCGCCGTCGTCGACCAGCCACTCCAGCACCTGTCCGCCGTGCAGTGCGCTGACCGGGTAGGAGTCGCGCAGGGTGTTGACCGTCGCGATCTCGGTGCCGGGTCGGACGTCCTCGCCGGCGGTGAGGTCGGCGATCGTGACCGTGCCCTTGGCGGGCGAGATGACCAGGCGCCAGGTGGGGTCCATCGCCTGCTGCGGGTCCCCGTGCTCCCGGATCATCCGGTGAGCGGCGTCGAGGTCGTCGGGCGACTTCAGGGCCAGTGCCTCGACGCCCGGCATGCCGCGTTTGGCGAGACCGACCAGGGTGCCTGCCGGCGGGATCTCGATGATGCCGGTGACACCCATCCCGACGATCGTCTCCATCGTGAGGTCCCAGCGCACCGGGCTGCTGACCTGGGTCACCAGGCGGCGCAGCACGTCGACGCCACTGTGCACGACCTGCCCGTCCTTGTTCGAGACCAGGGCGACGCGGGGATCGTGGGTCGACATCGCACGGGCGTATCCGCCCAGTTGTTCGACGGCCGACCCCATGTGCTCGGTGTGGAATGCACCGGCGACCTGCAGCGGGATCACGCGAGCCTTGGCCGGCGGGTCGGCCTTCAGCGCGTCCAACTGCTCCATCGTGCCGGCGGCGACAATCTGTCCGCCACCGTTGCGGTTGGCCGGTGTCAGCCCGTGCTTGTCGAGCACCGACAACACATCATCCTCTGTGCCACCGACGACGGCGGCCATCCCGGTCGGCAGGACGGCGCTCGCAGCTGCCATGCCTTTGCCGCGCTCACGGACGAACACCATTGCCTGCTCCGCCGACAGCACGCCCGCAGCGGATGCGGCGGTGATCTCACCGACGGAGTGACCGGCGCCGGCCCCGACCAGGCGGAAGCCGTCGGCCGGGTGACTGAACAGGGCCAACAAGGAAACCAGGCCGGCGCCGACGATGAGCGGCTGCGCGACCGCGGTGTCCTTGATGGTGTCGGCGTCGGACGTCGTGCCGTGCTCCACCAGGTCCATTGCGGCGACGGCGGAGAGCCAGTTCAGACGGTCTTGGAAGCCGGGCAGTTCGAGCCAGGGAGCCAGGAAGCCGGGGGTCTGGGAGCCCTGTCCAGGGCAGACGATTGCGAGCACGTCCTCAACTCTCCCTTGCCGACCGTGGGGGAGCAGGTCACCGAAACCGACGAAAGTCGGCGGTCCGTCTTTGTAGGAATCGTCAACGACGCTCGGACGGAGATGGCAACACGGCATACATGGCACCGAGCCGGACGGCGAAGGCGTCACGGGAATCGGTGATGTCGTAGCCGCTGTCCTGCTCGAACTTGCCGAGCCGGTAGCGGACCGTGTTGGGGTGCACGAACAGCGCACGGGCGGTCGCCTCGAGGCTGCCGTTCTCCAGGTAGGCCATCACGGTTTGTCGGGTGCCGGCACGTCGTTCGAGTGCTTCGTCGACCCGGTCGGTGAGCTGTCGCCGGGCGCGGTGGTCGCCGCCGAGTGCGCGTTCGGCGAGCAGTTCTTCGGCGTGACAGGGACGCGGTGCATTCGGCCAGGCGGCCGCCGCGACATACCCGGATTGCGCGGCCCTGGCACTGCGTCCGGCCGCGTACAGATGCGGAACCAGCGGGCCGACGACGACCGGGCCGGGCGCCCAGAGGTCGGCCAGGTCACCGGCGACCGGCATGGGGTCGGCGACATTGCCGAGGATGGCGATGAGCCTGCGTCCCTGCACAGCGGCCAGCGCTTCGGCACCGATCCGGGTCGAGACCCGGCGAACGGCGTCCACCGTCTCGCTGCCCGCACCGGGGGTGCGTTCCCGGCGATCACCACGATGTCCTTGACCTCGTCCCAGCCCAGCGCCGACACCCGCGAGCGCAACGCCTCGTCGGCCTCGGCGCGCAGCACCGCGTCGAGCACCAACGACTCCAGTCGCGCGTCCCACGCGCCGCGGGTCTCGGCGGCCTGCGCGTATACGTGGGCGCACGCGAACGCGACTTCGCGTGAATAGGTGAGCACCGCGGCGCGCATCTCGACTCGCTCGTCCGGCTCAGCGACCTCGGGCACGGCCTGTTCGACGACATCGATCGTGGTGCGGACGAGGTCGAGGGTCTGCTGGAGCGTGATCGATCGAGTGAGTTCACGCGGCGCGGTGCCGAAGACGTCGGCCGCGATCGGAGGCAACGTGTCTTGGTCGGCGTGCCAGGCGATGAAGGCCGCGATGCCCGCATGGGCGACCATGCCCACCCAGGACCGGTCCTCGGCGGGCAGCGCCCGGTACCAAGGCAGTTCGTCCTCCATCCGCTGCACCGCGGTCGTTGCGAGACCACCGGCTGCGGCCTCGAGTCGGCGCTGGGTGCTGCGGGGCTGGGGCATGGGGCCAGCTTATTTGTAGAACCTTTACCAAAACGGGCGACCGTTCGTCGATTGGACACCTCGATGTCACCCCTACGGCGACTTGATGGGCTGGCATGGATTCATGAATCGACGTTCTTTCGCCGGCCTCGTCGCCGCCGGCGCCGCATCCGTTGTTGCTGCCCCCGCCTTGACCGACCGCGCGTACGCCGACTCCGGTCGTCGACGTGGACCCCGCCGCAAGGGTCCGATCGTCGTCGGACACCGAGGTGCGTCCGGCTATCGCCCCGAGCACACTCTTGCCGCGTACACCCTCGCCGCCCGGATGGGCGCCGACTTCATCGAGCCCGACGTGGTCATCACCAAGGACGGTGTGCTGGTCTGTCGGCACGAGCCGGAGATCGGTGGCACCACCGACGTTGCCGAACGCCCGGAGTTCGCCTCCCGCAAGACCACCAAGAGTCTGGATGGTGTCCCGGTCACCGGATGGTTCGCCGAGGACTTCACCCTCGCCGAACTACGCACGCTGCAAGCGGTGGAGCGCCTGCCGGAACTGCGGCAGGAGAACACCGCGTACGACGGTCTGTGGCAGATCCCGACCTTCGAGGAGGTGCTGAAGCTGCGCGAGAAACTGTCGCGTGAGCTCGGTCGTGTCATCGGGGTCTACCCCGAGACCAAGCACCCGACGTACTTCCGGGAGATGGGAAACCCGTTGGAGGAGAAGCTTGTTCGTCTGATCCGTCGTTTCCGTCTCGACTCGCCCAATGCCCCGATCTTCATCCAGTCGTTCGAACTGCAGAACCTGATCGATCTGCGAACCGAGATGCGGGTCAAGGCTCCGTTGGTCTTCCTGGCCACGGTCAAGGGCACGCCGTACGGTGACACCCGCAGCTACGACCAGTTGCTGTCCCGCTCGGGCATGAAGGAGTGGGCCAAGTACATCGACGGCGTCGGCCCGGACACCAAGCGCGTCATCTCCTGGAACTCCGACGGCACCCTCGGCAAGCCGACCTCGCTGGTCGCCGACGCGCACGCCAACGGCCTTACGGTCTGCCCGTGGACGGTCCGCGCGGAGAACACCTTCCTTCCCGCCGACTACCGCATCGGCACGAACCCGGCCGACTACGGTCGCGTGCTCGACTTCTTCGCGCAACTGTGGAAGACCGGCATCGACGGCATCTTCACCGACAACCCCGACCTCGGTGTGCTCTCGCGTGAACTGACGCTCGGCATCGAGGCACCCTGACCGCCGGTCCCGGTCGATCGGGATGAAGCCCCCCGGCATGTGCCGGGGGGCTTCATCGATCGGTGTCGCGAAGTCAGGCGTCGCCGCCCGCGTTGCCGGAGGTACCCGCGCGGACGTCGAGCAGCTGGTACTTCTCGGCGGCCTTCTTCGGGTAGCTCTCGTCCAGCTCACCGCGCTCGACCAGCATCTGCAGCGCACGCACCGCCATCGACGGACCGTCGATGTGGAAGAAACGTCGTGCAGCCGGACGGGTGTCGGAGAAACCGAACCCGTCGGCACCCAGCGAGGCGAACTCCTGAGGAACCCATTGGCGAACCTGGTCCTGCACGGTGCGCATCCAGTCGGACGTTGCCACGACCGGACCCGGAGCACCCTGCAACTTCTGCGTGATGAACGGGATCCGCGGTTCCTCGTCCGGGTGCAGGAAGTTGTGCTCGTCGGCGGCCAGGCCGTCGCGGCGCAGTTCGCCCCACGAGGTCACCGACCAGACGTCGGCGACGACGCCCCAGTCGTCCTTGAGCAACTGCTGCGCCTCCAGCGCCCACGGCACACCGACACCGGACGCGAGCAACTGCACGCGACGTGCGTCGTCACCGACACCCTCGGTGCTGCCCTCGGACACCTTGTAGATGCCCTTGAGCAGACCTTCGACGTCCAGGTCGTCCGGCTCGGCCGGCTGCTGCATCGGCTCGTTGTAGACCGTCATGTAGTAAATGACGTTCTCCGGTTCGTCGCCGTACATGCGCTCCACACCGTTCTGCATGATGTGCGCGATCTCGTACGCGTACGCAGGGTCATAAGCCACGACGGCCGGGTTGGTCGACGCCAGCAGCAGGCTGTGACCGTCGGCGTGCTGCAGACCCTCGCCGGTCAGCGTGGTACGACCGGCGGTGGCGCCGATCATGAACCCGCGCGCCATCTGGTCGGCGGCCGCCCAAATGCTGTCTCCGGTGCGCTGGAACCCGAACATCGAGTAGAAGATGTAGATCGGGATCATCGGCACGTCGTGCGTCGCGTAGGCCGAGCCGGCAGCCGTGAACGCAGCCACCGAACCCGCCTCGTTGATGCCGGTGTGCAGGATGTGTCCCTGCTCCGACTCCTTGTACGCGAGCATCAGCTCGGCGTCGACCGACTTGTAGTTCTGGCCGTGCGGGTTGTAGATCTTCAGCGTCGGGAAGAACGCGTCCATGCCGAACGTACGTGCCTCGTCCGGGATGATCGGCACGATCCGGTTGCCGAACTCCTTGTCGCGCATCGTGTCCTTCAGGATGCGGACGAACGCCATGGTCGTTGCGACCATCTGCTTGCCCGAGCCCTTCTTGGCCTGGGCGTACGCAGAGTCGGCCGGAAGGCTGATCTCCTTCGACTTCGTGCGGCGCGAGGGCAGGCCACCACCGAGGGCAGCGCGGCGCTCACGCATGTACTTGATCGCCTCGTCGTTCTCACCCGGGTGGTAGTACGGCGGCAGGTAGGGGTTCTCCTCCAACTGCGCGTCCGAGATCGGGATCTTGAGCGAGTCGCGGAACATCTTGAGGTCGTCCAGCGTGAGCTTCTTCATCTGGTGGGTCGCATTGCGCCCCGCGAAGTGGGTGCCCAGGCTGTAGCCCTTGATCGTCTTGGCGAGGATGACCGTCGGCTGACCGTGGTGCTCGGTCGCCGCCTTGTACGCCGCGTAGACCTTCCGGTAGTCGTGGCCACCACGCTTGAGGCGCCACCAGACGTCCTCGTCGCTCCAGTCGGCGACCATCGCCTTGGTACGAGGGTCGCGTCCGAAGAAGTTGTCGCGGACGTACTTTCCGTCGTTGGCGCGGAAGGTCTGGTAGTCGCCGTCGGACGTGGTGTTCATCAGGTTGACCAGGGCGCCATCGCGGTCGGCAGCGAGCAACGGGTCCCAGCCGCGTCCCCAGACCGTCTTGATGACGTTCCAGCCGGCGCCGCGGAAGAACGACTCGAGCTCCTGGATGATCTTGCCGTTTCCGCGCACCGGGCCGTCGAGCCGCTGCAGGTTGCAGTTGACGACGAACGTCAGGTTGTCGAGCTCCTCGCCGGCCGCCAGCTGCAGGAGACCGCGCGACTCCGGCTCGTCCATCTCGCCGTCACCGAGGAACGCCCACACGTGCTGGTCGCTGGTGTCCTTGATGCCGCGGTTGTGCAGGTAGCGGTTGAACTGCGCCTGGTAGATCGCGTTCATCGGACCGATACCCATCGACACCGTCGGGAACTCCCAGAAGTCGGGCATGTTCCGCGGGTGTGGGTACGACGGCAGACCGAACGGCTTGCCGTCGATGAAGTGCGACTTCTCCTGGCGGAATCCGTTGAGCTGGTCCTCGGACAGGCGGCCTTCGAGGAAGGCGCGGGCGTACATGCCGGGGGAGGCGTGGCCCTGGAAGAAGACCTGGTCGCCGCCGCCGGGGTGGTCCTTGCCGCGGAAGAAGTGGTTGAAGCCCACTTCGTACAGCGTCGCGGCCGATGCGTAGGACGAGATGTGTCCACCGACGCTGATCTCAGGACGCTGGGCGCGGTGCACCATGATCGCAGCGTTCCAGCGCAGCCAGGCGCGGTAGCGGCGCTCGACCTCCTCGTCACCGGGGAACCACGGTTCGCCCTCCGGAGGGATGGTGTTGATGTAGTCGGTCGTCGTCAACGACGGGATGCCCACCTGGCGTTCGCGAGCTCGCTCAAGCAACTTGAGCATGACGTAACGCGCGCGGTTGCGACCGCCGGCGTCGATGATCCCGTCGAGGGACTCCAACCATTCCTGCGTCTCTTCCGGATCGACGTCCGGAAGTTGGCTGGGTAGACCGTTGAGGATCGGGCCCTTGGCAGGCTCTGGTGACACGATTGGCTCCTTCGCGTACATGATTCGCAATCTCCATCAAACACCGCGGAAGGCGTGTACGTACAAGCGAGTCCGGTTACCTTCTAGTACGTGGGCATATATGCCCGCATCTGACCCGATTCGTGCGGTGATCGCAGTCGGCGCCGCGCGTCCACTACCGTGGGGCGGCATCACCGGCGCACGATCGAGCGGGTGGTGCAATCGAACACTCTGGGAAGGAACATGGCTAACGACGCAGGCGGCGGCACCTGGGCGAACCGCATCGGGTTCACCGAAGGACAGGTCGTACTCGAGATCGGTTGGGACGAGGACGTCGAGGACGCCCTCCGGGAGAACGTCGAGGACCTCATCGGATCGGCCCTCGAGGAGGACCAGTTCGACGGCGTCGTCGACGCGGTACTGCTGTGGTGGCGCGACGGCGACGGTGATCTCATCGACGACTGTGTCGACGCACTCGCCATGCTGGCCGACAAGGGTTTCCTGGTCGTGTTGGTGCCGAAGGCCGGCCACCCGGAACACGTTCAGGCCGCAGACATCGAAGAGGCGGCGAAAACCGTTGGACTCAAGGCGAGTTCGACCGCGAAAGCCGGCGACTGGATCGCCACCAAACTGGTCCAGGGCGGCCACCAGAAGCAACGCTGAGAAGAGGCGACACATGACTTCCCCCAAGCAGGTCGGCGAACAGGCTGCCGCGTTCACCGCCAAGGACCAGTTCGGCCAGGAGCAGACCCTCACCGGTCTGACCTCCGAAAAAGCACTGCTCCTGGTGTTCTACCCGTTCGCGTTCTCCGGCATCTGCACCGGCGAACTGTGCTCCATCCGCGATGACCTGTCGCGCTTCGCGAACGACAAGGTGCAGGTCGTCGGAATCTCCTGCGACCCGATGTTCACCCAGCGCGCCTGGGCGGACGACCAGGGTTACGACTTTCCGTTGCTGTCCGACTTCTGGCCGCACGGTTCGATCGCCCAGGACTACGGGGTGTTCAACGAGGACGCCGGCATGGCCATCCGCGGCACCTTCCTCATCGACGGCAGCGCCACGATCACCTGGTCGCAGGTCAACGGCCCGGGCGAAGCCCGCGACTTCGCCGGCTACGACGAGGCCGTCGCGAAGCTGTCCTGAACCCCATTACCCTTGACCGAGCTCCGCACCCGACGGTGCGTGGCGAGGGCCTGTAGCTCAGTTGGTAGAGCACCGCGTTTACACCGCGGGTGTCGTCGGTTCGAGGCCGGCCGGGCCCACTCGATGACATTTGCCGCTCCCTCGGCGTGAAGGCGGGCAGCCGCTCACTTCGTGGCGGCTGCCCGCCTTCGCCGTTCCGCGGCTTGAGCCTTCCAGTGTGGTCGCCCAGGTGCCACCACCGGCTTCGCGGTCCAACCTCGCTCGCTACACACACCTTCGCTGCTCCGTGGCGCAGGGGCCCACCTTTCCCGCTGGTTGAGCCTGGATGCAGCGACGAAGGAGCAGCGTCCGGTGTCGAAACCACGGTGACACTCGACGGCCACCCGACCCGTAGGCTTGGCGACGCCCGCAAACCCGAACCGCTCGAAGGAACCCATGACTTCCGACCCGACGAGTCCCACTCTGGCGCAGGTCATCTCGGTGCTCGAGGAGTTCTTCCCGAGCTCGACCGCCGCCTCCTGGGACCGCGTCGGCCTGGTGACCGGAGACCCCGAACAACCCGTGCAGCGCATCAGGTTCGCGGTCGACCCGACGCTGGCCGTCATCGAACAAGCGCGGGACGACGTCATCGACCTGTTGGTCACCCACCACCCTCTGCTGCTGCGCGGCATCAACTCGGTCGCCACCACCACGGCCAAGGGTGCGGCGATCACCTCCCTGGTGGTCGCCGACATGGCGCTGTACTGCGCGCACACCAACGCCGACGTGGCGCGGCCCGGCGTCAACGACGCGCTGGCGGCCGCGTGCGGTCTACCGGATGACTGCGAGGCCCTCGACGACGAGGACGGCCAGCCCATCGGGCGCGTCGGCGACCTGCCGCAACCGTTGTCGCTCAAGGCTTTCGCCGAGCATCTTGCGTCCGCACTGCCGCCTGCCCCGGTCGGCATCCGGGTCAGTGGGGAAGCGAAAGCACAGGTCCGTCGGGTCGCCGTCCTGGGTGGTGCCGGCGACGACCGTTTCGAGGCCGTGCGACGCTCGGGTGCGGACGTCTACGTGACCGCCGACCTGCGTCACCACCCCGCCATCGAGGCGCGCGAAGAGGCGCGAGGCGGGCCGCCCTACCTTATCGACGCGGGCCACTGGGCCACCGAATCGCTCTGGCTCGACGCAGCCGCCGACCGGCTGCGGGAGCGCCTGGCCTGCGACGGACTTACAGTTGACACCGACATCTGCACAGTGCGCACCGATCCGTGGGATTTCCTCGTCGGCAGCACCCACTCGACAACCGACTCGACACCGGACTCTGGGAGCCAGGAATGAAAGCCGACCTCGCAAAGCAGTGGCGCATGCTCGACCTGCAGGCGCTCGACACGCGCCTGACGCAGCTCGCCCACAAGAAGCGCACGCTGCCGGTGCTCGCCGAGATCGAGAAGGCGACCAAGCAGCAGGACGAACTCTTCGAGGAGGTCGTGCTCGCTCGCACGGCCGCCCAGGACGTCGAGCGGGAGATCACCAAGGCCGAGGACGCCGTCCAGCTCGTCCGCGACCGTGCCGCTCGCAACCAGCAGCGCCTGGACGCCGGCCAGGGTTCGCCGAAGGACCTGCAGGGCATGCAGCACGAACTGCAGACCCTCGCGCGCCGACAGGCCGAACTCGAGGACGAGGAAATCGCCGTGATGGAGCGTGCCGAGGAGCTGCGCGCCGTTCTCGCCCGGCGCGAGGCACAGAAGGCGGAGCTCGACGAGAAGATCGTCTCCCTCGCGAACGACCGCGACCAGGCGATCGCCGAGATCGACGAAGAGTCGAACAGCGTTGCAGCGCAGCGTGATCAGATCGCGCCCGGACTCGGCACCGATCTGCTCGGCCTCTATGAGAAGGTGCGCGAGCAGTGCGGCGGACTCGCAGCAGCGGCGCTCACGCAGCGTCGGTGCGGCGGCTGCGGTCTTGAGCTGAACGCGACCGAGCTGGCGAAATTCAAGAACGCACCCGAGGACGAGATCCTGCGCTGCGAGGACTGCCGCCGGATCGTCGTCCGCACATCCGAGTCGGGGCTGTAAGCGCTCGATGGCACGGGCTCTCATCGTCGAGGCCGACGGCGGCTCTCGGGGCAATCCGGGGGTGGCCGGATACGGCGCCCTCGTCCGGGACGCATCCACCGGAGAACTGCTTGCCGAACGCGCCGAGCCGCTCGGTTCGGCCAGCAACAACGTCGCCGAGTACTCCGGTCTGATCGCCGGGTTGGAGGCTGCCGCCGAGATCGACCCGTCCGCGCGCGTCGAGGTGCGGATGGATTCCAAGCTGGTCGTCGAGCAGATGGCCGGTCGTTGGAAGATCAAGCACGAGGACATGAAGCGCCTCGCCCTCGAGGCGCAGGAGATCGTCCGGTCATTGACGACCGCGGGCGGCACCGTGACCTGGACGTGGATCCCGCGCGAGAAGAACAAGGACGCCGACAAGCTGTCCAATGTGGCGATGGACGGCGAAACGGTCGTCCGGAATCTTTGGCGGACAACCGAACCCGACGACCGCGACGACCCCGCCGAGGTAAGTGAGCCCGCCGTCGATGCCACCGACGCCGAGGCAGCCGCTGCCCCCGCACCGGCGCCTGCGCAGGCAGGTCGTCCGGTTCGCGTCCTGCTGGTGCGCCACGGAGTCACCGACTTCACCGTCGAGGGAAGACTCGACGGTCGCGGCGGACCGAACCCCGACCTCAACGAGCAAGGGCTCGCCCAAGCCCGATCGGTCGCTGCGGGCATCGCCGCCAAGACGGGCGACCTGCCGGTGCGGTTCATCGCATCTGACCTGTCGCGCGCCCAGGAAACCATCCGTCCGGCGGCTGAAGCTCGTGGCCGGCAGGTCGAGATCGACCCGGACTGGGACGAACAGAACTTCGGCGAGTGGGACGGCGAGCTCGTGCGGGATCTGGTGCAGCACAAGGACTTCGCGCGACTGCGTGACGACCCGACCTACGCGGCGCCGGGCGGGGGAGAGACGCACGAGCAACTCACGTCCCGCGTCCGGGACGCCCTGCGCCGGGCCGTCGAGTCGGCGTCCGACGGGAGTGTGGTCGTGGTGGCCACGCACCGCAAGCCGATCATGGTCGTGCTTGCCGAGGTGCTCGGCCTCGATCTGGCACACGCCTGGATGCTCGCGATCGGTCCGGGTTCGTTCACAGGTCTCGAACTCTGGGCCGACGGGCACGGCTCGGTGAGCTTCGTGAACGATACGAATCACCTTCGCGCGACGCGCGGTGCTCGAGCGCAGTAGGAGCGAGATGGACGACCAGCAGTTTGCCCCCGACACCGTCGCGGTACGAGGAGGCTTGTCCCGCAGCGGTTTCGAGGAGACGGCGGAAGCCCTTTATCTGACGTCGGGTTTCGTCTACGAGACCGCCGAGGACGCCGAGGCGGCGTTCAAGGCAGAGGTGGATCGGTTCGTCTACAGCCGTTACGGGAACCCGACCGTCGCCGTGTTCGAGGAGCGCCTACGTCAGTTGGAGGGCGCCGAGGCCTGTTACGCGACCGGCTCAGGCATGGGCGCGGTCTTCACGGCACTCGCGGCTCTGCTCGGTGCCGGCGACCGCGTCGTGGCATCCCGCGGACTGTTCGGCTCCTGCTTCGTGATCCTGGACGAGATCCTCCCGCGCTGGGGCGTCGAGACCGTGTTCGTCGACGGTCCCGATCTCGATCAGTGGCGCGAGGCCCTCAGCGTTCCTACGACGGCGGTCTTCTTCGAGACGCCGAGCAACCCGATGCAGGAACTCGTCGACATCCGCGCAGTCTGCGATCTCGCCCACGCTGCCGGCGCCCAGGTGGTCGTCGACAACGTGTTCGGCACGCCCGTCTACTCCAAGCCGCTCGAGCACGGCGCCGACATCGTCGTCTACTCCGCGACCAAGCACATCGACGGACAGGGACGCGTCCTCGGTGGCGCGATCCTGGGGCCGAAGGACTACATCGAAGGTCCTGTCCAGAACCTCATCAGGCACACCGGCCCGTCGCTGTCGCCCTTCAACGCGTGGGTCCTGGTCAAGGGTCTGGAGACCATGCGTCTGCGCGTGGATCAGATGGCCCGGTCGGCTATCGAGGTTGCGCGCACCTTGGCGAATCACCCTGCGGTGGAACAGGTTTGGTACCCATACCTGGAATCGCACCCGCAGTACGAGTTGGCACGCAAGCAGATGGGTGGGGGCGGCACGGTCGTCACTTTCCGCCTGGCCGGCGGCAAGGCCGAGGCGTTCAAGCTGATGAACGCGCTGCAGATCATCGACATCTCCAACAACCTGGGCGACTCCAAGTCGCTGATCACCCACCCGGCCACCACCACTCACCGCCGCATGGGCGAGGAAGCGCGGCTGGCGATCGGGATCACCGACGGCGTCCTACGCATCTCGGTCGGCCTGGAGGACGCCGCCGACCTGGTGCGTGACCTCACCCAGGCTCTCGACAAGGCGACCTGACACAGGCGTCCGACCGGTGGTCCGAGGAGCGCGGAGGCGGTCTCCCCCTCAAATCACGAGGGTTGCTGCAACGACCGCGCACACGGCGACCAGCGCGCTCTGCCAGGTGTAGGTGCGCAGGGGCACCTCCACCCCGGCACGGCGGCAGCGTTGCCGCCACAACAGCGTCGCGACGGTGCCCCAGACCGTGACGATCGATCCGGTGTTCACCCCGACCAGCAGGGCAGCGTGCCGATCGAGCGATCCGGTGACCGGCTCGATCGCGAGGTACGTGGGCAGATTGTTGCCGAGGTTGCCGAGTACTGCGGAAACACCCGAGAGCCGCATGAGATCAGTCACCGACGAACCCTGGCCCGTGAGTGCTCCGATCGCGTCGGTGAGGCCGTGTCGTCCGGCGAGGTCGACCACCACGAACAGCACGACGAGCGCTGCGACGGTGCGCCACGGCAGGTCGAGCGCGCGCAGCCCGGGACGGTCTCGGACCGCCAGGACGACCAGCAGAAACGCCGCCGCGACAGCCGCCGGGAACACCGGCATGATCCCGCTGACGAAGAGCGGGCCGAGGGCGACACAGACCCCGGCTGCGGTGAGCAGCAGAACGCGGTCGTGCGGGTCCGCAGGACGCGCGGTCACGTACCGTCCACGTAGTTGTCTGCGGTACAGGATCGCGGCTACGACGACCGTCGCGAGGATGGCCGCGAGAGCCGGACGCCACATCACGCTCAGGTAGGACGGATGGTCGGGGATCCGGGAAAAGCTGTGCAACGCAAGCAGGTTCGTCAGGTTCGAGACCGGCAACAGCAGCGACGCCGTGTTCGCCAGCCACACGGTGGTCAGCGCGAACAGTGTGCCATCGAGCTTGGCCTGGCGGGCGACCGCGAGTACCACCGGAGTGAGCAGGACAGCCGTCGTGTCGAGGCTGAGCACGATGGTGCTCGCGACAGCCAGCACGACGATCAGCAGCCAGAGTTGAAGAACGCTTCCGCGCGCCACTCGTGCGGCCCAGTGGGCGGCCACGTCGAAGACGCCGGCCCGCTCGGAGATCTCTGCGACGATCGTGAGCGCGACCAGGAACCCGATGACCGGTCCGACGCGCTCGATCAGGTCAACCACGCGTGGTCGTCGACAGAACCCAGGGCCTGCCCGGCTTCGTGGGGGCGTCCCATGACACCTCGAACTGCTCGGAGAGGCCATCGGCGAGTTGTTCGGGACGACGGGGGTCGAGTCCGAGTTCGCAGATGGCGCGCGCAACCAGACCGCGGGTGTGCTTGGCCATGTGGGTGGCTCCGGGCACCTTGATCTGCACCCAGCGGGCAGCGAGGTCGCCCGACGGTGTCCAGGCGGCGGCGTACGTGCTGGAGCGGCAGTCGACGATCAGACCCTTGCCCGCAGCCGAGGTCATCGGTTCGTCGAGCAAGGGTTTCCAGAACGACGCGAGTGGACCGACGCCCGGCAGGTTGACTGCCATCGAGAGCCGGTACGGCGGCACCTTGTCCTTCATCCGAAGTGCTCCGAACAGCGCGGATTGCACGACGAGCCAGCGGTTCGCCCGTCGCAGCGCGGCAGCGTCGAGGGAAGGAAGATCCAGCGCGTCGTACAGGACGCCGGTGTAGAGGGCCGCGACCGGTACCGCCGGCGCGGACCGCAGACGTGTGTTGCGGGCTATCTCCTCGGTGAGGTTCGGGCTCACCCCGAGCACCGTTGCAGCCGTGTCGGATTCGCTCAGCTCGCCGGCCCGCGCGATGACAGCCTCCCGGGCGTCGACCAGTTCGGGAAAGGACATCGCCTCCGGTCGGTACGCCCCACCTCGGGAGCGGGGAGTCTTGGATTCCGAGGGAGGCAGCAGCACGAGCACCCGGTGAGTCTACGAGCGGGCGCCTCCATCCGTTCAGTCACTAACCCGCGCGACCTACGTCCGGCTCCCTAGGGTGTGAGCCATGGTCAAACGCGTCATCAAGGTCACCAGCGAAGTCCCCTCGGATCAGGTCGAGAGCCCTGAGCTCGCCGCTGCCTTCGACGGCCTGCGGCAGCGTCTGGAGCTACCGGCGCAGTTCCCGGCCGAGGTGGAGGAGGAAGCAAGGCGGGCTGTCGCCGCGCCGGAGTTGCCGGAGCGCGACGAGACCGCCGTGCCGTTCTTCACCATCGACCCGGAAGGCTCGACCGACCTCGACCAGGCAATGTGTCTGGAACGGGACGGCGACGGCTACCGCGTGAGGTACGCGATCGCCGACGTCCCCGCGTTCGTGCAGACCGGGGGAGCACTCGACGCCGAGACGCACCGACGCGGACAGACCATCTACCTGCCCGATCAACGAATTCCGTTGCACCCCACAACGATCAGCGAGGACGCAGCCAGCCTGCTCGAAGGGCAGACGCGGCCCGCGTTCGTGTGGAACATGAAGCTGGACGCGTCCGGCGACTGCACCGCCTACGAGGTGTACCGGGCGATGGTGAGCAGCAAGAAGCGTCTGGACTACAACTTCGTCCAGGAGCAGGTCGACTCCGGCAACGCCGACGAGTCCCTGATGCTGCTGAAGGAGATCGGCGAGAAGCGGATCGACATGGAACGTGCCCGTGGCGGCGCGAGCCTGCCGATGCCCGAGCAGGTCGTCACCAGCAAGGAGAACGGGTACGAGCTGACCATGCGTCCGCCGGTACCCGCCGAGGACTGGAACGCACAGATCTCGCTGCTGACGGGCATGGCGGCCGCAGAGATGATGCTGCACAACCAGATCGGCGTGCTGCGCACGATGCCCGAACCTGAGGGCAACGCGGTCGCACGGTTCAAGCGGGCCGCTCAGGCGCTCGGCGCCGAGTGGCGTTCGGACCTCACCTACGGTGAGTTCCTGCGCACCCTCGACCGCGACAACCCCAAGCACCTCGCGCTGATCTACGAGGCCACCGGGCTGTTCCGCGGAGCCGGTTACACCTGCTTCGACGGCGACATCCCCGAGGTCACTCAGCAGGCTGCGGTGGCAGCGCCGTACGCCCACGTCACCGCGCCGCTTCGGCGCCTCGTGGACCGCTACGGCCTGGTGATCTGTGAGGCGCTCAGCCGTGACGCCGAGGTGCCGCAATGGGTGCGATCGGCCCTTGCGACCCTTCCGGACGACATGAAGAAGTCCGACGAACTGGCCCGCAAAGCCGAACGGGCCGCGACCGACATCATCGAGGCGGCGTTCATGTCCGGCCACGTCGGAGAGTCCTTCGAGGCCGTCGTGGTCGACAACAACGGCAAGGAGGGGTTGCTGGTGCAACTGACCGAGCACGCGGTGATCCAGCCGGTGCCCGGCACCGCCGAGCTCGGTTCCACCGTTCAGGTGAAGGTGGTCTCCGCCGACATCGCGGCCGGCAAGGTGGAGTTCGCGCTCGCCTGAGTGAACGGGTACCGATAGACTCGACCACGGATGAGCCGGCCAGGCGGCCGCGTCGGGAGTTCGCTCCCGCCGAGGAACGTCCGGGCTCCGAAGAGCAGGGTGGTGGCTAACGGCCACCCGGGGTGACCCGCGGGACAGTGCCACAGAAAGCAGACCGCCTGCGCTCGCGCAGGTAAGGGTGAAACGGTGGTGTAAGAGACCACCAGCGCCCCAGGTGACTGGGGCGGCTAGGTAAACCCCACCCGGAGCAAGGCCAGACAGCATGCGCCCGAGGGCTGCTCGCCCGAGCATGCGGGTAGGCCGCTGGAGGCGACTGGCAACAGTCGTCCTAGATGGATGGTCGCCCAATGACTGAACCCGGCGTATCGGCCGGCTCATCCCCGGCACGCCCACTTCTGCGGAACCGGATCAACACCCACGCACGACACCGACGACCTCGCCGGATTACGGAGTTTCCTCAGCAACCGCTGAAAGCCGCCACAGCGGAGGGATCCGGTCGCCATTGCGACCGGATCCCTTGACTACGGGTGTAGCGGCCTCAGCTCCAGGAGGTCTCGCGGGGGCGGCCCTCGTCGTAACCACTCGCGCTCTGCACACCGACCGTCGCGCGCTCGCGGAACTCGGCGATGTTGCGGGCACCCGCGTAGGTGAAGCTGGAGCGGACACCGGCGATGATCGAGTCGATGAGGTCTTCCACGCCGGGGCGCTGGGCGTCGAGGTACATCTTCGAGGACGAGATGCCTTCCTCGAACAACGCCGAGCGGGCGCGGTCGAACGCGGTGCGTCCCTGCGTCCGGTTGCTCACCGCACGGGCGGACGCCATGCCGAACGACTCCTTGTAGAACCTGCCGGACGCGTCCCGGTTGAGGTCACCGGGGCTCTCCCAGGTGCCCGCGAACCACGAGCCGATCATCACCGAACCGGCTCCGGCGGCAAGGGCGAGAGCGACATCGCGCGGGTACTTCACGCCGCCGTCCGCCCAGACATGCGCGCCGAGTTCCGTTGCCGCAGCTGCACATTCGAGCACCGCCGAGAACTGCGGGCGTCCCACGCCGGTCATCATGCGGGTGGTGCACATGGCGCCCGGTCCGACTCCGACCTTGATGATGTCGGCACCGGCGCTCGCCAGGTCGCGGGCGCCGTCGGCGGTCACCACGTTGCCGGCGGCGATCGGGATACGGGTTCCGGTGGACGCCTCGTGCTCGTCACGGGCGGACTTCACGACGTCGAGTGCGTCGAGCATCTTGTCCTGGTGGCCGTGCGCGGTGTCGACGACCAGCACGTCCGAGCCCGCTTCGAGCATCGCCTTCGCTTTGGCGGCGATGTCGCCGTTGATGCCGATCGCGGTGCCGATCCGCAGGCGCCCCCGGTCATCCAGCGCGGGCTGATAGATCGCGCTGCGCAGGATGCCCTTGCGGGTCAGCACTCCCTGCAGCTCGCCGTCCTTCACCACCGGCGCGAGGCCGAGGTGGTGCTTGGCGAGGTCGTCGTAGACCTGGTCGAGGTCGGCGTCCGGAGTCACGCTGAACAGGTCGCAGGACATGACCTGACCGACGGTGGTGAAGCGGTCGACATCGCGCAGGTCGCCTTCGGTGACCACTCCGACCGGACGGTGGTCGGCGTCCACGACCACGGCGGCCTTGTGCGCGCGCTTGCCCAGCAGGGCGATCGCGGACGCCACCGGAGCCTCGGCCGACACCGTCACCGGGGTCTCGTAGACGGTGTGTGCCGCCTTGACGTAGTCGATCGTCTCGGTGACCGCGTGCACCGGAATGTCCTGGGGCAGCACCGCGATCGCGCCGCGTCGAGCGACGGTCTCGGCCATGCGTCGACCCGACACCGCGGTCATGTTCGCGACCACCAGCGGGATGGTGGTGCCCACACCGTCCGGCGTGGACAGGTCGACGTCGAGGCGACTGGTCACCGATGACCGCGACGGAACCATGAACACGTCGCTGTACGTGAGATCGAACGGGGGCATTTCACCGAGGAGTTTCACGGGAGGTAATGGTACGTCGCGCCCAGGAACACCCGCGCGTTCGTGTCGTGTTCGCGATGTGGGCGCTCGTCAGTTGTTCGCCCGGAACGCCTCCGCGTCCGTGCGCCGACTCGTACGGTGGCTGGCATGAAGATCACCCACCTCGGTCATGCCTGCCTCCTGGTCGAGTACGCCGACGCACGCATGCTCATCGACCCGGGTTCGTTCTCGGACGTCGCGGCCGTCAGTGTCGTCGATGCCGTCCTGATCACCCACCAGCACGCCGATCACCTGGACGTCACGAAGCTGAGGGGTGTGCTGGAACGCAACCCGGACGCCTCGGTGTTCGCCGACACAGGATCGCTGAGAACGTTGCAGGAGAACGACATCCAAGCGACCGAGAACCGCGCCGGTCAGAGTTTCGAGATCGGCTCGGTGCGGGTCACCCCGATCGGGCAGCAGCACGCCGAGATCCACCCGTACGTCGACCGCATCCCCAACCTCGGCCTGATGTTCCAGGTGGAGGGAGAGCCGACGCTGTTCCACCCCGGCGACGCACTGGATGGTCAGCCCCTCGACCGGATCGACATCCTCGCGGTGCCCGTCTCCGCGCCGTGGGGCGCGGTCAAGGAAACAATCGCCTTCGTCCGGCGGATCGCACCACGCGAGGTCGTCCCGATCCACGACGGCACCCTGTCGGAGGCCGGTCGTGCGATGTACCTGCAGCACATCGGCGACTTCGGGCTGGACGGTGGCGTCCCCGTGCGTGATCTGCGCCGGGAGAAGGCCACCGAGTTCACCCTCTGACGCCGTAACCTCGCGCCGTCGGATTCACCGTCCGGGCTCAGGTGACCTAAGCTCGAACGGTGCCCCAACTCACCGCCAAGAAGAAGTGCTGCAAGAAGGACACCCGGTGCAAGAAGTGCCCGGTCGTTCTATCGCGTCTGGCCAAGTGGGGACACGCGGAGCGGATCGACCGCCGCCGTTACGAGCTCGCCGAGTCGGTGCCCAAGAAGGTGCGCAAGCGCGCCCGCGTCCGGT
Organism: Yimella sp. NH-Cas1; assembly: GCF_022359705.1. Lineage (NCBI taxonomy): Bacteria > Bacillati > Actinomycetota > Actinomycetes > Micrococcales > Dermacoccaceae > Yimella > Yimella sp. NH-Cas1. The sequence goes on from NZ_JAKSGG010000003.1 coordinate 1,075,018, forward strand.
GAAGAACCTTCAACTACGCCCTTAGTAAAGAACGTCGGCCGCTGTTGCGACCGCGCACGGCCTCTGCCCACCCGTCGCAGTCAGTTGGTGGATAGCCTGACCGCATGACTTTGAGCGTCGCCCTGTGCACCGATCAGACCGAATGGGACGAACTCGTCGACGCCGCCGGGGGACACCCGCTGCAACTTTGGGGCTGGGGTGAGCTGAAGTCGAGGTATGAGTGGACCGCAGACCGGCTCGTCGTCCGCGACGGTGACCGGATCGTCGGGTCGGCGCAGGTGCTGCACCGCAAGCTGCCGCAGCCGTTCCGCAGCCTGTCCTACATCCCGCGCGGGCCCCAGGTGCAGGATGAGGCTCGGCGCGCCGAGGTGCTCGACGCGCTCGCGGGCTGGGTGAAGCGCGAGCGGCAGCCGATCGCACTGTCGATCGAGCCCGACTGGGAGGCCGGCTACTCGCCGATGCCGAAGGGCACCGACGACGAAGCTCTCGCACAGCTGCAGTCGCAGCCGGCGCCGCAATGGTTGAAAGACATTGCAGCCAAGGCCTTTTCGCCCAGCGAGAACACCGGTCTGATCCCACGGACCCTCGTCGTCGACTGCAGCCAGGACGACGATGCCCTGATGAAGGGCCTCGGTTCAAGTGCGCGACAGAACGTGCGCAAGTCGTTCAAGGCCGAGAACGTCCGCTTCGGACTGGTCGAGACCGACGAGGACCTCGCCCAGGTGCTGGCGATCAACAACGAGACCGCGCGGCGAGCGGGCTTCGCGGTGCACAGCGACGACTACCACCGCGGCATCCGCGACCTGATGGGGGAGCGGTCCCAGCTGATCGCGGCCTGGGAGGGCGACCAGGTCGTCGCGTTCGTCTGGCTGGTGGTCTCGGCGACGACGGCCTTCGAGTTGTACGGCGGCGTCAACGAGCGCGGCATGAAGCTGCGCCTGAACTACGGCCTGAAGTTCCACGCGATGAAGCATGTCCGTGAGCAGGGCGTGTCCCGTTACGACTTCAACGGCCTGCTCAACGACGGCATCAGCGACTTCAAGCGGCAGTTCGCCAAGCACGAGAACATGCTCATCGGCACCTGGGACCGGCCGCTCTCGCCGCTGTACCCCGCGTTCGCCAAGGCCCTGCCCAAGGTGCGCACGGTGCTGAAGAAGGGTGTGCCGCAGGTGAAGTCGGCGGTCAAAGACCCGAAGGGCACATTCGCCAAGCTGCGTCCGAACAAATCCGAGCAGGAAAAGTAGATTCGCGCACCGTGACAGGTGCGCGGATCACCGCAGGATGCGCGGATTCGGCGCTCGGGGTCAGTCGCGCTTGTGGCGGGCGGTCCATGCGGCACCGATGATGCCCGCGTCGTTCTGGAGCTTCGCCGGCACGATCTTGGTACGCAGGTCGAGCAGCGGCAGGAACTTCTCGTGCTTCTTGCTCACCCCGCCGCCGACGACGATGAGGTCAGGCCACAGCAGGTTCTCCAGGGTGGAGTAGTACTTCTGCAGGCGCTCGGCCCACTTCTCCCAGGAGAGGTCCTCCTTATCGCGGACGCTCTCGGCAGCGCGTGATTCGGCGTCGTGACCGTCGATCTCGATGTGTCCGAGTTCCGAATTCGGAACCAGCACACCGTTGTTGAAGATCGCGGTGCCGATGCCGGTGCCGAGCGTGGTCATCACGACCACACCCTTCTGGTCCTTGGCGGCGCCGAAGTGCAGTTCGCCCACGCCGGCCGCGTCGGCATCGTTGAGGACGCTGATGTCGCGGCCGAGCCTCTTCTCCAGCTTCTGCTCGATCTCGGTCTCGATCCAGGACTTGTCGATGTTCGCCGCGGTCTTCACCACGCCGTGCATCACGACGGCGGGGAAGGTGATGCCGATCGCCTCGCCCTTGGTCTCGTCCGCGAAGTTCTCGGCGATCTGCTCGATGACTTCGGCAACCGCGTCCGGGGTGGCCGGTTTCGGAGTGTCGATCCGCAGACGGTCCGTCGCGAACTTGCCCTTGTCGAGGTCGACCGGGGCGCCTTTGATGCCGCTGCCGCCGACGTCGATGCCGAGGGCGTAGGTCTTGGCCTTTGCCATTGTGTCGTTCTCCTTCTCCGTCACGGGAGGGTGAGGATCTCCGGGCCGTCCTGCGTCATCAGGACGGTGTGTTCGAACTGTGCGCACCACGACTTGTCGGCCGTGGTGACCGTCCATCCGTCATCCCACAGTTCCCATTCGTGGGTGCCGAGGGTGATCATCGGCTCGACGGTGAAGGTCATGCCGGGCTCGATGACGTCGTCGTACGCCGGCGCTGCGTCGTAATGCGGGACGATCAGGCCGGAGTGGAAACTGGTGCCGATGCCGTGTCCGGTGTAGTCGCGCACCACGCCGTAGCCGAAACGGGCGGCGTACTTCTCGATCACTCGTCCGACCACGTTGAACTGCCGACCCGGCATCGCGGACTTGATGCCGCGCAGCATCGCTTCCTGGGTGCGGTCGACCAGGTCGCGTACTTCGGGGGCGACGTCGCCCACCAGGAAGGTGGCGCAGTTGTCGCCGTGGACGCCGTCGATGTAGGCGGTGACGTCGATCTTGACGATGTCGCCGTCCTGCAACTCGCGATCGTCGGGGATGCCGTGACAGATGACCTCGTTGACGCTGGTACACAGCGACTTGGGGAAGCCGCGGTAGCCGAGCGTCGAGGGGTAGGCGTGGTGGTCGAGCAGGAACTCGTGTGCGACGCGGTCGAGTTCGTCCGTGGTGACACCCGGCCGGACGGCAGCACCGGCGGCCTGCAGCGCCTGCGCACCGAGGCGTCCGGCGAGCCGCATGCGTTCGATCGTGGCGGCGTCCTTGATCTCCGATCCCTCGAACGGCGTCGGTTCCGGCCGGTCGACGTACTCGGGGCGGGCGATTGAGGACGGCACCGGACGGCGAGGACTGATCGTTCCGGCGACCATCGGACTGCGTAGCGGCATAAGGTTCAGCTTAGGACGCGGACCTACGGGCTACGTCCTAAGCGGTCGACCCGGACATCGCCGCACATGAACCGACAACGGTGGACGAAGGAGTGATGATGGCCTACTGGTACAACGTCAACACGGGCCAGATCGAGCAGGACGGCAGCACCGAGAGCAAGGACCACCTGATGGGTCCGTACGCGTCCGAGGACGAGGCGCGCTCGGCGATCGAGTTGTCCCGCAAGAAGAACGAGTTGGCCGACGAGGCCGACCGGGCGTGGAAGGAAGGCTGAGCCTGCCTTCGAGCTGAAGGGCGTGAGGCGACGGCCTCACGCCCTTCACCGTTGTTCGGGCTTCCCCCGGCAGCTCAGGCCCGTTTGCGGCGCAGGAACGCGCGCCCGGCCACGGCCAGCAGCAGCGCGATGCCTCCTGCGGCGACCGGCACCCAGAATCCGGCGTGCGGACGGACCTGCTCGATCACGATGCCGGACAGCGCCGAGCCGGCCGCGATCCCGATGATCAAACCGGTGAGTACCACGCTCATCGCCTCGTTGACCTGCGATGAGGGCACGAGTTTCTGCGCCAGTTGCATGGAGATGATCAGCGTCGGCGCCGTTGCCGCGCCGGCGACCATCATCACCAGGGCGATCGGCACCAGATGCTCGGTGAGCAGGATCGGCGCTTCGAGCAGGAACATGCCGGCGGTGCCGACCACCAGCAGAGACTGCAGCGATCGCGTGAGGGTTCGACTGCCGAACCAGAGCCCGGCAGCGGCCGAACCGACCGCGAAGAGCGCGACGATGAGTCCGGACGCCGAAGGGTTGCCTTGGTCCTTTGCGACGGCGATCGCGGTCACCTCGTTGGATCCGAAGATCGCCCCGGTCATGAACATCACGCAGGTCAGGATCAGGATCCCGGGCGTGCGGATGGCCAGCGCACTGCCGTGGTGGGCCACCTCGTCGACCGGAGGTTCGGTACTGCGATCGGACAGGAAGATGAGCGTGCCGACCAGATAGAACAGTGCCGCAGCGATGTAGCCGGCCTCGGGGAACCACAGGGTGGCCAGCGCGATGGCGAGGGCAGGGCCGAGTACGAACGACAGTTCGTCGACCACCTGTTCCAGCGACATGGAGGTGTGCAACTTGTTCGGCTCGTCGCGCAGTTTGTGCGCCCAGCGTGCGCGGCTGAGCGTGCCGACGTTCGCCACGATCGTCGCCATCGCGTAGGCCCCGAACAACGTCCAGGTCGGCCATTCCAGCGCTGACGCCGCAACCATCACCGCGCACCACACCGACGACCAGACCAACAACGGGTAGGTCACGCGGCGCTGACCGAACCGGTCGGTGAGCCGTCCGGCGACGACCGCGGTCAAGGCCAGGAGCACCAGACCGGTCGCCGACACCGCCCCGGCGAGCGCGAACGAACCAGTGCGGGTGGAGATCATCGCCACCAAGGACATGCCGAACATCGCACCGCCGAGGCGTCCGATCGCCGAGCCGATCATGAAACGGCGGGTGGCGGAGTCCTTCAGCAAGGGGGTGTACGTCGACAGCACCGGGTCATCTCATCACCCGATCAGCGGCGTCGACGAATCGAGTGGCGCGCGCCACTGCATTGTCGGACTATGAAAGTCCTCCGGCGGGCGCTCGCAGTCGTACGGTGGGAGGCGATGACTACGCAAACACCCGCGCTCGCGGTGACCCAGGCCAACGGTTCCTTCGAAACGATTTCCCTCGACCGCCGCGCCCTGCGCGACGACGACATCCGAATCGACATCAAGTTCGCCGGCATCTGCCACAGCGACATCCACACGGTGCGCCAGGAGTGGGGCGACATCGAGTTTCCGATCACCCCCGGTCACGAGATCGCCGGTGTGGTCTCGGCTGTCGGCGACGGCGTGACGAAGTACAAGGTCGGCGACCGCGTCGGCGTCGGCTGCATGGTCGACTCGTGCGGCGAGTGCGAGAACTGCAAGAACGACCACGAGCAGTTCTGCACCAAGCCTGCGGTCTTCACCTACAACTCCCTCAACTATGACGGTGAGCGTGCCCAGGGCGGCTACGCCCAGCAGATCGTCGTGACCGAGCGTTTCGCCTGCCGCATCCCCGACGAGATCGGGTTGGATGCAGCTGCGCCGCTGCTGTGCGCCGGCATCACCACGTACTCGCCGCTGAAGCGCTGGGGTGCGCGTCCGGGTACGAAGGTCGGCATCGTCGGCGTCGGCGGCCTGGGACACCTCGGCGTGAAGATCGCGGCCGCGATGGGTGCGCAGGTGTACGGCATCTCGCGCAGCATGGCCAAGGCCGAGGACTCCGAGGCGCTGGGTGCGACCGCGCACCTGGCCACCTCGGACGAGCGCACCTTCTCCGACCACAAGCGCAGTTTCGACATCATCCTCAACACCGTCAGTGCGGACCTGCCGATGTTCGACTACATGAAGCTGCTCAAGCCGTTCGGTGTGATGGTGAACGTCGGTCTGCCGAACGGCACGTACGAACTGCCGCCGCGCGCGTTCAGCGGCAACACCGCGATGGCCGGCTCGATGATCGGCGGCATCGCCGAGACCCAGGAGATGCTCGACTTCTGCGCCGAGCACGGTATCGGCGCGACGATCGAGACGATCAGCGCCGACCAGGTGGACGAGGCGTACGAGCGGGTCGTCGACGGCGACGTCCGGTACCGCTTCGTCATCGACACCGCCACCATCGGCGCATCGGAGAAGGCTTGACCCGTGAGTGAGTCCGGCGCAGGTTTCGACCTGCGCCGGCTCGCTGTTCCGGCGTACGGCCCGTCGCTGCTGTTCGGGCTCGCGGAAGGCGCGATTCTCCCGGTCGTCACGTTGACCGCACGCTCGCTCGGGGCGAGCGTCCCGGTCGCGGCCTTGATGGTGATGCTGACGTACGTCTCGTCGCTGGTCTGCAACGTGCCGGCGTCCGTGATCACCCATCGGGTGGGGGAGCGCAAGGCGATCGTCGCAGCCGCCCTGCTCGGTGCTGTCGCCGGTGGGATCTGTTGGGGCGCAAGCCAGTTGTGGCACCTGGTCGTCGGAGTACTCGTGTTCGGCGCGGCGGCCTCCGTCTTCATGTTGGCTCGGCAGAAGTACCTCACCGAAGCCGTCCCCATCGCCTACCGGGCACGCGCGCTGTCGACGCTCGGTGGGGTCATGCGCATCGGAGTCTTCGCCGGTCCGTTCCTCGGCGCCGCGGCGATCGGGGTGTGGGGCCTGCCGGCGGCGTACCTGGTCTGTTCGGTGGGACTGCTGCTGGCCGGTGTGCTCGCGATGACGCTGCCCGACCTCGAGGGTTCTGCCTCGACCGGACAATCCCGGGTGACCGTCGCCCACGTGCTCCACGAGCACGCGCGCGTCTTCCTTACCGTCGGTCTCGGTGTCCTGTTGATCGCCGCCGTGCGTGCCTCCCGGCAAGCGGTCATCCCCTTGTGGGCCGAACGCCTCGGTCTCAGCCCGCAGCAGGCTTCGGTGATCTACGGCATCTCCGGTGGAATCGACATGCTGGTCTTCTATCCGGCCGGCAAGTTGATGGACGTGCGCGGACGTCGCTGGGTGGCCATCCCGTCGATGATCGTGATGGCTGTGTCATTGCTGGCAATTCCGTTGACGCACAACCCGATCGCTTTCACGATCGTGTGCTGCGTCCTCGGTTTCGGCAACGGCATCGGCGCCGGCATGGTGATGACGCTCGGCGCGGACTTCTCCCCGGACGTCGGACGGGCACAGTTCCTCGGGATCTGGCGAGAACTGTCGGATCTGGGAGCCGTCGGGGGACCGGCGCTGCTTTCCGGAGTCACCGCGGCGCTCGCCCTCGGTCCGGCGATCGCAGCCACCGGGGCGGTCGGACTCGCCGCGGCGGCCGTGCTGTGGCGTTACGTGCCGAACCACCCGTCTCGCTGATCGAGGCGGGCATCACTCGGCGAAGGACTGCTCCTGGTTGGGGAAGGTGCCGGCGGCGACGTCCTCACGGTACTCACGCGCGGCCTCCAGCAAGGTGCTGCGAATGTCGGCGTAGCGCTTGACGAAGCGGGGAGCCTTGCCGCCACGCAAACCGGCGAAGTCCTGCCAGACCAGCACCTGGGCATCGCATTCCGGCCCGGCACCGATGCCGATCGTCGGGATACGCAACGCCTTGGTCACCTCTGCGGCGACCGGGGTCGGCACCATCTCCATCACGATCGCGAATGCGCCCGCGTCCTGCAGCGCTCGCGCGTCGGCGATCATCTTGGCTGCCGCTTCGCCTCGCCCCTGGACCCGATAGCCGCCGAGATTGTGCTCGCTCTGTGGAGTGAACCCGATGTGCGCCATGACCGGAATGCCTGCGGCCGTGAGGGTCTGCACCAGCGGCGCCATCGCGGCACCCCCTCGAGCTTGACCGCGTGTGCACGCCCTTCCTTCATCAACCGGACCGCGGAGTCGAAGCCCTGCTGGACGCTGCCTCCGTAGGTGCCGAACGGGAGGTCGGCGACGACCATCGCGTACTTGACCGCGCCGGACACCGCGCGCACCAGCGGAACGAATTCGTCGAGAGTCACCGGAAGAGTGGTCTCGTACCCGAACACGTTGTTGCCGGCCGAGTCACCGACCAGCAGCACCGGGATCTGCGCCTCGTCGAAGATCTCGGCCGCGTACTGGTCGTACGCGGTGAGCATCGACCACTTCTCGCCCCGCTCCTTCATCTGGTGCAGATGGACGGTGCGGGTGCGACGGCGGGGACGCATGCCGTCGCCCTGTGGAGCATCGGAGGACTTGGCCGGGCTGCCACCGTAGGGTGCGGGCTCTTCGCTCATGGCCGCAAGGCTAGCGAGCGTGCCGCCGTGTGCACGGACGAGCCCACGTGCGGGAAAGTTCCACCTCTACGGGTGGGGAAAGGTAAGAAGATGTTAAAGAAATCAGATCGCCTATCGCTGTGGCGATGATTTGGAGCCAAACTTCCTGGATGACCGGGCTCCACCCCCGCAGCCCGGGATCCCCTGGAGGAACAGTGAACCGACGGATTTTCCGTGCCGTGGTGGGCACGACAGCTGCCGTGACGGCAATGACATGCGCAGGAGGCGCAGCGACCGCGGCCCCGGTCGTGGGCCAGGTGGCCACTTCGGCGGTGCCCGGTGACGACGCACCCTCGAAGGTCCAGCGCGACAACCTGCCCGACCCGATGCACGAGGCGCAGGGCAAGTTGCGCAACGACGCCGTCAAGCAGGTCGTCGCCGGCAAGGCCAACCTGAAGACCATCAACGGCAAGCGTGTTGTCGAGATGAAGAAGGCCAAGGGCGCTCAGAAGGGCAAGTACGTCCAGTACGACGTCAACCGAACCGCCTCGATCTTCACGATCCTCGCCGAGTTCGGAGACCAGACCAAGCCGGCCCAGGGTGGTGGCGCAGGTCCGATGCACAACCAGATCGAGCAGCCCGACCGCTCGGTCGACAACAGCACCATCTGGAAGCCGAACTTCGACCGGGCACACTTCCAGGACCTCATGTTCGGTCCGACGAACTCGATGCAGCACTTCTACAAGGCGCAGTCCCAGGGATGCTTCTATGTCGTGTCAAGCAGCTGGCGCGAGCACTTCTGGTCCTGGGTGGGTCGCGGCGAGGGTGCGGAAGATCTGCCGTCCGACGTAGCGCTTGAGGCAGCGTCGGATTTCCTTGCTGGTCTTGCCCTCGGCCAGGCGCCGTTGGACGTAGGCCCGGGTGTCTGGGTCAGTTCGCATGCGGGTCAGCACGATGGTGTTCAGTGCCCGGTTGAGCCGGCGGTCGCCGCCGCGGTTGAGGCGGTGACGCACGGTGTTGCCGGACGAGGCGGGGATTGGTGCAGTGCCGGCGATCGCGGCGAAGGCCGCTTCGCTACGGATGCGTCCAGGGTGGGACCAGACGGTCAGGATGATGGCTGCGGTGACGGCGCCTACGCCGCGCAATTCGAGGAGCTCGGGCGCCTCGGCGGTGACGATCTCGGTCAGTCGCTGACGGTTCTCGAACAGCTCCTCATCGAGCACGAGCACGCGCTTGGCCAGTCGGACTGCCTCAGCGCGGGCGGTCGCCGTCCCGATCCCTTCCTCGCGACGTCGCCATCCAGCGATGGTGGTGACCTGCTGGGAAGTCAGAGACTTTCGGGCATCGACGCCGAGGTCGTGACTGCGCAGCATCGAGGTCAGTGCGTTGATGCACCTGGTCCGCTCGACGTTGAGGTGCTCACGGGCGACGGTGAGGACCCGCAGCGCGGTGTGCGCTTGACCGGCGCGGCGATCACGTAGCGAGGCCAGCGGCATGACCAAGCTGGCACGGGCAGCGAGGACAGCGTCAAGAGCGTCGGTCTTCCCGCGGCCACGTTCGCGCCGAGGGGTTGGTGCTTCGACCACGCGGTAGCCCGCATCAGACAGGACGTCGCTGAGAACAGCCCCGTAGGAGCCAGTTCCTTCGGCGGCGATCAGCACCGAGTCGAGATCACCTTGGGTGCGGCGACCGATCCAGTCCCTCGCGCGACGCAGCCCGGCCGGGGAGGTCGGGAAGGTGGCTTGGTCGAGCAGTGCCCCGCGGTCATCGACGACGGCGTAGCTGTGGGTTGCGGCGTGGGTGTCGACCCCTACGACGTAGCGGTAGGTCTCAGCCACCGTGACCGGCAGACTGGGCATGCGATGTTCTCCTCACTTGTTCGGGTTGGACGTCGTTGCCGGCGTCAGCCCGGGTGAGAAGTCACGACGAGGCGGGCCTGTAATGAGTCACACCACCGGGACGGCAATCCCGTTGGTGGACATGCTTCTGATCAAGCCATCGTTGTGGGCCAGGGTCGGCGCCGGCACCCAGCGCACGCTGGACAGATCCCAGGCATGACACCCCCAAGGGGGTCAGGCGATTCAGGAGTCACAACGCGCACCGGGTGACCGACGCCAACCCTGCCAGCCAGCCCCAGGCCAGCCGAGACGAAGACTTACAGGCGCTTCAACGTCACCGGTGACGTCAGCGACTGGGTCAAGCTGCCCTACAACGAGGCGCGCTACGGCCACAATCCGGTCCCGGGCGACGGCACCAGCGAGGCCGAGGGCTACTGGTCGTTCATCGGCGACTCGGCCACCGCGTGGTACAACGCGCAGAAGGCTGCCGGCAAGACCGACCAGCAGATCAAGACCTACCTGGCGCAGTTCGACAAGTGGGACCGTTACGACTACGACGGTGACGGCAACTTCGATGAGCCGGACGGCTACATCGACCACTTCCAGGCCATCCACGCCGGCCAGGGCGAAGAAGTCGGAGGCGGCGCACAGGGCGAGGACGCGATCTGGTCCCACCGCTGGTCCGTCCAGTCGGGTACCGGCACCACCGGTCCGGCCAACTTCAAGGCCGGCGGTGTGCAGATCGGTAACACCGGCATCTGGATCCGCGACTACACGACCGAGCCGGAGAACGGTGGCCTCGGTGTGTTCGCGCACGAGTTCGGCCACGACCTCGGCCTGCCGGACCTGTACGACACCGCGGGTGGCGACAACAGCACCGCGTTCTGGTCGCTGATGAGCGCCGGTTCCTACCTCAACGACGGTGGCCCCGACGGCATCGGCACGATTCCGGGCTATATGGGTGCCTGGGAGAAGATGTTCCTCGGTTGGTCCGACACCAAGACGGTGAACTACGCCAAGGGTACGAGCCAGACTGTCACCACTGGACCGGCCGACCTGGACGACAAGAAGCTTCCGCAGGCTGTCGCCGTCAACCTGCCGAACCGCACGCTCGTGGAGCAGTACACCAAGCCCAAGACCGGAACGATGGAATGGTGGAGCGGTCGTACCGATGGCACCACCACGTCGCTCACCCGCGACATCGACCTGACCAACGCCTCGACCGCGTCCGTCTCGGCTGCTGTCGCCTACGACATCGAGACGAACTACGACTACCTGTACTCGCAGGTCTCCACCGACGGTGGCACCACGTGGAAGAACGTCGCCGCGCCGCTGACGGGTAAGAACCTCAACTGGGCGACCAAGACGGTCGACCTGTCGGCGTACAAGGGACAGAAGATCAAGTTCCGTTTCGCCTACGTGACCGACGAGGCCTACAACGAGGCCGGCGCGTTCCTGGACGACATCGTCACCACCATCGACGGTGTCTCCAGCACCGAGGGTGCGGAGTCCGAGACCTCGGCGTGGACCGCGAAGGGCTTCACCCGAATCGACGGAACCGTCACCAAGCAGGTGCCGCAGTACTACCTCGCCGAGTACCGCCGTTACGCCGGGTACGACGCCGGCCTGCGGACCGGTCCGTACAACTTCGGTTTCGCGAACACCAAGCCCGACTGGGTGGAGCACTTCCCCTACCAGGACGGCCTGCTGATCACCTTCAGCGACGGTCGCTACGAGGACAACAACACCTCGGTGCACCCGGGCGGCGGACTCGTCCTGCCGGTCGACGCCAACCCGGCGAACATGAAGTTCTCGGACGGTACGAAGGTCGGCAACCGTCGCCAGCCGTACGACGCGACGTTCACCACGCAGGCTCGTGACGAAATCACGTTGCACCGCAACGGTGTTCCGACCACCTTCCCGTCCAAGCCGGGCGTGACCACGTTCGACGACAGCGACCCGGACCGCTACTACGACGCCACCAACCCGTGGGCCTCGACAAAGGTCGCCGGCTCCGGCACGACGATCCGCGTCCAGAACCACGCGGCTAAGTCGATGAAGCTGGTCATCTCGTTCAAGTGATCGCACAGCAGTAAGCCGCGACCCTCGCGGTGAGATGCGTGGCCCCGGGTGTGAATCACCCGGGGCCACGCGTATGACGCCGCAGTAGGCCAAGATGGGAACCATGGATCGGCAACAGGAATTCGTGCTGCGCACCATCGAGGAACGCGACATCCGGTTCGTACGGGTGTGGTTCACCGACGTGTTGGGAACCTTGAAGTCGGTGGCGGTCGCCCCGGCCGAGCTCGAGGGGGCGTTCGTCGAGGGCATCGGCTTCGACGGCAGTTCGATCGAGGGACTGGCCCGGGTCTACGAGGCCGACATGCTCGTACGGCCGGACGCTTCGACCTTCCAGATCCTGCCGTGGCGCGGTGAGCGTCCCGGCACCGCGCGGATGTTCGCCGACATCCGGTTGCCCGACAACTCACCGAGTGCCGCTGACCCGCGCAGCGTGCTGCGTCGGGCGCTGGGCAAGGCGGCCGAGAAGGGGCTGACCTTCTACACCCACCCGGAGATCGAGTTCTATCTGTTCGAGAAGGACCTGTCCTCCTCCGGTGAACCGGTGCCGATCGATCAAGCGGGCTTCTTCGACCACGTCCCGCAGGGTGCCGGCCACGACTTCCGTCGAGCGGCGATCTCGATGCTGGAGACGATGGGCATCTCGGTGGAGTTCAGCCATCACGAGTCCGGTCCAGGCCAGAACGAGATCGATCTGCGTTATGCGGACGCGTTGTCCACCGCAGACAACATCATGACCTTCAAGACGGTCGTGAAGGAGGTCGCGCTGGAGCGCGGCATCTTCGCGTCCTTCATGCCCAAACCGCTTGCGCACCAACCGGGTTCGGGCATGCATACGCACGTGTCGCTGTTCGAGGGTGACACCAACGCGTTCTACGAACCCGGTGCGCCGTACCAGCTGTCGCTCACCGCACGCCGCTTCATCGCGGGCGTCCTGAAGCATGCACCGGAGATCTCCGCCGTCACCAATCAGTGGGTCAACTCCTACAAGCGGCTATGGGGCGGCCAAGAGGCTCCGGCGTACATCTGCTGGGGCCACAACAACCGCAGCGCGATGGTGCGAGTGCCGATGTACAAGCCGAACAAGGGCGCCTCGACCCGCGTCGAGATCCGGTCCCTCGATCCGTCCTGCAACCCCTACCTGGCGTACGCGCTCGTGCTGGCCGCAGGCATGCGCGGCATCGAGCAAGAGTACGAGTTGCCTCCCGAGGCGGAGGACGACGTCTGGAACCTCACCGACCGCGAACGCCGAGCGATGGGCATCGACCCGCTGCCGGCGTCCCTCGACCACGCGATCCACCTGATGGAGGAGAGCGAACTGGTCGCCGAAACCCTTGGCGAGCACGTCTTCGACTTCTTCCTGCGCAACAAGCGCGCCGAGTGGGCGGCCTACCGCGAGCAGGTCACCCAGTTCGAGATCCAGCAGTACCTCTACCGGCTGTGAGCGCCGAGTCCGCCCTGACCGACGGCGCCCTCACCCGCGTCGGCTTCCTGGAACCGTCCCGGAGCAAGGGTCTGCTGGAGCAGGTGCCCGACTGGTCGCCGGAGGCGTTGGTCGGCCCGTTGTCGAAGGTCGCCGATCCCGATGGCGCGGCCCTGGGCCTGGTCCGGTTGTACGAGGCGCTGGACGCCGGTGATCGCCAGGAGGTCGGCGAGCTCTTGGCACAGGACGGCGACCGCGCCGATCGGTTGTTGCATCTGCTCGGTGCATCCTCCGCACTCACCGACTGGCTGGTGCGCCGCCCCGAGCAATGGCGCGAGGTCGCGGACGCCACGATCGGCGACGAGGCGACGCTGCGCGAGGCGGTCTCGAACGAGGTGAGCGACAGCACCGGTCCGGAAGCGGTCGATCTGCTGCGGATCGCCTACAAGCGCCAACTGCTGAAGATCGCGGCTGTCGACCTCTGCGGCAACTCGGTCGAACTGCTGCCCCAGGTCTCGCAAGCGCTTGCGGACCTGGCCGGCGCCGCGCTGCAGACCGCCCTCGACATCGCCTCCCGTGAACACGACGACAGTGATCGGTGCCGGCTCACCGTGATCGCGATGGGCAAGTGTGGGGCACGCGAGCTCAACTACATCTCCGATGTCGACGTCGTGTTCGTGGCCGAGCCGGCCGACGGTGCCGACGAGGACGAAGCCCTTTCTGTGGCGACGAAACTGGCGATCGACCTGATGCGGATCTGCAGCACCTCGACCGGGGAGGGAAGCCTGTGGGAGGTGGACGCGGCGCTGCGCCCGGAGGGCAAACAAGGCCCGCTGGTGCGCACGGTGGCCAGCCATCGTCGTTATTACGAGCGTTGGGCGAAGACGTGGGAGTTCCAGGCGCTGCTGAAGGCACGACCGGTTGCGGGCGACATGGAACTCGGCGCGGAGTATCTCGACGCCATCCAGCCGATGATCTGGCAGGCCGCCCACCGGGAGAACTTCGTCGAGGACGTCCAGGCCATGCGTCGCCGCGTCGAGCAGCACGTGCCCGCCGGGGAGGCGGCCCGGCAGATCAAGCTCGGGCCTGGCGGCCTGCGCGACATCGAGTTCAGCATGCAGCTGCTCCAGCTGGTGCACGGCCGCACCGACGAACGATTGCGGCTGCGCAGCACTCTGGCGGCGATCGACGCGCTCGCCAACCGCGGTTACATCGGTCGTACCGACGCCGCAAAGCTGGACCAGGCGTACCGGACCCTTCGGGCGATGGAGCACCGCATCCAGGTCTCGAAGATGCGGCGCACCCACTTGATGCCGACCTCCGAGACCGACCGTCGGCGGATCGGGCGCGGACTCGGCTTCCGTAGTGACGCCGACACCGAGATCGAGTCGCTGTGGCGCAAGCAGTCGCGCGAGGTGCGCCACCTGCACGAAAGCATCTTCTACCGTCCGCTCCTGTCGGCCGTTGCGCGGTTGTCCGACGACGACGCTCGTCTGAGCCCGCAGAGTGCGGCCGACCGGTTGAACGCGCTGGGTTACCGCGACGCCAAGGGAGCCATGCGTCACCTGGAGGCTCTGACCGGGGGAGTGACCCGGCGCGCGGCGATCCAGCGCACGCTCATGCCGGTGATGTTGCAGTGGTTCGCCGAGGAGCCCGATCCTGATCTGGGCCTGCTCACGTTCCGCAAGATCAGTGAGGCCCTGGGCACCAGCCCCTGGTATCTGCGCATGCTGCGCGACGAAGGCTCCGCCGCCGAGACCCTGGCGCGGGTGCTGGCCACCAGCCGGTTCGTGTCCGGGCTGCTCGAACGCGCCCCGTCCGCTGCCGCGCTCGTCGGCGACAAGGACGCGCTCGTCCCGTTGTCGAGTGAGGCGATCATCACCGCGATGAAAGCGGCCGCGTCCCGCCAGGAGGATGACGAAAAGGCCGTCGTCGGGTTGCGGTCCACCCGGCGCACCGAACTCATCCGCATCGCGATCGCCGACCTGTCCGGCGACCTCGACACGGACGCGGTCGAGAACGCACTCAGCGACCTCACCGCAGCCACCCTGCATGTCACGCTGGGAATCGCGATCCGAGCGGTGGAAAGGGAAGCGGGAGAACGACTTTCGACCCGCGTCGCGATCATCGGCATGGGCCGGCTCGGGGGCCGCGAGTGCGGTTACGCCAGCGACGCCGACGTGCTGTTCGTGCATGATCCGGCCGAGGGTGCTGACCCGAAGACTGCCGAGAAGCAGGCCGAAACCGTGGTCGGCTTCGTCCGCAAACACCTGAGTTCCGCAGGCCCTGACCCAGCCTTGGGCGTCGATGCCGACCTGCGTCCGGAGGGCAAGGCCGGTCCCTTGGTCCGCACGCTGGAGTCGTACGCCGCGTACTACGAGCGCTGGTCCGAGGGCTGGGAGGCGCAGGCCCTGCTGCGTGCCTCGCCGGTCGCCGGCGACCCGGACGTCGGTCGCCGGTTCATCGAGATCATCGACCCGCTTCGTTACCCCGAAGGCGGCATCGACGACAAGGCCGTTCGTCAGATCCGCACCCTGAAGGCCCGCATGGAGGCCGAACGCATCCCGCGCGGCGGCGACCTGAAACGGCACTTCAAGCTCGGTCACGGCGGTCTGTCGGACGTCGAATGGACCGTCCAGATGCTGCAACTGCAGCACGCCGCCGCCTACCCCGACCTGCGTCACCCGGGCACGATGACTCCACTCAAGGCGCTTGCCGAGCACGGTCTGATCGACGACGAGGCGGCGTCGATGCTTCGGCAGTCCTGGACGCTTGCCTCGCGCCTGCGTAACGCGTCCGTGCTGTGGCGCGGCCGTGCCGTCGACGGGTTGCCGAGCAACATGACCGACGCGAACGGCATCGCCCGGGTGATGGGCTGGCCGGTTGGCTCGGGCAACCAGCTGTCCGAGCGGTATCGCCGAGCGGCGCGTAAGGCGCGTGGTGTGGTCGAGGAAGTGTTCTACGGCGAGAAGGAACGCCTCGGCCGGGACCCCAATCCGACCCGGTGAGCAGCTGGTCGGGCGGCCGTTCGGTGGACGGTTCTACATCACACCGGCGAGCTTCGTAGACTGAAGCACGTGCTTTCCCGTATCGATCTGCGCGGCACCGCCCTGTCCGACCTGGACGCCCGTGGCCTGCGTAACACCCTGCCCCGTGCCGAGTTCGACGTCGAGGCCGCGCTGGACACGGTCCGTCCGATCTGCGAGCAGGTCGAGCATGGTGGCGTCGAGGCGCTGCTGGAGCTGGGGGAGAAGTTCGACGGCGTCCGACCCCCGCAGCTTCGGGTGCCCGCCGAGGTCATCACCGCCGCGCTCGAAACGCTCGACCCGGCCGTCCGCGCCGCGCTCGAGGAGTCGATCCGCCGCGCTCGCCTGGTGCACGCCGACCAGCGCCGCACCGAGGTGACCACGAAGGTCAGCGACGGTGGCACGGTCACCGAGAAGTGGATCCCGGTCGATCGGGTCGGTCTCTACGTCCCCGGCGGCAAGGCGGTGTACCCGAGCTCGGTGGTGATGAACGTGGTGCCCGCGCAACTGGCCGAGGTCGGCTCGATCGCGGTCGCCAGCCCCCCTCAGAAGGACAATGGCGGTTACCCGCACCCGACGATCCTGGCCGCGTGCGCGCTGCTCGACGTCGACGAGGTGTACGCGGTCGGCGGGGCACAGGCGGTCGCGATGTTCGCGCACGGTGCGCGGGACGCGTCCGGAGTCACGGTCTGTGAACCGGCCACCTTGGTCACCGGCCCGGGCAACATCTACGTCGCCGCCGCCAAGCGGTTGCTCAAGGGGCTCATCGGAATCGACGCCGAAGCGGGCCCCACCGAGATCGCGATCCTCGCCGATGCCACCGCGCAGCCGGACCTGGTGGCGGCCGACCTGATCAGCCAGGCAGAGCACGACGAACTGGCTGCATCGGTGCTGGTCACCGACTCGGTGGAGCTGGCCGACGCGGTCGACGCCGCGCTGGAGCGCCGGGTGCCCGCGACCAAGCACACCGAGCGGGTGCGTATCGCGCTGACCGGGCGCCAGTCGGGCACTGTCCTCGTCGACGACGTGTCGGCCGGACTGCGGGTCGTCGACTCCTACGCGGCCGAGCACCTGGAGATCCAGACCGCGGACGCAGCCTCGGTGGCTGCCAAGGTCCGCAATGCCGGCGCGATCTTCGTCGGCGACCACTCGCCGGTGAGCCTGGGCGACTACGCCGCCGGTTCGAACCACGTCCTGCCCACGGGCGGATGCGCGTGCCACAGCAGCGGTCTGTCGGTGCAGTCCTTCCTGCGCGGTGTCCACGTCATCGACTACTCTCGTGACGCGCTCGACGAGATCGCCGAAACCGTTGTGACGCTTGCAAATTCGGAAGATCTACCGGCGCACGGCGAGGCCGTGACCGCCCGCTTCGAGGCGCGCTCATGAACGAACTCGACCGACTGCTGCGCGCGGATCTGCGCGGCCGCACCGCCTACGGCGCTCCGCAGCTCGACGTGCCCGTGGCGCTCAACACCAACGAATCCTCCTACGGCGTCTCACGCGAGGTGGTCGACGCGATCCTCGCCGAGGTGGAGGCCGTCGCGAGCACGCTCAACCGGTACCCCGACCGTGAGTTCACCCGGCTGCGCACCGACCTGGCCGACTACCTCACCCGGACGACCGACGTGCACGTGGAGCCGGACGAGGTCTGGGCGGGCAACGGCTCCAACGAGGTGCTGCAGCACATCGTGCAGGCCTTCGGCGGCACCGGACGTACCGCCCTCGGCTTCACCCCGTCGTACTCGATGCACCCGATCATCAGCGGCGTGAGCGGTACGAGCTGGGTCGACGGAATGCGCACCCAGGATCCGTCCCGCTTCGACATCGATCTCGACCTCGCGGTGGAACAGGCAGCGGAACATGACCCGTCGGTGGTGTTCCTCACCTCCCCGAACAACCCGACCGGCACCGCACTCGACCTCGACGTCGTGCAGGCCGTGTACGACGCAGCACCGAACGCGATCGTCGTCGTCGACGAGGCGTACGCCGAGTTCGCGCGACCGGGCACGCCCAGTGCGATCACGCTGCTCAAGGGACGGCCGCGACTGGTGGTGACCCGCACGATGTCCAAGGCGTTCGCCTTCGCGGGGGTGCGTCTGGGCTACCTGGCCGCTGACCCACACCTGATCGACCTGCTCCGTCTGGTCCGGATGCCCTATCACCTCTCGTCCGTCACGCAGGCGGTCGCGTGTGCCGCTCTCGAACACCGCACCACGATGTTGTCGATGGTCGAGGCCATCAAGGCCGAGCGTGACCGATTGGTCGCGGGGTGCACCGATCTCGGGTTGCGACCGGTGCCGAGTGATGCGAACTTCGTCCTCGTCGGCGGGTTCGACGACGCCGCCACGACCTGGCAGGCTCTGCTCGACCAGGGGGTCCTGGTGCGTGACGTCGGCATCGCCAACCACCTGCGGATCACCGCAGGCACACCGGACGAGACGGACGCCGTCCTCGCCGCCTTCAGCACTGTCCTCGCCACCGCGCGAGGCGCGGACGAACGTCAGGAGACAGCATGAATTCCGTTCACGCAGAGCCCTACTCGCCGCAGAACCAGCCGCACCGCGTCGCTGAGTTGTCGCGCAAGACCTCGGAGAGCTCAGTCGAGGTGCGGGTCGACCTCGACGGAACCGGGAAGGCCGAGATCTCGACGGGTGTGCGCTTCTACGACCACATGCTCGAGAGCTTGGCGAAGCACTCGCTCATCGATCTGCGGGTCAAGACCGTCGGCGATGTCGACGTGGACGCTCACCACTCGGTCGAGGACACCGCGATCCTGCTCGGGCAGGCCGTCCGTGAGGCGCTCGGTGACAAGTGCGGGATCAGCCGGTTCGGCGATGCGACGGTGCCGCTGGACGAGGCACTCGTGCAAGCCGTCGTGGACGTGGCCGGTCGCCCCTACTTCGTGCACGTCGGTGAACCCGACGGGCAGATCTACGCGATCATCGGCGGCGACTACACCGGCTCGCTGACCCGACACGTGCTGGAGAGCTTCGCGCACCACGCAGGGATCGCGCTGCACGTTCGCGTGCTGTCCGGTCGCGACCCGCACCACATCGTGGAGACTCAGTTCAAGGCGGTCGCCCGAGCGCTGCGCGCCGCGATCGCGCGCGACCCGCGCGTCGAGGGCGTGCCCAGCGCCAAGGGCGTGCTTTGAGCCGATGAACCGATCATGAGTCGAACGCTGCCCGGCGTTCTGCTGCTGCACGCCGACGCCAAGCTGACCGACGCGTGGGTGCGGCGCGGTGTGGTGCCCAGCTACGTCGTCCCGCTGCCCGGCTGGACCGCGGTCGTCCCCGCCGGACCGACTCAGCTGTCGGCCCCATACGACGACGCGTTGACCGTGACAGCGAACCGTCCGGTACCGACCCGGCTGCGAACAGCCTTGGGGTTCTTCGTGATCGACGGTATTGCGATCGTGTCCGCGCAGACCCGTGGCTGGCGCTCCGCACCGCGGATGGTCAGTTGGACGCCCGGTCACGGCGCGGATGAGGTGCCTGGTTTCCCACCGCTGAAGCTCGGTCAGCTCGCCGAGTCGGCGGGTCTCGACGAGAACGATGTCGCCGGGGTCCGTCGGGTGCTCGCGGCTCGCGCCGGTGACCCGACCGCGCAGTTGCAGCAGTTGATGCACGCTCTCGCATTGCCGGGTGCCGGGATGCTGTCCGGCGAGGGCGTGAAGTCCGACCTCGAAGCAGTTCTGGTGGAGCCCGACCGGAGCGCCGTCGGTCACTTCGAGAAGGTTGCCGGCGACGAGGCCGAGATGCGCGCCGAACTGCGGGAGAACCTGTGAAGCGGGTCGTCGTCCTCGACTACGGCAGCGGCAACGTGCGCTCCGTCGTCCGCATGCTCGAGCGGGTCGGCGCTGATGTCGAGTTGACGGCCGATCGTGAGGCCGCACTGTCGGCCGACGGACTGTACGTGCCCGGTGTCGGCAACTTCCACGCGTGCATGGCCGGCCTCGACGCGGTCGGTGCTGCCGGATTGATCGAGCAGCGGCTCACGAACGGGCGTCCGGTTCTCGGCGTCTGCGTCGGCTACCAGGTGATGTTCGACGGCAGCGCCGAACCCAGCCCGGCCCCGTTGCCGGGCCTTCGGCGCTGGGCCTGCGAGGTCGGCCGTCTCGAAGCCGACGTCGTCCCGCACATGGGGTGGAGTCAGGTCGCCGCCGGGGCGGGGAGCGTGTTGTTGGACGGTCTGGACGGCGAACGGTTCTACTTCGTCCACTCCTTCGCCCCGTCGCGCTGGGGAGGTGCCGACACCGCCGTCGTCAGCACGGCCACGCACGGTGGCTCCTTCGTCGCCGCGGTTGAGGACGGCCTGCTGGCAGGCACACAATTCCACCCGGAGAAGTCCGGGGACGCCGGTGCGCAGTTGTTGCGCAACTGGTGTGATTCGTTGTGAGACAAGGGAAGTGACATGACCGAACAGCCACGCCTCGAGCTTCTTCCGGCCGTCGACGTCGTCGACGGCCAGGCCGTCCAACTGGTGCAGGGCATCGCCGGCACCGGTGGTGAGTTCGGTGACCCTTGGCTGGCCGCGAAGGGTTGGCAGGACCAAGGCGCCGAGTGGCTGCACCTCGTCGATCTCGACGCCGCCTTCGGTCGCGGGTCGAACCACGAACTGCTCGCCTCCATCGTGCAGCGTCTCGACATCAAGGTGGAACTGTCCGGCGGCATCCGCGACGCCGAGACCCTCGAACGGGCGCTGGCCACCGGCTGCCGCCGGGTCAACCTCGGCACCGCTGCGCTGGAGCACCCGGAATGGACCGCCCGCGCGATCGCCGAGCACGGCGACCGGATCGCCGTCGGGCTCGACGTCAAGGGCACGACGCTCGCCGCGCGTGGCTGGACCAAGGAAGGCGGCGACCTCTACGAGACGCTCGCCCGCCTCGACGGTGAGGGTTGCGCTCGTTACGTGGTGACCGATGTCGCCAAGGACGGGATGATGCAGGGCGCGAACGTCGACCTGCTGAAGGACGTCTGCTCACGCACCGACCGTCCGGTCGTCGCATCGGGTGGTGTCTCGACGTTGGACGACCTACGTGCGATCCGTGAACTGGTGCCGAACGGTGTCGAAGGGGCGATCGTCGGTTCGGCCCTGTACAAGCGGGCGTTCACGCTGCCCGAGGCGCTCGACGTCGCCGGGCGTGCGTGAGAACGCTGTGAGCTCCGAGGTACCTGACTCGACCGACGAGCAGTTCGACTCCGCAGGGCAGACCTGGCGGGGTAGGCAGGTCACCGACACCGGTTTCGGGCACGATGACGGTTCGGCGAGTCCGACTGTACTGCATGCCCTTTCAGCTCCCGGTGACGAAGTCTCGCTGATGGCGACCCTCGCCGACGCCCGCTTCCTGGTTCCGATCGTCGCCGACGCCACCGAGGTCGTCCAGGGCGGCGGCCTGCACGCGGACAAGGCCGCCGACATGGCGGTGGCGGTGCTCGTCGGACAGGACGGCACGCGTGCACTGCCGGTCTTCACCTCACTCGATTCGCTGCACGCGTGGGATCCGGCGGCACGGCCTTCCCCGGTGGCAGCGGACAAGGCCGCGCAGGCTGCGGTGAGCGAGCGCGCCGACGTGATGGTGGTCGACCTGGCCGGTCCGCACCAGGCCGTCCTGCGACCCAGCATGGTGTGGGCGCTGGCGATGGGACGTCCGTGGCGTCCGGCACACGAGGACGAGCACGTCATCGCAGCGGTCGACTCGGCGGTGGCGCTCGAACAGGCTGCGGCCGGAGCGTCCTGTGAGGCCGGGGAGAACGGCGCACTACGCATCGTGCTGCACCTGCAGCCCGGGCTGGACGCGTCCGAGGTTTCAGCCCTCGCGCAGCGCGTGGGGGAGAGACTGGCGACCGACGGTGAGGTGCGGGCCCGCATCGACGCGGTCTCGTTCGCCGTCCGCCCAGCCGAGTAGGGCTCGGCGGGGCGCTCAGTCGCCGTCGAGTTCGTCGGTCCAGTCGTCCAACCGTTCCCACTCGTCCTGCAGCCAGGCATCGATGTGCTCGTCCGGTAGCGAATCTGCCTGTCGCACATCGATATGGATCTGCCGACGCAGTGGCAGGGCCCGCCAGATGTCGGGCACCGAGCGAAGGTCCTCCACTCCCTGATGGCCCGCGACGAGCACCTGGGAATCGGGCCTGGCCTGCAGGATGCGGCGCACACCGGTGGATCGTGGCGACAGCACCCGCGGGTTGCGTTCCAGCCAGGCCGCTCGCTCGGTCTCACCCTTCTCGATCGCCTCGGCGAGATCGGACGCGTGCCGGCCGGGTGACCAGTTGCGGCCTTCGGGGAACAGGAGGGTCGCGTCGTTCACCTCGACCTGTTCGGCGAAAGCGCGCAACTGTTCGTCACGCACCTGCGCAGTCATGCCCTCACCGAGGAAGTAGGCGTGCAGTCGACGCAAGCACAGGTCCATGGCCGGGTCCCACAGCAGCGCCCGTTTCAACACACGAACCGGTGCAGTTCCTGGCCGAGCACGACCACATGTCGTGCCTGCCACTCCTGCTGATTGCGTCGCCAAGGCGGCATCACACACCACAACCAGGTACAGCGCACGAACACCGACCAGTCGAGCAGGACGGCGGCCGCACAGGTCCACGTCAGGCGCCATCCGCGCTTGCGGCGGCTGGGCAACTCCAGCACCCACAACAGACAGCCGAGGACGACGAGCAGCAACATCATGACCGGCGCGACAACGGCGTAGATCGGATCGCGAAGGATCCGACGGACGATCAGCGCAGGGACCGGCGGATTCACCGGCGCAGGCCGGTCAGGTGTGCGGACGCCGCGTCGTAGGCGTCGTCGATCCGGCGGCGGACGGCGGTGTTCGACATCTGGCCGAAGGACACGGACGGTGCCGCTTCGGTGCCGGTCGGCAGCACGATCAGTTCGACCTCGTCGGGCACCGATTCGATCTCCTCCAGATACCGGTGGCGCCGGGCGATCTCGAACGCGACCTGACCCACCTGCCAGGGCCATCTGGGGGCGCGCAGCGCGCGGTCGACCCGACCGACGTGCATCACGAAGATTCGGTCGCAGTCCAGCAGCATCGCGCGGCCGACGGGGATCGAGTGCACCAGACCGCCGTCGAAGAAGTGCTCGTCGCCGATCCGGAACGGCGGGAACATCCCTGGTACCGAACAGGATGCGACGACTGCTTCGGCGAGCGGTCCTTTGGTGAACCAGTGCGCCTTCGCCTGCTCGACGCTCGCTGCCACACACTGGAAGCGCACCGGGAGGTCTTCGATCGATCGGGCCGGCAGTTCGTCACGCAGCAGTTTGAGCAGCCCGCCGGAGGGGTAGAGGTGAGTGCGTAGGTCTCGTCCGCGAGGACGGCGCAGATAGTCCGCTCGGTCGCGCAGTCCGCGCACCGTGGTCAGGTGTGTCCACAGGTCCTCCAAATCGGCGAGACCTGACGCGTCCGGTCTCCCGGCGAACGCCGCCCCGTTGATCGCCCCGATGCTGGTGCCGAGGACGACGTCCGGGGTGATGCCGTGGTCGACCAGGGCTCGTAGGGCGCCGATCTGGGTGGCACCCAACACACCGCCGCCACCGAGGACGAAGGCGGTGCGCGATGTGCTGACGGGGGCGGCGCGAGGATCGTCATGAACGGCGGGGGACACGTCGCGACGATATCCGAGCGATCGCCCTGTCGACCGAGCACAATGGCGCACGATTCGGTGAGGCCTCGGTGAGGCCTCGGCGGGACCGGGGTGAGGTCCCGTCGAGACCTCGATGGACAAGGGAAGTGACGGATGCCCGAACAGCAGCGTCCTCGGCAGTTCGGTCAGTATCGTCTCGACGCAATCGATCCGAGCTGGGTGGCGACTCGGAGCCGGATCCGACCGCTGCGCCATCGATCCGTAGCACTTCGAGCTCGACGCGTTCGGCGGTGACGCTCTGCCTGAAGGATCCGAGCGAGAGCTGACCGATCAGCGCTCGAAGTAACGGCGAGGATTCGCGACCAACATGGTCTCGATGTCGTCGTCACTGACGCCGCCGTCGCGCAGGGCGGGAAGGACATCCTCGCTGATGTGGCGGAAGTTCCACTTGGGCACCACCTGCCGCTTCGCCTCAGGGTCGAACCAGTCGATGAAGCACGACGCGTCGTGCGCGAGGACGATCTTCTCGGCGTAGCCGCGCTCGACGAGATCGACGACCGTGCGGACTCGGTCCTCGAACGGCAGCAGCACGTCGAGACCGAACCGGTCCATGCCGAGAAGCGATCCGGCGTCCGCGAGTTCGGCGAGGTAATCCAAGTCGGTCGTGTCGCCGGAGTGCCCGATGACGACCTTGGTCAGGTCGACGCCCTCTTCGCGCAGGACGCGCTGCGCCTCCAGCCCCGAGCGGGTATGCGGGTTGGTGTGAACGGTGATGGGTGCACCGGTGCGGACGTGCGCCTGCGCGACCGCTCGCATCACGCGCTCGACGCCCGGAGTCATCCCTTGCTCCTCGATCGCGCACTTGAGGAATCCCGCTCGGACGCCGGTGTCGGCGATTCCCTCGGTGAGGTCCTTCACGAAGAGTTCGGTCATCGGCTCGGGGACGTCGAACAGCAATCCCGGTCCGCTGTAATGGAATTGGAACGGGATCTCGTTGTATGTGTAGACGCCGGTCGCGACGACGATGTTCAGGTCGGTCTGTGCGGCGATCTTCTGGATCCGCGGGATGTAGCGTCCCAGGCCGAGCACGGTCGGATCGAGAATCGTGTCGATCCCGAGTCCCTTCAGTTCGTTGAGGTCGCGGACCGCATCGGCGATCTTTCCCTCCTCGTCCCAGTCGCCCTGGAAGTTCTGCCGGTACTCCTCGTTCACCACGAAGACGTGTTCGTGCACGAGCACCCGTCCGAGCTCTGCGGACTCGACGGTGCCGGTGACGGTGGGGACGCTGGTCATGCCCGCTCCTGCGCTTCCAGGGACGCGCGATCGATCGCGCGTTTGAGGATTTTGCCGGTCGCACCCTTGGGCAGGGCGTCGGTGAACGTGATGACGTGCGGGACCTTGTACGCCGAGAGTTGTTCCTTCGCGTAGGCGCGCAACCCTTCGGCGTCGAGGGTGGAGCCGGGGGTGCGCACGACCACAGCGGCTACTTCCTCGCCGTAGTGCTCGTGCGGGATACCGACGACGGCGGCCTCGACGATCTCGGGGTGCGCGTAGAGCACCTCCTCGACCTCCCGGGGGTAGACGTTGTAGCCACCACGGATGATGAGATCCTTCACCCGGTCGACGATGCTCAGATACCCGTCGGCATCCACGGAGCCGAGATCGCCGGTGCGCAACCATCCGTCCTGCAGGTCGGACGCGGTCGCGTCCGGACGATTCCAGTAACCCTTGAAGATCATCGGTCCGGTGATGAAGACCTCGCCGACGGTGCCCGGCTCGACCGGCTGCCCGGACGGGTCGCGGATCTCGACGGCGGCACCCGGGAGAGGCGGGCCGACGGTGCCGACCTTCTGTTCCCGCCGAATGTCGTTGAAGGTCGCCGTGCCGTTGGACTCCGTGAGCCCGTATCCCTCCAGGATCGCGCAGCCGAACTTCTTCTTGAAGGCGTTGATCACCTCGACCGGCAGCGACGCGCCGCCCGAGCTGGCCACACGCAGGTGCTTGAAGTCGTCGGCGCAGTAGTCGCCGGCGGCGTGCAGGATGGCGTTCCACATGGTCGGGACGCCTGACACGACGGTCAGCTCGTGCTCGGTGATCATCCGCAGCATCGTCTGCGGGGTGAACGGGTGCAGGATCGAGAGGGTGACCCCCTGGACGAGCACGGCGTTCATCACCACGCACTGACCGAAGACGTGGAACAGCGGCAGACCCGTGCCGAACCTGTCGCCGGGTTCGACCTGCAGCACCGGCTCGAACATCTTGGGCGTTTGCACCAGGTTGTCCGCCGTCAGCTCGGCACCCTTCGGGCGGCCCGTCGTGCCGGAGGTGTAGAGGATGAGCGCAGTGGCATTCGCGTCGTGATCGTGCGCTGCGGTCAGCGGCTCGGTGTCGTAGCGATGGCCGGGCTCGATGATGTCCAGCGGTAGGTCGCGGCGCTCGGCCACCACGCCGGACGCATCCGCGCACTGGCTGTACGCGACGATACGGCTGACACCCGCGTCCTCACAGAGGTAGTCCAGCTCCGCAGCGGTCGACATCGTGTTGGCAGTGATCACCGTTGCGCCCAGAGCGTGCAGACCCAGGTAGGTGATCGGGAACTCCATCACTGTCGGCGCGATGAACAGGACGCGGTCGTACGGCTGCACTCCGGCCTGACGGAAGTAGCCGCCGGCTGCCGCACTGGCAGCCTTCAACTCGGCGAAGGTGAGTTGCGAATCCAGCGTACGAACCGCGAGATGCTCCGGCTGGCGATCAGCGGTCTCCCAGATTTCACCGGCGATGTTGACCATTCGAATCCTCCCGTCCGGCAACAGGATTCGTACGTGCGACGGACGCTCCGTTGCAGCCTGGCCGGATTCGCTCTCACGCTACGCCGAGCCGGGCGGACGAGGCAACGGATTGTCGAGGTCAGTGTGTCTAGGCTGGCACCATGTTCGCCGCTCACGCCGCCCGCACCGACTCTGCCGACCCACTGTCCGCTCTCGAGATCAGTGACATCGTCCCAGCCAGCACGCCTGCGGAGTGGGTGTCGGTGCGGATGAAGGCGGCCAGTCTCAACCATCACGATGTCTGGTCGTTGCGTGGCGTCGGTCTATCGCCCGAACGGCTGCCGATGGTGCTCGGTTGTGATGGTGTCGGTGAAACGGACGACGGACGGATGGTGGTGTTGCACACCGTGATCGCGAGCCCGGGGTGGACAGGTGACGAGACGCTTGATCCGAAGCGATCGTTGCTGTCCGAGGTGTACCCCGGGACTCTCGCCGAGTACGTGCGGATCCCCGCGGCGAATCTCGTGCCTCTGCCCGAAGGGCTGGCGGTGGAGCACGCCGCCTGCGTGTCGACCGGTTGGCTGACCGCGTACCGGATGTTGTTCGTCCAGGCCGGTGTGAAGCCCGGCGACTCGGTGCTCGTTCAGGGTGCGGGTGGTGGAGTGGCCACTGCCGCAGTGCAATTGGGCAGCGCCGCAGGACTGCGGATGTTCGTGACCTCTCGCGACGAGGAGCGCGGCCGGCGCGCCGTCGAACTCGGCGCCGAGGACGCGTTCGGGTCGGGGGAGCGGTTGCCGCGCCGGGTCGACGCCGTGCTCGAGACCGTTGGTGCCGCGACCTGGTCGCACTCGGTGAAGTCGCTGCGCCCGGGCGGCACGATCGTGATCGCCGGGGCGACGTCGGGAGATGCACCGGACAAGGCGGAGCTCACCCGGATCTTCTTCCAGCAGATGCGGATTCAGGGTTCGACGATGGGCACTCGCTCGGAACTCGAGGCCCTGCTGAGCTTCATGGCTTCCCGTCGCATCGAGCCGGTGATCGACTCCGTCCGCCCGCTGTCCGAGGCCCGCGGAGCGTTCGAGCGGATGATCGACGGCGACCTGTTCGGCAAGCTCGTCCTCACCATGTGACTACCTCACGGAACAAACCCGGTGAGATCGCGCGAGACTGTGACGAATGCAGCTGAGTCCCAGCACTTCTCACCGTGGTTTCGGCGCGCGGGCCCTCCTTCGTCGGGTCCGCGGCTCAACCAGCGCAGGATTGAGACTCACCCTGGGGACGGCTGAGCCCTCTGGCGGGAACGACTTCGTCGAAGGACTGGCTCGGTGTGCCGGTGGTGGCACTTGGGTGACCACGGCGCAAGGCTCACGCGGCGGGACGCATCGACCCCCTGGCAGAAACGATGCCTCGTCGAAGGGCTGGCTCGGTGTGCCGGTGGTGGCACTTGGGTGACCACGGCGCAAGGCTCACCTTGCGGGACGCGTCATGCCCCCAGCGCGAGCTTGCGAAGCGCTGGGGGCATGAACCGCGAAGGAGCAAGAATCAAAAATTGATCATGTGGCCTTCGATGCCGTGGAAGGCCTCCTTGAGCGCCTCACCCAGGGTCGGGTGGGCGAACACGACGCGCGACATCTCGGCGGCGGTGAGGTCCCAAGTGGTGGCGGTGACGGCGGCCGGGAGCAACTCGGTGACGTCCGGGCCGATCATGTGGACGCCGAGGATCTCGTTGTGCTCGGCGTCGGCGACGACCTTGACGAAGCCGACCGGTTCGCCGAGGCCCATGGCCTTGCCGTTCGCGGTGAACGGGAACTTCGCGGTCTTGACCTCGTGGCCGGCGTCCTTGGCCTGTGCCTCGGACAGACCCATGGAACCGATCTGCGGCATGCAGTAGGTCGCGCGGGGGATGTTCTGGAAGTCGATCGTCTGGGTGTCGGCGCCCGCGATGGTTTCCGCCGCGACGATGCCCATGGCCTCGGCGACGTGGGCGAGCATCAGCTTGCCGGTGACGTCACCGATGGCGTAGACGCCGTCGACGTTGGTGCGGCCGTAGTCGTCCACCTTGATGGCGCCGCGGTCGGTGGTCTCGACACCGATGGCGTCCAGGCCGTAGCCCTCCAGGCGCGGCGCGAACCCGATGGCGGACAGCAGGCGGTCTGCCTCCAGCACCTTCTCGTCTCCACCCTTGGCGGGGGAGACTGTCACCTTGACGCCGGAGCCGGTGTCCTCGACCGACTCGACCTTGGTACCGGTCAGCACCTTGACGCCCAGCTTCTTGTAGTGCTTGGCGAGTTCCTTGGAGATCTCTTCGTCCTCGGTCGGCACCATGCGGTCGAGGAACTCCACGATCGTGACATCGACACCGAAGTTGGCCATGACGTAAGCGAATTCGACGCCGATGGCGCCCGAGCCGGCGATGATGATCGACTTCGGCAGGTTCGGGTCGAGGATCTGCTCTTCGTAGGTGACGACGTTGTCGCTCACCTTCACTCCGGGCAGCATGCGGGTAGTCGCGCCGGTGGCGAGGATCAGGTTGTCGCAGGTGACCTCACGGGTCTCACCGTCGTTGCCCTCGACCGAGATCGTCTTCGGGCCGGTGAGGGTGCCCCAGCCGTCGATCTCGGTGATCTTGTTCTTCTTCATCAGGAAGTGGACACCCTTGACGATGCCCTCGGAGACCGCTCGGCTGCGCTTGTGTGTCGGGCCGTACTCCATGGAGGCGTCGCCGACGATGCCGAACTTCTCCTTCTCGTGGTTCAGCGTGTGCGACAGTTCCGCGTTCTTGAGCAGTGCTTTGCTGGGGATACAGCCGACATTGAGGCAGACACCTCCCCAGTACTTCTTCTCGACCACGGCGGTCTTCAGACCGAGCTGGCTGGCGCGGATGGCGGCGACGTACCCACCGGGGCCGGCGCCAAGGACAACGACGTCAAAGTGTTCTGCCACGAGGACGAGCGTACGCCGCCCGTTCGTCTGCGTGGGCGCCGAGTCATACCTGCAAGTACGGGAGCAGTTCTACGGCGGTCACGCACTCGATCGGCAGGGGGCCGTACAGGTGGGGGAACTGCTCGCCGGTCTCCGGATTGCCGACCTCCACGACGATCTCGAGGTCCGCGGCGTCGACGTGGAGCAGCAGCAGATCCCTCACGTCGGCGTAGAACCGTTGCCTAGTGGCCGGCCACTGATGCTGGAACGAAAGGTGGATGAAGCCCTGCTCTTCGAGGGTGACACCACGGGTCGAGACGCGGTACTCACCCTGTTCCTGCGCCAGGATCCAGTCCGCAGGAAGGGCGAGGTGGAACAGTTCGGTGGTCGGCTCGGATTTCATGGTCGAGATTGAAGCAGTGGGAGCGCGAAGGACTCACCGGGCCGAGAGTTGCTGGTCTGGCCGCACACTGCAGGGCAGGATATCCCCGTGGGGAGAGATCTGGCACCTGGCACCGTAATCGGGGGAGTGTCCATCATCGGCCTGGCCGGGCGCGGCGGCATGGGCTCGGTGTACCGGGCGCAGCACCTCGCGCTCGATCGGACCGTCGCGATCAAGGTGATGAACGCCGACGTCGCCGACGACCCCGAGTTCCTCGCCAGGTTTCGCCGCGAAGCGCGGCTGGCCGCCGCGTTGGATCACCCGCACGTCGTCCCGATCATGCATGCCGGGGAAGAAGGCGGTCGCGTCTACCTCACGATGAAGTTCGTCGACGGCACGGATCTGTCGAAGGTCATCCGGGAGGGAAGCGTCGAGCCTGCGGAGGCGGTGGAGATCGTCCACCAGGTCGCGGGAGCGCTGGACGCCGCGCACGCCCGCGGGCTCGTTCACCGGGACGTGAAGCCGGCCAACATCCTGGTGAGCGGAAGTAGAGGAAGACCGCACAGTTACCTGACCGACTTCGGCATCACCAAGGAGGTCAGTGACAACGGGCTGACCGCTGCCGGGATGACCATCGGCACCGTCGACTACATGTCGCCCGAGCAGATCAACGGGGATCCGGTCGACGGACGCAGCGACCAGTACGCCTTGGCGTGTGTGCTGTTCCAACTGCTCACCGGTCGGGTGCCGTTCGCAGCGGATCGACAGGTCGCCCGGATCTCGGGTCACTTGTACTCTCCGCCGCCCGACCTTCGAACGATCAGACCGCAGCTGCCGGGCGAACTGGCTCACGTCGTCGCCAAGGGCCTCGCCAAACAGCCGGATCGACGCTTCGGCTCGTGTACCGCGTTGGCCGAAGCTGCTCGTGCAGCTCTCGTTGACGGGGGATCAGTCCACTCGTCGGTGCCGTTCGTCGGCGCAGATGTCACCCATGGACCCGGCGGTTTTACCACGATGCCCGCGCCGCGTGCCGGTGGGCCGTCGAGACGTGTGCTGCTCGGAGCCGGGGCGGGTGCCGCGGCACTGGCGGCCGGAGCCATCGGCTGGCATCTGATCCCGCGGGACGACGAGCCCGCTGGCCCTGGCCCCTCGCCCGGAGTGGTAGGTGAGTTGAAGTCCGGTGCGATTTCGGTGGGCCCGAACCCAAGAGGGCTCGCCGGCGGTGACGGCGCGTTGTGGACCGCGAACTACGACGACGGCACGGTGAGTCGGATCGACCTCGCGAACCGGACGGTGCGCTCGATCAAGGTCAACGGTGGCCCGGGCAGCCTGCACTTCGGCCAGGGCAAGACGTGGGTGTGGAACTACTCCAGTTCGTTCACGCCGGTCGATGCCGCGACCGGGGAGGTCGGTGAGCTCATCCGCCTCGACCACGCGATCTCCAGGTCGGCCGCCGGAACCGATTTCCTCTGGTATGTCGTGCCGAGCCAGCACGCCATAGGCAGGATCGACATGCGTAGCGGTGAGAACATCCCTGGTCTGATCAAGGTGGGTAGCCGTCCTGATGGAATCGCGGCCTCCGGTGGCAAGGTCTACGTCGTCTGTGTCGGCGATCGGGCGCTGGTGACGCTCGACGAGGCCACCGGGCAGCCTGCCGGGGAACGGGTGGACCTGCCCGCAGGCATCGTCGGGGTGGTGGCTGCTTTCGGGCGAGTGTTCGTCGGCGGCAACGGCCTGGCCCAGGTGCGCGGCTCGAAGGTGACCGCCGCCGACCTGGAGAACAACGTGCGCGGTAGCGCTGCCCTGGGCAACGACGGCGTGTGGATTCACGACGGTTCTGCGGGCACGATCACCAAGTACGACTTCGACCTGAAGGCGCCGCTGGGCGCGTCCATCGCCGGAGTGCCGCCACGGCTGGTGGACTTCCTGGTCTTCTCCGGCTCCCTCTGGCTGCTGGACGGCGACAACTCGCAGGTGCATGAGATCCGCATCCTTTGAGGCGGTGATCGAACTCACCGGAAAACTGTTTGTGTTCGAACACTTCGAATTGGAAGAATGGACGGATGTCCATCACCCCTTACCGCAGCGTGCTCGGCAACCAGGCGGCACGTCGTGTGCTGCTGCTCGGAATCCTGCTGCGGATCCCGATCTTCGGCACCGGGGTGTTGCTCATGCTGCACGTCGTCGAGCAGCTGGGTCGTTCCTGGGGGGAAGCCGGTCTGGTGTCGGCCGTGGCCACCTTGGCCATCGCCGTCAGCGGCCCCTGGCGTGGACGCCTGCTCGACCGTCACGGTCTGCGCAAGGTCGTCCTCCCGTCGATTCTGATCAACGGATCCTGTTGGGCCGTAGCCCCTTTCGTCGGCTACTGGCCGCTGCTGATCCTCGCCGGTGTCGCCGGTCTCTTCGTCGTCCCGATCTTCTCCATCGCGCGCCAGAGCGTCATCGCTGCCGTGCCGATGCACGAACGGCGCACCGCGTTGTCGGTGGACGGCGTGGGCGTCGAACTTGCCTACATGTCCGGGCCGGCCGTCGCCGTGTGGGCGGGGAGCCAGTGGGGCACCGCACCGACCCTCTTCGTCCTGCAGATGCTCGGCGTCCTCGGCGGAATCGTGTTGTGGATCCTCGACCCGCGCCTGCGCGAGGAGACCGCCGGGGCCGGCGAGGTCATCGACGTCCCGCGATCGGCATGGTTCCGGCCGGCATTCATCGGCCTGTGCCTGGCCGCCGCCGCCTCGACGCTCGTCCTGGTCGGCAGTGAGGTCTCCGTCGTCGCCGGCCTGCGCGAGTGGGGGCAGTCCGGATCGCTCGGACTCGTGTTCGCCGGGTGGGGGATAGGTTCGATCGTCGGCGGTCTCGTCTACGGCGCACTGTCCCGCGGCCTCTCGCCGTACCTGCTGCTCAGCGGTCTGGCGATGGTCACCCTGCCCATGGCGCTCGCAGACTCCGCGGTGACCGTCGCTGCTCTCGCGTTGCTGGCCGGGCTGCTGTGCGCGCCGACGATCACCGCGTCCGTCGAAGCAGTCAGCCGGGTCGTGCCCGCCGTGGCCCGCGGCGAGGCGATGGGTTGGCACGGATCATGCATGACCGCCGGATCGGCGATGGCGGCACCGCTCGCCGGTCTGGTCATCGACTCCCGGGGGCACCAGAGCGCGATCGTGCTGGTGTGCCTGGCCGGTCTGCTCATCGCCTGCGTGGGCGCGGCGTCCGTGCTCGTGGTCCGCCGTCGTCGCAGCCAAGTGGCTTTGGCCGCCTGACCGCCCGATCGAACGAGCGACGATTTCGTCGCCGCGGGCTTCACTGGTAGCCTTGTAGCACCGACTCATGCGTTTGCCGTGTGAGTGTGCAAGAGAAGCGACGCTTCCACCCGAGCCGACAGGCATGTCGCCGGGTCCCGGTACCGGAGTGGACGGTTTCGATCGTCCCACCCGCGGCATTTCGCCGTGAGTATCGCTCCGTTGTCTGGCGTTGGCTCCTCGTGCACTTCGGTGACGAGGAGCCTTTCTTTGTCTCCGCACGGAGCATTGAACGTAGACACAAGGAGTAGACATCAGCGTCGAGCCACGAATCAATGACCGCATCCGGGTTCCGGAAGTGCGGCTGGTCGGCCCCAACGGTGAGCAGGTCGGAATCGTCCGAGTCGAGGACGCATTGCGACTGGCTGCCGAAGCAGACCTCGATCTCGTCGAGGTGGCCGCGGAAGCGAAGCCTCCCGTGGCCAAGCTCATGGATTACGGCAAGTTCAAGTACGAAGCTGCCCTGAAGGCGCGTGAGGCCCGCAAGAACCAGGTCAACACGGTCATCAAGGAGATCAAGCTCCGTCCGAAGATCGACCCGCACGACTACTCCACCAAGCTCGGTCACATCGAGCGCTTCCTCAAGGCCGGCGACAAGGTGAAGGTGACGATCTGGTTGCGCGGGCGTGAGCAGTCGCGTCCCGAGCTGGGCTTCCGCCTGCTGCAACGCGTCGCAGAGGACATCGGTGAACTCGGCTTCGTCGAGAGCTCGCCCAAGCAGGACGGCCGCAACATGATCATGGTGCTCGGCCCGACCCGCAAGAAGGCCGAGGCCCGCGCCGAGGGTCGTCGCCGTCGCGAGCAGGCTGCCGAGGAGAAAGCCGCCGGTGCGCCGTCGTCCGACTCGGGTGCTGCCGCCGCCGAGGCCACCCCTGAGACCGAAACGGCTGCTCAGTAACACGACCGAAAACTTCGAGTCCTGCGGGCCTCGATGCCAGACGACCGGTGCCCACGCGCCGGGACAGCGATATGAAGGAGATCGGCTCATGCCGAAGATGAAGACCCACAGTGGTGCCAAGAAGCGCTTCCGCGTGACGGGCTCCGGCAAGGTGATGCGCCAGCGCGCCCGCCACGTGCACAAGTTCCAGGAGCGCAGCAAGACGGCCACCCGTCGCCTCGTTCCGGACGTCGTCGTCGCCAAGTCCGACGAGAAGAAGATCAAGAAGCTTCTCGGTAAGTAATCAGCCCACTTTGCAGCACTGGTTCTGAGATCGACCAACATCTCGGGACCGCCCCAGAACGAAGGAGATTCACGTGGCACGCGTGAAGCGGGCAGTCAACGCCCAGAAAAAGCGCCGTACCGTCCTCGAGCAGGCCAGCGGTTACCGCGGCCAGCGCTCGCGCCTTTACCGCAAGGCGAAGGAGCAGGTCACCCACAGCATGGGTTACAGCTACCGGGACCGTCGCGCCAGGAAGGGCGACTTCCGTCGCCTCTGGATCCAGCGCATCAATGCCGGCGCGCGCGCCAACGGCATGACCTACAACCGGTTCATCCAGGGTCTGAAGAACGCCGAGATCGAGGTCGACCGTCGCATGCTGGCCGAGTTGGCCGTCAACGACGCCGCCGCCTTCGCCGCGCTGGTCGAGATCGCCAAGGCCAACGTCAGCACCGAATCGAACACCGACTCGAAGGCAGACGTCGCCTGACGCAGCACAGCAACCGACGAACGCCGGTGGAGCCCGTCCTTTCGAACCCGCAGTCAGATCGGGTCAAGAAGGTCCGTGCGCTGCACCGGCGTTCGTCGCGTCAGCGGGCGGGGCTTTTCCTGGCCGAAGGGCCGCAAGCCGTCCGCGAACTGTTGCGCTTCCGCCCGGAGACCGCACAGACGGTCTATGCCGTGGCGGGCGCCGACGCAGAGCTGATCGAACTGGCCGCCGGCCGGGGCGTGCCGGTGCGTGAGGTGACGGACGCTGTGATGACAGCGATGTGCGAGGCCCAGCACCCGCAGGGCATCGCCGCCGTCGCACGACCGGTCGACGTCCCGCTGCAGGATGCACTGGCCGGCGACGGCTACGTCGTGGTGCTCACCAACGTCCGCGATCCCGGCAACGCCGGCACGGTGATCCGTGGCGCGGACGCCGCCGGTGCGCGATGTGTCCTGGTCAGCGACGCCAGTGTGGACATCTACAACCCGAAGGTCGTCCGCTCGACCGTCGGGTCCCTGTGGCACCTGCCGGTCAGCCTCGGTGGCTCGGTCGAGGAGATCTTCGCCGCGTGTCGGTCCGCCGGCCTGCGGCTGCTCGCCACCGATGGCATCGGCACTCAGCTCTTGCCTGACACTGACCTGGCCACCCCGCACGCCTGGGTCATGGGGAACGAGGCGTGGGGCCTCGAACCGGAGGTCCGCGACGCGTGCGACGAGGTCGTCCGGGTACCGATCTACGGCCATGCAGAGTCGCTGAATCTCGCGATGGCCGCCACTGTCTGCATGTACGCCAGCGCAGCCGCAGCTCACCCGAAATCCGGATGAACCGCTCGACACTGCGTCGATAGACTCGGCGCGGTGAACCGGACGCATCCACGCCCGGATCCGACGAAAACGTAGAGACGAGAGCGATGTCAGGCCCCAACACCCAGTACGACCCGGTGGAGGTCGCCGCACTCGACCCCGCTGCCATCGAGCAAGCCGTTCAGGGCGCGCTCGCCGCGATCACCGCTGCGTCGAACCTCGACGAACTCAAGACCGTCCGCACCGCCCACCAGGGCGACAAGTCGCCATTGGCACTCGCCAACCGGGAGATCGGCGCGTTGCCGCCGACTGCGAAGGCCGAGGCCGGCAAGCGGGTCGGTCAGGCGCGTGGTGAGGTTGGCGCAGCGCTGAAGCAGCGCCAGAGCGAGCTGGAGGCCGAGCGCGACGAGCGCATCCTGGTGGAGGAAGCCGTCGACGTCACGATGATCTCCGGGCGCAACCCGCTGGGCCGTCGTCACCCCACCGAGCTCATGGGAGAGCGGATCGCCGACATCCTCGTCGGCATGGGTTGGGAGATCGCCGAAGGTCCCGAGGTCGAGGCCGAGTGGTTCGTCTTCGACGCCCTCAACTTCGACGTCGATCACCCGGCCCGGCAGATGCAGGACACCTTCTACATCGAACCGGCGGACGCCGGCCTCGTGCTTCGCACGCACACCTCGCCGGTGCAGGCGCGCGCCATGCTCGAACGTGGAGCCCCGCTCTATATCGGTTGTCTCGGAAGGGTTTTCCGCACCGACGAGCTCGATGCGACGCACATGCCGGCCTTCCATCAGATCGAGGGACTGGCCGTCGACGAAGGCCTGACGATGGCCCACCTGAAGGGCACGCTCGACCGGATGGCCACCGAACTGTTCGGCGAGGGCATCGTGACGCGGCTGCGTCCGTCGTACTTCCCGTTCACCGAGCCGTCGGCCGAGATGGATCTGCGCTGCTTCGTCTGCCGAGGCGAGGATCCCGACTGCCGCGCCTGTTCCGGTACCGGCTGGATCGAGTGGGGCGGCTGCGGCATGGTCAA
This sequence comes from Yimella sp. NH-Cas1, assembly GCF_022359705.1. Lineage (NCBI taxonomy): Bacteria > Bacillati > Actinomycetota > Actinomycetes > Micrococcales > Dermacoccaceae > Yimella > Yimella sp. NH-Cas1. The sequence continues at coordinate 1,111,541 of NZ_JAKSGG010000003.1, forward strand.
CCAGAACGTGTTGCGCGCCTGCAACATCGACCCCGAGAAGTACTCCGGATTCGCCTTCGGCATGGGCGTCGATCGGGCGCTGATGTTCCGCACCGGCGCGGCCGACATGCGCGAAATGATCGAGGGCGACGTTCGCTTCAACAACCAGTTCGGAATGGAGATCTGATGCGGGTGCCGATCGATTGGCTGCGCGAGTACGTCGCAGTCCCGGCCGATGCACGCGGTGTCGACGTCGCGGCCGCCCTGGTGAAGGTCGGCCTGGAGGAGGAAGGCATCCACGGCGGTGACATCACCGGACCGCTTGTGGTCGGCCGGGTTATCTCCAAGGAGCCGGAGCAGCAGAAGAACGGCAAGACGATCAACTGGTGCCAGGTCGACGTCGGTGACGCGAACGGTTCGGGTGAGCCCCAGGGGATCGTCTGCGGCGCGCACAACTTCGACGCCGGTGACTGGGTCGTCTGCGTGCTGCCAGGAGCGGTGCTGCCGGGCGGGTTCGCCATCTCGGCGCGTAAGACCTACGGTCACGTGTCCGCCGGAATGATCTGTGCTGCAGACGAACTCGGCCTTCCGGACGACGGATCCGGCGGTATCATCCGTCTGACCGAGCGTGTCCCGGGCGTGGATTTCACAGCCGGCCAGGACGCGTTGCCGCTGCTCGGCCTCGACCGGGAGACCGTCGAGATCAACGTCACCCCCGACCGTGGCTACTGCTTCTGCATCCGCGGTGTGGCGCGTGAGTACTCGCACTCGACCGGTGCCGCCTACACCGACCCCGCGCCTGCGCTGGTCGACAAGGCGCCTGCCGCGAACGACTCCGGATTCGGGGTGCAGGTCCAGGACGACGCCCCGGTGGGCGGCAACATCGGGTGCACCCGGTACGTGGCCCGCGTCGTGCGCGGCATCGACCCGTCCGCAGTCACGCCCGAGTGGATGGCCACCCGCCTGACCGAGGCGGGTATGCGGCCGATCTCGCTCGCGGTCGACATCACCAACTACGTGATGCTTGCGCTCGGTCAGCCGTTGCATGCCTTCGACGTCGACACCCTGACCGGGCCGATCGTCGTGCGTCGTGCCCGCGCGGGCGAGAAGCTCAAGACCCTCGACGACGTCGAGCGCGATCTTTTCCCCGAGGACCTGCTGATCACGGACGCGGGGGAGAGGGCCCTGGCCATTGCCGGCGTCATGGGGGGCGAGGACTCCGAGGTCAGCGAGTCCACCCGCAACGTGCTCATCGAGGCGGCCCGCTTCGATCAGACCTCGATCGCCCGTTCGGCACGTCGACACAAGCTGGCCACCGAGGCATCAAAGCGTTTCGAACGTGGTGTCGACCCCGAAGTCGCTGTCGCCGCAGCGCAATTGGCAGTCGACCTGCTCATCGAGTTCGGCGGTGGTGCCGCCGATGAGGGCGTCACCGACGTTTACTCACCGTTGCGGCGACCGGTCATCGAACTGGACGCGGCACAGCCGGGCCGCCTTGTCGGCGTGCCCTACACGACCGAGCAGGTCGTGTCGGTGCTGGAGCAGATCGGGTGCGCCGTCGAGCGATCCGGCGATCACCTGCGCGTCACGCCGCCGACCTGGCGCCCCGATCTCGCGACCTGGCCCGACCTCGCCGAAGAGGTCGCCCGGATCGAGGGCTATGACGCCATCCCCTCGATCGTCCCGGCGGCGCCCGGCGGTCGCGGGCTGACCCGTGCCCAGCAGGCACGACGGATCGCTGCGAACGTTCTGGCGGCGCGTGGATTCTGGGAGATCTGGAGTGCTCCGTTCGTCGCGGAGAAGTCGTTCGACCAGCTGGGGTACGCGGCCGACGACGTGCGTCGAGTCACCGTCCGCGTGGCCAATCCGCTGTCGGAGGAGGAGCCGCTCATTCGTACGGCAGTGTTGCCGAATGTGCTCGAATCCCTGCGCCGCAACGTTTCTCGCGGACAGCGAGACGTAGCGTTGTTCGAACACGGCCTGGTGATCGCCGGCGCCGCGGGCCAGGCGCAGACCTTCCCGGTCGGCACCTACCCGGGTCCGGATGCCGTTCGCGCGATCGAGGACGCCGTGCCCGACCAGCCGCGGCACCTTGCCTGGGCCATGGCAGGTGAAACCGATCGCGGCGGTTGGTGGGGGCAGGGACGGGTGGCCGACTGGTCCGACGCGATCGCGGCCGCCCTCGCCGTCGGTGATGCCCTTGCCGTTCCGATCCAGGTGCGCACCGCAGCAGTTGCCCCGTTCCACCCGGGACGGTGCGCAGAACTCGTTCTGGCGGACGGCACGGTCATCGGCGCGGCGGGGGAGTTGCACCCGAAGGTGGTGACCTCCTTTGGACTGACCGGTCGTCCGGTCGCGGGTGAACTCGATCTGGACGCACTGATCGCGGCGTCCTCGACACCGCAGGCGGTCGGGCTGTCCAACTTCCCGATCGTGCAGAGCGACATCGCGCTCACCGTGGACTCCTGCGTGCGGGCCGGAGAGGTCCTGCAGACGCTGCGCTCCGCGGCAGGCGACGACCTCGAGCAGATCCAGTTGTTCGACAGTTACGAGGGTGATCAGGTCGGCGAGGGCAAGAAGTCCTTGGCTTTCCGGATGACCTTCCGGGCCGACCGGACCCTGAAGACCGAAGAGGTCAACAGCATGCGCGACGGCGCCGTGAGTGCGGCGAGCACGAAGCACGGGGCGGTTCTGCGCGGAGCATGACGAAGGCCACGCGATGGCAGCAATACACCGCTATGCATGACTATGCATGGCGGTGTATTGTTTCCGAATGGTCAAGGTTGCTGTCGCCGGAGCGAGCGGTTATGCCGGGGGAGAGATCGTCCGGTTGCTCGTCGCCCATCCGGGCGTCGAGATCGGTGCCCTGTGCGCCGGCAGTCAGGCGGGGCAGCGGGTGGGTTCTGTGCACCCGCACCTCGCGCCGGTGGCCGATCGAACCTTCGACGAGACGTCCGCGGACTTCCTCGCCGGCCACGAGGTCGTCTTCCTCGCCCTCCCGCACGGGCAGAGCGCCGCGCTCGCCGGCTCGTTGCCCGACGACGTGGTGGTCATCGACTGCGGTGCCGACTTCCGGTTGGTCGATCAGGTGGCGTGGAACTCGTTCTACGACACCGACTTCGCCGGCACCTGGCCGTACGGGATGCCTGAGCTTGTTACCGCTGACGGTAAGCAGCGCGGCGCTCTCGAAGGAGCCCGACGCGTCGCCGTCCCCGGGTGCTATCCCACCGCAGTCAGCCTGGCGCTGGCGCCGGCCTTCGCCGCCGGTCTCGTCGAGTTCGACGATGTGGTGATCGTCGCCGCATCGGGCACGTCCGGTGCGGGGAAGAGCCTGAAGCCGCACTTGCTGGGTGCGGAGACGATGGGATCGATGAGCCCGTACGGGGTGGGCGGCGGGCATCGTCACACCCCCGAGATCGAGCAGAACCTCGCACGCGCCGCAGGCGCCAAGGTCTCGGTGTCGTTCACACCGACCCTGGCGCCCATGCCGCGCGGGATCCTCGCGACATGTACGGCCCGTCTCAAGGACGACGTGACCGAGGGCGACGTTCGGGCAGCGTACGAGAACGCCTACGGCACAGAGCAGTTCGTCCAGCTATTGCCCGAGGGTGTCTGGCCGTCCACCGGTGCGGTGCTCGGATCGAACAACGTCCAGTTGCAGTTCGCGGTCGATCGGCATGCGGGCCGACTCGTCGTGACCAGCGCGGTCGACAACCTCACCAAAGGCACCGCCGGAGCTGCCGTGCAGTGCATGAACCTTGCGCTCGGTCTCGATGAGTGCACCGGACTTCCGACCGTAGGAGTGGCGCCTTGACCGTGACAGCACCCAAGGGTTTCCGGGCTTCCGGAGTCACTGCCGGCCTCAAGACCAGTGGCAACCCCGACTTGGCTCTCGTCGTCAACGACGGTCCCGACCACTACGCAGCGGCGGTGTTCACCAGCAACCGCGTGGAGGCTGCGCCGGTCACCTGGTCGCGGATCGTGGTCGGTGACGGTCGAGTCGACGCCGTCGTCCTGAACTCGGGGGGCGCGAACGCGTGCACCGGGCCGCAGGGCTTCGCCGACACGCACCGCACTGCGGAACTGGTGGCGGATGCACTCCGGATCGCATCGGGTGATCTCGCAGTCTGCTCGACAGGTCTGATCGGTGAACTTCTGCCGGTGGACAAGATCGAAAGCGCTGTGCCGCAACTGGTTTCGGCGGTGACGCCGGACGGTGGTGAGGACGCTGCGCGCGCGATCATGACCACCGACACCGTGCCCAAACAGGCTGTGGTGCAGCGTGCCAGCTGGTCCGTGGGCGGCATGGCCAAAGGTGCAGGGATGCTGGCGCCGGCACTCGCCACGATGCTCGTCGTGGTGACAACTGACGCGGTCGTCGATCAGTCCGAACTCGACGGCGTGCTCCGTACCGCGACGGCGACGACCTTCGACCGCATCGACTCCGATGGTTGCCAGTCGACCAACGACACAGTCCTCCTCCTGGCTTCGGGCGCGTCGGGGGTCCGCCCGAGCCAGGAGGACCTCATCGCCGCCGTCACCGAGGTGTGCGGCTCGCTGGCCCGACAGCTCATCGCTGACGCCGAGGGTGCCCATCATGAGGTCGCCATCGAAGTTCGCACTGCCGCAAGCGAATCCGACGCATTGACCGTCGCCAGGGCGATCGCACGGAACAACCTGTTCAAGTGTGCGATCTTCGGCAACGACCCCAACTGGGGCCGCATCGTCGCGGCGGTCGGCACGACGGACGCGGTCTTCGAGCCGCAGCGGCTCGACGTCAACGTCAACGGCGTCCAGGTCTGCCGCGGCTGCGGTGTCGGGGACGACCGATCGCTGGTCGACCTTTCCGAGCGTGAAGTTCACGTCGTCGTCGACCTGCACGCCGGCGACGCGTCCGCCACGGTCTGGACCAACGACCTGACCCACGACTACGTGCACGAGAACTCGGCCTACTCCACATGATCACCTCACGAAGTCCACGCTCCGGAAGCTGGGCTCGGTACTTCGCGGGGACCCTGATCAGGATCGCAATGACAGCTGTCGCCAGAACGCAGGTGCTTGCATGACACTCCGTGATTCCGTCTCCCTCGCCGCCGCCGCGGACAAGGCGGCCACGCTCGTCGAAGCGTTGCCCTGGCTCGAGCAGTTCCGGGGTGCTCTCGTCGTCATCAAGTACGGCGGCAACGCGATGACCGACGACACCCTCAAGGCAGCTTTCGCGGAGGACGTCGCCTTCTTGAAGTACGCCGGTCTGCGTCCCGTCGTGGTGCATGGCGGAGGCCCGCAGATCCAGGCCATGCTCACCCGCCTCGGCCTCGAGAGTGAGTTCAAGGGCGGTCTACGGGTCACCACACCCGAGGTGATGGACGTCGTCCGCATGGTGCTCACCGGGCAGGTCTCGCGCGAACTCGTCGGCCTCATCAACAACCACGGCGCACTGGCAGTGGGTTTGTCGGGGGAGGACGCCTCACTCTTCGGTGCTCGTAAGCGCGGTGCTGTGGTCGACGGCGAGACGGTCGACATCGGCCTGGTCGGTGACGTCGAGACGGTGAATCCCGCTGCGGTACAGGACCTTCTGGACGCAGGACGTATTCCTGTCGTCTCCTCGGTCGCGCCCGATCTGGACGTCGAAGGACAAGTTCTCAACGTCAACGCCGACACCGCTGCGGCGGCGCTGGCAACCGCGCTCGGTGCTCGCAAGCTCGTCGTGCTGACCGACGTCGAGGGCATCTACGCCGACTGGCCCGACCGCGAGAGCCTGCTCAGCACGCTGCCCGTCGACGACGCGCGGGAGTTGCTCACCCGCGTCGACAGCGGCATGGTGCCCAAGCTCGAGGCCTGCATCCGGGCCATCGACGGGGGAGTGCCGCAGGCGCACGTGATCGACGGTCGGCGACCGCACTCGGTGTTGCTCGAGATCTTCACCAACGCCGGAATCGGCACCATGCTGCTTCCGAAGGAGAACGCATGACCGACAACACGACCGCAAATCAGCAGACCGCTCTTGCGCAGTACAGCGAGGAGCTCCTCCCGGTCTTCGGCGCCCCCTCGCTGGTCATCGATCGCGGCGACGGATGCTACGTCTGGGATCTGGACGGCAAGCGCTACCTGGACCTGCTGGGTGGGATCGCCGTCAACGCCGTCGGTCACAACCACCCTGACCTGGTTGCCGCCGTCTCCAAACAGGCCGGCGAGATGCTGCACGTCTCCAACTTCTTCACCAGCCCTGCCCAGGTCGCCCTGGCGCACGAACTCCTTCGGATCAGCCGGGCGCCGGAAGGATCGCGGGTGTTCTTCGCCAACTCCGGTGCGGAGGCGAACGAAGCCGCGATCAAGCTGAGCCGCCGCACCGGCCGGTCGAAGATCGTCGCGTGCGAGGGCGCTTTCCACGGGCGCACCACCGGCGCACTGGCTCTCACGCACAAAGCGGCCTATCGAGAGCCGTTCCAACCCCTGCTGCCGGACGTCGTCCACGTCCCGTTCGGCGACGCGGACGCGTTGCGTTCCGCGGTCGACGACCGGACGGCGGCAGTCTTCCTCGAGCCCATCCAGGGCGAGGCGGGGGTGCGTGTCGCCGACGACGAGTACCTCCGGGCGGCACGTGAGATCACCTCTGCCGCAGGCGCTTTGCTGATCGTCGACGAGATCCAGACCGGTGTCGGACGAACCGGTGACTGGCTTGCGCATCAAAGATCGAGCATCGTCCCGGACGCCGTGACCTTCGCCAAGGGTCTCGGCGGTGGCGTCCCGATCGGTGCGATGGTCACGTTCGGTGCCGAGGTCTCGGCCCTGCTCCAACCCGGCCAACACGGCACCACCTTCGGCGGAAACCCACTGGCCTGCGCCGCTGGACTGGCGGTCATCGATGTCATCGAGCGGGACGATCTGCTGGACAACGCCCGCACGCTCGGCGAGTGGTTCGCGGCCGCTGTCGACGATCTGGATGACGAGCGCGTCGCCGGCGTCCGCGGGCGCGGACTGCTGCTCGCCGTGGAGTTACGCGATGAGTTGTCCGCCGACGTCGTGACGGCCGCCCGGAACGCAGGCTTCATCGTGAACGCCGTTGCGCCGAACGCCATTCGTCTTGCTCCGCCGCTGATCATTGCCCAGGAGCAGTTGCAGACCTTCGTCGACGCCCTGCCCACCCTCATCACGGAGGCCACCTCATGACGCGTCACTTCCTACGTGACGACGACCTCACCCCGGCCGAACAGGCGCGGGTGCTCGACCTCGCCGCGCAGATGAAGGCCGATCGCACCGCCCGGCAACCGCTGGCCGGTCCGCAGGCAGTGGCGATCATCTTCGACAAGCCGACGTTGCGCACGCAGTTGTCCTTCAGTACCGGGGTCGCCGAACTCGGCGGCTTCCCGACGGTGGTCGACGGAAACCTGGCGCAGATCGGCACCCGGGAGTCGGTGGCGGACGTGGCACGCGTCCTTGGCCGCCAGGTGTCGCTCATCGTATGGCGCACCTTCGGTCAGGACCGGATCGAGGAGATGGCGCAGTTCGCGGGTGTGCCGGTGGTCAACGCTCTCACCGACGACTTCCACCCCTGTCAGATCCTCGCCGACCTGCTGACCATCAAGGAGCACAAGGCAGACCTCGCCGGCCTCACCATCACGTACGTCGGCGACGGCGCGAACAACATGGCGCATTCCTACCTCCTCGGCGGGTCACTCGCCGGCATGCACGTGCGGATCGGCACCCCGGGTTCGCACCGTCCGCAGCCGGCAGTCCTCGAGCGAGCGCAGGAGATTGCTGCGGACACCGGCGGTTCGGTTGCGGTGGGCGACGATCCGATCACCGCTGTCCGGGGGGCCGACGTCGTCATCACCGACACCTGGGTCTCGATGGGCAAAGAGACCGAGGCACAGACGCGCAAGGGCGTCGAGAGTCCCTTCGCGAGGTTCGCGCTCGACGAGACACTCCTCGGGCACGCTGCCGCGGACGCGATCGTGATGCACTGCCTGCCCGCCTACCGCGGTTTCGAGATCTCGGCCGACGTCATCGACGGGCCGCGCTCGGTGGTCTGGGATGAGGCCGAGAACCGCTTGCACGCCCAGAAGGCACTCATGGCCTTCCTGCTGGAGCAGTCGTCATGATCACCGGCACGCGTGCCTCACGGCACCGCGCCATTGCGGATGTGCTCGCTCGCGAGGAAGTCCAATCCCAGACACAACTGTCGGAAATCCTTGCCGCACAGGGATTTTCAGTGACTCAGGCGACGTTGTCCCGCGATCTCGACGACCTCGGAGCGGTCAAGCTCCGTAAGGGTGGACAACTGGTGTACGCCGTCGCCGCCGAGGGCGGCGACGGCACCGCGGTGGCCACCCTCGCCGAGCCGGAGGGTCGACTACGACGCATGTGCGCTGATCTCTTGGTGTCGGCCGATCAGTCCGAGAACCTCGTCGTTCTCAAGACGCCGCCGGGCGGCGCCAGTCTGCTCGCGTCGGCCATCGACCACGCGCGTCCACGGGACGTCGTCGGAACCATCGCCGGGGATGACACGATCATGGTGATCGCCGGAAACAAGCAAGCGGCCCCGCAGGTCCGCGACTACTTCATCCAACTCGCACAAGGGCAGGCATGACGAACGAAGTACCGAGCAACGACCGCGTGAGTCTGTGGGGAGGCCGGTTCGCCGGGGGGCCGGCCGACGCGCTCGCCGCACTGTCGAAGTCCACCCACTTCGACTGGCGACTGGCCGCCTACGACATCGCCGGGTCCAAGGCTCACGCGCGTGTGTTGCACTCGGCCGGACTGCTCGACGATGCGCAGCGCGACGGGATGATCGCCGCACTCGACCGGTTGCTCGATGACGTCCGCACCGGCGCTTTCGAACCCGCAGTCGACGACGAGGACGTCCACACCGCTCTCGAACGCGGGCTCATCGAGCGTGCCGGCGACGACCTCGGCGGACGCCTGCGTGCCGGCCGGAGCCGCAACGACCAGGTCGCCACCCTCTTCCGGATGTACCTGCGCGATCATGCCCGTGTCGTCAGCGCTCTCGTCCTCGACGTGGTGGACGCGCTCATCGGGCAGGCCGAACGACACCACGGTGTCGCCATGCCGGGTCGCACCCATCTGCAGCACGCGCAGCCGGTGCTGCTGTCGCACCACCTGCTCGCGCACGCCTGGGCATTGTTGCGGGATGTGCAGAGGTTCGCCGACTGGGACAAGCGCGCCGACGAATCGCCCTATGGTTCGGGCGCGCTCGCCGGCTCCAGCCTCGGCCTCGACCCACGTGCGGTGGCTGCCGACCTCGGGTTCAGCAGGGCGGCGATGAACTCCATCGACGCAACTGCGAGCCGTGACTTCGTCGCCGAGTTCGCCTTCGTGTCCGCGATGACCGCGGTGGACATCTCCCGGATCGCCGAGGAGGTCGTGCTCTGGGCGACCAAGGAGTTCTCGTTCATCACGCTGGACGACTCCTACTCGACCGGGTCGAGCATCATGCCGCAGAAGAAGAACCCCGATGTCGCCGAACTCGCGCGTGGCAAGGCCGGACGTCTGGTCGGCGATCTCACCGGTCTGATGACCACCTTGAAGGCACTCCCGCTCGCGTACAACCGCGACCTGCAGGAGGACAAGGAACCGGTGTTCGACGCGGTCGACACCCTGGAGGTGCTCCTTCCTGCATTCGCAGGCATGGTGGACACGATGGTGTTCGACACCGACCGGCTCGAAGCGCTCGCCCCGCAGGGCTCCGCGCTTGCGACCGACATCGCGGAATGGTTGGTGCGGGAAGGCACGCCCTTCCGGGTCGCGCACGAAATGGCGGGGGAGTGCGTCCGCGTCTGCGAGTCCCAGGACAAGGAACTGTGGGATCTCACGGACGACGAACTGACCGCGATCAATCCGGCGCTCACTCCCGCGGTGCGCGAGGTGCTGACCGTGCCCGGATCGCTCGGGTCGCGCAACTCCCAGGGTGGCACCGCTCCGGAGCGCGTCGAGGAGCAGCGCGAAGCATCCAAGATCGTTGCGGCACAGGCTCGTTCGTGGTCACAGCAGCGGGTCGTGAAGGCCTGACAGAGTGGTCCGCGACGCTCTCGAACCCTGCGGTGCCGGGCTGCGTCCCCGCGCCGACGCGCCGGTCACGCAGGTGGCGCACGACGTCCTCGGCTGCCTGATTTCGCACGCCGGAGTCACCGTCCGCATCACCGAGGCCGAGGCGTACGCCGGCAGTGACGACCCCGGTGCGCACACCTTTCGGGGTCGCACCGCGCGCAATGCGTCGATGTTCGGCCCGGTCGGGCACGCGTACGTGTACTTCACCTACGGGATGCACCACGCGCTGAACCTCGTGTGCGGACCGGAGGGCACCGGCCACGGGGTGCTGATCCGTGCGGGCGAGGTCGTGGACGGTGTCGATCTGGCTCGATCGCGACGTGGCGGGGTGTCGGATCGCGACCTGGCCCGGGGCCCCGGACGCCTGGCGCAGGCGCTCGCGCTCGACCGGACGCACGACGGAATGTCCATGGAGGGTTCCGCGCCGGACCTGCTGCTCGTCCCTGCAACGGTCCCGAAATGTACTTCGAGCGGGCCACGAGTGGGTGTCAGCGGACCGGGAGGCGACGGTGAGTTGTTCCCATGGCGCTTCTGGATCACCGAGGACCCGTACGTCTCCGCGTATCGGCCGGCGAAACCGAGTCGCAGGCCGGCCCGGCCGTAAGGCAGGCTTTGACCACGATCAACGACGCACGGAGCCTGCGTGCGGTAGAAAGGGAGGACGGACACGTGAGCAACATCTTCGACGAGTTGCAGTGGCGGGGCCTGGTGGCGCAGACCACCGACGAGGCCGCGCTGCGGGAAGCGCTCGAGGGGAAGCTCACCGTGTATTGCGGTTTCGACCCGACGGCTCCGTCCCTCCACTTCGGCAACCTGGTCCAGTTGATGCAGCTTCGCCGGCTGCAGCAGGCGGGCCATCGCGTGATCTGCCTCGTCGGTGGTTCGACCGGTCTGATCGGTGACCCGAAGCCGGACAGCGAGCGGGTGTTACGCACGAAGGATCAGGTCGCCGATGCGGTGGCCTCGATCCGCGCGCAAGCCGAGTCATTCCTCGACTTCGACGGTGACAACCCGGCCACCATGGTCAACAACCTGGACTGGACCGAGGGCATCAGTGCCCTGGACTTCCTGCGCGACTACGGCAAGTACTTCCGGGTGAACGCGATGATCAAGAAGGACGCGGTCTCGGCGCGGCTGAATTCGGACACGGGTATCAGCTACACCGAGTTCAGCTACCAGATCCTGCAGGGGCTGGACTACTTGCATCTGTACCGCGCCCACGGATGCACGCTGCAGGTCGGGGGCTCCGATCAGTGGGGCAACCTGATCGCCGGCGTGGACCTGGTGCGACTGGCCGACTCCGCGCATGTGCACGCGTTGACCTCGCCGCTGCTGACGGACTCGACCGGACGCAAGTACGGGAAGTCGGAGGGCAACGCCATCTGGCTGAACCCGGAGATGACCTCGCCGTACGCCTTCTACCAGTACTTCGTCAACGTCGAGGACTCCGAAGTGGTGAAGCTGCTGAAGGTGTTCAGCGACTTCGGTCCCGAGGAGATCTCGGAGTACGAACGCCAGGTGGCGGACGAACCGTTCAAACGCGCGGCCCAGCGGGCACTCGCGTCAGCTGCGACCACCCTGGTGCACGGCGCCGATGCGACCGAGGCGGTTCAGGCTGCGTCCGAAGCGTTGTTCGGCAAGGGAGACATCACCGCTCTGGACGCCAGCACCCTGCGTGATGCGACCACCGAGCTCCCTGGCGGCGAGGTGGCGGTCGGGACAGGCATCGTCGAGGCATTGATCGCCGTCGGGATCGCTGACAGCCGCAACGCGGCGCGCCGGCTGATCGGTGACGGTGGCATCTCGGTCAACAACGACAAGATCACCGATGTCGAGGCAAGCCTGACCGAGAACGACTTCCTGCACGGCCAGGTGGCCGTCATCAAGCGAGGTCGCAAGCACCAGGCGGCTGCGCGGCTACCCCAGAATTCCGCTTAGTTCCGGGCGTTCGTCACGGTCGGGGAGGGTGTGGCGCAGGTCGCACCCTCCCCGATTTGGCATCACGCGGGGATCGGCGTAATGTTCTCCGAGTCGCCCGGCGAGGGAACGGACAAGCCGCAAGGCAAGGCCGGATCCGCAAGGCGAAACCACCGCTCTCGGAGCTCGAAATCGGAAGAAAAGCCGATTTGAAAGCGAAGAAAGGCGGTGATAACCTGAAGAGGTTGCCCCGGAAAGTGCGGCTGAGAAGCCGAACCAAGGTGAGCGATCGTTTCTTGAGAACTCAACAGCGTGTCGAGTGATTGATGCCAAATGTTTGTTTGGTTGAGATTGTACTCAGTAGCATTTTTTATGAATGCTCTTGATCAATTTCGGCCAGGATAGTTTTTCTGTTTTTTTACGGAGAGTTTGATCCTGGCTCAGGACGAACGCTGGCGGCGTGCTTAACACATGCAAGTCGAACGATGAAGCTCCAGCTTGCTGGGGTGGATTAGTGGCGAACGGGTGAGTAACACGTGAGTAACCTGCCCTTCACTCTGGGATAAGCCTTGGAAACGAGGTCTAATACTGGATATTCATACATGGTCGCATGGTTGTGTGTGGAAAGATTTTTTGGTGGGGGATGGACTCGCGGCCTATCAGCTTGTTGGTGAGGTAGTGGCTCACCAAGGCTTTGACGGGTAGCCGGCCTGAGAGGGTGACCGGCCACACTGGGACTGAGACACGGCCCAGACTCCTACGGGAGGCAGCAGTGGGGAATATTGCACAATGGGCGAAAGCCTGATGCAGCGACGCCGCGTGAGGGATGACGGCCTTCGGGTTGTAAACCTCTTTCAGTAGGGACGAAGCGAGAGTGACGGTACCTGCAGAAGAAGCACCGGCTAACTACGTGCCAGCAGCCGCGGTAATACGTAGGGTGCGAGCGTTGTCCGGAATTATTGGGCGTAAAGAGCTTGTAGGCGGTTTGTCGCGTCTGCTGTGAAAGACCGGGGCTTAACTCCGGTTCTGCAGTGGGTACGGGCAGGCTAGAGTATGGTAGGGGAGACTGGAATTCCTGGTGTAGCGGTGAAATGCGCAGATATCAGGAGGAACACCGATGGCGAAGGCAGGTCTCTGGGCCATTACTGACGCTGAGAAGCGAAAGCATGGGGAGCGAACAGGATTAGATACCCTGGTAGTCCATGCCGTAAACGTTGGGCGCTAGGTGTGGGACTCATTCCACGAGTTCCGTGCCGCAGCTAACGCATTAAGCGCCCCGCCTGGGGAGTACGGCCGCAAGGCTAAAACTCAAAGGAATTGACGGGGGCCCGCACAAGCGGCGGAGCATGCGGATTAATTCGATGCAACGCGAAGAACCTTACCAAGGCTTGACATACACCGGAAGCATGCAGAGATGTGTGTGCCTTTTGGCTGGTGTACAGGTGGTGCATGGTTGTCGTCAGCTCGTGTCGTGAGATGTTGGGTTAAGTCCCGCAACGAGCGCAACCCTCGTTCCATGTTGCCAGCACGTGATGGTGGGGACTCATGGGAGACTGCCGGGGTCAACTCGGAGGAAGGTGGGGATGACGTCAAATCATCATGCCCCTTATGTCTTGGGCTTCACGCATGCTACAATGGCTGGTACAGAGGGCTGCGATACCGTGAGGTGGAGCGAATCCCTTAAAACCGGTCTCAGTTCGGATTGGGGTCTGCAACTCGACCCCATGAAGTTGGAGTCGCTAGTAATCGCAGATCAGCAGTGCTGCGGTGAATACGTTCCCGGGCCTTGTACACACCGCCCGTCAAGTCACGAAAGTCGGTAACACCCGAAGCCGGTGGCCTAACCCTTGTGGGGGGAGCCGTCGAAGGTGGGATTGGCGATTGGGACTAAGTCGTAACAAGGTAGCCGTACCGGAAGGTGCGGCTGGATCACCTCCTTTCTAAGGAGCGACAGTGGCCTTTCATCACCGCGTGTGTGGTGGGGTCCTGCTCAAGGGTGGAACATCAATCATGGTGCCCGTGACCGGGTGGCTGTCTCGACCGAGTACGAGCCGGTGGTTCGGCTGATGTGAGTGATCACGGATGCTGGGCTGGGGTTGTGGAAAGGTGTTCGGGGTGGTTGCTGGGTGTGGGGTGTCGGCACGTTGTTGGGTCCTGAAGAAACGATCTTCGGCGACTGGTACAGCTCCTTGGTGGGTTGTGGTGGTGGTTGGGGTTGTTTTTTCTGGGTTGGCAGGCTGTTCGCCGGCTGCACTGAATGATCTGGGCTTGTGGGTCTGGGTTGGTGTGGGTGGTGGTGGTGCTGTGTGTTGTTTGAGAATTGCATAGTGGACGCGAAGCATCTGTAGTGCTCTGTGAAGTTTTTTTGTGTAAGTTTTTAAGAGCGTACGGTGGATGCCTTGGCACCAGGAACCGATGAAGGACGTAGGAATCTGCGATAAGCCTCGGGGAGTCGATAACCAGACTGTGATCCGAGGATTTCCGAATGGGGGAACCCCGCACCATTCATGTGGTGTGACCCATACCTGAACTCATAGGGTATGTGGAGGGAACGTGGGGAAGTGAAACATCTCAGTACCCACAGGAAGAGAAAACAAGAGTGATTCCGTGAGTAGTGGCGAGCGAAAGCGGATGAGGCTAAACCGCGGTTGTGTGATACCTGTCAGGGGTTGCAGTCGTGGGGTTGTGGGATCGTTCTTACCAATGCTGACATGTTGGTGGGCAGTTAGAAATGGCGCGTGTAGGCGAAACATCTTGAATGGTGTACCGGAGAGGGTGTAAGTCCTGTAGCCGAAACATGTGTCACTGTCTTGGACGTGTTCCCAAGTAGCACCGGGCCCGTGAAATCCGGTGTGAATCTGGCAGGACCACCTGCTAAGCCTAAATATTCCCTGGTGACCGATAGCGGACTAGTACCGTGAGGGAAAGGTGAAAAGTACCCCGGGAGGGAGTGAAATAGTACCTGAAACCGTGCGCTTACAATCCGTCAGAGCCTCCTTGTTGGGGTGATGGCGTGCCTTTTGAAGAATGAGCCTGCGAGTTAGTGCTCAGTGGCGAGGTTAACCCGGGTGGGGTAGCCGTAGCGAAAGCGAGTCCGAAGAGGGCGTTTTTAGTCGCTGGGTCTAGACCCGAAGCGGAGTGATCTACCCATGGCCAGGTTGAAGCGACGGTAAGACGTCGTGGAGGACCGAACCCACTTAGGTTGAAAACTGAGGGGATGAGCTGTGGGTAGGGGTGAAAGGCCAATCAAACTCCGTGATAGCTGGTTCTCCCCGAAATGCATTTAGGTGCAGCGTCACGTGTTTCTTGCCGGAGGTAGAGCTACTGGATGGCTGATGGGCCTCACCAGGTTACTGACGTCAGCCAAACTCCGAATGCCGGTAAGTGAGAGCGTGGCAGTGAGACTGTGGGGGATAAGCTTCATAGTCGAGAGGGAAACAGCCCAGATCACCAGCTAAGGTCCCTAAGCGTGTGCTAAGTGGAAAAGGATGTGGAGTTGCTGTGACAACCAGGAGGTTGGCTTAGAAGCAGCCACCCTTTAAAGAGTGCGTAATAGCTCACTGGTCAAGTGATTCCGCGCCGACAATGTAGCGGGGCTCAAGCACACCACCGAAGCTGTGGCAATCACACGACACCCTGATTTCAAGCCTTGTGTTTGTGGTCCAGGGGTGTGGTTGGGTAGGGGAGCGTCGTGTGGGCAGTGAAGCGCCGGAGTGATCCAGGTGTGGAGGCCACACGAGTGAGAATGCAGGCATGAGTAGCGAATGACGGGTGAGAAACCCGTCCGCCGAATAACCAAGGGTTCCAGGGTCAAGCTAATCTGCCCTGGGTAAGTCGGGACCTAAGGCGAGGCCGACAGGCGTAGTCGATGGACATCCGGTTGATATTCCGGAACCGGCGAAGGACCGCCCATATCGAACCAAGGGATGCTAACCACCCGAACCATCATGTTCGTACGCCTTCGGGTGTGCGTGTTGGTGGGGAGCGTGGGACCCGATCTTGTAGTAGGTAAGCGAGGGAGTGACGCAGGAAGGTAGCCTCCGCGGGGCGATGGTTGTCCCCGTCTAAGACTGTAGGCCGACTGGTAGGCAAATCCGCCAGTCATTCAGGCTGAGAGTTGATAGTGACCACATATGTGGGAAGTAGGGTGATCCTATGCTGCCGAGAAAAACTTCTAGCGAGGTTCGAGCCGCCCGTACCCTAAACCGACTCAGGTGGTTAGGTAGAGAATACTAAGGCGATCGAGTGAATCGTGGTTAAGGAATTCGGCAAAATGCCCCCGTAACTTCGGGAGAAGGGGGGCCCAATCCTTGAAGTGACTTGCTCACTAGGGGTGAGGGCCGCAGAGACCAGGGAGAAGCGACTGTTTACTAAAAACACAGGTCCGTGCGAAGAAGTAATTCGATGTATACGGACTGACGCCTGCCCGGTGCTGGAACGTTAAGGGGACCGGTTAGCCTTTGGGCGAAGCTGAGAACTTAAGCGCCAGTAAACGGCGGTGGTAACTATAACCATCCTAAGGTAGCGAAATTCCTTGTCGGGTAAGTTCCGACCTGCACGAATGGCGTAACGACTTCTCCACTGTCTCAACCGCGAACTCGGCGAAATTGCACTACGAGTAAAGATGCTCGTTACGCGCAGCAGGACGGAAAGACCCCGGGACCTTTACTACAGCTTGGTATTGGTGTTCGGTACGGCTTGTGTAGGATAGGTGGGAGACTGTGAAGCATGCACGCCAGTGTGTGTGGAGTCAACGTTGAAATACCACTCTGGTCGTTCTGGGCTCCTAACCTCGGTCCGTGATCCGGATCAGGGACAGTGCCTGGTGGGTAGTTTAACTGGGGCGGTTGCCTCCTAAAAGGTAACGGAGGCGCCCAAAGGTTCCCTCAGCCTGGTTGGCAATCAGGTTTTGAGTGTAAGTGCACAAGGGAGCTTGACTGTGAGACAGACATGTCGAGCAGAGACGAAAGTCGGGACTAGTGACCCGGCGGTGGCTTGTGGAAGCGCCGTCGCTCAACGGATAAAAGGTACCCCGGGGATAACAGGCTGATCTTGCCCAAGAGCTCATATCGACGGCATGGTTTGGCACCTCGATGTCGGCTCGTCGCATCCTGGGGCTGGAGTAGGTCCCAAGGGTTGGGCTGTTCGCCCATTAAAGCGGTACGCGAGCTGGGTTTAGAACGTCGTGAGACAGTTCGGTCCCTATCCGCTGTGCGCGTAGGAAACTTGAGAAGACCTGTCCCTAGTACGAGAGGACCGGGATGGACGAACCTCTGGTGTGTCAGTTGTTCCGCCAGGAGCACCGCTGATTAGCTACGTTCGGAAGTGATAACCGCTGAAAGCATCTAAGCGGGAAGCACGCTTCAAGATGAGGTTTCCATGCCCCTTTGTGGGTGAGAGGCTCCCAGTAGACGACTGGGTTGATAGGCCGGACGTGGAAGCACAGTAATGTGTGTAGCTGACCGGTACTAATAAGCCGATAACTTACTCAAACCCTTCACAACAAAGAGGGTTCCTGCAGTTCATGCTTTAGCGTCCACTATGCGATATCTGAAACAACACGCAACAAACCTGTTGGCGTCATAGTTTCATAGTGTTACGGCGGTCATAGCGAAGTGGGAAACGCCCGGTCACATTCCGAACCCGGAAGCTAAGCCCTTCAGCGCCGATGGTACTGCACTCGGTAGGGTGTGGGAGAGTAGGACACCGCCGGACTTCACCTCAATTGGAGGGTTGTCCCCGTAATGGGTCACAGACCTGTCGGGGACGACCCTCCAATTTTTTGTATGCGCGTGGGACACTGATCAGCACGCCTGTACCCGATGAATGATCTCGATCCGAGGAGACGTAGTGGCTGACGAGCGACCCGAGAAGGACGACCAGCAGGGCGAAGGCCGGTCGGCGCGGTGGTCCCGAGCCGGCGGTTCCGATCGAGGATCCGATCGGGCGGAAAGCAGTCGCTCGGAAGGACGCGGACGGCGCGATGACAACCGCGCCGGTTCCCGTGGTTCTGGTGGTGGCTCCGGTTTCGGTCCTCGACGCGACGACCGTGGCGACAACCGTGGCGGCGATCGCCGGGATGACCGTCGTGACCAGGGGCGCGGCGACTATCAGCGTGACGATCGAGGCGCGAGCCGTGGGGGCGATCGACGCGATGACCGCGGCGGCCGGCGGCCCGGATCCGAGCGCCGCGACGACCGCGGATCGCGCGGCGGGTACCAGCAGCGCGAAAACCGAGGCGGCTCAGGGGACAGCGGACGTTTCGAGCGCCGGGATGACCGTCGCTCCGACGGCGGCCGGGATGACCGTCGCGACCTGGGCCGAGGTGGCTACCAGCGCGACGACCGGGGCGGTGCCGGTGGCGGCGGACGGTTCGAGCGTCGTGATGACCGTAGTGCTCAGGGGCGTGCTGGATACCAGCGGGACGATCGACGCCAGAGTCGCGACGTAGATCGACGCGATGACCGACGTGATGACCGACGTGATGACCGTGGCGGAGAGCGGCGTGGATTCGAGCGTCGCGAGGACCGCGGGTCGCGAGGTGGCTCCGACTTCAGGAAGCAGAGTGAGGGTCGCAGCTACGGCCGGCGCGATGATCGTCGTGATGAACGACAGGGCGACCGCCGTCGGGATGACCGCGGTGGCTCCCAGCGCAGTGGCGATGCTGCCGCACGTTCGTTCGGCGGCGGTCCCCGCAGAGACGATCGCCCGTTCCGCGATGGTGCTCGCCGCGACTCGCGTCCGGACGACCGCCGGGGCGGACGAGGCAACGACCGCCGCGATGACAGACGCGACAACCGCCGTGACGACCGCGAGCAGCGTCCGGAGGAAGCACGTCCCGAGGGAGGCCCGCGCAGTTGGGACCGTGGCCTCGACGATCAAGCTCGTCGTGACCGCCGTCGGGAGCCGGCCCTGCCTGAAGGCGTGACCGGTAAGGAACTCGACCGCAGTGTGTGGCAACAACTGCGAACGCTCACCGTGGAGAACGCCGAAGGAGTCGCCGCTCACCTTGCGGCGACGGCGATCGTGCTCGACGACGACCCCGACAAGGCACTCGACCACGCCGAACATGCTGCCCGCCGCGCCGGACGGGTGCCTGCCGTCCGTGAGGCCCTGGGTCTGGTCCGTTACCGGCGGGGTGAGTTCACCGACGCACTACGGGAGTTCAAGACAGCGCGTCGGCTGTCCGGGTCGGACCACCTGTTGCCGTACATGGTCGACTGCGAGCGTGGACTCGGCCGGTTCGATCGGGCGCTCGACCTCGCGGCTTCGCCCGAGGCCAAGCGACTGGCTCAGGACGACGCCATCGAACTCGCGATCGTGGTCTCCGGTGTGCGTCGTGACATGGGTCAGCCGGACGCCGCGCTGATCGGACTGCGAATTCCCGCACTCGACAAGGCCGGTCGTCAGCCGTGGGCCGCCCGCTTGCTCTACGCGTACGCCGAGGCACTTCTGGCTGGCGGCGACGAAGAGCAAGCACGTGAGTACTTCTCGCGCGCCGCCACTGCCGACGAAGACGGCTTGACCGACGCAGATGAACGCCTCGCGGAACTGGACGGCATCGAGCTGGTCGATCTCCTCGGAGACGACGGGGACAACGACGAACTGCCGGAGTCGGACGACGACGAACTGCCGGAGTCGGACGACCCCGCTCACGCGGACGGCTCCGATCCGGTGTCCGGTCGCGAGGACTGATTTCCACAGCCCCTTCGACGTCCCGCGCTTGTCCACACGACAGGTGCGGGACGTTTGTTTTCTCCCTCCGGCCGGCGATCGTCTGGTCATCAGGAGAGGAGGCTGGACATGCCAGCACAGAAGGCGACGCCGAATTCGGCCGAGAAGACCACTCGAGGTGCCGCCAAGGGACTACAGCCCTCGGTGACAGCCGTCAACGAGGTTCGAATCGTGGGCACCGTGCAAAGCGACCCGCAGGTTCGTCAGATGCCGAGCGGGGACGAACTCGTCGTCCTGCGGGTGTCGGTGGAGCGACCGGCTTCGGCACGACGCTCGAGTAGAAGCCCCAGGTATGACGTCTTCGAGGTCAACTGTTTCACCGCGTCGACACGCAAAGCTGCGTGCAGATTGCGCGAAGGCCAAGCCGTCGAGGTGCTGGGAGCGATGCGCCGCCGCGTCCGCCGGGTCGACGCCGGCGCGATGGTGCGGATGGAACTGGAGGCGATGCGGGTGCGTACCGGTCGTTCCATCATGACCGGGTGAGGCGACAATGACCGAATGACGAGCTTGCGGGACTCCTACGATGCCTTGGTCTTCGATCTCGATGGGGTGATCTATCGCGGCCCCGAACCGGTAGCGCACGCGATCACAGCGGTGGAGGCGGCCCGCTCCGCCGGCCTGAAGGTGGCCTACGCGACGAACAATGCCTCCCGACCACCGGCACAGGTCGCTGAGCACCTCCGCGATCTCGGCCTCACCCTCGACGACGACGCGGTCGTCAACAGTTCCATGGCGGGTGCAGCTTTCCTGGCTCAGGAGATCGAGCAGGATTCGCTTGTTCTGGCGGTCGGCGGTGAGGGGGTCCGGATCGCCCTGGTGGACAAGGGATTCGAGGTGGCGACTGGTCATCCGAAGAAGCGACCGGCTGCGGTGCTGCAGGGTTACGGTCCGCAGGTCACGGCCCAGGATCTCGCCGACGCGGCGTACGCGATCCAGGGCGGTGCGCGTTGGGTGGCGACGAACACCGACCTGACTCTGCCCACGGCTCTGGGTACGGCACCGGGTAACGGATCGCTCGTGGCCGCGGTGCGTGCTGCCGTCGACCGCGATCCCGACGTCGTGGGTAAACCGGGGCCGCTGATGTACACGATGGCAGCCGAGATACTCGGTGTGGCGCCCGAGAAAACCCTCGGGGTCGGTGACCGGTTGGAGACCGACGTCGCCGGCGCGGCAGCAGCCGGGATGGACTGCCTCCACGTGCTCACGGGAGTGCACGGACCGGCCGACCTGATCGCCGCTCCGACCGAGCTTCGACCGCGCTTCGTCGCTGAAGACCTTCGCGCCCTCGACCAGAATTACACCGAACCGCAACAGGATTCGGGCAGTTGGAGCATCGGCTCGGCGCGTGCCCGCCTCGATGACGATGCTTCGGGGCCGAGGCTAAGAATCGAAGGAACCGACGATTCGCAGGAGCGGCTACGCCTTGCGTTGGCCGTTCTCTGGAAGGCTGTCGACACGGGTCGGATCGACTCGGCGAAGGCAGTGAACTGCTGGGTAACGAGCAAGTAGTCTGGTACGAAGACTTTCCCCGATCAGGAGTGGCCATGGCTCTCGACAGCGTGCGTGCAGCACTGCAAATCCTTTCCGGCGCAGGCGAACTGACCCGTGCCAAGGCGATGGAGGCGGCGCAGACCCTCGTCAGCGCAACCGGGATGGACAAGCCGGTCGGTCAGGTTTCGGCACTCGCCGACGAACTGATCGCAGCCGCCGCTGCGAACCGTGAACTGATCCGCCAGACAGTCCAGGCAGAGATCAGCGGCCAGCTCGAGAAGGTCGGTTTGTCGACCCTCTCCGAGCTCGGTAACGCCCAGCAGGAGATCGACCGCCTGAGCAAGGAGGTCCGCTCGTTGCGTTCAGGCCTGGCAGGAGGCACCGCGACCCTTGCCGGTCTTGCCACCACCGGGGCTCGCAGTGCCGCGCGGGTCGTGCCCGGTCGTGGTCCGAAGACCGAGAAGCCGACTGTTGCCCCCGATCCCGTTCCCTCGCGTTCGGCCACGGCTGAGGCAACGAAGAGGGCTACGCCCTCGCGTGCTGCCGTCCGTAAGGCTGCAACGACCTCGGCCACCGCGAAGGTGGCTCCGGCGAAGAAGAGCACCACGAAGTCCTCCCCGTCGAAGTCCACCCCGTCGACGGCGTCCTCGGCGAACAAGACCGCTGCGGCGAAGTCTGCTCCGGCGGCGAAGAAGAGCACCGCGAAGTCCGCCACGACGAAGGCGACCGGCACGGTCAAGACGACGGCGGCGTCGAAGTCGGCTTCGGCCAAGGAGCCGGCTACCAAGTCTGCAGCTGCGAAGACCGCGTCGAAATCGACTCCGACCAAGACCACCGCCGCGGCCAAGAAGACGGCGGCGAAGACGGCCGCCAAGGCGAGCCCGGCGAAGAAGGCGTCCACCACCGAGTCGACTCCGGCGAAGGCCACCGCGACCAAGAAGACGGCGACGAAGAAGTCCGCCGCGAAGAAGTCGGCCAGCACATCGACCCCGGCGAAGACGAGCACCACGAAGTCCACCCCGTCGAAGTCCACCCCGTCGAATAAGACCGCGTCGAAGTCGACGCCGGCCAAGAAGACGACGACCACGTCGAAGTCGACGCCGGCCAAGAAGTCGACGCCGGCCAAGAAGACGACGACCACGTCGAAGTCGACGCCGGCCAAAAAAACGACGACCACGGCATCGACCACCGAGGCGAGCCCGAGCAAGACTGCGTCGTCGCCGTCCGGCACCACGACGAAGTCGGCTGCCACCAGCGAGACGGCAGCGGCTACGCCCACCAAGACGGCAGCGACTACGCCCACGTCCGACACGGCGAAGAGCACGACACCGAAGCCGTCGGCACCTGCTCAGGCTCCGTCTACCGCCACGAAGGACGAGACCCGTCCGAGCGCGACCGAGACCACGGTGGGTGTCGAGTCGGCCGGGGTGACCCCCGCCGCGCCGGCAACCCCGTCCTCGGTGGCCACGCCGTCGACCGCGGTTGTGGAGCAGGACGCACCGACCACCACCGAGTCCGCGGCAGCGCCGGCGAAGTCGACGGCCGAGTCCGTGGAGCCGGCGAAGGTGGCCGAGTCCACCTCGCAGGCCGACGAGGCTCCGGCAGTGAACACCGACGCGCAGACCGAGCAGTCCACCAAGCCCGCGGATGTCTGAACCGACGGTTCCCGAGCCCGGCCCGGTTGCGCCCGCCGCAGAGCGTGGCGCGACCGAGGTCGAGGCGGCGATGTCCGCAGTTCGTGAGCTGCCGAGTCCCTCATCAACTGCCGAGTACAGCGAAGCCGACGACGTACGGATCGACCTCGATCAGCAGATCGCGACGTTGAGTTCGGCGCACGACACCCTGCGGCGACAGCTGTCGAGCATCGAGCGGTGAACCGCCGGTGAGCGACGCCGAACGCGTCGACCAGGCGCTCGTGTCCCGCGGGCTTGCTCGATCGCGCGCTGTGGCAAGGGAGTTCGTTCTGGCCGGACGAGTCCACGCCGACGGTGACCTGATCACGAAACCGTCGGTGAAGGTGGACGAATCCGTCGAACTGGGTGTGAGCGGCGAGATCGATCCCTGGGTCGGCCGCGCCGCTCACAAGCTGCTCGGCGCGCTCGACACCTTCGCCCTCGACCCCTCCGGGCGACGCGCCATCGATGTCGGCGCATCGACGGGTGGGTTCACCCAGGTGTTGCTGTCACGCGGCGCTGTGCAGGTCGAAGCCGTCGATGTCGGTCATGACCAGTTGGCGACGGTGGTGCGTGACGACGAACGGGTCAACGACCACAGTGGGGTGAGCGTCCGCGGGCTCGACCCGGCGACGATCGGAGGTCCCGCCGACCTCGTTGTCACCGATCTCAGCTTCATCTCCTTGACCTTGGTCCTCGCTGACCTCGCGCGACTGATGACGCACGACGGTGAGCTGATCGCCTTGGTGAAACCGCAGTTCGAGGTCGGTCGCGAACGGCTCGGCCACGGCGGGGTGGTCCGATCCGCCGGCGAACGCGCTCGCGCCGTCCGCGAAGTACTCATGGCAACCGACCGGGCCGGACTGCACGTGTGTGGCCTGGCTCGCAGCGCGGTCGCCGGCACCGGTGGAAACCACGAGTACCTGCTGTGGGCGAGGCGGTCCACGGAAGGCAAGATGGACGAGGCCGCACAGGCGGCCTTCGTGACCACTATCGAGCAGGAGACCGCATGACCCGCCGCGTCCTGCTGAGCGGGCACCCCGGTCGCGAGCAGGCCCGACAGACAGCTTGCGAACTGGTCGAGGAGCTCGCAGTTCACGACATCGAGATCACCGGCGACGAGGAGGAGCTTCGCGCGTTCGGTGTGCTCGACCGACCGAACGTGGTGCCGCAGACCGGCTTGCCCGGCGAGGGTTGTGAGCTCGCCGTCGTGCTCGGTGGTGATGGCACGATCCTGCGCAGCGCGGAGACCGTGCGAGCTGCCGGCACGCCGCTGCTCGGGATCAACCTGGGACATGTCGGTTTCCTCGCCGAGGCCGAGCGCGACAACATCCACGAGACCGTCGAGCGGATCGTGTCACGGTCATGGACGGTCGAGGAGCGCGAAACCCTCGAAGTCGACGTGACGGTGAACGGAGAAGTCGTCTGGAACAGTTGGGCGCTCAACGAAGCATCGGTCGAGAAGGCTTCCCGGGAGCGAATGATCGAACTGGTCATCGAGATCGACGGTCGACCCTTGTCGACCTGGGGCTGCGACGGTGTCGTCATCAGTACCCCCACCGGTTCCACGGCTTACGCATTCTCGGCCGGGGGTCCGGTGGTCTGGCCTGGCGTGGAAGCGCTTCTGCTGTGCCCGATCTCGGCGCACGCTCTGTTCGCCCGTCCGCTTGTGCTGAGCCATGACGTCCGTGTCGCTGTGGAGATGGTCGCCGGTTCGCCGGGCCGCGCGGTCGTCTGGTGCGACGGTCGGCGTAGTTTCGACCTCCCCGAGGGTGCACGGATAGCGGTGCGGCGCAGCCTAGTTCCGGTGCGCCTGGCTCGCTTGGCCGAGGCCCCGTTCACCGACCGTCTGGTGGCCAAGTTCGATCTTTCCGTGCACGGTTGGCGTGGCGCGCGCGAGGTGCGTTGATGCTCAAGGAGATTCGCATCCGCGACTTGGGTGTGATCGATGATGCGACGCTGCGTTTCGCGCCCGGCCTGAATGTGCTCACCGGTGAGACCGGTGCCGGCAAGACGATGGTCGTCCAAGGGCTCGGCCTGCTGCTCGGCGGACGCGCGACTGCAGCCCTGGTGCGCGAAGGCGCTTCCTCCGCGGTCGTCGAAGGGGTGCTCGAACTTCCCGCGGAACATGCCGCTGTCGAACGCGCGCTGGAAGCCGGCGGAGAGGTCGACCAGGGAGAACTACTGCTTGCTCGATCGGTGGCCGACGGTGGCCGCTCGCGAGCATGGGTGGGCGGCCGCAACGCACCCGTGGGAGTGCTCGGTGAGATCGGCGAACTCGTCGTCGCCGTGCACGGACAATCCGATCAATGGCGCCTGCAGCGCCCCGACCAGCACCGCGCAGTGCTGGACGACTTCGGTGGCGCGCCGCTGCGTAAGGCTGGCGATCGGTACGCGACCGTGTACCTCGGACGTCAACAGGTACGTCGCGAACTGAACGAACTGACCACCAAGGCGCGCGACCGGGCGATGCGCCTCGACCAATTGACGACGGCGCTGGAGGAGATCGAGTCCGTCGACCCGCAACCGGGGGAGGACGTCGCCCTCGCTGAGGAATCGTCGCGTCTGGAGCACCTGGACGCCCTGATGCTCGCCGCCGGCGGCGCTCACGAAGCGATCAGTGGCAGCGACGACCTGGACGACCGCAGCGCCCTGACCCTGCTCGGCCAGGCATCCGCGTCCCTCGCGCGCGGCATCGAACATGACGCGGTCCTGCGCGATCTGCGCGTCCGGCTCGACGACCTCAGCGTCCAGCTCACCGATCTCGCGGCCGACATTCAGGGGTATGTACAGAACCTCGACGCAGACCCGGCCCGTGTGGAGCAGGTGCAACAACGTCGCGCTGCCCTCAACACGTTGCTGCGCAAGTACGGACGTTCGGTCGACGAAGTGCTGGCGTGGTCCGCGCAGGCGGCGCAGGAGAGCAACGATCTGGCGTCCTCGGACGAGCGGATCGAGGACCTGACCTTGAGGTCGAAGGCGCTGGAGAACGAACTCGCCGAAGCGGCAAGGGAACTCAGCTCCCAGCGCAGCAAAGCCGCGGTCAAGCTCGGCAAAGAGGTGTCCGCCGAACTTGCGCATCTCGCGATGGGTTCGGCGAAGGTGAGCGTGCAGGTCACCGCGAAGCCGGGGGAGTACAGCTCCAGCGGTATCGACGACGTCGAGATCCAACTCGCCGCGAACAAGGGCGCAAAGCCACGCGCGGTGTCCAAGGCGGCATCCGGTGGTGAGCTTTCGCGGGTCATGTTGGCGATCGAGGTCGTGACCGCAGCCGGAGGAGTGCCGACCTTCATCTTCGACGAGGTCGACGCAGGCGTCGGCGGTTCCGCGGCGCTCGACATCGGGGCGCGGCTCAAGGCGCTGGCCCAGCACGCTCAGGTCATCGTGGTCACCCATCTGGGGCAGGTGGCTGCGTACGCCGACCAGCACCTGGTTGTGCACAAGCAGGACGACGGACACGTGACCGTCAGCGACGTCGCGGTCGTCGAGGGTGACCGCCGCCGGCGTGAACTGGCCCGCATGCTGGGCGGTGTCAGCGACAGCCCAGCCGCGTTGGCGCACGTCGATGATCTCCTCGCCCAGGTGGCCACCTCCCGGGCTTCGAGCCGTTGACCTGGCACGATGTGCGGGTGAGGAACCCACTCCAGCGGTCTGACGCGGCCCCGGAACGCACCGGTGGCCGGGTGCAGGTGGACCCTCGCACGAAGGACCTCACCAAGCGGCTGCGGCCGGGCGACATCGCCGTCATCAACCACGCTGACATCGACAAGGTGAGTGCCGAGGCGCTGGTCGCGTGCCGGCCGAGTGCCGTCGTGAACGCGGCGAAGTCGTCCACCGGTCGTTACCCGAACGTCGGACCGGGGATCCTGGTCGACGCCGGTATCCCGTTGCTCGACGGTGTCGGTGAAGCAGTGATGACGGCGGCCACCGAAGGCAGCACCGGACGCCTGGTCGATGACACGTTCATGGTCGACGACGAGACGATCGCCTCCGGCACACTGATGACTCCTGAGATCGTCGAGCAGGCGATGCAGGAGGCCCGCGAGGGCCTGTCCGAGCAGATCGTGGCGTTCGCCGGCAACACGATGGAGTACCTCGAGCAGGAGCGTGACCTGCTGCTGAACGGCATCGGTCTGCCCGACATCCGCACCGACATGGACGGCAAACCGGTGCTGATCGTCGTCCGTGGCTACCACTACAAGGAGGATCTGGCGATCCTCAAGCCATACATCCGCGACTTCAGACCGGTGCTCATCGGAGTCGACGGTGGCGCCGACGCGATCCTGGAGGCCGGCCACAAGCCCGACATGATCGTCGGCGACATGGACTCGGTCAGTGATCAAGCACTGCGCAGCGGCGCCGAGCTTGTCGTGCACGCCTACCGCGACGGACGCGCTCCGGGCCTTTCCCGGGTCGAGGAGCTCGGCATCGACGACGCCGTGGTGTTCCCGGCGACCGGCACCAGCGAGGACATCGCGATGCTCATCGCCGATGACGCCGGCGCCGATCTCATCGTCGCCGTCGGTACCCACGCCACCCTGGTCGAGTTCCTGGACAAGGGTCGTGCCGGTATGGCCAGCACCTTTCTGACCCGGCTGCGGGTCGGCAGCAAACTGGTCGACGCGAAGGGCGTGAGCAGGTTGTATCGCTCCAGCATCGGCTGGCCGTCCTTGGCTGTGCTCGTCGTCGCGGGACTGATCGCGCTGCTGGTCGCGATGTTGTCGACCCCTGCGGGACAAGCGTTCTACCAGATCATCGGTGCGCGCTGGGACACCTTCTACTCCTGGCTCGAGGGGCTCTTTCAGTGATTGATTTCCGGTATCACGTCGTGTCGTTGGTCGCGGTCTTCCTCGCGCTCGCGACCGGCATCATCATCGGCGGGTTCTCTTTGCGCGGCGAGGTGGCCGACCAGCTCAACGGCCAGGTGGTGTCGCTGCGCAAGGACAAGGCCGAGCTGCAGAACCAGGTCAATCAGGGCAACGCGTCCAGCAAGAAGCGCGACGACGGAGTGGCGCAACTCGCACCGAGTCTGCTGGCAGGCAAGCTCACCGGACGGCAGGTCGCGATCGTGGTGCTTCCCGGGGTCGATGACAGCCTGGTCACCAAGGTCCGCAGGACGGTGACCGACAGTGACGGGAAGGTCGCCACGACCGTCACTCTCGACGACAAGTGGACCGGATCCGATTACGCCGACTCGGCCACGATGCGTGACTACGCCGCGAAGGTGGCTCTCGACCCGAGGTCGGTGAAGGCCGACCGGCTCGGTGGAGCTGTGTTGGCGCGCGCGCTGACGCGCGGGGACGCCGGTGCGCGAGGTGTCCTCGACAAGCTCGCCGACAGCGATGCCACCACGGTCGAACCGTCCGACGGTCCGGCAGCGTCCGCGATCGTCGTGGTGTGGCCGGGAATGGTGGACAAGGACGGCCAGGCGAAGCGGTGGGCCGCCGTGGTCTCCGGCCTCGGCATCTCGGTCGATGCCGTGGTCGGGGTGTCCAGCGGCTCCGCGTCCACCAACGACGGCCTGTCCCCGGATGCCCTTATGACCCGGTTGCGCGACACCCCTGATGTCGTCTCGGTGATGAGCACCGTCGACAACGGCTCGCTCGCCATCGGTCAGGTCGCCGTCGGGCTCTGCCTGCGCGACGAACTCGCCGGCAGGTCGGGGCAGTACGGCATGGGCCGGGATGCGTCGGCGATGATGCCGCAGGTGGAGCCGTCCGCCGAGGCGCAGTGATGGCTTCGACCGCTACCTGCGTTCGCTCGGCCGTGTTTTCCGCAGCGCTCACGGGTGGTACGCGTTCGCTGCTGCACCGTCTTCCCGCCGTCCGAGAACGCCTGTCGCGCAAGAACTTCCGTGGCGACGACGTCACACTGATCGAAGGCCCGGCGATCATCGCGGGCCTGTCCGGCGCGGCGATGGTCGATCCGGTGCTGGCACTCGTCGCGGTGGGATCGGGTGCGTTCGGTCTCGTGGACGATGTGGCCGGGTCGGCCGACAGGCGCGGGTTGAAGGGGCATGTCGCCGGGCTGCTGCACGGCGAGGTCACCACCGGCGCCCTGAAGATCCTCGGCATCGGCGGCACCGCCGTCCTCGCCGCCTTGCTGATGGACCGTGGCCGACTGCGTCCGATCGGGACACCGGCAGCCGCCGTCCTCATCGCCGGTTCGGCGAACCTGATGAACCTGTTCGACCTACGGCCCGGACGAGCGCTCAAGGTCGCGCTACTCGCCGACCTTCCCTTGCTGTTCATCGACCCGGAGCTCGCGGTCGTGCCGATCACGTCAGGGGCCGTCGTCGCGCGGCATGACTTCGCCGGTCACTCGATGATGGGCGACACCGGCAGCAACCCCTTGGGCGCCGTGCTGGGTGCTGCCTGGGCACGACACCTCGGAACGCGCGGCCGGCTCGTGGCCGCTGCCGGCGTCGTCGCGTTGATGTTGAGTTCGGAGAAGGTCAGCTTCTCCCGGGTGATCGATGCCCACCCGGTGCTGCACGCGATCGATCAGTGGGGCAGATCGACGTGAGTCCGCGGCGGACCGGGACGCTTCTCGGTGCTGCAGGTGCGATCGCGGCCGTCACCCTGGCCAGCCGGATCACCGGGTTCGGACGCTGGTTGGTGTTCTCCAAGGAGATCGGTGGTAGCTGCGTCGGCCAGGCGTACGCCACCGCGAACCAACTGCCCAACGTCCTCTACGAGGTCACTGCCGGTGGGGCGCTCGCGGCGGTGGTGGTGCCGCTGGTGGCGTCCGCGGTCGAGAGAGGCGATCGCGATCAGGCCGATCGCATCTCGTCGGCGCTGCTGACCTGGGCCGTCGTGGTTCTGCTGCCTCTCGCCGTTTTGTTGGGGCTGCTCGCCGGTCCGATCGCATCGGCCCTCGCCGGCGGAGCGGGTACTCGATGCGAGGGCACGCTGTCGAACCTCACCGCGACGATGCTGGTGGTCTTCGCGCCACAGGTGCTGCTCTACGGAGTCGGCATCGTGCTGGCGGGAGTACTGCAGGCGCACCGACGCTTCGTCGCGGCAGCGGTCGCACCGCTGTTGTCCAGCCTGGTCGTGATCGCCGCCTACCTGGTCTACGGTGCGGCCGGTGACCCGAACAGGTACGAAGCCCGACCCGGCGTCGTGCTGGGGACGGACGACGGCGTCCGCTGGATCCTTGCCGGAGGCACCACTCTCGGCGTCGTGATGCTCAGCCTGCCGCTGCTGATCCCGATACTGCGAGCGGGTATTCGGCTCCGGCCCACAGTGCGATTCCCCGAAGGTGTCGCTGCCCGGGCCCGGCAATTGGCGGGTGCGGGGATGATCGCTCTCGTGGCCCAACAAATTGCCGTGCTTGCCACTATCGCCCTGGCCAACGACCGTGGCGACACCGGTGCCGTCAACGTCTACAACTACGTCCAGGCGCTCTACCTCCTGCCGTACGCGCTGCTCGCGGTGCCGATCGCCACCGCCGCGTTTCCGCGACTCAGCGGCACCGAAGGGTCGTCCGTGCTGCGCCGAGTGCTGCCACTCGTCGGGGCGGCGGCGATCCTCGGTGCCGCTGCTCTGATCGCGGTCTCCGGTCCGGCCGGGGCCTTCTTCGAAGCGCTCGACGCCCGGCCGGCCTCGGTGCGTGCGCTCACGCCCGCGCTCGCCGCGTACGCGCCAGGACTGGTCGGGTTCAGCCTGATCGCTCTGCTCAGCCGTGCACTCTACGCGCGCGGCGCGGCTGTGGCGGCGGGGATGGCGGTGGGTATCGGCTGGCTCGTCGCGGGCGTCCTGCCGTTCGCATTCCTGCACGGCGTGCACCTGGATTCCGCGCGTACCCTCGTCGTACTCGGGCTGTGCTCGTCCCTGGGGATGACCGCGGCCGCCGCAGCTCTCGTGGCGTTGGTCCGGCGTGACTGGCCGGACCTTGAGCTCGCAACGACGATCCGATCATGGGTCCGGGCGTTTCTCGCCGGGTTGTTGTCCGCCCTCGCCGGCTTGGGCCTCGGACGTCTGTGCGCAGGACTGACCGACACCCTGGCCGGGGCGACTGCGGTCAGTGTGCTGGTCGGACTGGTGGCCATGGCCACGTTCGTGGGAGCCATGTGGACGATCGACCGGCCGACCATGCGCGGCTGGGTCGGTGCGTTGGGCCGCGCAGGAGGCTCCTGAGCGTTGGCAGCGAGTCGATCGTGTGCCGGTGTCGCACCCGGTGAACCATCTGCGTAGACTGGCAGCCCGTGGCGGACCAGACGAAGCATATCTTTGTTACCGGAGGCGTCGCCTCCTCTCTCGGTAAGGGTCTGACGGCTTCCAGCCTCGGTCACCTGCTCGGCGCTCGCGGCCTTCGGGTCACGATGCAGAAGCTCGATCCGTACATCAACGTCGACCCGGGAACGATGAACCCGTTCCAGCACGGTGAGGTCTTCGTGACCGACGACGGAGCCGAGACCGACCTCGACATCGGACACTACGAGCGCTTCCTCGACGTGAACCTCGCCGGTAGCGCGAATGTCACGACCGGCAAGGTCTACAGCCAGGTCATCGCCAAGGAGCGGCGCGGTGAGTACCTCGGCGACACCGTCCAGGTCATTCCGCACATCACCAACGAGATCAAGGCGCAGATGCGCGCCCAGGCCGGCCCGGATGTCGACCTGATCATCACCGAGATCGGTGGCACCGTCGGCGACATCGAGTCGCTGCCCTTCCTCGAGGCAGCCCGTCAGGTGCGGCAGGACGTCGGACGCGACAACGTGTTCTTCCTGCACGTCTCGCTCGTGCCCTACCTGGCACCCAGCGGTGAACTGAAGACGAAGCCGACCCAGCACTCGGTCGCTGCCCTTCGTCAGGTCGGTATTCAGCCCGATTCGCTTGTGCTGCGGGCAGATCGGGAGCTTCCCGACTCGATCAAGAACAAGATCGCCCGCATGTGCGATGTCGACCAGGAAGCCGTCGCCGCGTGCGTCGATGCCCCGAGCATCTACGACATCCCCAAGGTGATCCACGGCGAAGGTCTGGACGCTTACGTCATCCGCCGCCTTGACCTTCCGTTCCGTGACGTCAACTGGACCTCGTGGAACGACCTGCTCACCCGCGTCCACAGCCCCGAGCACGAGGTCGAGGTCGCGCTGGTCGGTAAGTACATCGATCTACCGGACGCCTATCTCTCGGTCACCGAGGCGTTGCGTGCCGGCGGCTTCCACCACGACGCGCGCGTGAAGATCCGTTGGGTCGCCAGCGACTCCTGCGCCACCGATGCCGGTGCGCAGAAGGAGCTCGCAGGTGTCGACGCGGTGCTCGTGCCCGGTGGGTTCGGGGTGCGGGGGATCGACGGCAAGCTCGGCGCGCTGAAGTGGGCCCGTGAGAAGGGTGTGCCGACTCTCGGTATCTGCCTGGGCCTGCAGTGCATGGTCATCGAGTACGCGCGCAACGTCGCCGGCATCGCCGACGCGTCGTCGAGCGAGTTCGACCCCGACACCAAGACCCCGATCATCGCGACGATGGAGGAGCAGAAGAACTTCGTCGAGGGTGCAGGAGACCTTGGCGGCACCATGCGCCTGGGCGCACAGGAGGCTGCACTGCTGGAGGGTTCGGTCGTGGCCGATGCCTACGGCTCCACCACGGCGACCGAGCGGCACCGGCACCGTTACGAGGTCAACACCGAGTACGTCCAGCAGTTGAAGGACGCCGGACTCGTGATCAGCGGAACCCACCCCGAGTGGGGGCTGGTCGAATTCGTCGAACTGGCGAAGGACGTGCACCCGTACTACGTCTCGACGCAGGCGCACCCGGAGTTCAAGTCGCGTCCGAACCGAGCGCACCCGCTGTTCGCCGGTCTCATCGGTGCGGCGATCGATCAGCAGCGGGCCTCACGGCTGGTCGAGGTCGAGCGGCCGCGCACGCCCGAAGACGCTGCGGCACAGTCGAACTGACCTGATGACGCACGAGCTCCTGCCCTCGGGAATCGCCGACCGTATCGAACCCGCGCCGGTGGTCTCTCGGCGCGAAGCGTTCCACGGCCATGTCTGGAACGTCGTCACCGACCGGGTCGATCTCGGTGATGCCGGAGAGGTCAGCCGCGACTACGTGCAACACACCGGCGCGGTGGCGGTCGTGGCGTTACGCGGTGAACCCGGAGCCGAAGAGGTGCTGCTCATTCAGCAGTACCGGCACCCCGTCGGCACCTACGACTGGGAGATCCCCGCGGGTCTGCTCGACGTCGCGGGGGAGGACCCGCACGCTGCCGCCGTCCGGGAGCTCGCGGAAGAAGCCGAGCTCGGTGCCGAACACTGGTCGGTGCTGCTCGACCTGTTCACCTCGCCGGGCGGCAACTCCGAGAACATCCGCATCTTTCTCGCACGGGACGTCTTCCCATCGGTGCTGGACGACTTCGTCCGTGAGGGCGAGGAGCACGAGATGCCGACGGGCTGGGCGCCGTTGAGCGAGGTTGCCGACGCCGCCCTCGAAGGACGGGTGCACAACGCGGTCGCGATCGCGGGTGTGCTTGCCGCTGCACGCTTGGCGGGAGACTACTCGGGTCTGCGTCCGGCGGACGCTCCTTGGCCGGCTCATCCGGTGTACCGCTGAAAGAGCTTGCCGTGCAAAGGGTTTCGAGTCGAGGTCAGGTCCCGCCGTTCCATGTGATGGAGCTGGTCGCCGCCGCCACCCGTCGCCAGCAGACTCACGGCGACGCGATCATGCTCTGCGTCGGTCAGCCCTCCACGTCCGCACCCGATCCGGTGCGGCGGGAGGTGGAACGGGTGCTCGACACGCACACGCTCGGCTACACCGAGGCGAAGGGCACGCTCGAACTGCGCACGGCCATCAGTGGGCACTACCTACGGCACTACGCAGTCGAGGTCGATCCGGACGAGGTCGTGGTCAGCAACGGCAGCTCGGGCGGCTTCAGTACGGTGCTGCTGGCAGCGTTCGAGGCGGGGGATCGGATCGCGATGACTCGTCCGGGCTACCCGGCCTATCGCAACACCGTCCGCGCACTGGGCTGCGAGCCGGTCGAATTGGTGTGCGGACCCGAGACGCGCTTCCAGCCTTCGGTGGCACAGCTCGAATCGCTGGAGCAACCGATCGACGGGCTGATCATCGCGAGTCCGGCCAACCCGACCGGCACGATCATCGACGCTGCCGAGTTGGCCACGATCGCGCTGTGGTGCGAGGCGAACGACGTGCTGGTGCTGTCGGACGAGATCTATCACGGCATCAGCTTCGGGCGACCGACATCGACCGCTTGGCAGACGTCGCGAAACGCCGTCGTGATGGGATCGGTGAGCAAGTTCCATTCGATGACCGGCTGGCGTCTGGGTTGGAATCTGTTGCCGCACAGTCTGGTTCGCCCGGTCGAACTGTTGCAGGGCAACCTGTCGATCTGTGCGCCGGCGATCTCACAGGCGGGCGCTGTGGCTGCGTTCGCGCAGGAGTCGGAGACCGAACTCGTCGGCCACGTCGAGCGCTATGCACGCAACCGGGACCTGGTGTTACGGCGACTTCCCGAATTGGGTGTGACCTCGTTCGCCCCGCCGGACGGCGCCTTCTACGCGTACTGCGACATCAGCCACCTGACCGACGATTCCCAGCAGTGGTGCCTGGACGTGCTCGACCGCACCGGCGTCGCGCTGGCACCGGGCATCGACTTCGATCCGGTCGACGGTCACCGCTTCATGCGTCTGTCGTTCTGCGGGTCGACCGAGCAACTCGACCAGGCATTCGACCGACTGGCCGCGGTGGTCTGAAACCATGGCCGGGCGAGGTGCTGCTCAACGGTCGGTCGAGCGCGGGAAAGAGCACTCTTGCAGCGGCCTTCGCCCGAAGGCAGCCGACCCCGTGCAGGGTGTTCCCCGTCGACCTGCTGCACTCGATCCGCTCGCGGCCCGACCTGCGTCCACAGGGTTGCCCGCTCACTCCGGACGATTGGCAGGCCATCTTCCGGCGGACTCGAGCGGGCTACCACCGAAGGCCTCTGATCCGTCGCCGGCACCTGCACGCCGTGATACCACAAGCGCGGCACTCTGATCGGTCGTTGTGGACCAACGAGAACTGTCTGTGGAAACCGGCACCGACGACAGAACGGGTCCACTGTGCTCGGCATGAGTTTCCATGACCTTGAAGACGACTGGAGCGATGCACCGGTCACCGATTCCGACGTCGCCGACGTGATCGATCTGCTCGTCAGCTTCGAGGACCGGGACCGCGGTTCGATCACCTTCCTCGTGCTCGACGAGAACGAACGGCTGCTGCAGCCGGTCGCGATCAACGACGTGCCCGCCGACGCGGACGAACCGCCCTGGGTGTTGATGGATTTCCTGCGGGACTTCCTGGACGAGATCGGTGGATGTCTGTTGTTCGCACGCGGGCGGCTCGGTTCGCCGCATCTCGGACCTGCGGATCTGCGATGGCAACAGTGGATTGCGCAGACCTTCGGCGACCGCCTGATCGGCTGCTACCTGGCCACCGACGACGAGGTCACCCGATATGACGAGTGCGTCTTCGAAGACGAACTGGTCAGTTGACGCCGCCTCGGAGCACCTGCGGACGGGCCGGTGCTCCGAGGCGAACCACGCGGGGTCTCAGGCGTGAGCCGCCGCCTTGTGCTGCGCGTCCGGTTCGGCGTCCCTCATCTTGCGGTGCACCATCGGGGAAATGAGCGCCAACAGCGCACCGACGGCGATCGCCATGGCACCGAGCACGAGGTAGAACGTCGTGTCGGACAGTCCGCCCATCGCCTGGATCAACTGCGCGGCCAACGACTGACCCGTGGCGGACGACAGGTACCACAAGGCCATCGCCTGACCGGCGAACGCAGCGGGAGCCAGCGTCGTGGTCGCCGACAGTCCGACGGGGGACAGGCACAGTTCACCGATCGTCTGGACGACGAACACGCTCATCAGCAGGAATACCGGAGCGGTGGGACCTTCGTACTGCGCGCTGCCCCAAGCCATCACGATGAACGACAGACCAGCGAGAACGACGCCCATCGCGAATTTCGTCGGCGTCGACGGGAAGCGTCCGGCCCGGCGGGCCCACAGCATTCCGATCGGCGCGGACAGAATCATGATCGTCACCGGGTTGACCGACTGGAACCACTCGGCCTTGAACGTGAAGCCGAGCGAGTCGAGGTCGGTACGCGTGTCCGCGAACGCGGCGAGCTTGCCGGCGGCCTGCTCGAAGATCATCCAGAAGAACACCGCGGCCAGCCACATCGGCAGGTATGCCCACAGGTGGGTGCGCTCCCGTTCGCTGACCTTCGGGCTGCGGAACATCACCGTGAAGTACGCGATGGACGCACTGATCGACAGGATCGAGATGGCATCGATGACGGCCTCGAGGGTGTCGTCGCGCCACAACCGAGCGACAACGACGAGAAGAGCGACAAGGGCAACCGCGCCGATCAGCATCAGTGGCACCCGCTTGCGCTCATGTGGCTGCAACGGGTTTGGGACGACGTCGCTCTCGCCGGCGACCGATCGGCGTCCGAGGACGAACAGCACCAGGGCGATCGCCATGCCGGCAGCCGCAGCGGCGAAGCCGGCGTGGTAGCCCCAGCGGTCTTTCAGGAACGACACCACGAAAGGGGAGAAGAACGCGCCGATGTTGATCGACATGTAGAAGATCGAGAAGCCGGCATCCCGACGGGGGTCACGGTCGCCGTACAGTTGGCCGACCATCAACGCCGTGTTCGGTTTCAATAGGCCGGTGCCGAGTGCGACCAGCGCGATTCCCAGCCAGGAGAAGGCTGCTGCCGGCATCGCGAGACAGAGGTGCCCGGCCATGATGATGAGCCCGCCGAACAGGACCGCCCGGCGTGCGCCGATGACTCGGTCGGCCGCCCACCCACCGATGATCGACAACAGGTAGACCGCAGCACCGTAGATCGTGACGACTGCTGCGGCGAGCGTCTCATCGACCGCGAGACCGCCGTCGGCGACCGTGTCGACCAGGTAGTACAGCAGGATGGCGCGCATCCCGTAGTACGAAAAGCGTTCCCACAGTTCGACATTGAAAATTGTCCCAAGCCCTCGGGGGTGACCGAGGAAAGTGCGCTCAGGGCTGTCCGGCGCTGATGCCGCCTGGGACATGAGGACTCCTCACAGGTGATGTATCGGACCCCTCAGCATCGCAAAGTGCTCGGTTCACAACCAGCACGATGTCGGAGGGCGTGTTCATGATTCGTCTCTCCGTCGAGAACAGCGAACGGCCCCGCCGTTGGTGCGTGGCGGGGCCGTTCGACGGTAGTGCGTCGGGGCGCTCAGTCGGTTCCGAGGTCGAACGCCGCGCGGTCGAGCGCTTCGTCATCGTCGCTGCCCGCGAACGGGTTCGACGAGATCTGTTTTGCGCCACCGGGCTTCAACTCGCCGACCAGATCTTTCTCGCGCTGCGGGAGTGCGCCCTGCGAGGCGTACAACTCCAGCTTCGCGCGGGTGTCGGCGATGTCCAGGTTGCGCATCGTGAGCTGGCCGATGCGGTCGACCGGACCGAACGCGGCGTTCTCGGTGCGCTCCATCGACAGCTTGTCCGGGTGGTAGCTGAAGTTCTCACCCTTGGTGTCGACGATCGAGTAGTCCTCACCGCGGCGCAGGCGCAGCGCGACCTCGCCGGTGACGGCGGAGGCGACCCAACGCAGCAGACCCTCGCGCAGCATCAACGACTGCGGATCGAACCAGCGGCCTTCGTACAGCAGACGGCCCAGGCGGCGTCCGTCGTTGTGGAACGCGGCGACGGTGTCCTCATTGTGGATGGCGTTGACCAGACGCTCGTAGGCGATCCACAACAGCGCCATACCCGGCGCCTCGTAGATGCCTCGTGACTTGGCCTCGATCACGCGGTTCTCGATCTGGTCGCTCATGCCCAGACCGTGTCGGCCACCGATGGTGTTGGCCTCGTGCATGAGCGCGACGACGTCGTCACCGAATTCGGTGCCGTTGATCGACACCGGCCGGCCCTGCTCGAAACGAATCGTGACGTCCTCGGTGTCGATCTTCACCGACTCGTCCCAGAACGCGACGCCCATGATCGGCTCGACGATCTCCATCGAGGTGTCGAGGTGCTCGAGCTTCTTCGCCTCGTGCGTGGCGCCCAGGATGTTCGCATCGGTGGAGTACGCCTTCTCGGCACTGTCGCGGTACGGGAAGTTGTGTGCGACAAGCCATTCCGACATCTCGTGACGTCCGCCGAGCTCGGTCACGAAGTCGTGGTCGAGCCACGGCTTGTAGATGCGCAAGGCCGGGTTGGCGAGCAGCCCGTAGCGGTAGAACCGCTCGATGTCGTTGCCCTTGTACGTCGATCCGTCACCCCAGATCGACACGCCGTCCTCCTGCATCGCACGTACCAGCAAGGTGCCGGTGACCGCGCGGCCCAGGGGAGTGGTGTTGAAGTACGTACGGCCCGCAGAGCGGATGTGGAATGCACCGGTCGCGATGGCCGCGAGGCCCTCTTCGACGAGCAGGCGCTTGCAGTCGACCAGACGAGCCACCTCGGCGCCGTACTGCGTCGCACGCCCGGGCACGGACTCGATGTCCGTCTCGTCGTACTGGCCGAGATCGGCCGTGTAGGTGCACGGAACGGCGCCTCCGGCACGCATCCAGGCAACAGCACACGACGTGTCCAGACCGCCCGAGAAGGCGATGCCGACACGTTCACCGACAGGAAGGAGTTCAAGACTTTCGACACGGTCGTCATCGTAGGAGGTCGCCCGATGTGGGCGGTGCCACGTCCGATTCGTGGAGGGCGCGGGGTCCACACTGGGCAGATGACCGATCTGCACTGCCCGATGTGTCCGTGTGACTCGCTGCTGCCCTACGACGCGTGCTGCGGCCCGTTGCTGTCCACCGACCGGCTCGCGACGACCGCGCAGGAGCTGATGCGCTCGCGGTACACCGCCTACTTCTACGGCAACCGCGAACACCTTTGGCGCACATGGCATCCCAAGACGCGACCGAACCCGGTGACGGTCGACCCGGAGACCGAATGGACAGGCCTCACGGTTCACGAAACGGTCGACGGTGGCCCGGACGACGAAACCGGCGTCGTCGAGTTCACCGCCACCCACAAGGGCGGTCTGGTGCACGAACGCAGCACCTTCGCACGCCGCGCCGGACGCTGGTTCTACCTCTCCGACGAAGGCTGACGGCGTCCGTCCACAGGACTCCTGGCGCCAGATGTCACCGCACTGAAGGACGCTCAGACGCGCGGAGTCGGTCAACCAGAGGCACTGGCTCTGGTCGTAGAAATTTCTGCGCGCGACGGACCGGCAGTGGGGTGAGCGGCAGGTAAAGCTTGTACCGGCCGGATGGGCAGGAACCGGTTCGCGTCCATTCGCGTGCTGCCCTAGCATTGAGAGCGTTCGAGGTGACGGAGTGACGATCCGCCGGGCCGCAAGGTCAGCCTCGAACCGCGCGTCCGGCGTACCGACGAGAGGCCGGGCGATCTGCCCGGCGAAGGTGTGGTGGCACCGCGATCTGGCCCCCGCCCACACCTCCCGGGCCGCCGTTCCTCGCCAGGAACCGCGGATCCCCGCAGTTCCTTCGGTGAGGACCCGACCGAAAGGAACGAACATGCTTCGTACTCATCAGGCCGGCACGCTGCGCGCGGCGGAGACCGGACAGACCGTCACCCTCACCGGATGGGTCGGGCGTCGCCGCGACCACGGTGGTGTGGCCTTCATCGACCTGCGCGACGCCAGCGGTGTCGTCCAGGTCGTCGCCCGCGACGAGGTGCTCACCGGCAGCGCGCACGACCTGCGCAACGAGTACTGCATCAAGGTCGTCGGCACCGTGCAGCCGCGCGACGCGAAGGACGTCAACCCCGAGCTGCCGACCGGCGAGATCGACGTCGTCGCCGAGGAGATCGAGGTGCTCAGCGAGTCCGCCGCGCTGCCGTTCCAGATCGACGAACGAGTCACCGTCGGTGAGGAGGCTCGCCTCAAGCACCGCTACCTCGACCTGCGTCGTCCGGCACAGGGCAACGCCATCCGCATGCGTTCCAAGGTGAACGCCGCCGCCCGCGCCGTGCTTGCCGAGCGCGACTTCGTCGAGATCGAGACGCCGACCCTGACTCGGTCCACCCCTGAGGGCGCTCGCGACTTCCTGGTGCCCGCACGCCTGGCGCCGGGAAGCTGGTACGCGCTGCCGCAGAGCCCGCAGTTGTTCAAACAGCTGCTCATGGTCGCCGGCATGGAGCGCTACTACCAGATCGCACGTTGCTACCGCGACGAGGACTTCCGCGCCGACCGTCAGCCGGAGTTCACCCAGCTCGACATCGAGATGAGCTTCGTCGAACAGGACGACATCATCGAACTCGGCGAGGCGATCGCCAAGGCGTTGTGGAAGGTCATCGGCGTCGAACTGCCGACGCCGTTCCCGCGCATGACCTACGCCGACGCGATGGCCAAGTACGGCTCGGACAAGCCCGACCTGCGCTTCGGCAACGAACTCGTCGAGTGCACCGACCTGTTCAAGGACACCACCTTCCGCGTGTTCCAGGCACCGTACGTCGGTGCGGTTGTCATGCCCGGCGGAGCCTCGCAGCCCCGCCGTCAGTTGGACGCATGGCAGGACTGGGCCAAGCAGCGCGGCGCCAAGGGCCTTGCCTACGTGCTGCTGCAGCAGGACGGCGAGCTCACCGGACCGGTCGCCAAGAACCTCTCGGACGCCGAGAAGGCAGCGTTGCCGGCGCATGTGGGAGCCAAGCCGGGCGACTGCATCTTCTTCGCCGCCGGCGACGTCAAGAGTTCGCGCGCCCTGCTCGGCGCGGCTCGTCTGGAGATCGGCAAGCGCTGCGGCCTCATCGACGAATCAGCCTGGTCGTTCCTGTGGGTGCTCGACGCCCCGCTGTTCGAACCGGCCGCGGACGCCGTCGCCTCCGGTGACGTCGCCGTCGGCTCCGGCAAGTGGACCGCCGTGCACCACGCGTTCACCATGCCGAAGAAGGAGTACCTCGACAGCTTCGACACCGACCCGGGCGAGGCGCTCGCGTACGCCTACGACATGGTCTGCAACGGCAACGAGATCGGCGGAGGCTCAATCCGTATCCACCGCAAGGACATTCAGGAGCGGGTGTTCGAGGTGATGGGTCTGTCCAAGGAAGACGCGCAGGAGAAGTTCGGCTTCCTCCTGGACGCGTTCTCCTTCGGCGCACCCCCGCACGGTGGAATCGCCTTCGGCTGGGACCGCATCTGCGCCCTGCTCGCCGGCACCGACTCGATCCGCGAGGTCATTGCGTTCCCGAAGTCGGGTGGCGGTTACGACCCGCTGACCGCGGCACCGGCACCGATCACGTCGGCGCAGCGCAAGGAGGCCGGCGTCGACGCCAAGCCGCAGCAGCCGAAGGCTGCGGCGCAAGGTGCCGACGAGGTCAACCCGAACCAGAGTTGAAGGCGTGGGAGCGCGGCTCGCCGCGCTCCCACCGCCGGCGCTGGTTGAGCCACGCGTCCGACGAGCAGGACGCGCGCGCCGAAACCTGGTTCGCCCCTCGGAGATCTGGCTCAGCGAACGAACGGAGACAGCACGTGGCGATCAAGGCGATCCTCTGGGACTGCGACGGCGTGCTCCAGCACCCTGCCCACGACTGGGACGACGCGCTGTCGCGGCTGGGCGGTGCCGAGTTCACCGCCGCTCTCTTCGAGGCCGAGCACGCGGCGCTGCGCGGTGAGCGCTCCCTGCGGGATGTCGTCGCCGATCTGGTCGATCTGCACCCTGTGGCCGTGTCGGTCGAGGACGTGCTGGCTCTCTGGTCGCTCTTCGAAGCGGACGAACCGGCCTGGCAGGTGGTCGACGACGCACGGGCGGCCGGTGTTCGGTGCGTGCTTGCGACCAATCAGCAGGACATCCGGGTCGAGTTGATGCGCCACGAGCGCAAGTACGACGACCGGGTCGACGGTGCCTACTACTCATCCGAGATCGGCCACATGAAGCCGTCCCGCGAGTTCTTCGAGGCGATACTCGCCGACTTGGGCATCGAGGCGCAGGAGGCGCTCTTCGTCGACGATCTCCTGAGCAACATCGAGAGCGCTCGGTCGCTGGGCATCGTTGCGGTGCATCATGATCCGGCGTCCGGCGCCGCTGAGTTGCGGCGCGAGGTAGCGGAGCACGTCCCCGACCTGCGGCAGTAGCGAATCGGGTCGCCGACTCTCAGGC
Organism: Yimella sp. NH-Cas1; assembly: GCF_022359705.1. Lineage (NCBI taxonomy): Bacteria > Bacillati > Actinomycetota > Actinomycetes > Micrococcales > Dermacoccaceae > Yimella > Yimella sp. NH-Cas1. The sequence continues at coordinate 1,153,517 of NZ_JAKSGG010000003.1, forward strand.
GGCGAAGCGAGCAGAGGCCAGTTGGCGCGACTGCGCCACCAGTCGGCCGGTGGAGTCCCAGACCTCGGCGTCCTCCTCCAGCAGGTTGCCGGTGACCGTCGAAGTACGCAGCCGGATCGCGAGCCAACCCGCCGCCGGGACGGCGCGAACGTAGCCGGTGAACTCGATCGTCGGCACCCAACCCACCGAGCCCAGGTCGAACGCAACCGGCGGGAACGCGTCCAGGAAAGTCAACAGCGACAACGGATCCGGTTCGCGCCCGTCGGCGAACCTGATCCAACCGCGGATCTCGCCCATCCCACTGGGGTCGCCGAGCGCCCAGCCGACGGTCGCGGGATCCAGTCGCATGTCGAAGCGCTGGAGCAGCCCCGAGTTCGTCAGCGCGGACGGCGGCGCCTCGGAGGCCGACACACAGCGCTCGACGTCCGGGAAGGTCGGCATCGGGCTGTGCTTGCGCACCGGTGAGGCGTGCGACGATACGTCGCCCATCGTCACCAGCGCCCGGAAGCGTTCTGAATCTCCCTGTCGCACAATCACTTCGGCGGTCGACATGGTCCGACCGGTACGCAGGACGGTCGGTGCGACCGTCACCTCGCCGGGTACCGCGGGGGAGAGGAAGACCCCACTCCAGGTGAGGGGGTGCGCGTGGTGCTCCGGAACAGCGTCGACCACAGCGACGGTGGAGAGGGCCATCAGCAGCCCGCCGTTCACCGCCTCGCCGATGCTCCACTCGTCCGAAAGCGATCCGCGGTAGGTGCCGTCGGCAGCGGAGGTCAGCGCGATCGCGTCATCGAAGTCGGTCATGTGCACATCCCATCACTCACTGCGAGCCGATGGGTGTCTCGGCGAACCCGCGGGACGCCCAGGCGTGAGCGGTGCGGTAGCCGAGACGGTGGTAGAGCCGACGACCCGTGTCGTTGTCGGAGTACATCCCGAGCGTGCTGACGCCCGAGCGGTCGAGTGCCGCGGTCGTCAGTCCGGCAGTCACGGCTGCGCCGAAGCCACGTCCACGGGCGTCTGGGTGGGTGACGATGCCGGCGAGGTGTGGCGCACCTGCACCCGTGCGGTGCATTGCTCCGGCAGCAACGATGCGACCCTCCTCGCGGATGCCGAGCCACAGTTCGGTTGCGCCCTCGCCCGGACGAGATTCAGCAGTCGGGTTACCGATCTCGTTCAGCGCCAACAGTTCTGCGGCGTCCAACGTATCGTCCAGTTCGTCCAAGTGATCGAGGTGAGGCACGACAGGTGGCGTGTCCACCGTCCACATCCAGTCCCAGTCGCCACCTCGGCCGAAGGTGAAATGGCGCTGCGCGAGCGGGAAGAGATGCTGGTCGATCGAGATGCCGTCTGCCTTCGGCGGCAAGCCTGCCGCGACGATCGCGTCCAGCAGGGGAGCGGCATCGTGCTCCGGGCCGCAGACGTTCAGGTGAACGTTGCGACGATGGTGGCCGCGGCGCAGGAACGCCACGGCCGATCCGAGCGCCCACGCCTGATCGACCAGGGCGGCATCGCATTCCCAACGCACATAGGGGTCGTCGCCGCTCGCGGCAAGGAGTTCGTCACGTCCGCTCAGGGTTCGTAGCTGCAGGTTCACGAGGGTTAGCGTTGCAGTCGTGTCCGACGACCTCTTCGCCGCCTCCGCCGACGCCGACCCCAGGGGTCAGGGCGGCCTACTACCACCGCTCGCCGTGCGGATGCGGCCGCGCAACCTGGACGAGGTACGAGGGCAGCAGGCCGTACTCCGTGTCGGCAGCCCGCTTCGCCGGTTGATCGAGGGCGCCGGGGGAGCGGCCGGTCCGGTTTCGGCGATCCTGTGGGGGCCGCCCGGCACCGGCAAGACGACACTCGCGCACCTGGTGGCCGGCGCCACCGACCGCAGGTTCGTCGAGCTCTCGGCGATCAATGCGGGAGTCAAGGACGTCCGGGCGGTGCTGGACCAGGCGGTGCGCGACAAGTCCCTCTACGGGCGCGACACAGTCCTGTTCCTCGACGAGATCCATCGGTTCAGCAAGGCGCAGCAGGACGCATTGCTGCCCGGTGTGGAGAACCGGACGATCATCCTGGTCGCGGCCACGACCGAGAATCCGTCCTTCTCGATCATCGCCCCACTGCTGTCCCGGTCGGTCACAGTCACACTGAAGTCGTTGGACGACAGCGATATTCGTCAACTGATCACCGACTCGGTGGCCGACGAGCGCGGCCTTGCTGCCGAGTTCGTGCTGGACGACGAAGCTCTCGACCACCTCGTCCGGATGGCCGGCGGTGACGGACGGCGTTCGCTCACCTCGCTCGAGGCGGCCGCAGGTGTCGCGCTCGACCGTGACGACACCGCGACGCCGACCCACATCACGCTTGCCGACGTGGAGCAGGCAGTAGCGACGGCGGCGGTGCGCTACGACAAGACCGGCGACCAGCACTACGACGTCGCCTCGGCCTTCATCAAGTCGATGCGGGGAAGCGATGTCGACGCCGCGCTGCACTACCTCGCCCGTATGTTGGAGGCGGGTGAGGACCCGCGCTTCATCGCCAGGCGGGTGGTCATCTCCGCCTCGGAGGAGATCGGGATGGCCGATCCGACGGCACTGCAGACGGCCGTCGCGGCCCTGCACGCTGTCGCCCAGATCGGCATGCCCGAAGCGCGTCTGGTGCTCGCCCAGGCAGTGGTACACAATTGTCTGGCTCCGAAGTCGAACGCGACCTATGCGGCGATCAACGCGGCCATCTCCGACGTCCGGGCCGGCCGGATCGGGCAGGTTCCGGCCCACCTGCGCGGCACCGGCTATGCGCGCGCCGCCGAGTACGGCAGTGGCGAGGGCTACCGCTACACGCACGACGAACCCAATGGCGTTGGGCCGCAACAGTTCCTGCCCGACGATCTGATCTCAGAAGCGGACTATTACCACCCGTCCGACAGGGGCTGGGAAGCGACCCTGGGACAGCGTTGGGCGACCCTTCGCAGCACCATCCGGAACCACACATTGTGATCTCGGACACTTGGTAACGATTGGGTGACCGTACGGCACCGAAGGGTTGAACCTGGCAAACCGTGTGGCATGTTTTTCCACGGCGTGAGGCACGTGTGAACCACGAGCCGCCGGGTGGGGGCCTGGTACACGTCGCAACCGAAGGTCAGTCAACCGACGAGCCCGAACCCGCGTCTGTCCCAACGGAGGATCGATGAGCTTCAACCCGCAGCAGGTGGCCGAGTCTGTCTCGGAGGCCACCGTCGAACCGGTAGACACCGGTCGTCGTGGGAAGAAGGACAAGGGTCTGAGCACCGCCGGTAAGTCGCCGGTTCAGATCGCCATGGCGCGCCTGCGCAAGGACAAGGTCGCGATGATCTGCTTCGGCATCATCGTCGTGTACGTGCTGGTGGCCATCTTCGCTCCGGCGTTGGCCGCGCTCGAAGGGCAGGACCCCGCGACCACGCACTCCGACCTGCTGGACGTCGACGGACTTCCCACCATCGGGCAGACCGCCGACCACTGGCTGGGCATCGAACCTTCGCTCGGCCGTGACCTGTTCGCTCGCTTCGTGTACGGAGCACGTCCCTCCATCGTCATCGGCACATTCGCCGCGATCGCAACAACGGTCATCGGCGTGACGGTCGGTCTGCTGGCCGGCTACTTCGGTGGCTGGATCGACAACATCGTCTCGTGGGTCATCGACTTCATCCTGTCGCTGCCGTTCCTGCTCTTCGCCATCGCGCTGGTGCCGATCATCACCTCATGGTTCGGCTCTCCGCTGGAGATCTCCGACGACACGGTCACCAAGGTTCGCTTCGGCTCGCTGGTGTTCGTGCTCACCTTCTTCTTCTGGGCCGGCCTTGCTCGCCTGGTACGAGGCGAAGTGATCTCGATGCGCGAGAAAGAATTCGTGCAGGCCGCTCGGGCGCTGGGCGTGCCCACGCGCCGGATCCTGTTCAAGGAGATGCTTCCGAACCTGGTCGGCCTGATCATCGTGTCGCTGACGTTGGCCATCCCGGCGTTCATCTCCGCCGAAGCCGGTCTGTCCTTCCTCGGTGTCGGGCTCAAGGAGCCGACGGCTTCGTGGGGTCTGACGATCGCCGCGGCACAGGGCTACTACGAATTGCAGCCCCTGTACCTGTGGGTCCCCGTGATCGCGGTCTCCCTGCTGGTGCTCGCGCTGTCGCTGCTGGGCGACGCGATCGCGGACGCGTTCAACCCGAACACCCGCCGATAAAGACTTCGATCCGTCGCCGACGGATCGTGCAGAACCTTCCTGGTGCTGGCCGGGAAGTACACAAAGGAGAAACAACATGCGCTGGACCAAGGTCGTGGCGCTGGCTGCAGCGGGCACTGTGTCGCTCGCAGCCTGCGGTGGAGGAAGCCCCTCCGACAAGAAGACCGACGCGGGCAAGGGTTCGAACTCGTCGACCTCGCAGGGCACGGCCGCGGCCGACCTGCAGGCCGACGCCAAGGGCCCCGCTCCGGAGATCCAGGGTGCGAAGAAGGGCGGCACGCTGACCATCAAGTACGCGTCGGTGCCGGAGACCTTCGACCCGACCCGTGCTTACTACCAGGACACCATGGCCATCCTGAGCCAGCTGGTGACCCGTACGCTCACCACCTACAAGGTCGAGAACGGCAAGTCCGTCCTCGTGCCGGACCTCGCGACCGACCTGGGCAAGGCTTCGGAAGACGGCCTGACCTGGACCTTCACTCTGAAGGACGGCCTGAAGTACGCCGACGGAACCCCGATCAAGGCTGCCGACATCGCCTACGCGGTGAAGCGGTCGTTCGCCACCGAGGAACTGCCGGACGGCCCGCCGTACGTCATGGACTACTTGCTCGACGGTGACAAGTACAAGGGTCCGTTCAAGGACAAGGGCGAGTACAAGGGTGTCGTCGCCAAGGACGACAAGACCATCGAGTTCAAGCTCAAGAAGAAGTGGCCGACCTTCCCGTACTACGCGGCGTTCACCCAGGTCTCGCCGATTCCGCAGGCCAAGGACACCAAGGACAAGTACGGCGACAACCCCATCGCCACCGGTCCCTACATGTTCGACAAGTACGTCAAGGGCCAGAGCCTGACGCTGAAGAAGAACCCGAACTGGGATGCTGCCTCGGACCCGGCCCGCCGCCAGTACGTCGACGCGTACAACTTCCAGTGGGGTACGGACACCAAGCCGACCCAGACCGCGATCCTCGCCAGCAACGGTCCGGACGCCACCACCCTGAACTGGGACGGCGTCGACTCGACGCTGCTGCAGAAGGTCAACCAGCAGAAGGACCAGCTGGTCACCGGTCCGGACCCGTGTGTCACCTACTTCAACATCGACACCCGCTCCGTGCCGCTCGAGGTCCGCAAGGCGATCGCCGCTGCGTACCCGTACGACCAGGTGCGCAAGGCGTCGGGCGCGACCAGCCTGAGCTTCACCCCGGCGACGTCGTACATGGCGCCGCAGGTGCCGGGCTTCAAGGCCTACGCCCCGCAGAACGGCATGACCGGCCAGGGTACGGGTGACCCGGAGAAGGCCAAGAAGATGCTGAAGGACGCCGGCAAGGAGAACTTCGAGATCTCCTGGTACTACACCCAGGACAACCCGGACGCAGTCAAGGCGAACATCGCCCGCAAGACGGCGTTCGAGAAGGCCGGCTTCAAGGTCAAGGACGTCGGTGTGCCGAAGGCTGACGCTCGTAAGCGTCGCGCCGAGACCGACGGCAAGGTCAACACCCTCACTGGTCCCGCCGGATGGTGCTACGACTGGCCGGCCGGCGACTCCGTCTACCCGGCTCTGTTCACCAGCGCCGTGCAGAAGGGTGGCCACAGCGTGGGCTTCCTGGCTGACAAGACGCTCGACGCCGAGATCAACCGCATCATCGGTCTCGACGCCGACAAGCAGGGACCGGAGTGGAACAAGCTCGACGAGAAGCTGGCCAAGGACTACATCCCGGCGATCCCGCTGGGTTACGGTAAGGCCAACTTCATCTTCGGCAAGCAGGTCCACAACGTGGTCAACGACCCGAACCGCGGTATGCCGGACCTGGCCCAGGTCTGGGTCGGCTGACCTACGTCAGTAGCAACACCTTGAAGTAAGTTCACGAGCGGGGCCGCCCGGTGATCCCGGGCGGCCCTTCTCGCGAGCCCCCAACGCACCCCATTCCGACCAGGAGTACTCGTGCTCGTCTACGTCCTCCGACGGCTGCTCATGACGCTCAGCGTCATGCTTGCCGCGGTGACCTTCACCTTCGTCATCTTCTATCTCGGCCCGAACGATCCCGCCGGAATTTCGTGCACCCGTAACTGCACCGAGGAGCGGATCGCGGAGATCGAAAAGAGCATGGGCCTCGACAAGCCCAAGGTTCAGCAGTACACCGAGTACGTGAAGGGGATCGCCGTCGGGCGCACGATCACCTCCGGCGGTTTCCAGAAGGAATGCGCCGCCCCCTGCCTGGGCTGGTCCTGGGTTCAGGACCGTCCGGTCAAGGACATGGTCTTCCAAGCAGCTCCGGTCACGCTGTCGGTGGTGGTCGGCGGCACCGTGGTCTACACGCTCTTCGGCTTGATGTTCGGGGTGGTGGCAGCGCGCAACAGAGGTAACTGGGTCGATCGGATGATCGTCGGTATCACCCAGTTCGTCCCGTCGGTGCCCTACTACATCCTCGCGCTGCTGTTCTTCCTGTACCTGATGGTGCTGCATCCCATTCTCCCGCGCAGTCAGTGGGTGCCATTCACCGAAGATCCTGCAAAGTGGTTCGTCGGCCTGATCGGTGTCTGGCTGATCTACGGCCTGATCCAGGCGACGGCATACGTGCGCTACGTGCGCGCCGCGATGATCGACACGCTCTCCGGTGACTTCGTCCGCACCGCCCGATCGAAGGGCCTGTCGGAGCGGAAGGTCGTCGTCAGCCACGCGTTGCGCGCTGCGATGGCACCGTTCCTGACCCTCGTCGGCCTGAACATCGCCGCGGACCTGTCCGGGGCGGTCTTCACCGAGCGCATCTTCGGTCTGCCCGGCATGGGCACCTTGGCGATTCGTTCGTTCGATCAGCAGGACCTGCAGGTCATCAGTGGCGTCGTCCTGGTCGGAGCCCTGGTCGTCAGCGTCGGCAACCTCATCGTCGACCTGCTGTACGGCGTCGTCGACCCACGCGTGAAGCTGTCCTGAGGAGAGAAGAGCGATGTCCACAGCAGCAATCAGCGAACAGTCCTCCCGCCGTCCGCGGCTCGACCCCAACGCCGAGACCATCCTGGAGGTCAAGGATCTGCAGGTGCAGTTCCCGACGGCCGATGGTGTGGTCAGTGCCGTCAACGGCGTGAGCTACGAGCTCAAGCTCGGTGAAACCCTGGCGATCGTGGGGGAGTCCGGTTCGGGCAAGTCCGTGTCGTCGATGGCCGTCATGGGCCTGCACGACCCGAAGCGCACCCGGATGAGCGGGTCGATCCTGCTCGACGGACAGGAACTGGTGGGCGCGAGCCCGCAGACCTTCCAGAAGGTGCGCAGCAACACCGTGGCGATGATCTTCCAGGATCCGCAGTCTTCACTGCACCCGTTCAAGAAGATCGGAAGCCAGATCGCCGAGGCGTACCTGGTGCACCACAAGGTGTCCAAGAGTGTCGCCCACAAGCGTGCGGTCGAGATGTTGGACCGTGTCGGTATCCCGAACCCGGCGCGTCGTGCGAAGCAGTACCCGCACGAGTTCTCCGGTGGTATGCGTCAGCGAGCGATGATCGCACTCGGTCTGGTGAACGACCCGCGTCTGCTGATCGCGGACGAGCCGACCACCGCGCTCGATGTGACAGTGCAGGCACAGATTCTCGACCTGCTCAACGACCTGCAGCGCGAGTTCGGTTCGGCGATCATCATGATCACGCACGACCTCGCTGTCGTCGCGGAGGTCTCCGACAAGGTGCTGGTGATGTACGCCGGCCGCGGTGTCGAGTACGGCACCACGCGTGAGGTGCTGGCCGATCCGCGTCACCCGTACACCTGGGGCTTGTTGTCGTCGGTGCCGTCACTCTCGGCAGCACTCGACGTGCCGTTGAACCCGGTCCGCGGCAACCCGCCGAGCCTGTTGAACTTGCCCAAGGGCTGCTCGTTCAACCCGCGGTGCGACTACGCCGACCGTGTTCCGGGAGACCGGTGCTTCACCGAACTGCCGGCGTTCACCGAGGTGCCGGGCGAACCCGGACGTCTGACCCGGTGCCACCTGGCCGAGCCCGCCGAGATCTTCGCGGCCGAGGTCGCGCCGCGACTGGGGAAGTAGTACGAGATGGCAGATCTGAACAAGGAATCGGGCACCGGCTCCCACGCAGCCGGCGCCGAAGAGAACGCCGCAGGCGCCGGTGCCACGCATCGGCCGGAGTACGACGCTGCCCCGGTGGTGCACGAGCGCAAGGCCACCGCCGGCCGTGAGCCGCTGCTGGTGGTGGAGAACCTCGCCAAGCACTTCCCGGTGAAGGAGTACTCGGGGCTGTTCCCGACCACCCTGCAGACACGGGCCGTCGACGGAGTGAGTTTCGACCTCGCCGCGGGGGAGACCCTGGGCCTGGTCGGTGAGTCCGGCTGTGGCAAGACCACGACGGGTCGTCTCATCACCCGACTGCTGGAGCCGACCGACGGCAAGATCACCTTCGGCGGCAACGACATCACCCACATGAAGGAGAAGGACCTGCGTCCGCTCCGTCGTGACATCCAGCTGATCTTCCAGGACCCCTACGGTTCGCTGAACCCCCGCTTCACGGTTCAGTCGATCGTCGGTACCGCACTGGAACTGCACGGCATCGTGCCCAAGAAGCAGGTCAAGGCACGCGTTCAGGAGTTGCTGGAACTCGTCGGTCTGAATCCCGAGCACATCAACCGGTATCCGAACGAGTTCTCCGGCGGTCAGCGTCAGCGCATCGGTATCGCCCGAGCGCTGGCCGTGGAGCCGAAGGTCATCGTGGCCGACGAACCGGTGTCGGCGCTCGACGTGTCGATCCAGGCACAGGTCATGAACCTGATGAGCAAGTTGCGCAAGGAACTCGACATCGCGTTCGTGTTCATCGCTCACGACCTCGGCGTCGTGCGGCACTTCTGCGACCGCGTCGCGGTCATGTATCTGGGCAAGGTCATGGAACTCGGCGACCGCGAGGAGATCTACGGCGCACCCGAGCACCCGTACACGCAGGCGCTGCTCTCGGCGGCGCCCGACCTGAATGTCGTTCGTGGCCACGTGCCCGAGGAGCGGATCCGACTGGTCGGTGACGTCCCGAGCCCGATCGATCCGCCGAGCGGTTGCCGCTTCCGCACCCGGTGCTGGAAGGCACAGGAGATCTGTGCCAGCGAGGAACCGCAGATCAAGGGGCACGGGGAGCGTTTCGGTCACGGCATCGCCTGTCACTTCCCGGAGAAGAAGACCCACCTCACCGCAGAGGTCGTCGAGGCGGACGCCTGATCCACGCAGGACGCATTCGAACGGCGGCCGCACCACACACCGTGGCGCGGCCGCCGTTCGTATCTGTCGCGACGACCCTCACCGACGGGCGATAAGCTTCGAGGGATGCATACCGACACCTTCTCCCGAGCAGCCCGACGACGCGACGTCGCCGGGACAGTCGGGTCGTGTCGGCACCTGGGAGCACGAGCCGCGTAGGGCCCTGTCGGCCCCGCCCCTCGTCCTGCCCATTTTCTTGATCGAAACCTAAGGATTCTCATGGAAACCGCCGAGATCCGGCGCCGTTGGCTGAAGTTCTTCGAGGACAACGACCACGTGGTCGTGCCCAGCGCACCGCTCATCTACGACGACCCCAACCTGCTGTTCGTCAACGCCGGCATGGTGCCGATGAAGCCGTACATGCTCGGCCAGCAGACGCCGCCGTGGCCGCGCGCCACCAGCGTCCAGAAGTGCGTGCGCACCGGTGACATCGAAGAGGTCGGCAAGACCTCACGTCACGGCACGTTCTTCCAGATGAACGGCAACTTCAGCTTCGGTGACTACTTCAAGGAGCGCGCCATCGAACTGGCGTGGGGCCTGGTCACCACCCCGATCGCCGACGGCGGGTACGGCCTCGACCCCGAACGTGTCTGGCCGACCGTCTACGAGGACGACGACGAGGCGTACGCGATCTGGCACGAGAAGATCGGCATCCCCGTCGAGAGGATGACCCGCCGCGGCAAGGAGGACAACTACTGGAACATGGGTGTGCCCGGTCCGGGTGGTCCCTGTTCGGAGTTGTTCTACGACCGTGGCGCGCAGTACGGCGCCGAGGGCGGACCGGCGGTCGACGAGGACCGTTACATGGAGTTCTGGAACCTCGTGTTCATGCAGGACGACCTGTCACAGGTGCGCAGCAAGGCCGACTTCGACATCGCCGGTCCGCTGCCCGCCAAGAACATCGACACCGGTATGGGCCTCGAGCGCATGGCGACGCTCCTGCAGGGCAAGGACAACCTGTACGAGATCGACGAGGTCTTCCCAGTGCTCGCCAAGGCCGCCGAGATGACCGGCAGGAAGTACGGCGAGAAGTCCGGGCAGGCGGCAGGGCAATCGCACCCGGACGACGTGCACTTGCGTGTGGTCGCCGACCACGTCCGCTCCAGCCTGATGCTCATCGGCGACGGAGTGACCCCGGGGAACGAGGGTCGCGGCTACGTGCTGCGTCGCATGCTGCGCCGCGCGGTGCGCGCGATGCGGTTGCTCGGTTACGAGGACAAGGCCCTGCCCGAACTGCTGCCGGTCTCCATGGACCGCATGAAGGCCAGTTACCCCGAACTCGAGATCGATTTTCCCCGCATCAGCCAGATCGCCTACGGCGAGGAGGACGCGTTCCGCCGCACGTTGGGCGCCGGCACGGTCATCCTCGACACCGCCGTGACGAAGGCTAAGCAGAGTGCTGCGTCGACGGGCGGTGGCCAGGCGACGCTCGCGGGCGAGCAGGCCTTCCAGTTGCACGACACCTACGGCTTCCCGATCGATCTGACCCTCGAGATGGCCGCCGAGCAGGGTGTCCAGGTCGACGAGCCGGGGTTCCGCCGCCTGATGCAGGAGCAGCGCGATCGCGCGAAGGCCGACGCGAAGTCGAAGAAGGCCGGCCACGCGCACACCGAGGTGTGGCGTGAACTGCGAGCCCTCGGTGCAACCGATTGGTTTGCCTACCAAGGACTTTCGGCGGACGCGAAGATCACCGGCATCGTCGTGGACGGCGTGCAGGTGCCCGAGCTTCGTCCGGGTCAGACCGGTCAGGTCGTACTCGACCGCACCACGTTCTATGCAGAGTCCGGCGGTCAGATCGCAGACTCAGGAGTCATCGCCGGTCCGTACGGCGAGTTGCCGGTGCGCGACGTTCAGCGTCCGGTCAAGGGCCTGGTCGTCCACACCGTCGAAGCCGGCGAGCACGGGCTCACCGTCGGCGACGCAGTGGAGGCGAAGGTCGACCCCGAGTGGCGTGTGTCGGCCTGTCAGGCACACTCCGGCACCCACGTCGTGCACGCGGCGCTGCGGCAGGTCCTCGGCCCGTCCGCGCTGCAGTCGGGTTCGTACAACAAGCCCGGTTACCTGCGTCTCGACTTCGCGTGGAACTCCGGCCTCTCGGCCGCGACCCGCAGCGAGATCGAGGAAGTGTCGAATCTCGCTGTGCGACAGGACCTTCCGGTGTCGGCACAGTTCATGACGCTGCCGGAAGCGCGCGAATGGGGGGCGCTCGCTCTCTTCGGGGAGACCTATGACGAGCAGGTACGCGTCGTCGAGATCGGTGGCCCGTGGTCGCGCGAACTGTGCGGTGGCACGCACGTCGCGCACTCCTCGCAGATCGGTGCCCTGACGCTCACCGGTGAGGGGAGTGTCGGCTCGGGCGTACGTCGTGTCGAGGCGCTCGTCGGGATGGAAGCGCTGCGTTACCTCGCCAAGGAACGAATGCTGGTCGCCGAACTCAGCGGAATGGTCGGCGCGCAACCGGGCGAACTGCGCGACAAGGTCGACGCCCTGCTCGGCCGGGTCAAGGACGCCGAGCGCGAGATCGCCAGGCTGAAGCAGGAACAGGTGCAGGCCGAGGCTGCCTCCCTCGTGGAGCAGGCACAGGACATTTCCGCGGTGAAGGTGCTGACCCACCACGCGGGTGACCTACCGGCGGACCAGGTGCGCTCGCTGGTGCTCTCGTTGCGCGCCCGCCTCGGTGACGCGTCCGGCTCCGTCGTGGCGGTCACCGGTGTCAATGCCGGGCGGCCGGTGGTCGTGATCGCTACCAACCAGTCGGCCCGTGACCGCGGCATCCAGGCGGGTGCGCTGGTCAAGCAGGCCGCGTCCGTGCTCGGTGGCGGTGGCGGTGGCAAGCCGGACGTCGCCCAGGGCGGCGGCCAGGACCCGTCCAAGGTGGACGAGGCGCTGTCGGCCGTGGCCTGCGCGATTCGACAGACACTCGACTGATCATGCGCCGTGGCGTACGCGTCGGCGTCGACGTGGGCTCCGTCCGGGTCGGGATCGCGATCTGCGACCCGGACGGCCTCATCGCGACCCCGGAGACGACCCTCGCGCGGGACGCCGCCACGAACCGCGACATCCAGCAGACGCTGGAACTGGTCGACGTGCGTTCCGCCGTCGAGGTGATCGTGGGGCTGCCGAGGTCGTTGTCCGGCGACGAAGGGGCGGCCGCCGAGGCAGCGCGCGCCTGGGCGACCGCTCTGCACCGAGCCAGACCATCCATCGGGGTGAGGCTGGTCGACGAACGGCTCACCACGGTGGACGCTCACCGGGCGATGCGCGACGCCGGAGTTTCGACACGGCGCAGCAAAAGCGTGATCGACAGCCAGGCGGCTGCGATGATCTTGCAAGTCGCGTTGGACACAGAACGTACGACCGGTGCGCCCCCAGGCATCGCCGTGGGCGGGCGCAAACCCGCCACCGGCGGTCGACGTGAAGAAGAAGGGCACTTGATGAACGACTCCCGTCTCTCCGATTCGATCTTCGGAGAGGGAGAAGACCGCGGGCAGCCGGCCGGGAAACTTCCCGACCGGCGGGAGCCGGCCGCGCAATCGCGTGCGCAGGCGCGTGACATGCGTCCGTTCGCGCAGGCTGACAACCCAGAGGGTCCGAACCGTCGCAACCGCTCCTGCCTGGTGATGGCTCTCGCGAGCGTGCTGGTTCTCGGTGGTTTCGGGCTGGCTCTCAAGACCGTGGGCACCGACCTCATTCCCAGCATCGGCGCAGGCAGATCCGGCGGTGGTGATTACGCAGGTGAGGGCACCGGTACGGTCGAGGTCAAGGTCAAGCCGGGTGACTCCGGCCATGCCATCGGGGTCGCTCTGAAGGAGGCCGGCGTCGTGAAGTCCGCCGGAACCTTCGCCTCCGTCGCCGGGGCGAACCCGGAGTTCTCCAAGGTGCAGCCCGGCACGTACAAGATGAAGAAGCAGATGAGTTCGCAGTCGGCGCTCAACCTGCTGCTCGACCCCGCAACCCGCATGTCCAAGGGCGTGACAGTGCGTGAGGGCATGTGGGTGAGCGAGATCTTCGCGACCCTTTCCAAGCAGACCGGTGTTCCGGTGGCCGAGTACAAGAAGGTCGATCCGAAGGCGCTCGGCCTCCCGCCGGCCGCTGATGGCCAGCTCGAAGGCTTCCTGTTCCCCTCCACCTACGAGTTCGAGCCGAGCGCGACCGCGTCCGAGCAGCTCAAGGCGATGGTCGCACTGGGTAAGAAGCAGCTGAACCAGCTGGGTGTTCCGGCGGACCAGTTGCGCAAGACCGTGATCGTGGCGTCGTTCGTCCAAGGTGAGTCGCGGCTGGGTGCCGACGGCGCGAAGGTGGCGCGCGTGATCGACAACCGCGAGGAGAAGGGGATGCCGCTGCAGATGGACTCCTCGATCCACTACATCACCCAGAAGCGCGGCACCGTCACCACCACCGACAAGGAACGTAACGACAACAGCCCGTACAACACCTACAAGCATCCGGGTCTGCCCCCTGGCCCGATCAACAACCCGGGTCTGGAAGCGCTCAAGGCAGCGGCCAAGCCCGCCACCGGACCGTGGCTCTACTTCGTGACGGTGAACCAGGAGACCGGCGAGACGAAGTTCGAGACCGACTACGGCGCCCACCTGAAGAATGTTCGTGAGTTCCAGGCCTGGTGCCGCAACAATCCGGGCAAGTGCTGATCCGTCGGGCGGCGGTGCTCGGTTCGCCGATCGAGCACTCGCTGTCGCCGGTGCTCCACCGGGCGGCGTACGAGGCGTTGGGGTTGGACGACTGGCGCTACGAGCGGTTCGAGGTCGACGAGTCCGCCCTGGCGGAGTTCGTCGGATCCCTCGGTACGGAGTGGGCGGGTCTCTCCCTCACGATGCCGTTGAAGGAGGAGGCGCTCGTCCTCGCTGCGCACTGTGATCCGATCGCGCTCCAGACCGGTGCGGTCAACACGCTTGTCCCCACCGAGTCGGGTTGGCACGGCTACAACACCGACGTCCACGGGGTGGTCGCCGCTCTGCAGGACGCCGGGGTGGGAACGGCCGCGACTGGCCGGGCACTCGTGCTTGGTTCGGGCGCGACTGCCCGGTCGGTGTTGGCCGCACTGGCCGAACTCGGCGTGCTGGACGTGACCCTCGCCGTCCGCAAGGACGCGCGCGCCTCGACACTCGCCCAGGCAAATGATCACGCAATGACCACCGACGTCGTCTCACTGACCGACGCCGGCGTGCACGCACACGGATACGACCTGGTCATCAGTACCCTCCCGCCCGGCGGCGCGGACGGCTTCGCGGGGGTGGCAAGCGCGAGTCCGGTGCGTGCCCGGACCGGAACGGTGTGGATGGACGCCGTCTACGCCGGCTGGCCGACCGCCTTCGCCGATTCGGGTGAGCACACCGGCGCTCGTGTCGTCTCCGGTCTGGAGATGCTGATCCACCAGGCTGTGCGACAGGTCGAGTTGATGACCGGCCGGGTTCCGCCGCTCAATGCCGTCCAGCAGGCTGGACACGCTGCACTCGCGGCCCGCGAGGCGTGAAAAGATCGCGCACATGTTGCGCTGGTTGACCGCAGGTGAGTCCCACGGGCCGTGCCTGACCGCCGTTCTCGAAGGATTGCCCGCAGGGGTCGAGGTGTCCTCGTCCGATCTGCAGGCTGCTCTGGCCCGCCGCCGTCTCGGCCATGGTCGGGGGGCGCGGATGAAGTTCGAGCAGGACGAGGTGTCCTTCGGTGGCGGTGTGCGCCACGGTCGCACCCTCGGGTCGCCGATCGCGATCACGATCGCCAACACCGAATGGCCCAAATGGCAGGCCGTCATGGGTACCGACCCGGTCGACGAGGGCGCGATCGCTGCCGCAGACGACATCGGTGCGCCGCAGGAGCTCGCCCGTAACCGTCCGCTGACCCGTCCGCGTCCGGGCCATGCCGACCTCGTCGGTATGCAGAAGTACGGGTTCGACGAGGCGCGCCCCATTCTCGAACGTGCCTCCGCACGCGAGACCGCGGCACGCGTGGCCCTGGGAGCGGTGGCCGAAGCGTTCCTGGAGCAGGCATACGGCATCGAACTGGTCTCGCACACCGTGTCGATCGGTACCGCCGGTTCGGCGCCCGACGCTTCGCTGCCGGTCCCGGCCGATGTCGAGGCGCTCGATGCCGACCCGGTTCGCTCGCTGGATCCGCACGGATCCGCTGCGATGGTGGCCGAGGTCGACGCGGCGAAGAAGGACGGCGACACGCTCGGTGGGGTGGTCGAGGTGCTGGCGTACGGGTTACCCCCGGGCCTCGGTTCACACGTGCACTGGGACCGCCGCCTCGACGCGCGGCTGGCCGGTGCCTTGATGGGGATCCAAGCGATCAAGGGTGTGGAGGTGGGCGACGGCTTCCTCACCGCGGCTCGTCGCGGATCCGCGGCCCACGACGAGATCGACCGCACCGACGCAGTGATCCGGCGGGCCTCCAACCGCGCAGGAGGTACCGAAGGTGGCATGTCGACGGGCGAGCCGCTGCGGGTGCGTGCCGCGATGAAGCCGATCTCCACCGTCCCGCGTGCCCTGCGCACGGTCGACGTGAGTACGGGGGAGGCGTCGACGGCGATCCACCAGCGCTCTGACGTGTGCGCGGTGCCGGCGGCGGGGGTCGTGGCGCAAGCCATGGTGGCTCTTGTGCTCGCCGAGGCATGCGTGGAGAAGTTCGGCGGCGACAGCGTCGCCGAGACGGCCCGCAACCACCGCGCCTATCTCGACGCGATTCCCGAGCTGATGAAGTCCTTCGAGTCGCAGGAGGGATCGTGACTGTTCGTCCGACGGTTGTGCTGATCGGCCCGCCGGGGGCGGGCAAGTCGACGGTCGGGGCGCGCCTGGCGCAGAAGCTCGGCACGGAGTTCGTCGATACCGACGCGCTCGTCGAGCAGACCGACGGTCGCACGATCAGCGACATCTTCGTCGAGGACGGCGAGCCTGCGTTCCGCCGCATGGAGGCCGACGCGGTCGCCCGAGCCCTCGACGGTGTGGGCGTCGTCGCGCTCGGCGGGGGAGCGCCGATGCAGCCGAGCGTCGCCGAACTCCTGAGTGGTCACCATGTCGTCTTTCTCGACGTCTCGATCTCGGACGCATCGGGACGCATTGGTTTCGATGCCTCCCGACCGTTGCTCGCCGTCAACCCGCGCGCCACCTGGACCCGGTTGATGAACGAGCGCCGTCCTACCTATGAGGCGCTCGCGAGCGTCCGCATCGACACCGCAGGGTGCACGCCCGAGCAGGTCGTCGAGCAGGTGAACGCCTGGTTGGCGCGCAAATCATGAGTGCCACCAAGGTGATACGGGTTGGTGACGATTACGAAGTATTTATCGGACGTGGAGTCGCCGACCAGGTCGCCGACCACGTCGGGGACGCGATGCGGGTCCTGCTCGTGCACGCCCCCGCCGTGGCCGACAAAGCCGAACAAGTCGCAGCCTCGTTGCGAACCGGCGACCGCCAGGTGGTGGTTCGCGTCCTGCCCGACGCCGAGTCGGCCAAACAGATCAGCGTCGCCGCCGACCTGTGGGCGACCCTCGGACAAGCAGGATTCACCCGTACCGATGTCGTCGTCGCCCTCGGCGGCGGTGCCACCACCGATCTCGGCGGATTCGTCGCGGCCGGTTGGTTGCGGGGAGTTCCCGTGGTGCAGGTGCCCACCACCCTGCTCGGCATGGTCGATGCCGCGGTCGGTGGCAAGACCGGGGTCAACACGGCCGAGGGCAAGAACCTCGTCGGTGCGTTCCATTCCCCGTCCGCTGTGGTGTGCGATCTGGATCTGCTGCACACCTTGCCGTTGGCCGACCTGGTTGCCGGGTTCGCCGAAGTGATCAAGTGCGGTTTCATCGCCGACCCGCAGATCCTTCGTCTGATCGAAAGCGACCCCGAGGCGGCCTTGGACGTCGACGGCGAGGTGTTGCCCGAACTCGTCTCGCGAGCTGTCGCCGTCAAGGCGCGTGTGGTGGCCGCCGACCCGCGCGAATCCTCGCTGCGGGAGATTCTCAACTACGGCCACACGTTCGCCCACGCCATCGAGCAGGTGGAGAACTACCGGTGGCGGCACGGCGACGCCGTTGCGGTCGGCATGGTGTACGTCGCCGAACTGGCCTGTCGCGCAGGCATGTTGGACGAGACGATCGTCGCCGAGCACCGCCGCATTCTCGACCTTGTCGGGCTGCCGACCCGCTACGAACCCGGCCGGTGGGACGAACTGGTGACCGCCATGTCGCGGGACAAGAAGACGCGCGGAGCCACCTTGCGTTTCGTGGTGCTCACCGACATCGCCGAGCCGGCGCGCCTGGAGGGCCCCGACCCGCAGTGGCTGCGCGAGGCGTACGACGCGGTCAGCTGAGTCCCACCGTTCGGCGCATCATTGCGCGGTGGCCGACGGGGGAGCGGAGCCACCGGTGGGTTCGCCGACCATGAGTTCGTTGATCTGGGATCGCCACGGTTCGCCCAGGCGTCCCCAGCCCGGCTCGTACTCGTAGATCTCGCCGACCGGCGTGCCCTTCCGGTTGCCGAGCATGAGCTCGACGTCGTCCTGATCGAGCAGGCTCGGGTGCATGACGCCGACGGCCTCGCTCACCTTGAGCAGGTCACGGCGCATCGTGCGCAGGTAATTGGCGACGCGGACCGCCTTCAGCTCCGGTTCGAGGCCACGCTCCAGCCACTTGTTCTGAGTCGCGACACCGGTGGGGCAGGTGTCCTTGTGGCACTTCTGGGTCTGCAAACAGCCGATCGCGAGCATCGCTTCGCGCGCGACGTTGACCATGTCGATGCCGAGCGCGTAACCGACGGCCGCATTGCGCGGCAGACCCAGCTTCCCGGAGCCGATGAATGTGAGCTGATCGGTGATGCCGGTCCTCGCGAACCGGGCGTACACCCGGGTGAACCCGATCAGGAACGGCAGCGCCACCGCGTCGCTGAAGACCAGCGGTGCCGCACCGGTGCCGCCTTCGCCGCCGTCGATGGTGACGAAGTCGACACCGCGCTGACCGTCGGCCATGGTCGCCGCCAGTTCGTCCCAGAAGGCGAGGTCGCCGACGGCCGACTTGATGCCCACCGGCAGACCCGTGCGTTGCGCGATGAGTTCGACGAAGTCGAGCATCGAATCGACGTCGCCGAACTCCGCGTGCCGGGACGGGCTGATGACGTCCTGACCGGCCGGGACGCCCCGGATCTCGGCGATCTCCTGGCTGACCTTGGCGGCCGGCAGCACGCCGCCCAGGCCGGGTTTGGCGCCCTGCGACAGTTTGATCTCGACGGCGCGGACGGGTGCCGACTCCACCAGAGCTGCGAGCCGATCGATGTCGAACCGGCCGTGCTCGTCCCGACAGCCGAAGTAACCGGTGCCGATCTGGAAGATCAGGTCGCCGCCCTGACGGTGGTGCTTGGACAGCCCGCCCTCGCCGGTGTTGTGCAGGGCGCCGGCTTGCTTCACGCCGGCGTTGAGGGCGTGAATCGCGTTGCCGGACAACGATCCGAAGCTCATCGCCGACACGTTCACGACGCTGCCCGGCCGGAACGCCTTCGCGCGTCCGCGGGGCGCGCCGAGGATCTTCGCGCTGGGCAGGACGACGTCGTTCCCGACGTGGGCGCCGGTCGGAGGGGGAGTCGGACTGAATGTGCGGTGCTTGATGATCGAGTAGCCCTCGTCGGTCTCGACGTTGTTGTCGGTGCCGAACGCGACGTAGTTGTTCTCGCCCTTCGCGGAGGCGTAGATCCAGGCGCGCTGGTCGCGGCTGAACGGCCGTTCCTCGTCGTTCGACGCCACGACGTACTGCCTCATCTCCGGACCGATCGTCTCGATCGCGTAGCGGGCATGACCGATCAGCGGGAAGTTGCGAAGCAGGGAGTGCTTGCGCTGCAGCACGTCGCGGGCGGCAACTCCGGCGGCTGCCATCAACGGCACGGCGGCGATCAGCGAACGGTTCATGAGGGAAGTCTGCCGTCTGCGCGCCTCGTCCGAGCCGGCCGGCCCCGACAGGTATGACCGGCGCCCGATCGGACGCGTGACCGGAGCACCGGTGTGCCGCCGGTACCATGGTCCAGTTCCCGGGCCGGTCGACCGTTGCTGGTCGCTGCCCAGACCTCGACGATGAAAGTGAACCGCGCGTGGCATCCACGAACGACCTGAAAAACGGAATGGTCCTCAAGATCGACAACGGGCTGTGGTCGGTCGTCGAGTTCCAGCACGTCAAGCCCGGTAAGGGCCCGGCCTTCGTGCGCACCAAGCTCAAGAACGTCCTGTCCGGCAAGACCGTCGACAAGACCTTCAACGCCGGCGTCAAGGTCGAGACCGCGAATGTCGACCGCTCCGACATGCAGTACCTGTACAAGGACGGCAACGACTACGTCTTCATGGACGTGAAGTCCTACGACCAGATCAACATCCCCGCCGAGACCGTCGGCGATGCAGCGAACTTCCTGCTGGAGAACCAGGAAGCCATCGTCGCCCAGAACGAGGGCACGGTGCTGTACGTCGAGCTCCCGGCCGCCGTCGTCCTGGAGATCACCCACACCGAACCGGGCCTGCAGGGTGACCGCTCCACCGGCGGCACGAAGCCCGCGACGTTGGAGACCGGCGCCGAGATCTCGGTGCCCTTGTTCCTGGAGACGGGCACGAAGGTCAAGGTCGACACCCGCGACGGTTCGTACCTCGGCCGCGTGAACTGACGTATGGGTGCTCGCACCAAGGCGCGTAAGCGCGCACTCGACCTGCTCTTCGAGGCCGAGCAGCGTGGCGTGAACGCGGTGACCCTGCTCGACGAGCGGGTCGAGGCGCCGGTGACCCCGGCGCCGCTGCCGGAATACACCGGCGACCTCGTGCGTGGAGTCGTGCGCAACTGGGCGGCGATCAACGACGCACTGACCACGTACGCCAAGGACTGGCCGCTGGACCGGATGCCCGCCGTCGACCGCAACCTGTTGCGCATCGGCGCGTTCGAGTTGCTCTACAACGACGAGGTGCCCGACCGCGTGGCGATCGCCGAGGCCGTCGGCCTCGCCACCGAGCTGTCGACCGACGAGTCGCCGAAGTTCGTCAACGGCTTGCTCAACCGGCTGGCCGAGGTCAAGGACACACTGGTCTAGAAACGACCGGAGGTTCGGGGGAGGACGAGTGCGGAACCGCGCGCGCAGCAGCGCCGTCGCAGCTGACGTGACCGCGCTCGCCCCCGAACGATCGACAGCAGTTGCCTGCAGGGCTGCCCGCTCGGCGCGTTGGGCGCTCGTCGACGTCGTTCGTGGTGTCGCGATCGTGGCGGTGGTGCTCTACCACCTGGTGTGGGACCTCGGCCATTTCGGCGTCACCGAGCACTGGGCCCGAACGCCGTCGGGGCGCATGACAGGACACGTCATCGCCGGCACCTTCTTGTTGCTCACCGGGGTGAGTCTCGCTCTGGCACACCGGCATTCGGTCGACCTCCGGACGTTCGGACGACGGTTGCTCAAGCTGCTCGCCGCCGCGTACGCCATCACCGCGGTGAGCCTCGTCCTGGCGCCCCAGTTCATGGTGACCTTCGGGATCCTGCAGAACATCGCGCTCACCAGCGTGCTGCTCCTGCCTTTCCTTCGGGCCTCGCGGTTGGTGGCCATCGGCGCGGCTCTGATCAGCGCGGCGCTTCCGGCGATCGTCTCCATCGACTCGACATCGCGCTGGGTCACCTGGACTGGTCTGACGCCGACGCTCTCGCCGAGTCTCGACGTCCAACCACTGCTGCCTATGTTCGCGCTGTCGCTGCTCGGCCTCGTCCTCACCCGCACGTTGCTCGGCAATGAAGTATTGCGGGACCGGGTGGCGTCCTGGCAGCCCACCGGCCCGGTCTCGACCGCATCGCAGACACTCGGGCGGCACACACTCGCCATCTACCTTGCCCACCAGCCTGTGCTGTTCGGCGCTCTGTCCCTGCTTGTGTTGCTCGAACTCATCTAAGAGCCTTCAACGTGCCCAAGTCCCGGTCGCCGAGAGCATCTGCACGATAAGGTTTGCCGATCTGTCTCAATCCCCGGGGGGAATCGCACCGCATGGACCCTCACCGTCGAACCCGCCGGGCCGGCGTGGTGGCAGCGCTGCTGGCGGGTGTGCTCGCCACCGGCTGCAGTGGTGCTCGTTCAGCAGGCACGGCCGCCTCGACGTCCCCGGTGACCACCTCGGCCGGCACATCGAGCAGCGGATCGTCCCCGAGCTCGACGGCGCTGAGGACGGCGTCCGCCAGCACGTCGACCAGGCCGACGACGACATCGACATCCATGACACGCGACCCGGTGGGCGAGGCGCTGTTTCGTCGGGGCCTGAGCGACCAGGTCGATGTGAGTGCGCACGGCATGTCCAGCGTGCGGCAGGGTCGCTTCGTCGTCGTGGGTGATGTGCCACGCGGGCGCCTGGCTCAGATCGCGAGCACTGCCGTGAAGTTCGACGGCGAGGTCGCCGACTATGTCAACTCGGTCCCGAAGGAGCCGTTGCTGATCCTCGCGCCCGCGAAGGCCGACCGAATCGTTTAAGCAGGTCGTGATGCTTGGTCGGGACCGCCCGCCTGTCGGTACCGGGTGCGACCGGCAGTCGGATCTCGGCTAGGCTCGCACGCGCTCGACATCCTTTAACGATTCCGTCCTGTGAGGCGGCGAAGGAGGTCCTGACGCCATGCGTCCTGACTCAACAGACTCCCCGTCCGAAGGCACCTCTTCCACGGGTCGAGTAGTCCTCAACTCCAGCGACATTCAGCGCGCGCTGCGCCGGATCGCCCACGAAGTGGTCGAGCACAACAAGGGAGCCGATGACCTCGTCGTGCTCGGTATCCCGGCCCGCGGAGCGGTACTCGCCACACGCCTGGCCGACTCCCTGCGCGAGGTCGAAGGCACCGAGGTGCCCGTCGGCACGCTCGACGTGACGATGTACCGCGACGATCTGCGCCGCAACCCGGTGCGCACCGCGTTGCCGACGACCATTCCGGACTGCGGGGTCGATGACAGGGTCGTGGTGCTGGTCGACGATGTGCTGTACTCCGGCCGTACCGTTCGAGCGGCACTGGACGCACTCGGTGACCTCGGCCGGCCGCGCGCCGTCCGGCTCGCCGTGCTGGTCGACCGTGGTCACCGTGAACTCCCGATCCGCGCCGACCACGTCGGGAAGAACCTGCCCACGTCCAGCCAGGAGCGGGTGTACGTGCGACTGACCGAGTTCGACGATGTCGAGGACGAAGTGCGCATCGACGCCGGAAAGGCCGACATGAGCGAGGGGGACCAGCGATGAAGCACCTACTCTCGGCCGCCGATCTGTCCAAGGACCAGGTGCTCGAGCTGCTCGACACCGCCGAGCAGATGCACGACGTGCAGCACCGCGATGTCAAGAAGCTGCCCGCGTTGCGCGGACGGACGGTCGTGAACCTCTTCTTCGAGGACTCCACCCGCACCCGATCTTCCTTCGAGATCGCCGGCAAGTGGTTGTCCGCCGACGTCATCAACGTCTCGGCGAAGGGCTCCTCCGTCAGCAAGGGCGAGTCGCTGCGCGACACCGTCATGACCGTCGCCTCGATGGGGGTCGACGGGCTGATCATCCGCCACCACGCCAGTGGTGCCCCCGCACAGGTGGCCCGGTGGGTCAATGCCGCCATTGTCAATGCGGGCGACGGTACGCACGAACACCCCACCCAGGCCCTGCTGGACGCGTACACGATGCGTCGCCGGCTGGGCGACCTCGAAGGCAAACACGTCGCGATCGTGGGCGACCTCACCCACTCGCGCGTCGTGCGCAGCAATCTGCTGCTGCTGCGCACGCTCGGAGCGCAGATCACGCTGGTCGCGCCGCCGACGTTGATGCCGAGTGGTATCTCCGATTGGGCCGCGGCGGAGGGATTCTCGATCACCGGCGAGCTCGACCCCGTGCTGCCGACGATCGACGTCGCGATGATGTTGCGGGTGCAGAAGGAACGGATGAGCGGCGGCTACTTCCCGACGCCCCGTGAGTACACCATCGGCTACGGCCTGACCCGCGACCGATTGCGCAAGCTGCCGGAGCATGCGGTGATCTGCCACCCCGGCCCGATGAACCGGGGCCTGGAGATCGCGGCCGACGCCGCCGACGAAGCCCGTTCGGCGATCCTGGACCAAGTGTCCGCCGGTGTCGCCGTCCGGATGAGCGTTCTGTACCACCTGCTCGGAGGAAACGCGTGAGCACCGAAGACACCACCGAAAGCAGCGCCTACCTGATCAAGGGTGCTGACATCCTCGGCCGCGGAGCCGGCGACCTGCTGCTGGCCGACGGTGTGATCCGTGGGCTCGGCTCGATCGACGCACCTGCCGACGCGATCGTGCTCGACGCGGACGGCCTGGTCGCATTGCCCGGACTGGTCGATCTGCACACCCACCTGCGCGAGCCCGGCCGGGAGGACGCCGAGACGGTCGCCACCGGATCCGCCGCCGCGGCGGCCGGTGGGTTCACCGCCGTCCTGGCGATGGCGAACACCAACCCGGTGACCGATACCGCCGAGGCCGCGGAGCACATCCACGACCTGGGCCGCCGCTGCGGTCTGGTCGACGTTCATCCCGTCGGCGCCGTGACCAAGGGCCTGGCCGGCGAGGAACTCGCCGAACTCGGCCTCATGCACCGCAGCAGCGCCGCGGTCAACGTCTTCTCCGACGACGGCAAGTGCGTACACGACGCCCGGCTGATGCGCCGCGCGTTGGAGTACGTCCGGGCCTTCGACGCAGTCATCTCCCAGCACAGTCAGGACCCGCGCCTGGCCGACGGACAGGCTTGCTGTCACGAGGGCGAACTGTCCGGACGCCTGGGACTGCCCGGCTGGCCGGTCGTCGCCGAAGAAGTCATCGTGGCACGCGATGTGATGCTCGCCCGGCACACGAACTCTCGGGTGCACGTGGCGCATGTGTCGACGGCCGGTTCGGTCGAGGTGATCCGTTGGGCGAAGGCTCAGGGCATCAAGGTGACCGCCGAGGTCACACCGCACCACCTGATGCTGACCACGGACCTGCTGGCTACCTACGACCCGACGTTCAAGGTGAACCCGCCGCTGCGCCCGAACGAGCACGTGCAGGCGCTGCGCGAGGCGCTCGCCGACGGCACGATCGATGCCGTCGCAACCGATCACGCCCCGCACGCGCGCCACGACAAGGAGCACGCGTTCGGCGAGGCAGCCTTCGGCATGTTGGGTCTGGAGCAGGCGCTGCAGGTGGTCAACACGGTGATGCACCGGGACGGCACGTTGGACTGGGCGGGGGTCGCCGACCGAATGTCCGGTGCACCCGCACGGATCGCCGGGCTCGCCGGTCAAGGGCGCCCGCTCGCCGAAGGGGAGCCGGCCAACCTGGTGCTCTTCGATCCGGAAGGTCAGGTCGTCATCGACGGCGCTGCCTCGCAGTCGCTGTCCCGCAACAACCCGTGGCACGGACGCACCCTGCACGGACAGGTGGTCGCCACCTTCCTGCGCGGTCGCGCCACTGTGCTCGATGGAGAGGTCAACTCGTGAATTCCGTTGTGAACCAAACCCGCTCGCTCGACGAGAGGGAGCGGGCGGTGCTCGTGCTGGAGGACGGCACGAGGTTCGAGGGTGAGGCCTACGGTGCCGTGGGCAGCACGTTCGGAGAGGCCGTTTTCTCGACCGGCATGACCGGCTACCAGGAGACACTCACCGACCCCAGCTACCACAAGCAGGTCGTGGTCATGACCGCGCCGCACGTCGGCAATACCGGCGTCAACGACGACGACGCCGAGAGCAAGCGCATCTGGGTGAGCGGCTACGTGGTGCGTGACCCCGCCCTGCGCCCGTCGAACTGGCGCTCGCAGCGCACGCTCGAGGACGACCTGCGCGAGCAGGGTGTGGTCGGCATCTGCGGCGTCGATACCCGGGCGCTCACCCGTCACCTGCGCGAGCGGGGGCCATGCGGGTCGGGATCTTCTCCGGACCCGACGACATCGAGGGCGACCTCGTCGAGAAGGTTGCCGAGCAGCCGTTGATGGCCGGGGCCGAGCTGGCGTCCGAGGTCTCCACCGAGCGGGCCTACGTGGTGCCGGCAGTGGGGGACAAGCGGTTCACCGTGGCCGCGCTCGACCTGGGCATCAAGGCGATGACTCCGCAGAGGATGGCCGAGCGAGGCATCGAGGTCCACGTGTTTCCGGCGACCTCGACCATCGAGGAGATCCGGGCCGTGAACCCCGACGGCGTCTTCTTCTCCAACGGCCCGGGTGACCCGGCGACGGCCCCGCAGGTGGAGGTGCTGCGCGAGGTGCTGCGCGCCGGGATTCCGTTCTTCGGCATCTGCTTCGGCAACCAGTTGCTCGGGCGAGCGCTCGGGTTCGGCACGTACAAGCTGAAGTACGGCCACCGCGGCATCAACCAACCGGTGATGGACCGTCGCACCGGCAAGGTCGAGATCACCGCGCACAACCACGGCTTCGCGGTCGATGCGCCCCTCGACGGGGACGTCGAGGCCCCGGCCGGCGCCGAGTTCGGACGCGTCCGCGTCTCCCACGTGTGTCTCAACGACGACGTGGTGGAGGGCCTGGAGTGCCTGGACATCCCAGCGTTCTCGGTGCAGTACCACCCGGAAGCTGCCGCCGGTCCGCACGACGCCGCATACCTGTTCGACCGCTTCGTCGAACTGCTCGAAACCACTGCAGGAGGCAAGCACTGATGCCCAAGCGCGAGGACATCAAGTCGGTCCTGGTGATCGGCTCCGGCCCGATCGTCATCGGTCAGGCCTGCGAGTTCGACTACTCCGGCACCCAGGCCTGCCGGGTGCTGCGCGAGGAGGGGATCCGGGTCGTCCTGGTCAACTCCAACCCGGCGACGATCATGACCGACCCGGAGTTCGCCGACGCCACTTATGTCGAGCCGATCACCCCGGACGTCGTCGAGGCGATCATCGCCAAGGAACGCCCGGACGCGGTGCTGGCCACCCTCGGGGGCCAGACCGCCCTCAACACGGCGATCGCCCTGCACGAGCGCGGGACGTTGGAGAAGTACAACTGTCCGCTGATCGGTGCGAACGTCGAGGCGATCGAACTCGGTGAGGACCGGGAACGGTTCAAAGGTGTCGTCGAGCGCTGCGGCGCCGAGTCGGCGAAGTCGAAGATCTGTCACTCCATGGACGAATGCCTCGACGCCGCAAAGGAACTCGGCTACCCGGTCGTCGTCCGTCCGTCGTTCACGATGGGCGGTCTCGGCTCTGGTTTCGCCTACGACGAGGATGACCTGCGTCGCATCGCCGGCGCCGGTCTGCAGTACAGCCCGACCACCGAGGTGCTCCTGGAGGAGTCGATCCTCGGCTGGAAGGAGTACGAACTCGAGGTGATGCGTGACCACGCCGACAACGTCGTTGTGGTGTGTTCGATCGAGAACCTCGACCCGATGGGCGTGCACACCGGCGACTCGATCACCGTCGCCCCGGCGCTGACGCTCACCGACCGCGAGTACCAGAAGCTGCGCGACATCGGCATCGCCGTGATCCGCGAGGTCGGTGTCGACACCGGCGGGTGCAACATCCAGTTCGCGGTCAACCCCGCCGACGGACGCATCATCGTCATCGAGATGAACCCGCGAGTCTCGCGATCGTCCGCATTGGCTTCCAAGGCAACGGGATTCCCGATCGCCAAGATCGCGGCCAAGATGGCGATCGGCTACACGCTCGACGAAGTGCCGAACGACATCACCGAGCAGACCCCGGCCAGTTTCGAGCCGACGCTCGACTATGTGGTGGTCAAGGTGCCGCGGTTCGCGTTCGAGAAGTTCCCTGCGGCCGACCCGACGCTGACCACCACGATGAAGTCGGTGGGCGAGGCGATGTCGATCGGCCGCAACTTCACCGAGGCCCTGCAGAAGGCGCTGCGTTCGATGGAGCGCAAGGACGCGACCTTCCACTGGCGCAAGGACATCGCGCCGACCATCGAGGCCGGTCGCGAACTGCTGGAGCAGGCGAAGACACCGACCGACGGGCGAATCGTCCTGGTGCAGCAGGCGTTGCGTTCCGGGTTGTCTGTGCAGGAAGTGCACGACGCGACCGGTATAGACCCGTGGTTCCTGGACCAGATCGAGCTGATCAACCAAATCGCCACGAAGGTGGAACAGGCCGATCGGCTCACCCCGCAGCTGCTGCGCCTGGCGAAGCGGCACGGCTTCTCCGACAGCCAGTTGGCGCAGCTCACCGGCACCCCGGAGGCGGTCGTCCGCGGCGTCCGTCACGCGCTCGGTGTGCGTCCGGTGTTCAAGACGGTCGACACGTGCGCGGCGGAGTTCCAGGCGTCCACCCCCTACCACTACTCCACCTACGACCAGGAGAACGAGGTCGCGCCGCGCGAGAAGCCGGCCGTCCTCATCCTCGGGTCCGGGCCCAACCGCATCGGTCAGGGAGTCGAGTTCGACTACTCCTGCGTGCACGCGTCGTTCGCTCTGCGCGAAGCGGGTTTCGACACGGTCATGGTCAACTGCAACCCCGAGACCGTCTCAACCGACTACGACACCTCCAGCCGGCTCTACTTCGAGCCGCTGACGCTGGAGGACGTCCTCGAGGTCTTCCACGCCGAGAAGCAGGCCGGCCCGATCGCCGGTGTGATCGTGCAACTCGGCGGGCAGACGCCGCTCGGGCTGGCGAAGGCACTCAAGGACGAAGGTGTGCCGATCGTCGGCACCTCGCCCGAGGCGATCGATCTCGCCGAGGACCGCGGAGCCTTCGGACGCGTGCTCGCCGAGGCCAACCTCCCGGCGCCCAAGCACGGCATCGCCTACAGCGCCGCCGAGGCGGTCGGGGTCGCGAGCGACATCGGCTACCCGGTGCTGGTGCGGCCCTCGTACGTGCTCGGTGGACGCGGCATGGAGATCGTCTACGACGACGACACGTTGCGCGAGTACGTCACCCGGGCGACGACCGCTTCGCCGGAACACCCGGTGCTGGTCGACCGCTTCCTGGACGACGCCATCGAGATCGACGTCGACGCGCTCTTCGACGGCAACGAGATGTACCTCGGCGGCATCATGGAGCACATCGAGGAGGCCGGTATCCACTCCGGTGACTCCGCGTGCACCCTGCCGCCGGTCACGCTCGGCGCGCAGGAGATCGAACGGGTGCGCGAGTCCACCCGTCGCCTCGCCGAAGGCATCGGCGTCCGTGGGCTGATGAACGTCCAGTTCGCCCTCGCGCAGGACATCCTCTACGTGCTGGAGGCCAACCCCCGGGCCAGCCGCACCGTGCCGTTCGTCGCCAAGGCGACCGGAGTGCCGCTGGCGAAGGCGGCCGCACGCGTGATGCTGGGCGCGAGCATCAAGCAACTGCGCGACGAAGGGCTGCTCCCACAGACCGGCGACGGCTCGGAACTGCCGAGCCACGCGCCGATCTCCGTCAAGGAGGCGGTGCTGCCGTTCAAGCGCTTCCGCACCCGGGAGGGCGACGTCGTCGACAGCCTGCTCGGCCCGGAGATGCGTTCGACCGGTGAGGTCATGGGTATCGACCGCGACTTCGGCTCGGCGTTCGCCAAGGCCCAACTCGGCGCGATCAGCGGATTGCCGACGTCCGGCGTGGTCTTCGTCTCCGCCGCGAACCGTGACAAGCGCGCGATGATCTTCCCGGTGAAGCGGCTGACCGACCTCGGGTTCACCGTCATGGCGACCAGCGGTACGGCAGAAGTGCTGCGCCGCAACGGAATTCCGGCACAGGTAGTGCGCAAGCACAGTCTCGGACGCGGCGCGGACGGTGAACCGACGATCGTCGACCGCATCCTCGCCGGCGAGGTCGACATGGTGTTCAACTCGCCCTCGGGCGGTGGAGCACGGGCGGACGGCTACGCGATTCGTGCGGCCACGACCAGCATGGACCGGCCGATCATCACCACCGTGCAGGAACTCGGTGCCGCGGTGCAGGGCATCGAGTCGTTGCAGACGGGGGAGATCCGGGTGAAGCCGCTGCAGGCTCACGCCGCGGATCTCGACCTGTACGGCCGGACGGGCGCAGCGGGTGCTGGTCACCAGCAAAGCTGAGGTCATCGCGACCCGGCGGATGGGCGCGTTCCGGCACCTGACACTGGTCGCGCCGCAGATCGCCGACATCGCCAAGCCGGGTCAGTTCGTGTCCGCCGCGGTCGGTGGTCACGCCTCGGCGCTGGTCGGGCGACGCACCGTCCCGATCAGCAACGCGTCACCCAGTGGCACGTACGGCGGCACGGTCGAGATCATCGTCGACTCCGACGGTGACGCCGGCGTCCGGTGGCTTGCCGAACGCCGAGCCCACGACGAGGTCGACCTCATCGGGCCGATCGGTCGGCCGTTCCCGTTGCCGTCGAGCGCGGTCGATGCGGTCGTCGTCGGGGTGGGTGCGAGTGCTGCTTCGCTGAGCTGGCTCGCCGGCCAGTTGCGTGATCGAGGCTGCCGGATCGACCTGGTGCTGGGCGGCACCGATGACCGGCACCTGGTGGGAGTCGTCGAGGTACGCCGCATCGTCGGCAACGTGTCCGTCGTGCTGCCGTCAGCTGACACCAGCCTGGCGCAGCAGGTGGCCGCGGCCGTGCGTCAGTTGCTGCGCACCGGTGACGCGTCTGTGGTCTACGCGGCCGGCAGAGCGCCGCACCTGGCCGCAGTGGCCGCGGTGGCGCAGCCGTTCGGTGTCGTCGTCCAGTGCTGCATCGACGAGGAAATGCCCTGTGGCACAGGACTGTGCGGTAGCTGCGAGGTGCCGGTGCAGTCGAAATCGGGCGACCGGCATTCGATCCGTTGCTGTACCGAGGGCGCTGTCCTTCGTGCCGACCGGGTGCGTTGGCCGCTGTACCTGCAGGACCTGTCCGGCACCTCGACCGTGGTCACGTCATGAGCGCCGCACTCGACGTGCTCGCGGTGGACGTCGGCGGGCTGCGTCTGAAACACCCGGTGATGGGTGCCTCCGGTTGCGTGGCCTTCGGGCGCGAACTCAAACGCCTGGGCATCGCCGACGATCTCGCGGCCATCGTCACTCCGTCGATGACCGCCAGCACCCGACCGGCCTCACGACGCGGGGTGCTGCGGGAGTCGGCGAGCGGTCTGCTCGCACCCACCGAGCGTCCCTCGTTGGGCGTCGACCGATTGCGACCGACCGCGTTGCCATGGGACGACGATGCGATCGGGCAGGTCGTGGTGTCGATCGCGGGTACGACGATCGGCGAATACGCCGAAGTAGCACAGGGATTGCGGCGCAACTCGCTGATGCGCAGGGTCGCAGCTGTCGAGATGAACCTGGCCTGCCCCGACGCGAAGAACTCCGGACGGCCGTTCTCGCACGACGAGTTCCAGGCGACCAAAGCGGTGGCCCGGGTGCGCGAGGAACTCCCGCGCTCGGTGCCGCTGCTGGCGAAGCTCAGCGCCGACGTCACGGACGTCGCCGACATCGCCCGTGGGTGCGTGAAGGCCGGCGCGACGGCGATCGTGGTCGGCAGCCCGTTGCGTGCGATCGGTCGTCCCTCCGGTCCGCACCAGCACATCGACGTCGCTGCCCCCAGCGGTGGCCTGTCCGGCCCGGCGATCCTGCCGGTCACGTTGCGCGCGATCTGGGACCTGCGTGCCGCCGTCCGTTCGGGACGTCTGGCTCCCGTGCATCTGGTTGCCGTCGGGGGAGTGAGCAGCGCGGCGGATGCACTCGCGGCGCTCGCCGTCGGAGCCACCGCCGTGCAGTTGGGCACGGCTCTGCTGCACGATCCGTCCAGCGCGCGCTCCGTCGTCGATGGTCTGTCAGAACACTTGAGTCACAACGGAATCGACAGCGTGCTCGACCTCGTCGGGCTCGCTCACGAAGGGTGAACGATGCAGACCTCGACCCAGACCTCGATGCAGACCTTCGGCTCACGCCTCAGCGCCGCCATGAACCAGCACGGTCCGTTGTGTGTCGGCATCGACCCGCACGCGGCTCTGCTACGGGACTGGGGTTTGACCGACGATGTCGACGGTCTGCGTGAGTTCGCGCTGCGATGTGTCGAGGCGTTCGGTGGGCACGCAGCGATCGTCAAACCGCAGGCGGCCTTCTTCGAACGATTCGGATCGGCCGGCGTCGCCGTCCTGGAAGAGACGTTGGCCGGGCTGCGTGCGGCCGGGACGTTGAGCCTGCTCGACGTCAAGCGGGGCGACATCGGCAGCACGATGGACGCGTACGCCGCGGCGCACCTGGGGCCGGCGGCGCCGACGCGGGCGGACGCCATCACGGTGAGCCCGTTCCTCGGCGTCGGCAGTCTCGAGCCCGCGTTCGAACTCGCGCGTGCGACCGGCTCCGGCATCTTCGTGCTCGCGCTCACCAGCAATGCAGAGGGCGCGCAGGTGCAACACGCACGGCAGCGCGACGGGCGCACGGTCGCGCAGACGGTGATCGACGCGGTCGCCGACCTCAACGACGCGACCCCGGCCGACCGGCGGGTCGCCGACATCGGGCTGGTGGTCGGCGCGACGACCGGCAAGGACATCGCCGATCTGAGTCTGGGCGACGCCCTCGAACACTGTCGCGGGCCGCTGCTGGCGCCGGGCCTCGGGGCGCAGGGCGCGACCGTCGAGGACATCGCTCGCGCCTTCGGTGCGGCGTCCGCACAGGTGCTGCCGTCGGCGTCCCGGTCGGTGCTCGCGGCCGGTCCGGACGCTGCTTGTCTGCGGGAGGCGTTGCGTGCGACCGCGGCCCACGCCGCCGCGGCCCTGGGCTAGGGTCTGACCGGACGCCTTCGGGCGTCGAGCGAGCGTCGGTCAGGATCGAGCGGCGATCGATAGACCTGAACACCTCTGTGGCCCAAGGAGATTTCGCGTGGCACTTCCCCAGTTGACGCCTGAGCAGCGCGCCGAGGCTCTGGCGAAGGCGGCGGAGGCCAGGCGCAGACGCGCCGCCGTGAAGAACCGGCTGAAGAACTCGCAGGGATCGCTGCAAGAGGTCATCGACAGCGGTCGCAACGACGAGATCATCGGCAAGATGAAGGTGTCCGCCTTGCTGGAGTCCATGCCCGGCGTCGGCAAGGTCCGCGCAGCGCAGATCATGGACGAGATCGGGATCGCCTCGACCCGTCGGGTGCGCGGTCTGGGCAACCACCAGATCGCCGCTCTGTTGGAGCGTTTCGAGAAGCGCTGATGTCGACCACCGCCTCCACCTCATCCCCGTCCGGCGCGGCGCCCCTGTTCGTGCTGGCCGGCCCGACCGCCGTCGGGAAGGGCACGGTCGCGGCCTACATC
The DNA here is from genome assembly GCF_022359705.1 of Yimella sp. NH-Cas1. NCBI lineage: Bacteria > Bacillati > Actinomycetota > Actinomycetes > Micrococcales > Dermacoccaceae > Yimella > Yimella sp. NH-Cas1. The sequence continues at coordinate 1,186,091 of NZ_JAKSGG010000003.1, forward strand.
AGGCAGAACTACCCGAAGGTGTGGCTGTCGGTCTCGGTCACCACACGGGCCCCGCGTCCCGGTGAGGTCGACGGCGTCCACTACCACTTCGTCGACCAGGCCGAGTTCGACCGGATGGCCGAACAGGACGAACTGCTGGAGTACGCGATCGTGCACGGCCGGGCCAGTTACGGCACCCCGCGCCGTCCGGTGCAGGACGCGATCGAAGCCGGCCGCCTGCCGTTGCTCGAGATCGACCTGCAGGGCGCACGCCAGGTGCGCGAACGGATGCCGGACGCCTTCTTCGTGTTCCTGACGCCGCCCAGCTGGGACGAACTCGTGCACCGACTCATCGGCCGCGGCACCGAATCCGCGCAGGAACAGGCCGTCCGGCTGGAGACCGCGCGCGCCGAACTGGCTGCCCAGAAGGAGTTCGACGCCACCATCGTCAACGAGGATGTTGGGGTTGCCGCCGCAGAACTCGTAGACTTGATGGAGCGGCACGCTTCGGCGGCCCGCGCAACGCACTGAAAACACCCCGAACGAAACGAGAGCTTCTTCGTGTCTGGCACCAAGGCTGCCCCCGAGGGCATCACCAACCCGCCGATCGACGACCTGCTGCAGGTGGCCGACTCAAAGTACGCGCTGGTCATCCTGGGCGCCAAGCGCGCACGGCAGATCAACGCCTACTACTCGCAGCTGTCCGAAGGTCTGCTGGAGTACGTCGGCCCGTTGGTCGACAGCCAGATCAACGACAAGGCCCTGTCGATCGCGCTGCGCGAGATCAACGACGGACTGCTGAACGTCGACAAGGTCGAGGCCTAGTCACCACCGGCATGCGCATCGTTCTCGGTGTCGGCGGAGGTATCGCCGCGTACAAGGCATGCACCCTCCTTCGCCGATTCACCGAGTCCGGGCACGACGTCACCGTCGTGCCCACGGCGTCCGCGCTGAAGTTCGTCGGCGCTCCCACCTGGGCGGCGCTGTCCGGTAAACCGGTCAGCGACCAGGTCTGGGACGACGTGCATCGCGTACCGCACGTCCGGATCGGCCAGGAGGCCGACCTGGTGGTCGTCGCGCCGGCCACTGCCGACCTGCTCGCGAAGGCGGCGCACGGGCTGGCCGACGATCTGCTGACCAACACCCTGCTCACCGCACGCTGCCCGGTCGTGCTCGCGCCGGCGATGCACACGGAGATGTGGACGCACCCGGCGACGGTTGCCAACGTCAGCACGCTGCGCGAGCGAGGCATCGATGTCGTCGAGCCGGCGTCCGGTCGCCTCACCGGCGCGGACACCGGCCCGGGACGCCTGCCGGAGCCCGAGGACATCTTCGAGCACTGCCGCTCCTACCTCGAGGGCGTGAGCGGCGGCCCCGATGACGAACTCAACGGCAAACACGTCGTGATCAGCGCGGGCGGCACCCGTGAACCGCTCGATCCGGTGCGCTATCTGGGCAATCGTTCCTCCGGCAAGCAGGGGTACGCGCTCGCCGCTTCGGCCGCGCGCCGGGGCGCCCGGGTGACGCTCGTGTCGACGGCCTCCTTGCCGGTGCCCGGCGGCGTCGACCTGGTGAAGGTCGAGACCGCACTCGAGCTCGAACGTGAGATGAAGGCACTCGCCGGCGGGGCCGACGTCATCGTGATGGCCGCAGCCGTCGCCGACTTCCGTCCGGCGCAGGTTTCCGCCGCCAAGATCAAGAAGGGTTTCGCTGCCGGTGACCCGGATGCACCCACCGTCGAGTTGGTGCGCAACCCCGACATCCTGGCCGGCCTGGTCGAAGCACGCGGCGACTCGCGCACGCCGTACATCGTCGGGTTCGCCGCCGAGACCGGTGACGAGCACGGTGACGTCCTCACTCATGCCCGAGCCAAGTTGGAACGCAAGAAGTGCGACCTGCTCGTCGCCAATGAGGTGGGGGACGGAGTCACCTTCGGGCAGGACACCAGCACCGTCCACCTGATGCGTCCGGGGCAGGAGCCCGTCACGGTGGGTCCGGCGGACAAGAATCTGATCGCCGACACGGTGTGGGACGCGGTGGGTCAGGACCTCTCCTGACCTTTACACTCAGGTCGGCCCGGCGACGGGTCGACACAAGCCAGCAGCCGCTGCAACGAAGGAGATAACAGGTGGCACGCCTTTTCACGTCCGAGTCGGTGACCGAGGGACACCCGGACAAGATCTGTGACCAGATCAGCGACTCGATCCTGGACGCGATGCTCGCGCAGGACCCGAACTCCCGTGTCGCCGTCGAGACGATGGTGACCACCGGCCTGGTGCACGTCGCCGGTGAGGTGCGTACCGAGAGCTACGTGCCGATCGCCAAGCTCGTGCGCGAGACCATCATGGAGGTCGGCTACGACAGCTCGCTCAAGGGCTTCGACGGCAACTCCTGTGGCGTGTCCATCTCCATCGGTGAGCAGTCGGTCGACATCGCCCAGGGCGTCGACCAGGCCCACGAGCACCGTGCCGAGGGCGGCACCGAGGCCCTGGACGCGCAGGGCGCCGGCGACCAGGGGCTGATGTTCGGGTACGCGTGCGACGACACCGCCGAGCTGATGCCGCTGCCGATCTTCCTCGCGCACCGCCTGTCCGAGCGCCTCACCGCTGTCCGCAAGAGTGGCGAGCTGGCCTACCTGCGCCCCGACGGTAAGACCCAGGTCACCATCTCCTACGAGGGTGACAAGGCCGTCAAACTCGACACGGTCGTGCTGTCGACCCAGCACTCGGAGGACATCTCGCTCACCGGGATGCTCGAGCCCGACATCGACCAGCACGTCATCAAGCCGGTGCTGGAGGAACTCGCCGCGAGTGGCAACAGCCTCGACGTCAGCAGCTACCGCAAGCTGATCAACCCGACCGGCAAGTTCGTCATCGGTGGCCCGATGGGCGACGCCGGCCTCACCGGCCGCAAGATCATCGTCGACACCTACGGCGGCATGGCACGCCACGGTGGCGGCGCGTTCTCCGGCAAGGACCCCTCGAAGGTGGACCGCTCGGCCGCGTACGCGATGCGTTGGGTCGCCAAGAACGTCGTTGCCGCGGGCCTGGCCACGCGCTGCGAGGTGCAGGTCGCCTACGCCATCGGCAAGGCGCAGCCGGTCGGTCTGTACATCGAGACCTTCGGCACCGAGACCGTCCCGGCCGACAAGATCCAGGCTGCGATCACCTCGGTCTTCGACCTGCGTCCGGCTGCGATCGTGGAGCAGCTCGACCTGCTGCGTCCGATCTACAAGCCGACCGCTGCGTACGGCCACTTCGGCCGCACCACCGCAGACGGTGTCGACAACCCGTTCACCTGGGAGCAGACCAACCGCGTCGAGCAGCTCCAGGCCGCAGCCCGATAGTCGCTCGACCTTCCTGAATCCGCGTGAGTTCGTGCCCTTCGCCGCGCCCGGCGAAGGGCGCAAACTCACGCGGATTTCGTGCTCCGGTGGACTGATCGACCGGCGTGTCGTCGACGGCTGATAGAACGATCCGGTGACAGACGAGCACCCGGCGACACCGCAGCAGTTGGAACTGCTGCGGACCGCCGCGCGCGCGAAGAAGCAGCGGCCAGAGCCGACGCTCGCGCAGTTCGATCCGGTGGCGGTGGTAATGCTCGACCTCGGCGTCGCCCACCTCGATCGCACCTTCGAGTACGCCGTCCCGGCCGACCTGGACGAGGCCGCACGGCCCGGCGTGCGGGTCAAGGTGCGCTTCGGCGCACAGGACGTCACCGGTTACCTCCTCCAGCGCACGGCGACGGCCGAGCACGTCGGCAAACTCGTCCCGCTGCGCACCGTCGTCTCCGACGAACCGGTGCTCACTCCCGAGATTCTGCGTCTGTGCCGACAGATCGCCGCCGACCAGGCCGGGTCGGTGTCCGACGTCGTCCGGCTCGCTGTTCCACCCCGTCATGCTCGGGCCGAGGGCGCGCTCGCGACCGAAGGCAGTGCGCCGTGGACGCCGCTGCTGGAGACGAGCGCGGCCTGGGCGCGTTACCCGGCGGGACCGGCATTACTGCGCCGGATCGGAGCAGGGCAGGCGCCCGCAGCGTCCTGGCTCGCTCTGCCGAGCACGGATCCGGCACTCGATTGGCCGCGGGCGCTCGCCGACGCCGCCCGAGCGGCCCTGTCCGCCAAACGGGGGGTCATCATCACCGTCCCCGATCACCGCGACGTCGAACGCGTCGCGCGCGAACTGGATGACCAGATCGGCAAGGACTCCTATGTCCGACTCACCGCTGACCAGGGGCCACAGGCGCGTTACACCGCCTGGCTCAAGGTGCTGCGGGGTCATGTGCAATGCGTGGTCGGCAACCGAGCCGCGGCATTCGCGCCGGTGCACGACCTCGGCCTGATGCTGTGCTGGGACGACGGCGACAACCTGCTCACCGAACCGCGGGCTCCGTACCCCACCACCCGCGACATCCTGTGGCGCCGACATCTCGACTCCGCGGCCGCCCTCGTGCTCGGTGGGTTTGCGCGCTCCGTCGCCGTCGCGCAATGGATGGACGAAGGACGGGTCGTCTCTGTGGAGGCCCGGCCCGTCCGGGCGCAGTTGCCCCGGGTCAACGTCGCCGGCGACGACCGCGAGGTGGAGCGGCACGGCCCGGCGGCGCATGCTCGCCTGCCGGCCAGCGCCTGGAAGGCATTGCACGACGGACTGCAGACCGGACCGGTGCTGGTGCAGGTGCCTCGCCGCGGATACGTTCCCCGGTTGCGCTGTGTCACCTGTGGTCACGCGGCGCAGTGCCCGACCTGCCACGGCCCGCTGCAACTCGCCGGCTCCGACCAAGCTCCGCACTGCGCGTGGTGCGACACGCGAGTGGACGGGTTCCGGTGTCCCGAGTGCGATGACACCCGCCTGCGAGCATCCGTCATCGGTGCTCGGCGCACCGCCGAGGAACTGGGACGCGCGTTCCCGGGTGTGCCGGTCGTGCGATCCGGAGCGGGCCAGATCGTTGCCCGCGTGCCCGCAGCACCGGCCCTTGTGATCTCCACACCGGGTGCGGAACCCGTTGCCGAGCAAGGGTATTCAGCTGTCCTCCTGCTCGACGCGTGGGCGATGCTCGACCGGCCGTCCCTGCAGAGCAACGAACAAGCGATGCGCCAGTGGTTGGCAGCCGCGGCACTGTGCCGTCCGGCGGACGACGGCGGAGTGGTCGTGCTCGCCGGCGCGGAGGCGACGTCGCCGGTCGTGCGGCATCTGGTGCGATGGGCTCCAGCGGCCCTGGCCGAGAGCGAACTCGCCGAGCGCACCGCGCTCGACCTGCCACCCACCCGCTGGACGGCCACGCTCACCGGTACGCCGGACGCAGTGACGGCGGCGGCGTCCACCGTCCCCGGCTGGCTCGAGCGCTTCGGTCCGGCACCGCTCCCGGGCCCGGAACCCCAGGTGCGATTGCTGCTGCGAGCCCCGGCGGACCGCGCCGGGCAGGCCTCGGGCGCCATCACCGCGTTGCGTACTTCGCGCAGCCTCGCGAGGGCCAAGGACCACCTGTCCGTACGGGTCGACCCGGACGGATCGACCCTCTGATCCGGGCGATACGGTTTCCGGCATGGATCTCGACATCGACCTCGATGACGAACGCTTCGCACCCGCCCCGGCCGAAGCCGTGATCTTCGACCTCGGCAATGTCCTGATCCGGTGGATCCCGCAGGACGCGGTGGCGGTCGCACTCGGGCCGGACAAGGCGCGAGAATTCGTGCACCATCCCGAGTTCGATTTCTTCGCCTGGAATCTCGCCAACGACGCCGGACGTACACCCGCGCAGGCCGTGGCCGACGTCCGCGCCCGGTTTCCGGAACTGGAGCCCGCCGCGCAGGCCTACATCGACAACTTCACCGCCTCACTCAGCCCGATCGAGGGTTCGATCGAGGTGCTGCGTGAACTCGACCGGGCCGGTGTACCCCTGGTGGCGCTCACCAACTGGAATGCCGACCTCTTCGCGCTCGCGGAACAGCAGTACGACTTCCTGGAGATCTTCGAGGACATCGTCGTGTCCGGCGAGGAGGGCGTGGTCAAGCCCGACCCGGAGATCTGGGAGGTGCTTGCCGAGCGCACCGACCACATCGGCGGCATCGACGACTTCCTGTTCATCGACGACTCCATCGTCAACGTGCAGTCGGCCGTCGAAGCCGGCATCGACGCCGTCCAGTTCACCGGGCCCGAGGATCTTCGCCAGGACCTCGTCGCCCGCGGGTATGACGTGCGTCCGGTGGCCTGAGCGTGCGCATCGTCTTCGCGGGCACTCCTGAACCCGCCGTTCCTTCCCTGCAGGCCCTGCTCGAGTCCCGGCACGAGGTGGTCGGCGTCGTGTCCCGGCCGGACGCTCCTGCCGGGCGCGGACGCTCGCTACGACCGTCACCGGTGAAGGAGCTCGCGGTCCGGGAAGGCCTGCCGGTCTCCACCCCGGGGCATCCCAAGGAACCGGATTTCCAGGAGTGGCTGCGCGCGCTGCAGCCCGACGTGTGCCCCGTGGTCGCGTACGGCGCCCTTGTGCCGCGTGCGGTGCTCGACATCCCGCGACACGGCTGGGTGAATCTGCACTTCTCGCTGCTGCCTGCCTGGCGCGGTGCGGCCCCCGTCCAGCACGCCTTGCTGCACGGCGACGACGTCACCGGTGCTACGACCTTCCTGCTCGAACAGGGTATGGACACCGGACCGGTGCTGGGCACGATGACCGAGACGATCAAACCGACCGACACCTCGGGCGACCTGCTGCAGCGGCTCGCCGGCGCAGGCGCCGGCCTGTTGGTCGCCACCCTCGACGCGATGGAGGAGGGCACGATCACCCTGTTCCGCAGCCCGCCGAAGGCGTCTCGACGGCGCCGAAGATAACCGTTGACGACGCTCGGATCCGTTGGCACGAGCCGGCATTCGCGATCGATCGCCGGGTGCGCGCCTGTTCACCGGCCCCGGGCGCATGGACGATGTTCCGGGACGCCCGGCTGAAGATCGGGTCGGCTCGTCCGGTCGACGAGCCAGGCCTTGCGCCAGGCGAGCTTCGGGTGACCAAGAAGGCGGTGTTCGTGGGCACGGGATCGGGCGCTGTCGAACTCGGCATCGTGCAGCCGCACGGCAAGAAGGCAGTACCGGCGCCCGACTGGGCGCGCGGCGCACGTATCGAGGAAGGGGAGTCACTGGCATGAGCGACTCCGAGCAGTCCGGCAGGAACCACGACGAGTACCGCAACGCCAAAGGCCGGCAGCGTCCGCAGGCGCGTCGCACGTCCGACCGAGCCAGGTCCGAGCAGCGGCCCGCCGAGCGCCGCCGCAGTGGGGACCCGGCACGACGGGTGGCGTGGGACGTCCTGCGACAGGTGCACGACAACGACGCATACGCCAACATCGCTATGCCGAAAGCGTTGCGCGACAACAGGATCAGCGGACGCGACGCCGCGTTCGCGAGTGAGCTCGCTTACGGCACGTTGCGGATGCATGGCCTCTACGACCGGATCATCGAGCATGCCGCCGGACGCGGTGCGTCGCAGATCGACCCGGCCGTGCTCGACACCATTCGCCTCGGCGCACACCAGTTGCTCGGCATGCGAGTGCCGTCACATGCCGCCGCGTCCGAGACCGTGGCCCTGGCCCGCGAGGTCAACGGTGCGGGCGCGGCCGGGTTCGTCAACGCCGTGCTGCGTCGGGTCAGCGAACGCACCCGCGAGGAATGGGTCGCCGAGGTGACCGCCGGACGTGAGCCGCTCGCCGCGTTGGCGGTCGAGCACTCCCACCCCGAGTGGATCGTCCGGGCCCTGCGCGGTGCGCTGATCGGCTCGGGTGCCGCGGCTGCGGAGAATGTCGATGCCGAACTGCGGCGGTTGCTCGAGGCGGACAACGACCCGGCCGACGTCATGCTCGTCGCCCGTCCGCACCTGGCAACGGTCGAGGAACTGCTCGATGAGGGTGCGACGCCGTCGCGCCTGTCGCCGTTCGGTGCCCGGATGTCCGGGGGAGACCCCGGCGCCATCCGCGCTGTGCGCGACACGCGTGCTGCTGTGCAGGACGAGGGCTCACAACTGCTCGCCCTCGCTTTGGCATCGGTGCCCGTCGAGGGTGATCAGCAGGAATGGCTCGACCTGTGCGCCGGGCCCGGCGGCAAGGCGGCTTTGTTGGCTTGCCTTGCGGCAGAACAGGATTCGGTGTTGTTCGTCAACGAGGTGAGCGAACATCGCACCGACCTGGTGCGGCGGACGATGGCCGCGGCGTTGCAGTCGGGTATCGAGGTGATGATCGGTACCGGTGACGGCCGGGATCTCGGAGCCGAAGAACCCGACACCTACGACAAGGTGCTGGTCGACGCGCCCTGCACGGGCCTGGGCGCATTGCGTCGTCGACCGGAAGCGAGGTGGCGCAAGTCGGCGTCCGACGTCGCCGGTCTGACCACGCTGCAGGGTGAACTGCTCGACTCGGCGATCGCGACGACCCGGCCCGGCGGAGTCATCGGCTACGCGACCTGCAGCCCGCACACCGCCGAGACCACCGCGGTTGTCGCTGACGCGTTGAAGCGACACCCGGAGGTGATCCAGGAGGACGCTCGGCCGTACTTCAAGGACGCGACGGGCAAGCAGATTCCCGACCTCGGCGACGGCCCCGGCGTTCAGTTGTGGCCGCATCTGCACGACACCGACGCGATGTTCTTCGCCCTGCTGCGCAAGCAGTCCACGTCCGTCTGACTCCCGAAAAAAGGTATGTCCCACATGCAGATCGCACCGAGCATCCTGTCCGCTGACTTCGCCAACCTCGAGACCGAGCTGAAGCGGATCGGCAATGCCGAGTGGGCACACGTCGACGTCATGGACGCGCACTTCGTGCCGAATCTCACGCTCGGCCTGCCGGTCGTGGAGTCGCTGCTGAAGGTGGCGCCGATGCCGCTGGACTGCCACCTGATGATCGACGACCCCGACCACTGGGCACCGATGTACGCCGAGGCAGGGGCGCAGAGTGTCACCTTCCACATCGAGGCCGCGAAGGACCCGGTGAAGCTGGCCCGAGCGCTTCGGTCGGCGGGAGCCCGTGCGTCGATGGCGATCAAGCCGGGCACCGACTTCGCTCCGTACGAGGAACTCCTGCCCGAACTCGACATGGTGCTGGTGATGACCGTCGAACCCGGGTTCGGAGGCCAGTCGTTCATGGCGGACCAGATGCCGAAGGTGCGTCAGGTGCGCGAGGCCGCCCGCAAACACGGCGGCGACATCTGGGTGCAGGTCGACGGGGGAGTGTCCGCCAAGACCATCGAGCAATGCGCCGAGGCGGGGGCCGATGTCTTCGTCGCCGGGTCGGCGGTCTACGGCACCGATGATGCGGCGGCCGCAGTCGACGAACTGCGCGAGCTGGCCGCATCCTGCGTCCACTGACGACGATCCACAGGCCGAACGACGACCGCCGACTGTGCTCGAGTGGTACGCAGGAGTATGCGCCGCCGACTCGGCGACCCCTGCGAAACGGAGAATCTGTCATGAGCAACCCGACGAGCAACCCGACCAGCAACCCGATGAGCAACCCGATGAGCAACCCGATGAGCAACCCGATGAGCAACCCGATGAGCACTGTGGTCAGCACGATCGAGGAGATGGGCGGCCTCGACAAGGTCAGTGAGCCGTACGCCGGCTTCGTCGGCAGATTGACCGGCAACAAGGCGGTCAAGAACATCCTTTCCGGCACCTTCCTCGGCCACCCGATCCATCCGGTTCTGTCCGACGTGCCGATCGGCGCGTACGCCATGGCGACCGTGCTCGACCTCACCGGAGCAGACGCCGCGGCGGCGCGCCGGTTGGTGGGGGTGGGGATCCTCGCCTCCGTTCCCACTGCGGCCACCGGGGCGTCCGACTGGTCGGACAGCTACGGAGCCGAACAGCGGGTCGGGTTGGTGCACGCCGCTGCCAACTCGGCCGCCACCGTCCTGCAGGTCGCGTCCTGGGTGGCGCGTGGGAAAGGTCGGCATTCCACCGGGCGGCTGCTCAGCCTGGCAGGGGTCGGTCTCACCGCGGGGGCCGGTTACCTCGGTGGACACCTGTCGTTCGTCAAGGGTGTCGGTGTCAACCACACCGCGTTCGAGCACCGCACGGACGACTGGACCGACGTCGCTGCCCGCGTCGATCTCACCCCTGGCACGCCGATGCGGGTGACGGCGGACGGTGTCTCGGTGGTGCTCATCGAACAGAACGACCGGGTGTACGCGCTGTCGTCCGTGTGCACGCACGCCGGTGGCCCGCTCGACGAAGGAACGGTCCAGGACGGATGCATCCGATGCCCTTGGCACGGAAGCGAATTCAGACTGAGGGACGGCAAGCCGATGCGTGGTCCGGCGTCGGTCGAGCAGCCCAGCTGGGACGTGAAGATCGCCGACGGGCGGGTGCTGGTCAAGGCGTCCTGAACCTCAGCCTTCGCGGTCGGCATTGCTGCGCACGAGGATGACGTGATCACCGAGATCACCCAGCCGGTCGAGTACCTGGACGGGAAGTGTCATACTGATCGGCGAAACGTGCTCCGGGGTCAGCGAAACTCTGAGCCGGCGGTGACAGTCCGCGACCCGTGATCCTCTTCGGAGGTGAGCGGTTGACCTGGTGGAATTCCGGGACCGACGGTGAAAGTCCGGATGGGAGGCGCACGTTCAGGGTCTGCTTCGGCATTCTCTGAGCACGCAGGTTGCCCTGCGGGTGTGCATCATTCGATGTCGGCCCGTGCGGGTTTCCTGGCGTTCGCCATCCCCCGGTTCACGTCCACGACGGACGACCGGAGGAACCGATGGCGCTCAGCCCCCTGGACGAGCAGATGCTCGACCGTGCGCTGGCACTCGCCGCGCTCGGCTCTCTCGTCGACCCCAATCCACGCGTCGGGTGCGTTCTCGTGCGAGGTGAAGTGGTCGTCGGGGAGGGCTTCCACGCAGGCGCGGGCACGGCCCACGCCGAAGCCGCCGCACTCGCACAGTCCGGCGAATCGACCCGGGGCGCAACAGCTTTCATCACGCTCGAACCCTGCACGCATGTCGGACGAACGCCGCCGTGTGCACAGGCGCTCATCGACGCCGGGGTCGAGCGTGTGGTTTTCGTAGCGGCGGATCCATCGGAGCGAGCAGGCGGCGGAGCAGCGCTGCTGCGTGAGGCCGGAATCGCCGTCGAAAAGGCGTCCCCGCGCTTCGAACAGTCCTCCAGAGCGCTGAACGAAGCTTGGTTCTTCGCGGCCGAGCACGGCCGGCCCCACGTGACGTGGAAGTACGCGACCACCCTCGACGGCCGTATCGCCGCGGCCGACGGCAGCAGCAGGTGGATCACCGGGGACGCGTCCCGGGCGGACGTCCACGCGCTGCGCGCGCGCTCCGGCGCGGTCGTCGTGGGAACCGGCACCGCGCTGACGGACGACCCGGCCCTCACCGCTCGCTGCTCGGCGTACACCGGACCCGACCCGCTACGGGTCGTCGTCGGGCACCGTGACCTTCCGGCGGACAGCCGGCTGCTTGACGGGTCGGCCGAGACCGTCCACCTACGTACGCACGACCCGCTCGACGTTCTCGCGCGCCTGCACGAATGCGAGATCCGGTCGGTCCTCATCGAGGGCGGACCGACGCTGGCCGCCGCATTCGTCCGTGCCGGGCTCGTCGACCGCATCGTCGCCTACGTCGCACCTGCCCTGCTCGGCGCCGGCCCGGCGGCCCTCGCCGACCTTGGAGTGCAGTCCATGTCGCAGATCCGCCGCTTCAACCTGCGGCAGGTCGATCGTTTCGGTTCCGACGTCCGCCTCGTGCTCGAACCCGAAGGAGAAATCTGATGTTCACCGGAATCATCCAGGAAATCGGACGCGTCGAAAGCATTGAACCGCAAGGAGATTCAGCCCGGATCGTGGTGGAGGCGAGGGACGTCGTCCGTGACATCGCTCAAGGTGCCTCGATCGCGGTCAACGGGGTCTGCCTCACCGTCACCGAGTTCGACGACGCCTCGTTCGCAGTCGACGTGATGGCGCAGACCCTCGACGTCACCAGCCTCTCCTCGCTGGCCATGGGCAGGCCGGTGAACCTCGAGCGGGCCATGCGAGCGGACGGTCGTTTCGACGGACACGTCGTCCAAGGGCACGTCGACGGTGTGGGAGAGATCGTCGACGTCCGGGCCGACGCACACTGGACCAAGATCGCCGCCCAACTGCCCGCCGGGCTGACCCGGTATGTCGTGTCCAAGGGGTCGATCACCCTCGACGGGGTCTCGCTGACCGTCGCGGAACTCGTCGGTGACCGCGCGACGGTGAGTCTCATTCCGACCACGCTCACCCTCACCAACCTGTCCACGAAGCAGGTCGGCGACCGGCTCAACATCGAGGTCGACGTGCTCGCCAAGTACACCGAGCGGCTCCTGGTCGTCGAGGGGGTCAGGGCATGAACTCCATCGAGGACGCACTCCAGGCGCTACGAGACGGACGTCCGGTGCTCGTCACCGACGATGAGTCCAGGGAGAACGAGGGCGACGTCGTGCTCGCCGCGCAGACCGCGACCCAGGAGTGGATGGTCTGGACCGTCCGGCACAGTTCGGGCTACCTGTGTGCGCCGATGCCGGCGGCGCTGGCCGACCGGCTCGACCTTCCGCCCATGGTCCGCGACAACACCGATCCACTGCGCACCGCATACGCCGTCTCCGTCGACGCGAAGAACGGTGTGACGACCGGCATCAGCGCCGCCGACCGATTGCGCACCGTGCAGGTGCTCAGCGACCCGCGGACCACCGCCGGCGATCTGGTGCGGCCCGGGCACGTGTTGCCGCTGCGGGCGCGGGACGGGGGAGTGCTGGAACGGCGAGGTCACACCGAGGCCGCCGTCGACCTCTGCCGTCTCGCCGGTCTCTCCCCGGTGGGCGTCATCGGCGAGCTCGTCCACGACGACGGTTCGATGATGCGTCGCCCGGCAGTGCTCTGCTTCGGTGCCGAACACGACCTGCCGGTGATCACCATCCAGCAACTCGTATGCCACAGGCAGCGACACGACCGGGTCGAGGAAGTCGCCCGGACGCTGCTTCCCACCGAACACGGCATGTTCGAGGCTCGCGGGTTCCGTGACCTGCTCACCGGTACGGAGCACCTCGCGCTGACCTCTCCCCGCGGAGCAGGGGCGGGATCACTTGTCCGGGTGCACAGCGAGTGCCTGACGGGCGACGTGTTCGGTTCGCTGCGGTGCGACTGCGGACCGCAGCTCGCGGACGCGATGGCGCGGATCGCGATCGACGGCGGTGTGATCGTCTACCTGCGTGGTCACGAGGGTCGCGGCGTCGGCCTGTTGGAGAAGCTTCGGGCCTACGCGCAGCAGGACGCCGGTGCCGACACGGTCGAGGCCCAGGAGCAGCTCGGCCTGCCGGTCGACGCCCGGGAGTACGCGGCGGCAGCAGCGATCCTGCACAGCCTCGAGATCTGCGATGTTCGGCTGATCAGCAACAACCCCGCAAAGCGACTCGGGTTGCAGAACAACGGAATCGAGGTTCGTTCGATGGAGCTGTCACCGGTGCGCGTCAGCGACCACAACCTGCGCTACCTACAGACCAAACGTGACCGGATGGGTCACGACCTTCCCGACCTCCACGAAGGAGCAACCGTATGAGCGGACACGGAGCACCGACCGTCCAGGTCGACGGGCGCGGTCTGAGGGTCGCTGTCGTCGCCGCGAGTTGGCACGAACAGGTGATGGACGGCCTACTCGCCGGAGCACAGCGGTCCCTGGACGATGCCGGCGTCGCGGACGCCACCGTCGTCCGCGTCCCGGGATCCTTCGAACTTCCGGTCGCAGCGGCACGTCTGGCCGCCGACCATGACGCGGTCGTCGCACTGGGCGTGGTGGTGCGGGGCGGGACACCGCACTTTGACTACGTCTGCCAGGCAGCCACCATCGGCCTCACCGAGGTCTCGGTGCGCACCGGCGTCCCGGTCGGATTCGGGGTGTTGACGTGCGACGACGATCAGCAGGCTCTGGATCGGGCGGGCTTGCCCGGTTCGAGTGAGGACAAGGGATACGAGGCCGCGACTGCGGCCTTGGCGACCGCGCGTACGCTTCGCGACGCGCCACGACACACATCAGGAGAACACGCATGAGAACGACCGTGCTGGCCGCTGCCGCGGGCGGCGAGCAGAACTTCTTCCAGCAGCTGTTGGAATGGCACCTCGACATCGGCAAGTACCAACTGCACTGGCTCGAGTTGATCGGTGTGCTGATCGGTGTCGCGTCCGCCTACCTCGGTATGAAGCGCTGGGTGTGGGCGTGGCCGGTCGGCATCGTCGCCAACGTCATGCTGTTCTTCGTTTACATCGGAGCCGCGTTCGGCACTGACACCCGCATCCCGCTGTTCGGGCAGGCCGGGCGACAGATCTTCTTCATCACCACCAGCATCTACGGCTGGTGGCGGTGGAACCAGCACCGCAAGAACAAGCGCGCGGAGGCGTCCGAGGCGGCCGTCACCCCGCGATGGGCGACGAACAAGGAACGCCTGCTGATGGCGGCTTTCTGGATCGTGGGAACGGTGATTGCCCACGCCGTCTTCCAGGCGATCCTGGACGCGAATGCCAACCCGCACTGGACGCCGGAATGGTGGTTCGCCTGGTGCGACGCATGGGTGTTCGTCGGGTCGATCGTCGCGACGTACGCGATGGCCCGCGCCTGGAACGAGTTCTGGCTGGCGTGGATCGTGGTCGACCTGGTGGGAGTGCCGTTCGGGTTCGCCACCGACTATGTGCCCACAGCGGTCATGTACATCTTCTACGGGCTGTTCGTGATCTACGGGTTCACCCAGTGGGTGAAGGTGACCCGGCGAGAGCGCGGGAGCCAACCGGTCACGGCCTGACCCCCACCCGCCGAGTGGCCGGGGTCACGTGGGCGCGTCCACGTCCCGGCCGCTCGTCCGCGGGCTCCGCCCCGCTGCGTACCCTTGTGCCCCGTGAAGAGCTTCGAGCAGTTGTGGGCCGAGCTGCAGGACAAGGCAGCCGAGCGTCCCGAAGGATCCGGCACGGTCGCAGAGATCGAGGCCGGCGTCCACTTCATCGGCAAGAAGATCGTCGAGGAGGCTGCCGAGGTGTGGATGGCCGCCGAGCACGAGGGCAACGACAAGGCCGCCGAGGAGATCAGCCAGCTGCTGTACCACCTGCAGGTGCTGATGCTGGAGCGCGGCATCGCGTTGGAGGACGTCTACCGACATCTCTGAGCCGCGAGTGGTTCGAGCCGATCTTCAATCTGCACAAGGAGTTTCACCATGTTGCGAGTCGCCATGCCGAACAAGGGCAGCCTCGCCGAGTCCGCCGCCGAGATCATGCGCGAGGCGGGTTACCGCGGTCGTCGTGAGTCGAAGGAATTGGTCGTCGTCGACGCCGACAACGACGTCGAATTGTTCTTCCTGCGACCACGGGACATCGCCGTATACGTCGGACGCGGCACGCTCGATGTCGGCATCACCGGCCGCGATCTGCTGCTCGATTCCGGAGCGCCGGCGATCGAGGCCATGCAGCTCGGCTTCGGTGCCTCCACCTTCCGGTACGCCGCGCGCCCGGGCGTCGCTTCCTCGGTGGGCGACCTCGCGGGCAAGCGCGTCGCCACGAGCTTCGAAGGTCTCGTCGAATCCGATCTGAGGAACGCCGGTGTCGAGGCGTCCGTCGTCCGACTGGACGGTGCCGTCGAGACCGCGGTCACCCTCGGCGTCGCCGACGTCATCGCGGATGTCGTGGAGACCGGTACCACCCTGCGCAACGCCGGGCTCGAGGTGTTCGGCGAGCCGATCCTGAAGAGCGAAGCCGTTCTGATCCGCCCGGCGGAGGCCGGCGCGAACCCCGCGGTCGACGTCCTGGTCCGCCGCTTGCAGGGTGTGCTCACGGCCCGCGACTACGTGATGCTCGACTACGACATCCGCAAGGACCTCGTCGAGAAGGCGTCCGCGATCACGCCCGGCCTGGAGTCACCGACGATCTCCCCGTTGCACGACCCGGACTACGTCGCGGTGCGTGCGATGGTGCCGCGCAAGCGCACGAACGCCCTCATGGACGAGCTCTACGACCTGGGTGCTCGTGCCATCCTGGTGACAGAGATCGCTGCCTGCCGATTGTGAGTTCTCGATGAACACCCCGAGCGGTTCCGACCCACACCATTCGGGCGACCACGACCCGTACACGCCGTTCCGGCCCCGCAGCGGACGGTGGGTGCCGCTGGTGGCGGGGCTTGCCTCGATCGCGGTCTTCGGTTTCGTGGCCATCAACCTGCCCCGCGGCGGCGTCACCGGGTGGACCGTCCTGGACGCGCTCATGATGTTCCTGCTCGGCGTCGGCATGGCTGCGTTCCTTTGGCGCTACACCGCGATCAAGGCCGTGCCCACCGACAAGGGCTTGATCGTGCGCAACCTCTTCCTCACCCGGGAGGTCGCCTGGGAGGAGATCCTCGGCGTCCAGTTCGGCGGTGGGTCACCGTGGCTGATCCTCGATCTCGCGGACACCGAACAGCTCGCCGTGATGGCGGTACAGCGCGCCGACGGCGAGTTCGCCCAGGCCGAGGCGCAACGAATGGCAGCATTGGTGGAGGCCAACGCCTACCCGGACGAATCCGTGGGCTGACCGAAGTTTTCCTTGTTCAGGCGGATTCGCGGAGCAAGTGGCTGGTGTCGAAGACCAGGTCGGCGTGTTCGCGGGTCTCGTCACCGGTGAACAAGGATTCTTCCTGCTCGGCCCACGTGTCCCAGTGCTCGTCGAACGCGCCTGCATCGCGGACGAGTCCACGGGCGCGGCGTAGCTCATCGTCTGCTTCCAGCCACACCCGGACGTCGCTCAGCTGACCCGCCGGGCCGACACTGCAGCCGCATCCTTCGACGATCACGTACGGCGCGGGCTCCACGAACAACTCTGCAGTGAAGTCGCCCTCGACCCAGTCGTACTGCTCATAGGT
The DNA here is from genome assembly GCF_022359705.1 of Yimella sp. NH-Cas1. Taxonomy (NCBI): domain Bacteria; kingdom Bacillati; phylum Actinomycetota; class Actinomycetes; order Micrococcales; family Dermacoccaceae; genus Yimella; species Yimella sp. NH-Cas1. The sequence goes on from NZ_JAKSGG010000003.1 coordinate 1,202,941, forward strand.
GGAAACCTCGTTGCCCCGCAACGGGATCAGGATGTCGTCCGTGAGTGCCGGCAGGGCAGCTGCCAGGCCGTTCCAGCCGGGGTAGAGGTCGTCCATGTGGACGACGGGCGCGTTGTCCAGCACCGTCGACAACTCGCCGGCGAGGGTGGTCTTGCCGGTCGAGGAGCGTCCGTCGATCGTGATCATCACGGGGCGGTCGGTGATCTCGCCGGCACGCTGAAGAGCTGCGCGGGCGATCTTCTCGACCATGGGGTTCTTCGCCTGTGGGCGGCTCAGATGGTCGGCGGCGTCCGCCTGCTGAGCTGTCGGGGTCTCGGTCACGTGCCGAAGATTACGCTGTGCCGCATGTCGGTTGCAGTGCGTGTGATCCCGTGTCTCGACGTCGACGCCGGTCGGGTGGTCAAGGGAGTGAACTTCACCGGATTGCGCGACGCGGGCGACCCGGTCGAACTGGCCCACCGATACGACGACCAGGGTGCCGACGAACTGACCTTCCTCGACGTCACCGCCAGCTCGGCCGGCCGGGAAACCACGTACGACGTGGTCCGTCGGACCGCCGAAGAGGTGTTCATTCCGTTGACCGTCGGCGGGGGCGTGCGGGAGGCCGGGGACGTCGATCGCCTGCTGCGGGCCGGGGCCGACAAGGTCGGGATCAACACCGGCGCCATCGCCCGACCGCAGGTGATTCGGGAGATCGCCGATCGGTTCGGTTCGCAGGTGCTGGTGCTTTCGGCCGATGTGCGGCGGGCGGCGGACGGCTCGTTCGAGGTGACCACCCACGGTGGACGCGAATCCGCCGGTCTCGAAGCCATCGAGTGGTGCGTGCAGGCGTGCGAACTCGGTGCCGGCGAGATCTTGTTGAATTCGATGGACGCCGACGGCACCAAGGACGGCTTCGATCTCGAGCTGATCCGCGCTGTTCGACGCGAGGTGGACGTGCCGCTCATCGCGAGTGGCGGCGCCGGAACGATCGAGCACTTCGTCCAAGCGGTGGAGGCCGGCGCGGACGCCGTGCTCGCCGCCTCGGTCTTCCACTTCGGTCAGCTGAGGATCGACCAGGTCAAGGCCGCGCTGCGAACCGCGGGTCACCCCGTCCGTTGAGCGGGGCACGAGCTACCCGGGCTGAACCGTCCTTGAATCGCTGGTTGAGCCATGCGCCCTACCGAGGTTTGTGCTGAGCCGTTGCCTCACGGCTGGTTGAGCCATGCGCTCGACGGAGGAGGGCGCATGTGCCGAAACCTGGTGACCGTGAACGGCTACCCGACCCTACGGGGCTGATTCATGAAGCGTCGTGCACGGAGTCGGGGTAGGTGACATATGTGCGGCCGGTGCGGGAGGTCCAGGTACAGACTCCGTCGTCGCTCATGTGGTAGTCCCAGTGCTTCTTGGTCTTCGCGTCATGGTGGTGTCGGCAGAGTGCGGCGAGGTTGTGCCCGTCAGTGGGTCCCTGCGGCCATTCGACGACATGATCGATGTCGCACCTGATGGCGGCCCTGGTGCACATGGGGAACCGGCAGGTTTGGTCGCGTTGCTGCACGAACTCCCTCATCCGCGGCGTGGGCTCGTACGCGGTCGTCGAGGTTTCACACGTGACTCCGGTGTCGGCGTCGACCAGTGCTCGGGTCAGGCGGCAACCGAACTGCTCGATCAACGCGTCGAGCACATCGGGCCGGATGAACCCGATCCCTGCGATCCGTGCCCACCCCGTTGTGTAGCAGTGGTCCGATTCGCGTGCTGTTGAGCCGGATTCGGGGCCATCAGTGTCGGCCGGCGCTCCGGAATGGTCAGGGCCTCGCGGGGATGAGGTGGACTGTCCGGGTGGTGGTGACCCGTCGTCCGGGGACGCCTCGGGCTCGTGTTCCGCATCGTCGGTGGCACGTTTCGTTGCAGCCGTGGCGGCCTGTTCCTCACGAACCACAGGGACCTGGATCACGACCTGGTAGGAGATGTCGGCGCCTCGGGTGACGAGGTCGTGCAACGCGCCGAGGCGCAGTTGTCCGAGCGTCGGCTTCGACTCACCGGTCTCGCTGCCCTCGCTTGCGGGCGGGTTCTTCGAGCGTTGATCAGCCAATTGGTCGACGGCTCCGTAGATGCGAGCGATCTGGTCGGCCGGCCCGATGGCGCGCAGTTCGGCCATGCCCGGGATGTCGGAGGGACGCACCCAGACACCGGTGGCTTCTTTGGCTTCCTTCTGGCGGGTCTTCTTCGCGGCTTCCTCTTCCCACTGGGTCACCAGCGCCCGCGCGGCGGTCTTCACCTTCAGGTAGCCCCAGGTGTCGAAGCCTTTGGTGTCGAGTAGGTGCTGCTCGACCCGGTGGGACGTCTCGGGTGAAGCGTTCACCAGCTCGGACGCGACGAGGGACACCTTCCAGTACGGGATTGACCCCTCGACCGCCGCTGCGAGCAACCCGGGTGTTTTGGTGCAGACGTCGATGGAGTTGCTCATCTTGCTCGACGCGGTGCGGGGTGCCATCTGGCACGCGGCCGCCAGGTCGGTGTCGGCGAACGACGCTTGGTGCCCGAGGGCGTGTTCGACCTTCGCGGTGACACCGGTGTCGGAATCGACGAGTTCTTCATCGATCGCGGCGTACCGCGCCATTGCCATGGCTTGCACGGCTTGGGAGATCGATGCCAACTGGGTGGAACCGGTCACTGCTTTCTCGAGCATGCGGTGGTCATCGGCATCGACGGGTCGGGCAGAGGCGATGTCCCCCGGGTGCTGCAGGGCGTCTGCGTGCAGTCCGTGGAACGCGTCCTGCGACATCTGAACCGCGAACTCCAGGACCTCCGACGGCGACCCCAATGCATCGACCAGTTGTTTCAACAAACGCTGCTTGTGATCCGAGATCGATTCCAACAGAACGAATTCCACCGGAGACTCCGGTTCGTAGAACTCGTAGCTGATGCCCATGAGAAGACTCTAGGCGGGACCACCGACAACCTCCGTGGCACTGATCTCGCGGGTGGGTCGGTCACCAAGGACCGGATCTCACCAGGGTTTCGGCACTGGACTCAGTCCTTCGTCGCAGCGTCCAGGCTCAACCAGCGGCGGTGGTCGGCGCCCCCCGGTTCATGGCCTGCGTCGCTGCGCCGGTCCGTGGAACGCCTGTCACGATGAACAAGTGAACGAACTCAGCGTCGACGGCAATCGGTACTCGGTGCGCAGGGCAACCGCACATGACGTCCGGCCCATCGTGCAGTTGCTGGCGGACGATCCTCTCGGCGCCACCAGGGAGCGCAGCGACGAGTCGGTCTACGAAAGGGCCTTCGCCGCGATCGACGCCGACCCCAACCAGTTCCTCGCGGTCGTCGCGGACGACGAAGCTGCAGTCGTCGGAACGTTCCAACTCACGCTGATCCCGGGACTGGCCAGGGCAGGCGCCACACGATTGCTCATCGAGGCCGTCCGTGTATCGGCCTCAGTCCGCGGAACCGGCCTGGGTGCAGCGATGTTCGGCTGGGCGCACGAGTACGGACGCAGCCGTGGGGCGGTGCTCGCTCAACTCACGACCGACAAGTCGCGCTTGGATGCCCACCGCTTCTATGAGCGGCTCGGTTACGAAGGCAGTCATGAGGGCTTCAAGCTCGTCCTCTGAGCCAACGGCGAAACGCGTGATCAGACGCCGAGGTTCGTCTCGCGGAAGGCCGCGACATCGTGATCGGCACCGTCGAGTTCGACGTCGGCGACCTCACCACGTCCGAAGAGGTACAACACGATCTCGCTGGGTTCACCGGTCATCACGACGTTGCCGTGCTCGTCCTTCGGACTGCGCAGCGACCGACGTCCGTACCCCGGTGAATCGGCCACCACACCGACGCGGCACGACCGCAGGGTCAGCATGCCCATGCGGGAGAGCACCCCGAACAGCGCCTTCTGCTCGGCCGGGTCGAGCTGGCGGCGAGCGGCGGGGTCGACCCCACGCAGCACGTCCTCGTGGTGCACGAAGAACTCGCCCAGGTTCGCGGCCTCGTCGATGCTGCCCAGTGCCATCGGGTTCCACTTCGGCGGGCCGCTGCGGATGGTGTCGACCAACTCCTCGAACGGCCGCTGCGCCAGCGACGCCTGGATCTTGTCCGTGCGTCCGGCAAGCGGCGCGAGAAACATGCCGATGGCAGCGTCCGGACGGCGTTCGCGAAGGATCAGGTGTGCGGCCAGGTCACGTGTACGCCACGAGCCGCTGAGCGTCGGCGCGTCGGGACCGACCTCCAGGAAGGTGTCGCACAACGCTGAACGCTCGCTTTGGGCAAATGAGGTCATGCAGTGAATCATGTCCTACATGCCCTCCTCCGTGACCGTCACGCCCGACAACGATCAGGTGGCGGATGGCAAGAAGAACGATCGAAAGAAGGGAACGACCGAGGTCGACTTCGGCGCATCAACCCTCGGTGAAGGGTTCCGCGTCCTCGGGCGTGGCTTCCGCGACCAGCCGAAGACACTGCTCGTCGCGGTGATCGGCTCAGCGATCTACGGCGTGATGACGGTCTTCACCGCTCGCGTGATCGGTCACCTCATCGCGACGGTCGTCGAGCCTGCGGTTGCAGCCGGTCGCCTCACGGGTGAACAGGTCTGGACGATCATCTGGCAACTCGGAGCAGTGGTGTTGCTCAACGTGATCGGTGTGATTCTGCGCCGTGTCGCGGCCGGCATGGCCTACTTCAACCTCAACGCGATCTACCGCCGACGGGTCACCCGTCAGTACCTGCGTCTGCCACTGTCATGGCATCACCGCCACCCGTCCGGACAGTTGCTCTCGAACGCGAACGCCGACGTGGAGGCGACCTGGAACATCTTCCAGCCGCTCCCGATGGCTATCGGGGTGCTCGTCATGCTGGGTGTCGGTCTGGCCGAGATGTTCCGGGTCGACGTCTGGCTTGCGCTCGTCGGTCTGATCGTCTTCCCGTTGTTGTTCGCCACCAACCTGGTCTTCCAGCGCTACATGTCGCCGCGGGTGACCCGCGCCCAGCGGATGCGCTCGCACGTCAGCGAGGTGGCCCACGAATCGATCGAGGCCGCCCTGCTGGTCAAGGTGATGGGACGCGAGCAACAGGAAGCCGACCGGTTCTCCGTCGAGACCCAGCGCCTGCGCGATGCCGCCGTCGAGGTCGGCCGCGTCCGGGGCATCTTCGACCCGCTGGTCGAAGCGATTCCGACGATCGGGACGCTGGCGGTCCTGACGGTCGGCACCGCCCAGGTGAGCGCCGGCGCAACGACGGCGGCAGAAGTCGTCCAGATCGCTTACCTGTTCTCCGTTCTCGCCTTCCCGGTGCGGTCCTTCGGCTGGGTGCTGGCCGAGATGCCGCGCTCGGTCGCCGGCTGGGTACGCCTCAACAGCGTGCTGTCCGCCACCGGGCACACCGACTACGGCACCCGGACGCTCATTTCCGACCACGCCGCCGCGCTCGGCGCCGATCAGGTCGGCTACGAGTACGACCTGTCCGGTTCGGTCGACCTCAGCGAGAAGTACCAGGGCGGCGGTGCCGAACGCTGGCGCGCCCTGGACGACGTCGACCTCGACCTGGCACCGGGATCGTTGACCGCGATCGTCGGACCGACCGGATCGGGCAAGTCGACGCTGATGAGTCTGCTCGTGCGACTGATGGACCCGACCGACGGACGTGTGCTGATCGACAACGTGCCCGAACGCGACCTCGCGGCAGGGGAGACCAGCAAGGCCGCGTCCCTGGTGACCCAGCAGACGTTCGTCTTCGACGACACCATCGCCGGCAACGTCACCCTCGGTCACGACTTCACCGACGACGAGGTGCGTCGCGCGCTGCAGATCGCGCAAGCCACCGGGTTCGTCGACGAGCTCCCGGACGGTGCCGCCACCCGGGTCGGTGAGCGCGGAGCGTCGCTGTCAGGCGGGCAGAGGCAGCGAATTGCACTGGCCCGCGCGGTGATCCGTCGTCCACGCGCACTCCTGCTCGACGATGCGACCAGCGCGGTCGACCCCGCTGTCGAGCAGTCGATCCTGCAGGCGCTGCGTGAGAACCGTGACGGCACGACGGTGGTGATGGTCGCCTACCGGATGTCCAGCATCGCGCTCGCGGACGAGGTCGTGTTCGTCGACGGTGGCCGCATCACCGACCGCGGCACCCACGCCCAACTCATGGAGCGCAGCGAGGGATATCGCACGCTGGTCACGGCCTACGCCGAACACGCCGCCGAGATCGCCGAGCAGGATGACGCGCAGGATGACGCGCAGAACGACGAAACGATCGACCAGCAGATGAACAAGCAGGATGAGGACGCATGAGCACCGCGGTCGGCACCCCAGGATCCACGGCTGCGGGGGAGCGGGTGGGCACCGCCGGTGAACTCACCACCTGGCAGACCCTCAAGCGCGGCTTCGAACTCTCGCCCGAACTGCGGCGCGGTCTGCTGGTCACGATCGCGCTCGCCATTTTCTCCACCACCGGACGCGTCCTCGTCCCGATCGCCGTCCAGCAGACCTTGGACCGCGGAATCCTGGCCCCCGGTGGTCCGCAGACCGGCACGGTCACGACCCTCATGGTGCTCACCGTGCTGGGTGTGGCCGTCACCGGCCTTGCCTCGTACGCAGTCAACCTGCGGCTGTTCCGTAGTAGCGAGAGTGGCTTGGCAACCTTGAGGGTCAAGGGTTTTCGGCACATCCACGACCTGTCCATGCTCACCCAGAACGCCGAGCGCCGGGGCGCGCTGGTCTCCCGCGTGACCAGCGATGTCGACCAGATCAGCCAGTTCGTCCAGTTCAGTGGCCTCATGCTGCTGATGGCCGTCGGCCAGTTGCTCATCGCCAGCGTCCTGATGCTCGTCTACAGCCCGTTGCTCGCCGCCGTCGTGTGGATCTGCTTCATCCCGATGTTCATCGTGTTGCGCTACTTCCAGGGTGTCGTCGGACGCGCCTACACGGTCGTCCGCGAACGCGTCGCCGACATGCTGGCCGCGATCTCCGAGTCCGTGGTCGGTGCCGCGACGATCCGCGCGTACGGCGTCCAGGACCGCACCGCCGAGCGCATCGACGTCACCGTCGAGAAGCATCGCAAGGCGAGCATCCTGGCCCAGATCAAGGCCGTCGGTGCCTTCTCGACCGGCCAGTTCGTCGCGGGTGTCACGACCGTCGTCGTGCTCGTGATCGGCGCACAACAGGCAGCAGCCGGCAACATCACGCTCGGTGAACTCGTCGCGTTCCTGTTCATCGTCAACTTGTTCACCCAGCCGGTGCAGATGGCCACGGAGAACCTCAACGAACTGCAGAACGCCGTGGCCGGCTGGCGCCGCGTCATCGGCCTGATCGACACCCCGGTCGCAGTCGTCGACCCGCCGGAAGGCCGGGAGATGCCGTCCGGTTCGGTAACCGTCGACTTCGAGAAGGTGAAGTTCGCCTACCCCGGTGGAGCGCCCGTCCTGCACGACGTCGACCTGCACATCCCGGCGGGAGCCCGCGTCGCGGTCGTGGGGGAGACGGGGTCGGGCAAGACCACGATCGCCAAGCTCGTCACCCGACTGATGGATCCGACGGGCGGCAGCGTCAAACTCGACGGAATCGACTTGCGCGACATCAGTTTCCGCTCGCTGCGCGAACACGTCGTGCTGGTGCCGCAGGAGGGCTTCCTGTTCGACGCCACCCTGCTCGACAATGTGCGCTTCGGGCTGCAGACGGCCACCCGTGCCGACGTCGAGCAGGCGTTCACCAACATGAATCTCACCGACTGGATCGCCGGTCTCCCACGCGGCCTGGACACCCGGGTCGGGCAACGCGGCGAGTCACTGTCGGCCGGTGAAAGGCAACTCGTCGCCCTAGCGCGGGCCTACCTCGTCGACCCCGACCTGCTGTTGCTGGACGAGGCCACCTCGGCCGTCGACCCCGGCACCGAGGTGCGGATCCAGCGGGCACTCGACCAGGTCACGGCCGGACGAACCTCGATCGCGATCGCGCACCGGTTGTCGACGGCGGAGTCGGCCGACATGGTGGTCGTCGTGGACGCCGGGCACATCGTGGCCGTCGGGCCGCACCGTGACCTGGTGCGTGACCCGGACTCCGTCTACGGACGCCTGCACGCCAGTTGGGCGGCTCAGCAGTCCGGCCACTGACCCTCCGCCGAGATCAGGACGAGGCGACGGTGTCGCTGGTGAGGGAAGCAACTTCGGGGTGGTCGGTCGTGCCGGGGGCTCCCGAGACCGGTTCGCGCTCGTGCAGCGGGTGCGTGACAATGGCAGACATGCCCGAATCCACCAGTCCGCTACCAACCGAACTCGCCGCCGGACTCAAGCGGGACGAGCACGGGCTGGTCGCAGCGGTAATTCAGCAGCACGACACCAGAGAGGTGCTGATGCTCGGATGGATGGACGATGAAGCCCTCCGCCGGACGCTCAGTGAAGGGCGCGTGACGTTCTGGTCGCGCAGTCGTGGCGAGTACTGGCGCAAGGGCGACACCAGCGGGCACGTGCAACATGTGAGGTCCGTGTCGCTCGACTGCGACGGCGATGCGGTCCTGGTGCGCGTGGACCAGGTCGGCGCGGCCTGTCACACCGGTGAGCGCACCTGCTTCTTCACGCCGTTGGAGGTGACCGCGTGACCAGGATGGACATCTGCGCCGATCTCACGTTCGGTCTCACCTGGCCCTCGGCGAACCTGTTCGAGCACCTTGCGCAGGACCGCCGGGTCATTCCCGTCGTCCGTCGACTGCTCGCCGACGCAGAAACCCCGCTGGGCGTCTACCGCAAGCTGGCGAGCGACCGACCCGGCACGTTCCTGCTGGAGTCCGCCGAGCACGGCGGGGTGTGGTCGCGCTACTCCATCATCGGGGCTGCCAGTCACGCCACCCTCACCGAACAGGACGGTGAGGCGGTCTGGATCGGTGAGCCGCCGGTCGGTCTGCCCACCGGTGGCGACCCGGCGAAGGCGCTGCGCGAGACGATGCAGGCGCTGAGCACTCCGGTCATCCCGGGACTGCCGCCGTTGACCGGAGGCATGGTCGGTGCGATCACCTATGACGCGGTCCGCCGCTGGGAACGGTTGCCCGACAACGGCATCGACAAGCTGGGGTTGCCCGAGATCTCGATGATGCTCACCACTGATCTCGCCGTCTTCGACCACGCAGACAACTCTCTGCTGCTCGTTGCAAACGCGATCAATCACGACAACACGCCGGATCGGGTGGAGCAGGCGTACACCGATGCCGTCCGCCGCCTGGACGTCATGACCGACGCGTTGATGGCACCCGCGCCCAGCACCGTCTCGGTGCCCGAACCCGCCGAACTGCGTCCGGACAGCAGTCACAGTCAGCAGGAGTTCCACGACATGGTGGACGCCTGCAAGGAGGCGATCCGAGCCGGCGAGGCCTTCCAAATCGTTGTCTCCCAACGGTTCTCGGTGCCGTGCGAAGCAGACGCGTTGGACGTCTACCGGGCCCTGCGGGCCAGCAATCCCAGCCCGTACATGTATCTGCTGCGTATCCCGCTGCCGGACGGCGGCGCGTACGACATCGTCGGGTCCAGTCCGGAGGCGCTGGTGAAGGTGACCGACGGTGAGGTCATCACCCACCCGATCGCCGGTTCCCGGCCGCGCGGCAAGACGCCGGAGCACGACGGTCTGCTGCGCGAGGAACTGCTCACCGACCCCAAGGAGCGCGCCGAGCACCTGATGCTGGTCGACCTGTCCCGCAACGACCTGCAACGCGTCTGTCGGGCCGGCACCGTCGACACGGTGGAGTTCATGAACGTGCGCCGGTACTCCCACATCATGCATCTCGAGTCGACCGTCGTCGGTCGGTTGAAGGACGGCCTCACCGCGTACGACGCGCTGGTGGCGACCTTCCCTGCGGGCACCCTGTCCGGTGCACCCAAGCCGCGTGCCATGGCGATCATCGACGAACTCGAGGGGCTGCGGCGCGGCGTCTACGGGGGGTCGTGGGCTATCTCGACTTCGCCGGAGACCTCGACATGGCGATCGCGATCCGTACCGCGGTGCTGCACCAAGGACGCGCCCACGTGCAGGCGGGGGCCGGGATCGTTGCCGACTCCGTCGCCGAGACCGAGTATCAGGAGACCGTCAACAAGGCGGCCGCCGCGCTGCGCGCCGTCGCGACCGCGTCCAGCATGAAGCCTCCGGCCGGCGGCGCATCGTGAGCAAACGCCAGGTGTTGACCACGGCGTTCGTCGTCGCCGTTGTCCTGCTCGCACTGACGTCCAGGGCGTGGGTCACGGGCACGGTCATCGACACCATCACCGGCACGACCCAGGCATCGGTCAAGGGCAACAAGGCCTCGCCACCGGCGTTCGCAGGCGCGCTGGTCGCACTGGCCGCGGTCATCGCACTGCTGAGTTCGAAGCGGGTCGGCCGCATCATCGCTTCTGTCGCCTTGATGCTGGCCGGCGTCATGGCGGCGTACGGAGCGCTGAGCTCCCTGCTCGATCCGAGCGGCGTCGTGCGCACCTGGGTGAGCACCTCCGGAGGTCACGCCGACGCACGGGTCACCGACGCCGCAGCGACGGCGTGGTCATGGCCGGCGCTCGCGGCCGGCGTACTGCTGGCCGTACTCGGCGTGTTGGCGCTGGCCGGCGGTCGCCGCTGGAGCGGCCTGGGGGAGAAGTACGACGCCCCCACCGCGCCCAAGGAGTCCGACTGGGACCAGTTGTCGGCGGGCAAAGACCCGACTGCAGCAACGGCCGACGATGACTGACAGAATGATCCAAGCTCAGAACCGGCGAACCACGGAACGTGCCCAAGCGCCCGAATCAAGGAGTTGTACCCATGGCTGAGAAGCACCTCGACAACCACGGCAAGAGCGTGGCGTCCTGGACCGCGGTCGGCATCTTGCTGCTGGCCGCCGTGTTGATCGGTGTCGGCATCATGATCAACCAGTCGCTCATCGCATGGGTCGGCGCTGCCCTGGTCGTCGTCGGTGTCATCGCCGGTGCGGGCCTCACCGCTGCCGGCTTCGGTTCCAAGCCGCACGAAGCCCCGAAGCTGCAGTCCGTGACGCCGAACCACGAGTCGCGCGGCGCCCGTGACGCCCAGTCGGCACACTGATCCGCGCAAGTAGTCGCTCAGCGTGGCAACTGTTCTCGACGACATCATTTCCGGGGTCCGTGAGGATCTGAAGACCCGGATGCGAGCCATCGGCCCCGTCCAGATCATCGAGCAGGCGGCAGCCGCACCGGCCGCGCTCGACGCGGCCGCGATGCTCGCGGCGCCCGGGCCGGTCAAGATCATCAGCGAGGTCAAGCGCAAGAGCCCCAGCAAGGGTGAACTCGCGACGATTCCCGATCCTGCCGAACTGGCCGGTTCCTACGAGGCCGGTGGTGCTACCGCGATCTCGGTGCTCACCGAACAACGGCGCTTCGGCGGCTCGCTCGACGACCTCGACGCGGTCCGGAAGCGCGTGCGAATCCCGGTGTTGCGCAAGGACTTCATGGTCAGCGAGTACCAGATGTTCGAGGCACGCGCGCACGGCGCCGACATCATCCTGCTGATCGTCGCCGCCCTCGACGACCGCCAACTGCATGACCTGTTCCAGCAGTCCGCCGACCTCGGCATGACTGCTCTGGTCGAGGTGCACGACGAACCCGAGACCGAACGCGCCGTCGAACTCGGTGCCCGCGTCATCGGCGTCAACGCCCGCAACCTCAAGACCCTCGAGGTGCACCGCGAGATGTTCGGCAAGCTCGCACATCTCATCCCGGACGACCGCGTGAAGGTAGCCGAGTCCGGCATCCGCGGCCCCGAGGACATCGCCTACTACGTGTCGCAGGGCGCCGACGCGGCACTGGTCGGCGAGGCGCTCGTGACCGGCGGCGAGCCCAGCCAGGCCGTACGCACCATGATCGAAGCGGGCGCGCGCGCCCGGCAGGGAGTTGCCTGAGCTGTGAACAGCAACAAGACCGACGATCCGTTGACCACTCCGGTCGAGCAGAACTCCGGCCGGCCCGGCATCGGACGCTTCGGCGACTACGGCGGTCGATATGTGCCCGAGGCTCTCATCGCGGCGCTCGAGGAACTCGACGAGCACCGTCACAAGGCGGCCCACGACCCTGAGTTCACCGCCGAACTCGCCAGGTTGCACAAGACATACACCGGCCGGCCGAGCATCATCACCGAGGTGCCACGGTTCGCCGACCATTGCGGCGGCGCCCGTGTCGTGCTCAAGCGCGAGGATCTCAACCACACCGGATCGCACAAGATCAACAACGTCCTCGGACAAGCGCTGCTCGCCAAGCGGATGGGCAAGCGCCGGGTCATCGCCGAGACCGGCGCCGGTCAGCACGGCGTCGCGACGGCCACGGCGGCTGCGCTTCTCGGACTCGAATGCGTCGTCTACATGGGCGAGGTCGACACCGAGCGCCAAGCGCTCAACGTTGCGCGGATGCGCCTGCTCGGCGCGAGGGTTGTCGCCGTCAAGCACGGGTCACGCACGCTCAAGGACGCCGTCAACGAGGCCTTCCGCGACTGGGTCGCCACCGTCGACCACACCCACTACGTCCTGGGCACCGTCACCGGGCCGTACCCGTTCCCGGAGATGGTGCGCGACTTCCACAAGATCATCGGCGAGGAAGCCCGCGAGCAGGTCCTGCAGGAGTACGGCCGACTGCCGGACGCCGTCCTGGCGTGTGTCGGCGGCGGTTCGAACGCGATGGGTATCTTCCACCGGTTCGTGCCGGACGAGGGGGTTCGGCTGATCGGCTTCGAAGCTGGGGGAGAGGGCGTCGAATCAGGACGGCACGCGGCCCGCTTCACCGGTCAGGCCACCCCCGGCGTCCTGCACGGTGCGTATACCTACCTGCTGCAGGACGACCAGGGTCAGACGCTCGAATCCAATTCCGTATCAGCAGGATTGGACTACCCCAGTGTGGGCCCGGAGCACGCGTATTTGCGCGACTCGGGCCGCGCCGATTACTACCCGGTGACCGATGTCGAGGCGATGGACGCCTTCAAACTGCTCGCCCGGACCGAGGGCATCCTGCCGGCGATCGAGTCGGCCCATGCCCTCGCCGGCGCGATCCGCATCGGCAAGGAACTCGGGCCGGACGCGCTGCTGCTGGTCAGTCTGTCCGGACGCGGCGACAAGGACGTCCACACTGCGGGCCAGTGGTTCGGATTGTTGGACTCCGACGGCCACACGATCGAGGAGGGCGAGCAGCTGTGACCCGTCTGGACGAGGTGCTCGGCAAGGCCCGCGCCGACGACCGTGCCGTGCTGGTCGGCTACCTGCCGGTCGGCTGCCCGTCGGTGCAGGAGTCGATCGAGGCGATGGTCGCCATGGTCGAAGCGGGCGTCGACGTCGTCGAGATCGGCATGCCGTACACCGACCCGTTGATGGACGGTCCGGTGATCCAGGACGCCGCGAATCGGGCGCTGGAGAACGGTGTGCAGGTCAAGGACGTCTTCAGCGCAGTCGAAGCGGTCAGCGCTGCCGGCGCCGCCTGCGTCGTGATGATCTATTGGAACCTCGTGTTGCGTTACGGCGTGGAGGAGTTCGCACGCGACCTGAAGGCCGCCGGCGGATCCGGCCTCATCACCCCCGACCTCGTGCCTGACGAGGCACAGGAGTGGCTGGATGCGAGCGCGAAACACGACCTGAACCGGGTCTTCCTCGTCGCTCCGAGTTCCACCCCGGACCGCCTCGCCTACACCACCTCCTACTGCAGCGGCTTCGTCTATGCGACGTCCGTCATGGGCGTCACCGGAGCTCGCGAGAGCCTCGGTTCCGAGGCCGCCGCCGTCGTCGAACGCACCCGCGAGCACACCGACCTGCCGGTCTGCGTCGGCATCGGCGTCAGCACCCCGAAGCAGGCCGAACAGGTGGCCAGGTTCGCCGACGGGGTGATCGTCGGCACCGCTCTGGTGCGCACGCTGCTGGACAACGACACCCGCGACTCGCGTCTGGACGCGATCCGAACCCTCGCCGGCGAGCTCGCCGACGGCGTCCGACGGGGACGCTGAGTGCATACCTACCTGCCGAGCCCGACCACGGGAGTGCTGTGGCTCGGCCCCATCCCGCTGCGTGGGTACGCGCTGTGCATTTTGGCCGGCATCGTCGCCGCGATCTGGATCTGCGGCCGGCGACTGCGTGACCGCGGTTACGAGTCCGATCACGCACTCAACGTCGCCTGGTGGGCCGTCCCGTTCGGCATCGTCGGCGGGCGCATCTACCACGTCATCACCTCACCGCAGGCCTACTTCGGGGAGGGCGGCAAACCGCTCGATGCGTTCAAGATCTGGCAGGGCGGCCTCGGCATCTGGGGCGCGATCGCCCTCGGTGCCCTCGGTGCGTGGATCGGCTGCCGCAAGTACAACGTGAATTTCTGGGACTACGCCGACGCCGCTGCTCCGGGCGTGATCCTCGCTCAGGCGATGGGCCGCTGGGGCAACTGGTTCAACAACGAGTTGTACGGAGAGAAGACCGACGTCCCGTGGGCGTTGAAGATCTACCAGTGGGACGAGTCGGCGGGGCACGCGGTGAAGGACGCCGCGGGCGATCCCGTCGTGCTCGGCTACTTCCACCCGACGTTCCTGTACGAGTCGCTGTGGTGCTTGGTTGTCGCGGCGATCATCGTCTTCGTCGACCGGAAGCGCGGATTGGCCCGCGGTCGCAGCTTCGCGCTGTACGTGATGCTCTACCCGGTCGGTCGCATCGTCTTCGAACTCATGCGCACCGACAAGGCCAACCACATCCTCGGCCTGCGGGTCAACGTGTGGACCAGCATGTTCGTCTTCGCTCTCGGCGCGTTCCTGTGGTGGAAGTTCCGGAACAACCCGGTCATCGCCGCCGACGACGAGCCCGTCGACGAAGCCGCCCCGTACACCGAGCGCACCGACGAGGATCCCGAGCCCTCCGCTCGTTGAGTTTCGCATTGTGGGACATTTCCGTCCCATTGTTCGGAACGCCACCGGCCGCCGGTAGTGTGTCGCACGCATGTCCGGCCAACGTCGTCCTGCCATGCGTGTTTCACACGGCGACACTCCGCTCCGGCGGGATGTCCGGACGACAGGATGGTGATCGGACCCATGGGTCAGAGCTCGTTCTCAGCAGTTCCTGCGGCGCAGGGCCTGTACAACCCAGCCACCGAGAAGGACGCCTGCGGCGTCGCGATGGTGGCCACGATGCGCGGTTGGGCGGGGCACGACATCGTGCAGCTCGGCCTCACCGCGCTGATGAACCTCGAGCACCGTGGAGCCACCGGCGCCGACCCGACCGTCGGTGACGGCGCGGGCATCCTGACCCAGATCCCCGACGACTTCTTCCGCGGCGTCTGCGAGTTCGAGCTCCCCACCAAGGGTGAGTACGCGATCGGTATTGCCTTCCTGCCGCAGGACGCCGACGCGCAGTGGCACATCGGTGAGCGCATCGACCAGATCGCTGCCGAGGAGAACCTGCGGGTGCTCGGGTGGCGTGACGTGCCGACCGACGATTCGATGATCGGTCAGGCCGCGCGTGACGTGATGCCGGTGTTCCGCCAGGTCGCGGTCGCCGGCACCGAGGACGGAGTGGGCGGACTCGACCTGGAGCGTCGCGCCTTCGCGCTGCGCAAGCGGATCGAGCGTGAGACCGAGGTCTACTTCCCGTCGCTGTCCAGCCGGACGATCACCTACAAGGGCATGCTCACCACCGAGCAGCTCGGTCGTTTCTACCCGGACCTGTCCGACGAGCGGTTCAGCTCCGAACTCGCGCTCGTCCACTCGCGATTCTCGACCAACACCTTCCCGGCCTGGCCGCTCGCCCACCCGTACCGATTGATTGCCCACAACGGCGAGATCAACACCGTCCGTGGTAACCGCAACTGGATGCACTCGCGCGAATCCACTTTGCGCAGTGAGCTGTTCGGCGGCGACATGGAGCGGCTGTTCCCGATCTGTGCGGGCGAGGTTTCCGACTCCGCGTCCTTCGACGAGGTGCTGGAACTGCTGCACCTCGGCGGGCGCAGCCTGCCCCACGCCGTGCTGATGATGATCCCGGAGGCCTGGGAGAACCACGCCACGATGGACCCCGAGCGCCGCGCGTTCTACGAGTACCACTCGGCCCTGATGGAGCCGTGGGACGGCCCGGCCTGCGTCGCATTCACCGACGGCACCCTGGTGGGCGCGGTCCTGGACCGGAACGGTCTGCGTCCGGGCCGCTACTCGGTGACCGACGACGGCCTGGTCGTGCTCGCGTCCGAAGCCGGTGTGCTCGACCTCGATCCGGCCAAGGTCGTCCGCAAGGGACGCCTGCAGCCGGGCAAAATGTTCCTGGTCGACACCGCGGCCGGTCGCCTCATCGGCGACGAGGAGGTCAAGCAGCAACTGGCCCAGGAGCATCCGTACCAGGAGTGGCTGCACGGCGGTCTGATCCACTTCAAGGACCTGCCGGAGCGCGAACACGTCTGGCACTCACCGAAATCCGTGCTCCGTCGGCAGCAGACCTTCGGTTACACGCACGAGGAGATCCGCATCCTGCTGCGCCCGATGGCGGCCGGCAAGGGCGAGGCGCTCGGCTCGATGGGCACCGACACCCCGATCGCTGTGCTGTCGGACCGTCCGCGGATGATCTTCGACTACTTCACCCAGCTGTTCGCGCAGGTCACCAACCCGCCGCTGGACTCCATCCGTGAAGAACTGGTCACCTCGCTCGGCGGCTTCATGGGGCCCGAGGGCAATCTGCTCGAGGCCGTGCCGCAGCACGCCCGTCAGGTGGAACTGCCGTTCCCGGTGATCGACAACGACGAACTGGCCAAGATCCGGCACATCAATGCGGACGGCAACTTCCCGGGTTTCGCGACCTACGTCGTCCGCGGCACGTTCGACGCCCAGGGGGCGTCACGGCACTGCGCGCTCGTCTGCGCGGCATCTGCACCGAGGTCAGCGAAGCGATCGCCGACGGGTACCGGTTCATCGTCTTGTCCGACCGCGACAGCAACGCCGACTTCGCGCCGATCCCGTCGCTGCTGCTCACCTCGACCGTGCACCACCACCTGATCCGCGAACACACCCGCACGAAGGTCGGCCTCGTCGTCGAGGCCGGTGACGTCCGCGAGGTGCACCACGTCGCACTGCTGGTCGGCTACGGCGCAGCCGCCGTCAACCCCTACCTGGCGATGGAGACCGTCGAGGACCTCGTCCGCAGCGGCGAGATCGAGGGCGTCACCCCCGAGGAGGCCGTCCGCAACCTCATCAAGGCACTCGGCAAGGGCCTGCTGAAGGTGATGTCGAAGATGGGTATCTCCACCGTCGCCTCCTACCGCGGCGCGCAGGTGTTCGAAGCGATCGGTCTGTCGAAGGAACTCATCGACGACCACTTCACCGGCACCACCTCACGCCTCGGTGGCATCGGCCTGGACGCGATCGCGAAGGAGGTCGTCGCACGTCACGCCACGGCATACCCGGCCAGCGGCCAGCACCAGGCGCACCGCAGCCTCGAGGTGGGCGGTGAGTACCAGTGGCGCCGCGAAGGACCGCCGCACCTGTTCGACCCCGAGACCGTCTTCCGACTGCAGCACTCCACACGGCAACGCCGGTACGACATCTTCAAGCAGTACACGCAGCGCGTCGACGACCAGGCCGAGCGCCTGATGACGCTGCGCGGGTTGTTCAAGTTCAGGACCGACCGTCCCTCGATCCCGATCGAGGAGGTCGAGCCGGTCAGCGAGATCGTGAAGCGGTTCTCCACCGGTGCGATGAGCTACGGCTCGATCAGCCGCGAGGCGCACGAGACGCTCGCGATCGCGATGAACAACATCGGCGCCCGCTCCAACACCGGTGAAGGCGGCGAGGACCCCGAGCGGTTGATGGACCCCAAGCGGCGTTCGTCGATCAAGCAGGTCGCGTCCGGCCGGTTCGGCGTCACCTCGTTGTACCTGACCGAGTCCGACGACATCCAGATCAAGATGGCGCAGGGCGCCAAGCCCGGTGAGGGCGGGCAGCTGCCCGGCAACAAGGTGTACCCGTGGGTGGCCAAGACCCGTCACTCCACGCCCGGTGTCGGCCTGATCTCGCCGCCGCCGCACCACGACATCTACTCGATCGAGGATCTGGCCCAGCTGATCCACGACCTGAAGAACGCCAACCCCTCGGCACGGGTGCACGTCAAGCTCGTCGCCGAGACCGGCGTCGGTACGGTCGCGGCCGGTGTCAGCAAGGCGCACGCGGACGTCGTCCTGGTCTCGGGCCATGACGGTGGAACGGGTGCTGCGCCGTTGACCTCGCTGAAGCACGCGGGTGGGCCGTGGGAACTCGGCCTGGCCGAGACGCAGCAGACGCTGTTGCTGAACAACCTGCGCGACCGGATCGTGGTGCAGGCCGATGGCCAGCTCAAGACCGGGCGGGACGTCGTCATCGCGGCACTGCTCGGCGCCGAGGAGTACGGTTTCGCCACCGCTCCGCTCGTGGTCAGCGGCTGCATCATGATGCGCGTCTGCCACCTCGACACCTGCCCCGTGGGTGTAGCCACCCAGAACCCCGAATTGCGCGCGCGGTTCAGTGGCAAGCCGGAGTTCGTCGAGACCTTCTTCGAGTACATCGCCGAAGAAGTGCGAGAACTGCTCGCGCAGTTGGGCTTCCGGACCCTCGACGAAGCGATCGGGCACTCCGAGATGCTCGACACGGTCAAGGCGATCAACCACTGGAAGGCGGCCGGTCTCGACCTGTCACCGATCCTCGCCCAGGTGGACGTACCCGCCGACGCCCCACGCCGCTGCGTCACGGTGCAGGACCACGGTCTGGACAAGGCGCTCGACCAGAAGCTCATCGAGATGAGCGCGGACGCGCTGGAGCGCAAGGAGCCGGTGCGGATCGATCTGCCGATCACGAACGTGAACCGTACGGTCGGCACGATGCTCGGTCACGAGGTCACCAAGCGTTACCCGCAGGGACTGCCCGACGGCACGATCGACGTGTCGCTGCGTGGATCGGCCGGCCAGTCTCTCGGCGCCTTCCTGCCGGTGGGTGTCACGTTGCGGATGTTCGGCGAAGCCAACGACTACGTCGGCAAGGGCATCTCGGGTGGACGCGTCGTCGTCCGCCCCCTGCCCGAGGCCTCGCTGGTCGCCGAGGCGAACGCGATCGCCGGCAACGTGATCGGGTACGGCGCGACGTCCGGTGAGATCTTCCTGCGCGGCGTCGTCGGCGAACGCTTCTGCGTCCGTAACTCCGGCGCCACGGCAGTGGTCGAGGGCGTCGGTGACCACGGGTGTGAGTACATGACCGGTGGCACGGTGATGGTGCTCGGACCGACCGGACGCAACTTCGGCGCCGGCATGTCCGGTGGCCTGGCGTTCGTGCTCGACTTGGACGCATCGCAGGTGAATCCCGAACTGGTCGACGTCGTCGAGGTGCGCGAGCGCGACAAGCCGCTCGTGGAGAAGTTGCTGCGCGACCACGCCGAATGGACCGAATCGACGGTGGCCGTGAAGTTGCTGAACGACCTGGACGCGGCTTACCAGCGGTTCTCGCTGGTGCTGCCGCGCGACTACCAGCGCGTCATCGACGTGCGAGAGAAGGCTCAGACCGAGGGCCTCGACCTCGACGGAACCGAGGTCTGGGGACGAATCATGGAGGTGTCCGGTGGCTGACCCGCGCGGATTTCTGAAGCACCGCGAGCGCGAACTGCCCGCTCGCCGTCCGGTGCCGGTGCGCATCAAGGACTGGAAAGAGGTCTACGAGGAACAGGAACTCGCCCAGGTGCAGCGGCAGGCCAGCCGCTGCATGGACTGCGGAATCCCGTTCTGCCACAGCGGTTGTCCGCTCGGCAACCTCATCCCGGAGTGGAACGACCTGGCCTACCGCGGCGACTGGAAGGACGGCATCGAGCGGCTGCACGCCACCAACAACTTCCCGGAGTTCACCGGACGGTTGTGCCCGGCGCCGTGCGAGACCGCCTGTGTGCTCGGTATCAGCCAGCCCGCGGTGACGATCAAGCAGATCGAGGTCACCACGATCGAGAAGGCGTTCGAGGACGGCGTCGTGGAGCCGCAGATCCCGAACCGGCTGACCGGCAAGACGGTCGCTGTCGTCGGGTCGGGTCCGGCCGGTCTGGCCGCCGCCCAGCAACTCACCCGGGCCGGCCACACCGTCGCGGTCTACGAGCGTGCGGACAAGCCGGGTGGACTGCTGCGGTACGGCATCCCCGAGTTCAAGATGGAGAAGTCGGTGCTCGACCGCCGCATCGCGCAGATGGAGGCCGAGGGCACCCGCTTCCGCTGCGGCGTGGAGGTCGGTAAGGACATCACCGGTGAACAACTGCGCCAGCGCTACGACGCCGTCGTCCTCGCCGTGGGTGCGACCGTTCCGCGTGACCTGCCGGTCACCGGACGTGAACTGAACGGCATCCACCAGGCGATGGACTTCCTGCCCCAGGCCAACCGTCAGGCGCTCGGCGAGGATGTCGAGGGCCAGATCACCGCGACCGACAAGCACGTCATCGTGATCGGTGGCGGTGACACCGGTGCCGACTGCATCGGCACCTCGCACCGCCACGGTGCGAAGTCGGTCACCTCGCTGGAGATCATGCCGAAGCCGGGGGAGGACCGCGCGCAGAACCACCCGTGGCCGACCTACCCGATGCTCTACCGCGTGGCGAGCGCGCACGAGGAGGGCGGCGAGCGCGTCTACGCGGTCTCCACCAAGGAACTCGTGGACGACGGCAACGGCAATGTGAAGGCGTTGCGTCTGGCCGAGGTCCGCCAGGGCGACAACGGCTTCGAGGAGGTGCCCGGTTCGGAGAAGGAACTGCCCGCCGATCTGGTGCTCCTTGCGATGGGCTTCCTCGGACCCGAGGGCGAAGGTCTGCTCGAACAGTTGGGCGTGGAGAAGGACGAGCGCTCGAATGTCTTGCGGGACAAGCGCTTCGAGACCACCACACCCGGCGTGTTCGTCTGCGGTGACGCCGGACGCGGGCAGTCGCTCATCGTGTGGGCGATCGCGGAAGGCCGGTCGGCAGCGCGAGGGGTCGACGAATTCCTCTCCGGCACATCGGAACTGCCCGCGCCGATCGGTCCCATGGACCGGCCGTTGACCGTCTGATCCCGGTCACCCAGCAGCGAGACGGGGATGCCCGGTGGACACGATCCGCCGGGCATCCCCTGGTCCGTTGTCAAACCGGAAAAGCTACTTTCCGGTCACTGAGCGTAAATCGTGGTTTGTTCGAACAATCGCTAGGTTTGCGTCATGCGCAGAGCGAAGATCGTCGCCACCATGGGTCCTGCAGTCGCCACTCCCGAGAAGCTCACCGAACTCGTCCACGCCGGCCTCGACGTCGCGCGATTGAACCTGTCGCACGGCAGCCACGAGGACCACGCCCAGATGTACACCTGGGTGCGCGAGGCGAGTGACGCCGAAGGTCACGCGGTCGCGATCCTCGCCGACCTGCAAGGCCCGAAGATCCGCACCGCACGCTTCTCCGGCGGCCCGATCACGGTCGAGAAGGGCGACACCTTCACGATCACCGTGGACGACGTCGACGGTGATCAGGAACGGGTGTCCACGACCTACAAGGGCCTGCCCGGCGATGTCGAAGCCGGCGACCGCATCCTGATCGACGACGGCAAGATCGAGCTGCGCGCGATCGAGGTGACCGACACCGACGTGGTGACCACCGTCGTCGAGGGCGGAAGGATCTCCAACAACAAGGGCATCAACCTTCCCGGCGTAGCGGTGAGTGTGCCCGCGCTGTCGGAGAAGGACGAGGACGACCTGCGCTGGGCGTTGCGCCAGGGCTGCGACATCATCGCGCTGTCGTTCGTGCGGGACGCCTGCGACATCGACCGCGTGCACGAGATCATGGACGAGGAGGGTGAGACCCGCCCGGTCGTCGCGAAGATCGAGAAGCCGCAGGCGGTCGAGAACCTCGAGGCCATCATCGACGCCTTCGACGGTGTGATGGTGGCGCGTGGTGACCTCGGTGTCGAGTTGCCGCTGGAGGACGTGCCGATCGTGCAGAAGCGCGCGGTCGAGTTGTCCCGGATGGCGTCCAAGCCGGTCATCGTCGCGACCCAGGTGCTGGAGTCGATGATCGAGAATCACCGCCCGACCCGCGCCGAGGCCAGCGACTGTGCCAATGCTGTGCTCGACGGCGCCGACGCGATCATGCTCTCGGGGGAGACCTCGATGGGAGCGTGGCCGGTCGAGGCGGTCAAGACGATGGCTCGCATCATCGAGAGCACCGAGACGAACGGTTTCGACCGCATCCCGACGCTGCCGGACGGCATCGTCCAGACGATGGGTGGCGCGGTCTGCAAGGCGGCTTCCGATATCGGCAACCAACTGGACGTGAAGTATCTGGTCACCTTCACCACCACCGGCGGGTCCACCAAGCGACTGGCCCGGCTGCGCAACGAGATCCCGATCCTGGCGTTCACCCCGGTGCAGCTGACCCGCTCGGAACTCGCGCTCGTCTGGGGCGTCGAGACCTTCCTGGTGCCGGCCGTCGTGCACACCGACCAGATGGCGATGCAGGTCGACGAGACCCTGATCGCCGACGGGTACTGCGAGGAAGGCGACCTGGTGATCATCGTCGCCGGTTCTCCGCCCGGAATCCCCGGCTCCACCAACGCGATTCGCGTGCACAAGATCGGCGACGCCAAGAACGGCGTGGCTCCGGCGTACGGCTTCCACCAGGAGGGCGAAACCGATTCGTGAGCGGTCGCGCCACTGACGTATAGTGGCGCGGCGGTCCACTGCCGGGGTGGTGGAATGGCAGACACGGCGCACTCAAAATGCGTTGCTCGAAAGGGCGTGCGGGTTCAAGTCCCGCTCCCGGCACTTCTCGAATCGGGGCGAATCCCATGGGGGTTCGCCCCGATTCGTGTCCACCCCGGTCCAAAGCCCGTTTGATGACCGAGGCAAACGAAAACCCCGCCGCCGGAAGGCGACACGGAACCGCCTGAGATGATCACCTCGACGTGATGTAAACCACCGACGCCTCACGGAAGATGCCGGCCGACGAAGTCGTTGACACGTCCATGAAGAAGCTCGGCATCGTCGTCTCCAGCACCCGTCCGGCCCGCATCGGTCCGAAGGTTGCTGCCTGGGTGGATTCGGTCGTCCCGGCAGGGGAGTGGGAGGTCGAGCTGCTCGACCTGTCGCAGATCGCGCTGCCCTTCCTGGACGAGGTCGACATGCCGGCGAACGGCAACTACGCGCTGCCGCACACCAAGGAATGGGCCGAGCAGGTTTCCGGCCTCGACGCGCTCGTCGTCGTCACCCCGCAGTACAACAAGAGCTTCCCGGCGTCGATCAAGAACGCGATCGACTTCCTGTACGCCGAGTGGCACGCCAAGCCGATCGCCCTGGTGGGCTACGGCTGGAGCGGCGCCGCGCAGGCGACCCAGGCATTGGCCGAGGTGCTCACGCATGTCAAGGCCGACGTCGTGGACCAGATCAACCTGGTCTTCAACGCCGACCTCACGCCCGAGGGCGAACTCACCGTCGGTGAGGACAATGCCGACCGACTTCGTCTGGCGCTCTCCGCGATGGCCCAGAAGCAGAGCCAGCAGCAGCCGGCTGCCTGATCCGGCAGCCCCACAGACCGGCCCGCGAACGTCGACCCCCCTGGGCGTTCGCGGGCCTTCCTGTGTCCGCCGACAGTCCGCCGCCGCGCTCGGCTAGCGTTGAGTCGACCGAACGGAAGGACGCTCGTGGGACTCTTCGGCGGACGCGGCAAGGGTCGCGACAACCAGGCGGCACGCCAGACCGCGCGACAGGCTGAGGCGATCGCTCGCTTCTGGGCATGGTGGACCGACGAAGGAATGGCGCGCAGCAGCAGCGCCCTCGCCGAGGGCGACCCCGGGCGCATCGTCGCCGACATGACCGGCCAGGTCGAAGCCGTCGCCGGCGAACTGTCCTGGGAGTTCGCGAAGGGCGACGAGTCCGTGCACAAGCTCGTCGTGACCGCCGACGGCGACCCCGCGTTGCGTTCGACGGCACGACGATGGCTGGAAGGCGCACCGGAGTCGGACGTGTTCTGGTCGTACGCCGACGCGCGTCCGCCCATGCTCGATCTGTCCGACGCCGTCCTGAAACTGGACTCGATCGAGCTCGCATTGAACGAGACCCGGGTCGGCGTGCGACGTTCGGGTACTCGTGTCGACGTCCAGGTACACCACCCTCGTCTTGAGGAACTGGGGGAGCAAGGGCGAACCACGTTCTGCTTCCTGGCGGTCGACGCCGCCGTGGGGGAGACGATGACCGAGACCTGGATCGGCGAACTTCACCCGAGCCTCGTTCCACCGATGGACGGTTTCGGCCTCTCCGGTCTGCGCGCTGTCGTGCGGGACATGGCGCAGGAGTTCGAGGGCGCCAACTCCTGGGTGGCGCTGGAAGGCGTCAGCCAGATCGGACCGGTGCGGGTGCTCGCCCGCGTGCCGCTCGCGGCCGCGTCCGCACCCACGCTCGACCAGAGCGTGACGATCAGCGTGACCTACACCGGCGACGCCGAAGGTCTGCCCGACGAAACGGTGCAGCGTGACCTGATGGCGTTCCGTGATCACCTGTCGGAGCGGCTCGAGGGCCAAGGTGAGCTGGTCGCGATCGTCATGGCCGGATCCCGGTGCCAGTACCACTTCTACGTCGACTCGACCCGGACCGGTGCAGCGCAACTGGAGGCTGCGGCGTCCGGCCGTCCGGGTCGGGTGGAGACCCACATCGAGGACGACCCGGGCTGGGCCAACGTGGCCCACCTGCGGGGCTGAGTTCACGCCGATCCGCGACGGATCTCACAGCTGCCCCGATCCCTTCCGGGTCGAGCCGGGGGCTCGGCCTCGATACCCTGGCCCCATGCCTGAAACTGCCGCCGTTCCTGCCGGCGTGTCCGCCCCGCTGCGCATCGTGGTCGCCGAGGACGAAGCGATCATC
Source organism: Yimella sp. NH-Cas1 (assembly GCF_022359705.1). Classification (NCBI taxonomy): domain Bacteria; kingdom Bacillati; phylum Actinomycetota; class Actinomycetes; order Micrococcales; family Dermacoccaceae; genus Yimella; species Yimella sp. NH-Cas1. Next base: position 1,227,747 of record NZ_JAKSGG010000003.1, read on the forward strand.
CGGCTGGATCTGGTGGAGATGTTGCGGGAGGCCGGACACGACGTCATCGGCGAGGCCGGCGACGGTCGCAAGGCCGTGGAGTTGGTCGGCGAACTGCGCCCGGACCTCGTCGTGATGGACGTGAAGATGCCACGCCTGGACGGCATCAGCGCTGCACAGGAGATCGGCGGCGCAGGACTGGCGCCGGTCGTGATGCTGACCGCGTTCAGCGACAAGGAGCTCGTCGAGCGGGCCTCGGAAGCCGGCGTCATGGCCTACGTGCTCAAACCGTTCACCGCGGACGACCTGCGCCCGGCGATCACCGTCGCGGCCGGCCGTTGGGCCGAGCGCAAGGCGCTGGAGTCCGAGGTCGCCGACCTGTTCGAGCGGTTGGAGACCCGCAAGGCTGTGGACAAGGCCAAGGGCGTGCTGATGAAGTCGCTCGATCTCGACGAGGCCGAGGCCTTCCGGTGGATCCAGAAGGCCGCCATGGACCGTCGTCTCGGCATGCGTGAGGTGGCGGACGCCGTCGTCGCCGGCGCCGCGCAGCCCAAGCGCTGACGAAGCCGTTCCGGGCATCCGTCCCACTGCGGCTTCGCTCCGGACGCTTGGTAACGAACAGGCTTCATTCCGCTGATCCCGGTGCGGCCCGTGTCGCACCGCATTAGTGTTCCGAACGCCCGACAGGCGCGCGATTCCCGTGCGGACGGCGGGCGATCAGCGCACGTGCCGCGGTGGCACTCGCATGACCTATGGAGGACTTCACTGTGTCCCGGACTCTGAAGACTGCGGCGGCTCTCGCCGCTTTGTCCCTGACCATCGCCGGTTGCGCCAACGAGGAAGGCGGCAACGAGGGCGGCGGTGGCGGTGGCGCCGAGGGTCTGAAGACCCTTCAGGCCCAGACCAGCATCGACGTTCCGAAGGACGCGCTGAAGGCTGCCGGTGACGGCAAGGCCAAGTGCGCCGCCGGCACCACGATCGCCTTCATCGGTGCGATGACCGGCGACAACGCCCAGCTCGGCATCAACGAGTACAACGGCGTCCAGCTCGCGATCAACGAGCACAACAAGTCGAACAAGGACTGCCAGGTGCAGTTCAAGAAGTACGACACCGAGGGCGACCCCACCAAGGCCACCGGCCCGGTCACCCAGGCCGTCGGCGACAAGAACATCGTCGGTGTCATCGGTCTGCCCTTCTCGGGTGAGAGCAAGGCCACCGGCGCGATCTTCGAGCAGGCGGGCCTCGTCCACATCACCCCGTCGGCGACCAACCCGGGACTGACGGGCAACGGCTGGAAGACCTTCTTCCGTGGCCTGGGCAACGACAACGTCCAGGGTCCGGCTGCGGCCATCCTGGCCGAGAAGCTCGGCGCCAAGAAGGTCTACCTGGTCATGGACGACTCCGACTACGGCATCGGCCTGGGTGGCACCGCCAAGAAGGCGCTCACCGAGAAGAAGCTGCTCGCCGGTGAGGACAAGGTCACCACCAAGCAGAAGGACTTCAGCTCCACCGTCCAGAAGATCGTCAACTCCAAGGCTGACGCGATCTTCTACGCCGGCTACTACGCCGAGGGTGCGCCGCTGAACCAGCAGCTCGTCGCCAAGGGCTTCAAGGGTGCCTTCATCGGACCCGATGGCGTCAAGGACGACCAGTTCATCAAGTTGTCCGGTGACTCGAGCAAGAACGCCTACTTCACCTGCCCCTGCATCCCCGGTGAACTGATCCCCGAGTTCGCCTCGGCGTACAAGGGTGTCGCCAACGCGGCCCCCGGTACGTACTCGGTCGAGTCCTACGACGCGGCGGCGATCCTGCTGGCCGGTCTGCAGAAGGGCAACACCGACCGTCCCAAGCTGCTCAACTTCGTCAAGACCTACGACGGTCAGGGCCTGAGCAAGAAGATCAAGTGGGACGACAAGGGTGAGCTGTCCGACCTGGCCGTCTACGGCTACAAGGTCGACGGCGGCAAGATCGTTTCTGTCGGCAAGCTGGACTGATTTCGAGATCGGTCCGAATCCACCAACGAGCGAGGGCTTGTCTGCAACCGCGGACGGGCCCTCGCCCGGTTTCATGAAATGAGGCTTGCATGACAGCCCTCCATTCGGTGGTGCCCGCGCTGTCCGCGCTCGCGTCCGCCGACGAGAACACCTGGATCAGCTTCCACTGGCAGGAACTGGCCGACAACTTCTGGAACGCCACCTTCGACGGCCTCACCTTCGGCGCCATCTACGCGCTGGTCGCCCTGGGCTACACCCTGGTGTACGGCGTGCTGAACCTGATCAACTTCGCCCACTCCGAGGTCTTCATCGCCGGCGCCTACGCGGTGGTGTTTACCCTCACCGCGCTCGGCTTCGGAGCGTCCGTCCCCAATCTGGGATGGCCGGCCATCATCGGCAACCTGCTGCTTGCGTTGGTCATCGCGATGGTGGTCTCCGCGCTGGTCGCGCTCGCGGTCGAACGCATCGCTTACAAACCGTTGCGGGCCCGCAACGCCCCCCGCCTGGTCTTCCTGATCACCGCGATCGGCATGTCCTTCGTCATCCAATACGCGTTCTTCTGGTGGCGCGGCGCCGTCGCGGAGCCCTCGGTGACGATGTTCAAGGACGAGGCGATCTTCGAAGTCTTCGGCTCCACCATCCCGCTGTCGTCGCTGATCATCGTCGGCGCAGCGGTGCTGATGATGGTTGCGGTCGACCAGCTGATCCGGCACACGCGCGTCGGACGTGGCGTGCGTGCCGTTGCGCAGGATCCCGACACCGCAACCCTCATGGGCGTCAACCGCGAGCGCATCATCATGATCACGTTCGTCATCGGTGGTGCCCTCGCCGGCGCAGCCGCACTGTTCTACGTGATGAAGGTGCCCGCCGGCGTCCAGTACAACGGCGGATTCATCCTCGGCATCAAGGCCTTCACCGCCGCCGTGCTCGGTGGTATCGGCAACATCCGTGGAGCGCTGCTCGGTGGTCTGCTGCTCGGCGTCATCGGCAACTACGGCGCGTGGCTCCTGGGTAGTGCTCAGTGGATCGACGTCGTCTCGTTCGTCATCCTGATCATGGTGCTGATGGTTCGCCCCGACGGCATCCTCGGATCCAACCTGGGGAAGGTACGCGCATGAGAATCACTCCACGAAGTTCTACGCTTCTGCGTCGCTCCGATACGTTGCGAGGACCCCGATGAGCACCCCGATCCCGGACGCAGCCGCGTCCCAGGCCAAGGCCGACGAGCAATCGGAAGAGACCCGCAAACCGACTCGCTTCGAGGGGCTGTCCCGCTGGTGGAACGGTCTGGAGCGCTGGCAGCAGTGGTGCGTCCTCGCGGTCGCAGTAGCGCTGCTCTACCTGCTACCGATCCTCAATCCGCCGCTGCTGTCCACCGAGAGCGCCGGTTACAACTTCCCGCTGGCCTGCTTCGACGCGGCCCGGTTCGCGCTCGTCGCGCTCGGCCTCAACGTCGTGGTCGGTCAGGCCGGTCTGCTCGACCTGGGGTACATCGGCTTCTTCGCGGTCGGGTCGTACGTCGCGGCGCTGTGGACCAGCCCGGACTCCACCATGGTGAAGATCCCTTACCTGGCCACTTTGCCGCTGGCGATGATCGTGACCGGCATCGTCGGCATGTTGATCGGCATCCCGACGCTGCGCCTGCGCGGTGACTACCTGGCGATCGTGACCCTCGGCTTCGGAGAGATCATCCGCCTGCTGGCGACGATCATCCCGGCGCTGAAGGGCAATACCGGCTTCCAGAGCATCGGTCGCCCCCCGGGCACCGATGACAAAGGCGTGCCGATCTTCGTCCAGAGCAACGGAACCGCTTGGTACTGGCTGATCCTGACGGTGATCATCATCGTGATGCTGCTGCTGGGCAACCTCGAGCGCTCGCGCGTGGGTCGTGCCTGGATCGCCATCCGTGAGGACGAGGACGCCGCCGAGGTGATGGGCGTGCCGACCTTCAAGTTCAAGATGTGGGCGTTCTGTCTCGGCGCGGCGCTCGGTGGTCTGTCCGGTGCGATCTTCGCCGGTCAGGTCGGCTTCGTGAACAACCAGAAGTTCGATGTGGCGACCTCCATGTTGTTCATCGCGGCTGTCGTCATGGGCGGTGCCGGTAACAAGTTCGGAGCGGTCCTGGGTGGAATCCTGGTGTCTTACTTGCCGATTCGATTCATCTTCATCGCGGAGCAGAAGTACCTCGTGTTCGGCATCCTGCTGGTGCTGATCATGATCTTCCGACCGCAGGGTCTGTTCGGTGCCCGTAACCACCTGCTCGCGTACGGCAAGAAGGCCAAGCGCGTAGCGGCACGGTTGCGCCGGGACCCAGGACACGGCACAGAGCAGGAGGCCACCTCGTGAGCGAGAACACCCACAACGTGATCGGCGGCGAGCCCGGCGACGGTCCCGAACGCCAGACGTACACGCCCGGCCACCTCGGTCTGGGCAAGGGCGAACCGGAGAACGAGCACGATCTGCTGGACGAGGACGCGCACCCGGCGCCCCCGCCGCCGCCGGATTCGGAGGCGGCACAGATCGTCGAGCTCGACCGCACGATCGCGGTCGAGGTCGGCGAGAAGCTGGTCGAGATCGACAACCTGACGGTCAAGTTCGGTGGTCTGACCGCCCTCGACAGCGTCTCGTTCGACATCAAGCGCGGCGAGATCCTCGGTCTGATCGGCCCGAACGGTGCCGGAAAGACGACCTGCTTCAACGCCATGACGGGTGTCTACAAGCCGGCGAGCGGAGGTGTGTTGCTCGAGGGCAAGTCGGTGCTTGGTCTGAAGAAGAACGCGATCACCCGCGCCGGCTTCGCCCGCACTTTCCAGAACATCCGCCTGTTCGGTGAGATGACCGCTCTGGAGAATGTCGTCGTCGGTCTGGACGCCCGGCACAAGACCAGCGTCTTCGGCGCACTCGTGCGTTCGCCACGGCACATCCGTGAGGAGAAGTCGGCGATCGAGCACGGCATGGCGCTGCTGGAGTTCGTCGGCATTGCGGACAAGGCCCAGGAACTGTCGCGCAACCTTCCCTACGGCTACCAACGCCGTCTGGAGATTGCGCGCGCCCTGGCGACCGAGCCGAAGCTGCTGTGTCTCGACGAGCCGGCCGCGGGCTTCAACCCGGCGGAGAAGGAAGAGCTCATGGAGCTCATCCGCACCATTCGGGACGAGGGTTACACGGTGCTGCTCATCGAGCACGACATGAAGCTGGTCATGGGTGTCTGTGACCGCATCGTGGTGCTGGAGTTCGGCAAGAAGATCGCCGATGACGTACCGAAGGCGATCCAGGCCGACCCGGCCGTCATCGCTGCGTACCTGGGAGTGGAGGACGACGAAGATGGCGTTGCTTGAGATCAAGGACCTCGGGGTCCACTACGGCAGGATCCAGGCGCTGCACGGCATCTCGATCGACGTGAACGAGGGCGAGATCGTGTCGCTGATCGGCGCCAACGGTGCCGGTAAGACGACGACGATGCGTGCCATCGCCGGCTTGCTCAACTCCTCGTCCGGCTCGATCACCTTCGACGGCAAGGACATCACCAAGGTCCCCGGTCACTCCCGGGTCGGCCTCGGCATGTCTCTCACCCCCGAAGGGCGCGGTGTGTTCCCGGCGATGACCGTGCTGGACAACCTCGACATGGGTGCGTACGCGCGCAAGAAGAACCAGAAGGAGTACGACCAGGACCTCGAACGGGTCTTCACGTTGTTCCCGCGGTTGAAGGAGCGCGAGAAGCAGGCCGGCGGCACGATGTCCGGTGGCGAGCAGCAGATGCTCGCCATCGGCCGCGCGCTGATGGCCCGTCCGAAGCTGCTGCTGCTCGACGAACCCTCGATGGGCCTCGCCCCGCAGTACATCAAGCAGATCTTCAACATCATCAAGGAAGTCAACAGCCAGGGCACCACGGTGCTGGTCGTGGAGCAGAACGCCAACCAGGCGCTCAAGATCGCCCACCGGGCGTACGTGCTCGAAACTGGCTACATCACCCGCGAGGGCGCCGGCGCCGAGCTCGCCGCCGACCCCGCGGTGAAGGCTGCCTACCTGGGCGCCGACTGACCCACTCGATGCGAAAGTCCGCGGAACCACGACGTCGGGTCGCCGGTTCCGCGGACTTTCGCATTCGTCAACGCAGCGCGATGACGAGTTGGGTCAACAGGGGAGCGACGATCAACGCCGGCAGCATGTCTCCGACCGCGATCTGACGGATGTTCAACAGCCGCAAGCCGATCGCGATCAACATGACCCCACCGGTGGCTGTCAGTGCTGCGATATGGGGGTCGGGCAGCACGGAGCCGAGAAGGAACCCGGCGAGCGTGAGTCCTCCCTGGACGATCGCCACCGAGACCGCCGACATCAGGACGCCGATGCCGAAGGTCGACGCGAAGGCCATCGCCGCGAAACCGTCCAGGACGGACTTCAGCACGAGTTGGTCGATGCCGCGTCCGAGTCCGTCGTTCAGGGAACCGAGGATGGTGAGTGGCCCGACGCAGAACAACAGGGACGCGGTCATCCAGCCCTCGATGAAGCGCTCGCGAGCCGAGCCGGCATCGGCGTCGATCTGCTCCTTCGGCATCCGGCCGGCGATCCGGGACTGGATGCGCCCGGCCACCGATTCCAGTCGGTCCTCGATCCGCAGGATGCTGCCCGCGATCCCGCCGATGAGCAACGCCCCGAGCACGATCATCAGGGGAGCACCGCTGCCGACGGCATCGGTCAGGCCGATGTCCGTCACCATCATCGCGTTCAGACCTGCCGTCAGCAGAGTGACCAGGCCGAGACAGTCGGTGACCACGGAGCGGGTGTGTTCGGAAAGCCGGTGCCCCACAAGCATCCCCAACACGGCACCGATGACGACCGTCGCGACGTTGATGACCGTGCCGAGGCCAGGAAAGACTGCGCTCACGAGCGGTAACGGTAGTCCGACGGGAGCAATCTGTCGGATTCTTGTTCCACGCCGAACTGAACAGGCGTACTGTTCCGGTCGGAAGGTGAACCCTCAACGATCCGGAGAAGACACGAAGTGGCGCGTTCGTCCGTGCGTGCGGTGCGTCCTGGCTCGGCCGACCTGGTGGACCTCGAGCAGTTGTGGATCGACTACCGGGTGTCTGCCGGGCAGACCCGTGAATGGGCTGCCCGGATGGTTCGCGACGGCCGGCTGCGGGACGCCGTCGAGCACAAGGACGTGCGAATCTTCTTGGCGCACAACGGGACCGAGGCCACCGGCTACCTGGTGCTGTTGCGCAACCCGATGAGCTCGATGAGTGACGAGACGTCCGTCTGGATCGATCAGATGTACGTGCTTCCCGCGCACCGGCGCACCGGCGTGGCACGCTCCCTGCTGGCCGTCGTCCCGCTCGCCGCCGAGAGCATCGGGGCCGGCGTCGTCACCGCTGCGGTGCCTGCTGCGCAGCGTGACATCAACCGATTCTTCGCCCGGCTCGGGTTCGCCAGCACGACCACCCTGCGATCGACCTCGGTGGCCGCGCTGCGTCGCCATCTCGAGCCCGAACTCGCGGCCGAGCGGGCGGGCGGACAGTCCGTCGTCCGGCTGCGCCGTTCCATCCGTGGCCGCGCCCGCACCAAGACCGCGACCGCCCGCAACGCAGGCTGAACGCAAAAGTCCGCAGAACCCGCGCCTTGACCCGCGAGTTCTGCGGACTTTCGCCCTGTTAGGGCGTCACTGTGCCTTGGTCGGCGCGTCACGCAGCATGCACGTGATGCGGCTGGTGCAGACCCGGCGGCCCTCGTCGTCTGTGATCGCGACGTCGTAGGACGCCACCGTGCGGCCGAGCGAGATCGCCGTCGCCGTGGCGGTGACGAATCCGCTGCGGACGCCGCGGTGATGGGTCGCGTTGATGTCCAGCCCAACCGCGGCGCGTCCTTCGCCGGCTTGCAGGGCCGAGCCCACCGATCCGACCGTCTCGGCCAGGACGACGCTCGCGCCGCCGTGCAGCAGGCCGTAGGGCTGGGTGTTTCCCTCCACCGGCATCCGGGCCACGACCCGTTGCGGGGAGGCTTCGAGGAACTCGATCCCCATCCGTTCAACGAGCGTTCCGGCGTTCATCGTGTTGAACAGTTCGACCATCTCCGGGTCGGACATCGAGGAGGTGGTGGGGGCGGCGTGGTTGTCGGTCATGGGGCTTAGGCTGCCATGCGTGAAGAGATTGTTGTTGTTGGACGGACATTCCTTGGCGTACCGCGCCTTCTTCGCCCTCCCGGCCGAGAACTTCTCGACCACGACGGGGCAGCACACGAACGCCGTCTACGGCTTCACCTCGATGCTCATCAACGTCCTGCGTGACGAGGAACCGACCCACGTCGGCGTGGCCTTCGACGTCTCGCGCAAGACCTTCCGGGTGGAGGAGTACGCCGAGTACAAGGCCGGACGTTCGGCCACCCCGGACGAGTTCAAGGGTCAGGTCTCCCTGCTGCGTGAGGTGCTCGACGCACTGCGGATCACCTACATCGAGTCCGAGGGCTACGAGGCCGACGACATCATCGCCACCCTCACGACCCAGGCGGTCGACGCCGGTTTCGACGAGGTGCTGATCTGTTCCGGCGACCGGGACGCGTTGCAGTTGGTCAACGACAAAGTCACCCTGCTCTACCCGGTGCGCGGTGTCTCGGAACTTGCTCGCATGACACCGGCCGCGGTGCAGGAGAAGTACGGAGTTCTGCCCGAGCGCTACAGCGACCTCGCCGCGCTGGTGGGGGAGTCGTCCGACAACCTGCCCGGTGTCCCGGGTGTCGGTCCGAAGACGGCGGCCAAATGGATCGGCCTGTACGGCGACCTCGCCGGCGTCGTTGCCAATGCGGGCGAGATCAAGGGCAAGGCCGGCGAGTCGTTCCGGGCCCACCTCGACGGGGTGCTGCGTAACCGCCGGCTCAACCAGTTGCTGCGCGATGTCGTGCTGCCCACCGATCCGGACGGTCTCGAGCGCCAGGTGTGGGACCGCCAGGAGGTGCACACCGTCTTCGACGGCCTGGAGTTCAAAGTGCTGCGGGACCGCCTGTTCGCCACGCTCGAAGCTGTGCAGGAGGAGGCCGAGGACGGAGTCGATGTCGAGGGCCAGGTGCTCCCGCCGGGTGAGGTGGCCGAATGGATCGGGGAGCACCTCAGCAGCGGGGTGACCGCCGGTGTCGAGGTCATCGGACGCTGGGCGCGCGGCGCGGGCGAGGCCGAAGCGATCGCGATCAGCGCCGACCACAAGGCGGCCTACCTCGAGCTCGCGACGCTTGAACCGCGAGGCGAGATCGCTGTGCGGGAATGGCTTTCGGACGCTGCTCGACCGAAGGTGATGCACGACGCCAAGCCGCAGGCGCAGGCACTCGTGGCCAGTGGGTTGCCGGTCGAGGGCATCGTCAACGATACGGCGCTGTCGGCTTACCTGGTGCGTCCTGACCAGCGTTCGTACGACCTCGCCGACCTCGTCCTGCGCTACCTCAAGCGCGAACTGCGGGCCGACGCCGAACCCGCCGCGCAGGGGATGCTCGACTTCGGCGGCACCGACACCGAGGCGCACGAAGCCATGGTGCGGGCCGCCGCCGTTGCCGAACTCGCCCAGGCATTGGCGACCGAACTCGACAACACCGGTGGAGCGCAGTTGCTGCGCGAGGTGGAGCTTCCGCTGACCGGTGTGTTGGCCTCGATGGAGCGCACCGGTATTGCGGTCGACGCCGACGCGATGCAGTCGCTGGAATCGGAGTACGCCGACGGCGTGCGGCAGGCGCAGCAGGACGCGTACGACGCGATCGGCGGCGAGCAGATCAATCTCGGCTCACCCAAGCAGTTGCAGGTCGTTTTGTTCGACCAGTTGGGCATGCCGAAGACCAAGAAGACCAAGACCGGCTACACCACCGACGCCGACGCACTCACCGACCTGTACACCAAGACCGAGCACCCGTTCCTGGAAGCACTGCTGCGGCACCGCGACTGGTCACGCCTGCGGGTCACCGTCGAGGGTCTGATGAAGTCGGCCGCCGACGACGGACGCATCCACACCACCTACCTGCAGACCGTCGCCGCGACCGGCCGGCTGTCCTCGGTCGACCCGAACCTGCAGAACATTCCGATCCGCACCGAGGCCGGCCGCCGGGTGCGCGAGGTGTTCGTGGTGGGCGACGGCTACGAGTCGCTGATGTCGGCCGACTACTCCCAGATCGAGATGCGGATCATGGCGCATCTGTCCGGCGATGAGGGGCTCATCGAAGCCTTCCGCACCGGCGAGGACCTGCACCGATTCGTCGGAGCACGCGTCTTCGGAGTGGAGCCCGCCGACGTAACCCTGGAGATGAGGTCGAAGGTGAAGGCGATGAGTTACGGACTTGCGTACGGGTTGTCCGCGTTCGGTCTGTCCAAGCAGCTCACGATCAGCACCGGTGAGGCGAAGGAACTCATGGACGAGTACTTCAAGCGGTTCGGTGGCGTGCGCGACTACCTGCGCTCGGTCGTCGACGATGCCCGGGTGGTCGGTTACACCGAGACGATGCTCGGCCGGCGCCGGTACCTGCCCGACCTCACATCCGACAACCGTCCGCGCCGCGAGATGGCCGAGCGGATGGCGCTCAATGCACCGATCCAGGGTTCGGCCGCCGATGTGGTGAAGTTGGCGATGCTCGGTGTGCAACGCGCGCTCGATGACACCGACCTGAAGTCACGGATGCTGCTGCAGGTGCACGACGAACTGGTGCTGGAGATCGCGCCGGGCGAGCGCGACCAGGTCGAGGATCTCGTCCGTCGTGAGATGGGCGCGGCGATCGAGATGGACGTTCCGCTCGACGTGAGCATCGGCGTGGGTAATTCCTGGCACCAGGCGGCGCACTAACCGATCACAGCACCGGTCGGCACGACCGCACCGGGTTCGAGGGAGCTGCTGACCCGTGCTCCTTCGCCGATGACGTTGTCTTGCAGCCGAACTCCCTCGGCCACGACGGCGGTCTGGGCGACGATGGAGCGTTCGATCTTCGTGCCGTCACCGATGACGCATCCGGGCATCAAGACCGATCCGTGGACGACCGCGTCGGCGCCGACCGCCGCGCCGGTCCCGACATAACTGTGTCCGTCGACGGTCGCGCTGCTCGCCACGACGCCGTCGACCCGCGCTGTGGCACCGGTTCTGGCGACCGCGTCCCGGTTGGCCTGAAGGAGCGCACGGGGGGAGCCGACGTCCAGGCAGTAGGCGTCCTCCAGGTATGCGGTGACGACAAAACCGTCGGCGATCAGGCGGGGGAACACCTCACGTTCGAGGCTCACCACGGTGTCGCTCGGCACGTCGCGCAGGACACCTGCCCGCAGGATGTAGGTGCCGGCATTCACGACGCCGGGAACCGGCTCGGTGGGCTTCTCGCGAAAGCCGCGGACCTGATCACCGTCGAGGTTTAACAGGCCGAACGCGCGTGCATCGTCCACTCGCCGGGCATGAATGGTGACAGCCACGCCGCCTTTGGCGAACGCGAGCAGGTGCGCTTGGAGGTCGTGACCGGTGAGTTGGTCGCCGTTGAGGACGACGACAGCCTGGTGCGGATCCATCGCTCGGGTGGCCAGCGCCAGTGCGCCACCGGTCCCGAGAGGTTCGGCTTCGTGCACGTAACTGACCGCTACCCCGAACTCCGAGCCGTCGTCCAGGACCGTGCGCAGGTCTTTCGCGCGGTAGGAGGTCGCGATCACGACCCGCCTGATCCCGGCAGACGCCAACCAACGCAACTGATGACCGACGATGGGCGTCCCGGCGACCAGGAGCGCGGGTTTGGCCCGCAGGTCGGTCAGCGGCCGCATCCGGGTACCGAGTCCACCGGCGAGGATCACCGCCACCGGCACGATCAGCCCCTGCTTCGCAACGCGGTCTGGAGCTGGGGCACCAGCCAACTCCACATGATGCGCGCACTCTCCGGGGTGAAGTGGAGCGTGTCTTTGTACAGCGGGACGCCGTTGACCGATCCGTGATAGCCGCCGGTGCACAGCGCCTTGTACTGGTCGATGACCGGAACCCGGGCGCTCTTCGCCCAATCGGCAACAATTCGGTTGACTCGCTGCACCCGACGGTCGTCATTGACGTTCTTGATTGCGGGGTCGAAGCCGAAGTCGGTCTGGCGGTGACAAGCAAGGTTTGTCACCACGAACGTGCCTCCGTCGACCTCCTTGACCTTCCGATGCATCGTCGAAAGCTCTTTCCGCAGCCATGCTTCGTAGGCGGCTGCGTTGAATTCGACCTTCCTGCCGTCATCGGACCAGTCACTGGTCGCGGTCTGAGGGATGAAGAACACCGCCAAGTCCGGATGCTGCTTGCCCAACTCCTTGAGCCAGCCGCCTTCTTTCCACTCGCGACATTCCGACGATGCTGCTGCCCGGGCGTCCGTCTGCCAACGGTTTGCTTCGAACGGGTCGCAACCGAAGCTGGTGATGTCCCGGGCATCCAAGTCCGGATACTCAGCAGGATCGAAACCGGGTTTCAGACTCGCCGGGATCGAGTTGCCGATCAAGGTCACGACCGCGCGCTCTTCCAGAGGCACATACGTCCCGACAGCCAGATCCACATTACGAACCGTCGCCGCCGGTGCGGGTGTGAGCCGGACGAGAAACGGCCCGGCCAGCAGGAGCGGCACGGTGGCGATCGTGACGGCGCGGCTGGTCGCCGGTCGGCCAGGCACCAGCGCCCGAAAGCCGCCACGTCGGATCGGCTGCTCCACGAACCGCCAGGTCGCGTACGCCAGGCCGAGGGAGAGCGTGACCTGGGCGAGCGCCCGCACCCAGGGGTTCGCGACGATCTCCGCGTTCAGGAAGACGATCACCGGCCAGTGCCACAGGTACAGCGAGTAGCTGATCAGGCCGAGACCACGCAAAGGCTCCCATCCCAAGACTCGCTGGAAGGAGTTCCTCGTCCGCGCCGATGCGGCGACGATCGGGACGACCGCGATCAGGCACAGCAGGGCCAACCCACCGCGGAAGACGAAGGGACTGTTCTCGTCCACCAGGAAGAAGCTCGACACGAACAGTGCGATGGCCGGCCAGGCCAGGCGCTCGATCATGCCGTCGACGCGCCAGCGGGTCCGTTCCGCGAACTCGTGAGCACCCAGAAGTGCTCCTGCTGCGGCGCCGATCAGCAACTCGAAGATGCGGGTGTCGGTGCCGTAGTAGACCCGGGACGGGTCGACGCCCGGTACGTACTTGACCGACATCCACAGGGCCGAAGCGGTCGCGAGAACACCCAGAACGACCGCGAGTTGGACCCGCCGCCGGACCACGACCAGGAGCGCCGCCAACAGCAGCGGAAAGACGAAGTAGAACTGCTCCTCGATGGACAAGGACCAGGTGTGTCGCACTGGTGAGGGCATCGCGATCGTCGCGAAGTACTGCTCGTCCCCGAGCAGGAAGCGCCAGTTGGCGACGTAGAAGAATGCCGCCAGGACGTCCCCACCGATGGCCGGACGCCGTCCGTGCTCGGCCAGGAACGCGGATGCAGTCAGCACCGCCAACAGCATGAGGACCAGGCTCGGCAGGAGCCGGCGAGCTCGGGATGCCCAGAAACCGCCGAGACTGATCCGCCCCCAACGATTGTGTTCGGTCAGCAGCAGTGACGTGATCAGGAATCCGGACAGGACGAAGAAGAGGTCGACCCCGAGCCATCCGCCAGGAAGGGCGGACTTGTTCAGATGGAAGACGACGACGGCAGCGACTGCGACCCCACGCAGGCCGTCGAGAGCCGGACGGTACGGCAACGACTTGTGCTTGGCCACGGGGTCCTTCCATCGGCAGCAAAACTCGTCGGATCATATCTACCGAGCAGTAGATCTGCAGTCGTTGCTGCCGGTAGCATCGCCGCCATGTCAGCTGATGGATACGAGACCCGCACTGTGACAGCGTTGCGGACAGGCAGCAAGATCGCGTTGTTGTGCGGGCTTCCATTGCTGGGCCTCGCGGCATACTTCTACTTCACACCTCTGTGGGTACCCAAGGGTGACGTAGGCGGGGTATTCGGGTGTGGATCGGCGGCCTCCCCGCCGGACGGATGGGGCAGAGGTGCTTGCCAGGGAGTCAACGAGGCAGCCAAACTACGCGCGATCATCGCCCTCGCACTCGGCCTGTTGATTCCGGCACTCGGAGTCGCTCTCTTCGGTCTCGACAAGCGGCAGGAACGTCGACTCGCTCGCCACGATGATGACGACGAGGGCTACGACGACCGTCCTGCCCGCCGCCGTACCTCGGCGGGCGACCGGTTCGACGACGACGAGGACGACGACGATCGTCCGACCGGACGTGGTTCCGCACGCGACGCCGAGCGCCGTGGTCGCCGCCCCGCAATCGTGGACGACGACGCCGATCGTCCGACCGGACGTAATTCCGCACGCGACTCCGGACGTCGTGGACGCCGCCCCGTGCTCGAGGACGACCTTGACGAGCGTGCTGACCGCCGACGCCGCCGTTCCTACGAGGATGACGACTTCGACCGTGGAGACGTCGACGCCGACCGCGCTCCCGACGGGCGCTCGACAGGCGTCTGACACAGCAGATCGGGAGCCGTTATCGACGGCTCCCGCCTCGTTGTTCCGTCGGCACGACATACCCGGCCGGATGCGGTCCGGCCGAGAGGACATGTGATGGCAGGACTCGACGTGCCCGATGTGCTGCGCCGCAGCGTCGCGCTCGACCTTGAGCAGCACGGACCGAGCTACCGCCGCGCGATGGACGGTTACCGCGGTCTGTTCGTGCTGTTGGTCATCGCTTATCACTTCGGCGCCAGTTGGTTGGTGGGCGGTTGGATCGGCATCAACCATTTCTTCGTCTTCTCCGGGTTCCTGATCGGCACCATCCTGATCAAGGAGCGGTACAAGTACGGCGATCTGGACGTGGTGCGCTTCTACCTGCGCCGCGCGCGACGCATCGTCCCCGCGATGTGTCTGCTGGTGCTGGCGGTACTGGTCAAGGTCGCGTTCTTCGACAGCACCCCGAACCGCTCGCAGACCGCGGGTGATGCGTTCGCGACACTGACGTTCTGGCAGAACTGGCGCCTGATCGAACGCGACGACCAGTACTTCGACTACTTCAGCGATCCTTCGCCGCTGCGCCACGTGTGGACATTGTCCGTCGAGGAGCAGTTCTACGTCTTCGTTCCCTGGCTCATCCTCGGTCTGTTCGCGGTCAGCCGCCGTAAAGCCGTGCGCGTGTGGATGTTGGTTGCGCTCGCGGCCGCGAGCGCAGCCTGGACCTCCTACCTCGTCGGCCCGGGGGGCGGCTCCGGAAGCCGGCTCTACTACGGCACCGACGTTCGCATGCAGGCCCTGATCGTCGGTGTGGCCGGTGCAGCGATGTACACCGCAGCCCCCGGGCGCGAGAAGTTCCGGTTGCCGCGCGGCATCACCAACGCGATCGGGTGGATCGGCACCATCGTTTCGCTCAGTGCCTTCTTCCTGCTCGACGACCGCAGCACGGGTGCGTTCCGGTATGGCGGTCTGTTCTGTTTCGCGGTGCTCGCGGCCTTCATGGGTATCTCCGCGCTGGACACGCGCAGACTCACGATCAACCGGGTGATCGGGATTGCGCCCCTGGTCCACTTGGGTCAGATCAGCTACGGGCTGTACCTGTACCACTGGCCGATCTCCTTGTGGTTGCGCTTCGACTCGTTGCCGGCGCTGGTCAACGGGTTGCTGCAGTTTCTGCTCACCTGGGTCTGCGCGGTCGCGTCCTACCGGATGGTCGAACTGCCGATCCTGATGTACGGGCTTCGCGGCTCGGTCCGGCGTATGCTGCGCCGACGAGTACCTCGGGCCACCGGCTTCGTGACGGTGGCGGTGCTGGCCGCGATCGCGGCAGGTCTGTGGAACTCGTTGCCGCAGACAGACAGCCCGCCGTGGAACGGGCAGCCTCTGGACGCATCCGTGCGGTATGTCGCGCCGACGACCCCGGTCCGGATGGCCGTGGTTGGCGACTCGATACCCTCGTCCCTCGTCGAAGGATTCCACCGATCGAGCTATCCGGGTCTGCAGATGACCAGGTTGGCGACGTACAACGGCTGCAACCCGGTACCTGTGACCCTCGCCGTCCTGGACAAGGCGATCCCTGAGGATCCTGGTTGCGCAGCCTGGCGCGAACGGTGGCCAGGGCAGGCGCGTGCCGCAGGGTCGGACGTGATCCTCGCTCCGGCCGGCCTTGCATTCCTGTTCCCGCTGCAGATCGACGGGCGCGTCGTCCAACCGGGGTCGCCGGAGGCGGGCCGCCTCCTGCTGCGCAGCCTGGACGCCTTGTACGGCCAGTTCAAGACCACCGGTGCGCGACGTCTCGACGTGGTCAACGTCCCGTGTCGAGTGCTCGAACCGGCCCAATTGCGCGGTCGTAGTTCAGAACTCGTCGGGCGTGAGCCCGTGCCGATCGACACCGCATGGGCGAACAGGTTGATCGGTGAGTGGAGGGCCCGCCACCAGGGCGACGTGTCGGTGCTCGACCTGAGCGGTCAGCTGTGTCCGGCCGGTGAATATCGGCGGACCATCAACGGTGCCCGCGTCTACAAGGACAGCATCCACTTCTCGCAGCCGGGAGCCGAACTCATTTGGAGTTGGCTGGCCCCGCAGGTCGTGCGGGTCGAGGGTTAAGCGCGCGCGCTGAGCTGCCCGAGCAGCCAACGCCACAGCGTCGGGGTGAACTCGGGGGAGAAATGCAGCCCGTCGTTGAACACGGTGATCCCGTTGATGGAATCCCGGCGTCCTTCGGGGCAGATGGCGCTGTGCAGGTCGATCAGGCGGGCGCCCGGGGTGGAGGACACCCAGCGGGCCAGGAGGCCGTTCAGTCGAACCGGATCGTTGAACTCCTCGACGTAGCCGGGTTGTTCGCGCTGCAGTTGCTGGTACTCCTGGGAGTCCGGAGCCGCTCCGAAGCGCCGACAAGGCACGTTGACCACGTCGACGGTCCGCGCTCCGTTGGCCCGTGCGGTCTGCCAGATCCGGTCGTAGGTCTGCAGAATCAGTTGCTCGTACGCAGGGTTACCCAGCAGCCCCTTCGAACCGTCGGGCATCTGGTGTGCCGAGGCCAGCAACGGCGAACCCCAGACCACCAACGACGCAGCGCCGGACTCTCGCAGTCGCGCGCCCCAGGTGTTCATGTTCTGCTTGCAGGCTCCGTGCTGATCCTTGATGCCGTCGACCGACAGCAGCGGCCGGTCCAGCAGGTCGCACCCCTCGGAGGCGAGGTTGACCGGCTTCGCCTGCGGGAACAGCTTGCGCGGAAAGCGTTCGGTGAGGTACCACGGCACGGAATCGCCCAGCATCGCGAAGGCAGCAGGTGTGCCCGAGTACTCAGGTTGGGTCCGCGTGATCGCTGCTGGCATGACCGTCGTCTGCGATCCGGTCGGCGCCGCCGAGGTGGGCAGCAACACGGTGGCACACACCACCACGAAGGCGACCATGGGCGCGAAAACGGCCGCCATCGGGACCCGGAGACGAGGGAGCAGGGCCTTGATCCCACCGCGCAGCACCGGCTGCTCCAGGAATCGGTCGGACAGGTAGGCGAGCAGAGTGGAGATCGCGAAGCCGACGACTCCGGTGAGCACGACGCTGCCGGCGAGCCCGTCGGGACCCAGCAGCAAGTGAACCGGCCAGTGCCACAGATAGAGCGAGTAGGACAGCCGACCGAACCAGCGCGCGATGCGGGGTTTGAACAACTGTTTGATGGCGCTGCGACGCGGGTCGGCGAGCGACAGGATCAGCAACGCCGACCCGATGGCGCCGAAGAACATCCCGCCGCGGGTGTACATCCAGTCGGTGAACGGATCGATCATCAGGAAGAGCGCGACATTGCTCGCCAGTCCGACCCAACCGAGCACGGTGACCCACCGCAGCGGCAACCGAGGGATACCCTCCCTGGCGGTCCAGCCGAGCGCGATTCCGAGTGCGGTACCGATCAGCAGCGACGCGATGCGCGTATCGGTGCCGTAATAGAGCCGGGCGAAGCCCGTCGACTCCCGAGCGGCCAGCGCCGCCGTCCAGATCGTCGCCAGACCGGCGAGGGCCACGAGCGCCAGGACGCGTGCGGCACGGTTGCGCACCAACAGGACCAGCCCCATCACCAGGAACGGGATGACCAGGTAGTACTGCTCCTCGATTCCGAGGGTCCAGGCGTGTCGTAGCGGGGGCGCGACGAGGTGGTCGCCGAAGTATTCGTCGCTCTGGGCGATCAGCCGCCAGTTCATGACGAATCCGAGGGTGGCCAGAATGTCACCGCCCCACCGGGCGCGTAGCTCTTCCGGTGCCCATACGCAGACGTAGACGGTCACAACCGTCAACATGGCGAACAGCCCAGGCAGGATCCGTCGTCCGCGTCGCTTGTAGAAGCCCCAGACATCGATGCTTGCGCGGGTCTCGCGTTCCTCGATCAACAGCCGGGTGATCAGGAAGCCGGACAGCACGAAGAACAGGTTGATCGCGATCCACATGCCGGACAGGAACGTCGCCCCGAAGTGAAAGGCCATGAACGCAGCCATGAAGACACCACGCAGGCCGTCCAGCGCCGGGCTGTGGCCGTAGTGCGATCTGCTGCGTTGCGCCATGTGGTGCTGGTCCTCCTCGATCCAGGCAGAGCCGCGGGGAAGCGCAGGTGCCCGACAGGCCTGCGACGACGTGCGACGGAACTGCGAACACGCACGTTACCCATCGGTAGGATGCCGCGTGGGTCCCAGTCGTGGGCCGTTATCCGGAAGAGAGTCTATGAACACCGCGAAGTTCTTCGATCAGTTGGCTGACGCCTTCCCCGGCGATCCGCAGACCACGGATCCTCTCGACGCGCGGTGGGCGCAGATCGCGACCGACGTCGCGGGCTATACCGGTCCCAATGAACTTGCCGTCCTTCAGGCGGCCGCCGCAGCGATGCCCGACGACGAGGCGTATCTCGAGGTCGGCACGTTCAAGGGCCGGTCGTTGTGTGCTGCCGTGCAGGACAACGCCGGCAAGGACTTCTATGCGATGGAGAACTTCCTCGAGTTCGGTATGCAGGGACTCGAAGCACGAGCCGAGCTGGAGGCGAACCTCGGGAAGTACGCGGGGCAGGCGAACGTCGTTCTGCTCGAAGGCGATTGCTTCAAGCTGATGACCGACCGGACCCTGATCGACAAGCCGGTGGGCGTGTACTTCTACGACGGGGAACACACCCTCATCTCGCACTATCTGGCGCTCGCGGTGGTGGAACCCTTGCTCGCCGACGAAGCGCTCGTGCTCATCGATGACGCCTCATGGCCGGTCGTGCAGAAGGCGCACCGCCTGTTCCTGGCCAAGCACCCCGGCTGGACGATCGAACGCACCTGGGACGCGGCACATGCGGATGACCTGCGTTGGTCGAACGGTCTGCACGCACTGGTGTTCCGCCGTCCGGCAGGTACCGGACGAGCGCTGTCCAAGAGGGACGAGGCGCTGCGGCTTTACCAGACGAAGATTCAGGACCGCGTCAACACGGTGGCCTGGAAGGCCGTCAACAAGTTTCCCGGGTTGTTCCGTGCCGGGGCGAAGGTCTTCCTGTCACGCTCACGGGCCATCGGCGAGGACAAGTAGCTCCGGACGGGCACCGTCCGGCGGTCGGCGCCCGCGTAGCACGCGCAGCAGACCCGCAACTGCGATCAGGAGTGCCCCCGCCAGGCAGACTCCGACGATCTGACCGGGGCTCTCGTGTGCCCAAAGCCAGATCGTCGCGCTCTGCACCCCGACGACCACCCAGGTGAGTGCACCGAGGACACCGGAGTCCGTGCTCATCTCCGAGAACAACCACACCTGCGCCAGAGCCCACGCGATTCCGAGCACGACACAGATGAGCGCCAGAGAGCCGTACTCGGTGAACTCAGCGCCTCCGGCCAGAGTGATGAACAACCCGGGGTCGACGGCGATGAGGGCAGTGCCGCACAACCCGATGGTCAGGACCAACAGACTGGCTCTCAGCAGTGTCCGCGTGGGATTGGTGCCGTGCATCCGGGGCACGATGATGAGCGCGACGAACTGCGTGCCCCAACACATCGCGCGACCGAAGGTGGACGCCAGGGCGTAACCACCGCTTTCGTGCGGGTCGAGGAAGTGCCGCGCGAGCAGGACGTCGATGTTGGTCAGCGCCACGTACGCGGCGAGGGTGCTGTTCGAGCGCAGCATCTCACCGGTGAGTCCGTGGGCTGATCGCGGCAACGACCGCAGATCGGTTCGTGTCAGCCAGGCGCCGGTCGCGGCCGACACGAGCGTGGCCAGGAACATCGCCGCGAACACGTCGCGTACCGAGAACGCGAACATGGCAGCGACTGCTGCCGCGAGGACCCGGCTCACCGCCGTGACCAGGTAGAGAATCGACAACTGGCGTAGGCGTTGGCGACCCAGCAGGATGCCCTGGAAACATCCGGTGAGCATCATGGGCGGCAACATCGCTGCGAGGAAGACCGCGGACCAGGTGGAACCCACGTGGAAGATCTCGACCAGCCACGGGGCGAGCACTGTCGTGATTGCGAAGAACACGACTCCCAGCAAGGCAGCCGATCCGATGCCCGAGGTCCCTCGCAACCCGGTATCGGCCCAGCCGCTGGACAGCCGTCGGGCGACCACGATCTGGAACGCGCCCGCAGGAATCGCCAACAGGACGCCGTAGGTGGACAAAGCGGTGTAGCCGCCGAAGTCGGCCGGACCCAGTGAGCGGGTCAACAGCAGCACCATCAAGTAGCCGAGCAGGTTCGACAGCCCCATCGCAAGTCCCAGGACGGCCGCCAACGCCTGATGGCGGTAACCCTTGGTGGCTGGATTCTTCACCGTGTCCTAGGCATGTGGTCGACCCGATCCGCACGTGATCGGGCAGTGATGGGAGATGACAGGGCAAGCATCGTGGCGATGCGCTGTGACCTAGGTTACCGGGCAGTTATATTGGTGAACCGATTTGTCCGAGGACGCCCGCCGCGGCGTTGACGCCGACCGTGCGGAGCGAAACCGAGTGCGACCCAGAATCAGCCGCTACGCCTGTGCGTGCGTGGCGTCGGTCGTGGGTCTGGCGCTGATCGTCGCCCTGAACGGCTTCGGATCCTTCTACACCGACATCAAGCCCGAGGTCTACCTGGCACCCTGGGACACCCTCGCGCGCTACCTCAGTGGCTGGACGGCGTCCCCTTACCTCGGCTCGGCGAACTTCAACGTGGGACTCGTCCCCGTCCTGCTGGTCGTCGGACTGCTGCGCGCCGTGGGGATGAATCCCGAGTGGGCCTTCAAGGTGTTCCACTTCGGGCTGTGGCTGTCGGCGGCATGGGGCGCCAACCGTCTGGTGCGGCTGCTCGCACCACGAGCCTCACGCTGGGCGGGCCTGGTCGCCGGCATCGTGTACCTGGCCAATCCGTACCAGATCCAGGCCGGCGTCACCCTCGCCATCCTGCTGCCGATGGCTCTTCTGCCCTGGCTGCTGATCACCTTCGTCCACGCCGTCCGTCATCCGCGAAGCTGGGCCTGGCCGGCAGCCTTCGGTCTCGTCTTCTTCGGCATGAGTGGAATGAACGTGGCCGTCGTTCCGCTGCTCCAGTTGGCCGCGCTGATCCCGATCCTCCTCGTCGCCCGCTTCGCGTGGCGCGCGAGGATCAGCGATCTGGCTGTGGTCACGGCCAAGTGTGCGGCCTTCGTGGTGGGGGTCTCGCTGTACTGGTTGGTCCCCGCGCGAGCTGCGCTCACCACCGGACGCCAGATCGTCATGCAGTCCGAGACGCTGGACGGCATCGCGAAGGTGTCCTCGTTCCCGGAGGTGCTGCGCGGCCTGGGCATGTGGCCGTTGTACGGGACGGATTCCAGCGGTCCGTGGGTGCCGCAACACGCGATCTTCCTCGTCGGCACGTTCGTGGTGCTGCTGACGATGTTGTGGCCCACGCTTTCTGCGTTGGCGTTGCGATACCTGCCCGGTGACGTACGCGGGATGGTCGTGGGGTGGATCGCGCTCGCGGCTGTGGTCATGGTCGGGATGTTCCCGGGTCCCGGACGCGAGGAGTCACCATTCGGTCGAGTGCTCGGAGAAGTTCTCCAGAATCCGGCGGCCTCCGCCTTCCGCACCACCAACAAGGTGGGTGCGGTGTTGGCGCTGGGGTTCGCGGTCGCGCTCGGCCTCGCCGCAGAACACTGGGCACGAGCCGTCCAACGGCGCGGCTAGGCCGCGCCGTTGGTTTTCGCGATGGTGTCCGTGCTGCTCACCGCGTGGGCGTTGCCTGCCCTGACCGGGCGCCTCTACACCTCACAGATGAACATCCCCGGCTACTGGCACGAGGCCGCACGGGCCGCCGACAAGGGGCATCCGAGTTCTCGGGTGTTGTTCCTACCCGGTCAGGTGCGGCCCACCTACCGGTGGACGGCGCAGCGTCCGGACGATCTGCCGAACTCGCTGCTGAAGCGTGACGCGGTCCTGCCGGAGACCAGTCCCAACGCTTCGGCTCCGGGCGGAAATTACCTCGCGGCGGTGAACGATGCTCTGCAGAGTGCGGGTACCCCGGCGAACGCAATCTCGAGTTATGCCCGCTACCTCGGTGCGGATCGCGTGCTGGTGCGTCACGACACGGTGTGGGAGCAGGACGGCGGAGCTCGGCCCGGCTTGGTGGATCGGGTCATCAGTGTCGACCCAGGCCTGTTCGGCCGGGCGAACTTCGGTGAGCCGGGTGAGTTCGTCTTCGGACGCGGCACCGACGCCTATTCCTACGGAGAGGCGTTGATGCATCCGGTTCAGTTGTACGACGTCCGCGACCCGGTCACGGCAGTGCGGGCGACGAGCGACAACCGGTCGATCGTCGTCGCGGGTGACGCGTGGTCGATCGGACGGTTGGCCGCCGACGGATTGTTGTCGACCCAGCCCAGTTTCCGTTATGCCGCCGATCTCACCGTCGGTGACCTGTTGCACCAACTCGGTCAGCGGCACGCGCTGGTCATCACCGACACGAATGCGCGTCGCGCGGCGATTCCCAACCGGCTCACGAACGGCGAAGGGTCCTTGTTGGCCGCCGACGAGACGGCGAAGAACATGCGCGCGCTCGGCACCCCGGACGACCAGACGGTCGCTGTCCGTTCAGGTGCGATCGTCACGGCGAGCGCGCGCGGCGGCACCTTCTTCGACGTTCCCTCGGCGGCACCGGAGAACCTCCTCGACGCAGATCCCGACACCTCGTGGTTGTTCGGTGACTTCGGCCGTGCGGTCGGTCAGTACGCCACCGTGCGCCAGCCGACCCCAATACGTCTGGGCACAGTGAAGGTGCAGCAGGCACAACTCGGCTCGGCCCGGATCGACCGGCTTTCGGTCACGGCCGGGGGACGCACGATCACCCATCGCCTGCCGGACAAGGGCTACGCGTCCTTCGACTTCGGCGATCTGACCACCGACACGGTCCGCTTCACCGTCGCCGGCACACGTGGTGACGGATACAACATGGTCGGCTTGTCCGACGTGAAGATGGCAGGCGCCCTGGCGATCCGCACCGCCCGCACACCGCTGACCTACCAGTCATTGCATGCACGCCTGACTCCGGCGCAGCAACAGGCGTTCGCCCGAACGCCGCTGGATGTCACCCTCGCTCGCCAGCAGGGCACCGCGTCCACGGCGGACGATCCGGAGAAGGTCTTCCGGCGGATCGTGACATTGCCCGACGAGCGCAGCTTCACTGCGAGGGCGACGGTGCGGACCAAGGGCGATGTAGAGACCGCATACGACGACGTAGCCGGGTACAGCCGATCGACACGCGCCACGTCGTCCGACTTCTACTTCCACAACGCGGACGCCCGCGCGTCCATGGCCGTCGACGGCAAGTCGTCCACCGCCTGGATGCCCGGAGGAGGTACCGACGGGTCGTGGTGGCAACTCACCGGGTCGCGGCGCCCCGTCTCGTCGGTCACGATCGACCAGGCGGAAGGGTTCGGTGCCCAGAACAACACCGACTGGGCCGGCTGGGCGACGGTGACCGTCGACGGCAAGAAGGTGGTCGACCAGTACAAGCTTCGGCAGGACGGGCGCACGACCATCAAGTTCCCCGAGGTCGACGGGCGAACGGTTCGGGTCACCTTCAAGGCCGCCATCGGACGGCGCGACGGCCCACCCCCAAGATTCACCACGATCGACACCGGCGCCCGGATGGCGCAGGACCAGCCCGGACCGCTGGACTCGGCAGGCAGTTCAGGCGGGCGTTGTCTGACGGTCGGAACCGTCGACGGTCAACCCCTGCGGATGCGACCGGCGACGAAGTCGATCGCCGGAGAGAGTGAGCAGGCAACATCCTGGGCGGCATGCGCACCGCTGAGCCTCGGTGCCGGTGAGCATCGCATCGAACAGGCCGCCGGCTTCGTCGTCGACTCCATGACCCTGACCGACCGGCAGGATCGCGTGCGGGTGCGCACCACGGATCCGGTCGTCAAGATCACGAAGGACACGCCGTCCTCGAAGGCGATGACCGTCGCCGCGTCGGGCCCCTTCAACGTGATTCTCGGTCAGAGTTACGACGCCCGCTGGAAAGCGACCGCCAACGGTCGCGACCTCGGGGCTCCGACCACGCTCGACGGATACTCCACGGGATGGCGGGTTCCGGCCGGTGGCCGGTACGAGATCGAGATGCGGTTCGGGCCGCAGATGTGGTCGAACATTGCGGCCGGTGCATCGGGTCTCGTCCTGATCGTCGCGCTGATGTCCGTGGTGCTGGCCGCACGGAGAAAGCGGCTGTTCGCCGACGACGTCATGCCGACCGATGTTCGGACGAAGCAGGTTCCGCGCTGGTCGAAGGAAGCCGGTGCTGTGCTCGTGGCGGGCTTCGCCGTCGGGTGGCCGGGTCTGGTCGCGGCTGCGCTGGTCGTGGCGCTCCAACGCCTGCGTCCGGTCCCACCCAGGCATCTGTTGTCCGTCGGTGCCGGGCTGATGTTCGCCGCGGTCCCGCTCTACCTGTGGGTGATCGGGGACAAGCGAGGCACCGTGAGCGCGGACGCGGTGGCGCTCAGTCTCTGGCCGCATCGGCTGGCCGGATTCGGTCTCGTTGTCGTGTTGCTCGCGGCATTGTCGATGCGCGGTTCTGCTGCGGAACCCGAGCGGGGCGGGCCGGGCCGCAGCACGATCTCACCGGACGCGAACAACCGGTCCGATACAGCAGCCGGTACTTCACCGGCAACCGAACGGGAAGGAACACCGGCATGAATGATCGCTCGGTCGGCAACGCCATGGTGACGGTGGTCGTTCCTACCCGCAACAACGAGCGCACGATCGAAGAATGTCTGAAGTCGGTTGTCGCGCAGACCTATCGGCCGCTCGAACTCATCGTCGTCGACAACCACAGCACGGACGCGACACCGCAGATCGCGGCACGGTACGCCGACCGGGTGCTCACCGGTGGCCCGGAGCGCTCCGCCCAGCGCAATCTCGGCATAGAGCAGGCAGTCGGGGAGTGGGTGCTCTGGCTGGACAGCGACATGATCCTGCCGCCGCAGAGCATCGCAGTCGCCGTGCGGACGGCTCTCGACACCGGCGCCGACGGGGTGGCGCTGCCCGAGCGCACCATCGGTGAAGGCTTCTGGACGGCGTGCCGCGCGCTGGAACGTGAGTGCTACCTCGATCAACCGTGGCTGCACAATCCTCGTCTGCTGCGCCGCGACTTCCTGCTCGGCGACGGCGGGTTCCATCTCGACATGTCCGGCCCCGAGGACGCCGACCTGCGGATGCGAATGCTCGCGGCCGGCGCCAGGATCGAACTCGCGCCGGTCGTGATCGACCACGACGAGGGACGTCTGACGCTGCGTGACGTGATGAGCAAGCGCTACTACTACGGGCGCTCCATCCCTGCGTTCGCCCAGCAGCACGAAGGAGCCGTCGGTGCACAGGGCAAGGCGCTGATCAAGGCGTACGTCGACAATCGTGCCCGGCTGACGCGCGACCCCCAGCATGCTGCCGGGATGGTCGCGCTGCGTTCGATGGAGGTCGTCGGATACACCCTCGGCGCACGGCGCGGACGCCGTGATCGAGCACGTGACCGGGCAGCAACCGGCTCATGACCCGCCGGTTGCTCTGGGTCTCGCTGCCCGACCAGCGGGCACGGCGCGAGTTGTACTGGATGTCGCGAATGCCCGACACGAAGGTCACCGCGCTCGCCGCCCAGGAGCCGGTGGGCGACATCACCTGGGTGCCGTCGACCTATCGTCGCCCGATCAAACGCTTCATCGAGGCCGGCGCGTTCGCGTGGGTCGACGGGCTGGAACGTCAGCCGGCGTCCGAGTACGACTGGGTCACCAGCCTCGAGCTGTGTTCGCTGGTCACCGGCCAGGCGTCGAAGTACCGTCGGCGCGCATCCGGGAGGGTGAAGCAGGCGGTGATCACGTGGGAGAACATGCCCTACCAGCCCTGTACAGGGTGCCACCGTACAAGCAGGCACTGGAATCCGCACGGGGCGCCGACCTGCTGTTGTGCATGGTCGACGCGGCACGGGATCACCTGCTGCTCAACGGTTTTACCGATGAACAGATCCGGGTCGTCAAACCCGGTGTCGACACCGAGATCTTCCGCCCACGGCGCGACGGTGCGGACCGTCCGCAGATCGTCTTCACCTCGCCGCTGGCCGAGAACAAGGGGATCGACCGGGTGCTGGAGGCCTTGCAGATCGTCCGACGCAGTGTCCCCGAGGCCACCTTGGTGGTGGCAGGTCAGGGGCCGCTTCGTCCGCTGGTCGAGAAAGCGGCGGCCGACCCTTCCAATGGGGTGAGCCTCGCCGGACAACTGGACGCTCATGGCGTGGCCGACCTGTTGGCGAGTTCGGCTGTGTTCTGCACCGCCCCCCGCCCGACCTGGAAGTGGTCGGAGCAGCTGGGCCTGGCCTATCTCGAAGCGCAGGCGACCGGTCTGCCGGTGGTCACCACCCGCTGCGGCACCAACGACGAAGCCGTCCACGCACCCAACCTGCTGGTGGACGACGACGCGGAGGCGCTGGCCGACGGACTGCTCCGCTTCCTGCAGGACACCGCGCTGCGCACCTCGGTCGGTGCGCACAACCGCGCGCGGATGCTCGCCGAGCACGACCTCGCGACCCAGTGCGCGCGTATGGGTGACGCGTTCGCCGACGTCGAACGGTCCTGAATCATGTTCTCCCACAAGGGGACCGGCCGCACGGACCGAAAGACTTGGCTCGGCGCTCTCGTCGGATTGATCTGTGGGGTCCTCGCTCTCGGCCCGGCGATCAAACCCGGCTACTTGCTGTTCTACGACATGGTGTTCGTACCGCGTCTCGACCTCAGTGAGCGCACGCTCGGCACCGACGGATCCGTCCCGCGCGCGGTTCCGGGCGACCTGGTGGTCTCGCTCCTGTCGCACCTTGCCCCAGGGTGGGTCGTCCAGAAGGTGGTGCTCCTGCTCGTGTTCGTGGGTGTCGCGGCCGGAGCCGCCTCGTTCTTCCGCAGCCGCACAGGAGCCGTCGCGGCTGCCGTCGCAGCCGCCTGGAATCCGTATGTGGGGGAGCGACTCGCCATCGGTCACTGGGGATTCCTGCTCGCGTACGCATGTCTGCCGTTCCTGGTGCGCGCGGTGTTGTCGTACCGCCGGACGGAGGACGGGGCTCGTTTCCGCCTGCTGCTGTGGATACTCCTGACCGCGCTCACCGGCAGCACCGGTGCGGTCATCGGTCTGCTCACCACGGTCGCCGCCTTGCTCGTCCCGGTGGACGAGGCATCGCCGCGTGAACGACTGCGCACGGCGATGCTGCCCCTCGGCGCCTTCGTCGTCGTGAACTCCGCCTGGTGGTTCCCCTTCCTGTTCCTGGCGCCACGGGACGCGGCCGATCCGGCAGGCGTGACGGCGTTCATGTCTCGGTCCGACACCCCGCTCGGGGTCGTGCTGTCGGTGTTCACCGGGGGCGGGATCTGGAACGAGGGAGTCTGGTTCGCCGACCGACGCTCGCTCCCCGTCGCGGTCGCGGCGACCCTGGCGGTCGCCTTCGTCCTGGTCGTTGCCTGGCGGGCAGTCACGCGACCCGATCATCGGACGGCGCAGCAGCTCGAGCGACGCGCAGCTGTGTCGGCGGCCTGCCTGGCCGGGGGAGTAGGCCTGTTCATCGCCTGCGCTGCGGCCCTGCCCGGGGGCGAGGCAGTGATGACCTGGATCGTCACGTCCGTGCCGGGGGGTGGCTTGCTGCGCGACTCGCAGAAATTCATCGCGCCGTGGATGGTCGCCGTCGCCGTCGCGTCCGGGATCAGCGCCGAACGTCTGACCGGGCTCGCGCGTGCCGCCGGCGCGGCGGGGGCCGTCAGGGTGGCATTGGCCGCCGCGTTGGCGCTGTGGCCGGTGGCGACCTTCGCCGGCTTGGCCTTCGGTGCGGGTGGGCGTTGGCACGCCGTGGACTATCCGGCGGGTCATCTACGGATGGCACAACGGATCGAGAGCCTGTCCCCAGGGAAGGTGGCGGTCTTCCCGTGGAATCTGTACCGGCGCTACAGCTGGAATCACGACGTCGTCACCCTGGACCCTTGGCAGCGCCTCGTCGGCCGCGAGGTGCTTGTCAACGACGACCTGCCGTTGTCCGATCGGGTGGTCCGCGGCGAGTCCACCGAGTCCGCCCGGATCACTGCGGCTGTGTCGGCCGGTGCTCCTGGTGGCATCGAGCGGGACTTGCGCCGCGCCGGTGTCCGGTACGTCCTCGTCCAGATCGATCAGCCGGCGGTGCGCAGCTTCGACCCTGTTGGACGAACGCCGAGCGCGTCCGAACCGGGGCTACGCCTGTACGAGTTGCCAGGTGTAGCGACGGCGCCGACCGAGCGTCCGCCGTGGCGCTGGAGCGGAATTGTCGGCCCGGTGGTGGGCGTCGCAGCGGTCCTCGTGACGGGGTTCGCAGATCGTCGAGCACGGGCGCGAACGCGCGGGTAACATTTCGCAGACAACCGCCCGGCACCCTGGTAACCTGTCGACTTGACAGAGTCCCGAATCGCCGACGGGCGATCCGAGAAAGATGGGTGTGGAATCGCATGAGCGCCACTACGAACAACAACAACGACGGCGGCAAGAAGGCTGCCTGGAACATCGTCGGTGCGATCGCCGGCGCGTTGCTCGCAGCAGTCGCGATCTTCGGCCTCGTGCAGCAGCAGTCCTCCGTCAGCCAGCCGCAGACCTACAAGGCGCAGATCAACTACGACCAGTGACCTGAGTAGCTGAATCTTCGAGGCCGGCCACCCGCATCAGCGGGTGGTCGGCCTCGTTCGCCGAGAGGAAGTTCAGGCGTGTGTTCGGGAGAGGCTGCGCTCGATCTCGTACTCGCGGACGATCTGATCGATGCGCTTGGGGTTCACCCTGGCGGTGGACGGTGTCGCCGGGCGGCTGCCACGACCCAGAACCGAGAGAGCCACCTGGTGAACCTGCTCACCGGCAGCCTCCCAGGAGAAACCACGAGCGTGCTTGCGGGCGCCGCGTCCGAGTTCCTCGCGCAGGTCGTGATGAGTCAGCAGCACCCGCACCTGCTCGGTCATGTCGTGGATGTCCTGCGCGAGGAGTCCGCTGATCCCGTGCACGATCGATTCGCTCGGACCGCCGGCGTGAGCGAACGCGATCGTCGGTGTGCCGTGCAGTCCGGCTTCGACGATCGTCAGACCCCAACCCTCCTTGTGCGAGGGCATGAGGGAAAGCCAGGCACGTGCGAGGAGGGTGTGCTTGGTGTTCTCGTCGACGAAGCCGTGGAACAGCACGCGGTCGGCAACCTCACGTGCCTGCGCGTGCCTCTCCAGTTCCGCGCGCCAATAGCCGGAACCGACGATGTCCAAGGTCAGGTCGGGGATCTGGTCGCGCAGATGTGCGAGGACATCGATGGCCAACTCGACCTGCTTGTGCGGCACCAGTCGGCAGACCACCACCATCGACGGGTGCTGCGTGCGCGGCACGAGTTCGTAGGAGTCGTAGTCGTCCGGCAGATCATTGCCGGAGTAGACGAGGTCGATGTCGGCGACGTTGATGCCGAGATCCCCCAGATCGTCCTGCGTCGCTCTGGAGACCGTGATGTACCGGCTTCCGCGATAGACGCGCGGGGCGATCCTGGATTCCAGGAACCAGCCGAGTCGCGCGATCCTCGGCCCGAAGATCACCGGCCACTGGTCCTTGTGGACGTGGTGGGTCACGTTGATCACCGGCACCTTTGACACCAGGGGAGCCCAGAACGGCACCCCGTTCTGCACGTCGAGGACCACGTCGTAGTCGTCTCGGCGACGCACCAGGTGCGCCAATCCGGCGAGGTAACAGCCGAATCGGCCACCTTGCCGAATGACACGCACATTGCCGTGCCGGTCGTGCGAGCGTGCACCTGGGAACTTGCTGGCGAAGATGGTGACCTGGGCGCCGAGGTCGGACATGACCTCGCTGGTCCGCTCGGTGAACACCTCCGCGCCGCCTGCTTCGGGGTTGTCACGATCGCGCCACGAGAGGTAGAGGACCCGAAGCGGCGCGGACTGCGCGGCGACTTGGGACGTTCTCACGTACTCTCCTTGCGGTGTTCGCCAGCTCATGTGATGTGCGTCGCTAGGCTAGCGCCTATTGGTTACTCGGAGGTAGCAATAATCGCGACTCAAGCGTGTGAGGTCTGTTCCGCGACGACTTCACCCCGGACGCTCTCGGCGGGCGATGTGCTCCAGCAGTGCACCGCATGTGGTCATCTGACGCGTGACCTGGCGGCAGCACCGGCCGCTCACCGCGATCAGGCGTACGGCGGTGAGCCCACGCTCGACAAGGCACGTCTCGCCCTGACCTACCGCGAGATGGTGCGCTCCGGCGTCCCGGACTCCGTCTTCGAGATCGGCTTCGGCACCGGGTCGATGCTGCGCCGTTTCGTGGACGTCGGTGCCACGGTCGCCGGCGCTGACCCCGACCAGTTGGGTCTGAGGGTCGACGAGGTCGTGCGGCAGCACGGCGACCTGTATGCCTGCCCGGTCGAGGAGATCCCGCACGGATCGGTGGCGGTCGACCTGGTTTTCGGCATCCACGTACTGGAGCACGTCATCGACCCGGCGAAGACGCTGCGCATCGCCCACGCCCTGCTGAAGCCGGGTGGGCAGGTGCAGTTCTTCACGCCGGCCGGGGACAGCGCCGGCCTGACGGTGTACGGATCCGCGTGGTGGATGCTGGAGGACCCCACTCACGTTCGCTTCTTCACCGCTGCCAGCGCGGAGCAGGCGTTGCGAGCTGCCGGATTCATCGACATCGAGGTGCGCCGACCGCTGCTCGACAGCCTGTCCACGGACATCGCTTCGATCGCTCGCAGGTTCGCCCGCAAGTCGACCCCGCACGGGGTGCTTGCCTCCAAAGCGGTCCTGGGAGCCGCCGCGGTCACCGCACCCCTGGTGATCGCCGGACGAGCGGTGGTGCCGGCGATGCGGCCCACGCTCCAGCTGATCGCTCGTCGTCCCCGATGACAACACGGCGTGGCCTTCGGCGGTCGGTGCGTTTGTTCCGCGCCTTCCGACTCGAGCAGACCCGCCCCGAAGTGTTCTACGGCGCCCTGGCTCAGGACTCCGTGCAGTTGTTGGACGAGTGGGTGAAATTCGACGACGTCCTCGTCCTCGACGTGGGGGCCGGACCGGCCGAGTTCGCGCGTGAATTCCGTGCTGCCGGAGCCAGATACGTGCCCATCGATCATGACGTGAACGTTCCCTCGGTGCACGACGGTGGGGTCGTCGCGACTGCTGCCGCCCTGCCGTTCGCCGACGGCACCGCCGATGTCGTGTTCAGCAGCAACGTCTGGGAACACGTCGCGGAACCGGAACGGGTCGCCGACGAACTGGTCCGGGTGACCAAACCCGGCGGGACGATTCTGCTGTCGTACACCAACTGGTTGTCACCCTGGGGCGGACACGAGACGTCTCCTTGGCACTGGCTCGGCGGTGACCGCGCAGCGCGCCGGTACGAGCGCAAGCACGGCCACCGACCCAAGAACCTGGTCGACGACACTCTGTTCCGGGTCAGCGTCCGGCAGGGACTGGACTGGGCGCAGTCGCACCCGGACCTCGAGGTGCTGGCCGCCCGTCCGCGCTATCTTCCGGACTGGGCGGCGCACCTGGTGACGGTGCCCGGCGTGCGCGAAGTGTTGACCTGGAACCTGTTGTTGATCCTTCGGCGGCGACCGGACCACCGATGAGCGTTCGGACGGAGCGTGCAACGAGGGCTCGCTTCTACGATCGGGTCTGGCTCCTCGCGATCGCGCTCATCCCGTGGCTCGTCCAACCCGGCCGCATCCAGCCCGACACCAAGGTCGACCTCACGATCGCCCCCTGGGCTTACCTCGGACGCTCGTTGGACGCATGGAACGGGCACAACGGGCTCGGGGAGTTGCAGAACCAGGCCTACGGGTACCTCTTCCCGATGGGGCCGGTCTTCGGCGTCGGGCATTCGCTCGGTCTGCCGACGTGGGTCGTCCAACGGATCTGGTGGACCCTGCTGATCGTCGTCGCGTTCACCGGCGTCAGAGCACTGATCCGTCGCTGGGAAATCGCCGGGCCGACGGCATCGCTGGTCGGCGCGACCGCGTACGCGCTCTCACCCCGGGTGCTCACCTTGTTGTCCGATCACTCGGTCGAGGCCTGGCCGGGGGCCGTCGCGCCCTGGTTGTTACTGGCGGCCGGCGGGTTCTGCGACCCGCGGATTCGCGGCCGTGCGCTTCTCGCGCCGGTTGCGCGACTCGGGCTCCTGGTCGCAGCACTCGGCGGGGTGAACGCGACAGCGTCCGCGGTGGCGGTGGTGCCGGCCCTCATCCTGCTGGCCGTCCATCCGGTGGGCCGACGGCGAATACTGTTGCTGCTGCTCGCCGCCGCGCTCGGCGGTCTGTGGTGGGTGTTGCCGCTGTTCGTGCTGGGCGGCTATGCCTATCCGTTCCTTGACTACATCGAGACGGCCTCGATCACGACCGCGGTCACCTCGGTGCCCAACACGCTGCGTGGTGCGAACAACTGGATCGCCTACATCCTGGACGCCGAGGGCCACCCGTCCTGGCAGGGCGGGTGGATCGTCGCGCAGTCTCTCACCGCGATCGTCCTGACGAGTCTGGTCGCGGCGCTCGGGGTGGTGGGGGTACTGCGCCTACGGGGGGTGGTGCGCCGGTTCGCGCTGGTCAGCGTTGTCCTCGGCACGCTGGTCATGGTCGTCGGTCACCCGGGCTTCGCCGGCGCACCCTTCGCGGACGCCGTCCGCGGCTTGCTCGACGGACCCCTGGTCGTGTTCCGCAATGTCCACAAGATCGACCTGCTCATCCGCCTGCCCCTGGCGCTCGGGCTGGCGGGTCTGGTGGGCTCGTCGGCACACCTGCGCGGACGCGACCTGTTCGAGCGCAGGATACGTGCCGGTGCCGTCGCGGCGGTCACGCTGCTCGCTCTCGTACCCCTGTGGCAAGGACGGGTCGGTTCCGACGCGTCGTACAGCGCCGTACCCGCGTCCTGGCAGCGAGCCGCCAAGACCGTGGACCGGCTGTCCGGCGATGAGGGGTCCACGCTGTTGCTCCCGTCGTCGCGTACGGCGTCCTACACCTGGGGACGGTCCACCGACGAACCGCTGTCCGCGATGGCCAACAGTCCGGTTGTAGTGCGCGCCTCCGCACCGCTGGGTCATCCGGTGGCGACGAGGATGTTGGACGCAATCGACGCGCTGGCTGCGTCCGGTGAATCGCAGCCCGCGCTCGCAGAATCGTTGGCGCGCATGGGGATCCGCACCGTCGTCGTCCGGCGTGATCTTGCGGGCAATGCCGGGGCCGGCTCATGGGAGAACGTCGAGAAAACCCTCGCCGCGTCACCCGGACTGGCCGAGGTGGCGGGGGAGCGCGACAAGCACCGCTCCATCTGGCGGGTCGCACCCACGCCGGTCGAGCGAACCGCGGCGCGGGTGGTGATGTCCGGTGGATCCGAAGCGCTGCCCGCCGCTCTTGCCACCGGAGCGATCACCCGTGACATCGCGACCGTGCTGTCGGCCGACACGCGTGAGCCGGCCGGCCTCGTCACCGACTCCGGCGGCTGGCGGGTCTATCACAACGGCGCGCCCGCTCAACTCGCCTACGGTCCGACCCTGCCGGCATCCGACCCGTCTCCGGGCGTGGCGGGATCCAAGGACCTCCCACCGCCGGTGCCGGCCCAGGCGCGACCGCATCGTCAACTCATCGGCCTGCGAGCCCTTGCCGCCAGTTCCAGTGCGGCGGACCCGTTCGCGAAAGCCCCTGTCTCGGTTGCGCATTCGCAGTACGCGGCGATCGACGGTGACCCGCGGACGACCTGGCTCACCGGCGATCACGAGACGACGGCCACCTACGACCTTGAACTCGACGCACCCTCCGACGGTGGGCGGATGCGAGTCGGCGTGGCCACCGGACAAGGGTTGACCGTGCCGGCGCAGATCACGGTGAACGGTCAGTCACGACACCCGGCAGCGCAACACGCGGACTTCTCCATCGCCCGGGGCACGACCACGATCCGGGTGTCCCTGCGGGCACCGGAC
This sequence comes from Yimella sp. NH-Cas1, assembly GCF_022359705.1. NCBI lineage: Bacteria > Bacillati > Actinomycetota > Actinomycetes > Micrococcales > Dermacoccaceae > Yimella > Yimella sp. NH-Cas1. The sequence goes on from NZ_JAKSGG010000003.1 coordinate 1,262,124, forward strand.
GGTGCTGCGAAACCGGTGATGGGCTTGAACGAGGTTTCGCTCGACGGCGTTGCCATCGGCTCGATCGTCGTCGTCCCGGACGGGGTCGATCTGCGGACAGGCGCGCTGCTGCTCGGAGCCGACGTGACCGCTGCGACGGTGCCCTCCCGTGCGGGCGAGGAAGAGGTGCTCCGTCGGCGCGTGCGCATCGAGGCGGGTGGCCGAGTGCCGTTGTCCGTGTGGGTGCGGACTGCCGAAGCCGGTGGATCAGGTTGTGGCGCCGCCGGATCCGTGACCCTGGGTGCTTCGAAGCTCCCGCTCCGCTTCGCCGCAGGAGCGACCGGGACGCTGCGTCGTGCCGTCCCGTGCTTCTCGGAGCGGGTCGACGTGCCGCCCGGCGGACTGGACATCCGGGTCGATCCCGCCGAGGGTGCGCAGGTCGAGCACCTGTTCCTCGGATCCCCACCCCGCGGTGAACAGCAACCGCTGTTCGTCACGACGCACGGTGCCAACCCGGGTTGGACCGCGCGGGGGAGAACCAGCCTGACGGTGGACGGCTGGCGGCAGGCGTACGCCCCGGGTGAGGGTGCCGTGCGGGAGATGTTCGCTCCGACCGCCTGGCATCGCGCAGGGCTGCTGGTCGGACTCCTGTGCGTCCTGCTCCTGGCAGCGGTCGCCTTCATCACCCGACGGGTGGACGCGACGTCTTCGTTCGACGGCGTCGAGGACGAGCCTGAAACACACAGAGCCGGCCCGGTTCGCAGCGCGCTGCTCGGCGCTGTTGTCGGTGGCCTCGCCGCCGGTCCGGTGGGCGTCCTCGTCGGCCTCGGTGCAGCGGCGTCACCCCGGCGTCTGCGACCGCTCGTCGCGGCGCTCGCCATGACTCTCGCCGGGCTGGCGCTCGCGTTCGGGGGAGTGGTGGATCAGCGTTCCTGGGGAGCGGCAGCCGGCCAGGTGCTGGGTACGCTCACGCTCACCGTGATCGCGACGGAAGTACCGTTCCGTCGTCCGGGGCAGTCGTCGGTTTCGAGGCCCACCGTTTCATCACCGGCTGTTCGATGAGTAGGGCCGAGGCATAGGCGATCATGCCCGTCACGGTGACTACAGCGAACAACATCCAGCCGAATCCGCCTGCGAACAAAGGCCATCCTGCTACCAGGTAGAGCACCTGCAGCACCAGGACGTGCCAGAGGAACACGGCATACGACAGATCGCCTGCCAGGCGCAGCGCGGGGGAGCGATGCACTCGCTCGGCAGCTTCGTCGCCGGCCGGGCGGGTCGCGGCCGCGAGCGCCAGAAACGCGAACGCGGTGTAGAGCAATTCCTTCACGATCGCCTGTGACACCGTCGGCGCCGTGAGGTCGACCGGTCCGGCCCACGGGAGGGACGCGAGGAGATAGGTCAGCGCTGCGGTCGAGAACAACATGCTCGCGGACGGCGCCGGGACGCGACCGGCGAGCCACGTTCGTCCGGCTCCGGACATCAGTACGGCCAGCGTTGCACCGGCGGCGAACCACGAGGCGTGACCGATCACGCTGGTGGCCAGGACTCCCGGCCACGTGGTGGCGCGTGCCGCCGTGCCGGCCGTCGCGAGTGCCTGAGCGAGCACGCCGACGAGGGCGACCGCAGCGAGAAGGAGAAGCGTTCGCCGGACGTCGCGTCGTGCGAGACGCGCCAGCACCGGTCCGACGAACGGCACGAGCGCGTAGAACGTGACCTCGGTAGTCAGGCTCCAGGTCTGGGTGAACGCCTGGTAGTCGGCGCCTGTGTAACCCTGCAGGAGGAACAGGTGCGCCACGACATCGATCGCGCCGCCGACCGAGCCCGTCCGCAGGAACAGCACCAGCCAGACGGCGGCCAGCGCGACGAAGTATGCCGGCAGGATCCGTGCCGCGCGGTGCACGACGTACCGACGCAGGTCGACGTCGCGCCCGAAGTAGGGGCGCAGCAGCAGGAATGCCGAGATGGCGAAGAACACCGCGACTCCGCTGTCGCCCCGCGCCAGCAACGGGCCGCTGACATCGATCCCGGACGCTCCCGTCCAGAAGGCCACGTGGGAGACCAGCACCAGACCTGCAGCCAGCAACCGCAGCCCGTCAAGCATCGGGAATCTGCGCATACCTCTCTCCCGACTCCTGGCTACTGTGCAGTAAGTTTCTCATCGACCTGCTGGGAAATCGGTTCGACGTGGTGGAGGTTAGCCGTCCCGATGACGTTCACGCAGCCGACCGATCCTTCTGTCATCGATCACCGCCGCCCAGTGCTACGGGCCCGGGCGCCATTGCGGATCTCGTTCGCCGGTGGCGGTACGGATGTGTCGCCGTTCCCGGAGCGCGAGGGCGGGTGTGTTCTGTCGAGCACGATCTCCGCGTTCGCCTTCTCCACGTTGCGTCCGCGCACGGACGGCAAGGTCACCGTCCAGTCGCAGGACTTCGGCAAGTCGATCGGCTTCGACATCGACCAGCCGGTGGAGTACGACGGACAACTCGACCTGCCCAAGGCGGCGATCGCCCGCGTGCGTGACTTCGAAGGAGCAACGCCGTCCGGCGGCTTCGACCTGTTCCTGCACACCCAGGCGCCCCCCGGCTCCGGACTCGGTTCCTCCAGTGCGGTCATGGTGTCGGTGATCGGCCTGGTGGCCCAGCACTGCAATGTCGACCTCACGCCGTACGAGATCGCCGAGTTGGCCTACAAGCTCGAGCGCGAGGACCTCGGGATCCCCGGCGGTTCCCAGGATCAATACGCAGCAGCTTTCGGTGGCTTCAACTTCATCGAGTTCGAGAAGGAGCAGGTGATCGTCAACCCGCTCCGGATCCGCCCGGCAACCGTGCACGAACTCGAACACAACATGCTGCTCGCGTTCACCGGGGCGACGCGGGTGAGTGACCACATCATCGAGGACCAGCGTTCCCGGTACGAGACCGGCGACAGCCAGGCCCTGGCCGGTCTGCGCGCACAGAAGGACCTCGCTGCGGCGATGAAGATCGCGCTGGTGCGGGGCGAGGTCGACACCGTCGGCCGACTTCTGGGTCAGGCCTGGCAGGAGAAGCAGAAGATGTCCTCGCGCATCGCCACCCCCTCATCCTTGAGGCCGTGGAGGAAGCCGGCCGGTGCGGTGCGCTCGGCGGGAAAGTGACCGGTGCCGGCGGCGGCGGTCACATGGTCTTCGTCTGCGAGTTCGAGAGGCGCCACCTGGTGGCTCAGCGACTCATCGACATGGGGCTCGTGGTGTCCGAGGTGACGTTCAGCAAGGAAGGTGTCGTCTCATGGCGAGCCCAGAAGTGAACCCGGACACTCACCCGCTGCACGGCACGACCCCCGGGGATGCGACCGCGGCCGTGCACCGGCAACTCGCCGATGGGATCAACGATTGGGCGGAGCTGGCCCGTGCCCTCGCCGATCCGGAGTTGGCGGATGCGGTTCGAACCGCCGGTGAGGAACTCATCGCGGCCCTCGTCGCGGGACGGACGCTGCTGGTCGCCGGCAACGGCGGGTCGGCCGCAATCGCGTCCCATGTCGCGGCCGAGTTCATCGGCAAGTGCATCCACGACCGCGACCCGCTGCCGGCGATCAACCTGGCCGAGTCGCTCTCGTCGATCACCGCGGTAGGCAACGACTACGGCTACGACAAGGTCTTCACCCGCGGTGTCGCCGCGCACGGCCAGGAGGGCGATGTGTTGCTGGCCATGAGCACCAGCGGCACGAGTCCGAACGTCGTGGCGGCGCTGGCCGAGGCACGACGTCGTGGTCTGCTAACCATCGCGATGGTGGGGGAAGGCGGGGCACACCTGGCCGAATCGGTCGATCACCTGCTCGTCGTGCCCTCGCGCTCGACGCCGCGCATCCAGGAGGTCCACATGCTGTGGGCACATGTGTGGTGCGAGGCCGTCGACGTACTGTCCCGCGATGCATCTGTCTGACGCCGAACTGCTCGGCGCGGGCACCGCAGGGATTCCGCAACCCTCTGCCCGCGGGCGTTGGGATCTTGTCCTGCTCGACCGCGACGGCACGCTGAACGTCCACCGCCCCGGTTACATCGAGCGTCCCGAGGATCTGCAGGTGCTGTCGGGGGCGGCCGCCGCGGTCCGCTCGCTGAACGACCATGGAATCCCGGTCGCGATCGTCACCAACCAGCAGGGCGTCGGCAAGGGACTGATGGACGCCGCAGCGCTCGTCGCGGTGCATCGGGCGCTGATCGAGGGCCTGCAACCGGGTCGCATCGACGCGTTCGCGGTGTGCCCGCACCTGGCCGGCACGTGCGCCTGCCGAAAGCCCGCGGACGGCTTGTTCCGCCACATTCTGGACCGTGCGCCGTGGGCCGATCCGCGCCGCTGCGTGATGGTGGGTGACAGCGATTCGGACCTGCAGCCCGCGCTCGGTCTGGGTATGGCAGTTGTCAAGGTCGACGGCAGGGAACGGTTGCTCGACAAAAACTCCATGACACGTCTTCTGAAGGTGTGACCTACGCCGCATCCAAGCTGCTACTCTCCGGTAGACCTTGCTCACCACTGGGAGGCCAGCGTGCGGAAATCCGCCATCGTCATCGCGTTCGGAGCCTTTTTCCTGACCCTCGCTCTGCTCTTGAAGTTCTACGCGTACCCGCGACTTGCGGTGATCCCGAAGGACCAGAACACGTCGCAGACCCTCGTCGACGAGAAGGCGAACTTCCTCGACGTCGCCTCGCTGTCCTTCAAGAAGGACTCGCCGATCCAGACGACCGCGACGGTCGTCGCCGACGAGAAGGCGGCGAAGGGCATCTCGGACGACGCGCTGGTGCTCAACCAGTGGCAGTACACCGACAGCGTCGAGAACGCCAAGAAGCAGCAGGGCGACAAGACCAAGAACCCGCCGATCTCGGCGACGGTCCAGCGGTACGCGATCGACCGCAAGACCGGTAAGACGCTGAAGTGGGACGGCACCGAGCTGAACGGTGAGAAGGTCGACTACCAGGGCTCCTACACGATCAAGCTGCCGTTCAACGTCGAGAAGAAGACCTACCCCTACTTCGACACCACGCTGGCCAAGCCGGTGAACCTGGAGTTCAAGGGCGAGGAGAAGGTCCGCGACATGGAGACCTACAAGTTCCAGGTCGTCATTCCCGACACCGTCTTCACCAAGCAGGAAGTTCCCGGATCGCTCTTCGGTCTGCCGAAGGAGTCGCCGGCCCAGAACGCCGACCGCTCGTACGGCAACCAAATCACCGTGTGGGCCGACCCGATCACCGGCGTGTTCATGAAGATGGAGCAGCACCAGGTGCAGAAGCTCACGGTGCCCAACCGCGAGCCGATCACCGTCATGGACACCACCTCGGTGTTCACCGACGACACGATCAAGAAGAACGTCGACGACTACAGCAGCAAGGGCAAGTCGCTGAACGCCCTCTCGGTCGCTCCGTGGGTGCTGATGCCGCTCGGTCTGATCCTGCTGGTTCTCGGCGCGATCATGGCCGTCATGAGCAAGAGCCGGCGCCAACCGCGCCACTGACATGAGGGCTGTCGTCACCGGCGGGGCCGGATTCCTCGGCTCGCACCTGTGCGAGACCCTGCTTCGACAGGGGCATACGGTCGTCGCCGTCGACAACTTCTGCACCGGCAGCCCGGACAACGTCGCGCACCTGCACGACACCGGACGGTTCCGGCTCGTGCAGGCCGATGTCACCGAGGGGTTGCGCATCGAGGGCGACGTGGACCTGGTGCTGCACTTCGCCAGCCCGGCGTCCCCCGTGGACTACCTGCGGATGCCGATCGAGACCTTGCAGGTCGGCTCGCAGGGCACCACCCACGCGCTCGATCTCGCACATGCCAAGGACGCGCGGTTCGTCGTCGCTTCGACCTCCGAGGTGTACGGCGACCCGCTGGTGCACCCGCAGCCGGAGTCGTACTGGGGCAATGTGAACCCGGTCGGTCCGCGCGGCGTGTACGACGAGGCGAAGCGTTTCGGTGAAGCGCTCACGCTGGCCTACCGGCAGGCGTACGGGGTCGACACCGGCATCGTCCGAATCTTCAACACCTTCGGCCCGCGGATGCGTCCGAACGACGGGCGTGCCATCCCGAACTTCATCCGCCAAGCGCTGATGGGGGAGCCAGTCACTGTCGCCGGCCACGGTCTGCAGACTCGTTCGATCTGTTACGTCGACGACCTCGTCGCGGGCATCCTCGCAATGGCGGCGAGCGATCACAGCGGCCCGATCAACATCGGCAACCCGCACGAGATCTCGATGCTCGACCTCGCACAGTGGATCGTCCGGCTGGTCGGCTCGGATTCGCCGATCGTGCACATCGACCGTCCGGTGGACGATCCCACGGTGCGCCGTCCGGACACGACGATCGCCCAGCGCGAGCTCGGCTGGGCGCCGATCGTCCCGATCGAGGACGCCCTGCACCGCACCATCGCCTGGTTCCGCGGACACGACGGTGAAGTGCCGCCGTTGTCGCCGGAGGCGACCGAGGAGATCATCGCCACCGGTCACACGGTGCCGCGACCCGTTCGCTGAGTCTCACCTCGTCGAAGGCCGGATCTCTTGTGCGTCAGGCGGTCCCGGCCTTCTTCGCGACGTAGATCGCGGTGCCCGGGATGACGCGTCCACGGGTGGGGCTCCATCCACCCCAGTTCTGATCGTTGCGTTCCGGCCAGGTGGGTTCGACCACGTCCTGCACCTGGAGGCCGGCGGCGACCAGTTCACGTATCCGTCCGCCCAAGGTGCGGTGGTGTTCGACATAGGTCACCAGGCCGCCGGCACGCTCGACGTACGGCGCGGTGTCGAAGTAGTCGTACTGCGCGACCAGGCCGGCCTCGTCCGGGACGTCGGGGAAGGCCCAGCGGGTCGGGTGCGTGGTGGAGAACACCAGTCGGCCGCCGGGCCGCAGCACGCGCGCCAGTTCGACCATGAGCGCGGCGGTGTCGCTGATGAACGGCACCGCGCCGTAGGCGGAGAACGCCAGGTCGAAGGACGCGTCCGCGAAGGGAAGTCGAGCCGCATCGGCCTGGACGAGGGGGAGTGCGCGCTCCTGACGTTCGTCGATCCGGCGGCCGACCTCGAGCATGCCCAGGGAGATGTCAGAGGCCACGACGCGGGCGCCCTGGTCGTGCATCCACCGCCCGCCCTGCGCGGCGCCGGCCCCGAACTCCAGGACGTCGAGCCCGTCCACGGGACCGATGATCCGAAGTTCCTCCTCGGTCCAGCCCTCCGGTCCCCAGACGAGGTGTTCGTCGCGCAGGAAGGCCCCGTGCTCGCGGTAGTAGTCGTCCGCTTCGCCGTCCCACCAGGCACGTTGGGCGCGGGCGCTCTCCCGGTCATCGACCGTCCGGGTGCCGTCGCGGCCCGCCGCCTCGGACGTCGTGGCGTCGTCTGTGTTGGTCCGGTCGTCGGTCGGGTCGTTGCTGCTCATGGGTCCTTTCGGAGTCGAAATCTGTGGTTTTGCCCACTTCTTGCACAGCCGGTAGGGTAGAGACGCACTTTCTTGTGCGTGCTCGACCTGTTCGCTCGCCTTGGTGAGCGGCCAGGGATCCAATCATTGTCCAACTCAACCGTCCATCAAAGGTTTCCTACTACATGACTACCGCCACCACCTCCCAGATCGCGATCAACGACATCGGATCCGAGGAGGAGCTGCTCGCCGCGATCGACGCGACGATCAAGCACTTCAATGACGGCGACATCGTCGAAGGTGTCATCGTCAAGGTCGACCGTGACGAGGTTCTCCTCGATATCGGTTACAAGACCGAGGGCGTCATTCCCTCGCGCGAACTCTCCATCAAGCACGACGTCGACCCGACCGAGGTCGTTTCCGTGGGCGATGAGGTCGAGGCTCTCGTTCTCCAGAAGGAGGACAAGGAAGGCCGTCTGATCCTGTCCAAGAAGCGTGCGCAGTACGAGCGCGCCTGGGGCACGATCGAGAAGATCAAGGAAGAGGACGGCGTCGTCACCGGTACCGTCATCGAGGTCGTCAAGGGTGGCCTCATCCTCGACATCGGCCTGCGCGGCTTCCTGCCCGCCTCGCTGGTCGAGATGCGTCGTGTCCGCGACCTGCAGCCGTACGTCGGCAAGGAGGTCGAGGCCAAGATCATCGAGCTCGACAAGAACCGCAACAATGTCGTTCTGTCGCGCCGCGCCTGGCTGGAGCAGACCCAGTCCGAGGTCCGCACCACGTTCCTCAAGGAACTGCAGAAGGGCCAGGTCCGCTCGGGCGTCGTGTCCTCGATCGTCAACTTCGGTGCGTTCGTCGACCTCGGTGGCGTCGACGGTCTGGTGCACGTCTCGGAACTGTCCTGGAAGCACATCGACCACCCGTCCGAGGTTGTCGAGGTCGGTCAGGAAGTCACCGTCGAGGTGCTCGACGTCGACATGGACCGCGAGCGCGTCTCGCTGTCGCTGAAGGCGACCCAGGAAGACCCGTGGCAGCACTTCGCCCGCACCCACGCGATCGGTCAGGTCGTCCCGGGCAAGGTCACCAAGCTCGTTCCGTTCGGTGCGTTCGTGCGCGTCGAGGACGGCATCGAGGGTCTGGTCCACATCTCCGAGCTGGCCGAGCGCCACGTGGAGCTGCCGGAGCAGGTCGTCACCGTCGGCACCGAGTTGTTCGTCAAGGTCATCGACGTCGACCTGGAGCGCCGCCGCATCTCGCTGTCGCTCAAGCAGGCCAACGACGACGCCGCCGGTGCGAACGACTTCGACCCGACGCTGTACGGCATGGCCGCCGAGTACGACGACCAGGGCAACTACAAGTACCCCGAGGGCTTCGACCCGGAGACCAACGAGTGGCTCGAGGGCTACGAGAGCCAGCGCGAGACCTGGGAGGCGCAGTACGCCGACGCCCACGCTCGCTACGAGGCTCACCAGGCTCAGATCGAGGCTGCACGCAAGGCCGACGCGGAGGCTGTCGCCACCGCGCAGACCGCGCCGACCTCGTACTCCTCCGGTGGCGAGCAGGCCGAGGTTCCGGCCGAGGGCACGCTTGCTTCGGACGAAGCACTTGCTGCTCTGCGCGAGAAGCTCACCGGCAACTGAGGCTGATCAACAGCTGGAAGCCACGAAGGCCCGCTCACCGTTTCGGTGGGCGGGCCTTCGCCTTCCCCGGAAGTCCGCAACCTTGTCGAGCTGACCCGCGAGTTTCGCGGACAGTCGATGGCGGGTGCCCGCGCGATGGCGGCGCTTACCCGCGCGTCCTGCGGACTTTCGGGGTCAGCCGCGGCCGAAGAGGGTGCCGCCGTTGACCTGGAGGATCTGTCCCGTGGTCCACCCGGAGTTGGGGGAGGCCAGGTAGGCGACAGCCTCGGCCACCTCCTCGGGAGTTCCCGGGCGCCTCATCGGGATCGGGGCGGTGCGGTTCTGCACGATGTCGGGATCGCGGGCGATGCGTCCGGCCCAGAACGGCGTTCCGGGAACGAACCCGGGCGCGACCGAGTTCACGGTGATTCCGTCGGCTGCGACCTGCGCCGCCAGGCTCAGCACCCAGGCGTTGACAGCGGCCTTGGCAGCGCCATACGCACCCGAACCTCGAAGTGCGGCAATGGAACTCATCGCGATGATCCGTCCCCCTGGACGCGGCATGTGGTCGAGGAGCGCTTGGGTGATCAGGACGGCGGAAAGGACGTTGCCGTCGAAGTCGGCCCGCCACGCCTGTGCGGTCTCGGTGAGGGTCTTCGCGCCGAGCCCGTAGTTGCCGCCGGCGTTCGCGACCAGCACGCCGATCGGTGCTCCGGTCTTCAGTTCGTCCGCGAGCTGCTCGACCTGTTCGGGAACAGTCAGATCGCAGGTGCGGGTCGCGATGCGCGCTCTGGGTGCGGCAGATCGCAGTTCGGCTGCGGCCGCGTCCAGAGGTTCTGCGCGGCGTCCCACGAGCACGAGGTCGGGATCCTCCTGCAGGAAGCGCTGCGCGATGGCCTTGCCGATGCCGGTGCCTCCACCGGTGATGACGATGCGTCGAGACGAGCCAGAAGTCATGCCACCAACCTAGAACCTGAACGGCGCCGATAGCCTCGGCCCATGCGAATCGGGCTGACCGGCGGGATCGGATCGGGTAAATCGACGGTGTCGAATCTGCTCGCGGAACATGGTGCCGTGATCGTCGACGCCGACGCGATCGCTCGCGAGGTGGTCGAGCCGGGGACACCGGGGCTGGGCCTGATCCGTGAAGAGTTCGGGGACGAAGTCATCACTGCGGACGGGGTACTCGACCGTCCTGCGCTCGGCGCGATCGTGTTCGCCGACAGCGAACGGCGTCGAGCCCTGGAGGCCATCACGCACCCGCTCATCGCGGAACGGACCGCCGAGCTGTTCGCCCGAGCGCCGGCGGGTGCGGTGGTCGTCCACGATATGCCGCTGTTGGTCGAACTCGGTCAGACGGACGGCTATCACCTGATGGTGATCGTCGACGTGCCCGAGGAGGTCCGACTGGACCGGCTGGTGGAGCAGCGTGGGATGAATCGCGAGGACGCGCAAGCCCGGGTCGACGCGCAGGCCACCGATGCGCAGCGTCGCGCGGCGGCGGACGTGTTGCTCGACAACTCCGGTTCCCCCGAGGAGCTGCACACGTCCGTGAATTCGCTGTGGGAGAACCGGATTCGGCCCTACGCAGACAACCTCACCGCCGTACGCGGCGTGCGGCGTCCGGACAGCGTCACCATCCGCGAACCGGATCCCGAATGGGCCGAGCAGGGGCGCCGCTGGTGCGCCCGCCTCGCGCACCAACTTTCGGCAGCAGGGATGAGCGAGGTGCAGGTCGATCACATCGGGTCGACGTCGGTGCCCGGGCTGGCCGCGAAGGACGTCATCGATCTTCAGATCCAGGTGCCCGATCTTGCTGTGGCACAGAGCGATTCGTTCGTTGGAGCACTCTGGGGAGCAGGCGTCGTCGAGGTGCGTTCGAACCACGATGCGCCCCAACCGTGGGCGCCGGATCCCGAGCAGTGGCGCAAGTTCTACGCCAACGGCGCCGACCCGGAGCAGGTCGTGCACGTCCATATCAGGACCAACGGCGGTCCTGCTGCGACGGCGGCCTTGCAGTTCCGTGACTGGCTCCGCGCGAACGACGAGGAGCGGGACGCGTACGCCGAGATGAAGCGAGCCGTGGCCGCTGAACACCCAGGCGGCACGCAGGAGACCAAGCAGGACTACGTCCAGGCCAAGGAACCGTGGTTCGCCGAAGCACTGCCGAAGGCGCGGGCGTGGGCGCAGACGTCCGGATGGAGGATGCCCGGCTAAGCCGCCTTGGCGCGCCGCGTGCGGTCGAGCCACTGCACGATCGGCGTGGCCGCCATGCCGTGCACGATCACCGACAGAGCCACCGTGAAGCCGGCGATCGACCAGAGTTCGGCCCCGTTGTCGACCTTGGCGTGCGAAGACGCGTAGGCGAGGTAGTAGAGCGTGCCGATGCCTCGCACGCCGAGAAAGGCAGTGGCCAATCGTTCGCGCGGCCCGAGCACCCCGTCGCCCGCTCGATCGACCTTGTGCGGACTCCACAGCGCTACCCAGGCGGTCACCGGCCGGATGACGAAGATGAGCAGCACCCCGACGAGCGCCCCGGCCCAGGTCAGGTGCGCCAACATCCCGTCAGTCAGTGCGGCCCCCAGCATCAGCAGCACGAGCAACGTGAACAGGTGTTCCAGCCGGTCGATTACGCCGTGCATGTGTTGGTGGTACTCGTGCGTTCGTTCGCTCGCGCGCATGCACAGCGCGCACACGAAGACCGAAAGAAAGGCCCAGCCGTGCACCAGTTCGCCCAGGCCGTACGCGATCAGTGGGGCGGCGACGATCAGCAGCGGATCACCGATGTCGGCGAATCGGACGCTTCGCGGTGCCCGAAAGGCCAACTGGCCGAGCAGCGTGCCGACGACCCATCCCACGAACACTCCGATGAGCGTTCGCCCCACCAGTTCCCACGCGATCCAGGACGGCGCCCATGACCAGACCGACCCCGCCCCGAGCAGGTAGAGTCCGGCGACGACGAACGGGAAGGCGGCACCGTCGTTCAGGCCGGCCTCGGACGTAAGCGCGAAGCGCATCTCGTCGTCCTCGTCCAGACGTGCCTCGTCGTCGACGTCGACCGTCGGACCTTCGACCTGAACGTCCGAAGCCAACACCGGGTCGGTGGGTGCAAGTGCGGCGGCGAGCACGAGCGCGGCGCCCGGCACGAGACCGGCGAGCCACCAGCCCAGGACGGCCGTGACCGCGATCGCCAGTGGCATGGCGATGAAGATCAACCGCCAGGTGCTGTTCCACCTCTTCCACGTCTCACGACTGCGCTGCAACGGGCGGTCGAGGGCCAGGCCCACGCCGGTGAGTGCGATGACGATCGTGATCGTGGTGATCTGTTCGGTCAGCGCCGGGTGCTTCATCGGGTCCAGACTCACGCCGTCCGGCAGCGGGAGCATCCCGGCGGCCAGCCCGATCGTGAGCAACACGATCGGGCTGGAGATCGCCCGGTTGGCCGTGATGCGGGGGAGCAGCAGACCGACGAAGAGGGCGATTCCGATGATCAGATATGCAGCTGCGATGTAGGTGGACGCACTCATGCGGGACGCAGCTGATCGGTCATTGGATCAGTCTGTCAGGTATGCCTCCTGCGTCCGTTCGAACGGAGCGAGCAAACCGGTGCACGCCTTAGGGTGGGGGGCGGTGCGAGCTCTTCTGCCGTCATCCGGGCGACGCTCGGTGGGCCATCAGGTGGATGGTGAGGTCGGTGCTCAGGACGTTGTCATCCTGCTTGTCGGTGCCGCGTCGTACGGTTGTTCCATGCGCCCGACCACCGATCTGCAACGCAGAGTCGCCCCGTTCGAAGTCGTCTCCGAGTTCTCCCCGAGCGGTGACCAGCCGACCGCGATCGCAGACCTCACCAAGCGGATCAACGCTGGGGAGCAGGACGTCGTCCTGCTGGGTGCGACGGGCACCGGTAAGTCGGCCACCACCGCCTGGTTGATCGAGCAGGTGCAACGGCCGACGTTGGTGATGGCACCGAACAAGACGCTCGCCGCGCAGTTGGCCAACGAATTCCGAGAACTGTTGCCGCACAACGCAGTCGAGTACTTCGTGTCGTACTACGACTACTACCAACCTGAGGCCTACATCCCGCAGACCGATACCTACATCGAGAAGGACTCCTCGATCAACGACGAGGTCGAGCGGTTGCGGCACAGCGCTACCAACTCGCTGCTGACGCGTCGCGACGTCGTCGTGGTCGCGTCCGTCTCCTGCATCTACGGTCTGGGCACTCCACAGGAATACGTCGATCGCATGGCCCGGCTCAAGGTGGGTCAGCAACTCGACCGTGACGACCTGCTGCGACGGTTCGTGCAGATGCAGTACACGCGCAACGACCTCGCGTTCAGCCGTGGCACGTTCCGGGTGCGTGGGGACACCGTCGAGATCATCCCGGTCTACGAGGAGCTCGCGGTGCGCATCGAGTTCTTCGGCGACGAGATCGAGCGGCTGTACACGCTGCATCCGCTCACCGGCGAGGTGATGCGCGAAGAGGACGAGATGTACGTCTTCCCGGCTTCGCACTACGTCGCCGGACCGCAGCGGATGGAGCGCGCGATCGGCACGATTGAGAGCGAACTCGAACAACGCCTGGCGCAGTTCGAGAAGCAGGGCAAACTGCTCGAGGCGCAACGACTTCGGATGCGCACCACCTACGACATCGAGATGATGCGGCAGGTCGGTTCGTGCTCCGGTATCGAGAACTACTCCCGGCACATCGACGGCCGTGCGCCGGGAACCGCGCCGAACACCTTGCTCGACTACTTTCCCGAGGACTTCCTGCTGGTCATCGACGAGTCGCACCAGACGGTGCCGCAGATCGGTGCGATGTTCGAGGGCGACATGTCGCGCAAGCGCATGCTGGTCGACCACGGCTTCCGGCTGCCCAGCGCGATGGACAACCGTCCGCTGAAGTGGGAGGAGTTTCTGGAGCGCATCGGACAGACCGTCTACCTGTCGGCGACGCCGGGTGACTACGAGATGGCGAAGTCTGACGGTTACGTCGAGCAGGTGATCCGACCGACCGGATTGGTCGACCCGCAGATCATCCTCAAGCCCACCAAGGGCCAGATCGACGACCTGCTGCACGAGATTCGTGAGCGCACGGCAAAGAACGAACGCGTGCTGGTGACGACGTTGACCAAGAAGATGGCCGAGGACCTCACCGACTACCTGCTGGAGAAGGACGTCCGGGTGCGGTACCTGCACTCCGAGGTCGACACGCTGCGGCGCGTGGAGTTGCTGCGCGAGCTGCGACTGGGTGAGTTCGACGTGCTGGTGGGTATCAACCTGCTCCGTGAGGGCCTCGACCTTCCGGAGGTCTCGCTGGTCAGCATCCTGGACGCCGACAAGGAGGGCTTCCTGCGGTCGACACGCTCACTGATCCAGACGATCGGTCGCGCAGCTCGCAACGTGTCGGGCCAGGTGCACATGTACGCCGACAAGATCACTCCGTCGATGCAGGACGCCATCGACGAGACCCAGCGACGGCGCGACAAGCAGGTCGCCTACAACAAGGAACACGGAATCGACCCGACTCCGTTGCGGAAGAAGATCGCCGACATCACCGACATGCTGCAGCGAGAGGACGCCGACACCGATGCTTTACTCGGCAGCGGGCGTACTCAGTCGCGGGGCAAGGGCCGCGGTGGTCGCGGTGCTGCGGCCGCCGACGCCGAGGTCGCCGGTGCAGGCAAGGCGGCGAACATGCCGGCGGCGGAGTTGGCGCAATTGATCCAGGAACTGACCGAGCAGATGCACCAGGCAGCCTCCGACCTGCACTTCGAGCTGGCCGCACGGCTGCGAGACGAACTGTCCGACCTCAAGAAAGAACTGCGCCAGATGACGGCCGCGACCAGCTGAAGTCGATGATGATGACTCTTTCGGCCGACCCGGCGCCAGCCGCCGCCGTCGGGAATGTTGCCGAGCTTCTTCGCGTCGACGTGCAGCATCGCACCGGGATGGTCATGCTTGTAGCGGCGGACGGGTTCTCCGGTGGCGCGGTCGACGCGAGAAAGCCGGTTGAGATGGGCATCCGTGAGGATGCGGTGGACCGTCGACGGCGCGATGCCGAGCCGGCAAGCCAATTGCACCGGCCCTTCCCGACGTCGCAATGGCAGCGGCTCCGGTCTGCGCGATGAGGTGTGCGCTGCCTGCGTCCCAGGCGTTGGGGAGAATCAGGAAGTCGTCGTGGAGGTCACGGACTCGCTTCGCCAGATCCTGCTGTGTTCTGGTGTCAGGCATGGTCATCTCCTTCCGGGCCGAATCTCGGCCTCACCATGTAGACGCCCCAGCAAGAGCAAACGTGAGATCCGGGATCAGAGAGATTGTGCCCAGAGCCGTGACGCCGCATAACTGCGATACGGGCTCCAGGACTCGACGCGTGCAGCATCGGCGTCCGGACTGGCGGCTGTGAGGGTGCGGCGCAGCACGGCGTCCGTCGCGGGGAGCGCATCCGGATCTGTGCCTGCGCGGATCGCGAGATAGTCCAGCGTCCACGGCCCGACACCAAAGACAGCGTGCAGATCCGTCCGCGCTGGCAGTGCCGCGCTGTCGTCTGCCTCGGCGAAGAGCACGGCGACCTCGTGCACGGTGCGCGCTCGTGCACCGGTGAGCCCGACCGCCGCACGCAACTCGTCGATCGGCGTGGCGGCGAGGACTGCTGGTGCCGGGAAACATCGGAGCCCGGAATTCTGGTGGCCCGCGGCCGGATGGACACCGTAGGCGGCGACGAGCCGTGCCGCGAACCGTCGCCCGGCGGCGAGGGAGACCTGCTGCCCGAGCACGGTGAGGATGACCGCTTCGAACGGGGCATGGAACCGGGTGATCCTGATGCCCGGCCGCCACTCGATCTGCTCAGCGAACAAAGGGTCCGCGCCGAGATGGGCGTTGACATGGGTGAGGTCGGTGTCGAGGTCGAACCAGTGCCGCACCCGTCTGGTGATCTCAGTATTGATGCCCGCGTCGTGGGTCGCTGTCGAGACGGTCGCGCCGTCCGGGTCGAGACGCACCACGATCTGGTACGGCTCGCCGTGGATGTCGATCCAGCGGGTCAGTTCCGCTGTGTCGGGGTCGAGCCGGTGCAGGCCATCGACGGCGTGCGCGGCGAGTGTGCCGAGAGCCGTGTCACGGTCCAATGGGCCGTTGGCGTCGATCCTGATCTGCAAGACGTCGCTCATGCGGTCCAGACGCCGGAGGAACCACGACGGTGAGAGCCGACGAGGTGGGTGTCGATGATCCCAATCGCCTCCATCAACGCGTACATCGTCGTGGGGCCGACGAACGCGAACCCCTCCTTGCGCAGCGCCTTGGACAGCGCCAAAGATTCGGGGGACTTCGAGGGGATCTCGGCGAACGTGCGCGGCGCGGGCGTCTCGGACGGCTGAAACGACCAAACGAACTCGGCCAGCCCTCCCTTGTCGCGCAGCCGGATCGTCGCGTTCGCGTTCGTGATCGCGGCGAGGATCTTCGCCCGGTTCCGCACGATCCCCGCATCGGCCATGAGCCGATCGATCTCCGCCTCCCCGTAGCGGGCGACCCGCTCGGGGTCAAAGCCGTCGAACGCTGCACGGAACGCGGACCGCTTGCGCAGGATCGTCGCCCACGACAGACCCGCCTGGAACGCTTCGAGACTGATGCGCTCGTACATGCCTTGCTCGTCGCGCACGGGCGTGCCCCATTCGGTGTCGTAGTAGTCGCGCAGCATCGGATCGACACTCGCCCAGGCAGGGCGTGCGAGTCCGTCTTCACCGATGACGATGCCCGGATCGTCCCTCGCAGTGGGGGCTTCGGTGGGAGTCGTGGGGGTCAAACCTGAAATCCTTCGTTCGCTCGGTGCGGTGCTCGTTCGGCGAGGTCGCGGCGGCAGGGGCGAGTTGTCAGCCGTCGAGTCCGGTGACGCGCATGGTGATGTTGATCCGCCCGGCCTCCAGACCGCACCCGTGCGGTGCGGTGCCGGGATAGACCTTGGGGATGCCGTGATAGGCGAGCCGGGAGGGGCCTCCGAAGACGAACAGGTCGCCGGAGGCGAGGTCGATGTCCTGGTAGGGCTTGTTCCGGGTTTCGGTGTTGCCAAACCGGAACCTACAGGTGTCCCCGATCGACAGCGACACCACCGGGGCGAGGGAGCGTTCGTCCTTATCCTGGTGCATCCCCATCCGAGCGGCGTCGTCGTAGAAGTTCACCAGCGCCGTGTCGGGTGTGTAGTCGTCGCCCGCGTGAGGGTCTCCGGTCGTGGCAACGAGGGCTGTGCGTCCCAGGCGCACCATCCAGTCGGGGAAGTCGAGCACCCGGTTGCCGTTCACGTCCACGGCTTCGCGGGTGTACTCGTAGGGCCGCCAGTGCCAGCCGAGACAGACGGTGCGCACGCTCATCTCGTGGCCGCGCACCTTGGCCGCCCTGATCGGGACGGGCCCGTTCGTCCACTCGTGGAAACGGCCGACGATCCAGCGCTGCTGTTCCAGGGTCAACCAGCCTGGTACGTAGTGTGCACCCTCGGGAAGCGCCGGCGCAGGCCGATCGATCATGTCGTCTCCGAACAGGGTGCTCAACGGATGCTCCTCTCGATCTCGGCGGGATGCAGACACCCCACGGCATCGTCTCGGATCTGCCACAGCGCCCCGTCCGGGTGAGCGCCGCGCATTCCTTCCAGCACACGCGGCCCCGGCCAGACGCAGCGTCTCGCGCACGGTGCTGCTGCCGAGGGCCAGGGTGCGGCGCGGCTGCCACAGCGTCGACCACGCGAGCCTGCGGGTCACCTGCGCCAGCCCCGCAGCGGCTCCGCCGAGTACCCACAGATCCGGTTCCGGTCCAGTGAGCCTGCGGGACTGTCGCAGCCACGACGCAGCTTCCTCGGGCCACGACACCCGTACAAGCACCTCCCCGTCGCCCGCCTCCCAGCGGGCGACGAAGCGGGCCGCGTTCTGACGCGAGACGTCATCGCGGCCGTGCCCGATCACGACACTCTGTACGTCGAGGCGGTCCGCGAGATCGACCAGAGCGTCGACCTCCGCATCGGTCGCCGGTTCCGGCAAGGTGTCGCGCACAGCCAGCGGTGTGGACAGGCGGGGGCTGTGCGTCATCGGGCCTCCTGTTGCAATTGCTTCCATGCGGCGTATTCCTCTGGCAGGCACGGGCCGCAGGGCCGCAACCCTGCGGCGATCGCAGTGGCTTCATCGGCGAAGAACACCCGGTTCTTCACGTAGCCGCCCTTCGCGATCGCACGCAGCGCCGCCGGGCAGTCCATGCGCCCGTAGATGCGCCCGGCCCAGTGTCCGCCGAGCGTGCCCGCAGTTGTGCTCTCATACGGCTTCCGATCCGCGCCGAGGAGCGTGTACGTCTTGCCGACCATGCGTGCCCTCACGCGGCGTCGTGGAAGACCAGCGCGAGCGTGAACCGTTCACCCGAACGGATCGCGGAGACACCGTGCCTGACCGGGGCCGCCGACCAGCCGCGCTTGGACTCCACCGGGCGATCCCGCGTGGTGAACACATACCCGTGACCCTGCGGCAACAGGAACGCGGTGCCCCTGGATTGCGCCCTGGGGCGCTGCTCCAGGAGCAGGAACTCGCCGCCGGTGTGATCCACGCCGGGGTTGTTGAGGTTGATGACCACCTGCAAGGGGAACACGAGATCGCCGTAGAGATCGCGGTGCAGCGCATTC
Organism: Yimella sp. NH-Cas1; assembly: GCF_022359705.1. NCBI lineage: Bacteria > Bacillati > Actinomycetota > Actinomycetes > Micrococcales > Dermacoccaceae > Yimella > Yimella sp. NH-Cas1. Next base: position 1,280,741 of record NZ_JAKSGG010000003.1, read on the forward strand.
CAGTCCTTCTCGCCGTACTTCAACAAGATCGCGGTGGACTTGTCCTGCCCGGCCTGATGGCACATGTCCAGCCATTCGTCCAGGGTGTCGGGCCAGATCGCCTCGCGGCCGAGTTTTCCCCACCAGTCGCGGGCGATCGGCAGAAGACGCGGGTACAGGGCCTGCTTCAGCCGCTCGATCGGCTCCGGGTAGGGGGGCATGGAAATACTTGTACTGGCCCTCCCCGAAACGCACACGGCCCATGTTGACCGTCTGCCGGAACGCGTCATCCACGTCGTAGAGGCCACGGATCTCCTCGGCCTCCTCCGGAGCGAGCAACTGCGGCAACAGCGCACCGCCGTACTCGTTGACCTCCTCGGTGATCGATTCCCATTCGCCGGAGTCCACGCGCTGCGCATACACGTCCGGATCGTTCTTCGTCGCGTTCATGCTGCCTTCTCCAGTGTCAGTAGCGTCGTCTTCGCGTCCGGGCCGCCGATGTACCCGCCCAGGCTGCCGTCGGTGCGCAGCACCCGGTGGCAGGGCACCACGACCGGCAGCGGGTTGGTCGCGCACGCCGTACCGACGGCGCGTACCGCCTTCGGGTTGCCGACGAGTTCGGCGACCTCCTTGTAGGACTGTGTGCGTCCGTAGCCGATGTGCGGCAGGTAGCGCTGCACGATCTGCCGGAACCCCGAGGACATCGCGTAGTCCAAGGGCACGTCGAACGCGTGCCGCTTACCTGCGAAGTATTCGTCGATCTCAGCGGCCACCGCGTCGAGACGGCGGGGGGCCTCCAGCACCCGCGGGCTGATCTTCCGCGCCAGCGACTCCAGCACCATGTCGAAGTCTTCGCGCTCGAACGCGACGCGCACCAGACCCTTCTCGGTCGCGGCCAGCAGCAGCGGACCGACCGGGGTGTCGATCGTGCGGTAGGCGACATCGAGCAGGCCGTGCTCACCGGCGAGTTCGGCCAGCCGCGTGTGCAAGGCGGCCATCGCGCCTGGGTCGATCGGGAAGAGGGCGGCGTGCTCGGCTCCCGTGCCGTCACCCGTCGGACGGCTGATCCCGGATGGAGTGATGTCGGTCATCGGGATGCTCCTTTCGTGTGCTGGCCCGCGTGATAGGTCTGTCTCAAACTCTTGATGCCGTCCGCCGCCGCTCGGCGCACCGCATCCGTGCTGCCGCCGATGAGTTCGGCGGTCTCGACGTGCGGCAGCCCGCCGAGATAGTGATACGCGACAGCGAGGCGCTGCCGCTCCGGGAGCGCCGCGACCGCCGCCCACACCCCGTACTCGTCACCGTCGTGGTTACCCAGCGGTGAGACCTGTTCGGGGAGATCGTCGGTGGGGATCGCATGCCGTGCACGTGCCCTGGTGATGTCGATCGCCTTTCGGCGAGCGACGCGCACCAGCCACGCCTCCGTATTCGTGTCCTCGGGAAGGTCCGGCCACGATCGCAGCGCGGCCAGGAACGTCTCCGACCAGGCATCGTCGGCATCCGGCCCCGGCCCGAGCACGGCGCGGCAGACCCGCAGCACGGTCTCCCCGTGCCGCTGCACGGCCTGTTCGAATGGGTGTTTCGCCTTCATCACACGGTAGACGCACCAGCGGCGCGAAACGTGAGATCCGGTTTTCTAGAACAGTCGCGATCCGGTCGCCTCGGCGGGCTCTTCCAGCTCCAGCAGCCACCGCTTGCGCTCCAGCCCGCCCGCGTATCCCGTCAGCGACCCGTCCGCACCGCCGACGCGATGGCACGGGATGAACCACGCACAGTGGGTTCCGCCCGACCGCCTGCCCCACGCGCTGCGCCAGACGCCGGTCACCCAGCTGCTCAGCGAGCACCCCGTAACTCGTGGTCTGACCATACGGAATCGACCGCAGCAACGACCACACCCGCTCGGAAAAGTCATCCCCGCTGGCGCGCAGCGGCACATCGAACGACTCCCGCTCACCCGCCAGATACGCCTCCAGTTCGGCCTTCGCCCACACGAATACCTCGTCCGCATCGGCCTCCACCCGAGCACCGAACACCGACGCGTCCGGCAGATGCCAGTGGCCAGGAAAGTACAACCCAGTCAACTCATCACCTTCGGCAACCAGAGTCACATCGCCCAGCGCCAACTCGACCGTTGTATGTCTCGTGTCGTTCATGCCTCTCACCTCTCCTCGTTCACGATGAAGACGTGCCAGCAGCGGCAAACGTGAGATCCCCTGCTGTTGAACGCGTCTCATGAGGGCGACGTCCGCGCTGGCGCCGGATACCTAGCCCCATGATTCCCCCCACACGTCTGGCACCAGGGTGCCGGGCGCCCACCTGACCCCTGAGACGGCTCCTCCTGAGCCCGTCTCGGGGAGGGGCCGTCGTGGTGATGACGATCCGGGTCATGTCCTCGGGCAAGGGCTACGAATACTTGCTGCACTCGGTCGTCGTCGGCGACGGAGACCGGGGACGGAGTCAGCTCCTGAGGCCCTCCCATGCGGACGACAGCGGAACACGATGCGAGGGGTTCGGGCAGCCAGAGAATGCCAGATCGCTCGATCAACGTGTCCGGTCAGTACAGCTAGGTCGGGTTTCTGCTGAGGTCGTCAGCTGGCGGGGGAGCTACGCCGGCGACCCCATGGACCGCGCGGGTGGCACGATTTCATAGGGTGAGACCGTGTCCGAGAACCTCACCACCACGCACCCCTCCGCCAAACTCTTCAAGGTCGCAGCCGTCCTCGAAGCACTGTCCTGGATCGGTCTACTGACCGGGATGTTCTTCAAGTGGATCCTCGAGACCACCGAGAAGGGCGTGCAGATCATGGGACCGATCCACGGTGGGATGTTCGTGCTCTACGTGATCAGCTGCCTGTGGGTGGCGATGGTGCACAAGTGGACGCCCAAGCACCTGCTCCTCGGCCTGGTGAGCGCCGTACCGCCGCTGATGACGCTCTGGTTCGAGAAACACGCCGAGCGTCACGGCCTGCTGGGCGGCGCCGCAGCCGACACCCCTCGGGTCTGATCAACCGCCGTCCTGAGGCTCGGCGGAGCGACGGCGACTCATCACCGTCACGCTCGCGAGCACGACGAGCGACATCCCGACGAGTTGGATCGGGCTGAGCGTCTGCGACAACACCACCAGACCGGCGAGCGCAGCGACGGCGGGTTCGAGGCTCAGCAACACTCCGAACACCCCGGCCGACATCCGGCCGAGAGCCAGGAGCTCGAGGCTGTACGCGATCAGTGACGAGAGCATCGCGATGCCCAGACCCTTGAGCAGGATTGCCGGCTCCAACAACGTCGTGCCGGCCGTGGCGAAGCCGAGGGGCAGCAGCACGACGCTCCCGAGCGCCAGCGCGATGGCCAGTCCGTCCAACTGTGCGAAGCGCGCGGCCGTGCGTCCGCCGGCCAGGATGTACAGCGCCCACATAGCGCCGGCGAGCAATGCGAACACGATGCCGACGAGGTCGAGTTCCGACCATGGCGTCCACAAGGCTCCCGAGATCAGGACGACTCCGATCGCGGCGGCCAGGACGGCGATCAGATCGCGGCCCTCGCGGGACAGCACCGCCGCCAGCACGAGCGGTCCGACGAACTCGATCGTCACCGCCACACCGATCGGCAACCGGGCCAGCGACTCGTAGAAACTGAGGTTCATCAACGCGAGTGCGGCCGCGTACACGCCGACGATGCGCCAATCGGATGCCGTGCGTCCGCGCAAGCGTGGGCGCACCACAGGCCACAGCACCAGTGCCGAGATCACCATGCGGAGCGCAACCGTGCCCGGTGCTCCCACCTGCGGGACGAGCGTCGCGGCGAGCGCGCCGCCGAACTGCACCGACACGACCGCGGAGAGGACCAGGACGACCGGGGGCACCCGATCGACGGACGAGCCGATGGACGTTCGGCTCAACGGGTGATGCGTCCGGCTCCGACGAGGGTCCGCAAGCGATCCTCGCCGAGGTCCTCCTCGACCACGCGGGCACCCGACTCGGGGGCGTGCAACATGACGCCGGGCCGGATCACGATGCCCACGTGGTGGACGTGCTCGCCGGGGTGGGCGAAGAAGTAGAGGTCACCCTCGCGCACCTGATCCAGTTCGACCGGTTCGGCCGCGAGTTGCTGGTCGCCGGCGTCACGGGGCACGACGACACCGAGGCTGCGCGCGCTGAAATGCACCAGACCCGAGCAGTCGAGGCCGGCGGGGGACAGGCCACCCCAGAGGTAGCCCAGGCCGAGGTACTTACGCGCCTCGGCGACGAACTCCTTCGCATCGAGAAGGTCAGGGGACGCCGTTTGCGGCTGCTGCGGGGCGTCGTGGCTCAGGTGCGCGCGCCGTACCCAGCCCTCGTAAGGCTGCAGCGACTTGCCTGCCGGTTGGAGCGGACAGGTCACCCGCACCCACCCGTCGAGTTCCTCGCGAACCTCGACCGGTTCACCGTGCAGCACTTCGGAGTCGAGTCGGTCCAACAGCCCGACGCGACTGTCGTGATGGTCGACCGGGTGCTGATCCATCGCGGCGAGCCAGCCGGTGTGGTCCGGATCGTCCTGCAGCGCAGGGGTGTCCACAGCTCTGGGTGCCTCCGGCGAACGCCACAGCCCGGCGACCGGGACGGCCACCCATGCTTCACCAGCCACGGTTCCTCCACTCGTCCAGGGACGGCCGCTCGGTGCCGATCGTGGTGTCGTCACCGTGACCGGGGTATACCCACGTCTCGTCGTCGAAGCGTCCGAACAAACGCTCCTCGACGTCGTCGATCAACTGCGGGAATGACTGATAGTCATAGTGATTCGTCGCCCCGACCCCACCCGGGAACAGCGTGTCGCCGGAGAAGAGGTGGCTGTGTCCGTCGGCATCGGTGAACGAGAAGGCGATCGACCCAGGGGTGTGCCCACGCAGGTGGGCGCAGTCGATCCTCAGGTCGCCGACCTCGATCGTGTCGCCGTCCGACAGACGGGTCGTCGTGGGTTGTTCGATCGCATCCGCATCGTCGGCGCCGGCGTAGGTCGGGACATCGAGTGCGTCGACGGCGTCCGCCAAGGCCCCGGTGTGGTCCTTGTGACGGTGGGTGGTCGCAATACCGACGACGTTGACCCCTGACACCATCTGCTGCAGCTTGGGCCAGTCGGCTGCGGCGTCGATGAGCAGGGCGTCGCCCGTCGCTTTCGACTCGATCACATAGGCGTTGTTGCCCATCGATCCGACGTTGCGTTTGTGGATGCGAGCATTGCCGACATCTCGGATCTGGACGTTGCCGCCCGGCTGTACCTTGCCGTCGTAACGGGTCATCGTTTCCTTCGCTTGCTGTCGATCGAACGGCACTGCCCCGGGCCGCTCGCGATCACACTATGCCGGACGCGTGCCTGCCGTTGTGGCCGCAGCCTCCTTCTCCGCCCGGGCGAGTTCGACGGCGGCGCCGACGAGGGTGAGGTGACTGAATGCCTGCGGGAAGTTGCCGACCATCCGGTCGTTGTCGACGTCGTACTCCTCGGCGAGCAGACCGACGTCGTTGCAGAGGCCGACCAGTCGCTGCATCAATCGGTGTGCGTCGTCCAGGCGTCCCGACTTGGCGTACGCCGACACCAGCCAGAAGGAGCAGGCCAGGAACGGGTGTTCGTCGCCGGGGAGTCCGTCGACGCCGGCTTCGGTGCGGTAGCGCAACAACAGTCCATCCCGCATCAGGTCCTGCTCGATGCGCTCGATGGTGCCGAGCACCTTCGGGTCGTCGCCCGGCAGGAAGCCCACCAACGGGATCAGCAGCAGGCTCGCGTCGACCTCGGTGGTGCCGTAGTGCTGCACGAAGGAGTTGATGTCGCTGTTGAACCCGCGCTCCATGATCTCGGCACGAACACGGTCGCGCAGTTCGCGCCAGTGTTCCACCGGGCCATCGGTGCCGTGGTCCTCGACCGCACTGATCGCACGGTCGAACGCCGCCCAGACCATCACCCGCGAGTGAGTGAAGTGCCGTAGCGGACCGCGGATCTCCCACAGCCCGTTGTCGGCCTGGTCCCAGTGTTCGGCGAGGTTCTCCACCAGAGCGCGCTGGACTGCCCAGGATCGTTCGGACTCCGTCAGGCCCATCGTCCGGGCGTCCTCCAGCGCGATCATTACCTCGCCCAGGACATCCGTCTGACGTTGGTCGACCGCGCCGTTGCCGATCCGTACCGGTTTGGAGTCTGCATAACCGGGCAGGTGGTCGAGTTTTCGCTCGGGGAGTTCACGTCCGCCGTCGACCGCGTACATGATCTGCATGTCCTCGGGGTCACCGGCGATCGCGCGGATCAGCCAATCGCGCCACAGGTCGGTGGCCTCGACGAAACCGGCGGCGAGCAGTGCCTCCAGCGTGAGCGCTGCGTCGCGCAGCCAGCAGTAGCGGTAATCCCAGTTGCGTACCCCGCCGAAGTCCTCCGGCAGGCTCGTCGTCGGAGCGGCCACGATGCCACCGCGACGGGTATCGGTGAGCAGCCGAAGGACGAGCAGCGATCGCACGACCGCGTCTTCGTACGGGCCCTCGTAGGTGCAGGCCGAGGCCCACGCCTCGGAGGTGGCGAAGGTCTTCGCGACCCGCTCTTCGACATCGGTCGGGGGCGGGATCGGCTTCCACGACGCGTGCCAGTTCATGACGAACTCCTCGCGGCCACCGGCCCGCATCGTCCACCGGTCGCGGTGCGTGCCGTCCTCGGCCTGTGGGCCGCGCGAACTGCGCAGCACCAGCATGTCGGGGCCGGCGATCGCGATGAGCGCGTCCTGGTCGGGTTCGAGGTTGGGGTGGTGCGACACCCAGGGGCGGGTGCGTCCGTAGTTGAAGCGGACGATCCACTCGTGCTGCATCTCGACCTCGCCCTCGATGCAGTCGACGATCCGGACGAGGTCGGCGCGTTCCATGCCGAGCGGCATGAGGTCGGTGATCTTGACGATCCCGGTCGCAGTGCGGTGTGTGGTCTCGAGGATCGAGGTGTTGCCGACGTACCGACGTGTGGCCTCGGACGGACCGAACGGTCGCAACAGCCAACGACCGTGTTCGGGGGTGCCGAGCAGATTGGTGAAGCAGGAGCCGCTGTCGAACCGGGGGAGGCAGAGCCAGTCGATCGAACCGAACCGGCTCACCAGTGCGGCGGTCTCGGTGTCGCCGATGATCGCGTAGTCCTCGATCGGGGTGTGAGCGGGTTCGCGAGCGCGTTCGACGCCCACTGGCAGGTCTTCGAGCATCGCGCCAGACTAGATCAACGGCGCGGCTGGCTCGGGAACCGCGCCGCTGCCTGTTCGTGCTCGTCAGCCGAGGCCCGCGAAGTCCTGGGTCTTGGCCGCACCGCAGGTGACATCGGTGATGGCCAATCCGTACTGCTGCGCCAGGAGTCGCCCGGGGTTCACAGCGGAGCGCAAACACAGCGCGGCGCCATCGGTGAGAACGTGACGCAGTCGTTCGGCTCGCGAATCGGAGGTTGTCGGTGGCGCGGCTTAGCATTGCGGTCGTGCCTGCACAGACCCCTTCGAACGCTTCCGCCCGCCCCACGCACGATCATCTTCGGATCAGTGGTGCGCGCGAGCACAACCTCAAGAACATCAGTGTCGACCTGCCCCGCGACAGTCTCGTCGTGTTCACCGGCCTGTCCGGCTCGGGCAAGTCGTCGCTGGCCTTCGACACGATCTTTGCCGAGGGCCAGCGCCGCTATGTCGAGTCCCTGTCGGCGTACGCGCGCCAGTTCCTCGGCCAGATGGACAAGCCGGACGTCGATTTCATCGAGGGCCTGTCGCCCGCGGTGTCGATCGATCAGAAGTCCACCAACCGCAACCCGCGCTCGACGGTCGGCACCATCACCGAGGTCTACGACTACCTGCGTCTGCTGTATGCGCGTGCCGGTCGCCCGCACTGCCCGATCTGCGGCGAGCCGGTCGGTCGCCAGACCCCGCAGCAGATCGTCGACCAGTTGATGCAGCTGCCCGACCGCACCAAGTTCCAGGTGTTGGCGCCGGTGGTGCGCGAGCGCAAGGGCGAGTACCTCGACCTGTTCGCCGAACTGCAGGCCAAGGGCTACTCGCGCGCCCGGGTCGACGGCGAGGTGGTCACCCTCTCCGAGGCGCCGAAGCTGGAGAAGCAGAAGAAGCACTCCATCGATGTCGTCGTCGACCGCTTGGTCGCCAAGGGACCGGACGACCGCACCGGTAAGCAGCGACTCACCGACTCCATCGAGACCGCACTCGGTCTCGCCGGCGGCATCGTGCTCATCGAGTTCGTCGACAAGGAGGCCGGCGACCCGGAGCGTGAACGCCGCTTCTCCGAGAAGATGGCGTGCCCGAACAACCACCCGCTCGGCATGGACGAGATCGAGCCGCGGTCGTTCTCCTTCAACAGCCCGTTCGGTGCCTGCCCTGCGTGCACCGGTCTGGGCACCGAACTCGAGGTCGACCCCGAACTGGTCGTGCCCGACGAGGACAAGTCGATCGCCGAGGGCGCGATCCTGCCGTGGACGACCAGCGGCACGTCGAGCGACTACTTCACCCGAGTGATCGGCGCGCTGGGCAAGGATCTCGGGTTCTCCCTGGACACGCCCTGGCGCGCGTTGCCCCAGCGGGCGCAGGAAGCGCTGCTGCACGGCCAGAACTACAAGGTGCACGTGAAGTTCCGGAACCGCTACGGCCGCGAGCGCTCGTACACGACCGGGTTCGAGGGCGTCGTCCCGTTCATCAAGCGCCGGCACAGTGAGACCGAATCCGACTGGAGCCGCGACAAGTACGAGGGTTACATGCGTGAGGTCCCGTGCCCGACGTGCAAGGGGTCGCGCCTCAAGCCCGAGACGCTTGCGGTCACCATCGGCGGGCATTCCATCGCCGAGGTGTGTGCGCTGCCGATCTCGCAGTCCGCGACCTTCCTCGAGAGCGTCGACTTCACGCCCCGCGAGCGGCAGATCGCCGAGCAGGTGATCAAGGAGATCAACGCGCGGCTGGGCTTCCTGCTGGACGTCGGACTCGACTACCTGTCGCTCGACCGTCCTGCCGCGACGCTGAGCGGGGGTGAGGCACAACGAATTCGGCTCGCCACGCAGATCGGATCCGGTCTGGTCGGGGTGCTGTACGTGCTCGACGAGCCGTCCATCGGTCTGCACCAGCGCGACAACCACCGGTTGATCGAGACGCTCACCCGCCTACGCGATCTCGGCAACACGCTGATCGTGGTGGAACACGACGAGGACACGATCGCCACCGCCGACTGGGTCATCGACATCGGTCCGGGCGCGGGCGAGCACGGCGGCGAGGTCGTGCACGCCGGATCGGTCAAGGATCTGCTCGCCAACAAGAAGTCGATCACCGGCGACTACCTGGCCGGTCGCCGCCAGATCGAGACGCCCGCAGTGCGTCGTCCGCAGGACGGCCGCACGGTCGTCGTCCGCGGCGCCCGCGAGCACAATCTGCAGAACGTCGACGTGTCGATCCCGCTCGGCAATCTCGTTGCTGTCACAGGCGTTTCGGGCTCCGGCAAGTCCACGTTGGTCAACGAGATCCTCTACAACGTCCTGGCCAACCAACTCAACGGAGCGCGCCACGTCCCGGGGCGTCACCGCACGGTCGAGGGCCTGGACGAACTCGACAAAGTGGTACACGTCGACCAGAGCCCGATCGGCCGCACGCCGCGCAGCAACCCGGCCACCTACACCGGTGTGTTCGACAACATCCGCAAACTGTTCGCCGAGACCACCGAAGCCAAGGTGCGCGGCTACATGCCCGGCCGGTTCTCCTTCAACGTCAAGGGCGGTCGCTGCGAGGCTTGCTCGGGTGACGGCACGCTCAAGATCGAGATGAACTTCCTGCCCGACGTCTACGTGCCGTGCGAGGTCTGCCACGGGGCGCGGTACAACCGCGAGACGCTCGAGGTGCACTTCAAGGGCAAGACGATCGCCGAGGTGCTCGACATGCCGATCGAGGAGGCGAAGGACTTCTTCGCTGCGGTGCCCGCCATTGCCCGGCACATGAACACGCTGGTCGACGTGGGACTCGGTTATGTCCGTCTCGGACAGCCGGCGCCGACGCTGTCCGGCGGTGAAGCACAGCGCGTGAAGCTCGCCTCCGAACTGCAGAAGCGATCGACCGGCCGCACGATCTACGTGCTCGACGAGCCGACCACCGGTCTGCACTTCGAGGACATCCGCAAGCTGCTGCTCGTGCTGCAGGGTCTGGTCGACAAGGGCAACACGGTGGTGGTCATCGAGCACAACCTCGACGTCATCAAGTCGGCCGACTGGCTCGTCGACATGGGTCCCGAGGGCGGTTTCCGCGGTGGCACCGTCGTCGCCGAGGGCACGCCCGAGGACGTCGCCGAGGTCGCCGAGAGCCACACCGGCCGATTCCTCAAGCCGCTGCTCGCCGCGTCCGGCGCTGCTCGTCCGTCGCAGACCCGGTCGGCCAGTTCCTCGAGCAAGGTCTTGACCAAGCCGGCGACGAAGAAGGCTGCGCCCAAGAAGTCACCGGTGAAGAAGGCGGCCACGAAGAGGACGACCACGAAGGCCACCTCGAAGAAGTAGGCGAATTCACAGGTCGCGCGGGCTGTTGCCCGGTCAACCCTTTTGTCAGGATGGGCGAACACTCCGACGACTGGAGGTAGCGATGACCGACAAGAAGCCCTTCGACGCGGACCGACGCTCGGTTCTTCGCGGTATGAGCATCGTGGCTGCAACCGGCGGCCTGGCCGCGTGCAGCAAGGAGGACCAGGAGGCGGCGAAGGCCACCGCGTCCGATCTCGGCGCGAAGGCGAGTTCCGGCGCCGGAGAGGTTTCGCAGAGCGCGTCCTCGGTCGTCGCCGACGCAGCGGTGATCCCGAAGTCGCAGGTGCCGGTCGGCTCCGGATTCGTCGACAAGGCGAAGTTGGTCGTCGTCAGTCAGCCGACCGAAGGCCAGTTCAAGGCGTTCAGCAACATCTGCACGCACCAGAAGTGCCCGATGACCAAGATCGACGGTGACCAGATCAAATGCGCCTGCCACGGCAGCGCGTTCTCCCTGGCCGACGGCTCGGTGAAGAACGGTCCGGCCGAGAAGCCGTTGGACGAGAAGAAGGTCAGCGTGGAGGGCGACAACCTCAAGGTGACCTGAGACCTCCTTGTTCGGCAGACCACCCCACCGACGCGCAGACGCCTCGGTGGGGTGGTCTGCGATGTCGGTGGCCCTCCTTAGAGTGGGTACGTGGCCAACCCCTCCTCCTACCGACCGAAACCGGGCGACATTCCGATCGACCCGGGTGTCTACCGCTTCCGCGACAAGGACGGACGGGTCATCTACGTCGGCAAGGCGAAGTCTCTGCGCAGCAGGCTGTCCTCCTACTTCCAGGACATCACCGCCCTTCACCCGCGTACCCGGACGATGGTCACCACCGGCGCATCGGTTGAGTGGACGGTCGTCCGCAACGAGGTCGAGGCCCTGCAACTTGAGTACTCCTGGATCAAGGAGTTCGACCCGCGGTTCAACGTCAAGTACCGCGACGACAAGTCCTACCCCTATCTCGCGGTGACGATGGGCGAGGAGTTCCCGCGTGCTCAGGTGATGCGCGGCGCCAAACGCAAGGGCACTCGCTACTTCGGTCCGTACGCCCACGCCTGGGCGATCCGGGAGACCCTCGACCAGCTGCTGCGGGTCTTTCCGATCCGCACCTGCAGCAGCGGTGTGTTCAAGCGAGCCGGCCAGGTGGGTCGTCCGTGCCTGCTGGGTTACATCGAGAAGTGCTCGGCGCCGTGTGTCGGCGACGTCAGCGCCGAAGAACACCGGGAGATCGCGGAAGAGTTCTGCGACTTCATGGACGGCAACACCACGCGCTTCGTCAAACGCCTCGAGCAACAGATGAACCAGGCGTCCGCCGACCTCGACTACGAGACCGCCGCGCGGCGCCGCGACGACATCGTGGCGTTGCGAAAGTCGTTGGAGCACAGCGCGGTTGTGCTCGGCGACTCCACCGACACCGACGTCTTCGGCATGGCCGACGACGACCTCGAAGCAGCCGTCCAGGTCTTCCACGTGCGTGGTGGTCGCGTCCGCGGCCAGCGCGGCTGGGTCGTCGACAAGGAGGCCGAGGGCGATGTGGGGCTCGCGGACGTCGTCGAGCGCCTGCTGCAGCAGGTGTACGGCGAGGAGAGCGGCCAAGGTCTTCCGCGCGAGGTGCTCGTGCCGGTGTTGCCGACCGATGCCGACGCGATGAGCGAATGGCTCACCGAACGACGCGGCGCGCAGGTCTCCCTGCGGGTGCCGCAGCGTGGCGACAAGAAGACGCTGATGGAGACGGTCACCCGCAACGCCACCCAATCGCTGGCCAGGCACAAGGTCGCGCGCGCCGGCGATCTCACCGCGCGCAGCAAGGCGCTGGAGGAGTTGCAGGAGTACCTCGATCTCGGTCAGGCGCCGCTGCGCATCGAGTGTTACGACATCAGCCACGTCCAGGGCACGAACGTCGTCGCCGGCATGGTCGTGTTCGAGGACGGTCTGCCGCGAAAGGGGGAGTACCGCAAGTTCCTGGTGCGCGGCACGCCCACCGAGTCCGGCGAACTCCGCCTCGACGACACCGCCGCCATGGACGAGGTGCTCACCCGCCGCTTCAAGCGTTACCTGTCCGATCGGCAGGATGCCGGCGACGTCGAGCTCGGTGACGTGGACGACGAGGAAATGACCTCCGGTCCGATCGACGAGACGACCGGCAGACCGCGACGGTTCGCCTACCCGCCCCAACTCGTGGTCGTCGACGGCGGCAAGCCGCAGGTGACCGCGGCCGTCCGCGCCCTGCGCGCCCTCGGCATCGACGACATCCCGGTGGTCGGGTTGGCCAAACGACTGGAGGAGGTCTGGGTCGAAGGCGATGACTTCCCGGTCATCCTGCCGCGCACCAGCGAGGGTCTCTACCTGCTGCAACGGGTCCGCGACGAGGCTCACCGGTTCGCGATCAGCTTCCACCGGCAACGTCGCAGCAAGTCGATGACCGTCTCCGCGCTCGATGAGATTCCCGGGCTCGGTGAAGTGAAACGCAAGGCGTTGCTGAAGAGGTTCGGGTCGGTGAAGAAGATCCGTGCGGCCACCACCGCCGAGATCGAACAGGTCGAGGGGATCGGTCCTCGACTTGCGGAGGCAATCTCCTCCCGTCTGCGCCAAGATGAGAGTGCGCCGTCGGTCAACGTGACCACGGGCGAAGTCCTGGACTAGGAGCAGTAGGAACGCATGACTGACTCGACCGCACCCACGGCCGACCACGACGACGTCGGCGAGAGCCTTGCCGACAAGAACGAGTTCCTGATTCTCACCGGCATGAGCGGCGCAGGACGCACCTCCGCGGCGAACGTCCTGGAGGACGCCGGCTGGTACGTCATCGACAACCTCCCGCCGCAGATGCTGTCCGCGATGGCCGAGCTCCTGGCCGGCGGTCAGGCCCGCAAGCCGGCCAAGCTGGCGGCCGTGGTCGACATCCGAGCCCGCACCTTCTTCACCGATTTCCGAGACGGGCTCGACCGGCTGCGCGACGGCGGATGGCGTCCGACGGTGATCTTCCTCGACGCGACCGACGAGGCGCTCGTGCGCCGCTTCGAGTCGGTACGCCGTCCCCACCCGTTGCAAGGGGAGGGACGTCTGCTCGACGCCATCCAGTCCGAGCGTGAGGCGCTGGGGGAGTTGCGCGCCACCTCCGACGTTCTGATCGACACCAGCGGCCTCAACGTGCACCAGCTGACTGCGAAGGTGAAGCAGTTCCTCGGTCCGGACGGCACCGAGGTCAGGATGCGCGTGGCCGTCCTGTCTTTCGGGTTCAAGTACGGCATCCCGCTGGATGCCGACATCGTCCTGGACATGCGCTTCCTGCCCAACCCGTTCTGGAACCCCGACCTGCGGCCGTTCACCGGTCAGGACGCGGTCGTCTCCGACTTCGTGCTGTCCCAGCCGGGTGCCGCCGAGTTCCTCGACCGCGCGGAGGCGATGCTCGAGCCGATGCTGCAGGGCTACCTGCGAGAGGGACGCAGCTATGTGACGATCGCGTTCGGCTGCACCGGCGGAAAACACCGTTCGGTCGCGATGGCCGAGGCGTTGCGCGGCCGGTTGGACGACGTCCCCGGGCTGCGTGCCGTGGCGGTGCACCGCGATCTGGGGCGCGAGTGAGCGGCCGCCCCAGGGTCGCCGCACTCGGCGGGGGCCACGGCCTGTCGGCTTCGCTGCAGGCGCTGCAACTGGTCACCGACCGGATCACCGCGATCGTGACGGTCGCCGACAACGGTGGCTCGAGCGGACGCTTGCGCGAGGAGTTCGACATCCTTCCGCCCGGTGACCTGCGCATGGCACTCACTGCCTTGTGTGACTCCACCGAGTGGGGCCTGCAGTGGCGGGACGCGTTGCAGCACCGGTTCGCCGGCGACGGTCCGCTCGGCGGGCATGCCCTCGGCAACCTGATCATCGCCTCGCTGTGGGATTTGCGCGGCGACCCGGTCTCCGGTCTCGATTTCGTCGGTCGCCTGCTGGGAGCGCGTGGCCGCGTGCTGCCGATGTCGACCGAGCCCCTCGAGATCCGCGCGATGGTGCAGGGCGCCGAGCCGGGTTCGGACGAGGTCACCGAGGTCGTCGGTCAGGTGCAGGTCGCCACGACACCGGGACGCGTTCAGTCGATCCGGCTGTTGCCCGACCCCCGCTGGCGTGCCGCGAGTCGCTCGACGCCGTCCATGACGCGGACTGGGTGGTGCTCGGTCCGGGCTCCTGGTTCACCTCTGTGATGCCGCACCTCGCGGTGCCCGATCTGCGCGAGGCGCTGGTACAGACCCGCGCCCGCCGGTTGCTGACCCTCAACGTCGTCAACAGTGGTGAGACCGAGGGCTTCACCGCCGCCAACCACCTCGAGGTGATGGTCGCTCACGCCCCCGAACTCCACTTCGACGCCGTGCTCGCCGACGCCGAGGCGGTGGGGGGTCAGGAAGACCTCCTACGCCGCGCGGCCGAGTCCGTCGGGGCGGAACTGATCCTCAAATCGGTTGCCAACCGTCACCACTCGAGCACACACGACGTACTGTTGCTCGCTGCTGCCTATCGAGACATCCTCGGCTGACTTTGCCGACGGACCTGAATCGAACCTGAGGGACGCTGCCCAGTTCGGCCACGAGCCGGTCTGGACAGCGGTGAGAGGATTGCCGCCATGGCGATGACATCCGCGGTCAAGGACGAACTGAGCCGGTTGCCGGTCACGAAGACCTGTTGCCGCAAAGCGGAGGTCTCCGCGATCCTGCGTTTCGCGGGAGGTCTGCACATCGTCGGTGGTCGCATCGTCATCGAGGCGGAGCTCGACACCGCGAATGCCGCCCGCCGGTTGCGCCGCGACATCGCCGACCTCTACGGGCAGGTGCCCGACGTCGTCGTGATGAGCGCCGGCGGCATCCGGCGCACCAGCCGCTACGTGGTCCGGGTCAGCCATGACGGTGAGGCCCTGGCCCGCCAGACGGGGCTCATCGACAACCGGGGCCGCCCCGTCCGGGGCCTGCCGCCGCGCGTGGTCAACGGCGCGATCTGCGACGCCGAGGCGGCGTGGCGCGGGGCGTTCCTGGCTCACGGTTCGCTTACCGAACCCGGACGCTCATCGGCGCTCGAGGTCACCTGCCCCGGGCCGGAGGCCGCGCTGGCGCTCGTCGGGGCCGCTCGCCGGCTGGGTATCGCCAGCAAGGCACGCGAGGTGCGCGGCGTCGACCGTGTGGTGATCCGCGACGGCGACGCGATCAGCCAACTTCTCACCCGCCTGGGCGCGCACGACTGTGTGCTGTCCTGGGAGGAGCGCCGGATGCGCCGCGAGGTGCGCGCGACCGCCAACCGCCTGGCCAACTTCGACGATGCCAACCTGCGTCGCTCGGCGCGTGCCGCGGTCGCCGCCGGGGCACGGGTGGAGCGGGCGCTGGAGATCCTCGGCGACGAGGTGCCCGAACATCTCGCGCATGCGGGCCGACTGCGGCTGGAGCACAAGCAGGCCAGTCTCGAGGAGTTGGGCCAACTGTCCCAGCCCACGATGACCAAGGACGCCGTCGCCGGACGCATCCGCCGTCTGCTGGCCATGGCCGACAAGAAGGCCGAGGAGATGGGCATCGAGGGCACCGAGGCCGGCTTGACCCCGGACATGCTCGACGGCGAGTGAGTGCGTCTCACGACTCGTTCCGCCTGCTGATCTCCGGTGCGGCCTGATTGCAGTTACTTCCCGGTCATCCCATAGGGTCGAAGGTGACACCTCGTGAGGTTCTCGCATCGCTGGATCCTCTCGGGGAGCCCGTCCGTAAGTTCGGATACCGCCTCCCAGAAAGGGATGTTTCACTGTGACCGTCCGCGTAGGAATCAATGGCTTCGGCCGCATCGGCCGCAACTTCTTCCGGGCCGTGGTGGCCTCGGGTGCTGACGTCGAGGTGGTGGCCGTCAACGACCTCACCGACAACAAGACGCTCGCCCACCTGCTCAAGTACGACTCGATCCTCGGACGCTTCGACGGCGAGGTGACCTACGACGACGAGTCGATCACCGCCGATGGCAAGAAGATCCGTGCCTTCGCCGAGAAGGACCCGGCCAACCTGCCGTGGAAGG
Organism: Yimella sp. NH-Cas1; assembly: GCF_022359705.1. NCBI lineage: Bacteria > Bacillati > Actinomycetota > Actinomycetes > Micrococcales > Dermacoccaceae > Yimella > Yimella sp. NH-Cas1. The sequence goes on from NZ_JAKSGG010000003.1 coordinate 1,297,257, forward strand.
ACCTCGGAGTCGACGTCGTCGTCGAGTCCACCGGTTTCTTCACCGACGCCGAGAAGGCCAAGGCGCACCTGGACGCAGGCGCCAAGAAGGTCATCATCTCCGCCCCGGCGAAGAACGAGGACATCACGATCGTGATGGGTGTGAACGACGACAAGTACGACCCGAAGTCGCACAACATCATCAGCAACGCGTCCTGCACCACCAACTGCCTGGCGCCGATGGCGAAGGCCCTGAACGACTCGATCGGTATCGAGAAGGGCCTGATGACCACCATCCACGCCTACACCCAGGACCAGAACCTGCAGGACGGCCCGCACAAGGACCTGCGCCGCAGCCGCGCGGCAGCCCTGAACATGGTGCCGACCACCACGGGTGCGGCCAAGGCCGTCGCCCTGGTGCTGCCGGAACTGAAGGGCAAGCTGGACGGTTACGCGATGCGCGTGCCGACCCCGACCGGCTCGGCCACCGACCTCACCTTCGAGGCTTCCAAGGAGGTCACCGTCGAGGAGGTCAACGCTGCGGTGAAGAAGGCCGCCGAGGAAGGCCCGCTCAAGGGTTACCTGGTCTACACCGAGGACGAGATCGTCTCCAAGGACATCGAGACCGACCCGGCGTCCTGCATCTTCGACGCCGGCCTGACCAAGGTCACCGGCAACATGGTCAAGGTCGTCGGCTGGTACGACAACGAGTGGGGCTACTCCAACCGCCTCGTCGACCTCGTCGAGCTCGTCGGCAAGGACCTCTGAGCCGATGCGCACGATCGATGACCTGGGCGACCTCTCGGGCAAGAAGGTGCTGCTGCGCAGCGACCTCAACGTCCCGCTGGACGGCAAGAAGATCGGCGACGACGGACGCATCCGCGCCTCGGTCCCGACGATCAAGAAGCTGACCGAGCAGGGCGCTCAGGTCATCGTGTGCGCGCACCTCGGCCGCCCGAAGGGCGAGCCGGAGGACAAGTACTCGCTCGCACCCGTCGCCGAGCGCCTCGCCGAATTGCTCGGCAGCTCCGTCGAATTCGCCACCGACACGGTGCAGGAGTCGGCGAAGGAGAAGGTCGACGCGATGAAGGACGGCGACGTCGTCCTGCTGGAGAACCTGCGCTTCAATGCGGGTGAGACCAGCAAGAACGATGCTGAGCGCGGCAAGTTCGCCGACGAACTCGCTTGCCTCGCAGACGTTTTCGTCAGCGATGGGTTCGGTGTGGTGCACCGCAAGCAGGCGTCCGTCTACGACGTGGCGCAGAAGCTGCCGCACGGCGCCGGCGACCTGGTGCAGGACGAGGTGAAGGTGCTCGAGCGTCTCACCAAGGACCCCGAGAAGCCGTACGCGGTCGTGCTCGGTGGCGCCAAGGTCAGCGACAAGCTCGGCGTGATCGACAACTTGCTCAAGACCGCCGACATGCTCGTCATCGGTGGTGGCATGGTCTTCACCTTCCTCGCGGCCCAGGGTCACGAGGTCGGCAAGAGCCTGCTGGAGAAGGACCAGATCGACACCGTGAAGGGCTACCTGGAGCAGGCGCAGAAGGACGGCGTCGAGATCGTGCTGCCCACCGACGTCGTCGCGGCCACCGAGTTCTCGGCGGACGCCGACCACGAGGTCGTCGCTGCTGACGCGATCCCGTCCGACCGAATGGGGCTGGACATCGGACCGGAGTCGGCGAAGGCCTTCGCCGAGAAGGTGAAGTCGGCCAAGACGGTCTTCTGGAACGGCCCGATGGGCGCGTTCGAGATGGAGCCGTACGCGGCCGGCACCAAGGAGCTCGCGGGCGCGCTCGTCGAGGCGACCAAGAACGGCGCGCTCACCGTCGTCGGTGGCGGCGACTCTGCGGCTGCCGTCCGTCAGCTCGGTTTCGAGGACTCCGACTTCACGCACATCTCCACCGGTGGTGGCGCGAGCCTGGAGTACCTCGAGGGCAAGGAACTGCCCGGCCTGTCCGTGCTCGAAAGCTGAGGAACCCGAACCAAAACGCCTGAGGCGGTGGGCGATTCGATCGTTCGCCGCCTCACGCTTCTACCGAAGGAATCGAAGTGGCAGATACCCGCACTCCGCTCATCGCCGGCAACTGGAAGATGAACCTCGACCACCAGCAGGGCACCGTGCTGGTGCAGAAGCTGGATTGGACGCTGCGCGACGGCAAGCACAACTACGACGAGGTCGAGGTCGCGATCATCCCGCCGTTCACCGACCTGCGCTCGGTGCAGACGCTGATCGACGGCGACAAGCTCAAGCTGAAGCTCGGGGCACAGGATCTCAGCCCGCACGACGAAGGCGCCTACACCGGCGACATCGCCGGGGTGTTCCTGAAGAAGCTCAGCTGCACCTACGTGGTCGTGGGCCACTCCGAGCGTCGTGAGTACCACGACGAGACCGACGAGGTCGTGGCAGCAAAGGTGAAGGCTGCCTACAAGAACGATCTGACCCCGATCCTGTGCGTCGGCGAGAAGCTCGAGACCCGCAAGGCCGGCGAGCAGGTCGAGTTCGTTCTCGGGCAGGTGCGTGCCGCCCTCGACGGGCTGGCCGCGACGTCCGCCCAGTCGATCGTCATCGCCTACGAACCCGTATGGGCGATCGGCACCGGCGAGGTCGCGACCCCGGCCGACGCCCAGGAGGTCTGCTCGGCGATCCGTGGTGAGCTAGCGAAGCTGTACGACCAGAAGCTGGCCGACGGCGTCCGCGTCCTTTACGGCGGCTCGGTGAAATCGGGCAATGTCGCCTCGATCATGGCGGAGGCCGATGTCGACGGTGCGCTCGTCGGCGGCGCAAGCACCGACCCGGTCGAGTTCGCCACCATCTGCCGGTACAAGCAGCACCACGGCGGCGGCAACTGAGCACCGTCGGCCTGCGGTAACGCGTACGCCGACCCGGCCATCACGGCGGGTCGGCGTACGGCTGCTCGGAGCGGCCTGGTCCATGCCGTAAAGTTGGACGGGTTGTCGCCGTTCGGCGACTGCCGAATGTTCCCGACGAAGGTGAGTTCCCGACGTGGATGCGGTGCGGATCGCGTTGCAGGCAGTGGTCGTGCTCAGCAGCCTGTTCCTGGTGCTGTTGATCCTCATGCACAAGGGCAAGGGCGGTGGCCTGTCCGACATGTTCGGCGGCGGTGTCAGCAGCAACCTCGGCGGCTCCTCGGTCGCCGAGAAGAACCTCAATCGCCTCACGGTGATCGCCGGTCTGACCTGGATCACGGCGATCGTCGGGCTGGGGCTCGTCGCGCGCTTCAGCGCCTAAGCACCAGAAGGAGAACGATCGTGGCAGGTGGAAACGCAATCCGGGGTAGCCGAGTCGGCGCCGGACCCATGGGCGAAGCGGAGCGCGGCGAGTCCGCACCCCGAGTCGTCATCTCGTACTGGTGCTCCAACGGGCACGAGACCAAGCCGAGCTTCGCGCAGGAGCCGGGCATGGTCGTGCCGGAGCAGTGGGACTGCCCGCGCTGCGGTTTCCCGGCCGGTCAGGACCAAGAGAACCCTCCTTCTCCGCCGAAAGCCGAGCCGTACAAGACACACCTGGCCTACGTGAAGGAGCGTCGTAGCGACGCCGAAGGCGCCGTCATCCTGGACGAGGCGCTGGAGACCTTGCGCAACCGCGGTCTGATCAAGTAGCTCGAACGACGATGCCGCCCGAACCACGGTTCGGGCGGCATCGTCGTTTCCGGGGCCTCTCATGACCGGTTGCAGCGCCGGCGCACCTACTCGACCCCCGGGATCAGCTTTGCTCGACCTTCGAGGCTGCTGCGGTGTCGAGCCACCAGGTCGTGCTCACCTGGCCGCCGACGACGGAGGCCGGGCACTCCATCGGGTCGCTGGAACTGAAGGCAGTCGCGACGGCGTCCGCCTTGTCTTCGCCGGCCACCATGAGCCAGACCTCGCGCGCCTCCGCGAGCGCGGGGAAAGTGAGGCTGAGGCGAGTGGGCGGCGGCTTCGGGGCATCCTGCACCGCAACGACAGTGACCCGGTCGACCAACTGGTCGCGGTGGCCGGGGAACAAGGACGCGACGTGACCGTCCGGTCCGACGCCGAGCATCAGGACGTCGAAGGTCGGCATCTGAGGCTTCTCCGGCAGACCGACCGCAGTCACGTCGGTGAACTCCGCCAGCTCCTGAGCGTATGCCTCGGCTCCCGCGGCAACGTCACCGTCATCGCTCGAGGGCATGCGGTGCACGTTGTTCGCCGGGACGCCCAGCTTCTTCAGACCCGCGTCGTCCGCCTGCTTGTCGTTGCGGTCGTCGTCGCCGGCGGGCACGAAACGTTCGTCGCCCCACCAGATGTGCACGCGCGTCCAGTCGCGCTCGTCGTCGGCGCGGGCGACCCAGGCCTTCATGAGTTCCTGGCCCATGGAGCCGCCGGTCAGCGCGATGTGCGCGTTCCGTCCGCGTCGCAGTGCCGCGTCGACCGCCTGCTCGAGGGCTTCGGCGATCGCCGCTGCCAGTTCATTCTTGTCGGGACGGATCTCGATCGTGCGGTCGCTCACGGCGCTCCTCGTTGTGCGTGCGGGGGAGAGGGTTACGTGCTCTTGCTCGATGATGTCTGCTTCGCCGCCGAAGTTGTTCTCATCAGCCCGATGTTCTGCAGCGCGAGTCGGTAGACCTCGTCCTTGTCCAGATGCCGCAGCTCCTCGCTGAGCGCCTGGGCCGTGGTCGGCCGGGGCAACGGGAACGGACGCGGTTGGTGACCCGGCTGGGTGAGCGTCGCCTGGTCGTCGGTCGCGCGTTCCAACACGATCGGTCCACTCTCACGCTCCATCCGGACGCTGACCAACCCGCGACCGGCCGCAGCAGACACCCGTCGGACCGGGCAACGCAACCGGACGGCGAGCCACCCACCGAGCAGGTCGGCACTGGCTGAATCGGACGCACCCGTCACCGTCACCGAATCGACCGATTCGAACGGAGACTGGTCCAATGCCGTCGCGAGCAGCGCTCGCCACCTGGTCGTGCGCGACCACGCCATGTCGGTGTCACCGGGCGTGTAGTTTTCGGCTCGACGGGCCAATGCCCGACGTGGGTTCTTGTCCAAGGACACATCGGTGATCCGTCGTCCGGCCAGCGAGCCGACGGACGAGCCGGCCAGTTCGGTCTCCCCGGCACCCGGCCACCACGCGACGACCGCCGAGTCGGGCAGCAGGAGCGGAGTGACGATGCTGCCGCCGTGTCGAGCGAGTTCGCCGTACATCCGCATCACCACGAGCTCGCTGACACCGGCCTCGCCGCCGACGCGCACCTGCGCATCCAGCCGGCTGGCCGCGCGACGGTGTCCGCTGACCAGAGCGAGGATGCGGCTCGGGTGCTCCCTGCTGGCCTCCGCGGCGGCGTCGATCGCGGCGTCCGCGTGGGCCTCGTCGGTGACGACGATGAGCGTCATCACCCGACCGAGAGTCACTGCACCGACCTGCGAACGCAGCCTGAGGAGTTGCTTGGAGATGTCGCGGGTGTTGCAGCTGGGCAGGTCGACGATCACGGGATCCTCCAGGAGCGGCCGTCGAGTTTCATCATCGTGTCGGCCGTCGTCGGTCCCCACGTACCGGCCTCGTACGGTGCGGGCTTGCCATGCCGTTCCCAGTACCGCTCCACCGGGTCGAGGATCTGCCAGGACAGGTCGACCTCCTCGTGTCGCGGGAACAGCGGCGGGTCGCCGAGCAGGACGTCGAGGATGAGTCGTTCGTAAGCCTCGGGGCTCGACTCGGTGAACGCGGTGCCGTAGCCGAAGTCCATCGTGACGTCGCGCAGTTCCATCGAGCCCGCGCCGGGCACCTTCGACCCGAAGCGGATGGTGACGCCCTCGTCGGGCTGCACACGGATGACGATCGCGTTCTGGCCGAGTTCCTCGGTCGAGTTCTCGTTGAAGGGTAGGTGCGGGGCACGCTTGAACACGACGGCGATCTCGGTCACCCGCTTGCCGAGTCGCTTGCCGGCGCGCAGATAGAACGGCACGCCCGCCCAGCGTCGGGTGGCCAGTTCGAGCTTCATCGCGGCGTACGTCTCGGTAGTGGAACTCTTCGCGATGCCGTCCTCGTCGAGATAGCCGATGACCTTCTCCGAGCCCTGCCAGCCCGCGGTGTACTGACCCCGCGCGGTGTGCTTGCCGATGTCGGCGGGCAGCTTCACCGCGGCGAGGATCTTCTCCTTCTCGGTGCGAAGAGCCTTGGCGGAGAACGAGTTCGGCTGCTCCATCGCGGTGATTGCGAGCAACTGCAGCAGGTGGTTCTGGATGACGTCGCGGGCGGCGCCGATGCCGTCGTAGTAGCCGGCGCGACCTCCGATGCCGATGTCCTCGGCCATCGTGATCTGTACGTGGTCGACGTAGTTGCCGTTCCAGACCGGTTCGAACAACTGGTTGGCGAAGCGCAGCGCCAGGATGTTCTGGACGGTCTCCTTGCCCAGGTAGTGGTCGATCCGGAAGACAGAGTCGGTGGGGAAGACCGCACCCACGATCTCGTTCAGCTTCCGGGCGCTCTCGCGGTCGTGACCGAACGGCTTCTCGATGACCACGCGACGCCAAGTGTCCGGCTTGGGCGTCGACAGGCCGGAGCGTTCGAGTTGCTGGCAGACGGTGCCGAACGCGGCCGGTGGGATCGACAGGTAGAACGCGTGGTTGCCGCCCGTACCGCGCTCCTGGTCGAGTTCCTCCACGGTGCGGGCCAACTCGTCGAAGGCTTCGTCGTCGTCGAAGGCACCGGGCACGAATCGCAGGCCCTTCGACAGGTCACGCCAGACGTCCTCGGAGAAGCCCGTGCGGGCGCCCTCCTTGACCGCGGCCTTGACGATGCGTCCGAAGTCCTGGTCCTCCCAGTCGCGCCGGGCGAAGCCGACGAGGGAGAAGCTGGGGGACAGCAGACCGCGGTTGTAGAGGTCGTAGATCGAGGGCAGCAGCTTCTTGCGGGCGAGGTCTCCGGTGACACCGAACATCACCAGACTGCACGGACCCGCGATGCGCGGGAGGCGGCGGTCGGCCGCCTCCCGCAACGGGTTGATCCCGCGTGCGACGCGAGCAGTGGTCACGAGTCGCCCTGCGAACCCGCGTGCGAACTGGTCGCGGTGCGGATCGCCTGGGTGAGATCGCTCATGCCCTGCTCGGTGTCGGTGAGGTGCACACGCAGCACCGGACGTCCCTTGTCGGCCAGCACCTTGGCGTCGCCGGCGGCCTGCGCTGCGACGAAGTCACCGAAGGTGAAGTCGCGGCCGGGCACCGACAGATCCTCGCGGGGCTCGGTGGTGATCTGCAGGTACACACCGAACTCCGGTCCGCCCTTGTGGTACTGACCGGTGGAGTGCAGGAAGCGCGGGCCCCAGCCGAACGTGACCGGACGGTGCAACGAACGGACGAACAGTTGCCGGACGTCGGCCAGCGACCGGTCGGCGATGCGGTCGAGGTAGGCCATGATCGCCAGGTAGCCGTCCTTCGGCACCTCGCGCAACAAGGCTGCGATCGCGTCCGCTGCCGTCGAAGCGCTACCCAGGAAGTCGCCCGAAGCGCGCACCTCGATGGAACCGTCGGTGAACGCCGGGTCGTCCGCCGCACCGGTGCCCGACTCGAGCATCGAGCGGGCCGCTTCCTTCGCCGATTCCACATCGGGCTGGTCGAACGGGTTGATGCCGAGCAACCGCCCGGCAACCGCCGTGGCGACCTCCCACAACAGGAACGTGGCGCCGAGCGTGCCCGAGACGGCGACGGCGTCGCCGCTCAGCGTGCCGGGGTCACCGGAGGTGAGGTGGACTACCAACTCGTCGTCCGTCTGCTCGTCGGTGTCGACCGATGCCTGACCGGCGACCACCGGAAGCAGACCCTTCCCCTGCTTGCCGGTGCTCTCGGCGATCAACTGCTCGACCCAGTCGCCGAACCCGACGGCTTCGGTACCGGCGTCGACGAAGACCAGCTTGTCGCGCAACGGCTGCGTGCCACCGATCGCGGCGCCCAGACGCAGGCCCGGGTTCGAGTCGTCGTCGGCACCCAATTCCTCTGTGGCAGAAGCAGCTTCGTCCAGCAGTGTTGAGATGTCGGCACCGGCCAGACCGCTCGGCACCAGTCCGAACGCGGTGAGAGCCGAGTAGCGACCTCCGACGTCCGGGTCGGCGTTGAACACCCGGTAGCCGTCCTTGCGGGACTGCTCGTCGAGCGGGCTGCCCGGGTCGGTGACCACGACGATGCGTTCGGTCGGGTCGATGCCCGCCTTCTCGAACGCGTCGACGAACGCCCGGCGCTGGGAGTCGGTCTCGACCGTGCCGCCCGACTTCGACGACACGACGACGACGGTCTGGTCGAGCTGCTCCTGGACGGACGCGCGCACCATGTCCGGCTGCGAACTGTCCAGAACGGTGATCGGCACCCCGGCGGTTGCGCAGATGACCTCGGGAGCCAGCGACGATCCGCCCATGCCACACAGCACGACTCGACTGACGCCCTTGTCCTGCAGCGACTTTCGCAGGTCCTCGATCTCGGCGACCAGCGGACGCGAGGACTCGGCGAGCCCTACCCAGGCCAGTCGCTTGGCCGATTCGCTCTCGGCGTCCTTGCCCCAGAGCGTCGCGTCCTGCGCGAACAGGCGGCTCGCGACATTGTCCTGGACGAGTTCGGGCAGGTGCCGTTCGATCGCGTCGGCGGCAGCGCCTACCGGCAGTACCTCGACGTTGCTCACTTGGCGGCCGCCTTGTCGAGCTCGCCCTTCACCGAGTCGAGCAGCTCGCCCCAGGAGCCCTCGAACTTGCTGACGCCTTCGTCCTCGAGCACCTTCACGACGTCGTTGTAGTCGACGCCCACGGTGTCGAGCTGGGCGAGCACTTCGCGGGCACCGTCGTAGCCACCGGTCACCTGGTCGCCCGCGACCTCACCGTGGTCGGCGAGCGCGTCGAGCGTCTTGGGCGGCATCGTGTTGACCGTGTCGGCGACGGCGAGGTCGACGACGTACATGGTGTCCTTGTACTCCGGGTTCTTCACACCGGTCGAGGCCCACAACGGGCGCTGGACGTGAGCGCCGTCGTCGGCGAGCGACTGCCAACGCGGGGTCGAGAAGACCTCTTCGAAGGCCTGGTAGGCCAGCCGGGCGTTCGCCACACCGGCCTTGCCCTTGAGCGCCTTGGCCTCGTCCGTACCGATCTCGTCGAGGCGCTTGTCGATCTCGGAGTCGACGCGGCTGACGAAGAAGGACGCGACCGAACGGATCTTGGACAGGTCGTGTCCGTTCTTGTCGGCCTGCTCCAGACCCTCGAGATAGGCGTTCATGACCGCGCGGTAGCGATCGAGGGAGAAGATCAACGTCACGTTGACGCTGATGCCCTCGGCCAGAACGGCGGTGATGGCCGGCAGGCCTGCCTGCGTCGCAGGGATCTTGATCATCGCGTTCGGGCGGTCGACGCTCTTCCAGAGCTTCTTCGCGCTCTCGATGGTGCCGTCGGTGTCCTTGGCCAGTCGCGGGTCGACCTCGATCGACACGCGTCCGTCCTTGCCGTCGGTGCTGTCGTAGACCGACATCAACTGGTCGCACGCGTTGCGGACGTCGTCGGTGGTGATCAGGAAGACCGCCTCGTCGACATCTGCTCCGTCGGCAGCGAGCAGTTTCACCTGCTCGTCGTAGGCAGCGCCGTCCGACAGTGCGGTGGCGAAGATCGTCGGGTTGGTGGTGACACCGACGACGTTCTTCTCCTCGACCAGCTTGGCCAACTCGTTCTGCTCGAGCATCGTGCGGTTCAGGTCGTCCAGCCAGATCGAGACTCCGACCTCGGACAGTGCCTTGGTGTTGCTGTTGGTCATGTCATTCCTCTCGGGAATCAGCTGTATGTGCTTGTGACGGAGCGAAGTTCAGGCGGCGCTCAGTGCCGCTTCGACAGCGGCCAGACGGGCACCTCGACGTCGACGCCGGGGACAGCGTCACCGCTCGTGGCGTCCTTGATCGACTCCTGCGCCGCCGAGACGACGTGGTCGGGAGTGATGCCGAAGTTCTTCAGCACCAGTGCGCCGTCGGCGGACGAACCGAAGTGCTCGATCGACACGCAGCGGCCGGCGTCACCGACGTAGCGGTGCCAGGGCATCGAGATCCCGGCCTCGACGCTGACGCGCGCCTTGACGGACGGCGGAAGCACCTGGTCGCGGTAGCTCTTCGGCTGCTTCTCGAACCATTCGAGGCACGGAGCGGAGACGACTCGGGCAGCAACGCCCTTGCCCTCCAACGCCTTTCGCGCCTGGATGGCCACGGACACCTCGGAGCCGGTGGCAATGAGGATCACGTCCGGCGTGCCGTCGGTGTCGGCCAGCACGTACGCACCCTTGGCGACGTTGTCGGCAGACGCGTACTCGCTGCGGTCGATCGTCGGCAGCGCCTGACGCGACAGCGCCAGACCGGCGGGGTGGTCGGTGGTCTCCAGGATCGTGCGCCATGCGACGGCGGTCTCGTTGGCGTCGGCCGGGCGGACGACGTCCAGCATCGGGATCGCGCGCAACGCGGCGAGGTGCTCGATCGGCTGGTGGGTCGGACCGTCTTCGCCCAGACCGACGGAGTCGTGGGTCCAGACGAACGTGACCGGGATGTTCTGCAGGGCAGCCAGGCGCACCGCCGGACGCATGTAGTCGGAGAACACCAGGAAGGTGCCGCCGTACGGACGGGTCAATCCCTCGAGGGCGATTCCGTTGAGGGCCAGGCCCATTGCGAATTCACGAACACCGAAGTGCAGTGTGCGTCCGTACGGGTTGCCCTTCCACTCCTCGGTCTGCCGATCGGCCGGGATGAACGAGGGCTGGCCGCCCATCGTGGTGTTGTTCGACTCGGCGAGGTCGGCCGAACCGCCCCACAGCTCCGGCATGACGTCGGCCAGCGCGGTGAGGATCTTGCCGGACGCCGCACGGGTGGCGATGCCCTTCTCGTCGGCCTCGAAGGTGGGGAGCGCCTTCTCGAAACCTTCGGGCAGCTTGCGGTCGACCAGGCGGTCGAGCAACGTCGCGTTGTCCGGGTTGGCCTTGCGCCACGCTTCGTACTTGGCGTCCCAATCGGCGCGCGCCTTCTTGCCGCGCTGCACGACACCGCGGGCGTGGTCGATCACGGCGTCGCTGACCTCGAAGGTCTTGCGGCCGTCGAAGCCGAGCAGCGTCTTCAGACCGGTGACCTCTTCGTCGCCGAGTGCCGAACCGTGCGACTTGCCCGTGCCCTGTTTGGTGGGCGATGGCCAGGCGATGACCGTGCGCAGGATGATCAGGCTCGGCTTGTCGGCCTGCGTCTTGGCCTTCAGCAAAGCGGCGTAGAGGGCGTCGACGTCCTCGACGTAACCGGGGTCGGTGGTGCCGTGCTGCTTGCGCCACGGGACCTCGATGACCTCCCAACCGTAGGACTCGTAACGGCCCTTGACGTCTTCGGTGAAGGAGACGTCGGTGTCGTCCTCGATGGAGATCTGGTTCTGGTCGTAGATCGCGATCAGGTTGCCGAGCTTCTGGGTGCCGGCGAGCGAGCTGGCCTCGCCGCTGACGCCCTCCATCAGGCAGCCGTCACCGGCGACGACATAGATGTGGTGGTCGAACGGGCTCTCGCCCTGCGGTGCGTCGGGGTCAAGCAGACCGCGCTGACGGCGCTGGGCCATCGCCATGCCGACCGCGGACGCGAAGCCCGAGCCGAGCGGACCGGTCGTGATCTCGACACCGGTGGTATGCGTGGTTTCCGGGTGGCCGGGCGTCGCCGACTCCCAGGTGCGCAGCGCCTCCAGGTCGGACAGCTCCATGCCGTAGCCGCTGAAGTAGAGCTGGATGTACTGGGTCAGGCTGGAGTGTCCGGCCGACAGCACGAACCGGTCCCGACCCAACCAGTGCGGGTCGGACGGGTCGTGGGTCATCACGTTCTGGTAGAGCAGGTACGCCGCCGGCGCGAGGCTGATCGCGGTGCCGGGGTGACCGTTGCCGGTCTTCTGCACCGCGTCGGCCGCGAGGATGCGCGCGGTGTCGACTGCGCGGACGTCGAGGTCGGTCCAGCCGACCGCGTCGGCCTTCGGCAGGGTCAGGCTGTCGTCTCGACCGGCGATGGGGGAGGCGTCCGTGGTCACGTGTGAGGGCTCCTTCGAAACGGAGGATTGGGTTCGTGTTCGAGCCTAGACCTGACGCACGCGTCGGTGTCGGCTGCGTGCGGGTCGACTGGGGCGCCGTGGGGTGGCGAGTCTCACTCGCGTCGGACGCCGGCACATCGGGTGAGCGTTCGGGCGGCCGGAACCGAAGGGATAGACTCGAGTTCGTGCGCGTTCACCGCACGAACCATCGTCAAGGAGCATCGTGACCACGATCGAGCCGCGTACGGCCAGCCGTACGAACGACGCCGGATCGACCGATCGCTCCACCCGCCAGGTGATTGCCGACTACGTCGCCCTCACCAAACCGCGGATCATCGAACTCCTTTTGGTGACCACCTTCCCGGTGATGTTCCTGGCCGAGCGCGGTATCCCGAATGTCTGGCTGATCCTGGCCACCCTTGTCGGCGGCTCGTTGTCGGCCGGTTCCGCGAACGCGTTCAACTGCTACCTCGACCGTGATATCGACAAGCTGATGCACCGGACCGAGGGTCGCCCGCTGGTCACCGGCGCGATCTGCCCGCGCAACGCGCTGATCTTCGCGTCCGTGCTCGGTGTGGCCTCGACGCTGTGGCTCGGCCTGCTGGTCAACTGGCTGTCGGCTGCACTGTCGGTGGGCGCGATCGTGCTCTACGTCGGCTTCTACACGATGCTGCTGAAGCGTCGCACCTCCCAGAACATCGTCTGGGGCGGCGTCGCCGGCTGCATGCCGGTGCTGATCGGCTGGTCCAGCGTCACCGACTCGCTGTCGTGGTCGGCGCTCGTGCTGTTCCTGGTCGTGTTCTTCTGGACGCCGCCGCACTACTGGCCGTTGTCGATGCGTTTCAAGGACGAGTATGCCAACGCCGGTGTGCCGATGCTCCCGGTCGTCGCGCAGGACACCGCGGTCGCCAGGCAGATCGTCATCTACTCCTGGGTGACCGTGCTGACCACGCTGGTGCTGATCCCGGTCGCCCCGATGGGATGGATCTACACCGTGCTCGCCGTGCTGTCCGGCGCACTGTTCCTGGTCGAGGCGCACAAGCTGCAGGCGCGCGCCAAGCAGGGAGTGCCGTACTCGGTGCTGAAGCCGATGCGGCTGTTCCACTACTCGATCAGCTACCTGACGCTGGTCTTCCTCGGTGTCGCCCTCGACCCGATCCTGTACGCCGCCCTCCCAGGTCTGTAGTTGCCAGCGGCGACCGCCTCACAGGTAGCCGTTCTCCCGCAGCAGCGCGACGATCGGCGCAGCGCTCTTCGCCTGCCGACCTGCACCCATCAACTCCGGCGTACATCCGACGGAGACGTCGATCGACACAGCAGGACCGGAGGCATAGTCGAAGACCAACGATCGGTGCTGCTGGGGTTTCGGCGCCCGGCCGCATGAACTCCAACCTTGTGCTGTGGTCGTCGGTAGGGCCCCCAGGACACGAATGACCTCGGTGCGCAGCGCTGTAGAGGGTGGGCGCATGGCGTTGCTCGCGTCGCAGACGGTGAATCCGATCGGGTCACCCGGGATGAGGTCACGGTCGCTTCCGACTCGTCCCGTCCCACGCGAACACCCCCGTCCCGCGGCGGAGCCACCCATCTGGCCTGCTTCGCCGAATCAGTCAGCACGCGGCCGAATGCGGGGTCCGCCGTGAACGTGCCGTTCGACGTGGTGGAGCAGTTGTTCGGGTCGTCCTGAGCCGCCACCCAGACCGTCCCGGTCGGGTAGGTGAGTCCGAGCAGCTGGTTGGTGACTGGGCCACCCGCGGCGGTGCATGCCCGAACGGACGAACGGGCTCTCATCTGGTACCCGAGATCGTTCGGGATCCGGTCGAGCCCGGCGGCGAGGGTCGTCGATGTGGCGAGGGGGAAGGTCTTCCCTGCCACCTGCTGGTCCATATTGGTGCCGGCCGGGTAGCTGCAGATGACGGCACTTGTCGGGACACCCGGCGGCACAAGGGAATCGGACGTCCCTGCCAGTGTCGCCGGCTGCGGTACCCACGTCGGTGACTGCTGCGCCCGTGCCGGGCACGTGGCGGTCTTCACGGGCGGTGTCGTCGGGCTGCTCGTCGAACCGGTGGACGATGTCGACGATGGCGCAGCAGTGGACCCGGGCGGCGACGAACCAGCGACCTTCTCGCTTCCGCAACCGCTGATGACGAGAAGTCCGGTGGCGATAACCGCTGTCCGGACGAGACGAGCGCTCATGATTCCCCCTGGTGTGTGATGAATCACAGCATGGCCCGCCGGCGGCGCTCTGTCTGCTGCGTACGCCGAATCGTGACGATGCGTCCGGCGAGCGGCTACACGTCCTCGCGGACCCGAAGCGACAGCAGCGCCCAGGTCACGCTCGCCACGAGCAGCGACGCACCGAGCATGTGCAGCAGCACGAGCACCCAGGGCAGGTCGGTGAAGTACTGCACGTACCCGATCAGTCCCTGCAGCAGGGTCACGATCAGTAGTGCGGTCCAGGCGCGCGGGGCGTTGGTGCCGGGTGCAGTGAGGCGGACGGCGACCAGCACGCCGATCACGAGTCCGACGAAGAGCATGACGGCATCGGCGTGCAACCAGGAGATCGTGCGCGGGTCGAGTCCGAGACGGACGGGTTCGTCGGCGTCCCCGGAGTGCGGACCCGAGCCGGTGACCAGGGTGCCGAGAAGGAGCACGACCGCGGTGAACGCGGCGACGCCTTGAGCAAGGCGCCAGATGCCCGGCCGGACGATGAGTCGCGCGGGCGCGTCACCTTCCCGGCCGCGCCACACCAGCCAGGCGGAGGCTGCGACCAGCAGCATCGAGATCATGAAGTGCGCGGCGACGATCGCCGGGTTGAGGCCGGTCAACACCGTGATGCCGCCGACGATCGCCTGCAGCGCGATACCGAACAGCACCATCGCGGTCGGCAGTCGCAGCCCCTTGCGCTGCGGTGCGCCCTTGATGATCCCGATCAGCAGGGCGAGAGCCACGATGCTCAGCAGGCCGGTCAGTGTGCGGTTGCCGAACTCGACGTACTTGTGCCACGACTGTTCCTGGTAGCGCGTGGGCGTGATCGACCCCTCCACGCACTGCGGCCATTCGGGACATCCGAGACCGCTGCCGGTGAGGCGGACCAGTCCACCCGTCACCACGATGCCGATCTGGCAGGCGAGGTTCAACCAGAACAGCGTCGTCAGCCAGCGGGGAAGGGGACGCGAGGAGAGTGTGGGCAGGAGGAGCCCGCGTCCGGCTGAACCCGCCGCCTCGCAGGTGCGCAGGTCGTGGTCGGTCCGGGTGCTCGTCATGTCAGGTGCCATTCGTCGTCATTCGTTGCTTCAGTCGCTCCAGTCGAAGGTGCCCATGGCGAGCACGGAAGCCAGGGCTCCCCATGCAGCCAGGACGAGGAGAGGCAGGAGTGCGTCGCCGACGTGACCGGTCAGCGCATGACGCAGACCGTCGCCGAGAGCGCCCGACGGCAACCACGCGACGACGGAGCCGAGCACTCCGGGCAGCCGGTCGGACGGGAGCAGCAGGCCCCCGAGTCCTGCGACCAGTACCCAGATCAGGTTGGCGACCGCGAGGACTCCTTCGGCGCGCAGCGACCCGGCGAGCAGGAGAGCGAGGGCGACCCAGGTCCAGGTGCCGATCACGAGTAAGAGCAGCGCCACCGGCAGGCCCCCGACCGAGGGACGCCAGCCGAGTGCGAGGCCGAGTCCACCGAGCACGACGGTTTGAATGCCGACGACCGCGAGGACTCCGATTGCTTTGCCCCACAACAGTCCTGAGCGACCCAGGGGAGTGGTGCCGAGGAAGCGCAGCACCCCGTAGCGGCGGTCGAAACCAGTGGCGATGGCCTGCCCGGTGAACCCGGTCGACACGACGGCGAGGGCCAGTACGCCCGGGACGATCAGGTCGATCCGCCGTCCGGCTCCGAGGTCGGGGACGTCGGTGAGGACCAGCGCAAGCAATGCCAGCGCGGGGAGCACCAGGGAGACGAGCAGCTGCTCGCCGTTGGAGAGCAGGGTGCGGGTCTCGTACCCCGCCTGGGCCCGGACGCGGACAGCGGTTGTGGAACTCATCGGGTCGCCTCGGTACGGCGGGTCAGTTCGAAGTAGCGCGCCTCCAGGCCGGTGGTGCCGGCCACCTCCGCGAGCGTGCCCGCTGCGCGGACCTGCCCGTGAGCGATCACGACGATGTCGTCCGCCAGGCGTTCGGCCTCCTCGAACGAGTGCGTGGTCACCACGACCGCGCAGCCCCGGTCGCGTTCGTCACGGATGAGGTCCCACACGTCCAGGCGTGCATGCGGGTCGAGGCCGGCCGTCGGTTCGTCGAGGAAAGCCACCTCGGGAGTGCCGAGCAGCGCGGCGGTCAGGGCGACGCGCTGCCGTTGGCCGCCGGACAGCCGGCGCATCGAGGTGTCCCAGAAAGCTTGCAGATCAAGCCGATTCGCGAGTTCGTCGAGGCGAACACGTCCGTCGACGAGAGTCGCCACGTGCTGCAGGAAGCGTCGTGCGCCGACTGCACCCGGAAGCCCGCCATCCTGCAACATGACACCGACCCGGCTGCGGTGCCGATCGTCGGCGCGCCAGGGGGAGTGGCCGAGCACGCGGACCGAGCCGGTCTGCGGCTGCTTGAGGCCCTCGGCGAGTTCCATCGCGGTGGTCTTACCGGCTCCGTTTGGCCCGAGGACGCAGGTCACCCGTCCGGCGTCGGCTGTGAAGGTGAGCGCATCGAGAGCGGTGTTGGTGCCGTATCGGTGCGTCACCTGATCGAACGCGACCGCCGGAGACTTCACGGTCACCCAGTCTAGGTTGCTCTCCGGACGGCGATGACAGCCGTCGTCAGCTCAGGCCGACGTCTGGGAGTCCGGCACGCGCCGCTCGATCGCCAGGGACGCCGGACGGGAACGCGCGAGCCGGCGGCTGCGGACGTGGTTGTCGGACGGGATCGACGGCATGTCCGCCTGATCGCCGAGGCCTCGCCGGAGGCACGTGAGCGGGTTAGGTCAACCTGAGTTTCCAAGGCTTTTCGAATAAGGACATACTGATGTTGTGTTTATTGCTGACCGTGCTGTGCCCGCAGCCGACCGTGCCGAGTCCGGCACGCGTCGCCGCGTGCTCACGCTGGTCAGCGAGCGGGGTCCGATCACCGCTGCGCAAGTCGCCGAGATTCTCGGTCTGACCACTGCCGGCGTCCGACGTCACCTCGACGTGCTCGCCGAGGAAGGCGCGGTCGAGGAATCCGATCACGTGCTGGCCGGCGCCCGTAAGCGGGGACGTCCGGCCCGCGCATATGTGCTGACCGAACGGGGCCACCAGAGCCTGCGCGGCGACTACGACGAACTCGCCACCTCGGTGCTGCGCTTCCTGCGTGACAACCAGGGCGAGGAGGCCGTGGGTGCCTTCGCGCGTGCGCGAGCCCTGAAGCTCGCCGAGCAGATCCGCCCCGCCGTCGAGGCGGCGGGCGACGACCCGGAGGCGCGCGCCGCGGCACTCGCCGAAGCGTTGCGTATTGAGGGCTACGCCGCATCGTCCCGGCCGGTCGGGAAGGGAACGCCACTCGCAGGCGTTCAACTGTGTCAAGGGCACTGCCCGGTGCAACATGTGGCCGCCGAGTTCCCGCAGTTCTGCGAAGCCGAGACCGAAGTCTTCTCCGACCTGCTCGGAGCACACGTCCAAAGGCTTGCGTCGCTCGCATACGGCGACCACGTCTGCACGACGTTCATCCCCGCCAACCAACTTGCCAATTCGCCACAGAAGAGAAGGGATCCGCGATGAGCACCATCGAAGAGCTCAACCCGGGACTGAAGGACATCGGCCGTTACGAATACGGCTGGGCCGACAGTGACACCGCGGGCGCCAGCGCTCGCCGCGGCCTGAACGACGAGGTCGTCCACGACATCTCCGACCGCAAGAGCGAGCCGGCCTGGATGAAGGAGCGGCGTCTCAAGGCGCTCAACCTGTTCTACAAGAAGCCCATGCCGCAGTGGGGCTCCGATCTCACCGGCATCGACTTCCAGAACATCAAGTACTTCGTGAAGTCCACCGAGAAGCAGGCCACCAGCTGGGAGGACCTGCCCGAGGACATCAAGAACACCTACGACCGACTCGGCATCCCCGAGGCGGAGAAGCAGCGCCTGGTCGCCGGCGTCGCCGCCCAGTACGAGTCCGAGGTCGTCTACCACCAGATCCGCGAAGACCTGGAGGAGAAGGGTGTCATCTTCGTCGACACCGACACCGGTCTGCGCGAGCACGAGGAACTCTTCAAGGAGTACTTCGGTTCGGTCATCCCCAGCGGCGACAACAAGTTCGCGGCGCTGAACACGGCCGTGTGGTCGGGTGGCTCGTTCATCTACGTGCCCAAGGGCGTCCACGTCGACATCCCGCTGCAGGCCTACTTCCGCATCAACACCGAGAACATGGGCCAGTTCGAGCGGACGCTGATCATCGCCGACGAGGACTCCTACGTCCACTACGTCGAGGGCTGCACCGCGCCGATCTACAAGTCCGACTCCCTGCACTCCGCCGTCGTCGAGATCATCGTGAAGAAGAACGCCCGCGTCCGGTACACGACCATCCAGAACTGGTCGAACAACGTGTACAACCTGGTCACCAAGCGCGCCACCTGCGACGAGGGCGCGACGATGGAGTGGATCGACGGCAACATCGGCTCCAAGGTCACCATGAAGTACCCGGCGGTCTTCCTGCTCGGCGAGCACGCCAAGGGCGAGACCCTGTCGATCGCGTTCGCCGGCGAGGGCCAGCATCAGGACGCCGGCTCGAAGATGGTGCACGCCGCGCCGAACACCTCCTCGACGATCGTGTCGAAGTCGGTGGCCCGTGGCGGTGGCCGCACCTCCTACCGCGGTCTCGTGCAGATCCTCGAGGGCGCCAGCGGTTCCAAGTCGAGCGTGGTCTGCGACGCGCTGCTGGTCGACCAGATCAGCCGCAGCGACACCTACCCGTACGTCGACGTCCGCGAGGACGACGTGCAGATGGGCCACGAGGCCACGGTGTCCAAGGTCAGCGAGGACCAGCTGTTCTACCTGCGCTCGCGCGGTCTGTCGGAGGAGGAGGCCATGGCGATGATCGTGCGCGGCTTCGTCGAGCCGATCGCCCGTGAGCTGCCGATGGAGTACGCGCTCGAACTCAACCGCCTGATCGAGCTGCAGATGGAAGGTGCCGTCGGATAACCCCCGACGCACCCGCAAATCCATCAACGACAAGGAGATTCAACTTTCATGACGCTCATCACGCCAGAGCGCAACCAGGCCCAGGGGCACACCGACTCGTCTGCGGCCTTCGTGCCCGACCAGTCGCGCGCCGAGCGCAAGACCTCGTTCGAGCCGGCCGACTTCCCCGTGCCGCACGGCCGCGAGGAGGAGTGGCGCTTCACCCCGATCGACACGCTGACCAACCTGTTCAGCGACGCCGCGGGCGACGACGGTGCGGTCACCGTCGACGTCAGCGGTGCGCAGGCGGTCGTGGCCGACCCGCTGGACATCGGTGAGGCCCCGCGCGGCACCGTGCTCACGCCGGCCGATCGGGCGGCGGTGGTTGCCTCGGCCAACACCGAGCAGGCGCTGCACCTGAAGCTGGACGACGACACCGAGTACGCGGAGCCGCTGCGCGTCCGCGTGCACGGTGAGGGTGCCGGACGTCGTTCCAACGCGCACTACGTCATCGAGGCCGGACGGCACTCGAAGGCTCTGGTGATTCTGGAGCACACCGGGTCGGCCGACCACACCGGCAACCTCGAGGTCGTCGTCGGTGACGGCGCCAACCTCACGGTCGTCTCGCTGCAGCAGTGGGACGACGACGCCAATCACCTCGGTCAGCACGACGCGATGGTCGGACGCGACGCCACCTACCGTCACATCGTCGTGACGCTGGGAGGCAACGTCGTGCGGTTGAACAGCAACGTGAAGTACGCCGGCCCCGGCGGCGACGCGACGCTGCTCGGTGTCTACTTCGCCGACGCCGGTCAGCACCTGGAGCACCGCTCCTTCGTCGACCACAACGCGCCGCGCTGCCGGTCGCTGGTCACCTACAAGGGTGCGCTGCAGGGCGACACCGCCCGCACCGTCTGGGTGGGCGACGTGTTGATCCGCGCCGAGGCCGAGGGGATCGAGACCTACGAGCTCAACCGCAACCTGGTGCTCACCGACGGGGCGCGCGCCGACTCGGTGCCGAACCTTGAGATCGAGACCGGCGACATCGAGGGGGCGGGGCACGCGTCCTCGACCGGCCGCTTCGACGACGAGCAGTTGTTCTACCTGCAGGCTCGCGGCATTCCCGAGGCCGAGGCCCGTCGCCTGGTCGTGCGCGGCTTCTTCGCCGACATCATCGCCAAGATCGGTGTTCCCGAGGTCGTCGACGGCCTGATGGAAGCCATCGAGGACGAACTGGCGGCGACCGAGCAGTGAGCGAGTACGTCAAGGTCTGCACCCTGGACGACCTGCCCGATGTCGGCGCAGTGGTCGCCGATTTCGACGGTCGCCGGGTCGCCATCGTGCGCGACAGCCTCGGCGAGGTGCACGCGATCGACGACACCTGCACCCACGCGAACGTCTCGTTGGCTGAGGGTGAGGTCGAGGGCTGCACCATCGAGTGCTGGCTGCACGGCTCCCGTTTCGACCTCAACACCGGGGCGCCGACTGGCCTGCCGGCCACCGTCCCGGTCGTCGTCCACTTCGTGAAGATCGTCGGCTCCGACGTCAACGTCGCCCTGAACAACTGAACTTTTCGAACCTGCTTCAAGGAAAGAGAACACTGATATGACGACTCTCGAGATCAAGGATCTGCACGTCTCGGTCGACACCGAGCACGGCGAGAAGGAGATCCTCAAGGGCGTGAACCTGACCATCAAGTCGGGTGAGACCCACGCGATCATGGGCCCGAACGGCTCCGGCAAGTCGACCCTGGCGTACTCGATCGCCGGGCACCCGAAGTACACGATCACCTCCGGTGAGGTGCTGCTGGACGGCGAGAACGTCCTCGACATGGAGGTCGACGAGCGCGCTCGCGCCGGCATCTTCCTGGCGATGCAGTACCCGGTCGAGGTTCCGGGCGTGACCGTCTCGAACTTCCTGCGTACCGCCAAGACCGCCATCGACGGCGAGGCGCCGAAGCTGCGCACCTGGGTCAAGGACGTCAAGGGCGCCATGGAGAACCTGCGCATGGACCCCGCGTTCGCCGAGCGCAACGTCAACGAGGGCTTCTCCGGTGGTGAGAAGAAGCGTCACGAGATCCTGCAGATGGAATTGCTGCAGCCGAAGATCGCCGTGCTCGACGAGACCGACTCCGGCCTCGACGTCGACGCGCTGCGCATCGTCTCCGAGGGCGTCAACCGCGCCAAGGAGACCTCGGAGGTGGGCGTGCTGCTGATCACCCACTACACGCGCATCCTCAACTACATCAAGCCCGACTTCGTGCACGTCTTCGTCGACGGCAAGGTCGCCGAGGAGGGTGGCCCGGAGCTGGCCGAGCGCCTCGAGGCCGAGGGCTACGACCGTTACCTGACTGCCAAGGCCTGAGCCGGATGACTTCTTTCGACGTGCAGCGGCTGCGGGAGGACTTCCCGCTGCTGCGCCGTACCGTGCGAGGTGACCAGTCACTGGTCTACCTCGACTCCGGTGCGACGTCGCAGAAGCCGCTCACCGTGCTGGACGCGGAGCGCAGCTACTACGAGCAGCAGAACTCCGCCGTCCACCGCGGTGCACATCAGCTGGCCGAAGAGGCCACGGACGCCTACGAGCAGGCGCGGGCCAAGATCGCCGCGTTCATCGGTAGTTCGGTCGACGAGATCGTGTTCACCAAGAACGCGACCGAGTCGATCAACCTGGTGACCAACGCGTTCGCCACCTCGCCGCATCCGCGGATCGAGGGCAGTGAACGCTTCGAGATCGGTCCGGGTGACGAGGTGCTCGTCACCGAGATGGAGCACCACGCCAACCTCGTCCCCTGGCAGGAGCTGTGCCGTCGTACCGGCGCGACCCTGCGCTGGATCGGGATGACGCCGGGCGGCCTTCTCGACCTGTCGAATCTGGACGAGTTGCTCACCGAACGCACCAAGGTCGTCGCCTTCACGCACGTGTCCAACGTGCTGGGCACGATCAATCCGGTGCGCGAGATCGCTGACCGGGCACACGCCGTCGGCGCCCTGGTCGTGCTGGACGCGTGCCAGTCGGTGCCGCACATCCCGGTCAACGTGACCGCTCTCGGTGTCGACTTTCTGGCGTTCAGCGGCCACAAGATGCTCGGTCCGATGGGCATCGGTGTGTTATGGGGACGGGCAGAACTGCTCGAAGCCATGCCGCCGTTCATCACCGGTGGCTCGATGATCGAGACCGTCTACATGGACCACTCGACCTACGCGGCCCCGCCGCAGCGGTTCGAGGCCGGTGTCCCGATGGCCGCTCAGGCCGTCGGTCTCGGCGTCGCCTGCGACTACCTGTGCGACATCGGCATGGACGTCGCCGCCGCCCACGACCGTGAACTCGTCCAGGCCACGCTCGACGGTCTGGCGAAGCGTCCGTGGGTCCGGGTGCTGGGTCCGCTCGACGCCGCCTCGCGAGCCGGTGCGGTCGCGTTCGTCGTCGAGGGCGTGCACCCGCACGACGTCGGCCAGATCCTGGACGACTCCGGGGTCGCCGTCCGTACCGGTCACCACTGCGCGTGGCCGTTGCACCGGGCGTTCAAGGTGCCGGCCTCGACGCGCGTCAGCTTCGGGGTGTACAACACGCTGGACGAGGTGGACGCGTTCCTGAACGCTCTCGATCGCGTGCCGGCAGTGTTCGGTCTCGATGCCGAGATCGCACAGGCGCCCGATGCGAAGGCGGAGGCCTCCTGATGGACCTGTACCAGCAGTTGATCCTCGACCACTCCAAGCACCCGCAGCACGCGGGCCTGCGCGAGCCGTTCGACGCCGAGACACACCACGTCAATACCTCGTGCGGCGACGAGGTAACCCTTCGAGTTCACCTCGAGGGTGAGGGTTCGGACGCCAACGTCGCCGATGTTTCCTACGACTCTATCGGTTGCTCGATCTCTGTCGCCTCGACCTCGATCCTGGCCGAGGAGGTGATCGGCCACAGTGTGACCGAGAGCCTGGAAACCTTCGAGGCGATGCGTTCCATGCTCACCAGCCGTGGCCAGGACCCGGGAGACGAGGAGATGATCGGTGACGGCGTCGCCCTTGCCGGTGTCTCCAAGTACCCGGCCCGGGTGAAGTGTGCGCTGCTGGGCTGGACCGCCTACACCGACGCGCTGGCACGAGCCGGCGCCGACATCTCAAGTACTTCTTCGCAGGCCCGATCTCAGGGAGGCAACTCATGACCGACGTACAGACCCCGCCCAACGTGGCGGACGTGGAAGAGGCGATGCGCGACGTCGTCGACCCCGAGCTCGGCATCAATGTCGTCGACCTCGGCCTCGTCTACGGCATCACCGTCGACGGCGACAACAACACCGTCATTGACATGACGTTGACCTCGGCGGCCTGCCCGCTGACCGACGTCATCGAGGACCAGACCCACCAGGCGCTTGAGGGGCTCGTCTCCTCGGCCCGGATCAACTGGGTCTGGATGCCGCCGTGGGGCCCGGACAAGATCACCGACGACGGGCGCGAGCAGCTTCGCGCCCTCGGCTTCAACGTCTAGCCTGGACCGCATGAGTGACGACCGGCGAGCTGGCGCCCTGTGGGTGGTCGGCTGGCCGGTCGTTGTCGTTGTCGCGGTGGTCTGTCTGGCCGGGCTACCCGACGGTGGCGTGCTGCCTGCCGTGCTGGCGGTGCTCGTCGGCGTCGTCGCGGTCGCTGCTGGTCAACGCTCGTACGGCCCGCGCGCGACCGCAGGTCTGCACGCTCCGGCGTCCGTGCTCACCGCCCCGACACGATGCTCGGTGGCACAGATCGTGCTGCGGCACCCGATCCAGCCACGCGCTCCCGGGCTGGTCTGAGCCCGCACAACTCAGACTCGACCCGAACGAATCCCCTGTGTAGGGAAACGGAGCACCTTGCCATGCCTGACTTCTTCTCACCCCTGACCGCCCTGCTGGGCACACTCCTGGCCGGCGCCCACGCGTTGGCCACCACCATCGGTCTGTCCGGCGCTGCCGACTGGGTGGTGGCGATCGCGCTGCTCACCTGTGCAGTCCGTCTGGTCCTGCTCCCGCTGGCCATCTCCGGGGCCAAACACGCCCGGGCCGCGGCGAAGGCCGCACCCGCCATGCGCGAGTTGCAGGCGAAGTACGCCGGCAAGCGGGACCAGGAGAGCATCAAGGCGATGATGCAGGAGCGCAAGGCCATCCAGGCCGAGCACGGCATGTCGGCCGCAGGCTGCCTGCCGGTGCTGCTGCAGATGCCGGTCTTCCTCTCCCTGTACCACCTGATCATGAAGGTGACCGACGGCAAGCGGGTCGGCGCCTTGAGCAACCAGGCGGTCGGATCAGCGAGCCTTCTTCGTTCCGGCGGGCCTGGTCCTGTACTGGATGTTCTCCAATCTGTGGACGCTCGGCCAGCAGGCCGTCCTGGTGCGCAAGTACGGCCAGGACGCGCCGCTGGCGTCACCGATGATTCCCGACAACGCGTAAAGCACTCGTGGGGCGGACCGGAGCCGGTCCGGACGGAGCACGAGCCGGTCAGTCCGAAGATGACCCGTCGGTGCCCTTTCGGCAGACCTCTCAGGCCCGGTGATAAGCGGCACGTGACCGACCGGCGCTCACAGACAGTGCACAGTGACCCGACAGGACGACGCTGGCAAGCAAGTGTCGACTGACGGTCATGTCAACGAGGGAGAAGACCATGACCGACCGACTGCGCACCTACGAGGGCCGCGTGCTGCCGAAGCAGGACGAGGAGGTCGTGGATCAGGGGTTGCAGTTCGACTTGACCACGCTCAGCCGCCGTCGCGCGCTCAAGGTGTTCGGCTTCGGTGCAGGCACTGCGGTACTGGCAGCCTGCGGTTCGGGCGGTGACTCAACCGGTGCGTCGACGAGCAGTGCAACCGACTCCTCGGGCAGCGCCGCCACGTCGTCCGCGAGTCTGTCCGAGATCCCGGACGAGACCGCCGGGCCGTACCCCGGTGACGGCTCCAACGGACCGGACATCCTGCAGGAGTCCGGCGTCGTGCGCCGTGACATCCGCAGCAGCATCGGTTCGGCCAGTGGCACCGCGCAGGGCGTGCCGATGACTCTGGAGCTCACCGTGCTCGACATGGCCGACTCCGGCGCCGCGTTCAAGAACGCCGCCGTCTACGCCTGGCACTGCGACCGAGACGGCAACAGCTCCGGGGTCGAGAACGAGAACTACCTGCGCGGCGTGCAGATCGCCGACGCCGACGGCAAGGTCACCTTCACCTCGATCTTTCCCGCCTGCTACTCGGGGCGCTGGCCGCACATCCACTTCGAGGTGTACCCAGACCAGGACGCCATCACCGACTCGTCGAAGGTCATCGCCACCTCCCAGGTCGCGTTGCCGAAGAACGTCTGCGATGCGGTGTACGCCACCTCGGGGTACGAGCGGTCGGTCACCAACCTTGCCCAGCTGAGCCTGGACAGCGACAACGTGTTCGGGGACGACGGCGGCAAGTCACAGATCGCCACGACCACAGGCAGTCCGAGTGTCGGCTACCAGGTCGCACTGACCGTTCCGGTCGACACGCGCACCGCCCCTTCCGGTGGCGCTACGGGTCGGTGATCCAGGTCTGCAACGCCGGATCCTCGGTGGTCTGAGGACGCGATGGTGGCTGGACCCACCCGTAGCTTCGGGGATGCCACCCAACAACGAGTGGGGTCCGACCGATCGGCCGGACCCCACTCGTTGTTAGGTGGTGCTAGGACTACTCCACAGTGGCCGGCGCGAAAGTGTCGCACTGGCGGATGTCTCCGCTTTCGTACCCGACCATGAACCACTTCTGGCGAGCGGCTGCGGAGCCGTGGGTCCAGTTCTCCGGGGTCACACGCCCCTGGGACTTCTCCTGGATCCGGTCGTCACCGACAGCTGCGGCAGCTGACAGCGCGGACTTGATGTCCTGCTCGGTCGGCTTCTGCAGGAGCGTGTTGCCGTTCGCGTCCTTGGTGTTGGCCGCGTGGTGCACCCACAGCCCGCCGTAGCAGTCGGCCTGCAGTTCGGTGCGAACCGCGGCGGAGTTCGGACCCTTCGGGTCCTGCTGCGAGCGGCCGAGGATGCCGAGCAGGTTCTGCACGTGGTGGCCGTACTCGTGCGCGACGACGTACATCTGCGCGAGGTTGCCGCCGTCGGCGCCGTACTTGCTCGACAGCTCCTGGAAGAAGGAGACGTCGATGTAGACCTTCTGGTCCAGCGGGCAGTAGAACGGGCCCATCGCCGAGCTACCGGTACCGCACGCGGTCTGGGTGGAGCCGCTGTACAGGACGGTCTTCGCGGGCTCGTACTGCTTGCCGTACTGGGGCAGGTAGTTGGTCCAGAAGTCCTGGGCACTGTTGACCGTGCCGATCACGCGGCAGGTGTCGTCGCGGTTGGCGTCTGCGCCGGTCTTGCACTGGGAGATCGACTGGTCGACCGAGCTGTTGCTGCCGGCGACGTTCTGGGTGCCCATGTCCCACGGGTTGGCACCTCCACCACCGGTCCCGCCACCGCCGCCTCCACCGAGGCCGTTCAGCAGGACCATGATGACCATCAGGATGAGACCGCCGACACCGCCGACGGCGATGCCACCGGGCGCCATACCGCCGCCACCCTCCACCTGTGAGGTGTCGAGCTGGGCATTGTCGTTGAACGTCACTTGGGACCTCCGTGTCCGTCGGCGCCCTGGTCAGGTCGCCGCTCTACTGCCTGCGTAGACTATCCAGTCGCGCGCGCCACTCGTCGCATGCGCGCCATCCAGTTGCCGCGGTCGATCCGCAGTGCACCCGCGATCTGTCCGAAGGACTTCTGAAGATGATCACCGCTCAAGGCATCGAGCTGCGCGCCGGCTCCCGCCTCCTGGTGGAGAATGCCACCTTCCGCGTCGCTCCCGGAGACCGGGTGGGCCTGGTCGGACGCAACGGTGCCGGCAAGACGACGCTCACCAAAGTCCTTGCCGGACAAGGCATTCCGGCCGCCGGCACGGTCACGAGTTCCGGCGAGGTGGGCTACCTGCCGCAGGACCCGCGCACCGGCGACCTGGAGATCCTGGCCCGGGACCGCATCCTTTCGGCGCGTGGCCTCGATTCGATCATCCGCGACCTGCGCAAGGCCGAGGCAGGTATGGCGGACGAGGACGAGGAGTTGCGCGAGAAGGCGATGCGTCGTTACTCCCGGCTGGACGCCGAGTTCACCGCGCAGGGCGGGTACGCCGCCGAGTCCGAAGCGGCGTCCATCGCCTCCAGCCTCAGCCTGCCGGAGCGGGTACTGGACCAGCCGTTGAAGACGCTCTCGGGAGGTCAGCGTCGCCGCGTGGAACTCTCCCGCATCCTGTTCAGCGGTGCGCAGACCCTGCTGCTCGACGAGCCGACCAACCACTTGGACGCCGACTCGATCATCTGGCTGCGCGACTACCTGAAGGCGTACCGGGGCGGCCTGATCATCATCAGCCACGACGTGGAGATGCTCGACACCGTCGTCACCCGCGTCTTCCATCTGGACGCCAACCGGGCCGAGCTCGACATCTACAACGTCGGCTGGAAGCCCTATCTGCAGCAGCGCGAGACCGACGAGAAGCGCCGCAAGCGCGAGCTGCAGAACGCGCAGAAGAAGGCGGCTGCGTTGCTGACCCAGGCCGACAAGATGCGCGCAAAGGCCACGAAGGCGACCGCTGCGCAGAACATGGCGCGACGCGCCGAACGGCTGTTGGCCAGTGTCGAGGGCGAGCGTCAGCACGACAAGGTCGCCAAGCTGCGCTTCCCGACCCCGGCCGCCTGTGGCAGGACGCCGCTGCGGGCCGAAGGACTGTCGAGGTCGTACGGATCCCTGGAGATCTTCACCGATGTCGACCTGGCGATCGACCGGGGGAGCAAGGTCGTCGTCCTCGGTCTGAACGGTGCCGGCAAGACGACCTTGCTGCGTCTGCTGGCCGGTGTGGACACGCCCGACACCGGTGAGGTGCAGCCGGGCCACGGACTCAAGCTCGGTTACTACGCGCAGGAGCACGAGAACCTCGACGTCGAGCGCAGTGTGCTGGCCAACATGAAGTCGGCAGCGCCGGACCTCGGCGAGACCGAGGTGCGCAAGGTGTTGGGTTCGTTCCTGTTCAGCGGCGACGACGTCGACAAACCGGCCGGAGTGCTGTCCGGCGGGGAGAAGACGCGTCTGTCGCTGGCGATGCTGGTCGTCTCCGCGGCGAACGTGCTGCTGCTCGACGAACCGACCAACAACCTCGATCCGGCATCCCGAGCGGAGATCCTCGGTGCGCTGAACGGCTACGAGGGCGCCGTCGTCCTGGTGACGCACGACGAGGGAGCCGTGGACGCGCTGCAACCCGAGCGGGTCCTGCTGTTGCCGGACGGGGTGGAGGACCACTGGGGTCCGGACTACCTCGACCTGGTCACTCTCGCCTGACCCCGGGCATAGAACGCCGACCGATCGGGTTGGCGCAAGTGGCGATCGAGAGAGGCTCACGGTGACCGGAAACTGGCAGGTCATGCAGTCGCTGACGAAGGACTCGTCGGTGAAGGGCAACAAGCTCAAGAAGGGCACCACGCAGCGGGTGCTGTCGTACGCGACTCCGTACAAGCGACGGATCGCGGTGTTCCTCGTCCTTGTGGTGCTCGACGCCTTGCTGGTGATCGCAACGCCGTTGATCCTCAAGGAGATCATCGACAAGGGCGTGGTGCCGCAGGACAAGGAGCTGATCGTTTGGCTGGCGGTCGCGGCCGCCGTGGTGGCGGTCCTGGACGCCGCGCTCGGGATCGTCCAACGCTGGTTGTCGGCCGGGCTCGGCGAGGGACTGATCTACGACCTGCGCCGTGAGGTGTTCGGGCACGTGCTGCGTCAGCCGATCGCGTTCTTCACCCGCGCCCAGACCGGTGCGCTGGTCACCCGACTGAACTCCGACGTCATCGGCGCCCAGCAGGCGTTCACGTCCGTGATGTCGAATGTGGTCTCGAACGCCGTCAGTCTCGTCGTCATCATCATCGCGATGGCGCTGCTGTCCTGGCAGCTCACGCTCGGTGCCCTTGTGCTCGTGCCCTTCTTCCTCATCCCGACCCGCATCATGGGTCGCCGGTTGGCGGGACTCACCCGCTCGCAGATGGCCGAGAACGCCGATCTCGGTGCTCGGATGACCGAGCGCTTCAACGTCGCCGGCGCATTGCTGGTCAAGCTGTTCGGCCGCCCGGCCACGGAGGACGAGGAGTACGCGGAACGCGCGGCGAAGGTGCGCGACATCGGCGTGAGCATCGCCGTCCAGCGCGCCATCCTGCTCATCGGCCTCACCTTGCTGGCGTCGTTGGCCACCGCGATGGTTTACGGCATCGGTGGTGTCATGGCCGTCGAGGGTGCCCTCACGATCGGCACCTTGCTCGCTCTGGCCGCGCTGCTCGGACGCCTGTATACACCGCTCACCGCATTGTCGAACGTCCGCGTCGACGTGATGACGGCGCTGGTCTCCTTCGAGCGGGTCTTCGAGATCCTCGATTTGAAGCCCCTGGTCGAAGAAGCCGAGAACCCCCGAGAACTGCCGTCCGGCGCGCTCGACGTCGAACTGCAGGACGTGACCTTCGCCTACCCGACGTCCGACAAGGTGTCGCTGGAGTCGCTGGAGATGCAAAGTGCCGACAAGGGCGGCGGTTCGGCTGTGCTGCAAGACATTTCACTGTACGCCAAGGCCGGAGAAGTCGTCGCGCTCGTCGGTCCTTCCGGCGCCGGCAAGACGACGATCACCGGCATGGTCGCTCGCCTGTACGACCCGACCAGCGGCACCGTCCGCGTCGGCGGCGAGGACCTGCGCGATGTCAGCTTCGAGTCGCTGCGCGACCGCGTAGGTGTGGTCACCCAGGAAGCGCACATGTTCCACGACTCGATCCGCGGCAACCTGCTGTACGCCAAGCCCGACGCGACCGACGCACAACTCCAGGACGCCCTGCGCGCCGCGAACGTGTGGGGGCTGATCGAGCGGTTGCCGCACGGTCTGGAGACGGTGGTCGGTGACCGCGGCCACCGGTTGTCAGGTGGGGAGAAGCAACGCCTGGCGATCGCCCGGCTGCTGCTCAAGGCGCCGTCCGTCGTGATCCTGGACGAGGCGACCGCGCACCTCGACAGCGAGAGCGAGGTGCTCGTGCAGCGAGCCCTCGACAACGCCCTCGCCGGACGCACCGCGGTCGTCATCGCCCACCGCCTGTCGACGGTGCGCAATGCCGACCAGATCCTGGTGATCGACAGCGGTCGAGTCGTGCAGCGCGGCAAGCACCAGGAACTGCTCGCCGCCGGTGGCCTGTACGCCGACCTGTATCGCACGCAGTTCTCCGACGACACCGCTCAGGTCGATCAGGCCTGAGCGCAGACGGCCGAAACCAGGTTGGTGGATCAGTCGTCTTCCTCGTCCCAGATCCGCTGCTTGGTCGGTTTCGGAGGTTCAGCCCGTCCGGTTGCGTCGAGATGCTCCCGGCGGGCGCGCAGCAGCACGAAGGCGATGACACCGGCGGCCGCCAGCCACCACTGGAAGGCGTAGGAGAAATTGATCCACGCCGAGCCGCCCGGATCAGGCTTGGGCAGCGCTTGCGGGCGAGCCTGGGGGACCCCGGGGCCGGATTCGGAACGCATCAGGACGTAGCCGTCGGCGGCGCCGGCCTGACCGGTCAACTGACGCAACTGCGCGATGTTGATGGACGCGGCCTGACCCTGAACGCCGGCACGCTCGAGATTCGGCTCGCCGGATCGCAACCACCCGATCACCTCGACCCGCCCCGTCGGCGTCGCCGGAACGGAGTCGGGGCCCGCTGCGGTACGACCGTTGGGTATCCAGCCGCGGTCGACGAAAACGACCTCACCGCGCGTCGTGCGGAACGGCACCAGTACCTCGAACCCATAGTTCTTGTTCAGCGGACGGTTGCGCACCAGCACGCGATCCGGGTCGAGGTAGTCGCCGGTCATCCGCACCTGACGCCATTGCTGATCGGCCGTCGGGGCGACCGCAGGATCGGGGTGGGCCTGCCGGATGTCGGCCGGTTCGCCGTTGTAGTTGGCCTCGAGGTGTCGCTCGGTGGCGATCCGATCCTCGTACCGGCCGAACTGCCAGCGCCCGAGCAGAGTGCAGGCAAGGGCGACGACGAGTGCCGCAGCCAACCAACCCAGCCAGCGGCGGGTCATCAACTGGCGAAGCACCCCGTCACCGTACTCGCCCCCTGACCGGCGCTGATTTTCGCCCGTGGTTCAGGCGGGGCGACCTTCTACGGGACGAACGTCCCATGACGCCTACCGCTCGGCGGCTTAGCATGGAGAGCATGTCTGTTCCCACCGCCGGCCCGCTCGTCGACACGTTCGGTCGTGTCGCCTCGGATCTGCGGGTCTCGGTGACCGATCGGTGCAATCTTCGATGCACCTATTGCATGCCGGCCGAGGGACTGCCGTGGATGGCGAAACCGGAGATGCTGGACGACGACGAGATGGTCCGGTTGATCCGATTGTTCGTGGCCCTCGGCATCGACCAGGTGCGGTTCACCGGCGGCGAACCGCTGCTGCGCCGTTCGCTGATCGATGTTGTGCGACGAGTGTGCGAATTGCCCAACCGTCCGCGAATGGCGTTGACCACCAACGGGATCGGTCTCGATCGCTTGGCGCAACCCCTGGCCGACGCCGGCCTGGACCGGATCAACGTGTCGCTGGACACCGTCTCCTCGCAGCGGTTCATCGAGCTCACCCGGCGTGACCGCTTCGCCGACGTCGAGCGGGGTCTGAAGGCTGCCGCCGATGCCGGACTGACACCGGTCAAGGTGAACGCCGTCGCGATGCCGGGCGAGGACCCGTCCGATCTGCTCGCCTGGTGCCTCGACCGCGGGTATGAGTTGCGGTTCATCGAGCAGATGCCGCTGGATGCACAGCACTCCTGGGATCGCTCCACGATGATGAGCCGCCAGGACCTGCTGGACGCCCTCGGCGCGCGATTCCGGCTGAGCCCGGTGGAGCAGCGCGGATCTGCTCCCGCCGAGCGCTTCTACGTCAACGGCGGACCCGCCACCGTCGGTGTCATCGCCAGTGTGACCGCGCCGTTCTGCGGCGCGTGTGACCGCGTCCGGCTCACCGCCGACGGACAAGTGCGCAACTGTTTGTTCGCCCGTGATGAGAACGACCTTCGCGGTCCGATGCGTGCGGGCGCCTCGGACGAGGAGTTGACCGACCTGATCCGGTTGAACATGTGGGGCAAGGCCCCCGGCCACGGCATCGGCACGCGGAACTTCCAGCAACCGGATCGCCCGATGTCCGCCATCGGCGGCTGAGAACGGCTGCTGCTCAGTCGAGGTCGGCCACCGGGACGACGTCCATCGGGAACGTACGTAGGGCGAGGAACTCGGTCAGCGTCACTCGATGCTCGTCGCAGGCGAGCCAGGTCTTGCGTCGCGACTCGTCGTGGATCTTGGGGTTGCGCCACCGGATGCCCCACACCGCGTCCGCCGGACAGCCCTTCGCGCTGCAGCGCAGGGGCTGCCCGCTCACTTGGGTTTGTCCAGGTGCGAGATCGGGTCGGACGGACGCACCGAACCCAGCACGTCGATGCGTCGCTTGTTCGTCGCGTTGGCCAGCACGACCGCGAAGTAGGGGAGCAGCACCGCGCCCACCATGCAGATCACGGACGCCCACCGCAACGGGCCCCACAGCACGACCGCGAGCACGAAGCAGACCGTGCGCAGGCTCATCGAGATCAGGTAATTGCGGATACGGGTGTCGCGGTCGTCCTTGACGGGCTTGGGCAGATTGGTTGCCGAGGGGACCTCGTCGTGGGGAAGCGTGCGCCGAGCCATGAACTCCACCGTACGCCTGTGCCGGCCCGGTGCTCGCGGCCGCTGTGGACGGTTCGTTTCGGGCTTACCGAAAAGTAGTGGATACGGTCGATCCACCCTATGCAAGGAGAGTCAATGACTGAGCCCACCACCAGCCCGCGCAATGTCCTGGTGACCGGTGGAAACCGCGGTATCGGCGCGGCCATCGCGCAGGCCTTCCTCGATGCCGGAGACAACGTCGCGATCACCTCGCGGGACGGTTCCGGGCCCGAGGGCGCGATTGCGATCGCGGCCGATGTCACCGACAGTGCAAGCGTCGACGCCGCGTTCGGCGAGGCCGAGGAGAAGCTCGGTGGTCCGGTCGAGATCGTGGTCGCCAACGCCGGCATCACCAAGGACACCTTGCTGATGCGGATGACCGACGAGGAGTTCGACCAGGTGCTCGACACGAACCTCGCCGGCGCCTTCCGATGCGCACGGCGCGCGAGCAAGGGGATGCTCAAGCTCAAGCGCGGCCGGTTGATCTTCATCTCCAGCGTGGTCGGCCTGTACGGAGCGCCGGGCCAGGCGAACTACGCGTCCAGCAAGGCCGGTCTCGTCGGACTGGCCCGATCGATCACCCGCGAACTCGGCAAGCGCAACATCACCGCCAATGTCGTCGCTCCTGGGTTCATCGACACCGACATGACCCGGTCCCTGCCCGAGGCGCAGCAGCAGCAGTACCTCGCCGCGATCCCCGCCGGTCGCTTCGCCCAGCCGGACGAGGTCGCCGAGGTCGTGCGATTCATCGCTTCACCCGAAGCCGGTTACATCAGCGGTGCGGTCATCCCGGTCGACGGTGGCCTTGGCATGGGTCACTGACCCCAGCCGTCACCACACACGAATCACCAACAGAGAGAACGAGAATGGGCATCCTCGAAGGTAAGAAGCTGCTGATCACCGGTGTCCTGATGGACTCTTCGATCGCATTCCATGTCGCCAAGCTGGCGCAGCAGGAGGGCGCGACGGTGGTACTCACCAGCTTCGGGCGCATGATGAAGATCACTCAGACGATCGCGAAGCGCCTGCCCACCACGCCCCAGGTGATCGAACTCGACGTGACCGACAAGGAGCATCTCGACTCGCTCACCGAGCGTCTCGGCGAACACCTCGACGGGCTGGACGCGGTCCTGCACTCGATCGGTTTCGCACCCCCGGCGCCTTCAACTTCATGGAGGGGGAATGGGACGACGTCGCCACAGCCGTCCACGTGTCGGCGTACTCGCTGAAGGCTCTGGCCGCTGCGACCGCGCCGATGATGACCGACGGCGGCTCGGTGGTCGGATTGACCTTCGACGCCAAGTTCGCCTGGCCGGTGTACGACTGGATGGGCGTGGCGAAGGCTGCGTTCGAGTCGACCAACCGGTACCTGGCTCGCGACCTCGGCCCGAAGAACATCCGCTGCAACCTGGTGTCGGCGGGTCCGATTCGCACCACCGCGGCCAAGTCGATCCCGGGGTTCGAGACCTTCGAGAACACCTGGAACGAGCGAGCACCGCTCGGCTGGGACGTCCGCGACCCCGAGCCGGCCGCGAAGGCCTGCGTCGCGCTGATGTCGGACTGGTTCCCAGCGACCACGGGTGAGATCGTCCACGTCGACGGCGGCGTGCACGCGATGGGACAGTGAGCCCCCGCGACGACAACGATCGACGGTCGGAGCCCTAGGCTGGTCGGCATGAATTCACCGGTCGAGATCACCGAGGTGCGGGTCCTGGAAGGGCCGAATCTGTACTTCCCCCGCCCGGCAGGAAAGATCTCGATCGAACTGCCCGGCTATCACCTTGCCGAGCGGGAATCGTTGCAGCAGTTGGGTGCTGCGCTGTCGATCCGCCGCCGGTCGGCGGGCGAACCTGGCAGTGTCGAACGACGCCAGTACGTCGCGTCCCTGGTGGAGCGCATCGTCCGGTCGATAGCCCGCGAAGCGGGTATCGCACGCCTCGGTCTGAGAGTGCGCCAGACGGGGGACGACTGCCTGGTCGTCGCGTTCGCCTTGCGCCACCGTGGACGGGCTCAACTGTTGGCCGACGCCCTCGGCGGGGCATTGCCCGATCTGCTCGACGGCGCTGACGTCACCACGACGCTGTCGCAGGCGGCAGCACTTGTCCGGGGTGGCGACCAGGGCGCCCGGCTCAAGCCGCTGCGTCCGAAAGTGCCGATCGTCGCGATCACCGGCACCAACGGAAAGACCACGACAACCCGTCTCATCGCGCACCTGGCGATGGCCGCCGGCCGCACGACCGGATGGAGTTCCACCGACGGGGTCCTGGTGCAGGGCGAGCAGATCGAACACGGCGACTACTCCGGGCCAGCCGGCGCCAGGGCTGCCCTGCGCGACGACGTCGACTTCGCAGTCCTCGAGACCGCGCGCGGCGGGATGCTGTTGAAGGGCCTCGGCACCGCATACAACGACGTCAGCGTCGTTACGAACGTCAGCGCAGATCACCTGGGGCAGAACGGTATCGACACCGTCGACCAGCTCGCCGAGGTGAAGGCGATCATCACCCGCGTCACCAAGCCGTCCGGTTGGGTGGTGCTCAATGGCGACGATCCGCGCGTGTGGGCGATGCGCAACCGGGCGAGCGCACCGGTGTGGTGCTTCTCCCTCGACCCCGAATCGCCGTCGCTGCGGGAGTCGCGCGACAGCGACGGACGAGGAATCACCGTCGACGACGGACACATCGTCGTCCTCGAACCGGGGCACGGCCCGGAGCCCTTGATCGATGTGCTCGACGTGCCGATGACCTTGTGCGGGCTGTCCGAGCACAACCTCGCGAACGCTCTCGCCGGGGCAGCCGCGGGGCTGGCGGCGGGACTCCCCAGGGAATCAGTTGTCGAGGGGCTGCGCACCTTCGTGCCGGACGCCGCTCACAACGCCGGCCGGATGAACATCTACTCGTTGCCGACCGACGACGGCGACGTCACGGTCATCCTCGACATGGCGCACAACGAAGGCGGCCTCGAGGCGCTGCTGCGCGTCGGCCGCGGTCTGTGCGAGTCGGGTTCGTCGTTGCTGCTGGGCCTCGGCACGGGCGGCGACCGCACCGACGAGATCCTGCGCAACCTGGGCGAGATGGCGGGCCTGGAAGCAGACCGCGTCCACATCGCGCACAAGGAGAAGTACCTGCGCGAGCGTTCGATGGACGACCTCGAGGCGAAGCTCATCGAAGGGCTCAACCGCGTCGGGGTCACGCCGATCTCGAGCTCACCGACCGAGATGGACGGCCTGCAGGCGCTGTTGGACGACGCGCACGGCGGTGATGTGTTGGCGCTGATGACGCACGCCGACCGGGCGGAGTTGCACGACTGGCTGCTGCAGCAGGGGGCCACCGAAGACACGCCAGAAGCTGTACGACACAAGGTGATTCGGGCGCGCGGTGAGCACGAGGCGGAGGCGCGCATCACTGCGCTGTGGGAGATCGAGGACCCGCAGGAGCGGATAGTCGTCGGCACCCGGCTGCGGGACGACTACCCGGGCGACGCGCGGGTGCTTTACGAGTACGCCGGCACGTTCGACAGCGCCGGCGAGGAGGAGCCCGCGCTCGAGGCCTACGACCGCGCCCTGGACGCGGGCCTTCGCGAGCCCTTCCGCCGGCGGGCACTGATCCAGAAGGCGTCCACGCTGCGTCACCTGCGCAGGCTGGAGGAGTCCCAGGAGATCCTCGACGAGCTCGCCGCGGCATGGCCGGACAACGAGGCGATCGCCGCGTTCCGTGCGATGACCATGCACGACCGCGGTCTGGACGCGGCAGCACTGCACGATGTGCTGCTGATGCTGCTGCAGCACTCCACCGACGTGGACGTGGACCGCTACCGGCGTTCGCTGACCCGCTTCACTGGCGACATCTCCTGACCCCCGGGTCTCCGCGAACCTACTGATCGCGTGCGAACCCACCAGTACACCTAGTGGGTTCGCACGCAAGTAGTGGATTCGCGAGGTCAGTTCTGCGGACGCTCCATCGCTTCGCGGACCTCGATGTCGTCCTTGGCCATCGCCGACTCCGCCTCGGCCGCGAGTTCCTGCGGGTCGAGGTCGGGGTCGCCGGGCTGCTCGTCGCTGAAGCGTGAACCGGCCTGCGCCTTCTGGCTGAACGACTCCAGTTCGTTCAGCACCTTCGCGTGCTGGTCGACGCACAGCACGACCACGTCGCCAGGGTTGGCGCGCAGCACCGCATGACGCACCGCGTCGTGTTCGTCGAGCACGGTTTCGATCTGTCGGACGCGCGCACCGCCGGCCTGTGCTTCGCGAGCACCCTCGACCAACAGCGCGGCAGCCTCACCGGCGGGACGCCGGCGCAGGTTGTCGTCCTCGCGCATGATCAGCACGTCGAAGTGCTCGGCAGCGACCCGCGCCAATTCGCGGACGTCCTCGTCGCGGCGGTCGCCGGCAGCACCGATCATGCCGATGCGCGAGATGCGGTGGTCGGTCGAACCCTGCCGCTGGCCGACGTACGCTTCCACGAACTCGCCCAGTCGTTCCATGCCGGGCGGGTTGTGGCAGTAGTCGACGAACACCTCGGCGTTGTTGACCTCGAGGCGGTTCAGACGTCCGGGGGACAGGTAGTAAGAGGTGTCGAAGGTGCGCAGCCCCTGGCGGATGTCGTGCAGCGGCGCGCCGGCGGCGAACGCGGCACCTGCGGCGGCCAGCGCGTTGGCGACGTTCATGCGGGCCGCACCGTTGAAGGTCGACGGCAGCAGGTGGGTCCACGCCAGTGGCATCGACCGGCGACCCTGCTTCAGCACGATCATCTCGCCGCGCTCGGACGATTCGAGCACGACGGCGCGCGCACCGCGCCGGCAACGCTCGTCGATGAAGTCGCGCACCTCGGAGCCGGGGGGCTCCATCGAGAACCACACGATCGTGCCGCTGCAGCGGCGTCGCATCTTGCGCACCAGCGGGTCGTCTGCGTTGAGCACGGCATACCCATCGCGCGGAACCGCCTCGACCACAACGGATTTCACCGCGGCGAGGTCTTCGAGCGAATCGACGCCGCGCAGGCCGAGGTGGTCGGCCTGGATGTTGGTCACGACCGCGATGTCGTTGCGGTCGTAGCCGAGTCCTTCACGCAGGATGCCCCCGCGGGCGACCTCCATGATCGCGAAATCGACGCGCGGGTTCTGCAGCACCATACGAGCCGAACGGGGCCCGGACGCGTCCGCCTTGATCACCAGACGCTCGTCGATGACGATGCCGTCGGTAGAGGTCATCCCGACCTTGCGGCCGAGGCCCTTCATGATGTGGGCGAGCATGCGCGATGTGGTCGTCTTGCCGTTCGTGCCGGTGACCGCGACGATCGGTACACGCGACGGGGCACCGGGCGGGAAAAGCAGGTCGACGACCGGCTTGGCGATGAACTGTGGTTCGCCGACGGTCGGGTGCGTGTGCATCCGGAAGCCGGGAGCGGCGTTCACCTCGCAGATGGCCCCACCGGTCTCGCGCACCGGGGCGGTGATGTCGGGGCAGATGAAGTCGATGCCGGCGACGTCCAACCCGATCATCCGGGCGGCTTCCTCGGCGATCTCGATGTTGTCGGGGTGGGCGTCGAACGTGCGGTCGACGCTGATGCCTCCGGTCGACATGTTGCCGGTCAGGGCCAGCTTCACCATCTTGTCCGCGGGCGGAACCTCGTCCATGCCGAAGCCCTGCTCGCGGACGAGCTCGATCGCGGCGTCGTCCACCTTGATCCGGGTGAGTACCTTCTCGTGACCGACACCGCGTCGCGGGTCGGAGTTGGTGATGTCGACGAGTTCTTGCACGGTGTGCTCGCCGTCGCCGACAACGTGCGCGGGGACGCGCTCGGCGATCGCCGCCATGCGTCCGCCGATGATCAGGCAGCGGTAGTCCTTGCCGGTGATGAACGACTCCACCTGGACGACGCCGCGCCGCGACTGCGCCTGCGCGATCACGAATGCGTCCCGCACCTCCTCGTCGGAGGTGAGGTTCAGGACGACGCCGCGTCCGTGGTTGCCGTCGAGCGGCTTGACGACCACCGGGAAGCCCACGCGTCGAGCGGCGGACACGGCGCCATCGGCGGTGCGCACGGTCTCCGCCTTGGGCACCGGCAGCCCGGCAGAGGCGAGCAGCCTGGTGGTGAGGTTCTTGTCGCCGGCGATGTCGACAGCGAGTGCGGAGGTCTGCGAGGTCATCGTGGCGCGGATGCGCTGGGCGTGCACGCCCTGACCCAGCTGGACGAGCGAGTGCTCGTTCAGGCGGGTCCAGGGAATGTCGCGGCTGACAGCCTCTTCGATGATGGCGCCGGTGGACGGCCCGAACGCGGTGCGTCCGGCGCGTACCAGGAACTCGTCGAGGGCGGTGGTGAAGTCGAAGCCTTCCTCGGGCTGCACAAGATGGTTGACCAGTCGCACCGCGAGTTCGCCCGCCGCCAGGCCCACCCGCTCGTCCATGAAGCCGTAGATGACGTTGTAGACACCCACCTCGTCGCGTACGGCTCGGGTCTTGCCGCGCCGCATGTCGTGGCCGGCCTCCTGCTGCAGTTGCAGGGCGATGTGCTCGGCGACATGGCCCAGCCACGTGCCCTCGCGCAGCCGCTCGACGAAACCGCCCCGTTGGCCGCGGGAACACGTGTGGGCTTCGATGTTCGGCAGCAACTCGACCAGCTGGTCGGTGAAACCGGGTAACAGGTTGGTCGGGTACTGCTCCAACACGCCGAGGTCGACGACCAAGTGGATGGCCTGCTCGTACGACCACACGTTCGGACCCCGGTACACGCGTGTCGAACGGATGGTGAGCTCCGGGGCCGCGGGTTCGGTCGGGGTCTGCGAAGGCGTTTGGGTCATGTGCTCACTTCCGGTTCAGGCTCGGTAGCCCCGTGCTGGTTCCGTGCTGGTTCCGTGCTGTTTCCGTGCTGGTTCAGTGCTGGTTCAGTGCTGGGATCAGTGGTGCCGCAACGCGGCTGCGGCCGTGGCGGTGTCGTGCTGGTCGCGGCCGGACTGGACGGCGACATCGGCGTACTTCTCGACGAAGTCGACAAGCGTGGCGGTCTCCAGGTCGAAGGTGGCACCGAACGGCAACGTGTGGACAACGGCGCCGGTGACCAGCAGCGGTGCATCGCGCCGTGCTTCGTGGGCGTC
The DNA here is from genome assembly GCF_022359705.1 of Yimella sp. NH-Cas1. NCBI lineage: Bacteria > Bacillati > Actinomycetota > Actinomycetes > Micrococcales > Dermacoccaceae > Yimella > Yimella sp. NH-Cas1. The sequence goes on from NZ_JAKSGG010000003.1 coordinate 1,337,244, forward strand.
GGTGATCGCCTTGCGGGCGTCGACCACGAACACCGCGCCGCTGCCGACGACGGTCAGCTCAGTTTCGTCGGTGATCTCTGCGGCGGTGTCCTCGTCGATGCCCATGCCCAGCAGTGACGGCGATCCGGCGACCAGAGACAGCAGGCGTCCGTACCGGGCGCGCTGGTCGAAGTGTTGGTCGACGATGACGCCGGGCAGCAGGCCGAGCCCGGCGGTGAGCTGCGACGACCGCTGCCGCGGGGTCACGCCTTCCTCGCCCATCGAGATCATGAACTGGCTCATGATCGACGCACCCGCGGACGTGCCGGCGATCACTGCCCCACGTTGATAAGCGCGCAACAGTGCGGCGCCGAGCGGCGTCCCGACGATCAACTGGCTCAGCTTCAGCTGGTTGCCCCCAGAGATGAAGATGCCGGTGGACTCGTCGACGCGTCGGATGAGTTCCTCGTCGTTACTGGCGATCCGGTTGCGCGGGTTGACCTCGTCGATCGACTCGCAGCCCAGTCGGCTGAAGACCGTCGAGTAGACCTCGACAACCTCGTCGGGCACGGACGACGCGGTGGGAATGACGACGAGTTTCGCCTTGCGTCCACCGGCCAGCCGGACGAAGCGACGCAGGATCGTGACGCGTCCGACCTTGTCCTCGGCGCCGCCGATGATGAGCAGGGAACGAGAACCTGGTTTACGCATGGTGGGGATTGTAGGCAGCGGTGGTTTCCACGGTGTCTGCTTCCTCCACATCGTCGCGGGAAATGCCGAGCAGGAACAGCACTGAGTCCAGGTAGGGCACGTTGACGGTGGTGTCAGCTTGCTGCTGAACGACTGGTTTGGCGTTGAAGGCGATGCCGATGCCGGCGGTCGCGAGCATGTCGAGATCGTTGGCGCCGTCACCGACAGCGACGGTGCGTTCGAGGGGGAGTCCGGCGAGGTCAGCCCACTCGCGCAGGGTGCGGGCTTTCTCGGCGCGATCGATCACCGGCCCGGCAACGCGTCCGGTCAGCCGGCCGTCCTCGATTTCGAGGGCGTTGGCGCGAGCGTGGTCGATGCCGAGTTCAGCCGCCAGCGGCCCGACGATCTCGATGAAACCGCCGGACACGACCCCCACGGTGTATCCGAGACGCCGGACCGTGCGCACCAACGTGCGGGCGCCGGGTGTCAGGCGCACCTGGTCACGTACCTCGTCCAGCACACTCACCGGCAGACCGGCCAGTGCCTCGACCCGGGCGTGCAGGCTCTCGGTGAAGTCGATCTCACCGCGCATCGCCCGTTCGGTGACGGCGGCAACTTCCTGTTCGCGTCCGGCGTGCCGGGCGAGCAACTCGATCACCTCGTCCTGGATCAACGTGCTGTCGACATCCATCACCAGCAGGCGGCGTCCACGGCGCGCCAAGCCGCCCGCGGCTACAGCGATGTCGATACCGAACTGCGCTGCAACCATTGCGAGTTCACGCTTGAGTTCGGCGACATCGGCGCCGGACGCATCGAATTCCATGGCCGTGACCGGCGTGCGTGCCAGCCGGCGGATGCGGTCGATGTTGGCGCCGGATGCAGTGATGCGATCGGTGACCGCGCCGACCGCCTTGACCGACAACCGATCACCGAGCACGACGACGTACGCGCGTCCAGGACGCCGGGGTGCGTTGTCGCCGTGGCCCTCGACGAGGTGAAGGTCGAGTTCGTGTTCGTGCGCCCAGGCGTCCAGTCGCGGCCTGGCGTGCAACACGCTCTCGGCGTTGCCGAGCAGGGCGCACAGCGTGAGTCGGCCACGCACCACGACTTGCTCGAGGTCCAACACCGGTGCATCGGAGGGCAATTGGCGCAACAGAGCGTTGGTAATGCCCGGCTGGTCGACTGCGGAAACCGTCAGCAGGAGGGTGTCGACCGAAGCCGACGGAACAGCGGCCCCGGTCACGGGAGGATGACCGTCCCCTTGCCGACGACGACGATGCCGGACTCTGAGACGGTGAACCCACGGTCGCGGTCGTGCGCATGATCGATGCCGATGTTCGTACCCGCCGGCACCACGACATCCTTGTCGATGATCGCGCGCCGGATGCGGCAGTTGCGGCCGATCTCAACGTTGTTCAAGACCACCGAGTCGCTGACCTCGGAGAAGCTGTGCGTGCGGACGTTAGGGGACAGTACCGAGTTTCGGATCGTCGATCCGCTGACGATGCACCCCTGCGACACGATCGACCCCACCGCGTAGCCGGCGATGTCCGAAGCGCCCGTGGTGAACTTCGCCGGCGGGAAGTTGCCTGGGCTCGTGCGGATCGGCCAGTCGTAGTTGTAGACGTTGAAGATCGGGTGGATCGAGGTGAGGTCCATGTGCGACTCGTAGTAGGAGTCGATGGTGCCGACGTCACGCCAGTAGCCGAAGTCGCGCTCGGTCGCGCCGGGCACCTCATTGTCCTTGAAGTCGTAGACGTAGGCCTCACCGCGGTCGACGAACCAAGGGACGATGTCGCCACCCATGTCGTGATCGCTGGACTCGTTGTGGGCGTCGGCGGTGACTGCGTCGACGAGGTCCCTGGTGGTGAAGATGTAGTTGCCCATCGAGGCGAGCACTTCGTCCGGGCTGTCCGCCAGGCCCTCCGGGTCGGACGGCTTCTCCAGGAACGCACGCACCTTGCCCGGTGTCTGCGGGTCGAGGTCGATGACGCCGAACTGGTTCGCCAGCGAGATGGGCTGGCGTATCGCGGCGACGGTAGCGGCCGCCCCGGACTCGATATGCCGGCTGAGCATCTGGCTGAAGTCCATACGGTAGACGTGGTCGGCGCCGACGACCACGACGTACTCGGGCCGCTCGTCATGAATCAGGTTGAGGCTCTGGAAGATCGCGTCGGCCGAGCCGGCGAACCAATGTTTGCCGACGCGCTGCTGCGCGGGCACGGGAGCGACATAGTTGTCGAGCATCGTGGACATGCGCCAGGTCTTCGTGACGTGCCGGTCGAGGCTGTGCGACTTGTACTGGGTGAGGACGACGATCTTCAGGTAACCGCTGTTCACCAGGTTCGACAACGCGAAGTCGATGAGGCGGTAGATGCCGCCGAACGGGACGGCCGGCTTCGCACGATCCTGCGTCAGCGGCATCAGACGTTTGCCTTCGCCTCCGGCGAGGACGATGGCCAGCACTTTCGGACCCTTGGAAACCATGGGTCCAACCTATGACGTTCGAGGTCGTCGGTGCGGGGAACGTCCGGTCGACGTCCGCAGACATCTCGCACCCTGGGCAGCGGTAGCGTTTCGAGCATGCGAGTGGACGTGCTGACCAAGGAGTACCCACCCAACATCTACGGCGGGGCCGGTGTTCACGTCGCCGAGCTCGTCCGGGCGTTGCGCGGCATCGGGCAGGAGGTGGCGGTGCGAGCGTTCGGCAAACCGCAGGACGAGCCGGATACTTACGGCTATCCCGATCTGCCGGAGTTGGCGGACGCGAACGGTGCGCTCAAGACGCTCGGCGTCGATCTCACGATCGCGCAGGACTGCGGTGAGGCCGACCTGGTGCATTCGCACACCTGGTACGCGAACATGGCCGGTCACCTGGCCTCGATGCTCTACGGCATCCCACACGTGATCAGCGCACATAGCCTGGAGCCGCTGCGTCCGTGGAAGGCCGAGCAACTCGGCGGCGGCTACCAGGTTTCGTCGTACGTCGAGCGCACCGCGTACGAGCACGCGGCGGCGATCATCGCGGTGAGCGACGGCATGCGCAAGGACGTGCTGCGGTGTTACCCCGACATCGATCCCGACAAGGTGCGAGTCATCCACAACGGCATCGACTCCGAACTGTGGCAGCGGGATTCGTCGGACGAGGGCAAGGAGATCGTGCGAAAGCACGGCGCCGACCCCGACAAGCCGTCCGTCGTGTTCGTCGGACGCATCACTCGCCAGAAGGGCATGCCCTACCTGCTGCGCGCCTGCCGCGAACTGCCGGACGAGGTCCAGCTCATCCTGTGTGCCGGGGCGCCGGACACCCCGGAGATCCTGCAGGAGGTCAAGGGCCTCGTCGACGAGCTGCGCGACAACCGCACCGCACCCGTCATCTGGATCGACGAGATGCTTCCGCGCAAGGAAGTCATCGCACTGCTCTCTGCTGCAACGGTTTTCGTCTGCCCATCGGTGTACGAGCCGCTCGGCATCGTGAACCTCGAGGCAATGGCCTGCGAGGCCGCGGTCGTGGGAACGGCGACCGGTGGCATCCCCGAAGTCGTTGCGGACGGCGAGACCGGTTGGTTGGTCCCTATCGAACAGGTCTCCGACGGCACCGGCACCCCGGTCGACCCCGACAAGTTCGTCGCCGACCTGGCCGCGACACTGAACGAAGCCGTCTCGGATCGGGAGGAAGCCGAGCGTCGTGGCCGCGCCGGTCGCGAGCGTGCCGTGGAGAAGTTCGGCTGGGACGCGATCGCCGAGAAGACCAAGGCTGCATACGAGGAGATCGTCGCTCAGTCCTCCAAGAGGGACTGAACGCTCAGATCGGGCGGTGGCTTCGATGAGGTGGCGTGTCGAGTGCGCCACGAACGGACGACCGGCCCGCATCTGCGCGTCCAGCTCTCTGAGTGGTTCCTCGTAGCGGGAAACGCCGTCGGTGAGGTGGGTCATGACCCGCGCTCGTCGAAATCGGTTGTGGCTGAACAGCGGTTCCGGTGGACTGAGCCCATGACCGAAACTGTCAGCATCCGTCCGCTCCGCGTGACCGACGCCGGCGAAATGGCCATCGTTCTCGCCGATCGCGACCTCTACGAGTTCACCGGCGGTGAACCGCCGAGCCGGTCCGAGCTGGAGAGGCGTTACGCCGCCCAGGTCCGTGGGCATTCTGCGGACGGAACCGAAGTATGGATCAACCACGTCGTCGTCGCCGGTGGACAGCAGGCGGCTGTGGGTTACGTGCAGGCGACCGTTCCAGCAGGTGGGGGGCCGGCCGAGATTGCTTGGGTCATCGGCCGACCGTGGCAGCGTCACGGCTACGCGACCCGGGCGGCCTCGTTACTCCTCGAGGAACTGCGCGCGCGAGGAATGGAGGAGATCGTCGCTCACATCCACCCGAATCACGAGGCGTCCCAGCGCATCGCGCGTCATCTGGGATTGCAACCTACCCAGATCACGGAGGACGGTGAAACGCGCTGGGTCGGCCGCGTGGGATAAGAGGTCGCGGGCTTACCCTCTGCAATGCAGCAAAGTGCCTACGTGGTGGCCAGGTCGAGCAGCCACTCATTCGCGGACCCCAGCGACAAGACGCTGCGGATGTCTGAGCCGAGGTTCAATGCCCTGTTCGTCGCGCCGCGACTCGGTCAGCCGGTGTTGTGGAATTCGATCCAGTGCAGGTTGAGGGGTTCCCAGGATTGTCGCTCATACGGTTTCGCCGGCTTCGTCGGCGTGGAGCGCGCGCCGGGTGGGGTTGCTGGGTCGGGCGGTCGGTAGCCGAAGCGGTCGCCGTACCGGCCTCGGAACACGAAGAACCCTGGGGTGAGAGCGGTGATGGTGAAGTCGGCGGCGTGTAAACGGTCGTGATGGAAGGGACAGAGGCTGATCAGGTTGCCCAGGTCGGTGTTGCCACCTTTGGACCAGTGGATGACGTGGTGCACTTCGACGTACCGGTGGGTTCCGCACCCTGGGAAGCGGCAGCCGTGGTCCCGGTCGTGCACGAGGCGGCGGGTTCGTCTAGGGACGATGCGTTGGGTGCGTCCGACGTCGACGGGGTACCCGTTCTTCTCGATGATCGGCACGATCAGCCCGTCACACGAGAGTTTCTCGCGGAGTGCGGGTGGGAGGGCTCCGGCACCGCCCGACCAGCCGTGTCCGTGGGCGTCGAGGTGGAACAGCACCCGGTAGGTGTCCGCCCGACCCGGCACCCCGCCGGTGCCGGCGTGAAGCGAGCGGAGCATGGCTTCGAGGAACGCGTCCGCCAGAGTGATCCGTGGTTTCCCGGCCGCGTCCAGACCGTCACCCAGGTCCGTGCCAAGGTCGGCGCCAAGATCGGGGGCGCGGTCGGTGCCGGGGTCGGGCCCGCCGAACGCGGCCGGAATCCGTTGAGCCGTGGTGTCTTGGTCGGACTCGACTGCGGACTCCTGGCCGCCGCCCCGCTCGCAGTCGTTGTCGCCATCACTGTCGGTGTGACGGGTTTGCTGGAACAGCGCGTTCTTGGCTTCGTTCAACACTTGCTCGGCGAAGCATGTCAACCAGTGTTCCGGGGACCGGATCCCGGAGACAGCCCAGTGCTGTTCGGTGAGGGATTCGCGCATCACGGTGATGAGGTCGGCGTACGCGCCGGTGAGGGCACCGGCGACGCGTTCCAGGTCGTACCTCGCCACGTACGCCGGGTCGAAATCGTCCGCTTTGTCGAGCACAGCCTTCGACGAAAACGGTTCGGGTTCAACCGTTTCCGTGGTGTCGACTGCTTCATTCTCCCTCATACGAAGAGTCAACCATCGAGCACTGACAACCTCCGAATGGTCCGGTTTGCGTCGAGGGTTCGGCGTGGTTTCGGCACCGACGGACTCGTTCCTCATCCGTCGGGCTCAACCAGCGGGAGTGGTCCGGTTTGTGTCGAGGGGTTGGGGTGGTTTCGGCACCGACGGGTTCGTTCCTCATCCGTCGGGCTCAACCAGCGGGAGTGGTCCGGTTTGTGTCGAGGGGTTGGGGTGGTTTCGGCACCGACGGGTTCGTTCCTCATCCGTCGGGCTCAACCAGCGGGGCGTGGTCAGGTTTCGTCGAGGGGTTGGGGTGGTTGAGTCAGCGGGCGTGGGCCTGTCTCGTCGGGGGGTCTCGATCGCGCTCGGTCGCTAGAGCTCCCTCACTACTCGACCACCGTGATCGGTTCAGGACAAGCGCAGGTACTCGGCTGACGGTTCACGCCGTCCCAGGAGCTCGGGTCAGCGGTCGGGGACTACGCCGGCCATGGTGAGGGCGGCGAGGTTTGTCGCGTCCGCGAGGACCTGGTCGCACTCGATCATCAGCCGCCGGAGCACCTCGTGCCGCTGGCTGTGTGCCGATGCACCGACGATCGGGTCATGGTCGAGCGCCGCCTCGGCTGCGGTCGACACGGTGGCCGCGCTCCAGATCGTCCGGGCCAACCGTGCAGGCATCCCGGCAGGCAGCCCGAAGGCACCCGAGAGATGCCCCGCAGCTTCGTCCCGTTCGCTCGATCGCTGCCACGGGACGAGGTCGATGTCCACGAGTTCCGCCGTCGCAGAGGCGATTTCGGACTGCAGCCGTCGTTCGATGGACGAGCCGGTCAGCATTTCGATGCGGTGGGTCGGCGTGGGGGAGCAGTCGAAGGCACGAAGTTCGGCCCGCCAGCCCTGGTCCTGTTCGGGTCCATACGGTTCGATCAACGGCACCAGGGCGCCGCCGATCATCGGCACGTATGCGCACTCACCCGCGTCCAAAGTCTCGGCCATCAGACTCGTCGAACCTTGAGGCACCGACTGCGCGTGACCGGGATGTGGCAGGGCACACGGCATCACCCGCTCACCGAGTTCACCCCACAGTTGCAATCGGTCGAGGTCGCCGCTCACGTCGTCGACGTCGGGGAAGGACCGCTCGATCACCGACGCGCCGAGCGCCTGACCGTTCCAAGCGGCCGTCGCCCACAGCGCCAGTCGGACCGATGCCGGGAGAGTGCCCATCCGGCCACCGTAGATGTTCCACCTGCCGGATAGGTTTGGGCCATGAGCGATGTGTTGGCGTTCGCCGGAGTGACCGTCGTCCGAGGCGACAAGAAGTTGCTCGACGACGTGACCTGGGAGGTCGAGGAGGGCGAGCGCTGGGTGGTGCTCGGCCCGAACGGTGCGGGTAAGACGACCCTGCTGCAGATCGCCGCAGCGCGGATGCACCCGTCATCGGGTGTTGCCGGCGTGCTGTCGGAGGTACTCGGCGCGGTGAACGTCTTCGAACTGCGCCCCCGCATCGGTCTGGCCTCGGCCGCGATCGCCGACCGGGTTCCGCGCGAGGAGCGGGTCGGCGACGTCGTCGTCACCGCGTCCTACGGAATGGTCGGACGCTGGCGCGAGCAGTACGACGAACTCGACCATGAGCGTGCGAAGGAACTCCTGGCCACCATCGGTGCCGACCACCTGATCGACCGCCGCTTCGGCACCTTGAGCGAGGGGAGCGCAAGCGCGTCCAGATCGCGCGCGCCCTCATGGCTGACCCGGAACTCATGTTGCTCGACGAGCCCGCCGCGGGTCTCGACCTGGGTGGCCGCGAGGACCTCGTCCGCCGTCTGGGTGAGTTGGCCGAGGACGTCTATGCGCCCGCAATGGTCCTGGTGACCCATCACGTCGAGGAGATCCCGCCGGGATTCACCGACGTGTTGATGCTGCGGGGAGGACGTGTGGTTGCTGCCGGCCCCATCGAATCGACATTGACCGCCGAGAACCTCTCGGACGCTTTCGGGGTGCCGCTCGTGCTCGATCGGCACGAAGGTCCGAACGGTGACCGTTGGAGCGCACGCGCAACCTGAGACTGCGCCGATGACGTCGACAGCCCTTGGCTAATCTGCAGCAATGCCCTGGACCGAAGCCCTGCTGATCCTGCTTGCCGGAATGGCTGCAGGAACGATCAACACCATCGTCGGTTCGGGCACCCTGGTCACGTTCCCGACGCTGCTCGCATTCGGCGTACCGGCGGTCACCGCCAACGTGTCCAACACGATCGGTCTTGTGGCCGGGGGCCTCAGCGGCACCTGGGGCTACCGGCGCGAGGTGCGCTCGACCGCCGACCAGCTCAAGCGTCTGGCACCGATGTCCTTGCTCGGTGCGATCGTCGGCGCTCTGCTGCTCATCACGTTGCCGGCCGAGGCCTTCGACGCGATCGTCCCAGCGCTCATCCTGGTCGGCGTCCTACTGGTGATCTTCGGTCCGCGCATCCAGAAATGGGCCGCCGAGAATCACCCCGATCACGAGTCGCCCGGACGGCGGGTGCTGCTCGGTGTCGGGATCTTCGTCGCCGGAGTGTACGGCGGGTACTTCGGTGCGGCACAAGGGGTTCTGTTGATGGGAGTGATGAGCGTCCTGCTCGCACAACCGCTGCAGAAGCTCAACGGGATCAAGAACGTCCTGGGCACGATCGTCAACGCGGTCGCCGCCCTCACCTTCATCCTCGTCTCCCGCGAACACGTGGACTGGAAGATCGCCGGACTCATCGCGGCCGGCGCACTTATCGGAGGCTTCGTCGGCGGCTCGGTCGGTCGCAAGCTCCCACCCAACGTCCTGCGAGGATTCATTGTGGTCGTGGGCATCGTTGCCATCGTCAACCTCCTGGTGAACTGAGTCGGCGATGACCGTGATCCGGATCGACGACCCGTCCGACGCGAGGGTCCGCGATTACTTCGGCCTGACCGACGTCGCGCTGCGCCGCGTCCTCGAACCCGCCGAGGGTCTCTATCTGGCCGAGAGCGAGAAGGTCATCCGTCGAGCGCTCGCCGCGGGCCACCGTCCGCGCTCGTTCCTGATGGCGCAGCGTTGGCTCGACGATCTGGCAGACCTCGTGGCCGATGCCGAACGAGACGACACTCCGGTCTTCGTGGCGGAGCCCGCCGTGATCGAGGCGATGACCGGCTTCCATCTGCACCGTGGAGCCCTGGCCTCGATGCATCGACCGGTGTTGCCTGCGTGGCAGCACGTGGTCGCCGACGCGCGGCGCATTCTGGTGATCGAGGACGTCGTCGACCACACGAACGTCGGGGCGATCTTCCGCTCGGCCGCAGCGATGGCTGCGGACGCCGTCCTCATCACGCCCCGGTGCGCCGACCCCCTCTACCGACGGGCTGTGCGGGTGTCGATGGGCACGGTGTTCCAGGTGCCGTGGACGCGGATCGAGCCATGGCCGTCCGCAATCGAGGAAATGCGCGAATCCGGTTGGTACGTCGCAGCGCTCGCGCTGGACGACGAGGCCCAAACGTTGGACGAACTCGCCGCAGCCGATCACGACCGGCTGTGTCTTGTCGTCGGCACGGAAGGTGACGGACTGTCGCGCCGCACGATGGCACTGAGCACTCGCACCGTCTGCATACCGATGGCCGGCGGCGTCGACTCGCTCAACGTGGCGGCGGCGTCCGCCGTCGCACTCTGGGCAACGAGAGACTGAACCGACTCCCGTCCGAACGTTCATCAGGCGGGACAGACCAACGGACGCCCGTTAGCGCGTACGTTCGGTTGTCGAACCACCTACCGGGGTGGACCTATTCGATCTCACGAAGGCAGGAGAGTCGTAATGGACAACCGGATCCTCTGGATCATCATCGCCGCGGTGGTGGTGCTCGCCATCATCGCGCTCGTCGCGATGATGAACAACAAGAAGAAGAAGGAACGGCAGCGCGAGGAAGCAGCACAGCTGCGCGACAACGCCGCCGCCCAGGAGATGCAGCTGAAGGAGCGCGAGCGCGAGGCCGACCTCGCCGCGCGTGAAGCAGGCCAGCGCCGCGAGCAGGCCGACCGTGCCGCTGCGCAGGCGCGCAAGGCTGAGCAGGCTGCGTCGGCGAAGGTGAACGACGCGCAGAGCGTGCGCGACGACTACGACGAGAAGCAGCGCCAGGCCGACCTGCTCGACCCCGACGTCGAGACCGACAAGGACGGCAACCGTCTCGACGGTTCGCGCCCCGGCGGACACGACGACAGTGACTCGGGCATGGACCTGCGTGACCGGGACAACGACGGTGACCGCTTCGGTGACCACGACGCCGACCGACGTGCTGCTGACCAGCGGGACGGTGACGGGCCGGGTTGGGGCACTGGCGCAACCGCCGGTGGTCTGGGTGCCGCGGGCGCTGGTGGCGTCGCGTACCAGGGCCGTGACAATGACAGGCGTGACTCAGGCATGGACCTGCGTGACCGGGACAACGACGGCAACCGCCTCGGCGACCACGACGCCGACCCCCTCGGTGACAACGATGGTCGTGACTCGGGCATGGACCTGCGTGACCGTGACAACGACGGTGACCACTTCGGCGACCGTGACGCCGACCGCATCGGTCAGACCAGCACGATGGGCGATGTCGCCGGCGACGCTCACCACGGTGGCTACGACGAGCAGGGTCGGACCGACACGCACTTCGGCGACGGCCTGGCGGGCAACAGTCCGCGTGGCCACGAGGGCACGCTGCGCGACGGCGACCGCGAAGGTGGCCTCGGCGGTCACTCCTACGACGACGGCCGGACCCTTGATCGCGGCAACGAGCCGGGTTACCAGCACGAGGGTGGCCTGGACGGACAGCACTTGGGCCAGAACGACCGTAGCCCGCGTCAGCTCGACCAGGGCGGGTACGCCGACGAGTCGTCCGCGGGCTGGGCGCAGCAGCATGACGCCCAGCAGCCTGGCTATGACGCCGACCAGACTGCCGGACAGCAGAACTGGAACGACCAGTCCCGCGAGACCGGCGGCTTCGAGAACCGCTCTGCGGACTTCGGCGGTCAGCCGAACCAGGTCGGCGCAGGCACGGCCGGTGGCTCCACGGCGGTCGGCGGTTACGGCGTGGGTCGTGACGACGCGGTTCGTTCCGGGGACACCGGCAACCTGCAGGACGGCGCCGACTGGCACACCTCGGGCGACCAGCGTGACGTCCAGGCCGGGCACGACGGCATCCGGGACGACCGTGTCGGCGACGGCGTCCAGGACGTCAACCGCGACGCGGACGGCGACCACAAGTCGATCGGTGACCGCATTCGTTCCCTGCGGGACGACGTGCGCGGCCGCGACGGCAAGTAAATGAGCTCCGGTCCGCGCGGCTGACTCGTTGAGTGGGTCGCGCGGACGGAACCAGCACGAAGGGCGCTCCTCTCGCTACGGCGAGGGGAGCGTCCGGCGTTCACCCGACGAGTCGGTCGAGCAGCCTTCGTGCCTCTGCCGCCGGGTCGTCGGTGAGCCCGCCGTGCACCGGCCCCGGCTGGATCGCTGTGCTCCGCGGCGCGACCAGCCAACCGAAGCGTGCTCCGAGCGAGCGGATCGAAGGCTTTCCGGGCGCGGATTCGCCTGCGGCACAAGCACGCAACGACGCCAGCGCAGTCTCGATCTCGCTCAGATCGACTTCGGGTGCAAGTGCTCGCACCAGGTCGGAACGAACAAGCCACTCGACGCTCAGGTGGTCGGCCATCTGTGCGTAGACGACAACACCGATGTTGACGAACTCTTCACGCTCCACTGCCGGCACGAACCGCAGGACGGCGTACTGGTAACCGATCATGCGTTCCTCGGCATCCACGCGTCCGGACGAGCGAGGCGTTCGACGAGGTGCTCCACGTACATCGCGCGGACCGCTTCCGGGCCCGGCAGATCGGCCGTCGACTCCAGCCACTCGTCCGGCACGTCGTCGAGGACGCGAGCGATGAGCTCCCGGCTGAGGATCGCGGTGGCGCGTTCATGGACGGCACTGACGTCATCTGCGACCTCGCGCAGGATGTGCGAGGAGTCGTCGAAGCGTGCGGCGGCGAACCGCGCAGGGTCGGGTTCCCTCGAGGGCCAGGAGTGATGAAAGTAGAGGGCGGCGCCGTGATCGATCGCCCACAGGTTCTTGCCCCAACGCAACAGATTCGGGTTGTGCGGGGTGCGGTCGATGTTGGCGACACAGGCGTCGAGCCAGAGAATCGCCGAGGCTTCGTCCGGCGGCGGGGGAGTCGAGCCGTCGTAGTTGAACGCGCCGGGTAGGAAGTCCATCCCGAGGTTCAAACCGACGGACGCGGTGAGAAGGTCCTGCACCTCTTCGTCGGCCTCGTATTTCGCGATCTGCTCCGGCATGTCGACGAGCCTCAGATCGGGGACGCGGATGCCGAGGGCGCGAGCGAGGCCGGCAACGATGATCTCAGCCACGAGCACCTTCACACCCTGACCGGCGCCGCGGTACTTGACCACCCAGGTGCCCTCGTCGTCCGCCTCCATCACACCGGGCAGCGAACCACCCTCGCGCAGCGGGACCACGTAGCGCAGGGCGTTGACGATGGGCAGCACACGGCCACTCTAGTGAGCGTGCGCACGAGCAGGCCGACTCGTCGATAGGGTTGCCCGCATGGAGCCGGTCTACACACCCGTCGTTCACTTCGCCCGCGGGTTGTTCGCCGCGCAGGGGCTGCGCTTCCAGCGCACCGGCCAGGAGGCCATTCCGCAGACCGGTGGGGGTGTCGTCGCGATCAACCACATCGGATACCTCGACTTCGCCCTCGCGGGGTACGCCTTCAAGGACGTCGGACGTCTGGTGCGCTTCATGGCGAAGAAGGAAGTGTTCGACATGAAGGGCGTCGGCTCGCTGATGCGAGGGATGAAGCACATCCCGGTCGACCGATCGGCGGGCGCCGGTGCGTACCGCGAAGCGGTCGCGGCTCTGCAGCGCGGCGAATTGATCGGCGTGTTCCCGGAGGCCACCATCTCGCGCTCCTTCGAACTCAAGGAGTTCAAGACCGGCGCGGTGCGGATGGCTCAGGAAGCCGGCGTCCCGATCATCCCCACGATCGTCTGGGGCTCGCAGCGGATCTGGACCAAGGACCACCCGAAGAAGCTGGGCCGTACCGGTGTTCCGATCATCGTGACCGTCGGCCGCCCGATCGAAGCGCCTGCCGACGCCGACCCGGCGCAGCTCACCGAACAGCTCAAGGCCGAGATGAAGCAGATGCTCGACCGGGCCAAGGCGCAGTACCCGCCGATGACCGGTGAGGACCTCGCTTTCCTTCCGAAGGCGCTCGGCGGAACGGCTCCCACGGTGGACGAGGCGGCCGAGATGGAGGAGCAGGAACGTCAGCGGCGTGCGGCACGCAAGGCGGAGAAGGCGGCGAAGGCCGCCAAGAAGAAGGGTTCTGCACAGCCTTAGGTCTCCGGCCCGCGTTGTCGGTACCCCGTGAAAAGGTCGAGGCATGTCGACCGAACTTCTGCAGAACGCCGTCAGTCGGGTGCTGGGTGCCCTCGCCGGTCCCGACGCCACCTTGCGCGACGGGCAGGGTGAGGCACTCGAGACGCTCTCGCAGCCCGGGTCCCGCGTGCTGGTCGTCCAGGCGACCGGGTGGGGCAAGTCGGCGGTCTACTGGATCGCCACGACGATGATGCGCGACCGCGGTGACGGACCGACGCTGGTCGTCTCGCCGCTGCTGTCGTTGATGCGCGACCAGGTGCAGGCGGCCGAACGAGCGGGCCTGGTCGCGGCGACCTTGAACTCCTCGAACATCGACGACTGGTCCCGGATCGAGGCCGACCTCGCGGCCGATCGTCTCGACGTTCTGCTGGTGTCACCGGAGCGTCTGGCCAACCCGGGGTTCGGTGCACGAGTGCTCGATGCGTTGACCGGACGCCTCGGCATGGTGGTCGTCGACGAAGCACACGCGGTCAGCGACTGGGGCCACGATTTCCGTCCGGATTACCGACGTGTGGTCGACGTGCTCGGACGCCTGAACCCGCAGACACCCGTCCTGGCCACGACCGCCACCGCCAATGCGCGCGTGGTGGAAGACGTTGCGGCACAACTGGGTTCGGACACCCTGGTGCTTCGTGGACCACTCGCCCGGTCCAGTTTGACGCTCGCGGTTGCAGCCCAGATGGATCCGCTCGCCCGCTTCGCGTGGGTGGCCGATCACCTGCCGACGCTGCCCGGTTCGGGCATCATCTACACGCTGACCGTGGCCGATGCTCAACGTCTGGCCGAGGTGCTGCGCACCAAGTACTCCGGCGATCCGTCCCTTCAGGTCGCCGCCTACACCGGGCAACTCGACGGCGCCGAACGCGAGCGACTCGAAGACGCGCTGCGGCGTAACGAACTCAAGGCGTTGGTTGCGACGTCCGCCCTCGGCATGGGATACGACAAGCCGGACCTGGGGTTTGTGGTGCACGTCGGGGCTCCGCCGTCACCGGTGTCCTACTACCAACAGGTCGGACGTGCCGGCCGCGCGATCGACCATGCTCTGGTCACCTTGCTTCCGTCTGCTTCGGACGAGGCTGTCTGGGAGTACTTCGCCACGGCCACCATTCCCAAGCCGAAGGAGGTCGAGCGGATCCTCGAACTCCTGGGTCAGGCAGTGTCGCCGCTGTCCGTGGTGGCGCTCGAGGCCGAGTCCGGAGTGCGGCGCACGCGGGTCGAACTGCTGTTGAAGCAGTTGGCTGTTGACGACATCGTGGTCCGCACCACCGACGGGTGGTCGTCCACCGGCAAGGACTGGAGTTACGACCAGGAGCACTACGACTCGGTGTTGGCGACGCGTCGCCGTGAAGCGGAGATCATGCGTCGCTACGTACGTGGCCAGGGCTGCCTCATGCAGTTGCTCCAGGAGTCCTTGGACGACCCGTCCGCTGCACCGTGCGGTCGCTGCTCGGTCTGTATCGGCGGCTTACCGGAAGGTCTTGCCGCAGAGGCGAATTCGGAGACGATGCGCGGTGTGCGACGGGTGCTGCGCACCGAGCGCCACGTGCTGGAACCACGCAAGATGTGGCCCGGGGGAGCGTATGGCACCCGCGGCAAGATCCCGGTCGCCCAGGCGGCTGACCCCGGACGGGTACTCGTCCATGCCGACGCGCCGGAGTGGGCCGACTCGCTCGCCGGTTGCCTGCAGACGGGAGCGGCAGCCGATCCTGAACTGCTCGAACACGCGGTGCACACCCTCGCCGACTGGAGCAAGCAGTGGGTGGACCGGCCGACCTGCATGATTGCCGTGGCTCCGGGCGGCATGCCGGATCTGGCGGGTTCGGTCGCCGAGCACCTGGCGAACGCCGGCCGGCTCCCGCACGCGGTCTGGGCGACCGATCGCGTCCCGACGGATCTGCCGAGCGCCGACGAGGCCGCCGTCCTTCGTGATTGCCTCGACGCCGGCCCGGACGCGAACGTCGACGGCCATACGGTTCTGCTGGTGATCGACCGGACGTCGTCCGGCTGGGCGGCCACGGTGGCTGCCGCTGCGCTGCGCGAGCGAGGAGCGGCCCGCGTCCTGCCGCTGGTGATCCATCGCAGCGTCGGCTGAACACCGACGGTCGCGGGCTGCGTCCGACAGGCGACAATGGAACGGTGAGAAGCCGTCCGAGTGTGTTGCACCTCGACCTCGACGCCTTCTTCGCCGCGGTCGAGCAACGCGACAAACCCAGCCTGCGCGGCAAACCCGTGGTGGTCGGCGGGACGGGTGGACGAGGCGTCGTGGCGACCGCCTCCTACGAGGCGCGTAAGTTCGGAGCCCGGTCGGCGATGCCTACCGCTCAGGCGCGCCGACTGTGCCCGCCCGGCACGGCCTTCCTCAGTCCGCGCGGCGCCGCGTACCGAGCCTCCAGCGCGATCGTCATGGAACTGCTGCACGACCTGTCGCCCACGGTCGAGCAGGTCTCCGTGGACGAGGCTTACGTCGACCTCGCACACGGCGATATCACCGACTTCGCGGTCGACGCGCTGCACAACCGGATTCAACGCCTGCTCGGCGAGATCACCGAGCGCACAGGGGGATTGACGGCGAGTGTCGGGATCGGCACTTCGAAGCAGATCGCGAAGATCGGGTCGGACCTGGACAAGCCGAACGGTTTGGTGATCGTCCCGGCCGGCCACGAGAACGAGGTACTCGGTCCACTACCGGTTCGAGTGCTCGGTGGCGTGGGTCCGGTGACGGGCGAGCGGCTGCGCTCGTTCGGCGTCGAGACCGTTGCCGACCTGCAACGAATGTCGGTGACCGACCTGGTGAGCATCTTCGGTGAGTCCCACGGACGAGGGTTGCACGAGATGGCCTTCGCGAGGGACGATCGCCCGATCGTCACCGAGCGTGAGGCCAAGAGCATCTCGGCCGAGGAGACCTTCCCGGTCGACGTCGCGGACAGCACCGTTCTCGATCGTGAGTTGGTGAAGCTGGTGGAGCGGGTCACTGCGCGCTTGCAGGAGCACGGACACTTCGCCCGGACGATGACGATCAAGGTGCGGCACGGCGACTTTTCCACCTTCACCCGATCGGAAAGCACGCTGCACCCGACCGGCGACCTCGCAACGATCCTGTCGGTAGCCCGCAGATTGCTCGTCGGTGCGGACACCGCAGCGGGCCTGCGGTTGCTCGGTTTCGGGGTGTCCGGCATGTCGCCGCACGCCCAGGAACGGATGTCCTTCGAGCAGGAGGAGGTCGAGCAACCGTCCCCGGAAGCCGCGGTCACCGCGCATGATGTCGACGACGGCTGGGGCCGCAACCCGCAGACCTGGACACCGGGCGCCGACGTCCGGCACGCCGAGCACGGTGCCGGTTGGGTGTGGGGGAGCGGCCTGGGCCGAGTCACCGTTCGATTCGAGGGCCCGACCACCGAACCCGGACCGGTCCGCACCTTCAAGGCCGATGATCCGCAACTGGAGCACGCCGCACCGCCGGAGTGGAATTGATGCTTACCTGTGCGCTGTGAAGGCGCACGGGATGAATCAGATGCAGCAACACCCGTCTTCGACGACCGCGCCGGCGGCACCTCAGGGTCATCGGATGCCGTTGAACGACGCGCTTGGCTGGCGGCTTCCCTGCTCGATTTCTTCGATGACGCGGATGCTCATCACAGCCAGGTGAAAGTGCGCGGTACCGGCTGGTGAGCAGCCCCTGACGCACCGCTTCGGATGGCTAGGGTGGGGCGGGTGACGATCCGGGTAGCCCTCCATCACCGCACGACCTACACCTTCGACGAACCGGTGACGGTTCACCCGCACGTCGTCCGGCTGCGCCCGGCGCCGCACAGTCGCACCCCGATCACCGCGTACTCGCTGACGGTCTCTCCGAGCAATCACTTCATCAACTGGCAGCAGGATCCGTTCGGCAACTACCTCGCGCGCCTCGTCTTCCCCGAGCGGGTCGACAAGTTGGAGGTCACGGTCGATCTGGTCGCCGACATGACGGTGATCAACCCGTTCGACTTCTTCGTCGAGGAATACGCCGAGCACTACCCGTTCACCTATCCCGACGATCTGCGCGCCGACCTCGACCCGTACCTGCGAGTCGTCGACGACGCCGACGAAGGCAGCGGACTCAGCGAGCAGACGCAGTCCTGGATCGACCAGGCGATCGCCGATGCGCAACCGGGCGATCAGAACCCGGGCATCGTCAACTTCCTGGTCGCGATGAATCAGGCTGTGAACCGGGCGGTTTCGTACTCCGTGCGGATGGAGCACGGAGTGCAGAGCCCGCGGGAGACCCTCGATCGCGGCATCGGGTCCTGTCGTGACAGCGCCTGGCTGCTGATCGCGGCGCTGCGCCGCGCCGGTTTGGCGGCTCGATTCGTGTCCGGTTACCTCGTCCAGCTGACCGCCGACCAGGAAGCGCTCGACGGCCCGAGCGGTCCGAAGGAGGACTTCACCGATCTGCATGCCTGGGCAGAGGTCTTCGTACCGGGTGCCGGGTGGATCGGCATGGACGCAACCAGCGGCCTCTTCGCCGGGGAGGGTCACATCCCGCTCTGCGCGACGCCGCACCCGTCAGCGGCAGCACCGATCAGCGGTGCGACGGCGCCGGTCAACGTCGAGTTCGACTTCGCGAACACCGTCACCCGGGTCTTCGAGGACCCGCGGGTCACCAAGCCTTACACCGACGACCAGTGGTCGAAGGTGCGCGCACTCGGCGAGCACGTCGATGAACTGATGCAGGCCGGCGACGTCCGGCTCACGATGGGTGGCGAGCCCACGTTCGTGTCGGCCGACGACACCTCGACTCCGCAATGGGAGACCGCCGCCGACGGTCCGGAGAAGCGAAAGCTGGCGGTCGAGTTGGCCGACAAACTGCGAAAGCGCTACGGCAAGGGCGGGATCACGCACCACGGTCAGGGCAAGTGGTACCCGGGAGAACCGTTGCCGCGCTGGCAGATCGGTCTCATCTGGCGTACCGACGGCTCGCCGATGTGGCAGGAGCAGTCACTCCTCGACGACCCGTGGGGCGACGCCGTCGTGCCCGGCGACGACCACGAGCGTGCCATGGTCGTCCGCGACTTCACCCAGCACCTCGCAACCCGGCTCGGCTTGCCCGACGAGGTCGTCCGACCTGGCTACGAAGACCCGATCACGGATTGGCACAACGAGATTCGTCAGCCGAGCGGCGACCGCCCCGGTGACGACGTCGGTGCACTCGACCCCGATCGACGCAGCAAGCTGGAATCGAAGCAGATCGCACCCGAGCTGCCCACCGGGTGGGTGCTGCCGGTCTTCCCCGCACCTGACGGCGAAGGCTGGGGCACGGCTGTCTGGCAGACCCGCCGCGAGCACCTCTACCTCACGCCCGGCACTTCGCCGATGGGCCTGCGCCTGCCGCTCGGTTCGATCGCCTGGGCCGAGGCACCGTACGTCCCCGACGCCTCGCCGTTCGCGGCGAGCGGCACCCTGCCCGATCCCGGATCCCTCGAAACCGAGGTCCCGAGCGCTCAGGTGCACGACATCGAGGAGGCTCCGCGGACGGCGTTGACCGTCGAGGCACGCGAGGGCCACCTGTTCGTGTTCCTGCCGCCGCTGTCCGAGCTGGACGACGCGCTGCGCATGCTCGGGGCGATCGAACAGGCCGCGAAGGCGACCGGGACGCCAGTCGTGCTGGAGGGCTACGCGCCGCCGAGCGGTGGTGGCCGCCTCACCTCGCTGACCGTGACGCCCGACCCCGGTGTCATCGAGGTCAATGTGCAACCCACCTCGTCGTGGGCCGAGCTGGAGACCCTCACGACCACGCTCTTCGACGACGCCCGGTCGGTTCGTCTGGCGACGGAGAAGTTCGACATCGACGGCACTCACACCGGCACCGGCGGCGGCAACCACATCACGCTCGGTGGTTCCACGCCCGCCGAGTCGCCGTTGCTGCGTCGCCCCGACCTGCTGCGCAGTCTGATCACCTACTGGCAGCACCACCCGGCGTTGTCCTATGTCTTCTCCGGACGCTTCATCGGCCCGACCAGCCAGTCGCCACGCGTTGACGAAGGACGTCACGAGACGCTCTACGAACTCGAGATCGCCTTTCACGAACTCGACCGCGCCACAAAGGAATCCGATGGTGAACCGCGTCCATGGATCACCGACAGGTTGCTTCGTCATTTGCTGACCGACATCACCGGCAACACCCACCGCAGCGAGTTCTGTGTCGACAAGCTCTACAGTCCCGACACCGACCGCGGCCGTCTCGGCATCCTGGAGCTGCGCGGTTTCGAGATGCCGCCGCACGCTCAGATGTCGCTGGTGCAAGCGTTGCTGGTGCGTACGCTGGTCGCGCGTTTCTGGGACCAGCCCTACTCCGGCTCGCTGATCCGCTGGGGTTCACGCCTGCACGACCGGTTCCTGCTGCCCGCGTTCGCTGCAGCCGACCTGCGGGATGTGGTCTCCGACATCAACCGGTATCTCGGGCCGGAACACCAGTTCGACCCGTCCTGGCTCGACCCGTTCCTGGAGTTCCGTTTCCCGCGGCTGGGGGAGACCGACATCGCCGGCGTCCACCTCGAACTGCGCCAGGCCGTCGAGCCGTGGCACGTCCTCGGTGAAGAGGTGACCCAGGGGGGCACCTCGCGCTACGTCGACTCCTCGGTGGAGAAGGTGCAGGTCGCGGCAACCGGCCTCGTACACGGACGTCACGTCATCACCTGCAACGGAGTGCCGGTACCGCTGGTGCCGGTCGCTGGATCCGGTTGGGGCACAGGCACTCCCGGCACAGGTGGTGCGCCGGACACGAAGGTTGTTGGGGGGGTGCGATTCCGTGCCTGGTCGCCGCCGTCCGCGCTGCACCCGACGATCGGCGTCCACTCTCCGCTGGTGTTCGACCTGGTGGATCGTTGGAACGGTCTGTCGCTCGGCGGTTTCACCTATCACGTCGTGCATCCCGGCGGCCGGTCCTATGACACCTACCCGGTAAACGCCGCCGAAGCCGAATCGCGCCGTGGGAGCCGCTTCGAGGCGGTCGGGCACACGTCCGGCACGGTCGACATGTCCGGCTGGCCGTCGTACGAAACCCAGGTGCGGCACGGCAACGGTGAATACCCGTCCACGCTCGACCTGCGCCGCTTCTCGGCCGGTCGGCGCGCATGACCCGAGGGCGCGGACGATTTCATAAGGTGACTTCATGACGGCGCAACCCCAGGCCAATTCCGGTGTGCTGAGCCGGTATCGAGAACGGGTCGAACGCAGCACGGAGGAGCACTCCGGGCAGCATGCCGGCGACTCTGGCGAACACCGCGGCATCTGCGTCGACGAGTGGCTCAGCGATGCCGGCACCGAACAGCACCAGCAGTTGACCGACATCGTCGAGTCGATCGGCATCGGTGGCCTGCTGGCGCGCAAGGCGGCGACTGCCCGGCACATCAAGGAGGACGGCCTCACCTACACCGTCTCCGGTGAGGACCGGGCGCGTCCCTGGCAACTCGACCCGTTGCCGGTAGTGCTGTCGGACGACGAATGGGCGCGACTCGAGCGCGGCCTCACCCAACGGGCGATGCTGCTGGACGCCCTGCTCGGCGACCTCTACGGCGAGCGTCGCATGATCAGCGAGGGTGTCATCCCGGCGGCTGCCGTCGTGGGGCACGACGGATTCCTGCCGGCGGCCGACGGCATCCGGTTGCCGGGCGATCGCCAACTGGTGATGACCAGCGTGGACCTGGCCCGCGATGCGTCCGGCACCTGGACGGTGCTTGCCGACCGTAACCAGGCGCCGTCCGGAGCTGGTTACGCGATGGCTGACCGACGCATCGTGGCTCGGACGATGCCGAGGCTGTACCGCAACACCGCCCTCGCTCGACTGCGCGGCTTCTTCGACCAGATGAGCGACGCGTTGCTCGACGCAGCCCCGGTCGCAGTCGATCAGCCGAACATCGCGCTGCTGTCACCCGGACCGGCGAGTGAGACCGCTTTCGACCAGGCCTTCCTGGCGAGCCTGCTGGGGCTGCCGGTCGTGCAGGCCGAAGACCTCACCATGCGCGACGGACGGGTCTGGCGACAGACGACTCACAAGCCACAACATGTCGATGTGTTGGTTCGTCGCGTGGACGCCGCATGGTCGGATCCGCTTGATCTGCGGGGTGACTCGCGTCTGGGCGTCACCGGGCTCACCGAGGCCGCGCGCCGGGGGATGATCAGCGTGGTGAACCCGCTCGGTAGCGGTGTGCTGGAGAACCCGGCGCTCGTGCCGTTCCTGCCGCAGGCCGCGAAGCGACTGCTCGGCGAGCACCTGTTGCTTCCGGACGCCCGCACCTGGTGGTTCGGTGACCGCGAGCAGCGTGCCGAGGCGATGGACCGTCTCGATGAGCTCGTCATCAAACCGATCAGTCGCGGAGAAGCAGACCCGGCGACGCACGGTTGGGAACTGTCGTCGAGCGAACTGGACGACCTCAGAGTTCAGATCGACGCCGAGCCGTGGAAGTGGGCGGCACAGGAGCAGGTCGCGATGTCGACCGCTCCGGTGATCGCGGCCGAAGGGCTCGAACCGCGGCGCCTGGTCTTGCGCACCTTCGGGGTCGGGGCGAACGACGGATACCGCTTCCTGCCGGGCGGTTTGGGTCGCGTCGCGGCGAACAGCACGAGCTGGAACGTGTCCAACTCCCACGGTGGCATCGCCAAGGACGTCTGGGTGCTGGCTCCGACCGAGTTCGAGGTAGCGATGGCCGAGCGCGGACGTCACCGCGACACCCTCAAGCTCACCGTCGAACCCGACTCGATGTCTCTGGCCCCACGCGTTGCCGACGACCTTTTCTGGCTCGGACGCTACGCCGAGCGCGCGGAGTCGACCGCCCGTCTGGCGACGGTGGTCGATGACCTCGTCGCCGATCACCACGGCCGGTCCGGTTCACCCGGGCAGGTCGCCATGCGAGAAATGGTGCAGGCGCTCAGCCAGGTCACCGGAGTGGCTGCGCCACAAGGCGATTCGCACCCTTCCGAGTTCCTCCGGACGATCGTCTTCGCCGAGAACACTCCCGGCACCATCGCCTACACGGTCAGCAACCTGTCGCGTGCCGCGTACGCCGTCCGTGAACTCCTTTCGCCCGACACGTGGCTGATCCTGAGCCGATTGCAGAGTGCGATCAATCGTCCCGTCGACGACGACGAGCCACTGCCGGGTGTCCTCGCGCAGGTGCTCGAGTGCCTCGTCGGGCTTGCCGGCCTCGCGTCGGAGAACACGGTGCGCGACGAGGTATGGGCCTTCATGGACCTGGGACGAAGGGTCGAGCGCTCCTTGCAGGTGTCGACGTTGTTGCGGGTGGCGATCGGTACCGAACGCTCGCCCGTGGCGGACGGCCAGATCACCGAGGCGACGCTGCGGGCGTGCGACAGCGTGATCACGTTCCGCCGGCGCCTCGCGTCCGGCACCGGTCCGGCGTCCCCGGTGGCAGGCATGCTGCAGTTGCTGCTGCGTGACCCGATCAACCCCAGGTCGCTCGAGTTCCAGTTCAAGCGCATCACCGGCATCACCCAGGTCATCGAGGACGAAGGCGTGCGGGCAGCCGTCGATGCGCTCACCAAGCGGCTCGAAGCGGTCTCGCCGGAGGACCTCGGCATGAACGAGCGGTCCCGGCTCGTGGATTTCTCCGTCGAGCTGACCTCGTTGCTGCGTGACCTGAGCGACCAGGTCTCACACCGCTACTTCGTGCGGCCGGAGCCGCCCCGTCGCGTCAACACCATCCACGAGGTCGGAGTGCGCCAGTGAGCGACCAGGTCCCCGATCTGCACAACACGCGCCGGTACGAGGTCCGCCACACCACCGAGTACCAGTACGACGACTTCGTGACGGCCTCCTACAGCCGGGCGTGCCTGCGGCCGCGGTCGACCGAACACCAAAAGGTGCTGTCGAACGTGATCGAGGTCACGCCGTCCGCGCACGTCATGTCCGAACACACCGACTTCTTCGGCAACTTCAGTCACTATCTGGAGATCCGGACGCGGCACACCAGGTTCGCGGTGACCAAGCGTTCCCACGTCGAGATCACCTGGCCGAAGGCCGATGTCGAAGCACTCAACAATTGGACGGTGCAGTCGGCACGCCGGGAGATGGAAGCCACCTCCGGCGGGTTCGACCTCGACCACACCCGTTACCTGCTGCCGTCGCGGCTGGTCGATGTCACTCCGACAGTCGCCGCCTACGCACAGGAGCACCTTCCGGACAACCGTCCGTTGGGCGATGCTCTGGTGCACCTGTACGAGCTGATCTACAGCGAGTTCAAATACGCGAAGGGCGCGACGACCACCTCCACCACGCTGGAGGAGGTCATCGAGGGCAAGGCAGGTGTCTGCCAGGACTTCGCGCATCTCGCCGCCGGCATGGCCCGGCACGTGGGTCTGCCGGCCCGGTACGTGAGCGGGTACATCGAGACCGTTCCGCCGAAGGGCAGGCCCAAACTCGCCGGCTCGGACGCCACCCACGCGTGGGTGTCGATCCGGACTCCGCTCGGATGGGTGGATCTCGACCCGACGAACAACCACTTCGCAGATTCGCGGTACATCGTGACCGCCTGGGGCCGCGACTTCCGTGACGTGTCCCCGCTCAAGGGAATCATCTTCGCCGAGGGCAGCGGTAGCAAGCTCAATGTCGCCGTCGACGTGATTCCGTTGACCGGCAACGGCGCCCAGCCGACGCTGACCGACTGAGCCGAGTCGGGGCGTGGGCTCAGATGCGGGATCGAAGTTCCGCGAGCCCGTCGCCCGCAAGTTCGTCCAGGTGTGCGGCGCGGCCCGTCATCGCCATCAACAGGGACAACAACGGGCCCTTGACCGCCGGCCCTGAACCGGTCGACCAGTCGGTGTCTGCCCGCAGCGTGGCTTCGGGGGACCGGAGCTGTGCTCTGCGATCGTCTTGCCGATCATCTTTTCGAAGTTGAACTCCGACTTCGCCATGTTGACAAAGAACCCCGGCTTGGTGGAGGTAGCTCTAGGTGTGCCCTGCGTGAAGTATGAGGTTCACTCGAGCAGGTGTCCAGCAAGACCGCCCGGGCACGGTCGATGCGGGAGTTTCGGGGTCCGCGTGCTAATGTTTCGGGCTGTTGGCCAGCCGGTAAATCGGCCGGCCACTCACCTCGTCCGGGTGGCGGAATGGCAGACGCGCTAGCTTGAGGTGCTAGTGCCCTTTAACGGGCGTGGGGGTTCAAGTCCCCCTCCGGACACAACCCTTAAACCCCCTCTCTACGGAGATCAGGGTCTAGGCGAAGAATCCCGCGCGATGGCGCGGGATTCTTCTAGGTGGTGATGGTTGCGTAACGAGAGAGCCGCTCAGCACGTGGCTTGAGCGGCTTCGTCGGTGCTGGTCAGGCGGACTGTGTTGTGGCCTTCTTACGTCCTGCACCGGGGTACTCCCGAGTGAAGAGACGATTGTTCGGGACACCGTTGTGCAACAGCGTGCCTCCCCAGACTCCGGACTCGAGCGACTTGACGCCGGCGCGCCCACACATCAGCTTGGCCGGACAGTCCGAGCAGATCTTCTTGGCCGCGGACAGGTCGCGGTTGGTGTTCGGGAAGAAGATCTCCGGCTGCGGATGACCAGAGCACGCCCACTGCAGGTCGTTGCTGCGCATGTGCGCGACCTCGGCCGGGACGTGCCGGTCCGGCCAGCGCTCCTCGACCGAAGGCGACGCGGCAGGGCGCGTCGTTCCAGGCAGGGTGCGCGCAGCGGTTCGAAGTTCCATGTTCGTGACGGTGCGACGCGCGGTTCAGTCCGCGGTCGGAACGAGGGTCAGATGCCGGCGGTCGAAGTCGCCCTCGGCTTCCCAGTCGTAGATGCCGCGCTCGGTCGTGGTGTCGAGGTCCTCATTCAGATCGGATCCGTCGAGTACACGTAGCACCGGTGGCTGAACCACGTCGTCGGTCGAGACGGTGGCTGCGGTGACGGCTACATCGAGGTGTCAGTCATCGCCGTCTCCGGATGCGAGCGACCCGCTGCTAATACCTTCGGACATGGAGGACAGCGCAGCGGGTCGCTCGTTGAGAATATGCGCGACGGCCGAGGTGCGGATCGCTTCCGCCACGGCTTCGGGTGTGCGCCGGTCCTCCGGACGGGTCGCCAGGTTCTCCATGACTCCGTCCCGGACGTTCGCGGCCAGGTACGACCACAGTGCCTGCGTGGTCGGTTCGGAGCCCGTGGCTGCGGCCAGGTCGAGCACGCGGGAGTGGGCCTTGACGGCGATCTCGCCGGTCGGCTTCTTCTGACTGAACGGGTGCGCGATCCCGTGGGCTTCAGCGGCATCCCTGACCGGAGCGAGTCCACCCCAGGTGACGAGCAGCTCATGGGTCTCCAGCAAGGTGATCATCTCAATGGCATCAGCGAGACGATCGCCGTCGAACGACTCGAACCACTGGGCTGAGCAGAAGGCGAGGGTCGGAGGGGTCGGGGGACTGTGGGTGACCGAGAGCGCGACGAGGTTGCGTGCGCGCTTCGGAATGTAGGTGTTGTCCTGTTCCATATCAGCACGGTGCGACAGCCCCGGGCCGGTACCTCGGGACGTCATCCGCGTCGCACCGTGGGCGGCATGTCAAACGCCACAGTCATTCCGCTACGCACCGCCTCTTTCCGTGTCCCGCGTCTTCCGCTGCGTCAACCGCAAAGCCGCGAAGCGTGGTGCGGGCACATCGCTGCGAGTTGCGTGAAGTACCGCAAGGGGCGGTCGGTCATCGGGCCGGTGCGGGTTGAGTTGACGCACGGTGTGAAGCGGCCGGCGATGCACTACGGGGCGCACGGCGTTTTTCCCAAGAGCCCGGCCTACCCTACGAACGGGCACTCGGCACTGGATCTGATGGAGGACGCCCTCGACGGCATCGTCGCCGGTGGGCTCATCTCAAGCAAGCAGTCCGTCGTCGACCTGCAGATCCGTAGGGTCTATGTCGACACCGATGGGAAGACCGGTTTGCACGTCAAGGTCATCGGCCTGGCGACGCGAGTCGCTTCCTTGCCAAGGAACGCAGCGGCCTAGCGAACAGCGGACAGGTCTGTGGTGTCGCGGACTCGGCGGGCAACGATCAGGCGACCGCTAGATGTTCTGTCCGGAGAGGTTAGGCACGCGGTCGATGGGTGATTGGCCCTTGAGGCTGGTGTGGCCGCGGTGGTGATTGTAGTGATGGAGCCGTTCGGGGTAGGTCGTGTCCCGCGTCAAGAACACGGCCTTGCTCCCCGCCAGGCTTGAGCGCGGGATCCCAGGCGGATGGGCGCGTTCGGCCTGTGGAGATCGGGCGCTACTTCAACAGGACGAGGGCCCAGTGGACGGAGGCCAGGCTGCTGTGCCATTCTCACCGACGATGCTCTCCGACACCGGTGCCCGGGCCACCCCCCGCTCCCGACTCTTGCGTCACCCCGCGCAGACCGTGGTCGCGGCATTCGCGGTGGGCAACACCATCGGCACCCTGCTCCTCATGCTCCCGATGGCACGAACCGGTGATGGAGGCGCACCATTCGTCACCGCACTTTTCACCTCCACAAGTGCAGTGTGTGTCACCGGCCTCGTCACCGTGGACACAGCGACCTACTGGACCGGTTTCGGCCAGGCCGTCATCCTCGGACTCATCCAGGTCGGCGGGTTCGGATTCATGACGATGACCACTTTGCTGGTGCTGTTCATCGGCCGGCGGCTAGGTCTGCGCAGCCGAATCGCAGCGGCTGCCGAAACAAAGAGCGGGGTCGGCGACGTTCGCACCGTCCTAGTGGGAGTCTTCAGAATCACCGTCATCGTCGAGGCAGTCGTCGCTCTTGCCCTGACACTCAGGTTCTGGCTCGGCCACGGCTTCGGCTTCTTGGAGTCTCTGCGACTCGGCGGATTCCACGCAGTGTCGGCCTTCAACAACGCCGGGTTCGCGCTGTTCAGCGACAGCCTCATGAGTTACCTCACCGACCCCTGGATTCAACTCCCGATCGTCGTGGCCATCGTCATCGGCGGCCTCGGATTCCCCGTCCTGCTCGAACTCCTGCGTCGCCGTGCACGCAGGCACTGGTCGTTGCACACCCAACTCACACTTTTCATGACCACGATCCTTCTCGTCGGCGGAACCGTGTTCATGACGCTCAGCGAATGGGGTAATGACGCGACGATCGGAACACTGAATCCAGCGCAGAAGCTGCTGGCCGGCTTCGTCCACGCCGTGCAGCCGCGTACCGCGGGTTTCAATGCCTGGGACTACGGGCAGGCCACCGACGAGACGTTGCTCGGCACAATCATGCTGATGTTCGTCGGAGGTGGATCGGCCGGCACCGCCGGTGGACTGAAGGTCACCACGTTCGTCGTCCTATTCTTCGTCATCGTTGCCGAGGTTCGTGGCGAGCATGATGTGGTCGCGTTCGGCCGGCGGATCGGCGATCGCACTGTGCGGCAGGCCATCACCGTGGCTCTACTGGGGGTTGCTGCCGTTGTGGGATCGACCATGCTCCTCACTCAACTCACCGGTCTGCCCTTCCGCGACGTGCTTTTCGAGACGACGAGTGCCTTCTCGACGGTCGGGTTGTCCACCGGAATCACTGCCCAGGTGCCGGAATCGGGTCAGTTTGTATTGGCTGCCCTGATGTTCCTGGGGAGGTTGGGGCCGGTGACCCTAGTGTCGGCTCTGGCGTTGCGCAAGCGCGGACGCCGATACACCTACCCGGAAGGATGGCCCCTCATTGGCTAAGCGCATCGGAGCTGGCGGCGGAGTCGTCGTCATCGGACTCGGCCGTTTCGGCAAATCTCTTGCGCTGGAGCTCGAGAGTGATGGCATCGAAGTCCTGGGCATCGACGCAGACCCGCGCCCTGTCCAAGCTGTTGCAGGCAGGCTCACCCACGTCGTTCAGGCCGACGCGACCGACGCAGAAGCCATGCGCCAGCTGTCTGTGCATGAGTTCGACCGGGCCGTCGTTGCCATCGGGTCCAGCCTTGAGGCAAGTGTGCTCGCAGCCTTCGTCCTGCGCGGTCTGCACG
The DNA here is from genome assembly GCF_022359705.1 of Yimella sp. NH-Cas1. Taxonomy (NCBI): domain Bacteria; kingdom Bacillati; phylum Actinomycetota; class Actinomycetes; order Micrococcales; family Dermacoccaceae; genus Yimella; species Yimella sp. NH-Cas1. Next base: position 1,366,023 of record NZ_JAKSGG010000003.1, read on the forward strand.
TACCGCATATCTGGGCCAAGGCAACCACCAAGGCCCAAGCGCAGATCCTCGAGCAGGTCGGGGTTGAGCACGTCGTGCGCCCCGAACATGAAATGGGCCGTCGTACAGCTCACCTCGTGCGCGGCAAGATGCTGGACTACATCGAGTTCGACGATGGATTCGCCATCGTTCGTACACGCCCACCGCGCAGCATTCTCGGCAAGACTCTCGCGGAGGCAGCAGTCCGTTCGAAATGGGGCGTCACGGTCGTCGGCGTCAAGGCCACCGGCAAGGACTTCACCCACGCGACCGCCGAGACGGTGGTCGAGGACGGGCATCTCATCATCGTCTCCGGCGAGCGCCGCAAGGTCGAAGCGTTCTCCAACCAGTAGTGACCGCGAACAATGGACCCTCGCACATCACGTCTTTTCTCAGGTGGCGATGAGGAAAACGCCCGTGTCTGTGCTGTGACCTGCTGATTTGTCGTGGCAGTCGCGATCCGGCGTCCATTGCGCACCCCGCCACTCGCATCCGACACGCCGTAACACTGCGACTGAAACCGGTAGCCAGGTAGCCATACGACGCGTGCGGTAGCCGCTGGAACCGCATATGTGCAAGACGTATCGTACGCGTAGTACGTTCGGCTCACGCCATCAGAACCGGTCAGCTGGACAGATCCCGGCTGCAGCGTAGGTGAGGTCCGACAGTTCGTATCGACCGACGCGCGGGACCATCGCGCCTACCTGGTAGTGACAGGTTTCCCGCAGGTCGGCGGCGACGTCTTCCGCATCGCCCATGCCGTATGGGCGGACTGCTGCTCATAATCGGCCTAGATGTTCTGTCCGGAGAGGTTAGGCACGCGGTCGATGGGTGATTGGCCCTTGAGGCTGGTGTGGCCGCGGTGGTGATTGTAGTGATGGAGCCATTCGGGGTAGGTCGCACGGCGGTCGGCTTCTGAGGTGTAAGCGCACGCGTAAGCCCATTCCTCCAGCAGGGTCCGGTTGAAGCGTTCGACCTTGCCGTTGGTTTGCGGCCGGTAGGGGCGGGTACGGCGGTGTTTGATGCGCGTGCCGAGCGTCTTGGCCCATAACCGGCTGCGGTAGCAGGCGCCGTTGTCGGTCAGGACCGCTTTGACGGTGATGCCATGGCGAGCGAAGAACTGTTGGGCACGCTTCCAGAACGCTGCGGCTGTCTCCTTGCGTTCATCGCTGAGGATCTCTGAGTAGGCCAGCCGGGAGTGGTCATCGACGGCGTGGTGGAGGTAGACGTAGCCACGCGAGGATGATGCGCCCTGACGTGCGGCACGGTCACGGGCCACGCCGGCACGTCGGTCCTGAGCCGAACCGCGTCCGGTGATGCGCCACCCACCGCCGTCGGGGATCTTCCCGAGTTTCTTGGGCCCTACCCCCGGATCTTGGACACGGGGTGTGATTACGCAGCAGGTCGCAGGCGGTTGCCACGATCCGCACTCGTGCGAACTTCCACCCGCAGGAACGGTTCTTCGCTGTTGAAGGGGATTCGTTTCGACAGCATCACCCTGCATACCGGTCCCTGCTTGCCCGTGACCCGTTGCGAATGCCGCACGCTACGGCGCAGGCGGCTGGTCGTTGGACCGCCCGAGCGATTGAGTACGGGTATGAGCAGCGGGCGTCGATGCTCGTGGAGGGCACCTGGCGGAACGCTTCAGTGCCGATGGGAGCGATTGAGCAGGCCGCAGAGCATGGTTACCGTGGCACAATGTAGGAAAATGCGAACAGTTATAGGCCGACTGACTGCATAGTCCTACATCCTGGGAGGGGCCGTGACGAGCGAGCTGGACCAGCAGGCGCTGCGCCTGCTTCCCACGACTTTCCGGTACAGCGAGGCACGCACCCTGCTCAACGAGCGCAGGTTCCGCGAGCTGCTGGCGCACAACCTCATCATCCGGGTGAACCACGGCCTCTACCGGAAGGCCGACGCCGCCGGCGACGAGGACCTCATCGACATCGCGGGGAAGCGGCCGCGGGCCACGCTCTGCCTGCGCACGGCCCTGGCACGTCACGACCTCATCGACAACATCCCGGCGGAGCTCGACATCGCGCTGCCACGCGGAACCCGTCCAGCGGACACCATCGCTCCCGTCGCATGGCACCAGTTCGACCCAGACACCTTCGACATCGGCAGAGAGACGCTCACCCTGGACGACGCAACAGCCATCGGGCTCTACAGCCCCGAACGGTCCATCATCGACGCGTACCGGCTGCGCGAGACCGAAGGACCTGAGCTGGGCAACGAGGCGCTGCGCCGCTGGCTGCGCAGGGGCGGTCAGCCCTCTACATTGCTCCGCATGTCCACCCACTTCAGCAAGGGAGCGCCAGCGCTGCGGCACGCCCTGGAGGTCCTGCTGTGAAGGACGTCTCGAGGGCGACAGCGGCCGGTCGCGCCTACTTGGACCTCAAGGCCAAGGCGCGAGCCGAGTCCCGGCTCACCGACGAACTCATCCAGCTGTACGTCCTCGAGGGGTTCCTGGCACGCGTAGCGGTGAGCGACCACGCGCAGCAGCTCGTCCTCAAGGGCGGCGTGCTGCTGGCCGCGTTCGGTACGCGACGCCCCACCAAAGACATCGACTTCGCAGGCCGCGACCTGGACAACGACGCCCAACAAGTCCTTGCCGTCCTGCGCGACATCGCCGCCGGCAAGCCCCAGGAAGATGACGGCTTGGTCTTCGATGCCAACAGTGCTACCGCCGAGGTCATCCGCGACGATGACGAGTACTCCGGCGTGCGTGTGTCGATGGGTGTTGAGCTGGCCACAGCCCGGACCCGCTTTCACATCGACCTCAACGTAGGGGACCCAGTCTGGCCGGCGCCGGGCCAGGTTGAGGTTCCGCGACTGCTCGGCGGGAAACCGCTTCACCTGCTCGGCTACCCGCTTGTGATGGTGCACGCGGAGAAGGTCGTGACCGCTGTCCAACGGGGCACGGCCAACACCCGGTGGCGAGACTTCGGTGACATCTGGACCCTGTCCGGCGGACACCCCGTGGACGGAAACACCCTGCGGACCTCGATCACGCAGGTGGCGGCATACCGCGATGCCGACATGTCGCTGCTGCGGGACGTGCTCGACGGCTACCCAGCCATCGCACAGGCAAAGTGGGCGGCGTGGCGGCGCAAGCAGAAGCTGGACCAGCTCCCTGAGCGCTTCGCCGACCTGCTCGAGGACGTCTACGCCTTCGCCGACCCCGCCATCGCCGACGAGGTGACTGACATGACCTGGGTGCCATCAGCCAGAGCTTGGGCGGCCTGAGGGCACGTGCTGCGAGCCAACTTGGGCCGCCCCACTGGCGGAAACCGCCGGAGGGTGCCTGACGTCAACGGAGACGGGACGACATCGGCTTAGCGCGGGACGGACAACCGGGGGGCGCCGGGTACACGCAGGTCAGACCCGACGGGCAGTGGCTAACCGATCGTCGGGGCAGCCCGCCAACCGGTGTCGCCGAATCGAAATAGCCGACCCCTCCCGGCCACCCGGGAGGGGTCGGCTCGCCGCTCTCGGTCGTCAGCGTCGGCTTGCGAGCGGCAAAGTGGCTACGAGTTGCTGCAACATTGCCCTCGGCTCCAAGCGCCAAGGTAACGGCTTGCGCTTGACGTGGGCCGCGGGGGTGTCAGCTCCAGGGCAGGGGTGACGGCAGGGTGAGGGCTGCGGGGGAAGCGGGGTTCGGTGGACGAAAGGGGGTCGGGCTGGTTCCACCAACGAGTGCGTCAGCGGGCGGCGAGGATGTCGGCGAGGTCGGCCGGTATCGGCATCGGCTGCGTCAGGGGCACGCGGGCGCGTCCGGTGTTGCCCTCGGGGTAGCGGCCCAGCGCGGAGCCGGGCGCGGCGACCAGGAGGCGGATCACCTGGCCGGCGGCTTCGCGGCGGTCGTGCTCACGCCATGCGAGCCCGAGCATGACGGCGTGCGCGCGGGTGTGCGGCCACGCCCACGGCTGGGACAGGATGTGGGCCCGCTCGAGCGCGGCCCAGCGCTGCTCGCCGGTCATGGCGGCGCGCGCGGCGGCCAGCTCGGTCTCGAACGCGGCGCGGACGGTGTCCGGCATGCGACGGCTCATCGGGAGCCCTCCTTCTGCGGGTCATCTGACGTGGTCGGGGCGGTCGGGGTGCAGCAGGCGTCGCCGGCGCAGCTTCCGGCCTCACCCTCGTCGTCGGCGGTGGTGGGGCCAGTGGCGGTCAGCGCGGCAGGGGCGCAGCAGTCCTCGCCGTTCCAGTTCTCCCAGCCCTCGCGGGTGGCGATGGCGGCGATGACCAAGGCGGCGACCGGGTCGGCCCAGGACCAGCCGAGGGTGGCGTTCAGGACCAGGCCGACGAGCAGGACCGCGGACAGGTAGGTGCACAGCAGCGTCTGGGTGCCGTCGCCCTCGACGGCGGCCGAGCCGAGCTCGCGGCCGGTGCGGCGCTGCCACCGGCTCAGCAAGGGCATGACGGCCAGGGACGCCACGGCCAGGGCGATGCCGACCGGGCTGTCCTCGGGTTGTGCGTCGGTGAGCAGGGCGTGGCCGGCCTCGATGGTGAGGTAGGCGGCGAGGGCGAAGAAGGACAGCGCGATGAGCCGCTGCGCGGCCCGTTCTCTGGACTCGGGCAGGGCGTGGCGGAACTGCCAGAGGATGACCAGGCCGGAGGAGACCTCGACCAGGGAGTCCAGCCCGAACCCGACGAGGGCGGAGGACCCGGCGAGGTCGCCGGCGGTGATGGCGATGGCGCCCTCGACGAGGTTGTACGCCACCGATGCGGCGGCGAGCAGCTGCGCGCGCCGCATGAGGGTGGCACGCCGCTGCGGGCTGGCCAGGGTGGTCCAGGTGCTCACCAGGTCATCTCCTTGCACTGGGTGTGGGTGGTGGGCTCGACCTGCAAGGTGGCGTGCTCGACGCCGAACTCGGTTCGCAGCAGCTGCCCGGCCTGGTCGAGGACAGCGTGGGCGTCGGTGTCGGTGTTGGTCATCAGGTGTGCGGTGGCACTCTCGTCCTGGGTGCACCGGCTGGCCGCGCTCTACGACATGGAGGTCGAGGAACTGCTCCGGCACGACCTCGCCCCGCCCGGAACCGACCCCGTCCGCACGCGCGGCGATCTGGACTGGGACCCGCCGACCTCAGTGCTGCTGGCGCTGTCAGAACGCACCGGCGTTGCTCTCGGCGACGTGCGCCGGATGACCATCGCCGGGCAGGTGCCCTGGCTGCTGGATACCCTCGGCCCAGAGCCGGAGCCCGGGGCGGCGTTCGACACCTACGTCCATCAGGACTCGCTGCTCCTGACTGCCAAGGAACGACGCCACCGCCCGGTACCCGGCTGGCGCGCCTGGTTGCCGGCCTCCGGCCCCTTGCGTCGCGCCTGCCGCCACTGCATGACGACGGCGCCGGCCTTCACTGTGGTCTCTCAGCTGCCGTTGACGCTCAGCTGCCCCGAGCACGGCTGCACACTCACGCCGACCATCGGTGCCGCCGGCACGTTCCTCGGCGGGGGACCCGCGGACATGACGGCCTCCGCGCCCTCGGAAGCCGCCCTTGCCATGGATCGGCGCACGCACCAGGGCCTGCGCATGGGCACGCTCACTCTGCTGCGCCGACCGGTCCACGTCGGGGTCTGGTTCCGTCTGCTGCGCACGCTCATCGACGAGCTGTCCACCCCGTACTCGAAGCTGCGCATCCGGTCCCGGCGCACCATGGACCACATCTGGCAGAGGGCCGGCCACCCCGTCCGTGCCGGTTTCGTCGGTCACTGGCGCTGCTACGAGGCACTTCCTTGGCCAAAACAGCAGACGTTCCTCGACGCCGCCGCCACCGCCCTGGACCTAATCGAAACCGGCGACATCCTCGGCCACGGCACCCTCGCCCAGCTCCTGACCCCCGAGCCTCATCGGCCCGTTCCTGACGGCACCCCACCGGCCCCCGCACGGCGGGACTACTGGAAAGAAGCCAGAGACGCGATGGACGAGGCCATCTCCCTCGCCCGACACGACCCCGCCGCCGGCCGGCAGCTGCTGACCGGACTCACCTCCATGACCCGCAGCGAGACAAGCTTCCAGCGCACCCGCGAGGACCTGATCACCGCCGGCATCCCCGACGGCCACCTTCCACCGACACTGGCCGAGACGCATCCACCAAAGACTCGGACCGGCTCGGACGCGACTGTCACTTATTCAGCAGCGGACCACCTTCGCGTAACGTAGATTAGGTGACTAGTTACGTGACGCATTGACCCTCAGCGAGCTGGCGGCACCGGTGCTGTCACGTAAACGGTCGTATAAGTGATAGATGGGAGGCACCTCGTGCTGGTCGGCTACATGCGCGTCTCGAAGGCCGACGGATCGCAGACCACGAACCTGCAGCGGGATGCGCTCCTAGCTGAGGGCGTCGACCCGGAGGCTCTGTACGAGGACAGGGCCTCGGGCAAGAAGGAGGACCGTCCCGAGCTTGCGGCGTGCCTGAAGTCCCTACGTCACGGGGACACCCTGGTGGTGTGGAAGTTGGACCGGCTCGGCCGCGACCTGCGTCACCTGGTCAACATCGTCCACGACCTCACCCAACGCGGCATCGGCCTGAAGGTCCTCACCGGGCAAGGCGCGGCCCTCGACACCACCACCGCATCCGGCAAGCTCGTCTTCGGCATCTTCGCCGCCCTGGCCGAGTTTGAACGCGAACTCATCTCCGAACGCACGATCGCCGGCCTAGCCGCCGCCCGGGCCCGCGGCCGCAAAGGCGGACGCCCCTACAAGATGACCCCCGCCAAGCTCCGCCTCGCCATGGCCTCCATGGGAAAGCCCGGTACCAACGTCGGTGACCTCTGCAAGGAACTCGGCATCACCCGCCAGACCCTCTACCGCCACGTCTCACCCACCGGCGAACTCCGCGAGGACGGACGCAAGCTCCTGGCCAAGGACCGCAGCAAGGTAGCCAGGTAACCTCTGTTGTCCGGAACCTACGAACGTCAATGAGCGGGGTACGTTCCCGCGACTCTCGCACGCCCGCGGGGGGACTTCCACCGCTCAGCTACTTCGTGTCGGGTCGGTTAGGATTGTGGGCGAGCCGGGAGAAGGCAGCTAGGGTTCCGCCCCAGCCGGCTGGGGGTCTGTGACCGAGCGCTGCAGCTTCCGCCGAACAGGCGGGAGGGCACCTATTGGCACAAAATGCCCGAGGGGGATGGCTCAGCGCCAGCATGCGCGCTGACTGTCCCTTGACCTCGGAGGTTGTTGTGCTCGTTGACCAGTTCGATGTTTTTCTGCTTGATCTTGACGGCGTGGTTTACGTCGGAGACACCTTGCTTTCCGGCGTGACCGAAGCCTTGGCCAGCCTGCGGAGTCGGGGCCGGGTGGTCCGGTTCGTGACCAACGATCCCCGCCCGTCCCGCAAAGACGTCGTCCACCGTCTGGGCCGCCTGGGCGTGAGGGCCACCGTCGAGGAGATCGTATCTTCCGGGTGGGCTACGGCGTGCTGGCTGCGCCAGCAGGGCATTACCCGCGCCTATGTGGTGGGCAGTGATGGCCTCCGCGGCGAACTCGCGGCCCAAGGCGTGGAATCCGTGGAGGGGTCTGGGGCCGAGGCGGTGGTGGTCGGTTGCGACGAGACGGTGACCTACCGGGACCTCGCCCAGGCCACCGCCCTCCTGCGTACCGGCGTGCCGTTCGTGGCCACGAACGTGGACGCCACGTTCCCCACAGCGAGCGGCCCGTGGCCGGCCACCGGCGCGGTCGTCGCAGCGATCCAGACCGCCAGTGGGCGCCGACCGGTCGTGGTGGGCAAGCCGGGACCGGAGATGTTCCGCCTGGCCCAGCGCGGGCTCCCTGCTACGACGAGAGTGGTGGTCGTGGGGGACACCCCGGCTACGGACGTCGTCGGGGCGCACTGCGCGGGCCTGCCGGCGATCCTCGTCGCTCCCGCGACGCCGAGCAGCGGCCGTCGGCAGTGTGATCCCACCGTTGCGGAGGCCACGGTCACGGGCCTGGCCGGGCTGTTTGATCCGGCCCTTGACATCGGCCCGATGCGCCCGTCGCCGTACCCGTGGCCGGACGAGGTGCGGGCGGGTGTGGCCGCGGTGGTCTTCGACGAGGCCGGGCGCGTGCTACTGGGGCGCAGGCTGGACAACGGGCTGTGGGGACTGCCTTCGGGACACGTCGAGGTGGGCGAGACTGCCGCCCAGGCGGCGGTGCGGGAGGTCGCCGAAGAGACCGGCTTGCAGGTGCAAGTGCAGCGGCTGGTGGGGGTGTACTCGGACCCCGCCTCGCAGGTTTTCGCCTATCCCGACGGGAGAGTGACCCAGTTCGTCACCACCACCTTCGCCTGCCTCCCGCGCGGCGGTCAGATGCACCCTGATGGTGTGGAGACCTCACAGGCGGGTTTCTTCTCCCCGGATGAGCTTCCGGCACCGTTGCTCCCCATGCACCCGCGGTGGCTCACCGACGCCCTCTCAGGCGACACAGGACTCATCGACTGATAGGACGCATCCCCTTCGGGGCGCATGGTGTCAAAAGCGCTGGCGCTTCTCGTGCGGAGCACCGGCCTGAGCGCGCCGTTTACCTTGATCAACCCCGGGTCCGGTCTCCCACCGTCCGAGCAACACCACCGGACGGTAGGAGTCTCCAGGGCGGCGACCAGCTCTCGAAAGATCATGATGAGCGCGCGCCCAAGGGCGCACCGACCAATGACCTCAGATGGGCCAGGTCTCCTGCCGGTGGGCGGCGTCCCAGAACATCCACTCGTACTGGGTGGCGCGGTGGAACGCGGTGTGCATGCGCGCCAGTGTGCCGGGGCTGGCCTGGTCGGCGAGGTGGTCCACGATGTCCCGGGCGGTGTCGGTGGCGGCGGTGAAGTCTGGATCGCCGTAGGTGGCGATCCAGTCCCCGTACGGGTGCGTGCTCAGGTCACCGACGGCGGCCTTCAAACGGGTGCCGACGTCGTCGTAGACCCAGAAGCACGGCAGGATGCCGGCCGCGAGGACCGGGTAGTTTCCCGCTGTCGCGAGGCTCAGCAGGTAGGAGGTGTAGGCAACCGTGGTCGGTGAGGGCTCGGCGGCGGTGAGGTCGGTGACGTGGGTGGCGTGCAGCTGCCGCTCGACCTCGACCACCTCCCGCGCGGCCTGCGCCCAGAATGCCATTTCCTCCGACGCCTGGGCCTGAGCGGCGGCCGCGGCCAGGACCCGGCCGTAGTCGGCCAGGTAGAGCGCGTCCTGGGCGAGGTAGTGCCGGAACGTCTCTTCCGCCAGGGTCGCGTCGCTCAGCTGGTGCAACAAGGGCAGCGCGTCGATCGCCTCGCGGACCCTGGCCGTGCGATGCCACGCCACGGTGCTGAACACGCCAGTGTCGTCGTGGTCGCGAATCGTCTCGGGCATGGAGGTGTGTGGGCTGGTCATCGGTCGCTGTCCTTCCAGTCGTTCTCGTCTTTCCAGATGTCGTGGCAGTGGTGCACGGGGCCGGGTCCGTGGCCGATGTGGAGCGCGTCGGCGGCCCGCAGGGTGCCGGTGAGCCAAGTCTTGGCCTGGCGGGTGGCCTCTAGCAGGGACCCGGTGCGCGGGGCGAGTGCGGCGATCGCGGAGGACAGGGCGCACCCGGTGCCGTGGGTGTTGACCGTGGCTACCCGCGGGCCGGTCAGCAGCTGCTCGCCCGCGTCGTCGAGCCACAGGTCGGTGGCGTGTGCGTCGCCGCCGAGGTGGCCCCCTTGACCAGCACCCGCGCGGCGCCCAGCTCCCGGAGCGCGATGGCCTGGGCGCGCATGGTGTCGAGGTCTTCGGCGGGGTCGGCGTCGAGCAGCACGGCGGCCTCGGGGACGTTCGGCGTGATGAGGGAGACGTACGGCAGGAGTTGGCGCATCGGCTCGACGGCGTCCTCGGCCAGCAGCCGGGAACCGGCGGTGGACACCATGACGGGGTCGAGGACCACAACCGGCACCGCGTCGGAGCGCTTGTCGAGGAAGGCGAGGACGGTCTCGATGGTGGCCGCGGAGGCGAGCATCCCGATCTTGGCGGCGTCAACCGCCACGTCGTCTACGAGGGTGTCCAGCTGGGCGCGGACGAAGTCCGCGGGGACGACGTGGACACCGGTGACTCCCTGGGTGGACTGGGCGGTCAGTGAGGTGAGCACCGCGGTGCCGTAGGCACCCAGTGCGGAGAAGGTCTTGAGGTCGCCTTGAATACCGGCCCCGCCGGAGGGATCGGAGCCGGCGATCGTCAGCGCGATCGGTGGGCGGGGGTTCACGGTTGCCCGTCCCACGCGGCCCGCAGGCTCGCGGCCGCCACGGCTGGTTCCTCCGCGGCGCACACCGTCGAGACGACCGCCACGCCGGCGGCGCCGCTGTGGCGCAGCATGCCGGTGCGTTTCGTGGTGATGCCGCCGATGGCGACGACCGGCCACGGGCTCGCGGCGGCCACCGCAGCCACCCCGCCCGGGCCGATCGGAGTGCCGTGGTCAGGCTTGGTCGCCGTCGGCCACACCGGTCCAACGCCGAGGTAGTCCAAGACGCCGTCACCGAGCCCGCGTGCTGTGCGAACCTGCTCGATCGTGCTGACCGACAGCCCGACCATGGCGTCCGGCCCGAGCAACTGCCGGGCCTGAGCAGGCGGCATGTCGCGCTGACCGACGTGGACGCCGTCGGCGCCGATGTCCTGAACGAGGTGGACCCGGTCATCGATAATCAGCGGCACCCCGGTCCCCGCCAGCACCTCGCGGACCGCCACGCCGAGGGCGACGAAGTGGGCGTCGGTGGCGCCCGGGTCACGCAACTGCACCACGGTGACTCCGCCCGCGACCGCAGCCTGCACGGTCGCGGGCACCCCCGTGGGCCGCACAAACCGGTGTCGGTGACCAGGTAGAGGCTGAGGTTCACCGGTCGGCGGGTCACCGGAGCACCACCTTCTCGGTCAGCTCCTGCGGGTTGAGGGTGGCGAGAGAGTCCAGCAGCGCAACGGCGAAGCTCCCCGGCCCGGCGGCACGCTCGGCCGCGACCTCGGCGGCCACGGTGTACGTCGCGGTCGCGGCCGTGGCGGCCAGGAGCGGGTCGTCGGTGGTGGCGGCGAAGGCAGCCATGAGCGCGCCCAGCGCGCACCCACCGCCAGTGACCTGGGTCAACCATCGATGGCCGTTGGCCACCCGCACCAGCCGGGTGCCGTCGGTGAGGTGGTCGACCTCCCCGGAGACCGCGACGATGGTGCCGTGCTCCCGGGCCAGCGCCCGGCCGGCGTCGAGGGCATCCTCGGCGGCGTCGACGCTCTCCGGACCCCGCCCACCGCTGCCCCCACCGGCGAAAGCGAGAATCTCTGAGGGGTTGCCACGGACGAGTGCCGGGGAGGCGTGGGCGAGCAGGTCGACGACAACCCGGCTGCGCCAGGCGAGCCCACCCACCCCGACCGGGTCGAGCACCCACGGGGTGCCGGCCGCCGCGGCGGCACTGACCGCGCCGTGCATCGCAGCCACCGTCGCCTCTTGGGGCGTGCCGAGGTTGACCAGGACCCCGTCGGCGACGGCGGCGAACGGCCCGGCTTCCTCCGGGTTGTCCACCATCGACGGACTGGCGCCGACCGCGAGCAGGACGTTCGCTGTCCACTGAGCGACGACGACGTTGGTCAGGCACTGCACCAGCGGGGCATGCCCGCGCATCGCAGCCAAGGCCTCGCCCACAGCGGCAGCATCGAGTGGGACAGTAGGGACGGAAGAAGGTGCCGACATCGGCGACGTTCCCTTCGCTAGTACGAACTAGATCAGGTTCAACGGGTGTGATCTCAGCCGTACCAGCACGGCACCCCGCGTCATTCACCAGCTTAACATCCGCACCGTTCCCAGCACCGTGCCCTCGCTTCAGCGATCGCAAAAGGGTCGCGCCTCGGACCGTCCGGGCGTGCTGTCACCAGTGCCCGGCTGCGCTACGGCGTTCCTTGGCCGCCGCAGCCCTCACCATGGCGCCTCACCAGACAACGGCTGCGCAACCTTAAAATGTGCAGTCGACTTCGGACACTCGTGCAGTGGACTTCGAAAACTGACATCTGGGGTACACCCCAGTAGGACACATCGGTCATCTCTGCTGGCCGCGCCACAGTGCGTCCGAATGTGTGACTTCGTCTGCTGAATGGCGGGGTTCTTCGGTCGCTTCGTGGCGGGGTCAGGTGACACCGATGACCAGGGTGCTCTGTGCGGCTTCGATGACGTCGTTGGTGATGGTGTCGAGTTCGTTGATCTTCAGGACCCGCTGGATCTGGGGGAAGAGGCGTTCGAGGAGCCGGAAGTTGCCGCGGGTGATCCGTGCGATGGCTGCGATGGCTTGGGCGTCGGTGAAGTCGTCGGGGTCGAGGGTCTTGCCGAGGGATCGCCAGTGTCGCTCGAGGACGAACAGCAGTTCGTCTTGTCCCAGGGGCCGGTACTGGTGGGCGAAGCCGACTCGGCTGTAGAACTGGGGGTAGTGGCTGAACTGCTTCTCCAGGCCGGGCATGCCGATCAGGATCAGGGCGATGTCGTCGCGGTCGTAGCGATCGCGCAGCAGTTCCAGAGCGGCGGGACGCAGTCGTTCGGCCTCGTCGACGATGATCAGCTCCACGTAGTTCCTGCCGTGTCGCCATCCCCAGGCCTCGGGAGTGGCCGTGCCGGGAGGTACGAGGTGCTGCTCGATGCACATGTTGGTGCGGGTGATGGCTTGGGTCAGCTCGTCCTTCAGGGTCCGCGGGGTGGTCAGCACGCTGGGGGTGTAGAGCACGGTGCGGCTCCGGTTCAAGGCGGCGTAGATCTTGGCGTCGTTGTCGGAGCGCGGCCCCCAGTAGGTCAGCAGGTCATGAGCCTTCTCGTAGTGTGCGTAGCGGCGCGCGGAGAGTGTCTTTCCTACGCCGGCTGATCCGAAGCACAAACCGATGGTGTGCCCGCGGCGCACGGCGTCGGCGAACTCGGTGAAGCGGCGGTGCTCCTTGGTGACGATGAAGCGCTGGCTCACCTGAGGTCCTCCTTGTAGATCTTCAACGCCGACCTCGGCGCCGGAGCCGGTGCTTCGGTGATCCGTGGCGTCTCGGTAGGTGCGGCCACGAGGGCGATGCGTTCGTTGATGCCGGCTCGCAGCGCCCGGCGGCGGGCGTTGCGCGCGGCCTGGATCTCCTTGAGGCTGACCTTCTGGTCGTGGTGCTCTTGGTTGACGGCCTTGCAGACGAATTCGTCGTGATCGAAGACGCGGATCTCGGTGATGTCGCGGGGGTCGTAGCGGATCACGACCGAGCGTCCGACGTAGCCGGCCAGAGTTGGCGAGACGTAGCGCAGACCCTGGAAGCGGATGCCATCGCGGCGCACGACGCGGGTCTTGGCGACGGTCAACAGCAGTCTGTCGAGGTCTTCCAGGCTCTCGGGCATTCGGGGCAGCCAGCCATCGGCGATCCACGCGCTGCGCGGGGAGGTTCCGAGCTCGCTGTGCGTGCGGTCGTTGTAGGTGGCCACGAACGCCTCCAGGGCGCTATCGAGGGCGGCCAGGGACAGTTTCGGTGTCGGCCAGGGGTGCCCTTCGGTGATGTGTCCGGGCAGGGTGGCGAGTAGCTCGGTGTTGATGGTGCCGAAGAACCGCTCGATCTTGCCCCGTCCCTGGGGTCGGGCGACGGTGGAGTGGATCAGTCGGATGTGGAGGTCGACGGCGGTGTGGGCGAGCTGGTCACTGGTGAAGTCGCTGCCGTGGTCGACGTAGAGCACGTCGGGCAGGCCGCACATCGGCCAGGCCGGGTCGGTCTTGTGCCAGATCGCTTGGCGCAGCGCCAGGGCGGTGCTCATCGCCGACGGTGCGCCCAGGAAGACTGTGTAGCCGCAGACCGCCCGGGAGCAGTCGTCGAGGATCGTTGTCAGCCATGGCCGTGCGGGCTTGCCGTCGGTGCCCACCACCAGGATGTCGAGCATGGTGTGATCGGATTGCCACATCGCGTTGGGCAGCTCTGCTTGCCGGCGTAGCACCAGCTCGTGCTTGTCGCGGTAGGACGCTGCGCCCTCCAGGGCGAGGGTGACCATGCCGGGATCCAGGGTCCGCACGATGTCCCAGACCACCGAGTAGGAGGGGACCGGCCATCTCCGGGCGGCGCAGATGCCGGTGACTTTGCGGTGGATGGTGGCGATGGCCGGCCGCGGCTTGCTCAGTGCCAGGCCCTCGATCAGGTGGACGAGGTCGGGCGGAAGGCGGCGGGAGCCGGTGTCCGCTCGCGAGGCTGTCTCCAGTCCGGCGTAGCCGTCGGCGCGGTAGCGGGCGTGCCAGCGCTCCAGGGTCCGCAGCCCAACATCGGTCTCGCGAGCTAAGCGCGCGAGGGGCACCTGGTCCTCGACGTGGAGCCTGAGGATTCGCCACCGCGCTCGAGCGTCCACGACGCACCTACTGCAAGGCGTTCTCGCGCCCGCGCTCGGCGCGCTGAAGGGCGCGGTAGACCGTGGAGCGGCCCACGCTGAACAGCTCGGCCAGCTCGCCCACGGTGTGCTCGTCGGCGGCATGTAGCTGGACGAGGTGAGCTTCTTGCCGGGGGTGAGTTTCGGTGACTTCCCGCGCAGCCGGCCCTTGGCCTTGGCGACCTTCATCCCCTCGCGGGTGCGGGCACGGATGAGGTCGGCTTCGAATTCGGCGACCATCGCCAGCACGTTGAACAACAGTTTCCCCATCGGGTCGGTCGGGTCGTACACCGATCCGGCGATGCTCAGCTTCACTTCCCGCGCCGCGAGGTCGTCGGCGATCTGGTGGGCATCACGGACCGAACGCGCCAGCCGATCGAGCTTGGTGACCACGAATGTATCGCCGTCCCGACACGCTGCCAGCGCCTGCCGCAGTCCCTCACGGTCGGCGTTGCGGCCCGTGAGCCCGTGATCGACGTAGATGCGCTTGGGATCGACGCCGAACGCCGCGAGTCCGTCACGCTGCGCGGTCAGGTCCTGCTCGTCGGTGGAGACTCGGGCATAGCCGACCTTCAAGGGGGACATGCTCCCCAGTGTGTCATATAGCCTCCCTTCACCGGACAGTTCACCGGACGGGTCTTACGGGACAGCCCGCCAGGCGTGCCGTCGTTCCTCTCGATAAGTAGCGGTGGTGTCCGGTGAGGGTTCCCCTTACGGGCATGCGATCTGGGCTGACGCCTGTGACCGAGTGTTCAGTGCGCGCTGTATAGTTCAGTCCATGCTGACTATTGCTTCGCGTCTCGACGTGATGAACCGCCTGGGTCGTGCACTGGCCGACCCCACTCGATCCCGGATCATCTTGACCCTGCTCGACCATCCCGCTTACCCGGCGGAACTGGCCCGAGATCTGGACCTGACACGCCCGAACGTGTCCAACCACCTGGCATGCCTGCGCGATTGCGGGATCGTCGTCTCCGAGCCCGAGGGTCGTCGGACACGATATGAGATCGCCGATTCGCACCTGGCGCAGGCGCTGACGGCACTGGTCGATGCCACCCTGGCAGTGGACGAAGACGCCCCGTGCATCGATCCCGCCTGCTCGCTTCCCGGATGCGACGCAGCTGGGGAGGGCGCATGATCCTCACCTCGGTCTTGCAGGCGATGGGCCTGTTCGCAGCGACCAACATCGACGACATCATCGTGCTCTCCCTCTTCTTCGCGCGAGGGGCAGGCCAGCGCGGCACTACCGCCCGCATTCTGGCCGGCCAGTACCTCGGATTCGCCGGCATCCTCGGTGCCGCGGTCCTGGTGACTATCGGTGCCGGAGCATTCCTGCCCTCGGCAGCCATCCCGTACTTCGGTCTCATCCCTCTGGGCCTCGGCCTCTGGGCCGCATGGCAGGCCTGGCGCGGAGACGATGACGACGATGACGACGAGGTCAAGGTTGCCGGCAAGAAGGTCGGCGTGTGGACAGTCGCAGGCGTCACCCTTGCCAACGGCGGCGACAACATCGGCGTCTACACCCCTGTCTTCCTCAGCGTGGAACCTCTCGCAGTAGTCGCCTACTGCATCATCTTCCTCGCGCTCGTCGCGGTCCTGGTGGCCCTGGCAAAGTTCGTCGCCACCCGCCCCCCGATCGCCGAAGTGCTCGAACGCTGGGAGCACATCCTCTTCCCCATCGTTCTCATCGGCCTCGGCATCGTGATCCTCGTCAGCGGCGGAGCCTTCGGACTCTGACGTAGCGGCAGCGATCCAAACGGCCCCGACCGGGCGCACCCCTCTCGGTTCAGACCGCGACACCTACCTGCAGCCAGTCCTGCGTGATCGCGGCAACAAGACCGCCACGGAGCGCTGCAAAAACCCCGCCACCAAGCGAACGAAGCCACATCCTAGCCTCGGTGCACATCCCGCTCACCGCTCAATCCTGTCCGGTGGGCCCCACAAGGAAGGGATCCTTTCCGATGAGTCACCGCATCACCCGTGTCGCCGCTGCGACCGTCGCCGTCTTCGGCGTCGCAGGGGCGTCCTTCGCATCGGCCGCGCCGAGCTTCGAGGAGTTCGCGGCGAGCACCTACCAGGACACGGACAAGCAGTACATCGTCAACGGTGACGAACCGCTCTCGAACAAGGGCAAACTCAAGGACTACTACACCGAGATGACCACTCCGCCCGAGAAGGACGGTCTGATCATCAACCGCACCTACACCGGCGACGACAAGTGGACCGCGACCCAGGCGAGGAGCCCGACTTACCGCGTCTCGACGAAGTTCGGCAGCGAGCACGCCGATGTCGCGGCCGCGATGCAGTCGGGGGCGGGCCAGTGGGAGTCGGCGTCGTCCGGCATCGACTTCATCCACGACTCCAGCCAGGACGCCAATTGTTCGACCAGTAACAACAATGTGGTGTTCTCGGTCGAGCCGGCCGCCTCCAACTCCTCCTACATCGCCCGTGCGTTCTTCCCGAGCTCCAGCAAGTCCGAGCGGAACGTCCTGGTGAACACAGGTCAGTTGTTCAGCGCAGCCTCCTGGACACCGTCGAACATCATGGCGCACGAACTGGGCCACACGCTCGGCTTCCGTCACGAGCACACCCGTCCCGAGGCCGGCACCTGCTTCGAGGACAACAATTGGTCGCCGCTGACGCCGTACGACGCTTCGTCCATCATGCATTACCCGCAGTGCAACGGCGCCTCGAGCGATCTGTCGATGAGCCCGGACGACGTCACGGGTGTCAAGAAGGTCTACGGCTGATCCGAACCTCGTTTCTCCTTCTGGGTCCGCGGGTGCGGCGCTGCTCGACAGCGCGGCACCCGCGAACCGTTGTCGGGTGGCAACTGTGCTGGAAGATGGAGCCATCTGACCGAGTGACCAGGAGTGGACCATGACTGAGACCGTCGAGATCGAGCGGGTCTTCAATACTGCGCCGCGGCGTCTGTTCCGGGCGTGGACCGACGCGGTCGAACTCGCCACCTGGTGGGGCACGAGCGAACCCGAACCTGACTTCGTCGAGGTCGTGCCCGACGAGCGCGTGACGACCGCGGACGAGGCGCTCGTGGTGACTTTCGAACCGAATCCGGCCGGTTCGAAACTCGTTGTTCAGCAACAGATCTCGAACGATCCCGACGAGATGCGGCGGCTCTGGACGCAGCGTCTGGACCAGCTGGACGAGTTGGTCAGCCCGGGCGCCCGATGACCCTCTTCGCGCAGGTCGCGGACGTCTCGCGCCGGGTCAGCGCCACGCGGTCACGCAACGAGAAGGTTGCGTTGATCGCGCAGGCGCTGCGTGAGGCCCGGCCCGACGAGCGTGCGGTGATCGCCGACTACCTCGCCGGCACGCTGCCGCAGCGCAGGGTCGGGATCGGCGGGCGATCGCTGCGCTCGAACCCTTCGGATGCGGTCGAGGAAGCTACGGTCGACGTCCTCGACCTGGACGCGACGCTCACCCGGATGGAAGATCTGCGTGGCACCGGGTCGAACACCCGGCGCCGGGAGATGCTCGACGAGTTGTGGGGTCGGCTGACCGAACAAGAACGGCGGTTGCTGACCGGACTGCTGCTCGGCGACGCTCGTCAAGGCGCGGGAGACGGAGTCATGCTCAAAGCGATCGCGGCCGCGGCGCAGGTGAAGGAGACCGACGTGCGGCGGGCCGTGATGCTGGCTGGTCGTACCGGCCCAGTGGCGGCCATCGCACTGGACGGCGGGGCGCCTGCTCTCGAGGAGGTGCGCCTCGAGGTCGGGCGCCCGCTGCGTCCGATGCTCGCGGGGTCGAGTCCGGACGTGGAGTCCGTGGTCGAGGAGCCGGGGGAGTGGACGGTCGAGGTGAAACTCGACGGAATTCGCCTGCAAGCACACAAGATCGGTGACGAGGTCCGGTTGTTCACCCGCAGCCTGGACGACATCACCGCCCGACTTCCGGACGTGGTCGAGGTGGTGCGCGCACTACCGGCGAAGGAGGCGGTCCTCGACGGCGAGGCCATCGCCCTGCGTCCCGACGGTCGCCCCGAACCGTTCCAGGTGACCGGCGCTCGCACGGCCAGCAGCGCCGACCCCGACGAACTACGCCGCAACGTCCCGCTCACCGCGTTGTTCTTCGATCTCATGCATCTGGACGGAGACGACCTCGTCGACGAACCGCTGCACGTCCGACGAGAGCGACTCGAACGCCTGGTGCCGCAACAGCACGTCGTGACTGCGGTCCGTCCGACGAATTCCGCTGCGGCGCAGGGGTTCTTCGAGGACTGGGTGGGCCGAGGACACGAAGGGGTGGTCGCCAAACGCCTCGACTCGGTCTATGCCGCCGGACGCCGGGGCAGCGGTTGGGTCAAGGTGAAACCACGTCACACGCTCGACCTCGTCGTGCTCGCTGTCGAGGAAGGCAGCGGTCGACGCAAGGGCTTCCTGTCGAACATCCATCTGGGCGCCCGTGACCCGAACACCGGCGACTTCATCATGCTCGGCAAGACCTTCAAGGGAATGACCGACGAGATGCTCGCCTGGCAGACCGAGCGGTTCACCGACCTCATGACCGACCGCGACGACTGGGTGGTGCGGGTGCGTCCGGAGCAGGTCGTCGAGATCGCGTTCGACGGCCTGCAGAAATCGACCAGGTATCCCGGCGGAGTCGCGCTGCGGTTCGCGCGAGTGCTGCGTTACCGCGACGACAAGACCGCCGAGCAGGCCGACACGATCGACGAGGTACGGCGTTTGGCACAGTGGTAGCAGACCGACGAGACCGACGAGACCGGCAAGTAGACGCAGGAGCAGCGATGAACGATCAGCAGCAGACCCGAGCGCGGGACGAGGTCGTGCGTATCTGTCAGGACCTCATCGGCATCGACACCAGCAATTACGGCAACGACAAAGGCCCCGGCGAGCGCAAGGCCGCCGAGTACGTGATGTCGGAGTTCACCGAGGTGGGCCTGGATCCTGAACTCATCGAAAGTGAGCCCGGCCGCGCGAGCGTCGTCGTCCGTATCGAGGGTGAGGACGCCTCGCGCGGTGCGCTGGTCGTCCACGGCCACCTCGACGTCGTGCCCGCGAATGCCGAGGACTGGCAGGTCGATCCGTTCGCCGCCGAGATCAAGGACGACTGCGTGTGGGGACGCGGCGCGGTCGACATGAAGGACATGGACGCGATGATCATCGCGAACGTGCGCGAACTCGTCCGCTCCGGCAGGAAACCGCCGCGCGACCTGATCATCGGCATGTTCGCCGACGAGGAGGCCGGCGGAGCCAAGGGCGCGAACTGGCTGGTCGAGCACCGTCCGGAACTGTTCGAGGGCGCGACCGAAGCAGTGAGCGAGGTGGGCGGCTACAGCGTCACGGTGCCCAAGAAGGCCGGGGGACAGCAGCGCGTCTACCTGTTGCAGACCGCCGAGAAGGGCATCGCCTGGTTGCGTCTGGTGGCTCACGGACGGGCCGGTCACGGATCGGTGCCGAACGACGAGAACGCCGTGGTCCGACTCGCAGAGGCGATCGCACGCATCAACGCTCACTACTGGCCGCGCGAGTACATCGCCAGCGTCTCGCTGCTCCTCGACGGCCTGAGCGAGATCACCGGCATCACCTACTCGCCGGACGACGCGGGCGAGCTGCTCGCGACCATCGGCGGCGCACGGGGGTTCGTCGAAGGCACGCTGCGCGACACCTCCAATTTCACGATGCTCAACAGCGGCTACAAGCACAACGTCATTCCACAATCAGCGTCGGCGAGCCTGGACTGCCGGTTCCTTCCCGGCCACGAGAACGAGTTGATGAGCACAATCGAACGCCTCGCGGGTGAGTTCGTCGAGGTGCAGATCGTGCACAAGGACATCGCGTTGGACGCACCGGTCGAAGGACCGCTGGTCGACAAGATGAAGCGGGCACTCGCCACCCAGGACCCGGACGCGGCCGTGCTGCCGTACTGCCTCTCCGGTGGCACGGACAACAAGTCGCTCGCGAAACTGGGCGTCGTCGGCTACGGGTTCGCCCCGCTGCGGCTGCCGGCCGACCTCGACTTCGCGCCGATGTTCCACGGCATCGACGAGCGAGTTCCGTTGGAATCGCTACGGTTCGGAGCCGACGTGCTCGGTGAGTTCATGCGCGACTGCTGACCGGCGCCGACCGATCGAACTCAGGCGGTGCGGCGCACCCGGATGATCCGGCGCCGCAACCACACCTTGCGCAGACCGCCCAGATAGAGCCGGGTGCGGGCCAATTCCCAATGCCCGTACTCGGCGTGATCGGTCAGCGTCTGGCGCACGACGGAGCGCTCCACGTCTCGCGGGAACGTCAGCACCTGGTACTCATACTCGGTCATCGCTGCCTATTGTGCGTCAGAGCCGATAGCGTTCGGTGCATGAGCGTCGACCCGCGTGCCGCCCTCTCCTGCTTCATCAACGCCGTGGAACGGCATTTCGAACTCGCGTCCAGCGGACGCGGCAACGACGACCCCCATGTCCAGGAGGCCGCCGACTCGCTCGCCGACGCCTTCGAGACCTACGAGGATGCGCTGTACGAGGCGTACGGGCTCAATACCCCCTTCTTCCTGCCCGCCGACGAGGACGACTTCGACGACGACCTCGATGAAGACGAAGACGAAGACGAAGATGATGAGGAAGAGGACGACGATGACGAGGTCGACCTGAGCGAGTTCGATGACGACGATGACGACGACGAGCCGTACCGCGGGTTCGAGGTCGACGACATCGACTACGAGTCGGAGTAGTCAGCAGCTCCTCAGCGCGCGGAGACCTCGTCGAGCGCCTGACGGATCGCCGGGGCGATGTCGAGCCGCTGGGACGCGAGCGCGGTGCGCAACTGGGTCTGCTTACGAGCTCCCACGACGCAACTGCTGAGTCCCGGACGTTCGCGCAACCACGCCAGCGCCACCTCGGTCTGCGAGACGCCGAGCCCGTCAGCCGCCGTCGCGACGGCCTTCATCACAGGCCCGTCCGCCGCACCGAGCATCTGAGCGGCCCAGCGCGGGTGATCGCCCGAGCTCGCCCGGCTCTCGGCCGGGACGCCACCGCGGTACTTGCCGGTGAGCACCCCACCGGCCAACGGTGACCACGCCATCACCCCGATCCCCAGCGCGTCTGCAGCCGGCAGAATCTCGGCCTCGGCCGACCGGTCGAGCAGGCTGTACTGAACCTGGTTGGCCACCAAGGGAATTCGCAGTCGCTGCGCCTCACCGGCGACGATCGCCGACTGCCAACCCGAGTAATTGGAAACCCCGACGTAGCGGGCCTTGCCCGACGTCACCGCGCACTCCAACGCTCCGAGCGTCTCCTGCCAGGGCACCTCGTCCGACCAGCTGTGCACCAGCCAGAGGTCCAGATGCTCGGTGCCGAGTCGGGTGAGGGACGCGTCCAACTGGGTCAGCAGCGCACGACGGGAGGTGTCGACCACCCGCTGCCCGGTACGACGCGAGATACCGGCCTTTCCGACAAGGACGAGGTCCTCGCGGTGCAGGCCCTCGATGAGGGACCCGATGATCGTCTCGCTGCCGCCGTCGGCGTACCCGTACGCGGTGTCGATCGTGGTGCCACCGGCGTCCAGATAGTCCTCGAGCAACAGGCGCGCGTCGTCCTCGTCGACCTGGGTGCCCCAGTTCATCGTGCCGAGAGTGAGCGTGGAGACGGTCAGTCCGCTGCGACCGAGGGAGCGCGAAAGCATGGCCCCAACCTATCGGCGGCCACGCGGGCGACCCCGCTGACGCACCGTGGGGCGAGTACCGTTCCAGACATGCGACTTGCGCTCAATGTGGGCTACTGGGGAACGACCGGCACCGACGACCTCGACGGCATGCTTGCCCTGGCGAAGGCCGCCGACGAGCATCGGTACGACGTCGTCTGGCTGGCGGAGGCGTACGGCTCCGACATCCCGAGCCTGACCGGTTATCTGGCTGCCCACACCGAGCACGTCGGGTATGGCGCCGCGATCATGCAGATTCCGGGTCGCAGCCCGGCGATGACCGCGATGACCGCCGCGACGCTCGACCGGATCACCGGCGGACGCTTTCACCTGGGCCTCGGTGTCTCCGGGCCGCAGGTCAGCGAGGGCTGGCACGGTGTCAGGTTCGCCGATCCGCTGGGTCGCACCCGTGAGTACGTCGAGATCGTCCGGCAGGCACTCGGTCGTCAGAACGTGGAGTTCCACGGCAAGCACTTCGATCTACCGCTGCCGGACGGCCCGGGCAAGTCATTGCGGCTGCTCTTGCTGCCCGAACGGGAGAACGTGCCGATCTACTTGGCCTCGCTCGGTCCGAAGAACCTCGCGCTCACCGGCGAGATCGCCGACGGCTGGATCGGCATCTTCGTCAGCCCCGAATACCTGCCCGAGCAACTCGAGACGATCGCGGGTGGTCGGGCGAAGTCCGACCTGACGATGGACGGGTTCGACGTCGTCGCCTCCGTCAACGTGAGCATGGCCGACAACGTCGACGCCGCAGCCGATCGGCTGCGCGGCCACGCCGCTCTCTACATCGGTGGCATGGGCTCGAGGGACAAGAACTTCTATCACGCGCTCGCCACCCGAATGGGCTTCGAGAAGCACGCAGACCATGTCCAGGATCTGTTCTTGGCCAAGCAGCACCGCGACGCGGCCGCAGCCGTGCCGCGCGAGTTCATCGAACGCACCGCGATGGTCGGAGACGCAGAAGCGATCCGCGCCCGGCTGCGTGCCTATGCGAAAGCCGGCGTGACGACGCTCGCGGTTTCGCCGTGGATGGACAGCATGCAGGAGCGGATCGAACTGCTCGGACTCATCGCACGATTGATGGACGACGAGGGACTGCGTTCCTCGTGACCACCGTGTTGTTGCTGCGGCACGGGCGGACCGCGGCGAACGCCGCCGGGCTGCTGGCCGGCTGGACCGAGGGCGTCGGTCTCGACGACACCGGCAAGGAGCAGGTGACCGCGCTCGGCCGACGGCTGCGCGATGTTCCGTTGGCCGGCGTAGTGACCAGCCCGTTGCAGCGCTGCCGTGAGACGACGGACGCGATCGTCTCCGGGCGTGAGGTCGAGGTGACGGTCGACGAGGGCGTGGGGGAGTGCCACTACGGCGGTTGGACGAACCGGCCGCTCAAAGAGCTGGCCAAGGAAGACCTCTGGCGCACTGTGCAGGATCACCCGAGCGCGGCCACATTTCCTGCGAGCGAGCAGTACCGGCACGAGTCGATCGCCCAGATGCAGTTGCGAGCGGTCGAGACGATGCGGCACTACGACGCACATTTCGAGCACCAGGTCGGTGCGCACGCGGTGTGGGCGCTGGTGTCCCACGGTGACGTGATCAAGTCGATCCTCGCCGAATGTCTCGGTGAGCACATCGACCAGTTCCAGCGAATCACCGTCGGTCCGGCCTCGCTGAGCGCGGTGCGCCTCACCGCTACGCGGCCGTTCGTGCTGCGGATCAACGACACCGGTAGCGATCCCGCCGACCTCGTGCCGAAGTCCGATCAGGCGAAGGACGCCGAGGCAACTGTCGGCGGTGGCTCGACCGCGCAGGGCTGAGCCGCGGCGTTAAGGTCGGTGCATGCCG
Organism: Yimella sp. NH-Cas1; assembly: GCF_022359705.1. Taxonomy (NCBI): domain Bacteria; kingdom Bacillati; phylum Actinomycetota; class Actinomycetes; order Micrococcales; family Dermacoccaceae; genus Yimella; species Yimella sp. NH-Cas1. Next base: position 1,389,867 of record NZ_JAKSGG010000003.1, read on the forward strand.
TTGATCGAGTACGTGGACCCCGACAGGTTCGTCGCGGGCACCGTCGGCCCTGCGGGCCAGCGCACCTTCTTCCTGCAGGCCGTCGACGGCCGCCGGATCACCAGCGTGTCGCTGGAGAAGGCGCAGGTCGCGATGCTTGCCGAGCGGATCGATGAACTGCTCGACCAACTGGACGCCACCGCTGACGTCCCGGTCCTAGAGCCGGACAACGAGCCACTGAGCACCCCGATCGATGATGAATTCCGGGTGGGCACCCTCACGCTTGCCTGGGATCCGGAGACGCTGCGCGTGATCGTGGAGTGCCTCGATTCCACCGTGTCGGTCGAGGTGGGTGAATCGGGCGAACCGTCCGTCGCCGTCGACGAACCCGACAGCACCACGCTCCGCGTCGCGGTGCAGCCGCAGATGGCGCGCGAATTCACCCGTCGTGCAACGGCATTGCTTGAGCAGGGCCGTCCGCCGTGCCCGCTCTGCGGCGATCCGCTGGACCCGAACGGCCATGTCTGTCCCCGTGCCAACGGATACAAGCGCTGACGACCAGGTGCTGCGGCTGCTGGCCGACAGCGACCTGGAGATTGAAGGACGGCTGGTCGATGCGTCCAATGTCGCGCTGCGTGTCTGGGTGGGCGAGGGTGAGAAGCGAACAGCCGCGGTCTACAAGCCGATTCGAGGCGAACGACCGTTGTGGGACTTCCCCGACGGGTCCCTCGCCGGACGCGAGCTGGCGGCCTCGTACGTCTCGGACGCCACCGGTTGGAACTTCGTGCCCAGGACGGTCCTGCGGGACGGGCCGCTCGGGCCGGGCACCGTTCAGCAGTGGGTCGGACCGCTCGAGGGGCGGGAGGACCCCGACTTCGTCCGCATCGACGCGCCGGCTGACGTCCCGGACGGCAACGTCCCGGTGCTCGCCGTCCGGGACGAGGCAGATCGACCGCTGGTCGTCTCGCACAGCGACACCCCGCGCCTGCGCACGCTCGCGGTGTTCGACGCACTGCTGAACAACGCCGACCGCAAGGCGAGTGCGCTGCTGGCGGACGACGCCACGTTCTGGGCCATTGATCACGGCCTGTGCTTCCACGAGGAGGAGAAGCTGCGGACGGTGTTCTGGGGCTTCGCCGGTGAGCCCATCGCCGCTACGGATATCGCTGCGTTGCAACGCTTTTCCGAGGCACTTGACGGCGGGCTTGTGGCGCAGTTGGAGCCCTTGCTCACGCTCTCTGAGATCGAGGCATTGCACGAAAGGCTGCACGGCCTGCTCGCCGACGGCGTGATGCCCGAGGTGCCCGAGGACCGGCATCCGCTGCCATGGCCACTGTGGTGACCCGTGGTGGCACTGTGGTGAACGGCTCAGCCGACCGTCTCGTGAACAAGCCCGCCCGACAACTAGGCTCTACGCCGTGAAGTCCTGGTCTCAGCCGTCCTTTCCCCGCCTGGCGAAAGCGGCACCCGCCCTGCGGTTGCGCGACGAACACACCGGTGAACTCGAGGTCGTCCCGACGAACGACCCGGTCGGCGTGTACGTCTGCGGGATCACCCCGTACGACACGACGCACCTCGGGCACGCCGCCACCTATGTGACCTTCGACCTCGCGATCCGCGCACTGCGCAACGCCGGCCACGACGTCACCTATGTTCAGAACGTCACCGACATCGACGACCCGCTGCTCGAACGGGCGGCGCGCGACGGCATCGACTGGCAGGACCTCGCCCAGCGTGAGATCGACATCTTCCACGCCGACATGGAAGCCCTGCGCAACCTTCCGCCCCAGCACTACATCGGCGTCGTCGAGACGATGCCTCGCCATGTCGAGGTCATTTCGCGACTGGTCGCGGAAGGCGTGGCGTACGGCCTGCCGGTGGAGGCATCCGAAGCCGGGCAGGACGGCGCCCAGGACTTCTATCTCGACCTGTCGACCCAGCCCAGCTTCGGTGAAACGAGCGGCTGGAACCGCGAGCAGATGGTGGAAGTGTTCGCCGACCGCGGGGGAGACCCCGACCGCCCGGGCAAGCGCGACGTGCTCGACCCGCTGCTCTGGCGCGGTTGGCGCAAGGGCGAACCCCATTGGGACGGCGTCGAACTCGGCCCCGGACGCCCCGGCTGGCACCTGGAATGCACGACGATCGCGCTGGACCACCTCGGCATGGGATTCACCCTGCAGGGCGGCGGCACCGACCTCGTCTTTCCCCACCACGAGATGTCAGCGGTCCAGGCGGAAGCGCTGACCGGGAAGAGCCCGTTCGCGCACCGTTACGCCCACCAGGCGATGGTGGCCTACGACGGCGAGAAGATGAGCAAGTCGCTGGGCAACCTGGTCAAGGTCTCCCAACTACGCGCGGAGAGCGTCGACCCGATGGCCGTGCGCCTGGTCGTCCTCGACCACCACTACGCCCTCGACTGGGAGTACACCGACGACCAGCTCGAGAGTGCGAAGGAGCGCCTGGCGACCTGGCGCGACGTCGCGTCCCGAGCCGGCGATGACGACGCGGACCAACTCGCCGACGCGATCACCGCTGCACTCGCCGACGATCTCGACGCACCCGCCGCGTTGCAGGCCATGGACGCCTGGGCGGCCGATCACGTCCGGGCCGACGCCGGCCCTTCACCCCGCGTCACCGACGCGATCGACGCCGCCCTCGGCATCGCCCTCTGACAACGGGCCACCCGCCGACGATGACTCTCGATGCATGAGGGCACTCCGTATACGGAGTGCCCTCATGCATTTCGCGTTCCTTCAGGGGCGAGGGCCGGGGCCGCCCTCGTCGCGGCGGCGCAGGTACTTCTCGAACTCGCGAGCGATCGCGTCGCCGCTGGCTTCGGGCAGGTCGGTGGTGGCCTGGGCCCGTTCGAGGGCCTCGATGTACTCGGCGATCTCCTCGTCGGCGGCGGCAAGTTCATCGACGCCGCGCTCCCACGCCGCTGACTCGTCCGGAAGTTCACCGCGGTCGATGACGGTGTCCAGCAGTTCCTCGAGCTTGACCACCATCGCCAATGTCGCCTTCGGGGACGGGGCGGTCGCGGCGTAGTGGGGCACTGCCGCCCAGGCCGAAAGACTCGAGATACCAGTGCGATTGGCGGTGTCGGTGAGCACGCCGACGATGCCGACCGGGCCCTCGTACTCACTGGGCTCGACGTCGTAGCGCTGCTGCATGTCCGGATGTTCGGCAGTCACCGACACCGGCATCGGACGACGGTGTGGCACGTCGGCCAGTAGTCCGCCGAGCGTGATGAGCAGGGAGATGTCGGACTCCACGGCGAGCGACAGTAACTCCTGGACGAACTGCATCCATCGGAACGACGGCTCGATGCCGTGCACCAGCAGGACGTCGCGGTCGAGCGGGGTGTCACGGGCCAGGTAGACCCGGGTCGTGGGCCACTCGATCTGCCGTGATTCGGGACCACCGACCACACGTGGCCGGTTCACCTGGAAGTCGTAGTACTCGGCGGGGTCGATCGCCGCGACCAGATCGGCGTCCCATACCTCGACCAGGTGCGCGACGGTGCTCGTGGCCACCTCGCCGGCGTCGTTCCAGCCCTCGAACGCGGCGATCATGATGGGATCGTCGAGCAGTGGGATGTCCTCGATCTCGATCACGTGATTCGTCCCTTCATCCCTGGTTTGCCCGTCGGGGTTCGACGGCTTCGATCCAGCGTACGGAGTGATCGACCACGCCTCGGCGGTGACCGGGCAACGGGATGCAGGTGTCGTAAACTCGGGCGACTCTACGAAGGGAACACCAACAGTGAGCAGCCGCTCCGACTCCCGCTCCGAGACTTTCGAGCGCGACACGACCCACCAGCGTCCAGACGCCACCGCCGAACTCACCGAAGCGCTCAATTCCCGCGTGATGATCCTCGACGGATCGATGGGTGTCTTCATTCAACGGCACAAACTGTCGGAGGACGAGTTCCGCGGCGAGCGATTCGCCGACTGGGAGCGTGACGTCAAGGGCAACAACGACCTGCTCTCGATCACCAAGCCCGAGTTGATCGCCGACATCCACCGCGCTTACCTCGACGCCGGCGCCGACATCATCGAGACGAACACCTTCTCGGCACAACGGATCTCGATGGCCGACTACGGCATGGAGGATCTCTCCTACGAGTTGAACTTCGTCTCTGCCGCGCTCGCCCGCGCGGAGTGCGACAAGGCCGCGACCGATGACAAACCGCGCTATGTCGCCGGTGCACTCGGCCCGACCAACCGGACGGCGTCCATCTCTCCTGACGTCAATGACCCGGGTGCCCGCAACATCACCTACCAGGAACTCGTCGACGCTTACCTGGAACAGGCGCAGGGTCTGATCGACGGCGGCTCGGACCTGCTGCTGGTCGAGACGATCTTCGACACCCTCAACGCCAAGGCGGCGATCTTCGCCCTGGAAACCCTGTTCGAGCAGGAGGGACGCCGGTGGCCGGTGATCATCTCCGGCACGATCACGGACGCGTCCGGTCGCACGCTGTCCGGTCAGGTCACCGAGGCCTTCTGGAACAGCGTCCGCCACGCCAAGCCGCTCGCTGTCGGGTTCAACTGTGCGCTCGGCGCCGCCGACATGCGCCCGTACGTCGCGGAACTGTCGAAGATCGCGGACGCGTTCGTCTCGGTCTACCCGAACGCCGGCCTGCCCAACGCCTTCGGTGAGTACGACGAGACTCCTCAGGAGATGGCGGACGTCGTCTGCGGCTTCGCCAAGGACGGACTGGTCAACATCCTCGGCGGCTGCTGCGGCACCACGCCCGAGCACATCAGCGAGATCGCCGACCGGGTCGAGGGCGTGTCCCCCCGCGAAGTACCGAGCATCGCCCCCGCGCTGCGTCTGTCCGGTCTCGAACCGCTCAACGTGGTCGAGGACTCCCTGTTCGTCAACGTCGGCGAGCGCACCAACATCACCGGTTCGGCGCGTTTCCGCAAGTTGATCAAGGACGGCGACTACCCGACCGCACTGAACGTGGCGCGTCAGCAGGTCGAGGCCGGCGCACAGGTCATCGACATCAACATGGACGAAGGCATGATCGACGGCATCGAGGCGATGGATCGCTTCTGCAAGCTGATCGCCTCCGAGCCCGACATCAGCCGCGTCCCGGTGATGATCGACTCGTCCAAGTGGAGTGTCATCGAGGCCGGTCTGCGCTGCGTACAGGGCAAGCCCATCGTCAACTCGATCTCGATGAAGGAGGGCCTGGAACCGTTCATCGAACAGGCCCGCCTGTGCCGTAAGTACGGCGCCGCCGTGGTGGTCATGGCCTTCGACGAGGAGGGACAGGCCGACACCATCGAGCGTCGCAAGGAGATCTGTTCCAAGGCGTACGAGATCCTCACGCAGGAGATCGGTTTCCCGGCCGAGGACATCATCTTCGACCCGAACATCTTCGCGGTCGCGACGGGTATCGAGGAGCACTCCAACTACGGCGTCGACTTCATCGAGGCCACCCGTTGGATCAAGCAGAACTTGCCCGGAGCCCTGGTCTCCGGCGGTGTCTCGAACGTCTCGTTCAGCTTCCGCGGCAACAACCCGGTGCGCGAGGCGATCCACGCGGTGTTCCTGTACCACGCCATCGAAGCGGGCATGGACATGGGAATCGTCAACGCCGGCGCACTGGTCGTCTACGACCAGATCGATCCCGAACTCAAGGAGCGCATCGAGGACGTCGTGCTCAACCGACGTCCCGACTCCACGGAGCGGCTGCTGGAGATCGCGGCCGAGCACAACAAGGAAGCCGGCCCGGTCGACAACAGCGCGGCCCTCGAGTGGCGCAATCTTCCTGTACGCGAACGCATCACGCACGCGTTGGTGAAGGGCATGGACGAGTATGTCGTCGCCGACACCGAGGAGATGCGGGTCGAGCTCGCCGAGGCGGGGGAGCGGCCACTGGCCGTCATCGAGGGCCCGCTGATGGACGGCATGGGCGTCGTCGGAGACCTCTTCGGTGCCGGCAAGATGTTCCTGCCGCAGGTCGTGAAGTCGGCGCGCGTGATGAAAAAGGCTGTCGCACACCTGATTCCGTACATCGAGGCGGAGAAGAAGCCGGGCGACGCGGTGCGCGCCAAGGGCAAGATCGTCATGGCGACGGTCAAGGGCGATGTGCACGACATCGGCAAGAACATCGTCGGTGTGGTGCTGCAGTGCAACAACTACGACGTCGTCGACCTCGGCGTGATGGTGCCCACCGCCAAGATCCTGGAGACCGCGAAGGCGGAGAACGCCGACATCATCGGCCTGTCGGGTCTGATCACTCCCTCGCTGGACGAGATGGTCGGTGTCGCGCAGGAGATGGAGCGACAGGGGTTCGACATCCCGCTGTTGCTCGGCGGCGCGACCACGTCCAAGGCACACACCGCCGTCCGCGTGACCTCGAAATACCACGGACCGGTCGTGTGGGTGAAGGACGCCTCGCGTTCGGTGCCGACGGCGTCCGCGCTGCTGTCCGACACTCGCAAGCAACCTTTCCTGGACGAGGTCGAGCGTGATTACGAGTCGATCCGGCAGCGCCACGCGGCGAAGAAGAACGACCGCCCGCTGATCTCCTACGAACAGGCGATGGCCAAGCGTCCCCCGATCGACTGGTCGAACTACCAGCCGCAGCGTCCGCACATGTTGCTGCAGCAGGACGAGGCCACCGGTAACGACCAGGTGCACGGGCAGATCCGCAGCTGGACCAAGGTGGTGCGCAACTACCCGATCGCCACGCTGCGCAAGTACATCGACTGGCAGCCGTTCTTCAACGCCTGGGAGATGAAGGGACGCTTCCCCGACATCCTCAACAACCCGGCGACGGGGGAGACCGCGCGCAAGCTGTACGACGAGGCGAACGCGATGCTCGACAAGATCGAGGCCGAGAACTGGCTCGAGGCGTCCGGCGTCGTCGGGTTCTTCCCGGCCAACTCCGTCGGCGACTCCATCGAGGTCTACACCGACGAGTCGCGGGGTGAGATCCGCACGATGCTGCACCACCTGCGCCAGCAGGGGCAGCACCGTGAAGGTGTCGCGAACAAGTCCCTGGCCGACTACATCGCCCCCAAGGACTCCGGCCTGCACGACTACATCGGCGGTTTCGCGGTCACCGCAGGCCTGGGCGCAGGCGACAAGATCAAGGAGTTCAAGGACGCGATCGACGACTACAGCGCGATCCTGCTGGAATCGGTCGCCGACCGCCTGGCCGAGGCCTTCGCCGAGCGGATGCATGAGGTCGTGCGTCACGAACTGTGGGGTTACGCGGCCGACGAGACGCTATCGAACGAGGACCTGATCGCCGAGAGGTACCGCGGCATCCGTCCTGCCCCCGGCTACCCCGCTTGCCCCGACCACACGGAGAAGGCGACCCTCTGGGAACTGCTCGACGTGAAGAACCAGACCGGCATCGAACTCACCGAGTCGATGGCCATGTGGCCGGGCGCGTCCGTCTCGGGCTGGTACTTCTCCCATCCTGATTCGCAGTACTTCGTGGTCGGACGCATCAACCGTGACCAGGTGGAGTCGTATGCGCAGCGCAAGGGCTGGACGCTGAAGCAGGCCGAGAAGTGGCTCTCGCCCAACCTCGGCTACGAACCGGAGGACTGATCGTGATGGCAGAGATGCCGGAAGCGATTCTGTGGGACATGGACGGCACGCTGGTCGACACCGAGCCGTACTGGATGAACGCCGAGCGTGAACTTGTCGCCTCGTTCAGTGGTGTGTGGACCGATGAGTTGGCGCACCAACTCGTCGGTAACCCGCTCGTGGTGTCAGCGCAGATGATCAGGGAGAACTCGCCGGTGACACTACCCGACGAGGAGATCGTCGACACCCTCCTGGAGTCGGTGATCAGGCAGATGCACGAGCACATCCCGTGGCGTCCCGGTGCCGCTGAGTTGCTGAAAGAGGCTGTGGCACAAGGGATTCCCAATGCCTTGGTGACGATGTCGTACGAGTCCTTCGCGCGGGTGATGGTGGACGAACTGCCCACGGGCACGTTCGGTGCGGTCGTCACCGGGGACGTGGTCGAGCACGGCAAGCCGCATCCGCAGCCCTACCTCGTCGCCGCCGAGGCACTCGGGGTCGATCCCAGCCACTGTCTGGCGGTGGAGGATTCGCCGACCGGTGCGCGCTCGGCTGTCGCCGCCGGAGCCCGGACGATCGCGGTGCCACACATCGTCGACGTGCCGGACGAGATCGGTGCGGTGAAGGTCGCGACGCTGGCCGGGGAGACCATCGAGTCATTGTGGAGCCGCACGACTCAGTCCTGACCTACCTCCGGCTCACCGGCATACGCGGGATCAACTGCGCGTTCCGCTGCGAGTGCAGGCAGCGGTGGCGCGGTGCCACCGAACTCCGGACACAGCGCCTGATGACTGCACCAGGAGCACAGGCGTGAACGGGACGGACGCCAGTCGCCGGTGCTCGCCGACCGCGCGATGGCGTCCCAGAGCGCCTTGATCTTGCGTTCGGTCGCCAGCAGTTCGCGCTCGTCGGGGGAGTAGCGGACGATCTCCCCGTTGCCGAGGTAGACCAGTTGCAGCAGGCGGGGGATCTCGCCCCGGGTGCGCCACAGCACCAAGGCGTAGAACTTCATCTGGAACAGCGCCTTGGCTTCGAACAGTGCGGACGGCGAGCGGCCGGTCTTGTAGTCGACCACCCGCATCTCACCCGTCGGTGCGACGTCGAGGCGGTCGACGTAGCCGCGCAGGGTGAGCCCGTCGACCTCGGCTTCGACATAGAGCTCCCGCTCGGCCGGTTCGAGACGGGTCGGATCCTCGAGCGCGAACCACTTCTCGACCAGCGTGCGGGCCGGACGCAGCCAGTCGCCGAGCTCACCGTCGACCAGGGACGCAAGTTCGGGCTCGCTCTCGACGAGCGCCTCCCACTGCGGTGCGAGCAGAGAGTGGGCATGCTCGAGCGTCCGATCGGCCGCCTCGACATCGAAGAGTCGTTCCAGCACGGCGTGGACGAGGGTGCCGCGAGCGGCCGCGGCGGACGGTGGCTCGGGCAGCCGGTCGATGACGCGGAAGCGGTACAGCAGCGGACATTGCATGTAGTCGGCCGCGCGGCTCGGCGAGATCGCTCGTTTCACACGTGTCACCGGATGATCGCCAATCCTTGAATCAGTCATCATGCCGTCCTGCATGGGTATGACCCTAGACAGCCCCACCGACACTCAGCCCCGGCTCCGACAGGCTGGGACCTACGAGGCGTCGTGTACGCAGTCGGGGTAGGTGACGTATGTGCGGCCGGTGCGGGAGGTCCAGGTGCAGACTCCGTCGTCGCTCATTTGGTAGTCCCAGTGCTTCTTGGTCTTTGCGTCGTGGTGGTGGCGACAGAGTGCGGCGAGGTTGTGCCCGGCGGTGGGTCCCTGGGGCCATTCGATGACGTGGTCGATGTCGCACCTGATGGCGGTCCTGGTGCACATGGGGAACCGGCAGGTCTGGTCGCGTTGTTGGACGAACTCCCTCATCCGCGGCGTGGGCTCGTACGCGGTCGTCGAGGTCTCGCAGGTGACTCCGGTGTCGGCGTCGACCAGTGCTCGGGTCAGGCGGCAACCGAACTGCTCGATCAACGCGTCGAGGACTTCGGGTGGGATGAACCCGATCCCGGCGATGCGTGCCCACCCCGTTGTGTTGCAGTGGTCCGATTCGGTTGTCGTTAAGCCGGATTCGGGGCCACCAGTGTCGGCGGCCTGCTTGGAGTCATCAGGACCTCGCGGGGATGAGGTGGATTGTCCGGGTGGGGGTGACCCGTCGTCCGGGGACGCCTCGGCCTCGTGCTCCGGGTCGTCGGTGGCACGTTTCGTTGCAGCCGTGGCGGCTTGTTCCTCACGAACCACAGGGACCTGGATGACGACCTGGTAGGTCACGTCAGCACCTTGGGTGACGAGGTCGTGCAGCGCGCCGAGGCGCAGTTGTCCGAGCGTCGGCTTCGATTCATCGGGGTCGCTGCCCTCACGTGCGGTCGGGTTCTTGGCGCGTTGATCAGCGAGTTGGTCCACGGCTCCGTAGATGCGGGCGATCTGGTCGGCCGGCCCGACGGCACACAACTCCGCCATCCCGGCAATGTCGGAGGGACGAACCCACACACCGGTGGCGTCCTTGGCTTCCTTGACCCGTACCTTCTTCGCAGCCTCGGCCTCCCACTGCGTCACCAGTGCCCGCGCGGCGCTCTTCACCTTCAGGTAACCCCAGGTGTCGAAGCCTTTCGCGTCGAGCAGGTGCTGCTCGACCCGGTGGGAGGTTTCGGGTGAGGCGTTCACCAGTTCCGACGCAACGAGCGACACCTTCCAGAAAGGAATCTCTCCTTCCACCGCAGCAGCCAGCAACCCGGGAGTTTTGGTGCACGCATCGATGGAGTTGCTCATCTTGCTCGACGCGGTGCGGGGTGCCATCTGACAGGCAGCCGCCAGGTCGGTGTCGGCAAACGACGCCTGATGACCGAGCGGGTGTTCGACCTTCGCGGTGACCCCGGTGTCGGAATTGACCAACTCTTCGTCGATCGCGGCGTACCGAGCCATGGCCATGGCCTGCACGGCTTGCGAGGTGGATGCCAACTGGGTGGAGCCTTTCACGGCTTCTTCGAGCATCCGGTGGTCGTCGACATCGACGGGCCGAGCGGTGCTGATGCCACCGGCGTTGCGCACGGCGTCGGCATCGAGCCGGTAGAACGCCTCACGGGACATCCGGTTCGCGAACGTCAGCATCTCCGCAGGTGAACCCAAAGCGTTCAGAAGCTGATTCAACAGCCGCTGTTTCTGATCTGAAAGTGATTGCAGCAGAACGAATTCCACCGGTGAGACCGGTTCGTAGAACTCGTAGCTAAGGGCCATACGAAAGACTCTAGGCGGGACCACCGACAACCTCCGTCGGCGAATTCGTGCCGTGCCGCGATCGACCAAACAGGAGGTTTCCGAAAGCGAGGCCGCCGTCGTGTCGCGTCCCGGTGGTTTCGGCACCGATGCCCTCGTTCCTCGGGCGTCGGGCTCAACCAGCGATGTCGGTCAGGCTCAACCCAGCGACATCGGTCAGGCTCGACCGTCGCGCAACTGGATTCGGAGGCGCACAGAGCCGACGGTTAACCTTCGTCCATGACGCAGACCCCGCAGCCGGCCCCCGGTCTCAAGATCGGATCGCTGCGCGGAGTGCCGGTGTTCATCGGACGCAGTTGGGTGCTCATCGCGGTCGTCATCGTGTTCACCTTCGGTCCACAGGTGCAGCGGGCACTGCCCGAACTCGGGACCACTGCCTACGTCGTCGCCTTCGCGTACGTCGTCGGTCTGCTCATCTCCGTCCTTGTCCACGAGGCTGCGCACGCGCTGGCCGGACAATGGCGCGGGTTCGAGGTGCACCAGATCGTCGCCGACCTCTGGGGTGGCCATACCTCCTTCACCAAGGAAGGCCGCACCGCCGGCAGCAGCGCGATTGTCGCGGCAGTAGGCCCGCTGTCCAATGCGCTGCTCGCACTCATCGGATTCGGTGTACTGCAACTCGATCTGCCGGATGTCGCCCGCCTGCTGGTCGTTGCGTTCACCTGGGCGAACGGCCTGGTGGCGGCGTTCAATCTCCTGCCCGGCTTCCCCCTCGACGGCGGCCACCTGGTCGAAGCGGGTGTGTGGGCCGCCACCGGCAACCGAAACAAGGGGACGGTCGTCGCCGGCTGGTGCGGACGTCTGGTGACGCTGGCCGTCATCGCGGTCCTCATCGTCTGGCCCATGGTGCAGGGCCGTCCGTTGTCCCTCATCGGCACGATCTGGATCGCGCTCATCGCGTCCTTCATGTGGTTCGGGGCGTCCGCGGCGATCAACCGGGGCAACGTCAGCAGCCAGCTCGGGTCGGTCGCGCTGCGCGACATCCTGCGTCCGTTGTCGGCGGCCCCGTACGACATCGCGGTCGAGCACCTGCCGCCGTACGACACCGTCCTGATGGCGCCGAACGGTGAGCCCGAGGGCTTCGTTCCGGCCGGGAGCGCGATGATGGTGCCGCTCGACCAACGAGCGGCCACCCCGGCTTCCGCGCTGATGCTCAAACCGTCCGGACCCTGGGTGGTACGCCTGGAACACGACGAGGACGCCGAACACGACCTTTCCAAGCTGGTCGACAACGCCGCGAGGCACGGCGAAGTCGCCGAGCGCACCGTCGTGCTGGCACCGGACGGACGCCCGGTGGGCTGGATCGAGCGCGACGAACTCATCGCTGCGGTGCGCTCCGCCGTCCGCTGACCCGTTCGCCGGTTCGGAGCACCAGCCGGTGCGACCTAGACTTGCGCCTCATGACCGACGCCCCTGAAAGCAGCACCGACAGCGTCCCGGCGACCACGGACGGCCCGCTCGGTGCCGACCTGCGCCGCGGGCCCTTCACCGAGGGCGAACGCGTCCAACTCACCGATCCGAAAGGTCGGATGCACACGATCACGCTCGGCACGGGCAAGCAGTTCCACACCCACCGTGGGTACCTCGCGCACGACGATCTGATCGGCCGCCCGGACGGCACCACAATCACCAACACCGCCGGCGTCGAGTACCTCGCGTTGCGGCCGCTGCTGCCTGACTTCGTGCTGTCGATGCCTCGCGGGGCCGCCGTCGTCTACCCCAAGGACGCCGGTCAGATCGTCACCATGGGTGACATCTTCCCGGGCGCGACGGTCGTCGAGGCCGGCGTCGGCTCGGGTGCGCTGTCGATGTCGTTGCTGCGCGCGGTCGGCGACCAGGGACGTCTGTACTCCTTCGAGCGGCGCGATGACTTCGCGCAGATCGCGAAGGGCAACGTCAACTCCTTCTTCGGTGCCCCGCATCCCGGGTGGTCGATCACCGTCGGCGATCTGGTCGACGCACTCCCGCAGACCGTCGAGAACGGCACCGTCGACCGCGTGGTGCTCGACATGCTCGCGCCGTGGGACTGCCTCGGCGTGGTCGGCGATGCCTTGGCGCCGGGTGGACTGCTCATCTGCTACGTCGCGACCGCGACGCAGTTGTCCCGCACGGCCGAGGCGATGCGCGACCACGGCGGTTTCACCGAGCCGCAAGCGTGGGAGTCGCTCGTTCGCGGCTGGCACCTCGAAGGTCTCGCGGTGCGTCCGGAGCACCGGATGCACGGCCACACCGGCTTCCTCATCTCCACCCGCCGCCTCGCTCCGGGGGTCACCCCGCCGGTGCGCAAGCGTCGCCCGAGCAAGGGTGCCGCGGACGGTTACGACGAAGCCGACGTCCAGGCCGTCATGCCGTCGGGCGAGTGGAGCCCGGAAGACGTGGGGGAGCGGCCGGTCTCGGACAAGAAGGTCCGCAAGCTGGCGCGTTCATTCAGTGAGCAGCAATCGGACCAGGAGCGTCCCGGCGGTTAGGGTCGAAGCCGGAGCCGTCTGTCGAAGGAGAGTGACGTGTCCGACCAACGCCCCACCGGTCAGAACCCGCAGTACGACGAGATGCAGAGTCTGCGCGCCGAGGTCGAGGCCCTGCGGACGCGCGTCACCAACCCGACCCAGCGGCTCGATCTCGAACAGACGATCCGCCAGCTGCAGTCGGCACAGGCGACTTTGTCGACACAGAACGAGCGGCTGGTGCGCACCCTGAAGGACGCGCGCGAACAGATCGTGTCGCTCAAGGGTGAGATCGACCGCCTCGCCCAACCGCCGGCCTCCTTCGGCGTGGTGCTCGAACGATCCGACGACACCGTCGACATCCTGACGTCCGGGCGCAAGATGCGCGTCTCGGTCAGCCCGACGATCGAGCAGACCGACCTGGTCCCGGGACGCGAGGTCGTACTCAACGAAGCCCTCAACGTGGTCAAGACGCTGGGCTATGAGAACGTCGGCGAACTCGTGCAGTGCAAGGAGTTCCTCGGCGAGGACCGGGTGCTCGTCGTGCTGCACGGCGATGAGGAGCGGGTCTGCCGGGTGGCGGCTGCGCTCAAGGACGAACGCATCCGGGTGGGCGACTCGCTGCTGCTGGACGCACGCACGAACTTCGTCTTCGAACGTATCCCCAAGGCCGAGGTGGCCGATTTGGTGTTGGAGGAAGTGCCCGACATCCAGTACGAGGACATCGGTGGGCTCACCGGCCAGATCGAGCAGATCCGGGACGCGGTCGAGTTGCCTTATCTGCACGCCGACCTGTTCCGTGAGCACGCGCTCCGTCCGCCCAAGGGCGTGCTGCTGTACGGCCCTCCCGGCTGTGGAAAGACGATGATCGCCAAGGCGGTCGCGGCATCGTTGGCGCGCAAGGTGGCCGAGAAGACCGGTCAGGACCGGACCAAGAGCTATTTCCTGAACATCAAGGGTCCGGAACTGCTCAACAAGTACGTCGGTGAGACCGAGCGGCACATCCGGCTGATCTTCCAGCGCGCCCGTGAGGCGTCCTCGGACGGCACGCCCGTGGTGGTGTTCTTCGACGAGATGGAGTCGTTGTTCCGTACCCGCGGTTCGGGCGTGAGCTCCGACGTCGAGACAACCGTCGTGCCGCAGCTGCTCGCGGAGATCGACGGCGTGGAGAAACTCGAGAACGTCATCGTCATCGGTGCCTCCAACCGTGAGGACATGATCGACCCGGCCATCCTGCGTCCCGGACGTCTGGACGTGAAGATCAAGATCGAACGGCCGGACGCCCAGAGCGCCCACGAGATCTTCAGCAAGTACCTCACCGCGACGCTGCCGCTGCACCCCGACGACGTGGCCGAGCACGGTGGTGACAAGCAGGCCGCGGTCGACGCGATGATCCAGGCGACCGTTGAGCGGATGTACGCCGAGGTCGATGAGAACCGCTTCCTTGAGGTCACCTACGCCAGCGGCGACAAGGAGGTCCTGTACTTCAAGGACTTCAACTCCGGCGCGATGGTGCAGAACATCGTCGACCGGGCCAAGAAGATGGCGATCAAGGATCAGCTCACGACCGGCGTCAAGGGCATCCGGGTCGAGCACCTGTTGCAGAGCTGCGTCGTGGAGTTCAAGGAGAACGAAGACCTGCCCAACACCACCAACCCGGACGACTGGGCGCGCATCTCGGGCAAGAAGGGGGAACGGATCACCTACATCCGCACTCTGATCGACGGCAAGACCGGCGGCGGATCCGCCAAGGCGATCGATTCGGTCGCCACCACCGGCCAGTACCTCTGAGGACGCCGGCAGTCGAACAAGTACAGGAGATCGCGTGAATCACGGCGACCAGCACCCACAGCAACAAGCCTTCATCGACGGAAAACCGTTGTCCGCCAATGGCAACGGAGTTGTGCACCCGGGGGCTCAGGCGCTGCGGATCATGGCGTTCTCGCTCTGTGCCGCGATCGTCGCCTTCGGGATCGTCGTCGCCGTCGTGACGGGGCAGAACGACTTCCAGTTGGTTGCGACGCTGCTCGGTGTGGTGGTCGCGGTGCTGACCGCAGTCGCGATACAGATCGCCGGTTATCCGGAGAAGCCGTTCCCGGTCGGCGCCCGCCCGGATGCGAACACCGTGCTCAACGCGTACCGCCCCGGGATGATGCTGCGATTCGCTTTGGCGGAGGGGCCGGCGATCCTCGCGCTTGCGCTGACCATCGCGTTGCAGGGCAACATCCTCAGCTACATCCCTGCCGCCCTGATCAGCCTGGTGCTGATGTTCATGCACGTGCTGCCGACGCCCGCCGTACTGCGCCGGGTCGAGGCGCGATTCGACGCCGACGGCGCACGTTCGGGTCTGTCTGCTCTGTTTGGCCACTGAGGCGCGAAGTTCGTAATCAGTCGGCCTCCGGGACGTCTCTGTGAAAAGATAGTTCGGCAAAGAACTCACGTGCCTGCCTCGGCTGGTACACCGACGCGAGAGTGGTGCCCTCCTTGATCGAACAGACGAACTCACGGGTGGATCGGATGACCGACCCGCAGCGAGACGTCTTCGACGCGGTCATGGGCCTGGACGCCGCCCGGATGCGCGGGCACATCGTCGATTTCCAGAGTGCGCGCGGCAATGACGCGGTGGTCGCGGAATTGCTCGTGCCTGTCCTGGGGATCATTGGGGAGATGTGGGAGAACGGCACGCTCAGCGTCGCCCACGAGCACCACGGATCACAGATCATCCGCAATGTCATCGGGGAGTTCCGGCGCAAGGGCAGTGGCCCCGTCCACGGCAAGATCGTGCTCGCCTGTCCGCCCGGGGAACTGCATGACCTTCCGGCGCACCTGTTCGGGCTCATGCTGCGCGACCGCGGTTGGCAGCCCGTCGTCCTGGGTGCGGACACGCCGTGGACCGCGATCCTGGCCGCCGTGCGAGCGGTCTGCGCGGACGCCTGCATCCTCACCGGCACTCGCCCCGGCCCGTTGCTGCTGCACAGCGACCGCCTGCGCGAACTGAGCACCGTCACCAAGGTCTTCATCGGCGGCGGAGCGGTGAACGGACCGGCCGTGCGCGGAGTGACCCCGTTGCCGCTCGACTGGCCCGCCGCTGCGGACGTCGTTGCCGGAGCGTTGAAGACGCGTCAAGACCGGAGCGTCAGCCCCGCCTGAGCACCAGCGTCCGGATGAGGCGCCAGCCGATCAATCCGGCGCCGACGAACAGGGTCGCGACGACGACGAAAGCAAGCGCCGTACCGTCGCCCATGATCCGCCGCACCAGCATGCCGATCGCGATCGCGCAGACCCAGATCGCAACCCCGGCCGGGACATGCACCGGCACGCGGCGGTCCCAGTTGTAGTACGCGACCACCCAGCCGGCGACCATGCCGAGCAGGAACGGCCACGCCGTATCCAGCACTCCCACAAGAGGATTTGCCTCACCGTGAGTCCGGCGTCCGATGGCCGCGAAGACCGTCACGACGAAGACGTCGAGTGCGAGCAGGTACCAGCGCGCCGTCCTGTGGCGGGCCACCTCGGCGCTCATCGCACCCACCAGTCGTTCAGCTGGTCGGCAATCTCCATCCGTGCCTGGTGGCCGCAGCTGGTCGCGCCGGGCATGTTGAGGAAGCCATGCGGGACGCCGTAGTACCGGGTGAGGCGCACCCGGACCCCGGCGCGTTCGAGCATCCGGGCGAAATCGATCCCTTCCTGGGCCAGCGGGTCACGGTCCGCCGTCTGCACCAGAGCAGACGCCAGACCGCGCAGGTCGGCACGCGCCGGCGACAAGGTGGGGTCGGTGTCCCGCAGACCGGTGCCCTCGAGGTACAGCTCCTTGTAGCGGTCCATGTCGCCTCCGGTCAGTGCGGGCGCTCGGCGCATCTCGTGCACGATCGACAGGTCGGTCGCCGGGTAGATCAGCACTTGTCCCAGCAGTTCGCGGTTGTGGTCGCGGGCGTGGATCGCGACGAGCGCCGAGAGGTTACCGCCGGCGCTGTCACCGCCGACGACGACGCGCGGCTCATCCGTGCCGCACTCGGCCGGACCGTGCGACAACCAGTCGAAGACGTCCAGCGAATCGTGCAGTCCCGCAGGCGCTTTGTGCTCCGGAGCCTTGCGGTAGTCCGGTGCGAGCACGGTGCAGTCGGCCCGGTCGGCGAGCATTGACAGCATCGAGTCGTAGTCCCGCGGACGCCCGCGTACCCACCCACCGCCGTGGATGTACAGCAGCACGCGGTCGGTGTGGCGGCGGGTGCGGTAGCGGCGCACGGTGATGTCGTGCCCGTCGCGTCCGGCCATGCTGAATTCGTCGATCGACACGCCCTTGGTCACCGAGCCGATGATGAGCGAGGCAGGGAACTTCGGCGCGGGGGAGAGGGCTCGGGACGCTGCGATCTGTTCCAGGCTCATCTCCGACAAGGTGGTGCGCTGCAGGCGCGCCAAGCCGAAGCACAGGGCACGGGTACGCAACGGCATGCCGGCGGTGTCGGACCAGGTCGTTCGGGACATGGCAGCAGTATCGCTGCCGGGCACGGACACCACGGGGTGCGACACAGCCTCGGCTCATAGGCTGGGCCCATGAGCGTGCGCCGGGTGATGGGTATCGAGACCGAGTACGGCATTTCGCAGCCGGGGGACCCGTCCGCGAATCCGATGCTGATGTCCGGGCGGGTCGTCACCGCGTACGCCCGATCGGTGGGACTTCGCTCGGGACAGACGGGCTGGGACTACGCCGACGAGGCGCCGTTGCAGGACGCCCGCGGGTTCGCGATGGACCGCGAGTTCGCCGATCCGAGTCAGCTCACCGACGAGGAAGATCCGACGATGGCGAACGTCGTGCTGACCAACGGTGGACGCTTGTACGTCGACCACGCCCACCCGGAATACAGCTCGCCGGAGGTCACCGGGCCACGGGACGCGGTCATCTGGGACCGCGCCGGTGAACTCGTGATGCGCGAGGCGGCCAGGCTGCTGAACCAGCCTGGCATGCCGCCGCTCAACCTCTACAAGAACAACACCGACGGCAAGGGCGCGTCCTACGGAACGCACGAGAACTACCTGATGCGGCGCCTGACGCCCTTCGCCGACATCGTCAGTGGCCTCATCCCGTTCTTCGTCTCACGTCAGGTCGTCTGCGGTTCGGGCAAGGTCGGAATCGGCACCGAATCACAGCGTGCCGGATTCCAGTTGTCGCAGCGGGCCGACTTCTTCGAGACCGAGGTCGGCCTGGAGACGACGCTGAAGCGTCCGATCATCAACACCCGTGACGAGCCGCACGCGGTCACCGAGAAGTACCGCCGGTTGCACGTCATCATCGGCGACGCCAACCACTGCGATGTCGCGAACTTTCTCAAGCTCGGCACGACCAGCCTGGTGCTCGGGGTGATCGAAGCCGGGGCGGTGACGCAAAATCTCGCCCTGCAGGAGCCGGTCGCCGCGCTGCAGGCGATCTCGCACGACCCGACGCTGCGCACCTCGGTGCGGTTGGAGGACGGCCGCGAACTCACCGCACTGGAGATCCAGTACGCCTACCTGCAGATGGTGCGTGACTGGTTGGGCAGCGACGACCTCGACAGCGAGACCGTGGAGGTGCTCGACCGGTGGCAGCAGGTGCTCGACAAGCTCGCCGACGACCCGATGTCGGCGGCCCGCGAGGTTGATTGGGTTGCGAAACTTCAGCTGCTGCAGGGGTATCGGAACCGCGGGCTGGAATGGAGTGACCCGAAGATGCGGGCGATCGACATTCAGTGGAGTGACGTACGGGCCGACAAGGGGATCTTCCACAAGCTCGCCGCGAGCGGCCGGTTCGACGAACTCATCTCGGCGGCGGACGTCGAGGCGGCGGTGAACAACCCGCCGACCGACACCCGTGCCTACTTCCGCGGACGCGCCGTCCGTCAGTTCGGCGAGAACATCGCCGCAGCCTCGTGGGACTCGGTCATCTTCGACGTCCCTGAGCGATGCACGATGCAGCGGGTGCCGATGCTCGAACCCCTGCGCGGCACCCAGCAACATGTCGGCGCACTGTTCGACCGGGCCGGCAGCGCGGACGAACTGCTGCGGACGCTGCTCACCGACTGACGGAGCGCTTCAACTCGCGGGCGACAGATTGCACGAGTTGCCCGGCCCCTTGATCAGACTGCTGGTGCGCTCGTAGGACACCTTGTTGGAGTCCGCGGTGACCAGGCGAACGAAGTAGCCGGCCGTACGGGCGACCCGGGTGGGTTGGAAGACGGCCTTGGGCTGTGTCCACTTGCCGTCGTCACCGCGCTCGAAACTGACCTTGACCATGACGCCGTCCTGGGTGGCGTCCGGGAAGCCCCAGTTCACGCCCTGGTCGGAGATCTGGTTGCCGAGGCCGAAATAGACCATCTTCCCGTTGACCCGCTCGCACTTCTGGACGACGTGGGCGTGGTTTCCGATGATCGTGTCCACCGAACCCGACTGCATGAGCTCGTTCGCGGTCTCGACCATGGCCGGTGTGGGGGCGTGATCGTTCGCGTTGCCCCAGTGCATCGAGACGAGCACGATCTGAGCACCGGACTTCCGTGCGGCGACGGCGTCGGCGATGATCCCGCTCGCCTTCTTGCGTTTCCACATCGCCTCCTTCATCCAGATCGCCTCGTCCGGAACCCACAGGTCGCTGCCGCCGGCGAAGTTGTCGAGGGTGTAGCTGTAGGCGAGGTGGGCGACCTTGACGCCCTTGACGTCGTACATGGCCGGTTGACCCGGTGTGTTCGCGTCCGGTCCGGGTCCGGCGGCCTTCAGACCGTGGTCCGCCATCACCGTTCGTGTATCGGCGAGACCCTTCACGCCGGCATCGAAGGTGTGGTTGTTCGCGGTGCTGCAGCCGTCGTAGCCCATCCACGCCATCGCTTCGGCGAACTCGCGAGGACCGTTGTGCCGCAACCCCTTCGTGAGGTTGGTGTTGTCAGGGGACAGCGCGGCCTCCATGTTGCAGATGGCGAGGTCGGCGGACTCGGTGAACGGCTTGGCATCGGCCATCAGAGCCTTGAAGTCGTAACCGCCGTCCTTGCTCTGCGCCTTGGCGGCCTTGATGGGATCTTCCTGGGGGATGTCGTCGCCGCTGAAGGCGATCGTGAGGCGGTCGGCCCCTGTCTGCGCGGTCTCGCCATCACTCCCGGGGCTTCCTGAACTACCGGAACGTGCGCTGGATCCATCACTTCGGCTCCCACCGTCTCCTGAGGTTCCGGAATCGGAACCACCCAGGGCGCAACCGCCCAGAATCACGGACGCGGCGAATGCCGCGGCGACCGTCACACGCGCCCTCTTCATACCCCTTGTACGCATGTGCGACACAGTAACCGCGGACTACCGGGCCGCCTCGCCGCCACGCGGTTAGGGTGGACGTAGTTCAGTACGCGCGAGGAAAGACGGTGTCATGGCACAGGAACGCATCAACCCCCAGCGCCGCGACGGCGACCCGGCGCAGGAGACGCCGCCACCCGCACCCGCTGCACCGCAGGTTCAGACCGGCGACATCGACAGTGTCCTCGACGAGATCGACGGCGTGCTCGAGGCGAACTCCGAAGAGTTCGTGCGCGGGTTCGTCCAGAAGGGCGGCCAGTGACCGCGGACCCGAGCGGACGACTGCCGGCCGCGTACTTCGCCCCGGGATCCTCGTCGTTCACCGAGTTCCTGCAGGCCTACGCCCCGACGCTGATGCCCGACTCGACCCATGCGCCCTCGAGTGTGCAGGTGGACGCTCCGCACGGCACGACGATCGTCTCGCTCACCTACAACGGTGGCGTGCTGGTCGCCGGTGACCGGCGCGCCACGATGGGCAACCTCATCGCCAGCCACACCATGAAGAAGGTCTTCCTCACCGACGACTACTCGTCGGTGGGCATCGCCGGCACCGCCGGTGTCGCGATCGAGATGGTGCGCCTGTTCCAGGTCGAACTCGAACACTACGAGAAGATCGAGGGAGACCGACTTTCGTTGCAGGGCAAGGCGAATCGGCTCGCCTCGATGATTCGCGGCAACCTCGGCATGGCGATCCAGGGGCTGGCGGTCGTACCGCTGTTCGCCGGGTTCGATCTCGACACCGGCAAGGGCCGCATGTTCAGTTACGACGTCACCGGCGGTTGCTACGAGGAGCACCAGTACCACTCGGTCGGCTCGGGGTCGTTGTTCGCCCGCGGCGCTCTGAAGAAGCTCTGGCGCTCGGGGATGAGTCAGGATGACGCCGTGCGGGTGATCGTCGAGGCGCTGTACGACGCCGCCGACGACGACTCCGCAACCGGTGGTCCCGACCCCGGCCGGCGCATCTGGCCCAACATCGCGATCCTCGACGCCGAAGGCTCGCGGTTCGTCACCGATGTCGAGATCGAGGCGGTCGTGGAGACCGTCGTCCGTGCCCGCAGGGAAGGGGACGCACAGCGATGAGCATGCCGTTCTACGTCTCGCCCGAACAACTGATGAAGGATCGGGCCGACTACGCGCGCAAGGGAATTGCTCGTGGGCGCGCGGTGGTCGTGCTCGCTTATGAAGGCGGCATCGCGTTCGTCGCCGAAAACCCCAGCCGAGCACTGCACAAGATCTCCGAGATCTACGACCGGATCGCCTTCGCGGCGGTCGGCAAGTACAACGAGTTCGAGAACCTACGGGTGGCCGGGGTCCGGTACGCCGATCTGCGCGGGTACTCCTACGACCGTTCCGACGTCACCGCCCGAGGCCTGGCCAACGCGTACGCGCAGACGCTCGGCACGGTGTTCACCCAGGAGTCGAAGCCGTACGAGGTGGAGATCGTGGTCGCGCAGATCGGCGCGACGGCGGACGACGACCAGATCTACCGCCTGATGTACGACGGGTCCGTCGCGGACGAGCACGGGTACGTCGCCATGGGCGGCGGCGCAGATCGGATCTCCGCCGGACTGGAGCAGGAATGGCGTCCCGCCCTCGACCTCGGCGGCGCACTGCAGTTGGCGGTGCGGTTGCTCGGTGTCGATGCCGAAGGTAATCCGCGAGAACTCACCGCCGACCAGCTCGAGGTGGCGGTGCTCGACCGCAGCCGCGAGCGTCGCACCTTTCGGCGCCTGCCCGTACCTCTGCTGCAGACACTGCTGAGCGCCCAGGCCGACTGAAGCTGCGCGGCGGTGTCGTTCGTCCGGACAAGGACGGGGTCACGCCGCTGCAACACGCGAAGAACAAGGGCCGCGACGAGATGGTGAAGATCCTTTCCGTCGCTTCGTGATGCCCGAAGCCTGGTCACGATCCGTGGGTTGTCGATGCCGGCTGGCATACTTCGGAACCGGCGCACAGTTCGGCGCCTAATGATTTTGAAGGGGGCGCGTCAGCTCTTGGCGGTCGAAGCACGCAGGACCACAGGTCGTTCGACGGAATCGGTGACGGACGCGGGCGAACTCCTCAGCGAACCCAGCATCTCCCCGCCCGGGCGCTCCGGTCTGCGGGGCAACGCGCTGGTCCGCTTGTTGCCGTACCTGCGCCCGTACCGCACCCGGATGATCGTCATGTTCATCGTCGCGCTGGCCTCCATCGGCAGCACGATCGCGATCCCGCTGATGACGCGGGCGGTGATCGACGGCCCGGTCGCGCACAACGACGAGCGCGGTCTGTGGATCCTCGGCGGCAGCGCTCTCCTTCTCGGTGTCGCCGAAGCGGCGCTGTGGATGATTCGCCGGTGGCTGGTGCAGACCGCGAGCACCGGCGTCGAGAACGACATCCGCCAGCAACTGCACGCGCGCCTGCAGGTGCTGCCAATGAGCTTCCACGGCAGCTGGCAGTCGGGCCAATTGCTCTCCCGGGTGATGAACGACCTCGGCATGATGCGTCGCTTCATCGGCTTCGGGTCGGTCCTGTTGATTCTCAACGTGATTCAGGTCGTGGTCGTCACGGCGATCCTGCTCGGGATGTACTGGCCGCTCGGTCTGGTGGTGCTGATCTCGATCGGGCCGGTGGTCGGCGCGAACCTGCACTACGAGCGCCAGTTCAGCAAGGCCTCCCGTGCCGCTCAGGACCAGACCGGCAACGTCGCCACACAGGTCGAGGAGGCAGCGCTCGGCCTTCGCGTCGTCAAGTCGTTCGGACGCGAGCAGTACGTGTTCGACCGATTCGACACCCAGGCGACCGAACTTCGTGAGATCCAGTTGCGCAAGGTCAAGATCATGTCGCGGTTCTGGACGCTGCTCGAAGTCATCCCGACCGCCACGCTGGTGATCGTGCTCGCGATGGGCGCCCATGCCGTCGGCAACGGCGACATCACGCTCGGCACACTCGTCGCCTTCATCACCTTCATGCTCAACCTGGTCTGGCCGATCGCCGCCCTCGGCTTCCTGCTGTCCATGCTGCAGGAGACCGTGACCGCGGCAGACCGTGTCGCCGAGATCTTCGACACGCCACGCACCGTCGAGAGCGGCACGAGCGACACCCGCATCACCGGCGGCCGGCTCGAACTGCGCGATGCAGGGTTCCGGTTCCCCGACAGTGACGAATGGGTGCTGCGTCATCTGAACCTGGTGGTCGAGCCGGGGGAGACGGTCGCCCTTGTCGGCGCGACCGGCTCGGGCAAGTCGGTGTTCACCGGACTGATCCCGCGCCTGCGCGACGTCACCGAAGGCGCCGTGTTGATCGACGGCGTCGACGTACGCGAGCTTCCGTTGCCGGTGTTGCGCAAGGTCGTTGCGACGGCGTTCGAGGATCCCACGCTGTTCTCGATGTCGGTCCGCGAGAACCTCACGCTCGGCAACCCGGACGCGACGCCACAACAGATCGACGCAGCGATCCAGGTCGCTCAGGCGGAGTTCGTGCGAGACCTGCCGTTCGGCCTCGACACCCGCATCGGCGAGCAGGGGATGAGCCTGTCCGGCGGGCAGCGGCAACGGCTCTCGCTCGCCCGTGCGGCGCTGGCCGATCCGCGCATCCTCGTGCTCGACGACACGCTGTCCGCGCTCGACGTGCACACCGAGGCCTTGGTCGAGGAAGCCTTGCGCCACGTGCTCGCCGACGCGACCGGAATCGTTGTCGCACACCGTGCCTCGACCGTCCTGCTCGCCGACAAGGTGGCGTTGCTCGAGCACGGCACGATCACCCATGTCGGATCTCATACCGAGTTGTTGGCGACCGTCCCGCGTACCGCTACCTACTGGCGGCGGACGACGAACTCGATCCCGATCTCGAGCACGACGAACCCTGGCAGACCGATGACCGACGTGAGGCGCGCGACGAGGTGGTCCTCGTCGGCCGAAGCCGTGACGTCGAATCGGACGACGATCGCGAGGGACGCCGATGAGCACCGACACCGACCAGAAATCAGCCGGCACCACACCCGAATCGATCGAACAGGAAGCTGCCTCCTGGCGTGGCCGGATGGCAGAACAACAGCAGGACGACGTCGAGAAGAACGCCGAACGCGGTCAGGCGAAGGCGCTGCTGTGGGACCTCCTTCGTCCGTACCGCCGCCTCGTCGCGGTGCTCGGCGTCGCCGTCGTCATCGAGAATGCAGCACGCCTCGCCGTGCCGCGTCTGGTGCAGATCGGTGTCGACGAGGGAGTGCCGCCGCTGCAGCGCTCCGGCGACTCCAGCGTGCTCACCCAGGTCGTCATCGCCCTGCTGATCGCACTGGTTCTCCAGGGCTGCTTCCGGATGTTGTTCATCCTGCAGTCCGGGCGCATCGGCCAGAACGTGCTGCTCGAACTACGCCGCCGCGTCTTCAAGCACTTCGGCAAGCTCGACGTGTCCTTCCACGACCGGTACACCTCCGGCCGGGTGGTCAGCCGCTCGACCAGTGACGTCGAAGCCATCCAGGAGATGCTGGAGAACGGCTTCGACGGCCTCATCACCGCAGTCCTCACCCTGGTCGGCACCTCGATCCTGCTGGTCACCCTCGATCTGCGCCTGGGCCTGGTGTGCCTGATCAGTTTCCCGTTCCTGATCGCGCTGTCACTGTGGTTCCGCCGCGAGTCGGCGAAGGCGTACCGACTGGTGCGTGAGATCTCGGCGCTGGTCATCGTGCAGTTCGTGGAGTCGATGACCGGCATCAAGGCCGTCCAGGCCTACCGTCGCGAACCCCGCAACCAGCAGATCTTCGGTGACCTCGCCGACCGCTATCGCGACATCAACATCCGCACCATGCGCCTGATCGCCATCTTCATGCCCGGCGTGAAGCTGATCGGCAACCTCACGACGGGCGTGGTGCTGCTGTACGGCGGCTACCTGGCGATGCACGGCGAGATCACCATCGGCGTGCTGACCGCGTTCCTGCTCTACCTGCGGATGTTCTTCGAGCCGATGCAGGAGATCACGCAGTTCTACAACACCTTCCAGTCCGCGACCTCCGCGCTGGAGAAGCTCGCGGTGGTGCTCGACGAGAAGCCGGCGATCGCAGACCCGGAGCAGCCGACCGAGCTCACCGACGTCCGCGGCGAAGTGGAGTTCGACGACGTCCACTTCTCCTACGTCGAGGGACGACCGGTGCTTCCCGGGCTCGACCTGCGCGTCCCGGCCGGACAGACCGTCGCGTTGGTCGGTACGACCGGTGCGGGAAAGACCACGATCGCCAAGCTCATCGCCCGGTTCCACGACCCCGATTCCGGACGCGTCCTGCTCGACGGCCACGACCTGCGCGATCTGTCGCAGACCGACCTGCGCCGTCATGTCGTGATGGTGACCCAGGAGAACTTCATGTTCGAGGGCACCGTGGCCGACAACATCCGCTTCGGACGTCCGGACGCGACCGACGAACAGGTGCGCGAAGCGGCCGCAGCCGTCGGCGCCGACACCTTCGTGGACGCCTTGCCCGATGGCTTCGCCACCGATGTCGCCAAGCGCGGCGGACGACTGTCGGCCGGCCAGCGGCAGCTCATCGCGTTCGCGCGGGCGTTCCTCGCCGACCCCGACGTGCTGATCCTGGACGAGGCCACCTCTTCGCTCGACATCCCCAGCGAACGGCTGGTGCAGCAGGCATTGCAGACGATCCTGGCCGGCCGGACCGCGCTGATCATCGCCCACCGACTCTCCACGGTCGAGGTGGCCAACCGGGTAGTCGTTCTCGAACACGGGCAGGTACTGGAGGACGGTCCGCCACGCGACCTCATCACCCGTGAAGGCGGCCGGTACGCGTCCCTGCACCAGGCCTGGATCAACTCGCTCGCCTGACGCTGCCGCCCGACGACGGCTTCGGCCGGGGGTGCGACCGTTCCGTACTCGCGGCGCGGAATCCAGCACGGAGCGGAGCAAGCGCGTGAGCGTCGGGAAGAACTGCGGCGGGAACGCCGAGACGGGACTGACAGGGACTGATCCGCGTCTGAGTGGATTGCCCGGCAGCGCGCAGTTGCCGGGCCGTTGGCGCGTTCAGCGTTCGCGCAGCCGGGTGGTGATCAGATCGGCTTCGTCGGCGGGGGAGAGACCCGCATTCCTGGGCCGGCCCGGACCCGCTTGTAGTTCCCAGGCGAGGGTGTCGGTGAAGGTGTCGGCCAGCGGCCGCACCTCCAGACCCACCTGCCGGGCCGCGCCGGCGTCGACGCTCATCATGCCGGCGAGTTCGGGCCAGGGCACCCACAGCGGTAACGAGCGCTCACCCATCCACGGGGAAACTGCGTGCGCCTGCAGCCAATCCGGCGGCACCGCAACGAGATCCGCAGTGTGTCCGGCGACCCGACGAGCGGTCGTGAGCACGGCGTGCAGCGGGACGGACGGTCCGGTCGCGTTGAAGACACCGGTCGTGCCGTCCTGCGCACAGCGCACCAGCCACTTCGCCAGGTCGCGGACGTCGATCAGTTGCACCTTCGCGTCCGGTACGTGGGGGACGAGCACCTTGTCGTCCGGGCGGGACGGATGGGCGAAACGCAGCGACCAGTAGCCGGTGCGGTCGGTGGTGTCCTCCGGTCCGGCCAGCAGACCGGCCCGGGCGATGAGGTGCGCTTCCGGGAAGGCCTGTGCGACAAGGCGTTCGCAGGTCACCTTGCCCGCACCGTACTGCTCGGGCGTCCAGTCGTCACCGTCCCACGCCTCGAGCAAGGCGGCACTTTCGTCAGCGCCGATGGCCTCGGGACCGACCTGCTCGTAGACGTTGATGGTGGAGACGAACAGCCATCGATCGGCACGGCCGCTGAGCGCCTCCAACGCTGTGCGGACATGCAGCGGGTCGCGGGCCACATCGACCACCGCGTCGAACTCGCCGATGAGGCCGTCGTACCCGTCCGGTGTGCTCCGCTCGCCCCGGACGAGTTCGGCCCCGTCGACCACCGACCCGCTCGCGCCACGGGCGAGACAGACCACCTCATGACCGGCGTCGAGTGCAGCCCTCGCGGTTGCTCGTCCGAGGAAGGCCGTACCGCCGAGGATGAGGAGTCGCATGACCCCATGTCATCAGGCTTTCGTCCCACTCACCAGGACGTTTCGCTTTCGGCGCACAGCGCGCGTCCGACACCCGTCTAGGGTCGGAGCATGCAGCGGCGCATCTTTGGCATCGAGACCGAGTACGGCGTGACGTGCACCTCCGGCGGGACGCGCCGGCTGACGCCCGACGAGGTGGCGCGCTACTTGTTCCGTCGTGTGGTCAGCTGGGGACGCTCGAGCAATGTCTTCCTCGGCAATGGCGCCCGTCTCTACCTCGACGTCGGAAGTCACCCCGAGTACGCCACCGCGGAGTGCGACGACATCCGCGAGGCGGTGATCCAGGACAAAGCGGGGGAGCGCATCCTGGTCGATCTCGCGGTCGACGCCCAGGAGCGCATGGCCGAGGACGACATCCGCGGCGACATCTACATCTTCAAGAACAACACCGACTCGGCCGGCAACTCCTACGGATGCCACGAGAACTTCCTGGTCTCGCGGCACGGCGACTTCCAGCGGGTCTCCGAGCATCTGATCCCGTTTCTGATCAGCCGCCAGATCACCTGTGGCGCAGGCAAGATCGTCCAGCTCGGCAATCGGGCGGTGTACGCGGTCAGCCAGCGCGCCGACCACATCTGGGAAGGCGTCAGCAGCGCGACGACCCGTTCGCGCCCGATCATCAACACCCGCGACGAACCGCATGCCGACGCCGAGCACTACCGGCGGCTGCACGTGATCGTCGGCGACAGCAACATGTCGCAGACCACCACACAACTGAAGCTGGGATCGGCCCACCTGGTGCTGCAGATGATCGAGGAAGGCATCCCGATGCGGGACATGAGCCTCGACAACCCGATCCGTGCCATTCGCGAGATGAGCCACGACATCTCCGGCCGCACGCTGGTGCGTCTCGCCAACGGCAAGGAGATCTCGGCGCTGGCCATGCAGACCGAATACTTCGAGCGGGCAACGGCATTCGTCGAACGGCAGGGCATCAGTGACGAGACCACCAAGCAGGTGCTCGACCTGTGGGGCCGGACGCTGACCGCGATCGAGACCGACAACCACTCGCTGGTCGACACCGAGATCGACTGGGTGATCAAGAAGAAGCTGCTCGACCAGGTCGCCACCAAACACGGCTACGACCTCGATCACCCGCGCATGCTGCAGCTCGACCTGACCTACCACGACATCAAACCCGGACGCGGTGTCTTCGACATCCTGCAACGGGCCGGTCGGGCGGCCACGATCTGCACCGACGACGAGATCACCGCGGCGGTGACCACGCCGCCGCAGACGACCCGCGCCAAGTTGCGCGGCGACTTCGTCCGGGCGGCCCAGCAGCATCGCCGCGACTTCACGGTCGACTGGATCCACCTCAAACTCAACGACCAGGCGCAACGAACGGTGCTGGTCAAGGACCCGTTCGCCAACGAGGATCCGCGGGTGACCGCGCTGATCGAGGCGATGGGCTGAGCCGGGCTGACAGCCCCCGCACAGTCCCGCCGGTTATGGTGGACCGTCCGACAGCCGACAACACGAGGTATTTTCGCGTGCGCCGTAACACCCGCCTGCTCACCGTGGGCGTCCTTTCCACCACCTTCGTTCTCGCAGGGTGCGGCGACGACTCGGGCTCTAACAAGAGCAGTTCGCCGACGTCGTCCAGCGCAGCGACCAGCAGCGCCGCCAAGCCGCTGACGGTCTCGCCCGACAAAGTGACGCCGATGACGGCGATCAAGGTCGACGAGAAGAACCCGAAGGCGCCCAAGCTGACGCTCGCCACCAAGCCGTTCCAGGCCAACCAGACGACCGCACGTGTGGTGAAGAAGGGCAGCGGTGCGGCGGTGAAGGCCACCGACATCGCCTACGTGAACTATCTGGCGGTCAACGGCACCAACGGCAAGGAACTGCTCAGCACCTACGGGAAGGACGACGTCGCCGTCGTCCTCAACGACAAATCCCAGTTCCCGGGCTTCGTCAAAGCCCTGACCGGCAAGCCGGTGGGCACCGTGATGGACGTCGCGATCCCGCCGGCCGATGGTTTCGGTGCACAGGGCAGCCAGCAACTCGGGATCACCGCCAACGACACGCTGATCTTCCGGATGACGATCACCGGTGCCTCCGCCGTGCTCGACAAGCCCGCGGGCACGACCGTCGCCCCGAAGAAGGAGCTGCCTGCGGTTGCAGTCAGCGACGGCAACCAGAGCAAGAAGCCGGCGACGATCACCATGCCGAAGTCCGGTGGCAAGGTCGCCACCGCACCGAAGTCGCTCGTCTCACAGGACCTCATCACCGGCAAGGGCCGCAAGGTCGTCGAAGGTCAGACCGTCAAGGTTCGCTACACCGGAGTCGTCTGGGGCACGGGCAAGGTCTTCGACAGTTCGGCGAAGAACGGCGGCGCGCCTGCCGACTTCCCGCTGCAGACCGCGTCGGCGACCAACCCGCAGGGGATGATCCCCGGGTTCGTCAAGGGCCTGGTCGGCAAACCGGTCGGCAGCCGTGTGCTGCTGGTTCTGCCGCCCGCCGAAGGCTACGGCGCGCAGGGTCAGCCGGCGGCCGGCATCAAGGGCACCGACACACTGGTGTTCGTGGTCGACATCCTCGCCGCACTCTGACCCCACCCATCCGTCCCTTTCCACATCAGGAGAACAGTCATGCCGTTCGACCCGAACACCACCAAGCCCGAGATCGACTTCCCGGGTGACAACCCGCCGGCCGAACTCCTCATCGAGGACATCACCGAAGGTGAGGGCCGTGCCGCCGAAGCCGGCGACATGGTGAAGGCGCACTACGTCGGCGTCGCTTGGTCGACCGGCGAGGAGTTCGACGCATCCTGGAACCGCGGCGCACCGCTGGACTTCCAGGTGGGAGTCGGTCAGGTCATCCAGGGTTGGGACCAGGGCATCGTCGGGATGAAGCCGGGCGGCCGCCGCAAGCTGACCATCCCGCCGGAGCTCGGCTACGGCGCTCGCGGTGCCGGCGGCGCGATCGGACCGGACGAGACCCTGATCTTCGTGGTCGATCTCGTCGCGGCGAGCAAGCCCGGCGCGGGAAGCGCCTTCGGTCTTCGCTGAGATCCGCGGGCACAGTCCCAAGAATCCGCGTGAGTTTCGGCCCTTCGCCCAGCCCGGCGAAGGGCCGAAACTCACGCGGATTTGTCGTGATCAGGTCAGCAGAGAAGCGGCGAACCGTCCCGCGGCAGCAGCCGCGAGGAAGGACGCCGCGTCGTCGTCCATTCCGCGTCCCATCGTGCGCATCGCGACCGGGCTCGAGTCGAGTGCCTCGCGCAATCCCTGCACCGCGACGTCGATACGGCGTAGCCGTCCGTCGGACTCCCGGACGAGGTCGTCGGCCTGACGCAAGACCTTCGCCCCGAAATCGTCGCCGATCACCGGCACGGGCAGGTCCGCCGGCACGAGCGCAACGCGCGTGTATGCCGTGCGGCTGTGGTGGGAGATGCCGTGGTGCCTCTCGCGAGCATCGCCCTCGGAGACCCGCAGCGACGCGATCGGACGACCGCCGAGCGTGTAGGCGGCGTTCAGTGCCTCACCCGCAGATGTGCCGGAAAAGCCCCAGCGGGTGCCGGTGCCGAGGTTGCCCGGTCCCTGAGCCACGACCACCACGTCGGCGCAGAGCACATGCCGGGCGGCGAGCAGCCCGGTGTACACATTGACTGCCTCGAGATCGCCGCCGAACGCCTGCCCGACGGTCACCACGCCGGAAAGCCAACCGGCGTCGCGCAGGCCGCTGATCGCCCGAGAGAATGCGGCCGGAAGAGCGCCTCCGTCCGTCATCACATATGCAACGTCGAGTTGAGGTCGAGACTCTCGTAGGCCGGCTACAACCGCGGGAACGGCTGAGTGAAGGTCGGTAGTGATGACCGGCACTCCGCCCAGGTCGTCTGCGTCACGCAGCAGTTCGTGGTGTGGGCTCTCCTGCTCGTCGACGCCGAGAACCATCGTCTGCAGGGGCGTGTAACGCGCCTTCATGATGTGGCCGTCGCCGGCTGCCGGCACCGGCGGCAGACGGTCGGGGAGTGCGACCACCAGGGCGACGCCGCCCGTCCCGAGTCGGCGGTCGACGGCGTTCGTGTTCAGCAGGACCCGGTCACCCACGGCGGGATCACCGACCAGGTCGATGTATGCGAGCGCAGCGACCTCGGCCGCGTCGTCCGGCAGCTGCACGGTCAGTTGTTGCGCGCTCGACCAACGGGAGCCCAGCCCGACGACGACACCACTTCGCCACGTGATCACGCTCGTACACTAGTGCGATCCGATCCGATAGCGTCGGACGCATGAGCGCCCCGACTCCTGCCGCCAAGACCGAGCGGTTGCTCAACCTGGTGATCTGCCTGCTGTACACCCGGCAGCCGTTGTCCAAGCAGCGCATCCGCCAGGCGGTGCCCCAATACGGGTCCGCGAGCAGCGACGAGGCATTCGACCGCATGTTCGAGCGCGACAAGGACGAACTGCGTGACCTCGGCATCCCGCTGCGGATCGAGGTCGTCGACCCACTGTTCGACGACGAGACCGGCTACCGGATCGACCGCCGCGAGTACGCCCTTCCCGACATCCACTTCGAACCCGACGAACTCGCCGTCCTCGGACTGGCCAGCCGCACCTGGCAGCAGGCCAGTCTGGCCGGGCCCGCGGCGAGTGCGCTGCGCAAGCTCGAGGCGGCCGACGTCCAGCGTGACGAGGGCACGCTCGTCGGCCTGGAGCCGCGTGTGCGCACCGCGGAGCCTGCTTTCCCGGCGATGAAGGACGCCGCGCTGGCCCGCCGCCAGGTCGACTTCGGCTATCGCAAACCCGACGGCGCCGTCGGACGACGCAGGCTGCAACCGTGGACGGTCACCAACTGGCACGGCCGCTGGTATGTCGCCGGCTTCGATCTCGACCGCGAGGCGCCCCGGGTCTTCCGGCTCGGTCGGGTCGACGGTGCGGTGAAGACCGTGGGAGGGCCTGATGCCTACGAGGTGCCCGCCGACCACGACCCGATCGCGATGATCCAGGGCAGCGAGGTCGAGCGGGAGCCGCAGCCGGCGATCCTGCACGTCCGCACCGGCAGCGGCAACGCGTTGCGCCGCCGGGCGCGGACCGCCGGCGAGGTCGACGACACGTGGACCCAGATCGACATCGACTACACCGACACCGAGATCTTCGCCGAACAGATCGTCGGCTACGGCCCTGCCGTCCGGGTCATTCAACCCGCCGATCTGCGAGACGCCGTCATCCGGCGACTCCGAGCGATCCTCGAGCCCGACCGAACCACCGAGCAGGAGCGCTGATGGCCGCCGAGAGTGCGACGACCCGCCTGTCCCGACTGCTGACGATGGTGCCGTGGCTGATGCACCGGCAGGGTATCGACATCGAGCAGGCCGCCCGCGAACTGGACGTGACACCCGAGCAGGTCGAAGCCGACCTGAACCTGCTCTTCGTCTGCGGCACGCCGGGTCATATGCCCGACGACCTCATCGAGGCCGAATGGGACAGCGGAAAGGTGTTCGTCGGAAACGCCGACACGATCGCGCGACCGCTGAGGCTCGGGGTCGACGAGGCGCTCGCGCTGATCGTCGGCCTACGCACGCTGGCCGCGGTGCCAGGACTGGGGGCGCGGGACGCGATCGACCGCGCCCTTGCCAAACTGATCGACGCTGCCGGCGACGTGTCGGCCGCGTCCGAGCGGGTGCGGATCACCACCGGCGACAGCTCGCAGACTGCGTGGCTGGCTGACGCCCGGCAGGCGATCGCGGACAAGCGCCGGCTGCGGTTGCGCTACCTGGTCGCTGCCCGCGACGAGAGCACCGAGCGGGACGTCGACCCGATGCGTGTGGTGTTGATGGACGACCACTGGTACCTCGAGGGCTGGTGTCACCGGGCCGAGGATGTGCGAATGTTCCGGCTCGACCGCATCGAGACCCTCGAGGTGCTCGACCAGGACGGCACCCCGCCGGCGCAGGCACAGCCACGTCAGCTCGGTGATTCGGTTTTCTCGCCTGGTTCGGACGCGGTCCCGGTGACCCTCGAACTGCAACCGCAGGCGTCCTGGGTGGTCGACTACTACCCGGTCGACGCAGTGGACCGCGCGGACGACGGCACCCTCACCACCACGCTGCGCACCACCGACATGCACTGGGTACGCCAACTGGTCTGGCGGCTCGGCGGAGCGGCTCGCGTAGTGGAGCCGGCGCAGCTGCGAGAGTCCGTCGACCGGGGTGCTCGCGAAGCACTTGCCGCGTACGGCGGGTGAGAGGGTGATCCGCGCCACCGTCGCGTAGAGTTGGCGCCGTTCCGAGATGCGCACGTCCGAAGCGTGCCCACACACTCCCTGGAGGGAAACCGACATGCTCCGAGGCGCGTTCCAGCCCTGGCACCTGCTCATCCTGGTCCTGGTCGTCGTCGTCGTGTTCGGCTGGAAGAGGCTTCCGGACGCTGCCCGCTCGCTGGGTCGCTCGGCCCGCATCCTCAAGAGCGAGGTCGATGAGATGAAGGCCGAGTCGTCGGCCTCGAAGCAGACGGTCAACGGCGAGACCGTCCGCGACGAATCGGTCCAGGACTCCGAGGAGCGGCTGAAGAACCAGACCCACAACTCCGGTGGATCGCACGCTGCGGGCACTCAGCCGCAGGCCGGTCACCCGGACGGCTTCCCGCAGCGCGACAGCCAGAACGGCACCGCGTCCAACTGACGCACTGAATCCGCTTCCCGAACTCGACGACCTCGATGGCACTGCTGCGTCGTAAGGACAATCCGGAGGCCCGGATGTCCTTGGGCGAACACTTCCGCGAATTCCGTCGGCGTGCCCTGGTGGCGGTGCTTGCGCTCGTGGTCGGTGCGGTGGTGGGTTGGATCCTGTTCGACCCGGTCGATGTACGCCTGGGTGGGGTGACCTTCAAGAACGAAGGCATCTTCCAGTGGCTGAAACGGCCGTTGACCCAGGTGGCCGCCGGGCGCCCCGATCCCAGCCTGATCAACCTCAACTTCGGTGGGCAGGGCGTCACCAGCGCGTTCGAGATCAAGCTGAAGATCGCCATGTGGGTGGGGCTGATCCTGTCCAGCCCGGTGTGGCTGTGGCAGATCTGGGCCTTCCTCGCTCCCGGCCTGACCCGCAAGGAGAAGCGGCTGTCGATGGTCTTCCTCGGGTCGGCCGTGCCGCTGTTCGCGGCGGGTTGCTGGGTCGCCACCTGGGTGCTGCCGAACGCGGTGAAGTTCCTGCTCGGCGTGACACCCGGCGACGCCGTCAACTACCAGGACGGTAGTGCGTACATCACGTTCGTCACCCGTTTCATCCTGGTGTTCGGTCTGGCCTTCCTGCTCCCGGTCTTCCTCGTCGCATTGAACGCCGTCGGTGTGCTGCCGGCGAAGGTCATGCTCAAGGGCTGGCGGGTCGCGGTCATGGTGATCTTCGTCTTCGCCGCGATCATGAGTCCCAGTCCGGACGCCTGGTCGATGCTCGCACTCGCCTTCCCGATGGTCGGGCTCTTCTACCTCGCCGTCGGCATCGCCGCCATCCTCGACAAGCGGCGTCAGAAGAAGCGTCCGGAGTGGCTGGACGTGTCGGACGACCACGCCTCCACCATCTGAGCGGAGCGCCGAACTAGTCTGCGGACATGCCCGTTCCGTCCGCGCCGAGCCCTTCCCGCCGCACCTTCGACAGCACGCACCTCGAACGGTTCGCCGAGGGTTACGACTTTCCGCTCGACGATTTCCAACGCGCCGGCTGTGAAGCGGTGCAGAGCGGACAGGGTGTGTTGGTCGCTGCACCCACCGGCGCCGGCAAGACCATCGTGGGCGAGTTCGCCGCGCATCTGGCCCTGCACACCGGCCTGAAGACCTTCTACACGACCCCGATCAAGGCTTTGTCGAACCAGAAGTACGCCGATCTGGTGGAACGACACGGCAGCGACAAGGTCGGCCTGCTGACCGGTGACTCCTCGATCAACGGCGAAGCGCCGATCGTGGTGATGACCACCGAGGTGCTGCGCAACATGCTGTACGCGGGTTCCGACACCCTGTCCGGCCTCGGCTTCGTGGTGATGGACGAGGTGCACTACCTCGCCGACCGGTTCCGCGGCGCGGTCTGGGAGGAAGTCATCATCCAGCTCCCGCAGCAGGTGCAGGTCGTGTCGCTGTCAGCGACCGTCAGCAACGCCGAGGAGTTCGGTGAATGGCTACGCACCGTCCGCGGCGACACCGAGGTCATCGTCGAGGAGCATCGTCCGGTACCGCTGTGGCAGCACATGATGATCGGCAACCGCATCGTCGACCTCTTCGCCGAGTCGGGCGGTGAGAAGCGCGTCAATCCCGAGGTGCGGCAACGCATCTCCGCGCTCCAGCAACGTGACAACCCGCGCGGGGTACGGATGGACGCGGGTGCCCCACGTGGACGGCGCGGGCGTCCGGGCAAGGGACCGTCGGGTCCGGTTCGCGGTGGGCGACCATCGCGTGGACCCAGTCGGGCCGAGGTGATCGAAGCCCTCGACAAGGAGGGTCTGCTCCCGGCGATCACGTTCATCTTCAGCCGGATCGGCTGCGACTCCGCCGTCTCGCAACTCCTGGCGTGGGGCATCAGGCTCATCCCGCCGCAGGAGGGCGAGCGCATTCGACGGATGGTCGAGGAACGAATCGCCACTCTGCCGGAGGAGGACCTCGCGATCCTCGGTTATTACGACTTCATCGAGGGGCTCACCCGCGGTTTCGGCGCTCACCACGCGGGCATGTTGCCGACCTTCCGCGAGATCGTCGAGGAACTGTTCGCCGCCGGACGCATCCAGGCGGTCTTCGCCACCGAGACGCTCGCGCTCGGTATCAACATGCCCGCTCGCACGGTCGTGCTGGAGAAGTTGGTGAAGTTCAACGGCGAGGCACACGCACCCGTCACCCCGGCCGAATACACCCAGCTCACCGGTCGCGCCGGACGCCGGGGCATCGACTTCGAAGGCCACGCCGTCGTCCTGTACGGCCGAGACACCGACCCGGAGTCCGTTGCGGGACTTGCCAGTACGCGCACCTACCCGCTCAACTCCAGCTTCGTCCCGACGTCCAACATGGCGGTCAACCTCGTCGACCGGCTCGGTCGCGGCCCCGCCCGGCAGACACTGGAATCGTCGTTCGCGCAGTTCCAGGCCGACCGATCCGTCGTCGGCCATGCGCGCTCGATCAAGAAGAACCAGGAGGGTCTGGAGGGTTACGCAGAAGCGATGCGCTGCCACTTGGGCGACTTCGAGCAGTACGCCGCGCTGCGTCGCGAACTGTCCGATGTGGAGAAGCAGCTGAGCCGCCGCACGTCCGCCGCGAACACGGCAGCCGCAGCCGTCTCCTTGTCCAAACTGTCGGTCGGCGACGTCGTCCGTGTGCCGCTCGGACGACGCGAGAGCCTTGCTCTCGTGCTGTCGATGGACGCGCCTCGACGTGGTCTCGCGCAACCCTTCGTCCTGACCGAGGACGGACGCACCAAGCGCCTGGACGAGTCGGACGTCCGCGGCCCTGTGCCCACGCTCGGTTCGCTGCCGGTGCCGAAGCGTTTCAACCACCGCGACCGTAAGGCACGCTCCGATCTGGCCTCGACGCTGCGGATCAAGATGCGCGACGCCCGGGCGGGTGACGTGGACGCGCCGGACACCGAGGAAATGCGCCGACTCGACGGCAAGGTGGGGGTGTTGCGCGAACGCATCCGGCAGCACCCCTGCCACGATTGCCCGTACCGCGAGCAACACGCCCGCTGGGCCGAGCGCTGGTGGAAGCTGCGTCGCGAGACCGACGGACTGCAAAAAATGGTCGACGGACGCACTCACAGCGTCGCCCGCACCTTCGAGCGGGTCTGCGACCAGCTCAGCGAACTCGGGTTCCTGTCACCGGACGGTCAGTCGGTCACCTCCGACGGACGAACGCTGCAGCGGATCTACGCCGAGAAGGACCTGCTGGTCGCCGAATGTCTGCGTCAGGACGTGTGGAAGGGGCTCGACCCGGCGTCGCTGGCCGCTGCGGTGTCCGCGATCATCCACCAGTCGCGCAGCAAGGACGGTCCGGATCCCGATCCGAAGATGCCGAACCGTGAGGTCGCCGATGCGGTCGAGCGGCAGAATGACGTCTGGGAGGGCCTGCTCGAACTGTCAAAGAGGCACCAGTTGCAGCCTCCGGGCGAGCCGGACGCGTCCATCGTGTGGTCGATCCACCGCTGGGCCGCCGGGCAACGCCTCGAGACCGTCCTGCGCGGAGCCGACCTGACCGCAGGCGATTTCGTGCGCCGCTGCAAGCAGTTGATCGACCTGCTCGATCAACTGGCCGACCTGGAGGACTACCCGTCCGTGGCTGCGAACGCCAAGCGTGCCGTCAACCTGTTGTTGCGCGGTGTGGTCGCCGCCGACCGCCTGGACTGACCGCACACCGATCCGTCCGCACCGGCGCCGCGTGTGCGACCGGATCGGGGGCCCGCTCTGGCAGGATGCTCGACATGGCCTTCTCCAACAAGCACCTGACGCAGGGCGAACACGTCGAACTCGAGTTCCGTACGCACGCCAAGAGGATCGTCGGCCCGTTGCTGGTGATTCTGTCGATGATCGTGCTCGCGGTGCTGGCCTACATGTTCCTGCCGGATGACGGACGCCCGTGGACTCTCGTCGCCGTGCTCCTACTCTGTGCGATCGTCGCGATCGTCTGGGGCCTCATTCCGATCTGGAAGTGGCGCAACACGGTGTTCGTGCTCACCAACCGCCGTCTGATCACCCGCACCGGAATCATGGCCAAGTCCGGTCGCGACATCCCGCTCTACCGCATCAACGACGTGCAGTACGAGAAGGGCGTCTCGGACCGCATGCTCGGCTGCGGCACGCTGTTGATCTCCGACGCCTCCGACCAGCCGCAGCTGCGTCTGGACGACATTCCCCACGTCGAGTCGGTGCAGGTCAAGATCAACGAACTGCTGTTCGCCCACTTCGGCGACGGCCAGGACCGTCCGGACTCGGTGCCCGCCGCCGGACGTGGCAACGACCGCCGTCAGGACCGCTTGGACGACCCGCGCGATCGGGGTCGTTCGGCCGCGCCGTACGACCGGGAGTACGACGAGCGCGCCCGCTCGGACCGCGACTACGACCGTGGCTACGACGACCGAGGCCGCGACCAGCGGGGCTACGACGAGCGCGGGTACGACCAGCAGGGTCACGAGCGCGACTCCTACCGCGTCTCGGGTGACCGGCCGTATGACAATCAGCCCCCGGTCGACCCCCGCGACGGCGCCGGCCCCGACCAGACACGTCCGCTGCCGCGCCAGGACGACCCGCCCCAGCGCTACTGAGCCTCAGTCGTCCAGGCCGAGGGCCTTCGTGACGCGCGCGACCGAACTGCCGATTGCGAACTCCTCGATCAGCGCGTCCAGTCGTTCGGGATCGGCGATCTGCTTCGGCAGCTTCGTGTCGATGTCGGCCGGCAGCACGATGTCTCGCACGACGTTCACCACGCCGGGTGCGACATCGAGGTAGGCCGCCGCTGCCTCGAGCTTGGCTCGACGGGCACCCTTGATCTCAGGGTTACCGCTGTCGATCGCCGCGCGGAGCCCGGCAAGATCGCCGTAGCGTGCGATGAGCTGAGCTGCGGTCTTCTCGCCGACGCCCGGCACTCCGGGCAGACCGTCACTGGTGTCTCCGCGCAGCACCGCCATGTCGGCATAGCCCGCTCCGGTGCCCACGCCGTACGCCTGTTGCAGGAACGACTGATTGATCAGATCCGGTTGCCGCACACCACCTTTGGCGGTGTACAGGACGCGGACGTCCTGGGCGTCGTCGACCAACTGGAACAGGTCGCGGTCGCCGGTGACGACGTCGACAGGCATCCGGCCGAGATGGGTCTGCACCAAGGTCCCGATCACATCGTCGGCCTCGTACCCGTCGATCCCGAGGCGGCACAATCCGATTGCTGCCAGGACGTCGCGGATGACGGGTACCTGCGGCGTCAGATTTTCCGGTGACTCCTCCTGGACATCGCTGCCCTCGGTGAGGCGGTGACTCTTGTAGGACGGGATCGCATCGACCCGGAACGCCGGACGCCAGTCGTTGTCCCAGCAACAAACGAGGTCCGTCGGCTTCTCCCGATCGACCAGGGTGGCGATCATGTCCAGAAATCCGGTCACCGCGTTGATCGGGACACCGGCGGGTGAGCGGCGGTCGGGCACTCCGAAGAACGCGCGGAAGTACAGCGAGGCGGAGTCGAGCAGCAACAGGCGTCGGGTGGGCTCCATGCTGCAATACCGTAGAGGCATGGAAGACCTGGACCGCCGCATCGTCACACTTCTGGCGTCCGACGGTCGGCTGAGCTTCACCGATCTGGCCCGCGACACGGGGCTCTCGGTCAGCGCGGTACACCAGCGGGTGCGCCGCCTGCAGGAGCGGGGGTGATCAAGGGGTTCCGCGCCGTCGTCGACCACGAAGCTGCCGGACTGCCACTCACCGCGCTGATCTCGATCGCGCCGTTCGACGCGTCCGCGCCCGACGACATCCCCGACCGGCTGCGTGGCCTGCATCAGATCGTGGCCTGTTACTCGGTCGCGGGGGAGGAGAACTACGTGCTGAAGGTGCGGGTAGCCAGCCCGCGCGAGCTCGAGGATCTCCTCGCCACGATCCGTTCTGCCGCCGCCGTCACCACACGGACGACAGTTGTGCTGAGCACGGCGTGGGAGGACCGCAGTCCCTTCGGTGATTGAACAACCGGGCGATCGTCGCCGCGCCTCGTCAATTGCGTGCCATCCGTCACCTGCTCGGCGTGTCGTCCCGCGACACGCCGCCGTCCCGAACATCATTCCGAGAATCTTTTGCCGACACCGGCCCAGAACCGACCCGCTGACCAGCACAAACCAGACGTTTTCGCAGTTCAGAGCCGTGTTTGACAGTGCATGACCGGCAGGTAGCGTAGCTCTCACGCCAGATGGGCCCCGTCATTCAGTAGATAACTTTCGCACGCGTTGCGATCGGTCCCAACGATGAGTCACCGGGGCCCATCTGCATCACCTCGTGGTTCGGGCTTCAGGAAATCCGCGTGAGTTGGTGCCCTTCGCCGGGCATGGCGAAGGGCACCAACTCACGCGGATTCGATGCGGATCGGATCACGCCCCGCGGTCGTGCTCAACCGCGCAGATTAGGCTTGCTCGGTGACCACGACCTCCGCACCGGTTCGACCGGCACTCGTTCGTACGGCCGGTCGACTCCCGGCGCGGTCGGCGCTCGCAGTGCTCGGTGGGCTCTCGCTCTGGCTCGCCTTCCCCGGTACGGCGTGGTGGCCGATGGCACCGGTCGGCGTGATGCTCATGTCCTTGTCCACCATCGGGACGACGGCGCGACGCGGATTCTTGCTGGGTCTGCTCGGCGGACTCGCCTGTTTCCTGCCGACCCTGCACTGGAGCGGCATCTACGTAGGCGACACGCCGTGGATCGCGCTGTCGGTGACCGAGTCCCTCTACCTCGCGTTCATGGGCATGGCGATCGCCGTGGTCCAGCGCAGGGGTGCGGTTCGGCCGGGCGCCGTTGCGGCCCTGTGGGTGTTGCAGGAGTTGTTCCGCTCGAACGTGCCGTTCGGCGGATTCCCCTGGGCACGGCTGGCCTGGACCACGGCCGACTCACCCTTGGTGCGGTTCGCGTCCATAGCCGGAGCACCAGGTCTGACATTCGTCGTCGCGTTGCTCGGTGCTCTGCTGGCGCTCGTCGTATTCCGATTAGCCACAGGGCAATTGAGCCTGTTGCGGCTCCTCGTACCCACCGCTGCGACCGCGTTGGTCGGCGCATCGGCGTTTGTTGTCCCGGTGCCGACGGAGGGCAAGCCGCTCCAGGTCGTCGGCGTCCAGGGCAACGTGCCGACAACCGGACTCGACTTCAACGCGCAGCGCCGCGCCGTGCTCGACAACCACGTCGCCACCACGAAGCAGGCGGCCCGGATGGTTGCCGACGGCAAGATTGCGTCACCCGAACTCGTCGTGTGGCCGGAGAATTCGTCGGACATCGACCCGACCCGCAACGCCGACGCGGCAACCGGGATCGCACAAGCTGTCGGTGCCGTCGGCGTGCCGGTCATCGT
This sequence comes from Yimella sp. NH-Cas1, assembly GCF_022359705.1. Lineage (NCBI taxonomy): Bacteria > Bacillati > Actinomycetota > Actinomycetes > Micrococcales > Dermacoccaceae > Yimella > Yimella sp. NH-Cas1. The sequence goes on from NZ_JAKSGG010000003.1 coordinate 1,431,486, forward strand.
CGGCGCGGTGCTGCAGGAGCCCGCCCCGAAGGTCTCCAACACCTCCATGCTGTACCTGCCCGGTCGAGGTCTGGTCGATCAGTACGTCAAGCAACACCCGGTTCCGTTCGCGGAGTACATGCCGTACCGGAGTTTCTTTCGTCAGTTCTCCGACAAGGTCGACCTGCTGACCACCGAGTTCGCCCACGGCAAGCAGGTCGGGGTGTTCGACATCCCGACCAGGTCCGGCACCGTGAAGGTGGGTCCGGTGATCTGTTTCGAGGTCGCCTACGACGCCGTCACCCGCGCACCGGTGGATCGGGGCGCGCAGTTGCTCATCGTCCAGACCAACAACGCCACCTTCGGCTACACCGCGGAGTCCGAGCAGCAACTCGCCATCTCACAGGTGCGGGCGGTCGAACACGGCCGCTCGGTGGTTCACATCTCGACCGTGGGCGTGAGCGGATTGATCACGCCGGACGGTGTGGTGCACGACCGTTCGGAGTTGTTCACCCGTAAGGTTCTCGCCGGGGAACTGCCGCTGCGGTCTGCCAAGACGATGGCCGACCGTTGGGGTGCAATTCCCGAGTACGTGATCGGCGCGATCGCGGGGTTGCTGGTCCTGATCGCGTGGCGCCGTACCCGGGGCGAGCGAGCGACCGTCCGCCGGACGGGAACATCCGCACCGGGCGGGGGCGTCGATCCGTCCGACAAGGCGGACGAGTCGACGACGACGCCGTCCCAGACAGAAGAGGAAGCACGTGACTGACATCCGCCGCGAGCCGCTGAAGCGCGTGCTCGTCCTGCTGCCGACGTACGACGAGCGGGACAACCTGCCGTTGATCATGGCGCGGATCCGCAAGGCGGTGCCGGACGCCGACGTGCTCGTCCTCGATGACAACTCGCCCGACGGCACCGGCGAGCTCGCCGATGACATGGCGGCCAGCGATGATCACATCACGGTGCTGCACCGCGCGGGCAAGGAAGGTCTCGGCAAGGCCTACCTCGCCGGTTTCGCCTGGGGCCTGGAGCGCGGATACGACGCGCTTGTCGAGATCGACGCCGACGGCTCGCACCCGCCCGAGATGCTGCCTCGAATGCTCGAGGTAGCCGGTGAGGCCGACCTGGTCATCGGTTCGCGGTGGGTCCCGGGCGGATCCATCGTCAATTGGCCGAAGTCCCGCGAGATCATCAGCCGCGGCGGCAATCTGTACATCCGGCTCGCCTTGGGCATGCCGGTCAAGGACGCAACCGCCGGCTACCGCGTCTACCGCGCCTGCGCACTGCGTGCGCTCGGTCTGGGCGACGTCTCCTCACAGGGCTACTGTTTCCAGGTCGACCTGACCTGGCGCGCGGTGCGTGCCGGCCTGGTCGTCGCAGAGGTGCCGATCACATTCGTGGAACGCGAGATAGGGGCGTCCAAGATGACCGAGTCGATCGTGCGCGAAGCGATGCTCAACGTCAGCAAGTGGGGCGCCGCGCACCGACTCGATCAACTCAAACGGCTCGCCGGCAGGAAGTGAACGCCATGGCCCAGCGACGCGGACGCGGCAAGATCGGCTGGATCCTGTTCCTGATGCTGCTGGTGATCCCGGTCATCGAGGTGATCGTGATCATCCAGGTGGGACGCACCATCGGCGGTTGGCAGACATTCGGTCTGCTGGTGCTGTGGTCGCTCATCGGTGCCTGGCTGGTCAAGAGCCAATGGCGTACCGCCTGGCGGGCGCTGCGCACTGCACTGCAGACCGGGCGCATGCCGGCCCGCGAACTTACCGACGCCGCGCTGATCCTCATCGGCGGCACACTTCTGTTGGCGCCCGGGTTCCTGACCGACATCATGGGTCTGTTCCTCATCCTGCCGTTCACCCGGCCTCTCGCCAGGCCACTGCTCCAGGCAGCGGTGGCACGTCGGCTGCTCGACGGAACGATGGTCGGGGGGACGACGGTGTCCACGGGTCCGACCGGGACACCCGGCGCCGACCCGATGACCGGCCCGCGGCGCCGTCCGGCGCAGGACGATGTCATCGAGGGTGAGATCGTCGACGACTGAGTGGGCAGGTGAGCTGAGCAGCCCCCGACTGCCGTCCTCCCTCGCGTGGGGAGTGGGTTCGGCCGCTCGTGCCCGCCAGGACGTCACTGTGCGCGGAACAGTCGTGATCGCCCCGTCCGAGTCGGTGGCCGCCGATCTGCCGACGGATCTGTCCGGTCAGATCCTGATGCGGGTGGTCAGCGTGACCCAGGACATCACGCCGCTGGCCGTCGCTGCTGCAGTACGCGGGGCCGTCGCCGTCATCGCCACCCGCGTGGACGCGGTCTACCCGCGCCAATCCCTGTGGTCGGAGTCGGCCAGGTGCAGAGCACGCCTTGCCGCACCTTCAGCGCTCTGCGCCGATCGAGCTGCAACTCACCACCACGCTGCACCCGACGCCCGGGGGAGCGTCTGGGCTATCGCGCACGAATGAGCGACGTGACGCCGCGTGGCTCGAGCGATGGGAGTCGATAGCGACAACTCCTCCTGGCGGGGCGTCGAGACGCCGGCGCTGCTCGAGCCGGAGTACCACTCGGCTGACGACACGATTGCGGCCAACATCTCGCTCGAGCGATTGACCGTCTCGATGGAGATCCAAGGTTCGGCCGCACTCGCGCTCGCCCGCGCCTGAACACGATTCGGCCCCGGGACTCTGGTGAGTTCCGGGGCCGAATCGTTCGATGGGCTCAGGCCGTGCGCTTACGCCGGGGCTTGACCCCGCGCGACTCCCGCAGCAGGGTGAGGCGCTCTTCGAGCAGTTCCTCGAGTTCGGGGATCGAGCGACGCTCCAGCAACATGTCCCAATGGGTGCGCTGGTGCTTGACCGGCTTGCGTTCCGGTTCGGGGCCGTCGACGAGAACAGCCTCTGCGCCGCAGCGACACTCCCACAACGACGGGATGTCGGCCTCGACCGAGAACGGAAGCTCGCTGACGTGTCCTTCCGGGCACTGGTAACGGGTCAGCTGCCGGTCGCTGAGGGTGACGCCCTCGTCGCTCTCGTGGGAGACCGACGAAAGGTTCGTGCCTCGCAATGATCGCTCTGCCATGGTTTTCCCCTTTGCACCGAATCTGCACGTGGCCGCGACCAATCAACTCAAGATCGTCATGTGTTGGTGATCTGACCGTCGCGGTATCTGTTGGTGCCAACGGGCGCGGGCCGCGGATTGTTCCGAATGCCGCGAAATTTCTCCCTAGATGACCTGGGGCACATGGTTGCCGACGTCGCTGATCCCCTTGCGGACGTCCACCGCCCGCAGCAGCAGACCGCCGACGACGAAGAAGATCACCAACGCCACGATCGACAGACGGTAGCTGTGGAACAACTGGTAGACCAGACCGAATACGAAGGTACCGAACCAACTCGTGCCGCGTTCCATCGCCTGATAGAGGCTGAAGAACTCCGACTCCCGACCCTTGGGGACCAGGTGGCTGAACAGGGACCGGGACAGGGACTGGCTACCACCCATCACGATGCCGATGCCGACGCTGAGAACGAGCCAGAGCCCGAACGCCCTCTCCGGAATGAAGAACGCCACGCAGACGACGCCGGTCCACAGGAACAGGCTGAGCAGGATCAGTTTCTGCGAACCCTGGGTGCGAGCCATCCGTCCGAAGAGCATCGCGCCGAAGAACGCGACGAACTGCACCAGCAGAATGGTCATGAACAGCTGGTTCTCGTCGAACTTCAGCTCCAACGCTCCGTACAGCGCTGCCGCAGCGATGACGGTCTGAATGCCGTCGTTGAAGAACAGGTATGCGACCAGGAACTTCATCGTCTCGGGGTATCCGCGCAACTCCTTGAAGGTTTCCTTCAGTTGCTTGAAGCTGCCGCTGAACATCGGCTGCTTGCCGGATGCATCGGCCGCACTCGGGACATTGCGCAGGGCGATGACCGGGATGATGCCGAAGAGCAGCCACCAGATGCCGCCGGCAGCGAAGATGATGCGGACCGTCATCGACAGTGAGACGCCGAGTTTCTCGTGCATGAGCAGGAAGGCGAGCGCTCCGGCCAGCATGAGGCCGCCGCCGAGGTAACCCATCGCCCACCCGACGGTCGAGACCCGGTCGCGGTCGTCCGGGGGAGTGATGCGGATCATCAGCGCCGAGTAGATGATCAACGCGGCGCCGAGGCTGGTGTTCGCGACGATCACCAGCACGATCGCCAGCTGCCAGTTGTCGCCCTCGAGGAAGAACATCGCCGTGGCGGCGATGCCACCGATCAGCGTGAAGAAGCCCAGCAACCGGGTCGGACGCGGAGAGCGGTCGGCGAGTGCGCCGACGAACAGCAGCACGAAAGCGGAGATGATGGTGGACGCGGTGAGCGTGTAGGGCACCAGCGAGCCCGGCGGGATCGAGAAGCCGAGCACGGACAGGTTCCTGAAGCATTCCTCGTCCGTGGGCCGGGTCGGACACGCCGCCTTGTTGGCCAGACTGGTCACGTACGGGCCGAACAGCACCGTCATCGTCGCCGTCACGAATGCCGAACAAGCCCAGTCGTACCAGTACCAGCTGCGCTGCAGCGTGCGTTGTTCGGGAGTCGATTGCGTCCCGGCAGGCGCCTGCTTGGTCAGATCCACGAGTGAACTGTGACACATTCACGCACGCCTGGCAGTCGGACGCACCAAGCCTGCAGGGACACAATCGTGATGGACCATGATCGAGGTCGAACGGATGCGGCGGCTACGGTTGGACGGTGCGCGGATCCAAGGGGACCGCAGACAGGGGGAGGGCACGAGGATGGCCGGCGATCGCGTCGGAACGACCTTCGGCCCATATCGCATCGACGATCTCATCGGACGTGGCGGTATGGGCGAGGTCTACCGCGCCTATGACACGGTCAAGGACCGCGAGGTCGCCTTGAAACTGCTGCCGCGTGAGCTCGCGAAGGACGCGAGTTACCGGGAACGCTTCCAGCGCGAGGCCAGGGTCGCTGCGCGCCTGCAGGAACCGCACGTGATCCCGATCCACGACTTCGGTGAGATCGACGACATTCTGTTCATGGACATGCGCCTGGTGCGTGGCAAGGACCTGCGTGCGGTGCTGCGCCGCCCCGACCACATGGACGTGGCCTTCGCCGTCGAAGTGGCCCGACAGGTCGCGGACGCGCTGGAGGCGGCCCACACCGACGGCTTGGTGCACCGCGACGTCAAGCCGGAGAACATCCTGTTGTTGCCCTCGGGCTTCGCCTATCTGGCCGACTTCGGTATCGCCAGTCGCAGTGACGAGGTTCGATTGACCTCCACGGGCACCGCGATCGGATCCTTCGCCTACATGGCTCCGGAGCGTTTCCAGGACGAGCCTGTCGGCCCGGCGACCGACATTTACTCACTCGGCTGCGTGCTCTACGAGTGCCTCGCCGGAGAGCCGCCATTCCCGCGGTCGTCCGTGCCGTCGATGATCCAGGCGCACCTGAACGACGCACCACGCCGGCTGACCTCCGTCAGGGGTGACGTCCCACCCGCCCTGGAGAAGGTCATCGCGCGGGCGATGGCCAAGGATCCGGCCCAGCGGTTCGGCAGCGCGCACGAGTTCGGGCGTGCCGCCACGGCAGCCGTGGAGGCGTCCGGACAAACGGCGAGGTCGGCCGGTGCAGGGGTGGCAGCTGCCGGAACGGCAACAGCGAAGCTGCCCAAACGCTCGCCCGCTGCCCTGACCGGAGGAGCCCCGACAGGAACGTCCCGTCCCCACTCGGGCCCCGCCTTCACACCGCGGCGTCCGACCGGCACCCACTCCCGCACCACCAACCCACCCCCCGCCGAGCGACCGGGCCGCAAGCTGGGCCCCGCGGCCGCGCTGTGGGCTGTGCTCGCCGCGCTCGGACTCGTCGCTGCGTTCGCGGCCTGGCAGGTCTGGGGCCAGGACGACGGCACGGGTGCCCTCGGAGCAGACACCCCCGATCGCTCGTCGCCGAGTTCGGGAACCACCAGCTCAACAGGTCCGAGCAGTACGTCGAGCCTGTCGACCTCGCCGTCGAGCCCGACATCGACCAGTACCTCGGTGAGCACCCGACCGGACGGCAAGATCACGACCGTGACGGTCACGCACACCGGCTCCTCGACCACCACCACGTCCGCGAGCACGCAAGCGTCGAGCAGCAAACCCACGACATCGACAAGTACCGACACGTCGACGTCCACACCGACCAGCCCGACCAGCCCGACCATTGCGCCAGGTGCGGGGTACGACTCGCAGGGCTGGACCAGCCATTCGCAGGTGCGCTGTTCGGGCGGCGATCGGGCGGTACTCGTGGCCTCCTCGGACTCCTCGTTGGTGACTATCTGCGAGGCCCCGTCGGGCAGCCGTTACTACCTCGGGCTGCGACCTGACCAGACTGAGAAGCCGAACAACCTTCGAGTCGCGAACCCGGTGCGTGAAAGCGACGGCTGGCGAGCCAACTCCGGCGGCTATGTCTACAAAGTCACGCCGTCGATGCTGTACATCTCGAACAGCTCCGGCACCTTGCGGGACGAGGCGATCTCCACTTACGTGGAGCCGTCCTGATCGATCAGACTCGTCGAATCTGACCCAGGTCGCGCACCGCACCGTACGACGCCGACGTCGCCAACGCGGCATACGCCTTGAGGGCCTTCGAGACGACGCGGTCACGGTTCACCGGCTGCCATGGGTGCTCGGAGGCTTCCATCTTGGCGCGGCGATCGGCCAGCGTCGCTTCGTCGACCTCCAGCGACAGGGTGCGTGTCCGGACGTCGATGAGAATCTCGTCGCCGTCCTCGACCAGGCCGATCAGACCGCCCTGGGCTGCTTCGGGCGAGACGTGTCCGACCGAGATGCCCGAGGAGCCGCCGGAGAACCGGCCGTCGGTGATGAGCGCGCACTTCTTGCCCATGCCGGTGCCCTTGAGGAAGGCGGTCGGGTGCAGCATCTCTTGCATGCCCGGGCCACCGGCCGGTCCCTCGTAGCGGACGACGATCACGTCGCCCTCCGTGATGCGCTTGGACAGGATCGCATCGACCGCGTCCTCCTGGCTCTCGACGACGAGCGCCGGGCCACGGAAGGTCCACAGGTCCTCGTCGATACCAGCGGTCTTGATGACTGCGCCGTCCTCGGCGAGGTTGCCGTGCAGCACGGCGAGGCCGCCGTCCTTGGTGTACGCATGCTCGACCGAGCGGATGCACCCGTTCTCGGCGTCGGTGTCCAGGCTGCTCCACTTGTTGTCGGTGGAGAACGCCTCAGTGGTGCGCACCCCGCCCGGTGCGGCGTGGAACAGGTCGACCGCTGTCTGCGACGGGCTCTCGGCGCGGATGTCCCACTCGGAGATCCATGCTTCCAAGGAGGGGGAGTGGACGCTGTGCACGTTTTCGTTGAGCATCCCACCCCGGAACAGTTCACCCATGATCGCCGAGATTCCGCCTGCGCGGTGTACGTCTTCCATGTGGTAGTCGGAGTTCGGCGCGACCTTGCTCAAGCAGGGCACCCGACGGCTGACGGCGTCAATGTCCTCGAGGCCGAACGGCACCTCGCCCTCTTGGGCGGCAGCGAGAATGTGCAGCACGGTGTTCGTCGAACCACCCATGGCCACGTCCAGTGCCATCGCGTTCTCGAACGCTTCCTTGGTCGCGATCGAGCGCGGCAGCACCGAGTCGTCGTCCTGCTCGTACCAACGCTTGGCGAGGTCGACCACCACGCGTCCGGCTTCCTCGAACAGCGCCCGGCGCGCCTGGTGGGTGGCCAGGGTCGAACCGTTGCCCGGCAGCGAAAGTCCCAGCGCCTCGGTGAGGCAGTTCATCGAGTTGGCCGTGAACATGCCCGAGCACGATCCACAGGTCGGGCAGGCCGACAACTCAACCGTCGCCAGGCCCTCGTCGTCGACGTCCTGGGACGCGGACGCGGAGATCGCGGTGATGAGGTCGGTCGGCGCGTGGGCGACGCCATCGACGACGACCGCCTTGCCGGCCTCCATCGGACCGCCCGACACGAACACGGTCGGGATGTTCAGGCGCATCGCGGCGTTCAGCATGCCCGGAGTGATCTTGTCGCAGTTGGAGATACAGACCAGTGCGTCGGCGGCGTGGCCGTTCACCATGTACTCGACCGCGTCGGCGATCACCTCACGGGACGGCAGGGAGTACAGCATCCCGCCATGGCCCATCGCGATGCCGTCGTCGACGGCGATGGTGTGGAACTCGCGGGCGACTCCGCCGGCCGCCTTCACCTGTTCGGCGACGATGTCGCCCATGTTCTTCAGGTGGACGTGGCCGGGTACGAACTGGGTGTAGGAATTTGCGATTGCGACGATCGGTTTGCCGAAGTCGGTGTCGCCCATGCCGGTGGCGCGCCAGAGTGCGCGAGCACCTGCGGCGTTGCGGCCGTGGGTGGTGACGCGGGAACGCAGTTCGGGCATGATCGACTCCTTTCGTTCACCGGCGCCGTAGTGCACCGATGATCATCCCAATCATCGCATCGCGCACCGCGTGGAGCACCGAGCGTCCATGACTCGAACGTTCGGTCCAGGATACGGACGGACGGACGGACAGCTTCGGACGCCCTCGAAATCCCCGCGAGACAGCGTTGCTGACTAGCGTTGACGCAAGAATACTGACTTCGACGAAAGGTGCCCTGATGGCGCTCGTACGCATGCTGGCCCGCCCGCTTCTTGCCGCCCCGTTCATCTTCGGTGGCTTCAACCAGTTGCGCTCCAGCGGCCAGCTCGCCCCCAAGGCCGCGCCGGTCACCGACCGTCTGGCGGCGCCGCTGAAGCTACCGACCAACGACCCCAACACCCTGGTGAAGGCGAACGGTGCCGCGATGGTCGCCGGCGGAATCCTGCTCGCGACGGGCAAGGCGCCCCGCGTCGCCTCGACGCTGCTGTCGGGTCTGCTGATCCCGACCACGCTCGCCGGGCACGCCTTCTGGGAGGCCGACACCGAGGAGGAGAAGCGCCGCCACCTCGTCTCCTTCGTGACCAACCTCGGCCTGCTCGGTGGTCTGATCACCGCTGCGGTCGACACTGCGGGCAAGCCGGGTCTGCCCTACCGCGCCGGCATGGCCAAGAACGCCATCGGCCGCGCTGCACACACGACCGCGCTCGAGGCACGCCTGGCGGCAGCCAACGCGCAGAACAAGCTGCCGGTCTGATCCGGTCGAGAAGGACGCGTCGACGGCTGTCGGCGCGTCCTTTCTCATTTCCGTGACCGGGTCGACCGGACACAAATCTGCGTCGAGGTGACATTCCCGAGGTGTAGGAACAAACTCTCGGGAGGACACCATGAACGACATCGACGAACTCGCCGAGCCAAGCGTCGATGGTGGCACTTCACCGCTGCTGACGGCACTGCGCGATCACGTCGGGCACCACTGCGTCGGCATTGACCGGGGTCCACGCCTCGCTGGGCACCCATTCGCTCCCACACGAGCGGCACGCGAACAGCGGCTCACCGTTGAGCTGCTGTTGCGTTGTGTCCCAATCACATTCGCTGCGACAGGGTTCGATGCGCAGGTCCGCCACGATCGTGGTCGGCTCAGACCGGGAAGCCCAGATGGGCGAGCGCCTGTCGCAGCAGCACTCCGTGGCCGCCGCTCATCTCCTCGCTGCGTGACAACTCCATCGCCTCGTCCGGGTTCAGCCACGCGAGGTCCAGGGCGTCCGCACTCGGTGCGCAGTCGCCCATCACGACGACGACGTGCGCCATCGACACCGCGTGCTGCCTCGGGTCGTGGAACGGAGTCACACCGGGCGTGGGGAAGTACTCGGCGATCGCGAACGGCTGCGGCGAGATCGGCACCTGTGGAAGTGCCATCGGGCCGAGGTCCTTGTCGATGTGGCGCAGGATCGCGTCCCGGATCCGCTCGTGGTAAAGCACCCGACCGGACACCAGTTCCCGCTTGATCCGACCTTCGGACGTACCACGCAGCAGCAGACCCACCTGCGTGACGACAGACCGTTCGTCCACCCGGACCGGCACCAAGTCGAGGTAGAGGATCGGCAGGCGTTCGCGCGCGTCCCGGAGTTCCTCGCGGGAGAGCCAGGCGCCGCTGGTGTCGGTGTCCATCTCGCTCATGCCGTCATTGTGTCAGCGCGCTCCGGTGGCAGGGCGGTCGCGTCGCGGTGAGCTGACAATGCCGGCAGGGCCAGCGGAGCGGGTCGGTCTTTCGCCGAGGCGAAGTAGGGGGAGACCCGCGATCGGCGGATCGCGAAGATCCTCGGTGAGCTCGGCTGACCCGTCGGCGACCGATCAGCTGCTTCCGCTCACCACCACGGGGATGATCACCGCGGTCATCATCGCGGTGTTGAGGGCCTGGATCGCGCGCGAGACAGCGTCACCGCCGGGGTCCCCGGCTGCTACCTGCTCGATACGGGCCTTCAGGTCGCGCTTGCCAGACCGCCGGACTCCTGCTCGAGCACCTTGTGGGCGACGTCCAGGCCCTGCAGGATCGACAGCAACGTTGCGTCCTGCGAGGTCGCCGCAGCGCTGCCCGACAGCACAGCAGCCAGACGTGTTCGAGTCTCCTGCTCGGGTTGCGGGTTGAGCACCGGGTAGCGCTCCGGGACGAAGCCCAGTGCCTTCTTCTCGACGACCTCGACCACCCCGTTCGCGGCAAGTCGTTGCACGACAAGGCTTTCCGGGTTCAGCTTGCGGTCATTGATCAGGGACGAGAGCTTCTTGCCGTTGTACTTCTCAGCGATTCTGGCCAGTCCGTGGTCGAGCACGGGGTCGCCGGTGGGGGAGCCGTCCACCATCGTGAGGCGCGGCTGCTTCTCCTTGGTGACGTCGATCTTCCCGGCGCGGATGAGATCGGACAACATGGCGCCCACCAGGCCGTAGCCGCGTTGCGTACCCTTCCCCTCGAGCTTGCCGTCGTCCTTCGTCAGCAGCATGAACAGTTGATCAGTCGTCGGCGTCATGTCTTCGACCCTATGAAAGCTGCCCACCGATGTGGCCGGACGGGGATGACCGCCGGGTGGACCTCTGCTTGGATCGTGGACGGTCGCGGAATCGCGCGGCCGGCGACAGATGGAGATGCGATGACCCCGCCAAGGTCCACGACACCCGCCGCCGATTCCCACGAGATGATCCGCGTGCAAGGCGCTCGCGAGAACAACCTCAAGGGTTTCGACGTCGACATCGCCAAGCGGCGCCTGACGGTCTTCACCGGTGTCTCCGGTTCCGGCAAGAGCTCACTGGTGTTCGCCACGATCGCCGCCGAGTCGCAGCGGATGATCAACGAGACCTACTCGACCTTCGTCCAGGCGTTCATGCCGACGCTGTCGCGCCCCGAGGTCGACCGGCTCGAGGGGCTGACGACCGCGATCGTCGTCGGGCAGGAGCGGATGGGCGCGAACCCGCGCTCGACCGTCGGCACCGTCACGGACGCGAACGCGATGCTGCGGATGCTGTTCAGCCGTCTCGGCGACCCGCACGTCGGCGGACCCAACGCGTACTCGTTCAATGTGCCGACCGTGAAGGCGAGCGGGGCGATTACCGTCGAGCGCGGCGCGAAGACGATCGCCGAGAAAGCGACGTTCAACCGGCTCGGCGGCATGTGCCCGCGCTGTGAGGGACGTGGCTCGGTGTCCGACGTCGATCTCACCGCGCTGTACGACGAGGAACTGTCGCTGCAGGACGGCGCACTGAAGATCCCGGGCTATTCGATGGACGGCTGGTACGGCCGCATCTTCGGCGGGTCCGGCTTCTTCCCGATGGACAAGCCGATCAAGAAGTTCACCAAACGCCAGTTGCACGACCTGCTCCACAAGGAGCCGACGAAGATCAAGGTCGACGGGATCAACCTCACCTACGAAGGCGTGATCCCCAAGATCCAGAAGTCGATGCTGTCCAAGGACGTCGAGGCGCTGCAACCACACATCCGCGCGTTCGTCGAACGAGCCATCACCTTCCAGACCTGCCCCGAGTGCGACGGCACGCGCCTGACGCCCGAGGCCCGCTCGTCCACGATCAAGGGCATCAACATCGCCGACGCGTGCTCGATGCAGATCAGCGACCTCGCCGAGTGGGTCCGTGCCCTGGACGAGCCGTCGGTCAAGCCCCTTATCGCCGGGCTGCAGCACCTGCTCGATTCCTTCGTCGGGATCGGGCTCGGTTATCTCGCGCTGGAGAGACCGTCGGGCACCCTGTCCGGCGGTGAGTCGCAGCGCACGAAGATGATCCGGCATCTCGGTTCGTCGCTCACCGACGTCACGTACGTCTTCGACGAGCCCTCGATCGGGCTGCACCCGCACGACATCGACCGGATGAACGATCTGCTGATCCAGTTGCGCGACAAGGGAAACACCGTGCTGGTGGTCGAGCACAAGCCGGAGATGATCGCGATTGCCGACGAGGTCGTCGACCTCGGTCCAAAAGCGGGGACGGACGGCGGGGAGATCGTCTTTCAGGGCACGTTGGACGAACTGCGCAAGGCCGACACACTCACAGGCAAGCACCTGGACGACCGGGCTTCGCTCAAGGAGTCGGTGCGCGACCCCGACGGTGCACTCGAGATCCGTGGAGCCTCCACCAACAACCTGCAGGACGTGGACGTCGACGTACCGCTCGGCGTGCTCGTTGCGGTCACCGGAGTCGCAGGTTCGGGCAAGAGCTCGCTCATTCACGGGTCGTTGGAAGGACGCGACGACGTCGTATCGATCGACCAGGGTGCGATCAAGGGTTCACGCCGCAGCAACCCCGCCACCTACACGGGACTCCTCGATCCGATCCGCAAGACCTTCGCGAAGGTGAACGGGGTGAAACCCGCTCTGTTCAGTGCGAATTCGGAGGGCGCCTGCCCGGTCTGCAACGGCGCCGGCGTCATCTACACAGAGCTGGGCTTCATGGACACCGTGACCACCGTGTGCGAGGAGTGCGAAGGCAAGCGCTTCCAGGCGGCGGTGCTGGAGTACAAGGTCGACGGCAAGGACATCAGCGAGGTACTCGCGATGTCGGTCGAAGAAGCCGAGGAGTACTTCGCCGACGGTGAGGCCAAAACGCCTGCGGCACATAAGATCCTGCAGCGACTGGCCGATGTCGGACTGGGCTACCTCACGCTGGGCCAGCCGCTCACGACACTGTCGGGTGGTGAACGCCAGCGGATCAAGCTCGCCACGCACCTGGGGGAGAAGGGCGGGATCTACGTCCTGGACGAACCGACCACCGGCCTGCACCTGGCCGACGTCGAGAATCTCCTGGGCCTGCTCGATCGCCTGGTCGATTCCGGCAAGTCGGTCATCGTGATCGAGCACCATCAGGCGGTGATGGCGCATGCCGACTGGATCATCGATCTGGGTCCGGGAGCCGGTCAGGACGGCGGCAAGATCGTATTCGAAGGGACGCCCGCCGAGTTGGTGAAGAAGAAGTCGACCCTGACAGGCAAGCACCTCGCCGCGTACGTCGGATCGAAGTAGCCCCCCTACACCTGTAGTCAAGGGCGGTCAGAAACCGCCGATGTCGCCACCACCGAAGTCGCCGCCGCCCATGTCGTCACCGAAGTCGGCGCCCCCGAAACCGTCGTCCATGCCCTGATCCATTCCGGGGTCCTCCGCGAAACCCTGGTCCGCTGCGCCGGGGTCGCCGGCGTCCGCGCCCGGATCTCCGGCCGCCTCGTCTGCGCCGCCGTTGTCTGCGAAACCGTCGCCGAAGCCGTTCCCGTCGAACATCTCCTGCGCAATCGCGGTGCCGATGAACGCGCCGGCGATGCTGCCCATGAGTGAGCCGCCGATCATCGCGCCCATGCCCATTCCGCCCATTCCGCGCCCCATACCGCCGCCGAACATGCTGCGCATCGCGCCGGGCCGCTGCATCTCCATGCGGGTCGCGCTGCGGGCAAGCGTCTTGGGGGAGTCGTCCTGGGGAGGCTGACCGGGGGCGGCCTCGGCCAGCTGCTGCAACACCTGACGTCGCTGATCCGGAGTCAGCTGCGCGAACGCCTGCTCGTGCGCGGCTTCGATCTGGTCCGGGGGAGCGGTGCGCAACAGATACTCGTACCGCTCGATCGCCTGATCATCCGACATCTGCTGCTGCCCGCCCGGCGGCTGTCCACCCTGGGGCACGCCTTGCTGGCCGGGCGGCGGACCGGCGTCCTGAGCGCCGAACCCACCCGACTGCTGGTGGGGTTGCTGACTGGTGCGGCCGAGGAGCCGATCGAGAATTCCCATGGGTCGACGCTAGAGCCGAACCGTCACGTCGATAGGTCGTACGCAACGGCAGTTTTTCCCGGACGCGAGACCACCCCTTCGGTGCCCCGGCCCGGTCCGCATCGCCGCTACGTTCGAGGGATGACTGATCCCACCGCAGGACCCGGCCGTTCCCGTGGTCGCTTTTCCGCGTTCCCGTTCCCGCGCTACTCCCGCCGCACCAAACGCGGCACCAACGTCTCCGTCGGTGGCTGCTGCCTGCCGATCCCGATCGGATGCATGACCCTCACCACGGCCGCCGCCGTCGGTGCCTACGCTTGCGTAAGGGCTCCGGCCTGGGCTGATCCGACCACTCTCGGCAGACTTTCCCGCGAGGCCATGTCGAGAACGACACGGTGGCTCCGTCTCCTTGATGTCAGCGGCCCAGAACGGGCCGAGACGTCACGAAGGGAAAGTCTGATGGCCAAGTACCTGCTCCTGAGGTCCCGACCATCCCTCTAGGCTCGTCCGATGCAGAACGAGCACAGGACGCAGCCGGCCGAGGTCCTCAACCCCGAGGCGGGCATGTACCGGATCACCGCCGATCCGGATCTGCTGGCGGCGTGCGAGCGCGCCATCGACGCGACGTATGCCGAGCACCCGTATTACGCGGCCCGTTTCGCTGAGCGTGGGCGTTCGTTCTCGACCACCGATTCAGGCTGGCTCGTGCACACCTCCGGGCAAGGTGTCGAGCACGCGACCGAGCAGATCGCTTGGTTGTCGAGGGTGCTCGCTTCCCGCGGCATGCCGACCGTGCTGCTCGAGCACCATCTCGGATTGCTCGCGGATGAGGTGCGAGCGGTACCCGGCAATGACGACCGGGCGAACGTCCTTTCGCAGGTCGCACAGCAGATGACCACGCAGCGAACTGCGGTCATCGATGCTCGGCCCACCGCTCGACTCGAGCGAGACTTCGACGAGGCGACTGCCGCGGAGCCGGATCGGGTGGCGCGTATCGGTTTGCTCATCGTCTCCGCAGTGGCGGACGAGGTCAGGGGTCTGGTGAACGTCGAGACGTCGTTGCGCACGTGGGTCGCTGACCCCGCACGGTTCTCCTGCGCGTGGATCGACGCCGTCGACACGTGCTCGAAGGCAGCTCGCGCAGCGGTCCGGACGGCCTGACAGCCGTGTCGATCAGCCCGGCTCGCTCAGAACGGTGTTGATCGTCCCGATGCCCGATCGCGCGAACTGCGGCCAACTCGTCCAGTAGTACGGCATCGCCAGCAGGGAGATGAGCAAGGCCCAACCGCGGGCTCGGTGCCAGGTGTCGTCGTCGATCGCCAAACGTTCTCGGTACGCATGACGGGCCTGTTCCGGCAGTTGCCACACCGCTGCATGTTCAGCAGTGGGATTGCCGATGCTCAGCGCACCGAAATCGATGACTCCGGCCAGCTTTCCGTGGTTCGCAACCAGATTCGCGCTGCGTAGGTCGCCGTGCAGTAGCACCTCGTCGACCACCGGGTCGGAACATCTGGTTGTCGGTGCCGTGGCCGGCGGGGGAGAGGGGCAGGGCTCGCCACTGCGGAGCTTGGGCGTCGATCAATCGTCGTGCGTCATCGACATCGACCGGGACTTCCTCTGAATGCAGGCTCACTCCCTCACCCAATCGGTGCTCGCCCGGACGGTGCAACAGGTCAGCGCATTCCAGTTCGGACTGGTCGGCGCCGCCGGGGGAGTAGGGGCAGTCATCGGCGCAGCCGTCACGACACGAGTCGGACGACGTGACGGCACCGGCCGGACCATCATCCTCTGCCACGTCGTCAAGACGCTCGGCGTTCTCGCGAGAACGCTTGCCGGACAACTGGATTCGCGAGCGCTGGCGATGGCAGCGTTGCTACTCGGACGCCGGCCTTCGTTGCCGCTGCGAGGCCCTGGGTCAGCAGGGTGAGTCCGCCGCCGACGAGCCAGACGTCCTTAGCAACCGAGTGCCTTTCTGCGTCGGACAGATGCCGTCGGACTGGGTCCCGCCGACCTGCCCGGTGCGTCGTTGAGATCTGTCGAAAGAAGGACTGCGGCGAGGTTGACCGAAAGCATGAGATCTCCTTACCCTTGCGTAAGGAAGGGAGTTCACAGATGTCTGTCGGAACGATGACCAGCAAGGGGCAGATCACGGTGCCCAAGGACGTCCGCGAGGCACTCGGCCTGGCCGCGGGGACCCGCGTGAGCTTCACACGGAACGCCGCAGGCGAGATCGTGCTTACGCGAGACGGCGGCTCGGTGATGGATCTTGCCGGGAGTCTTCGCCACGACAGTCCTGCAGTTTCGCTCCAGGACATGAACGACGCAATCACGGCCGGAGCCACGTCCACGTCGTCATGATCGGAATCGACACGAACGTACTCGTGAGGTTCTTGGTCCGCGATGACGAGGAACAGTTTCAAGCCGCTGCCGCGCAGATGTCCGCACTTACTCCTGGATCTCCGGGATTCGTCACGGATCTCGTTCTCGCCGAGTTGTATTGGGTATTAACTCGGGCCTACCGAATGTCCGCAGCAACCACACTGGACGCCATCACGAGCCTTGTGGGACGCGTGGAGATCAGAGTGTCGGAGCCAGGACTCGTGGGCCGAGCACTGAACGGAGCGCGACGAGGCGCCGACCTGGCGGACGCGCTCATAGCCGAGCGTTGTCGCGCAGCGGGAGCATCGGAGGTCATCACCTTAGATCGTCGCGCATCGGAGATCCTCGGAATGCGCCTTATCTGACGACCGACGAAGGCTGGAACCTCGGACCGCTCGTCGTGCGAGGTCGTTGATGTCCGATAATCTACATTATGTAAAGTCGTAGTCTGCGTATCGCATCAGATGAATCATCCGTCGACCATCCACCTCTACCCCGTGCGAGCTCAGGCAGGTCGCTGACCTGCAGAAACAGCTATGGAGAGGCGGCGGTTCGATGTTGGCAGCGAGCCGTTGAGTCGATCCCTGGTCGCCCGTCGCTACGTCGCGACACGCCGCTGACCTGCACAAACAGCTATGGAGAGGCGGCCTGCGAACCTCCACCGGTCCGGACAGCCCCTGGCTCTTCCCCGGATATACCGCCGGAAAGCACCTGCACCCCAACACCGTGATGGTCCGACTCCGAAACCTCGGAATCAATCTCCGCGGAGCCCGCAATCGCGCGATCGGCGAACTCGTTCTCGAATGCCCACCATCACTCGTCGCCGACGCACTGGGCTACAGCCACCAAGTCGCCTTCCTCCACGCCAGCAGGGCAGCCGAACGTACGTGCTTGTCGTTCGTGCCGGGGCGGTAGTTTTCCCACCTACTCGTAGCCGAGGCCGGACTCTGGGCGTCGGCGAGTAAGCGCAAGGTCCTCACGAACATCCGTGCCGACGCTCGCAGGTCTTCATCCCGGCAGCGTGTGACGATCTACTCATGAATGACTCATCGGAGCAGTTGATAGCCGAGGCTCGCGGAGCGGCGTGGCTGCCCGTCGGCAGTACCGCTCAGGTGTGGGCAGGCGATGACTGCTCTGGGTTCGTCCCGGCCGTCATCGTCCGGCTGCTACTAACGCGACGATCTCCCGAAGGCGAGCAGTTCTTCACGATCGCCGCGCCAAAGGGAGACGACCTGCCGACGCTGTTCCTCGGTCACTCAGATCAACGACGAAGCGGCGAGGACGGCGTGCAGGAACTGGCAGCCCAGATCGTCGGGGATGCCCAAGCGCCTGTGCAATGCGTTGGATTCGTTCGGAACGTCGTTCCGACGGCAGACGAGACGTATCCCCATCCGGTCCCGCACGCCAACGTGCCCGTGTTCAGAGTGACCAACAGCGCCACTCCAGTGGTCGAGGGCACTTGGTACACCGTTGAGGCCGCACGCGATGCATTGCACCAACGGCACTGGTGGCCCATCGTCGAGCACGCCCTGGATAAGTGAGGACCATTTGCCAGCGGACGCCACCTGAAGGACATGGGTGGAAGCCTCGCCTTCAGCCGTTCGGTAGTTGGGCCCGACGGCGTTGTCCTGACAGGCACCACGAATCCACAACATCTCGCTGAGACGAGGGCTGTGTGGTAGCAAGCGTGCGGTGGATGGAGACCCGCTCAACTGCCTGCGAGTCGAACGTCCGCAATCAAGGCAAATACGCATGATCTTGATACGCAGCCTGTCCAGTAAACTTCGTAAAGCCGTCCAAGATCCTGTGCCAAGGCCACGGACCACCTCAGTCACAACGCATTGCTAGACGGATCCGTGGACAGAGCCTGAAGTCCGCCCGCGCCGACGTGGACCGGGCGATCGCCTACCTCAAGAACCAGGACGTCACACCATGAGCACCAAGGGAGAACAAGACCTATCCAGCATGCCATTTCGCGCACTGGAACCGACCCGCTCCCCTACTCCGCATACTCACTATGGGCGTCATCACCAGAGGATAGACCGCGCCTTCAACAGCGGTACGCTTGGGAATCCAGGATCAAGCTTCGCGTATCACTACGACAAGCATGGCTGGAAATACGGATCCCGATCCAACTATCTACGCTCAGCGGAGCGCGCACAACGCCGCCTCAAGTCGTCTCCCGGTAATCATTTTCGGGGATCCCCAGGCGGTAAACGACACCACGGAAGGTGGTCGACCTTCTGGTGATTAATTTCCTGCGCCGATATTCGAAGAGGCGCGAGGCCGGCCGGGAGCTGGATCTGGCATACCTCTCGCTGGAGCCATTTGGCTATGACCCCAGGGGCACCTACCCTTCAGATCATCACGAAGTCGAGGCCATGAATGTCGAGGAGATTCTGTCCTTCTTGGCAGGGCTAGTCCCCAGGAACTCGGATCTATTACGCCGAAATTTGCCCCTCACTCTAGCGTTGCTGTCGGAGGTAGAGAAAAGTGCGTCGCAAAAGGGCTTAGAAGAAGCATGTGTTAAGGTTTCCAGACACCTACATGAGGTAGAAAAATTGATGGACCTCGGATGAGTGACGCCACCCTCCCACCGAGCACGCAGTCCTTGGGCTGAATGAACCGTTCCTGCACCCACCAACATCTCGCACGGGCCGATGAAACCGTCCGGACCTTCGAACTGTCCGAGCGCGTCCTCCACCGCGCGCCACGTCCTGGGGTTCGACCTCCGTGAGTCCCGCCATCATCTGGTGGAGCACCGATCGACTCACGCTGGAAGCGAACGCAGCCGGCCGCCGACGGCAGCACGACCGGCGACGTGATCGCTCTGGCCTCCACGTCGACGAAGTCGGGCGCTGTGCCCGACACCTCCACCGTCTTGGGTCGCTCCCCCGCCGCCCAGCACTGAGTTGGGACCTCCCCTTGCTCTCACCCCGGTTCCCGAACCCTGTACCGGCCCATCGATGTTGAGTAGCGTCCAGACATGGACATGCTGACTGGGGACCAGATCGCCGAGGCCGACCTGACCGATTGGCGAAAGCTCGCGCAGGGGTTGCACGCCCGCTACGCCGTCGACGACTTCGGTGCCGCTGCCCGGTTCGTAGCTGCGCTGGGCGACGTAGGTGATGAGTTCGGTCATCATCCGCAGGTCTCGATCTGCAG
The DNA here is from genome assembly GCF_022359705.1 of Yimella sp. NH-Cas1. Lineage (NCBI taxonomy): Bacteria > Bacillati > Actinomycetota > Actinomycetes > Micrococcales > Dermacoccaceae > Yimella > Yimella sp. NH-Cas1. The sequence continues at coordinate 1,451,126 of NZ_JAKSGG010000003.1, forward strand.
GGGTTACGTCGACCTCAGACTGACTTCCAGCGACGCGATCTACCGCGACGACGACGGCACCGAACACGTCGTCGAGTGGGTGACACAACAGGACGTCGACCTCGCCCGCCGCATCACCGAACTCGCCTCCGACCAGCACCTCTCCCCCGATCCCGCATCGGTCAGTGTGCTCGAACTCGGGTTGGACACAACGGATTCTGCCAAGATCGCACCCGTTTGGGCGGCGTTGCTGACCGGCGACCCGAATGCCCAAGGCCTCGGCTCCCCCAGCGACGAGGTTCGGGACGCCCTTGGACGTGTCCCGAACCTGTGGTTCGACGACCTCGCCGACGACAACGCCTCGGGTCAACGCTTCCACATCGAGGTCTACATCGCCGCCGAAGTAGCCGAAGAACGGATCGCCGCCGTCGTCGCCGCCGGCGGGACGGTCGTCGACGACAGCGACTACCCCGCACTCACGGTGATCGCCGATCAGGACGGAAACCGCGGTGTCCTGTGCGTCGCGGCCAAGCCCACGAGCACGGACTGAGGGAATGGTGAGCACCGAACCCACGTACACGATCGCGTCCCTTACGCCGCAGACGTGGCCTGCGTTCGAGGCACTCGTGCAGCGGCACAACGGCATCTTCGGGGGTTGCTGGTGCACGTGGTTCCACGACGGGCATCCGAACTGCGAAGGACGCGGCGAAACCGCCGAAGGCAACCAGGCGATCAAGAAGCGACTGGTCGACGACGGAGTCGCGCACGCCGCACTGGTGATGGACGGCGACGAGGCGGTTGCGTGGGCCGAGTACGGCACCCCGGAAGAACTGCCGACCCTGCACCACGGCAAGCAGTACCACGCTACGAAAGCAGCCGATCCCGATTACCGCATCACCTGCGTCTTCGTCGACAAGCGACACCGGCGCCGCGGTGTCACCGAACTGGCGATCAGCGGCGCACTCGACCTCATAGCCCAGGCCGGCGGCGGACGCGTGGAGAGCTATCCGCACGACCTCACGGATCAGACCAAGAAGATGTCGTCGTCATTCCTCTACAACGGCACCCGGCGCCTGTATGAGCGGCTCGGGTTCGACTACGACAGACCCAAGGGTCTGAAGAATTGTGTGATGGTCAAGACCGTCGACCCGTCCTGACTCGCGTCCTGGTCGACCGCCTGTGGCCACGCGGGGTGAGTAAGCGGGCCGCTCGATGACTGGTGCAAGGAGGTCTCTCCGTGCACCCAGTTGCGCAAGTGGTTCGACCGTCACCCTGCGAAGTCACCGAGTTCGCCCACAGGTATCGCGCTGAACTCGACGACGCCCCGGACGCAACCTCTGAGCCAGCACTCGACGGTCCCGCTGCTCGACGGAGCGAAGGACACCGAACACAACGAAGCCGTCGTGCTCCAGCGCTACTGCGAGCATCAGGTCGCGGACGTCGTCGGTGCTGGGTGGTTGGCTGCCTATATGCAGCAGAAGCCGGCGGTCGACATCGATCTGATCATCGATCAGATCCGTGAACTACGTTCTGCCCCAGACGATTTCGACAAGATTACGCAACTCGAGAAGATCGAGTCACTCGATTCCGCACTGGCCGCAGCCCGGGCCCGCGTCATGGCCGACTTCGACCGGTCGCAGCGAGAAGAGCAGTGCCAGCAAGGCGTGAGGTCCAGGCAACGTGGACGCGGCATCGCCGACCAGATCGCGCTGGCGCGCCGCATCTCCCCCACCAAGGCATCGCGCGATCTCGCGATTGCCAGGGCACTGCGCACTTTGCGCTGCGACTGGCAGTGGCCTCCTGACTCAACTCGCCGAGGTGCCGCCCGGAGTCCACGTCCCACACCGCGGCCACGGCGGCGAATCCGCCGCACCGGAATGAGTCGGCGAGCAGAGAGGTCTGGATACCGTCGGTGGATGAAGAGCTACGACTTGGTGATCATCGGTAGCGGGCCCGCCGGGACGAGCGCCGCCACGTCCTACGTCGAGTCGGGAGGAACAGGCCGCGTCCTGCTGGTCTCGGCCGATCGCCGCCCGCCGTACCAGCGGCCACCCCTGACCAAGGATGTGCTTGCCGGGAGAAGCGATGTAGAGCCCACCCCGATCGAGGGAAGTCCGCTCCCCGACCAGGTGGAGGTCAGGCTCGGGACGACCGTGAGCGCTATCGACCTGGCAGCGCGCACCATTCGAGTCGGCGACGAACCGGTCGCGTTCGAACGACTCATCGTCGCCGTGGGAGCTCAACCGATCCCGTTCCCCGACACCGACGCTGACGCCGAGGTCCTGGTCCTGCGGTCGTTCGACGACGCCGAGCGCCTGGTCGCGTCGGCACAACGGGCGAGGTCGGCCGTCGTCATCGGTTCCGGTTTCATCGGTTGCGAGGCAGCAGCCTCGCTCGCAATTCGCGGGGTCGACACCACGCTCGTGACGCCGGAGCAGGCACCACAGATCGACCGGCTCGGCGAGTTCGCGGCCAGCCGTATTCACGAATGGCTCACCGGGCTCGGTGTCGAACTGCGTACGGGCGTTCAGGTGACCAAGGTGGCCGCGCCGTCGACCGTCCACTTGGACGACGGACACACCCTCTCTGTCGACCTGGTGCTCGCGGCCGTCGGTGTGACACCGGGCGGGGATCAGTTCACCGACTCGGGCCTGCAACTGCACGAAGGCCGCATCGTTGCCGATGACCACCTGCAGGTGGCGCCGGACGTCTGGGCGGCCGGCGACGTCGCACGCGCCCACCATGCGATCGCGGCCCGCCCGGTCCCGGTCGAACACTGGGGTGACGCCCTGGCGATGGGTGAGCTCGCCGGACGCAATGCGGCATCGGACGACGACGATCAGCAGCAATGGCGCGATGTGCCAGGGTTCTGGAGCACGATCGGTGACCACACGCTCAAGTACGCAGCGTGGGGCGACGGGCACGACAATGTCGAGGTCGTTGAGTCGCCGGGCGCCTACACCGTCTGGTACGCCGACGCCGAGGGCACCGTCGTCGGGGTGCTCACCTACAACAACGACGACGACTACGAGCGCGGTCAGATGGCCATCGAGGCAGCCGAATCACTGGATCAGGTGCGCGCCGGGGCCGTGCCCGCCACGGACGAACAAGAGTCGCCAAACGACGCGGACGGGTGATTGACGCTCGACTGCATATGACGCCGTGCCGATCCCACCCTTTCGGTACGCCCCCTGCGGTGTAGCACAGGTTTACCGTGACAATCTCCCCTGCCTGGAAGGTGCGCCGATGCCGTCTGCACAGCACGTCTCCGTCCGACTCACCGTCGACGGTCAGGAACACGAACTCGACCTAGACCCGCGCGTGAGTGTGCTGGACGCGCTGCGCGACCGGCTCGCGATCACGTCGGTGAAGAAGGGGTGCGACCACGGCCAGTGCGGCGCCTGCACTGTCCTGGTCGATGGACGTCGCATCGTCAGCTGCCTGACCCTTGCCGCGTCCTACGACGGTGCGGACGTCACCACGGCCGCCGGCCTCGGCACCGCCGACAATCTCGGCGACCTGCAGGCGGCCTTCGTCGATCGGGACGCCCTGCAGTGCGGGTATTGCACGCCGGGTCAGATCTGCTCTGCTGCAGGCATGTTCGCCGAAGCCCAGGCGGGGATGCCGTCCCATGTCACGAAGGATGTGAGCGACCTCGGCGAGGTGCGCCTGACGCCCGAAGAGATCGCCGAGCGGATGAGCGGCAACCTGTGCCGCTGCGGTGCGTACTGCCACATCCGTGAAGCCATCACGGACGTCGCGAAGGAACGGGGTCAGGCATGAAGGAGTTTGAGTACGTCCGGGCCGCAACGGTTTCCGATGCACTCTCGATGAGCGGCGCCGGTGACACGGCGTACCTCGCAGGCGGCACGAACCTCGTCGACCACCTACGGCTCGGCATCAAGCGTCCGGATCGGATCGTCGACATCAGCCGCCTCGACCTCGGCGGTGTCGAGGAAACCGCAGACGACGGCCTGCGCATCGGCGCGAACGTTCGCAATGCCGACCTTGCAGCGGATCCACTTGTGCGGCAGCGCTATCCGTTCGTGAGCGAGGCTCTTCTCGCGGGTGCTTCCGGCCAGATCCGTGCGATGGCTTCGACCGCCGGCAACCTGCTGCAGCGCACACGTTGCGTGTACTTCCAGGACACCACCACCCCGTGCAACAAGCGCGAACCCGGTGCGGGCTGCTCGGCGATCGACGGATTCGGCAAGTACAACGCGATCATCGGTCAGTCCGACCAGTGCGTCGCGGTGCACCCTTCCGACCTGTGTCTCCCCCTCGCCGCCCTCGATGCAGTCGTGCACGTGACAGGCTCGGACGGCGACCGCAAGATCCCGTTCGCCGATTTCCACCGTCTACCCGGCGACGACCCCTCTCGCGACACCAACCTCGTTCCGGCAGAACTCATCACCGGCATCGAGATCCCGCCGCTGCCTTGGGCAGTTCGCTCTCATTACCGCAAGGTGCGCGACCGGGCGTCGTACGCCTTCGCGCTGGTCTCCGTCGCCGCCGCGATCGACGTCTCCGGCGGTCAGGTGAACGATGTGCGTCTCGCACTCGGAGGTGTCGCCCACAAGCCCCACCGAGCGCGCACCGCAGAGGATCAGCTGCGTGGTGGGCCGGCGACCGCTGAGGCGTTCGAGGCGGCCATCGACGCCGAACTCGCTGCTGCACAAGTCGGATCGGAGAACGCCTACAAGATTCCGATGCTCCAGCGCACTGTCGTCGCGGTGTTGCAGGAACTGGTCGAAGGAGCAAACCGATGAGCATCTCCACGAGCACCGACGCACCGGCCCGCCCGCAGACCCGTCCGGACGAGACCGAGACTCCGGAGCGGACGAACGAGGCACGCGCCGGTCGCGAGAAGAGCGTCGGCACCCCGGTACGACGGGTCGACGGCCCGTTGAAGGTCACCGGCACCGCGCCGTATGCGTACGAGCATGGCGTCGAGAATCCTTGTTACCTGTGGCCGGTGCCCGCGCCGATCACGAAGGGCAGGATCGTCCGCATCGACACAGACGCGGCGCGAGCCGTCCCCGGGGTACTGCACATCCTCACCCACGAGGACTCTCCTCGGCTCGCGGTGAAGTCCGACCCGGCACTGTGGATCCTGCAGGGACCCCAGATCGCCCATCGGGGACAGATCGTCGGTGGCGTCATCGCCGAGACTCCCGAGGCAGCCCGCGAGGCGGCCGAGTTGGTGGAGGTCATCTGCGAGGAGGAGCGGGCGAAGGTCGAGTTCGACCCGCACGACCCGGAGGCTGAGAGCCCGCGCATCGTGCTGATGAAGCGCGGCACGGAGAGCAAGGGTGACCTGGACGAAGGGTGGCGCGAAGCCGTCCACCGGATCGATCAGGAGTATGCGAACCCCACGCACTTCCATGCCCAGATGGAGCCGCACGCGGTGATCGCCGTCTGGCACGACGTCGATGGCTTCGACCCGCGAGCCACTCGCCTGACTCTGTTCGACACCAATCAGGGCCCGATCATCCACCGTGCCCTGCTGCCGCCGTTGCTGGGCCTGCTGCCGAATCAGCTCGAGGTCATCTCGCCGTACGTCGGCGGCGGGTTCGGCGGCAAGGCCTTCCCGCACCCGCACATCGCCCTTGCCGCGATGGCCGCGAAAGTGATCAGCCCGCGCCCGGTGAAGCTTGCGCTGACCCGACAGCAGATGTTCCAGAGCGTCGGCCACCGCCCCGAAGCCAGCCAGCGCATCCGGCTCGGCGCCGACCGCAACGGCCGGCTCACCGCGATCGAACACATCAGCACCCAGGCGGCGTCCCGCCTGAAGCGCAACGTCGACCAGTCGTGTTTCGCCACCCGGATGATGTACGCCACACCCAACCGCCGTACCGAGCACCGCGCGGTGATGCTCGACCTGCCGCCGGAGACGTGGATGCGCGCGCCGGGCGACTTCAACGGCATGTTCGCCCTCGAGACCGCGATGGACGAACTGGCACATCAGCTGGGCGTCGACCCGATCGAACTGCGGCTGAGGAACGAACCGGACGTGGACCCGGAGACCGAGAAGCCGTGGAGCACAAGAGCATTGGTCCCCGCACTCAAGCGCGGATCGGAACTTTTCGACTGGGGACGCCGCCAGGACCCGGGCACTCTGCGCGAAGGTGAGTGGCTGATCGGTATCGGGGTGGCGTCGACCTGCTTCCCGAACCAGCACGTCGCGAGCCTCTTCGCCCGGATCACCCACACCGGCGGCAAGTACGTGGTGCAGATGCAGGCGTCGGACATCGGCACCGGCGCACATACGGTGCTGCGCCAGATCGCGGCAGATGCCCTCGACGTACCTGTCGAACAGGTGGAGACCGACATCGGCCGCACCGGCACCCCGATGGCGATCATGGCCGGCGGTAGCCAGGGCACTTACGAGTGGGGAAACGCGATCGTCGCCGCCTGCGAGAAGTTGCGTCGCAAGCACGGCGACAACCCACCGGACGGCGCCTCCGCTCGCGCCCAGGGACGCCCGCCGCGGGGCGCGAGCAAGTACTCCCGGCACGCGTTCGGAGCCCAGTTCGCCGAGGTGGCCGTCAGTTCCGTCACCTCGGAGGTACGCGTGCGCCGACTGCTCGGCGTCTACGGAGCCGGCACCATCATCAATCCGCTGACCGCACGCAGCCAGATGGTCGGCGGCATGACGATGGCGCTCTCGGCGGCATTGTTCGAGGAGTCATACCACGATCCCCGATTCGGCAAGGTGATGAATCACGACCTGGCGAGCTACCACATCGCGGCCCACGCCGACATCGGCGAACTCGAGGTCGAGTTCCTGCCCGAGTACGACAAGTGGTTCGGCGCCAAGGGCTCGAAGGGCATCGGCGAGATGGCGATGGTCGGCACCCCGGCCGCGATCGGCAACGCGATCTTCAACGCAACCGGAATCCGCCTGCGGGACACGCCTTTCACTCCGGCTTCGCTCATCGAGGCGACCAGTTGAGCTCGCGCCACAGGTCACCGTGGTGATAGGCGCGATCGTGCTCGCCGCCGGTCGTGGCGAACGGATGGGAATGCCGAAGGCTCTGGTCCACGACGCCGACGGGTCGTGGCTGCAGCGCACGGTGGATGCGGTTCGAGCAGGTGGCTGCGACGACGTGGTCGCGGTCCTTGGTGCCGGAGCGGACGAGGCAGCCGCGCTGATACCCGAGGTGGATGTAGTGGTGGCTCAGCACTGGCAGGAAGGCATGGGCGCGTCGCTGCGTACAGGCCTGGACGCGTGCTCGACCCGAGATGTCGACGCTGCACTGATCACGCTCGTCGATCTGCCGGACGTCGACGCCCGCGTCGTCGCTCGGGTGCTGACCGCGGCCGCGACAGACCCACGCGATGTGCTTGTCCGGGCCACCTATGACGGCGTTCCGGGCCATCCCGTCATCATCGGACGGACCCACTGGGCGGCAGCCGCCGACGTGGCGACCGGTGATCAGGGTGCACGCGCGCTCTTCGTGTCCACCCCGCACAACCTGGTCGAGTGCGGCCACCTGGCGACCGGTCGGGACGTCGACACACCCGTCGACACACCCCAGGAGTTCGACCGTGCGTGACGTCCTGTCCGAATTGTTGCGGCGCTGGACCGCAGGTGAATCGGTTGCTGTCGCAACGGTGGTCGCAACGTGGCAGTCCGCCCCCAGACCGGCCGGTGCCACGATGCTCGTCGCGTCTGACGACCAGGTCACCGGCTCTGTGTCTGGTGGTTGCGTGGAGGGCGCGCTCTACGAACTCAGCCGCGAAGTACTCGGGTCGGGAACGCCGGTGCTACAGCGGTACGGGGTCAGTGACGACGACGCGTTCGCTGCGGGACTGACCTGTGGGGGAATCCTCGACGTTTTCGTCGAACGGCTCTCCCCCGCCTCCTTCCCCGAACTGGCAGAGGTCGCAGGCGACATCGAGGCACAACGCCCGGTCGCCACCGCGACGATCGTCGAACACGACGACCCCGATCGCGTCGGGCGACGCGTCATCCTGCGTCCGGCGGACGACGGATCTGCCTCTCACACAGGCACGCTCGGCTCGGACCGGGCCGACTCAGCGGTCGTGGACGATGCCCTCGGCATGCTGGCCGGGGGACGTTCCGACACCCTCGTCTACGGTCCGGACGGCCAACGTCGGGGCGAAGGAATGCGCGTCTTCGTGCAGTCCTTCGCCCCGAAGCCGCGCATGCTGGTCTTCGGCGCCATCGACTTCGCCGCAGCGGTCGCGCGGATGGGCAGCTTCCTGGGCTACCGGGTGACGGTCTGCGACGCACGCCCGGTCTTCGCCACGTCCACCAGGTTCCCCGACGCGGACGAAGTGGTCGTCGACTGGCCGCATCGCTACCTCACAGACCAGGCAGAGTCCGGAGCCGTCGATGAGCAGACGGTGATCGCCGTGCTCACACACGACCCGAAGTTCGATGTGCCTCTGCTGTCGGTCGCGCTCCGATTGCCGTCGGTCGCCTACATCGGTGCCATGGGTTCGCGCAGAACTCACGACGACCGGCTCGAGCGGCTACGCGAGGAAGGACTGTCCGATCAGGAACTGGCCCGCATGTCGAGCCCGATCGGCCTTGACCTCGGTGCGCGCACTCCGGAAGAGACTGCCGTGTCGATCGCGGCCGAGATCATCTCGCTGCGATGGGGTGGCGACGGCGGACGGTTGTCCGAGCGGGGCGGGCCGATCCACCATGACCGGCACTGACCGCGCCCCGATGAGTCAGCGGATCGTCGCCAGCATCGCGCCGACCCCGACGAAGAGACCGCCGAACAGCCGGTTCAACCGTCGCTGACCCCGAGCGCTGCGGGTGAGTCGTTGCAGGCCCCGCGCGGCAACGGCGAAGAAGAACCACATCACCAGCACGTCGATGACGACGACGGTCACACCGAGCACCGTGTACTGGGGCAGCAGCGCGCTCTCCGGCCGGATGAACTGCGGCATGAAGGCCAGAAAGAAGACGATCGCCTTGGGGTTGGTCAGATTGACCAACAAACCACGGCGCATCATCGACCAGCGCGGCTCGATCGCCTGCGCCCGATCGGTCTCTTCGGTGTCCGCCGTACGTGAACGCCATTGCCGCACACCGAGATACAACAGATAAGCAGCTCCCGCGTACCGAATGACGTCGAACATCAACGGCGACTCGGCGACGATGACCCCGACACCGGCGGCAACGATCGCGATGTGGATCACCAGGGCGATCTGTTGTCCGAGGATTCCCCAGATGGAACGACTCCACCCGGATGTCAGCGAGTTCGACATGGTGTTGATCGCTCCCGCACCGGGAGTGAACGAGATGAGAGCCCCGGCCGCCACCAGGGTCAGCCAGACCGACCACGACATGGGTCGAAGGATAGAGATAGTCGACGTGACCGCGCACCAGCGTTCACAGTGCTGAGACGACACGCGAGAATGCACGGGTGTCGGAACTGCGTGTGTCCCCCGGACCGGGTATCCCGGGCGGGTTGATCGTGCCGTCGGGCGAACTGCTCGAACGCTTCTCCCGCAGCTCAGGCCCGGGAGGTCAGGGCGTCAACACGACCGATTCTCGGGTGCAGCTGAGCTTGGACCTCGCAGCCAGTTCCGCCTTCAACGACCGGCAGCGCGAGCGCGTGCTGAGTCGTCTGTCGGAGCGACTCGTCGGCACGACGATCACCATCGACGCATCAGAACACCGTTCCCAGCGGCGCAACCGGACGGCGGCCAGACAACGACTGGCCGAGATTCTGCGCGAGGCACTCGCACCTGCTCCCCCGCAGCGTCGAGCCACACGTCCGACCCGTGGATCGCAGCGGCGGCGCCTGGCTGCGAAGCGTCGACGTGGCGAGATCAAGAACGACCGCGCCCGCCCCGCAGCGGACGACTGATTCAGTGACCGGCGATGATGCGCACCCAGTTCGCGCCGCGTCCGATACCTACCCTCGCAAGAACGGTCAGCCGGCCGTCGTCCTCCACGCGGGACAGCGCGGCGTCGGTGGACTTCTCCCCCACCGCGATCACGAACTGCCCGTCGTCCGTGGCGGCGAACCCACGCGGACGAGTCTCGGTCGGTGCGAAGTCCGCGACCTCGCCGAGGTGTCCAGCAGCATCCAATGCGACCGTCGCGAGGGTGGACGCGCTGCGCTCGGAGCCGATGATCCAGCGACCGGCACGGTGCACGTCCGCTCCCCACACCAGACCCTCCTGTGTGGGATCGGCGCCGAATCGACTGTGTTTCAAGCCTGCTGACGGATCGACGATGCTCACCGACTCCGCCGGGGCGAGCGAGCCGTCGGCGCCGACGTCATGGCGGATGACCTCACCGGAGAACTCGGTGATCAGGTAGGCGTTCTCGTCGTGGATGATCAGGTGGCGTGGTCCGCTGCCATCCGGTTGGGCGATGGTCGCCGGGTCGAGCGGGGTGAGCGTTCCGTCCTCACCCAGGTCGTACTGCGCGATCAGATCATCGCCCAGCGAGACGAAGTAGGCGTGTCCGCGATCGGGGACCACGCAATGCAGGTTCGCAAACTCGACGTGTGCGGTGGCTTCTCCCAGATCACCCTCGTTCCCGACCGGCCACACCTCACCGAAGCCACCGCCGTAGGACGCACCGAGCAGGAATGAACGCGATGCGTCCAAGGCGAGGTAGGTCATCGACGCGTCGACGTCGCGGCGGGAGACCGGGTGTAACTCACCGGTCGTGCGGTCGAGCTTCAACGTGACGATCCCCGCCGGCTCACCCTTGTACGCGGCGAAGACCAGATCGCGCGCGGCGTCGATCGCGAAGGTGCTGCACCCCTGCCCGGCCACCGAGGTCGCGATCACATCGAGCCGAGGTTCTTCGCGGCCCTCCATCCGCAGGGTCGAGATGGTGCCGTCGCCGGCGTTGGCGATCAGCACGAGATCATGGGCGAAGTCACTCATGTCTCAACTCTGACAGGTCAGCAGGGCCGGTCGATGCGGTAGTCGATCGGGGTGCAGTTGCCGTTGTTCGACTTCTCCGCCGAGCATGCGGTCAGGCCCACCACGAGATCCATCTCGGCGCGCAGCGTCAGTCGGTCGCCTGGCTTGGTGGGCGGCGGGTCGATGTGCAGTTCGCCGTCGAGGTCGGTCCATACGTCCATGAACACGTTCAGCGTCGTGGAGATGCGGTCGGACGAGATGTCGAACGCGTCGAACGCGCCGACGAGGTTCGCGAAGCAGCTCGGGTGTTCGGCACCCTCGAACTCCGGATAGAGCAGGTCGAACGTGTCCTGGCTGCACGGCGTGAGCGTCATGTCGTGCACACCGACAGTGTCCTCGACGATCGTCGCCATGACCCGAGAACGGTTGCTGTACAGGCGATCTCCCGGACCGACGTAGATCGAGTTCTTGTAGTCGGTGGTACGGCCGGTGGAGAACCACTCGTCGTGGTCGTCTGCACCGAAGGCGAAGAAGTCACTCACCTGTTCCCCGCACGGGTCAACGATCGTGAGCATCTCCCCCGCTCGCAGGACGAATCCGACACCTGTCTGTGGCGCGATGCGCTCGAAGCCGGGCGCCGGGGTGTGCGGCCCTCCGGCATACGACACGTGCGCGTCAGGGCTCGGGGTGCGCGGACGAACGTGCTGCGTCGTCATCGGGTCTCCTGGGGGACGAAGGGTGCGTGCCAGTCGGGTTCGACGGCGCGACCCGAGTACTGCCGTGCTTCGGAGGAGTCGCCATGGTCGACCGCCATCGGATTCACCGATCCTTGCAGGGCTCGATCGCGTGCCCTGATCAGGTCACGCATCCGTTCGAAGCCACCCTGCTCGCGAAGCAGCTCGAACTGCTCGTGCAGGTTGAACACCAGACAGGGCCTCGGCGCGCGACGCGCCACTCTGGAGGAGTTCGGGTGCAGCCCCACGACGAAGTACGCCACGCCGGCGTAGGAGAACGCGAAGTGAGCCGCATCCGGGTCGGCTCCGACGCCGCGCGCCCAGGGCAGGTCGTCCCCGTCGTGCAACTGCTGCAGCGTGCGCCAGAGCAGATCCTCGAAAGCACGTTCGTCGTCGATGACCGGTCCCTCGAAGATGGCAATGAAGGACTGGAACGGTCCGGTCGGATCCGCGGACCGTCCGTAGGCGGCAAGCGCCTCACCGAGGTTGCGGACACTGGCAGGATCTGCCAGTTCAGTCAGATGGACACTGGTGACGTTGTCCCGCCGGAAGACCGATCTCGCTCCCAGACAGGGATATTCGGGCTCCGCGACCATGTCGGCCAGATCTGTCAGTCGGTCTGATTCATGGGTCGTGGACATCGTGTGCACCTGCGCCTTCGAGTACGGTTCGGTCGCGTTCGACCGATGCGCCCGCCAGTCTGTCCCGCGCAGCACGTGATCTGAGCGATTGCATCCACCCCCCGTTGGGGTGAAATTCGCCGATCGCCGTCTTTCCGACAACCGCCAGCCCGTTTCAGCCACCCTGGGAGCCATACCGTCGAAGACGTTCCGGGTCATGCGTGCGACCACACGCACTTCGCTGACACGTCACGGCGAACGCTGCCGCGCGTTCAGGACCCACACTCCTCACAGTCAGGACGAGGTATGTCAGACCACGAACTGCCGGGAAACCCCCAGCACGACATCAAGTACACGGAGGGCCGAGCCGATCTCGACCAGCCCAACCCCACCAAGGACGTCGCCTCCGGTGAGGCCAAGTCCGTCGCGCAGGACGCCAAGTCGTCCGCGTCCGATGTTGCAGGCACCGCCCAGCAGCAGGCAGGTGAGGTCCTGCACGAGGCCACCGACCAGTTGAAGACGCTGATCGATCAGTTGAAGAGCGAGTTCGGCGGTCAGAGCTCCGGGCAGCAGCAGCGCCTGGCGAGCGGACTCACCTCTCTCGCAGACGAACTCGACGGAATGTCGAAGGGCAGCGAGCAGTCCGGCGTCGCGTCCGACCTGGCCCGTCAGGCGTCGACCCGGGCCCGGGACGCGGCCAACTGGATGGAGAACCGTGAGCCGGGCGACGTCGTCGATGAGGTCAAGCGCTTCGCTCGTCAGCGTCCGGGCACCTTCCTGGCCGCAGCCGCACTCGTGGGCTTGGTGGCCGGTCGGATGACCCGCGGCATCGCCGATGAGGCGCGCGACGACTCCGGTGACTCCTACGGCCAGGGCGGTCCGGGTCAGAACCGGTATGTCGCCGGTCGCCCGCAGTCGCACCAGCCCACCGGCTACGCACCGCCCGCAGGCCAGTACGGCATCGGCGAGCAGTACGCCGACAATGTGCACGACGCCCCGCAGTACGCCGAGTACGTCGAAGGTGTCCCCGGCTACCAGCCGGAGCAGTACGTCGACGGTGTTCGGGTCGAGCCCGGCCAGCAGTTCGGCAATGGCACGCCGCGTCGTCCGGAAGACCTGCGCTGATGTCAGTCGGTCCTGACAACGGCACCGGATCGCACGCTGCCGGCCAGGGTGCCGGCGGGTACGGGAGCGGATACGGAAACGGTCCTGCCGACTCCAACCGTCAGTACGAGAACGTGACTGACGCAATCCCGCCGGCCGAGCCGCTGCGTAGTGCACACGGCACGCATGAGAAAGGCGAGGTTTCCTCGATCGGCGCCATCATCGGCGAGATCACCGAGGATATGTCCACGCTCATGCGGCAGGAGGTCGCGCTCGCCAAGGCCGAAGTCCAGCAGTCCGCGTCTCAGGCCGGCAAGGGCGCGGGAATGCTCGCGGGTGCCGGCGCCGCCGTGCACTACGCGTTGTTCTTCCTGTCGATCGCCCTGTGGTGGGCGCTCGGAGATCTCATGGACAACCTCGGTTGGTCCGCGGTGATCGTCGCCCTCATCTGGGGTGTCATCGCCGCCATCCTCGCCTCGATGGGCAAGGGACAGCTCAAGAACGTCAAAGGAATGCCGCGCACCGTCGACACCGCCAAGCGGGTCCCCGATGCGCTCCAGGGAAATGAGGGGAACAACCGATGAGCAACAACGACCCGGAGCAGCTGCGTCAGGAAATCCAGCAGACGCGCTCCAACCTCAGTCAGAACGTCAACGCCCTTGGTGAGGCCGTGACGCCGGGCAACATCGCCCGCCGCCAGGTCGACAAGGTGACGGGCACCGCCGCCGGATTGAAGGACAAGGTCATGGGCACTGCAGAGGACTTCCGCGACGAGCACACCGGCAACGGTCCGGGCGTGGGCGATCGTGTCTCGCATGTCGGCGACCGCGCCGGTGAGCTTCCCCAGCAGGCAAAGCGCAAGGCCCAGGGCAACCCCCTGGCCGCTGGGCTCATCGCGTTGGGCGCAGGCTGGCTCGTCGGCTCGCTGATGCCGGCGTCGCAGAAGGAACGCGACCTGGCACAGCAGGCCAAGGAAAAGGCGCAGCCCGTCGTGTCCGAAGCGCAGTCTCTCGCGAAGGAGTCGGCTCAGAACCTCAAGGAGCCGGCGCAGGACGCAGTCGAAAGCGTCAAGCAGACCGCCCAGGACGCTGCCCAGACAGTGAAGTCCGAAGGCCAGCAGGCCGCTACGGACGTCAAGGACAGCGCCCAGGAGTCGAAGGACAACGTTCAACAGCACCAGCAGCGTGACGACACGTCGCTGACCTGATCGAACTCAGCCGAGACCGAGGGCCCGTCACTGCGAGGTGGTGGGCCCTCGGTGTCGTCAGGGCTGCCGTCATGGGCGACGCAGGGCAGCACGTCCGAGCACGCCGCCGGCGAGCACCAGGGCGCCGAGTGCGACCGCTTGCCAGGGCAGGGTGGCCACCAGCACGGCGCAGCCCGCCATGCCGAGGATGTTGAATGCACGCGGCCAACGCCGTTGTTTGCAAGGCTGACGAAAAGCGGATGCGTTGGTCACGAAGTAGTAGGTGAGCACCCCGAACGACGAGAAGCCGATGGCTCCCCGCAGGTCGGCGAGCAGCACCAGCAGCACCACGACGACCCCCACCGCGATCTGCGCGGCAGCAGGGACCTGGTGCCGCTCGTCGACCCTGGCGAAAGGACTCGGAAGATCACGCTCGCGCGCCATCGCGAGCATCGTCCGGGAAACCCCTGCGATCAGCGCGAGAAGCGCTCCCAGGCTGGCGGCAACGGCACCGCAACGCACGATCGGGCCGGCCCACGAGGCGCCGACGGCGTCCACCGCGCTCATCAACGGAGCATCCGCCGCAGCAAGGGATGACCCGAGCACCTTCACCGACACCACGCCGATCACCGCGTACAACGTGACCCCCACTGCGAAAGCGATGAGGATGGCGCGACCGATCATCTCCGGGCGGCGTACCTCCTCGGAGAGGGTCGCGATCCGCGCGTACCCGGCGAACGCGAAGAACAGCAGACCCGCTGCCTGGAGCACTCCGTAGGGCCCGGCGGACGCAAGGGCGGCGTTCGGCACGACGCTCTCACGGGTACCCACCAGCACCACGAAGAACACAAGCACCAGGACGGTGATGGGCACCAGCACCTTCGCGGCGACCGCAGTCCGGGTGATGCCCCGCAGGTTCAGAGCAGTGAGGGTCACTACGGCTACAGCGGCTGAAAGTCGTTGCAGCACTGAGGTGTCGGGGAAGAGGTAGTACGCGAACGTCATCGCCATCGCGGCACAGGACGCCGTCTTCCCGATGACGAAACCCCACCCTGCGACGAACCCCCACCAAGGCCCCAACACCTCGCGTCCGAACAGGTAGGTGCCGCCCGACGAGGGATACGCCGCGGCGAGCTGCGCCGACGCGACGGCGTTGCAGAAGGCGACGAAGGCCGCGATCGCGAGAGCGACCAGCAGCAGCGAACCTGCGGACGCGGCCGCGGGCGCGTACGCGGAGAACACACCGGCGCCGAGCATGGCCGACAGTCCGACGACCACCGCATCTGCCGTGCCCAAGCGCCGGGCAAGCGGTGCGGATGCCGTCATCGCACGCCTTCGACGCGATTGGTCCAAGGGACACTCACGGTACGAGGATGACGGAACCCGCGCCGTGGGGCCGCGCAATCACTCCTTGGGACGTGCCCGCTCGACGTCCGGGGTGCCGGCACCCTCATCGTCCTTGAGCGCGTCGATGTCCTGCACCACGCGCTTCTTCTCGGCCGAGTCGAGTTCGACACCGGCCTGGTCCAGGCCCTCGTCCAGCTTGTGTTCGATGCGGTCCTTATCGCCGCTGTATTCGTATGACGTCACGTCGTCGACGACGTTCTGCGCTGCATCGGTCGCAGCGTCCTGCTCGGAGTCGTTCGGCTTGCCGGTCTGGTCGGTCATGAGAACCTCCTCGGTAAGGGCGAACGGGAGTCCGCCCGGGTGCGGCCACGTTTGCATGTGGATGGCCGCCATACCACCCCCGATCAGGTGGAGGATCAGGTTTCCCGGGAAGGACGGCCGGTGACGCCGCTCACGCCGCGGTCACTCCCGACGTAACAGATCTGCAGTGAGCGGGCGCGCGAGCCCCGGCACCGTCAGCGCGGCGACGCCGATTGCGCCCATCGACGACGCTGCAGTCAGTCCGACCATTCGCGAGATCGGCAGGAAGCCGGTTGCCGAACCGAGCGCCAAGTAGGCGCGGCCCACAGCCGCACCGGCGAACACTGCGAGCAGAACGGCCACGAGTAGCGGAAGCAGCACACCCAAGAACTGCGCGTTCCGGATCATCGACACGGGGGTTCCCATCATGCGCAGCGAACTCACTCGCCGTCGTCGCTCCACCATGCGGTCGAGGACCGCCACGACAACAGTGAGCAGTCCCAGACTCATCACGACGCCGATCAGGAGCCACATCATCCGCTCGTACCCCTGCACCTTGTCGTAGTTCTGCCAGTCCGACACGGACGTCGGGACGTCGCCGTGCCTCAAGGAGTAGGCGTGCCTGCCCGCTGCCACGGACACGATGACCGAGTCGGGTGCGATGCCTGCGGCTTGCACCACCGACGGTGGAACCACCATCACGCTGCTGAGGTGACTCGTACCGTGCCCGCCCGGGCTCCAGTCCGGACCGTTCCCGCCCGCGACGACGTCCGGGAAACTGACTCGATGGCCGGCCGTCGGCGTCACCCGTATCGGTCGGTCGGCGAATCTCAGGGTCTTCGGAGTCATCGACGCAGTGCTACTGCCGTCGAGGATGGCTACCCAAGGCCGAACGTCCGAGCAGCCGGAGACCCGGGCGACTCGGCGCAGGGTTGCGCAGGACACAGCCATGCCTGCACCGTCCCAATGCGACCACGCCGGTGAGGCACCGGTCACCCCTGGCTGAGTTCTGACATGGGCGACGACAGGGGCCACGTTCGCTGCGCCCACGGACTCGAGTTGGGACGTCGGGTGCCGCAGCGTCCACTGGGCATCGACGTACTGCGGAGTGCGGGTGAAGATGGTGAAGGTGCTCAGTCCCACCGTGGCCACGAAGGTCGCGATGACGAGTCCTCCGATCGCTCGACCGGTTGCGGGCCGGTCCGCCCTCATCCTCGCGGCGGCGAAAGGCGCGGTGGTCCCGGGTAGGCGCTGTAGACCACGCCCGACCAGTTCGGTGAGAGCAGCGCCTGCGGCGACCAGTCCGACACCGCATCCGATGAGACCCACGAAGACCGGCCAGATGGCCGCGTCCTGAGGGTCGGCGTGGTCCGTGCGCCCGCCCCACAGGGCTGCCACCAGGCCGATCACGAACACCGTCAGACCCCAACGGGGGATCGATCGGGGTTGAACGGAACGGCTCTGCACCAGTGCTTGAGACGCTCCCCTGGCGGCGGGCCGCGCGGCGGTGAACGACGTCAGAGCGACGGTGAGCAACGCCGCAACCAGGATCAGTGCCCACGGAATCTCCGGTACCCGCTGGATCCAACCACGCCGCACTCCATGAAGCTCGATGGGCTCGCGAGTCAGGAGGTACGCAACAAGGCCGCCCGCCGTGCCCGGTGCGACCAGGGCTGCCGTTTCGGCCGCCGCGACCAAACCGGCACGCCCGGCCCCCAAGCCCATGAGCCGCAAGGCAGCCAACCGCCGATCTCGCGTCTCACTGCTCAACCGTGCGACTGTCGCGATGAGGACCACGACCGGCAGACCCATTGACGTGCAGAGCAAGCGGTAGGCGATCCGATCATCGCGGTCGACGTACTCCCCCACGCCGTGGACTGCCCCGGGGAAGTCCAGGCACAACGCAAGGACCCAGACACTCAACGCTGTGCAAGCCGACACTGTCACCATTCGCGCCCAGCCGGCACGTAGCGCGAGTCGAAGCCCGAGTCGCACGGCTGTCATGCCGGCACCGCCGTGGGATTCGCGATCGCCCCGTCCCGCAGGGTGACATTCCGGTGGGCGTACGACGCCACCCGGACGTCGTGGGTCACCAGCACGATGGCAGCGCCGTGCTCGGTCGCGGTGTGAACCAGGCTGTCCATCACGACTTGTCCGGCGACGGTGTCGAGCGCACCTGTCGGTTCGTCGGCGAAGACGATCGCCGGCCGGTGCACGAGTGCTCGAGCGACGGCCACCCGCTGGGATTGTCCTCCTGACACGGTCCCCGCCGAACCATCCGCGACATCATCGACCCCCAACTCGGTCATGAGTTCCATGGCGCGAGTCCGCGCCTGCGCGCGTGAGGCTCCCAACAACTGCAGCGGCAGCATGACGTTCTCGACCATGGTCAGTTCTGGGATGAGGTCGCCGAACTGGAAGACGAAGCCCATACGCCGCAGGCGAATCGCACTTCTTTTGGACTCGGACAGCGAGCTGAGGGGACGTTCCAGCAAGGTGACCTCGCCTACGTCCGGTGCAAGGATGCCGGCGAGAACATGCAGAAGTGTCGACTTGCCCGACCCGCTCGGACCCATGATCGAGACCATCTCGCCCTCGGTGAGCGAGAAGTCGACGTCGCGCAACACCTCGGTGGTGCCCAGGCGCAGTCGCAGGCCTCGCCCTGAAAGCAGTTTCACAGTTCGTTCTCCAGTCGGGACAGGCGCGTGCCAGCGATGTCGATCCATTCGAGATCGGCTCGCAGATGTGCCAGTTCGTAATCACCGGCCAACCGCCGTATCGGATCAGCCTCGTGGCGGCGCGCAGTGACCTCGCGCATCCGAGTGAGGTACAACTCGCGGTGAGCATCCAACACGGCGTCGCCGTCCTCACCTGCAACGATGGCCAGGATGACCTTGCTGAAAACCTCGCTCGGTCGCCCACCCGGGATCGATGGGGTACGAATCCACTGCTGCACGGTGGACACACCGGTGTCCGTGATGGCGAACATACGACGGTCCGCAGCCGTGCCCTTCTCGAAGCCCATACCGGCGCAATAGCCGTCCCGTTCCAACCGGGCCAGAGTGGAATACACCTGTGCTGCTTTGACTTCGCGCTCCTGTCCGAGCAACTCGTCGTATTGCTGCTTCAGGGCGAAACCATGGTTCGGCGCAGGGGACAACAGGGCCAAGATGGCCATCGGAACGCTCATGATGAGAATGTACACTCCGTTTAGTTACTCAGTGCTGTTTCAGCACAACGTGCCCGCTGCGCGTGTCGCCATCACCGCTTTCCCTGGCGCCGTTCAATCGGTGCGCAGGATGTCGAAGCCCGTCGCCGAGCGCCTTGACGGGATGCGTGACAGACTCACGCTGATGCCGATCCCATTGCCCACCAAGCGAATCCGTGACGACGGGCTGACTCGTCGGCGCGAACCGGTGAATGGCGTCATGACCGCCTGGGTGGAGCGACCCGGTCGACCCCACACGCGTCCGCTGGTATTGATCCCCGGCCTGTCGATGTCGTGGCACGCCTTCCGTTGGTTCCTCGACCGGCACCCACTCGATCGACCGATTCTGGTGATCGATCCGCCCGGTTGCGGACGAAGCGCGCGATTGCCGCACCGGATGGACGCCGACGCCCAGGCGCAGCATCTGGCGGCCTGGCTCGACCACCTCGAGCGCGGTCCGGTCGACGTCGTGGGCCATTCCCTCGGGGCCATCACCGCGGCCCGCCTCGCGGCGCAGCGCGCCGACCTCGCCACTTCGATCATCCTGGTCTCCCCCTCGCCGGATGATCGGTGGCCCAGGATGCGAAACCATGTCGGCGCGTTGGTGAAGGGCGTTCCGGCCGAGGCACCGCGGGTCTTCGCTCAGGCCGCGTTCGACTACCTCCGCTCGAACCCTCGGGTGCTCGCCGGATTCAACACCGAAGCCGGACGCCCGGCGTCCGACGTCATGAACGACGTCCACACACGAGTGCTCGTCGTGCGTGGTTCCGCCGACCGGGTCTCCAGTCACAGATGGTGCGACGAACTGGCCGCGGCAGCGAACGGCGACGTCGTCACCGTGCCTGACGGCGCGCACGGCCTCCCGCAACAGATGCCAGGCGACCTGGTCGCGATCGTCGCCGCGTTCACCGCTCGCCGCGGGCACCCGTGAGAGGCTGGACCGCACACCCACCCGACTCAGGGGGCTTCGGCCATGGGCTCCCCCTACTTCTTCTCGTCCTTGGCCGCAGATGCCTTCTTCGGCGAACGCTTCCGGCGCAGTTCGGGCAATACATCGGTGCCGTACGCCTTGATCATCTCTCGATAGTCCGGCCCCATGTTCGCGACGTAGATGTCGTCGAAGCCGGCGTCGACGAACGGCTCGAACGCCTGGACGTGCTCGCGGGCATCGGGACCGAACGCGCCGTTCTCGGCGAACTTCTCCCGGGTCACCAACTCCGCAGCCTGCTCGAAGTGCTTCGGACTCGGCAGCACCTGGGACAACTCCCCCGGCACGCCCGCGTTGGGCCAGATCCCGAAGGCGGCATCGATCGCGGCGTCCCGGTTCTTGCCCCACGCCACCTTGAAGCCCGCCTGCGTCGGCGCCTTCGCGCCCTTTGCCTTCCGGAACTTCTTCACGCTTTCCGCATCGGGCTGCGTGGTGATGAATCCGTCGCCGATGCGGCTCGCGAGCTCGAGCGCCTTCGGACCGAACGCACTCACGTAGATCGGCGGCGGGCTGTCCGGCACGGAATAGATGCGGGCGGTGTCGACCGTGTAGTACGGCCCCTCGTGTGACACCACCTCGTCGGTCCACAACTCGCGGATGAGGCCCACGGCCTCCTCCAGCATGTCCAGCCGGACGTCGGCGTGCGGCCAGACGTCGCCCAGGATGTGCTCGTTGAGCGCCTCGCCACTGCCCACACCGAGGGTGAAGCGCCCGCCGGTGAGCAGGGCACTGGTGGCTGCTGCCTGGGCGATGATCGCGGGATGGATCCGAACCGTCGGGCAGGTGACCGCCGTCGTGATCGGTAGATCACAGACCTGGCTGATGGCACCGATCATCGACCACACGAACGGCGACTCGCCCTGCGCATCGGTCCACGGGTGGAAGTGATCGCTGATCCACAGCGCGTCGAACCCGGCCGCCTGCGCCAGACGTGCCTGCTCGATCAACTGCTCGGGTGAATACTCCTCGCACGAAAGGAAGTAACCGATGCGCTTCATTGCAATGCCTCCGTCGGTCGTGGTCGGTGTGAACAGACTGGCACCGCACGGACGTCGGGTGACGGTTTCGTGACCGCCGAGCTTCGCAAGTGGCCAGACTGACGACATGGCCAAGAGCGAACAGACCGCGATCGAGGTCGGCGGTCACGAGATCAAGGTGACCAACCTCGACAAGGTGATGTACCCCGAGACCGGCACGACCAAGAGCGACGTCATCGACTACTACCGCCAGGTGGCCCCGTGGTTCGTCGCGCATGCGTCGCGCCGACCGGCGACACGCAAGCGCTGGGTCGACGGTGTGGGTACAGCTGACGAGCCGAGGGACGCGTTCTTCCACAAGAACCTCGATCCCGCGTCGACGCCGGACTGGGTCGCCACGGTGTCCTTGGAACATCGCCATCGCGCGTCGACCTACCCACTTGTCGACGACGAAGCCACCTTGGTCTGGCTGGCCCAGCTGGCGAGTCTGGAGATCCACGTCCCGCAGTGGAAGGTCGGTCCGCGCGGCGGGCATCAGAACCCTGACCGGATGATTCTCGACCTCGACCCGGGCGAGGGTGCCGGCATCGCAAAGTGCATCGAGGTCGCCCACCTCTGCAAGGAACTGCTGGACGGAATGAAGCTGACGTCGGTGCCGGTCACCAGCGGCAGCAAGGGTATTCACCTGTACGCCGGATTGGACGGCAAGCACACGGCAGCACAGGTCACCGAGGTGGCCAAGGCGCTCGCCGAGGCTCTGGAGAAAGAGCACCCGGATCTGGTGGTCAGCAACATGCGCAAGGACGTTCGCGGCGGCCGGGTGCTCATCGACTGGAGCGAGAACAACGGCAACAAGACGGCTGTCGCGCCGTACTCCTTGCGCGGACGGGATCACCCGTATGTCGCTGTCCCTCGCGAGTGGAACGAACTCACCGCCTCCCTGGAGCAACTCACGCCGACGCAGGTTCTGCAGCGTCTTGCCTCCATCGGCGATCCGATGCAAGTGCTGCTGGACAAGGACGAACGCGTCTCGCGCACCGCAAAGGATCGGTTGACGAAGTACCGGAGCATGCGGGATCAGGCCAAGACACCGGAACCGGTGCCCGAGGCGTCCCCCGTTGCCGGCGAAGGACATTCGTTCGTCATCCAGGAGCATCACGCCAGCCGCCTGCACTACGACTTCCGGCTCGAACGGGACGGCGTGCTGGTGTCGTGGGCGGTGCCCAAGGGGCCACCGGACGACCCGAAGGAGAACCACCTCGCGGTCATGACCGAGG
This sequence comes from Yimella sp. NH-Cas1, assembly GCF_022359705.1. Lineage (NCBI taxonomy): Bacteria > Bacillati > Actinomycetota > Actinomycetes > Micrococcales > Dermacoccaceae > Yimella > Yimella sp. NH-Cas1. The sequence continues at coordinate 1,473,715 of NZ_JAKSGG010000003.1, forward strand.
ACCATCCGCTGGAGTACGGCAGCTTCGAGGGCACGATCCCGCAGGGTCAGTACGGCGGCGGTGAGGTGAAGATCTGGGACGCCGGCACCTACGAGTGCGAGAAGTGGCGCGATGACAAGGAAGTGATCGCTGTCCTGCACGGGCGTCCCGACGGAGGCCTGGGCGGAGAGCCGGTGAAGTTCGCGATCATCCATACCAAGATGGGCGGCGACGACAAGAACTGGCTGATGCACCGCATGGAGCTCGAACCAGCCGACAGCCAGGCCGCGACCGGCACCTCCGATTCCACGACCGACCAGAAGTTGCCGCGCTTCGAGGCGATGCTCGCGAGTGTCGGTTCGGTCGACGACCTCGGCTCACGTGACTGGGTGTTCGAGACGAAATGGGACGGCTACCGCGCGATCGCCGAGGTCACCGGCGGTCAGGCGTCGCTGCGCAGCCGCAACGGCAAGGATTTCACGCGCACCTATCCCGAACTCGCCGAACTGGGTTCGCTCCTCGATGGCCACACCGCGGTGCTCGACGGCGAGATCGTCGCGCTCGACGAGGACGGCAGGTCAAATTTCGGCAGCCTGCAGAATCACGGTGCGGGTGGATCGAAGGCGCACTACATGGTGTTCGATCTGCTGTACCTCGACGGCGAATCCCTGCTCCGGACGCCGTACTCGGAGCGTCGAAAGGCACTGGAAGCACTCACGCTGGACGGCGAATACATCCACCTGCCAGTGACTTTGGGTTCGGACGCAGAGGCAGCGTTGAAGGTCAGCAAGGACCTGAAACTCGAAGGGATGATCGCCAAGACCATCGACGGCGTTTATCAGCAGGGCAAGCGCGCGGGGACGTGGTTGAAGATCAAGAACCAGCGAATGCAGGAGGTGATCGTCGTCGGTTGGAAACCCGGTGCGGGCAGTCGTGCGAACACGATCGGCTCGTTGCTCTTGGCCGTCAACGGGGACGACGGACTCACCTACGTCGGACGTGTCGGCACCGGGTTCAACGCCAAGCAGTTGGCCGAGATCAAGAAGCGCCTGGAGCGACTGGAACGCAAGACTCCCGCGCTCGACGACGTGCCTCGCGCCGACGCCAAGGATGCCAAGTGGGTGCGACCCAGCGAGGTCGGTGAGGTGACTTTCGGTGAGTGGACAGTCACCGACCGGCTGCGCCACCCCGCCTGGCGCGGCTGGCGTCCGGACAAGAACCCGCAGGACGTGGTCAGGGAGGATGGCTGAACTGCACGCAAGCCCGGGCATCAGGTACAGGCCCGAGAGGTCGGTTTCTCGAAGGGGGACGCACCGCAATGGCCGGCCTACGAACCGGACACTCGCAGCGTCATGCGTTGTGCGGACGACTCCGCTGTCGTCCACGACCCCCGATCGGAGGATCGCCGCAGCTGGATGCGACGGGGCTGAACCGCTACCTCTCGTCGTGCCGGACGGCGTGCTGGGCCTTCGCGTTGAGCACCTCGGTGCGGATGGCAGCCATGATCAGGTCGGTCGCTTCACGCGCCGCCTGGTCGTCGGTCCGTCCGGCGAACACGCTCAGGTCGATCCGCGGCCCGACGCTGAAGTGGGCCGAGTGGCGGTGCCAGAGGTGCTCGGTCCCCTGCTTCGGGCCCCAGAGCCCGACCGGGAAGACCGGCGCTTCGGGATGCTTCAATGCGAGCCGCGCAGCGCCTGTTCGGGCCGGGCCCGGCATCCGATCGGGTTCGGTGGTCAGCCGTCCCTCGGGGTAGAGCACCACGACCTGCCCGAGGTCGAGACGGCGCCCGGCCTCGTCCAGAGCTGCGGCGGCGTTCGCGGATCCGCGTGCGACGGGAATCTGACCGGTCGCCCGGGCGAGCCACCCGACCACCGGCCAGGAGAACACCTCACGCATCGCGAGGAAGTGCGGAAAACGACTGTGTCCGATCACCATTCGAGCAACGGCGAGTGGCTCACTCATCGTCATGTGGTTCGCGACGATGATCACCGGGCCTTCGCCCGGGATGTCGTCGGACCGGGTGTACCGCACGCGGTGGGCGACTTTCGCGAGCGACCAGACCAGCGCGAACCCCGCCGCGTCCTTGGCGCGCAGCAGCAGCGGCTTCTTCTGTCCCATCACGCCCTCCCAGCCTCATTTATCGCTGAAGAACACCATGACGGCTCGGGTGAACACCGACAGTCCGACGATCAGTAGAACGACACCCGAGACAAACCATGGCGAGAACTTTCCTTCCGGCGTAAGCCCCGCTCCCGCGCCGCCCGCGAGAACGTGAGGAGAAACAAGTCCCTTGGAACACGTTGCTACGCTATCGACGATCTGCTTGAGTCCTTTACAAATCAGCGTTGCACCTACCTGCCGTCCCGTCCTGCCGTTTGAGAGGCTGGACCCGTACCTGAAACGACCCAAGGAGACGCCTTGATCTTCATCACCGCCAAGTTCCCAGTGAAGCCCGAGCACGCCGACGACTGGCCGCAGCTGGCGAAGGAGTTCACCGAGGCGTGCAACGCCGAGGACGGCTGCCTGTTCTTCCGCTGGTCGCGGTGCCTCGACGACCCGAACGAGTACATCCTCATCGAAGCGTTCGAGGACGACGACGCCGGCGCGAAGCACGTGCAGAGCGACCACTTCAAGAAGGCCACCGCCGAGTTGCCGAAGTACCTGCAGCGCACCCCGGACATCGTGAACACGAAGGTCGAGGGGTGGAGCAAGCTCGGCGAGATGTCGGTGGACTGAGTTCATATCCTGATCGGGTCGGTCAATGGACCGGTGGTCTGGACAAGGCGCAGACGAAGCGGGCACTGACCGGTGAGGACCCGTTCGACGAGACCACCGTGCTCGACGACGACCACCACGGTCACGCGTACGACGGTGATCACCACGACCAGCCGCGCAAGCAGGCGCAGCACGTCTGAGATGCACGATTGGCGCGGTCCGGGAGCGATCCCGGGCCGCGTTTTGCGTCCGCCTATCCTCGACCCCATGCGTTGTGGGTACTTCGATCGGCACGAGTGCCGGTCGTGCACGTTCATGAATGTGCCGTACCCGCAGCAGGTCCACGACGGCGACGACCTCGTCGCGAGGACTCTTGTCGAGCACGTCCGAGCCGATCAATGGCTGCCACCCGCGACCGGACCCGAGTCGGGTTTTCGGAACAAGGCGAAGCTGGTGGTCGGTGGACGCCGCGGCGAACCGAGCCTCGGCATCCTCGACGACCACGGCAACGGCATCGATCTCACCGGGTGCGGTCTGTACCAACCCGCCTTGGCCGACGCGCTGCCGTTGCTGAGGGAGGTCCTCGCCGAAGCGGAGCTCACGCCGTACGACGTCCCGAGCCGCAACGGCGAGCTGAAGAATCTCATCGTCACCCACTCCCCCGACGGCGAGTTCATGATCCGGTTCGTGCTGCGCTCCACCGGACAACTGGGCAAGGTGGAACGAGCAATTCCGTTGCTGCACAAGCACGTTCCTGGCACGAGGGTCGTGTCGGTGAACCTGCTGCCCGATCATCGTGCGGTGATGGAGGGTGCGCAGGAGATCGTCCTCACCGAGCACGACACCCTCCCGATGCGGATGGGCGAGGTCAGACTGCACCTGCGCCCGGCGAGCTTCTTCCAGACGAACACATTCGTCGCCACTCAGCTGTACGCACAGGCATCGGACTGGATCGGCGATCTCACTCCCGCGGTCCTGCTGGATCTGTTCTGCGGTGTGGGCGGGTTCGGGTTGACCGCTGCCGGTCAAGGCGTGCGGGAGGTGTTCGGAGCGGAACTGTCCCCGGACGCAATCATCAGTGCTCGGCGCACGGCCGCCGAACTCGAGTCCGCGGGTGCGACATCCAGATTCACCTTCGTGGCGGGGGACGCGTTCGAAGCTGTCGCTGCGGCGCCCGCGGCGGACGTCGTCGTCGTGAACCCACCCCGACGGGGCATCGGCCCGGACGTCTGCAAATGGCTCGAGCACTCGGGCACCCGTCACCTCGTCTACTCCAGTTGCAATTCACGCACCCTGGCGACGGATCTCGTTCTGCTGCCGTCGTTCGGCGTCGACCGAGCACGGGTGTTCCACATGTTTCCGCAGAGCAGTCACCACGAGGTGCTGGTGCAGCTGAGCCGTACATGATCCGGCAGTGGGTCATTCATGAGTCGTAGTCGCCGCCACCGTCCACGATCACCGTTTCCACAAGAACACGGCATCGACGCGATGCGAATATCGCTGCCGCACAATTATTCTTGGACAACGGTGCGTGATCACCTCGTCGAACGTCTGTCAGCGCTCACGCCGGACAAGGTCGATGCCAAGCTCGACGCGGGAGATGTCGCAGAAGCCGACGGTACGCAGGTCGGTCGCTCCACGCCCTACGTCGCCGGACGGGTGGTGTTCGTCCGGCGGGAGTTCGCACCCGAGCCGGTCGTACCGTTCGGGATCCCGGTCATCCACGAGGACGAGCGGATCCTGGTCGTCGACAAGCCACCGTTCCTGGCGACGATGCCTCGCGGCATCCACATCGTCCAGACCGCCGTTGCACGATTGCGAGACGAACTCGATCTGCCGTTGCTCAGTCCGGCTCATCGGCTCGACCGGTTGACCAGCGGCGTGCTGGTGCTGACCAAGGACCCGCGGTGGCGTGGCCCCTACCAGGAGTTGTTCGCCACCCGAAGAGTCGTCAAGACCTACCTCGCACTGGCGCCCGCGCTGGAGGACTTCGAACAAACCACCGATGTGTACCTGCACCTGACGAAGGTGCACGGCGAGCACGCAACCCGTGTCGAGGTTGCCCACCCGGAACCCAACTCCTACACCAGGATCCGACGGGTCGAACACCGTGGCGACGACGCTCTGTACGAGCTACGGCCGGTCACCGGACGGACGCATCAACTGCGGGCGACGATGAGCCACCTCGGTGCACCGATCATCGGTGACCCGCTGTACGCCCGGCAGCTGCAGGTCGCGCGGAACGACTTCAGCACCCCACTGCAGTTGCTCGCAGCCACCATCGAGTTCGTCGACCCGGTGACGAAGGAGCCGGTCAGCCACCGAAGTGGCCGCCGGCTCCCCGTCTGCGGAGTCTCGTCTTGACGTTGAGCGCGGGACAAGCAGATCTCACGCCTTTCGGTACCACTCCCCGGAGCGGCGGACACCCTCGGCGAGGTCGACCTTCGGACCGAACCCGGTCGCCTGTTCCAGCAACTGCACGTCGGGGCAAGGTCGCACCACCGAGCCCACCGGCACCGGACGCGGCTCGCGGGCTCCGCCGGATCCGATTACCCCGACCACCAGTGCGGCCAGGTCGGCGATCGTGGTCTCCTCGGCGCCGTTGCCGATATGCACGATCCGGCCGGCCAGCGCGTCTGACCGGGTAGCGGCTTCCGCTCTCCGGAGGCGTCCAATTTGCGCAAGTGTTCAAGACAAGTGCTCGCGCTACCCTGACGGCAGTCTGATTCGGCGGGACTGCCGCGCATCGCCAGGACTGATGAGCTTGAATCAGGACTCGACCACTGCACCATCGACGACAACCCCCAGGAGATCTCGTGGACATCGACGGCAAGGTGGCGATCGTCACCGGAGCGGGCGCAGGCATCGGCGCCGCACTCGGACGAGCGCTGGTGGGAGGCGGTGCACGGGTCGTGCTCGCCGACCTGTCCCCCACCGTGCAGGACGTCGCAGAAGAATTGGGCGACAGCGCAGTTGCCGTCACCGGTGATGTGGCCGATCCCGGTGTGATCGACGAGTTGATCGGCGTGGCCGACGACCGCTTCGGCGACGTCCACCTCTACTTCGCGAACGCCGGCGTGATCGGGGCCAGCGGACTCGAGGTCACCGAGCAGCAGTGGGACCACAGCTTCGAGGTCAACACCCGCGCTCATATCCGGGCGGCACAGCGCCTGGTCCCCCGCTGGGTGGAGGCCGGATCCGGCTACTTCGTCAGCACGGCTTCCGCGGCAGGCCTGCTCACCCAGATCGGATCGGCCACCTACACAGTCACCAAACACGCTGCAGTCGCTTACGCGGAGTGGCTCAGCATCACCTTCGGCGATCAGGGCGTCGGAGTCAGCTGCCTGTGCCCCATGGGAGTCGAGACCGCGATCCTGTACGCCGGTCGCGACAGTGGCGACCGGCTCGGAATGGCGGCCACCAACGCCGTGCTGTCGGCGGGAGACGTGCTGACGCCCGACACGGTTGCGCAGGAGGTGCTGGAAGCCGTTGCGGCGCAGCGATTCCTGATCCTGCCGCACGCCCAGGTGCTTGAGATGATGCGACAGAAGACGTCGGATCACGAGCGCTGGCTGCGCGGAATGCGTCGTTACCAGGCGTCCTTGCTCGCCGACTGACCGCAGCGCAGACCTCGGCTCAGGCGAAACTCCACGATCGTTTGCTCAGTCCGTACCAGAACCCGTCGATCTCACTGCTCCCGCTGACCGCACCATCGACGGAGCCCGCGCCGAGGGCGACGAACAGCGGTGCCCAGTGCTCCGAGCGCGGGTGCGCCTCACGGGCCGCGGGCGCCTTGGACTCCCAGTCGAGGATGGCGTCGACGTCCCCGGCGCCCACGCGCTCGGCCGCCCAGTGGTCGAACTCGCGAGATGGCGTCGGGGCAGGGGCGTCCGCCGGTTCGGACGGGTGGAACCACCGCAGGTTGTGGGTGGTGAACCCGGAGCCGACGATGAGAGTGCCTTCGTCGCGCAGTGTCGACAGCTTGCGGCCGAAGTCGAACAGGCTGCGTGGGTCGAGCGTCGGCAGGGAGACCTGCAGAACCGGCACCTCGGCGTCGGGGTACATCTCGACCATCGGCACGTAGGCACCGTGATCGAGTCCGCGATCCTGGTCCTGGAAGACGGGACCGAGATCGGCGACATTGCGGGCCACCGAGGCGGCGAGTTCGTCCGCGGCCGGCGGGTGGTAGGTCACCTCGTAGTACTTCGGGTCGAAGCCCCAGAAGTCGTAAGTCAGTGGTGCACCGGTGGTCGAAGACACCGTGATCGGGCTGTTCTCCCAGTGCGCCGAGACGATCAGCACGTTGCGTGGGGTGGGCAGCCTCGTGGACCACGCGGACAGCTCGCTCGCCCATGTGCGGTCGTCGGCGAGCGGCGGCGCACCATGGGACAGATAGATCACCGGCATACGTTCGCTCATGGATACAGCGTAGGCAGTTTTTGTTGATCTATCAACTACTACACCGCAGAGCCGTTCAGTACCCCGCGCCGGGATTGAGCAGGCCCTGCGGATCCCAGACCTTCCGGATCGCGTGTTGCAGACCCATCACGTCCTCACCGAGCTGGCGCGACAGCAACGGCTGCTTGAGCCGCCCGACTCCGTGCTCGCCGGTGATCGTTCCTCCGAGCGAGAGCGCCAACTCCATGATCTGGGTGAAAGCCGTTGCAGCGCGCCGCTTTTCATCCTCGTTCGACGCGTCGTACACGATGACCGGATGGGTGTTGCCGTCACCCGCGTGAGCCACCACAGCGATCAGCAGATCGTGCTCTGCCGCGATGTCGGCCACTCCCCCGACGAGTTCGGGCAGCAGCGGCACCGGTGCTCCGACGTCCTCCAGCATGTAGGCACCGAGCCGTTCGAGGGCCGGGAACACCGCGCGTCGTGCTTCGACGAACATCGCGCCTTCGTCCGGGTCGTCGGTCTCGAAGATCTCGGTCGCGGACGCTTCTTCGCACGCCGCGCGCGCGGCCGCGAGTTCGAGGGCGCGCGACTCGCCGGCGGCGTCCGACTGGATGAGCAGCATCGCGCCGGCCGCGCGGTCGAGGCCCATCGCTCGATAGTCCTCGACCGCGTTGATCGAGGCGTTGTCGATGAGTTCGACCATCGAGGGACGACTGGTCGCGCAGGTGGCGACCACCGCTCGAGCCGCGTCCGTCAGCGTCGCGAAGGTGGCGACCAACGTCGCGGGTTCGGGCAGTTTCGGCACCAGGCGACACAACACCTCGGTGACGATGCCGAGGGTGCCCTCGCTGCCGACCAGCAACTTGATCAGCGGCAGACCGGCGACGTCCTTCAGTCGCGGGCCGCCGAGGGTGATGAGCCGACCGTCGGCCAGCACCACCTGCAGACCCAGCACGTAGTCGACGGTGACCCCGTACTTCACACAGCACAGGCCGCCGGCATTGGTCGCGACGTTGCCGCCGATGGTGGAGATCTGGAAGGACGACGGGTCCGGCGGGTACCACAGACCGTGTTCGGCAGCGGCCTGCTTGACGGAGGCGTTCAGCGCGCCCGCCTGCGCGCGTGCGGTTCGGGTGGCCGGATCGACCTCGATCGCGGTCATCCGTTCGAGGCAGAGCACGATGCTGCCGGCCTGGGCACTCGCACCACCGGACAAGCCGGAGCCGGCGCCGCGCGGAATCACGAATACTCCGTGCCGCGTGGCCCATCGCATCGTCGCCTGCACCTGTTCGACGTTCCGAGGCAGCACAACCGCCAACGGCAACACCGCGTCCGGGTCACGGGCCCAGTCGTAACGGTAGGCCTCGCGCTGCTCGTCGCTGGTGCGCACCACGTCGGCGCCCAGTTCATCGGTCAGTTCCTCGACCACACCGGCCTGCGCTTCTCGGCTCGCGCTCATCGTGACCTCCTGGATTCGATTCCGCCCTCACCCTAGGACGCGGAACAACCTCGCCCGTGCAGTGGTTTGACCAACCGTGAACCCAATTGTCCCGCTCTCGGTCCTCGAACTCGTCCCGGTCAGCGAAGGAATGGCGCGCTCGACCGCCTTCGACCACACGCGCACCCTCGCGGCCGATGTGGATCGCCTCGGTTACAAGCGCCTCTGGGTGGCCGAGCATCACGGGAGTACGACCTTCATGGCGTCCGCGAGTTCGGTGGTGCTGGCCGACCTGGCACACCACACCGAACGCATCCGCCTGGGCAGCGGCGGGGTCATGCTGCCCAACCACGCACCCCTGATGGTCGCCGAGTACTACGGCACCCTCGCCACCTTGTACGGCGACCGTTTCGACCTCGGCATCGGACGCGCCCCCGGCACCGACCCGATGACCGCTGCCGCCCTGCGGCGCGGCGAACCGGACCTGAACTCATTCGCATCGGACGTCGTCGCGATCATCGATCTGCTGGGCGAGCCGCGGTCGCTGCCCGGCGGCGTCCGGGCGATCCCCGGCGAGGGCACGAACGTTCCGGTGTGGATGCTCGGGTCGTCCACCGGCGGCGCCCAGGTGGCGGCCGCACTTGGGCTGCCCTACTCGTTCGCCTCCCATTTCGCACCGCAGCAGATCCGGGAGGCGCTGCAGGTGTACCGCGAGCACTTCCAGGCCGACGTGCGCACAGCACAGGTGGACCGGCCGACGGTGATGGCGGGGGCGAACGTGATCATCGCCGACACCCAGGCCGAGGCGGAGCGGCTGTTCACCACCTCGCAGCAGATGCGCGTCCACCTGCGCACCGGACAACTCGGCCCGCTCCTGCCGCCGGTCGACGACCTCTCGACGGTGATCCCGGAGGCAGCACTGCAGTTCGCCGGGCGACCCGACGAGCGCGCGACCTTCGTCGGGACGGCGCAGACCGTCCGCGACCGGTTGGGCGAGTTCGTCGAGGAGTACTCCCTCGACGAGGTCATCGTGACGACGTACACCTTCGACCCGCAGCACCGTCGCGAGTCCTACGACGCGCTGGCGCAGGCCTGGGGTCTGCCCGGCTGATCGAGACACGGTGACTCGCCGGCGAGTTGCGTCGTCGGATCCCGGTGAGGGATTCGGCGCCGCACGTCAGGGCGTCAGGATCACCTTGCCGGTCGTTCGGCGGCCCTCGAGAGCCTCATAAGCCGCTGCCGCTCGGTCGATCGGGTAACTCGCCCCGATCTCCAGACGCAACGAGCCGTCGGCCAACCCACCGAGCACTTCGCGTGCACGCCAGAGCAATTCGTCGCGGTCGAGCAGGTAGTCACGCAGCGTCGGGCTGGTGACGAACAGCGACCCTCCACTGTTGAGGCGCTGCAGGTCGAACGGCGGCACCTGTCCGCTCGCTCCGCCGAAGAGCACCATCATCCCGCGTGGACGCAGGCTGGCCAGGGACGCGTCGAAGGTCGTCTCGCCCACGCCGTCGTACACGACGTCGACGCCGCGCCCGGCCACCCGTCGGACCTCGTGGGCCAAGGCTTCACCTTCGAACTCGCGGTAGTTGATCGTGTGTGCGGCACCCAGATCGTGCGCGATGCGCAGTTTGTACTCGCTGCCGGCCGTCGCAATGACGTCGGCCCCTTTGGCCCCGATCATCTGCACGAGCAGCTGACCCACGCCTCCGGCAGCGGCGTGGACGAGCGCGACCTGATCGCGCTGCACCGGCCAGGTGGAGTTGACCAGGTAATGAGCCGTCATCCCCTGCAGCATCGCCGCCGCGGCGATATCGAGACCCAGACCGTCGGGCACGGGCACCACGACAGACGCCTTCACGTTCACCAGTTCGGCTGCGCTGCCGCCGGATTGGCCCCAGGCAACTCGGTCGCCGACGGCGAAATCTGCCACGCCGTCACCGACAGCCACGACCTCGCCGGCAGCCTCCTCGCCCAGGACGAACGGGGTGTCACCGGCATAGACGCCCTGCCGCTTGTAGACGTCGATGAAGTTGACTCCGATGGCGGCCACCTGCACCTGGATCTCGTCCGGCCCGGGCGGTACGACATCGACGTCCTGCACTGCGAGGACGGATCGGTCGCCGTGTTCGGTCACCATGAGTGCGCGCGTCATGTGTTCACTCTATGACCGCCATGCCGACGAATCCTTCCCCGGAGTCGGAGGCTGGTCATACGGGCCGACATGAACGATCGTCCAAGTCCATCGGGGCCTTGGGTCCCCTTCCTGCGCATCCAGGACGCGGCGCCGGTCTCCGCCGACGCCGCCCGCTGAGTCACTCGAAGGGCGTGGGATCGCCGGCACCGACCCGGACGATCTCGGGGTAGCCGGACGCGAAGTCCACGACGGTGGTGGGTTCGGTGCCGCACTCCCCGCTGTCGATGACGGCGTCCACCTCGTGATCGAGGCGATCCTTGATCGACCAGCCGTCGACCATCGGTTCGTCCTCACCGGGTAGCAACAGGGTGCTGGTCAGCAGCGGTTCGCCGAGGGCGCTGAGCAACGAGTGCACCACCGGGTGACTCGGAATGCGCACCCCGACGGTCTTCTTCTTGGCGTGCATGAACCTTCGCGGCACCTCGGAGGTGGCCGGCAGGATGAAGGTGTACTGGCCCGGCGTCGCGGCCTTCAGCGCACGGAACACCTTGTTGTCGATGATCACGAACTGGCCGAGCTGTGCGAAGTCGTGACACATCAGCGTGAAGTGGTGCTTGTCGTCCAGCTGCCGGATTCGCATGATCCGATCCTTCGCGTCGGCATTGCCGAGCATCGCACCGAGCGCGAAGCAGGAGTCTGTCGGATATGCGATCAGGCCGCCGTCGCGCAGGATGTCGACCGCCTGGTTGATGCTGCGCGGCTGCGGGTCGACCGGGTGGACGTCGTAATAGCGGGCCATGGCGCAAATTTACGCCGGGTTGCCCCACTTGGCGGCCAGGGCGCGAACGACCTTCAGGTCGCGGGTGGTCGCCGGCCCGACCAGCTTTTCGATACGCGCATTGGAGATCTTCGCCTGGTGCGCAGATTTCGCCAGCCACCAATGGATTTCGTCACCATCGACCATCAGTCGCTCACCGTCGACCTCCCAGCCGCCGATCGTCCGCGCGGTATCGAACGACGGCGTCTCGACGCAGAACGTCACATAGCGACTCTGCACACCGTCGATGGGATCGGGCAATGCATCGGCGTGGGCAGCGATCCGGCTCAGTTGATCCGGTGTTCGGAGCACCACCGGGACAGGGAAGCCGAACTCGTCCTCGATCAGGCGCTCGAGCGTGGCAACGATCTTCGCGCGGCTGCGCATGGCCGTCCTGAGCCGGATGTTTCCTGACTGGATGTGAGTTTCGACGTCATCGAAACCGTTGTTGGACAGCAGCTTTCGCAGCTGCTCCATCTTCACCCACCGAGGCGCGACGTTCACCGCTCGCAGGAACGCGATGTGGACCGCCATCGAGGCTCAGTGGCCCTCGGCGATGTGCATCGTCACCGGTGCGCCGAGCTGAACGGTCCGGCTGACCGTGCAGAGGCGGTCGTGCGACTGCTGCACCGAATCGGGCAGCACCTTGCGAGCGGCATCGCCTGCTTCGCCCTCGGGGAACGTGACCTCGAACCGCACCGTGATCGGCCCCATGTGGTTGTGCTGTTCGTCGCGCAGCTTCTCCCCCGACGCCGTCACCTCGAAGGTGTCGGGTTCGCTGCGACGGCTGGTGAAGATGTCGACGTCGATGGCCGAGCAACCGGCGATCGAGGCCAACAGAAGTTCGACCGGCGTGAACTGGTCGTCACCGCCGCTGCCGAAGTCGAGGATGCCGCCGCGGGCGTTGGTCGCGCGGAACTTGCCGGCGGACGTCCGGACGATGGAGACCGAGCGCATGGCGTCGTTGTTCGTCATGCTGCCAAGCCTGCCACTAGCGTGGCGGCCATGAGCCAACCGGTGGAGCACAGCCTCGTCCTGATCCGACACGGCCAGACCGAGTGGTCCCGCACCGGCCAGCACACCGGCACCACCGACATGCCGCTGTTGCCCGACGGCGAAGCGGACGCCCGCCGGATGGCCGACTTCCTGGCCGACATGAACTTCATCGGCGCGTTCAGTTCACCGATGCAACGGGCAGTCCGGACGGCGGAACTGGCCGGTCTGCGCGATGTCGAGATCGCGCCCGAACTTCGTGAATGGGACTACGGCGGCTACGAAGGCATGACCACGCCGCAGATCCGCGAGCAGGTCGGCGATCCGACGTGGGAGGTCTTCAAGGACGGTGTCGTCCCGGGCAAGACTCCCGGCGAGTCCGTGTGGGACGTCGCCGCCCGTGTCTCCCACGTCCTGGCGAAGGTGACGCCGATGATCGACGAAGGCAACGTTGCGCTGGTCGCCCACGGTCACTCGTTGCGCATCCTGGCATCGGTGTTCCTGCAGATGAGCCCCCGCTTCGGCGCCCGTCTGCTGCTGGGTGCCGGCTCGATCTCGATGCTCGGCTTCCACCACGGTCAGCCGACCATCCAGGTGTGGAACCACCAGATCAAGGACTGATCCGGCACCGCAATCCGAGCACCCTCCGGTGATCGGCGCACTTTGGAACGTGCGCCGATGACAAGAGACGACGCGGATCCTGAGCCGGCTGCGCCGTCCGATTCTCAGGGCAGCTGCCAGGTGTGCACGGGCTCGTTCGCGCTCATGCCGACCAGGTAACGCTCCATCATGGCGACCAGTGCGTCGTGTCGCGACAGTCCTTGTTCCTCGAGCTTGTTCACGCAGGCGATCTGCCAGGTCGCCCCGTTGACGCCGGCGCGGCAGCGGTCCTCGACGACACCGAGGTAACGGTCGCGCACCGCCTGCGAGACCCCCACTTCTCCAGACCCTCGTGTGCGAGCGGCAGCAGATGGCGCAGGATCAGTTCGTCCGCAGCGACTTCGCCGAAGCCCGGCCAGTAGACCTTCGCGTCGATGCTTCGGCGAGCGCATTGCGAGAAGTTCTCGTTGGCTGCCGCGAAGCTCATCCGGGTCCACACCGGACGCTCGTCCTCCGCCAACATACGCACCACGCCGTAGTAGAAGGCAGAATTGGCGATGGTGTCGACGATGGTCGGCCCGGCCGGCAGCACGCGGTTCTCGACCCGCAGGTGGGGGCGCCCGCCGACGATGTCGTAGATCGGACGGTTCCAACGGTAGACCGTGCCGTTGTGCAGGCGCAGTTCGGACAGGTCGGGAGCTTCCCCCTTTTCGAAGAGTGCGACCGGGTCCTCGTCGCTGCACTCGGGCAACAGCGCCGGGAAGTACCGGACGTTCTCCTCGAACAGGTCGAAGATCGAGGTGATCCACCGCTCGCCGAACCAGACGCGGGGACGAACACCCTGATTCTTGAGCTCGACACTGCGGGTGTCGGTCGCCTGCTTGAACAGCGGGATGCGTGTCTCGTGCCACAGCTGCTTGCCGAAGAAGAACGGTGAGTTCGCGCCGAGCGCGAGCTGGACGCCCGAAATGGCCTGTGCCGCATTCCAATACGCGGCGAACTGCAGCGGCTTCACCTGTAGGTGCAACTGCACGGAGGTACACGCCGACTCCGGTGCGATCGAATCGGCGTAGGTCGCCAGGCGCTCGCCGGTGGGGCCCTCGATGTCGATGAAGAGATCCTCGCCGCGCGCGTTGAAGATCGCCTCGTTCAGGGCTGCGTACCGGGTGTTCGCGCTCATCCACTCGGTGTGGAAGTGGTCGGGCATGATCGTCGGCAGGATGCCGATCGTGACGATGCGGGCGCCGGCTTCCTCGGCCAGACCGGCGGCGCGGTTGAGGCTGGCCCGGAGGTCCTCCTCGAGCTTGAGAGCTTCCTCGCCCGGCATCGGACGCGGGCTCACGTTGAGCTCGATGTTGTATTGGCCGAGTTCGGTCTGGTAGTCGGCGTCGTGGATCTTCTCCAGGACCGCCGCATTGTTCATCGTCGGCTGCATCTGGCCGTCGACGAGGTTCATCTCGATCTCCATGCCGGTCAGTTGTCGGTCGAACTCGAAGCCACGGGTGTGCAGCATGCGTTCGAAGACGTCGAGATCCTGACGGACTTTCTCGCGGTAACGCTGTCGTTCTTCGCGGGTGTAACTCGTACCTGCGATATCGGATCCCATGACCCACCCCTTCGTCGAATGCTGCGCCCAAAACTAACCACAGGAGGCACCACCCGTAGGGCTGTTCGCCCGCTGGACTTCGCAGGAATATTCAGGCGACGGACGTCCGCTTGCCCGGCAACCGGACCCCGACCCGTGTTGGTCGGTGAGGTTGTCGGTGGTGCCACCTAATCTCGCACCATGCGCTTGCTCCATACCTCCGACTGGCACCTGGGCCGGTCCTTCCATGGGGTCGGGCTGCTCGATGCCCAGCGCGCATATCTGCAGCACCTGGTCGAGGTCGTTCGGTCCGAGCGCGTCGACGCACTGCTGGTGTCGGGCGACATCTACGACCGTGCTCTCCCCTCTCCCGACACAGTCGCCGTACTGGACGATGCGCTGGTCGCTCTGTCGGAGGCCGGCACCAGCGTGATCCTGTCCAGCGGCAATCACGACTCCGCCCGGCGGCTCGGTTTCGGTGCCCGGCTGCTGTCCCGCGTCGGGTTGCACATCGTCACGGATCTGTCGCAGATCGGTTCACCCATCGTGGTGGGCGACACCGCGATCCACGCCCTCCCCTACCTCGAACCTGCTGTTGCGGCCGAGGCACTCGGTGCCACCGAGCGCACCCACGCGGGAGTGATGCGAGCGGCGCTGTCCCGCGTCCGCGAACACCCGGGGGCCGCGCGCACGGTCGTGATGGCCCATTCCTTCGTCGCGGGCGCGACGACCAGCGACTCCGAGCGTGATGTGTCGGTCGGCGGGCTCGGCGTCGTCCCCGTCGAGGTCTTCGACGACATCGACTACGTGGCGCTGGGTCACTTGCACCGGCCGCAGGTGCTGCGCGACAACGTCCGTTACAGCGGGTCGCCGATGCCGTTCTCGTTCAGCGAGGTCGGCCACCCGAAGTCGTCCACGCTGGTCGACCTCGACGCCGGCACCTACGAACAGATCCCCACGCCGGTGTTCCGCGGCCTGGCCCGCTTGCGGGGCGAACTCGAAGAACTCCTCGACGACCCGTCGTTGGATCATGCGCAGGACGCCTGGTGCGAGGTGACACTGACCGACGCGCTGCAACCGGTCGCCGCCATGGAGCGAATCCGTGGCCGTTTCCCGCATACGTTGTCGCTGCATTTCGACGGACCGGTGCGGGCGGACTCCGGCCAGTCCTACGTCCAACGCCTGCACGCCAAGGCGGACGTCGAGGTCTGCTGCGACTTCGTCGAGCACGTCCGTTCCACCCCGGTGGACGAGGCCGAGCAGGCGCTGCTGCAGGAAGGTCTCGCCGCGATCCGGGTCGCTCGCGCCGGCAAGGACGACGAAGGTGTCGCCGACCGGCGAGCGGGTGTGGCGTGAAGCTGCACCTCCTTGAGCTGCGGGCGTTCGGTCCGTTCGGCGACACCGAGACAATCGACTTCGATGCCCTCGGGGCGCACGGGTTGTTCCTCATGCACGGTCCGACCGGAAGCGGCAAGACGAGCGTGCTCGATGCCATCAGTTTCGCGATCTTCTCCACCGTCCCCGGAGCACGTCGCTCGCAGGCCGAGCGGCTGGCCAGCGACCACGCCCGTCCCGGCGTCACACCGGAGGCGGCACTGGAGTTCACCGTGGCCGGCCGCCGCCTGCGCGTCACGCGCTCCCCGCGCTATTTCGCGGTGAAGAAGCGCGGCACCGGCCGAGTCCAACGACCGGCGAAGGTGCTGCTGCAGGAACGCACCGGCACCGGGTGGAGCACGTTGAGTACGCGCGCCGACGAGGTTGCAGAAGTGCTCGACGAACTCATCGGCCTCGGCGCGCAACAGTTCGCTCAGGTCGTGCTGTTGCCGCAGGGTGAGTTCGCGGCGTTCCTTCGGGCGAAGGCCGACGACCGCGCCGATCTGCTGCGCAAGCTGTTCGACATCTCCCGATTCAGTGACCTCGAGCAGTGGCTCGTAGACACCCGCCGCTGCGTGCGCTCGGCCATCGACGCGAAGGACGCGCAGATTCGCACGGCGGTCGTGCGGGCCGAGGAGTCGCTCGTCGACCTTGCCCCGCAGATCGAACAATGGCGTGAGTTGTCCGTCTGCGCGCTGCCGACGGTCATCGAGTCGACGCGGGAGCACACCTCCGAGCGCCTCACCCACGCGCTCGCGGCCACCGATGCCACCAGCGCCGCGCTCGATAACGCGACACAGCAGGTCGATCGAGAGACCACACTCGCCCGTTTGCAGCAGCAGGGCGCACGGGCCGGGCAGGTCTGGCAGGCCTGGGAGGAGGGTGCTGACCAACGGGCTGCGCTGCAGCAGCGCCTGGATCGACATGTGCGCGACGCGCGTGCAGGGGGCGATCCGCGCACTCGAGCGTGCCCGCGTCCGTGAGCAGCAGGCGCAAACCGCCCTCGCGCGGGTCACCGGCGAACTCGCCGAACTCACCACTCCCCCGAGCAACTGCGTGTGAGCGTCGCCCAGGCCGAGCCCGCCCTGGCACAGGCGGCCGAGGCAGCACGCATCCTCGACCGCGCCGAACGCACGCTGCCCGCGGTCGTCACGACGCTGAATGCCGCCGAGGCGGCCAAGGAAACTGTTCGCACCGCGCAGCGCCAGGTTGCCGAACGACTCCAAGTACTGGCGACCACGGCCCTCGCAGCCGGCCAGACGATCGACACCGTTGCCGATCTCGAACGCCGTGAACTCGTCCTCGCCGAGTGGCAGCAGGCTCGCGACCGAGTCGCGTCGGCGACGAAGATCCTGAGTGCCGCGCAGCGGTCCCTGGAGGCAGCTCGCACCGTATTCCTGGACGCGGAACGCGCTGCCGTCGACCTACGGGTACGACGCCTCGCCGGATTCGCCGGCGAACTCGCAGAAGGCCTGGTGACCGGTGACCCGTGTCCTGTCTGCGGCTCCTGCGAACACCCCGCACCCGCGTCGTCCGCTTCGATCGTGCGCCAGGACGACATCGACCGCGCCGAAGCCGAGGCCGCGGCCCGCCGCAAGGAGTACGACGACGCCGGCCGTCGGGCTGCGGCTGCCCGGGGCACGACCGAGACATCGCAGAGCGCGCTCGAACTGATCCAGGTGCGCTGGTGCGAACTCGCCGCCGAAACCCTCGATGAATCGACCGCGGCCACGATCCGCGCCGAGGTGCAGCGCCGACGCTCGTCGGTCGACCGGGCCGAGGCGGCGCTCGCCTCATGCGAACAGCAGAAGGTGGACCTCACCCACCGCGCCGAACAACTGCAGCACGAGGAGAAGCAGGCCGACGAGTCAGCCATCCGCGCGACCACCGAACGCGACTCGTTGCAGACCCAAGCGGCCGACGCCCGCGCTCGTCGCGACGATTGCCTCGCCACCCACGACGAGCTGTGTCCCTGCCGTGCGACCTCGGAGCACGACGACGAGCGCGTCGAGTCGATCGTCCTCGTCCACAAGGCATTGTCGTCGAAACTTCAGCAGTGGGCCGAACTGTCCCGGCAGGCCGAGGACGCAGGCTCGACCGCCGAGGACTGCTCGCAGGAGCTGAACTGTCAACTGGACGATGAAGGTTTCTTGGACGCCGCAGAAGCCGTAGCGGCGCGGATTGCCGCTCCGGAGGAAGCCGAACTACGTCGTCAGCTGGAACACGCCCACAACCTGGCCCAGCAAGCACGTGGCGTGCTCGATCAGCCCGAGGTCCAAGAGGCGATGGCGCAGACGCCGGCAGATCCCGCGGCCGCTGCAGCGCGACGCCGGGCCGCCCTCGAGGAGAACAAGAAGGCGCAATCGGTCTTCGAGTACGCCAAGCGGGCGGCGGGCAGTCTCGAGCGGCTCGGCGAGGACGTCCGACAGCATCTCGCGCAGTCCGAGGCCGACCGAGAACGACTTCCGGCCCTTGACCGGCTCGCCGACCTGGTCTCCGGCGCGGGCGACAATGCGCTGCACATGAGGTTGTCGGCCTACGTGCTGGCCGCACGCCTCGAACACGTCACCACACTGGCCAATCACCAGCTCGCGATCATGTCCGGTGGCCGCTACCAACTCGAACACACCGACGCGAAAGCCAAGGGCGGCGCTCGCAGCGGTCTCGGCCTGCAGGTGCTCGACTCCTGGACCGGCACCTCCCGGGACACCGCATCACTGTCCGGCGGCGAGACGTTCATGGTGTCCCTCGCCCTGGCGCTCGCGCTCGGCCAGGCCGTCCTGCACGAGGCCGGTGGCCGACCGCTGCAGACACTGCTCGTCGACGAAGGATTCGGCAGCCTTGACGACGAGTCGCTCGAGCTGGTGATGCAGGTGCTCGACGAGTTGCGGTCGGGCGGTCGCACGGTGGGCATCGTCAGTCACGTGAGTGAGTTGCGAACGCGGGTGCCGGCGCAGATCCGCGTGCACAAGACCGAGCAGGGCTCACGGGTCGAGGTGCTTGTCGGCGATGCGGGCTCAGCCGCCTGACCCGCTGTGGAAAGCTGACCGCATGCGCACCATTCGCCAGTCCCGCAAGCTCCAGGGAGTTCGTTACGACGTCCGTGGCCCGATCCTCGTCGAGGCTCAGCGTCTCGAAGCCGAGGGTCACCGCATCCTGAAGCTCAACATCGGCAACACTGCCCCGTTCGGTTTCGAGGCGCCGGAGGCGATCGTCGCCGGCATGGTGCAGTCACTCCCCGATGCGCAGGGGTACAGCGACTCGCGCGGCATCTACAGCGCACGCACCGCCGTCGCGCAGTACTACCAGTCACGCGGCTTCCGCGACGCGGTCGTCGACGACGTGTTCATCGGCAACGGCGTCTCCGAGCTGATCAACATGGTGCTGCAGACATTCATCGATGACGGCAACGAGATCCTCGTCCCGGCACCCGACTACCCGCTGTGGACCGGAGCGGTCACCCTCTGCGGCGGCGTACCGGTGCACTACCGGTGCGACGAGGAGAACGGCTGGAATCCCGACCTCGAGGACATCGAGTCGAAGATCACCGACAACACCCACGCCTTGGTGATCATCAACCCGAACAACCCGACGGGCGCCGTCTACTCCCCCGACATCGTCAAGGGACTCATCGACATCGCGCGCCGCCACGATCTGGTGGTCATGGCCGACGAGATCTACGAGAAGATCATCTTCGACGACGCCCAGCACCACCATGCCGCGACGTACGCGGGCGACGACGTCCTGTGCCTGACCTTCAGCGGACTGTCGAAGGCCTACCGAGTCTGCGGCTACCGAGCCGGCTGGGTCTACATCACCGGCCCCAAGCACCTGGCCACCGACTTCCTCGAAGGCCTCACCCTGCTCGCCAACATGCGCATGTGCGCAAACGTCCCCGCGCAGCACGCGATCCAGACGGCGCTCGGCGGCTACCAGTCGGTCAACGAACTGATCGTGCCCGGCGGACGTTTCTACGAGCAGTCGAAGCTGGCCTCCCGGTTGCTGAACGAGATCCCGGGTGTGAGCTGCGTCGAACCCGAAGGCGCTCTGTACTGCTTCCCGCGCCTCGACCCGGACGTGTACCCGATCAAGGACGACGAACAGTTCGTGATCGACCTGTTGCGCGCGAAGAAGATCCTGGTCACCCATGGCACCGGATTCAACTGGTTCGAGCCCGACCACTTCCGCCTGGTCACCTTGCCCGACGTCGAAGTGCTGACCGAGGCGATCGGCCGGATCGACGAGTTCCTGGCAACGATGCGCTGACCGCCGGTGCAGGCGACATGGCGAAGGGCGCCGGCACACGTTTGTGCCGGCGCCCTTCGCGTTTCGTCACGAGCCCGAGGGGGGGGGGAGCCGCGCTCGTCGACGTCGGTGCGCTCGTCGTTGAAGTGCTCGACGAAGCTGCGGGTGCCGAGTTGGCCGTACTCGAGGGAACAACAAATGGCGGGTCACAACATTTCGCTGCGACCCGCCACCGGCTGTGCTGTGCGCTGATCAGTCCTCGTAGCGCCTCCGGCGCCGGGCAGGAACAGATCAGGTTGCGGTCACCGTAGGCACCGTCGATACGACGGACCGGAGCCCAGTACTTGCGCATCGGGTCGACACCTTCGGGGTAGGCGGCGTCCTTGCGCGAGTACTTGTAGTCCCAATCGCCGGCGAGGCTGATGGCCGTGTGCGGCGCGTTGCGCAGCACACTGTCCTCGGCGGCGATCGTGCCGTCCATGACGTCCTGGATCTCGCGTCGGATCGCGATCATCGCATCACAGAACCGGTCGAGTTCGAATTTGCTCTCGGACTCGGTCGGTTCGACCATCAGCGTGCCCGCGACCGGGAACGACATCGTCGGCGCGTGGAAGCCGTGGTCGATCAGTCGCTTGGCGACGTCGTCGACGGTGATGCCGGAGTCCTTCGTGAGGCCACGCAGATCCAGGATGCACTCGTGCGCGACGAGGTCGCCCTCGCCGGTGTAGAGCACCGGGTAGTGCTCGTTCAGACGGCTCGCGACGTAGTTCGCGTTGACGACCGCCGCGTTGGTGGCGTCGGTCAGACCGGCCCCACCCATCAACCGGACGTAGGCCCACGAGATCGGCAGGATGGACGCCGACCCGAACGGTGCAGCCGAGATCGGACCCACACCGGTGTCGGGTCCGGCGTGCGAGGACAGTGGGTGGTTGGGCAGGTACGGCGCGAGGTGTGAGCGCACCGCGACCGGACCGACGCCCGGGCCGCCACCACCGTGCGGGATGCAGAAGGTCTTGTGCAGGTTCAGGTGGGAGACATCGCCGCCGAACACACCCGGTTGCGCGAGACCGACGAGCGCATTGAGGTTGGCGCCGTCCACGTAGACCTGACCACCCGCCTCGTGCACAAGGTCACACAGTTCGGTGATGGTGTCCTCGTACACGCCGTGTGTCGAGGGGTAGGTCACCATGATCGCGGCGAGGTTCTCGCCGTGCTGCTTGAGCTTCATCTTCAGATCGTCCATGTCGACCTCACCCGTCGGTGCGGTCTTGACGACGACGACCTTCAGCCCGGCCATCGCGGCGGATGCGGCATTGGTGCCGTGCGCGGACGCCGGGATCAGGCAGACATTGCGATGCCCGTTGCCGTTGGCCTCGTGATAGGCGTGGATCGCCAGCAGACCGGCGAACTCACCCTGCGATCCGGCGTTCGGCTGCAGCGACACCGAGTCGTACCCGGTGATGGCACACAGCCACTGCTCCAGCTCGTCGATGAGTTCACGGATGCCCTCGGTCTGCTCGGCCGGCGCGAACGGGTGCAGGTTCGCGAACTCCGGCCAGGTGACCGCCTCCATCTCGGTGGTGGCGTTGAGCTTCATGGTGCACGAACCGAGCGGGATCATCCCGCGGTCGAGCGCGTAGTCGCGATCGGCGAGCCCACGCAAGTAGCGCAGCATCTCGGTCTCGCTGTGGTGAGTGTTGAACACCGGGTGCTCAAGGAACTCCGACTCGCGCACCAGGCTCTTGGCCCATGTCGGCTCACCATCGGCGGGCACTGGCGCATTCACGCCGAAAGCTGCTGCGACAGCAGCGAGTTCGGGCTCGGTGGTGGTCTCGTCGACGCTGACGCTCACGTGGTCGGCATCGACCCGCCACACGTTGATACCGCGCTCACGGGCTGCCTCGACGACACCGTCGGCGCTGCCGTTCACCACCGCGGTGACGGTGTCGAAGAAGCTGTCGGCGACCAGTTCCACGCCCCCGGCACGCAGCGCCGCGGCCAGACCGACGGCCTTGCCGTGCACGGAGCGCGCGATGCGGCGCAGCCCGTCCGGGCCGTGGTAGACGGCGTACATCGACGCCATCACGGCGAGCAGTACCTGTGCGGTGCAGATGTTGCTGGTCGCCTTCTCGCGGCGGATGTGCTGTTCGCGGGTCTGCAGCGCAAGACGGAAGGCCTGGGCGCCGTCGGCGTCGACAGAGACTCCGACCAGGCGTCCAGGCAGATTGCGTTCGAGACCTTCGCGCACGCTCATGTAACCGGCGTGCGGGCCACCGAACCCCATGGGCACACCGAAGCGCTGGCTCGTGCCGACAGCGATGTCGGCGCCCCACCCCCCGGCGACTTCAGCAAGGTGAGCGCGAGCAGGTCGGCCGCAGCGGTCACGAGCGCACCGGCGTCGTGCGCGGCGGAGGCCACGTTGCTCCAGTCGACGATCTCGCCGTTCGCGGACGGGTACTGGACGACGACGCCGAACACCTTGCGGCCACCGGCGAACTCTTCGAGGTCCTTCGCGGACGTGACCTTGCGCAGGTCGGCGATGACGACGTCGATGCCGACAGCGTCGGCTCTGGTCTCGGTCACCGCGATGGACTGCGGCAGCACCTGTGCGTCGATGAGCAGAACGGAGTCGTCCTTGGCGCGGGTGGCTCGGTGCATCAGCGCCATCGCCTCGGCGACGGCCGTGCCCTCGTCCAACAGGCTGGCGGACGACGTGGTCAGGCCCGTCAGGTCGGCCACGACGGTCTGGAAGTTGAGCAGCGCCTCCAGCCGTCCCTGGGAGATCTCGGGCTGGTAGGGCGTGTACGCGGTGTACCAGGCCGGGTTCTCCAGGATGTTGCGGCGGATGACGCCCGGCGTGTGCGTGCCGTAGTAACCCAGACCGATCATCGAGGTGAGCACGCGGTTGCGGCTCGCCTTCTCGCGGAGTTCGGCGATGACCGCCGCCTCGCTGGTGGCGGCCTCGACCGCCAGCGCGTCCGAGGTGCGGATCGTCTGCGGGATCGCCTTGTCGACCAGAGCCTCCACGTCGGCGTACCCGATGGCCTGCAACATCTCTTCCAGCTCCTCCTGCGAGGGACCGATGTGGCGACCGACGAAATCCGGCGTCGAACTCGACATGCTGTGCGTCATGCTCTTCCTTCGGGGCGAGGTACGGGTTCGCCTCCCCATCTGTCGGCGCTTGCCTTCAGATTCGCCTCGTCCGGGCGGTCCGGTGGCCTGAGAGGTTCTGGGGAGAATTGCACCTTCGGCGCCACCACCACTGCGGCGGGGGACTCTCCCGCCCGGTGTCGTGAGCTGGGCAACAAAATAGCACCGGGCGCTCGAGGCGCCCGGTGCTGGTTGCTGTTGTTCGACGTGTCCGGCGAGGGGGTCCTCAGACCGCCGCGCGGCGTTCGCGACGTCCGCGCAGCTCGTCACCGGGATGGTCGGCGATCGTCTCGGCGTCGGGACGCTCGGACGGCAACTCGGACAGCGAGCCTTCGACCTCGCGCCAGACCGAGCCCAGCGCGATACCGAAGACGCCCTGGCCGCCGCGCATCAGGTCGATGACCTGGTCGTCGGAGGTGCACTCGTAGACGCTCGCACCATCGGACATCAAGGTGATAGTGGCCAGGTCGTCGACACCGTGGTCGCGCAGTGCGGCGACGGCAATACGGATCTGCTGCAGGGACACACCGGTGTCGAGCAACCGCTTGACGACCTTGAGCACCAGGATGTCGCGAAAGCTGTAGAGCCGGTGGTTGCCCGATCCGGACGGGTTGCGCACCGACGGCTCGACCAAGCCGGTGCGGGCCCAGTAGTCGAGTTGGCGGTAGGTGACGCCGGCCGCGCGGCAGGCTGCGGGACCGCGGTAGCCCAGCTGCTCGTCGTCCGGCAGGTCGATGCCGTCGACGACGGGAGCTTCCAGCGGAGCCGGAGCCCGGGAGCCTTCGGGCTGCACATCTGCGCGTGCCATGGCTACCTCTTCCTCGTGAATGTCAACTGCACGCCTGCGCGTGCCTGGGATTGAAGGTACGACCGACCCCCACGAGCGTCAACGAAGTCGCTCGGCGTGTCGCGGGTGAACTTCAGGTCGGTCGAAACCTTCAACATGTAGTTCATAGTTAATCCTTGCCGCCCTCGGGCCCGCCGGATTCCTCGCCGTCGTCCTCGAAGTCCTCGGCCGAGACGTTGTCGAGGAACTCGCGGAACTTCTCGACCTCGTCCTCTTCCTCGAATTCCATTGCGACGCCGATCTCCTCGAGGATGGAGTCGTCGACGTAGACGGGGGCTTCGGCTCGCAGTGCGAGCGCGATGGCGTCCGAGCTACGGGCGTCGATGCGGCGGCCGTCGGCCAGGACGAGTTCGGCGTAGAAGACGCCTTCGTCCATCGAGGTGATGTCGACGTGCCCCAGGCGGGCGCCCAACGTCTCCATCACACTGAGCAGCAGGTCATGCGTGAGCGGGCGCGGCGGTTCCACACCCTCCATGACATGAGCGATCGCCGCAGCTTCGGGCGCACCGATCCAGATCGGAACGCACCGGTTGCCGTCGGCCTCGCGCAGGATCACGATCGGCTTGTTCGTCGGCATCTCGACCCGTACGCCCATGACCTCGACCTGTTTCACGAGGTCAACGCTACCCCTGCAAGCCTGCTCGGACGAGAGCAAGGTGCAACGCGAGACATTCGCGCACGACCTCGGCGGGCTGAGTGTCGCCCGGGCCGAAGGTCAATTGCTGCACGAGAGAGAGTTCGCGGTCGGCCGCCAACCGGAAGGGACGCAGGTGACGTGCATCGATGCCGTGCGCCAGCAGGGCGGACGCGGCACGCGCGATCTGCAGACCGTTCGCGTCGTAGTAGCCGTCTGCGTCGGGCTTCAGGAGGCCGAAGTCGGCCAGCCCGTTCAGCGCCTTGTGGTCGAGTGCGGTGGCAGAGCACACCTCGTCCGCGGAGAGGCGTAGGTCGTGCGCCTGTCCCCCGACCAGGTCGGCGACGCTCGGCACAGAGGAGTCATCCTGGACAGCCGGAACCGACGGGCGACCTTCGACCGGCGCGGGCTCCAGTCCGCGGTCGAAGGCATCCAGGGCTTCCCTGATGACCTTCAACGGCCAGAAACGGTCGCGCTGACACCGCAGCACGAAGCGCAGTCGCTCGACGTCTCGCTGGGTGTAGCGCCGGTACCCGCTGCCCGCACGCTGCGGGCTGACTACGCCCTGTGCGTCCAGAAAGCGCACTTTCGACAGGGACAGATCGGGGAACTCGTCCTGCAACTGCTTCAGGACCGCACCGATCGACAGTGCCGGCTGCTGGGCGGGGTCGGTCACGACCCGTTCACGCGCCGGTGGGCGCGCCGAAGTAGACGAACCGGAACTTGCCGATCTGCACCTCGTCGCCACTGCGCAGCTCGGCTGCGTCGGTGATGTCGCCGTTGACGTAGGTGCCGTTGAGCGACCCCACGTCGACCACGCTGTAGCCGTGCTCACCGCGACGGAACACCGCGTGGCGGCGAGACACGGTGACGTCGTCGAGAAAGATGTCGCTGTCGGTGTGGCGTCCGCTGCCGACCTCTTCGTCGTCGAGCAGGAAACGCGCGCCGGCGTTGGGGCCACGCATCGCGATCAGCAAAGCGGTGCCCGGGCGCAGCGCATCGACCATCGCCTGGTCGGACTGCGAAAGACGCAACTCGCCGACGAACTCAGCCGGCACGACAGCGTCGCCGCCGACGGTGAAGCGCGCGGTGGCGTCACCGGCCGGCTGGCCGTTGCCTGGGTACTGCTGATCGTTCATCCTCGAAGCCTAATCGATCGAAGGAATGTGCTCAGTTGAGCGACGATTTGTACGCCTCGACGTCCTGCAGGTCGTTCACGGACGAAGCGTCGGCGAGCCTCAGCTCGTACATCCAGCCCTCACCGTACGGGTCGGAGTTGACCAGCTCCGGCGTGGCGTCCAACTGCTCGTTGACCGCCGTGACCTCACCCTCGACCGGGGCGTACAGATCGCTCACCGACTTCGTCGACTCGACCTCGCCGCACGAGTCACCTGCGGTGACGGTGTCGCCGACACCCGGCAGGCTCACGTAGACGACGTCGCCCAGTGCGTCCTGTGCGAAAGCGGTGATGCCGATGCGCACGACGCCGTTGCCCTGGTCCTTCACCCACTCGTGGTCGCTGGTGTAACGCAGGTCGGCGGGGTACTCGAGGTCGCTCATCATGCTCCTTGTGGACAGCGCACTGGGTTTACTCGGATGTTTCCGGCTGAGCGTATCCAGGCTCGCTCGCGGGCCGCAATGCGGTCACCGCAATTGACGTCTTCCTCTGCACTGTGGCGGGAATTCCCAACTGCCGCAACGTCTCCAGGACACCTCCGGGGATCGCCAACGCGGTGGACACGGTGTGCGGATCGCCGATGGCGCGCACGATGTACGGGGCCGCGATCGTCTTGCCGTCGACGATCAGCTGACCCTCCATCGACAGCCCGAACCAGGTGCTCGCGACCACGCGGACGTCGTTGATCTGGATCGCCTCCGCGCCGGCGTCGCGCAGCTCCTGGACGGTGTCGAGGATGTTGTTGGGCTGGATCCGGCGTTCGGAGTCGGGGATCCTCATCTCGATGCCCGGCCCGGTGGCGGGAACCGTGCCGGCCAGGATGCCCAGAGCCGCGAGGCGGTCCTCGGCGGCCTTGATCGCGGCCGCGTCGCCGCCACCGGCCCGCAGCGAGTCGCGAGTGCGGGTCAACCGGTTGATCTCCGTGCCGAGCTTGCCGCTCTGCTGGTTGACCCCGTCCAGGAGGGTGACGAGGTCCTCCTGGCGCAGGTTCTCCAGTCCGGACGCCCGGTACTGCTGCACCTGCGTCACCATGCCGAAACCGAGCAGGATCGCGAGCAGAGTGGCCAGCAGGTTCGCCTTCGTCAGGCGGGGACGTCCCATCCGCACCAGCCGGCCCCACCCCTGCGAGGGCTTGGTGACCGGACCTGGTGCGGTGGGTTCAGGTGTCTTGTCGGCGGGATCGCTCATGCGTGGAAGAGGTGTCGGCGGATGGAGGCGACGTTGCTGAAGATACGCAGTCCGAGGACGACCACGACGCCCGTGGACAGTTGCGAGCCGACCCCGAGCTGGTCACCGAGGAAGACGATGAACGACGCGACCAGCACGTTCGACAAGAACGACACGACGAACACCTTGTCGTCGAAGATGCCGTCGAGCACCGCACGGACTGCCCCGAAAACCGCGTCCAGCGCTGCGATGACCGCGATCGGCAGGTACGGCTGGAGCCAGAGCGGGACGTCCGGAGACAGCACGATGCCGATGACGAGACCGGCGACGAGGCCGAGTGCGGGAATCACTGGTTCTCCTTCAATGCACGTGCGTGGTTCAACGAGACCGACGGTGCCGCCGGAATCGTGATGCTCTTGTCGGTCTCGAACTTCGAGGTGATGCCGACCCCCTTGCTCAGGGTGGACAGGTAGGTGCCGCCGGCGTTCTTCTCGAAATCGGCCTTGATGCTGCCAGGGCCGATCACCGAGATCGCGTAGGGCGGCACCAGCGGCCGGAAATTGACCAGAATCGCCTGGCCGGCGAAGCGGACGGCGGTGAGTGAGGTGATCCGTTGACCGTTGATCGAGATGGCCTCCGCACCCGCTTGCCACAGACCGTTGACCACGATCTGCAGGTCGCTGGAGGTCACGCGTCCGGTGTCGGAACCGGATGTTCGCGGATCCCCCTGTGCATCCGTTCCGGCATTCTCGGCGTCGCTCACGGTCAGCACGAAGCCCGAGCCCTTGACGGCGACCGCTCCGGCGATCGCCTCGGCCTCGCGCAGGTCGTCGGTGGTGCCGGTGCGATTACCGCGCTGGAGGGCCGACTCCTGCAGCCGAGCGATATCGGCGTTGAGCGTCTTGACCGTGCCCGAGCGTTGGTCGATCAGCTTCTGGCCGGCGTTGATGCGGGTGACCAGTTCATCGTGCTGCTTCTCCGCGACGCCGAGTGGTACGCGCAGGGCCATGGCGCTGGTCGCGAGCCCGAACCCGATGAGGATCATCGTCAGGATCAGCAACGGCGAGCGATTCATCGGACGCGATTGCGCGCCCGACGCCCGCCGTTTGGCGGCCTCGGCCTCGTACGAGGGATCCAACGGATGCCGGATGACGTCGTTGATCAGGCTCATCGACGCAGCCGGGTCGCGCGGTGGCGCGGGCTCGTCGGGAGTGAGTTCGGGCAGTTTGAGCTTGATCATGACCGCGCCGATTGTGGCGCATCGCGGCTGTCGCGCACCATCTGACGCACCTGGACCGCGTACATGATTCCCGCCACCCAGTACAGCGCGGTTCCCCACCAGACGAACGCCCAACCGAGCGGACGCGCCACGTCACCGACCGCGCCGGCCTGCTCCCCGAGCAGCACCAACGGGAAGGCGTAGATGAGGTTGAAGGTGGCCGATTTGCCGATGAATGACACCGGGGGCAGCGGCAGTCGGTGTCGCTGCAGGATCGGACCCAGGCACAGGATGAACAGTTCGCGTGCGAGCAGGATCCACACCAGCCACCACGGAATGATGTCGCGCATGGCGAGCGCGAGGATCGTCGCGAGGATGTAGAGCCGGTCGGCCGCCGGGTCGAGCATCTGGCCGAGCTTGGAGGTCTGACCGAGCATCCGAGCGAGTTTGCCGTCGAGGTAGTCGGTGAAGCCCGCGATCATGAGCACTGCCAGCGCCCACCAGTCGTACTCGGCGAGGATCAGCCAGAAGAACAGCGGGACGCCGAGCAGTCGCAGCAGCGACAGTGCGTTGGGCACCGTCCAGATGCGGTTGCTCACCTCAGCCGTGGTCACGCGCAGAGCCTATGCCGCCGCACCGGTGCGGCCCGCTCAGGCCTGATGAACCGGCGAGCTCGGGATGAGCACGCGCTCCGGGTGAGAGCAGATCGTGAGTCGCTCGCCGCGGTTGAACGCGATCAGCGTCACTCCGGTCTCCGCCGCTGCGTCAATGGCCAGTTGGGAAGGCGCCGACACGCAACTGAGTATGCCGACGCCGGCCATCGCGGCCTTCTGCACGATCTCGAACGAGGCTCGCGACGACACCATGAGGACGTCGTCGGTCACATCGCGATCGTTGATCAACGCCCACCCCAGCACCTTGTCGACCGCGTTGTGCCGCCCGACGTCCTCGCGGACCACCACGGTCTCGCCGGCCGCGGTGAACAGTCCGGCCGCGTGGGTGCCCCCGGTCCGACCGAAGGTCTGCTGCTCCTGCGTGAGCTTCTGTGGCAGTGAACGCACCACCCGGACGTCGACCTCGCCACGGATCTCCATCGCACCGACACTGGCGGTGACCGCGTCGATGCTGGCTTTACCGCACAGTCCGCAGCCACCGTGCATCACCAGCGTCCGTTGCGCGTTGATCGGCAGCGGCCG
This sequence comes from Yimella sp. NH-Cas1, assembly GCF_022359705.1. Classification (NCBI taxonomy): domain Bacteria; kingdom Bacillati; phylum Actinomycetota; class Actinomycetes; order Micrococcales; family Dermacoccaceae; genus Yimella; species Yimella sp. NH-Cas1. Next base: position 1,503,389 of record NZ_JAKSGG010000003.1, read on the forward strand.
GGGGCCATCGGCGAGCGTCACGTCGATGACATTCATGGTGTCGGTGTCGGCGCAGTAACGGGCGACGAGGAGGTCGTCCCGGTGGTGGATCAGGCCCTCGCCGAGCAGCAGGCCGTGCACCAGTTCCATGTCGTCGCCCGGCAGTCGCATCGTCACGGTGAGGCTCGTCCCTGCCACCCGGATCTCCAGCGGCTCCTCCACGGCGACCGTCTCCGCGCGCGTCCGGGTGCTGATCTGCTCGCCCGCGAAGGACACCTGTGTCATCCGTCGACGGTCGGTACGCCGTCCCATCAGTTCTCCCCAACCAGCGGGTCCGCGACGGCCGAGAGCGCAGCTCGGCTTAGGGTCGAGGAAGTCATGGGGCGAGCGTACGTCGGTGGAGGTTGGGAATCGTGACCGAGTTGGAGATCACCTGGCTGTCGGTCGCGGCAGCCATACTCGCGATCTCGGTCGTCATCGTCGCCTGGTTGCGATGGCGGCGCCGTGACCAGGAGTTCGTCGGTCTGACACCCGGCTTGTTCCCGTCCCCGGAACAACGCGTCGGTTCACGTCGCGTCCGCGGCGGGCAGCAGTGGAAGGGCACGGTCGCCGTGTCGTTCACTCCCCCGGCCGGCATCGGGCCCGCGGTGGCTGGAACGGTCGTCGACGGCAAGGTGGACGGACGCGACCTGGCCGCCATGCTGGTAGACCTCTCGCTTCGGGGCTTCTTCACGATCGAACCGATGCAGACCCCCGACGCCGCGCCACTGCCGCAGCCGAACACCGCGACGAGCACGGCGCCGCACCCACCGGCCGGCACGGCGAAGCCGAAGGACTGGCTCTTCGTCAAGAACCCGCAGCAGCCGGCCGACCACCGCCTTTCGCCCGCCGAGCGTCGCATGCTCACCGCTGTTTTCGCCCACGGTTCCAGCGTGCGAATGTCCGATCTGAAGGTCAACCTCGGGTTCACGTTGAGGGAAGCGCAGATCGATCTCTACCGCGAGATGATCGATCGTGGGTGGTATCGCAAGCATCCTCGTTCGCGTGCTCGGTGGACCGCAGTCTTCGGCGTGCTGCTGGTGTTCGTCGCCGCGTTGCTGGCCCTCGGCGCGTACGACGCGTGGGAACGCCACAACAGCTTCGTGCCGTTCGCGATACCCGGAGCGATTCTGATCTCTGCCCTGCTGCTGCTGTTCACCGGTCCGGGGCGAAGCCCACGGACGGCGGCGGGTACGGCGGCACGGATCCAGACTCTCGGCTTCGAGAAGTACCTGGCGACCGCCGAAGCAGACCAGATCAGACACGAGGAAGCCATCGGGCTGTTCACCCGGTACCTGCCGTTCGCGATCGTCTTCGGACTGGCCGATCGCTGGGCGAAGGTCGTCGGCGAGGCCATCCGCAGTTCGTACGTCCAGGACGGCCTGGACGTCGCCGGTGCGTTCGCCATGGACCCGTGGGCCTGGTACGCGATGAGCGAGATGACCGGGCTCGCTGCCGATGGCATCGGCGCACTGATCGACGCCGGCTCTGCAATGGACGTGTCCGGTGCCGGCCTGATGGAAATCAGCGGCGCCTTCGAGGCATTCACCGATTCGGCGTCCGGGATCTTCGACGAAGCAACCGGTTGCCTGGACGGCTGCGACGGTTGCGACGCCGGCTGCTTCGATTTCTGAGCCGCGTGTTCAGAGCCAGCCGCGCCGGCGGAACGACCACCACATGAGTGCCGACCCCACGGCGATCGCGATGGTGCTCCCCCAGACTCCGACCGGTTGGGAGAACCCGGGGTAAGGGACGTTCTGGCCGAACCATCCGGTGATGGCGGTCGGTACGGCGATGATGGCAGCCCAGGCAGAGAGCTTGCGCATCGTCGTGTTCAGCCGTGCGTCCTGCAACGACAGGTTGGTCTCGAACAGCGAAATCACCATGTCACGCAGCGATTCGGTCCACTCTCCGGCCCGCAGGATGTGGTCGTACAGGTCGTCGTACCAGCCGTCGAGTTCGGTGTTGGTGCGTCCGCCGTGACGCAGCAGCCCGTTGACCACCTCACGCATCGGCAGCACGACCCGGCGCAGCGCGACCAGTTCTTTACGTAACGAGTACACCTGCCGCTGGAATGTGTGACCGGTGCGGTCCTGGTCGAACAACACGTCCTCGAGCGACTCGATGTCGTCGTCGAGTTGCTGGATCGTGGCGAAGTGCCCGTCGACGATCGTGTCCATCAGCCCGTGAACCAGAGCGCGCGGACCGAATTTGAGCAGATCGGGGTTCTGGTCCCAGGCGTGCAACACGGGCGCCATGTCGAACTCGGATCTACGGAAGGTGACCAGCGCTGTCGGCAGGACGAAGCCGGAGATGCGTTTGATCTGCAGCCGATCCTCGGTGCTGTCCCCCAGTGGCCCGGTCAACTTCGCCGTGTTCGCGGTGAAGAACAGATGGTCACCGTGACGAGTCACCTTGGGACGCTCGTTGGGGGCGAATGCGTCCTCGATCTCGGTCGGCGGCAACCGCAGTGCGTCGATCAGCTCGGCGAGGTCGGCAGGGTGCGCATCGACGAAATCGATCCAGACCAGCCGGTCGGGCTCGTGCAGCGCTTCGATGATCTCGCTGCGGTGGACGGTCTCGGTGATCAGTTCGCCGTCGTGCCAGATCCGGCAGTTGACCTGCTGGCCGTTGCTCGTCGTCACGGGCGTCAGCCTATGACCCGCCGGGACCGTTGGTCGGGACCGCGCTCGTAGGCTCGACACATGGACTACGAGATCCTGACAAGCACACCGGAGCAGGCACGCCGTCATCGCACCAGCGTGAAGTGGGTCGCGTTCGAACCCGACGTCCTGCCGTTGTGGGTTGCCGAGATGGACGCCGAGCCGTGCGGGGCGGTGGTGGAGGCCATCACCGCCGCCATGCGTCGCGGTGACACCGGGTACGGCTGGGGACCGCGGTACGCCGAAGCCGTCGCCGCGTACGCCGCCGACACCTGGCAGTGGTCGATCGACACCGCACGGACCACAGTCGTCGGGGACGTCATGGTCGGCGTCGCCGAGGTCATGCGCGAGGTGACGGATGTCGACGGCTCGATCGTCGTGTCCTCCCCCTGTTACGACGCCTTTCACGGGTTCGTCGACATGCTCGGTCGCCGGCCTCTCGACGCACCGTTGGATTCCGCCGGTCGGCTGGACTTCGAGGCGCTCGGTGCCGCTTTCGAACAAGCACGTGGCCGCCGAAGCGCCTACCTGCTGTCCAACCCTCAGAACCCGACCGGCACCGTCCACACCGCTGACGAACTCACCCGGCTGGCGGCACTGGCCGCCGAGCACGACGTGACGGTCGTCTCGGACGAGATCCACGCACCGTTGGTGCACGACGGCTCGTACACCCCGTACCTGACAGTGGACCGCGGGCAGCGCGGGTTCGCCGTGCTGTCGGCGTCGAAGGCATGGAACCTCGCTGCGCTGAAGGCGGCCGCCGTCGTCGCCGGATCGGAGGCAGCGTTCGCACAACTGCACGAGGTGCACACGCACGCCGCAAGCCACTTCGGGATCATCGCCCATGTTGCGGCATTCACCCAGGGACGTGACTGGCTCGGTCGGCTGAACCGCGAGCTGGACGCCAATCGCCGACTGCTCGAGGCGCTGGTCGCCGAGCATCTTCCGAGTATTCGGTACACACCGCCGGCTGCCACGTATCTGGCTTGGTTGGACTGTCGTGCAACTGGATTGGGCGACGATCCGGCCGCCGTGTGGCGGCGCGAAGCGAAGGTGGGCCTCTCCAGCGGCACCAACTACGGACCGGAGACAGGCCGCGGTTTCGCACGGCTCAACTTCGCCACCTCACCGCAGATCCTCACCGAGGCGATCGAGCGGATGGCTTCACTGGATGGGGTCTGACACGCCGGGCAGCACGGACGCGCCTCGGGAGCCCGAAGGGCCCTAGTCTCAGGCGACATCCCTTTGCCGGAAGGTTTCCACATGTACGGGCGAGTCGTTGCAGGGCTCGCGGGCATATTGCTGGTCGCGAGTACCTCCGGGTGCTCTCTCGGGAGCTCCTCGAGCGCTGCCACGTCGAGCAGGTCGTCGTCCGGCGCCTCCACGCAGTCCGCCGCGCCGACACCTACTGCGAGCACGAGCAACACACCGCCGGCCTCGCGGATGGCGTCCGACCTCACGACGATGGTCGAGACGAAGACGATCGGTGGCGCAATCACACCGAAGTCCGTCGTGACCAGCGGTCACGGACTCGCCGTCGCGAACAACATGATGTATTCGCACTCGGCGACGTTCTACGACACACGAACGGGCACCCTCGCGGCAACCGTGGCCGACGACGTCGATCTCTCCGCCTTCGGCTTCCCGGAGTTCCCCGGTCGCACGAAGGGTGCTCCGGTGGAGGCCGCCTGGAGCCCTGACGGCCGGTACGCGTATGTCTCGAACTACGCCATGTCCGGTCCGAACCACCGCGACTCCGCCCAGGATTTCTGCGGGCCCGAGAACGGGTACGTCGACTCCTTCGTGTATCGGATCGACACGCAGAAGTCGTTCGCCGTCGATCAAGTGATCCGCGTCGGCGCTGTGCCGAAGTACCTGACGGTGACGCCGGACGGCAGGACCCTGCTGGTCAACAACTGGTGCAGCTGGACGATGAGCGTCATCGACCTGGCCACCGGTCGACAGGTCAAGCAGATTCCACTGCCGAAGAATCCCCGCGGAATGGTTGTCCTGCCCGACTCCAAGACCGCGTACGTCGCCGCGTTCAGCACCCCGAACATCTATCGGGTCGACCTGGACGCAGGCACCTGCACGCTGTTCGCGCATGTAGGCCAGGCGGCGCGCCACATCACCATGTCGCCGGACGCGAAGTTCCTCTACGTGGTCTCGTCGCGTGCCAATCACGTCACGAAGGTCGACCGGGATACCGGCGTCGTCCTGGCGACCACACCCACCGAGCGCGAACCCCGGACGATGGCCATCTCCCCCGACGGCAAGGCGCTCTACGTCGTCGACCACTGGGCGAACGTCGCGCAGAAGATCCGCACCAGCGACATGCGGGTGATCCAGACGGTGAAGACCTTCGCGAACCCGATCGGTGTCTCCTACGACTCGGTCACCGGGACCGTGTGGATCGCGAATTACTCCGGGCGGATCCAGGTGTTCGACGACACTTCCCCCGCTGCAGCGACATCCTCGGCAGCGCCAGACGCGACGAACTGAAGTAGTACGTCTGCATGAAAGGTCGGCGAAGTCGGGTCCGATTCGGCTCTCCCGCGACGGTCGGCTAGGATTCCGGAGGTTCGGAAACGAGCCGATCGGGCTGTGGCGCAGTTTGGTAGCGCACTTGACTGGGGGTCAAGGGGCCGCAGGTTCAAATCCTGTCAGCCCGACGTTGGAGGGTCGCAGATTTTGCCGGTATTCCGGGCAAATCTGCGGCTCTCTTCCGCATCCACTGGGGTCTTTGACCTTTCTGTCGTACGGGGTATTTGCGACTCCCACGCGACAGAACGCGCATCGCAAGCGCGCAGGACGGACTGACTGATGACGCCGGACCGGCGATCATCCCTTTGACCGACCCGGTGTACACGTTCGCCGAGGTGGCGAAGCTGACCGGTGTCTCCGAGCCGACCGTGAGCCGCGTGGTCTCGGAAGGAGAAATTCGACGAACCTCGATCGGGCACTCCCCTCGCGTCCTGCGATCCGACCTCGAGGACTCCCGTTTGCCACACGGCATTGGTGCGACGGCGGTTCAACAGTGCCCCGACCCGGCCTTCATCCCCTCGCTGGACGAACGACGAGCCGCTGCGTAGCTATCGCGAACGGCTGAGTCTTATGCGTGCCGCGTGGGGGTCACGCACCACCTACCCCCATGGATGCCAGGGAGATGGCCCGGCGGTGAGGCGTCATCCTCCTCGACGTAACACCAAGTGATAGAGCCTCGCCACCGAGCGGTACGGATCCCTGGAACCGGCAAGGCGCTCAGCTCCATGAGCGCTGCCATCTCAGCGGGATCATGGGGAACATCAGTGTCCTCCAAGTGATCCGTGAACACCCGCACCACAAACTCCGCGTCGGGAACGAAGCCGAATTCGGCGGCAACATCAACCAGCGTGTCGCGATCATGGGTGCTCTTGAGAACACGCGAAGCCGCCTCGAAAACGGGTCGAACATCTTGGAAGAACATGAGCACGCTGTGGAGCAGCACCGCATCGCACTCGCCGGCGCCGAGACTCTCCAGCCGCCGACCGTCGTCCGGCACTAGGACAACCCGCGAGGCAAGCGCTTCCTCCAGGGTCTGAATTCGCGACTTCACCATGGCCAGCATGTCGGGGTCCGGGTCGGAAACCGTGACACGGAAACCTTCGCGCGCGAGCATGATTGCCTGCTCGCCGAACCCGCCACCCACGTCGACCACGTGGCCCTCCGTCCGCGGAAAGACCTCCAGGAGTTGACTCGAAAACCAGTTCGAATCGGACACGTCCCAGAACCGACTCGGTGTGTCGTGCGTAGGCGGGCCCGAGCAGGTCGGCGGAAGGCGCCCACGCGTCACCGCAGGCACCCACGGTCACTCTCGCACCCACATGGCCGCCACCCCGGCCAGCAGGACGTAGAGCAGGACTGCTGCGGTAAGCGCCGCCTCCGCACCCGCGGTCGAGCCGACGGTGCCACCGACCAGCAGTCCGGGCAGTGCAGCAGCCTCCAGTCCGATGCTGGCGGCGGACATCGTCCGTGCCACGCGGTGACTGGGCGTGATCATCTGCAGGCGCCCCATCGTCGACGCGACCATGAGAGTGCCGAAAAGGGCTGTGACGAATTCGTAGGCGATGGCAGCCGGAAGCGCCCAATGACCGAGACCGTTGGCGCCCAGGAGCAGGCCAATGGCGAGAGCGGACATGACAGCACCAGTCGCCAGCACAACGTTCGCCCGGAAGCGGCCGGCGACCGCGCGGACCAGCAAACCCCCAACAATGCCGCCAGGAGCGGCTGCGGCGAAGGTGACACCGATGAGCCACATCGGAATCCGGAGTACGTCCAACAGGAACACCAGGATCGCGGGCGCCGAGACGGAAGCAACGAACCCGATCATCCAGATGGTCAGCAATGGTCGGTTCGTCCGAATCGATGTCCACACCGACGTGGCATCCGTCGATGACACGTCCTCATGAGCTTTGGCCACCTCACCGGTGGCGCGACGCAATGATCGGACGCATATCGCTGATACCACGCTCAGGACGACGTCGACGAGAAGCACTACCGGCGGCGGAACGAACCGTGTCAGTGCGGGGCCCACCGCTTCGCCGACCACTGAGCCAGCGCTGTTCACGCTACTCAAGTGCCCGGTCATGCGGAGCCGTTCCGGCCCATCCGCGATTCTGCCGACCACCGCATACCCGGAAGTGGAGACAACCGTGCGGCCGAGGGCGATGAGTAGAACGCAGGCCAGAAGGAAGGGGTAGGTCAGCACGCCGATCATCCAGGCCGCCCAAATCAGGGCTGACCCGATGGCTGCAAGCACAAGGGCCAATGCCTGAATGCTTGCCTCGTCGGTCCTTTGATCCAGGATCCGCGCGATCGGAAGGCGAAGCACAAGTGCTGTTCCGAGCGTCGCGATCAGGACGGCGCTTATCTGACCCGGACCGCCCCCGAGCGTTATCACGATGACCAGTGGGATGACTGCTTCCGCCGTCGAGCTACCGACCACCGCGATACCCCGCGTCGCGAGGTATCGCCGCTGCAGTGCGGAGCGACGCGCAGCCTCCAACCGCGGCGCGTCGGTGAGTAACTCGCGCGCCTTACCCAATGGCGACGGTCTCCGGCCCACCGCAGAACAGTACTAATCAACAGGACCAGAAACACCGAAATTCCGCCCAAGAACCGTGGCTATTGCGGCGTCAGGACGCCGGTCGGCGCCCAATTGTGCGGCCAGCCACCCATTTACAACTTGTTGCGGTCGAGAGCACCGCGCGGCGGAGCGCTGGCGACCCAGCCACCACTTGGCGGGCCACCGTGTCCAACGAATCAAGTGCCCACGACCCGTATCGACGGGCGCATCACTCAGGGGTCGGCCGACCCTTCAGCATCCCCAACCCGACTGCCCGACTAGCGTTTACGCAGGTAAGAGGTGGTTTCAGTTAAGCACCGGGAGCGCCTCTTTCATGTTTCCGACCGGTCGTCTGTGCACTGTGTGCGGGCCCATCCGGCCATCCGGCCATCGGGCTTGCTGTCGTAGGCCCGCAACCCGCGGGCACTCGCCCACCTCCGGTCAGGCGGCGGTAGCCCCGGAGGCTTCGTAGTGATCCTCGATGGCCGCTGCCGCACAACAATCTGAGTACAGGGGCTTTCGCTCCAACCGGCCAGAGAATACGTTCGTCAGCACACGCCGCTCGCGGGGACTTCAGAGGGACAAGTGCTCAAGCGACTAACAGCACTCTCCGCGACGGCGGTACTTGCAGGGCTGGTGCTGTTTTTCGCCGGCCGAACCCTGAGGCAGTACGGCGCAACTTTGAAGGTTGGATAGCGATGAAACGACTGGGTATCCGACTTTGTACCGCGCTGGCAGGGTTTGTTCTTGTGATGACAGGCTGCTCCGGGTCGACGGGTCCTGAGCCGACGCAGACCGGTGAAACGATCCCGGTTCTCACCCAGTCGACTGCGGGGCAGAAGTACGCCGAACTGCAGACGAAGCACCCGGCCCTCAACGGTATGTACCAGACCGGCACGAGCTCCTTCTTCGTGATCGTCCCCGCTCAGGAACGCGCCGCGATGTCCACGATCAGGGACGAGGGCTTCCTGCCGCGCATCTCCGAGGTTGGGGATCGTGAACTTCGACGCACCCAGCAGGACGTCGAGAAGATTGACCCAACGGGCCGACACATCACGGGCGTCGGTGTCGATCTTCGCACTCTGCGCGTGAACGTACGGATCACCACTGCCGCGTCCAAGGGGGAGGTCGGCAAGAAGGTCCGCGCCCTGAACCACGTGAATGTGCAGGTGTCCGACGAAGTGGAGACCGCCGCCCAGTAGCCATGGCCCGCTTGCCGGTCGAGACGGAGCACATTTTTCACCTGGCCAGGTCTGGTCAGCCTGCACGCTTCGGTCTCACGGCGTCGCGCATGGTCGGCCGACCGGCGCCGGGCGACCGTCATCAGCCAGGCCGTGGGGTTGGCGAAAATCCAATCGACCGGCACACAAGACGTACCTGGTCGACGTTCGCTTTCCGACCGCCGAAATCTGCTCCCTCATCTTCTCCGCCCCGCTGCGTCAGAGCGCCGTGCCACGCTGAGGCCATGAACTTCGACACTCAAACCCAGTCCCCCGCAGCGCCCTTGGACGTCGAAGCGATCCGTCGCCACTTTCCCGCAATCCACGATGGAGCGGCACACTTCGACGGTCCGGGCGGCACCCAGACCCCGGACGTGGTTGCCGATGCCATCCGGCACACCATGCTGAGGCCGCTCTCCAACCGGAGTTCGAGCACGGCGGCCGGACGCAACGCCGAAGATGCGGTCACCGAGTGCCGTGCCGCCCTCGCAGACCTGCTCAACACGCGAGCGGAATGCGTCATCTTCGGCCGCAGCATGACCGCGTTGACCTTCGAGATGTCCCGGACGCTGTCGGCACTGTGGTCCCCCGGCGATGAAGTCGTCGTGTCCCGGCTGGATCACGACGCGAACGTCCGCCCCTGGGTCATCGCGGCGGAACGTGCCGGTGCCACGGTGCGCTGGTTGGACTTCGACCCGAAGACCGGCGAACTTCCTGTGGAGGTGCTGAACGAACAACTCACTGATCGCACCAGGCTGGTCGCCGTCACGGCCGCGTCGAATCTGATCGGCACCATGCCTGACATTCGCGCCTTCGCCGACGCGGCACATTCCGTCGGAGCGAAGATCTACGTAGACGGCGTCCACTACACCGCCCACGCGGGCGTGGACTTCAAAGCAATGGACGCCGATTTCTTCGCCTGCTCGCCCTACAAGTTCTTCGGCCCGCACTGCGGAGTGCTGACCGGAAAGCCCGAACTGCTGGCCGAACTTCACCCGGACAAGCTCCTGCCGTCGTCGAACAATGTCCCCGAACGCTTCGAGCTCGGCACGCTGCCGTACGAACTGATGGCCGGCACCACGGCTGCGATCAACTTCCTCGCCGGGTTCGGCGCGGCCACCGGATCGCGTCGGGAACGTCTGCAAGCCAGTCTCAAACTCGTTGAGCAGCACGAAGACCGGCTGCGCGAGCAGATCGAAGCGGGACTGTCCGAGCTACCCGGTGTGACCATGTTCTCCCGGGCGCGCCGGCGCACACCCACCTTGCTGACGACCTTCGCCGGTGAGCAGTCGTCCGCTGTCAGCGAGTTTCTGGCGCAACACGGCGTCAATGCCCCGGCGTCCTCGTTCTACGGCTACGAAACGTCCGAATTGCTCGGACTCGGGGAGGCAGGTGGCGTACGCATCGGACTCGCTCCGTACAACAACGACCGGGATGTCTCCCGACTCCTCGACGCGCTGAACGCCTATTTCTCCCGCGAGACCGGCTGAGTCACCGGGTTCGGCCCATTCAGCGCTGACCTGGGCCGACAGTGCGCTCGTGGACGAAGGGCGCTCAGTGGCGACTACTTCACTCCCCCTCGTCTCCCGTGGACACCCCTACGTCGTACACACGGAAGAGCACCGCGTACTGCGATCCGGCGGCCTGGCCACCGTCCTTCAGGATCTCCGGAATGAACTTCTCCGGCTTCGGATGGCCCGGCAGGTCCGCCAGGTAGGCCTCGTGGCACTCCAGCGACGCAACGGCCGCGGCGACCGCGTCCTCGTCGACAGTCACTGCGTGCGTGGCATCCGGATGACCACCCACAAGCAGCCGGCCCGTGCTCCACTTCGCGAGACCCTCATCGGCGAGTTCACGGAAGACCCAGGTGTTGTCCGCGTCCCGCACCGCGTCGATCGTCGCCAGGCCGGCAGCGCGGTGATCTGCCTGATTCAACCCGCCGTATGCCTCGAGGTCGAAGTTCATCGTCAGGACAGCGTCCGGACGAACTTCCCGGATCACCCGCGCGATGTCACGGCGCAATTGCAGGGTCGGCTGGAGCATTCCGTCCGGGTGGTCGAGGATGCGCAGCTGCTTCACGCCCACCGTGTCGCAGGCTCGCTGCTGCTCCTGCCCGCGCATCGGTCCCACCTCCTCGGGCGACCGCTGCATGCCCGCTTCGCCGCTGGTCAGCAGCAGATAAGTGACCTCGATCCCGCGCTTCGCCCACGTGGCAACGGCCGCGGACGCGCCGTACTCCATGTCGTCGGGATGGGCCACGACGCACAGGACGCGCGTCCACGACTCGTCGGGGAGGGCGGGGAGGACAGCACGCTCGGTCATGCGATCACCGTACGCGCAGCGTTCGACCGAGGTCAGAGTTCGACCGGGCGCAGACCGATTCTCGTGACGATCGGTTCGCGTTGCCCGCCGACGTGAACGACCTCGTCGCCGTCGACGGTCAGCTGCGACGCGTGGGCCTGCAGCGCCTCGCGCACACGGGGCAAGTGAGCCGACATGTCACTCCACTCGATCTGGTCGGGGTCTCCCCCGACCGCCCGGTCGGGCGGGATGACTTCCAGCATCGGCAGACCGCGATTTTTCGCGACCTCGCGGGTGATCTCCTGGGTGCGGACGTGGTCGGGATGCCCATACCCGCCGTTCTCGTCGTAGGAGATCAGCACATCCGGACCGATGGCGTCGACGTACGCTTCGAGGTCTGCGGCGGCGTCCGATACGTCTGCGGCGGTGAGGGATTCGCCGTCCGAGTCGTCAGCCGGGCCGGCGACGGTCTCGGTGATCCACCGCATGCCTGAATCGCGGTAGGTGCGCTCCTGCGTCTGCCCCGCAGCTCGTGCAGGTGGGCTGCCGAGGAACGCATGACCGGCGACCCGCAGCGTCCGAAGAGCGGAGGCGAGCTCGCCCTCACGCAGCGCGACCAGTTGGTCCGACCCGGGCTCGACGCCCGAGACGGCAGGCGTCAGTTCGCCACGTTCACCGCGCGTCGCGGTCACGACCCGTACCTCCACACCGCGTTCGACGAGCTCGGCGATCAGCGCACCGGTCGCGAGCGTCTCGTCGTCAGGATGGGCGTGGACCAGCAGAACTCGACGCGCACCACTCAGCACACTCACGGATATCGGCCTCTCTTGGTCGGCGGCAGAAAGAACGCGGTCAGCCGGTGAGTCGTTGCGGGCGCGGCGTGCGCAGCAGGTCATCACCCAGGGCGCGTTCGATCATCCGGCATGCCGACCTGGACTAGCGCTGCTTGCGCTTCTCGCGCACCCGCACCGACATCTCGATCGGGGTGCCCTCGAAGCCGAACTCCTCACGGATGCGGCGCTCGAGGAAGCGTCGATAACCCGCCTCGATGAAGCCGGACGCGAAGATCACGAACCGCGGCGGACGCGTGGACGCCTGCGTCGCGAACAGGATGCGGGGCTGTTTACCGCCGCGCACCGGGTGCGGGTGACCGGCGACGATCTCGCCGATGAACGCGTTCAGGCGGCCCGTCGGGATGCGGGTGTCCCAGGACTCGAGGGCGGTCTCGATCGCCGGAACCAGCTTCTCGACATTGCGACCGGTGACCGCGGAGATGTTCACCCGCGGCGCCCAGGTCATCTGGACGAGTTCGCGCTCGATCTCGCGCTCGAGGTAGTAGCGGCGCTCCTCATCCAACAAGTCCCACTTGTTGAAGGCGACCACCAGCGAACGACCGGCGTCGATGACCTGCTGCACCACGCGGATGTCCTGCTCGGCGATCGACTCCTCGGCGTCGATCAGCACGACGGCGACCTCGGCCTTCTCGATCGCGGTCTGGGTACGCAGCGAGGCGTAGAAGTCGGCACCACGGGTCTGGTGCACGCGGCGCCGAATGCCGGCCGTGTCGACGAATCGCCATGTCTTGCCGGCGAGTTCGATGTACTCATCCACTGGGTCACGGGTGGTGCCGGCCACGTTGTCGACGACGACACGGTCTTCACGGGCCAGCTTGTTCAGCAGCGAGGACTTGCCGACGTTGGGGCGTCCGACCAGTGCGACGCGGCGCGGGCCGCCGCGCTGATAAGCACCCGAGACGGTCGACTTGTCGGGGAGCACATCCAGCAGCGCGTCGAGCGCGTCGCCGGTGCCGCGTCCGTGCAGCGCAGAGACGGGCCAGGGCTGGCCCAGGCCCAGCGACCAGAGCATCGCGGCGTCGGCCTCGGAGCGCTGGTCGTCGACCTTGTTGGCGATCAAAATGACGGGCTTACCCGATTTGCGGAGCAGTTTCACGACGGCCTCGTCGGCGTCGGTCGCACCGACGGTCGCGTCGACCACGAAAAGGACGGCGTCGGCGAGGTCGATCGCGACCTCGGCCTGCTCGGCAACGCGCAGGTGAATGCCCTGGGCGTCGATCTCCCAGCCGCCGGTGTCGACGAGCGTGAACCGGCGTCCGCTCCATTCGCCGTCGTAGGCGACGCGGTCGCGGGTGACACCGGGGACGTCCTCGACGACGGCCTCACGGCGTCCGATGATGCGGTTGACGAGGGTGGACTTGCCGACGTTCGGGCGGCCGATGATCGCGACGACCGGGCGGGTCGATTCCTCCGACTCCTCATCGAGGTCGGCGCCCTGTCGTTCGAGGAGGGCGCGGTCCTCTTCACTGAGGTCGAAGTCCTCCAGTCCGGCACGCAAGGCGCGCTCGACGTTCTCCTCGTCGGTGACGGTGGGGGGATTCTGCTCAGTCATTGATCCATCATCCCCGACACCTGGGTTGAACGAGAAACTCAGAGGACCGGCGGGGCGTCGACCGGCAGCTTGAGGCCGGTCTCGTCGACCGCGGCGTGCACGTGTTGGGCCAAGCGGGAACGGATCTCCTCCGTCGCCAGCTGCAGTTTCTGCCGACCCGGGACGCCTTCGTAGGGCGGCAGATCGAACGGTCCACCGAACACCACGCGCAGCGTCGTGCCCAGCTTTGGCCAGGACTCCCGACCGCGCCCGGTGCCGCGCGTCCCGAGGGTCGCCGCGGGGACGATCGTGGCTCCGGTCTGCAGCGCCAGCCACGCCGCGCCCTGGTGGGCCGACTCGACCGTCCCGGTGCCGCGCGTCCCTTCGGGAAAGATGCCGAGCGCATGGCCGTCGGACAGCAGGGATTTCGCGGCAGCCAGCGCCTGCCGATCGCCGGTGCGCTGTTCGATCGGGATCTGACCCATGCCGCGCAGCAACCGGCCCCACACGGACTTGAAATAGCTCTTCTTCACCAGGAAGTGAACTGTGCGTGGCGCGAGGCAGAAGACGAGCGGGCCGTCGAGGAATCCGGTGTGGTTGGAGATGATCAACACCGGTCCGGTGCGCGGAACCCGTTCGGGGTGAAGGGCTTTCGCGCGCCACCCGAACCTCACCAGTCGGTTGCCGATGCCGCGTCCACGGTCGGACCAGCCGCGGTCGAAGTCGATCTCAGTCACGTCGGGCCCCCTGGACGATCTGCAACACCGCCGCCAGCGATTCCTCGAAGGTCAATTCGGAGGTGTCGACGAGCGTGACGCCGTCGGCGGCGGTCATGAACTGGGAAACGGTGGAGTCGGCCTTGTCGCGGTCGACGATCTGGGAGCGGGTCGCCTCGACGGTCGAGCTGAGTTCCTTGGAACGGCGCGCGAGCCGTGCCTCCTCGCTGGCCGTCATCAGGATCCGGACGTCGGCGTCCGGTGCGACGACCGTCGTGATGTCGCGGCCTTCGGCGACGACTCCCCCGGTCTGTTCCGCGAGCTGCTGCATGAGCGCCCGCTGTCGCTCCCGCATGTTCGCGCGAACCTCGAGATTGGTGGCGACCTTCGCGACCTGACGGGTGAGTTCGGGCTCGCGGATCTCTGCATCGATGCGTCGATCCCCCACTGCCACCGTGGGGTTCGAGGGATCGGTGCCCATCTGCAGGTCGAACGACTTCGACGCGTCCGTGACCGCAGGTCCGTCGTCCAGGTCGACGTCCTGGTCGAGACACCACCAGGTGAGGGCCCGGTACATCGCGCCGGTGTCGAGGTAGCCCCAGCCGTGCTGCTTGGCGACGAGCTTGGAGACGGACGACTTGCCGGTGCCCGAGGGGCCGTCGATCGCGACCTGGATCTGCTTCATGCCACTCCCTTTTCGTTCGTCACCATTGTCGCCACCCTCACTCATGCACGCTCCATCCCTTCGCGGTGAGTTCATCGCGCAGTCGCTCGGCCACGGACGGGAGCACCGACACTTCGGCGAGGCCGACCGGTGCACCCTGACCGTGTTCCAGGCGCAGGTCCTCCATGTTGACCCCGGCCGCACCGATGTCGTTGAACAGTCGGCCGAGCTCGCCCGGCCGGTCGGGCACCACCACGACGAGCGTGGCGTAGGTCGTCGGTGCGCTGCCGTGCTTACCGGGGATGCGCGCGTGGCCGAGTTGGCCGTCGGCGATCACCCGGGCCAGCACCTGCCGGGCTCCGTCCTCGTTGCCGGCCGCCAGATCGGTGACCGCCTGCCGAACGCGACCGAGGTCGTCCAGCAGAGCATCGAGCACCGGGGCGACGGCTGCCGCATTGCCGGCGAGGATCTGCGTCCAAAGCATCGGATCACTCTCGGCGATGCGCGTCACATCACGAATTCCCTGTCCGGACAGACCGATTGCTTCGTCCGACAGTTCACGCAGCCGTACGGCGACCAGACTGGCGGCGATTTGGGGGACGTGCGAGACCGCCGCGACGGCGTGGTCGTGTTCGGCGGCGTCCATCGTCGTGGTGGCGGCGCCGGTGGCCTCAGCCACAGTGCGGACCGCGGCAACGGCTCCCGGGTCATCATCCTGGGTCGGGCAGATCACCCAGGTGCGCCCTTCGAACAGATCGGCGCGCGCGGCGACGGCACCGGAGCGTTCGCGTCCGGCCATCGGGTGTGACCCGACGTAGCGCGACAGATCGGCGCCGGCGGAGCGCAGTTCGTCGAGCACCTGCTGCTTCATCGAGGCGACATCGGTGACGACGGCGCCCGGCCAGCGGTCAAGTTCGGCACGGACGACGGACACAACGACGTCCGGTGGTGCGGCCACCACAACGACCTCGGGTGCATCGGTGACGTCGATCTCGCCCGCTCCCATGTCGCGGGCGATGGCCTGCGACGTCGGGGACGGGTCACTCAACGAGACACGGAACCCGCTGCGCGACAACGCAAGACCGATCGACGTTCCGATCAGGCCACAGCCGACAATCCTTATGTGCACGCAGATGCTCCAGCCATGTTCGGGGCCCCCGCAAAGTATCGGAGCGACGAAGGAGCGGAGAACTTTGCGGGGTGAAGCCCACAGCCGACGACTCTGACGTGCATCCGTCTACAGTCCTGCCGCCTTGTAGAGAGCCTTCACCTCGGCCGAGGACAGCGGACGCATCTTGCCCGGTCGCAGGTCACCCAGCTGAACCGGGCCGACGTCGGTGCGCACGAGGGACTCGACGGGGTGGCCGACCGCCTCCATGATGCGTCGCACGATGCGGTTGCGGCCCTCGTGCAGGATGATCTCGAGCATCACCCAGCCGGGTCGTGAGTCGACGACTTTGAAGGAGTCGACCTTCACCGGGCCGTCCTCGAGTTCGATGCCCGCACGCAGTTCCTTACCCAGGCCACGGGGCAGCGGACCCGGGACGACGGCGACGTACGTCTTCTGCACCCCGTACCGCGGGTGCTGCAGACGGTTGGCGAGTTCGCCGTCGTTGGTGAGCAGCAGCAGTCCCTCGGTGTCGGCGTCCAGGCGTCCGACGTGGAACAGGCGCTCCTTGCGGGGGCCGACGAAGTCGCCGACCGACTCGCGGCCGAGATCGTCGTCCATCGTCGACACGACACCGAGCGGCTTGTTGAAGGCGAAGTAGACGCGGCTCTCGTCGAGCACCACGCGCTCACCGTCGACGTGCACGATCTGCTTCAACGGGTCGATGCGCACCCCGAGTTCGGTGACGATCTGGTCGTCGACCGACACGCGTCCGTCGGCGATCAGCTGTTCGCAGACGCGGCGGCTGCCCACGCCGGCGGCAGCGAGCAGCTTCTGCAGGCGTACGCCGTCGGGGTCGTGGACGTCGATCGGCTCGGCCGGGGCCTGCCGCTTCGGCGGGAGCGGCGCTCCGCCGCGGTTCGCGGTGGTACCCGACGAACCCTTGCGGTGGTTGGTCTTCTTCGCCGGACGGCGGCCGTTCGGAGTGCTCATGCGTGTCCCTGCTCAATCAGTTCGTCGATCACGTCGGTCTCGGGTAGGTAGGGGGCCAGCGCGGGCAGTTCGTCGAGTGACGACAGGCCCATGCGCTGCAGGAAGTAGGGGGTGGTGCCGTAGAGCATCGCGCCGCCGTCGCCGTCGGTGCCCATCTCGGCGATCAGGCCACGGGTGGTGAGGGTGCGGATGACGCCGTCGACGTTCACGCCGCGCACCGCGCCGACCCGGGCGCGGGAGATGGGCTGGCGGTACGCGATGACGGCGAGGGTCTCCAGCGACGCCTGGGTCAGCTTGGCCTGCTGACCGCCCAGGAGGAACTTCTCCACAGCCGGTGCGTAGTCCGCCCGACTGTAGACGCGCCACCCACCGTTGATCTCGCGGATGGTGAATCCACGCTGCTGCAAGGCGTATTCGTCCTCGAGCGCGAGGAGGTGTTCCCGGACGTCGTGCTCCTCGAGTTCGAGGGCGTCGGCCAGCTCGAGAGGCGTCAGCGGCTGGTCGACGACCATCAGGATGGCCTCGATCGTGCTGCGTGCACCACCTGGGAAGTCCTCGACGTCGAAGCCTTCGGGCTCGACCGGCACCTCGATCGCGGGCACCGGCACGTCGAGCGGTTCCTGTTGCGGCTCAGTCATCGCCGGCTCCTTCGTCATCTGGTGCTGTGGTGTCGGGGTCGGGCTCAGCCGTCGGCACCGGGTCGTCCTCGTCGAACTCGGCGCTGACCTCCACGTGAGTATCTGTGTCCGCGGTCCAGCGCACCGTGAGATCGCCCAGCGCCTCCTCCTGCTCGAAGACGATCACCGCCTCCTTGAACAGTTCCAGCACAGCAAGGAACCGCGCGACGATCACGAGCGTGTTGTCGGCGTCGGCAACCAAGTCGCGGAACGACGAAACCGGTTGCGCCCGAAGCTTGTTCGCGACGATCTCGGCTTGCTCACGCACGCTGACCGCAGCCTGGTGCAGATGCTCCAGACCGACCGACGGCGGCATCTTCGGGATCATCGCGGACGCCGCGATCATCGCCAGCTGCTCGGGCGTCACATTCATGACGAGTTCGGGCAGCAGACCGGCGAACTGCTCCTCCAGACCTGCCTGGCGGGCCGTGATGCGTCCGGCGGTCGCCATGCGCTGATCGAAGGCTGCGGCAACCTGCTTGAACGCGCGGTACTGCAACAGTCGTGCGAACAGCAGGTCGCGCGCCTCGATGAGGGCGAGGTCGTCCTCGTCCTCCGGGCCGGAGTTCGGCAACAACCGAGCAGCCTTGAGGTCCAACAGAGTTGCCGCGATGAGCAGGAACTCCGACGCCTGACCGAGGTCCCAGTCGGCCTTCGTCTTCTGTGCCTGCCGGATGTGCGCGATGAACTCGTCGGTGACCTTGTGCAACGCGATCTCGGTGACATCGAGCTTGTGCTTGGCGATGAGGCCGAGCAGCAGGTCGAAGGGCCCGGAAAAGACGTCGAGGTGCACCTGGAACGGGGTGGACGCACCGCGCTTGGTGATCACGCCACCGGGTACGACCTCGTCCGATGTGGATACGTCAGCGGATTCGGCGAGCAGTGCAGCGTCGCCGGACTCGATCGCGTCCTCAATGCCGTGAGTGGGCTCGCCGCCCTGCTCAGGCTGCGTCGCCGCGGGCGATGAGTTCACGAGCCAACTGTCGGTAGGCCTCGGCTGCGCCGTGGTTGGAGGCGTACTTGGTGATCGGTTCGGCCGCGAGGGTGGCGTCGGGGAACTTCACCGTGCGGTTGATCGTGGTGTGGAACACCTTGTCGCCGAAGTGGTCGACCACCGATCGGACGACGTCGCGGCTGTGCAGCGTGCGTCCGTCGTACATGGTGGCGACGATGCCGTCGATCTCCAGGCGCGGGTTGAGGCGGTCGGTGACCTTGTCGATGGTCTCGACCAGCAGGGCGACACCGCGCATCGCGAAGAATTCGCACTCGAGCGGGATGATCACGCCGTGTGACGCGGTGAGCGCGTTGACCGTGAGCAGACCCAGGCTGGGCTGGCAGTCGATCAGGATGACGTCGTACTCGTCGGCGACCGGACGCAGCACGCGCGCCAGGATCATCTCGCGAGCGACCTCGCCGACCAGCTGGACCTCGGCAGCCGACAGGTCGATGTTGGCCGGCAGCACATCGAGATTCATGACCCCGGTGCCCTGGATGACTTTGTGGATGTCGTGACCGCGTTCGACCAGCAGGTTGTAGACGGTGAGGTCGAGTTCGTTGCTGCGGACGCCGAGACCGGCGGAAAGCGCACCCTGCGGATCGAAGTCGACGACGAGGACGCGCCGGCCGTACTCGGCCAGGGCTGCGCCGAGGTTGATCGTCGTGGTGGTCTTGCCGACCCCGCCCTTCTGGTTGCACAACGCGATGATGCGCGCGGGTCCGTGACTCTCCAGCCGCTTGGGGTACGGGAAGGTCGGTAGCGGGCGACCGGTGGGACCGAGGGTCTCCTGCTGGCTCAACTTCACTCCTAGAACGTGCTCTGGCTCTCGCCGATCAGCGGCCAGCCTATGCCACCACCCCAACCCGCGCCCAGTCCCCGATGAAGACGGTGGCCGAACTGGGGCGGAGTGCCTGCACTTGTCCTGAGCCGACGCGAGGTCCGAGCGTCGTGTCGAAGGGATCGAGAACCCACCCACGCCCGCTGGTTGAGCCCGACGGATGAGGAACGAATCCGTCGGTGCCAAACCCCCCGAACCCTCGACGCAAACCCACTCCGTTCCCCAGTCACCATTGAAATCGGCGTGAGTTCGTGCTCTTCGCCGGAGGGTGAGATCAGCGCGCCCTCGGGTGCGATCCGGCGAACACCTCACGCAGTTGCTGGACGGTGACCAGCGTGTAGATCTGCGTGGTGGTGACGGAGGCATGACCGAGCAGTTCCTGCACGACGCGAACGTCGGCACCGCCGTCCAGCAGGTGCGTCGCGAACGAGTGGCGCAGCGTGTGCGGCGACAGGTGAGCGGTCAGTCCGGCACGCTCCCCACAGGCCTGAATGGTGTTCCACACCGACTGGCGCGACAGGCGTCCGCCGCGCTGGTTCAGGAACAACGCGGGCGTCCCCTTGCCCTTCGATGCGAACACCGGACGGGCACGGACGACGTACGACTGCACTGCGTCCTTGGCGAACGAACCGAGCGGTAACAACCGTTCCTTGTCGCCCTTCCCCAGGACGCGGACGGTGTCGGTCTCGAAGTCGACGTCGTCGACGTCCAACCCGGTGATCTCGCTGACGCGCGCACCGATGCCGTACATCAGCTCCAGCATTGCCCTGTCCCGCATCGAGTTCGGCGTGTCACCGACGCTCGCCGCGTCGAGCAGTCGCGCCACCTCGTCCTGGCTGATCGCCTTCGGCAACCGTCGTCCCGGAGTCGGCGGGGACACACCTTCGGCCGCGTCCTTGGTGGTCTCCCCCTCCAACGCGAGGAACTTGTGGAAGCCGCGCACGGCCACCAGCGACCTGGCCGCAGACGACGCCGCGAGTGGCGGATGCTCGTCGTCGCCCTCTCGCAAGTGAGCCAGGAACCCGCTGACCTCGTTCTCCCCCACCTTCACGGCGTCCGTGACACCGAGGTCGGCGAGATAGCCGCGGTAGCGCTCGAGGTCGCGACCGTACGCCTTCAGGGTGTGTACCGAGACACCGCGCTCCACCCGCAGGTGATCGAGCCACCCGCGGATGTTGCGTTCGAGCGCGGTGGCAGCCATGGACGTGCATTCTGCCCTCTGCACCGGCCGATCGGGACGAGCGCGTCCGCGCGGCGTGGCCGCCGGGTAGGTTCCATCCCATGCGCATCGCGAGGGGACACCGATGAAGCTCTACGCCGAACGACCGATCCGACTGCTGCCGCAGATCCTGTTCGACGCGGCGATCGTCACGTGGCTGGCCTTCTGGTGGAACGTCGCGAATCGCGTGAACAACACGGCGGACGCGTCGACCGTCGGTGCGAACAAGCTGGAGACGAGCGCCGCCTCGCTTTCGGGCAACCTCACCGAGGCGGGCCAGCGCCTGCGCCAGGTGCCGTTGGTCGGCGACACCCTGCAGTCGCCGTTCGACAAGTCGGCCGCGGCAGCCAACCAGATCTCGGCGGCCGGGCGTGACATGTCCGTCGGCATCGACGACCTCGGGGATCTGCTCGGCTACCTCACCGCAGCAGCTCCGTACCTGTTCGCCCTGCTCCTCTGGGGCATGATCCGTATCCCCTGGCTACGCAAGGCGTCCCAGGCCGCCAAGCTGCGCAGGACGACGGCAGGCATGGACGTGCTCGCGCTCCGAGCATTGCAACACCGTTCGGCTGCAGAGCTTTTCGCGGTGTCGTCCGGACCGGCGACGAGCTGGCGCACCGGTGACGAGGAGACCAATCGGGCCCTCGGTGAGCTGCACCTGCGCAAGCTGGGTCTGAACGCAGCCAAGGCCGAACCGATCGTGTCCCGTGCTGCGACGGCCCGCCCGGTGACCGCGTCGGAGCCGGATCGCGGGCCCACCGGTCCGGCCACTGAGCCGGTGCGGCGGGACGACGACGTCAGTCCGTCGTAGGACTCACCAGCGACGGACGCAGGTCGGCCTGCGGCGGCGTCCACGAGGAGCGGTCGGCTGCCGACTGCTCGCCGGAACGGATGTCCTTCACCTGGTCGCTGCCGTCCTCGCCGGCCCCCGGGAACCACACGAACGGAATCCCGCGACGGTCGGCGAACTGGATCTGTTTGCCGAACTTCGCGGCCTTCGGCGCCACCAGCGTCGCAATCCCGCGACTGCGTAAAGCCGTTGCGATGTGGGTGGATTCGGCCCGCGAGTCCTCGTCGTTGACGGCGACGAGCACAGCGACCGGGGTCTCCCGGGAGGCCGTCAGGCCCTCCTCGCCGATGAGCAGACCCAGCAGGCGCGAGACGCCGATCGAGATGCCGACCCCGGGGTAGGTGCGCTTGCCGTCGGTGGCGAGCGAGTCGTACCGACCTCCGGAGCAGATCGACCCGTAACCGGGGTCGCGTTCGAGCATCGTCTCGTAGACGGTGCCGGTGTAGTAGTCGAGGCCGCGCGCGATGCGCAGGTCGGCGATCGCGACGCCGGGAGCGTGCTCGGCCGCGGTGGCGATGACCGACTCGAGGTGCGCCAGTCCCTCGTCCAGCGTCGGGTGCTCGACCCCGAGGGCACGGACACGCTCGACGAACGAACCGTCCGGTGAGTTGATCTCCGCCAACGCGAGGCACTGCTTGGCCTGCTCGTCGGTCAAGCCGTTCGCGACCAGGAGCTCCGCGACCTTCTGCGGCCCGATCTTGTCGAGCTTGTCGACGATGCGCAGCGTGCCGATCACGTCGTCGATACCGAGACCGAGGTAGAAGCCCTCGCAGATCTTGCGGTTGTTGACGTGAATCGTGTAGTCACCGACCGGTAGCCGCGCGAACACGTCCGCGATGACCAACAGCAGTTCGGCCTCATAGTGCGCGGGCAACTCCCCCGCATCGACGATGTCGATGTCGGCCTGGATGAACTCGCGGTACCGGCCGCGCTGCGGTCGTTCACCGCGCCAGGCCTGCTGGATCTGGTAGCGACGGAAGGGGAACGTCAACTTGCCGGCGTTCTCCAGCACGTAGCGCGCGAACGGCACCGTCATGTCGAAGTGCAGGCCCAGCGTCGGCTCAGCCTGCTCGTCGGCGGGGGCTGCCAACCGGCGGACGGCGTAGATCTCCTTGTCGGCGTCCTCGCCCTGGCTGGACAGCCGCTCGACCGACTCGACGGAGCGGGTGTTCACCGAGGCGAAGCCGTGCAGCTCGAATACCTCACGGATGGTGTCGAGGAAGTACTGCTCGGCGATGCGCTCGGTGGGCAGCCATTCCTGGAAGCCACTGATCGGAGTGACCTTGGAAGCCATGTGTTGTGAATCCTTGTGTGTCAGAGGTTCTGGAGGAAGGGGTTGCTCATGCGCTCGTGAGCCATGGTGGTGCCGGGGCCGTGGCCGGGCAGCACCAGTGCGGTGTCGGGCAGCGGCAGGACGACGTCCTTCAGCGACCGCTGCATCGACTCGTGCGAACCGCCCGGTAGGTCGGTGCGGCCGATGGAGCCCGCGAACAGCACGTCGCCGGACAGCACGGTCGAGGTCACCTCGACCTCGCCGGGAAGACCGTCCGGAGTCGTGTCGATGCCGAACATCACCGAACCCTCGGTATGGCCGGGGGCGTGGCTGACGGTGAAGTCGAGGCCGGCGAGCGTCAGCTTCTGTGCGTCGGCGATCTCGACGATGTGCTCGGGTTCCTTCCAACTGGCCTGTTGCCCGAACTGCTGCTCGAACATGTGCAGCAGGCCCGGATCGAGGCTCGACAGCGGGTCGGCGAGCCGGTAACGGTCGTCGTGGTGGATGTAGGCGCCGAGTTCGCCGCCGCAGACGGGCGTCACGGAGTACACGTGATCGACGTGTCCGTGGGTCAACAGCACGGCGGTCGGCTTCAGGTCGAGATCGGTCAGGACCTCGGTCAGCTGCGGCATCACCCCGATGCCCGGGTCGACGACGACGCACTCCTGTCTGCGGCCGGTGGCCAGCACATAACAGTTGGTTGCGAAGGCCTGGGCCGGGAAATAGACGGTCAGCACCGGCCAAGCCTATCGACGGCGTATCCAGGTCGTGACCTGCCGCCCGGGCACGCGCCGGACGGATGTCCCTAGACTGGCCGGCGACCGTGCCCTTCGGGGCAGTACAAGCCGCCAGGCTGCACCGACTGGGAGTCCTCACCCGTGCGACCCACATCGCGACCCACCGAGCGAGCAAGCACGCGCCGTCCGCACCGTCTGATCTCAGCCCTTGTGGCAGCCACCGTGATCGGCGGTTCGCTCGCCGGTTGCGCCGATGGTGACGACAGCCCGCAGAACACCACGTCCGCCGGATCGTCGGCGACCTCGGCCGGCGAGGGTGGTGCAGGTGGCGCGGCCTGCACGCCGGCGACGAGCAAAGAGGGCCTGAAGCTGCCGGCCAAGGAGTGCGCGCAGGGCAAGACCTTCGACGCCAGCATGGAGACCGACCAGGGCACGGTGAAGTTCGAGCTGTACGGCGACAAGGCACCGCAGACGGTTGCGTCGTTCATCCAGCTCTCGGGCGCCTACTACGCCGACACTTCGTGCCACCGTCTCGTGCCCGACTTCGTGCTGCAGTGCGGTGACCCCACCGGCACGGGTCAGGGCGGGCCGGGCTACACCTACGGCCTGGAGAACGCACCCGCCGACGACCAGTACCCGCGCGGCACCCTTGCGATGGCGCGCCAGGCAAACAAGGGCGACAGCAACGGCGGTCAGTTCTTCGTCACCCTGAAGGACGTGCCGATCCCGTCCGACAGCGCCGGCGGCTACACCATCTTCGGCAAGGTGGTCAGCGGCATGGACGTCGTCGACAAGGTGGCTGCCGGCGGCGTCGGTGCCGACGGCACCGCACCCAAGACCCCTGTCACGATCAAGAAGATCACCGTCACTGAGAAGAAGGCCTGACGATGTCGACCGACGCACCGAAGCCGACGCCCCGCCCCGGCGTCCCCACGCCCGCTGCGATCAAGCCGCACGCCCCGGCCGCAGCGCCCGCTGCCACCCCGGTGGCCGCGTCCAGCAACTCCGTGACGTTCGGCCGGGTCGCCGACGACGGCACCGTGTTCGTCCGCACCCCGGACGGTGAGAAGGAGGTCGGGTCCTACCCCGACGCCACCCACGAGGAGGCGCTCGCCTACTTCGCCCGCAAGTACGACGAGTTGGCGGCATCCGCGAACCTGCTGCTGCAGCGCGTGGTGCAGACCGACCTGTCCACCCAGGACGGCCAGGCGGCGCTGAAGTCCCTGCGCGAGCAGGTCTTGCAGGCGAACGTCGTCGGTGACCTGCCCGCACTCGACAACACCGTCGAGCAGATCGCGACCGCCCTCGCAGCCAAGGCCGAGGTCGAGTCGAAGGCTCGCGCCGAGGCCAAGAAGGAGTCGGCCGCCAAGCGCGAGGAGCTTGTCGCCGAGGCCGAGAAGATCGCGTCCCAGCCGGTCGAGAAGGTGCAGTGGAAGCAGTCCACCGCTCGAATGCGCGAACTGTTGGACGAGTGGAAGACGTTGCAGCACAGCCAGGTTCGGCTCGACAAGGAGACCGAGCACTCCCTGTGGACGCGATTCAGCGCCGCCCGGAACGGCTTCGACAAGACCCGACGCACCCATTTCGCCAAGCTCGACGAGGAGCACTCTTCCGCCAAGGCCACCAAGCAGAAGTTGGTCGAGGAAGCCGAGAAGCTGTCCGAGAGCACCGAGTGGGGTCCGACCGCAGGTGCGTTCAAGCGGTTGATGAGCGAATGGAAGCGCGCCGGTCGCGCCTCCCGTGCCGACGACGACGCACTGTGGGCGAAGTTCAAGGCAGCTCAGGACGCGTTCTTCAACGCCAAGGACGA
Source organism: Yimella sp. NH-Cas1 (assembly GCF_022359705.1). NCBI lineage: Bacteria > Bacillati > Actinomycetota > Actinomycetes > Micrococcales > Dermacoccaceae > Yimella > Yimella sp. NH-Cas1. The sequence goes on from NZ_JAKSGG010000003.1 coordinate 1,528,962, forward strand.
GGTGGCCGCCGCTGAGAACGTCGAGTTCGAGGCCAACCTGAAGGTGAAGGAGGAACTCCTCACCCAGGCGCAGGCGCTTGTGCCGATCAAGGACCTGGAGAAGGCCAAGAAGGATCTGCACGCGATCCAGGACAAGTGGGACGCCGCCGGCAAGGTGCCGCGTAAGGACATCGAGCGGATGGAGCGCGGCATGCGCAAGGTCGAGCAGACCATCCGCGAGGCTGAGAACAAGCAGTGGAAGAAGACCGACCCCGAACTCGCTGCGCGCGCCGGATCGTTCGCGCAGCAGCTGCAGCGGGCGGTCAGTGACCTGCAGGACGAGATCACCGCGGCCGAGGCCAAGGGTGATGACAAGAAGGCCGCGAAGCTGCGCGAGGAGCTCAAGACCAAGCAAACCTGGCTCGACCAGGCGATGGGCGGACTGAAGGAGTTCGGCAGCTGATGCTGGATGCCGCGGACGGACTGATCGAGTACCTGGGCACGAGCCCGTCGCCGTTCCATGCGTGCGAGACGTCAGCTCGCATGCTGGAGGACGCGGGTTTCGTCCGGCTGCTGGAGACGGACGCCTGGCCGAGCGAACCCGGGCGCTACTACCTCGTCCGCGGCGGCACGCTGGCAGCGTGGAGCACCGAGCACGCCGACGGCGCCACGACACCGTTCCGCATCGTCGGGGCGCACACCGACTCCCCCAACTTCCGGATCAAGCCGCAGCCCGACCATCGGAGCATCGGCTACGCACAGTTGGGGGTCGAGCCGTACGGCGGCATCATCCTGAACAGCTGGCTGGACCGCGACCTCGGCCTCTCGGGGCGGGTCACTGTTCGCGAGAACGGCTCTGTCGCAGCGAAACTGCTACGGGTCGACGAACCGCTGCTGCGTATCTCGCGACTTGCGATCCACCTCGACCGCAGCGCCGCGGAGGGTGAGGTCTTCAACAAGCAGTTCCAGATCGCACCGCACTGGGCCCTGGGTGACGCACCCTCGTTCCGCGGATTCCTTGCTGCCCGGCTCGGGGTCGACGGGGCCGACGTCCTGGCATGGGATGTGATGACGCACGACATCCAACCGGCCGCCCGCACGGGGCTGAACGGTGAGTTCGTGGCCGGCGCGCGGATGGACAACCTCGCGACGTCCTACGCGGGCACCCGGGCGCTGATCCGCGCGGTCGAGGACGGCCCGGCCGACCCGACCGTCCAGGTGCTGGTGCTCTTCGACCACGAGGAGATCGGGTCGATGACCGAGCGTGGCGCCTTCTCGGTGCTGCTGCCGACCGTGCTCGAACGGATCGTCTCCGGGCTGGGTGGCGGACGGGACGACTACCACCGTGCGCTTGCCGGCACGGTGATCGCGTCCGGCGACATGGCGCACGCCACGCACCCCAACTACGCCGACCGGCACGAGCCCGACCACCGCATCGCGCTGAACGGCGGTCCGGTGCTGAAGGTCAACACCAACGGCCGTTACGCCACCGACAGCGTCGGTGCCGGGTCGTTCGCGCTCGCCTGTGAGCAGGCCGGCGTGCCGATGCAGTCCTTCGTCATGCGTTCGGATCTGCCGTGCGGCTCGACCGTCGGACCGATGACCTCGGCGCTCACCGGTGCGACCACCGTCGATTTCGGTGCGCCGACCCTGTCGATGCACTCGGTGCGCGAACTCGTCGGCGCCGCCGACCAGGGCATGTACGCCGACGCGTTGACCGCGTTCCTCGCACCCGCCTGAGCAGGTTCGGTTCTACTCGCCGAGGACGGTGCGCTGGATCAAGTTGCCGTACTCGCGAACTCCGTTGCCGTTCGGGTGAACTCCGTCGACGAACCAGTCGTCGTGCGGGTTGGCCAGGGAGTACCAGTCAGCCACCTTCACTCGCGGTGAGCGAGCGGCGACCGAGCGCAACTGCTTGACCACCTCGTTCTGCCAGAACCGAGGCACGCGAGGAAGCCCGAGTACCACGACGCTGTGCGTCGGGATCTTCGCGATGGCGGCGGCCAGCGCGACCTCGTCGATGACACCGTTGTTGCCGACATGGATGAGGACGATGTCCGTGGTCAGGGACGGCGCCAACCGGTCGAGTTCGGACACAGCGACGAACCCCTGCTCACCTTCCTTGGCGTGCAGGGTCGCCGTCTTGAACCGCCGGTGCAACCCGTTGGCGGCACCGATCGCGAACGAGTCACCGAACACGGTCATGGTCATGTCCGATGTGCGACCGTCGAAGGACGGAGTCGGTGAACTGCTGGTTGACGACGTCGGCGATGCGGTCAGGGACGGCGCCGAAGTGGCGGAACCGGTCGGTCGGTCGCTCGTTGCTGACGGCGCCGCAGACGGGACGGCGAACGACGGCGGAGCAGGCTCCTCGACAGCCGCGGTGACGGCAGCTTTCGCCGTGGTCTTCGGCTGCGGGCTCATCGCGGCGACGGCACCGGTCGATGCGAAGACCGCGACGAGCGTGCACACCAGCGCCGGACGCGCGATACGTCCGATCGAGTGCGAACGCAGTGACCGCCATGCACCGCGCAGCCCCAGCCGTCGGACGGGTTGCTCGACCAGTTGATACGACAACTCCGACAGCACGAACGTCAGTCCGAGCTTGAGGGCGATGTTCGCCGTGCCGGTCAGCGGGACGTCGAGTTCGGGACGGGTGAAGACGAAGACCGGCCAGTGCCACAGGTAGAGGCCGTAGGACCGGCGTCCGATCGCAGCGAGGGGTTCGAGGTCGAGCACTCGGCCCAGCACACCGGGACGAGTGGCAGCCGCGACGAGAACGGCCGTGAGCAGAGCGAGAGCCGCGAAACCCCAGCGGTACAACGCAACCGACCATGAGTGCACCGCCCACAGCGACCACAGCAGGGCACCGAGCGCCACGACTCCGACAAGCGTCGACCGAACGGTGGCCGGGCGGAGCGCGGGTCCGCCGAAGCCGGCGCCGCCGCGCCATACCGCAAGCGCCGCGCCGACCAGCAGACCGGCGCTGTGGGAGTCGGTGCCGAAGTAGAAACGGGAGGCGTCTGCTCCCAGCGGCGCGCCCGAACGCCAGGTGCCCACGCCCATCACGAGCATCGACGCGGCCGCGCCGAGTACGCAGACCGTGAGCATCGCGAACCTGCGCGCATGCGGACGACGGAACACGAACACGATGAGCGCGACCACCAACGGCCAGACGACGTAGAACTGCTCCTCCACCGCCAGCGACCACAGGTGCTGCAGGGCCGGCGGTCGACCGAACGCCTCGAAATAGGAGCGTTCGTGCAGCACGTACCACCAGTTGGAGGTGTACGTCGCGGCCGCACCGAGGTCGCCGAGGTAGCTGGTGAGCTGATCGCGTCCGGCGGCGAGCTGCGCGAGCGTGGTGGCGAGCAGGACGACGACCAGTGCCGGGATCAGCCGGCGTGCACGAGCCGCCCAGAACCGACGCAGATCGACTCCGCCGCCCGGAGCAGATGCGCGGGCCCACAATTGCGAGGTGATCAGGTAGCCGCTGATCACGAAGAAGATGTCGACTCCGAGGAATCCGCCTGCGGCCCAGGGCAGTTCGAGGTGGTAGAGGATGACGGCGACGACTGCTATCGCTCGCAGTCCGTCCAGTCCCCCGACATGCTTACGCGCAGCCGGCGTTTGCTCGCCGGCGCGCACGCCCCCCTCGTCACGCATGGCCACCATGGTACTACACCCAGGGGTGGGTCGTCACGGGTGACGCGGCCGACGAGATCAAACCGTGATGGACGCCCGTTCAAGACGAGTCGGGGTCAGGAGGCGCCGACGCGCTGACCGGAGCCGGTGAGCCGGTATACGTCGAACACGCCGTCCACCTTGCGCACTGCCCGGATCACGTGGTCGAGGTAGCCGGCGTCGCCCATCTCGAAGGTGAACCGGGAGACGGCGACGCGATTGTTCGCGGTCGACAGGTTCGCCGACAGGATGTTGACGTGCTGTTCGGACAGCACCCGGGTCACGTCGGAGAGCAGGCCCTTGCGGTCGAGCGCCTCGACCTGCAACTGCACCATGAACACGCTCGCCGCGGACGGCGCCCACGCGACCTCGATCAGCCGATCCGGCTGGGACTTCAACTGGGCGGCGTTCGTGCAGTCGTCGCGGTGCACGGACACGCCATGACCGGTGGTCACGAAACCGAGAATGTCGTCGCCGGGCATCGGGGTGCAGCACCGGGCCAGCTTCACCCAGACGTCGTCGGTGCCCACGACCGTGACTCCCGGGTCGCCCGCACGCCGCCGCGTCTCGGCGCGGGTGATGATCGGAGCGCTCTCGGGAGTCTGCTGCGGCTCCGGCTCGTCCGGACCGACGGCCTCGCGCAGCAGCTTGGAGACGTGTTCGGCGGAGACGTGGTTGTCGCCGATCGCGGCGTACAGCGAGTCGACGTCCTGGTAGTGCAGACCGGTCGCGACCTTGGCCAGGACGTCGACATTGGTCAATCGCGCGATGCCCTGACCCTGTTTGCGCAGCGCCTTGGTCAGCTGGTCCTTGCCGGAGTCGATGGCTTCCTCGCGACGCTCGCGGGAGAACCACTGGCGGATCTTGCTTCGGGCGCGCGGGCTGGCGACGAAGCCCAGCCAGTCACGACTGGGCCCGGCGCCGTCGGCCTTGCTGGTGAGCACCTCGATGACATCGCCGTTCTCGACCGGCGACTCCAGCGGCGCGAGCCGTCCGTTGATCCGGGCCCCGATCGTGTGGTGACCGACCTCGGTGTGCACCGCGTAGGCGAAGTCGACGGGGGTCGACCCGACGGGTAGACCGACGACCTCACCCTTGGGCGTGAAGACGTAGACCTCCTGACTGCCGACGTCGAAGCGCAGGTTGTCGAGGAACTCATCGGGGTCGGCGGTCTCGCGCTGCCATTCCAGCAACTGGCGGAACCAGGCCATCTCATCGAGCTGCCCGCCGTCGGACGCCGCCGGGACCGGCGCAGCAGCCGACTTCGCATCGTCCTTGTACTTCCAGTGCGCCGCGACGCCGTACTCGGCCCGGTGGTGCATCGCGTGGGTGCGGATCTGAATCTCCACCGACTTGCCGTCGGGCCCGATGATCGTCGTGTGCAACGACTGGTACATGTTCATCTTCGGGGTCGCGATGTAGTCCTTGAACCGCCCCGGCACCGGGCTCCACCGGGTGTGCAGGGTGCCGAGCACCGCGTAGCAGTCGCGCACCGAGTCGACCAGTATGCGCACCGCGACCAGGTCGTAGATGTCCTTGAACTCCCGGCCGCGCACGATCATCTTCTGGTAGACCGAGTAGTAGTGCTTGGGCCGACTGGTGACCGTCGCGTCGATCCGCGCCGCCTTGAGGTCGGTACTGACCTGTTCGCGGAAACCCTGCAGATACTGCTCGCGCGCGGGGGCGGCGTCGGCCACCAACCGGGCGATCTCGTCGTACAGCTTGGGATGCAGCACCGCGAAGCAGAGGTCTTCCAACTCCCACTTGATGGTGTTCATGCCCAGGCGATGCGCGAGCGGAGCGTAGATCTCGAGCGTCTCGTTGGCCTTGCGGGTCGCCGACTCCACCGACACGTAGCGCCAGGTGCGCGCGTTGTGCAGCCGGTCGGCGAGTTTGATGACCAGCACCCGGATGTCCTTGGCCATCGCGACGACCATCTTGCGGACGGTCTCGGCCTGCGCCGCGTCGCCGTACTTCATCTTGTCGAGCTTGGTGACGCCGTCGACCAGGAGGGCGATCTCCTCGCCGAAGTCCTCGCGCAACTGGGTCAGCGAGTAGTCGGTGTCCTCGACGGTGTCGTGCAGCAGCGCGGCGGCGAGCACGGCCGGCTGCATGCCGAGTTCGGCCAGGATCGTGGTGACCGCGAGCGGGTGGGTGATGTACGGGTCGCCGGACTTGCGGGTCTGCCCGCGGTGGGCGTGTTCGGCCACGGCATACGCGCGTTCCAGCAGCGTGACATCGGCCTTGGGGTGAGAGGCACGGACGGTGCGCAGCAGCGGGCCGAGCACCTTGTGCTGCGGTGTGCGCGGGGCGCCCAGCCGCACCAGACGGGCCCTGACCCGCGACCCGGAACGCTCCTGCTCGACCATGAATTGATCTTAGTGCCGCAGCGCGGCAGAACTGACCGCCGTGCCGTCACACGGTCGCGACGACCGCGACCTCGTGACCCTCCAGCAGCCGGCGCCCCTCCAGGAACCCGACCTCGAGCAGGAACTCGATTCCGACGACCGCCGCGCCCGCCCGTTCCAGCAGCGAGACCGCAGCGGCGGCGGTGCCCCCGGTGGCCAGCACGTCGTCGACCAACAGCACGCGCTTGCCCTCGCACGCGTCGGCCGGGATCTCGATGGTGGCGGTGCCGTACTCCAGGTCGTACGTCTGGTCGATCGTCTCCCCCGGCAACTTGCCGGCCTTGCGCACCGGCAGGAAACCCACGCCCATCCGCTGGGCCAGCGCAGCGCCCACGACGAAGCCGCGAGCCTCGATGCCGGCGACCAGGTCGATCGTGCCCTCCCAGCCGGACGCCACCTCGCCGAGCACGAGAGCGAACGCGTCGGGGTCCGCGAACAGGGGGTTGAGGTCCTTGAACAACACGCCCGGCCGGGGGAAGTCGGGGATGTCGCGCACGCGCTCCAGGAGCACCTGCGAGGCGTTGCTCACGCGTCGTCCTTCGTGGCCCACGGGTGCACCTCACGCTTACGGGCGGTGCGTTCCTTGCGGGCGGCGACGAGTTCCTTCTCCCGCTCCGGGTCGACGACGCCGGACGAGGTCTCGGCGGTGCCTGCGTGGTCGGCTCCGGTCGCTTCCTGGTACTGCGCCGCGCGCCGGGCCAGTTCCTTGTTGGCGGGCTCACGGTTGCGCAGCGACACCAGCAGCGGAGTGGCGATGAAGATCGAGGAGTACGTGCCGACGGCGATGCCGATGAACAGCACCAGCGCGAGGTCGAGCAGGGTGCCCGGGCCGAGCATGGTGAATCCGACGACCAGCAACGCCAGGATCGGCAGCAACGCGACGACCGAGGTGTTGATCGAACGGACGAGCGTCTGGTTGACGGCGTAGTTGGCAGCCTGCGCGTAGGAACGCTTACCGGTGGCGTGCGCCTCGTCGACGTTCTCACGCACCTTGTCGAACACGACGACGGTGTCGTAGATCGAGTAACCGAGGATCGTCAGGAAGCCGATCATCGTGGCCGGCGAGACCTCGAACCCGGACAGCGCGTAAATGCCGACGGTGAACGCGAGGTCGTGCATCAACGCGACCAGCGCGGCGACCGCCATCGCCCACGTGCGGAAGTAGATCGCGAGCACGACGGACACCAGCACCAGGAAGACGATCAACGCGATCAGGGCCTTGCGGGTGACGGTCTCACCCCAGGACGGTCCGATGTACGAACTGTCGATGGAGGTGGCCGGGACACCGAACTCCTCGGCCAGCGCGTTCGAGACCTTGTCGGTCGTCGCGGCCGAGTTGTCGCCGAGTTTCTTGGCCTGGATGCGCACCTGGTTGTCACCCAGTTTGGTGACGTTGAGCGAGTCGTTGGCACCGGTGGCGGAACTCACGGCGTCCTTGGCGCGCTCCTCGTAGTTGTCCATCTGGGTGACGCCCTGGACGCGAAGCTCCGAGCCGCCCTTGAACTCCAGGCCGAGGTTCAGACCCCGGCCGAGCAGGCCGGCGGCCGCGACGACGAGAAGGATCGCGGAGATGACGTACCAGGTCTTGCGGCGTCCGACGAAGTCGAATTGACGGCGTCCGGTGTAGAGGTCGTTACCGAACTGCGCGAAGCTCGCCATCAGAGCATTCCTCCTTCGGCCGCAGCGGCCTTGCGATCGGCGATCGTGACGCGTCCGCGCCCGGCATAGGTGGCTCCCTTGGCGCCCAGGCGCTCGGGGTCGAAGCCGGACCACTTGTGTCCGTCGCCGAAGAACTTGGTGCGGGCCAGCAGCGACAGCACCGGGTGGGTGAACATCACGACGACCAGCAGGTCGATCAGGGTCGTGACACCGAGGGTGAACGCGAACGCCTTCACGCTGGATTCGGACAACACGTACAGCACCGCGGCGGCGATGAAGTTCATCGCGTCGGAGATCAGGATCGTGCGGCGGGCACGGGCCCAACCCGTCTCGACGGCGGCACGCAACGGTCTTCCGGATCTGACTTCGTCCCTGACTCGTTCGAAGTAGACGATGAAGGAGTCGGCGGTGATACCGATCGCGACGATGAGGCCGGTGATGCCGGCCATGGTCAGACGGAAATTGTTCGCGTAGCCCAGGAAGGTGACCGCGCCGTAGGTGAGCAGACCGGCCACGATCAGCGAGGCCACGGTCACCAGGCCGAGCGCGCGGTACTGGAACAGCGAGTAGAGGACCACCAGGAGCAGACCGATCGCGCCGGCGATGAGTCCCTTCTGCAACTGGTCGGTGCCCAGCTGCGGGCTGATCTGGTCGGAGGTGAGTTCCTTGAAGCTGAACGGCAGCGCGCCGAACTTAAGTTGATCGGCGAGGGTCTTCGCGCTGTCGGAGGTGAAGCCTCCGCTGATCTCGGCGCGGCCGTCGACGATCGGGCCGTTCGTACCGGGAGCGGAGATGACGACCCCGTCGACGTTGATCGCGGAGCGGTTCTGGTCCTGCTGCAGGGAGGACAGACGACGGGTCATGTCGCCGAAGGCCTTCTTGCCCTCTTCGTTGAACTCCAGGTTGACCGCGACCTCACCGGTGGCGATGCCCTGCTGGTTGGTGCGCTGGCCGAAGGAAGCGTCGGTGATGGTGGAACCGTCCACCTCGACCGGACCCATCAGCAGAACCTCGTTGCCGTCCTTGGCACACGCGACGGAGGGCTCGTCCTCGGGCGCCTGCGCGGAGATCTCACGGAACTTCGCCGCGGTGGGGCCCTTCTTCGGGTCGGTGTTGCGGCAGCTGAACTGCGACATCAACTGCTGGTAAGTAGTGCCCTTCTTGGCCAGCCCGTTGGTCACCCAGATGTCGGCGACCGGCTTGGCGCCCCACTGCGGGTCGCTGGGCGTGGCCGGAATACCGGCGTCTTCGGCACCGGGCAGCGTCGGCTGCGCGGGAACCGGGTCGGCCGGAGCAGCGGGCGTAGTCGCGGCGGTCTTCGACGTGGTCGCAGGCTTGGAGGTCGCAGGCTTGGAGGTCGCAGGAGTGCTCGGCGCCGGAGTGCTCGGTGCGGCCTTGGCGTACGCCTCGGGGAACGGAGCGTTCGCAGAGGTCGATGCTGCCGGTGCAGAGGTGCTCGGCTTGGCCGGAGCGCTCGTGCTCGGCTTGGCCGGAGCGGTCGAGGGCGAGCCGGACGGAGTCGAGGGCGCGCTGCTGGTCGACGGCTTCGCCGTTGCAGCGGCATCCGCCACCGGCGGGGTCGTGGCGATGACCGGACGGATCGTCAGCTTGGAGGACTGCGCGAGAGAGTCGAGGATCTCCTTGGACGGGTTGCCCGGGATCGCCACCACGATGCTGCGGTCACCCAGGGTGCTGACCTCCGCCTCGGCGACGCCCGTGCCGTCGACGCGCTGGCGGATGATGTTCACCGCCTGGTTCACCTGGCCCGAACTGACCTGCTGGCCGCGTCCGAGCACCGGCTCGAGGACGACCTGGCGGCCACCTTCGAGATCGAGGCCGAGCTTCGGGGTCCATTGTCCGGCCGGCTTGGCCCAGACGGTGGTCGCCGCGATGCCGCCGAAGAGCGCGGCGATGATCAAGAAGAGCAGGATCAGCGTGCGCTTCGGTTTGGAAGCCGGTGCACGACGAGCACGGGTTGCACGGGTTGCCACGAACTCAGGCCTTCTTGTCGTTGGATTCGGGGGTCGCCTCAATCACCATGCTGCGCGGCACGACCGCCCGGCGGTCGAAACGAAGTTGGACACCGTCGGCGACCTCGAGCGTTGCGGTCTGGTCGTCCATGGCGACCAGTCGGCCGTACAGGCCGGACGTGGTGGTGACTTCGTCGCCTACCGTGATCTGCGACTGCGCCTGCGCGAACTGCTTCTGCCGGCGACGGCTGAACCAGAACATCACGGCGAGCAGCGCCAGCGGCAGCAGCAACAAGACCATGCCGCCCGAGTTCTGAGTGCCGGTCTCGGCGACGAGTGCGTGCATGTGAGTGGTGCTCCCTGCGATCGATAGATGTGGCGACGGCCCGGACGGTTGTGCTTCGCCGGTGCGATCGGACGCGTACGCCGACGGGTGAGTCTAAGTCAGGTGTGCGGCTGCCCCAACTTCGGGTGTGAGGCGTGTCATGCCCGAGTTTGAGCAATACCCGGCGGATGGATCGGAATGTTCAGTCCGAGAAACGACCTTCACCCTCAGGCAACGACAACTGCGTCGCCCACGTTCCGGCATCCTTGGGCGGCGTCAGCCCGAGGTGCGCCCACGCCTGCGCCGTCGCGGCACGTCCGCGCGGCGTGCGCAACAGATATCCCTCACGCACCAGGTACGGCTCGGCGACCGTCTCGACGGTGTCGGGTTCCTCGCCGACGGCCACCGCGAGGGTCGTGAGCCCGACCGGTCCCCCGCCGAACCGCTTGCACAACGTCTCCAGGACGCCGCGGTCGAGCCGGTCAAGGCCCTTCTCGTCGACGTCGAACAGCTTCAACGCAGCCATGGCGGACGGTTGATCGACGACCTCGCTGCCATGGATCTGCGCATAGTCGCGCACCCGCCGCAGCAACCGGTTGGCGATACGGGGTGTGCCGCGGGAGCGTCCGGCGATCTCGGCGATGCCCTGCCGGGTGGCGTCGACCCCGAGCAGACCGGCACTGCGGTGCAGGATGGCCGCGAGATCCTCGGGTGTGTAGAAGTCCAGGTGTCCGGTGAAGCCGAAGCGGTCTCGCAACGGGGCCGGCAGCAGACCGGCCCGGGTGGTCGCACCGACCACCGTGAACGGCGGCAGTTCGAGCGGGATCGCCGTTGCGCCAGGGCCCTTGCCGACGATGACATCGACGCGGAAGTCCTCCATCGCCAGGTACAACATCTCCTCGGCCGCACGGGCCATACGGTGGATCTCGTCGAGGAAGAGCACCTCGCCCTCGGCCAGCGAGGACAGGATCGCCGCCAGGTCACCGGCGTGCTGGATGGCGGGGCCGCTGGTGATGCGGATCGGCTGCTCGAGTTCGGCGGCGATGATCATCGCCAGGCTGGTCTTGCCGAGGCCGGGCGGACCGGACAGCAGGACGTGGTCGGGCGTCGTGCCACGACGCTTCGCCGCCGCGAGCACGAGTCCGAGTTGCTCGCTGACCCGTGGCTGGCCGGGGAACTCCGCCAACCGCCTCGGACGCAGTGCCGCCTCGAAGTGGCGTTCATCGGGTGCAACGCCGGGGTCGACGATGCGGGCGCCGGCGTCGTAGGAGGAGTCGTCGTACTCGCTCATCGGCCCAGGCTACGAAGGGTCACTCGCAGCAGTTGCGAGACATCCGTGGGGGCGCCTTCGGCCTTGGTGACCTTGGCGACGGCGTCCTGCGCCTGTTTGGTGGACCAGCCGAGGCCGACGAGCGCATCGACGACCTGTTGTTGCGTCTCGTCGGCGGCAGGCACCTGCGGCTGCGGCAACGAGGAAGATCCGCCGCCGGTGAGGGCACCGACCTTGTCCTTGAGTTCCAGCACGATGCGCTCGGCGCCCTTCTTGCCGATACCGGGCACCTTCATCAGCGTGGGCACATCCCCACCGGCGATCGCCCCGCGTAGGGCATCCGGTGCGTGCACGGCGAGCATCGCCAGTGCGAGCCGGGGACCGACGCCGCTGACGGTCTGGACCAGTTCGAACAGCTTGCGTTCGGAGTCGTCGCCGAACCCGTACAACGTCAGGGAGTCCTCGCGCACGACCAGCGTGGTGAAGAAGGTCGCTTCGGTGCCGACGCGCGCTGACGCTGCATGCGCGGGCGCGGTGTGAACGAGCAGGCCCACTCCCCCGACCTCGACGACGACATTGTCGAGACCGGCACTCAACACGCTGCCGCGGATGGAAGAAATCATCGCGCGTACCTGTTTGACGCCCGGACCAACGGAGCCTCTTTCGGTCGTGAGTTTCGTTGTGCAGCAGCGGCGTTCGCAATGCGTGCCTGCGCACCCCCGCGCCAGACATGGCAGATCGCGAGAGCGAGTGCGTCCGCGGCGTCCGCCGGTTTGGGCGCGACCTCGAGCCGCAGGATACGGGTCACCATCGAAGTGACCTGGGCCTTGTCGGCCCGGCCGTTGCCGGTGACGGACGCCTTCACCTCACTGGGTGTGTGCATCACCAACGGCAACCCGCGACGTGCGGCGGCGAGCATCGGCACGGCGGACGCCTGCGCGGTGCCCATGATCCCTTTGATGTTCGCCTTGGCGAAGACCCGCTCGACCGCGACCACGTCCGGTTCGTAGTCGGACAACCACTGGTCGAGCTCGGTCTGCAGGGTGAGCAGTCGCTCGGCCGGGTCGTCGCCGACGGGCGTACGGATCACGCCGACGCCCACGAGCCGCACCGGTTGCCCGATGCCGCCGTCGACCACTCCGATGCCGCACCGGGTCAGCCCCGGGTCGACGCCGAGTACACGCACAGTCCACTCCTCGCACAAATGTTCGGTTCCAGGAACGTTAACCCGTACCGGCGGGGCGATTCACGCAGGCGCGCCGGACTGGGATGAGCCAGGTGCATCGACATCGAGCACGAGCGCCGCATGATCGGTGTGCCCCTCGATCCGCGGTGGCTGATCGAGGTCGCATCGCCGGACGACGAAGCCTTCGGTGACGAACGCGTGGTCGTATCGGCAGCCGAGTCCGGTGTGATCACGTCCGACGACATGACCGAGTACCCAGCCTGGCGGCAGACGGCCTCGATCAACCGTGCCCCTCGTCGCCGCCGATCTCGGTCAGCACCCACACGTCTTCTGCGCGCGGCCACAGCCAGTGCAGGAGCGCCTGCGCCTTCACGCGCGACGGATTGGAGAGATCAGGGTCAGCAGTCCGGGCACCGACCCATCATCGGGGAAGAAACGACCCGACCCGGCGGAGCGAGTCTGCCGGGTCGAGTTCGAGGTGGAACGGGATCAGTCCTCGGCGTCGAGTTCGGCGAGCACCTCGTCCGACACGTCACCGTTGGCGAACACGTTCTGCACGTCGTCGGAGTCCTCGAGCGCCTCGATGACGCGGAACATCTTCTTGGCGCCTTCCTTGTCGAGCGGCACCTCGACGGTCGGCAGCCAGGACGACTCGGCGGAGTCATAGTCGACACCGGCCGCTTGCAGCGCCTCACGCACGGCAACGAAATCGCTTGCCTCGGAGACGATCTCGAACGATTCGCCGTGGTCGTTGATCTCCTCGGCGCCGGCGTCGAGCACGATCTCGAGCAGGTCGTCCTCGGTGTTGTCGCCCTTCGGGACGATGACGACACCCTTGCGATGGAACTGGAAGGCGACCGAGCCGGAGTCGGCCATCGAGCCGCCGTTCTTCTGCAGCGCGGTGCGCACCTCAGCCACGGCGCGGTTCTTGTTGTCGGTCAGGCACTCGATGAGCAGCGCGACTCCGCCGGGTGCGTAACCCTCGTACATCAAGCTCATGTACTCGGCGGCGCCCGCCTCGGCGCCCGAACCACGCTTGACGGCGCGGTCGATGTTGTCATTGGGCACCGACGACTTCTTGGCCTTCTGGATGGCGTCGTACAGCGTGGGGTTACCGGCAGGGTCACCGCCGCCCTGACGCGCGGCCACCTCGATGTTCTTGATGAGCTTTGCGAAGAGCTTGCCCCGCTTGGCGTCGATCGCAGCCTTCTTGTGCTTGGTCGTCGCCCATTTGGAGTGACCGCTCATGTCTCCCTCTACACACTCGTACGTTCGCTTCGGCCCACAGGCCGTCGGCCATCCTAATTGACCGGACGGGCGCGGTCGTCCGCGCAGTCAGGCGTCAGGCGCCGACGGTCGACGGTGCGCTCTCCCCGTCTCCTCCGGCGCGCAAGGCGATGATGGCCAGCGACAGCATCAGCCGATCCCGCGGCTGCGTCAGCGAGCGCCCGGTGAGGTTCTCGATCTGCTTGAGACGGTAGATGACGGTGTTGCGGTGACAGAACAGTTCCTGGGCGGCGTGGGTCGGTGAGCCCCCGTGCCGCAGCAACGCGCCGAGGGTTTCCAGCAGCATCTGGCGCGTCGAGTCGGGCTGCTGGTTCAGACGTCCGAGCGTCTCCTGGACCAGGAGCACGGTTGCCTCCGGGCTACCGGTGAGCAGAATCTCCGGCAGACGATCCCGGACGTCGACCACCTCGCGACCGCCACGGGGCAGCGAGGACGCGGCCCGCGAGGCCAGCTGTCGCGCGACCGCGAAACCCTTCAGACCGTCGCTGCACAGCGCGACGGCGGCCCGCCCCAGCGCCGCAACTTGGAGATGGTCGATGACCGGCGCCGGGTCACGACCGGCGAGGTCGATCAGTCCCACGGTCTGCGCGCCGAGTTGGAGCCAGTGCGACTGGACCCCGATCTGCTCCAGGCGTTCCTCGGCCCACCGGGTGGGCTGATCGGCCTCGTCGTCGTTGATGCAGCTGATCGCGAGCAGGTCCTCGTCGATACCGACGCTCAGTACCTGACGGGCCTCCGAGGCGAAGTCAGGCTCGGACCCACGTCCCTGGACCAGCCCGTCCAGCACGGTGAGCTGGCGTTGCAGGTCCCGCCGTTGTAGCAGCGCTTCCTCGCGACGGTAGGACTCGCAGGCGGTTGCGTTCTGCACGTCGAGCGCGCTCCACAACTGTTGTCCCATGAGGATGAGCGTCTCCGCGCTCACCTCGCGCACGGTGCCGGAACCCTGGAGCAGCACGGTCTCCCACAGGGCTCTCGCGCCGTAGCTGTAGGCGTTCAACACTTGTTCCAGTGGCACGCCCTGTTGTGCGCGCCGGCGCCCGGTTTCGCGCCAGACGTGGATCGCGCGATCGTCCGGGGCTGCCAGGCCGGCCATCGTGAGCAATCCGGCCCGGACGTGGCGGCGGGTGCTGGTGCGAACCTCCTCACGCAGTTCGCTGGTCACCTGCTGGTAGTAGGCCTCGTCGCGCCCGAACAGTTCGAGAGTGATCGCGTCCGCGATGATCTCGGCGTCCTCGAGCATGCTCGCCCACGCACGTCTGATCGCCTCCCGCTGGGCGGCGGGAATCTCGTGCCGGGAGGTCGACAGACTCGACTCGGTGGGCGCGGCCATGGGCCGAGAATGACACCGGCGCACAAAAAGCGCTAGTGGCAGATCCCCAGGATGACCGCCTGCACCACAGATATTGTGCGCTGCGCCCATACCCCTTCTTGTGCGTAGCGTCCAAAGTTGGGTCACCCGCACTTCCACCCCAGGAGTCAAAGTGAGCGCATCTGCACCAGACGGTGCACCAGACCGCGCAGCCCTCGCCTCGCCCACGACCATGCTCACGCTGCAGGACATCACCGTTCGCTTCGGCGGCATCGTCGCGCTCGACAGCGTCGGTCTCGAGGTCCGTCCGAGCGAGGTCCACGGCGTGATCGGTCCGAACGGCGCCGGCAAGACCACGTTGTTCAACGTCGCCTGCGGCTTCGTACAACCGTCCTCCGGCACGATCACCTGGAAGGGCGAGCAGCTCAACGGCCTGCGGCCCCACCACCTGGCCCGCCACGGCATCGCCCGCACCCTGCAGGGTCTCGGCCTGTTCGACGGCATCAGCGTGCTTGAAAACGTGATGGTCGGAGCCGACCGTCACGGCCGGGCCGGATTCTGGTCGGGTCTGCTGGCGATCCCGCGCAGCACCGGCGACGAGAAGGCACTGCGCGAGCGCAGCCTCGAAGTGCTGCGTGAACTCGACATCGAGGGATACGCCGACCGCTCACCGGCCAGCCTCCCCTACCCGATCCGCAAGCGTGTCGCCCTGGCACGCGCCCTGGTCAGCGAGCCGGAGTTGCTGCTGCTGGACGAGCCGGCGTCCGGCCTGTCCGAGTCGGAGATGACCGAGCTCGGCGACATCATCCTCGGGCTGTCCGACCGGGTGTCGGTGATGCTCGTGGAGCACCACATGGATCTGGTCATGCGGGTGTGCAGCCGGATCACCGTGCTCGACTTCGGCCGGGTCATCGCTCGCGGCACACCGGACGAGGTCCGGGAGGACCCGGCCGTCCTCGCCGCCTACCTCGGCAACGAGGTGACCCACGACGACGGTGAGATCGACGACGACGCCGACGACCGCGACCCGAACCGTTCCCTCGACCGTGACGACGCGAACGGAGACCGACGTGCTTGAGGTCTCGGAACTCTCTGCCTCCTACGGACCGGTGAAGGCCCTGCAGGGCGTCTCCTTCGAGGTGCCCCACCGCACGATCACCGCCGTGCTGGGCGCCAACGGCGCCGGCAAGACCACACTGCTGCGCACCGTGTCCGGCCTGATCCGTCCGCAGTCCGGCACGGTGACCCTCGACGGCGCTGACATCACGCACGCGGCACCCGAACGCATGTCCCGCCTCGGCCTCACCCACGTCCCCGAGGGCCGCGGAGTGATCACCGAACTCACCGTGACCGAGAATCTCCGGCTGGGTGAACTGGGACGCGCCAGGAACGGTGACCCCGTCTCCATGGATCGCGTCTGGGAGATGTTCCCCAAGCTCGCCGACCGACGCTCGGCCTTCGCCGGGACGCTGTCCGGTGGCGAGCGCCAGATGCTGGTCATCGCGCGAGCGCTGATGGCCACCCCGAAGGTGCTGCTGCTGGACGAACCCTCGCTCGGCCTTGCGCCGCGCATCGTGGCGCAGATCTTCGACCTGGTGCGCACGCTCGTCGACGAACAAGGCCTGTCGGTCCTGTTGGTCGAGCAGAACGCGCGCAGCGCGCTGTCCATTGCCGACCTCGGCGTCGTCCTCAACCTCGGCAAGGTCGTCACGACCCAGGAGGCGCACGCCCTCGCGGCGGACGAGAGTCTACGCCACGCCTACCTCGGGTTCTGAGAAGGGAACCGTCGTGCAACAGTTCGTCACAACCATCCTCAACGGCATCACCATGGGTGCCGTGTACTCGGCGTTCGCGCTGGCACTGGTGCTCATCTGGCGCTCCACCCGTATCGTCAACTTCGCGCAGGCACCGATGGCCATGGTCACCACCTACGTCGCGATGAACCTCATCGAACGCGGGATGAACTACTGGATCGCCTTCATCGCGGCGCTGGTCGCGGGCTTCCTGCTCGGCGCGTTCGTCGAACGAGTGATCGTCCGCCCGGTCGAAGGCAAGTCCGACATCAACGCGGTGATCCTGACCCTCGGTCTGTTCATCGTGCTGCACTCGGCGGCGGCGCTCATCTTCGGCAGCGACTACAAGTCCTTCCCGGCGGCCTTCGGAGTCCGCGGCATCACCGTGGGCGGCACGAACCTGGCGATCACCCCGTTCGGCATCTTCACCATCCTCGCGGTGTTCGCGGTGATGCTGTTACTGCTCGTGCTCTTCCAGAAAACCGACATCGGTCTGCAGATGCGCGCCTCCGCGTTCAACCCCGAGGTGGCCCGCCTGCTGGGCGTCCGGGTGAGCACGATGCTGACGCTCGGCTGGGCGCTCGCCGCACTGGTCGGTTCACTGTCCGGCCTGCTCATCGCGGGAGGCAACCTGGTGCACCCCGGCTACATGGACTCGGTCGTCGTCTTCGGCTTCGTGGCGGCTGTGATCGGTGGCCTCGACAGTCCGTTCGGTGCCGTCGCCGGCGGCATGATCATCGGGCTCAGCCTCAGCCTCGTCTCCGGATACCTAGGCTCCGGGCTGGTCTCCTTCGCCGCCCTCGTCATCCTGGTCCTGGTCCTGCTCGTGCGGCCCGGCGGCTTGTTCTCCCACACCTCCGAGCGGAAGGTCTGACATGCGTTCCGCAGTGACAACCGTCCGGGGCAACCCCCTGCTCCGGCACCTGCTCCTCGGCCTGCTGGCCGCGGCCCTCGTCATCCTCGTCATGGAATCGGTCGACCCGTTCCGGCAGGGACAGCTGGCGATGATGGCGTACTACGCCATAGCGGCCGGCGGTCTGACGATCCTCACCGGCCTGAACGGTCAACTCTCCCTGGGTCACGGCGCGTTCATGGCGATCGGCGCGTACACCACGGCCTTGTTGCTGCAGGATCGCGAAGGCGCCCTGCCGACGCTGTTGATCATCGCGCTCTCGGCACTGGCCGCCACCGTGATCGGCGCCGTGGTGGGGGTCGCCGCTGCTCGTCTGCACGGTCCGTACATCGCCGGTGCCACGCTCGCACTCGCCGTTGCCGTGCCCGCTCTGGCGCTGCATTTCTCCGAGACGCTCGGCGGTGAACAGGGCCTCAGCGTGATGGTGCCCGAGGTACCGAAACTCGCCGACGACGCGCTGTACTTCCTGACCGGCACGGAGACCACACCCTCGGAATGGGTCGCGTACTCGGGGTGGTTCCTTCTGATCTTCGTCTACATCCTGCTGGCGAACCTCTCCTCCAGCCGGGTCGGACGACGCTGGCGTGCAGTGCGTGACGACGAGGTCGCCGCGTCCCTGGCCGGGATCAACCTCGGCCGCGATCGGGTCATCGCGTTCGTCGTCAGTGCGGCGTGCGCCGGAATCGCGGGCGCTCTGCTCGCCCTCGCCAACCGGCTGGCGGCTCCCGGATCGTTCTCGTTGACACTGTCGCTCACCCTGCTCAGCGCGGTCGTGCTCGGCGGGCTGGGCAGTCTGACAGGAGCCCTGCTCGGTTCCGGATTGCTGGCCCTGCTGCCCAACTTCGCGACGAACGCGGGCACTTCGGCCGGTCTGACCGACATCCAGGCGGCTCAGCTCGCACCGCTGATCATCGGTCTGACCACGATGTTGGTCATTCTGCTCATGCCCGGCGGAATCGTCGGCGGCATCAGGAAACTGTGGGCTCGACGTCCGGGTCGTGGCGGTGGTCCCGGCGCAGCCGCGGACACCCCGACCGTGGAAGCCGACTCGGCCCACCCCCAGGACACCGGGAAGCACTCATCAGCTCCCGGAGCGGCGCCGGCCTCCCGCGCACCGCACACCGCAACACCCACCACTGACCTCGCCCGCGAGGAACAACCGCCGAGGAGGCACCAATG
This sequence comes from Yimella sp. NH-Cas1, assembly GCF_022359705.1. NCBI lineage: Bacteria > Bacillati > Actinomycetota > Actinomycetes > Micrococcales > Dermacoccaceae > Yimella > Yimella sp. NH-Cas1. The sequence goes on from NZ_JAKSGG010000003.1 coordinate 1,547,924, forward strand.
ATGAGAAGGTCCAAGAAGGGCACGGTCGTCGTGAGCATGGCGCTCAGCACCGTTCTGCTCGCCGCTTGCGGCGCAGGCGGTCGCGACGACAAGGCTTCCGAGGACGGCGGGTCCGCCGGTTCCACGACCGGCGTCACCGACACCACGGTCAAGATCGGTGCGCACTACCCGCTCACCGGCGTCGCCGCACCCGGCTACAGCGAGATTCCGTCGGGCGCGAAGGCGTACTTCGACTACGTCAACTCCAAGGGCGGCATTCACGGGCGCAAGATCCAGTACGTCGTCAAGGACGACGGGTACATCCCCACCAACACCACACAGGCCGTCAACGAGCTGGTGCAGAAGGACCAGGTCTTCGCGGTCGTCGGTGGTCTCGGCACCCCCACCCATTCCGCGGTCGTCGACTTCCTCAACAGTGAGAAGGTGCCCGACCTGTTCGTCTCCTCGGGGTCGATCAAGTGGGGTGACGACCCGAAGAAGCGCCCGATGACGTTCGGCTGGCAGCCGGACTACGAGATCGAGGGCAAGATCATCGGTAAGTACATCAAGGAGAAGATGCCGAACGCCAAGATCGGCCTCTACCTCCAGGACGACGATCTCGGCGCCGACGGGGCCAAGGGCCTGAAGCAGTTCGCCGGTGGGCAGGTCGTCAAGGAGGTCAAGTACACGACGGGTAACACGGACGTCGCGCCGCAGATCGCCGCGCTGCAAGCGTCCAAGGCCGACCTCATCGTGGGCTTCAACGTCCCGTCCTACACCGCCCTCAGCCAGCTCACCGCGATGAAGCTGAACTACAAGCCGAAGTGGTTCTACACCAATGTCGGATCCGACCCGAAGCTCGTCGGGGAGTTGCTCGCGAAGTTCTCCAAGGGCAGCGTGAAGAACGGCAGCTCGGCTCTCGACGGCATCATGACGACCGAGTACATCCCGGGTGTCGACTCGGCCGACGACCCGTGGGTCAAGCTGTGGCAGAAGGTCTGGAAGGAGTCCGGCGGCAAGGGCGAACTGACCAACTACCGCATCTACGGCATGTCCCAGGCGTACGCGTTCGTCTCGGCGCTGCAGGCCTCGGGCAAGAAGTTGACCCGTGAAGGCATCATCAAGGCGATCGAGCAGAACGGCGCGAAGTGGAAGGGCCCGCAGAAGCTGCCCTTCCGTTACTCGGCCGACAGCCACCTCGGTATCTCCGGTGTCGAGGTCGTCGAGATCCAGAACGGCATCGGCAAGGGTCTGCAGTCTCCGATGGTCACCGACCTGGGTGACGCGGCGATCAAGCCGGACGCCGGGACGGCCGCTCAGGCGCCGAACGCGTCCGGTCTGCCGGACGACATCAAGGCCACCGAGTGATCTCGCTGTCCTGATCGTCGATCAGTTCAGGAATGCCGCGGACGTTCGTCCGCGGCATTCCTGCGTCCGGCCTCAGGTGTGCCGGACCATGTCGGCGAAGTAGGCGTGCACGCGGTGGTCACCGGTGACCTCAGGATGGAACGAGGTGGCGAGCAGGTTGCCCTGGCGCACCGCGACCGCTCGCCCCGACGCCGCATCATGACCCTGCGGGACCCGGGCGAGAACCTTCACGGCGTCGTCCGTGGCTTCGACCCATGGCGCTCGGATGAACACGGCGTGCACCGGGATGTCACCGAGCGCAGGCATTGGCAGGTCGCACTCGAACGAGTCCACTTGTCGACCGAAAGCGTTGCGGCGCACCGTGATCGCCATACCGCCGAGAGTCTCCTGGTCGGCGGTGCCACCGACGATCGAGTCAGCCAGCAGGATCATCCCGGCACACGATCCGTAGACCGGCATCCCCTGTGCTAGACGCTCGCGGATCGGATCCCGCAGGTCGAAGATGCGCAGCAGCTTGTCGATCGTCGTCGACTCGCCACCGGGCAGCACAAGACCGTCGACTGCGTCGAGTTCGGCGGGCCGTCGCACCGCGACCGTGGCGACTCCCGCTGTGCGCAGAGCGTGCAGGTGTTCGCGGACATCGCCCTGCAGAGCCAGGACGCCGACGGTAACCTGCCGAGCATCCGGCACCGATGCAGCGGTCACTTGGTTAGCCTCCCGTTGTGTCCGTGATCATCCGTCCTCGCCTCGAGTCGGACCTGCCGCAGCTGGTCGAGCAGCTGCGCACCCAGCAACCGGTCTCCGAGTACCCCCTGCGCTGGCCACTGCCGTTCCCGCCTGAGCAGTTCATCGTCCGCGACACCGAGTTGGTTGCCTTCGTCGCGCAGATCGACGATCAGGTCGCGGGCCACGTGTCTGTCACCCGGGTGAGCGACAACCCGGACGGGGCGTTCTGGTCGCGCGGAACCGGCCGGCCGATCGAAGCGCTGGGCTGTCTCTCGGTGCTTTTCGTCGGACCGGAGGCTGCCGGACTCGGGGTCGGTGGACGACTGATGGACACCGCTGTCGCCGAGATCCGTGCCCGAGGTCTGACTCCTGTACTCGACGTCACCCAGAGCAGGTCGAGCGCCACCGCGGTCTATCGACACCGGGGCTGGCGATTCCTCGGCCACAGCCGTCCCGACTGGTTGCCCGACTGGGCGCCTGATGTCCAGTTCTTCGCTCTCCCCGACGATATCGGTCGAATTCTGTTGTCCGGCAAAGTCGTTCGAGGTCATGGGGTTGCCTCCGGCACCGGCCGCGACGCGAGACATCCGGGTGGGACGATTGCCGCTCAGACGCCCCACTTCACCGCGCGCGGCGTTGACCTCGCCGGGCTCGAGCCCGCCACGATCAATCTCTCGCTCGACGCTGCCACCGTGCAGATGGTCCGCCGACCATCACCCTGGCGGGCCTCGCATGGACCGATCAGCATGACGCGGAGACCTTCTCGCTCGTTCGGTGTTCTGCACTGAACGGTGATCAGCGGTTCGGGGGGTACCTCTATTGGCCGCACCCGGAGACCAAACCCGATCATTTCCAACCGGATTCAGTCATCGAGTTGCTCATGCCGCGCATCACTGGTCTGACGTACGGCGACCGCCTGACGGTAGACCTGCCCGCCGGCGCCATCCGGATCAGCTAGGACTACCAGCCCCGTTCGGCCAATCGGTGCGGCGCCGGGATGTCATCGACATTGATGCCGACCATGGCTTCTCCGAGGCCGCGCGAGACCTTGGCGATCACGTCCGGGTCGTCATGGAAGGTGGTCGCCTTCACGATCGCGGCTGCGCGCTCGGCGGGATTGCCGCTCTTGAAGATTCCCGACCCGACGAAGACGCCTTCCGCGCCCAGTTGCATCATCATGGCGGCGTCGGCCGGGGTGGCGATGCCTCCGGCGGTGAACAGGACGACGGGCAGCTTGCCGAGCTCGGCCACCTCCTTGACCAGCTCGTACGGTGCCTGCAGTTCCTTGGCGGCGACGTACAGCTCGTCCTCGGGCAGGTTCTGCAACCGACGCAGCTCCTGGCGGATCTGACGCATGTGCGTGGTCGCGTTGGAGACGTCGCCGGTGCCGGCCTCACCCTTGGAGCGGATCATCGCCGCACCCTCGGTGATGCGGCGCAACGCCTCGCCGAGGTTGGTGGCGCCGCAGACGAAGGGGACGGTGAACTCCCACTTGTCGATGTGGTTGGCGTAGTCGGCCGGGGTGAGCACCTCGGACTCGTCGATGTAGTCCACGCCGAGGCTCTGCAGCACCTGCGCCTCGACGAAGTGACCGATCCGTGCTTTCGCCATGACCGGGATGGAGACAGCCTCGATGATTGCGTCGATCATGTCCGGGTCGCTCATCCGGGAGACACCGCCCTGGGCGCGAATGTCGGCGGGAACGCGCTCCAGCGCCATCACCGCCACGGCTCCCGCGTCCTCGGCGATCCTCGCCTGTTCGGGGGTGACGACATCCATGATCACGCCGCCCTTGAGCATCTCGGCCATGCCGCGTTTGACGCGGGCGGTGCCGGTGCGCGTGAAATCGGTGGTGTGGTCGGCGACCTGGGTCACGGCGGAACTCCTCGTTCGAACCTCGATGGTGTTGCTCGAAGGCTAGACCCGTGCAGAGTCCACTTCGAGCCACATCGTCGGATATGGCACTTTGCTGCCAAGGCAGCGTCCAGACAGCTCAGAAGCTGTCGATGGCCGGTGGGTCGGAGTCGAAGTCGACGACCTTCGGCATGGTGGTGCGGCCGGCGAGCCGGAAGGCACGGACCGGCGGCTGCGCCCGCACCCGACGCACGGCGCGTACTGCGTCGTCGTGGAACGCACGAGCCAGGACGACACGCTGGCCCGCCTGCTGCACCCGCTGCGTCAACGCGAGCCCACCCTTGTGCGTCTCGATCTCGCGGACCGCGTCCGGCGTGAGCGTGAGTCGCAGCGTATGGCTGAGCGCAGACTCGGCGGTGGCTCGTTCCCGGTCGATGCCGAAGTCACGCACCTCGTCGTGCACCTCGGCGTCGTCGGCGAAGTCGAGCGAGCCGGTGGCCGCTTGCGCGAGCAACATCGAACTCGCGGGATCGAGTACACCGGAGTGCGCGAGTTCCATGACCGCCTCGGCCCGGCGCACCAACTGGGCATCCAGTGCCGACACCGAACCCTCCAGCCTGGCGTGCAAGCGGTCCAACCGTGCCGCGGTGTAGGAGAGGTACCAGGCAACGAGCGCGAGGACCGCAACGACGAGCATGACCCAGAACCACACACGCATCAGCTCTCGCCTCTCCACCAACGGACCGGACGGACATCGGATCTGCCCATCCTTGTCGGAACAGTTGCTGCACAAACGGTTTCGTACACCGAGAAAACGTCGGACGCGACCCGCGACCAGTCGAAGCGACGCGCACGTCTGCTCCCCTGTGCCGCGAGTTGCAATCGGTCGGCCGCGTTGGCGAGGAGTTCGAGGACGACGTCCGCGAGTTCATCCGGCTGCTCGTTGGCGAACAACGCACCCGCCCAGCCGTCGTCGAGCACCGCGCGGAAGGCCCTGATGTCACTGGCGACCACGGCGGCGCCGGCACTCATCGCCTCGACCAGGATGATGCCGAAGCTCTCGCCGCCGGTGTTGGGCGCGATGTAGCAGTCGACCGACCGCAGGAACGACTGCTTGTCGGCGTCGCTGATGGTGCCGAGGAACTCGCAGGCGTCGATGACGTTGCGCGGGCGTCCCTCGAGAACCTGCTTAGGGTCGCCCGGCCCGGCGACGATGAGGCGTAGCCCAGGTCGCGCAGCCAGCAGCGCAGGCATGGCGTTGAGCAGCACGTGCAGGCCCTTGCGCGGCTCCTCGATGCGCCCGAGGAACGCCAGCGTCGGACGGTCGTCGGTGCCCTGCCAGGCCGGATTGACCGGGGCGTTCGCGAACTGGTCCACGTACACCCCGTTCGGGATGATGACCGCGTCCCCGCCGATGTGTTCGTGGACGAACCGGCGCGCTTCCGCCGACACCGCGATGCGTCCCATGAGCTTCTCCAGGCCCGGTTGCAGCATCGGGCCGACAGCCAGCAGAGCCCGCGACTTGGTGTTGCTGGTGTGGAAGGTCGCCACGATCGGTCCTTCGGCGGCCCACATCGCGAGCATGGAGACGCTAGGACTCACCGGCTCGTGCACGTGCAGCACGTCGAAGCGGCCGCGTTCGATCCAGCGGGTCACGCGGCTCGCCGTCACCGGGCCGAAGGTCAGCCGCGCGACCGAGCCGTTGTAGGGCACCGGAAGCGCACTGCCCGCGCTCACCACGTACGGCGGCAACGGGGTGTCGGGTTCGGACGGCGCGAGCACCTCGACGTAGTGACCGCGTCCGACGAGGTATTCGGCAAGATCGCGCACGTGCAGCTGGACGCCGCCCGGCACGTCGAACGAGTACGGGCTGACCAGCCCGATTCTCATCGCCGCTCCTGCAGGCCGCTGTCGAAGTCGTCGAGGAAGATGCGCTGCATCATGTGCCAGTCCTCGGTGCGCTGCCTGATCACGTCCCCGAGCGCGTCCACGCATTGCTGGGTCATCGCACGCACCTGGTCGGACCGGTCGCCGTCCGGCACGATCACCCGGTCGCCGAAGTGCGCGACCACGCGTTGTGCCGCCCGACCTGGCACGGGTTCGTAGGTGATCGCGAGCGGGAACAGCGCGGCGCCGGTGTCGAGGGCCAATCGCGCCGGCCCGGTGGCCGCTTTGATGCGGTGGCCGAGCAACCGCACCTCGACGCCGTTGGACGTCAGGTCTCGATCGGACAGAAGCGGGACGAACCCGCCGGCGTCGAGGGCATCGACCAGGCGTCCGTAAGTGTTGTCGCCCCCTGTCAGCGGAAGGATCGTCATGCCCAAGGACTCTCGGAAGGCCAAGAACTCCCCGAACAGTTCCTCGGGCTTGAGTCGTTCGGCGACGGTCGTGACGGGCGCGAAGTAGGTGGTCGACCAGGCTCCGGCGAGGTCCCAGTTGCCCATGTGGCCGAGAAACAGGATGATCGGCTCGCCGCGCCCGACGATCGCCCTGGCCTGCTCGTCCGCGCCGGTCAGCCGCATTCGCTCGGCGAGTTCCTCAGGCGAGTGCACCGAGAGCCGGAAGGCGTCGCACCAGTACCGCATATAGGAACGAATCCCGTTGCGCACCAATGCATCCAGCTCGCCATCGGACAGTTCGGGACGAACTGTGGCGTAGTTGGACCGCATCCGCTCGACCGACTTGCCGCCGCGCTTGTAGGTGGCGTCGGCGATACGTTCGAAGAGTCCGTAGGCCGCGGACTCTGGCAGTCTGCAGACGAGTTTCCAGGCCGTCCGGAACCCGGCGACCTGCAGCGAATCGGCGAAACTCACAGAGCTTTGCCGAGCGCCTGTTGACGCACGGTGAGCATCCGCTGCATCACGGTGATGAAGCTGGCCAGCGCGAGCAGGCCGAGTACGACGCCCATGATCCAGGTTTCCCAGGGCCGCAGGAACCATCCGCACAGACCGGTGGCAACCAGCACGACGACCAGCCGTTCGGCGCGTTCGGCGATGCCGACATTCGCGGTCATACCGAGGCCTTCGGCGCGTGCCTTGGCGTAGGAGACCACGCTGCCGAAGATCAGACAGGCGAGTGCGAGCCCGGCCAGCAGCATGTTGTGGCCCTGGTCGCCGGCGTAGTACAGGACGAGTGCTCCGAAGATGGCTGCGTCGCCGACCCGGTCGAGGGTCGAGTCCAGGTAGGCGCCCCAGACGCTGGAGCGACCGGACATGCGAGCCATGACACCGTCGATCGTGTCGCTGAACACGAACGCGGTGATGACCAGCGTCCCGATCAGGAATTCGTGACGCGGGTAGAACGCCAGCGCGCCGAAGCAGACGCCGAGGGTGCCGATGATCGTCACGACGTCGGGGCTGATCCCCATCTTGAGGAAGAGCTTGGCGACAGGGGTGAAGACCTTCGTGAAAAACGCCCGGGCGTACTTGTTCAGCATGGTGGTCCCAGGTTACCGAGCGACCGGTTCAGTTCTTCGGCCATGCTTCGGCGAGCCGCGACCTGGCGTCCTCCAGCAGCTGGGGCAGCGCTTTGGTCCGGGCGATGATCGGCAGGAAGTTCGAGTCGCCGCCCCAGCGCGGCACGATGTGCTGGTGCAGGTGAGCGGCCACCCCGGCGCCGGCGACCTCGCCCTGGTTCATACCGAGGTTGAAACCCATCGGCGCCGACACGGCCTGCAGCGCGCGGATGCCCTCCTTGGTCAGCTTGGTGAACTCGGCCGTCTCCTCGTCGGTGAGGTCGAGGTACAGCGGCACGTGTCGGTACGGGCAGACCAGCAGGTGACCGGGGTTGTACGGGAACAGGTTCATCACCACGAAGCAGCGTTCGCCGCGATGCACGATCAGCCCGTCGGCATCGTCCTTCTTCGGCGCCGCACAGAAGGGGCAGGCTTCGTCGTCGTGGTCGGCCGGCCGGTCTGCCTCGATGTAGACCATCCGGTGCGGGGTCCACAGGCGCTCGAAACCGTCGGGCGAACCGGCGAAGTCGTCGGGTTTCTCGGACTGCACGGTCGAGTCGGTCGAATCGGTCGGATCGGTCACGGCGTCGATCCTAAGTGGCCCCATCTGGAATAGCCTCGGTGGCACCGGCCGTTGCCATGCATCATGGTGCGGACGGTTGCACCGCACGTACCGATCGACACGTTCGAAGGAGTTCGTCATGCCGTTGCAGGGTGAGTACGCGCTGGAGAAGACGCCGTGGGTCGCGCAGCAGTTGGCCGCGATCGACGAAGCCGGCACCACCGAGGTGGCCGACGTGCAGGGAATGCCTGTGGTCGTCTACACGATCCGCGGCAACAAGTCGGGTCTGCTGCGCCGGGTTCCGCTGATGCGGGTGGAAAAGGACGGCGTCTACGCCGCGGTGGCGTCCAAGGGTGGCGCTCCGGAGCACCCGGCGTGGTATCACAACATCGTCGCGAACCCGGACGTCGAGGTTCAGGACGGCTCGCGTCACCTGGACGGTGTCGCGCGGCGGATCTCGGGCGCCGAGCGGGACGAATGGTGGGAGCGCGCCGTTGCTGCTTTTCCGCCCTACGCCGAGTACCAGACCAAGACCGACCGGGAGATCCCGGTCTTCCTCATCGAGGCGAGCTGAAAGCTGCCGGACGCAATTCCATCAGTCGCTCGTCGGGGGCGGTGAAGCCGAGCCGTTCGTACAGCGAACGTGCTGTCGGACGCGCCGTCAGCTGGTAGCGCTCAACCCCGTTGGTCGTACCCCAGGCGATCATCGCGCGCAGCATCTGCTCGGCGAGGCCGTTCCCACGCGCGGCCGGGGTGACGAACACCTTCTTCACGTGCACCCAACCGGTCGTCGGCCGACGCAGGCTGGGCAGTTTCGACACCCAGTTCGTCTGGACGAATCCGACCGCGGATCCGTCATCGCAGAACGCGACCCAGGTCGGCATGGATTCGAACTCCTCCAACCAGGCGTCCGCGAACTGCGCAATGAACCCGGCACGGTTCGTGCCGCCGTCCTCCAGATCGGCCTGCAGCGTCAACGCGCCGAGGATGAAGGCGTGTTCACGCTCGGCACGGACGATTCTGCTCACCTGGGCATCGAAGCACACCTGCGTCGAAGTCATGCAGAGGCGCGGTGGTGATCTGCGCCTTGGACCCGATCGCGGCTCGGATCTCCTCGATCGCCTCGCCGACCGGCACACCGTTGCGCTGCGAGCCGTCGCGGTAGCGGAACGACACCGCGCCGGCGTCCCTGTCCTCGGCGCCGGCGATGAGCACGAACGGCACCTTCGACTTCGACGCGTTGCGAATCTTCTTCGGAAAGCGGTCGTCGCTGTCGTCGAGCTCGACCCGAACTCCGTTGTCGCGCAACTGCTTCAGAACGTCGTTCAGGTAGTCGGCGAAGTCGTCGGCCACCGGCACACCGAGCACCTGCACCGGCGACAACCACACCGGGAAAGCCCCCGCGTAGTGCTCGACGAGCACACCGATGAACCGCTCGATCGAACCGAACTTGGCCGAGTGGATCATCACCGGCTCCTGGCGGCTGCCGTCCGCGGCCTGGAACTCCAGTCCGAAGCGGTGCGGCTGGTTGAAGTCGTACTGGATCGTCGACATCTGCCAGGTGCGGCCGATCGCGTCCTTGGCCTGGACGGAGATCTTCGGTCCGTAGAACGCGGCACCGCCGGGGTCGGGCACGAGGTCGACACCGAACTTTCGTGCGGTGTCCTCGAGCACCCTGGTCGCGGTCTCCCACTGCTCGTCCGAGCCGATGAACTTGTCCTTCTTGTCGCCCTCGGTGTCGCGCGTCGAGAGTTCGAAGTAGTAGTCGTTCAGCCCGAAGTCCTTGAGCAGGCCGACAACGAAGTTCAGCAGGTGCTCGATCTCGGCCGGTGCCTGCTCAGGGGTCACGTAGGAGTGCGAATCGTCCTGGGTCATCGCCCGGACGCGGGTCAGACCGTGCACCACACCGGACTTCTCGTTGCGATAGACCGAACCGAACTCGAAGAACCGCAGCGGGAGTTCACGGTACGAACGGCCCCGCGACCTGAAGATCAGGTTGTGCATCGGGCAGTTCATCGCCTTCAGCCGGTACTCCGCGTTCTCCATCTCCATCGGCGGGAACATGGTGTCGGCGTAGTACGGCAGGTGCCCCGAGGTGTGGAAGAGCCCCTCCTTGGAGATGTGCGGGGTGCTGACGTAGGAGAACCCCTCCTCCAGGTGCCGGCGACGGACGTAGTCCTCCATCTCCCGCTTGATGACACCGCCCTTGGGGTGGAAAACGACCATGCCCGAACCCAATTCGTCCGGGAAGGAGTACAGGTCGAGTTCGGCTCCGAGCTTGCGGTGGTCGCGCTTCTCGGCCTCGGCGATGCGGTCGAGGTAGGCCTTGAGTTCGTCCTTGCTGGCCCAGGCGGTGCCGTAGATGCGCTGCAACTGCGGGTTCTTCTCGCTGCCGCGCCAGTACGCGGCGGCCGAACGCATGATCTTGAACGCGTTGCCGAGCACCTTGGTCGACGGCACGTGCGGTCCGCGGCACAGGTCGCCCCAGGCACGCTCACCGTCGCGGCGGATGTTGTCGTAGATCGTGAGTTCGCCGGCGCCGACCTCGGCCTCAGCACCCTCGGCGGCGTCGGCGGCATTGCCCTTCAGCCCGATGAGCTCCAGCTTGTACGGCTCCTGCGCGAGTTCGGCACGGGCTTCTTCGTCGCTGACGACCCGGCGCGAGAAGGTCTGGCCCTCGTTGACGATCTTCTGCATCGCCTTCTCGAGCGCCTTCAGGTCATCGGGTTGGAACGGGGTCTCGACGTCGAAGTCGTAGTAGAAGCCGTCCTTGACCGGCGGGCCGATGCCGAGCTTGGCATCCGGGTTCACCTGCTGCACGGCCTGCGCCAGGACGTGCGCGGCGGAGTGGCGCAGGATGTCGAGGCCGTCCTGCTGGGACAGGTCGACCGCCTCGACGACGGCGCCGTCCGGGATCTCGCGGAAGAGGTCCTGGAGCCGACCGTCGACGCGCATCGCGACGACGCTGCGGTCGCCGCCGAACAGGTCGGAGCCGGTAGTGCCCTGCTGCACCGCTCGCTCGCTTCCGGCGACGGACACGGTGATCTGGCTGGACACGTGGTGCTCCTTGATCTGGGTTCGGATTGAACCCCGCAAGGTTATCGGTCGATCAACGTTGCTCTCGACCGGATATCACTGTCCCCCGGCAACCGCCCGCAGCACGGTCAGCCGGTGACCAGTTGCTGCGCGAACTGCTGGTGTCGCGCCATGACCGCTTCGAGGTGGAGCCCTTCGTCCTTCTCCCCCAACGACATCGACCCGCGCGTCAGCAAAGCACGTCCACCCAGTCGCCGCACGGCGTCGACCTCGATGTCGTCCCGTCCCGGGCACGAAGAAACCCGGGCGCCTTTCGGCACCCGGGCTTCTTCAATTCGAGACTCAGTTGAGCGGACCCGGGCGGTCGATCGGGTCCGGGCGGTCCAGCGGGTCGACCGGGTCGGGCACGTGGCCCGGACGGCGACCCGCGGTGCCGGCGTCCGGCGCTCCCGCCGTGCCGGGGGCGCCGGTCGTACCGGTGGCGTCCGTGCTGAATCCGCCGTCGGCTGTCGCGTCGGTGCCGGTCGGGTTCACACCCGGCGTCGGCTTGTGCGCCTGCTTCTGCACGGTTTCCTCGACCTTGTTGCCGGCAGTCTGGATCTTGTCGGTGTACTTGCCCTTGGTGACCTTGTCGGCCGTCTGGGTGACCTTGTCGATGCCCCCGCGCACCTTGTCGGGGTTCTCGGCAGCAGCCTTCTTCACCTTGTCGACGCCGCCGATCGCAGCCTTCTTGGCCTTGTCGAACAGGTCCTTCGCCTGACCGGAGTTGCTCATGTCGTCCTCCTCGTGGGATGGGCACACCCGCGGCCGCAGCCGCGGGAACTGGGTATGCACCCAGGTTGCCAAACTCCGCACCCGAAAAGTGGCTAAGAGATCAGCAACTCGACTTCGTGACGCCGGGCAGTTCACCGCGATGAGCCATCTCACGCAACCGGATCCGGGACGGAACTCCGTCGACCGGCCGGCGCCAGCACGCCTGCCGGTCGGTCGCGCCTCACTCGAGCTCACTGTCGGTGGAGCGCAGGACGACCAGGAGCAACGCGCGCAGTTCCTCGCGTTGGTCGGCACTCAGGACGTCGAACATCGCGTCATCACGTTCGCGGCGCGAGGTGTCGAGGGTGCGCCACAAGCGGACGCCTTCATCCGTCAGCGACAACACCTTGGCCCGACGGTCGTCCGGATCAGGGCTGCGCAGCACGAGGCCACGCTCCGCCAGTCCGTCGACGACCTCCGTCGCCGAACGCGGGGACACCCGAAGACGCTGCGCGAGCTCTGCTGCCCGCATGCCCGAATCCTCTTGCGCGGCAATCACATTCAACGCTCGAGCCAGGTGCGGGCTCAGACCGTACGGCTCCAGATCGGCGAGCCACGCCCGTCGGGAGACGTGCGCGACACGCATCAACAGTTGGCGCAGCGGCAGTTCTTCGGACGACTCGTGGGAAGGCACGGGAACATCCTAGCGATTGTGGAGGTTACGACATGTTGAAGTAACCTCAGCACATCTCCGACCGAAGGGAGTCCGCATGGCAGCCGGATCCCAACCCATGACCGCCTCAGGACGCGGCGGTCCCGGACGCGTGGCGCACAAGAGCGCCTCCGACGTCCGCCAACTCGATGACCACCCGGTCGAACTCTCGCGCATCGCGGCGTTGTTTCGCCCCTACCGCAGCCGGCTCGCCGCTGTCTGCGCGCTCATCGTCCTCACTTCCCTGATCGGTCTCGCATCGCCCTTCCTGGTGAAGCACCTGATCGACGACGCGATCCCTGCCCAGAACGTGCCGCTGCTGCTGGCCCTGGTCGGCGGCATGCTCACGATCACGGTCTGTACCCAACTGCTCGGCGTCCTGCAGACCTGGCTGTCGACCCGCATCGGCCAGCAGGTGATGCACGACCTGCGCACCCGCCTGTTCGCCCACCTGCAACGGATGCCGCTCGGCTTCTTCACCCGCACCCGCAGCGGTGAGGTGCAATCCCGCGTCACCAACGACATCAGCGCGATGCAGGCGGTCGTCACCGACTCCGCGACATCGATCGCATCGAATGTCACCACCGCCGTCGGCACAGCCACAGCGATGGCCTTCCTGTCCTGGAAGTTGTCGCTGCTCAGCCTGGTCGTGCTGCCGCCGGCCATCTGGCTGACCCGCCGCGTCGCCCACCAGCGGCGTGCCATCCAAGGCAAGGCACAGCGCACGCTCGCCGACATGCAGACCCAGATCGAGGAGTCGTTGTCGATCAACGGTGTCATCCTCGCCAAGACGCTCGGCTCCGGACCCGCTCTCTCCCAGCGGTTCTCCGGTTCCTCGACCACCCTCACCGAACTCGAGGTGCAGTCACAGCTCGCCGGACGCTGGCGCATGGGCACGATGGCGATCATCTTCTCCGCGATCCCCGCCCTCATCTACCTCGCGGCCGGACTCCCAGCCACCGGCGGCGGCATGACGATCGGCACCTTGGTCGCCTTCGTCGCACTGCAGACCCAGTTGTTCCGACCCCTGATGGGCGTGCTCAACGTCGGCGCCCAAGTGGTCACCTCGATGGCGCTGTTCAGCCGCATCTTCGAATACCTCGACCTTCCCGTCGAGATCGACGACCCGGCCGATCCGGCCCCGCTGCAGACCGATCGGGCGCGCGGTGAAATCAGATTCGACGGGGTCACCGTCACCTATCCGGACGCCGACCGCCCCGCTCTCGACAGCATCGACCTCACCGTCCCGGCGGGGTCGACGGTCGCGGTCGTCGGCGCCACCGGCTCGGGCAAGTCCACCCTGGCAGCCCTCGTCTCACGTCTGCACGACCCGACGAACGGGCGGGTCCTCATCGACGGCCACGACCTGCGCGACCTGCGTCTGACCGACATCGCCGGCCTGGTCGGTGTCGTCAGCCAGGAGAGCTACCTGTTGCACGCGTCGGTCGCCGACAACCTGCGGTACGCCCGTCCGGATGCCACGGACCACCAGATGATCGAAGCAGCCCGGGCAGCGCAGGTACACGAACTGATCGAGTCACTCCCGCAGGGTTACGACACCGTCGTCGGTGCTCGCGGGTACCGCTTCTCCGGCGGTGAGAAGCAGCGGATCGCGTTGGCGCGCACCATTCTTCGCAATCCGAAGATTATGGTGCTGGACGAGGCCACCTCGGCGCTGGACAACTCCACCGAACGCGCCGTGCAACGCGCGTTGGACGCGGCCGGCGCCGGGCGCACGACGCTGACCATCGCGCACCGCCTGTCGACCGTCCGCGACGCCGACCGCATCGTCGTACTCGACCGGGGACGCATCGCCGAGCAGGGCACCCACGAGCAGTTGTTGCTGCGCGGGGGCCACTACGCACGTCTGTGGGACGCCCAGCTCTGCGCTGCCGCGGCCTGAGGGTTCAGCCCGTCCGCGCCACGGACAGCAGGACAACGCTGTCGGCGTGCGCATCGAGGCGATGCTTGGTCTGCGGGATGACCGTGTACTCCCCCGCCTTCAGTCGGGCGGACCCGTCCGCCCAGCCGAGAGTGACCTCACCGGACAGGACCAGCAGGGTCGCCTCACCAGGGTTGTTGTGGTCTGCCAACTGCGACCCGGCGTTCATGGTGAGCAGCACCTGGCCGAGAGTCTGGCCACCGCCACCTTTCAAGGTCAGCGCGCTGCGACCGACCTTCGACTCACCGGCGCGCTCGCGCTCATCGGGATACACATCGTCCAACCGCACGGTCTTCATGAGTCCATCGTGCACCCGCGGCACCACGAAGGCCCGGGACCAACGTCCCGGGCCTTCGTGCGCGCATCATCCGGCGCGCAGGTACTCAACCGCCAGCGCGACGAGCTCGGACGGTGTGTGCGCGAGGTCGAGGGTGATTCCCGCCTCGTCCTCCTCCAGCGGCTCGAGCGTCGCGAACTGGGAATCGAGCAGACTTCCCGGCATGAAGTGACCCTGGCGAGCGACGAGTCGCGAACCGATCAGTTCCTTCGACCCGGCGAGGTGGACGAAGTCGAGTTGGGCCCCGCTGCTGCGCAGGATGTCCCGGTAGCGACGACGCAGAGCCGAACAGGCCAGGACGGTGCTGGTGCCGGCGGCGTCCCGCTCGGCGATCCAGTCGGCCAAGGTCTGCAGCCACGGCAGCCGGTCGTCGTCGTCCAACGGGGTGCCGGCGCGCATCTTCTCCACGTTCGCCTCGGGGTGGAACAGGTCGGCCTCGCCGAACTCCCATCCCAGTTCCCGGGCGACGCCCATGGCGACCGTGGTCTTTCCGCTGCCGGACACACCCATCAGGACAGCGTGGCGCACGCCCACGGTCACAGGATCGCGCTCACGAGAGCGGCGAAGGTGAAGCCGACGACACCGATGAGCGTCTCCATGACGGTCCAGGTGCGCAGCGTGGTCTTCTCGTCCATGCCGAGGAACCGACCGACCAGCCAGAAGCCGGAGTCGTTGACGTGGGACAACACGGTCGCGCCACCGGCGATCGCGATGACGATGCAGGCCAGGTCGATCGAGGACAGTCCGCCGGTCGCAGCCACCGTCGGCGCCATGAGCCCGGCGGTCGTGGTGAGGGCGACTGTCGCCGAACCCTGCGCCACGCGCAGTGCGGTCGCCACCACGAACGCGGCGACGATGACGGGCAGACCGGTCGACTCGAGCGAGCCGGCCAGCGCCTGGCCGATGCCGCTGGCGCGAAGGACGCCACCGAACATGCCACCGGCACCGGTGATCAGGATGATCGCGCAGACCGGGCCGAGTGCGCCGTTGACGATCTCCTCGATGTCGGCCTTCGAGCGGCGTCCCATGCCGAGCAGGATCATCGCGACCAGCACGGTGATCAGCAAAGCGATCGGGGTCTGACCGAACATGCGCAGCAGGCGAACCCACGTCGCGTCACCGTCGATCGTCTTGTTGGTGGCCAACGTGTTCAGTCCGGTGTTGAGGAAGATCAGCACCAGGGGCAGCAACAGCACGAACAGCACGAGGCCGAACGACGGTTTCGACCCACCGGCCTTGCCCTCCTCGACGTCGCCACCGGAGAGCAGCTCCGGCACCGGGATGTGGACGCGCTTGCCCGCCCAGAGACCGAACAGGTAGGAGGAGATGTACCAAGTCGGCAGACCGATGATGATGCCGAGCACCAGGACGAGGCCGAGGTCGGCGCCGAGCAACTCACCTGCGGCGACCGGGCCGGGGTGCGGCGGGACGAACGCGTGCATCACCGCGAACGCACCCGCGGCAGGCAGCGCGTAGGTCAGCACGCTGCCGCCGAAGCGACGGGCGACCGAGAAGATGATCGGGAGCATGACGACCAGGCCGGCGTCGAAGAAGATCGGGAATCCGAACAGCAGCGAGGCGACACCGAGCGCGAGCGGTGCGCGCTTCTCGCCGAATCGTGCGATCAAGGTGTCGGCGAGCACCTGAGCACCGCCGGTCACTTCCAGCAGTCGTCCGATCATCGCGCCGAACCCGACCAGGAGGGCGACGTTCGCGAGCGTCGATCCGAACCCGTCCAGCAAGGTCGGCACGACCTTCTCGAACGAAACCTTCGTGGCCAGGGCGGTCAGGAAGCTGACCAGCACGAGCGCCACGAAGGCGTGCAACTTGAAACGCATGATCAGCAGGAGCAGAACTGCCACCGCCGCTGCGGCGATGAGGAGCAGGACGCCCGAGCTGTATGCGGGCTGCACCTCTTCTGCGGTCAGGAACATCGAGGATCCTTCGTCGAGTGTGATGAATCACGTGGGGTGGGTCACACGACTGTAGAGTTATTCGTAGTACTTAATCAAGCAATATGAGTATTTTTAATACGGGCGTGGCGCCGCGACGTAGGCTCGGTCGCATTCACCAGGCCGAGAGCAGTTGCCGAGAGAAGCCGAAAGGGGACGCCGATGTCGGGTATCGGGCAGGCCGTCCGGACGCCGTCCGCGCCGCTGCTGCACCGCGCGCCCGCGCGCGAACTCGGCATCGAGATCATCGAGGGCAGAATCGCGGTCGACGCCGGCATGACGCTGGACGACCTGCAACGCCGCTTCGGGATCTCGCGCACCGTGGCCCGCGAGGTCGTCCGCGAACTGGAGACGCTGCACCTGGTCACTTCGCGTCGCCGGGTCGGCATCGTCGTGCAGGACCGCGCCGGCTGGAATGCGTTGCACCCCACCCTGATCGACTGGCGCCTGCATTCGACCGACCGCCCCAAGCAGTTGCGCGATCTCACTGAGCTGCGGCACGTCGTCGAGCCGGCCGCAGCCGGTGCGGCCGCCCGCCTGGCAACCGTCGAGGCCCGCGCAGCCCTCCCCCCGCTTGCTGCCCGGATGCGTGAACTGGGCGAGGCCGGACGCCTGGAGGAGTTCATGACCCTCGACATCCGGATGCACCGGATGATCCTGGAATCGAGCGGCAACGACCTCTTCGCCGCGATGGCGGATCTCGTTGAGGTCGTGCTCATCGGTCGCACGCAGTTGTCCCTCATGCCCCAGCAGCCCAAGCCGGAGGCGCTGGACGCGCACGAGGACGTCGCGGACGCCATCTGGCGTGGCGACACCAGGGCCGCGCAATCGGCGATGACAGCGATCACCGCCGAAGTGCTCGCTGCATTCACGGACGCTGCCGACTGACCGAACACTGAAGGACCCGACCAAAACGTGGCGGGTCCTTCAGTGCATGTCGGTGGATGTAAAGGGACTCGAACCCCTGACCTCTCGCGTGTGAAGCGAACGCTCTAACCAACTGAGCTATACATCCGTGCGGATCACAGCCCGCCCGGGCTGCGAGGAAGTACTTTACCCGCCGTTCAAGTCGCCGCCTAATCGGGCCTGTGCGCTCAGCCGAGGCCGGGCATTTGCTGCAGGAAGTCCTTGGCCGAGCCGGGCAACAAGCCGGGAATGCCGCCGAGCTTGAGGGTCAGCCAGACGACGAAGCACACGAACGCGAACGTCAGCAACGCGACAATGCCCTTGAACCACAACGGTTTCGGACGCATCCAGTCGTTCCAGGCTTCGACCTTCTCCCGGGCGAAGTTGAGCAGACGCGCGGCCCACATGAACTCGGTCGCCCAGATGCCGAGGCCGAGGAAGACGATCAACCAGCCCGGACCCGGGAACGGGATGGCGACGACGCCGATGCCGGTCACGATGAACCCGACGACACCGACCACGATTCGGTAGGTGTGGTTGGAGACCGGGTTCGCCGCGAGCTTGCGACGCCAGGCGAACTTGTATGTCTTGGGTGAGAACGGCTCCTCGAAGGCCCCGTCCGCGCGTCGCTTCGGCGCCACGGCGGTGCTCCCGCCGTCGCCGCCGGACACGACGTGCTTGTCCGCCACCTGCTCCCCCACTGCAGTCTCCTTCTTCATCACGCCAATGTTGCTGCTCGTGCCCGGAACGCGTCCGCGACCCGCGCTGTGACGGGACCGGGAGCGTCCATGTTCCGTTCGTCAACGCGCGACACGGCTTGCACATCCCGAGTGGACGAGGTGATGAACACCTCATCTGCAGTCTGGAGGATCGACAGCGGCAGCGCGACCTCCTTGACCGTGATGCCCTCTTCGCGAGCGGCGAGGATGGCGAGGTCGCGGGTGATCCCGGGCAGCAGGCCGGAGTCGGTCGGCGGGGTGAGCACGTCGCCGTCGACGACGACGAAGATGTTGCTGCCGGTGCCCTCGCACAGTTCGCCGCGGGTGTTGGCGAAGATCGCCTCGCTGCCGCCGCGTTCCTTCGCGTAGGCCAGCGCGACGACGTTCTCGGCGTACGAGGTGGTCTTCAGTCCGACGACTGCGCTGTTCTCGTTCCGGGTCCACGGAACGGTCGTGATCGCGGTCGTCCGCGGCGGACGCGGCACAGACCCCGCAAGGACGATGTACGTCGCCTCGGTGTCGTCACGGTCGGAGCCGAGCGGTCCCGGGCCGGCCGTCACGCTGTAACGAACACGCCCGAACTCCAACGGTTCTGACAGGACAGCGGCGATTCCCTCGTCCAGCCGGTCCCGGTCCGCGGGCGGCAGACCGAGGCCCTTGAGCGAGTTGTCGAGACGGTCGTGGTGCCGCTCCCGCGCGAACACCTCGTTGTTCTCGACCTTGCAGGTCTCGAACACCCCGTCGCCGACGGTGACGCCGTGGTCGAGCGCGCTGATGCTGGCTCGGTCGCCGACCAGCTCGCCGTTCACCCACACTCGAACCGTCATGACGTCCTCTCCTCCAACGCGACCTCGGCCAACCCGATCAGTCGTCTCGCCTTGAGCAGCGTTTCACACCACTCCGCCTCGGGGTCGGAGCCCCAGGTGATTCCGGCGCCCGTCCCGAACTTCAGCACCCGGCGTCCGGGCAAGGACTGCATCCAGAAGGTACGAATACCCACCGCCAACCGGGCGGTGGCAGTCTCGTTGTCGACGTACCCGATGGCACCGCAGTACGGTCCCCGCGACACTCGCTCGAGATCCCGAATTGCATGCAGGGCAGTGATTTTCGGCGCACCTGACACCGACCCGGGCGGGAACGACGCACCGAGGATGTCCGGCCAGCCGACTCCTTGACGCAGCCGCGAACGCACGGTCGAGACCAGGTGGACCAGGCCGGGATGCTGTTCGACCGCGCACAAGCCGTCGACCTCGACCGTGCCCGGCACGCTGACCGGTGCCAGGTCGTTGCGCACCAGGTCGGTGATCATGACGTTCTCGGTGAAGTCCTTCGGCAGCAACTCTTGCTCGGTCGGGGCGGTGCCCTTGATCGGCGCCGATGCAAGCCGGTCGCCGTCCCGCTCGAGGTACAGCTCCGGACTGGCACAGACGATCTCGAGTCCGGCTGTGGGCAGGTCGATCAGGGCGGCGTAGGGGGCCGGGTTTCCCGCCAGCAGGACGTCCGCCAGACGCCCCAGGTCGAACGTCGCCGGCACATCGCGGGACAGCACCCGGCAGATGTTCGCCTGGTAGACCTCTCCGAGGGCGACGCGGCGGCGGACCTCCTCGACCGCAGCCTCGTACTGCGCATGGCTGAGCGAACTGCGCCAGGAATGCTCACCGTTGTCGGCGGCCGGCGTCGACCGGGTCGCTCGAACGGCGGGCCGAGCGACCCGGTCGACATGTTGCATCCGGACGGCGGTGAGTTGCCCCTCGAAAGTGATCACGACCACCCACACGCCGGGTTCGTCCAGCGCTTCGGCGTCGTGGCGGATCTCCGCGACGCCTCTGGCCGACAGCCCGTCGAACTCTGCGTGTTCACCGGGCACTACCGACCTCCTTGGCGCCGAGCCCATCTGGGTACCCGATCCGGGCCGGGGCGTCGTTGCCAAGTCAACCACCCCTGCGGCCTCCGGGGTATGCGGTTGTGACGAGCAGAGAGGCCCCGGCTCATGCCGGGGCCTCTTGCTCATGGTGGGCGATACTGGGTTTGAACCAGTGACCTCTTCCGTGTCAAGGAAGCGCGCTACCGCTGCGCCAATCGCCCTTGGAAATGAAGAGAGCGGACAACCGGGCTCGAACCGGCGACCTCAACCTTGGCAAGGTTGCGCTCTACCAACTGAGCTATGTCCGCCTGTGCCCTTGCGGGCAACGGGAAGACAATACCCGACAGTTCGCCCACTCTCCAAAACGAGTCCTTCGGGCCACGGAAGGGTTCAATGGATGGCATGCCCGAACCAGCCGATGCCACACCGGGGCCCGAGACCGAGTCCGGTGCGCGAACCGCATTTCCCCGAGCCGTCGAGTCGATCGGTTCACGCGACCTCCGCCGTTGGACGACATGGGCGGGCAGACTGTTGCTGCGTGCCTTCCGGTGGCTGGAGCGCACGATTCGCCGGTACTCCGCGGACGGCAGTCTCTCCCTCGCAGCCCTGATCACGGCCGCGCTGGGCGTCCTCCTGCTCGGTGCTTCGCAGGCGATCGCAGCGCAGGTGTACGACAACGTGCTCGACCACAACGGAGTCGCCGGGTGGGACCGCCCGGTGCTCGACCGGATGGTTTCGTGGCGCTCCCCCGGTGCCGACGCTGCAGTCACGCACTTCACCGACATCGGTGGAAAGGTCGGCGGCCCGATCCTCGGCGTAGTACTGACCGCCCTGCTGTGCCTGCTGTGGCGCCGTCGGACGCCGGCCGTGCTCATGGGAATCGCGATGACGGGATCGCTGCTGGTGACCGTCCTCGGCAAGGAAGCGACCGCCCGCCTGCGCCCGCCGACGCAGCTCGCGGTGCCGCCCTTCGAGTCCTCGCCGTCCTTCCCGTCCGGCCACACCCTGAACATGACGGTGATGATGGGCATCGCGGCGTACGTCTTGCTGGTCTGGTCGCACCGCACCTGGGCCCGCGTCGCCACGGTGCTCCTGACGGCGGCGATGACGATCACCATGGGTCTGTCCCGCGTCTATCTCGGGCACCACTGGCTCACCGACGTGATCGCGGCGTGGTTCCTCGGCATCGGCTGGGTGGTCGCCGTGGTGACCGTGCACCGGCTGACGATCACCGTGCGGCGCACGCGCGCCGACCATATCGCCGGGCGGCGTGAACTCTTCGAGGTCGCCGGGGTCCGACCGCCCGAGGACGAGCCCTCGCACTGAGCACGACTCCAAAACGCAGCAGGTCCCGGCCGAGAACGACCGGGACCTGCTTGCGTACTGGTGGGCGATACTGGGTTTGAACCAGTGACCTCTTCCGTGTCAAGGAAGCGCGCTACCGCTGCGCCAATCGCCCGAGGTGGCGACGGGATTCGAACCCGTGTAGACGGCTTTGCAGGCCGTTGCCTAAGCCTCTCGGCCACGCCACCGGAGATCTCACGACAAGGCGAGACCAGAGCGGACAACCGGGCTCGAACCGGCGACCTCAACCTTGGCAAGGTTGCGCTCTACCAACTGAGCTATGTCCGCGTGCGCCTGAAGGTGCGCTTGTCGAAACGCTTTCAGGTGCGGTGCATGAGGCTAACCGATGGACGCCGCCGAATCCAGCCGGGGTGCGGGTGTGTCGCCGTCGCCATCGGTGCTTGCCTTCCGATTAGTCGGGAACTCTTCGTCGTCCGGATCTTGTGACCGCGCGGCGGGTGCTGGGTTGACCTTCTTGCCGGCGGATCCGTTGCGGGTCAGCGGGATCGGTCCCGTCCTGACGTCGTTCATCCGGGCACGGGTTCGTGACACACCGTCGCTGAGCAGTTCGCGGGCCCGGTGATGAGCCGGCGAGAACTCTTCGACCGGCCATAGCTTCATCGTGGCGGCGTTCAGCGCTGCACCGATGAGCACCGCGATGCCGAGGAAGTACAGAAAGATCAGCACCACGATCGCCGCCGCGAGCGGCCCGTAGATGCTGGTGCTACCGACCGACGCACCGAGCAGGAAGCGCAGCGCCATGGCCGACAGCACCCAGATCATCAGGGTGAGAACGGCCCCCGGGAGGTCGCGTACCCAGGGCGTCTTGATCGGCGTGGCGACGTAGAAGAGCGTTGCGAACCCGAGGATCGTCAAGCCGCCGACGAGCGGCCAGTAGAAGACCATCAGCACCTGCAGTCGCGCCGGCAGCCATTCACTGAGCAACTGCGGCCCGATGACGATCAACGGCACGACGACGGCCCCGAAGGCGAGCGTGACGAAGTACAGGCTGAGGCTCATCAACCGGGTGCGGACTATGCCTCGTTTGCCGCCCTGCCCGTACATGATCGAGACGGTGTCGAGCAGCACGTTGAGTGCACGTGATCCCGACCAGAGCGACAACAGGAAACCGGCGGAGATGACGTCGGGTCTTCCGCCGCGCAGCGCGTCGGAGATCGTGGGCATCAGGACATCACGCAACGAGTTCTCGGTGAGGAACTGGGACGAGTAGGCCTCGATCGCCTCGGTGACACGAGTCACAGCGTTCTCACCGATCCACCCACCGAGATAACCGACCCCGCCGAGCAATCCGAACACCAGCGGCGGGAACGACAGGAGGGCGAAGAAACCGGCTTCCGCCGCCAGGCCGGTCACCCGGTATCGCATGCACAAACGCACGGTTTCGCGGGTCAGACGTGCCAGCGCGAGTGCCCCTGGGATCCGCCCGAGTGCGCGTCTTGCGCGGCTGCGCGGACTCACCCGCACGCCCCGGACGCCGACCCCGTGAAGCACATGTCACCCACGGTAATGGTCAGAACGGCTCCCGCCGTGCACCACAATGGCGTGCCATGGACATCTGGCCGGGACAGCCCTATCCGCTCGGCGCCACCTTCGACGGTTCTGGCGTCAACTTCGCAATCTTCTCCTCCGTCGCCGAAAGGGTGGAACTGTGCCTGCTCACACCCGGTGAAGAGCCGGGTGAGGACGGCGAACAGACCTGGGACGAGGAGCGCATCGATCTGACCGAGGTCGACGGACACGTCTGGCACGCCTACCTGCCCGGGGTGCAGCCCGGTCAGCGGTACGGCTTCCGGGTGCACGGCCCCTACGACCCCGAGCTCGGCCACCGCTGCAATCCCTCGAAACTGCTGCTCGACCCGTACGCGAAGGCGATCGACGGGCAGATCGACGGCGACGAGTCGCTCTTCTCCTACCGTTTCGACGACCCGGACGCATTCAACGACGACGACTCGCTCGACCACACGATGCTCTCGGTGGTGGTGAACCCCTTCTTCGACTGGGGCCACGACCGTCCGCCCAGGCACGAGTACCACGACAGCGTCATCTACGAGATGCACGTCAAGGGCCTGACGATGACCCACCCGGACGTGCCCGAGGAGATCCGCGGCACCTATGCCGCCGTCGCGCACCCGGCGATCATCGACCACCTGCAGCAACTCGGCGTGACGGCGGTCGAACTCCTGCCGGTGCACCAGTTCGTCCAGGACTCGACCCTGGTCGACAAGGGCCTGTCGAACTACTGGGGCTACAACACCATCGGTTTCCTCGCGCCGCACAACGCGTACAGCGCCGGCGGGAGCGAAGGTCAGCAGGTCACGGAGTTCAAGGCGATGGTGAAGGCGCTGCACGCCGCCGACATCGAGGTCATCCTCGACGTCGTCTACAACCACACCGCCGAGGGCAACCAGCTCGGTCCGACGCTGGCGTTCCGCGGCCTGGACAACGCCCACTACTACCGGCTGGTCGACAGCGACCCGGCGCACTACTACGACACCACCGGCACCGGCAACAGCCTGCTGATGCGCAGCCCGCACGTGCTGCAGCTGATCATGGACTCGCTGCGGTACTGGGTCACCGAGATGCATGTCGACGGTTTCCGGTTCGACCTCGCCGCCACGCTGGCGCGACAGTTCCACGAGGTCGACCGCCTCTCGGCGTTCTTCGACATCATCCAACAGGACCCGATCATCAGTCAGGTGAAGCTGATCGCAGAGCCCTGGGACCTGGGCGACGGTGGCTATCAGGTCGGCAACTTCCCGCCGCTGTGGACCGAGTGGAACGGCAAGTACCGCGACACCGTCCGTGACTTCTGGCGCGGTGAGCCATCGACACTGGCCGAATTCGCTTCTCGCCTCACCGGATCCAGCGACCTGTACGCACACTCGGGACGCCGTCCGATCGCGTCGATCAACTTCATCACCGCCCACGACGGCTTCACGTTGCGTGACCTGGTCAGCTACAACGAGAAGCACAACGAGGCCAACGGCGAGGGCGGCAACGACGGCGAGGCGCACAACCGGTCCTGGAACTGCGGCGTCGAGGGCGAGACCGACGACCCGCAGGTCCGCTCGCTGCGGGCGCGTCAGCAGCGCAACTTCCTCACCACGCTGCTGCTGAGCCAGGGTGTGCCGATGCTCGCTCACGGCGACGAACTCGGCCGCACGCAGCTCGGCAACAACAACGTGTATTGCCAGGACAACGAACTGGCGTGGTTCGACTGGGACCTCGACGAGGACGAGCAGTCGCTGCTGGACTTCGCGAGCAAGGTCATCTCGCTACGTCGCGAGCACCCGACCTTCCGCCGGCGCCGGTTCTTCTCCGGCGACGCCGGACACGGCGGTGAGAGCACCCTCGGCGACATTGGCTGGTTCACGCCCGACGGCAACCACATGACCCAGATCGACTGGCGCAACGGCCTGGCACGTGAGGTCGCGGTGTTCCTCAACGGTGCAGCGATCCAGGCACCGGACCCCCAGGGGCGACGGGTCATCGACGACCACTTCCTGCTGCTGTTCAACGCCGGCGACCAGGAGAAGACGTTCACCGTCCCGACCGTGGTCGAGGACGCGGAGTGGAGCGTCGTGCTCGACACCGCCGACGAAGCCATCGATGAGACCGAGGAGCGCGTGGCCACCGGGGGGTACGAACTCACCCTGGCCGGCCGGTCCATCGTGGTGCTCAGCTGCACCCCGGACGAGGAGCAGTGAACCGGACCTGACAACCCGTGAAGGGCTCCCCGATCGCTCGGGGAGCCCTTCACTGCGGAGGTCGGCTTCAGGACGCTTCGAGACGCGCCTTCTGTTCCTCGACGTCGAAGTCGGCGTCCGGCCAGGGCTGGTCGAGTTCACGCAGGTGGTGCAGCAGGATCTGCTGGACAGCCAACCGCGCGTACCACTTGCGGTTCGCGGGCACCACGTACCAGGCAGCGCTGTCGGTGGAAGTCTTGTCCAACGCGGCCTGGTAGGCCTCCTGGTAGGCGTCCCAGAGCTCGCGCTCATCGATGTCGCCCGGGTTGAACTTCCACCACTTGTCGCTGCGATCGAGCCGCTCCATCAGGCGCGCCTTCTGCTCGTCGGCGTCGATGTGCAACATCACCTTGATGATCCGGGTGCCGTTGTCGGTCACCGACTTCTCGAAGGTGTTGATCTGCGAGTACCGCCGCTGCCAGGTAGTGGCCGGAACGAGATTGCGCACCCGTGCGATAAGCACGTCCTCGTAGTGCGACCGGTCGAAGACACCGATGATCCCAGGTTTCGGCAACGCCTTGCGGATCCGCCACAGGAACGGGTGCTTGCGCTCCTCGGCGTTCGGCGCCTTGAAAGAGGTCAGCGAAACTCCCTGCGGGTCAATGCTTCCCACGACGTGACGCATGATCCCGCCCTTGCCCGAGGTGTCCATGCCCTGGATCACCAACAGGACGGACGTGCCGTCGCCGTCGCGGCCGTTGGCGTAGAGGCGCTCCTGCAGTTCGCCGAGCTCGGCGGCGCTCGCTGCGAGCAGTTCCTCCGCTTCCGCCTTGTCACCCTTGTAGCCGGGAGTCGACGAGGCATCCAGGGAGCTGAGCTCGAATCCTGCTGCGACGCAGAGCTTCTCGGTGATCTTGGCTGCGAGATCGCCGGACTTGTTGAGCTGCTTTTCCGACTTCTTGTCGGACTTCTTCGTCTTCTTCTTGGCCATACGGGATGGTCTCACGATTGGATGACCGACATGAGGAAACTGCTCCCCGACCACGCAGCAATCACGCCCGGTGATTTGCCGGACGCCTACGAATGCGGCGTCGATCGCGGCTGGTTCGTGCGGCTGAACTTTGTTGCGACAGTAGACGGTTCGGTTGTCGGCGGGGATCATAGGTCGGGGTCGATCAACAATGACGTCGACGGGCTCGTCTTCCACATGCTGCGGGCATGGGCCGATGTCATCGCGGTCGGCGCAGGCACCGCACGCGCCGAGCAGTACGACGCGCCGATCACCGACGAGCGGTGGCGATCGCTGCGTGCCGGGCGCCCGGAACACCCCGCGATGGCCGTGCTGAGCACCGAAGCCGAACTGCCGCCGAGGATGGACACGATGGGTCGTGATGACGTCTTCGCGGTCGACAGCAGCGGCCCGGACGGAGTGCGAACCGCTCTGCACCGTCTGCGCCGACGCGGCTACGACCGCGTGCTGCTCGAAGGCGGCCCGACCATTGCGGGCCTCGCCCTCGGGGACGACCTGATCGACGAGATCTGCCTGACCACCTCGCCGTTGTTGGTGGGCGGCTCGGCCCACCGGATGGTCGACGGAGCACCGCTCGACCTGCGCGCGAGGCTGGTCGGACTGATCGAATCCGAGTCGACGCTGCTGGCTCGTTGGTCAGTGCGCTGAGGCCGGCGCACAGAAGTTACGCACGACCTTCTCCCAGCGCTCACTGTCGACATTCCACTCCCGGCAATGCCGTGCCACCTCGAAGGTCTCCAGACGCACCAGATCGGGTCGTGCGTCGGCCAGATCCTGCGATGGTTCGAAGGGCACGAAGTCGTCGTCGACCGAGTGGATCAGCAGCGTCGGCTTCGTCAGTTCCTCCGCTCGGGTGACCCAGTCGGCCCGGGTGACGTCGAGTGGCTCGGCCAACCCGATCAGGTTGCGGTGCAACGGTCCTCGCATCAAGTCGAGCCCGATCCGACTGACGACACCGGGCATCTTGTTGAGCCCCGCGTGGAAGGCCAGCACATGCCGCCAATTGATCACCGGGGCGTCCAGCACGATACGGCTCACGTGCTCGGCCAGCGGCGATCGATCGACGGTCTGCAATACGGTGGCGCCACCCATCGACCACCCGAACAACTGGATGTCGGCGGCACCCGCGTCCAGGACGTAGCGCATGGCCGCTTCGACGTCCTGCCACTCGGTGAGGCCGAGGTTGTACAGACCGTCGGCTCCGGACGGAACCCCTGGATCGTTGCGATAGCTGATGATCAATGCATTGATGCCGCAACGTTGCAGGGTCGGCAGCGCTCGCAGACACTCCGAGCGCAGCGCGCCGCGCCCGTGCACCAGGACGGCCCACCGGGTGGAGTCGGGCACGTCCATCCGCCAGGCCGGCATCTCCCCCACCGGGCTGCGATAGACCACCTCGTGCAGATCAATACCGAGGGAGTCCGCCGGCGGTCCGACGAAGTAGCTGCCGTTGACCCGCGCCGGTCCGGCATCGAGCTCACCGAAGTCGACGCCGAGCAGTTCACGGGTGACCTCCTCGCCCTCCACGGCGAGCACGTCCCCGATGCGGGCGTGGGTGTCGTACCCACCGACGAAGAGTCCGTAGCGGCCGGGCGCAACCGTCTCGTCGTTGACGTCGAGGGTGATCGTGAGGTCGTTGAACGTCCTGATCACGCTCTTGTCGGCCGGTGGCTCGGGTGTGAGCACCTTGCGGGCGAAGACGGCGGCAGCCGACGTGACGGCTCCGGCCCCCATGAGGGCTCCGGCGCCGAGCATGGAGGCGGCACGAACGATGTGGCGAGGCTGCACCTGTCCATCGTGACATCCGGGCAGCACAATGGCGGGCATGACCGTGCCGTTCGAGACCCCGATCACGCCGATGCTGGCCAAGGCCACTCCCGCGGTGCCCAAGCCCGACGACACCAAGCGGTACTTGTACGAACCCAAGTGGGACGGCTTCCGGTGTGTTCTGGTGAAGGACGGGGACGAGGTCGAATTGGAGTCGCGTGGCTCCAAACCGCTCACCCGTTACTTCCCCGAACTGATCGAAGCGGCTCGTCGGCTGCTGCCGCAGCAGTGTGTCCTGGACGGCGAGATCGTCGTTCGCTCCGGCGCACCGGGAGCGCAGCGCCTGTCGTTCGAAGCGCTCGGGCAGCGCATCCACCCGGCCGCCTCGAGGGTGACCAAGCTGTCGGTGCAGACACCCGCCGAGGTGATCTTCTTCGACTGCCTGTGGACCGGCGGCGACTCGTTGATGGAACAACCGTTCGCCGAACGCCGCTCCGCGCTGGTCGAGGCACTCGACGGTCTGCCCACCGACGGCCCCTTCCACCTGACCCGCGTGACCGAGGATCCACAGGTCGCGCAGCAGTGGTTCGAACAGTTCGAGGGAGCCGGTCTGGACGGCGTGATCGCCAAGGATGTCACCAGCCCATATGAGCCGGGCAAGCGCACGATGCTGAAGATCAAGCACAGCCGCACGTGTGAGGCGGTGCTGCTCGGTTATCGAATTCACAAGAGCGGCAACGGAGTCGGCTCGCTCCTGCTCGGGCTGTACGACGAAGACGGCAACCTGCGCAACGTCGGCGGCATTCTTGCATTCACCGCGAAGCGACGGGTGGAGCTGATCGACGAACTCTCCGACCTCGTGGTCACCGACGACGAGGGAGAGACGGTTCGTGGCGAGACCGACCGGTCGCGGTTCAGCAGCAACAAGGACGTGTCGTTCGTACGCCTTCGTCCGGAGCGCGTGGTCGAGGTGAAGTTCGATCAACTCGAGGGCTCTCGTTTCCGGCACGGCGTGACGTTCCTGCGCTGGCGGCCCGATCGCGACCCCGAATCGTGTCTGCTGGACCAGGTGGAGCGTGCCCCGGCATACGACCTCGGCGCGGTACTCAGCCGCTGATCATCACCGGACGAAGATCGGCGCCGGACCTCCCCCGAGGATCCGGCGCCGATCTCTTGCCCCCACGAACATCTTGTCGATCGGCAGCCGGGGTGACCATGGGGAGAACTCCCCATGGGCTGCTCGGGCAGGCCCGACACAACCCGCCGGTCGAGTGGTGAGGCAGGGTCACCGACCGAGCGCGATCGAGACCTGGTTCCGGTGAACGTAAACCCGGCTGAATCGGTACCCCTTCATCGAAATTCGGGATCCGGCAGGTCGTTGCGTTTCTTGCTCGGTTGGACGCGGCGCGGCTCGCCGGGCATCTTCGGATAATCGGGAGGAAAGTTCAGTTCGCCGAGCCCACGTTCCTGAACGTCTCTGTCCCACAACGCGATCGCGGCAGCGATATCGCCGGGCTCGCCGCGATCGGCCCACGCATCACCTTCGGATTCGACGATGCCGGGAGCGGTGCGCACGGTGAACTCGCGCGGGTCGGCGTCCGCCAGCCGTTCCCAGGTGAGCGGCATGGAGACAGGAGCACCGGGCAAAGGACGTGGCGAGTATGCGCCGGCGATCGTGCGATCCCGGCACGCCTGGTTGAAGTCGACGAAGACTCGCTCGCCTCGTTCTTCCTTCCACCACGCCGTGGTCACCAGATCGGGCAGGCGGCGCTCGAGTTCGCGAGCGATACCGATGACGCCGTGGCGGACGTCGAGGAACTCGTGCGTCGGTTCGATCGAGGCGTACACGTGGACTCCCCGGTTGCCGGAGGTCTTCACTCGCGGTTGGTAGCCGAGTTCGGTGAGCAGGTCGCGCAATGGGAAGGCTGCTTCGACAGCATCCTTGAAACCGCGCCCGGGTTGCGGGTCGAGGTCGATGCGCAGTTCGTCCGGGTTGTCGTTGTCATCGGCGCAGACCGGCCACGGATGGAAGGTGACGGTGTTCATCTGTGCACACCACACCGCGGCAGCCGGCTCGTCGAGCACCAACTGCGGGTGCTTGCGTCCGGAGGGGTAGGTACACATGACCGAGCGCATGTACTCGGGTACTCCGCGGGGTGGGTTCTTGGAGAAGAACTGCTCCCCCTCGATGCCCTCCGGAAACCGTTCCAGCGCGACGGGTCTGTTGCCGTTGGCGTGGATGAACGCCTCGCCGACGGCGACCAGATACTGCGCCAGGTCGAGCTTGGTGATCCCGTCCTGGGGATAGATCAGTCGGTCCGGACTGGAGATCTTCACCGTCCGGACGCCGGCCGGTCCGTCGACCTCGAGCATCACCGGCTTCGCAGCTGCCATGTACTCACCCTAGGGGCCTGGCACGCCGGCAGCCCGGGTGTTCCGATCCGCGGTTCGCACAGTTGGGCCCGGCGACTTTGCCATCTCATGACCGAACCGTTGCCGGACATTCACCGAAACCGGAGGGGAAGGACGTCGGGACGACCTAGCGTCGGAACTGCCCCGTCCCAAGACCCAGTCAAATTCCCCCGGAGTGCCCCGATGCCTTCTCGTTCGTTGTTCCGCCTCGCCGTGGCAGGCTCTGCCGCCACCCTCGCCGCCGCAGGCGCGGTGTCACTTGCGCCCTCTGCTCAAGCCGTCTCCTCGTCCGTCGTCATCTCGGAGGTGTACGGCGGTGGCGGCAACTCCGGCGCCGTCCACAACAGCGACTTCGTCGAGTTGTACAACCTCAGCGGTACCCCGGTCGACTTGAATGGCTGGAGCGTCCAGTATTGGTCGGCGAACGGCACCACCGCCCAGCGCACCCCGCTGAGCGGCACGGTCGCGCCGGCCACGAGCTTCCTGGTCAAGGAAGCATCCGGAGCGAACACGTCGGCCACTCCCCTGCCCACGCCGGACGTCGTCGGCACCATTCCGATGAGCGCATCGGGTGGACGGGTCGCGATCGTCGACCCGTCCGGCAAGGTCGTCGACCTGCTCGGATGGGGCAGCGCGTCGACCGCAGAGGGCAGCCCGGCTGCCGCCACCTCCAACCCGACGTCCGTCGCACGCACCTCCACGTGCACCGACACCGACAACAATTCGGTCGACTTCGCCGTGGGCTCCCCGAGTCCTCGCAATTCGGCTGCCGGACAACAGGACTGCAGCCCGACGCCGCCCGACGACGGCACTGTCGCAACGGTCGCGCAGATCCAGGGCAGTTCACACACCTCCCCCTGGCCGGCACGAAGGTCAAGGACGTCGAGGGCGTCGTCACCGCGGTCAAGAGTTCCGGCTTCTGGATCCAGTCGCTCACTCCGGACGGCGACGACTCGACCAGCGAAGGCATCTACGTCTTCACCCGGACGGCACCGACGGTGAAGGCGGGCGACAAGGTTTCTGTTGTCGGTACCGTCGCCGAGTACCGCCCCGGCGGCTCGGGCGGCACCACCAACCTGACCACCACCGAAATCGACGGTCCGACGGTCACCGTCACGGGCACCGCTGCGCTGCCCGCGCCGGTCGTGCTCGGCGTCGACCGCGTCGCTCCGCAGCAAACGATCTTCGCCGGCGACCCCGGCAACATCGAACTGCCCGGCGTCCCGTTCGAACCCGCGCAGAACGCCATCGATTTCAACGAGTCGATGGAAGGAATGCGTCTGGCGCTGAAGGACGCTCGCGCTGTGGGACCGACGAACACGCGCTACGGCGAAACCCCGGTCGTTCCCGGCCAGAACGTCGACGCGGTCAACTCACCCCGCGGCGGCGTCGTGTACAGCTCCTATGCCCACCCCAACGCCATGCGGCTGATCCTCAACGACTCGCTCGTCAAGGGTCAGATCGGTGCGGCGAACGTCGGCGACGTGTTCAGCGGCACCACGACGGGCGTCCTGGACTACTCGTTCGCCAACTACACCCTGGTCGCGACCGACCCCGGCATGCTGACCGACAACGGCCTGCAGCGTGAGGTCACCGCGTCCCCGCGCGGCAACGAGATGGCTGTCGCGACGTTCAACGTCGAGAACCTCGCGCCGTCCGACCCTGCGGACAAGTACTCACGGCTGGCCGGACAGATCGTCACCAACCTCAAGTCGCCCGACATCCTGGCGCTCGAGGAGATCCAGGACAACAGCGGCTCTCGCAACGACGGCACGGTCGACTCGACCGCGACCAGCGACACGCTGATCGCCGCCATCAAAGCGGCCGGTGGACCGGCGTACGAGGCCAAGTGGGTCAATCCGAACAACCTGACCGACGGTGGCCAGCCGGGAGGCAACATCCGCCAGGTCTTCCTGTTCCGCACCGACCGAGGCGTCTGGTTCGTCGACAAGCCCGGTGCAACCGCGAACACCTCGACGGACGTCGTCGGCACCGGCCGCGGCACCTCACTGACCCAGTCTCCGGGACGCATCGACGTCGGCAACGCCGCGTGGGACAACTCGCGCAAGCCGCTGGTCGGACAGTTCAGCTACAACGACCGCAGTGTGTTCGTCATCGCCAACCACTTCGCATCCAAAGGTGGCGACGACCCGCTGTTCGGCCGCTTCCAGCAGCCGGTGCGTGGTTCGGAGGCCCAGCGACACAGCCAGGCACAGGTGGTGCGTGGATTCGTCGACAAGCTGCTCGCCGCCGACCCGAACGCGAACGTCATCGTCCTCGGTGACATCAACGACTTCGAGTTCAGCCGCACCACCGACATCCTGGTGGGGTCCGGTTCGAGCGCACTGACCGATCTGCCGCGGACGCTGCCGGCGCCCGAGCGGTACACCTATGTGTTCCAGGGCAACAGCCAGGTGCTCGACCACATCCTGCTCAGCCGGAACCTGGTGCGCACGATGGCCAACAAGCGCTACTCCTACGACATCGTCCACACGAATGCCGAGTTCCACGACCAGGATTCCGACCACGACCCGCAGGTCGTCCGTCTGCCCGTGCAGGTGACCCGGTAGTTCTCACCAGCAGGATCCCGCTGCTCGCATCGGACCCAGGCGTCCGGCTGTCTTGACAAGATGGCCGGACGCCCGGCGTTTCCAGCGCTTGGGCACGGACCAAGTGCGAGGGGCCGCAGATGACGTCGGACACCGCAACACTGGATGAGTCACCATCACCGAACGAGGATTCCGAGCTCAACCAGAGCATCTCGGGCAAGCTGCTGTACTTCTACGTGCTCGGGGACGTGCTCGGGTCCGGCATCTACGTCCTGATCGGGCTGGTCGCCGCCGCCGTCGGTGGCGCGTTCTGGACCGCGTTCGCCGTCGGTGTCACGGTCGCCACCATCACCGGCCTGGCGTATGCCGAGCTGGTCACCAAGTACCCGCAGGCCGCCGGCGCAGCGTTGTACGTGCACAAAGCGTTCGGCAAGAAGCCCCTCACCTTCTTCATCACGTTCTGCATGCTCTCGGCCAGCTTCGCCGCCGCAGGCTCGCTGGCCAACGGCTTCGCGAAGTACTTCAACGAGATCTGGAAGGAAGCACCCAGCCTCATCGTCGCGCTCGGCTTCATCGTGATGCTCGCGATCATCAACGCCATCGGCATCACCGAATCGGTCGTTGCGAACATGGTCATGACCTTCATCGAGGTGGCCGGCCTCATCATCGTCCTGATCATCGGTGCGATCGTGGTCAGCAAGGGCGATTCGAACTTCAACGTCCTGACCGAGTTCTCCGTCGGTGACAACCCCGCCCTCGGCCTGCTTGCCGGTGTGGCGTTGTCCTTCTTCGCGATGACCGGTTTCGAGAACGCCGCGAATGTCGCCGAGGAGACCCGCGACCCGGTCCGCACCTTCCCCAAGGCGCTCATCGCAGGAATGGCGACCGCCGGCGTGCTCTACGTCGTGATCGCCATCACGGCTGCGATCTCGGTGCCGATCGCGAAGTTGTCGGAGTCCGAAGCCGCGCTGATGGAGGTCGTCCGAACCGACGTGCTGCCCATCTCACTCGAGGTAATGACCACGATGTTCGCGATCATCGCGATGGTCGCCATCACCAACACCTGCCTGGTCTGCCTCGTCACCGAGTCGCGCATCCTCTACGGCATGGCGCGCGAGGACGTCGTCCCCGGATTCTTCGCCAAGGTGAGCGGCCGTCAGGTGCCGTGGATCGCGACGATCTTCTCCCTGTTGGTCATCGGTGGCCTCCTCGTCTCCCCCGCCGACCTGGAGAAGCTGGCCAATGTCACTGTCCTGTTCACGCTGTTGATCTACGCGTTGGTGATCGTCTCGGCGATCAAACTGGACAAGGACGACCGCACCTCGGGCGGGTTCAGAGCACCTCGGGCGTTGCTGTACGTCGGCATCATCGCCAACTTCGTCATCCTCGGATACGTGATCTGGGACGACTCGAGTTCGTTGATCTACTGCGCCGCTCTGCTGGGAATCGGGTTGGTGCTGTTCGTCATCGAGCGACTCACCGGAAGCCGGGACCGATCCGGCGACGACCTGAAGGACCTGGAGGCCTGACCGTGCACGTCATCATCGCGACCGACGGATCGAAACAGTCGCTGCGGGCGGCTCGTTATTTCAAGACCTTCGCCGACGAGGAGAAGATCACCGAGATCTCGGTGCTCGCGGTCATTCGCCCCCTCGCCTCGCTGCCGTTCATCGACGAGATCTCGCAGGGTGCCAAGGCGCCGGTCGCCATGGAGAAGCAGTCGTTCCGCGCCGCGGCCGCCGCCGCGGTCGACGTGGTGGCAGCGGAGTTCGCGGACTGGCAGGACACCGTCGTCCGCAAGAAGATCCGCAGCGGCACGCCGTCCACCGAGATCGTCCGCGCTGCTGTCGCCGGCGATGCCGAACTCGTGGTCATGGCGAGCGGCAGTCGCGGTCTCAGCGAGGCGGTCTTGATGGGCAGTACTGCCCAGCGCGTCCAATACGCGGCTCCGTGCCCCGTGCTGGTCGTGCGGCCCACCCCCGTCGTAAGCGGAAGATCAGCAAGGCGGCGAAGGGGTCCACCGCAGCATCCTGATCGATCGGCACCCGTCGGAATCAGCGGCCGCCGGACGGTGTTGCACGAGCTGAATCGAGACGAAGGAGACGTCATGGCCAAGGTGAGCAAGACCGACCAGGAGTGGCGCGAGCAGCTCAGCCCGGCGGAGTACGCAGTGTTGCGCGAGGGTGGTACCGAACGACCGTTCACGGGCGAGTACACCGACACCGAGACCGAGGGCGTGTACAGCTGTCGCGCGTGCGGTGTGGAACTGTTCCGCAGCACCACCAAGTTCCACAGCAACTGTGGTTGGCCGTCGTTCTACGCCCCGTCGCAGGACGACAACGTGAACCTCATCGAGGACCGCTCGATGGGCATGGTGCGCACCGAAGTGCGTTGCGGCAGTTGCGATTCGCACCTCGGACACGTGTTCGAGGGCGAGGGCTACCCGACACCGACCGACCAGCGGTACTGCATCAACTCGGTCAGCCTGACGCTCGAACCACAGAACTGATCTGCTCTCGAAGGGAGGCCTTCGCGATGATCGCGAAGGCCTCCTTTCGTGTCCGACCGGACGCTCAGCGCATCCGGTCGGCGAGGTCCTTGAGGTTGGTCGCCGGCCCGGTGAAGAAGGGCACTTCCTCACGCACGTGCAGGCGTGCGTCGACGGCGCGTAGTTCGCGCATGAGGTCGACGATGCGGTGCAGTTCGTCGGCCTCGAAGCACAGCAGCCACTCGTAGTCACCGAGCGCGAACGAAGAAATGGTGTTGGCGCGCACGTCGGCGTAGTCGCGGGCGGCCTCGCCGTGCTCGCGCAGCATGCGACGGCGGTCCTCCTCGGGCAGGACGTACCAGTCGTAGGAGCGCACGAACGGGTACACACACGCGTACTGCCGGGCCGGCTCACCTGACAGGAACGCCGGCACGTGGCCACGGTTGAACTCTGCGGCCCGGTGCAGTCCGACGTTCGACCAGACCGGGTCGAAGCTCTTGCCGAGTTCGGTGGCCAGAAAACCGCGGTAGGCGTCCTGCAGGATCTCCACGCTCGCTCCGTGCCACCAGATCATCAGGTCGGCGTCGGCGCGCAGACCCCCGACGTCGTACAGACCGCGGACCGTGACGCCCTTGTCCTGCAGGCCGGCGACGAACTTCTCGGCCTCCTTCACCGCCTTCTTGAGGTTGGCGGGCTTGGGTCGTACAGCCTTGAACACCGAGTACATCGCGTACTCGATGTTGGCGTTGATCGCCTCGGCTTCTTCTTCGGTGGGCTGGTGGTGCACCTGGTCGGTCATGACCGTCCTTTACGTGATTCCGGTGGGGTTCAACTGAGCGAGAACGTTACGTGCTGCCGTCCGGCCGGAACCGATGCAGGCCGGGATGCCGACGCCGTCGTAGGCAGCTCCGGCGACGGAAACCGCCGGCAGAGCGGCAAGTTCGTCACGGATCCGCGCCACCAGATCGACGTGCCCGACGGCGTACTGCGGCAATCCGCCACCCCATCGCTGCACGTGTGCCGCGACGGGAGCAGGAATGTCGCCGAGCGCGGCGCGTAGTTCGGCGATGCCGTCCGCAGCCAGTTGCGCGTCGGACCGCTGGAGCGTGTGTGCCTCTCGGAAGCGTCCGGCCGAGACGCGGACGAAGACGAGGTCGGTTCGCTCCTGGCCCAGCCACGGCCACTTCAGCGAACTGAAGGTGGACGCCTTGATCCGGCGCTGCTCCACCGGAGGCACCAGGAACCCCGAACGTTCACCGAGGGCCGGCGCGATCTGGACCGGGAAGGCGTAGGTGACGACAGCCATCGAGGAGTACTCGATCGCGCGCAATTCGGTTGCTACCTGCGGCGCGAGCGGGTTGAGCAACTTCGCCGCCGCCGGCGCAGGGGTGGCGAAGACGATTGCCTCGACATGCATCGTGGTGCCGTCGGCCAGGACGAGTCGCCACTGTTCGCCGTCCCGATCGACCCCGGTGACGGTGGTCGACGTGCGCACGATGGCTCCTTCGGCCGCCAGCGCATCAGCAAGCAGCATCGGCAAAGAACCGATCCCGCCGCGTAGGCCGGCGAACACCGGCGGCTGGTCGTCATCGTCCGGCGCCGCCGGATGACGGGTCGCATTCGCCGCGGCTTCCTGCAGGGAGCCACCGCGGTGGACGACGTCGTACAGCGCCGGTACACACGCTCGCAGCGAGAGGTAACGCGCGTCGCCTGCGTACACCCCGCCCAGCAGTGGTTCGACGAGCCGGTCGACGACCGCCGGGCCGAAGGCCTGCTCGACGGCGTCCCCCACCGAAATGTCACCGTCACTGCGCACAGTTACCTCGTCGGCGGCGCGGGCAACCTCATCGGGCTCCAGCAGTCCTGCGAGACCCTGTGCATTCGAGGGCACGCCCATGAGCGTGCCGCGGGGCATCGGGCACAGCTCGCCCCGGCTCCATATGGATGCACCGACCTGTGCCGTCCCGACTATGTCGAGACCGAGTTCGGCTACCAGAGAACGGGTTTCGGGCCGCCGACCGAGCATCGACTCGGCTCCGACGTCGACCTGAGTGCCGGCAACCTTCTCGGTGCGCAGCTTGCCGCCGACCCGGTCGGTGGACTCCAGCACGGTGACTTCGGCTCCGGCGCCGACCAACTCCCACGCGGCACTCAAACCTGCGATTCCGCCTCCGACGACGGCCACTGCAACCACGGCCCAAGCTTGTCACACCGACCCCTCACCTCCTACTCGGGGTAGTACTCACGCAATGGCAGGTTCGCCGACTGCGCCCACCGTGCGAGCGGCGTGCAATCCCGCAGTCGCGGCCGGCGCGGCCTGAATCAGATCGGCGTTCGCCGGATCGGCCGATTCGTCCCACAGCGGCTCCTGCCCGTCGTCGACCGGCCCACCGGGCACGGTGACGGTCGTCCCCGAACCCCGCCTGGCCTGTGCGAACCCGCGCTCGAATTTTCCGGGATGCTTGAGCCATGAGCACGATCGCCCGGCCGACGCCTCGCCGCGAACTGGCCAACCTGTCCCCCATCGCGCAGTTGCATGCCGGCCGCCTGCCTCGGCGACTTGTGCAGTTGTTCGTCGGGTTGTCGATGTACGGGCTGGCGATGGCGATGATGGTGCGCGCCGGCATCGGCCTCGACCCGTGGGACGTCTTTCACTACGGAGTCTTCCTGCACACCGGCTGGACGCTGGGCGTGACGGTGATCGTGGTGAGCATTCCGGTGCTGCTGCTGTGGGCACCGCTGCGCCAATGGCCCGGCCTCGGCACCGTCGCCAACGCCATCTGGATCGGCGTGGCGACCGATCTCTCGCTCGCCGTCGTACCCACCGCCCACGGAATCGGTTGGCAGGCAGGCATGTTCGTGTCGGGCCTCGTCATCAATGCCCTCGGCGGAGCGCTCTACATCGGCAGCCAACTCGGGCCGGGGCCACGCGACGGACTCATGACCGGACTGCACCGCCGCACCGGCCTCAGCCTGCGCCTGGTGCGCACCGGGCTCGAAGTCACCGTGTTGGCGATCGGTTGGCTGCTCGGTGGCATCGTCGGCGTCGGCACCGTGCTCTACGCCGTCCTGATCGGACCGCTGGTGCAGTTCTTCCTGCCCTGGTCGATCGTCACCTTGCCCGGTCAGCGACCGGCGCCCAGCGCGGAGGAGCTCGCCGAACGCGGCGATTGAGCCGGCGTGCGGTTCAGCGAGCCGAGTGTTCGTGCACCAGTTCCACGACTCGGGTGAGTACATCCGGGTCGGTGCTCGGCAGCACTCCGTGGCCGAGGTTGAAGATGTGCCCGGGTGCGACCTTGCCTGATTCCAGGATTTCGATCACCTTGTCGCGCAACGGTTCCCAGGGAGCGAACAGCAGCGCCGGGTCGAGGTTGCCCTGCAGGGCGTAGGTCGGGCCGACCCGTCGTGCAGCCTCGTCCAACGGAATGCGGAAGTCGACGCCGACGACGTCCGCGCCGGCCTCGCCCATCGCCGGGAGCAGCTCTCCGGTGCCGACGCCGAAGTGGATGCGCGGGACGTCGAGCTCACCCAACGCCGACAGCACGGCCGCCGAATGCGGCTGCACGTACGTCAGGTAGTCGACGCGGCTGAGTGCACCGACCCACGAGTCGAACAACTGGATCGCGCAGGCACCGGCTTGCACCTGCACCTTCAGGAAGGTGGAGGAGATGCGGGCGAGCTTGGCGCACAACGCATTCCACGCGTCCGGGTCGCCGTACATCATCGCCTTGGTGTGTTCGTGGTTCTTGGACGGACCGCCCTCGACCAGGTAGCTGGCGAGCGTGAAGGGCGCACCGGCGAAGCCGATCAGCGGAGTGCCGCCGAGTTCGGCGGTCAGCATGCCGACGGACGTCGCGATGTCGTCGATCTGCGAGGGGTCGAGTTCCGGCAGTGCGTCGACATCGGCTCGCGAACGCACCGGCGACGCAACGACGGGGCCGGTACCCGGAACGATGTCGAGGTCGATCCCGGCTGCGGCGAGCGGCACGACGATGTCGCTGAAGAAGATCGCCGCGTCCACCTTGTGCCGACGCACCGGCTGGAGCGTGATCTCGGTGACCAGTTCGGGTGTGCGGCACGACTGGAGCATCGGGACGCCCTCGCGCACCTTTCGGTACTCAGGCAGCGAGCGCCCGGCCTGGCGCATGAACCACACCGGGGTGTGGTCGACGGACTGGCCGCGAGCGGCACGGACGAGGGCGCTGTCGCGCGGGTCAGACGATGCAACGGTCACGCCGCCGATCCTCCCACGACCGCAGTGGTGCTCAGCCCACGACCACCGCGATGCCGCCGAGCGTTGCTGCCACCCCCGCGACCTGGACGGGACGTAGTCGCTCGTCCAGCAGCACCCGTGCCCAGATGAGCGTGACGACCGGGTAAAGCGATCCGAGAACACTGACCACGCTCACCATTCCCTGCGCAGCAGCGAAGCTGAACAGTGCGTTGGCTGCCAGATCGCCGACTCCGACGAGCATGATCATCGGCACATCGCGGCGAGGCACCCGTGCGCCCACCGGGCCACCCGGCCAAAAGCGCCAGGCGAGCAGCAGAGCCGACACGCTCGCGATCCGCATCGCCCACAATGCGGGGATGACGTCGACCTCGGCGGCGCGATCCATGCAGAACAGCGACAACCCGAACGCGACGGCCGCCACGAACGCGAGCAGCACCGGTGTCCGTCCGGCGCCGCCACCGAGCTCAGGACCGGATGCGAGCACCACGCCGAACAGCATGAGTGCCAACCCGATTCCGACCGCCACGCCGATCCGGTCACCGGTGGCCAGCCCCGCCGCGACCGGCACGACCGCACCCATCGAGGCGATCGGCGAGACGACGCCCATGGTGCCCATCGACAGCGCGGCGTAGAAGCAGACCAGGCCGACCGCGCCGGTCAGGCCGGCCAACGCCCCGTAGAGGTACCAGGGCCCGTCCGCGATCGCGACGCCCTGCGCGACCCGGATGCCGAGCGCGACACACATCGTGAGCAGACCGCCGATCTGCGCCACGGCGACGACCCGGACGGCGGCGATCCGCTTGGCGAACAGACCGCCCGCGAAGTCCGAAATGCCCCAGACCAGACTGGAACCGAGAGCCAGGAGAGCGACCATCCGCCCATCCTGCTGTACCCGTCCGGGCTCACGGCGTGCCGTTCCGCGATTCGTAGGCATGTTCGACATACCCTCGACGACGTGGGTTCGAAGAATGCCAGCAGCGACATCGGGTCGCACTTCTCTCGCGTCGTCCGCGAGCTCGAGACCGTGCGCCTTCGGCCCGAGGTCAGCCTGACCGAGGTTCCGGCGCCCGGGCGCATCGCGCCGTACTCCGTCGCCATGACCGCCGAGGTGGCGAACTCCCCCGACGACGACGAACTCGCCTCGGGACGCTTCGTCGTGCTGCACGACCCCAGTTGCCCCGAGCCCTGGGCAGGCGCCTGGCGCATCGTCACCTTCGCGCGCGCCGAACTGGAACCGGAACTGGCGTCCGACCCGATGCTCGGAGAGGTCGGCTGGACCTGGCTCATCGACTCCCTGGCCGAGGCCGGCGCCGAGTTCACCGCCGAGGCCGGCACCGTCACCCGCGTCCTGTCACAGGGCTTCGGTGGCCTCGCCGACAACGGCACCACGGTCGAGATGGAGATCCGCGCCTCGTGGACCCCCACCACCGAGGACCTCGCGTCCCACCTGCAGGCCTGGGGTG
This sequence comes from Yimella sp. NH-Cas1, assembly GCF_022359705.1. NCBI lineage: Bacteria > Bacillati > Actinomycetota > Actinomycetes > Micrococcales > Dermacoccaceae > Yimella > Yimella sp. NH-Cas1. The sequence continues at coordinate 1,589,082 of NZ_JAKSGG010000003.1, forward strand.
CGATGTTGTGCACGATCGCCGGTCTGCCCCCGCTGCCCGAGGGCGTCGTGGCGCTGCCGGGGCAGCGTCGATGACCGACGAAGTCGCCGAACCCACCACCTACCCACTGTTGGCCGCCCCCGCTGACGGGGTCCCGGCGGTCGTCGACACCGAACGCGCGCTGACGCAGACTGCGAAGGCGCTCGCCGGCGGTGAAGGTCCGGTCGCGATCGACGCCGAGCGGGCGTCCGGGTTCCGCTACGGAAACCGTGCCTATCTCGTCCAGATCCGCCGGGAAGGATCCGGTACTCACCTGATCGACCCGATCGCCTGCCCCGATCTCAGCCCGGTGCAGGACGCGATCGCCGACGTCGAGTGGGTCCTGCACGCTGCGACGCAGGACCTGCCGTGCCTGGCCGAGGTCGGCCTGAAGCCGAGCCGCCTGTTCGACACCGAACTCGGCTCGCGGCTGGCCGGGATCCCGCGGGTCGGTCTTGCCGCGGTGATCGAGCACTACCTCGGCATGACACTCGCGAAGGAGCACTCGGCGGTCGACTGGTCCGAGCGGCCGTTGCCGCAACCGTGGCTGTCGTACGCGGCACTCGACGTCGAAGTGCTGGTGCAGGTGCGTGACGCCCTGGCCGCCGACCTGCAGGAGCAGGGCAAGTGGGAGTGGGCTGAGCAGGAGTTTCACGCGCTGACCTCCTTCACCGGCCCCCCGGCGCGTCAGGATCCTTGGCGACGGACCTCCGGGATGCACAAGATCAAGAACCGTCGCGCGATCGCCCGGGTGCGCGAGCTGTGGCTCACCCGCGACACCATCGCCCAGCGCCGCGACACGTCGCCCGGACGCGTCCTGCCCGACGCACTCCTGGTCGAGATCGCCAACACAGCCCCCAAGACTCCGGCCGAGTTGCTCGCACTGCCGAGCGCCACCAGTCGGCGTGGACGCCCGCACACCGGCGTAGCCCGTCACCAACGCGATTGGTTGGAGGCGGTCCGCCGAGTCGGTTCGATGGCGGACGCCGACCTGCCGCCGGCGACCGTCCGCAGCGACGCTCCTCCGCCGCCGCGGGTCTGGGCCGACCGCGACCCCGTCGCAGCAGCCCGCCTGACCAAGGTGCGTGACGATCTCGCGGTCTTCGCCGAGGAGCACAACCTGCCGGTCGAGAACATCCTCACCCCCGACCACCTGCGCCGAGTGCTCTGGGATCCCGCGAATCACCTTGATGCACAGACGATCTCGGCCGAGTTGACCCAGCTCGGAGCGCGGCCCTGGCAGATCGAGGTCGTCACCCCGATGATCGTCGACGCGGTTTCCGCCGACCTGCCTACCAGCGAGTAACAAATCGGGTTTAGAGTCGTCCTGACCTATCGACTCATCCCGGGAGGCACTGTGCCCCGCACGCTTTCCGAGGTCGTCTTCGTCGACGGCGTTCGTACGCCGTTCGGCAAGGCCGGCGAGAAGGGCATCTACGCCCAGACCCGCGCTGACGACCTCGTCATCAAATGCATCCGCGACCTGCTGCGCCGTCAGCCCAACCTGCCGCCCGAGCGCGTCGAGGAGGTCGCGATCGCGGCCACGACGCAGATCGGTGACCAGGGCCTGACCCTCGGCCGCCTGGCCGCCCTGCTGGCCGGCCTGCCCAAGACCACTCCCGGCTACTCCGTCGACCGCATGTGCGCTGGTGCGATGACGGCCGTCACCAACACCGCGTCCAGCATCGCCTTCGGCGCCTACGACATCGCCATCGCCGGCGGCGTCGAGCACATGGGCCGCCACCCGATGGGTGAGGGCGTCGACCCCAACCCGCGCATCGTCGCCGAGAAGCTGGTCGACACCTCTGCACTCGTCATGGGCGAGACCGCCGAGAACCTGCACGACCGCTACCCCAGCATCACCAAGGAGCGCTGCGACAACTTCGCGGTCGCCAGCCAGAACAAGCTGCAGCAGGCGTACGAGGACGGCAAGATCCAACCCGACCTGGTGCCCGTCGCGACGCGCCACGCCGACAAGGGATGGGGCCTGGCCACCGTCGACGAGCCGCCGCGCAAGGACGTCAAGCTCGAGGACCTCACGTCGCTGAAGACCCCGTTCCGTCCGCACGGAAACGTCACCGCCGGCAACGCGGCCGGCCTGAACGACGGTGCGACCGCCTGCCTGCTCGCCTCCGAGCGTGCAGCCACCGAGCTCGGCCTGCCGGTCGGCATGCGCCTGGTCACCTACTCGTTCGTGGGTGTGGAACCGGAGGTCATGGGTATCGGTCCGGTACCGGCCACCGAGAAGGCACTCGACCACGCCGGTCTGAGCATCGACGACATCGGCCTGTTCGAGCTCAACGAGGCGTTCGCCGTGCAGGTGCTCGCCTTCCTCGAACACTTCGGCATCGCCGACGACGACAAGCGTGTCAACCCGTGGGGCGGTGCGATCGCGACCGGTCACCCGCTGGCCTCGTCCGGCGTCCGGCTGATGACGCAACTGTCGCGTCACTTCGAGGAGCACCCCGAGGTGCGTTACGGCCTCACCGCGATGTGCATCGGAATCGGCATGGGTGGGGCGGTCATCTGGGAGAACCCGCACCACGCCGAGTACGCCAGCTCGGTCGACAGCGAGGTCTCCAAGCTCCACTCGAACAACTCCGAAGAGGGTGTTGCCTGATGGCCGAGAACCAGAACCAGCACGCGGACGAGGTCGTCACCCACGTCCGTAGCCAGGACGTCGAGTTGCCCGGTGGTGCAGGCACTTTCGTGCTCCTGACGCTCGACAACGGGTTCGACCACACCAAGCCGAACAGCTTCGGCCCGGCCGGTCTCACCGAGCTCTCGGACGCGCTCGACGAGGCCGCCCGCCGCGCGGACGCCAAGGAGATCGTCGGCCTCGGCATCACCGGCAAGCCGTTCATCTTCGCCGTCGGCGCCGACCTCAAGGGTGTCGGCACGATCACCTCCCGCGACCAGGCGCTGGAGATCGCCCGTCAGGGTCACGAGACGTTCAGCAAGATCAGCGACCTGTCGGTGCCGAGCTTCGCGTTCATCAACGGCGCCTCCATGGGGGGCGGCGTCGAGATCGCGTTGTACGCCGACTACCGCACGATCTCCTCGGACGTGCCCGCGTACGCCACGCCCGAGGTCTTCCTCGGTCTCGTGCCCGGTTGGGGTGGCACCTACCTGCTGCCGAACCTCATCGGTGTCGAGAACGCGCTCAAGCTGATCGTCGAGAACCCGCTCAACCAGAACCGCATGATCAAGGGCAAGGACGCCTTCGCCCTGGGTTGCGCGGACCGCCTGCTCGAGCCGGTCACCTTCCTGGAGGACTCGCTGGCGTTCGCCGAACGTGTCATCTCGGGCGAGGAGAAGGTCGAGCGGGGGTCGGTCGACACCGACGAAACCGCTTGGGACGCAGCCGTTTCGAAGATGCGCAAGACGGCGGACCAGCGCACCGGTCGCGCTGCCATCTCGGCGTACCGCGCGCTCGACCTCGTCGCTGCCGCTCGAACGGCGTCGCGCGAGGAGGCTTTCGAGGCTGAGAACCAGGCTTTGGCCGACCTCATCATGAGCGACCAACTGCGTGCCGGCCTGTACGCGTTCGACCTGGTGCAGCGCCGCGCCAAGCGTCCTGCCGGTGCGCCGGACAAGTCGCTCGCCCGCAAGATCTCCAAGGTGGGCATCGTCGGTGCAGGACTCATGGCCAGTCAGATGGCGATGCTGTTCATCCGTCAGCTGAAGGTGCCGGTCGTGATGACCGATCTCGACCAGGAGCGGGTCGACAAGGGTGTGGAGTACGTCCACGCAGAGATCGACAAGCTCGCTGCGAAGGGACGCATCTCCCCCGATGGCGTGAACCGCTTCAAGGCGCTCGTCACCGGTTCCACCTCCAAGGACGGATTCGCCGACGCAGACTTCGTCATCGAGGCGGTGTTCGAGCAGATGTCGGTCAAGAAGAAGGTCTGGGCCGAGGTCGAGGAGATCGTCACGCCGGAGTGCGTGCTGGCCACCAACACCTCGTCGCTGTCGATCACCGAGATGGCCGAAGACCTCAAGCACCCGGAGCGGGTCGTGGGCTTCCACTTCTTCAACCCGGTGGCCGTCATGCCGCTGCTGGAGATCATCCGCGGCGAGAAGACCGACGACGCTACTCTCGCAACGGCATTCGCTGCAGGAAAGGGCCTGAAGAAGACCTGCATCCTGGTGAAGAACTCGCCGTCGTTCGTCGTCAACCGTCTGCTCGGGCGTTTCATGGGCGACGCGGGTCGCATGGTCGATGAGGGCACGCCGATCGAGACCGTCGAGAAGGCGTTCGCCGGCCTCACCCCGATGCCGCCGTTCATGCTGATCTCGTTGGTCGGTCCCCCGATCGCGCTGCACAACAGCGAGACCCTCGCCAAGGCCTTCCCGGACCGCTTCCGGGCGAGCAAGAACCTGGCCAAGGTCGTGGAGGCGAAGATCCCCTCGTTCTACGGCGCCGACGGGAAGATCGACCCGAAGGTCATGGAGCTGTTCGATGCTCCGTCCGACCCGAAGGAGCTCACCGCCGAGCAGGTGCGCGAGAGCGCGCTGGCCTCGATGGCCGACGAGATCCGCCGAATGCTGGACGAAGGCGTCGTTGCCGAGGTGCAGGACATCGACCTCGCCATGATCACCGGTGCGGGCTTCCCGTTCTGGAACGGCGGCATCTCACCGCTGTTGGACCGCACCGGCACCTCCGAGAAGGTCACGGGTTCGCGGTTCCTGGCTCCGGGCGTTGCGAGCGTGCCCACGTCCTGAGCACATCTCGAGCGCGAAGGCGCGACCTGTCCACGTGACGGGTCGCGCCTTCATGTTGACTCACGTCAAGATGCCCGCGTGGAGTGAGTCGTTGACTTATCTGAATTTGCCCGCTTGGTGGGGTGGATTTTCTTGCGGCTGAGGTAGGTCGCGTTGCGCTTGGGTCGTTGTTCGACTTTGCCTCTGCGGCGGGCGAGTTCGATGAGACTGGCTTGGATCGCGTGGATCTGACGGCGTAGTTCGGCGGGGTTGATCTGGGTGGCTCGTGTGCTCAGGTCAGCGGCGTCTTGATCGGTGAGGTACTGCGGGTGGTCCCGGGTCAGGCGGTGCAGCGGGGTCGCGGCGGTGTCGTAGGTTTTGGTGACCTTGGCGCCGTTGCGAGACTTGCTGCGCAGCTTTTGTTGGGGCAGGTAGAGGTTGTCGAGTGCTGCTTGCAGGGGCCACAGTTGGTTGAGCAGGTCGAGCTCGTGGCGGGTGTCGTACCGGTAGTAACCGACCGCGCGGCGGACGCTGGACCAGTTCTTCTGCTCGACGTAGGCCTGGTCGTTGCTGTGGTGGGCCCGGCCGCGGGTCAGGGTGATACGTCGCGCGTCGCACCACTTCGCGAGGTGGTGGTTGATGAACTCGCCCCCGTTGTCGGAGTGGATTCCGTTGATGCCGAACGGGAATCGCAGGATCAGGTCGGTCAGGCCGGCGGCGACGATTCGTTCGCCTTTGGAGCGGACACTGATCGCTTCGGTCCAACCGGTCGCGATGTCGGTGGCGTCCAGGGTGTAGTGGAAGGCTCCATTGTTGTCGCCGCCTTCGTGTGCGACCAGGTCGATCTGGAGGAAGCCGGGGACGGTTTCGTTCCATTCGTGCCAGGTCTTCATCGGGATGCTGGCCTTGAGGAGGCTGCCGGGTTTGGTCATCGACCGGCCCTTGGTCGCGATCAGGCCGGTGCGGTGTGGTTTGAGGCGGCGGTCGATCGTGGCGGGTGACATTCGTAGCAGCGCGGCCAACGTGTCAGGGGTGCAGTGCAGTTCGCCGTGGGCGATCAGCGCGGTGGTCAGGTCGGGCAGCGCAGGGTGCAGTCGCTTCCCGGTGGGGCCGTCCAGGACCACCCAGCAGGTCACCAGGGCATCGATCACGGCAGGGTCGTAGCGGTAGACCGGATCACGCTGTGCTCGGGGACGATTCGGGTCATGACCGGCGACCGCGCGGCGGAGCATCTTGCGGGCGTGGTCCCTGTGCCACCCGTTGACCGCGACCAGATGGTCCAGGATCGCTGTCTTCTCCGCCTTCGTCGCCTTCGGCCACGCCTTCACCTGCGAGACCAGGACCGCCTTGCGCTGACCCACCGTGAGCTCCATCCATCGAGGCTGCACCCCACGCGGGCATTCTGGGATGAGTCAATGACTCCACCCACGCGGGCATTTAGCGTGAGTCAACGCGGCCTTTCGTGTCGAAGGGGTGATCAGCGTTACGCTGGACAAACTGCTCTGCATCCCGTCGATATCTCATATGTGAGATACGCTCGCGAGGTGACTGAGGACTATCTGGTACGCGTCGGCCGCATCATTCGCGACGCGCGGCGCCACAAACAACTGACCCAGCACGAACTTGCAGCATCCTTGAACACCAGTCAGAGCGCCGTCGCGCGCATCGAACAAGGCAAACAGAACTTGAGTCTGGAGACGCTCGCGCGGATCGGACAGGCTCTCGACACCGAGGTGGTAACCGTGGCATCGAACACTCCCCTGAACCTTCGCATCGAAGGCGGGCGTCAGCTCTCAGGTGAGATCGACGTACGCACCAGCAAGAACGCCGCAGTCGCGTGTCTGTGTGCGGCTCTGCTGAACAAGGGGAAGACGACGCTGCGCAACCTTGCGCGCATCGAAGAGGTCAACCGCATCACCGAGGTGCTCGACTCGGTCGGCGTGAAGACCCGCTGGCTGCCGAACAGCTCCGACCTGGAGATCGTCCCGGGCGACACCATCGACCTCGATTCGATGGACGAGGCAGCTGCCCGCCGCACCCGGACGATCCTGATGTTCCTCGGCCCGCTGCTGCACGAGTACGAGAAGTTCAAGCTGCCGAACGCCGGCGGCTGCGACCTCGGTGAGCGCACCGTGGAGCCGCACCTGCACGCGCTGCGCCACTTCGGTCTCGACGTCGTCGCGACGCACGGTTACTACCACGCGACCGTCGACCGCGAGGTGCGCCCCAAGCGTGCCATCGTGCTCACCGAGCGCGGCGACACCGTCACCGAGAACGCACTGTTCGCGGCCGCCCGCCACGAGGGCACGACCATCATTCGCAACGCCAGCCCGAACTACATGGTTCAGGACCTCTGTTTCTTCCTGCGCGAACTCGGTGTCGAGGTCGAGGGCGTCGGCACGACAACCTTGACCGTCACCGGCGTCAAGGAGATCAACAAGGACGTCGAGTACCACCCGTCCGAGGACCCGATCGAGGCGATGTCGCTCATCGCAGCCGCAATCGTCACCAAGTCGCAGATCACCGTCAAGCGCGTGCCGATCGAGTTCATGGAGATGGAACTGGCTCAGCTGGAGGTCATGGGCTTCCAGTACGAGATGAGCCAGGAGTACCTGTCGAAGAACGGTGAGACCCGTTTGGTCGACATCACCACGATCCCGAGCGATCTGGTGGCGCCGAAGGACAAAATCCACCCGATGCCGTTCCCCGGCCTCAATATCGACAACCTGCCGTTCTTCGCCGTCATCGCCGCGACTGCGACCGGCAGCACCACGATCCACGACTGGGTGTACGACAACCGGGCGATCTACCTGATCGACCTCAACGCGCTCGGCGCGAAGGTCAAGCTGATGGACCCGCACCGCGTGCTGATCGAGGGCCCGACCCGTTGGCGCGCGGCCGAGGTCATGTGCCCGCCGGCGCTGCGTCCGGGAGTCGTCATCCTGCTGGGCATGCTCGCCGCACCGGGCACCTCGGTGCTGCGCAACACCTACGTCATCAACCGTGGCTACGAGGAGCTCGCCGAGCGCCTCAACGACCTCGGCGCGAAGATCGAGTCCTTCCGCGACTGAGCAGCGCCCTCATGGCACGTACGGCGTATTTCGATCACCCGGCCCCGATCGCGATGGCGCATCGCGGCTTCTCGGTCGACGGCCACGAGAACACCCTCGCTGCCTTCGAGCAGGCGGTCGATCTGGGGTTCGCCTATGTCGAGACTGATGTGCACGTCACGTCGGACGGCACGCTGGTCGCCTTCCACGACGACACCCTCGACCGGGTCACCGATGCGCAGGGGCTGATCCGCGAATTGCCTTGGAGCACGGTCGAGCTCGCCCGAATCGGCGATCATCCCGTGCCCCGCCTCGACGACGTGCTGGATGCCTGGCCCGCCCTCCGTCTGAACATTGACTGCAAGCACATCAGCGCCGCTGAGACCCTTGCCGACACGATCGAGAAGCACGCGGCGCACGACCGCGTCCTTGTCGCGTCGTTCGACGATCACACGCGTCACGAGGTGCTCAAGCGACTGTCGAGACCGGTGGCGACCTCGGCCGGCAAGAGTCGGACTCGCACCGCTGTGCTGGCCGCAAAGGCCGGGTTCTCACCGCTGGCGCGCCGAGCACTCGGCCCGGTAGACGCTCTGCAGATCCCCCATCACCATGGTCGGGTGACCGTGGTGACCAGAGCGCTGGTGCAGCGGGCGCACAGCACCGGGGTACAGGTGCATGTCTGGACGATCAACGACCCCGAGGAGATGCACGACTTGCTCGACCTCGGCGTCGACGGCCTGATCTCCGACCGTGCCGACCTGCTGAAAACCGTTCTGCAGGAACGCGGTCAGTGGGCCTGAACGGCCAGGTCGATTGTCGACGCTGAGTACGGCCTCGCGTTCGGCCCAACGCGACGGCTACCGCCCGCGGGCCTCGACAGCGCGAACGTGGTGGACCAAGAGGTGGCCCGAGACGGGAACCTGGTCACCAGCCGCTCACCCGATGACACCCCGGCCTTCTGTTGCGCCATCGTGTTAGCCTTCCGCCAAGCCGCCCAGCCCACCGGCGCCGGAAACCGCTCGTGAGCAGCCCGGTACGCCACATGGCACAGGCGGGGCTGACTACCGGCTCGACACCCGGCACCACCGAGCACCTCGCCACCCACATCATGCCGCTGGACCAAGGACCCCACGGCTACGAGATGTTCAAGAACAAGCAGGACGGCTGCGTCCGGGCCCTCTTCCAACTCGATCGATGACCCACGCAGTAGGCCGGCACCGGCCGGGGACGCGCGGGCCCTTGGAGGATCTCAGCCCACCTCCCACCTCAGGACAACAAGGAAGTGATCGCGGATGCGACAGATAACGCTACCGAGCGGGGAGTCCATCCCTGTGCTGGGCCAGGGCACCTGGGGCTGGGGTGAGGACCCCGGCCGACGCGGCGACGAGGTCGCCGCGCTGCACACCGGCCTCGAGCTGGGTATGACACTGGTCGACACCGCCGAGATGTACGCCGACGGCGGCGCGGAGGAGGTGGTCGGTGAAGCATTGGCGGGTCGCCGCGACGAGGCGTTCGTGGTCAGCAAGGTCCGGCCGTCCCAGGCCTCCCGTTCCGGCACGATCGCGGCCTGCGAACGCAGCCTGAAACGCCTGGGCACCGATCGGATCGACCTCTACCTGCTGCACTGGCAGGGCAGGTACCCGCTGCAGGACACCGTCGCGGCCTTTGAACAGCTCGTCGCGGACGGGAAAATCCGATACTGGGGCGTCAGCAACTTCGACCACCTGGCCCTCGCCGACCTCCGGGACGTGCCGGGCAGCGGCGGGCTGGCCACGGATCAGGTGCTGTACAACCTGTCGCGGCGAGGACCGGAGTACGACCTACTGCCGTGGTGCGCCGACCACCAGCTGCCGGTCATGGCGTATTCGCCGATCGAGCAGGGCCGCATCCTTCACGACGCGACGTTGAACGACGTCGCGGCCGGTCACAGCGTCAGCCCCGCGGCGGCGGCCCTCGCCTGGGTGCTGCGCCGCGACTCGCTCTGCACGATCCCCAAGGCGAGCAGCCCGCAACACGTGCGCGACAACGCCACAGCACTGGAGGTGGAGCTGACCCGCGAAGACTTGGACGCTCTAGACCGTGCGTTTCCGCCGCCGAGCGGACCGCGACCACTAGAAATGCTGTGACCCTAGGGTGGCGGCCGAGGAGCGCTGGATGAATCACGCGATCGAGGGATTCGCGGCCACTGGACGACCACTACCCAGCACGGATGCGGCTCGCCTCATCGCCGGCGTGCAGACCGTACGGCTGCGACGACTTCCTTCACCCATTGCATCGGGTGGTCCGACCACTGCCGCTTCTGGGCATCTGTCGCATTCGCCAGCGCTCGGCGCCACCCGATGATGCGACCGACCCGGGCCAGCAGCAGCGCGTCGGGAAGTACCTTCGACAATTCGGCCGACGACGCGACGTCCGACCAGCACGCCAGGTAGGCCCGCACCATGCGAGCGTCGCGCTCTGGGTCAGCGGGCAGATCGAAGTGGTGCGACGGGCCACGCAGCGGAATCAGCAACGAGCACAACGGATTTCCGAGATAGGTGTCACCCCAGTCGAAAATGCGTGAGTCATGCATGCTGGCACTGGCCGCGTTGGCGACAAAGACATTGCCGGCATGCAGGTCGTCGTGCTGGACGGTGGTCGGCAGGCCGACCGCGTCGAGGCGCGCCGCGGCGTCACGTAACGCGGGTGTGGCCTCTGCGGCCAGGCCCTCACTCGTCCACTCATGCACCAGATCGCAGGGACGGAGCGTGGGTACGCCGGCCGCCGCCATCGCATCGACCGCCTTGACGGACGCTCGTTGCGCCCGGGCATATCGGCGAAGCACCGCCGAGAGGTGCCCCGTGATGTTCTGCGCGTCGGCAACGTCGCGCAGGGTCGGCCCCTGATCCGGCACGAGCAACCAACCCCGCTCGGCATCGGCGGACCACAACGTAGGGACGAGGTCAGGCGCGACGTCGGTGAGTGCGTCGAGCACCGGCACCTCGGCTCGTTGCTGCGGTGCGCATGCCTTGAACCACACGCGTCCGTGATCGGTATCGACCACGAGAAGGGTCGACCATGGGCGCAGGCGCGGTTGCCGCGGTGACGTGGGTATGCGCGTGACACCGCGGCGTTCGAGGTTGTCGTCGATCCAGGCCGTCGCATCGCGCAACCAGTCGCGCGAGGACCACAGATCAGTCGTGAAGTACTCGCCCAACGATCAGTGGGACGCGATACGGGCCAGGACGTCGGTCGTGATGACGTCAGGCGTCAGGCCGATCGACTCCAGCACCTGACCGCGCGACGCGTGATCGAGGAACCGATGCGGAATGCCGTAGGTGTGAACCGGCACGTCGACACCCGCGGATCGCAGCGCATGCGAGACGGCGACGCCGACACCGTGAGTAACCAGGTTGTCCTCGATCACGACCACGCGCTCAACCGACCGCGCTTGCTCGACGATCGCTTCGTTCACGGGGATGACCCACCGCGGGTCGATCACCAAAGTCGAATGTCCTTGTGCTTCAAGCTTTTCCGCGACGCTGATCGCGGCCGCGCACATCGAGCCGACCGCCACCACCAATACTTGCGGCGCGGACGCGTCGTGCAGCACGTCGAGACCATTGTTCTGCCGAACAGCAGTGAGAGGTTCCGCGACGTCGCCCTTCGGGAAGCGGATGACCGTCGGCGCATCGTCGACCTCGACCGCCTCGCGCAGCTGCGCCTTGACCTGCTCCCCGTCGCGCGGTGCGGCCAGGCGCAGCCCGGGCACGATCGAGCAGATCGCCATGTCCCACATGCCGTTGTGCGACGGGCCGTCCGAGCCGGTGATGCCGGCGCGGTCGAGCACGAAGGTCACGCCCTGCTTGTGCAGCGCGCAGTCCATGAGCAACTGGTCGAATGCGCGGTTGAGGAAGGTGGCGTAGATCGCCACGACCGGGTGCATGCCGCCGAACGAGAGACCGGCGGCCATCGTGGCGGCGTGCTGCTCGGCGATGCCGACGTCGAAGACCCGCTCGGGGTACTTGGCGGCGAACTGGTCGAGGCCGACCGGGATCAGCATCGCCGCGGTGATGGCGACGATGTCGTCGCGTTGGGCTCCCAGGCGCACCATCTCGTCGCTGAACTCATCGGTCCAGATGCGCCCGGACACCTCGAACGGTAGCCCGGTCTCGGGATTGAACTTGCCGATGCCGTGCCATTGATCGCCCTCGTGTTCGGCCGCCGGCGCGTAGCCGCGGCCCTTCTGGGTGATCACGTGCACCAAGCATGGGCCGCCGTAGGTCTTTGCCTTCTCCAGCGCATGTTCGACAGCCTGCTCGTCGTGGCCGTCGACCGGTCCCACGTACTTCAGACCGAGGTCTTCGAACATGCCACGCTGCGGCGAGAGGACATCCTTGATGCCCTTCTTCATGCCGTGCAACGACTGGTACATCGCGTTGCCGACGACGGGAGTCTGCTGTAGCCGCGCCTTGCCCCAGTCGAGAACCTGCTCGTACTGGCGGGTGGTGCGTAGCGTGGCGAGATGTTCGGCAAGACCGCCGATGGTCGGGGCGTAGGACCGCTCGTTGTCATTGATCACGATGACGAGCGGGAGTTCGCGGTCGACCGCGATGTTGTTGAGCGCTTCCCAGGCCATGCCGCCGGTGAGTGCCCCGTCGCCGATGATCGCGACGGTGTGGCGATCCTCGCCCTTGAGCTTGCGAGCCCTGGCGATGCCGTGCGCCCAGGACAGGGACGTGCTGGCGTGCGAATTCTCGACGATGTCGTGCTCGGACTCCGCGCGACAGGGGTAGCCGGAGATACCTCCCTGCTTCTTGAGGTCGGAGAAGTCGTGCCGCCCGGTGAGCAGTTTGTGGACGTACGACTGGTGACCGGTGTCGAAGACGATCGAATCGCTCGGTGAATCGAACACTCGGTGCAGCGCGATCGACAACTCGACGACCCCGAGGTTCGGGCCGAGGTGTCCGCCGGTGCGGGAGACCGAGTCGACCAGGAAATCGCGGATCTCCCGCGCGAGTTCGTCGATTTGCTCGACCGGGACGTTCTTGACGTCGCCCGGTGCGTGAATGCCGGAAAGCAGTCCCACGGGTGTGCACGTTCCTTCCACAGGGGGTCAGTCGAGTCTAGGCGATCCGGGGTTCCAACGACCGGACGCCCGGCCGCCGTTCCTGCGCGCCCTGCGCAGTCTTCACGGCAGACCGGCCGGGTGACCGATCGTGTGACCGATCGTGTGACCGACCAGTCACCCGAACAGGTGGTCGTGAGATGCGCTCCGATCCGCACTAGTACTACGCTGTGTAGTGGATTCAGATCGGATCCGTCTTCGAAGGAGTTGAAGCACCCATGAGTCAGGTTCGGATCGAGGAGGACCTCCTCGGTAGTCGTGAAGTACCCGGGGACGCCTATTACGGTGTGCACACCCTGCGCGCCATCGAGAACTTCCGTATCAGCGGAGCAACGATCAATGACTGCCCCGACTTCATCCGCGGAATGGTCATGGTCAAGAAGGCCACCGCGCGCGCGAACGCTGAACTCGGCGCCCTGTCCCCCGAGATCGCGGACGCCATCGAGTGGGCGTGCGACCAGGTCATCGACCAGGGACGGTGCATGGACCAGTTCCCGGTGGACGTCTTCCAGGGCGGCGCCGGCACGTCGGTGAACATGAACACCAACGAAGTGCTAGCCAACCTCGCACTCGAGCACCTCGGACACGAACGCGGCCGGTACGACATCGTCAACCCGAACGACCACGTGAACCGGTCGCAGTCGACCAACGACGCCTATCCGAGCGGCTTCCGCATCGGCGTCCTTTTCGCGCTGCAGGGTCTCATCGACGCCGTGGGCACGCTCGCCGACACCTGCGAGGCGAAGGGCGAGGAGTTCGCCGACGTCCTCAAGATGGGGCGTACCCAGTTGCAGGATGCCGTCCCGATGACCCTGGGCGATGAGTTCCGCGCGTTCTGCGCGACCTTACGCGAGGAGATCGACCGGCTCGAGGCGTCCAGGGAATTGTTGGCCGAGGTGAACCTCGGCGCGACAGCCATCGGTACCGGGCTCAACACCCCCAAGGGGTACCCGAAGGTCGTCACCGCCAAGTTGGCCGAAGTCAGCGGGCTGCCCATCACATTGGCGCCCAACCTCATCGAGGCGACCAGCGACTGCGGGGCGTACGTTCAGGTCCACGCCACCGTGAAGCGGACGGCTTCCAAGCTGTCGAAGATCTGCAACGACCTGCGGCTGCTGTCCTCCGGTCCCCGTGCCGGACTCGGCGAGATCAACCTGCCGGAGATGCAGGCGGGCTCCTCGATCATGCCGGCGAAGGTGAACCCGGTCATTCCCGAGGTCGTCAACCAGGTGTGCTTCAAGGTCTTCGGCAACGACGTGACACTCACCTTCGCCGCAGAGGCCGGCCAGCTACAGCTCAACGTGATGGAGCCGGTCATCGGTCAGGTCATGTTCGAGTCGATCTCGCTGATGACCAACGCGTGCACCACTCTGAGCACCAAGTGTGTTTCGGGCATCACCGCCAACCCGGACACCTGCCGTGACTACGTCATGAACTCCATCGGCATCGTCACCTACCTCAACGACCTCATCGGTCACCACAACGGCGACCTGGTCGGCAAGGAGTGCGCCCGGTCGGGACGCAGCGTCCGCGAGGTCGTGCTCGAGATGGGGCTGCTGGATCAGACGGTGCTGGACACCGTCCTGTCGCCGCAGAACCTGATGCATCCCCGCGACATCACCACGCTCGCCGAACAAGACGAACCGAAGGCCGCGCGATGATCTGGGTCGAACTCCTCGTCGTTCTCGCTGCGATCTTCCTCGGCGCCCGCCTCGGCGGCATCGCGATCGGTTTCACCGGTGGCCTCGGTGTGCTCGTCCTGGCCCTGCTGGGCGTCGAACCGGGCGACATGCCGCTCGACGTCATCTCGATCATCGCGGCGGTCATCGCAGCGATCGCGGCGATGCAGGTCGCCGGAGGCATGGACTACCTGGTCAGCGTCGCCGAGAAGGTGCTGCGCCGCAATCCACGCCACCTGATCTTCCTCGCGCCGGTCATCACCTATCTGATGACCTTCATGGCCGGCACCGGACACACCGCGTTCTCCACCATGCCGGTCATCACCGAGGTGGCGAAGGAAAGCAACATCAAGCCGGCCCGGCCGTTGTCGATCGCCGTCGTCGCCTCGCAGATCGCGATCACCGCATCGCCCATCTCGGCCGCAGTGGTGTTCTTCTCCTCCGTGCTTGAGAAGCAGGGTGTCGACTACCTGCAACTGCTCGCGGTCGTGATCCCCTCGACCTTCATCGGCTCGATGTTGGCCGCGCTGTGCATCTACCTGTGGGATCGCATGAGCAAGCACAGCGCGCTCACCGACGATCCCGAGTTCCAGCGCCGGCTGGCGGCCGGAACGGTCGACATGCGCGGACACACCGAGATCGTCCTGAAGCCCCGGGCGAAGCTGTCCGTCGCGATCTTCCTCACTGGACTGGTGGCCGTGATGGCCTACGCCACCGCCATCAGCGACAAGGTCGGACTCATCTCCGACCCGCCGATGACGCGCGACGCGGCCATCATCGCGTTCATGCTCACCATCGCCACCACGATCGTCGCGTTCTGCGCGGTCGACACCTCGCAGATTCTCTCCGCGTCGACCTTCAAGTCGGGCATGAGCGCGTGCATCTGCGTCCTCGGTGTCGCCTGGCTCGGGGCCACCTTCGTCGGTGCCCACGAGGCCGAGATCAAGTCGGCGGCCGGCGACCTGTTGCGCGATCACCCGTGGACGCTCGCCGTCGTGCTGTTCTTCGCCGCATGCCTGCTGTACAGCCAGGCGGCCACCACCAAGGCACTGATGCCGACCGCCCTCGCCCTCGGCGTGTCCCCCGTCGCCGCCATCGCGTCCTTCGCCGCGGTATCGGCACTGTTCGTGCTGCCGACCTACCCGACCCTGTTGGCCGCCGTGGAAATGGACGACACCGGCACAACCCGCATCGGAAAGGCGGTCTTCAACCACCCGTTCCTGCTGCCGGGCGTCCTGGCGATCGCGTTCTCGGTCGCGCTCGGCTTCGTGTTCGGTGGAGTGCTGCTGTGAAGCGCTCGCGCTGAGAATGATGCGTGCCCGCCACCTGGACGTGGCGGGCACGCCTATTCTTTCGCCTTGAATCGACCACCAGCCGCAGGACAACGTGCGGGTACTTCTCGACCCCGCCGGCCATCCATTCTGCCTCTACACCTGAGGCCCCGGCTCGTTGTGCGATCCAACCCGCAGGACGCAAGCACACAGGCTTGCCCGCCCGCCAGGGTGATGACACCGACTACACCATCGTCGGCCGCAACCTGCTCGAGGCCATCGGCGACGAACGGCACGAAGCCCCGGTCCGAAACGGACCGGGGCTTCGTACTGCCTTGCGTTACAGGCGAATCACTTGACCAGGCTGCGAAGGACGTACTGCAGGATGCCGTCGTTGCGGAAGTACTCCGCCTCACCCGGGGTGTCGATGCGGACGACCGCGTCGAACTCGACCGTGTCGCCGCCTTCCTTGGTGGCGGTGACGTGGACCGTCTTGGGGGTCTTGCCCTCGTTGAGCTCGGTGATGCCCGAGATGTCGAAGGTCTCCGTGCCGTCCAGGCCGAGCGAGTCGGTCGACTGACCCTTCGGGAACTGCAACGGCAGCACGCCCATGCCGATGAGGTTGGAGCGGTGGATACGCTCGAACGACTCGGTGATCACGGCCTTGACGCCCAGCAGACGGGTGCCCTTGGCGGCCCAGTCACGCGAGGAGCCCGAGCCGTACTCCTTGCCACCGAGGATCACCAGCGGGGTGCCCTCCTTGGCGTAGTTCTCGGCGGCGTCGTAGATCGCGGCCTGCTCGCCACCGGCGGTGAAGTCGCGGGTGAAGCCACCCTCGACACCGTCCAGCAGCTGGTTCTTCAGGCGGATGTTCGCGAACGTGCCGCGCACCATCACCTCGTGGTTACCGCGACGCGAGCCGTAGGAGTTGAAGTCCTTGCGTTCCACACCGTGCTCGTTCAGGTAGCGACCGGCCGGGCTGTCGGCCTTGATCGCGCCGGCCGGGCTGATGTGGTCGGTGGTGACCGAGTCGCCCAACTTGGCCAGCACGCGAGCACCGGAGATGTCCTCGACGGGAGTGGTCTCCAGCTTCATGCCCTCGAAGTACGGGGGCTTGCGGACGTAGGTCGACTCGCCGTCCCACTCGAAGGTGTCGCCCTCGGGAGTCGGCAGCGACTTCCAGCGCTCGTCGCCGGCGAACACGTCGGCGTAGTCCTTGACGAACAGTTCCTTGCTGATCGCCTGGGCGATGGTCGACTCCACCTCGGCCGGGTCGGGCCAGATGTCCTTGAGGAACACCTCGTTGCCCTCGGCGTCCTTGCCCAGCGCGTCGGTGTCGAAGTCGAAGTCCATCGTGCCGGCGAGCGCGTAAGCGATGACCAGCGGCGGCGAGGCCAGGTAGTTCATCTTCACGTCGGGGTTGATGCGGCCCTCGAAGTTGCGGTTACCCGACAGCACCGAAACGACCGAGAGGTCGTTCTCGTTGATCGACGCCGAGATCTCGTCGGCCAGCGGACCGGAGTTACCGATGCAGGTCGTGCAGCCGTAACCCACCAGGTGGAAGCCGAGCTTCTCCAGGTAGGGCCAGAGTCCGGCGTTCTCGTAGTAGCCGGTGACGACCTGCGAACCGGGGGCCATCGAGGTCTTGACCCACGGCGGCACCGTCAGACCCTTCTCGACGGCCTTCTTCGCCAGCAGGGCGGCGCCCATCATCACCGAGGGGTTCGAGGTGTTGGTGCACGAGGTGATCGACGCGATCACGACCGCGCCGTCCTTCAGCTCAAAGGTGTCGCCCTCCTTGTTGACGGACGCGGAGCGCAGGTCACCATCGACGCCGTAGTTCTTGATGTCGAGCTTGAACTGCTCCTTGGCCTCCGAGACCACGATGCGGTCCTGGGGACGCTTCGGGCCGGCGATCGAGGGAACGACGGTCGACAGGTCGAGTTCGAGGTACTCCGAGTAGCGCGGCTCGTGCGACGGGTCGTGCCACAGACCCTGCTCCTTGGTGTACGCCTCGACGAGCGCGACCTGCTCGTCGCTGCGGCCGGTCAGGCGCAGGTAGTCCAGCGTGACCTCGTCGATCGGGAAGATCGCACAGGTTGAACCGAACTCGGGGCTCATGTTGCCGATGGTGGCGCGGTTGGCCAGCGGCACGGCGCCGACACCGTCGCCGTAGAACTCGACGAACTTGCCCACTACGCCGTGCTGGCGCAGCATCTGGGTGATCGTGAGGACGACGTCGGTCGCGGTCGCACCGGCGGGAATCTCGCCGCTGAGCTTGAAGCCGACGACGCGCGGGATGAGCATCGAAACCGGCTGGCCGAGCATCGCGGCCTCGGCCTCGATGCCACCGACGCCCCAGCCGAGCACGCCCAGGCCGTTGACCATCGTGGTGTGGCTGTCGGTGCCGACGCAGGAGTCGGGGTAGGCGACGCCGTCGCGCACCATCACGGTACGGGCCAGGTGCTCGATGTTGACCTGGTGGACGATGCCGGTGCCCGGGGGCACGACCTTGAAGTCGTCGAACGCGGTCTGACCCCAGCGCAGGAACTGGTAGCGCTCCTTGTTGCGGCCGTACTCGATCTCGACGTTCTTCTCGAACGCGTCGGGGCGGCCGGCGACGTCGATGATCACCGAGTGGTCGATGACCATCTCGGCCGGCGCGAGCGGGTTGATCTTCTTCGCGTCGCCACCGAGCTCGGCGACGGCCTCACGCATGGTGGCGAGGTCTACGACACAGGGCACGCCGGTGAAGTCCTGCATGATCACGCGTGCCGGCGTGAACTGGATCTCGGTGTCGGGCTCGGCGTTCTCGTCCCACTGACCGAGCGCGTTGATGTGCTCCTTGGTGATGTTCGCGCCGTCCTCGGTGCGCAGCAGGTTCTCCAGCAGCACCTTGAGGCTGAACGGGAGGTTGTTGCTGCCCTCGACCGTGTTCAACCGGTAGATCTCGTAGGACTGATCCCCTACCTCGAGGGTGCCCTTGGCCCCAAAACTGTTGGTGCTCACGCCAACTCCTTCATCGCATCGGTCTGGCTGTCACGGGCAACAGCCCGATTATCTTGACGTCAAGATAATCCAATCACACCGGATCGGCGCGGAATCACGAAGGTTCACCTAACTCACGCGCGTGGTGTGCCTGCTCCGATTCAACACCGTTCGACCGCGCGACACGCCCCTGCCGGGCAAGATCCTCGTGAGCGCCCGACCCGGTCTCACCGCGCTTCGAGGATCGCGATCGTCTCGACGTGATGGGTCATGGGAAAGGCATCGAACGCCTCGATCGAGGTCGGCGCGTAACCGACCTCGGACGCGTACGCCAGGTCGCGCGCCAACGCTGCGGGATCGCACGCGACGTACGCGACAGCCCGCGGCGCACGGGCTGCGATGGCTTCGATGACCTCACGCCCCGCGCCCGTGCGTGGCGGGTCGAGCACGACCAGATCGGCCTCGGCCTCCAGGAAGTCCAACTGCTCTCGCACGTCACCGACGATGAAACTCGCGCCGGGGACGTTCGCGTGCGCCTGCTCCACGGCCGGCTCCGAGCCCTCGACACCGAGGACGTTCGGCGCACCGACGACATCTGCGAAGAACGCGGAGAACAGGCCCACACCGCAGTACAGATCGAGCACCTTCTCGCCCTCGACCGGCGCCAACTTCGACAGCACGTGCTCGACGAAGGTCGTGGTGGCCCCCGGGTGGATCTGCCAGAAGCCGCGCGCGCTCACCTCGAACTCGTGTTCGCGTCCGTTCGCCGCGACCACCTCGCCCAGCACCGGAATCTCGTCCCCCGACTCCAGCGGCAACTCGACTGCAATCACTTCGTTCTCAGAGGTCACCGCGACGTCGAGACCCGACAGACCGGGCTTGAAACGCTCCTCGTAGAGACCGACCTGACCGATCAGCGGGTGCGCGATCCGGCAGTTGTCGATCTTGATGATGTCGTGCGAGCGGTGGCCACGCAGGCCGAGACGCCCTCCCCCGCTGATCGTGAACTCGACCCGGGTGCGCCAGCCGGCACCGTCGTCGTCACCCGGCACGGCCTGCACCTGACCGTTCCATTCGATGCCGGCCAGCCGCTGCAACTGTTCGCGCACCACGGCGGTCTTCAGATCGCGCTGATAGGCGGCGGTCGTGTGCTGCCAGTCGCACCCGCCACACTTGCCCGGACCGGCGAACGGACACCCGTCGTCCACTCGCTCGTCCGATGCTTCGAGCACCCGGACGGCATCTGCCCGCAGAAAGCTCGACTTGTCTCCCCCGTCGGTCACCCGCGCGATCACGCGCTCGCCGGGCAAGGCGTGCCGGACGAACAACACGCGTCCCTCGTGGCGAGCCACGCAGTGACCGCCGTGCGCGACTGGACCGATCTCGACCTCGAACTCCTGACCGACCAGCGATCGGCCTTGGTTGGAACGCGACCGCGGACGGCGCTGGTCGCCACGTCGACGCCCACGTCCCGAACCCGACGGACGGCTCATCGCGCGACCCACGCGGCGGTGCACGGGCAGGACGGGCCGGGGATGCATGGAAGGGACATGATCGGAGCATAGGCAGCAGGTACGGCATGGGGCGAACCGCCGAGGTTGGGAGTGCACCCACCTGCTCCGGTAGCGTCTGCTGAGTGCACTACGTGATCATGGGCTGCGGCCGTGTGGGCTCCACCTTGGCGATGTCGCTGGAAGCACAGGGACACTCAGTCGCCGTCATCGACCAGAACGAGGCCGCCTTCCGGCGCCTCGGCGCAGCGTTCAAGGGACGACGCGTCACCGGCGTCGGATTCGACCGCGACACCCTGCGTGCAGCCGGCATCGACCGGGCGTACGCATTCGCGGCAGTCAGCAGCGGTGACAACTCCAACATCCTGTCCGCCCGCGTGGCCCGTGAGACGTTCGACGTCGAGCACGTGGTCGCCCGTATCTACGACCCGGGCCGCGCGGAGATCTATCAGCGGCTCGGCATCCCCACGGTGGCCACCGTGAAGTGGACCGCCGACCAGGTGATGCGCCGGCTGGTGCCTGCCGGAGCCGTCCCGGTGCACACCGACGCGAGCGGCGCGGTGACACTGGCCGAGATCCCGACCGACCCCAGCTGGGTCGGCACTCCGCTGGTCAAACTGGAGGCGATCACCGGCGCCCGCGTCGCCTACCTGACGCGGCTGGGTGAAGGGATGCTCCCGGTCAAGAACACCGTCCTGCAGGACGGCGACCTGTTGCAGATGCTGGTGCGCACCGACCGTCTCGCCGCCCTCGAGCAGTTGCTCGCGGGTCAGCGTCCGACCGAAGTCTGAGCGAGGGAATTTCGATGCGAGTCGTCATCGTCGGAGCAGGTTCGGTCGGCCGTTCGATCGGCCGTGAATTGCTCGTCAACAAGCACCAGGTGCTGTTCATCGACAAGTACGCGGACGAGGCGAAGAGCCAGTCCGTGCCCGAGGCGTCCTGGTTGCTGGCCGACGCGTGCGAGACCAGCACACTGCACGAGGCCGGCCTCGAGGACTGCGATGTCGTGGTCTGCGCGACCGGCGACGACAAGGTCAACCTCGTCGTCTCGTTGCTCGCGAAGACCGAGTTCGGCGTCGGGCGCACGGTCGCCCGCATCAGCAACCCGAAGAACGAGTGGATGTTCGACGAGAGTTGGGGTGTCGACGTCGCGGTGTCGACCCCGCGCCTGATGACCGCCCTGGTGGAGGAGGCTGTCTCCGTCGGTGACCTGGTCCGGCTGTTCCAGTTCCAGCAGGGTCGCGCTGCGATGGTCGAGATCACCGTTCCCGCCGACGGACCCGTCGTGGGCAGCACCATCGCCGAGTTGGAGCTGCCGAAGGACACCGTGCTGGTCGCGATCATTCGCGACGAGACGCCGATCGCGCCGAAGCCGCACGACGTCGTCGAAGGGTTCGACGAACTGCTGTTCCTCACCACCCCCGCGTCCGAGCCGTTGCTCGGCACCGCGCTCACCGGTCAGGACGCGTCCGAGATCCGTCTGGTGACCCCAGACGTCCTTTGACCTTGGAGATGGGCGGCAGTGGTCAGCGGTCGCTGCAGGGGATGATTTCGTAGCGCGGGTTGAACATCACCGGCAGGCTGCGTTTGAACGACACTCGACCGTGCGCGGTCAGCATCACGCCTGGTTCGATTCCGGCGATGCTGCGCCGACCGAGCCAGCTCAGCGTCAGCACGCCCGAACCGTCGTCGACGGCAGCGAGCAGGGTCCAACCGTCCTCACCCAACTGCTGAGCAGAGACCTCGGTGATCGTGCCCGTGCAGGTCGCCGATGAACGGTCGACGAGCTCGGCGACACGAATGCTGCCCGAGGCAAGGGCGTTCTGCTGCAACGCTTCTCGGTCGTGTTCAACGCTCGAACCCGAGATTTTTCGGGCCCAGCGACGCAGGCGGGAATCCATCAACGGATCTCGGTGATCTCCGGACCGCGGTCGAACGGGTTCGGGAGTTCCTCGCCCGCCTCGTCGTACTCGCGCACCGGCTCGGTGTTCTCCGGCAGTCGAAGCGGCAGGAGTTCGCGGGGAGCGCGCGGCTCACCGCCACGGGTCACGACCACGCCGCGGATGAACTCCAGCATCTGCTCGGCGGCCTCGTCCTCCATCGCGGCTTTGCCGGATAGGACGGCGCGCAGGAACCAGCGTGGGCCGTCGACGCCGACGAAGGTCGCGGCGGAGTGCGTGGTGCGACCGTCAGGGCCGGTGGCCGGCATCCGGACGTGCAGTTCGTACCCCAGTGCGCCGACCATCTCCTGCGCGGTACCGCCGGTGCTCAGCAGGTTGTCGTGGATCTCGCCACGGATTCCTTCCCACACACCGCTGGACTTCGGTGCAGCGAAAACCTGCATCTGACACGCAGATTCGCCGACGATCGCAGTCAGGCCGGTGATCTCCTGTCCCGATTCGTCGACGTCCAGGCGAAGTTCCATCTCGGCGATCGGGACGATGGCGATCGAACCGAAGTCGACGCGGCCCTCGAGGTCGTCGACCTCCGTGCGGTCGAACGGGCCATTGCTGCGGTCGACCTCACGCGAGTTCAGGCGCGGGGTGCGGGCAAGCTTGTCGGCGTTCTTGTCGGCGGCAACAGCCGGGTCGGTGCGTGCGTCGTCGGCGCTGTCGTCAGAGGTCCCGGTCACCGGTTCGCCGACTGCGGCGTCCGTCTCGACGTCACGCACCTCTTCGGTGTCGACCTCGGTCACGGCTGGCTTCTCGACCTCGGCCGCCTTGTCCTTGCGACGGAAAATACCCACGGTTCTCAGTCCTTGCTCGTGCTGTCGGAAGTCGTGCTGTCGGACGGTCGGTCCGAAGGGCGATCTGTCGGTGTCGTGGACGAACCGAAGCCACCACTGGCTCCGTGTCCGCTCACACCTCTCACGCTATCGGGAAGGGCATCCACGGGTTCCCACTCGACCCGGGCACATGTCTGCACCACGAGTTGGGCGATGCGGTCACCTCGCTGCACCTGGAAGGTGTCGCGTGGGTCCAGATTCATCAGGTTCACCAGCACCTCGCCGCGGTAGCCGGCGTCGATGGTGCCAGGAGCATTGACGATGGTGATGCCGTGCTTCGCGGCCAGCCCGGACCGCGGGTGAACCAGGCCGACGAAGCCGTCGGGTATGGCGAGCGCGATACCGGTGCGCACCAACGAGCGCTCACCGGGTGGCAGTGAAACCGCTTGCGCCGCATACAGATCCATGCCCGCGTCGCCGGGTTTGGCGTACGCGGGCAGTGGCAGCTCCGGGTCGAGCTGGTGGATCATCAGCGGCAGTCGGTCAGGCACAGCGCTCAGGCGCAGTCCTTGCAGATCGGCAGGCCGTCACGCTCGCCGGCGTGCTGACTGCGGTGGTTGACCAGGAAGCAGCGTGAGCAGGTGAACTCGTCGGCCTGACGCGGGACGACGCGGATCTCCATCTCCTCACCGGAGAGGTCCGCACCCGGCAGCTCGAAGCCTTCTGCCTGCTCGGTCTCGTCGACGTCGACCTGACCGCTGGTGTCGTTGCGACGCGACTTGAGTTCCTCGAGGCTGTCCTCGGAGAGGTCGTCGTCGGTCTTTCGTGGAGCGTCGTAATCGGTGGCCATCGAGGTCCTTCTTCGTCGTCAGTTCGGTGCGTCGGCCGGGCGGTACCCCGGCTTCAGTCGCGGTAACGCTCCCGACCCGTTTTTTGTGCCCGCCGCGCGGGAATTGTGCACCATCGCGGCCGAGGAGTGCGCACCGGGTCCGCGGTTTCACCCTCGTGGGTGGTCATCCGTCAGCAAGCACCCGGAGCGCCACCTGCTCGACCAACCCCGCCGGGCCTGCGATCACCATGTGCTTGTCGGGCTCCTGGTCTGCCCCGCGGACCACTCCGCCCGCTTCCCGGACCAGCAACTGACCGGCCGCACGGTCCCACGGATTGAGGCCGGACTCGAAGTACACGTCCAGGCGTCCGGCCGCAATGGAGCACAGATCGAGCGCCGCGCTCCCGATCCGGCGCACATCGCGCACGTCACCGATGAGCTCGGCCAGCACAGCGCCCTGTCGCTCCCGCTTGGCCGCTTCGTACCCGAAGCCCGTACCGAGCAGCGCCATCCCCAGATCCTTCGTGCCGCTCACCGAAAGCGGCTGCTGACGCAACCCGATGCTCAGGTGCGCTCCCCCGCCACGATGGCCGTGGAAGAGTTCGTCGGTCACCGGGTTGTAGACCGCGCCCGCGACGGGGACGAGTTCCTCCGGCCGGGTGATGTCGCCGGTACAGGCTGCGATCGACACCGCGTATGCCGGAATCTCGTACAGGTAGTTGACCGTCCCGTCGATCGGGTCGACCACCCAGGTGATCCCACTCGAGCCCGCGTCGCTGGTGCCTTCTTCACCGAGCACACCGTCGTCCGGACGACGGTGTGCGAGCTCGTCGCGGATCAGACGTTCGCTGCGCCGGTCCATCTCGGTGACGACGTCGGTCAGGCTGGTCTTCGTCTGCGCGACACCGAGCCCGGCGGGGCGCTCCTGGACGATCAACCGGCCGGCGAGCACCGCCACGTCGCGGGCAACCTGTTCCAGCGCTGCGGCGTCGTGCGATGCCATCAGTCGGAGCCGCAGGCAGCCGGCAGCGCGGTACGCAGGTTCGGGCAGCAGCCCGGGCGACAGATCGGCGGCATCGCCTCACCCGGCCACGCCGGCATGGTCACCTGCTCACCGCGGGCCTGAGCGGCGCGCTCCTCGACGAGGTCGACCAGCCCGCTGACGAACTCCAGGTCGATACCGACGGTCGGGACGCGCGTCATGCGCAGCCCGACTTCCTGTGCGGTTTCGGCGGCCTCGGTGTCGAGATCGAACTTCACCTCCATGTGGTCGGAGATGAAGCCGATCGGTGCCACGACGACGTCCGTGACGCCGTCCTCGGCGAGCGAACGCAGGTGATCGTTGATGTCGGGCTCGAGCCAGGGCTGGCTGGGCGGGCCGGACCGCGAGCAGTAGACCAGTGCGCCGTCGAGGTCGCGGTCGAGCGTCGCGCCGATCTCGTCGAGTGCGACGTGCGCCAGTTCGTCGTGCTGGTGCTCGTACAGGTTTCCCTCGCCATCGCCCGGGCCGGAGGTGTCGTCCATCGCCTCGGGGATGGAGTGGGTCACGAACACGACCCGCAGTTTGGAGTCGTCAGGCTGGTCGGCCGCACGGACGGCGTCGGTGATCAGCCGGATGTTGGTGCGGGCGAAACTGGGATGCGTGGCGTACTGGCGCACCTTGTCGACGTGGAGTTCCTTGCCTTCCTCGGCGAGTTCGGCCAGCGAGGCAGCGATGTTCTCGCGGTACTGCCGACACGAGCTGTAGGAGGAGTAGGCGCTCGTGGTGAGCGCGACGACATTGCGCATGCCGCCGTCGTAGGCCTCCCGCAGCACATCGGTCAGGAACGGTTCGCTGTTGCGGTTGCCCCACAGCACGGGGGTGCTGATGCCCCGCCGGCGCAGTTCGTCGTGCAGCGCCGACTGCAGGGCCCGGCACTGGTCGTTGATGGGGCTGCGACCGCCGAACTCCATGTAGTGGTGGGCCACTTCTTCCAGTCGCTCGTCGGGGATGCCACGTCCACCGGTCACCCGGCGCAGGAAGGGCATGACCTCCTCCGGTGACTCCGGACCACCGAACGACAGCAGGACGATCGCGTCGTACGGCGGCAGAGCGGTGTCCCCACCCTCGCCCGACGGCTGGGGCTCAGGGGTGGTCTGCCCGATGTCCGTGGTGGGATCCGTGGTGGGATCCGTGGTGGCATCCGACGCTGCCTCGGGGTTCATGGGTGCGGAGCCGGAGTCCGCAGGGTCACGGGGGTCGGCGGTGGGAGAACTCATGGGTCCATTGTCACCCCCGTCCCCGGGGCGGGGCGCGGCACCCGTCGAGGTCTCGTGTGTGCCTCGCGCCCGGCGTGCCGTCCGGTCGGATCACACTCACCGTGGCAAGGTGAACCACGGTTTGTCGAAGCCCGGGAAGGCATACATACACATGCGCGACTTGCGATTCGTCGGTGTCGATGACGAAGGCACGCGACTGCTCCTCGTCGACGACGACGGTGAACAGCACCAGGTCGAGATCGACGATGCCCTGCGCAGCGCCGTCCGCGCGGTGCGCTCCCGGCTGAACGACGACGGCGTCGACCCGAACGTGCGCCCCCGCGACATCCAGGCGTTGTTGCGCTCCGGCCTGACGATCGACGAGGTCGCCGATCGCACCGGTTGGTCCACCGACAAGGTCGGCCGATTCGAACCGCCGATCCGCGCCGAGCGCGACCACGTGGCGCTCACCGCACAGAAGCTGCCGTTGCACGTCCGCGTCGGCGGACGTGAGCAGGGCACCACGGTCGGCGAACGTGTCAGCAGCCGTCTTTCGCACCGTGGCGTGGCCGCATCCGACATGAACTGGGACGCCTACCGCGGCGACCGCGGGTGGACGATCGAGTGCCGCTTCCCCGCCGGCGGACGTGCCCGAGTCGCGACCTGGCGCTACGACGCGCAGACCCAGAGCCTGCACCCGACCGACGACGAAGCACGCTGGCTGAGCGAGGACGACCAGCCGACCGCGACGATGCCGTTCGGCAAGAACCCCGCCAACTCGGTCGTCTACGACGTCGTTGCCGAAGGTGGTCTCGATCAGCAGGCGACCGCGCCGCACCGTCCCGCGCGTGTCTCCGCACCGAAGATCCCGCACGCTGCGCCGGACGAGGCGCAGGAGACGGACAGCTCACCGGAGCCGTCGGACTCCGCTGACACCGACGCCGACGCGGCAACGCCGGTCGCGAACAAGGACGACCGTCCGGTCGACCTGGTATCGGTGATGCGCGAGCGGTCGAAGAACCGTCGCAAGGCGAACGCGCGCCGCAAGGGCGAGAGCCACCCGTCCGGCAATCACCCGGCGGGCAAGCAGTCCGCCGCAGCCGGCGACGACACGGACGGGGGCGCCGAGGAGCCGGATCAGCCCACGGTCGACGAATTGGGCCACGACCCCGTCACCGGCACGGTCGACCTGTTCGGTCTCGGCGAGGTCGAGCCGTTGCGACATGAGGTGGTCGCCCAGGATCCTGAGGACGTCGCCGTCGACGAGCCTGGGGATTATGCCTCCGAAGACGCCTCGGATCACCCGGACATCGAACCGGGTCCGAGCTTCGGCGACGACGTGTCCGACGACGTGTCCGACGACGTGTCCGACGCCGATTCAGACGTCGACGAGGTTGCCTCGAAGCAGGTCGTCTCTTCGCCGGCCGAGCCGTCCGACGGCCGGGGCGACGACGAACCCGAGCAGGTCGTGCCGTCTCGTCCGAGTCAGGCCCGCAAGGGTCGCCCGTCGGTGCCCAGTTGGGACGACATCATGTTCGGTAAGCGCGGGCCGAAGGAGTAGGCCGCGCTCGAACCCGCCTGCGCCTCAGCGTCGTTCGCGCGGTGGCGGGTTCATCGCCTGCTTGCGACTGATGCCCATCGTCGGGCTGTCGTGTACCCGGTCGTACGGGCCGGTCGAACCGGAACGAACCGTGCGCCCGGTGTGCCACCACAGCACCAGGCCCGCCCACACCACCAGCAAAGCCGCGGACAGGTACATGCCGAGTGTCGCGTCGGTGGGGATGACGACGGCGACGATGCCACCGATGACCCACGAGAGCTGAAGCAGCGTCTCCGAGCGCCCGAAGACGCTGGTGCGCATGTGTTCGGGTACGCGGTCCTGGATCAATGAGTCGAGCGCGAGCTTGCCCAACTGCTGTCCGACACCGGCGACGAGCGCCACCAGGACGGCCGTCCACAGGCGGAAGTTCAGCGCCGCGAACACCACCACGGCAGCGTCGACGATCAACATCACCAGGACGATGATCCGCGGTGAAGCAACCTTCATCAGGTTGCCCATCACCGTGCCGAGAGCATTGCCGAGTCCCGCTGCGCCGAGCACGAGGGCCAGCAACTGGGTCTGCTTGTTCTCCCAGCCCGGGAACGGTTCGGCGCGCATCAGGAAGGCCATGAACAGCGTCAGGAAGCCGGACAGCCAGCGGAGGCCGGCGTTCGCCCGCAGCGCGGAGATGACGTCGCCGGAGATCGGGAACTTCGTTTTGCGCCGGAACATCGGCGCGGGCTTCTCGCCGATGGTCGAGTCGACCCGGGGTGGCAGCAGGATCGCCAAAATCGTGCCGATCGTGAACAGGACGAAGGCAACTCGCAGTGCCCACTCCGACCCGCCGAACTTCGCCGCACCACCGGCAAGTGCACCGGCCATGACGGCGCCGACGACTCCGGCCAGCGACAGCCGGCTGTTGGCCTTCACCAGCGTCATCGAATCGGGCAGCAGGCGTGGGGTCGCCGCGGATCGGCTGACCAGATACGCCTTGGACGAGACCAGCACGCACATCGCGACCGGGAACAGCAGGGTGGATTCAGCGGCAACCGCTCCTGCGAGCACCCAACAGAAGAAGGCGCGGATCGCGAGCGTGCCGCCGATCGCCCACCGGCGACCGTGGCGCAGGCGGTCGAGCACGGGACCGATCAGGGGCGCGACGATCGCGAACGGAAGCATCGTGAGGAGCAGGAACAGCAGCGTCTGGGTCTTGGCCTGCTCCCCGGGTGCGGCGAAGAAGACGGTGCCGGCCAGACCGATGGCGACCGCGGCGTCGCCGGCCGAACTGAACGCGTGCACCTCGATGAGGCGGCCGAGACCGGACTCACCGGCGCCGTGCGAGTTGCTCGCCCGACGGGCAGCCTTCAGGGTGCTTCGTCCGGCACCGGCGGTCATCCGGGCGACAGCGCCGGCCGAGCGTGCTACTCCTCGACCGACTACACGGGTGCGCGAGGACGGCATCGCGGTGCCACCTGACAGTCCATCTCGGCGGTCGGCGTACCTGACGTCGAACCGGCGTCGGTCACGGCGATCGTCGTCGTCACGTCCGTACTGGGATTCGTGGCCACGATCGTCGTAACGACGGGACTCCCGCCGCCGGTCGTCCGGGTGCTCCGTGCGCGGGCGCGGCAACGGGGCGGTGGGCCGGTGTTCGTCCCGCTCGCTCATCGCCTCGTCCCCTGCCCGGCGTCCATGTCGATCATGCTTCCATCCGCCGGTGTCACTGCCCGGGTGAAGTATCGCTCATCGGCGCCGAAGGCAGGGGGCACAATCCGAGATCGAAGGGAAGAATGTCCGCGGAACCGCTCTGCAGGCGGGCGGCGGCCGAGGTCATCCGGCGCATGTAATGCCGTCGACACAGCACCTCGTACTCGACCGCGTGCGCGGTTTCACCGGCGACGTCGCCGACGACGACCTGTTCGCCCTCGACGACCATGTGTCCGTCGACGACGCGGGCGTTGTGGGTGGCACGGCGACCGCACCAGCACAGCGCCTCGACCTGTGGTACCTGCAACCGGTCGGCGAGTTCGATCAGTCGCTTCGAACCCGGGAAGAGCTGGGTGCGGAAGTCGGCCATGATGCCGAACGCGTACACGTCGATGTCGCATTCGTCGACGACCCGCGCGAGCTGCTCGATCTGCTCCGGCTCGTAGAACTGGGCCTCGTCGCAGATGACGTAATGGATCTCGCGACCATGGGCGGTCTGCGCGATGACCAGTTCCCAGAAGTCCAGCTCGTCGGTCACCTCGACCGCCTCACGCGACAGGCCGAGACGGGAGGAGATGACGGCCGCGCCGGCGCGGTCGTTCTTGGTGAAGATGAGTCCTTCGCGCCCGCGCGCTCGGTGGTTGTGCTCCATCTGCAGGGCGAGTGTGGACTTGCCGCAGTCCATGGTGCCGGAGAAGAAGACGAGTTCAGCCACGAGGTACGACTCTAGATGGCCGGATCAGTCGGCGGGACGGTGCAGCACCGGAACGGCCATCTCCGCGGCGGTGAGCGAGCCGTGCTGACCGGTCAGCTCACCCACCTTGGTGGTCATCACGCGTGAATCCCAGTAGCCGTACGGGCCGTCCATGGCCACGAGCACGTCGCCGAGACGGGGCGCGATGTGCGGTTGCACCGGGCCGAACAGTCCTCGCGAGACGGCATCGGCCATCGGCAACACCCAGCCCTGTTCGCCCAGCCGCGCGGTCCAGGCGGCTAGGACGTCGTCGGTCGCGCCGGGCTCACAGTAGAGCTGCAGGGATCGCATCTCACCCCCGGTGTGCCGGACGCCGGCGGCGAGCTCGGGGTCGAAGGCGATGTCGGTCTTGTTGGATTCGGGGATGTCGATCATGCCGTGGTCGGCGGTGATCGTGAGGCTGACGCCGCGCGGAAGACGCGTGGACAACCGTTGCAGTTCGGCGTCCACCGCTTCGAGTTCATCAACCCATTCCCATGATTCGCAACCGAATTCGTGACCAGTGCGGTCGAGGTTTCCCCAGTAGAGGTAGGTGAGGCTGCGGGGCTGCCGAGCCACGCGGGCCAGCACGATGTCGACGCGTTGGGCGAGCGTGGCGGCCGTGGCGAAACCGGCACCGCGTAGCGCAGCCGTCGTCAGGCCGGAGCCGTCGAAGTAGTCGTTGGCGACCATCGTCGTCTCGATCCCGGCAGCGGCAACGCGCTCGAAGACGGTCGGTTCACGCTGCCAGCGGCGCGGATCGGGTCCGTTCTCCCAGGAGAGTTCGTTGAACAGGAGGTCGGTGGCCGGATCGACCACCTGGTAGCCGAGCAGGCCGTGCGATCCGGGGGAAGTCCGGTGCCGAACGTGCCCATGCTGGTCGCGGTCGTCGACGGGAAGCCCGCGGTCGCACTCGCCGCGTCGATCATCAGCGTCCGCATGAACGGTGCGTGACCGGAACGGGCCCGAAGAAGTTCGGCGCCCAGACCGTCGACGAGCACGACCACCGCGCCACGAGCCTGCGGCAGGGCGCCGCGAAAACCTTTGACGCCGAGCGAAGCTGCTGCCGACGGCAACACCCCGGCGAGGTCGGTGGCCCCGTAGCTCGGCGCTGCGGGCAGCGGGCGTATCACCGGCTTCAGCGACCGGTGACCGCGGACAGCGCTGCAGCGAAGTCGAGTGCGTTCTGCAGGTTGCGTTCGCCGTCGGCGTCGGCGCTGACCCGGACGCTGATGTCGTCGGCCGTGACCGTGCCCTCGTAGCCGTGGTCGGCGACGCAGTCGGGGTCGGCGCAGGCTGCGGGCAGCAGGTCGACGCGGCTGACCGTGCCCCAACCGATGGTGACCGTCACCTCACGTCCGAGTGACCCTTCGGCGTACTTCTCCGGCGAGTTGATGACGTGGGTGAGCATCACTCCGCGGATCGCCGACAGCGGCACCGTCTCGGTGGTCGCGGTGGCGACGTTGCGGGCGACGATCGTGGGTGCGTCCAGGGACGGGGTGTGGTCGTCGGCGTGGGCGATGACCAGGCGTCCGCCGCTGATCACCAGCACGGTGATGTGCCGACGCACGGTGTCGGTGTCGATCGTGGTCTCCGCGTGTACCAGGTGGGCGTCGACGGCCTGAGTGCCCAGGGCCGCCTTCAACACGTCGGCGACCAAGGCCGGGTAGTAGCCCGCCTGCTCGATGTCATGCAACAACGCGTCGGGCAAGGTGGCGGCGGTCAGGTGCGAAGCGGACATGAGGGCCATCTTCCCATGTCCTCACCGGGGCAGCTGCGTGACGGCGGCGATGTGGATCGCCCAAGCCGCTGTCAGCGGCCTGCGGTCACCACCCGCTCATCGCGCGGCGACCACTGTCGCTGCGGCCGACCGGCGGCGCGACGACGATCGACGCGCCCAGCACCTCCGCGCCCCACCGGTGGGTGTTGACCGGGTTGAGGTTGAGTTCGTAGATCTGCGGGTTGGTGTTGGCGAGCACCGAGACCCGGGCGATGACGTCGCGCAGCGCGTCGCGGTCGATCGGCGCCCGGTGCCCGAAACCGTCGAGGATCGGGGCGGCCCGGACGGAGTCGATCAGGTCGTCGATGTCGTTGCTGCTGAACGGCGGGATGCGGTAGCCGAAGTCGTTCATCACCTCGGTCGGCACACCCGCCAGGCTGAACCGCACGACGGGACCGAACAACGCGTCCTCCTCCGACATCACCACGCACGGGATGCCGGGTTCGGCCATCCTCTGCACCACGAACGTGTTGGCACCGATCGGGGCGAGCCGGTCATCGAGCGCGCGGTAGGCCTCGGCGACCGCGTCGGCGGAGCCGAGATCTGCTCGCACCGACGACACCGGCTGGATCCGCACGATCGGCGAGGTCGACTTCAGCACCACCGGGTAGCCGATCTCGTCGGCGGCTGCGACCGCCTCCTGCACCGAGGTCACGGCCGTCGAGGGCCAGACGGTGATGCCGTACGCCGCCAGCAACTCCCGTGTCTCCAGGGCGGTGAGCTCGCGGCCGTCGGGCTCGGATTCCAGCACCGTGGCGATGATTGCTGCGGCCTTGTCCTGGTCGATGCCCTCGGGGAGCACGAGGTCGTCGCTCTGCCGGTCGAGCCACTGCCCGTACCGCGTGGCGGCGGCCAGCGCACGGATCGCGTCCTCGGGCATGGAGTACGACGGGACGACCTCGCGTCGGCCGTCCTCGCGGGGCTGCCCGGCCAGCACCTCGGATACCCCGCGGATACCAAGGAACGTTGTCACACAAGGCTTCTCGTAGCGTCCGGCAACCTCTCCGAGTGCCTCGGCGATGTCGAGACCAGCCGACTGGCGGGGCGGGAGGAACGCGGTGACGACCGAGTCGACGTTCGGGTCCTCGAAGGCTGCCCGGACGGCGTCGGCGAACTCCTGTGCCGTTGCCTCGGGATCGAGGCTGACCGGTCCGTGGGTCACCTGCAGGCGCCAGGACACACACGCGTCGGCGGCCAGTGCACCCAGCGCTGAAGAGTTGCCGACGACCGCGACCCGCTCCCCCTTCGGTATCTCCTGGTGCACGACGAGCTGAGCGATGTCGAACATCTGGTGCACGTTCTCGACGCGGATCACGCCGGCCTGACGCAGCATCGCCCGGAAGGCCTCCGGCCGGATCCGGGTCGGACGCACCCGATGCCCGGGCGGCACGCCGTACTCCGAGACACCCGACTTCACCACGATCACCGGCTTGGCCTTCGACAAGCGCCGTGCGATGCGGTTGAACTTGCGCGGGTTACCCATCGACTCCAGGTACATGCCGACCGCACGCGTCTGCTCGTCGTCCAGCCAGAACTGCATCAGGTCGTTGCCGGAGACGTCGGCGCGGTTACCGGCCGACACGAAGGTGCTGATGCCCAGGCCACGACGCGCAGCGGACTCCAACCCGGCGATCGCGAGCGCACCGCTCTGGGAGAACAGGCCGAGGTCACCTGCAGCCGGCAGCTCCGGTGCCAGCGACGCGTTCAGTTGCACATCGACGGCGGTGTTGATGAGACCGAAGGAGTTCGGGCCGACCACACGCATCCCGTGGTTGCGGGCGGTTCGCAGCAACTCCTGCTGCAACTGCTCTCCGGCCTCACCCGCCTCGGCGAATCCGGACGACACGACCAGCACGCCGCGGACGCCGTGCTGGGCGCACTCGCGGACCACGCCCGGGACTTCGGACGCCGGGACCGCGATCACCGCGAGGTCGATGTCGCCCGGGACGTCGGCGAGGCAGGTGTACAGGTCGCCCTCGACCTCGGCGTGCGCGGTGCGGTTCACCGCGTACAGGTCACCGGCGAAACCACCGGTGCGCAGGTGTTCGTACAAGTCGCGGCCGGTGGACTCACGGTTGCGGGACACCCCGATCACGACGACGCTGCGCGGGTTCAGCAGTGCGCGGATGCTCGCGGCTTCGGCTCGTTGCTCCCGTGCGATCCGGACGGCTTCACTGGCGTCCGTGGGCTCGATCGGGAACGCGAGCGAGATGACGCCGTCGTCGAAGTGGTGTTTGACGCCGAACCCGGCATCGATGAAGACGCCCATCATCTTGCGGTTCTGCGGCAGGACGTCGGCGGTGAACTCCTCGACCCCGGCCTCACGGGCGATGGCCGCCATGTGTTCCAGCAGCACCGACCCGATACCGCGCCCCTGGAAATGATCCGAGACGTTGAAGGCGACCTCGGCCGATGTCCCGGTGGGCCCGCCGAGCCGGTCGTACCGGCCGATCCCGATCAGTTCCTCGTTGCCCTCCAGCACCAGCGCGACCCGTTCGACGTAGTCGACATTGGCGAAACGCTTGGCGTCCTTGTCGGACAACTCCTTCATCGGTGCGAAGAAGCGCAGGTAGATCGACTCCGGCGACTGCTTGCGGTGAAAGTCCTGCAGAGCCGCGACGTCGTCGGGACGGATCGGCCTGATCTGCGCGACGGAGCCGTCTCGCAGGACGACGTCCGCCTCCCATCCAGCCGGATAGGGCGCCGGATTCTCGCTCATGCGGCCCAGCATGTCATGTTCACGACTTCGGGACGACGACCTTCCAGGACTTCCCGAAGTCGGAACTCACCCAGAAACCCGGGGTCGTGCGCGGAACCGCGTAGAACTCCGCCCCGCCCGGGCTACCGGTCCAGTCGAAGCCGTTCACCGGCGGCGGCTGCGGGAATCGGGGCACGGTCCAACTGCGTCCGCCGTCGGCGGAGATCTGCAGGACCCTGCGCGCGTCGTCCCCGGAACTCGTGCCACCACCACGTGGGCCGCCGACGGTCACCACCAGGTGCTGCGGGTCGGCGGCACCGAGGCTCAGCTGTCCGATCTGGGGAAGGCGCAGCGTCCCGACGGAGTGCTCGACCCAACTCTGCGCCTGGTCGTTGCTGCTCACCACACGGAAGGCTCCGCGGTCCTGTGACAGCCGGCACAGCGCGAACATGTGCGCGTCGGTGCTGGCGGTGATCGTCACCGCTTCGAGGGGGCTTGATCCGCAGACCTCGGGGGCTTTCATGGGCTCCAGCCGTTCGGCAGCCAGCATCCACGGCTGCTGCATCGGGCGGCCGTCGTTGCTGGTCTGCACGATGACCAGCGCGTCCTTGACCACGACGGAGGCGTCGTCGATCGGTCCGGAGAGCGCCGCCGAGTCGACAGTCGTGAACGAGCTGGGGTTGGCGCGGCTGCTGAAGGAGACGTAGACCGGGCCCGAACACGTGCCCTGGACGCAGCCGTCCGCGGTGAGCAGGTAGACCTGCCCCTCCCAGATCTCCAGGTCGAGCACGGTCTGTCCGGGGTGGTTGACCTTGTCGAAGCTGACGCCGCGATCGGAGGTGACCCACAGGTCGCCGCCGTAGACGTAGCCCACCTGGGAGTCGACGAAGCGGACGTCGCTGAGCGCACCGTCCGGCTGGATGTTCGGCACATCGGCGCCGGACGCACTCGAGGTGTCGGTGCCGTTGAAGATGTGGACGGCCTGCCAGGACTCACCGTCGGCGCCGGAGCGCAACAGTGTCGGGCAGATGTCCGAACCACACTCGGTCGACCCGAGGTTGTACAGGGTTCCGCTGCCGGCATTGCTGACCGACCAGGTGCGGAACGTGGCCGGCACGCCCTGCGGCAGCTGGGCAGCTCCCATGTCGTCACCGGCGTCGGCAGTGCCCCGCTCAGACCCGTCCTCGCTGGCGGCCACGGTCTGCCCCGGACGGATGTTGTCGGCTCCGAAGGGTTCCTGCTTCCAAATCCATACGCCGGCCAGCACGAGCATCGCGGCGACTGCAGCGGCGATGACGCCTCCCCAGGCCTTGCCGGCGGTGCGCATCGGGCTGCGACGGGCGGTCTGCACCACCTGTTGCCAGTGCACGTCGTTCGGCGTAGCGGGCTCGATCGCGTCGCGGTGCTTGGCGAAGAAGTCATCGACCAGGTCCGGTTCGTTCACGGGATCCTGGGATGGGTCGTCGCCATGACGTCGTCCGAAAGGCGAACCGTTCATCGCTGTCCCTCCAGACGTTCCATCAACAGTTTGCGCGCATCGAACAGATCCCGCTTGATCGTGCCCTCGGACTTGCCGAGGCTCTGCGCCACCTGGGCGACGGAAAGGTCAGCCTAATATTGCAGCAACACCGGGCGACCCGGATCGGGGTCAACGTCACTGCTGTCACGAACAGCAGGACGCCGACCGCTACTCACCGGTTGGCCCGCGCGACGACGTCTTCGTCGCTAGTGTCGAAAACATGCCGACCACAGAGCCTGGTAGCACTCCCACGAATCTCTTCGGCCGTCTGCGGGACGCGTTGCTGGACGCCCGGGAAGACCCGGCTGCGGCCGCGAACGCCTGGCAGACACCCGCATTCGAATCGTTCAACTGGGCGACGGACTGGTTCGACGCAATCGCTGCGCGACACCCCGACCGTCCTGCGCTGATCGTGAAGTCGGCCGACGAACGCCTCGAACGCAGCTACGCGGATCTTTCGGCCCGCTCCGAGCAGGTCGCCGGCTGGTTGTCGGACGCCGGCGTGCACCAGGGCGACCGCGTCCTGCTCATGCTCGGCAACCAGGTGGAGTTGTGGGAATGCATGCTCGCCTGCATCCGTCTCGGCGCGGTGACGATCCCCGCGACGATGCTGCTGACCTCCGCGGACCTGCGCGATCGGGTCGAGCGCGGCGAGGTCAAGCACGTGATCGCCGCCTCGGCGGTCACCGGTGCATTCACATCCGTCGAGGGCGACTTCACGCGCATCGCCGTCGGTGACCCGGCGTCCGGTTGGCTGTCGTACTCCGACTCCGAGGCCTCGACGACGCCCGCTCCCGCGGTGACCACGGCACCGGACGACGCGATGCTGCTGTACTTCACCTCCGGCACCACGTCCCGTCCCAAGTTGGTGCTGCACACGCAGACCTCCTACCCGCTCGGCCACCTGTCGACGATGTACTGGATCGGGCTGCAGCCCGGCGATGTCCACCTCAACATCAGCTCTCCGGGTTGGGCCAAGCACGCGTGGAGCAACGTCTTCGCACCGTGGAACGCAGGCGCGACCGTGCTGGTCGTCAACCAGCCGCGGTTCGATGCCCGCGAACTGCTGGAGTGGGTGGCACAGGAGAAGGCGACGACGTTCTGCGCCCCACCCACCGTGTACCGGATGCTGATCCAGGCCGACCTCGCCGCCTACCGCGGCAAGTTGTCGCTGCGCGAGATGGTCGGGGCCGGCGAACCGCTCAATCCCGAGGTCATCCAGCAGGTGGAGAAGGCCCTCGGGCTCACCATCCGCGACGGCTTCGGCCAGACCGAGACCACGGCCCAGGTCGGCAACACTCCCGGGCAGCCCCTCAAACCCGGCTCCATGGGCCGCCCGTTGCCGGGCTACGACGTGGTGCTGGTGGATCCCGCCACCGGTGAGGAGCGCAACGGTCCGGGCGACGAGGGTGAGATCTGCCTGCGCCTGTCCGGACCACTCGGCCGGCCGGCCGGACTGATGACCGGTTATTACGGCGACGAGGCGAAGACCGCGCAGGTGATGCGCGACGGCATGTATCACACGGGTGACGTCGCGGCCCGGGACGAGGACGGCTACGTCACCTACGTCGGACGCGCGGACGACGTGTTCAAAGCGTCCGACTACCGCATCTCCCCCTTCGAACTCGAGTCGGTGCTGATCGAGCACCCGCTCGTCGCGGAAGCGGCGATCGTGCCCTCGCCCGACCCGACCCGACTCGCCGTCCCGAAGGCGTATGTCGTTCTCACGGAGGGAAAGTCACCGTCCGCCGAGATCGCCAGAGACATCCTCGTGTTCACCCGAGAGCATCTCGCTCCGTACAAGCGGATCCGGCGCATCGAGTTCTTCGACCTGCCCAAGACGATCTCGGGCAAGATCCGTCGGGTCGAGTTGCGGCAACGAGAAGCCAGTTCGCACGGGGACGGTGGCGACTCCACCTCGCGTGCCTCCAAGCTCGAGTTCTGGGAAGCCGACTTCCCGGATCTGAGGTCATGATGGAACTGCAGAAGGCGATCCGTCGCCGCCGGATGATCCGCGATTTCGACCCCGACCGGCCGGTCCCGCGCGACGTCGTCGACACGGCGGTGACTCTCGGATTGCGGGCACCGAGTGCAGGCTTCAGCCAGGGCTGGGACTTCGTCGTGTTGACCGATCCCGCTGACCGGCAACGGTTCTGGGAGGTCACCACCAACGCCGACGAGGAACTCGACCGTTGGCTGGCGAAGGTGAGTTCGGCTCCGGTGCTGATTCTGTGCTGCGGCGACAAGGACACCTACCTTCGCCGCTACGCCCAGCCGGACAAGCCGTGGCAGGACATGGACGAATCGCACTGGCCCGTGCCCTACTGGGACGTCGACACCGGGATGGCCGCCCTCATCATGCTGCTCGTCGCTGTCGACGAAGGCCTGGGTGGTCTCTTCTTCGGAGTGCCGGTCGAGCGGTGCGATGTCGTCCGGGAGACGTTCGGCATCCCCGGAGACCGGTCGCTGGTCGGTGTGGTCGCGATGGGGTACGCGCGCACCCAGCGTCCGAGTGGCAGCACCCTGGCGCGCCGTCGTCGTCCGACGGGCGAGGTGGTGCACGACGGTCGTTTCGGCTCGCCCTGGTCCACCGATCGAAATGTGCTGACAAGGAACCCATCTCAAGGGGTTCCTTCCGGAAGGATGAAGACATGAAGAAACTCATCAACGACCCGGCTGATGTCGTCGTCGACGCGTTGCGTGGATTCGAGGCGGCTCACTCCGACCGGGTCCGCGTCGACCTCGACCTGAAGACCATCTACCGCAAGGACGCCCCGAAGCAGGGCAAGGTCGCGCTCATCTCCGGCGGCGGCTCGGGTCACGAGCCGATGCACGGTGGGTTCGTCGGACCGGGCATGTTGGACGCGGCCTGCTGCGGCGAGGTGTTCACCTCCCCGGTACCTGACCAGATGATGGCGGCGACCACCGCCGTCGACGGTGGCGCGGGCGTCCTGCACATCGTGAAGAACTACACCGGTGACGTCATGAACTTCGAGATGGCAGCCGAGATGGCCGAGGCCGACTCGGGCATCCGCGTTGCCTCGATCGTGACCGATGACGATGTGGCAGTTCAGGATTCGCTGTACACGGCCGGGCGCCGCGGCGTCGGCGTGACCGTGCTGCTGGAGAAGATCGCCGGTGCTGCCGCCGAGGAGGGACGTGACCTCGACGCCGTCCTCGAGGTCGCGAAGAAGGTGAACGGGAACGGTCGTTCGATGGGCATGGCGCTCACCTCGTGCACCGTCCCGGCGGCCGGTGAACCCACCTTCGAACTCGGCGAGGACGAGATGGAGGTCGGCATCGGCATCCACGGCGAGCCGGGCCGGGAGAAAAGGCCTCTGGCGTCGGCACGCGAGATCGCCGAGCAACTCCTCGGCCCGATCCTGAAGGACCACGACTTCAAGGGCGCTCCGGCAATCGTGATGATGAACGGCATGGGTGGCACGCCGCTGCTAGAGCTGTACCTGATGTACGGGGAAGTGGCGAAGATTCTCGAGGCCCAGGGCGTTGCGATCGCTCGCAACCTGGTGGGCAACTACATCACCTCGCTGGAGATGGCCGGCTGTTCGGTGACGCTGCTGTGCGCGGACGACGAGCTGGTGAGCCTGTGGGATGCACCGGTCAACACTCCCGGCCTTCGGTGGGGGTGCTGAGCATGACGTTGAATCTCGAAACGGCAGCTGCCTGGATGTCCGACTACGCGAGTGTCATCGACGAGAACGCGGCGATGCTCACCGACCTCGACCGTCAGACCGGTGACGCCGATCACGGCAGCAACATGCAACGCGGAATGAAAGCCGTTGCCGCACTTGACCCCTCGGAGTTCGACGATGCGGCGGCGTACCTCAAGAAGGCGGGCATGACACTCGTCTCCACCGTCGGTGGCGCGTCCGGCCCGCTGTACGGCACCTTCCTGCTCCGCTTCGCCGGCGCGGTGGGCGACGGTGGCAAGGACGCGCTGACCGCAGCCTTCCGGGCCGGACTCGACGGCGTCGTGCAACGTGGCAAGGCCGAGGTGGGCGACAAGACGATGGTCGATGCCCTCTCCCCCGCAGTCGACGCGTTCGACGCAGCCGG
This sequence comes from Yimella sp. NH-Cas1, assembly GCF_022359705.1. Taxonomy (NCBI): domain Bacteria; kingdom Bacillati; phylum Actinomycetota; class Actinomycetes; order Micrococcales; family Dermacoccaceae; genus Yimella; species Yimella sp. NH-Cas1. The sequence continues at coordinate 1,629,256 of NZ_JAKSGG010000003.1, forward strand.
CTCGCTCGATGAAGCGCTGAACGCGGCGGCCGAAGCGGCCGCGAAGGGTCGCGACGAAGCCACCCCGCTGGTCGCCCGGAAGGGTCGCGCGTCCTACCTCGGAGAACGCTCGAAGGATCACCAGGATCCAGGAGCCACCAGCCTCACCTTGCTGCTGGAGTCGGCCGCCCGCACTCTCGTAGGTGATTGCGCGTGATCGGTATCGTCGTCGTCTCGCACAGTCGAGCTCTTGCGGATGCCGCGGTCGAGTTGTCGTCCGAACTGTTCGGCGCCGGCACCCCGCCCACGATCGTGGTCGCGTCCGGCACCGCAGACGGCGGATTCGGCACGGATGCCACCGCAGTCAGCGCGGCGATCGAGGCGGCCGACTCCGGTGACGGCGTGCTCGTCCTGATGGATCTGGGCAGCTCGGTGATGAGTGCCGAGATGGCGCTGGAGTTCCTCGACCCCGACCTCGCCTCGCGGGTACGCCTGTGCGGCGGACCGCTGGTCGAAGGGCTCGTGATCGCCGGCGTCACAGCGTCCACCGGAGCCTCGCTCGACAAGTGCGACAGCGAGGCGCGGCGCGCGCTCGAAGCGAAGGGCAAGCACCTCACCAGCTGATGAAGGTGCATCTCGTCCTGCACACCACCCTGCCGATACCTGGTCGTACACCGAGCAGAACTGTTCCTGCGACATGTCGGCCTCAACCTCGGACAAGGTGCGCGTCCCGGATCTGCTGCAGGTCGGTGACGCCGGCCAAGCCCATCACGTGCTTCAGCTCGGCGGCGTACTCGAGCAGCAACGACTCGACGCCGGGACGGCCCTGCGACGCGAGCGCCCAGAGGGCAGGGCGACCGACGAAGACCGCTGACGCCCCGAGGCCCAAAGCGGTGAGGATGTCGAAGCCGTCACGCACTCCGCCATCGACGACCACCGGCACCGAATCACCCACCGCCTCGACGATTTCGGGAAGAACACTCGCGGGCGTCACGGCACGGTCGAGCTGGCGTCCGCCGTGCGCACTCACCCAGACGGCGTCCGCGCCGTGATCGACGAACAAGCGTGCGTCGTCCTCGCGGAGCACACCTTTCACGACGACCGGCAGGCCGCTGATCTGCTTCAACCACTCGATCGTCTCGACCCCGATCGCCGGGTCCTGGTCGATGTGCGACCACGGGGCGCGGGCCTGTTGGGGAGTGAGGTGATCGCCCATGTTCACCAGCGCGAGTTCGTCGGTCATCTCCATCGGACGCCCGGAGTCGGGGATGTTGCGGTGTCCGACGTACGGGGTGTCGACGGTCAACACCAAGGCGGTGGCACCGGTTGCGACCGCGCGCCGCACCATCCCTTCGGTGACCTCGCGCGTGAGCGTCATGTAGACCTGGAACCACCACGGCCCCCGCACGGCCGCACCGACGTCCTCGATCCGACAGGTGGAGCGACTGGAGAGCACGAACGGACTGCCCACCGCGCCGGCGGCTCCGGCCGTCGCGATCTCACCCTCGGCGTGCGTGAGTTTGTGGAAGGCGGTCGGTGCCACCCCGACGGGGTTCGACCAGGTGCCGAACAGGTCGAGGCCGAGATCGACGGTCGACACATCGCGCAGCGTCCGTGGACGCAGACGGTAGGCGGCCCACGAGGATTCGGCCTCGGCCACCGAGATTCCCATCCCGCACCCGCGCTGGACGTACTGCCAGAACGGTGGGTCGAGACGGTGCGCAGCGGTCTCCCGGAAAGCTTCGATCATCGGGTGCATACCTGCCACCCTAGGACCGCGTTAGCGTGGGTTTCATGACCAACCGCCCCGTCCGCATCGGCGTCCAGATCCAGCCCCAGCACGGCTCGTACGACAAGATCCGGGACGCGGTACGCCGCGCCGAGCACCTCGGCGTCGACGTGATCTTCAACTGGGACCACTTCTTCCCGCTCAACGGCGACCCCGACGGCATGCACTTCGAGTGCTGGACGATGCTCGCCGCCTGGGCGGAGCAGACCACCCGGGTCGAGATCGGCGCCTTGGTCACCTGCAACAGCTACCGCAACCCGAACCTGCTGGCCGACATGGCCCGCACCGTCGACCACATCAGCGACGGACGTCTGATCCTCGGCATCGGCTCGGGTTGGTTCGAGCGCGACTACGACGAGTACGGCTACGAATTCGGCACTGCCGGAGGCCGATTGGACGAGCTGGCGACCGCGCTGCGGAAGATCGAGCACCGCTACGAGCAGTTGAACCCCGCACCGACGCGCAAGATCCCCACGCTCATCGGCGGAGGCGGCGAGAAGAAGACTCTCAAGCTCGTCGCTCAGTACGCCGATACGTGGCACTCCTTCGCCGATCCCGCGGTGCTGAAGCACAAGCTGTCGGTGCTGCAGGGGCATTGCGAGCGGGAAGGTCGCCCCATCGAGGAGATCGAGATCTCCGTCGGGGTGGGCGGTAAGGGGCGCGAGGGACGCTCCCCGGACGCTCCGCAGGTCGAGGGACAACCGCTGTACGACCTGGGTGCGCGTCTGTTCACGATGGGCACCGGCGGGCCTGACTACGACCTCGCTCCGGTCGAGCCATGGCTGCGTTGGCGCGACGAGATCAACGGCAACTGATCCGAAAGTCCGCGAAACTCGCGGGTCAACTCGCTGCGATTGCGGACGTTCAGCGGTCGCGGGTGGACAGCACGCAGAACTCGTTGCCCTCCGGATCAGCCAGCACCGTCCAGGTGACCGCGCCTTTGTCGGCGTCCGATTGACCGACCTCGACCCCGGTGGCCCCGCGTTCGAGCAACGCTTTGATCTCGGCTTCGCGATCCTGGGATGAGTGCGGAGCGAGGTCGATGTGCAGCCGGTTCTTGACGGTCTTGTCCTCGGGCACCGGCACGAAGACCAGACCCTGCCCCTCGGCCAGCCAGTCGTCCAGCGACTTCACCGGATCGATACTGGTGCCCGGCGGAACAACGACGACCTCGTCGTCGGCCTCGTACACGATCACCCAGCCGAGGGTCTCGGCCCACCACCTGCTCAGTCGTGCGGGGTCGTGGCTGTCGACGACGATCGTGTACCAGCGAAGTGCCATACCGACGATTGTGCTCCTGGGTCGACTCGGAAACGGCGAAACGCCTGCGCGGGATGAGTACTGCAATCTAATCTCGTGAGGTGCCCCGCCTTTCACTCCGTGCGCTGACTCCTGCCCTGCTCGTGCCGCTTCTGGCGAGCTGCAACCCGGCCCCGGACACGACCCAGACTTCCGTCGCGCAGCACACATCGGCCGTTTCGACGGCATCCGTGAACGCCGGATCCACTGCAGCGCAAGAGAATTCAGCGGTACCGGAAGCAGCGAGCGACGAGCCGACCAACGGCACCTCTACCTCGGCAGCGGCGGCAGCCGCACCGTCCACAGGTGGTGAGACGACGGCCACGACACCCGGTAGCACCGCTTCTGCTCGGCCAGCCGGCAGCCTGGTGCAGGTGGCCGGCATCACCGACGGGGACACGATCAAGGTGTGGATCAACGGGGTCCGGCAGCCGGTGCGCCTGCTCGGCGTCGACACACCCGAGAGTCGTAAACCGAACACCGCCGTGGCCTGCTACGCCAAGGAAGCCACCAGCAGGATGCAGAGCCTGGTCCAGTCCAAGCAGGTTCACCTGGTCGCCGACCCGACCCAGGTCGACCGTGATCGGTACCACCGGCTGGTGCGATATGTCGTGCTGCCCGACGGAACGGACGTGTCTCAGGCGATGATCGCCGGCGGGTTCGGTCGCGAGTACACCTACGCGGCGGCGTACGGCAAGCAGGATACGTTCCGCACCGCGCAGACCCAGGCTCAGTCGGCCAAGCTCGGCCTGTGGGGTGCCTGCAGCTATGACGCGGCCTTCAACCCGGCCTCCGCCGTCCCGTCCGCGACCGCACCGGCTCCCTTCGTCCCGCCGAGCACATCCACCCAGCCGCCGGCACCCCGCCCGACCGCACGCCCGACCGCACGCCCGACAACGCCTCCGCCCGCGGCCGAGCCGGCCGGCTGCTCGATCAAGGGCAACATCAACAGCGAGGGTGAGAAGATCTACCACCTTCCCGGTCAATCGGCGTACGACAAGACCAGGATCACGACGTCCAAGGGCGAACGCTGGTTCTGCTCCGAGCAGGAAGCCCGGGACGCAGGCTGGCGCCGGGCCAAGCGCTGAGTTCCGATTCCCTTCTTTCGTCCCGGAATTGCGCGGCGAACGCGTGTCGGAACGGGCGTGACGGTGCCTGCTGAACAACACTTGCAGATGGCCTGTCGCCGTCGGCGGTGACAGGACACTCAGCTTGTCCGGCATCACCGAGGGAGACCCATGGCCCGCCGTCGTAACGACGACCAACCGCTCGAACCCGACTTCGTCGAGAACATCGTCGACATCACGGTCGAGGACGAGATGCAGACGGCGTTCCTGGAGTACGCGTACTCGGTCATCTACTCCCGTGCTCTGCCGGACGCCCGCGACGGTCTGAAGCCGGTGCAGCGCCGGATCCTGTTCTCGATGGACGAGTTGGGTCTGCGTCCGGATCGCAACCACGTCAAGTGTTCGCGCGTCGTGGGCGAGGTCATGGGTAAGTACCACCCGCACGGCGACACCGCGATCTACGACGCGCTGGTGCGTATGGCCCAGCCGTGGACGATGCGCCTTCCCCTGGTCGATGGCCACGGCAACTTCGGCTCGCTCGACCAGGGCCCCGCTGCGTCGCGGTACACCGAGGCCCGGCCGGCACCCGCCGCGCTGCTGATGACCGCGTCGCTGGACGAGAACACCGTCGACTTCGTACCCAACTACGACGAATCCGAGCAGCAGCCCGCCGTGCTGCCGGCGGCGTTCCCGAACCTGCTGGTCAACGGCGCCAGCGGTATCGCGGTCGGTATGGCCACCAACATGCCCCCGCACAACCTGGTCGAGGTCATCGGCGCCGCGCGGCACCTGATCACCAACCCCGACTGCTCGCTGGACGACCTGATGAAGTTCGTTCCGGGCCCGGACCTGCCGATGGGCGGCCAGATCGTCGGGCTCGAAGGCATCCGGGACGCCTACCTCACCGGACGCGGTTCGTTCCGTACTCGTGCGACGGTGCGGGTCGAGAATGTCACGCCGCGTAAGAAGGGTCTGGTCGTCACCGAACTGCCCTATCTGGTCGGTCCGGAGAAGGTCATCGAGAAGATCAAGGATCTACACCAGGGCAAGAAGATCCAGGGCATCTCCGACGTCAAGGATCTGTCCGACCGCAACAAGGGCCTCGAACTCGTCATCGAGATCAAGAACGGCTTCAACCCCGACGCAGTGCTGGAGCAGTTGTACAAGTTGACCCCGATGGAGGAGTCGTTCGGCATCAACAACGTCGCGCTCGTCGACGGTCAGCCGCGCGCCCTCGGCCTGAAGGAACTGCTGAAGGTTTACGTCGACTTCCGCATCGACGTGGTGCGCCGCCGCACCGAGTTCCGGCTGGCGAAGAAGAAGGACCGTCTGCACCTGGTCGAGGGTCTGCTCATCGCGATCCTCGACATCGACGAGGTCATCCAGGTGATCCGCACCAGCGACGACTCCGCTGCCGCCCGCGCCCGGTTGATGCAGGTGTTCGATCTGTCCGAAGCGCAGGCCAACTACATCCTCGACCTCCAACTGCGCCGACTGACGAAGTTCTCCCGCATCGAGTTGGAGCAGGAGGCCGACGAACTGCGCAAGGCCATCGAGGAACTCGAGGCGATCCTCGGCGATGAGAAGGTGCTCAACAAGCTCGTCTCGACCGAACTCGCCGACGTCGCCAAGGCTCACGGCACTCCTCGACGGACTGTGTTGCTTGAGTCCTCCGGAGCTCCGAAGCAGACGGCCACGCCGCTCGAGGTCACTGATGACCCGTGCTGGGTATTGCTCTCCTCCAGCGGACTGCTGGCTCGCACGACGACAGCGGATCCGTTGTCCGACAGCGGTTCTCGTAGAAAGCATGACGCGATCGTCGGCGCAGTACGCACGACGGTCCGCGGCGACTTCGGCGTGGTGACCTCCTCCGGACGGGTCACCCGGCTGACCGCCCTCGACCTGCCGACCCTGGTCGCCACCAATGAGGCGCCGGCGTTGTCGGGCGGAGCCCCGCTCGCGGCGTTCGTCGATCTGCCCGCCGGGGAGAAGGTGCTCACGTTGATGAGCCTGGACGCTTCGGCTCCGCCGCTCGCGATCGGTACGGCGAACGGTGTGGTCAAGCGGGTCACCACCGAGTACCCGAACCGTGATTCGTTCGAGGTGATCACGCTCAAGGACGGCGATGAGGTGGTCGGTGCAGCTCAACCCGCTTCCGACACAGCCGAACTCACATTCGTGACGTCGGCGGCCATGCTCCTGCACTTCCCCGCGTCCGGCGTGCGGCCGCAGGGTCGCACCGGTGGTGGCGTGGCAGGCATCAAGCTCGGCGCCGGCGCAAAGGCGATCTGGTTCGGCGCCGTCGAATCGGCCGACGCGGTGCTGGTCACGGTTGCCGACTCCTCCGGTGCGCTGCCGGGCACCGGAGGCGGGTCGATCAAGGTCACCGAATTCGCCGCCTACCCCGGCAAGGGTCGGGCCACCGGCGGCGTCCGCTGCCACCGTTTCCTGCGCGGTGAGGACGAGCTCGTCTTCGCCTGGGCCGGACGCGCACCACGCGCCGCGACCGGCGCAGGTGTCGCGGTCGACCTGCCGGACGCCGACACCCGCCGCGACGGCAGTGGCGTGCCCCTCACCGGCAACCTCGCTGCGATCGCCGGCTCGGTCGCAGACACCGCAACCGAACCGTCCGACGACTGACCGTCGACGATCGGTCCGGCAGACTGGCCCGCATGAGTGACGTGACGCAGTGTTCGCGGCAGTGGGACGAAGCCGGGCTCCCGGCGCCGGGTTCGGCATCGGTGGCGCAGTTCTGGGTCGCGCTGGAACAGAACGGACCGTGGGGTCATGACGCCATCGCGACAGCTCATTTGCCGGAAGGTATCGGCCCTGCGCTCGAACGCGCGATCTCGGACGCCGGAGGTCGGCTGTTGCTCATCCGCCGACCGGGTCGACACGTCGACACCCACGACACTTCACTCTCACGATTCTGTTTCGTCGCAGGCGGATCGGCCGATGACCCGTGGCTGTTGGAAGGATCGCTGGGTGATCCGGCTGACCTGCTCCGTATCGATTGGCGCCTGCACATCGCCGAAGGTCCGGATGCTGTGAGCCAGGTGGTGCCGCTGCTGGAGGAGACACGCGACGTCGCCCTCCTGGTCTGCGCCAACAGTAAACGCGACCAGTGTTGTGCGGTACGGGGCCGACCGGTGGCGGCACACGCGTCCGAACAACACCCCGGACGCGTGTGGGAGTGCTCGCACACGGGCGGACACCGGTTCGCACCCACTGCGGTCATGCTTCCCTCCGGTCAGACCTACGCCCGACTGACCGGGCAGACGGCGCTCGACGCATACGACGCGGAACGCCGGCGCGAGGTGGCGGCCTCGCTGAATTCGTTGTCGCACAACCGGGGGCGCAGCGTGCTCGCACCACCCGCGCAGGCCGCCGAAGCCGCCGTCCGCGCCGAGAGCGGTGAACTCGCCCTGGACGCATTCACCGTCGAGGAGGAGGACGTCGACCGAATGCGGGTGCAGCACCGGAACGGGCGCACCTGGCGTGTGCAAGTCACCTCGTGCGCCGGGCCAGACCTCAAGGACTCGTGCCTGAAGCAGCCGAAACCGTCGAACTACTGGACCGTGGAGTTGCTCGACTAGAGCGCCAGATACATCACATGCAGACCGACGAGACCGCACCCTTGATGCCGAGCTGGCCCAGATCCTGCCCGGCGCGTCGGTCCGGGGCGCCGCCAATGCCACCCGCCGCGCAGCGCTCAGCCTCTACCCGGACGGCGCGACCAAACGCTCGGTCTAGGCAGCAGGCGACCCTGTCCAGGTGGATGTTCTGGCTCAGCTGATCAACCAGTGCGCAACTCCCGCGCATCCGCAGGCCCAGAGCACACTGACGAAGGTGCCGATGATGAATCGCTCGGCCACCGCCGAGTTGTCGCCGTTCTTCAGTTCCGGGTATCGACCCAGGCCCTTGACAGCCAGCACGATCGGGATCGCTTCGGGCCAACCGAGAAGAAGTCCCGAGTAGATCGCCAGCCGCTCCAGACCCCCGATCCACGCGCCCCCGCGCAGGCTCGACCCTGCGGCTTCGACGGAGTGTTCGTCGGCGTCCGCCGCCGGCGGCGTCGAGTGGCTGCCGCGGTCGACGACCCGGAAGCAGAGCATGGTGAGCAGCCCGCCGACCAGGACGGCCACGAAGCCGATCACCGTGACGATGAGCGCCGATCCCCGATCCATGGTGTGCACGCTAGCCGGGACCACCGACAGTCTCGGCGCGAGCCCGGTCGAGCAGTCGCTCGACCAGCCGCGCCCCCGCCTGCGTCTCGGCGAACCCACTCGATCGCAGCCGCTGGCTCACCGCCGAAGCGGTGATACCCAGGCTCTTGGCAACCTGCTGCTGTGGTCGACCGTCGGCGGCGACGGTGCACGCTTCCCAGCCGGCCGGCGTCCGGCGACGCCACACACTCAGCAACAGCCACAGCACTGCTTCGGCTTCAGCGCATGCGGGAGGGCCCACGACGCGTAGATCCTGCGGCGCGCTGCGCGCGGTGTTGAGCGCATCGCGGGCGGCGAGGAAGGCCGGACCGTTCGCGGCACGGACGTCACGCGGAACAGGACGATCGACATCGCCGATACCGATGCCTATACGCCAGCCACCGAGCCGCGTGAGGGTCTCGATGACAGACACCACCGCAGCCGAATCGGTGACCAAGCCCTGAATCTCGTCACCGGCTGTACGCGCGAATCGGCGCGAGCTTCGTCCGAGCCGCAGTTGCGCGAGGGCGTCCAGCGCCGCCGGGACGTTGTCGCCTCCCTTGCGACTACCGATCTGGTCGGCCGTGACGACGACCGAACCCTTCACCGCGTCCGATTCAGGCATATGCCTAAAGTACTACGGATGAAGGCTATTGCCTACATTCAGCTCGACTCCTCAGCCGCCTTCGCCTTGGCCGCGGCTTTGGTCTGCTTCTTGAAGTCGCGCACCTTCTGCAGCGACTCACCGTCGACGACGTCCGCCACCGACCGGAAGCTCCCTTCCTCTGCGTAGGGTCCGATCACCTCACGCCAGCCGTCCGACCGGACGTCGAGCCGCTTGGCCAGCAGGGCGGCGAAGATGCGGGCCTTCTGGTCGCCGTAGCCCGGCAGAGCCTTCAATCGTTTGAGCAGTTCCTTGGTGTCGCCGGCAGTCGACCAGATCTTCGACGCGTCGCCGTCGTACTCGGCGACGACGACCTGAGCCAGCTGCTGCACGCGACCGGCCATCGAACGGCCGTACCGATGGATCGCCGGAGGGGTGGAGGCAAGGTCGGCGAACTGCTCGGGCTCCTGTGCGGCAATCACTCTCGGGTCGATCGTGCCTAGGCGGGACGCGATCTTGGCCGGACCACGGAAGGCGTGCTCCATCGGATACTGCTGATCCAGCAGCATTCCGACCAACAGCGCGAACGGATCACTGGAGAGCAACTCGTCGGCTTCGACATCCTGGGCGATCTGCAGCTTCACCATGCGGCGCAGTCTAGGCCGCCCCCCGGGGCGAATCGGCCGGAGCACCTGCCACCTCGATTCCGAGGATATGCAATGTCGGTCCGGGCACCGTCGGGGTGCGGTGGACCTGGCCGCAGGACCCCGACTGAGTCACATTCCGTCGGGCAGCATCGGCACGTCGAACCCGTCCGAGCTGCCGACCAACACACCGCGCCGCACCGAACCCGACCCGAACTTCTCGCGCACCTCGTCCAACGCAGTGTCGAGGACACCGGATTGGTGGGCGTCGAAGGGCAACATCAACTGCGTGGTGCCGCTTGCGTCGAGAGCACCGATCGTCAAGCCCAGCAACGTGATTCCGCGGTCAGCGATCAGCGGGCGTAGCCCGAGCAACAGTTCACGGGAGATCCGCAGCACGGTCTCGGTGGCCATCGTGGGTCGAGGCAGCGTGCGTGATCTGGCGACCCGCTCGTAGTCGCCGAACCGAACCCGGACGGTGATTGTCGCCCCTGGTCGGCCACCGTCACGGACTCGACCCATGACCCGGTCGACGATGCCGACGAGGATCTGGTCGAGTTCGGCATCACTACGCCGCCCGGGGCCGAACGCCCGCTGCGAGCCGATCGATCGGCGACGCCGACCCCGCTCGACCGGACGCGGATCCTGGAAATGCGCCAGTGCGAACAGGTGTCGCCCCGAGGCCTTGCCGACTGTCTCGGACAATGACCGATGCTCGAGCTCGGCGAGCTGCCCGATCGTGCGAATTCCCTTGGCGTGCAACTTCTCCGACGTCTTCTTACCGACTCCCCACAGCCGTTCGATCGGGAGCGGGTACAGGAAATCCTCCTCGCCGTCGTGTGGAACGACCAGCAAGCCGTCGGGCTTGCTGACCGCGCTCGCGATCTTTGCGAGGTACTTCGTGCGAGCTACCCCGACCGAGATCGGCAACCCCACCTCGTCCCGCACCCGCTGCCGCAGCAGCGCAGCGACCTGGGACGGTGAACCGACCAGACGGGCGAGTCCGCCGACGTCCAGGAACGCTTCGTCGACCGAAATTCCTTCGACGTTCGGCGTGAGGTCGTGGAAGATCTCGAAAACCGCCCGACTGGCTTCCATGTAGACCTTCGGCCGCATCGGCACGACCAGCAGATCAGGACACAGTTGGCGGGCGATGCGCTCGCCCATCGGTGTCGAGACGCCGTACGCCTTGGCTTCATAGGAGGCCGCCATGATGATCCCACCGCCGACCGCGACGGGACGCCCACGCAGCCGAGGGTCGTCGCGCTGCTCGACGGAGGCGTAGAACGAGTCGAGATCGGCGTGCAGCATCGGTCCCTCGACCACTCCCTCACCGGACACGAACATATGTTCGCATCAGCCGCCGACAACGGCCACCCTGCGCAGCGACCCGACCACCTCTTCCGGGTCGTACGGTGGGGGGATGAGCGACGAATCGAAGGAATGGAACAGCGACTTCGGCAGCACCGAACTCGACCCGCAGGAGCGCCGGGACGCCGAGACCTATCTCGACGACCCGAACGACAGCGACGATGAACCCTGGACACCGCCGGAGCGACAGCCGCGGGCTGGGGAGTTCCTCGACGACGACGAGGAAGAGACGATCGACCAGCGCATCGGGCAGGAAATCCCCGAGGAAGGCACCGCCTACGGCGCGCCGGAGGAAGAGGCGGAGGCGTTACGCGACGACGCCATGGCCGGCGGTGACGACCCGGACGCGATCCCGGCCGACCAGGACTTCATCGGTGACCCCGACGAGGTCGACGACTCGGCGTACCAGCGGCGCGACGAGACCGAACCCGCGGAGGAAGCGGCGCTGCACGTCGTGGACGACGATGAGCAGTCCCCCGACGAAGAGGATGTCGACATCGAGGACGAGGACGTCGAGTTCGAGGACTGACCGCGTAGCAGCCCTGACCCGGCGGGCCCGATCTCAGGCGTCGATGCGCTCGAGATCGAGGCCCGCTGCGTTGTCGACGATGAAGTCCTTGCGGGGCGCGACCTCCGAGCCCATCAGCAGATCGAACATCCGCTCGGCGGCCTCGGCGTCGGCGAGTGTGACCCGGCGCAGTGTGCGATGGCGCGGCTCCATCGTCGTCTCGGCCAGCTGGTCGGCGTCCATCTCGCCCAACCCCTTGTAGCGCTGCGGCTGCTTGATGTGACGGCCCTTCTTCTGCAGGTCGGCCATCGTCTTGCGCATCTGCGCCTCGGAGTAGGTGTAGATCACCTCTCCCTTGCTGCGGCCCTGCGCACTGGTCTCGATGCGGTGCAGCGGAGGCACGGCGGCGTACACCTTGCCGGCCTCGACCAACGGACGCATGTACCGGAAGAACAACGTCAACAGCAGGGTGCGGATGTGCGCACCGTCGACGTCCGCGTCGGTCATCAGGATGACCTTGCCGTAACGCACTATCTCCGGGTCGAAGGAACGACCGGAACCGCCACCGACGACCTGGATGATCGAGGCGCACTCGGCGTTCTTGAGCATGTCGCCCACGGACGCCTTCTGCACGTTGAGGATCTTGCCGCGGATCGGCAGCAACGCCTGATATTCGGAGTTACGGGCCGCCATGCCGGTGCCGAGCGCGGAGTCTCCCTCGACGATGAACAGCTCGGTGCGTTCGGAGTCGGTGGAGCGACAGTCCTTCAATTTCGATGGCAGAGAAGAGGATTCGAGCGCTGTCTTGCGGCGCTGGGTTTCCTTGTGAAGACGCGCGCTGATGCGCGTCTTCATCTCCGACACGACCTTCTCCAGCAGCTGGGTCGACTGGGTCTTCAAGTCACGCTTGCCCGAGGTGAGGTTGGCGGTGAGTTCCTGTTCGACGACCTTGCTGACGATGGCCCGCACCGCCGAGGTGCCCAGCACCTCCTTGGTCTGCCCCTCGAACTGCGGCTCCGCCAGCCGGACGGTGACGACGGCGGTGAGTCCCGCCAGGATGTCGTCCTTGTCGACCTTGTCGTTGCCGACCTTGAGCCGACGTGAGTTGACCTCCAACTGCTTGCGGAAGACCTTGAGCAGCGACTGCTCGAACCCGCTGACGTGGGTGCCGCCCTTGGGCGTTGCGATGATGTTGACGAACGACTTCACCTTCGTGTCGTAGCCCGTGCCCCACCTCAGCGCGATGTCGACGACGCAGTTGCGCTCGACCTCGGTCGGCATCATGTGGCCCTTGTCGTCCAGCACCGGCACCGTCTCGGTGAACGTGCTCTCACCCTGCAAGCGCCACACGTCGGTGACCGCAGGGTCGGCGGCGAGGTACTCGGTGAACTCACTGATGCCACCGTCGTGCAGGAACAACTCTTCGTGGGGACCATCGGCACCGGGAGTCTCGGGCAGACCGCGTTCGTCGCGGATGGCGATCGCCAGACCGGGAATCAGGAACGAGGTCTGGCGTGCACGATCCAGCAGACCTTCGTAGTCGAACCGTGCGTTCTTGAGGAAGATCTGGTCGTCGGCCCAGTAACGGATGCGGCAACCGGTGACCCCACGCTTGGCCTTGCCCACGACCGCGAGTTCGCTGCCCACCTCGAACGGAGTGAACGGCGCGTCCGGGCCGTCGCCGGCGAACGTGCCGGGTTCGCCGCGGCGGAAGCTCATCCCGTACGTCTTTCCCGCCCGGTCGACCTCGACGTCGAGTCGCGCCGAGAGCGCGTTGACGACCGATGCGCCGACGCCGTGCAGGCCACCGGAGGCGGTGTAGGAGCCTCCGCCGAACTTGCCACCCGCGTGCAGCTTGGTGAACACGACCTCGACACCCGAGAGTCCGGTGCGAGGTTCGATGTCGACCGGGATGCCTCGGCCGTGGTCGCTGACCTGCACCGACCCGTCGGCGAACAACGTGACCTCGATGCGATCGCCGTGACCGCCGAGCGCCTCGTCGACGGCGTTGTCGATGATCTCCCACAGGCAGTGCATGAGACCGCGCCCATCGGTCGACCCGATGTACATGCCCGGACGCTTGCGCACCGCTTCGAGACCTTCGAGCACCTGCAGGTGCCGAGCGTTGTATTCGGAGGCGGACGATGTACTGCGAGGAACCACGGGGGTCGAACTCCTTCGTGCGGGACGGCGCTCGCAGCGTAACCGCGCTCACCGACATCGCCGGGAGGCTGGCCGACCGAGGCTGGTGACAGTTCTGGTCACAGATCGGATATGGCACACGCCACACCGGTGAAGAACCCCTCCGGGAACACACGGAGGTGCTTGGATGTTGTCTCATCGGAACGGCGCACACCGTTGCAACCGCGAGGGGGCATCGACCGTCGTGACGAACGACCTCCTCGAGAGGAAACTGACGGCGTCTCGGCGCCCGACGAAAGGATGGACCCAATGGCCACTGCACTCGCACCTACGCTGACCGCCGCTGACCGCTGTGACCGATGCGGCGCTCAGGCATTTATCCGGGCCCGTCTTGCCGGCGACATGGAGCTGCTGTTCTGCGCCCACCACGGACGCAGCCACTTGGACAAGCTTCAGGACGTCGCCGAAGAAGTCATCGACGAGACCGACCGCCTGCACGCTGCTCAGGACTGACAGCGCGACAGACACCCCACCGGCATGCCGGTGAGAACGAATCGCCCGCACCGTTCTCGGTGCGGGCGATTCGCTTGTCCGGGCGATAGGTTCATCGCGTGGAACCCGTGACTCTTCTGGCCGGCGCACTCATCCTCATCGGCATCCTCGGCCTCATCGTGCCGGTCCTGCCCGGCCTGCTCGTGGTCGAGGCCGGTGTCCTGCTGTGGGCCTGGGACAACGGATCGACGACCGCCTGGGTGATCTTCGGGATCAGTGTCGTGATCGCGCTGATCGGCTGGTTCCTGCAGTACCAGATCCCGAACAGGTCGCTGCGCCAGGCAGGCGTCCCCGGGCGGTCCCGCCTCGCGGGCATCGTGCTGGCCACGATCGGCTTCTTCGTGATCCCCTATGTGGGGCTCTTCCTCGGTTTCATCGCCGGCGTATACCTCGCCGAGCAGGTACGCCTGCGCAATCCCTCGGCAGCGTGGACCTCGACCAAGATGGCCTTGAAAGCGGTGCTGTCCAGCATCGGAATCGAACTCGCGGCAGCGGTCACCGTGTCATTGCTGTGGGTGGGCGGGCTACTTCTCACTCGCTGAGAAGCCGACCGACGAGTCACCACTGCTCGCGACGACGCTTCTCCCAGCGCGCCTCGAGCCGCTGCATGAATGAACCGGAGGATCGCTGCTTGCCCGGGCGACTCACGCCGCGACCTCGCCCACCACGTGGACGGTGCCCGCGGGGTTCAGCCGGACGAACAGTGCCGTCGTCCTGCACGGTGCCGAGGTTCGCGGCCGAACCAGAGCCGTTGAAGGCCCATGCCGCGACAGCCACCATCACCACGAAGCCCACGACGCCGAGCCAGATGAGGTTGTTCATCACCCCGACGACGGCGACCGCGAGGCCCATCATCATCCCGAACGCGGCGATCATCAGGCGTCCGCGTCGCGGGCTGGTGACCGCACGCATCTGGGAGGCGAACTTCGGGTCCTCTTCGGACAACGCGCGTTCCATCTGCTCGAGCATGCGTTGCTCGTGCTCCGACAGCGGCACGGTCGACCTCCCAGCAGAAATGTTCCGGATGCACGTCGAGCATCGACGTGTACTTCTGAGGATAAGTCGCCGGCGGGCCGCATGGTAGGCCGGGCAGCAGAACTCGTCACTTTGAATTTCCGGCCGCGACTCACCGCGCCATCGACGGAGCCACCGCGGCGTCGAGCCCGGCGCCCAGAACGGACGCCATCGGCAGACCCAGACAGCGAAGCACGAGCCCGAGGAAGGTCTCACCGGCGCGAATCAGATCGTCGGCTTCGCGCACGGTGGGCCGCTGTGCTCCCCGATCGAAGATCTGCCCCCGGCGCCCGGTGTCGGTGAAGTAGGTCGCCCACTCGGCGAGCTCGGGAGCGACGGTCGGGACGACCTCCCACACCGACCGAGGACCCGACCTGGCGTTGCGCCGGCTCCGCGCGGCCAGCAACGCAGCCGCTGCGCGCAAGGCGGCCAGCTGTGCGCAGCGGTACCGCTCGATGACGTCCTGTTGATGACAGGCCTCGAGCAGGCAACCGCGGGAGCGATCGATGAGATCGAGGACCCCGGTGGCGAGCGGGGTCGGGCTGGTGACGGTGGACATGGCGCCTCCTGCGAAGGGGTGGACCGAACGAGTTGTTCGAACTCATGTTCGAACGCTCATACAGTAGGTTCCCCCACCGACAACCCGTCGCGCAAGCGTTCAGCCGACCAGGTTGCGGTGCACTTCCAGCGTCGCGGTCGACCGGTTCATCGTGATGAAGTGAAGACCGGGCGCACCTTCGGCCAGCATGCGCTGCGCGTGCTCCGTGCAGATCTGGATGCCGACCTCCCGGACGGCCGACTTGTCGTCCTTCACCGCCTCGATGCGCTCGACGACCTCCGCGGCCAACGGCTGACCGTTGAGTTCGGTCATCCGTTGCAGCTGGCCGTAGGCAGTCACCGGCATCAGTCCGGGAACGATCGGAATCGATCGCCCGGATGCGGCGACCAGGTCGCGCAGGCGCAGGTAGGCGTCGACGTCGGTGACCATCTGGGTGATCGCGAAGGACGCACCCGCCTGCGCCTTGCGGATCAGAACCTGAGCGTCGTCCTCGAGCGACCCCGACTCCGGGTGCTTGTCGGGAAATGCGGCCACTCCGACGGTGAACTCGCCGAGCTCTCGAATCAGACCGACCAGTTGGTCGGCGTGGTCGAGACCCTCCGGGTGGGGGGTCCACGGCGTGCCCAGCCCACCAGCGGGGTCGCCGCGCAGGGCGAGGATGTTGCGGATGCCCGCACCCGCGTACTGGCCGACGATCTGACGCAGCTCGGTCGTCGAGGAACCGACACAGGTCAGGTGCGCCATCGTGGTGAGTGTCGTCTCGTGCTCGATCCGGCTGGTGACGCGTACCGTCCGGTCACGGGTCGAGCCCCCTGCGCCGTAGGTGACGGAGACGAACGAGGGTCGGATCCGCTCGACGCGCCGGATGGAATCCCACAGGATCGCTTCACTCGCGTCGTCCTTCGGCGGGAAGAACTCGAAACTGAACGCCGTGTCGGGCGCGTGGAGCAGGTCTGGAATGCTTGGGTGCGGACGAGCGCTCGCAGCGGGCATGTGGGCGACCTTAGCGGTTACCCGGCCCTCGACCCGTCAGTGACCGACTCGTGAGTAACCCCCGATGAAGCCCGCCGAGAGGACCCCGTGTGAACCAGCCCCTTCCCCTCGAGGAGTTGCGCGCCCAGGTTCAGACCGTCCTTGATCGCGCACACGCCCACCACACCGCCGAGCTCGCGCCGATCGGCCCGGAGATGGACGCCCTGATCGCGCCGATCAACGCGCTGCTGCGTGGCGGGAAGCGACTACGTGCCGCGTTCTGCTACTGGGGTTACCGTGCCGCCGGCGGACGACACGACGACGCGATCGTGCAGGTGGCGACCGCCATGGAGGTCTTCCAGGCAGCGGCGTTGCTGCACGACGATGTGATGGATCGCAGCGACACCCGTCGCGGTATGCCCACCGCACATCGCACGCTCGCGGCGTTGCACCGGGAGCACGGCTGGGACGGTGAATCGGACCGATTCGGCGAAGCCGCCGCGATTCTCGCCGGCGATCTGTGCCTGAACTGGACCGACGAGTTGTACAGCACCAGTGGGCTGCCGGCCGACGAACTGGCTCGAGGTCGCGTCGTGTTCGACCGGATGCGGACTCAGCTCATGGGCGGCCAGTACCTCGACGTCCTGGAATCGGTGCGCCCGTGGGAGTCGGCCTCGACGCAGGACCGCATCGAACGGGCCCGACTCGTGATCCGTTACAAGAGTGCCAAGTACACCGTCGAACAGCCTCTGCTCATCGGCGCGACCGCGTTCGGCGTCGACGCCGACACCGAGTCGGCGCTGTCCGAGTACGGCCTCGCACTCGGCGAAGCGTTCCAACTGCGCGATGACCTGCTCGGTGTCTACGGCGACCCGGAAGCCACCGGCAAGCCCGCCGGTGACGACCTGCGCGAGGGCAAGCGCACCGTGTTGATCGCCCTGGCGCTCGACAACAGTTCCGCCGGGGAGGTCAGCTTGTTCAACGAATCCTTCGGACACGACGATCTCGACGACGACGGAATCGGTCGACTGCGGGACTGGATCACCACGTCCGGCGCGGTCGAGCGGGTCGAGCAGATGATCACCGACCTGAGCCGTGAAGCCGGCTCGGCACTCGACCGGGCCGACCTCGATCCGGAGGGCGAGCAGATGTTGCGCGAATTGATCGGCATCGCCGTCGCGCGCGCAGCCTGACCGTTCAGCCCGGGAGGGCGTGCCTCACCAGGCCAGTTCGCTGGCCCGTTTGCGCACTTCTGCCTTGCGGCCGAGCTGCAACATCGTGATGGGTGAACCGACCACCGGCAGGGTCTCGTCCGGGGTGAACAACCAGCGCAGCGCCTCGTCGGCGGTGAGATGCGCATCGCGCAGCACCGTGATCGTGCCCATTAGCGCCGGCAGCAGTTCGCCGTCCTTGACGAAGGCGGCCGGTACCGCCAGCGCCTCGTTGGAGCCGATGCGTGCAGCGAGCAACTCACCGTCATCGATCATCCGGCGGACGGTGCGGTGCGGCAGGCCGAGAGCATCGGCGACTTCGGGCACGGACAGCCAGGAGCCGACCAGGGTTTCCACATCGTTCACGGCACCAGCTTGGCATGTCGTGCGTCGGATCGATGCGGCGCCGGGTCTCGTCGTGACGGGCAGAGCCATACACGCAGCCCAACCTCCCCGGCCCTGATGCGGAAGGAACTTAGAATTTGCGGGTGAGTCCAGCCAGTGAAGCCTCGATCGTGGGACGAGTGATCGACGGTCGATACCGCGTCACCCGGCACCTCGCCGACGGCGGGATGGGCTCGGTCTTCGTGGCGATCGACGAGCGCCTCGAGCGTGACGTCGCGTTGAAGGTGATGCGTGCGGACCTCGCGCGCGACGACGCGTTCGTCGCGCGGTTCCGACGCGAGGCGCGCTCGGCGGCCCGCCTGGGGCACCCCAACGTCGTCGCCGTGACCGACCAGGGCTCGGACGGGCAGTACGCGTTCCTGGCGATGGAGTTGGTGCTGGGTGACACGCTGCGCCAGCTGATCCGGCGGCGCGGACCGCTACCGGTCGACGAGGCCCTCGGCCTGATGGACCCGATCCTCGACGGCCTCGCCGCCGCGCACCGTGCCGGCCTGGTACATCGTGACGTGAAGCCGGAGAACGTCCTGATCAGCCAGACCGGCCAGGTGAAGGTCACCGACTTCGGACTGGCACGTGCGGTCACCACGAGCACACTCACGGGCGACAGCGACATCCTGCTCGGCACCGCCTCCTACCTGTCCCCCGAGCAGGTGGAGCACGGATCGGCCGACGCGCGTTCGGACGTCTACTCCGCCGGTCTGTTGCTCTTCGAGATCCTCACCGGCGAGAAGGCGTTCCCGGGCGACTCGCCGATCCACGTCGCGTACCAGCACGTGCACGGCACGATGCCGCGCGCGTCGGACGCCGTCTGCGGTATCCCGGACACTGTGGACGACCTCATCGCCCAGGCCACCGCCAAGGATCCGGACGATCGCCCGGCCACTGCCGCCGACCTGCTGGTCGCGCTCCGGACGGTGCGACGCGGGCTCGAGTCCGGACACACCGATCACACCGATCACACCGATCACACCGATCACACCGATCACGGCGACCGGCGCACCCGTGCGCTCCCCTCGGACGCCGAGACCACCGAGACCACCGATGCACAGGTCGACCACGAGCCGGTGGACGCCGGCAGGTCGCACACCACTGCCATCCACAGCAAGACCAATCCGCTCGACACCCGCGGCTATCAGCCGGGCGAGGACTCCCGGCGTCCTCGACGCCGTCTCCTGCTGGTCGTCCTGTTCCTGGTGGCGTTGCTGCTGCTCGGCGCAGCCGCCGCCTGGGCCTTTACGTCCGGCCCGTTGGGGTCGACAAAGGTGCCGACGGTGAACGGGTTGGCCCAGGGCTCGGCGGTCGAACGGATCAGCAAGGCTGATCTCAAGGCACGCGTCCGACAGACCTTCAGCGAGAGCGTCGCACAGGGCAGGGTCATCAGGGCCGAACCGGGCGCCGGGTCTGAGCAGCGCAAGAACTCCACCGTCACCCTCACCGTCTCCAAGGGGCCCGAGCGGTTCAGTGCCCCGAAACTTGCGGGGTCGAAGCAGGCTGCAGCGCGGGCGGCGATCACGAAGGCGCAGTTGGGCGTGGGCACCGTGACGCAGGCCTTCCACGAGAGCGTCCCGACCGGCTCGGTCATTTCGTCCACCCCGGCACCCGGCACCGCGCTCAAGAAGGGTGCCAAGGTCAATTTCGTCGTGAGCAAGGGCAAGCAGCCGGTGCCGGTCCCGAACGTTGCCGGTCGACCTCGAGTTGAGGCTGAAGGTTCGTTGACCCGTCTTGGGTTGAAGGTGGCCTACGGCACGGAGGAGTTCTCGGAAAACGTCGCCAAGGGTTCGGTCATCCGCAGTACTCCCGCCAGCGGCGCGAACCTGTACAAGGGCGACTCGGTGGAACTGATCGTCTCCAAGGGGCCGGAGATGGTCCAGGTCCCCAGAGTTATCGACATGAAGAGCGGCGCCGCCAAGACTCTCCTGGAGTCACAGGGATTCACCGTCAAACTCGACCGGTTCTTCGGCGGGCTCTTCGACACCGTCCGGGATCAAAGCCTGCGCCCCGGCACCTCGGTGAAGAAGGGCAGCACGATCACCCTGTCGATCGTCTGACGCGTCAGCCGCAACAGAAAGGGACCGGTTCACTGTGAACCGGCCCCTTTCTGTTGCTGATCGTCAGCGGCTGCGCTGCGCGAGCATCTCGGCGACCAGGAAGGACAACTCCAGGCTCTGTTGGTGGTTGAGTCGCGGGTCGCAAGCGGTCTCGTACCGCTTCTCCAGGTCGGCGTCCAGAATCTGTTCCGAACCGCCGAGGCACTCGGTCACGTCGTTGCCGGTGAGCTCGACGTGCACGCCACCGGGGATCGTGCCGAGCGCGGCGTGCACCTCGAAGAAGCCTCGCACCTCATCGACGATCTGGTCGAACTCACGCGTCTTGTAGCCACTGGGCGACTCGAAGGTGTTGCCGTGCATCGGGTCGCAGACCCAGACGACCTGGGCACCCGACTCGGTCACCCGCCGAACCAGGTTCGGCAACTTCTCGCGGACGACACCGGCGCCCATCCGGGTGATGAACGTCAGGCGGCCGGGAGTGCGCTGCGGGTCGAGACGGTCGATCATCCGCAGCACGTCGTCGGGGTCGGCGTTCGGGCCGAGCTTGACGCCGATCGGGTTGTGGATGCGGGACACGAAGTCGATGTGTGCGCCGTCGAGGTCGCGGGTGCGCTCGCCCACCCAGACGAAGTGGCCCGAGACCGCGTACGGGTTGCCGGTCCGCGAGTCGATCCGCGTCAACGGCTGTTCGTAATCGAGCAGCAACGCCTCGTGGCTGGCGAAGAACTCCACGGTGCGGGCGTTCATCGCATCGAAGTCGGCGCCGCACGCCTTCATGAACTTCATCGCACGGTCGATGTCGCGGGCCGTCGACTCGTAGCGGGCGTACGCCGAGTTGGCGATGAACCCGCGGTTCCACTCGTGCACGTGACGCAGGTCGGCGAAACCACCGGTGGTGAAGGCTCGCACCAGGTTCAGCGTCGAGGCACTGGTGTGGTAGGCGCGCAGCAGTCGCTGCGGGTCGGGGGTGCGGGATTCCTCGGTGAACGCGAAGTCGTTGACCATGTCGCCGCGGTACGCCGGGAGGGTGACGTCACCCCGGGTCTCGGTGTCCTTGCTGCGCGGCTTGGCGTACTGGCCGGCGATGCGACCGAGCTTCACGACCGGGGTGCTCGCGCCATAGGTGAGGACTGCGGCCATCTGCAGGATCGTCTTGATGCGGTCGCGGATGTTCGCTGCGGTCGCCGCGGAGAACATCTCGGCGCAGTCGCCTCCCTGCAACACGAAGGCCTCACCTTTCGCGGCCGCGGCAAGGCGATCGCGCAGCACGTCGCACTCCCCCGCAAACACCAGCGGCGGCAGCGAAGCCAGCTCGGAGCGCACATACTCGACGGCCTGACGGTCGGGCCAGGTGGGCTGCTGCATGGCAGGCAGCTGCGGCCACTCGGGCATCTCGTTCAGGGCGTCGGGGTTCAGTGCGGTGGTACTCACCCGGCAAGCCTACGCGCCGCTCACCACGTCCGAATCAGGTGCCCGATGCGCGGGACGTCAGCTCTGCGAAGGGGTGTGAGCGGCGTCACCGTCGGCGTCGTGGACAGTGCCAGCAACCGTGTCGGCGTCGGTCTCGAGGTCGATCGCGAGACCGCCCTCGGATGCCTCCGGCGAGGTCTCGTCCTTCGCGCCGGCGTCCTCGCCGGAACGTCGGGACACCTTGTTGCCGATGGCCTGGGCGGCACCGCTGCCGACGGCGACGGCCGCGCCGCCGATCTCCTTGGCCTTGGCCGCGATCCGGTCCTTGACCGTGGACGCGTACACGTCGACGTACTCCTGGCCGGACAACAGCATCAGCTCGTACATCACCTCATCGGTGATGCTGCGCAGCACGAACCGGTCGTCCTGCATGCCTTCGTAGCGCGAGAAGTCCATCGGCTTGCCGATGCGGATGCCGATCCTCATGATCTTCGGGATCTTCTTACCGGTCGGCTGCGCTTTGTCCGTGTCGATCATCGCGACCGGGATGACCGGGCACTTGGCCTCCAGAGCAAGCCGAGCGACGCCGGTCTTGCCCTTGTAGAGACGCCCATCGGGGCTGCGGGTCCCCTCGGGGTAGATGCCGAACAGTTCGCCCCGGCGTAGCACGTTGAGGCCGGACTGCAACGCCCCGCTCGACGCGGATCCGCCGGCGCGGTCGATCGGTATCTGCCCGACCCCACGGAAGAAGGCGGCCGTGAGGCGGCCCTTGATACCGGTGCCGGTGAAGTAGTCGGCCTTGGCGACGAAGGTCATCCGGCGCGGCACGACCAGCGGGAGGAAGAAGGAGTCGGAGAACGACAGGTGGTTGCTGGCGAAGATCGCCGGCCCCTTATCGGGGATGTTCTTCTCACCGTCGACCCAGGGTCGGAACAGCAGATTGAGAATAGGACCGATCAGGACCCGCTTCAAGAACCAGTACAGCACCGCGCCTCCAAGAATTGCTTCGGCCTGAACCATAACGCCCACCGCCACCACCTCGCAGGCATGCGTAAAGATGGACGTCATGCAGATCCGCGAGGGTGCCACCCCGATCGTCCACGACGGCTCCCGCACCGGCGTCCTGGTCTGCCACGGATTCACCGGCTCGCCGGCCGCGGTGCGCCCGTTGGTCGAGCATCTGGTCGACGAGGGGTTCAGCGTTCGCGCTCCCCGACTCCCCGGGCACGGCACCACGTGGCAGGACCTCGACGGCACGACCTGGACCGACTGGTACGCCGAACTCGAGGGCGCGTACGCCGAACTCACGGAACGATGCGACACCGTGGTCGCGTGTGGCCTCTCGATGGGCGCAACGCTGAGCACCCTTCTGGTGCAACGGAACCCGGAGATCGCCGGACTCGTGGTGATCAACCCGGTCATGCGCACCAAGAACCTGAAGTTCCGCCTCATCCCGGTTGCCCGACGGCTGCGCTCGACGGTCTCCGGAATCGGCGGCGACATCAAGAAGGACGGCGTCTCGCACGACGCCTACGAGCGGATGCCGCTGCGTCCGCTGCACACCCAGGCGCAGCTGTGGCACCGCGTGACCCGCGACCTGCCGCAGATCACGCAGCCGGTGTTGGTGCTGCGTTCTCGGGTGGATCACATCGTGCCTCCGGCGAGTGCGCAGCTGTTTCTCTCCCGGATCTCGAGCACCGACGTCACCGATGTCGTGCTCGAGAACAGCTACCACGTCGCAACCCTCGACAACGACGCTCCGCGCATTCATGAAGCGGTCACCGACTTCACCCGACGAGTTGCAGGAAACGCATGAGCGACGAGCGCCCCGACGAGCACCCGCACTCCGACGAGGAGGTCGACCGACGGTTCGAGGAGATGATGACCGACTGGGACGGCCCAGCCGCCGAACCGATCGACCTCGAAGATCCGGAGCCGTCCGCACCCGCGGCGTTCACCGTCCCGACGCAGTGGCGCGCCGGCACCGGCCCCGGTTTCGTCGAGGAGCACGAGGAGGACTTCCACCCTCCCGCTCCCCCGCCACTGCCCAAGGACGAAGGTTTCTGGGCAACGATCGCCTGCCTGGTCGGCGGGCCGCTCTGGCTGCTCTACCTGTTCTTCTTCGACCGCTACGCCGCCGCACTCTGGTGGGTCGCGGCGGTGCTCATCACGATCGCCGGAATCGTGCTGATGGTGGTTCGTCAACCCGCCAATCGGGACGAGGACGACCCCTTCGACGACGGCGCCAGGCTGTAGTCCTTACAGGGCGAGCGAACTCAGGTCGAAGTCGACATAGAGCGGCAGGTGGTCTGTCGCGCGGGCGAGCTTCGCCGGATCGAGGGAGAACACCGGGCGGCTGTGCGGCAGGGACGCAGAGGCGAAGATCGCGTCGATCCGCTTGACCGGAGCTTTCGAGGGGAAAGTGAACTCGTCCAGCGTCGCCTCGTGCAGCGTCTCGCCGAACATCTTCCAGACGTCGTGCCCGGGGGTCTCGTTGAGATCGCCGCCGATGATCGCCGGAATGACGTCAGGTTGCAGCACGCTCATCACAGCCGCCGCCTGCGGTTTGCGCTCGTCCGAACGCAGCGACATGTGCAGGCTCGCGACGTGCAGCGGCGAGTGTCCGGGCAGGCTGATCGTCGCCAGCGCATACCCGCGCGGCTCGTCGCCCTTGCGGACCTCCAGGTTGCGGTGGACGCTGTCGTGCACGTGCACCCGCAGGCTGGTCAGCAACGTGGTGCTCATCCAGCCGCGCTTACCGTTCGCCCAGGTCATTTCGATGTCGGCCGCGAACCGCGCGATCCGGTGCCCGGAGAGCGGATGCCGGGGAGCCTCCTGCACCAGCAGCACATCCGGCTCCATCAGCCGGATGATCTCCTTCAACGCGTCCGTGTCGTCCTTGAAAGCGCGGACGTTGTACGACACCACCCGCAGGGTGTGCGCTGCCCTCATGCGTCCAGTACCTCCGTGCGTGCCAGGTCGGCGGCGCCGACCAGACCGGCTTCATTGCTGAGTTCGGCTTTCACGATGCGCGCCTCGGGCCGGTAGCCACGGCCGGACAGGTGCCTGCGGAAGGATGCGCGGGCCGGGTCGAGCAGCATCGGACCGGCCGCGCTGACGCCTCCACCGATCACGAAGGCTCCCGGGTCGAACGCGTTGGCCAGATTCGCCAGACCCACTCCCAGCCAGGTACCGATCTCGGCCAGGAGTTCCTGGGCAGTCGGGTCGCCGCCTTGCGCGGCCTCGGTGATCATCGGGCCGGTCAGTCTCGAGGCGTCGCCATCGACCATGGCGGCCATGTCGGCGGCCATCGGCGAGTTCGCTGCGATCATCGAACGGGCTTCTCGCACAAGCGCATTCCCGCTCGCGTACTGCTCCCAGCAGCCACGGTTACCGCATTCACACCGGTGTCCGTCGGGGACGACCTGCATGTGGCCGAACTCCCCCGCGATGCCGAACCGGCCACGCTGCATCTGACCGTCGGTGAGAATCGCTCCGCCGATGCCGGTGCCCAGGTTGACCATCACGACATGGGACACATCGCGCACCGCTCCGAAGCGCCACTCGGCCCAGCAGGACGCGTTCGCGTCGTTGTCGACGAAGACCGGCAGGTCGATCCGTTGCCGCAACGCCTCACGCAGCGGCTCGTGCCGCCAGGACAGGTGCGGTGCGAACACGACCGTGGCCCGGTCCGAGGAGACGAAGCCCGCGGCGCCGATGCCGATCGCGACCGGGCGGCGCTCGGTGTGTCGTAGGAGTTCCTGGACCGCGTCGACGATGACGTCCTCGACGACGTGCGGCGCGGTCGAACGATGCGGGGTGTCCCGACGAGTCCGGGCAACGACGGTGCCGTCGGAGTCGACGATGCCGCCGGCGACCTTCGTGCCCCCGATGTCGATCCCGATCGCGAGTTCGTCGCTCCGGCCGGGCTTCACGTTCGCGCTCACGCCTTCGCCGGCCGCACCAGGGCCGCTGCGCCGACCATGCCGGCGTCATTGCCGAGCTGGGCGATCTCGAAGGTGGCGGTCGGCCGGTGACCGCGGCCGGTCAACTGGCGGCCGAATCCCTCACGGATGGGTCCGAGAAGCAGGTCGCCGGCATCGGCCACACCGCCACCGATGACAAACCGAGCCGGGTCGAGCACCGAGGTCAACGAGGCGGCGCCTTCACCGATCCATCGGCCGATGTCGGCCAGCAGCTCGACGGCGGCCGGATCCCCTGCTTGTGCCGCCTCGGTGACGTGTTTGCCCTCGAGTTGTCCGGCGTCCCCCCGCACTTGTCGGCGAGGCCGCCGGCGTACGGCGAGCCACCGGCGACCAGTGCGCGGGCTTCACGCACGAGGGCGCGACCGCTGCCGTAGCTCTCCAGGCATCCGCGGTTGCCGCACCCGCAGCGAATACCGTCGGGCACCACGCGCATGTGACCGATCTCGGCGGCGATGCCGTAGGAGCCCCGGAAGAGCTCACCGTCGATGATCACGCCACCACCGACTCCGGTACCGATCGTGATCATCACCATGTCGTCGACGTCGTGGCCGGCTCCGTGGATGAACTCGCCGTAGGCAGCGGCGTTCGCGTCGTTCTCGATCGTCACTTCGATGTCGACCGACTTCTCAAGTCGTTCCTTGAGCGGTTCGTCGCGCCAAGCGAGGTTGGGTGAGAACAGGACCGTGGTCCCGGACTTGTCGATGTATCCCGCACACGCCACGCCGGCCCGCTCCACGTCCTCGCCCTCGGCGAGATCGCTGATGACGTCGGCGACTGTCGCTGCGATCTCGTCCACGTTCTGCGCCGGGGAGTCGCGGCGGTCGCGCTTGAGGATCGTGCCGTCGGGGGCGATGAGTCCCCCGGCGATCTTCGTGCCGCCGATGTCGATACCGATGGTCGCTCGCGTCGAATTCACGCTGGTCATTCTGCCGAGTCACCGCCGCCGGTTCGGGGACGCGCGGCGTCCGGATCTGTGCCGGCTTCTGTCGTGACCGGAACCTTGTGCGTTCGCGGTGGCTGCTGGGCCTCGGCGGCCGACTTCTGCTCCGGCATGCCGCGACGTTGCCGGGCCGCTTCCTGCAGGCTCCCGGCGAGCATCCCGATGACATCGGCGATGCGTTCCATCGCGTCCGGGCCGAGGCTCTCGACGAACGAACCGATGCGGCAGACCGGACATACCGCACAGACCTTGGGTGCGTGTGTCGAACTGCAGTCACAGCCACCCGTGGTCGACTTCTCGGCTGACTCCTGCCTTGGTGCTTCCTGCGTGTCCGGAGCGGGAGCACCGGACGACTGAGCCGACGCCTGTGCCTGTGCCTGTGTGTCGGCCCACGCGCCGAGCGATTCCATCAGCTTGATCGCCTCATCGGCGACCGAGCCGGTCTCGGGCGCACGTGGTTCGGACTGCTGGTTCACGAAGTTTCCTCGGGCTGCGTCGGTTCGAATGTCACCCCAAGGATGCCTTGCCGAACCGTGGCACCTGTCGCGACATGGCGCGCAAGCAGTGAGGGAAGCACGAAGGTGCGGCGCGACTCCTGCACCGCAACGGTCAACCGGTTACCTGACTGTTCGAGTTCGACCTCTGCCGGATCGACGAACGGCAAGGGCAACTCCCAGGTGACAGCACCATCTCGCGCGTCCCCCCGGACGCTCGATTCCCGGCGCGGGTCTGCCAGCTTCTCGGCCCAGTTCCGGGGCAGGTCGGACCACATCGGAACTACCGGAGGGCCATCGCACAGCACGACGTCGTCCCCCGCGGTCACGACCGCCCCCAGACGGCACTGGGCAAGAGCGAGGGCGCAGGCGTGGTGCCGCACTTTCGCAGTCGGGCTCCCGTTCCTCGCACACAGAACGGACGCCGTCGCCCGGGACATCACCAGTTCGGACAACCGAACCGCGTCTTCCGCCACCGCCGCCAGTCGACTCGCGCCTGCTTTGTCGATGGCCGATGAACCCATCGCCAGAGCGATCACCGGACGCGTGGCGCGCAACCAGCCGCTGTGCAGGGGGCCCGCCTCGGACAGCAGCCACGGCAGCCGGTGAGCCTGCAGGACGAGTCCGGACAGCTGCGCCCCGGCGTCCACCACCACCCGGTCGAAGCGCTCGAGCAGGCGCGGGAGCTGCCACAGCGCCGGGCCGCCCGTGGCAGACAGCAGCGCCAGCGCCTGGTCCACCACGAACGGATCGAGCCCCCAGGACCGGGCCGCCGACGACAACATCTCCGGAAGGTCCACCTCCGGTCGGACCATCACGGCGTCGCGGTGTGTCGTCAGCGTGTGGGCACCGAATCTCGGGTCGAGTGAAACCACACCGACGCTGAGCCCGCGCGCGGCCCAGTCGTCGGCGAGCGCAGCGGCCCAGGTCGATGAACCGGAGCCTCCGGGGCCGCCGACCAGCAGCAGCCTGGGGCTCACCCCTCGGCGCGCTTCTTCAAGCCGGCGAGGGCCGTGTCGATGATCGTGCGCTCGGCCTTGTTGCGCAGCGCACCGATGAGCGGCATCTTCAAGGCGACCGCCAGCTTGTAGGTGACGGACGTCGTGTCGCCCGACCCGGTGATGCTGTAGGTGCCGTCGAGACCTTTGAGCAGGTCGGACCGCACCAGGTGCCAGCTGACCGATCCGGTGCCGTCCTCCGTGACGTCCCAGTCGTACTCCAGCACGTAGGTGTCGCGGATCGGTGCAGCGTCGAGGGTGAACTCGACCTGTTCCGGCCACCCGAGTTCGTCCTCGGAGAGCACCTTCGCGCTCTTCACCTGGGTCGCCCACTCGGGGTAGGCGTCGAAGTCGGCGATGATGTCGAGAACCGTCGCCGCGTCGGCGGCGATGTCGATCGTGGACTGGGTGCTGTCGGCCATGCGGCCACCCTATCGACGGCCGGATGCAAGTTTCGCCAGATGCTCGGCGAACGATGCACCGAGCGCCTCGCTGGGTGGCGGCGAAGGTGGCGTCGAACAGGTCGTCGAAGGGTCGCCCTCCGGCGACCGCGGAAACGACGAAACGGCGGTAGCCCACCGGATCGGTGCGCGTGAGCAGGAAGTCGCTGTAGGCGCAGGCGTGCTGGTAGGCGCGCTGAAGGTCGGCGGCGTCCGAGTCCAGCTGGGCGTCCGACGGTGGCCCGTATGGCCGGTCACCCGCTCGAACACGACGCACGAAGGTCGGTGCGTACTGCGCGAACGACAGACCGGATGCGTGCCAGGCCGTGAGCTCGGCCGCGCCCTCGGCAACCCATCGAGCAGCCGCGGAGCGAACCCCGAGCCGGACATGAGTGAACTCGTGAGAAAGGACGAAAACCCTGGCTGCTGAGGGAGATTCGAGGAGGGATGGCGAGATGAGGACGGTGCCGTCCTCGGTGGTGGTCGCAGTGACGGATCGTGCGTTGCGGTCCCCACCGGCAGCAACGAACGCGTCGTGGTCTGCGAAGGCGCGGAGGTGCGCGCCTGCCGACGGCCAGGGCGATTGATCACCCCACAAGGACGTGACGATGCTCGCCGCCTTCTCGGCGTCGCGGCTCACTGCTGCTCGCAGTTGCGTCGGCAGTCCTTGGGCGTCGAGCACGATGCGGGCGCGGTTCGTCGAACGGGCGGAGGTCGCCGACGTCTCGAACGACTCGGATTCGACAGATCGACCGCATGACGTCAGCACGGCGACACCGACCAGGCCGGCGAACCCCGTGAGGGCACCGCGACGGTCGACTTCAGCCATGGACACATCGTCGCCGATGGCGAGATCGGTGGAGCGCCAGGTCAGCCGACCGAACGCAGGCCCGTCTCATCCACCTCCACCTCGACGCTCGCGAGGTCCGCGACGTCGACGAGTCCGAGTGAGACGAACATGTCCAGCGCTGCTCGCTCGCCGCGGTCGAGTGCGGGCTGTCGCGGGGCGGGCGGGGCGAGTGCGTACAGATGGGTGACCATGCAGTCGCCACACATCCGGTCTCGGACCGGGCAGGTACGGCAGTCGATGTGCAGTTCGTCGTGCATGTGGTCCTCCTTCGGGTTCGGTCGGATCGCTTGGTCTCCGACTCGGTTTCCACTACGCCGAAGACGCTAAGGGTGAGCACCGACAACCTGCTCGGGCCCGACCTCGGACGAGCCGCGGACACGCCTCGAGCACGGCCCTCCCGACGCTGTCCACCGGCTGCGCCGCGCGTCCTACGGGTCGTTGTCGGTGGCGGCACCTAGCGTTCGGAACATGTCCACCAGACCGGTCGCAGTCCAGGCGACACTCGACGATCTCGGCACACCACTGTCCGATGTCACCTTCGTCGTGCTCGACCTGGAGACAACCGGCGGCGCACCCGCCGGCAGGAACATCACCGAGATCGGTGCGGTGAAGGTGCGCGGCGGCATCGTGCTGGGTGAGTTCCAGACGCTGGTGCGCCCGGGCGAGCCGATCCCGGCGTTCGTGTCCGTACTGACCGGCATCAGCAATGCGATGGTCGCCGGCGCGCCCCGTATCGACGCCGTGCTCGGCCCCTTTCTGGACTTCCTCGGTGACTGCGTGGTCGTCGCCCACAATGCGCCGTACGACGTCGGATTCCTCAAGGCCGCCTGTCGTGACACCGGCGCGGTGTGGCCGCGGCCGGCCGTGGTCGACACCGCGCACCTGGCTCGCCAACTCGTCACCTCCGACGAGGCGCCCAATCGCAAACTCGGCACGCTCGCCCATCTGTTCGGCGCCGCGACCACTCCCGATCACCGAGCGCTGCACGACGCGCGGGCAACCGTCGACGTCCTGCATGCGCTGACCGGACGAGTCGGCAATCTCGGCGTTCACACGCTCGAAGAACTCCAGACCTACAGCAAACGGGTCAGCCCGCAGCAACGGCGCAAGCGGGTGATCGCCGACGATCTGCCGTCCGCTCCGGGTGTCTATGTGTTCAAGGACGCGAACGGTCACGCCCTGTACGTCGGCACCTCCGTCGACATCAAGAAGCGCGTACGCAGTTACTTCACCGAGAGCGAGAAGCGCCGACGGATGCGCGAGATGGTCGGTCTGGCCGAGTCGGTCACTCCCGTCGTGTGTCAGACCGCACTCGAGGCGCAGGTGCGTGAGCTTCGGCTGATCGCGCAGCACAAGCCGCGGTTCAACCGCCGTTCGCGCTATCCGGAGCGGGCGGTGTGGGTGAAGCTGACCCAGGAACCCTTCCCGCGGCTGTCCGTCGTCTCCACGGTCCGCGCCGATGCCCGCTCTTACGTCGGCCCGTTCAACTCCAGGACCGCCGCCGAACAGGCCGTCACCGCGGTCCACGACGTCATCCCGCTGCGCCAGTGCACCAAACGGTTGTCGGCTCGGGGCGGGTCCACCGCTTGCGCGCTCTTCGATCTCGGCAAGTGCGGGGCGCCGTGCATCGGCGAGCAGTCCACCGACGAGTACGCCGACATCGCTGCCGACGCCGAACGGCTGCTGACCACCGACGCACGCCCGGTCGTCGACGTACTCACCGAACGGATGGAACGCCTCAGCGATCAGAGCCGGTACGAGGATGCGGCTGACGTGCGCGACCGGATGCTTTCGTTCGTCCGGGGCGCGGCACGCGCCCAGCGACTCGATCCGCTCGCCCGCACCCCAGAGGTCGTCGCAGCACGCCCCGGTGCGGTCGGAGGATGGGAGGTGGTCTGCGTGCGCTACGGCCGATTCGCCGGCACCACCCTCAGCCCACGCGGCGCAGATCCGATGCCCTACATCGCAGCACTGCGCGAAACAGCCGAGGTGGTCGCCGCGCCGGTGGCACCGGCTCCGGCCGCGCTCACCGAAGAAACCGAGAAGGTGCTGCACTGGCTCGAGCAGCCGGGAGTTCGGATCGTGCACACCGACGGAGTGTGGGTGTGCCCGATCAACGGGGCCGCCGGCACCAGAACCCGATTGGAGAAGCAGATGTCCTTGGCGCAGGGCACCCGCGCCGACGCCGGCGATAGGGTGGCCGGGTGATCTCAGCCATCGTTCTCATCACCGCCGACGTCCACCGCATCCCCGAGGTCGCCCAGGAGATCTCCGAGATCAAGGGCATCGCAGAGGTCTACTCGGTCACCGGCGATGTCGACCTCATCGCGGTCGCGAAGGTCGCACGCCACGAGGACTTCGCCGACGTGATCGCCGATCGCCTCAACAAGGTCGAGGGGGTACTCGACTCACGCACCCACATCGCGTTCCGCACGTACTCCTCGGACGACCTCGGAGCTGCCTTCGCACTCGGCCTCGACGAGTAGTAGCCGCAGCACCGACGTCTGGTGACGTCTGGTGACGCCTGGGGTCAGGCGTTCTGCGTGGAGTTGATCCAACGTTCCAAGGCGGCTTTGGCCGCGCCGCTGTCGATCGACCTCTCGGCGGCGCCGATGCCCCGCGAGAGGGCACCGTCCAGGTCGGAATCGGCGCCGAAGCGTCCACCGCTTCCCGACTCCACCACCGCAAGGGCGATGCCTGCATTCAGCAACACGGCGTCCCGCACCGGTCCGGTCGAGCCGTCCATGACCTCGCGCACCACCTGCGCGTTGTGCATGCCGTCGCCCCCGCGCAGCGCCTCCAGCGGTGCCCGCTGCAGGCCGTGATTCTCCGGATCGATCGAGTGCTCGCTGATCTCACCGTCGTGAATCCACCACACCGTGGACGTCGTCGACAACGTCAGTTCGTCCAGGCCGTCGTCGCCGCGGAACACTGCGGCGTTCTGCCCACGTTCGGCGAAGACTCCGGCGACCAGCGGGGCGACCCGCGGGTCGGCGACGCCGACCGCCCGGTACTTCGGGTCGGCCGGATTGGTCATCGGTCCGAGCACGTTGAACGCGGTCGTGACGCCCATTTCCCTTCGGGTCGCCGCGGCGTGACGCATGCTCGGGTGGAAGGTCTGGGCGAAGCAGAAGGTGATCCCGGCCTCGTCCGCGACCTTCTTGACCTGAGCCGGAGTCAGGTCGAGACGGACGCCGAGCGCCTCCATGACGTCGGCCGCGCCGGACGACGACGACGCAGCGCGGTTGCCGTGCTTGACGATCCTGGCGCCTGCGCCGGCGCAGACGATCGACGACATGGTCGAGATGTTCACCGTGTGTGCCCGGTCGCCACCGGTACCGACGATGTCGAGGGTGTCGCCCTCGACGCTGATCGGCTGCGCGTGCGCCACCATGACGTCGGCCAACCCCCGAAGTTCGACGACGGTCTCACCCTTGGCGCGCAACGCGACCAGGAAGCCCGCGAGCTGGGAGGGCGATGCATTGCCGGACATGATCTCGTTCATCGCCCAGGACGTCTGATCGAGCGAGAGATCGTCGCCGTCCAGCAGCGAGTTGAGGATGATCGGCCAGGTCAGCGGTGCCGTCACCGGCTCAGCCCTGTCGAGCGACGGAGGCAATCGCGTTCGCGAGGACGAGCGGATCGATGGGGTGCGGCACGGCTGCTTCCGCCTGCGACCAGGACGCGAGCCAACCGTCCGCGGCTCGACCGGTCAGCACCAGCACCTTCGGGCAGTTCACGATCTCGTTCTTCAGCTGGCGGGTGAGCCCGAGGCCACCGACCGGAGCGGCTTCACCGTCGAGAATGAGCAGGTCGTACGTCTCGCTCTCGACCGCCTCGATCACGGCCGGGGCGGTGGCGCACTCGCGCCACGCGACGATCTCCACGTCGCGAGCCGGACGGCGACCGACACCGACGCGCACTGCGTCGCGGGTCGCGCTGTCGTCGCTGTAGAGCAGGACGGTCAACTGACGCGGGCCGGAGGACTGCTCCGACCGGGCGGCTTCGGCCGCGGGAACCGGCACGTTCGAACTCATGTCGTTGATGCTACCGACCTCACGGTCGGTGCTCGTTCGCGCCCGACCACAACGAACCGCAGATCACAACCCCATCACGGCCGCATTCGCTTGTGCCGCACCAAATCCCCGCAACGGCGCGGGCACTCAACCCGCCTGATGCTCGTTGAGTCACGGGAAGTTCACGAAACCGGGGGGTCGATGGCGCACGTCGGACCCAATGGGGACATAATGGCGCCGTGGCGACAGCAACTACTGCTCACTCGAGCTCCCCCGGTACCAGCCCCGCGGTGACCCGGCCGAACATGACCGCCGTCGGAACGATGGTGTGGCTCTCCAGCGAGCTGATGTTCTTCGCCGGTCTGTTCGCGATGTACTTCACGATTCGCGCCGTTGCGCCGGATCTATGGGCCGATCGCACTGAAGCCCTGAACGTCCCCTTCGCGACGGTCAACACCCTGATCC
The DNA here is from genome assembly GCF_022359705.1 of Yimella sp. NH-Cas1. Lineage (NCBI taxonomy): Bacteria > Bacillati > Actinomycetota > Actinomycetes > Micrococcales > Dermacoccaceae > Yimella > Yimella sp. NH-Cas1. The sequence continues at coordinate 1,663,224 of NZ_JAKSGG010000003.1, forward strand.
TGGTGATCTCCTCGGTCTGGTGTCAGCTCGGCGTCTTCAAGGCCGAGGCCGGCCAGCCCGCTCGCACCGGCTCCCTGCTCCAGGTCGGCAAGTGGGGCATGCGCGAGTGGTACGCCCTCACCTACGTCTTCGGCGCGATCTTCGTGTCCGGTCAGGTGTATGAGTACTCCGAGATGTTCAGCCACGGCATCTCGATGGACTCCGACGCTTACGGCTCGATGTTCTACATGACCACCGGCTTCCACGGCGTCCACGTCGCGGCCGGTCTGGTCGCCTTCCTGCTGATCATCGGCCGCACCTTCACCACGCGCCGCTACACCCACCACCAGGCCACCGGCGCCATCGTGACCTCCTACTACTGGCACTTCGTCGACGTGGTGTGGATCGCGCTGTTCGCGACCATCTACCTGCTCCAGTGACGACTCCCCCGACCGCTCCGACCGCTCGACGACAGGACAAAGCCTCGTGAGTTCCCTCGCCGCCCGCCGCCGGCATCCCGCCGCACTCCTGGTCGTGCTTCTGCTCGGCCTGGTGCTCACCGGTGGCCTGTACGCACTGTTCGCCCCCAAGAACGCCGACGCCTCCAACGCGAGCGTCGCGTCCGCCGACCAGGTGTCCGAGGGCAAGCAGCTGTTCCTGTCCAACTGCGCCAGCTGCCACGGCATCTCCGCCGCCGGTGGCCCCAACGGCCCGTCGCTGGTCGGTGTCGGAGCCGCAGCCGTCGACTTCCAGGTGGCCACGGGCCGCATGCCGATGCAGCAGCCCGGTGTCCAGGCCGGACGAGCCACCCCGCAGTTCGACCAGAAGCAAACCAACGCGTTGGCCGCCTATGTCGCCTCCCTCGGTGACGGCCCGGCCGTTCCGAGCAAGGAGTACACCTCCGGTGGCGGCAACATCGCCAAGGGTGGCGAGCTGTTCCGCGTCAACTGCGCCATGTGCCACAACTTCGCCGGTTCCGGTGGTGCTCTGACCCGCGGTAAGTACGCGCCGCCGCTGATGAACGTCAGCGAGAAGCACATCTACGAGGCGATGCTCACCGGCCCGCAGTCGATGCCGGTCTTTAACGACACGAACCTGTCGCCGAAGGACAAGCAGGACGTCATCGCGTACCTGAAGTACATCGAGACCGAGGCATCGCCGGGCGGCCACAGCCTCGGCAACCTGGGCCCGGTCGCCGACGGCCTGTTCGCCTGGACCATCTTCATCGGCATCCTCATCGGCTTCGCCGTCTGGCTGGGCAAGAAGGCGGCGTGATGACAGACCCCACTCCGCAGGAGGATCCCGCAGTGACGAACCAAGTCGCACGGCACTCGAACGACGCGCACGGCAGCCACGGCACCGCGGTCGCGTCGCACGGGGCCGCCGACACCCCGGAGAACTTCGAGAACCCGGGACTCCCCCCGCACATCCACCGTCACGGTGACCACGACGAGAAGGCCGCGAAGCGCTCCGAACTCCAGGTCGTCACGATGTTCGGTCTGTCGATGTTGTTCACGCTGCTGTTCATCGTGAGCTACTTCGCGATCGGCCAGGACGCCACTGTCACGCTGCCGCTGAGCGGCAAGGTGGGCGCGAGCCACACCGCACTCGGCGTGACGCTCGGTCTGTCGATCCTGTTCATCGGCCTGGGCGCCATCCACTGGGCCAAGACGCTGATGTCGGACGAGGAAGTCGTCGAGGAGCGCCACCCGCTGCGCTCGGACGACGAGACCCGCGACAGCGTCGTGAAGACCCTCGCCGACGCGGGCGAGTCCACCCACCTGACGCGTCGTCCGCTGTTGAAGATGACGATGGGCGGTGCACTCGGCCTGTTCGCACTCCCCCTCGGCCTGCAGCTGCTGGGCTCGATGGGTCCGATGCCGCGCAACGACCTCGAGGTCACCCTTTGGGGCAAGAAGCTCAACGGCAAGAACCGTCGCCTGATGCGCGACCCCGCCGGCACCGCGATCCGTCTGTCCGATGTCACTCTCGGTTCGGTGTTCCACGTGCTGCCCGAAGGCGTGAACGAGACCGAGCACCCGCTGAACGAAAAGGCCAAGTCCTCGGTCATCCTGGTCAGCCTCGACGAGAACAAGATCAAGTCGCAGAAACAGCGTGACTGGGGCATCGGGGGCGTCGTCGCCTACTCCAAGATCTGCACCCACGTCGGCTGTCCGGTCGGCCTGTACGAACAGCAGACGCACCACCTGCTGTGCCCGTGTCACCAGTCGACCTTCGACATGACCGAGGACTGCAAGGTCATCTTCGGCCCGGCCAAGCGTCCGCTGCCACAGTTGAAGATCTCGGTCGATGACGAGGGTTACCTGGTCGCCGACGGCGACTTCGCCGACGCTGTCGGCCCGAGCTTCTGGGAGCTTGCATGAGTACCGCTGCACACCGTCCTGCGGACGCCCTGCGCACCGACGATCGCACCGACGCCCCGAAGAAGAGCGGCGGCCCGGCCGGCGCGATCGGCAACTGGGTCGACGAGCGCACCGGCGCTGCGAAGGCTGCCAAGTTCTTGATGAAGAAGGTCTTCCCGGACCACTGGTCGTTCATGCTCGGCGAGATCGCGATGTACTCGATGATCGTCGTGCTGATCACCGGCACCTTCCTGACCTTCTGGTTCGTGCCGAGCATGGGCCACACGGTCTACGACGGCTCCTACGTGCCGATGCAGGGCGTGCCGATGTCGGAGGCCTTCGCGTCCACCATCGACATCTCCATGGACGTGCGCGGTGGTCTGCTGATCCGTCAGATGCACCACTGGGGCGCGCTGATCTTCCTCGTGTCGATCATGCTGCACATGTTCCGTGTGTTCTTCACCGGAGCCTTCCGCAAGCCGCGTGAGATCAACTGGGTCATCGGACTGCTGCTGTTCATGCTCGCGATGATCGAGGGCTTCGCCGGCTACTCGCTGCCGGACGACCTGCTGTCCGGTACGGGTGTCCGCGCCGCCCAGGGCTTCATCCTCAGCGTCCCGGTCATCGGCACCTACATCGCCTACGGCCTGTTCGGTGGCGGCTTCCCGGGTGAGGCGATCATCCCCCGCCTGTACACCGTCCACGTGCTGCTGCTGCCGGCGCTTCTGATCGGCCTGTTCACCGCGCACATCCTGCTGGTGATGGTGCACAAGCACACCCAGTACCCCGGGCCGGGTCGCACCGAGAAGAACGTCGTCGGCTTCCCGCTGATGCCGGTCTACACGGCCAAGGCCGGTGGCTTCTTCTTCATCGTGTTCGGTGTCATCGCCCTGGTGTCCGCACTGGTGACCATGAACCCGATCTGGTTGTACGGCCCGTACGAGCCGACGCAGGTGACTGCCGGCTCGCAGCCCGACTGGTACATGGGCTTCGCCGACGGCGCGTTGCGACTGCTACCGGGCTGGCTCGAATTCAACCTGCTGGGCCACACCTACAGCTTCAACGTGATGATCGGCGCCGTGCTGCTCATCCCACTGATGTGGACCGCGATGGGTATCTACCCGTTCCTGGAGCGCTGGGTCACCGGTGACACCAAGGAGCATCACCTGCTCGACCGCCCGCGCAACAACCCGACGCGCACCGGCATCGGCATGGCGTTCATCACGTTCTACTTCATCCTGCTGTTCGCAGCCGGTAACGACCTGATGGCGATCAAGCTGCATCTGTCGATCAACGACATCACCTGGTTCTTCCGCATCATGGTGTTCCTCGGCCCGATCATCGCTTTCTGGGTGACCAAGCGGATCTGCCTGAGTCTGCAGCGTCGCGACCGCGATCTCGTCCTGCACGGACGCGAGACCGGGCGTATCGTCCGCACGGCCGACGGTCGCTTCTTCGAGGCCCACGAGCCGATCGACGAGTACAAGCGTTGGCCGCTGGTGTCGTACAAGTCCTACCGCCCGGTCGAGGCCGGTCCGGACGTCGACGCGAACGGTGTGCGCCGCAAGGGCACCAAGGGCGAGAAGCTGCGCGCCAAGCTGTCGAACTTCTACTTCAGTGACCGCATCGAGCCGGTGACCCCGGCCGAGCTCGCAGCCGAGCACCACACGCACGGCCGCGAAGCCGAACTGGAGCAGGCTGCGATCGCCGCCACCAAGAAGCCGTCCTTCGGGCACTTCTCCGGTGTCGGTACCGCGCAGGAACTCGGCGAGCACAGCGCGTACAACCGTCGCGACACCGACGACCGCGAGACCAGCGACACCCACTGATCTCGCACCCTGTCACCGAACCACACCGACGAACCGGCTGATCACCTATGAAGAATGCGGACAATCCCGCTCTCCTGCAAGGTCATTGGCCGGTTCGTTGTGTCTGGGGTGGCTCGGGCGCGCGGCACATGGCCCTCGAGGCGAAGGCACCGTTGCTCGCCGTCGTGGTGGACGTGTGCAGTTTCAGCACCTGCGTCTCGCTGGCAACCGATCGAGGCGCGGTCGTCTACCCGTACCGATGGCGCGACTCCGGTGCCGCCCGTCTGGCCGAGAAGACCGGAGCGGTGCTGGCCAGTCAACGGCATGAGCGCGGGGTCGGAGATCCGCCCGGACAATTGTCGCTGTCCCCCGCCTCGATCCTGGCCGCAGCACCCTTCAAGGCCCTGGTGCTTCCCTCCCCCAACGGCTCGACGATCAGCGCTGCCCTGGCAGAGACCGGGGCTGAGGTCGTCGTGGGCTGCCTGCGCAATGCGCGTGCAGTCTGCGAGCATGCCGCCACGCACCTGGAGAACGGCGGCGAAGTGCTGGTCGTGCCGGCCGGCGAACGCTGGCCCGACGGCACGATGCGCGTCGCCAGCGAAGATCTCTGGGGCGCCGGCGCCATCCTGTGCGGGCTGCCCGCCGAAGCTCGCTCCCCCGAAGCTGAGGTCGCCGTGGAGGCGTACCGCGCGGTGAAACGTACATTGGCCGGCCGGTTGAAGACCATCAGCAGTGGCATCGAGCTCATCTCCAAGGGTTACGGCGACGACGTCAACCTCATCGGTCAGCTGAACGCCAGTAACGGCGTACCCAAGCTTGTCGACGGCGCCTTCCAGGCGACGCGTCAGCCACGCCAGTTGACGTGACCGTCCCGCTGTCCCGCGCGGACTTCGAGGACGCCGTCGCCGATGCCCTCGACGAGATCCCGCAGGACCTCTTCGACCGCCTGGACAACGTCGTCATCCTGATCGAGGACGAGCCGACGGACGAACAACGTGGTGAACACGCCGAGCTGCTGGGCCTGTACGTCGGTATCCCGCTGCCCCAGCGCATGGACAGCTACAGGTACGGCTCCTTGCCCGACCGCATCTTCCTGTTCCAGGGCCCGCTCACCCGGCACAGCCGTGACCGGGCCGACCTCATCGAACAGATCCGCGTCACCACGCTGCACGAGATCGGCCACTACTTCGGCATCGACGACGACCGTCTGCACGAACTCGGCTGGGGCTGAGCATCACCGCACGCGAGAGCCCCGGCCGAGTGGGCCGGGGCTCGTCGTGTTGTCTTGTGCGTGCGTCAGACGGAGTCCTCACCGCGGAAGAACTCGAAGGTCCAACCGATCGCACCGATGACCAGGACCGGCATCGAGATGATGACGATCCACCACCCGACGGCGGCACCGAACATCACCAGCGCGCACCCGAAAGCCAGGATCAGCGGCCACCACGAGTGCGGCGCGAAGAAGCCGAAGTCACCTTCGACGTCCGAGATCTCGCCGTCGGGGTCGTCGTCCGGACGCGGGTCGCTCTTCTTGCCGGAAAGGGAGAAGAAGAAGCCGCACATGAAACACAGACCGGCGGTCAGCAGCAGGCCGGCAACACCGACCGGCTCGATACCTCGAGCGTCCCGCATGGTGAAGAAGGTGTAGATCGCGAACACCAGCAGGATGAAAATGCCGATCCCGTAGAAGAGCCTTGCTTCGGTCTTCATCGCACGTCACCTTCCCGTCCGGCGGAGATGTCCGCCAGAACCTTCTTCGATGCCGAGACGGACGGCGGTGCGGCCTCGGGGTGGTTGAGGTCGAACGCCGGACGCTCCGAGCGGATCCGCGGGATGCGGTCGAAGTTGTGACGTGGCGGCGGGCAGGAGGTCGCCCACTCCAGCGAGGCGCCGTAGCCCCACGGGTCGTCGGTCTCCACCATCGGAGCGGTGCGCCAGGTCTTCCACACGTTGTAGAAGAACGGCAGCATCGAGACGCCCAGGATCATCGAACCGACGGTCGAAACCTGGTTCATGAACTGGAAGCCGTCCTCCGGCAGGTAGTCGGCGTACCGGCGCGGCATGCCGTCGACACCCAGCCAGTGCTGGATGAGGAAGGTCATGTGGAAGCCGATGAACAGCAACCAGAAGTGGATCTTGCCGAGGGTCTCGTCCAGCATCCGACCGGTGAACTTGGGCCACCAGAAGTAGAAGCCGGCGAACATCGCGAACACGACGGTGCCGAAGATCACGTAGTGGAAGTGCGCGACCACGAAGTAGGAGTCGGTCAGCGAGAAGTCCAGGGCCGGGCTGGCCAGGATGACACCGGTTAGACCGCCGAACAAGAAGGTCACCAGGAAGCCGAGCGCCCACAACATCGGAGTCTCGAAGGTGATCGATCCGCCCCACATGGTGCCGATCCAGTTGAAGAACTTCACACCGGTCGGGACGGCGATGAGCATCGTCATCACCGCGAAGAACGGCAACAGCACCTGCCCGGTCGCGTACATGTGGTGGGCCCAGACGCTCACCGACAGAGCGGCAATGGCGACGGTGGCCATGACCAGACCCTTATAGCCGAAGATCGGCTTACGGCTGAACACCGGCAGGATCTCGGAGATGATCCCGAAGAACGGCAGGGCGATGATGTAGACCTCTGGATGCCCGAAGAACCAGAACATGTGTTGCCAGAGCATCGCTCCACCCGTTTCCGGGTCGAAGACATGTGCACCGAACACCCGGTCCATGCCGAGGCCGAACATCGCGGCGGCCAGCACCGGGAACACGATCAGCGCCAGGATCGAGGTGATCAGCACCGTCCAGGTGAACATCGGCATGCGGAACATCGTCATACCGGGCGCACGCATGCACACGATCGTCGTGATGAAGTTGACCGAACCGAGGATCGTGCCGAAACCACCGAGGCCGAGGCCGAAGACCCAGAGGTTTCCGCCGAGACCGGGGCTGAAGGTGGAGTTGCTCAGCGGGGCGTACGCGAACCAACCGAAGGCGGCCGCACCCTGCGGGGTCAGGAAGCCGAACGCGGCGATCAGTCCGCCGAACAGGTACAGCCAGTAGGCGAACATGTTCAGGCGCGGGAACGCGACGTCCGGAGAACCGATCTGCAGCGGCACCAGCGCGTTGGCGAAGCCGGCGAACAGCGGCGTCGCGAACAACAACAGCATGATCGTGCCGTGCATCGTGAACAACTGGTTGAACTGCTCGGGGTTGTCGACGACCGACAGACCCGGCGCCCACAACTCTGCGCGGATCATGAGGGCGAGCACGCCACCGAGAAGGAAGAACAGGAAGGAGGAGATGAAGTAGAGGTTGCCGATGACCTTGTGGTCGGTGGAGGTGATCCACTTGACCACGGTGCGGCCGGGGTGACGCTGCGGCGGACCCTTGGGGCTGTCGCCCCCGAGCTGGGCTCCGACCGGAGTGGTGGTTGCCATTACTTGGTTCCTTCCACGACGTCGTCCTGGTCGAACCCGGCGGGCAGGTACTGCTGCTCACCCGGTGCGAAGGTCGAGCCCTTGCGCGCCATCGAGTTGGACAAGAATCCGTTGTAGCCACGGTCCTTGAGCGACTGGATGTGCTTGTTGTAGTCGGCCTCGCTGACGACCTTCACGTTGAAGAGCATCTGCGAGTGGTAGGCGCCGCAGAGTTCGGCGCACTTGCCCTTGTAGGTGCCGATCTCGGACGGGGTGACCTGGAATTTGTTCACCCGGCCCGGAATCATGTCCATCTTCTGCAGGAACTGGATCACCCAGAAGGTGTGAATGACGTCGCGAGCAGTCAGCACGAACTCGACCCGCTTGTTCACGGGGAGGTAGAGCGTCGGGATCGTCTTCTCCGCGCCCGGCTTGCCGTCCATGACGGCCTGGGTGCCCACGTCGTATGCCTTCTCGTCGACGTAGTTGAAGTCCCAGCTCCACTGCTTGCCGACGACGTTGACCGTCACGTCGGGCTTCTGGGAGGTGTCGAGCATCTTGTTCTCGATCTCGACCGTCTTGCCGAACAGCACCGCGACCATCAGGATCGGCACGACCGTGAAGAGGATCTCGATCGGCACGTGGTAGGCGATCTGCGGCGGAAGACCGGTGTCGGTCTTCTTACGGCGGTAGCGCGCCATGCACCAGAACATCAGCGCCCACACGAAAACACCGACGCCCATGGCCCACGCCCAGGTCGCGACCCAGAAGTCGGTGATCTCCGGCGAGAGCTCGGTGACGCCCTTGGGCAGGAAGCCCCGCTCTTGGTATTCGGTGCACCCGCTGAGCAGCAGCGCTGCGCCGCCGAGGCCGACCGCGCGGATCATGTGCGTCCGCGTCCGCTGACGTGAAGACCCCACGGAGGGGTTTGTCTTGGTTCCAGGCACGCTGAAACCATATCCCAACCTCGTTCGTTTGCGCGGCCAGGGTGGACCGCTCGGCCTGTCCTGTCACCGGATCGATGCGTATCCGGCACGTCCTGCTTGGGACGCTCCCGCCGGGATCGGTGCGGATCACACGAAACCGGCGGGCGGAGGCTGCAAGAGCGCTGTTTCGAGCAACGCCCGGTACCGCTCACGAGACACCGATCGGACGCCCTGCCTGGCTAGGTGCGGCGTCTGCCACTGCACGTCGAAGAGGCGGTTCTCCCCCGCGTCGTCGAACACCAGATCGACCGCCGCCCAGAGCGCGACCTTGCTGGCGTCGGTGACCCGATGGAACATCGACTCCCCGGCGAACAGCCCGCCGACGGACACCCCGTACAACCCGCCGACCAGGTCGCCGTGCTTCGACCAGACCTCGATCGAGTGCGCCCGACCGAGTGCGTGCAGACGTCCGTAGGCCTGCGCGATGGTGTCGGTGATCCAGGCGCCCGAGCGGGAGGGGTCGGCGCAGCCGGCGACGACCTCGTCGAACGCGGCGTCGACGGTGATCTCGAACTGCGGCCGGCTTCGGCGCAGCGACCGGGACACATGGTGGTCGCCGTGCAGCAGGACGCCGCGCGGGCTGGGTGACCACCAACCCATCGGCGGCGCGCCCCCCTCACTCATGCCCATCGGGAAGAACCCGTGCCGGTAGGCGTCCACCAACGTGGCAGGGGCGAGATCCGCACCACCGATGACGAAGTCACCGGAGTGCGGCGGGATGTCGACCTCGAAGTCGTACCGCGAGGGCGGGAGTTCTGCCGGCATCGGACTGACCGGGCCCGACTCAAGCCTTCTTCAGGTGCGCCTCGATGTCGGCACGGGCGTCGGCGCCGTACGCCTGCTCGAAACGGTCGAGGAACTCGGCGTGCTTCAGCTCGTACTCCTGGGTGCCGACGGTCTCCACCACGTAGGTGGCGAGCATCGAGCCCACCTGAGCACACCGCTCGAGGGGGAGTTCCCAGGCCAGACCGCACAGGAAACCGGCGCGGAAGGCGTCCCCGACACCGGTCGGATCGGCCTTGGTGCGCTCCCCCGCGACACCGACCTCGATGGGCTCTTCGCCGTGACGCAGCACGACGGCGCCGTCCTTGCCCTTGGTCATCACCTGTACGCCGACCCGACCGAGCACCTCGTCCGCGCTCCAGCCGGTCTTCTGCTGGACCAATTGCGCCTCGTACTCGTTGGTGAACAGGTAGGCGGCGCCGTCGATGAGTTCGCGGATCAGCGGTCCGTCACCGAACGCGAGTTGCTGCGAGGGGTCGGCGACGAAGTCGATGCCGCGGTTGCGGCACTCGCTGGTGTGGCGGCGCATCGCCTCGGGGTCGTTGGGGCCGATGAGCACCAGGTCGAGGCCACCGAGGCGAGCCGCGACGGGCGCCAGTTCGATCTCGCGCGCCTCGGTCATCGCGCCGGCGTAGAAGGTCGCCATCTGGGCCATGTCGTTGTCGGTGGTGCACACGAACCTCGCCGTGTGCTTGGTCTCGGACGTGTGCACCGACTTGCAGTCGACGTCATGGCGCTCGAGCCACGATCGGTAGTCGGCGAAGTCCTCACCCACCGCACCGACCAGGGCCGGACGCACACCGAGGTTGCCCATACCGAATGCGATGTTCGCTGCCACGCCACCGCGGCGGATCTGCAGGTCCTGCGCCAGGAAGCTCACCGAGATCTTGTCGAGCTGCTCGACCACCAGCGAGTCGGCGAAGCGACCGTCGAAGGTCATCAGGTGGTCGGTGGCAATGGAACCGGTGACGGCGATCTTCATGGCCTGCAACCTACCGGCCGGCCCATTCGTGATGAGAATCCGGGCGTGGACAGGCTGGTCTGGATAGCGTGGGCGCGTGACTCACGCGATTGCCTTCCCCACCGCACCACCGTCGTCCGTCGGGGTCGACGCCGCCGGGATCCACAGGTTCGTGGACGCCACCGAACGGGCCGGTTGCGACCTGCACTCGCTGATGATCGCGCGTGAAGGAAAGTTGATCGCGCAGGGGCACTGGTCGCCCTACACCGCCGACCGCGTCCATCTCCTCTACTCCTGCAGCAAGATGTTCACCGCCACCGCGGTCGGCCTGCTGGTCGACGCGGGCGAACTCGACCTGCGTGATCGAGTGCTGGAGAAGTTGCCGTGGTGGTTGCTCAAGACCGACCGATCACGGATCGACCCGGCGTGGTTCGACGTCACGATCGCGCACTGTCTGTCGATGACGGTGGGTCACGACGACGATGCCTGGCGCCGCGGCACCGAAGGCGCGTTCGCCGCCGACGGGAAGTCGGCGGACGTCGACTGGATCGACCTGATCCTGCGTACCCGACTCGACCACGAACCGGGGTCTACCTTCGCCTACAACCAGGTCGCCACCTACCTGCTGTCGCGCGTCGTGGCCCACGTCAGCGGCGAGGGCCTGCTGCCGTACCTGCGTCCTCGGCTGCTCGATCCACTCGGCATCGGCCGGGTCATCACACAGACGGATGCTGCCGGAAATGCCTTGGGGTTCACCGGAATTCACGCGGCGACCGATGCGCTGCTCAAGCTCGCTCAGCTCTACCTCGACGAGGGCGTCTGGCGCGGGGATCGGATCCTGTCGGCTGACTGGGTGCGCCGCGCACGAGTGCCGTTCGGGCCGTCCAACCGTGATCCGCAGGCCGACCCGGACTGGGATCAGGGCTACGGGTTCGGCCTGTGGTGCGCCCGGCACGGCTATCGCGGTGACGGTGCGTTCGGGCAGTTCGCGATCGTTCTTCCCCAGCAACGGACGGTGGTCGCCATGACGGCCGAGACGGTTGACATGCAGCGCATCCTCGACCTGCTGTGGGAGCACGTGCTGCCGGCGATCGACCGCCCCGGCGATCCGGAGGCGGATGCGACGCTTGCCGATCGACTGTCGACCCTGACACTCGACATTGACGAAGTGGATCCGTTCGACGCACCCGCCGGCGAACACCGCTGGGTCCGAGCCGAACTCATCGGCGCGCAGGTCGATCCGTATTCGGGTGCGGGACGGTTCCCTGAGCACTGGAGCGACGCGACGGTGAGCGTGGCGGACGGCCGGACCACCGTCGCGCTGGAGGCACCTGTCGGCGCCTTCGAACTCACCGTCACTGCGGACACCTGGACGCAGACGACGTGGACCTTCCCGCACGGCGCGTCGATGCCCGTGCTGGCACGCGGTGGGTGGCAGACGCCGACCCGATTCGTCGCCGATGTGATCGCGATCGAATCGCCGCACCGCTTCCGGTTCGTCGCGGATGCCGAAACAGGCACGTTCGACCTCGGGTGGCGCCTGCCACCGCTCACCGGTACCGAACCCGCGTTGCTCCCGCCGAGGATGTGAGAAAACGACCGAGCCCCGGACACCGCGAGGGTGTCCGGGGCTCGATGCTTGCTGTGGAAGCGGCTCAGCTGAAGGAGTCACCGCACGCGCAGCTGCTGCCGGCGTTCGGGTTGTCGATCGTGAAGCCCTGCTTCTCGATGGTGTCGGCGAAGTCGATCGTCGCACCCAGCAGGTACGGCGAGCTCATCCGGTCGACGACGACCTCGACACCGCCGAAGTCGCGCACGAGATCACCGTCGAGGGTGCGCTCGTCGAAGTACAGCTGGTAGATCAGGCCGGAGCAGCCGCCGGGCTGCACGCCGACACGGAGGCGCAGGTCGTCGCGACCCTCCTGTTCGAGCAGGCTCTTCACCTTGGCCGCGGCGACATCGGTCAGCTCCACACCGTGCGTTTCCGTCTGCGTGTCGGTCTGGGCCTCGGTCGCATTGCTGTCGATGCTCATGTCTCACATTTCCTTTGCGGGCGAGTGCATTCGGGCTGAACCGCCGGTTTCGGCGCCGGTCCAGGCGTCCGGGGTGTGTAACGAGAAGGTCGGCCAGAATCTTCCCGTTCGTTCGGACGTACCTAGGGTACGTCGGTTCTCGGGGGTGGTGTCCACGTGCCCGCCACTCGGCGAGCCAGACCCGGCAGTGATTCGGCGAGCTCGGCCGCCGACACGGGTACGGGACGCATCCAGCCGGACTTGTTGACCGAGTACGCACCTTGGACACCGAGCGACATCTGTTCCCGGCGGCCGACATGTACCTCGTCTGCGAGCACCACGGCCGGGGTCGCTGCCGTAGCGGCGGCCGAGGTCACCTCGGCCAGCACGCTGTGTTCGAGCACCCGCCAGTCGAAGACCTGGGTCGCTGTGACCACGAGGTCACAGTGCGTGATCTTCTCGGCGAGGCCGGTCTGCCCCGCGACGTAGGTAGGACCGGCGACCAGCTGTGCGCCCAGCGCGAACAACAGGAAACCCAAACCACCGGCCGCACCGGCCCCCCGCTCCTTCTCCGGGCGAATCGGCCTGCCCTGCAACAGGTCTCGCCGTGCGGGTATTGCCGCGCGGACGACGTCCAGCCACTCGCCCATCGCCTGCTCGGCGGCTTGGGCGTCGGTCTTGTCGAGTCCCAGTTCCGCTATAGCCGGGTAACACGCCCCGTGGAAGCCGAGCAGTTGCCGGTCTGTGTTCGCGACGGCGGTGACCGTCGTGTCGGCGAGCAACTCACGGGCCCGGCGCACACCGTCCGCGTCCGCCGACCCGGCAAGAGCCCGAACGAATCCGCGGCCGCCGTCGAGACTGCGAACACCGCCGAGTCCGATGACCAGCGTCCGCACGCCGTCGGCGAGCAGCGAGGCCACCGCAGCACCGAGCGGCGCGGAGTCTTCTCCCCCGGCAGCCTCCGCCTCGGCCGAGTCGATCCAGGCTCGCGAGCGGTCCGCAGACAGGAAGGCCGCAACCGCGGCTGCCTCGGCGTCGACCACGATCGGTTGTGCGTGCTGCGCGGAGCCGAGCACCTGGGCTGTTCCGATGCCGCCGTCCGCCTGCGGTGCGGTCACTACCTCGACGTGTGGGCTCGCCTCTCGCCAGGCGTTGGCGATCGCCGATGCAGCCTCACCCGCTCCGAGCCGGCCGAACGGTCCGGGTGCCACGAGTACTCGCATGACCGCTATTCCACCGCACGGCAGAGCCGACCGTTCAACGGGTGACTCAGGCGGTCAACCGCAGACCGCCGACGACGCCGGTCGCCACGGTCACCAGCAGCATCAGCGTCCACCAGATGACAGCGGGAACGGGCGTGATCGCGGCGAGTTGGTCGACGTCGGTGCGGCTACGGTCGCGTCGGCGCGCCTTCCACAGGCCGACCATCCCCCAGGGTCCGCTGAGCAGCAGGAACCAGGCCAGGGTGCCCGTCACCGTCGACCGCACGAGGTCCGTGCCGAACCAGGTGATCAACCCGAGCCCGACGCCGAACGCGAGCACCACCCACAGGCCGTGCAGGTTGCGTATCTGCAGCAGGATCGCTGCACAGAGCAGGACCACACCCCACAGGTAGGCGTTCGACCATCCGTTCGGCACCGCGTACGCGCCGGCAAGCCCGACCAGGCCAGGGGTCACATATCCGGCGAAGAGGGTGGCGACCATGCCCGCGCCGGACGGACGGCCGCGGGAGACCGAGACGCCCGAGGCGTCGGAGTGCAGGCGGATGCCGTGCAGAGATCGCCCCGCGGCGATCGCGACGAACGCGTGACCGCCCTCGTGCATCAGGGTCACCAGGTGACGGGTCAGGGCAGAGACCTCCCGCACCAGCAACGCCGCCAGCGCCACCGCGGCGCACACGAGAAGGATCGTGCGGTCGGGCGGCGTCGTGGCGGCGATCCGGTCGAGAAGGTCGTTCACGAACCGCTCAACGTCGATGAATCGCGTTGAGTGCCGATGTGATCCGACTGTGGGTCAGCTGTGTCAGGCCCCCGGGGTTCGCACCAGGAGCTGTCCGTCGTCACCCAGCAACGGGTTGTGCGCCACCGGCACGCGCTCCGCAACAGGCACCTCACCCGGGGCGGTGCCTTCGCCGTACGGGCTGCCACCGAGTCCTTCGCGGCCGTGCGGCTCGCCCCAGCCGAGCAGGTTCGGCCCCTTGGGGACGATGCCCGTCGGGTTCACGTCGTTGTGCACCACGTAGTAGTGCTGCTTGATCTGCTGGAAGTCGACGGTGTCGCCGAAACCGGGCGTCTGGAACAGGTCGCGCGCGTATGCCCACAGGATCGGCATCTCGGTCAGTTTCTGTCGGTTGCACTTGAAATGGCCGTGGTAGACGGGGTCGAAGCGGACCAGCGTGGTGAACAGCCGGACGTCGGCCTCGGTGATCGTGTCGCCCATCAGGTACCGCTGGTCCGCCAGGCGCTCGCTGACCCAGTCCAGGGCGGTGAACAGCCGGTCGTACGCTTCCTCGTACGAGCTCTGCTCCCCCGCGAATCCGCACCGGTACACACCGTTGTTGATCTCGGTGTAGATGCGCCGCATCACCGGCTCCATCTCTTCGCGCAGCGCCTCGGGGTAAAGGTCGGGCGCACCCTCGCGGTGGTACTGCGTCCACTCGGTGGAGAAGTCGAGCGTCATCGGCGGGAAGTCGTTGGTGACGACCTTGCCGGACTCAATCTCGACCATTGCGGGGACGGTGATGCCGCGCGGGTAGCCGGGCTCGCGCTTGTCGTACGCGTCCTTGAGCTTGGGAATGCCCAGGACCGGGTCGACCTGACCTTCGTCGAGGTCGAAGGTCCAGCTGTCGGAGTCGTGGGTCGGGCCGGTCAGACCCATCGACAGCACGTCCTCCAGACCGACCAACCGCCGCACGATGATGGTCCGGTTCGCCCACGGGCAGGCGCGCGCGGCGACCAGGCGGTAGCGGCCGGGTTCGACCGGCCACACCTCGACGCCCGCGTCCTTGATCTCACGGGCGAGGTCACTGTCGGTGTCGGCCAGGATGCGGTCGCCGATGTAGCGGGTGTCCCGCTCGTAGGTGCTCTCGATGTATCCCTTGCGTTCAGTCATCACGACCTCCAAGTCGTTCCAGCAACAAAGCTTCGGCCAGGCAGACGCGTTCGAACTCGCCCAGGTGCAGCGACTCGTTGGCTCCGTGGGCACGCGAGTCGGGATCCTCGACGCCGGTCACCAGGATCGCCGCATCCGGGAACTTCTCGGCGAACGCGGCCACGAACGGGATCGATCCGCCGACCCCGATGTCTACCGGCTCCTGTCCGTCCCACGCGTCCTGGAACGAACTGCGGGCGATGTCGTAGATCGGCCCCTGCGCGTCCGCGGCGAAACCGGCGCCCTCGTCGTCCAGGCTCACCTCGACGACCGCGCCCCAGGGCGTCGTCTTCTCGATGTGCTGTCGCAGCAGGTCATAGGCGTGCCGCGGGTCCTCGTCGGCCGCCAGGCGCATCGAGACCTTGGCGCGCGCCGACGGCACGAGCGTGTTGGACGCGGTGTCGACGGACGGCGCGTCGATGCCGATCGTGGTGATGCTTGGTTTGGTCCACAGCCTCGACAGGATCGAGTCCGAACCGATCGGCGAGACCGTGTCGAGCAGACCGCTCTCGGCTCGCAGACGAGCCTCGTCGTAATCGAGTTCGGCGGCCAGCCCCTGCGAAAGTCCTTGCACCGCAACGTTTCCTTGGTCGTCGTGCAACCCGGCAAGGATACGGACGAGCGCGGTGATCGCGTCCGGGACGGCACCGCCGTACATACCGGAGTGGATCGCGTGGTCGAGGGTCTCGACCTGGATCGCGACACGGACCATCCCGCGCAGGGTGGTGGTGAGGGCCGGGACACCGACCTCCCAGTTGGTTGAGTCGGCGAGCACGATCGCGTCGGCGCGCAGCAGGTCGCCATGCTTGTCGAGGATCGTCGCGAGCGAGTCGGAGCCGATCTCCTCCTCACCCTCGACGAACACGTTGACCCCCACCGGCGGCTTGCCGTCGTGGGCGCGGATCGCGGCGAGGTGCGCCATCACGCCGGCCTTGTCGTCGGCTGCACCACGGCCGAACAGACGTCCGTCACGTTCGGTCGGCTCGAACGGCGCAGTATCCCAGTCCTTGTCGTCACCGGGTGGCTGGACGTCGTGGTGGGCGTACAGGGTGATGGTCGGAGCGCCTTCGGGTGCGGCCAGCCGTCCGATGACCGCCGGACGCCCACCCTCGCGGACGATCTGCACCTCCAACCCCTCGGCTCTGAGCAGATCGGCGACGGCGTCCGCGCTCTTTTCGACCTGCGCCTGGTCGAAGGAATCGAGCGAGACGCTCGGGATGCGGGTCAGGGCTTCGAGATCGGCACGCACCTGCGGCATGAGTTCTCGGACGCGGTCACGCAGGGATTCGACTCGATCAGTGGTCACCCTTCCACCGTATCCGCCCGGAAGTCCGCGGTCCGGCGAGGTCAGCGCCACGAACCTGGACTTGCGGGTGTGGTCGGGCGCATCGTCGAACGCACCGTAAGATCGTGGATTGTGTTCGGCCGTAAGAAGGAATCCCAGCAGCCCACCGTCGAGGATCACGAGATCCGGGAGTCGGTGAGCGAGAACGGCGTCCCCGGCAAGAAGGGCCGGCCGACCCCGAAGCGCCGCGATCAGCAGGCCGCCCGCCGTCAGCCGTTGGTACCGGCCGACCGTGATGCCGCCAAGAAGAACGCCAAACAGGAAGCACGCCTCGAGCGGATGAGGCAGAAGGACGCGTTCGCCCGCGGCGAAGAGAGCGCACTGCCCAAGCGCGACCGTGGTCCGATCAAACGGTTCATCCGCGACACGGTCGACAGCCGCTGGAACATCGGCGAAATCCTGCTCCCGCTCATGCTGATCGTGCTGGTGATGACGGTCATCCCGAACCGCAACTTCCAGATCGCCTCGCTGATCCTGGTCTGGCTGGTCATCGTGGTCGGCATCGTCGACTGCGTCCTGTTGTGGCTGCGCCTGAAGAAGAAGATCCGTGCCCGGTTCGGCGAGGACCCGCCGAAGGGTTCGAAGTCCTACGCGATCATGCGCGCTTTCCAGATGCGCCTGTCGCGCATGCCGCGCCCGCAGGTCAAGCGCGGCGAAGCTCCCCGCTGAGTCCGAGCCTCCGGCCGGGCGGACATTTGTTGAACCGAGTTCTCGAAGAGAACCGCTGAACGCCAAGGAGACTCACATGGCAAGCACCACCATCGCCGGACGCACCATCCTGATGTCCGGCGGTAGCCGCGGCATCGGGCTCGCGATCGCACTGCGGGCAGCGCAGGACGGCGCGAACGTCGTCCTGCTGGCCAAGACCGACCAACCGCACCCCAAACTCGAGGGCACCGTTCACACCGCTGCCGCCGAGATCGAGGCGGCCGGTGGCCAGGCGTTGGCGGTCGTGGGCGACGTCCGCGACGAGAACTCCGTCCGATCGGCCGTCGAGCAGGCGGTGTCGCGGTTCGGCGGCATCGACATCGTCGTCAACAACGCGAGCGCCATCGACCTGTCACCGGTGAGTTCGTTGCCGATGAAGAAGTTCGATCTCATGCACCAGATCAATGCTCGCGGCTCATACCTGCTCGCAGCCGCGGCGCTCCCCCAACTTCAGCGCTCCGAGCACGCCCACATCCTGACCCTCTCGCCGCCGATCAACCTCGACCCGAAGTGGGCCGGGCGGCACCTCGGCTACACGATGGCGAAGTACGGCATGAGCCTGGTGACCCTCGGCCTGGCCGAGGAACTGCGCGGCGCCGGGATCGCGGCGAACAGCCTGTGGCCGCGCACCCTCATCGCAACTGCAGCCGTCCAGAACCTGCTCGGCGGCGACGAGGCGATGACCAAGAGCCGCTCCCCGCAGATCGTCGCCGACGCCGCACACGCGATCCTGGTGCGCGACCCGCGCGAGTGCACCGGCAACTTCTTCATCGATGAAGAGGTGTTGCGCGAGGAGGGCGTCACCGACCTGCTGCAGTACGGCGGCACCGACGACCAGCTCGAGCTGGACATCTTCCTCGACTGATCAGGCGCGCGGGGTCTCGGGATCTACGGGCGTCCTGACGCGCGCGGATCTCGATACCCCTGGCGTCTGGGTAATCAGTTCTGCGACAACGGCATCGGGCCGTACACGTCGAACTCACCCTGCCGCAGGGTGACCGCGGTGACGCCTTGGTCGGCGAGTTCCTGCCAACTCTCCGACAGCCACGCCTCGGCCTCGGCCTGCGTCGGAAAGGCGGCGGATGCGTCCTGCTCGCCACCGGTGTAGGTCCACGTCCATTCGTTCATGAATCGACCGTAAACGTTCGCGCTACCCACACGGGTGGCAGCGCACTAGGGTTGCTCGGAACGTCGTCGACGGCGACGACACCGGACCAGGAGTTTCCATGGACGCACGCCAGGACATCCTCTCCCAGCTCCCGATGGACCGCCTCGCGCAGCAGATCGGCGCCGATGAGGCGAGCACCCGTCAGGCGGCCGAGCAACTGATCCCCACCCTTCTCGGTGGCATGCAGGTCAACGCCCAGGACGAACGCGGCGCACAGTCATTGCTCGATGCCCTCGGCGAGCACCAGGGCACTACTCCCTCACTGGACGCCGTGGACCCGCGCGAGGGTCAGAAGATCGTCAGCCACGTCTTCGGTCCGAACCAGGACGAGGTAGCCAACCGCCTCGGCGGGCTCGAGGGTGGGGCGAGCAGCGACCTGATCAAGAAGCTGCTGCCGATCCTCGCGCCGATCGTGCTGAACTACATCGCCGGCAAGGTGCTCGGCGGAGGTGGACTCGGAGGTGGACTCGGAGGTGGACTCGGCGGCGGACTCGGCGGCGGTCAGCCCGCACCGCAGCAGCCGGGTCAGTCCGCACCGGACGCGGGTCAGAGCCAACCGGGTGGTGGCGGACTCGCCGACATCCTCGGCAGCATCCTGGGCGGCATGGCCGGCGGACAGGGCGGTCAGGCCGGCGGGTCGAGCCTGCCGGGCGGACTCGGCGACATCCTGGGCGATCTCCTCGGCGGCGGACGCCGCTAGAACCCCACACATGCAAAATCCGGGTGAGCCGCTGAGGCTCACCCGGATTTCGTTGTGTCTCAAGCCAGGTCGGCGACGGCCTTGGCGACTGTCGGGGCGACGCGGTCATCGAACGCACTCGGCACGATCTCGGTCGCGGACGGCTCGTCCACCAAGGACGCGATCGCTTCTGCCGCAGCGATCTTCATCGCCTCGGTGATCTGCGGAGCCCCGGAGTCGAGCGCGCCGCGGAACAGTCCCGGGAACGCGAGCACGTTGTTGATCTGATTCGGGAAGTCCGACCGGCCGGTGGCGACGACCGCTGCGTACTTCTGCGCGACCGTCGGGTGCACCTCGGGATCGGGGTTGGCGAGCGCGAAGATGATGCAGTTGTCGGCCATCTTGGCCACGTCCGACTCCGGCACAGTGCCACCGGAGACGCCGACGTAGACGTCCGCGTCGAGCAGGGCGTCGCCGAGCTTGCCGCGCAACCCGAGGGGGTTGGTCGTCGCGGCGAGCTTGCGCTTGATGTCGGTGAGGTCGGTGCGCTGCGGCTCGATGATCCCGCGCGAGTCGCACACCACGAGGTCGTCGATGCCGGCCCGCCGGAAGATGTTCGCGATCGCGACACCGGCCGCGCCCGCACCACCGATGACGACGCGCAGACTCGACAGTTCGCGTCCGACGACCTTCGCGGCATTGATCAGCGCAGCCAACGCGACGATCGCGGTGCCGTGCTGGTCGTCGTGGAACACCGGGATGTCCAGGCGCTCCTTGAGCTGGCGCTCGATCTCGAAGCAGCGAGGCGCCGAGATGTCCTCGAGGTTGATGCCGCCGTAGGTCGGTGCCAGGCGGACGACGGCCTCGACGATCTCCTCGACGGTGCCCGTCTCCAGACATACCGGCACGGAGTCGACGTTCGCGAAGTGCTTGAACAACACCGCCTTGCCCTCCATCACCGGCAGGGCCGCGACCGGCCCGATGTCACCGAGACCCAGCACCGCGGTGCCGTCGGTGACGACCGCGACGGTGTTGCGTCGCGTCGTGTACTCGAACGACAACTGCGGGTCCTGGGCGATGGCGCGGCACACGTCGGCAACGCCGGGGGTGTACAGCAGAGCAAGGTCCTTGCGGTCACGCAAGGGCTTGCTCGGAACGGACTCCAGCTTGCCGCCCTCGTGGGCGGCGAACACGGGTCCAGAGGTATCGGGGCGTGAGGGATGAGTCATAGCAGACAAAGGTCTCCACCTTCGAAGATCGGCTCGTCGATGAGCACCGGCTTGGGAGCCGGACTGTTGAGCGGTCGATCGCCGGGGTGGCGGCGCACTTCCGTGAGATTCGAAACGCGAGGTTGGCCCGCGTACGTCCCGTCAGTGTTTCACAGGGATGCCCGAGCTGTCAGTCGGGACACGACATATACCCGCGTGCTGACGCAGGCCTTTGCCGGA
Source organism: Yimella sp. NH-Cas1 (assembly GCF_022359705.1). NCBI lineage: Bacteria > Bacillati > Actinomycetota > Actinomycetes > Micrococcales > Dermacoccaceae > Yimella > Yimella sp. NH-Cas1. The sequence goes on from NZ_JAKSGG010000003.1 coordinate 1,684,027, forward strand.
GGCTGCACCACCGGAAGTACCCTGTACGACGCAGCCCGCGACCGGTGCACTCAGGAGGGGAACGAATGACGACCACACTCGTACTCGGCGGAACGCGCAGCGGCAAGGCCCAGTACGCGCGGCGTTTCCTACCTGCGGACGGGGCGGTCACCGTCATCAACGCCGGCGGCGAGGCAGCACGTTCGGGACGGGCGGCGCATATCCACGGTCCGCGCGAACAGGTGCACGTGAGCGACTCCTGGAACGTCACCGACTCCCTCGACGTCACCCGAGCGATCCTGCGCACCCGCAACCCGGTACTCGTCGACTGCCTGGGCACCTGGGTGGTCGGTCTGCTCAACGAGTGGCAGACCTGGGACGACCCGCAGCAATCACTCGAACGGATCGAGCAGGCTGCGTACGAGTTGGCCGCGCTCTGGTCGGACGCCCCGTACGACGCCGTCGCCGTCTCGCACGAGGTCGGTTTCTCGCCGCTGTCGCCCGACCCGCAGGCCCGCGTCTACCAGGAGTGCCTCGGTCGGGTGAACACCATCATCAGCCAGGCCAGCCGGCGAACGCATGTGGTGATCGCCGGACGCGTCCTTGACCTGTCGGACGCTCCCGCCATCCACTGACCTCCCGAAAAAATCCGCGCACCCGGTTGCGGGTGCGCGGATTTCTCGTACTGACGTGCTCAGTCGGTCTCGACCTGGACGAACGGCGGCTTGACCACCTTCGCCTCGACGCCGCGGCCGCGGACGTCGATGGTGACCTGGGTGCCCTCGGTGATGTCGCGGTCGAGCAACGCGAGCGCGATGCCTTGCTTCAGCGTCGGTGACATCGTGCCGGAGGTGACCTCACCGATGACCTTCCCGTCGGAATCCTTCACCTCGCAGTGCGCACGCGGGATGCCGCGGCCGGTGACCAGCAGACCCCAGGTGAGGCGGTAGTCCTTCGCGGCCTTCTGCTTCTCGAGCACGTCCTTGCCCCAGAACGCGTCCTTCTTCCACCCGACGGCCCAGCCGGAGCGCGCCATGTTGGGGGTGATGTCCATCGACAGATCGTTGCCGTGCAGCGGGTACCCCATCTCGGTGCGCAGCGTGTCGCGGGCGCCGAGCCCGCACGGCAGACCACCGAACGGCTCCATCGCCTCGACGAGGGCGTCCCAGACGGCGGGAGTGTCCTGCCAGCGCGGGACGAGTTCGAAGCCCTTCTCGCCGGTGTATCCGGAACGCAGCACGATGACGGGCTTGCCGTTCCAGTCGGCCTCGGCGAACGACATGTACTCCAGGTCGGTCGGCAGGCCGAGCGCCTCGACGACCTCGAACGACTTGGGACCCTGGACGGCGATGACGCCGTACTCGGTGTGCTGGTCGGTGACCGTGACGCCTTCGGGCAGCTTCTCGTTCAAACGGCGCACGACCTCGGCGGTGTTGGCCGCGTTCGGGACCAGAAAAACCTCGTCGTCGCTGCGCAGATACTGGATGAGGTCATCGACCACGCCGCCGGTCTCCTCGTCGCAGCACATCGTGTACTGGGCCTTCGGCGGGGAGATCTTGCGCAGATCGTTGGTGAAGCAACTGTTGACGAAGTCGGCCGCGCCGGGACCCTTCACCAGCGCCTTGCCGAGGTGGCTGACGTCGAAGATGCCGACGGCCTCACGGACCGCGGTGTGCTCGCGCAGCACTCCGCCGCCGGGATACTCGATCGGCATCTGCCAGCCACCGAAGTCGGCCATCTTCGCGCCGAGCGCCTGGTGGCGGTCGTGCAACGGGGAAGCTTTCAAGGATGCGTCACTCATGGGGCGAACCTACCGGTGGTTCGCCCGCGTATTGTCGCGGGTGGGCAACCGAGCAGTACGCCGACAACACCACCGTAGAAGTACTCCGAGAGGACACTCACCCGTGACCACAGTGACCCTGACCGACCGTCCCGCCGACAAGGTCTCGGCGCCCGTCCTGGTCGTGATGACCCTCGCCGTCGACGGCAAGGCGAGCGTTTCCGGCGCGAACCTCGACCCGGCGGTGGCCGAGTCCGTGAACCAGGCGCTCTCCGTCCTCGGCGCCTCCGGTACGGCCGACGAGATCGTGAAGCTGACCGGCATCGCCGGCACGAGCGGGTACGTCGTCGCAGCCGGGTCCGGTCTCGACCACGAGCCGGTCGACACCGACGTCGAGGCGGTCCGTCGCGCCGCCGGTTCGGCCGCTCGCGCCCTGCCGGACGTGGCCCACGCGTCCTTCGGTTTCCCCAGTGACACCGCGGCGCTGACGGTCGCGGCCGTCGAGGGTCTGCGCTTCGGCGCCTACGAGTACACCTCCTACCGCGCCACCGGCGCCAAGCCCAAGCCGCTGGCGAAGGCGTCCGTGTCCTCGTCGGTCGCGAAGGCGTCCACCACCAAGACCGGGGTGAAGCGCGCACAGATCCTCGCCGACGAGCAGGCCTGGGCCCGCGACCTGGTCAACATGCCCCCGCTCGACCTCTACCCGGCCTCCTTCGCGGCCGAGGCCAAGCGGCACTTCGCCGGCACCGAGGTCAAGGTGCAGGTGCTGGACGAGAAGGCGCTCGCCCGTCAGAACTGCGGCGGCCTGGTCGGTGTCGGACGCGGTTCGTCGCGTCCGCCGCGCCTGGTCACCCTCACCTACAAGCCGGCCAAGGCCAAGGCGCACATCGCGCTCGTCGGCAAGGGCATCACGTTCGACAGCGGTGGCCTGTGCATCAAGCCGGCGACCGGCATGGTGACGATGAAATGCGACATGGCGGGAGCCGCATCGGTGGCTGCGGCGACCGCTGCGATCGCGGCGCTCGGTCTGCCGATCGCGGTCACCACCTACCTGTGCCTCGCCGAGAACCTCACCGGCTCGGACGCCCAGCGCCCTGGTGACGTCGTGACCATGCCGAACGGCAAGACCGTCGAGATCATCAACACCGACGCCGAAGGCCGCCTGGTCATGGCCGACGGTCTGTGCTTCGCCTCGAAGGCCGACCCCGACCTGGTCGTCGATGTCGCGACCCTCACCGGCGCCGCCGTCCTGTCGCTCGGTCCGCGCACCACGGCCGTCCTGTCCAACGTCGACGGCGTGCGGGACGAGGTGTTGAACGCTGCCGCCACCGCCGGTGAGGCGATGTGGCCGATCCCGCTGCTGGACGAACTGCGTCCGCCGATGAAGTCGAACGTCGCCGACGTGAAGCACACCGGCGAGCGCATGGGCGGGATGATCACCGCCGCGTTGTTCCTGCGCGAGTTCGTCGGTGACGACACGTCCGGCGCGCAGCTGCCATGGGCTCACCTCGACATCGCCGGTCCGGCGTACAACGAGGCGGGCGCCTACGGCTACACCCCCGTCGGAGCCACCGGACACAGCGTCCGCACGCTGGTGGCGCTGGCCGAGGGACGCGCCTGATCGCTGTTTTCCGAACGACGAAGGACGCGCCACGGACATCCGTGGCGCGTCCTTCCTTGTTTCGGCCTGTTTGCCCGGTCTGTCAGCCGCCGGACTTGCGGCGGAACATCTGCTGCGTCCCCGAGGTCTCGGCGTCGTGCGTGCCGGCAACCTTGGAGTGCGCCGAGTGATCGGACACGTCCCGTCCGCCGTGCGCCTTCTTCTTGTCGAGGGCCTCGCGGAACTTCGCCTTCATCTCATCGCTGGGTGACGGCTTGTCGCCTGACATGTCCACTCCTTCTGCTCGGCTGGAAGACCATCGCGCAAGGTCTCCCGTGTCGGAACACTCTCGCACGGACGTGGCACCCGTTCCAGTGATTACTCTCCAGTTGACAACCACCTGTTCGGCGAATTCGGCGGCAGTGCCAAGATTGTCGGCGTCGACGATCTCGACGCGGTCCCCTGTGCGCAACCCCGTGAGGAGCTACGAGCCAATGGCGCGATCCACCGACCAGACCTACGACATCGTGATCCTGGGCGGAGGCAGCGGCGGTTACGCATGCGCGCTGCGGGCCGCCGAACTGGGTCTGAGTGTCGCGCTGGTCGAGAAGGACAAGCTCGGCGGCACCTGCCTGCACCGCGGCTGCATCCCGACCAAGGCGCTGCTGCATGCCGCCGAGGTCGCCGACTCCGCACGCGAAGGCGCGAAGTTCGGGGTCAATACCGCCCTCGAATCGATCGACATGGCGGGCGTGCACAAGTACAAGGACGGCGTCATCTCCCGTCTGCACAAGGGCCTGCAGGGCCTGGTGAAGTCGGCCGCCATCGACTACGTCGAGGGTGAGGGACGCCTGTCATCCCCCACCACGGTCACCGTCGGCGACCGCACACTGACCGGCAAGCACGTCGTCCTCGCCACCGGTTCGTACGCCAAGAGCCTGCCCGGTCTCGAGCTCGGGCCGCGGATCATGACCAGCGACCAGGCCCTGACGCTCGACTTCGTCCCGGAGAAGGTCGTCGTGCTCGGTGGCGGCGTGATCGGCGTCGAGTTCGCTTCGGTGTTCAACTCCTTCGGTGCTCAGGTCACCATCGTCGAGGCGTTGCCCCGCCTGGTCGCGGCCGAGGACGAAGCGATCTCCAAGCAGCTCGAACGCTCCTTCAAGAAGCGCAAGATCACCTCGAAGACCGGTGTGAAGTTCGCCGCTGCCACGGCGAGCGACGACGGCGTGAGCGTGCAGTTGGAGTCCGGTGAAACGATCGATGCCGACCTGTTGCTGGTGGCCGTCGGCCGCGGCCCGGTCACCGACGGGCTCGGCTACGAGGAGGCCGGCGTGAAGGTCGACCGCGGATTCGTCGTGGCCGACGAGCGCTGCCGCACCACTGTGGAGTCCGTGCGCGCGGTGGGCGACATCGTCCCCGGTCTGCAGTTGGCGCACCGCGGGTCTCGCCCAGGGGATCTTCGTGGCCGAGGACATCGCCGGTCTCGAGCCTGCCCCGCTCGTGGAGAGCACCATCCCGCGCGTCACCTACTGCGACCCCGAGATCGCCTCGGTCGGCCTGACCGAGGAGCAGGCGAAGGCCGAGCACGGCGAGATCAGCACCTACGTGTACAACCTCGGCGGCAACGGCAAGAGCCAGATCCTGCAGACGCAGGGTTTCGTGAAGCTCGTCCGCGCCAAGGAGGGCGCCGTGGTCGGCGTCCACATGATCGGCGCCCGTATGGGCGAACAGGTCGGCGAGGCGCAGCTGATCGTCGGGTGGGAGGCACTGCCCGACGACGTCGCGTCGATGATCCACGCCCACCCCACCCAGAACGAGGCTCTCGGCGAAGCGCATCTCGCACTGGCCGGAAAGCCCCTGCATGCGCATGCATGAGACGAAGATGGACTTGAGCCACCCAACACAAGGAGACTGCACACATGTCTGAACGCGTGACGATGCCCGCACTCGGCGAATCCGTGACGGAAGGCACCGTCACCCGATGGCTGAAGAGTGTCGGCGACGAGGTGGCCGTCGATGAACCGTTGCTCGAGGTCTCGACCGACAAGGTCGACACCGAGATCCCTTCGCCGGTTGCCGGCACCCTGCAGGAGATCCTGGTCGAGGAGGACGAGACCGTTCCGGTCGGCGCCGACCTCGCAGTGATCGGCGACGGTGAGGCATCCGGCTCGTCCGACTCCTCCGACTCCGGCGAGGAGAGGGAAGAGCCGAAGGCGCAGGAGAAGACCGAGGAGAAGTCGGACGACTCGTCCGCCGGCTCCGAGGAAGCCGCGGCAGCCGAGGGCAAGGAAGAGGCCTCCGAGGAGACGGCCAAGGAAGAGGGCGCCGACCAGGCCGAGTCCGACTCCTCGTCGGAGTCGTCGTCGGAGTCGTCCGGCGGCTCTGGTGATGGCGACGTCGAGGGCGGCGAGACCATCAAGATGCCGGCTCTGGGCGAGTCGGTCACCGAAGGCACCATCACCCGCTGGCTGAAGGCCGAGGGCGATGACGTCGCTGTCGACGAGCCGCTGCTCGAGGTCTCGACCGACAAGGTCGACACCGAGGTGCCCTCCCCCGTGGCGGGCAAGCTGACCAAGATCCTGGTGCAGGAGGACGAGACCGTTCCGGTCGGCGCCGACCTCGCCGTCGTCGGCGGAGAAGCCGGCGGATCCCAGCCCAAGAAGGACGAGGCGCCCGCGAAGTCCGAGGAGAAGTCCGAGGAGCCGAAGCAGGACGCCCAGGAAGAGCCGAAGGCACAGGAGGAGTCGGGCGACACGCAGGACAAGGCCGCCGCTGCTGCCGAGAACAAGGAAGAGACTCCCGAGCCCGAGGCCGCCCCCGGCAAGGAGGACGAGGTCAAGGAGCAGAAGCAGGAAGCCGCACAGCAGCAGGAGCAGGCTCCCAAGCAGGACAAGAAGCCGGAGAGCACCGACGCGAAGCCCGCTTCGACCGCCGGTGACGCCGGGTACGTCACCCCGTTGGTGCGCAAGCTTGCCGAGCAGGCCGGAGTCGACCTGTCGTCGATCAAGGGGTCCGGTGTCGGTGGACGCATCCGCAAGCAGGATGTCCAGGCTGCCGCGGAGGCCGCGAAGGCGCCCGAGCAGCAAGAGGCTCCGGCCGCTTCGCAGGACGCACCGGCACCCGCCGCGTCCGGTGGCCAGTCGGCTCCGGCTGCGGTCTCGCCGAAGCGCGGCACGACCGAGAAAATGACCCGTATGCGCAAGCTGATCGCGACGCGCATGGTGGAGTCGCTGCAGGTTTCGGCCCAGCTGACCACGGTCGTCGAGGTCGACGTGACCAAGATCGCGCGTCTGCGTGACAAGGCGAAGGCCGGTTTCCAGCAGCGTGAAGGCGTCAAGCTCAGTTTCATGCCGTTCTTCGCGCTGGCGGCGGTGGAGGCACTCAAGGCGTACCCGCAGCTCAACGCGAGCGTGCAGGACGACTCGATCGTGTACCACCCCGCGGAGAACCTCGGCATCGCGGTCGACACCGAGAAGGGTTTGTTCGTCCCGGTCATCCAGAACGCCGGCGACCTGAACATCGCCGGTCTGTCGCGCAAGATCGCCGACCTCGCCGACCGTACCCGCGGCAACAAGATCACGCCGGACGAACTGGGCGGTGGCACGTTCACCCTCACCAACACCGGCAGCCGTGGTGCGCTGTTCGACACCCCGATCATCAACCAGCCGCAGGTCGGCATCCTGGGCACCGGCTCGGTGGTCAAGCGTGCGGTCGTGGTGCCGGACGGTGACGGTGGCGAGACGATCGCGATCCGCTCGATGGTCTACCTGGCCCTGTCGTACGACCACCGCATCGTCGACGGCGCCGATGCTGCGCGGTTCCTGACGCACATGAAGGAGCGCTTGGAAGAGGGCGCCTTCGAGGTCTGAGCAGCACCCGCTTGAGGCCGGTCCCGGCGACGGGGCCGGCCTTCGCGTTTGCCGGACGGGTTGTTCATCGCCACGAGTGGATCAACCATGACTGACCCGACCGCACCAGTTCGAGAGTCACGCGCTGGGAGTTGGCCGGTCGGTCATGTGTGACGGAGGCTGTGGTGACCACGTAGTCGGATCGTTGCACCGTGGTGATCACCGTCATCCGGCTGGCCGACCTCTTGGTGACCGAGACCTGCCCCACGTCGAACCTCACCTGCCCGTAATCGGCACCCTGCCTCTGCGCCGTCGCGAGTGCGGTCCGATCTGCTTTGTCCGCGGGTGAATTCGGGGCGAGGGCATGGACCAGAAGTTGGGGGTCCTCCTGGTTCCATGCCCTCGCTCGAGCCGCCACCAGGTCGCTGACGATCTGGGACGGGGTCTTGAGCGCCACAGCCGGCTTCGGGACCGGCTTCGGGACAAGCTTCGCGGCGGGTGGAGCGGCAGCCGACGGCTGCTGGACCGCCGGCGGCGCAGAAGTCGGCGTGGACGGATCGACGTGGCCGGTGGCGTACGTCGGTTCGTCGGGCACGAGCGCCCAGACTCCCGTCGCGACGACCGAGGTAACCAGTGCCGCACCCGCTCCGGTGACCAGCGCGTGCCGCGCGGGAAGCTTCGAGGCGAGCCGTGACCGCAGAGACGGTTCGAGTTCGGTCTCGGCATCCTCCACGGCCTTGGCCGCACGGATCATCCGGCGCGTGAGCAGCACCGGTTCTTGGGCGTCTGCTGCTCGGCGCGATCCTCGACTGCCGGCCACCGGCGCCGGTCGCGCTTCGGCGCATCGCCACAGGCGCAGCGCGAATTCGCCTGCGCTGGGACGTTCTTCCGGATCGAACGACATCGCCTCGTCGATCAACTCGATGACCGACCCATCCAGGTGCGATGCCACACCCTGAAGGTCGGGGCGCTGGAGCAACGGCGGTGGCGGAGTGCCGGTCACGCAGGCCCAAGCCACCGCGCCGAGTGCGTAGACGTCGGACGCCGGTCCCGCGGGCTGTCCCGCGAGTACCTCGGGCGCGGCCCACGCATCCGTGGCCCAGGTGGTGTCGTCATAGCTGCCGGCCAGCCTGGCGACGCCGAGGTCTGCCAGCAACGGTTTGCCGGCGTCGGTGAACAGGATGTTGCCGGTCGAGATGTCGGCATGGACGAGTCCGGAGCCGTGGAGGTCGTGCAGGGTTCGCGCGATCGGGGTCAGCACGGTCACCAGTTCACCTGGGGTGAGGGTGCGCCGGGCTTCGATCGCATCTGCCAACGATCCACCTTCGGCCAGATCGAGGATGAGCACGGTGCGTTCGTCCCCGCCTTCCTCCCGCACGGTGTCGCGCAACCGGACCACATGATCGTGATCCAGTCTGCGCAGGAAGTCCTCCTCCCCGACGGTGCGCTCGTGAGACGAGGGAATCAGTTTGGCTGCCAAACGAATTCCGTCCGGACGTCGCACCACCCAGACCTCGCCCGATCCCCCGGCGCCCAGCCGGTCGATCACCTCGTAACCGGGAATCACCGGCTTCCCGCTGCCGTCCATGAGCTCGTCCATGCCGACACCGTGCCACCGATCGACAACGCCGTCGGAAGTTATCCACACCACCCTGGCCCGAGCAGTGATGATGTGACGGTGAGTGAGTTCCTCGGCGTCGGCCCCCGCACGTGGCGATTCCTGCTGGTGCTGGGTGCGCTCGCCATGCTGTTCACGGCGGTGGGCGCCGTGTCATCAGCGCTCGATCACGATTGGTATCACACGGCGTACTTCACAGCCATGAGCGCGGTGTTCGCCGGGGCGGTGTGGCGCAATCGCACCCGTGCCCGCTCGGACGCCCCCTGCGCTGATTGAGCCCGTGGGACTGACAGGCGCGATATCGCCCCGGTAGGTAATCGGGTCCCCACGATCGCTGATTGAACCGGGCGACTGACACTCGCAACCCTCGCCACCGCTGGAAGGTAACCGGCGCGCCACAATCGCTGGTTGAGCCGGGGACTGAGGTACGAATTCACCCGCGCCGAAACAACGGCAAGATCGACGCAAAGCCGACCACATTTCCCGTCCACGGAGGTTTACAAGCGGTCCAAGCCATAGCCATGGCGCGGTAAGCCGCGATAGACGAGGAGTTGGTCGATTCCGACACCGGGGTCACCTCGAAGATCGAGCACGCCCTCGGGCACCAATCGTCGCGCCGGTGACAGTCATTCCGATGCCCCATAAGTTGGGCGGCATGATCGATGAACGCACGCTGCTTTTCGCTCACCTGGATGCCCAGCGAGCACACGTGCTGGCGACGACGGACGACCTCGGCCATGACCACTTGCTCCAGCCGGTGGCACCGTCCGGATGGTCGATCGCCCGAATGATCAACCACCTCACCTACGACGACGAGATCTTCTGGGGTGCAGCGGTTCTCGGCGGCGACGAGGAAGCGATCGGGCTCGTCCAGGACGGGTGGCAGGTGCCGGTGACGCGCGGCGCTGATGCGATCGCCACCTACCGACGCTGGACCATGCGCGTCGACGATCTCCTCGCAGACCTCGATCTCGACAGTGCCCCGAAGTGGTGGCCCGGCTCGGATGTCTTCCCCTTCCCTGCGTTCGAGACGTCGCGAGAAGTCGTCCTGAGATTGCTCACCGAAACGGCTACGCACGCCGGCCACCTCGACCTCGCCCGCGAGCACATCGACGGTCACCAGCACCTCGTCGTGGAGTGACGACCGTGGCGAGGACCGACCGGGTCGAGGTTCGCCCGGCGAACCAGGTCAGCTGTGCCGAACTCGACCAGGTCTTCGGCACGAAGGGATCAGCGGCCGAATGTCGTTGCCAGCGTTACCGACTCGCCCGGGTTCGCGGTCATTCACGAACCCTCGAAGCGACGGGCGGTGGTCTCGATCGATCTCTGAGCGACCTCAACCGCGCGCCACATCGACCGCTTGCCAATTCTCGGCCGAGCGCCGGGCCGCATCGATCACCCGCGCCGTGTGGACCGCGTCCCACGGGTCCACCGGCATCGCCGCCTGGACGTCACCGCTGCGCAGCGCGGCCGCGACCTGCTGGTAGAAGGTCGTGGAGGCCTGCACTTCGCGGACCGGTTCCCTGGTCTCGCCACGAGCGATCCAACCGATGTGGCCCTCGGAGTTCTCGAACCCGAGATAGGCGTTGGGTTCGGTCTCGAACTCGGTGACGACGTACGCCGCCTTCGTCCCGCTCACTCGCAACCGTGGTCCGGGAGCGCCCGCGAGCGAGGTGGTCGACAGCTCGGACACGACACCCGAGGCGTGTCGACACAGGAGCACCGCAGCATCCTCGGCGACGGTCGTGTGAGCCGAGACCGTCGCGAAGACCGACTCCACCGGTCCGAAGAGATCGACCGCCGAGTCGACCAGGTGCGTCCCGAGATCGAGCAGCAGTCCCCCTCCGTCGGCGGCCGACGCCTGCTCACGCCAACGATCCTTGGGTTCGGGACGCCAACGCTCCCAACGGAATTCGTAGCGAATGACGTCGCCGATGGCGCCGTCCGAGATCAGCTTCTTCGCGGTCAGGTGCGGCGGGTCCCAGCGACGGTTGTGGAAAACCGTCAACGGGCAACCGGCATCCTCAGCAGCCTCGACCACCTCTCGGGCAGCCGAGGAATCGACCGCGATCTGCTTGTCGACGACAGTTGGGAAGCCGGCCGCCATGCAGGCCATCAGGTGTTCGAAGTGCTTCCCGCTCGGTGTCGCGAGCACGACGAGGTCCAAGCCCGACACCTCGAGAAGGGCGTCCAGATCCGGCACGACCACGGCGTCCGGCTCGTCGGCACGCGCCGCATCCGAACGCTGCGCCGAAGACGTCGCCACAGCCGCGATCTCGAACCCGGCAGCTCGCAGCTGCGCTCGATGGATTCCACGTCCTGCCATGCCGTACCCGGCGATTCCAACGCGCATGCGAACACGGTAGTGCTGCCCTACGGTCGAACCATGAGCGGCGAGTTGATCACGACAGCGCAGGCAGCCGAAATGCCCGGCGTGCAGCCCGCGACGATCTACTCCTACGTCGCCCGCGGCGTACTGACCCGAGCCACCGCCACCAGCCGGCACGAGGGTTCGCTCTTTCGTCGCAGCGATGAAGGTGTTCATTGTCTGCAGCGTGAGCCTCTCGGTCCGCGCCTTCTGTATGGACGCAGTCCACCTACCCGCGCGTACCGAACCGCGCACGTCGAGGGTCCGGCTCGGTTCTACGCTGAGCCAATGCGCATCGAACACGTCGGTTTCGACCCCGATCTCGTCGACTACCAGCACGCCTGGGACCTGCAGAAGCAGGTGCATGCGCAGGTCGTCGACGGCACCCGCGAGGACACCGTCCTGCTGCTGGAGCACGCTCGGGTCTACACCGCCGGAAAGCGCACCGAACCACACGAGCGCCCGTTCGACGGCACCCCGGTGATCGACGTGGACCGTGGGGGCAAGATCACCTGGCACGGCCCGGGCCAGTTGGTCGGTTACCCGATCGTCCGACTCGACGACCCGATCGACGTGGTCGCGTACGTGCGACGGCTCGAGCAGATGATGATCGATGTCTGCGGCGATCTCGGGCTGGATGCCGGACGTGTCGAGGGACGCAGCGGCGTGTGGTTCCCGGCGTCCGACGGCAGGCCGGAGCGCAAGGTCGGAGCGATAGGCATCCGGGTCAGCCGGGACGTGACCATGCACGGTTTCGCACTCAACTGCGACTGCGACCTGTCCTGGTCGACCACCATCGTCCCGTGCGGGATTCCGGACGCGGGTGTCACGAACCTCACCCGGGAACTCGGTCGCGACCTCACGGTCGCCGAGGTGCTGCCCTACGTCGAAAAGCGGCTGGACTCGATCCTGGGCTAAACGCTAGGTGCTTCGACCCGAGCCGCCTACGCGGCAGTAGCCCATTCCGGGCGAGACGACTGAACCCGGCCGCGTACGCTGGTACGAACCGTGTCACCGCCGCCACGCGCGTGACTGTCTGTTGATCGAGGGAGCCGTTCGAGGATGACCATCGCACCGGAGGGACGCCGCCTGCTGCGCGTCGAGGCCCGCAACGCCGAGACGCCGATCGAGCGCAAGCCCGAATGGATCCGCACCACCGCGAAGATGGGTCCGGCCTACACCAAGCTGCACACGATGGTGAAGAGCGAAGGGCTGCACACCGTCTGCCAGGAAGCCGGTTGCCCCAACATCTTCGAGTGCTGGGAGGACCGCGAGGCCACCTTCCTCATCGGTGGCGACGTCTGCACCCGTCGCTGCGACTTCTGTGACATCGCGACCGGTCGCCCGACCGAACTCGACATGGACGAGCCGCGCCGCGTAGCGGAATCCATCCAGCAGATGAACCTGCGGTACGCCACAGTCACCGGCGTCGCCCGCGACGACCAGCCGGACGGCGCCGCACGCCTGTATGCGGAGACCATCCGCAAGATCCACGAACTCAATCCGAACACCGGCGTCGAGATCCTCCCGCCCGACTTCGGCGCCAAGCCGGACCTGGTCGGTCAGGTCTTCGACGCACGTCCGGAGGTGTTCGCGCACAACTTGGAGACGGTACCGCGCATCTTCAAGCGGATCCGTCCGGCGTTCACCTACGACAAGTCGCTCAAGGTGCTCACCATGGCCAAGGAACAGGAGCTGGTCACCAAGTCCAACCTCATCCTCGGCATGGGCGAGGAGGAGCACGAGATCGAGCAGGCGCTCACCGACCTGCATCAGGCCGGCTGCGACATCATCACGATCACCCAGTACCTGCGTCCCTCTCCCCTGCATCACCCGATCGACCGATGGGTGAAGCCGCAGGAGTTCGTGCACTGGAGCGACGTGGCCCGTGACCTCGGCTTCGTCGGGGTGATGGCCGGACCCCTGGTCCGCTCGTCCTACCGCGCCGGACGCCTGTACTCCACAGCCATGGCCGCACTCGGACGCGAGGTGCCGGAACACCTCAGCCACCTGGCGCAGGCAGCATCCGAGCCCGCCCGTCAGGAAGCGGCGTCGCTCATGGCCAAGCTCGGCCCGCAAGTATCCTGAACCGCATGTCCACCTCCTCCACCGCGAAGGCGCCGAAGAAGTCGCGCCGCGAACGCAGGCCCAAGGACCCCAACAAGCCGGGTCGGTTCAGCCAGATCTCTACCCTCTACAAGGGCGCCGTCAAGCAGAACCCGCGGATCCCGTTGTGGATGGCCCTCGCGTTCCTCGTCGGCTTCCTTCCCCTGCTGCTGATCGGCCTGGCGTGGGGACACCCGTTCTACCTGGGCTTCATCGGCCTGATGGTCGGACTGCTGCTGATGATGATCGTGTTCGGCCGGTTGGCCGAGCGGGCCGCGTACAGCCAGCTCGACGGGCAGCCGGGGGCGTCCGGTGCTGCGTTGGGTGCGCTGCGTCGAGGGTGGTTCGTGGAGCAGGAGCCGGTCGCGGCCGACGCGGGCCGTGCCCGTAACCCTCGCGACATGGGTTCTGCCGCAATGGTTTTCCGCGCAGTCGGACGCCCCGGTGTCGTGCTCATCGGTGAAGGTCCGAAGGCCAATGCGAGCAAGCTGCTCAACTCGGAGAAGAAGCGGGTCGAACGGGTCGTCGGTCCCGAGGTTCCGGTCACGATCTACCGCGTGGGCCAGGGCGACGACACCGTCGCGGTCAGCGAGATCACCAAGCGCATGGGCAAGCTGGACAAGAAGCTCACCACCGCTGAGGTAACTGCCGTCAACAAGCGCCTGCGCGCGCTCGGCACGAAGCGTCCGCCGATCCCCCCGGGCATGGACCCGCGCAACGCGCGTCCGGACCGCCGCGGGATGCGCGGCCGCTGACGTACACACCTGCTGCAGTTCGTAACCCCACGACCTCGATGGTCGTGGGGTGACGACGTTTCTGACCGGATGCTCCGGTGAGCTGCAGCGCGGGTGAGCGCCTCAGCGGGTGCGGACGATCATCGTGCGAGCGATCCGGTCATGGAAGCCGCGCTCGTCCTTGTCCCAGATCACTGCCGGCAGAACCAGGGCCAGCAGCAGGGTCCGGATCGTCGCAGGCACCAGGCCGGCACGTTCGCCGTCCACCCGCAGCACCATCAACCCCATGATCCGGTGGCCGACCGTCATGCCGAGCGTGCCGACGAGCAGGATGTTCTCGATCACGAAGACCAGCAACGGCTTGAAGCTGCCAGCTCCTGGTTCACCCCAGCTGAATCCGAGGAGACCGGCGGCGATCAGCGAACACAGCGCCCAGTCGATGACCAGTGCGATCGCGCGGGGGCCGGTGCGGGCGATCGAACCCGGTCCCGACTCCGGCAAGCCCAGGTCGCGTCCCGGATAGTCACCCTCGGCCCGCTCGCGGACCGCTCCGGGACCCTCCAGCCAGCTGCCTACATCACGACGATCAACCACGTCCCGAGCCTAAGCCAGCGGTGATGCCGCGAAATGTTCGGGCTCATCGGGGCCCAAGACGTAACACGGGCGAAACAATCGGGTCACTGCCGGGAAACCGCGCCCCGATAAGGTCGACTCAGTCGAACGGCCGAGGAATACCCCGGCTGTGACATTCCAGATGGAGGTTCCATGTTCAACAACGCCGACGAGGTCCTGAAGTACATCAAGGACGAAGGCGTCGAGTTCGTCGATGTTCGTTTCTGTGACCTGCCGGGCGTGATGCAGCACTTCAATGTGCCTGCCAAGACGTTCGACCACGACGCGTTCGAGACCGGCCAGATGTTCGACGGCTCGTCGATCCGAGGTTTCCAGGCCATCCACGAGTCCGACATGAAGCTGATCCCGGACCCGAAGTCGGCTTACCTCGACCCGTTCCGTGAGCGCAAGACGCTCATCATGAACTTCTCCATCGTCGACCCGTTCACCGGTGAGGCCTACAGCCGCGACCCGCGCAACATCGCCGCGAAGGCGGAGGCCTACCTGAAGTCGACCGGCATTGCCGACACCGCGTTCTTCGGTGCCGAGGCCGAGTTCTACATCTTCGACGACGTGCGCTTCGAGACGAACTCGCACTCGGGTTACTACTACGTCGACTCCGTCGAGGGTGCATGGAACACCGGCCGCGTCGAAGAGGGCGGCAACCTGGGCTACAAGCCGCGCGTCAAGGGTGGCTACTTCCCCGTCCCGCCGGTCGACCACATGGCCGACCTGCGCGACCAGATGTGCGTCAACATGGACAAGGTCGGCCTGAACGTCGAGCGCGCGCACCACGAGGTGGGCACCGCCGGTCAGCAGGAGATCAACTACACCTTCTCGACGCTGCTCGGCTCCGGCGACGACGTCATGAAGTTCAAGTACATCATCAAGAACACCGCCTTCCAGGCCGGCAAGACCGCCACCTTCATGCCGAAGCCGCTGTTCGGCGACAACGGTTCGGGTATGCACACCCACCAGTCACTCTGGAAGGACGGCGAGCCCCTCTTCTACGACGAGAAGGGGTACGGCGGCCTGTCCGACATCGCCCGCTGGTACGTCGGTGGCCTGCTCAAGCACGCTCCGTCGCTGCTGGCCTTCACCAACCCGACGGTGAACTCCTACCACCGTCTGGTGCCGGGTTACGAGGCTCCGGTCAACCTGGTGTACTCGGCGCGCAACCGTTCGGCCTGCGTCCGCATCCCGATCGCCGGCACCTCGCCGAAGGCCAAGCGCATCGAGTTCCGAATCCCCGACCCGTCGGCGAACCCTTACCTGTCGTTCGCGGCTCAGCTGATGGCCGGTCTGGACGGAATCAAGAACCGCATCGAGCCGCCGGAGCCGGTCGACAAGGACCTCTACGAGCTGCCGCCGGAGGAGCACGCGAACATCGAGCAGGTGCCCGGTTCGCTGCCCGAGGTGCTGGACGCGCTCGCGGCCGACCACGACTACCTCACCGAGGGCGACGTGTTCACCGAGGACCTCATCGAGACCTGGATCGACTACAAGCGCCTCAACGAGGTCGATCCGATCCGCTTCCGTCCGCACCCGCACGAATTCGAGATGTACTACGACCTGTGATTCGTCAGGTCACCTGCACATCGAGCGAGCGCCGTCCCCGTCATCGGGGGCGGCGCTCGCTTTGAGCTCTCAGCGGCGTGACGCGCACCTTGCGTACAGATGCCCTCGTCACATCCGGGTGCGCACGTCATGACCTGCGCGTCCGGACGCAGCGTGGGCGTGGGTACGTTGACTGCGCAAACTCTCGGGACCCGCCCAGTCCGGTCGGTGAGGTGGCAATCCCCAGGGCGCAGCACGTCCTCCCATGCCTTGCCAGAAACCACGCCCAACGAGAGTCAACCGCCGCAGGGCGATACATAGCCGCCTGTGCCGATGACTGCCCGGATTGCTCGGGTCTCGTCAGACCTTCGCGAATTTCGCGCACGCGAAGGAGTAGATGCCGTAACAGGCGATGCCGAGAGCGACGACGGTGAGCAGGATCTTGCCGAACGGCTGCTCGAGCAAGGTGCGCAGCGCACCGTCGAGGCCCGTCGTCTCCTTCGTGGAGCCCTTCGCTCCCCCGACGACGAACAACCCTCCGACGATAGCCAGTGCAATTCCCTTGGCGACGTAGCCGATTCGACCGGCATGGATCACCGCATCACTGGGGTTGCCCTGCAGGTCCTCCCGGAACTTCTCGGTCCAGCCCTTGTACAAGTGGTACGCACCGACACCCAGGATCACCAAACCGATGATGGCCACGAGGACGCGTCCGAAGGGCTGATGCATCAGCTTCGCGGTGAAGTCACGGGTGTTGCCACTGCTGGAGGACGAACCGCCCGAGGCGAACTTGTAGGTGGTCCAGGCAAGACCCATGAACAACACCGTTTTCGCGACGTCCTGGACGGCGTCCTTCGCCCGGTCCTTGGCCTCCGTCCCGGGCGAGCCGGTGGCCGCCTCGGTCAGATGCCACAGCGCGAGCAAGACGAATCCGACCACCAGGACCCACAGGATCACTTTCCCGCCGGGCTGACCGGACAGGTTGCCGAGGGCGCCGGTCTGGTCGGCACTGCCGCCGCCCTTCGACCACGCGATACGGACCGCGATCCACGCCATCAGCAGATGCAACAGACCGCTCGCGGCGAACCCGACCCGTGCGCCGCACTCGACGACTTTGGAGTCACCGACCTGACGTGCGGCACCTTCGACATCGCGTTGGTTCATTCCACAGATACTGCCCTGTCGCAGTTGCGGAACGGGTGGACCTGCCCATCAGATGAGGGATACTCGCCCGATGAGCGACTGCGTGTTCTGCCAGATCATCTCGGGCGAGACTGCGGCCTTCGTCGTGCACGAGTCCCCCGGCACCATCGCCTTCCTCGACACCCGCCCGGTCTTCAAGGGACATGTGCTCGTCGTGCCTCACGAGCACCACGAGACACTCGCCGACCTGCCGTCCGGCCAGGTGCCGCCGTTCTTCGACGTCGTGCAGCACATCGCCGCACGGATGCCGCAGGCCCTGGACTCACAGGGCACGTTCGTCGCGATGAACAATGCTGTGTCGCAATCAGTTCCACACCTGCACTGCCACGTCGTCCCGAGGACCAAGGGCGACGGGTTACGCGGATTCTTCTGGCCACGAACGAAGTACACCGACGGGGAGGCCGCCGAATACGCGCAGCAGCTGGGCGCCGCACTCCAGGAGCGATGAGTCAGGGCGCCGCATATGGCCCGGTAGTTGCGCCGCGGCGTCCGACGTGGTGAAGTCACTGCCCATGACCGTCCTGATCGACCCGCCGTTCTGGCCTGCGTACGACCGCCTGTGGTCGCATCTGGTCAGTGACGAGTCGTACGCGGAGTTGCACAGCTTCGCGCGGTCCGTCGGTCTTCCGGATCACCTGTTCGACGGTGACCACTATGACATTCCGCAGGACCGTTACGCGCAGGTCGTCGCCGCCGGCGCGGTTGAGGTGAGCGGCGGTCAGCTGATCCGCCGGCTGATCGCCGGCGGACTTCGAATCCCGGCCAAGAAGCGCTGACGGCGAGCGTCAGTCCAGGCGGCGGGCACCGTCGCCGGCGCTCGCAACGAACGCCGTCGGGGTCGGATGACCGGCGAGTCGAGATGCCTCTGCGCAGCGCGCCAGAACCGTTGGCCCACGTCCCTTTTCGACCGTTGCAATCACACTTTCGCCGAATCCGCCGCCGGTCATCCGGGCTGCGATCGCGCCGGATTCGACGGCAGTCCGCTGAATCAGGTCGACGGTCGGCGCGGATCTCGTAGTCGTCCCGCATCGAGCGGTGTGATGCCTCGAAGAGGGAACCGACACTGCGCAGGCCTCCTGCCGACAGCAGTTGCGCGGCGCGCACCGCTCGGGCGCTGTCGGTGACGACGTGTCGTGCCCGTCGTCGCAACACATCGTCCAGTTCGTCTGCTCGGGCGTCGAACCCCTGCGGGCTCAACGAGCACAGTTCGTGCGCATAACATCGCGAGCAGATCACCCGAAGACGTCCAGGAGTTGTTCATGCCCGCGAACCTGTCCACCTCGATCGACATCGACGCACCGCCGGCGAGGGTCTGGGCGATCGTGTCCGATCTCAAGCGCATGGCCGAATGGAGCCCGAGCACGGCGAAGGTCATCGTGCGCGGTGGCAAGATCAAGCAGGGCGCCACGATGATGAACATCAACCGGATGGGTCTGAAGGTCTGGCCCACCCAGAGCAAGGTCACCGCTTACGAGCCCGAGCGCAGGATCGCGTTCAAGATCCGCGAGAACCACAGCACCTGGATCTACGAACTCGAACCCACCGCGGACGGCGGCACCCGCCTGACCGAGACCCGCGACGTCTCGAACGACACCACGAAACTGTCGAAGGTGCTGATCGACAAGGTGCTCGGCGGCGAGCCGACCTTCGAGGCCCACCTGATGACCGGCATGAAGCAGACCCTGGCGAAGATCAAGTCCGAGGCGGAGACGGCCTGATCCGAACGCACCGAGTGGCCGGGCTGTGAACCGGTGGCCGGGATATAACCCGGACGCTGGTTCATAGCCCGGCCACTCGGCGTCAGGAAAGTGTCAGAGGGCCTTGATCTGGTCGAGCAGGAACGCGATCTCGAACGCGTCCTGCTTCCAGGCGTCGTAGCGTCCGCTGCTGCCGGCGTGCCCGGCGACGATCTCGGTCTTCAGCAGGATCGGGCGGTCGGCCCCGTTGGTGGTGATCTCGCGCAGCTGCTGCACCCACTTCACCGGTTCCACGAACGAGACGCGGGTGTCGTTGATGCTCGTGGTCGCGAGGATCGCCGGGTACTGCACGGGACGGATGTTCTCGTACGGGCTGTAACCCTTCATGTACGCGTACACGCGGGGATCCTCGATCGGGTTGCCCCATTCCTCCCATTCCCCGACCGTGAGCGGCAGGGTCGGGTCGAGGATCGTGGTGAGGGCGTCGACGAACGGCACCGCGGCGTGCACCACACGGAAGACCTCCGGCGCCCGGTTGACGACAGCACCGATGAGCAGTCCTCCGGCCGAACCTCCTTCTGCCGCAAGCCGATCCGGTGCAACCCATTGCTGATCGATCAACCAGCGCGAGCAGTCGACGAAGTCGTTGAAGGTGTTGTTCTTGGCGAGCATCTTGCCGTCGTCGTACCAGGCTCGGCCCATCTCACCGCCGCCACGCGGGTGCGCCAAGGCGTACACGACCCCTCGGTCGAGCATCGACAGTCGCAGCGCGGAGAACGCCGGATCGATGCTCACCTCGTAGGACCCATAGCCGTAGATGAATCCGGGGTTAGTGCCGTCGGCGCGGACGTCGGCCCGGCGGGCGATGTCGACCGGCACCTGGACGCCGTCCCGCGCGGTGACCCAGACCCGCTCCTCCACGTACTTCTCCGGGTCGAACCCGCGCACGTCCTGCACCTTCAGCACGGAGCTCGCTCCGTCGGAATCGACGTCCACGACCGTGCGTGGCGTGAGAAGCGACGTGGCGACGAGTTGCACCGTCGTCTGGTCATAGCTCGGATTCGAACCGGGGCCGATGCGGGGAATGCCGTTCACGTCGATCGGACGCGGGTCGCCGTACGGCTCCTCACCCGCGATCGCCTTCGACAGCAGGTCGGCGGTCGGCAGACCGCCGCGGCGCAGGAACATCGTCACGAAGCCCTCGAATGCCAGCGCCCCGAGCACCCGCTCCCCCGCAGCCGGCTCGTACACCGGCTTCCAGTTCGCTCGGCCCGGAGCTTCCAGCGGTGCCCAGGCGAGCGCGAAGTCGGCGTGAGTTCCGTTGTGCGTCAAGATGATTCGGTCGCCGTCGACCTCGACCGAGTAGTCGAGTCCGTGTTTGCGGGGTTCGACGAGCAGCGGTTCGGAGAGCGGGTCACGCAGGTCGAGCAGTCGGACCTCGCTGGTCAGCTGCGACCCGGACTGGATGACCAGCCACTTGTCGTCGCGCGAGGATTCGATGCCGAGAGCGAACATCTCGTCCGCCTCCTCCAGCACCAGCACGTCGGACTCGGTGTTCGAGCCGAGTTCGTGGCGCCAAACCTGGTGAGCACGCCACGCGTCGTCGCGGCGGACGTAGAACAGGTGCGTGCCGTCGTAGGACCACGCCAGATCGTGACTCGCCTGCTTCACCGTGTGGTCGAGCACCTGTCCGGACGCGATCTCGCGAACGTCGAGGTCATAGAGCTCGCCGCCGGTGCGGTCGACCAGGATCGCCATCCGTTCCCCGGTGCGGTCGATCTCCAGTGCGGCCAGTTCGAAGAACTCCTCGCCCTCGGCTTCGGCGTTGCCGTCGACCAGCACCTGCTCCCCCGCCAGCGGCGTCCCGGGGACGGGTGTGGGTCGATCGGCGTGTACGGATCGTGGTGTGCGGCAATGAATCTCGTACTGCTGCCCCTCGACCGTGCGCGCGTAGTACCACCAGTCACCGAGCAGAACCGGCACCGAGACGTCGTCCTGGACGATCCTGGACTTCATCTCGGCGAAGATGGCCTCCGTGCCCGCAGCGAGGTGACCGGTGACCGCCTCGGTGTACGCGTTCTCCGCCTTGACGTGCGGGAGCAGGCGCGGGTCGTCGTGGTCACGCATCCAGGCGAAGTCGTCGACGAACACGTCGCCGTGGAAGACGCGCTCACTCGGGATGCGTTCGGCCAGTGGCGGTTGCAGAGGGGTCTCAGAATCGGTCACCGGGACACGCTAACCCGCAGCGAAAGTCCGCAGAACTCGCGGGTCACCTCGCGGGTTCTGCGGACTTTCGGTTGCTGTCTCAGGCTGTCAGGCAGGTCGGGCCGAGCAGCGCCTTCAGATCGCCGAAGAGTGCGGGCGACGCCGCGACCTTCAGCTTCTCGTCGAGTTTCACCGTGACCTGACGTCCGGGCTGGACGAGGCGGATGTGCACCTCGGTGCCGCCCGGGTGTTCGGCCAGCACGCCCTTGAGCTTCAGCGCCAGACCGTTGTTGGCCCGGGCGAGCGGCATAGTCAGCACGATGGGCCCGCGCAGGTCGCCCTTGAGTTCGGGGATGGTCATCTCCTGGGCGTTGAGACTGATCGAGTCGTCGCGCGACATCACCTGCGCCCGGATCACACACACGGTGTCGGTGTTGAGCATGGTCGAGACCGTCATGTACGTCTTGGCGAAGAACAACACCTCGACCGAACCCTCGAGGTCCTCGACCTCGGCGATGGCCCACAACTCACCCTTCTTGTTGCGCTTCAGGGTGAGGCTGGTGACGAGTCCGGCGATCGTCACCTGGGAACGATCCTTGGGCGGGTCTTCGCCGAGCAGCCGCGAGATCGGGGTGTCGGCGTGCTGGGCGAGCAGGTGTTCGATTCCGAAGAGCGGGTGGTCGGACACGTAGAGGCCGAGCATGTCGCGCTCGAACGCCAGCAGTGTCTGCTTGTCCCACTCGATGTCGGGGATCGGCGGCAGCGCCGCGAAGGTGACCGCGTCGTCGTCCCCGAAGCCGCCGAACAGGCTGTCCTGGCCGTGGGCCTCGTTGCGCTTCTCCTCCACCAGCGAGTCGACATACGTCTCGTGCACGTGCACCAGACCTTGGCGCTTGTGCTGCAGGTCGTCGAAAGCCCCTGCCTTGATGAGGGATTCGATGGTGCGTTTGTTGCACACCACCGCCGGCACCTTGCGCAGGAAGTCCTCGAAGGAGGTGAAGCGTCCCTTCTCCTGCCGCGCCTGCACGATGCCGTCGACGACGTTGCCGCCGACATTGCGTACAGCGGCCAGACCGAAACGGATGTCCTCGCCGACAGCGGTGAAGTCGTCGATCGACTCGTTGACATCGGGCGGCAACACCTTGATGCCGAGCTTGCGCGTGTCGGCGAGGTAGATCGCCATCTTGTCCTTGGAGTCCTCGACGGACGTCAGCAGCGCCGCGGCGTACTCGGCCGGGTAGTTCGCCTTCAGGTAGGCGGTCCAGCAGGACACGAGTGCGTACCCGGCGGCGTGCGACTTGTTGAAGGCGTAGCCCGCGAACGGGAGCATGACGTCCCACAACGCCTGGGTGGCTTCCTTGGAGTAGCCGTTGGCGGTCATTCCGGCGGAGAAGTTGTCCCACTCCTTCGCCAGCACCTCGGGCTTCTTCTTACCCATGGCACGACGCAACAGGTCTGCACCACCGAGGGTGTACCCGGCCAGCTCCCGGGCGATCGCCATGATCTGCTCCTGGTAGATGAGCAGGTGGTAGGTCTCACCCAGGATCGGGTCGAGCGCGTCCTTCAGCTCGGGGTGGATCGCGGCGATCGGCTTGCGACCGTTCTTGCGGTCGGCGTAATCGGTGTGCGCGTTCGCTGCCATCGGTCCCGGCCGGTACAGCGCGAGCACAGCGGTGATGTCCTCGAACCCGGTCGGCGCCATCTGCCGCAGCAGCGTCCGCATCCCGCCGCCGTCGAGCTGGAACACACCGAGCGTGTCACCACGACCGAGCAGCTCGTAGGTCTTCGGGTCGTCCAGCGGGATCGTCTCGGTGCTGATCTGCTCGCCACGGTTGGCCTCGATGTTCTTCAGCGCCTGGTCGATGATGCCGAGGTTGCGCAGACCCAGGAAGTCCATCTTGACCAGGCCCATGTCCTCGCACTGAGGGTAGGAGAACCCGGTGATGATCGTGCCGTCCTTGTCGCGGCGATGCATCGGGATCAGGTCGAGCAACGGCTCGGACGACAGGATGACGGCGGCCGCGTGCACACCGGTGCCACGGATCTTGCCCTCGAGGCCGCGCGCGGTCTCGAAGATCTTCTTCACCTCCGGCTGGGCCTCGATCATCGACCGGAAGTCGACGCCCTCGTTGTAGCGCGGGTGGTCCTTGTCGTAGGTCGAGGCCAGCGGAACGCCCTTGCCCTGGACGTCGGGCGGCATCGCCTTGGAGATCTGGTCGCCGAGGCTGAACGGGAAACCGAGGATTCGGTTCGCGTCCTTGATGGCGGCCTTGGCCTTGATGGTGGAGAAGGTGTTGACCTGCGCTGTGTAGGCGGCGCCGTACTTCTCAGTGACGTAGCGAACCATCTTGTCGCGCTGACGGTCGTCGAAGTCGAGGTCGACGTCGGGTGGGCTGATGCGCTCGGGGTTGAGGAACCGCTCGAACAGCAGGCCGTGTTCGAGCGGGTCGAGCTCGATGATGCGGGTCAGGTAGGCGACCAGCGAACCGGCGGCAGAACCACGACCCGGGCCGAGCGGGATGCCGTTGTCCCGTGCGTACTTGCAGATGTCGGCGACCACGAGGAAGTAGGAGCTGAAGCCCATCGGCTCGATGACCGACATCTCGGTCTCGATGCGCTCCCAGACGCCGTCGGGCACCTGGTCGCCGTACCGCTCGGTGACGCCGATCTTGATCTGTTCGCGCAGGTACTGCGACTGGGTCTGCTCGGCGGGGACGTCGGGGAACTGCGGCATCCGGTCGATGTTCTTGAAGACGTCTTCGTAGCTCTCGATCTGTTCGGCGATGCGCAACGTGTTGTCGCACGCCTGCGGCAACTCCCGGAACAGTTCACGCATCTCGTCGGCCGACTTGATGTAGTAACCCGACCCGTTGAACTTGAACCGGCTGGGGTCATCCTTGTTGCGGCCGACGCCGACACACAGCAGGTCGTCGTGGCTGTCGGCCTGGTCTTCGGTGACGTAGTGGGAGTCGTTGGTGGCCAGCAGCGGCAGGTCGAGACGCTTGGCGACCCGCAACAGGTTCTCGCGGACCTGGCGCTCGATGTCGACGCCGTGGTCCATCAGCTCGAGGTAGAAGTTCTCCTTGCCGAAGATGTCCTGCAGTTCGGCCGCCGCCGCACAGGCCTCCTCGAACTGCCCCAAGCGAAGCCGGGTCTGAACCGCGCCGGAGGGGCAGCCGGTGGTGGCGATGATGCCCTCGGAGCGCGCCGCCATGATCTCGTTGTCCATGCGCGGCTTGCCGTAGAAACCCTCGAAGCTGGCCAGCGAGCTCAGCGCGAACAGGTTGCGCAGACCCGTCGCGTTCTTGGCCCACATCGTCATGTGCAGGTAACGACCGCCACCGGAGATGTCCTTGCCACCCTCGCCGTCGACGTTGTTGTCGCGCTGACCGCTGGTGGCCCAGAACTCCTGCTTGCGGTTGCGCCGGTCGGACGGCGCGACATACGCCTCGATGCCGATGATCGGCTTCACGTCGGGGAAATCCTTGGCCGCGCCCTGGAAGTCGTAGGCGCCGAACATGTTGCCGTGATCGCTCATGGCGACGGCCGGCATGCCGAGGCGATCGACCTCCGCCAGCAGCGGTTTCACCTGCGCAGCACCGTCGAGCATCGAGTACTCGGTGTGCACGTGGAGGTGGACGAAATCGCTGCGGGTGTGGCTCTGGCTGGACATCGCGACGAGTCTAAGTCCGACCTGCGACAGCCGCCTCCTCAGCGCGCACGGTGGGACGAATGAGGCGTGTGTTATGTCCCCCGGTCAGGAGCGGTCCTCTTCGATGTGCTCAGCAATGGCGCGGTGAACGACGGCGACGAATGACAGGAACAAGCACCCGACCAGTAGCGAGCCGGCGAGGGTCAGCAGGTCCGAAACCGGTTGTCCGAGGGCGAACTGCATGACCCCGAAGCCACCGACGAGGACGGCAGAGATGAATGCCACGACGCAGAGCAGTCGTGAAATCTTCTACGACAGGCGTTCGTTGGATGCGGTCGCACGTGACGCTCGGCGTCCGAGGTCAGCCACGAGCAACCTCGAGCGCGTGCTGCAGGTCCGCAGGGTACGGACTCTCGAAAGTCACCCACTCCCCTGAACCCGGGTGCTCGAAGCCGAGCTTCACCGCGTGCAACCACTGGCGGTCGAGGCCGAGCTTCTTGGCCACGGTGGGGTCGGACCCGTAGAGCGGATCGCCGACGCAGGGGTGGTGCAGCGCGGAGAAGTGCACCCGGATCTGATGGGTGCGGCCGGTCTCCAGGTGGATTTCGAGCAGCGACATCGATCGGAAGGCCTCGAGCAGTTCATAGTGGGTCACGCTCTCGCGACCCGACTGCATCACCGCAAACTTGTAGTCGTGATTGGGGTGGCGACCGATCGGAGCCTCGATCGTACCGACGACAGGGTCCGGAAGTCCTTGCACGAGAGCGTGATACGTCTTGTCGACGGTCCGGTCGCGAAACGCCTGCTTGAGCACCGTGTAGGCCCGCTCCGACTTGGCGACGACCATCAGACCGGACGTGCCGACGTCGAGGCGCTGGACGATGCCCTGCCGCTCCGGAGCACCCGAGGTGGAGATGCGGTAACCGGCCCCGGCCAGTCCGCTCACGACGTCCGGACCGTCCCAACCGACACTCGGGTGTGCGGCGACACCCGCCGGCTTGTCGACGACGACGATTTCGCTGTCGTCGTGGATGATGCGCAGGTTGTCGATCTTCTGGGGCTTGACCTGCGGGGTGCGGTCGACCTGCGCGGGGATGTCGACTTCGAGCCACTGACCGGCACTCACACGGTCGGACTTGGCGACCGGACGATGGTCGAGGGTCACCGCACCTGAGGTGACCAGTTCGACCGCACGGGTCCGGGAAAGACCGAGCATCCGAGCCATTGCGGCGTCGACGCGTTCGCCTTCGAGACCTTCGGGAATCGACAGCGCTTTGAGTTCACTCATCGTCGGACACCTGCCTGCTGTGGGCCGGCGCATCCTCGGTCACTTTGGTGCCGTCGAGACCGATGCCGCGGATCGACAGCAACGCGATCAGACAGGCGGCGGTGACGACGCAGATGTCGGCGACATTGAAGATCGGCCAGTTCGGCAGTTCGAGGAAGTCGACGACATGCCCTTTGCCGAAGCCGGGCTCACGGAAGAAACGGTCGGTCAGGTTGCCGAGCGCCCCGCCGATCAGCAGACCCAGACCGAGCGCCCAGACCCGACTGCGCAGCTTGCGTGCCGAGTAGATGGTGAACGCGATGACGACGCACGCGATGATCGTCAACACCCAGGTCGCGTTCGTGCCGATGGAGAACGCCGCGCCCGGGTTGAACGTCAGCCGCAGCTGCAGCAGCGTCCCGATCAACTCTCGTGGCTGCCCGGGTTCGAGGGCCGCCAGGGCCCACTCCTTGGTGCCCTGGTCGAGGGCGAACCCGGTCGCAGCGACCACTGCGAGCAGGCCGACGGACCCTCGACGGGTCACGCGGGATCTACGGACGGATGGACTCAGCGGCGTTCCTGCTTCTGTTTGCATTGCAGGCACAGTGTCGCACGCGGGAAGGCCTGCAGCCGAAGCTTGCCGATCGGCTTGCCGCAGCTTTCGCACTGACCGTAGGTGCCGTCATCGGTGCGGGCCAGCGCGCGCGCCGCCTGCTCCATCGACGCACGGTTGGTCTGGGCGAGCGAGTACTCGTACTCCCGCTCGAGGGCTTTGCTGCCGACGTCGGCCTGGTCGTCACCCGCCCCTACATTGCCGTGGTCGAGGAGACCGGCGATGTCGGCTTCGATCGACTTCAGCTCGTGCTCGAAGTGGTTGATCTCGTCGGTGAGTTCCTTGCGCACGTCGGCGATCTCGTCTGCGGTCCACGGCGATTCGTCCTCGCGGACGACGAGATCGGCAGCCGCCTTCGCGGAGCTCT
The DNA here is from genome assembly GCF_022359705.1 of Yimella sp. NH-Cas1. Classification (NCBI taxonomy): domain Bacteria; kingdom Bacillati; phylum Actinomycetota; class Actinomycetes; order Micrococcales; family Dermacoccaceae; genus Yimella; species Yimella sp. NH-Cas1. The sequence goes on from NZ_JAKSGG010000003.1 coordinate 1,711,233, forward strand.
TCTTCGCCGGGGGCACCGGCACCGGCGCGGCCTGTGCCTCGATGGCGGTCTTGACCGGAGCCTTGGACGCGGCCTTCTTCGTCGGCGCGCTCTTGGCCGCGGTGGCCTTCGTCGGCGCAGCCTTCTCGGTGGTCGCGGCCTTCGCCGTCGCCTTCTTGGCGGGCGTCGTCTTGGCAGCTGCCTCGGTGGTTGCCGCCGTCGTGGACGACGCCTTGTGTGCTGCAGCCTTCGCCGGGGCGCTCTTCGTCGCCTTCTTGGCCGCGCTCGCCGAGGTCTTTGCGGGTGCCTTCTTCACAGTGGTCTTCTTGGCGGTGGTCTTCTTGGCGGTGGTCGTCTTCGCAGCGGTCTTCTTGGCGGTGCTCTTCGCAGCTGCTTTCGCCGGTGCAGCCTTGGTCGTGCTTTTCGCTGCCGACGCGGCGGACCCGGCCGCCGTCGTCTTCTTCGCGGTGGTCTGTGCCGTGGTCGCCTTCTTGGCAGGAGCCGAATTCTTGGCAGCGCTCTTTGCCGGAGCCGTCTTCGCGGCCGACTTCTTGGCAGTGGTCTTCTTCGCCGCGGGGACAGCCTTCTTGGTCGGTGCTTCCTCGGTGCCGTTCGAGGCCGCACGACCGCGACCGACCCCCGCCGCGCGCCCGACGACTCCGCCCGCACTGCGAAGGAGCGACCCGACGCGTGAACCCTGCTGCTTGTCTGACGCCGTCATGCCGGCCTTTCGTGAGTGGGTCACCCACCGGCGACCGAGACATCCGCCACACCGACGGATTGCCCGAGAATATGCGAATCACTCGCAGGTTTGGGGCCGAAACGCCAGAACATTGAGCGAATCCGGCTGGTACTGAACGCAAACAGGCAGCCACTCCGACGTGGAGTGGCTGCCCGTCGACGGACGGAGGACCAATCAGCCCTGTTTGTCGCCCTTGACGTCGTCGAGGCCGACGGTCTTGAGCTGGTCGAGCTGACCCTCGATGTAGCCGCGCAGCTTGCTGCGGTAGTCGCTCTCGAACCCGCGCAGCGATTCAATCTTCGCGTTCAGACCGTCGCGCTGTGAACCGAGATCGGTCAGCACTGAAGTGCGCTCGTCGGTCGCGGTCTTGATCAGGTCGTCGTGACGGGTCTGACCGGTGTTGATCAGTTCGTCATGGCGTGCCTGGCCGGTCTTGATCAGGTCGTCGTGCTTGGCCTGACCCGCGGAGACCAGTTCGTCGTGCTTGGCCTGACCGGTGGAGATGAACTCGTCGTACTTGCGCTGACCGGTCTTGATCAGGTCATCGCGCTTGGCGTTGGCCTCGCCGACCACCTTGTCGTGGTGGTTCTTGGCGTCGCTGATGAGCTTGTCGCGCGTGGTCTCGCCCTCGCGCACGTGCTCGTCGTGCAGCTTCTGGGCCAGCGCGATGACGCCGGCGGCTCCACCCGCTGCGCCACCGGCGAAACCGTGAGCGCCACCGTCGGGCTGCTGCGGTGCGGCAGCGGCGGCAGGCGCCTGAGCGGCGCGGTCCTTGGCGTCCTTCAGCTCCTGCTCGGCCTGCGTGACCTGTGCCCGCAACTCCTGCAGCTTCTTCTGCTCGGCCTGGGTGTCGCGCTGCGCCTCGGCGAGCTGTTCCCGGGCGGTCTTCAGACGGCCCTCGACATCCTTGAGCTCACGCTCGGCGCCGGCGACCTTCGCCGCCGCTGCCTGCGAGTCCTGCGAAGGAGCGGATGAGGCCGGGGTGACGACCGGGGTCGCCTGCGTCGGCGAATCGGTGGACGCGGCCGGGACCGACGTCGCGGAATCGCTCTTACCGAGATTCGCCGGGCGACCGGAGGAACGACGGCAGTCGGCCAATTGGGCTGCGAGGTCTTCGTTCTCGGCGTTCAGCCGGCGCAACTCGACGACGATCTCGTCGAGGAAGTCGTCCACCTGAATCTCGTCATAGCCGCTCTTACCGAAGCCCTTCGGCTTGGTGAATTCCTTCTTGACTACGTCCTCAGGCGTCAACGCCATGTGGTCACCTCTTGGGGCCCATCAGGTCGATACGTGCGCACGCGGGACGGCACGACGAACCGACGATCGAAATTACGTCGCCGGTCAGCTTATGACACCGAGCAGCAAACTCACACTCAGCATGAGGACCAGGAACGCGAGGTCGAGCCGCACCTGCCCCAGACGCAGCGGCGGAATGACCTTGCGCAACGCCTTGAGCGGCGGGTCGGTCAGGGTGTAGACGCCCTCGGCGACCACCAGCACCGGGCCCTTGGGACGCCACTCACGGGCGAAGACCTGGATCCAGTCGAACACCAGCCGAGCCAGCAGGACGATGAAGTACAGGTACAGAATCGTCGCGAGTACGGATCTCAGCTGTTCCACTTACCACTCCAGACGATTGCGGCGAGCCCCGGACAAGGCCCGCCGCATCATCATCTCAGCTCTGGTTGAACAGACCGCGCGAGGCCTTGGCGTCGCTGCCCGTGGTGGCCACCTCGACGCCCGACGGCGACAGCAGGAAGACCTTCGCCGTCACGCGCTCGATGGTGCCGTGCAGACCGAAGACCAGACCGGCGGCGAAGTCGACCAAGCGCTTGGCGTCGGTGTCGTCCATGTCGGAGAGGTTCATGATGACCGGGATTCCGTTGCGGAAGCTTTCGCCGATCTCCTTCGCCTCGTTGTAGGTGCGCGGGTGGATCGCGTTGATACGGCTCATGTCGCCTGCCTTGGGGTGCGCCGCGACCGCAGCGATGTTCTTACGCAAAGGAGTGACCGCAGCAGGCTGCGCCTCGACCTCGGGCTCGTGCTCGACGTCGAAACCCGAGTCGGAGTAGTCGTCGTAGCCGTCGTGGTATTCGTGGCCGTACTCGTCGTATTCGTCCTTGTAGCGACGGTCTTCCTCGGCGAGTCCGAGGTACGCCATGGTCTTGCGCAGTGCGCCTGCCATCAGATGCTCCTTGAAGCGGTGAGCCGCTGGGTCGTCCGGTGTGGTCGCGGCTGACGCTACCGGCGCGGCGCACCGATGCCGTGGATTACCTACTGCGACACGCGGACACGACTTCGCATGCGCCCGGCGCAGGCCCCGGCCGGGCAGGTCAGAGGCTCGGGCGTGGCCCGAGAATCGCGCTGCCGACCCGGACGTGTGTCGCGCCGTGCTCGATCGCGGCTTCGAGGTCACCGCTCATACCCGCGGAGATGCAGTCTGCCCCCGGGTGCACCGCCTGCACCGCGCCGGCGAGTTCAGCGAGCCGGGCAAATGCATCTCCGGCGTCGCCGCCGCGGGGCGCGACGGCCATGACCCCACGCAGGGTCAGGCGGTCGGCATCGGCGACCGACTGCGCCAGATCGAGCAGATCGTCGGCCAGGACTCCCCCGCGTCCGGGGTCGGTGCCATCGAGGTCGACCTGCAACATGACGTCCACATCGCGTTCGTGGCGGGCTGCGCCCTTGGCCAGCGCGTTCACGATCTTCGCGCGGTCGACCGACTGGACGACGTCGGCATACGCCGACACGTGGCCGGCCTTGTTCGACTGCAACTGCCCGACGAAATGGACGCGCACGCCTTCACGTTCCGCAGCCGGCAGGTCGGCCAGCTTCTGCGAGGCCTCCTGATCCTTGTTCTCACCGATGTGCTGAACGCCCAGATCGATCAATCGACGGACGTCGTCGACCGGGAAGTACTTGGTGATGACGACGAGGTCCACCTCGCCCGGGTCGCGACCGACCGACCGTGCGGCACCGGCGATGCGCCGCTGCACCGTCGTCAGGTTGTCGCGGAGTTCCGCCGAGCGGCTCATGCGGCGTTCCTGCGCAGCGCGACCACGCCGGCAAAGCGGCCGGCTCCGTGGTCACGGCGGTGGGAGAACAGATTCTGCTCCTCACGGGTGCACCCTGGCACCCAGTCGAGGGGCACCCCCAGATCGTGCAACTGCGAGACCACGCCGCCGGCGACATCGATCGCGGCGGTGCCCGACCAACTCACCGCATGACTCGCCGGGAACTGCTGCGCTGCAACGCTTCTCATCTCGTCCGGCACTTCGTAGCAACGCCCGCACACCGACGGTCCGACGACGGCGCGCAGGTCGGCGGCGCCGAGCGAACGCATCTTCTGCACGGTGTTCGGGACGACTCCCGCAACCATGCCCGGCCGCCCGGCGTGCACCGCCGCGACAAGCGGGCGATCGGTGGCGTACAGCAACACCGGGGTGCAGTCGGCCACGAGCACGACGAGCGCTTGGTCGAAGTCGGCCCCGATCTGGGCGTCTGCGCTCGGCGCGGGGTCGCACGGCAGCACCGCAACATCCGCGCCGTGAACCTGCGCCATGAAGTTCAGGGCGGACGCCGGTAGCTCGAGGGCGTCGGCCGCTCGAGCGCGATTGGTCGCCACGGCGTCCGCGTCGTCACCGACGTGTCCTGCGAGGTTCAGCGAACTCCATCCGCCGGTGCTCACGCCGCCGGCGACATCAGTGAACGCGAGGTCGACGAACCAGTCGCCGACCTCGCGTCGTTCACGCCACCAGAACAATGGCGGTGATCACTTCAGGAAGTCGGGAACGTCCAGGTCGTCGTCACCGTCGTCGAACGTCACCTCACGCGGCGGGCGCGAGGTAGAGGACTGCTGGACGTGACCGGGCTGCTGGCGACCCTGACCATCCGGGCCCTGCCCTCCACCCTGCTGACCCGACTGCTGACCCGACTGCTGACCGTCACGCTGCTGGCCCGAGTTGGCTCCGCCCTGCGGACCCTGCTGGCCACCCTGGCCGAGCTGGGGACGCTGCCCGCCCTGCTGCGCGCCGCCGGACTGCTGGCCCGCCGGGATCGCGCCGGCCGCCTCGGCCGGCGACTGCACCCGCTGACCACCCTGCTGGCCCGACTGCTGGCCCGACTGCTGGCCCGACTGCTGCGCGTTCTGCTGCGCGTTCTGCTGCCCGCCCTGCTGGCTCACCTGTCCCGGAGCCTGCCGCTGCGGCGAACCCTGGATCTGACCGAGCGCACGGTCGTCGGTGCGCTTCTGAGGAGCACCACCGTCGAAGCCGGCCGCGATGACGGTGACGCGCACCTCGTCGCCGAGGGCGTCGTCGATGACCGCACCGAAGATGATGTTGGCCTCCGGGTGAGCGGCTTCCTGCACCAGGCGTGCCGCCTCGTTGATCTCGAACAGACCCAGGTCGCTACCACCCTGGACCGACAGCAGCACGCCCTGCGCGCCGTCGATGCTGGCTTCGAGCAGCGGGCTGGAGATCGCGAACTCGGCGGCCTGGACCGCACGGTCCTCGCCGCGGGCCGAACCGATTCCCATGAGCGCGGAGCCCGCGCCCTGCATGACCGACTTCACGTCGGCGAAGTCGAGGTTGATCAGACCCGGGGTCGTGATCAGGTCGGTGATGCCCTGGACACCGGACAGCAACACCTGGTCGGCGCTGCGGAAGGCGTCGAGCATCGATACGTTGCGGTCGCTGATCGACAGCAGTCGGTCGTTCGGGATGACGATGAGGGTGTCGACCTCGTCACGCAGCGCGTTGATGCCGAGATCGGCCTGACCCGCTCGGCGGCGTCCTTCGAAGGTGAACGGGCGGGTGACCACACCGATGGTGAGCGCGCCGAGGTTCTTGGCGATCTTCGCGACGACCGGTGCACCACCGGTACCGGTGCCACCACCTTCGCCTGCGGTCACGAAGACCATGTCGGCACCCTTGAGGACCTCTTCGATCTCTTCCTGGTGGTCCTCGGCGGCCTTGCGACCGACCTCGGGGTCGGCGCCCGCGCCGAGCCCACGGGTCAGCTCACGACCGACCTCGAGCTTCACGTCGGCGTCGCACATGAGCAATGCCTGCGCGTCGGTGTTGATCGCGATGAACTCGACGCCCTTGAGCCCCTGTTCGATCATCCGGTTCACGGCGTTCACCCCGCCGCCGCCGATGCCGACGACCTTGATGACTGCGAGGTAATTCTGCGGAGATGCCACGAACGTTGGCCTTCCTGTCGAGATCTATGGTCTTCAGTCGATGGGCGACGTCATGCCACGGGTAACCCAAGGTACTTGCGCCGCATGTTACGCGTTCTCCTGGCCCGCCGCGACTGTCAAGTTCGACTTGACGTTGACTCGGCCAGGCGCTCCAGGATCTGCGGTCCGAGGGCGGTGACGTCGCCGGCACCCACCGTGAGGACGAGGTCGCCCGGACGCGCCGTGGTGACGACGAGGTCGACCGTCTCCTGAGCCGAGTGCGTCCGGGTACAGGGACGACGCATGGCCTGGGCGATCAGATCACTCGTCACACCCTCGACCGGCTGCTCGCGAGCCCCGTAGATGTTCATCAGCAGCACGACGTCAGCACCGTCGAGCGCCTCGGCCATACCGATCGCCTGGTCGCGAGTACGGCTGTACAGGTGCGGCTGGAAGACGACGATCAGCCGGCCGTCGCCACGCAGATGCCGACCGGTGCGCACGGCCGCCGCGAGCTTTCCCTGGTTGTGGGCGTAGTCGTCGACGACGCGGATGCCGCCGACCTCACCCTTGAGTTCGCACCGGCGCGACGTGCCCCGGAACGCCGCCACCGAAGCGACCGCATCAACCGGGTCGACACCGAACCCGTACACCAACGCAGCGACCACGCCGGCGGCGTTCTCCAGGTTGTGACAACCCGGAACGTTGAGTTGAAGGTTATGCGCGTTTCCCGCTGTATCCCACAGAAGGCAGCCGGCCGACCAACCCTGCTCCGCGAGCTTCTCGATCCGGACGTCCGCGCCCTCCTGCGTGCCGTAGGTGAGCACCGTTCGTCCGTGGTCCCGGGCCCAGCGAGCAAGATCCGCGCTGCCCGGATCGTCTGCACAGCACACGATGAGGCCGTCCGGATCCGTGGTGAGGGCGAAGGCGCGGTACGCCTCGACCAGCCGCTCAGTGGTGCCGTAGAAGTCGAGGTGGTCGTCCTTGACGCTGGTGATGATCGCGACGCGCGGGTGGTAGACGACGAACGATCCGTCGCTCTCATCGGCCTCGACGACGAACTCCTGCCCTGCTCCGACTCCTGAATTCGCTCCGACACCGAGAACCTCGGCACCGATCGCGAACGACGGGTCACGCCCGAGGTCGCGCAGCGCTGCCGTGGCGATACCGGACGTGCTGGTCTTGCCGTTCGCCCCTGCGACGGCCAACGCGGACCGAGTCTCGAGCACCAACGCCAGACCCTGCGAACGGTGCAACACCGGCAGGCCGCGTCGACGGACCTCGGACAGTTCGGGGTTGTCCTCCTTGATCGCGGACGACACCACGACCAGCGTTCCGTCGGGCAACGCAGCAGCCGTGGCGGCCTCGTAGCCGATGGTGATCCCGATTCCTTCGGCCGCGAGTTTGTCCAGCACCGGCACCTCGGCATTGTCCGAGCCGCTGACCTCCAACCCGCGAGCACGCATCAGCCGCGCGACTCCGGACATGCCCGAGCCGCCGACGGCGATGAAATGTACGCGGTGAACCTTCTCGAGTGCCGGGAGCGGCGCGTTGAAGTCGAATCGCTCGTTGACGCCGTTGCTCACCTGTTCTCCTCCACCGACTCGGCGATCGAACGCTCGGCGAGGTCGACCAACGCGTCCGCGGCGCCGGCGTGCTGCTGTTCCCGCATGGCCGCACTCATGATCGAGAGCCGATCGGCGTCCGTGACGAGTCCGACCAGTTCGCTCTCGACCCACGAGCGGGTGAAATCGTCGTTGTCGATGAGCAGCGCTCCCCCGGCGGCGACGGTGTCGGCGGCATTCAGCTTCTGCTCACCGTTGCCGATCGGCAACGGGACGTACACCGACGGCAGTCCCACCGCGCTCGTCTCGCAGACCATTCCCGCACCGGACCTGGTGACGACCAGGTCGGCGGCTGCGTAACACAGGTCCATCCGGTCGGCATATTCGAGCACGGTGTACGGCGCCTTCGCCTCCGCGGCGTCGAAGCCTTTGCCACGTCCCGTGAGGTGAAGAACCTGGACGCCGGCTTCGGCGAGCGCGTCGCGCGCACCCCACACGGCTTCGTTCAACGAGAGGGCACCCAGCGATCCGCCGGTGACCAACAGTGTCGGCCGTTCGGCGTCCAGCCCGAACGTCTCACGAGCCTGACCTCGCAGTGCCGAGCGATCGAGTTCGGTGATCTCCCGTCGCAGCGGCAGTCCGATGACCTCGGCGCCGGGCAACGGCGTGCTGGAGAAGGTGGTGGCGACGTACGGCGTCATCCGGGCACCGAGCTTGTTGGCCAAGCCCGGACGGGCGTTCTGCTCATGGATGACGAAGGGCGTCCTGCGTCCGCGGGCAGCAAGATAGGCCGGCGTGCTGACGTGTCCGCCGAAACCGATGACCACCTGGGCGTCGCGTTCGTCGAGCAGATTGCGGGTGCGCTTGACGGCCTTGTGGAAGCTACCCGGGAAACGGACGGCAGCACCGTTCGGACGACGAGGGAACGCGACCTTCGGGATGAGGGTCAGGTCGTAGCCGCGCGCGGGCACGAGGTCTTCTTCCAGCCCACCTTCGCTGCCGAGCACTGAAATCTCGACCTGTGGGTGGCGGGCACGCAGCGCGTCCGCGGTGGCCAGCAGGGGCGACACATGGCCGGCGGTTCCACCGCCGGCCAGGACTACTCGTTCGATCGTCATGGGATCATCTTCCGCGTCGGCCGGTGGGCAGGATCGCCCGGGTGCGGCCTACCAGCTTCGGACGTTGGGCGAGTGCCGCCTTGCATTCGGGTTCGTTGCGAGCGAACGACATGACCATGCCGAGCGCGAACAGACTGGTGACCAACTGGGAGCCACCGGATGAAACCAGCGGCAACGGCACACCGATGACCGGCAGCAGTCCCAGCACGGAGGCCATGTTGATCGTTGCCTGCACCAGGATCCACGCCATCACGCCGGTGGTCGCCAAGCGGACGAAGAAGTCTTTGCTGGTTGAGATCAGGCGGTAGCAGGCGTAACCGATGGCCAGGTAGAGGCACAGCACGGTCAACGTGCCGGGCAGGCCGAGTTCCTCGCCGAGGATGGCGAAGATGAAGTCGTTGTGGGCCTCGGCCATCCAACCCCACTTCTCTCGGCTGGCACCCAGGCCAACTCCCCACCAGCCACCGTCGGCGAGGGCGTACTTGCCGTGCACCGGCTGCCAGCAGCCGTCCTGGAGGGCACCCTCGGAGCAGCCGCCGAGCCAGGTGCTGATCCGGCCCATACGGTTGCCGGAGGTCCACACCAACACGGTGGCCGTCGCAGCGGCGACGGCGAGGCTGATGCCGAAGATCCGCAGTTTGATTCCGGCGACGAAGAGCACCGAACCGAGGATCGCCGCCAGCACCAAGGTCGTGCCGAGGTCGTGACCACCCATCACCAGTGCCATGAAGCCCAGGCCGCACGGGAAGATCAACGGGATCACCACGTGCTTGAACTCCGCCAGCCGCTTGCGCTTCATCGTCAGTACGCCTGCGGCCAACAGCACCAGAGAGATCTTGCCGAACTCCGACGGCTGCATCCGGAAACCGGCGACCTCGATCCAGTTGGTATTGCCCATGACGCTGACACCCAACGGGCTGAACACCAGGAGTTGCAGCGCCATGGCGAGCAGGAAGGTCGGCCAGCCCAGGTGCCGCCAGACCTTCATCGGCATCCGCGCGGCCACCACGGCGCCGATCACACCGATCACCGCGAACATCGCCTGGCTCTTGAAGACGGTGAACGAGGAGCCGGACTGTTGATAGGAGGTGACGCTCGAGGCGGACAGCACCATGATCAGACCGAGCACGGTCAGTCCGCTGGTCGCGCCGAGCAGCAGGTAGTACGGGGCCGTCGGCGACTCCATCCGCTGCAGCGTGGCACGCAGGTCGACGCGCCCGGTGCCAGCCGGTGAGTGAGCGGTCATCGCTCAGTCGGTGTTCGCCAGCGTGCGTGCAGCGGCGGCGAAGGCTTCGCCGCGGGCACCGTACGAGGCGAACATGTCGAGCGACGCCGCAGCCGGCGAGAGCAGGACGACGTCGCCCGGGTGTGCCAGGTCGGCAGCACGGCGCACAGCTTCGTCCATGACCTCAGTCTCGGTGCGATCGAGCACGACCACCGGAACATCCGGTGCGTGTCGCCTGATTGCCTGCGCGATCAGTTCCCGGTCGGCGCCGATGAGCACGGCAGCGCGCAGCCGAGAGGCGTTGTCGGCCACAAGGGCATCGACATCGGCTCCCTTGAGCTGACCACCGGCGACCCACACGATCGAATCGAAGGCACGCATCGCGGCCTCGGCGGCAGGCGGGTTGGTGGCCTTGGAGTCGTCGACGAAGCGCACGTCACCACGGGTCAGGACGTTCGCCATCCGGTGTGGCTGCGGCTGATAGGCGCGTAGTCCGTCACGCACCGCCAGCGGTCGAACGCCATACGCACGCGCCAGGGCGGCTGCGGCGAGAGCGTCCGAGACGTAGTGCGGCGCCGGCGGGTTGCCGTCGCGTCCGAGGTCCTTGCGCTGACACAGTTCGGCGGCCTGGTGGGCTCGGTCCTCGACGAAGGCGCGGTCAGCGAGCACATCGTCCACGACCCCCAGCATCGAGGGGTGGGGCGTCTTGAGGGTGAATCCGACGGCGCGGCAACCCTCCACGACATCGGCGTCCTCCACGAGCTTCTCGGTGGTGGGGTCGTCGACGTTGTAGACGCACGCGACCTGGGTGCGGTCGAAGATGCGGCCTTTCTGCCTGCGGTACTCCTCGAAGGACCCGTGCCAGTCGATGTGGTCGGGAGCGACATTGAGCAGACAGGATGCATACGGGGAGATGCTGCGCGACCAATGCAACTGGAAGGTCGACAGTTCGACGGCGAGCACCTCGTAGGGTTGCGGGTGCAGAACTGCTTCGAGGATCGGCAGCCCGACATTGCCGGCCGCGGTGGCCCGTAGACCGGCGGAGCGCAGGATCTGTTCGAGCATGGTCACCGCGGTGGTCTTGCCGTTGGTACCGGTGATCGTCAGCCATGGCGCCGCACCCTGTCGCGGTCGCATCCGCCAGGCGAGTTCGACCTCCCCCCAGACGGGGACGCCGCCCGCTGCGGCGGACCGCATGAACGGGTGATCCGGTCGGACGCCGGGCGAGGTGACGATCAGGTCGGTGCCTGCCGGTACCTGTTGCTGATGCTCGTTTCCCCAGCGGATCTCGGCACCGAGGATCTCCAGGATCTTGGCGCGCTCCTGCACGTTCCCGGACTCGTCGGTCGACAGGACCGTGACCTTCGCACCGCGTTCCAGCAGCGCATCGGCGGCGGCGTAACCCGACAGGCCGAGGCCCATCACGACGATGTCAAGGCCGGACCAGTCGGCGTCGCGATGCGTGAGGTCACGCTCGCCCCCGCGGGGTTCGTACGAAGGGTCGACCGGCCAGAGCTGGTCGCCGGTCATCCGGCAACCCATTCGGCGTAGAACAGTCCGAGTCCGAGTGCCACGCAGAGCCCGGCGATGATCCAGAACCGGATCACGACCGTGACCTCGTTCCATCCGACCATCTCGAAGTGGTGATGCAACGGCGCCATCCGGAACACGCGTTTGCCGCGGGACTTGAACGACCCGACCTGGATGATCACCGACAGGGTCTCCAGCACGAACAGCCCGGCGAGAATCACGACGAGCAGTTCGGTGCGGGTCATGATCGCCAGACCGGCCAGCGCCCCGCCGAGCGCGAGCGAGCCGGTGTCGCCCATGAAGATCTTCGCGGGGGTGGCGTTCCACCACAGGAATCCGAAGCAGGCACCCATCACGCAGGCCGCCACCAGGGCGAGGTCGTGCGGGTCGCGGACGTCGTAACACTTGTTGCTGCCGATCGTTTCGCAGTTCTGGTTGAACTGCCAGATCGAGATGAGCACGTAGGCGGCGAACACCATGACGCTTGCGCCGGTGAGCAGTCCGTCGAGACCGTCGGTCAGGTTGGTGCCGTTGGAGGTGCCCGCGATGATGAGGTTCGCCCAGAGCACGAACAGCACCATGCCGACGCCGGTGCCGGCGAACGCCAGGTCGAACCAGGTGTCGCGCACGAAGGACACCTTGTAACTGGCCGGAGTACGTCCGCCGGTGTCGGGGAAGTTGAGGGCCAACAGCGCGAAGGAGACGCCGACGAAGGTCTGCGCGACCAGCTTCTGCCAGGCCCGCAACCCGAGTGAACGCTGGTTGCTTATCTTGATCCAGTCATCGGCGAACCCGACCGCGCCGAGGCCGACGATCAGGTAGATCACCAGCAGTCCGGAGACGGACGGCGCCGTCCACAACACCAGATGCGCCAGGAAGTACCCGAGCACACAACCGACGATGATGACGGCGCCACCCATCGTGGGCGTGCCGCGCTTGGTGTGGTGCGTCGTGGGACCGTCGTCACGGATGAACTGTCCGTAGCCCTTACGGACGAGGAACTTGATGAACGCCGGAGTGCCGACCAGGCCGGTGGCGAGTGCGATCAACGCACCGATCAAGATGGCCTTCACGCCCTGGCACCCTTTCCGTCCGTGTCCACGAGCCGATCGCCAAGGTAGCGCAGTCCGGAGTCACGGCTTGATTTCAGCAGGGCGATGTCGCCCGGCTTCAACGTACCGGTGAGCAACTGGAACGCGGCGTCGACGTCGTCGACGTGTTTGCACTCCACCCCTGCGGCCTGCGCGGCGCTGCCGATCGCGTCCGCGCCGGCACCGACGGTGATCAGCAGGTCGACGCCGAACTCGGCCGCCTTGCGTCCCACGCCGGCGTGTTCTTCGGCCGATGATTCGCCGAGTTCGAGCATCTGACCCAGCACCGCGACCTTGCGACCGCAGGACGTCATCGTGGACAGCGCGCGCAGGGCCGCAGCCATCGAGTCGGGATTGGCGTTGTAGGCGTCGTTGACGATCGTGACGCCGTTGCCGAGTTCATGCACTTCCATCCGCCAGCGGCTGACCGCGGCGGCGTTCTCGAACACGGACACGATGTGGTCGGCGTCCACACCCAGATGGCGGGCGGCCGCGTAGACCGCGAGTGAGTTGCCGACGTGGTGAACCCCGAACAGTCCCAACCGGATTCGACGCGGCTCACCGTCGCCGACGAGTGTGTACGAGGCACGCGACTTGTCGTCGAGTTCGATGTCGACGGCACGCAGGTCGGCGTCCTCACCAATACCGACCAGCAGGACCGGGGCCATGCTGCGGCTCTTCATCGCGGCGACGCGCGGGTCGTCGGCGTTCAGGACGGCCAGACCGTCTGCAGGGAGCGCCTCGACGAGCTCACCCTTGGTCTGCGCGATCGCCTCCACCGATCCGAACTCCCCCACGTGGGCGCGTCCGACATTGAGCACGATGCCGACCTGCGGCGGTGCGATCCGGGTGAGGTAGGCGATGTGCCCCACACCGTCGGCGCCCATCTCCGCGACGAGGTAGCGGGTACCCGTGCTGACGCGGCACACGGTGAGCGGCACCCCCATCTCGGAGTTGAACGAACCCTCGGGGACCACCGACTCCGCCAGCGGTGACAGCACTTGACCGAGAAGGTCCTTGGTGGACGTCTTGCCCGAGCTGCCGGTGATGCCGACGATCCGCAGGTCATCGGCACGGTCGACGACGGCTCGTGCGAGGACGCCGAACGCGGTCTGCACGTCGTCGACGACGACCGTCGGCATGCCCTCGACCGCCCGACTGCCCAGTGTCGCGACTGCGCCCGATTCGGCTGCCGCAGAAGCGAAGTCGTGGCCATCAGCGAACTCACCGACCCGTGCGACGTACAGGCTTCCCGGTTCGGCCAGACGTGAGTCGGAGATCACCGCGCCATCGACCCGGACATCGCCTGCGTCTGCCGGCTCCAACCGTCCGCCGACCGCGTCGGTGATCTGGCGCAGGGTCATTGTGATCATTGCTTCTCGCTCTTCGGTGGGACGTACTTCAGGTCGTACAGGGTCGGCTTGCTACTGCTGGGTGGAACGTGACCGTGACGCAGCGCCGCCTGCATCAACTGGGAGAACACCGGGGCGGCGATCTCACCGCCGTAGATGCTCACCGCCTGCGGACGCTGCAGGGTCACCGACACGATGTACTGCGGCTTCTCCGCCGGCGCGAACCCGATGAACGAGGCCGTGTAACCGGCGTAGCGGCGGGTCTTCTCGTCGAACCGCTCCGCGGTACCGGTCTTGCCCGCGACGTTGTACCCCGGAACCGCCGCCTTCGGCGCGGTGCCCCCTCGCCGACGACGGACTGCAGCATCCGGCTGACTTCACCGGCGACCTTCGGCGACACGACCTGAACAGCGACCCGGTCGTCCTGCGCAGCGGTGTAGCCACCGGACCCGTCGCCGACACCCTTCACCAGCTTGAGCGGCTCGCGGACGCCGCCGTTCGCGATCGTCTGGAACACCGAGACCTGCTGCATGGAGTTACCGCTGACGCCCTGACCGAACATCACGGTGTACCGCGTGGGACCCTTCAACTTGTCGACCGGCGGAACATACCCGGAACTCTCTCCGGGGAATCGGACTCCGGTCGGAACGCCGAGACCGAACTTGTTCATGTAGCCCCGCAGCACCTGCGGCGACAACTTCTCCCCGACCTGGATCGTGCCGGTGTTGGAGGAGTCGGCAAGGATCCCTGCCGTCGTGTACTTCTCTGTGGGGTGCGGATGGGAGTCCTTGAACTTCTGGTCGGCACGCTCCAACTGGTAGGGCACGGTGAACACCGACTGCGGGGTCACCTTGCCTTCTTCGAGCGCAGCAGCCATCGTGATCACCTTGCTGGTCGAACCCGGCTCGTAGGCGTCGGCGAAGGGGCGCGACAGCAGTGAACCCTTGGCCGAGGCGATCTGGTTGTTGTCGAAGCTGGGATAACTGGCGGCCGCGACGATGTTGCCCTTGACGTCGGTCACGACAGCCTCACCCGACAGCGACTTGGTGCTCTTCACCTGTGCGGCGATGAGGTTCTGCGCCGTCCACTGCAAGTCGTTGTTGATCGTGAGTTGCACCGGCTTGCCGTCGACGGCAGGCGTGTCGGAATTGTCGGCGGTCGCGATCACGGTGCCGTCGGCCGCGCGTTCGTACACATGCGTGCCCGGCTTGCCGTTGAGTCGGCGGTTCTGCATCGCCTCGATGCCACCGCCGGGGCTGCCGTCGGCTCCCACCCACCCGATGAGCGGCGCGACCGATGTGCCCTGCGGGTACTCGCGCTTGACCGTTCGTTCGCTGAAGATGCCGGGGATGCGCAGATCGCTGACCTGCGTCCACTGCTGCGGCGAGACGTCCTTGACCAGGTACAGGAAACGCCGATTCTGCGTCTCGGCACGCTGCAAGGAGGAGCTGAGGGCTGCGGGATCGGCACCGACGATCGCCGCGATCGCCTCCGCGGCGCCCTTGAGTCCCATCTTCGTCTTCTTCACGCTGCCGTCAGGCTGCCGGTCACGCTTGACCCAGGTCGAAGCGGCCAACGGGTCGGCGGTGATGTTGCGTCGTTCGACAGACCTGGCCAGCGTGATGCCGTCGGCATCCACCACCTCGCCGCGCATGGCGGGAATCGTCACCCGATTGGCGCGTTCGGAGAAAGCCTGCTGCGACACCGAGGCTGCGTCGAGACCCTGAACCCGCAGCAACTGAGCGGCGAACACGGTGAAGATCATCGCGAACGCGACCAGCAACGCGCGAGCGCGACGACGCGGGTGTCCCAGACCGAGCTGGACCGGAAGACGCGGCCTGGAGCGGCCGGAGCCACCGGTCTGCGGACGGGGAGCGGCGCTCGATCCGGTGCGCGGACGAGCGGTGGAACCACTGCTGCGACGACCGGCGCGTGCGGCCGCCAGGTCGATCGTGGGCGAGGGACGTGAGGAGTTCCCGGAAGTCCTGCCCGCCGGTCGCGGCGGCCGGGTCGGGCGACCTGCCGTGCGCGGGTTCGAGGACCTGCGCGTGGACGATGACGTGCTGGATGACGTGCTGGATGACGTGCTGGATCGCGAACCCGGTCGACGGGACTGCGTCACTGGCTCACCTCGCGGACGTCGGCGTGGGCGACGTCGTCTTCTCGTTCTTCTGGGGGGCGGGCTTGGTGGCCGTGCCACCCGTGGACTTCGGGCTGTTCTGCGGCTTGGTGCTGGGCTTGGTGCTGGGCTTGGTGCTGGGCTTGGTGCTGGGCTTGGTGCTAGGTGTCGCGGTCGCCTTGTCCGACGGTTTGGTCGAAGCTGCGGGCGGCGCCGGCTTCTTTGCCTCCGGCGCTGCCTTGGGCTTCGGCTTCTCCACCAGTCCTGCCTTGCCCGCCGAGTTCACGGCGAGTTCGGCGATCGGGGTGGCCGGTGTCCTGGGCAACGTGCTCACGGTAAACGGGGCGGTCGCAGCGCTGCCTTCCGCCACGCCGACGAGTCGGTGATCGGAGGCGCGCACGTACCGAATCTTCCCGGCCGGCACCATCCCGAACTCCTGCGCCTTGAGCGCGACCTGCTGCGGAGCACGGGCGTAGGTGAGTTGTGTGCCCAGTTCCTGGTCCTTGGCCGACAGCCGGGACGAGGCATTCTGCAGGTCACCGATCGTGTACTGCTGCTGGGCTCGTGCAGTGTTGAGCAGGAGCACGGTGAGCAGGCCGCCGACCAGCAGCGTCGCGCAGAGGATGACGAAACCGACTCCCCCTCGCTCGTGTGCGTCGCCGGCTGGACGAGCTTGAGCCGCGCACGGGTGGCGGTCGGGTTGGCTCCCCGCGGGGCGCGGCGGACCGTCAACGGGCGGGCGGTGGCCTGGCTCATCGCTTGGTTCCCTTCGTGGCACGGATTCGTTCAGCTACGCGCAGACGGGCGGACGCCGCGCGCGGGTTCGTGTTCACCTCGGCGTCGCCGGGTTGCTCGGCGCCACGGGTGAGGAGTTTCAGGTAGGGCTTGTGTTCGGGCAGTTCGACCGGCAGACCGGCGGGGGCGGTCGAACGCGCGCCGGCCTGCAGTTCGTGCTTGGTGATGCGGTCCTCGAGCGAGTGGTAGGACAGCACCGCGATGCGTCCCCCGATCGCGAGCGCATCGATCGCCGCAGGCAAGGCGGCCTGCCAGCTGAGCAGTTCGGCGTTCACCTCGATGCGCAGTGCCTGGAAGGTCCGCTTCCCGGGGTGCCCGCCGGTGCGTTGCGAGGCCGCCGGGATGGCGTCCCGCAGCACCTGCATGAGTTCGTCGGAGGTGCGGATCGGCGACTGCTCACGGCGCCGCACGATCGCCTTGGCGACCTTGCCGGCGAACCGTTCCTCGCCGTACTCCCGCAGGATGCGCCGAAGGTCGCCCTCGTCGTACTCGGCGATGACATCGGCGGCGGTCATCCCCTGGGTCTGATCCATCCGCATGTCCAAGGCGGCGTCCCGGCTGTAGGAGAAACCGCGCTCGGTCTCATCGAGCTGCAGGGAACTGACACCCAGGTCGAACAAGGCCGCGTCAACGCGATGGACGTCGAGTTCGGCCAGTTCCTCGATCGCGTCGTCGTAGCGAGCATGCACCGGAATGAACCGGTCCCCGAACTGTGCCAACCGCTCCCCCGCCAGACGCAGCGCTTCCGTGTCGCGGTCGACGCCGTACGCGACCGCGTCCGGACAGGCCTTGAGGATCGCCTCGGTGTGACCACCCATGCCGAGCGTTCCGTCGAGGTACACCGGACGCAGACCTGACTCTCCTGTGACCAGTGCCGGACGCAGCAGCTCGATGATGCGGTCGCGCATGACCGGAACGTGGCGGTCGGCCACTGTCCGGTTGTCGCTCATCGCTTCGCCTTTCGCTCGTCTGCGGTGTGTTGTCGGTGGTGGGCGGTGAATCTTGTGGTGGTGATTCCTGCGGGTTGCCGTTTTCTGATCTCCGGTCCCCAGCCGCTGCATGTCGTCGGCACCGGGGAAGTGATGTCGACGCGCACGCGTCAGCGGATGGAGGCCACAGGTCAGAAGAGGTCAGAACAGACCGCCAGGAATCACCTCCTGTGCCTGGTCGGCGAACTCGTCCTCGGTGCTGGCCAGCAGTTCGTTCCACGCCTCGGTGGCCCACAACTCGACCCGGTTGCCGGCGCCGATCACCGTGCACTCCTTGGTGAGGCCGGCGTATTCCCGCAGGATCGCGGGGATCGTGATGCGCCCCTGCTTGTCGGGGATCTCGTCCGAGGCGGCCGACAGCAGCACACGCTGGAAATTGCGGGCCGCCTTGTTGGTGACCGGGGTGCGGCTCATTTCTGCGGCGAGCTTTTCGAAGTCGGCCATCGCGAAGACGTACAGGCAGCGCTCCTGACCACGGGTGATGACCAGCCCGGAAGCGAGCTTCTCGCGGAACTTGGCGGGCAGGAACATGCGGCCCTTGTCATCCAGTCGGGGCTGATGGGTACCGAGAAACAAGGTCATCCTCACCGCCCCTTCCCGCCCGATCGATTCCGCAGTGCTCCTGTTTGCTCCACTTTACTCCACCAGACCCCACCTGTCGCCCTCAAAGAGATCGAATTCGGACTCTTCTCGAGTGTTTTCCCAGGTCAGAGCCACTGGTGCGTGGTGGAGGGATTTTCGGCCATCTCTTCGATCAATCCACGCGACACCGGGCGAAAAATGGGACAGCTGCACGTTGAACCACCGGAAACCCGGGTGATCGTCGGGTCGGGTGAAGCGTGGTTGCGTTCTTCAGCGCCGGACCCGACGGGACGGTGGAGCAAAGTGGAGGATGAGTGAGCCGAGCAAGTCGTGGCCAACCGGTGATGGGATCCGGGGTCGTGGTCGGGCAGGATCTACCCATGCAGGATGCGTCGCAACTCGCCAGAACCGAGGACGATCACCGGATCCGAGGCGAGAGCGACCCTGATCCGCAGCTGTCACTGGACGAGGTGCACGACCTCGCCGCACGCATTCACGAGGCGGTGTCCTCGGTCATCGAGGGCAAGTCGGACGCCGTGCGCACCGCGATCATCGTGCTGCTCGCCGAAGGTCACCTGTTGATCGAGGATGTACCGGGCGTCGGCAAGACGATGCTCGCCAAGACGCTCGCCCGGTCGATCGACGGCACGATGCGACGGATCCAGTTCACGCCGGACCTGCTGCCCAGTGACATCACCGGCGTCAGTGTCTTCAACCAGGATGCCCGCACGTTCGAATTTCGTCCGGGAGCGGTGTTCGCCAACCTCGTGGTCGGCGACGAGATCAACCGGGCCTCGCCCAAGACCCAGTCCGCGCTCCTGGAGTGCATGGAAGAGGCACAGGTCACCGTCGACGGCACGACCTACGAGTTGTCGCGCCCGTTCATGGTGATGGCCACCCAGAACCCGATCGAGATGGAGGGCACCTACCCGTTGCCCGAAGCGCAGCGCGACCGGTTCATGGCCCGTATCTCGATGGGTTACCCGACCGCCGCCGCCGAACTGGCCATGCTCGACTCGCACGGTGCGGGCAGTCCGCTGGCGCGGCTGCGCCCGGTCACAGATGCGACGTCCGTCGCGGCAGCGATCGCCCGCGTCGCCCAGGTCTACGCGAGCCCCGCCCTGCGCCAGTACGTCGTCGACATCGTGACAGCCACCCGCTCGACCTCCGCGCTTCGCCTCGGCGCCTCGCCGCGTGCCGCTCTCGGTCTGCTGCGTGCGGCGCGGGCCAACGCTGCACTCGATCGCCGCGACCACGTCATCCCCGAGGATGTCCAACGGGTCGCCCTCCCGGTTCTGGCACACCGGGTGATCCTGAGCGCCGACCAGCAGCACCTGCGGCATGGTGCAGGCGAGGTGCTGGAGCAACTCCTGCAGCGGGTGCCGGTGCCCGCGGCTTCCGCCCGCTGAATCGCGCGTTCGGCGTCCTGAGTACGAGGTGAGCACCAGATGAAGAAGGCACGACTGACCACCCGCGGGCGGTCGTTCCTGTCTGCGGGGCTCACCCTCCTGGTCGGCGGCGTCGTGCTGGGTTTCCTGGATGTCGTGCGTCTGGGTGGCCTTCTGCTCGCCCTGGTCGTTGCGACCTGGTGGTTGTCGCGGCGGCGGGACCGCCGCGTCGAGGTGGCCCGGCAACTACAGCCTGATGTCGTCACCGCCGGATCCCGATGTGCGATCACCCTCACCTTCACCAACACCGACCGACGCCGGTCCCGCTACGGCCTGGCTCAGGAGACCCTCGACTACACCCTCGGTGATTCACCCCGATTCGTCCTGCCCGGCATGGGAGCCGGCGAATCCCGGGTGGTGGAGTACACCGTTCAACCACGGGTCCGCGGTGAGCACGACGTGGGTCCTGTGCACGTCAGCATCCGCGACCCGTTCGGAATGACCGAACGACACGTCACCGTCCAGGCGGTCGACCGGCTGCTGGTGCTCCCCCGCATCGTGGCGCTCGGTGCCAGCCATCCGCCCGGCGCCGGTTCGGGGCAGGAAGGAACGACCCCCGCGATGATCGCGCTGCACGGCGAGGAGGACGTCAGTCTGCGCAACTACCAGGACGGCGACGATCTGCGTAAGGTGCACTGGCCCGCCACGGCGCACCGCGGAGAACTGATGGTCCGGCAGCTCGACCGCCCGGCGAGGCGGTCCTGCGTCCTGCTGCTCGACTCGCGTTCCAGCGCGCACGCCGGACACGGCGAGCATTCATCCTTCGAGTGGGCGGTCAGCGCGCTGGCCTCCATCGCGGCCCGAATGCACGAACTCGGTTATCTGGTGCACCTGGTGAGCAAGGAGACGGTTGCTGCGGGAGCACACCTGAGCGATCTGCCACCGACGGTGGTCCAACTGTGGCTGGCACGTGCCGCCCTCGGCGGCGACGACACGAACTTCGCCTCGGTCCTCAAGGGCGCTCACGATGTGGCAGGCACCGGAGCTGTCGTGGTCTCTGCCGTCGCCGACGACCTCGCCGGACTGCTGAACGATCTGGGATCGCTGCGTCAGCCGGGCGCGTCCGCCCTCGCCCTTCGCCTCGACACCGCGTCCTTCGGCGGTCCTTCGCCGCAGCGGACGGTCGGCCTCGCCGACTACGGCTGGCGCGTCGTCGATGTATCCGCCGACATGACGATCGAGCAGGCGTGGAACACCATCACCAGGCGTTCGCTGGTACGGGTGGGTGCGTTGTGAGGTTCCGTCAAGCCCCACTGACGCTGCTGGCCGGCGTCACCGCACTGATCGCGGCGTGGCCGATCACGACCCTCGTCCGCGGCAGCGACTGGGTCTGGGATGCCGTGCTCGTTGTCGCACTGGCGCTCGGGTGCGCGGTCCTTGCTCGCGCGGTGCACATCCCGGAGTTCGCGGTGGTCTGGGTGCAGTTCGTGGTGGTCGCGGGAGCGTTGTGGTTCCTGTATGTCCGAGGTTCCGGCGAGCCCACCGTCGACACGGTCAGGGCCCTGATCACCGAGGCAGACGGCACCATCCGCAAGTATGCGGCTCCCGCGCCGGAAACCGAGGGGCTGCGGTTCGCGATCGTCGGTCTGATCGCGATGCTGGCCGTGCTCACCGATGTCCTTGCCGTCGGTCTGGCTGCCCCGGCTGTTGCAGGCCTGCCGATCATGAGCATCTACCTGATCAGTGCGGCGAACACGACGGACGGCCTCGCGCCGCATTACTTCCTCGCCGCGGCGACGGGCTGGCTGTTGATGGTGGGCCTGACTGCCCGAGGAAACGTCCAGCGCTGGTCCAACACGACGGCCCGCGCCACTGCTCCCACTCTGCTCGGCGATCGGCTGGGACTGGGCGGCTTCGCGTCGGTCGCGCGGACGGTGGGTTTGCTGGCGTTGATCGGCGCACTGGTGGTGCCGCACGTACTGCCGTCGACCGACCAGCGTTACCTCGGCGAAGGACTCGGCCGGCGCACCGGCGGCACCGGCTCGGTCGGACTGTCGAACACCCTCGACGTCAGTCGGAGTCTGGTGAGCAACGACCGCACACCGGTGATCACCTACAGCACTCAGGACCCGACGCCCGGACCCCTGCGGGTGTTCACCTCATCGGCCTACAACGACGGGCAGTGGAGCCAGACGGACCCGGCAGATCAGCAAGGCGGCTCGGACAACGCGCGGATCCAACCGGCCGGACTGCGACCCGATGCGGGCTACGTCGAGCAGTCGATCCGGGTCGAGTCCAGCACTCTCACCGCAGGCCTCCTCGCGACCCCGACCCCGACGCTCAGCGTCGACCTCGGGGGTGCCTCCTGGCAGTACGACCCCACGACATCGGTCATCAGCCCGCAACGCAGCGTGTCGCAGTACTCGGTGAAATATGCACTGCTCGGACCGTCGGCTCGTCCGACCTCCAGGTCCACCCCGGAGGGGTTCGAGCGCGACCTGGCCATCGATCCCCGAGCGCTGCCGGAGCTGCGGCGCACGCTGTCACGCATCGAGGGCGGTGACAACCCGTTCGAGCGAGCGGTCGCTATCCAGGACTACCTGCGCTCCGGCGGCGGTTTCACCTACTCCCTCACGCTGGCCCCGACCCGGCGCACGGTGAACGACCAGACCGCCGACCCGATCACCAACTTCCTGCTCACCAAGCAGGGCTATTGCGTCCAGTTCGCCACCGCGATGATCATGCTCGCTCGACTGGAGCAGATTCCTGCACGGATGGCCATCGGATTCCTCGGCGGCAGCCCCTCGCTGAGTGCCGACCAGTACACCGTCATCCAGTCCGACGCTCACGCCTGGCCCGAGTTGTACTTCCCCGGTCTGGGCTGGACGCGGTTCGAGCCGACTCCGGGCAGCCGCGCCGCAAGCGTTCCCGACTACGCCGTGCCGCAGACCAGCGGGCCGAGCCGTACCGAGCGGCCGGAGCAGACGACACCGACCACCTCGGCCGACGCGTCCACCGCTCCCGCCCAGACGTCGTCCGCCACCGACAGCGGCGGCGGCACCGGCTCGGACACTCCGTCCTGGTTCGGCACCGCTTTCAAGTACCTCGGTTGGCTGGTGCTCGTAGCGCTGTTCCTCGGTCTGCTGGGTTCGTTCCTGCCGATGGCCGCTCGACGAGAAGCCGAAAGACGGCGACGCACCGACGACCTGCGTGAACAGGTGGAGGCCGACTGGCTCACCTTCCGCGACGACCTGGACGACCTCGGCGTCCCCCACCCACCCGATGTCTCACCCCGTGCCCAACTTCAGCACTACCGGCGAGCAGGTGCCCTGGGCAGCGAGTCCTCGCAGGCCCTCGACCGTGCCACGCGCACCTTGGAGAAGGCCCGATACGGACGTGCGGACGACGATCTGGACGTCCGCACCGACACCGCCGCCGTCATCGAGGCCGTCCGCCGCAACGCAGGCTTCCGCCACAAGTTGGTCCACCGATTCGCTCCGCGCACCGGACGCCGGTGGTTCCTGCGCAAGGTGATGCCCTGGCGCAAGGACTGACGTCAGCGGCGCCCCACCCACGCACGCAGAAAGGGCCCCCGTCGCCGGGGGCCCTTTCCTGTTGTTCGAACCGGATCAGTCCAGGTAGTCGCGCAGCACCTGGGAACGCGAGGGGTGGCGCAGCTTGCTCATCGTCTTGGACTCGATCTGGCGGATCCGCTCACGCGTCACGCCGTAGACCTTGCCGATCTCGTCCAGGGTTTTCGGCTGACCGTCGGTCAGACCGAAGCGCATCGCCACCACGCCGGCCTCACGCTCGGACAAGGTGTCCAGCACCGAGTGCAGTTGTTCCTGCAGCAGCGTGAAGCTCACTGCATCAGCCGGGACGACCGCCTCGGAGTCCTCGATGAGGTCACCGAACTCGCTGTCGCCGTCCTCGCCGAGCGGAGTGTGCAGCGAGATCGGCTCGCGACCGTACTTCTGCACCTCCACGACCTTCTCCGGGGTCATGTCGAGCTCCTTGGCAAGCTCCTCCGGAGTGGGTTCGCGTCCGAGGTCCTGCAGCATCTGACGCTGCACGCGAGCCAGCTTGTTGATGACCTCGACCATGTGCACGGGGATACGGATGGTGCGCGCCTGGTCGGCCATCGCTCGGGTGATCGCCTGACGGATCCACCACGTGGCGTAGGTCGAGAACTTGTAACCCTTGGTGTAGTCGAACTTCTCGACCGCACGGATCAGACCGAGGTTGCCCTCCTGGATCAGGTCGAGGAAGAGCATGCCGCGGCCGGTGTACCTCTTGGCGAGCGAGACGACCAGTCGCAGGTTGGCCTCGAGCAGGTGGTTCTTGGCCTTCTTACCGTCCTGGGCGATCCACCACAGCTCACGCTTGATGGTCATGTCCATCTTCTCGCCGGAGTTGAGCTTCTCCTCCGCGAACAGACCGGCCTCGATGCGCTTGGCGAGCTCGACCTCCTGCTCGGCGTTGAGCAGGGCGACCTTTCCGATCTGCTTCAGGTAGTCCTTCACCGGGTCGGCGGTGGCACCGGCGGTGACGACCTGCTGCGCGGGGGCGTCGTCCTCGTCGTCCTGGCGGATGACGAATCCGCCGGTCTCTGTCTCCTCGGCCTTCGTCTCCTCGGTGGACTCCGCGGTGGACTCCTCGGCGTCGTCGTCCTTGGCCTCGTCCTTTTCGGAGTTGACGACGGTCTTCGGGTCGATCTTCGCTTCGTCGCCGAGCTCCAGGTCGACATCCTCGATCTCGACCTCTTCGAGCTCGACCTCGTCGACGTCGCCCTTCTTCACCGCGGTCTTCTTGGCCGTGGACTTCTTCGCAGCGCCCTTGGCGGCAGCCTTCTTCGCCGGGACAGCCTCTGCGACCTCGTCCGGCGCCGCGCTCTTGGCGGCGGTCTTCTTGGCCGGCGCCTTCGCGGTGGTCTTCTTCACCGCGCTCTTGGCAGCGGTCTTCTTCGCCGGAGCCTTCGCAACCGCTGTGTCGTCGGCCGAATCGTCCTGCGCCGCAGCGGTCTTGGCGGTGGTGGTCTTGGCCGCGGTCTTCTTCGCCGGAGCCTTCTTCGCAGCAGTCTTGCGCGCGGCTGTCTTCTTGACGGGGACGATCTCGGGGACCTCGACGGTGATGCCCTGACGGTCGAGCTCCTTCAGCACCGCCTTCATCCGCTTCGGCTCCAGCGATGCTTCTTCCAGCGCCGCCTTCACGTCGTCGCCGTCGACCGATCCGGTCGCGGCACCCTTCTCGAGCAGTTGCTGCAGGGCCGGGTGGGAGAATTCAGCCGGAAGCTGTTTGGTCTCAGCGGTTTTCGACGCGGAAGTCACTGACTACCTTCCATTCCGTTGCGGGGCTGTGCCGATGGCACGAGGGCATAACGACACACCGCCGAGTGGCGGTTCACCGATGGGGATTTCAAGCATTCGCGGTTCACTCTTCGGGTCGGGCCCGAAGCGGGGCGCGTACTTGTAGACATTATAAAACGACGCGCTGCCCGCGGCCCAATCCCGGGGCGTTCCCGAACGCAGTAGGACCGAGTCTTCAGGCGGTGTCGGGCTTGACCGTGAGCACCGGAACCGGTGCGTCCAGCATGATGCGTTGCGCGTTCGTGCCGAGGATCAGCTTGCCGACGGTCGTGCGGCGCCGCAGCCCGATCACGATCAGACTCGCGTCCAGATCGCGTGCAGTCGCCAGGAAGGACTCGACGAGGTCTTGGCCCCCGAGCGCGGGCGTGACGGTGACCGACGCCGCGCCGGACGCGTCCGCGAGCGCCTGCGCCCGCGGCTCGGCGGTTCGGTCGAGCGGCACGACGCTCACCTCGAGCCCTTGGGCTCGCCCCTGAGCGGCGGCTGCGGCGAACGCCGCCTCTCCCTCGGGCGTGGCCAGGAATGCCACCACGATCCTCATCAACTCTCCCCTTCTCCTTCGTCGTCGGCGACGCTACCCCACCCGGGGGGTGGAGCCGGCCGACCCCGCAGGCAGAGCGTCGGTGACGATCGCTTCGATCTGGTCGGTCTCGACCAGGAAGCCGTCATGACCGCACACGGACCGGATCAGCGAGGTGCGTACGCCGGCGGCCGCTGCCAATTCGTGCGACAGATGTGGAGGGAAGAGACGGTCGGAGTCGACGGCGGCCACGTGAAGGCGTCCGGGGTAGGCCGCGACGACGGCTGCGACACCCCCACGACCGCGTCCGATGTCGTGAGTCGCCATCGCACGGGTCAGATGTAGGTAGCTTCCGGCGTCGAACCGACGGACGAGTTTGCCGGCCTGGTGGTCCAGGTAGCTCTCGACGGCGAAGCGTCCGCCACCGAGCGGGTCCTCAGTGCTCTGCGGCTTTACACCGAACCGCTGCTCGAGTTCGTCGGCGCTGCGATAGGTCGTGTGCGCGATGCGACGAGCCAGACCGAGGCCCGCACGTGGCCCGGGGCCGGGGTAGTAGTCACCGGCGCAGTAGTCGGGGTCGGAGCTGATCGCGAGTTCCTGTGCTTGTCCCCAGGCGATCTGGTCGGCCGTCGCACAACCGGTCGTCGCGATCGCGAGCACGCTGTCGCAACGCTGCGGGAAGCTGCCCAGCCATTCCAGCGCACGCATGCCGCCCATTGAGCCGCCGAGCACCAGTTGCCAGCGTTCGATGCCGAGGTGATCGGCGAGGGCGGCCTCGACCAGCACTTGGTCGCGGATGGTGATCTGCGGGAAGCGTGATCCCCATGGGCGCCCGTCCGGGGCCGGGCTGCTCGGGCCGGTGGTGCCACGGCATCCCCCGAGCACGTTCGAGGCCACGATGAAGAAGCGGTCGGTGTCCAGCGGAGCACCCGGCCCGATGAGGCCGGGCCACCATCCGCCGCTGGGTTGACCCGGACCCGTCGCACCGACGACGTGCGCGTCACCGGTGAGGGCATGCTCGACCAGGATCGCGTTGTCGGCCATCTCCGAGAGGGTGCCCCAGGTCTGGTAGCCGACCAAGACATCGTCGATCGTGCGTCCGGATTCGAGCGTGAAGGCCCCGGCATCGAAGCGACGCAGCGCAGGATTGTCGTACGGGTCGTTCTCGATCGCTGCACTCTGCGCAGGAGTCTTCGGTCGCAACCCTGGGGCAGCCGGGGTCATGAGCGTCGAACGGGCGTGGTTGTGCCGGGCCGAAACCGACGTCGACGGCGTGCCCGTGTGGTGACTGCTGCTCATCGCCTCTCCCAGCGGAACCGGGGGCTCATGCAGCCCCGCGCTTGTCGCCGACCGAACGGTCGGGACCTTGTCCTCACCCGGGGCACCCCACGCGGTGGAGGGTTGCCGCCCAGCAAGCCGGGGCTTGACGCTGGGACTCTTGACGGGAGCGACGATACCTCAGAGCGCGCGTTCGGACAGCCCCCTGTTCTTGCACCGGACACGCTGCAGGGTCAGGCTGCCGGGTCGATGCGTCCGCCGGGCAGCGTGCCTGTCAGGAGGCAGTTGCGGACGAGACTCGCGAGCCGACATCCGGGATCGGCCTCGAAGGCACGGTCCAGCGCGATGGTGGCCACCGCGCTTCCGCCGTCGGCCCACTCGGACGCCGCGACGCAGGCCCAGAGCGGAGCCGACAGCTGTGCCGGGACGCGGCATGCCCAGCGAATGAGGATGTGCACCGTCCCGGCGCGCTCGGCGCGATTCGGCGACGGGAGCTCGCCGGACTGCTGCCACCGGTCCCGGTCACTTCTGCTCAGCCGGGTCGGTGGGAACACATCCGGACGCAGCCAGCACAGCAGTCCGTCGCGCACGCCGACCACCTGGACGGCCGCGAGGGCCCGACTCACCGTCACCGGATCGTCGAGCGCAGCAGGGTCACCGCGAAGGATCCGATGGACGGCAACCAGTTCGAGGTCGCGGCCGGTTTCGAGGTCCGCCTCCATGACGCTCCACAATTCCTCGACCTCGGCAGCGATCTGCGCTTCGTCCTGAGTCGGGGTGCACCGGTTCTCCAGGTCGTCACGACTGGGTGCGGGACTGCAGCCGCGGTAGACGGCTTCGACGGCCGCCGGGATCAGGTGTGCCTCGGTCAGCGGGGTCCGCTGCTCCGGGCACTGTCCACAGCAGCACCACAGAGCCGCCCAGGTGGACGTGCCGTTATCGACCTCCCAAACGTGAACCAGCTCGATTCCGTTGCAGCGCAGGGCGGTTCGTAGTACCGACGAGGTGAGGAGGACAGCGTCGCCGTCGCCGTAGTTCACCAGTGCGGCGCTTGCCAAGGTGCGCAGACGTCCCTGGCCGATCAGATGGGCGATGTCGTTCACCGCCTCCGGCACCACCGGATCGAAGCGGGCGGTGACGACCAGGTGGTCGTCCTCGTCGAAGCCGACGAGGACGACGCTGTCGGACGGGTTGAACCCGAGTTGGTAGGGCACGTAGGCCAGCAGTTCGCCGGCTCCGGTCAGGGAAGGGATCGGTTCCATCCGCTGACTTCAGTGCCGGCGGGAGACTTCTGTCGTGCTCCCTTGCACCGGTTGTGGAGGACACGCCGAGCGGGATCGGGCTGTGCACAACCGGTCCCGCTTCGTCGATCATGCGATCAGCGTCGAGGGAACTGCTCCGCGGCGTTCTTGGCGACCTTGTGCAGCATCCAGGAGTCCATGCCGGCGCCGATGAAACCGCCGGCGAAGGGGATGGCCTTACCCAGACGGGTGGCGACCTTCTCCCCCACCTGGCCGATCAGCCGGAACCCGACGGCCTTGTTGACGACCATCAGCACCGGGGGCGGCAACTGCTGGGCGGCCATGCCGGCCAGGCGACCGGTGGCGACGACGCCGGCCTTGTTGATGATGTCGTTGGCGTCCGCGCCGACCAGGGTCAGCAGGATCGCCGACCGCAGGCTGGGGTCACGCAGGTCGTAGCCACGAATGTGGGCCACAGCCGCCACCATACGGGTGGACAGCAGGTAGAAGCCCGCGACGTTCGCCGGCAGCGCGACGGCCATCGTGACGAAGCCACCCAGGCCGGTGACGAACCCGTTGGCGGCAGCAAGGCGGCGAGTGTCGGAGACGATCTCCTTGATCGCCTTCTCCTGGTCGCCACCGCTGTCCTGCAGTGCCTTCGCAGCGATCTTCTGGGCGGAGTCGAAACTGCCCTTGCCGTCGATACCGACCTGAAGAAGCTTCTCGGCGAACCCGAGGGCGGAACTACCCATCGGTCCACTATCGAGCTTCACCGGGACGTTCTTCTGGTCGTCCTTCTTGTCTCCGAAACCGAACATGTGGCTCATCATGGCAGCCGGACGCGTCCGACAGCGGCTGCCGCGAGGGTGAATCCGTCGGCGATGATGGCGTGATGGAAACGCTGTCGGAGCTTCTGGACGAAGCGGCCATGGTGCCGTTGGCCGAACGACTGGAGTGGCTGGTCGAACTGGGTGAGGACCTGCCCGCGCCGTCGGCTGCCGCAGGTGAGTTGCGCCGGCTGCCCGAGTGCCAGTCGCCGGTGAGTTGGGCGGCCCGACTGGACGCGTCCGATGTCTTCCATCTGGCCATCACGGTGCCGTCGAGCGCGGTCGTCGTACGCGGATTCGCCGGACTGATCGTGCCGACGCTGGACGGGCGAGCGGCGCAGCAGGTGCGTACCGCTCCGGCGGATCTGGTCGGGCAACTCGGTCTCGGCGATGCGGTCTCGCCGTTGCGCCTGCGCGGGTTGCACGCACTGTGGAATCACGTCCGGGCTGCTGCCGAACCGGTCGAGGACCCTGCCGGGCTCGCCTGATCGTCCTGAATCGAGCGCCACCGGCGCGGGATTCCCCGCAGACAGCAGCGAGGCGGTAGCCGATCGCTGGGCCACGATGGGCTACTTTTGTCGGCATGTCCAATTCTTCCGGCAACAAGAACGCGATGTTGGCGATTCCGGCCGCGGCTGCCCTCCTCGGTCTGATCCTCGTGCTGGTCAGCGCGCTGGCCAGCCCGAAGGTGAGCCTGAACGGGTTCTCCAACGGTCAGAGCGTGGAATCGTCCGCCTTCTCCGTCTACAGCACCGAGCAGAGCGACCGTGGCAACGCACAGTGCAGCGTGGTCGCGAACGGCAACACCACCTCGTTCGGTCAGCCGTCCGAGGACTTCTCGGTGGAGGCCGACGGAAAGAAGTACTGGGAGATCGGTCGCAGCCCCGACGGCATGGCCAAGGCCTCCTACGAGACCAAGTGCGAGAACGCCAAAGGTCAGTTGTTTGCCGGTAACCGCGCCGACAACATCGGCGGCGGGTGGCGCACTCCGGTGCTGATCCTTGGTCTGCTGTTGCTGCTCGGCGGCATCCTGGGCACCGTCCTGATGATGATGCGTCGCAAGAAGTCGCGGTCGACCGGTTCGGGTTACGACAACACCTACAACCAGGGTGGCTACCAGTACGGCCAGGGCTACAGCGACGGTTACGGCACGCCGGGCTCCTACGGTGTCTCCGCGGGCTCCCAGACCCCGGCTCAGGGCACCCAGGGCTACGGCCAGCAGCACGGCCAGCAGCACAACCAGCAGGGTGGTTACGGACAGCAGGCGTATGGCCAGCAGCCCCAGCAGGGTGGCTACGGCCAGCAGCCCGGTCAGCAGGGCTACGGCCAGCAGCCCCAGCAGGGTGGCTACGGCCAGCAGCCCGGTCAGCAGGGATACGGACAGCAGGCGTATGGCCAGCAGCCGCAACAGGGCGGCTACGGCCAGCAGCACGGCCAGCAGGGTGGTTACGGACAGCAGCAGGGTGGCGATGTCTCGGACGCCGCGACCCAGGCGGTGAACCGTGACGACGTGCGCGCGGCCGGTGGCGCAGACGCCCCGACCCAGGCGCAGCCGGGCCAGCAGGGCTACGGCCAGCAGGGCCAGCACGGTCAGTCCGGGTGGGAGCCCCCGCAGGACGGTCAGCGCTGAGCGCACCAGAACACACGGCAACCCCGCAGCGATCGCTGCGGGGTGCGCTGTCTGTTGCGGCCGCGGTCGTGGTCTCTCCCGGCGGGCAGGTGTGCGTTGTCGACGAGCAGGTGAGTCACCACCGTGATGCACGCGCGGTACACGAAGCCGGCGTCCTCGAGGGACGGCGCGTGGTCTGGTGGAGCGCTTCCTCGGCCCGCGCCCTCATCGGCGACGGCCGGTTGTCACGCGTCTGGGACGTCGCCGCCGTTCACCGTTTGATCGCGGGGGGCCACCGGGACGACCCTGTCGCGGTCTGGTCGACGCGGTTCGGGCTGCCGATCCCCGCCCCCATCGAGGAACGTCAGGCACGGCCGGGTGGGCCCGACCTGTTCGCAGGTCTCGCCGACGAGGACACCACGTTGAGTCCGGGGCAGCCGTTGCCGGCACGGACAGGATCGCCGGAGTGGTTGCGTGACGGCGGAAACCGCGAACTGTGGGGTCGTGCCGCTCTCGACACAGCGTTGTGGCAGGCCGATGTGCTCGATGATCGATGTGGCGGTTTGTCCTGTGCAACAAGCGAATCCGGGGCCGCGATGCTCTGCGTCGAGTTGGAGGAGCACGGACTGCCGATCGACCGGCCCACGCTCGAAGGGTTGATCGCCCAGGCGGCGGGACCGCGTCCGACCGACGACCGGCATGCTGCGGAGATTCGCCGCGGCCGAGATGCCGTCGTGTGGCAGCACCTTCCCGGTGGTGGGAGCATCGACCTTCGCAACCCGCTGGCCGTGCGGGACATGTTGCGGCGCAGCGGAATCAATGTCGAGGACACTCGCGCCTGGCATCTGGAGCCGTATCGGGCCGGGTCGCCCCTGGTCGACGCCTTGCTGGACTGGCGCAAGGCCGAACGGATCGCGACGACGTACGGGTGGCATTGGCTCGATCGTTTCGTGGGTCCCGACGATCGGCTACGCGGAGAGTGGGACGCCTCCGACGGAGGGGCCGGTCGGATGACCGCCGGGTCCGGGCTGCACAGCCTGCCCGCTCCTCTGCGTCCCGGTGTGGCAGCCGCAGCCGGTCACGTCCTGGTGCGCGCCGATCTCGGTCAGATCGAGCCGCGCGTCCTTGCGGTCGTGTCGCGCGACCCGGCCCTGGCCGAGGCCACCCGCGCCGATGATCTGTACGCAGAGATCGCGACGGATCTGAGTGTCGACCGCCCGACGGCGAAGATCGCGATGCTGGCGGCGATGTACGGCCAGACGAGCGGCACCGCCGGTCAGGTGCTGGGCCGGCTGGAGCACACCTACCCGGTGGCGATGGCGTATCTGCGGGATGCAGCCCTACGAGGTGAACGCGGTGAGTCGGTGATGACGTACGGCGGACGCCTGGTCCCTGTCTCCGTGGGCCCGGACGACACCTCTGCCCGCGCACGTGGCCGCGGACGGTTCACCCGCAATGCCGTCGTCCAGGGTGCGGCGGCGGAGTTCTTCAAGGCGTGGGCGCTCACCGTCCGGGCTGCGATTGCACCGCTCGGCGGCGAGATCGTCCTCTGCCTGCACGACGAACTGCTGGTGCATACCCCTGCCGCACAGGCGGATTCGACGATGCAGGCGGTTGAGACCGCGCTGCAGGACGCGGCCAGACGCTGGTCGGGGGGCGCGCCGGTGCGGTTCGTGGCCGACGCCGGGATCTTCCACCGCTGGAGCGAGGCCAAAGACTGAAAGTCCGCAGAACGCGCGGGTCAGCTGCGCAGTTCTGCGGACTTTCGGACGCCGGGCGGCTCAGTCCTCGTCGTCGTCGCCGACCTCGGTGCGCAGGAACTCCTCGAACTCGGCACCGATCTCCTCGGCGCTCGGAAGTTCGGCCAGTTCGGTGGCCAGCAGGTTCTGCCGCTGACGCCCCTGCGCGAACGCGTCGTACTGCTGCTCAATGCCCTGCACCACGTCGCGGATCTCGGGGTTGGCCTCGATCTGCCGGCTGATCTCGGCGCGGTGCAGTTCGGCCTGCATCGCCAGATCGGTCACCGGCAACGACAGCCCGGTGAACCCCACGATCGTGTCGATCGCGGCCACCGTGGCGTCGCCGAAGTCCATCGCTGCGAGGTAGTGGGGCACGTGCAGCGCCAGGCCGATCGCGTCAACGCCCGACTCACCGAGGCGAAGGTGGACCAGTTGCTCCAGGTTGCCGGGCACCTGCACCTCGCCGAAGACGGCGTCGTTGTCGGGAATGAGACGCCGGTCGGTCGCGTACTTGGTCATACCGACCGGGCGGGTGTGCGGCACCGCCATCGGGATGCCATGCGCACTGATGACGAGCTGGACGCCGAGGCGTCGGGTCAACACGCGAACGGCTTCACTGACACGCTCCCACTGGTAGTCCGGCTCCGGGCCCGCGAGCAACAGGTAGGGCGTGCCCTCGTCGTCGGTCAGGCGGTAGAGGTTGAGGGAAGGGTCCTCATACGAGGTGAATCGGTCGCGCTCGAAGGTCATCAGCGGACGCCGTCCGCGGTAGTCGAGCAGTTGATCGATGTCGAAGGACGCGACGACGACCGGGTCACCGTTGGCCAGCAGGTGCTGGACGAGTAGCCGTTGGGTGTTGCCGGCGTCGATCAACCCGCCGAGCGCGACGATCAGCGTCCGCGCGCCGAGTTCGCTGGCGTGGGCGTCCTGCTCGAAACGGACGAGCTCCATCGGGTCCCGCATGGGAAGTCTCCTGGTCGAAGGAAAGAAGGTCTCTGCCGCAGTTCAACGTGCTGCACAGCGCGGTCATTCCCCCGGGTGGGATCAGTCCGGCACGTGCTCGCTGTTCCCTTGCTCACGCAGCGCGTCGCGCAGCCGCTGCGCATTCGCGGCGAGCACCTTCTGGTCCTGGCCCTTGGTCACGTTGTGGACATCGAAGTCCTCGACACCGTTGGCCGGCCAGACATGCACGTGCAGGTGCGGCACCTCGAAACCCTCGACGAGGACCCCCACCCGGGCGCTGTCCCAGGCAGCATGCTGGGCCCTGCCGATGGTCTGCGCGACCTGCGTGAGGTGGCTCAGCAGCTGCGGTGAGGCATCGAGCCAGTGGTCGATCTCCTCGCGCGGCACCACGACGGTGTGGCCGTCGGTCAGCGGGTCGATCACCAGGAAGGCGACGCAGGAGTCGTCCTTCCAGACGAAGTGACCGGGGATCTCGCCGTCGATGATCTTCGTGAACAAAGTCGCCATGGGTCGAGCCTAACGACGCACCAGCGATCAGGTGGCGTCCTCGACCTCGTCCATCGCCTTG
Organism: Yimella sp. NH-Cas1; assembly: GCF_022359705.1. Taxonomy (NCBI): domain Bacteria; kingdom Bacillati; phylum Actinomycetota; class Actinomycetes; order Micrococcales; family Dermacoccaceae; genus Yimella; species Yimella sp. NH-Cas1. The sequence continues at coordinate 1,745,001 of NZ_JAKSGG010000003.1, forward strand.
AAGATGCGCTTGATCGAGATGGGCCCGGCCGTGCCGAGTTTCTGGGCGAACAGGCTGACCCGCAGCTCTTCGATCATCCAACGCAGCGCGACGACGTCCGGGTCGGTGTGGCGGGCAGCCGGCAGCTTGGCGAGCAGCTTGTCGAGTTCTGCGCGGACGTGGTCGACATCGCCCTGACGTTCGGCGTCCCGGGCAATGTCGGTGGGCGCCTTCTCGATGCGTTCGAGCATCGCACGCAGGTGGACGCGCAGCCGCGGAAGCCGGGCGGCGCCGGTCTCGGCCACGAAACCCGGGTGGATCAGCGACGCGTATTGCCGCTCCAACTGTTTCCTCAGATCGGCGGTGGACGGCGCGGTCATCCGGTCGAGTGCCAGACGCACCTGGCGAGCCACGTCGAGACACGGACCGACCCGATCGACGATTTCGATCACCTCCGGGACGATCTGCTGCCGAACGACGAGCAGCGCCGTCTCGTACTGCTGCGGGTCACGGACGCGTCCGCCGGGCAGTTCGCGAGCGATGATCGCGTCGACCGCACACGCGAGGATGTCGTCGTACAACGCGTCCCGGGTGGGGTGCGGGTGGTTGCCGAGGGCGAGCTTCTGGGTGTTGCTCAGCAGCCCGAGAATCCGGTTCCACGGCACATCGGTGTTGAGCAGCACCAGGCGACGGACGCCGAAGTGGGTCGCGTACTCGCGCTCGGACGGGCTCGGGAGCACCTGCAGCGCAACGGAATCGCCTTGATCGACGAGCGCCGGGTAGCCGACGACGGTGCGTCCGCCGCTCCTGCTCTCGACCTTGTCCTGCAGCGTCAGGTCGTCCCAGGAGCGAATTCCCTTGCGCTCCAGTGCTTCTCCAACACTGGACATTGCTTGCCGAACCGAACCCTGAAGCTGTTGCTGCAGGAGCGGAAGGTCCTTGCCCTCCGCGAGCTTCTTGCCGCCCTTGCCCTCGATCCGGAAGGTCATCCGCAGGTGGTCCGGCACCCGTGACCAGTCCCATTCCCCGCGCGGGATCCGAACGCGGCTGCGGTCGAACAGGACATCGGCAAGTGCATCCACCAGATCTTGGCCGGAAGCCGAATCCAGCTGTGCGACGGCGGCTCTGGCGTGGTCGGGAGTCGGCACGAAGTGCTTGCGGGTGTTCTTGGGCAACGACTTCAACAGGGCGGTCACCAATTCCTCGCGCACCCCGGGCACCGACCAGTCGAAGCCCACGTCCTGCACCTGGTTCAACTGTTCCACGGGGATGTGCGCCGTGACTCCATCGGCATCGGAACCCGGGTCGAACTGGTAACTCAGCCGCAGGTTCAGCTCGCCCTGGTGCCAGGCCTTGGGGAAGTCCGTCGTGTCGAGGTCGGCTGCTTCGTCGGTGAGCAGCAGGTCGCGGGTGAACGTCAGCAGCTTGGCTTGCTTCTTGCTCTGCCCCTTCCACCACCGGTCGAAGTGCGCCCCGGAGACGATGTCGTCCGGCAGCCGTTCGTCGTAGAACTCGAACAGCACGTCGTCGTCAACCACCAGATCGCGCCGGCGGGTGCGCTCCTCCAGTTCACCGACCTCGCGCAGCAGGGCACGGTTGTCGTGGAAGAAGCGGTGATGGGTCTGCCACTCCCCCTCGACCAGTGCGTGCCGGATGAACAACTCCCGCGCGTACGCCTGATCGATCCGCCCGAACGACACCGGCCTCCCGGCGGCCAGCGGGACGCCGTACAGGGTCACCCGTTCGCTGCAGATCGCCTGCGCCTGCTTCTTCTCCCATCGCGGGTCGGAGTAACTGCGTCTGAGCAGATGCTGTCCGGCCGCCTCGACCCACGCCGGATCGACGCGGGCATTGGTACGTGCCCACAGACGCGTGGTCTCGACCAGTTCACCGGCCATCAACCAGTCGGGTTGAGCGCGGAACAGCACCGAGCCGGGCTGGATGGCGAAGCGGGCCTGCCGGGCGCCGAGGTAGTCACGAGCGTCCCGGTCGCGCAGGCCGACGTGCGAGAGCAACCCGGTGAGCAACGCCTGGTGCACGGTGTCGTCCGCGGCCTTGTTGTCACTGGGCTGCAGCTTGAGCTGTTTGCAGATATCGCGCAGTTGAGCGTGCAGGTCCTGCCACTCGCGCACGCGCAGGTAATGCAGGTACTCCTGCTTGCACATGCGACGGAAAGCACTGCCGGACAACGCTTTCTGCTGTTCGCGCAGGTAGTTCCACAGGTTCAGGACGGTGAGGAAATCGCTCGACTCGTGCCTGAACCGGGCATGGCTCTGGTCGGCCTGGGTCTGCTGATCGGCGGGTCGTTCACGCGGGTCCTGGATCGACATCAGGGCGACGATCGGCAACACCTCACGCAACGATCCGTTGCGGGAGGCCTCGACGATCATTCGAGCCAGCCGCGGGTCGACCGGCAGCGTCGCAATCGCGCGACCGTCGGCGGTGAGCCGCCGCCGGCCCCGGCGTCCGTCGCCGCTCTCACGTCCGGTCTCGTCGTCGATCGCGTTCAGCTCGTGCAACAGACGCAGTCCGTCGGCAATCTGCCGGCTGTCGGGCGGCTGCACGAACGGGAAACGCGCGACATCGCCCAGGCCCAGCGAGATCATCTGCAGGATGACGGACGCGAGGTTCGTGCGCAGGATCTCCGGGTCGGTGAACTCGGGGCGCGCCTCGAAATCCTCCTGCGAGTACAACCGGATCGCGATGCCGTCGGCCAGGCGGCCGCAGCGTCCGGACCGCTGGTTGGCACTGGCCTGGGAGATGGGCTCGATCGGCAACCGCTGCACCTTGGTGCGCTGGCTGTACCGGGAGATGCGCGCAGTGCCTGTGTCGATCACGTACCGGATGCCCGGCACGGTCAACGAGGTCTCGGCCACGTTGGTGGACACCACGATCCGGCGTCCGTCGTGCTTGGCGAACACCCGGTGCTGTTCGGCTGCCGACAACCGACCGTACAGCGGGACGATCTCGGTGTTCGGCAGGCCGAGACCCTTGAGCGCGTCGGTGGCGTCGCGAATCTCGCGTTCGCCGGAGCAGAACACCAGCACGTCCTGCGGGCCACCATCGTCGACGCGACCGCTGTTGCCGGGTCGGGGTCCCCGCGAAGTATCGAGCGACGCAGGAGAGAGAACTTCGTGGGATGACCACAATTCCTCGATGGCGTCGATGATGCCGGTGACCTGGTCGATGTCGACGAGGTTCGGGGCGGCGTCCGCGCCCTTGCCGGGCACCTCACGCACGAGCGGTCGGTAGCGCACCTCGACCGGGTAGGTCCGTCCGGACACCTCGATGATCGGCACCGGGTTACCTTGTGTCGCAAAGTGATCGGCGAAACGCTGTGGGTCGATGGTCGCCGAGGTGATGATCACCTTGAGGTCGGGACGTTTGGGCAACAGTTGCTTGAGATAGCCGAGGATGAAGTCGATGTTGAGCGAGCGCTCGTGTGCCTCGTCGATGATGATCGTGTCGTACTGACTGAGCATCCGGTCCCGCTGCAACTGCGACAACAGGATGCCGTCGGTCATCACCTTGACGAGGGTGTCGCGGCTCGAGGTGTCGGTGAATCGCACCTGGTAGCCGACGGTCTGCCCCAGCTCGGTGCCCAGTTCCTCGGCGATCCGCTCGGCGACCGAGCGGGCCGCGAGCCGGCGGGGTTGGGTGTGACCGATCGTGCCGCTGACCCCGCGGCCGAGTTCGAGGCAGATCTTCGGGATCTGGGTCGTCTTTCCCGAACCCGTCTCACCCGCGATGACGACGACCTGGTGGTCACGAATGGCCTCGGCGATCTCGTCCTTGGCGGCGACGACCGGCAGGTCCGGATACGTGATCTCGGGCACGGACGCGCGGCGGTGCTCGATCTGTTGGGGGGACAGACCCCGCGGACGACGGTCCGCGCCGGCCTTGCGCTGCGCGCGACGACGGCCGGAGCGAGGGCGCTCAGGCGAACTGTTCGGCGCGCGGGTGGGTGTGGGTTCAGTCATGAGGGATCGGTCGATTGTCCCAGATCACTCACGGCATCGGCACCTCGATAAACACCGGACGCGAGGCCTTGGGGCGCTGCAGGAGGTCGACGACCGATTTTGCGACGCGCGAGACCGACACCAGCAGCTTGCCGCTCGCCAGGTCGAACTCCGGATGAGCGAGTGGTTGGTAACTGACGACCTGCCCACGCTCGTACGGGAAGTGCGTCGTCGACCGGACCGTCCAGGGACCCTGCGGGCTGTTTGCAGTCCAGACCGCGACGGTGTCGGTCAGGTCCCCGCCGAGCTTGGAGACAGCCAGGTAATCGTTGCCCCGCTTGTGCACACTCAACGCCTGGGAGACACCGCTGCCCGAGTCGATGACCGGCCGGACGGCGGATTCCTGCGCGTCCCAGCCGGCACCGTCCCAGTACTGCCAGGTCGACCTGAGCGTGACGGTGTCCGCGGCGGCACGCGCCAGCACCAGTTCACGCGGCCCGGGACCGCCGGATCGTCGGCGGGAACCGTAGATGTAGATCCACTCGCCGTCCGCCAGCAGCGCACTCCCCCAGTTGATCTGCGTCGGGTCCACTCGATCCGGCGTCACCGGCGTGACGACCGGACGGGCCGCGACGCCGCTGTGCGGCACCCGCAGCGATGCGATCGACATGCCGAGGTAGTCGAACCCGAAGATGTCGGCCGAGGTGCGCCGCACCCGACTGCATCCGACGAGCACGTCGTCGTACGTGCTGTGAGGAACGGCCGTCATCGACGATGGCCAGCACACCGAGCCCGCACTGTTCGCAAGGAACGGACCCGCCGGGTCGACCCACTGGGAGGTGCACCGCCCCTTGGTCACCAACGCCGAGCTGGACACGAACCGTGGGCGGAACTCCCCCGCCCGCGCGGTGTCTCCGAAGACCCACAGCGTGCGTCCGTCACCGAGCCGGACGGTGACTCCGACGTCCGCCGCGCGCCACTGCGGCAGGTTGTCCAGCCCTTCCATCCAGGTGTTCGCGTGCTGCGCCCCCGTCCACGGACGCGGGTCGACGCACGCCTGCCCGCCGACCGGCTCCTGCACCTCCAGTGCGCTTCCCACGGTGGCGGGGCTGACCGACGACCAGGACTCCTGGGGATAGGTCGGCGGCTGCGGCGGACGACTGCACGCCGTGACCGTGAAAGTCACGGCCACGACCACGACGCCGAGTCTGCGAAGCACGCGGCAAGCCTATGCAGCGCGCGCAGCGCAGGCCTCAGAATGCGTACCCGAGCAGTTCGGCGAAGAGTTCGTCGCCGTCGCACGCGTGGCCCTTCGAGGAGAACCAGGTGCAGACGTTCACGCAATCGCGGTGCAGGAACTCGACCCCGTTGGGGTTGGCGATCACGTCGACGATCTGGGGCAGATCAATCAGCACGAGGCCGGACTCGGCCACAAGGACGTTGTACGCCGACAGATCTCCGTGCACGATTCCCTTGCCGCACAACACGATCAGTGCAGCACGCAGTTGATCGAACCAGACCTCCAGTTGTTCTGCGGTCGGCCGCGTGGCAGCCAGGCGGGGTGCCGGGCGGCCGTCGGCGTCGACGACCAACTCCATCAGGATCTCTCGACCGTTGATCTGCACCGGGTACGGCACCGGCACGCCGCTGGTCCACAGGTCGACCAGCGCCGACCATTCGGCCTGCGCCCAGACACCGGCAGCGACCTGCTTGCCGAACGCGGTCCCGGTGGCGACGGCTCGAGCTTCTCGGGTGTCCTTGATCCGTCGACCTTGGGTGTACCCGGCGTGCCGGCGGAAGGATCGGTGCTCGGCGTCGCGATAGCGCTTGGCCGCCATCAGCGTGCTGCATTGAGGCGCGCAGACGGCGGTGCGCTCGATGACGAAGACGTCGGCTTCCTTGCCGGTCTTGAGCACACCGAGCTCGGTGTCGATGGACTCGTCGTGGGTCACGACGCAGGACGGGCGGGGTTCGGGGCCGCGCTGCAGCCGTTCGATGCTGCTCCAGGTCGACCATCGCTGCCCCTCGGGCAGCTCGACCGGGACGAAGGGATCGATCAGTGGGGTGTCGGGAGCGAACGCGCCCTGGGGCGCGTGAGTTTCGTTCTGCACGAGTGGTATTCCGTTTCTCGGAAGGGTCTGCTCTGATGCTGGACGCGGCAGTCGTGCCGCTGCTGGTTCCTCATTGGCTCCTCCTTCGAACGGGCGCGCCCACGGACGGGGTACGCGACTGCTCCCAGGCTGTCGAACATCGGACGTCCACGGCAACCGAATTTTCGGGCCATCGGCGCCCGTCCGGATACAGAGACCTGTCTTCAGCCGGTGGACACCGCTCACGTAATCTGGCGTCAGGTCATGAGCGTCAGCGACAAGCCCCGGCTCGCTGGCCGGCAACCCTCCACCGCGGTGGGGTGCCCCGGGTGAAGACCTGGCCGGACGGTGCAGATCGCCGCCCGGCAAGCGCGGACGCGAACGTCGGTCCGCCGCAGGCGGATCGAGCGCCTGCACCGAGCAGGAGGAGACGCCGATGAGCGACACCCAGAACCCCGGCCAGGACAGCGCTGCCGGGTGGTCCTTCGAGACCCGTCAGATCCACGCCGGACAGGTCGTCGACGAGACGACCGGCGCGCGGGCGTTGCCGATCTACCAGACCACGTCGTACGTGTTCAAGGACACCGAGCACGCGAAGAACCTGTTCGCGCTCAGCGAGTTCGGCAACATCTACACCCGTTTGATGAACCCGACGACGGACGCCGTCGAGCAGCGGATCGCCAGCCTGGAAGGCGGCGTCGGCGCTCTGCTCGTGGCCTCCGGACAGGCCGCCGAGACGTTGGCGATCCTCAACATCGCCGAGGCGGGTTCGCACATCGTCGCCAGCCCGGCGCTGTACGGCGGCACGGCGAACCTGTTGAAGTACACGCTGCCGAAGTTCGGGATCGAGGTCACGTTCGTCGAGGACTCCCGCGATCTCGACCAGTGGCGCACTGCGGTGCGTCCGAACACCAAGCTCTTCTTCGCAGAGACCGTGTCGAACCCGAAGGCGGAGATTCTCGACATCGAGGGCGTTGCCGGCGTCGCGCACGAGGCCGGCGTGCCGTTGATCGTCGACAACACCGTCGCGACGCCCTTCGTGCTGCGTCCCATCGAGTACGGCGCCGACATCGTCGTCCACTCCGCGACCAAGTACCTCGGCGGCCACGGCACCTCGATCGCGGGGGCGATCGTCGACTCGGGCAACTTCGACTTCGGCAAGGACCCGGAGAGGTTCCCGAACTACAACACGCCCGAGGAGAGCTACCACGGATTGGTCTACGCCCGTGATCTCGGCGTGGGCAGCCCGCTCGGGGCCAACCTCGCGTTCATCCTCAAGGCGCGCGTGCAGTTGCTGCGTGACCTCGGCGCGGCAGTCTCCCCGTTCAACGCCTTTCTCATCGCCCAGGGCATCGAGACCCTGAGCCTGCGCATCGAGCGCCACCTGGAGAATGCGCACAAGGTGGCACAGTTCCTGCAGGGTCACGACCAGGTGGAGAAGGTCGTCTGGGCCTCGTTGCCGGACAACGACTTCCACGCCCTCGCGCAGAAGTACACGCCGCAGGGCTCGGGTGCAGTCATCTCCTTCGAGATCACCGGCGGACTCGAAGCCGGCAAAAAGTTCGTCGAGGCACTGCAACTGCATTCGCACGTGGCCAATATCGGTGACGTGCGTTCGCTGGTGATCCACCCGGCATCGACCACGCACAGCCAGGGCTCGGACGAGGACCGCCTCGCCGCAGGCGTGACCCCCGGTCTCGTGCGCCTGGCCGTGGGCATCGAGCACATCGACGACATCGTCGCCGACCTGAAGACCGGCTTCAGAGCAGCTGGCTGAGGGTGTGGATCAGCAGACCCACGAGACCACCGACGATGGTGCCGTTGATCCGGATGAACTGCAGGTCTCGGCCGACGTGCAACTCGATGCGCTCGGCGGCCTCGTTTCCGTCCCACTTGTCGATGGTCTGGGAGATGACCGTCGACAGTTCACGCCCGTAGGTGCGCACGACGTACCCGACGGTCTCGGCGAGGCGACGATCGAGCGAAGCACGCAGTTCGTCGTCCCGGACGACTCGCGCGCCGAGGTCGTGCAACGCGACCGCGAGACGGGCGCGCAGTTCGCCGTCGGGGTCGCCCAGGGCTTCGACGACTGCTCGGCGTACCGAACCCCACAGCGAGACAAGTGAATTGCCGACCGACGGGTGCTCGAGAAAGCGCTCCTTGATGGCCTCGGCCTTCGCGATCGTGTCTTCGTCGTTCTGCAGGTCATCAGCCAGGGTGGCGAGCAGGTTGTCCAGCGCCTGCCGCGCCGAGTGCTTCGGGTCGTCCCGGACGTCGGCGAGCCATTTGACGATCTCCAGGTGCACGCGCGCGGTGACGGTGTCGTCCAGCCACTTCGGCGACCACCACGGGGCGCGTTGGCCGAGGATCTCGGTGATCGTCGCCTCGTTGTGCTCGGCCCAGTTGTGCAGTTCACGAATGCCGATGTCGACGAGACCGTGGTGCGAACCGTCCTCGACCACACCCTGCAGCAGGTGTCCGGTGAGCGGGCCGACCGGCTCCCGACCCAGGCGGGGCAGGAGGATCCGGTCGAGCAGGTGACGCACCTCGTCGTCCTTGATCGACGTCACGGCCTTGCTGAGCGCGGGGGCCGCTTCGGTGACGACGCGCCCTGCGTTGCCCGGCTCCTGCAGCCAATGGCCCAGCCGCAGGGGAATCCGCGCACTGGCCAGTCGGGTGTTGACGTTGTCCTCGGTGAGGAAGTTGTCGGTGACGAAGTCCTCGAGGCTGTGCGCGATCTGGTCCTTGCGTTTGGGGATGATCGCAGTGTGCGGGATCGGCAGTCGCAGCGGATGCCGGAACAACGCCGTCACCGCGAACCAGTCGGCGACCGCGCCGACCATTGCTGCCTCGGACGCTGCATTCACATAACCCCACGCGCCGCCACGTCCATGGGTCAGCACGAAGACGATCGCGGCAAGGACGAGCAGGCCGAGGGCGACGGCTCGCATACGGCGCAGGCCGGCGCGGCGTTCCTCGTCGCCGGCCGACAGGATCGGGCCGCTGGACGCAGCGGTCGACCGATCGGGGGTGCTGTTCACGGTGTCAGTCAAGCTGGTCGCCGCCTCCTGTGCCACGGCGGCCGGTGGAACCGGTCACCTTCTCCGAGAGCCCATCGACAACGAAAGATCGGCCACACTCCCGAACGACGGGAGTGGGCCGATCATTCCGTGAATCGACGGCTTGGTCAGCCCTGCCAGCCGTAGCCGGCCTCGGTGCCACCCTTGTAGTCGCTGTTCCACAGCAGCGTGTACTTGCTGTAGTCCTTGTTCTTGGGCACGACGAAGACCATCTTGCCGCTGTACTCCGTGGTCTTGTCATTGATCGACTCGACGTCGAGCATGTCCTTGCCCAGCACGACGTTGTTCGACGAACTGGAAGCACGGGTGCAGTTGCGGCCGTTCTCGTCGATCAGGGAGAAGGCCAGCGGCGTTGCGACGTAGAAGCCGTCCGCGCTGGTCCGCTTGAACTTCACGTCGAAGATGAGCGCCTGGGTGTCGTCGTCGTACGGGTAGTCCGTGCCGCCGTCCTTCGCCTCGCCCTTGGAGATCGTCAGGTCGAGGGTCGCGTCACCCACGTCACCGGTCACCGACTGGGTCTCCCCGTACTTCTTCACCTTGGTGCCGGAGCCCTTGACGATGTAGTAGCTGCTGGTGTTGTTGCACTGCCCGGCGGCCGAGCTCTGGCTGACGCCGCCGCCGGCGCTGCTCGAGGAACTCGTGCTGCTCGACTCGGTCGAGGACGACGAGGAACTGCTCTCGGTCGACGACGGGCTCTGCGAGGACGAGCTGGAGCTCTCGGTGGACGACGGACTCTGGGTGGTGCTGCTCGTCGGCTGGGCCACCGGCGGTGCGCTGTCCTGGCACGCGGTGAGTCCGAGTGTGCACGCGGCCACGACCGCAACGGCGAGCGAACGCTGACGCTTGGTGTTCATGTGGTTCTCCTCCTGTGGTTCAGTTCCCGCCGTGGCGCGCCGCGCGACGGTCCTGAGTGCGAAGTTTAACGAGGTGTACGGCGCAGCGGGCTGCCAGCCGTCCCCTTGTTCGATGAGCAGAAGCCTTGCGGTTCCGGTGGTTCCGACTGCCCCGCGGCCCGGTCGGTTCCCCGTACGCCCGACTTTCTTCAGATCACCCGCAGGCGGATGGTCTCCGACAGCTCCTGCAGTTCGGTGATCGCGGCCTGCGGCAGGTCCCGGACGTCGGTGACCACGTAGCCGATGCTGCCCAGGGTGCCGAGCAACTGGCCTTCGATGTTCACGCCGTGATGGGCGAGCACGTTGTTGACCGTCGCGAGCACACCCGGGGTGTTGGAGTGGAAGTGCAGGATCCGGCGGTCGCCCGGGTGTCCTTCGAGGGTGAGGGCAGGCAGGTTGACGCTGAGCGTCGTCGTTCCCCGCTGCATGAAGTCGCGCAGCTTGCCGGCGACGAACCGGCCGATGTCCTCCTGCGCCTCCTCGGTCGATCCGCCGATGTGCGGCGTGAGCACGACATTCGGGATGCCCTGCAACGGCGACTCGAACCGGTCGCCGCGCGCCTTGGGTTCGACCGGGAACACATCGACCGAAGCACCGGCGATGTGGCCGGCGAGCAGTTGCTCACGCAGCGCGTCGTAGTCGACGACGAAACCGCGCGACAGGTTCAGGAACAGCGAACGCGGACGCATCTTGGCGAACTGCTCGGCCCCGAAGAACCCGGCGTTGCCCTCGCGTCCGTCGACGTGCAGTGTGACGACCTCGGCGATCTCCAGCAGTTCGTCCAGCGAGTCGCACCGGCGGGCGTTGCCGAGCGCGAGTTTGTCCTCGCTGTCGTAGAAGTACACCTGCAGGCCGAGCATCTCGGCGACGACCGACAATTGGCTGCCGATGTTGCCGTAGCCGACGATGCCGATCCGGCGGCCACGGATCTCGTGGCTGCCCTTGGCGTTCTTGTCCCACACACCGCTGTGCAGCGCCGAGTCCTTCTCGGTGAGGCGGCGGGCCATCACGATGATCTCGGCGATCGCGAGTTCGACGACGCTTCGGGTGTTGCTGAACGGGGCGTTGAACACGACGATCCCGCGCTCGGCGGCACTCGCCTTGTCGATCTGGTTGGTGCCGATGCAGAAGGCGCCGATGGCCTGCAATTGATCGGCGGATTCGATCACCCGGGCGGTGACGTCGGTCTTGGACCGGAGGCCGAGCAGGTCGACCCCCACGAGTGCGGCGATCAGTTCGTCCTCGTCCATCGCTCCCGCGTGGCTGACGACCTCGATCCCGCTGTCGCGCAGCAACGCTTCGGCCAGGGGGTGGATGCTCTCCAACAACAGTGCCTTCACGCGGGCCATTCTGACAGCGCGGTCGCGCGCTGCCGGCTCAGGTCCGCGATACGGGCTGTGTGAGAAAGCGCACCCGCAACTCCTGCAATCCGCGGATCACGAACGTCGGATGGTACTCCGGCTCCCGCATGAGTTCGAGGTTCGGCGCAGCGGTCGCGATGCGGTGCAACATCGCGGTGAGTTCGGCGCGGGCCAGCGGGGCCCCGATGCAGAAGTGGACGCCGGCACCGAAGCCGATGTGGGTCGTCTCGCCGCGGGCCGCATCGAAGACGTCGGCGTCGGGAAAGCGCTGCGGGTCGCGGTTGGCCGAACCGAACAGCATCGCGATCCGCTCCCCCGTCTCGAACCTGCGGCCGGCCAGCTCGACGGGTTCGAGCACCCATCGTTCGAACATCTGCAGGGGCGGGTCGAAGCGCAGCATCTCCTCGACCGCCACGATCGGCTCGACCTCGCCGCCGATGATTCTCGCCCATTGGTCGGGACGCTGCAGCAGCGCGTTGAGACCGTTGCCGAGGGTGTTCACCGTGGCTTCGTGCCCGGCGTTGAGCAGGACGATGACCGTGCAGACGATCTCGTCGACGGTCAGCCGGTCGCCCTCGTCGGCGACGAGGACGAGTTCGGAGACGAGGTCGGTACCCGGCGTCCGCCGTCGTTCCTCGATGAGTTCCTGGACGAAGTCGACGAACTGCCCCGCTGCCCGTTCGGCGTCCGTGCGCTGCTGTTCGGTCGTAGATATCTCGTACATCTTCACGATCGCGTGGGACCAGTCGAGCAAGTTCGGGCCGTGTTCCTGCGGCACCCCGAGCAATTCACAGATGACCGAGATGGAGAAGGGCTGCGCGAGCCGGGAGATGACGTCGACTCCGCCCTGCGCGTCGCCGGTGTCGCGTGCGCCGCGGAACGCCACATCCGCCAACTGCGCGATCTGCGGTTCGAACTCGCGGACCGCCTTGGCGGTGAACACCTTCGTCACCAGCCGGCGAATTCTGGTGTGATCCGGGGGTTCGAGATTCAGCAGCGACCAGCGTTCGGATTCGACGAAACGCGGAAAGCTCGACTCCATGTCGCAAAGGCCCGGACGTCCGAATTGGGCCGGTGTGTGACGGTGCTCGAAACTGCGCCCGAGCGAGCGATTGCGCAGCGCGGCATGCACATCGGCGAAGTGCGGAATGAGCCAGACGTCGCGTTCGGCGTACGGGACAGTTCGACCGGCGGCACGCAGTCCGGTGAGCACCGGGTAAGGATCGGCGATGAACGACGGGTCCGACGGTGCGAACCCGAGTTCTGTCGCGTCAGACATCGCCGGCCTCTCGGTCGTCCGTCTCGGGCGAGATCACGCCGGCGCGGGCTACTCCCGGATCGCGCCAACCGGCGTTGTACAGGCGTTTGCTGACCCGGGCGATGTCCTTGTCGGTGGGCAGAGCGTGGGCGACACTCTTGACGGACTCACGGATCTCGTCCTCGTCGACCTCCCGGCCACGGCTGCGCCGCAACTCGGTGACGACCTGCTCGATCTCGTTGTCGGTCAGCGAACGCTGCAGCACCGACAGCAGTGGGCTGTAGTCCGACGGCGGGACACCCTCGGGGTAGCCCTCGCGCAACCAGTTGACAAATTGGGTGAGCGGGTTGTGCATGTCAGAAAACCGTGATCCCGAGGTAGTGCGACAAGGACTTACGCGTGATCCACAGGATCGCGACCAGCACCATGATGCCGACCAACGCGAACCCCGTCCACGCCATCGCGAGCGTACCGCGACGAGCGATCACACTGTCGACGTGGTCCGCGCGATCCCACATGCGCAGGGCGAGCACGTAGATGACCGGCAGGCCGACACCGAACACGAGTCCGGCGAGCACGACGTTGAGCAGCGAGTCGAGAATCTTCATCAGTGCGCCGCTCCCGTCGACGCCGGGACGGGCGGCTCGGCCTCGTTGTCGTCCCAGTCCCGGTTGACGTTGTGGGCGGTGACCGCCTGGCGGCGACTGCGCTGGTACATGTACACCGACAGCGCGACCAGGACACCGAAGATCACCAGGTCACCGGCCAGTCCCCCGATCAACCGGGAGACGAACAGGCAGAGTGCGCCGATCAAACCTGCACTGGGCAGGGTGATCAGCCACGCGGTGACCATCCGGGCCGCGACACCCCAGCGCACCTGCGCCTGCGGCTTGCCGACGCCGGAACCGATGATCGAACCGGTCGCGACGTGGGTGGTCGACAGCGCCATGCCGAAATGGCTGGAGGTCAGAATGATCGCCGCCGAGGACGCCTGCGCGGCCATTCCCTGCGCCGGTTCGATGTCGACCAGGCCCTTACCGAGCGTGCGGATGATGCGCCAGCCGCCGAGGTAGGTGCCGAGCGCGATGGCGATGGCACAACTGACGATGATCCAGACCGGCAGACCGTTCTGCTCGATGCCGTCGACCGTCAGGTCGCCCTGCACCATGAGTGCGAGCGCGATGACACCCATCGTCTTCTGCGCGTCACCGGTGCCGTGGGCGAGCGACACCAGGCTGGCCGTGCCGACCTGACCCCAGTGGAAGGCACTGTTCTTCTTGCGCTCACTGCGCACCGATCGCGACAACAGGTAGATCAGCGCCGTGCCGAGGGCGGCAATACACCCGGCGATCAACGGCGATAACACCGCCGGCAGCAGGATCTTGGCCGTGACACCGTCCCACTTGACGCCCTCGAGTCCCATGCCCGCGATGCCCGCGCCCACGAGCCCGCCGAACAGGGCGTGGGAGGAACTGGACGGCAGTCCGAGCAACCAGGTGAACAGGTTCCACAGGATGCCACCGATCAACCCGGCGAACACGATCGTCATCGCCAGTGACGGACTGACCCCGCTGAGCAATGAACCGTCCGAGGCCTGCAACCGCAGGATGTCCTTGGTGACGGTGACCGCGACCTCCACCGACAGGAAGGCACCCACGAGATTCAACAGCGCCGACAGCGTGACCGCCGTCTTCGGCTTCAGCGCACCGGTGGCGATGGACGTTGCCATGGCGTTTCCCGTGTCGTGGAAGCCGTTGGTGAAGTCGAACCCCAGCGCCGTGATGACGACCAGCGTCAACACGAGAATCTCGGTGGTCATGCCCGCAGTCTGACGACGTGCGACCACCTGACGCAAACCCGCAGTTCACCCCGGCGAACCAAACGGGGCCAGCAGCGTTCAGGACGCGTTCAGTTCCTGTTCACCGCCGCTTCAGTGCTGCCTTGCGCCCCTTTGCGGTGTTGGCTGCGATGGCCCGCTCGATGTCGGGCAGATCGCTCTGCGGGATGCGGCCGCCGGGGTAGGTCGAAGCAACCTGCTCGATGCTGGTCGGCTTCAGGCCCCTCGCCGCATCGGGCAGGATCGCCGAGATCGCCGCCATGATGCGTTTTGTGTCGGCCTGCTCCGAGCGGTACTTCAACTCCACGGGTTCGCCGATGTTGACCACGATCTTCGGCGGGTTCAGAAAACTCAGCACATTGGGCGCAGCGGCAGCACGCGGCCAGACCAGTTCGGTCCCGCTGAGCGCAAACGGAATGACCGGCGCCTTCGTCATGGCCGCGAGGCGCGCCGTGCCGGGGTAGCCGCGCAACTCATCGCGGAAGAAGTCGAGTCCGCGCGGGATCGTCCCCTGCGGCATCACGCCGACCAGGTCACCGCCGGCGAGCGCGACCGCGGCCTCTTCCAGCGGGTCGGCCGCGTCCGGATCGCGATGGTCACGGTCGACGCTCAGGCCACCGAGCATCCGCAACACCGGTCCGAGCAGCGGCACGTCGAACATCTCGCGCTTGGCCAGAAAGCTCGCGCCGCGCCCCGTGCGTCCGACGACGACCGCCATGGTCGCCATGTCGAAGTAGCTGCGGTGGTTGCCGGCGAAGATCGCGGGACCGTCTGCGGGGATGTTCTCCAGCCCGTTGATCTCGAACCTCACGTACGGGAAGGTCTCCGGCCGGGCCAGCATCAGCGCGAGCCGGCGGGCTTCCAGGTCGACCACCGGGAAGGTGAGGGTGCCGGGCGGCGCATCGAAGGACAGGATCGGCCAGCGCTTGGCCATGGCGACCACCAGCAGTCGCGGGTCAGGGTTGACCGCACCGGGGTTGCCGACCGCGGTGAGCAGCGGAATGTCGAACACCGAGTCGGAATAGGCGAAGGATTCCTCGAGGTCGACGTCGTTGGCGGCCGCCCAGTCGCGGACGGCGGCCAACTTCCCCCAGGACCACACGAACCTGCCGTCGTGGCGCCCGTTGTACGTACCGTTCTCACCGACGGCGTACCGGGTGGCGATCACGTCGTCGAACCCGAGCGCATCGGCCAGCGGCTTGATGAGGTGGTAGGGCGTGGTTGTCGCCATGACCACCTTTCGGCCTGCGTCGTGGTGCTGTTCGACCAGAATTCGGGCGAACGGGCCTACTTGGTCGACGAGCACCTCGGCGGCCTTGTGGGCCGCGTCGTCGAATGCGCCGTCGGGTTTGCCGGCCGCTATGAGCACGGCTTGTCGCGCGAGCGCGATGGAGCCGAGCGTCTCACCGAAGGCGTTCATCCACCAGAACAGCAATGACTCGCCGGGCAGCTTCGACCCCACCACCCCGCTCTCGCGCATCGCGCGGGAAAGGGCCGGACCCGAGGCCTTGCGGACGAGGGTGCGATCGAGGTCGAAGAAGGCTGCGCCGGACATGCCGTGAGGTTAGTCGCCCGGGTGACGCAATGGGAGCTGTTCCACCCCGAGGCGCTCGGCCAGGACGTTGTAGACCTTCGGGTGGTTGAGCAGATCCATGTGATTGACGCCGCCGACGTACGCGGTGTCCCAGGTCTCGCCCTCAAGGCCCGCAGCCGAGGACCGCGACACCATGCCGTCACCCAGCGGACGGCCCCACCACGCGTGCGGCTGCGGCGCGATCATCCCGACGACCGCGAGGTGTCGGATCGGGTGCAGGTGCTTGCGGTCGCGGGCCCGGTGATCCTCCGGATCGTCGGGATCGAAGCCCTTCCAGTCCGCCTCCACGAGGTTGCCGTGGCGCAGATCCTTGATGCCCTGGCTTCGGAACCTGAGCACCCCGCCGGCCCAACGGGTCGCCCGGTGGTTGTCGAACTCCTTCGCCACAACATTCACGCTCTTCTCCAGCAGGGCTCCGTGGTAGGGGGTGCCGAGCGACACGGTGTCGGTGACCAGGCCCGCCCACGGCGCGTCCGGCGCAGCCTGGAGCAGCGCACTGTGCACGACCAGTCCGCCCATCGAGTGGCCGACCAGCACCACCCGATCGACCGGGACTGGCCAGCGTGCGACGAGTCGGGCGAGCATGCGGCCGAGGTCGCGGCCGTTGGTCGAGACGCGCTGGCCGGTGTTGTAGCGCACCCACACCGCCGACCAGTCACCGAGCGATTCGAGGCGGCGGCCGTAGGAGAGTCGGCGGCCCTCGTCGTCGCGGCTCGCGCGCCGCTTCCACATCTGCTCGGTACCCACGAAACCGTGGACGAACACGACGAGGTTCGAGGACGCGTCCGGGTAGGCGTTCGACAGGCCTGCCTTGGTGATCGGCACGTCGTAGCCGGAACGTCGCAAGGTCATCGGGTACGAGATCGGCAGGTCGACGTCGACCAGCCGGTCTCCGGTGAGGCCTTGGACGAACGCCGCCACCGACGTCGCCCGGCGTTTCACCACCCGCGACGGAACTTGTCCCGCAACGAATCCCGCGGCCGGACGTGCGACAACTCCGGTGACGTCGAGTGCCAGTCCCAGTGAGCTGTAGGTGCCGGAGAGGACGACATCGTGGGCGAGCTCGACCGGTGTGACGACAGGCCCGAGCAGGGAGCGCGCCCGACCGAAGATCTTCGTGGTCGCCGACCCGTGGGCATCGCGTAAGCCGGCGACGAAACCACGCGCGTCCTCGCCCGCCGTCTCGGCGCGCGAGGTCGTCCCGGACTTCGTCTTGGCTGTCATCGTTCGCGATGCTACTCGCCAGTACGTGCGCTTGTGTCCTTGTAGGGTCGACACGATGAGGACGCGATGAGGACGAGCCGTCGCCTGACGTACCCCGCGCTGGGCGTGGTCGTCGCCCTGGTGGCCGGTTGCTCTGTCGGCGATGGTGACCCGACTCCCCCACCCACGACGTCCACTGTCCCGTCGAGATCGACCTCTCGCCCTGCGTCTTCGCCGGCGCCGGCTGTTGTCTCCGCGCCCGGCGTCGACCGGAATGCCTGGCGGTCGGTCGACGGCTCCGCCCGTAGGGTCGCCCAGGACGTCGCGCTGTTGGCCGGCTTCGTCACGCCGTCCGGTCAGTTGCAGATCGTGCACCGCAGCGGACCCGTGGACACCCGGCCGATCGCGTCGGTCACCAAGCTGTACGTGATGATCGCGCTGCTGGACGCGATCAGGGCGGGCAGGCTGCGCTGGGACCAGTCGCTCACCCTGCTGCGTGAGGACATCAGCGCAGGCAGCGGCTCGATGGCGGGACGGGGCGTCGGCGTTCGGATCAGGGTGATGGAGGCGGCCGGCGCGATGTTCAAGCAGTCCGACAACACCGCGACCAGCCTGTTGGTCCGGGTGCTCGGCCAGGACGCGATGAAGGCTGCACTGCGCGCTTCGGGTCATTCCCGACCTGATCTGATGATCCCGTTCCTGACGATCCGCGAGGACCTGTGGCTGCTGTACTCCCCCGACCCTGCGGCACAGCGTGCCCGTGCCGGCTGGGCCAAGGCCTCGCAGACGGGACGGCGGCAACTGATCGCACCCTCCCGCCGTGCTGACGCGAGTGGCCCCGACTTCTCGATCGGTGGCTCCTGGCGCAGCGGTCTGGGCTATTTCGCAAGCTCCGAGGACGTTGCCCGGGCCTGGGTGGCGCTCCACACCCGCGCGAAAGCGTCCCGTTCCACCCTCGCCTCGCAGATCATGACCGTGCCCTCACCCGGGTTCACCGCGCCGCGCTCCTGGACGACGGTGTGGTTCAAGAGCGGTGCGCTGGGAGGCATCGAGAACGGCACCTGGTACTCCCCGTCCCCAGAGGGCGACCAAGTGATCGTCGTGCTCGCATCGGGCGGACCGACCATCTCGGGGGTGCGCAGTCTGGCTACCAAGGCAGCCGACGAACTGGAGCGATACGCCCGAAAGCGCTGAGTCGCAACCGTTTCCCGACAGACTCACGACATGACGAAGGGCCGCCGGAAAACCGGCGGCCCTTCGCCCTCGGCTCAGCTGCAGCCGGAGGTGCTTCCGCAACCCTCGCAGACGTAGCAGCTACCGGCCGGACGCATCTTCGTGCCACAGGTCATGCACATCGGAGCGTCGGCGGCCTTGCCCTGGAACTTCTCCATCAGCTCGGCCGAGGAGTGGATCTCCGGGGAGACCTCACGCACGTCGGCAGCACCGGCGCCGGAGCTCGCCTGTGCGGCGGACACCTTCGGCGCCTCCTTGGTGGCGGCCGACTGGGAGAAGTTCTCCAGTTCGCCCTCCACGTCGTCGCCCTCATTCGAGGCGTACGAGCCGGTCTCGAGCTGGCGAGCGCGCTCCTCGGCGCTGTGGATCCCCATGAACGAACGGGTCTCGAAGTCCAGGTGGTCCAGCGCCAGGCGACGGAACACGTAGTCCATGATCGACTGCGCCATCCGCACGTCCGGGTCGTCGGTCATGCCGGCCGGCTCGAAGCGCATGTTGGTGAACTTCTCGACGTAGGTCTCCAGCGGCACGCCGTACTGCAGCGCGACCGAGACGGCGATCGAGAACGCGTCCATCACGCCGGCGAGGGTCGAGCCCTGCTTGCCGAACTTCAGGAACAGTTCACCCAGTTCACCGTTGTCGTAGGTGCTGGCGGTGAGGTAACCCTCGGCGCCACCGACCGCGAACGAGGTGGTCTGGCTGCTGCGACGCTTGGGCAGGCGACGACGGATCGGGCGGTACTCGACGACCTTCTCCGGCTCGGCGGCATCCTGCACCGGCTTAGCCTTGGCCTTGCCGTCGGACAGCGGCTGGCCGACCTTGCAGTTGTCGCGGTAGACCGCGAGCGCCTTCAGGCCGAGCTTCCAGCCCTCCAAGTGGACCTCGGCGATCTCCTCGACGGTCGCCGTCTCCGGCAGGTTGACCGTCTTGGAGATCGCACCCGACAGGAACGGCTGGCAGGCCGCCATCATGCGGACGTGGCCCATCGGGCTGATCGCACGCTCGCCCATTGCGCAGTCGAAGACCTCGTAGTGCTCGGTCTTCAGACCGGGTGCGTCGATGACGTGACCGTTGTTGGCGATGTGCTCGACGATCGCCTCGATCTGCTCGCCCTGGTAGCCGAGCTTCTTCAGCGCCCGCGGGATGGTCTGGTTGACGATCTGCATCGAGCCGCCACCGACGAGCTTCTTGAACTTCACCAGCGAGAAGTCGGGCTCGATACCGGTGGTGTCGCAGTCCATCATGAAGCCGATGGTGCCGGTCGGCGCGAGCACCGAGGCCTGCGCGTTGCGGTAACCGTTCTTCTCACCGAGCTCGATGACATCGGCCCACGCCTTGGTCGCGGCGCGGTGGATGTCGGCGTCCATCGTGTCGAGCGTGCGCACCTGGTCGTTGGCGGCCTGGTGCTTGCGCATGACCTTCTTGTGCGCCTCGGCGTTGCGGGCGTAGCCGGCGTAGGAACCGACGACACCGGCGATCTCGGCAGACCGCTTGTAGGCCGCGCCGGTGAGCAGCGAGGTGATGGCAGCGGCGAGGCTGCGGCCACCCTCGGACTCGTAGCCGTGGCCGGTGGCCATCAGCAGCGCACCGAGGTTGGCGTAACCGATGCCGAGCTGGCGGTAGTCGACGGTGGTCTTGCCGATCGCCTCGGTCGGGAAGTCGGCGAAGCAGATGGAGATGTCCATCGCGGTGATGACCATCTCGACGACCTTCTGGAAGGTCGGCACGTCGAAGGTGTCGTCTTCCTTCAGGAACTTCAGCAGGTTGAGGCTCGCGAGGTTGCAGGAGGAGTTGTCGAGCGACATGTACTCCGAGCACGGGTTGGACGCGGTGATGCGCCCCGACTCGGGGTTGGTGTGCCACGCGTTGATGGTGTCGTCGTACTGCACACCCGGGTCGGCGCACTCCCACGCGGCCTTGTTGATCTTGTCGAACAGCTCGCGGGCGTCGACTTCCTCGATGACCTCACCGGTGCCGCGGGCACGCAGACCGAACGGCTTACCGTCCTCGACCGCACGCATGAACTCGTCGCTGACCCGGACGGAGTTGTTGGCGTTCTGGTACTGGACCGAGTGGAT
Source organism: Yimella sp. NH-Cas1 (assembly GCF_022359705.1). Lineage (NCBI taxonomy): Bacteria > Bacillati > Actinomycetota > Actinomycetes > Micrococcales > Dermacoccaceae > Yimella > Yimella sp. NH-Cas1. The sequence continues at coordinate 1,765,566 of NZ_JAKSGG010000003.1, forward strand.
GTCCTTGCCGCCGAGGTCCATGTCGAAACCGGCGTCGCGCAGCGCACGGATCTTGTCCTCCTCGCGCGCCTTGGTCTCGATGAATTCCTCGATGTCGGGGTGGTCGACGTCGAGCACGACCATCTTCGCCGCGCGGCGGGTGGCGCCACCGGACTTGATGGTGCCGGCGGAGGCGTCGGCGCCACGCATGAAGCTGACCGGGCCGCTGGCGGTGCCGCCGCTGGACAACAACTCCTTGGAGGAACGGATCCGCGAGAGGTTCAGGCCGGCACCGGAGCCGCCCTTGAAGATGAAGCCCTCCTCCTTGTACCAGTTGAGAATCGAGTCCATCGAGTCGTCGACGGCGAGGATGAAGCACGCCGAGACCTGCTGGGGGCTCTTGGTGCCGACGTTGAACCACACCGGGGAGTTGAAGCTGAAAACCTGGTGCAGCAGCGACCAGGTGAGCTCGTGCTCGAACAGCGTCGCGTCGTCGTCGGTGGCGAAGTAGCCGAACTCCTTGCCGGCCTTGACGTAGGTCAGCACGACACGGTCGATGAGCTGCTTGAGGCTGGTCTCACGGGCCTCGGTGCCAAGTGCGCCGCGGAAGTACTTCGTGGTGACGATCGTGGACGCGTTCAGCGACCAGAAGTCGGGGAACTCCACGCCACGCTGCTCGAAGATCGTCTCGCCGGTCTTCCAGTTCTGCTGAACGACGTCGCGACGCTCCCAGGTGACCTCGTCATAGGGATGCACGCCCGGGGTGGTGAAGATGCGTTCCACCTTCACACCCTTGCCGCTCTTGCGCGTGCGCGAGCGTGCGTTGGTCGTCTCCGTCATGATGCTCCTCCGTGGGCTTCTCGGTGTGATGCCGGTTGTGAATCTGCGTGTGATTGCTTGGAAATCGGTGGTGCGTGTGCCAGCGGTCAGCGGTCGGTCACGGTTCGATCAGTCTGAACCCGACCACCGACAGCCTCGTCGCCTGTTCGAGCTGCGGCTTGGTGACCGGCCCCGTCGGTCGAGCTGAGATCGCGTTCGGCGCGCAACAGGGCGATGGCTGCCTCGAAGTCGTCGAGATCGTCGAACGCCTGGTAGACGGAGGCGAACCGCAGGTAGGCCACCTCGTCGAGCGTGCGCAGCGGGCCGAGAATCGCCAGTCCCACGTCGTGCGCGTCGATCTCGGCCGCGCCGCCGGAGCGGATGCTCTCCTCCACCTCCTGCGCCAGCAGGGCGAGCTGGTCCTCGGACACAGGCCGGCCCTGGCAGGCCTTGCGGACGCCCACGAGCACCTTCTGCCGGGAGAACGGTTCGCTGGCGCCGGACCGCTTGACCACCGTGAGGCCGGCGGTCTCCATGGTGGAGAACCGCTTGCCGCACGACGGGCACTGGCGACGCCGTTTGATGGAGGTGCCGTCATCACTGCTGCGGCTGTCGACGACCCGGGAGTCGTCGTGTCGGCAGAACGGGCAGTGCATGGTCACCTCCTGGTGATGATCCGGGTCGGTTCGGCTCGCAAGGGCATAGGAATGCCCGGGCCACGAGGCCTTGATCGGCCCGATTGGGGATGTTCTTGTGGATAACCGGTGAAGAAGCCCGTCATTTCTGTTGAGATCCTGGGGACCTACATGTGGACAACTTACATCGGTGTAACTACTAGATGTAGGGATGCTATTCCGTTTCGACCCCAAGATGCAAGGTGTGGATCGGAAAGTCTCTCGGCCGGTCCGGCACGTTCACCAAACGTGCTGGTCACGGCGCCGAGGCGTTCGCGACTGGTCGCGACACGCCCGCGAGGCCCCGTGACACACCCGAGCCCCGTTCCCGACGATCGGGAGACGGGGCGCGCCATGTGAGCGAAGTCGTCGTCAGCGAGGAGCCGTCAACGACTGGCCCGGGTGGACATGCAGAGTATTGAGGTCGTTCGCGAGCTGAAGGCGCACGACCGCTTCGGCGACCGGCAACTGCGGGTAGGCCTGGTGCGCAACCTCGGACAGCGTCTGCCCCGGCTGCACCACCAACTGCGTCGTCGACGGCGAGGAGGCGAACGCCCGCCCGGCACCCCAGCCCGCCGCGATCAGGGTGGTGAGCACGAGCACGGCGAGCACGCGACGGCCGCGCATGGTGAGCCGAACCTCGTCCCGGTCGACTCGTGCGACCGGCTGGTTCGACGGCACGAGGGTCAGGTGACGCCGGCGCTGCAGTGTGCGGACCACACGCGGCTGATCCCAGTGAGCAACTGCACTCATGATGTTCTCCGTCCCTGGCGCGAGGCGCCGGATCAAGTTCTCCTTCGCACACGTGTGCGATAGAACGTCTGTACGATGTATAGCACGACTGTTCGAATGATGCGAGACACGCCTCGTACAAATGTTTGAAAACTGTGTCCGAGCCGCATAGCCTCTTTCCATGCTCCGCAGCCTGGCACCGACCACCGACAACCTCCCTCGAAGAGCGCTACACGGCTCGCCGACAGCGGCTTCATCGGTCGTCCAGGATGCATCACCCCGGGCATGCAGGGCCGTACCGATCGACCCGCCCGCACCACCTCACCGACGGCATGACGAAGGACGCAGACGACATGGCCAAGATCCACCAGCTGCCCGACGACGAGGGCGGCGTAGCGCTGACCACCCGCCAGCGCAAGGTCCTCGAAGTGATCCGCAACTCCGTCGACCGGCGCGGCTACCCGCCGAGCATGCGGGAGATCGGTGAGGCCGTCGGCCTGACCAGCCCGAGTTCGGTGGCCCACCAACTGTCGATGCTGGAGCGCAAGGGTTATCTGCGCCGTGACCCCAACCGTCCCCGCGCGATCGAGGTCATCTCCCCCGATCACCAGCAGGACAAGCGGGGCGTGCGTGGCGGTTCCAGCGTCACCTCGAGCGACGACTCCACCATCGACGAGACCGGCGCCGGCGACCAGCGTCCGGCAGCCTCCTACGTGCCCGTCGTCGGACGCATCGCGGCCGGCGGGCCGATCCTGGCCGAAGAGGTCGTCGAAGACGTCTTCCCGTTGCCCAAGCAGATCGTCGGTGAGGGCGACCTGTTCCTGCTCAAGGTGGTCGGTGACTCGATGGTCGACGCCGCGATCTGCGACGGCGACTGGGTCGTCGTGCGCCAGCAGCCGACCGCGACCAACGGCGACATCGTCGCCGCGATGCTCGACAACGAAGCCACCGTCAAGACGTTCAAGCGTCGCGACGGCAAGGTCTGGCTGATGCCGCACAACCCGGCGTACGACCCGATCGACGGTGACCACGCGGTGATCCTCGGCAAGGTCACGGCCGTCCTGCGGCGGGTCTGATCACCGGCGTCGATCGCCGCTCGCGTCCCGGTCGACGTCACCCAGTACGTCCCACACCGCCTCCTGCAGCACCTCGCTCAGGGGGCGGTGTACGTGTCTGGTGGCCAGATGTTCCGCTCGCGACCAACCGGTGTTGACCAGCACGATCGGGATGTCGCGCTCGGCAGCACGCCGCGCGAAACGGAAGCCGGACATCACACCGAGCGAGGATCCGACCACCAGCAGCGACTTTGCCCGCTCGAGACGGTTGAAGCAATGGGCGACCAGATCCTTGGGTACCGATTCGCCGAACATCACGACGTCCGGCTTCAGCAGGTCGCTGCCACAGGTCGGGCACACCACCAGTTCGATGTCATGGATCAGCGAGGGGTCGATGTCGACGTCGCCATCCGGGCGCAGCGGCAGGTCGCGCGCCCTCTCGGCGTCCTGCGCGAACACCGGATTGCGCGTGGCGAACTGCTGCTGGATCCACTCTCGGTCGGCAAGCGCCCGGCAGTTCAGGCAGACGGCTCGCCCGAGGTTGCCGTGCAACTCGATGACATCGCGGGACCCTGCCTGCTGGGCCAGGCCGTCGACGTTCTGGGTGATCGTCGTCTCGAACAGGCCCGCCTTCTCCAGCGCGGCGAGGTGACGGTGCGCTTCGTTGGGCCGCGCCGTCCGGAACCTCTCCCATCCGACATAGGACCGGCTCCAATAGCGTTGCCGCGCAGCGACTCCGGCCCGGAACTCGCTCACGGTCATGGGCTCCACACGGCGTACCCCGTCCGGTCCGCGGTAATCGGGCAGCCCGGATTCGGTGGACAGCCCGGCCCCGGTCATGACCAACACGTCGCCCTCGCGGAGCAGGTGTGCCAGGTGGCTGCGGTCGTCCATCGGACCTTCGTTCTCCATGGGTCGGGTCTGTTCCGAGTTCGAGGCCGCGGCTCATCGAGAGCCGGCGGGCGCATCGGTTCGTACGCTATCGGGGTGGGTCACGCTGGGTTGGCTCGCGGTGATGGGCGACAGCTGTCTCCACGGCCGGACGCGCGAACACGACCGAGGCCCCTTCGCCCCTGATCCTGCCGTTGTTGCTGGTGGTGGCGCACAGGGGCCACCGCCCCGATCAGCCGCGCCGGAGGCGGTGCGGCGGTGGCCTGGATGATGCACTCGGCGCTGCTGGTCGCCATCGGTTCGGCCGTCATGGCCCTGGGCGTCAGGCAAGGATTCGCCGCAGCGTCCCTCTGCCTCATCCTCGGGCTGGCCAGAGCCCAGGCGGGCGCTCGACCGACGTCGTTCGGGCCACGCCCGAGCTGATCGGCACACCGGCGTTCCTGGACCGGTGAGGATCTGCGGCTCGCGCTGCGATTTCATGCTGAGCAGGCGGGTCGGTCGAACGGTTTGTAGGCTGGTGCGCATGATCGACGCTGCCGGCCTCCGGGTGATTCGTGCCATCGCTGACGAGGGCAGTTTCACCGCCGCGGCGTCGTCGCTCGGTTACTCCCAGCCCGCCATCTCCCAGATGGTCCGTCGCCTCGAAGAGCGCTTGGGCACTCCCCTGGTCGAACGACTGGGCCGCAACGTGCGACTCACCGAAGCCGGTGAAGTCCTGGCCCGCCACGCCGGCGCGGTCCTCGGCGCGATCAGCGCGGCCGAATCCGAGGTCGCGGCGATCGCCGGTCTCCAGTCAGGACGCGTCCGACTCATGGCCTTCCCCTCCTCGTCCTCGACGCTGGTGCCGAAGGCACTGTCGCTGGTGAAGAAGCGTTTCCCGCAGGTGCAGGTGAGCTTCGCAGAGGGTGAGCCACCGGAGTCGCTGGCGGCCCTGCGAGCCGGCGAGTGTGACGTCGCTGTGGCCTTCACCTATGACGGGCTGGAGATCAGCAGCGACCACCTCGACGACTTCGAGGTCAAGGAACTTCTGCTCGACCACGTTCGGATCGCCCTGCCGCTGGACCACCCACTTGCTTCTCAGGACAGTGTCGACCTCGCGGCTCTCGCCGAAGCGCCGTGGATCGCCGGTTGTCCGCGTTGCCGTGGACACCTGCTCTCGCTCGCAGCAGCCGCCGGGTATCGCCCGGACGTCGCGTTCGAGACCGAGGACTACGTGGCCGTTCTCGGTCTGGTCGCCGAAGGTCTGGGCGTCGCCCTGGTGCCCGATCTGATCCTGCGGTCGGCACCGAACGCACGGGTCAAGGTGCTGCCCATCGACCCGCCCTCCCACCGCACCGTGTACGCGGTGACGACCCCCGACCTGACCCGCGTACCGGCGGTCGCCGCGATGATCGACGCCCTCGTGGAAGCAGCCGGCGACTCCTCCTGCGTCGGCGACCTGGCGAAACAGCCTGTCTGACAACGCAATCGATAGCCCGTCAGCCGGAGCTGCTGACCGAGACGCCACCGTCCGTATGCGGGTGGACGAACAGCATGCCGTCCTGATCGGTGCGCAACACGGTGCATCCGGCGAGCAGTCGTAACGTCACCGGCGCCGGGTGCCCGTAGTCGTTGTCTGCGCCGACCCCGATCAGGCAGACCCGCGGGCGCACCACCGCCATCAGATCTGCGTCCTGGTTGGCCGAACCGTGGTGGGCCACCTTGAGCACGTCGAAGGATCCCTCCCCCGCGGCCTGGAGTTCCTGTCGGACGGCGCGTCCGGCATCCCGTTCGATGTCGCCGGTGAACAACGCCCGGACGCCCCCGGCGACGACCGCGAGCACCACGCTCGCGTTGTTCTGCACCGATCCGGTCTCGAGTGTGCGGGCCGGCCACAGCACCTTCCCCGTGATGCCAGGTGCGTCCACGCTGTCGCCGCGCCGCACCAACCGCACCGGTACGCGTGCGCGTGCGGCGAGAGCCAGCGTCGGTTCACGGCGTGATGCCTCCTCGTGCGGGCCGGCGTCGTCCTCACCCTCGACGAAGGTCGCGACAAGCTCTCGCACCGTGCGGCCGCTGCGCAGTACCCCGGCAAGCCCATCGACGTGGTCGGCGTGGAAATGGGTGAGCACAACGGCGTCGATCCGTTCGACGCCGAGGCGGCTCAGGCAACTGTCGACGGTGTCGGGTTCGGGACCGGTATCGATCAGCAACACTCCGCCCTGGGGTGATCGGACGATCGTCGCGTCTCCTTGCCCCACGTCACACATGGCGACGGTCCACCCTCGCGACGGAGGTGCGGCGGGCACCGGAACGACGAGGGCCAGCGCGATGACCGCGGCAGCGGCGCCGTGCCACGGTCGGGCCGCGGCCTGGTGCGCCCACCAGTGCCCGGTGGTCAGCACCAGCGCGATGACGAGGACCAGCAGGGCGAGCCCGACCCAGCCTCCGGGCCAGGGCAGCGTTCCATAGGGCAGGTCGGCCCCGAGGTGCGCGATCGTGGCGATTCCCCAGGCCGGGAGACCGGCCACCCAGGCGAGCAACTGGGCGAGCGGCTGCAACACCGGTGCGCTGCAGACGACCAGCACTCCGGCGACCGTCGCGATCGGTACCAACGGTGCGGCCAGGACGTTCGCGGGCACTCCGACCAGGCTGACGCCGGGCTGGAGCAGCAGGGTGAGCGGTGCGCAGAAGACTTGAGCTGCCAGAGGAACGCAGATGGCTTCCGCGAGTGGTGCACACCGTCTCGGGAGATATCGGGCGATGGCATCCGCCCACCGCCGGGCGAACAGCAACAGCCCGAGGGTGGCGAAACTGGACAGGATGAACCCGAAGGAGCGAGCCAGGTGCGGGTCGATCGCGAGCAGCACCAGTATCGCTCCGGCCAGTGCCGGGGCTCCTGCGCGCCGCGACCCGCCGCGCAGCGCCAGCAGCCCGACCACTCCCATCGCCGAGGCCCGCACGACCGACGGTTCGGGTCGACAGAGCATCACGAACAGGGCGAGGCCGAGGAGCGCGAACGGCAGGCGCCATCGCCGCGGAATCCGCAGGTAGCCGGCCAGTCCTTGCACGCACATCAGGACGACGGTGACGTTGCTGCCGGAGACCGCGTTGAGGTGGGTCATTCCGGTGGCCTGCATGTCGTCCTTCAGTTCCTGCGGCATGCGGCTGGTGTCACCGATGACCAGTGCCGGCACCAGCCCGGCGGGGTCGGTCGGCAAGCCCTCGGTGCTGTCGCGCAGACCGGTTCGTAGGTGTTCGACGGTCTCTTCGATCCGTCCTGCCGGGTGGGTGCGCTGCACCTGACGAATGCGAAGGATCGCTCGTACGTCGGCACCCGTCTCGGCGGGTTGGAGGCGTCCCGCGGCGACGACGGTGTCGTGCCAGCGCAGCCGGCCCACGTCCTGCCCGCCGAACGCGAGAATCGGCGTTCGTGCACCGGCCACCTCGCCGCGTCCGGAGATCCGCGTGGCCTGCAGGCGAACGCGCCAGACCTGCTCTGCGCCGAAGCGGGACCGGACCGGTGCCGGATCGGAGACCACCCTCGCCTCGAGACGGACGGAGGCGCCACGCTCAGCAAGCGTTGGTACCAAGCCGGCTTGTGCGACAGCGCGATGCCCGAGGACGGCGGTGAGGATGAAGGTCGTTGCCAGAGCGCAGAACCCGATCATTCGTACGGTTGGTCTGCCCAATCCGCAGCAGCCGATTCCGGTGACGAGACACCCGACGAGAACGGCGATCACCAGCGAAGTGGCGACACCGAGGAGTGCGGCAGCGACGCCCCAGGCGATCAGTGCCGGCAGGAGCAGACGGAGGTCGAGGGCACGGTGCGTCTGCTCCATCAGGTCACACGGTGACCAGCGGGCGCAGCCGCTCCAGCAGCTTGTCGCCGATACCGCTCACCTCACCGAGTTCGTCGACGCTGCTGAACCTGCCGTTCGTGGTACGCCACTCGATGATCCGCGCTGCCAGCACCGGGCCGACCCCCGGAAGTGCGTCCAGGTCCGCCACGGTGGCGGTGTTCAGGGGGATCGGTCCGGCGGGTATGCCGGCTTTCGTCGACGCTGTGCCCTCGCCTGACTGCGCGGCCGGCGCCGGCGCAGGCATCGGGCTCTCCCCCGGCCTGGGCACCTGCACCTGTTCTCCGTCGGTGACCAGGCGGGCAAGGTTGACCGCTGACAGGTCTGCGCCTCGCCCCGCACCACCGGCCGCACGGATGGCGTCCTCGACCCGGGACCCTGATGTGAGCCGTACCACGCCTGGACGCTGCACCTGACCGACCACGTGAACCAGGAGGCTCGTCGGCGAAACTGCGGCGGCCGAGGTGGCGTACGGTGCTTGACCTCCCCTCCCACCCGGTGCGGTAGCAGCGGCCGAGCCGGTCGTTGTCACAGCTGTTGAGGCGGCGGGCGCGAGTGGCACGGGCTCGGCCGCGCTCCGGGCCGAGAACACCCGTACGCCGAACACGACCCCCGCCACCAACAGGACCACGAGGGCTCCGATCAGAGCGGCGCGACCGGGATGTGTGTCGACCTCGGTGTCGGGCAACGGTGTTCGGAACAAGGGGGTGTGGGGACTGACCCGTTCGCTGTCGCGCCGGTTCCCGCCTCCGAGACCTTGATGACGCCGATCGGCCCGGCTACGCGGCTCGTCCTCGACCGTCTCGCCCTCCATCCCCGAAGCGTCGAAGTCGTCGAGATCGCCATCGGTTCCCGGGCCCCGGCGGTCCGGAATGTGTGTCGCCGCAGCACGTCGACGACGGCCGGGCAGCGCCGGCCACAGCGGACGACGGTCGATCAGATCGTCCTCGTCCGGCAGCCACGGCGTCCGCCGACCTTCGTCGAGTTCGGCGAGGATCGCGGCGAGTCGATCGGGTGGCTGGTTGCGTGACATGCCAGGCACGTTAGGTCGGCTTCGCAGAACGCGTCGCCGGCCGATGCTCAGCCTGTGGAGAACTGCGCCGCAGGAGAAGGGCTGTGGAGGATCAGGCGCCCGGAGCGCGACAGCGCGGAGCCACCGCCACCGCGATCGTGCCCGGGCCCACGTGCGCACCGACGGCGGCACCGAGTTCGACCAGCAACACTCGACGGGCGTCCGGCACCGCTTCCGCAAGATCTTCGGCAAGCTGCTCGGCTCGTTCGAGCGCATCCAGGTGGTGCACAGCGACGTCAACTCCGTCGCCGGAATCGAGTTCGACCGCAGCCTGCCGGGCGAGGCTCTTCAACCGTGCCAACGCCTTGGACGTGGTGCGTACCCGCTCGAGGGGCTCGATGTAGCCGTCGGTGAGGGTCAGCAGCGGTTTGATGGACAGGGCCGACCCCACCAGCGAGGAGGCCCGCCCGATGCGTCCGCCGCGCCGCAGGTATTCCAGCGTGTCGACGTAGAAGTAGGTGTGCGACCTCGCCGCGACGTCGCAGGCGATGCGTTCCACCTCGTCCACCGTCGCGCCTTCGTCGACTGCACCCGCTGCGGCAAGGACTGCGAACCCCATTGCCATTCCGATGGATTCGCTGTCGATCACACGGACGTCGGCATCGCAGGACGCCGCGGCGATCTCGGCCGACGCGAGGGTGGCCGACATCTGTCGTGACAGGTGGATCGAGACGATCTGGTCGACGCCGCGCGCGATGAGGTCCTCGTAGACCTCCAGGAACGCACCCGGCGACGGCCTTGAGGTAGAGACCGGACGGTGCTCGCGCAGCGCTGCTGCGACGTCGGATGCGCTCACGTCGACGCCTTCGTCGTGTGAGACACCGTCGACCGCGACGTGCAGCGGCACCACGAACACGCGTCCGCGCACCGCGACATGCGTGGGCAGGTAGGCGGAGGAGTCGGTCACGACCGCGATCGTCATCGCATCTCCTCCCCTACCCGCCGACGCTGGTTCATCATCCGACGACGACGTTGACCAGCTTCGGGGCCCGCACGATGACCTTGCGAACCTGCTTGTCCCCCATGGCCGCTCGCACACGGTCGCTCGCCAGCGCGGCCGCTTCGAGGTCGGCGTCACTGACGTCGGCCGCGACCTCCAGCCGGTCGCGGACCTTGCCCAGCACCTGCACGACACAGGTGACGGTGTCGTCGACCAGCAACGCCGGGTCGGCCTGCGGGAACGGCTCGAACGTGATCGTCGAGGTATGGCCCAGGCGCTGCCACAGTTCCTCGGCGATGTGCGGGGCCATCGGTGAAACCATCTGCACCAGCGACTCGACCACGGCACGCGGCACGTCGTCCAGCTTGGTCAGTGCGTTGTTCAGTTCGATCAGCTTGGCGACCGCAGTGTTGTAGCTCAGCTGCGAGTAGTCGCGACCGACGCCGTCGATCGTCCTGTGCAGCAAGCGTTTCGTCGCCTCGTCCGGCTCACCGTCGACGACCCGCACCTGCCCGGTCTCCTCGTCGACGACATTGCGCCACAGCCGCTGCAGGAAGCGCTGCGACCCGACGACCGCACGCGTCTCCCACGGACGCGACTGGTCCAGCGGACCCATCGACATCTCATAGATGCGGAAGGTGTCGGCGCCGTACTGGTCGCACATCTCGTCGGGCGTGACGACGTTCTTCAGCGACTTGCCCATCTTCCCGTACTCGCGGGTGACGACCTGTCCGTTCCAGGTGTAGGTCGTGCCGTCGGCGTCGGTCGTCTCCTGCACCTCGGCTGCTGGGACCGGCTGGCCGCGGTGGTCGCGGAACGCGTACGCCTGCACGTAGCCCTGGTTGAACAGACGGCGGAACGGTTCCTCGGACGTGATCTCGCCCAGGTCGAACAACACCTTGTGCCAGAAGCGGGCGTACAGCAGGTGCAGCACCGCGTGTTCGACGCCACCGACGTACAGGTCGACGCCACCGGTGTCGTTCGGCCTGCCCTCGCCCGCGCCGCGCCCGGGACCCATCCAGTACTCCTCGCACTCGCGGTCGACGAAGCGCTCGGTGTTCTCCGGGTCGGTGTATCGCATTTCGTACCAACAGGATCCGGCCCAGTTGGGCATCGTGTCGGTTTCGCGGCGGTAGGTCTTCGGTCCGTCACCCAGGTCCAGCTCGACGTTGACCCACTCAGTCGCGCGCGACAGCGGCGACTCGGGCATGGAGTCCTTGTCGTCAGGTTCGTAGGTCTTGGGCGAGTAGTCGGCGACCTCGGGCAACTGCACCGGCAGCATCGACTCCGGCACCGAGTGCGCCGCACCGGACTCGTCGTACACGATCGGGAAGGGCTCGCCCCAGTAGCGCTGCCGGCTGAACAGCCAGTCGCGCAGCTTGTAGTTGATCGTGCCGTTGCCGATGCCCTCGGCTTCGACGAACTGGATGATCTTCGCTTTGGCGTCGGCTACTCCCAAGCCGTCCAAGGAGATTAGCTCGTTGGCAGAGTTGATCGCCGCGCCGTCCCCGGTGAAAGGCTGGTCGTCGGGATGGCCGTCGGACGGCTGCACGGTACGCACGATCGGCAGGTCGAACGCGGACGCGTAAGCCCAGTCGCGCTCGTCCTGACCGGGCACGGCCATGATCGCGCCGGTGCCATAACCCATCAGCACGTAGTCGGCGATGAACACCGGCACCGGCCGCCCGGTCACCGGGTTGGTCGCGAACGTGCCGGTGAACACTCCGGTCTTGGTCTTCTCGTCGGCCTGCCGCTCGACCTCGCTCTTGCGCGAGGCGGCCAGCCGGTAGTCGGCGACCGCGGTGCGCGGATCGCCGTGGCCGCCGGTCCAGGCCTGCTTGGTGCCCTCGGGCCACGTCGTGGGGGTCATCGCGTCGACCAACGGGTGTTCGGGGGCCAGCACCATGAAGGTGGCGCCGAAGATGGTGTCCGGACGCGTGGTGAACACTTCGATGGACGCGTCGATGCCGTTGACCGGGAAGCGCAGGGCCGCACCCTGCGAGCGCCCGATCCAGTTGCGCTGCATGGCCTTGATCGACTCGGGCCAGTCCAGCCGGTCCAGGTCGTCGATCAGGCGGTCGGCGTACGCCGTGATGCGCATCATCCATTGCGACAGGTTGCGCCGGAAGACCGGCATGTCGCCGCGTTCGGTCAGGCCCTCGTTGGTGACCTCCTCGTTGGCGACGACGGTGCCCAGACCGGGCGCCCAGTTGACCGGCACTTCCTTCTTGTACGCCAGACGGCGTGCGTCGACGGCTGCGATGCGCTCGGCGTCCGACAGGTCGGCCCAGGCCGCACCGCTCGGGGTGGCGATTTCACCGCTTTCGTAGGCCGAGACCAGGTCCTCAATCGGTCGGGCCTTGCCCGCGCGCTCGTCGTGCCAGGAGTTGTAGATGCGCAGGAAAATCCACTGCGTCCACTTGTAGTACTCGGGATCGATCGTCGCGAACGAGCGGCGCAGATCGTGCGACAACCCCAGCTGCCGCAGCTGTCGCCGGTAGGTGACGATGTTGTCCTCGGTGGTCTTGCGCGGGTGCTGGCCGGTCTGCACCGCGTACTGCTCGGCCGGCAGGCCGAAGGCGTCGAAGCCCATCGTGTACAGCACGTTCTTGCCGGTCATGCGCTGGTAGCGCGCGCAGACGTCGGTCGCGATGAAGCCCAGCGGGTGGCCGACGTGCAGGCCCGCGCCGCTGGGGTAGGGGAACATGTCCTGCAGGAAGTACTTCTGCTTGCCGTCGGCGGACGGGTCGGCCCACGGGCCGCTCGGGTTAGGCGCCTGGAAGGTGCCCTGCTCCTCCCACCGGTCCTGCCAGCGGCGTTCGATCTCACCGGCGGTCTGCGCGGTGTACCGGAACTTCGGGGTGTCGCTCTGGTTGCTGTCGCTCATGGTGCCCTCACGTCGTTTCGTCTGCTCGTTGTCTGCCGTGTCGCGTTCTGCGGCACCGAACCGTGCCAACAAGAAGCCCCTCGCTCATCAGGCAAGGGGCGGCCGCGCTGAGGTCCGGTCTGTTCAGCGCGGCGTTCGAAGCAGAAGCAGGCGATGCATGCAGCAGAGAATATCGCAGCTGCGAGACCTGCCGCCCCGGGAGCAGGCACTGCCGGTTCGACGCCGAATTGGCACCGCGCGACGGCCCTGAGAGAATCGCTGCCATGCCCGCTGCGACACACACTGATGTCCTCGTCGTCGGGGCCGGCCCCGCCGGTTCGGCTGCGGCCACCTGGGCCGCCCGTTACGGCCTGGACGTCGTCCTCGCCGACGCGGCGGTCTTCCCCCGCGACAAGACCTGCGGTGACGGGCTCACCCCTCGCGCGATCGGTGAACTCCACCGTCTCGGACTCACCGACTGGGTTTTCGCGCACACCGTCAACCAGGGTCTGCGGGCACACGGGTTCGGGCAGCGGCTCGAACTGCCTTGGCCGCAGGTCGAAGGTCTGCCCGACCGCGGATCGGCCGTTCCGCGTACCGAGTTGGACGACCACCTCCGCACCACCGCCCTGAAGGCAGGCGCGGTCGGGGTCGAGGGTGCGCGGGCGATCGACACTCGACTGGACGGCGGACGAGTCCGCGCCGTCACCTTCCGCGGCGCCGAGGGCACCTTCGAGATCGAGTGCGAGCGGCTGGTCGTCGCAGACGGTGTGCGCTCCCCGCTCGGCAAGGTGCTCGGGCGCGAATGGCACCGCGACACCGTGTACGCCGTCGCCGGCCGCTCGTATGTCACCTCGACGATGAGCGACGACCCGTGGATCTCCTCCCACCTCGAGCTCCGTGGCGAGCAAGGCCAGATTCTGTCCGGATACGGCTGGGTGTTCCCGCTCGGCGACGGTTCGGTCAACCTCGGTGCGGGTACCCTCGCCACATCCAAACGTCCGGCCGACGTGGCGATCAAGCCACTGATGAAGGTGTACGCCGACACCATCGGCGACGAGTTCGGCCTGTCCGGCGAACTGCGAAACCCGACGTCCGCGCTGCTGCCGATGGGCGGGGCGGTGTCGAACGTCGCCGGCCCGAACTGGGCACTCATCGGCGACGCCGCCGCGTGCATCAACCCGCTCAACGGCGAGGGCATCGACTACGGCCTGGAGACCGGTCGCTTCATCGCCGACATGCTCGTCGCCGGCGACCCGCTCGAAACCGCATGGCCGGCGCTGCTGACCGAGCACTACGGCGAGGCGTTCTCCGTGGCCCGCCGGCTCGCCGGAGTGTTCAGCAACCCCAAGCTGTTGACTGCGCTCGGCCCGGTCGGCATGCGCTCGGATTTCCTGATGACTCTGGCGCTGCGCTGGATGGGCAACCTGGTCACCGAGCAGGACCGCGACCGCGCGGCCCGTATCTGGCGTTGGGCCGGACGTCGCTCGGTCGCCATCGACGCCCGCCCGCCGTTCAGCTGACCCGAGAGTCCGCAGGACCCGCGCGCTGACCCGCGAGTCCTGCGGACTTTCGGATGACCGACGCAGAAGCCCCGCACCTGTTCGGTGCGGGGCTTCGTTGCTACGAACGGTGGCCCTGCCTCCCAGTGGTGGCACCCAGGCGACCACAGCGCAAGGCTCACGCGGCGGGACGCATCAGGCCCGTAGCAGAAGCCGAGCGCCTGCTACGGGCCTGAACTGCGAAGGAGCCGCAATCAGAGGCTGTTCACCTGCTTGGTGAGCGCCGACTTCTTGTTCGCGGCCTGGTTCTTGTGGATGACACCCTTGGAGACGGCCTTGTCCAGCTTCTGGCCGGCGGTCCTGAGGGCGTCCTTCGCCTTGTCGGCGTCACCGGCGGCAACGGCCTCACGGGTCTTGCGGATCCAGGTGCGAAGCTCCGACTTGTAGGCCTTGTTGCGCTCGGTGCGGATCTCGTTGGTCTTGATCCGCTTCATCTGCGACTTGATGTTTGCCACGAAAGTTCTTCCTAAAGTTCGGTCTGATGGTTGTCGTAGAGGGCGACGACGCACCGGAACGGATGGGGCGTGGGGACGACCCTGGCGAGTTCGGTGCGTTGGTACTGCTGCGAGCGCGCACGACCAATACGCGCACGCAAGAAGCAAATCTACACGCCTGCCGGTGATCCCCTCAAATCGCGGGTCGGGCGCGGCTCACCTGCCGTTACCCGTCGTCAGCGTGCCGTTCGCTCGCGGCAGATCGTCAGCACGGCCCGCTCGACGGCGTAGACCGGGTCGCGTCCGCCACCCTTGACGTCGAAGTCGGCGGCCGCGACGGCCTGGATCGCGCGGCCGAGCCGGTCGCCGTCCCAGCCGCGGGCCGACCGGCGTGCACGGTCGACCTGCCACGGGGCCATGCTCAGGTCACGGGCGACCGCCGCGGACGATCCGTTGCCGGCCGAGGCGACCTTCGCGATCTGACGCAGCTGTCCGGCGAGGACCGCGACGATCGGGACCGGGTCGAGACCCGACGCGAGCGCGTGCCGCAACAGGCGCAGCGCCTCCCCCGCGTTGCCGGCGACGGCCGTCTCCGCGACCTTGAAGCCGGTCGCCTCGACCTTGCCGCCGTAGTACTCGTCGACCTGCTCCTCGTCGACGACGCCGGTCGTGTCGGCGATCAGCTGTGCGCACGCCGCGGCGAGTTCGCCGAGGTCCTTGCCGACGGCGTCCAACAGCGCCTGCACCGCCTCGGGAGTGACCTTGCGCCGAGCAGCGCGGAACTCGTTGCTGACGAACGAGGCCTTGTCGCGATCGGACTTGATCGCCGGCGCCTCGATGACCCGTGCGCCGCCCTTCTTGAGTGCGTCCAGCGCACGCTTGCCGCGGTTTCCGCTCTTGTGCATAGCGACGAGCACGGCGCCGTCCATCGGGGCCTTCGCGAGCGCGGTGACTTCGTCGATCAGTTCGTCGCCGGCCTCGTCCAGGTCGCGTGCGACCACGATCTTCAGCCCGCCGAACAGGCTCGGGCTGATGTGCAGCATGAGTTCGCCCGGCTCGTAGGTGGCGGCGTCGATTCGCACCACCTCCGCGTCGGGCTCGGTCTCGCGTACCAGGTCGATGGTGCTGCGCAGGGCGCGATCGGCAAGCAGTTGTTCGGGGCCGCTGATCAGCACGAGCGGGGGCACTGAACTCATGGGGCACACTCTTTCACCCTGGTCCGACACCGTCCTCACCGCTGCGATGACCTATCTTCGGGGCTTCACCCTTCCGTAGGAGCAACTGTGGGCACCCACCCGTCCGACCCGTCCGACTTCGTCCTCACCGCGACGTGCGTCGACCGACCCGGGATCGTCCACGCGATGACCGGTTACCTCGTCGAGCAGGGCGCGAACATCAACGAGTGCCAACAGTTCGAGGACCCGTCCACCGGGCGCTTCTTCATCCGGTTGGTGTTCCGGTGCGAGAAGCACTCACTGGACACGCTGCAGGACGGGTTCACCTCAGTGGCAACTGAATTCGGCATGGAATGGGGCCTGTGGCCGGCCGGTAAGCCGATCCGGGCACTGGTGCTGGTGTCCAAACTCGGCCATTGCCTCAACGACCTGTTGTTCCGGCAGCAGGTGGGTTCGTTGCCGCTCGAGATCGTCGCGGTGGGATCGAACCACCTGACGTTCCAGAAGACCGTCGCCACCCATGACATCCCCTTCCACCACATCCCGGTGACGGCGCAGACGAAGGCGCAGTCGGAGACGCGCATCCTCGAACTCGTCCAGGAGTACGACGTCGAGTTGGTGGTGCTCGCCCGCTACATGCAGGTGCTGTCGGACAACCTGTGCCGCACCTTGGAGGGCCGTGCGATCAACATCCACCACTCGTTCCTGCCCAGCTTCAAGGGTGCTCGCCCTTATCACCAGGCGCACGACCGCGGCGTGAAGCTGATCGGTGCGACCGCGCACTACGTGACGCCGGATCTGGACGAGGGCCCGATCATCGAGCAGGACGTGGCCCGCATCGACCACACCTACTCCCCCGACCACATGGTCGTGGCCGGTCGGGACGTCGAGACGCAGGTCTTGGCGCGCGCTCTCACCTGGCACGCCGAGCACCGGGTGTTCCTCAACGGCTCGAGCACCGTCGTCCTGCGCTGACCGACGGCTGGTCGTCAGCCGAGGTTCAGCTTCTTCAGGCGTGCCTCGACCTCGGCCACCGGCCGGTCGAGATGGTCGGCCAGTTCATCGACATCGAGGCCGAGTGAGACACCGTCCGACAACTCTTCGTCGTCGTCGCTGGTCCATTCCCCGCCCTGAGCAGGGGCCGGTTCGACGACGACATCGGTCTCGGCCGGCACCGCCGGCAGCGGTTCGGGCGCCGGGTGTTCCTCGGCGGCCTGCCGTTCCGGGGTCTCCACGGCGTCGGCCGGTTCGTCATCGGTGAACACGAGTTCGTCGTAGTCGCCGGCGTCGGTGGACGTAACCCGACCGGCTTCGGCGTCGAAGCGCTCCTGAACGTCGGGCTTGGAGGCGGCAGGCGGCACAGGCTTCTTCGCCGGCGCCACCGGAGCGTCGGCGGTTTCGTCCAGTCGCTTGAGCGCACGCAGCACGAGGTCGCGGTCGGTCGTCGGCCAGAACGGCGGGAGGGACTTCTGCAGGAAGCCCGCGTACCGCGCAGTGACCATTCGGTTGTCCAGGAACGCGACCACGCCGCGGTCGTTCGAGCGCCGGATCAGGCGTCCGGCCCCCTGTGACAGACGCAAGGCAGCGTGGGTGGCCGACACCGCCATGAAGCCGTTGCCGCCGCGTTCGGCGATCGCCTGCGAGCGCGCCGAGGTGATCGGATCGTCCGGACGCGGGAACGGGATTCGGTCGATGATCACCAGTTGGCAGGCCGAACCGGGCACATCGACGCCCTGCCAGAGGGTGAGAGTGCCGAACAGGCAGGTCTTCGGATCGGCGGCGAACTGTTTGACGAGCGTGCCCATCTGATCGTCGCCCTGGCACAGGACCGGAAACTCGTCGCCGAACCGTTCGCGCATCGCCTCGGTCGCCGCCTTCGCGGCGCGCACGGAGGAGAACAGCCCGAGCGTGCGTCCACCGGCGGCCCGGATGAGGGTCTCGATCTCGTCAATCGCTTGGTCGGAGGTGCCGTCGCGGCCGGGCGGCGGCAGGTGTTTGGCGACGTAGGCAATGGCCTGCTGCGGGTAGTCGAACGGCGAGCCGACGTCCAGACCCTCCCAGGCCGGTGAACCCTCACCACGCAGGCCGAGCGTGCCGGCCACTGAGTCGAAGGATCCACCGAGTTCGAGCGTGGCCGAGGTCATCACGACCGTGCGATCGCCGAAGATCTTGTCGCGCACCAGCATCGCCACACTCATCGGTGCGACATTGAGTGCCGAGCCGCGGTACTCGCTGCGGCTGATCCAGGCGACGTCGAGTTCACGTGCTTCGAGCAGGCGTGCGGCGTTCTCCAGCACTTCGTCGACCGCGGCCCGTGCCATCTGTCGGGGGCCGTCGTTGTCGGCCGGCTTGTCGGGCTTGAGGTCGGAGGACAGGCTGCGTGCGCTGTCGTGCACGCGCTGGACGGCGAGCGCCAGGTTGTCGGGCAGCCCGAGCAGACGTCCCTCGGCCAGCTGATCGAGGACTCCCCGAGGAAGACGCCGGTGTCGGCGAGCTCCTGGGTGTCGGCGTACCGGGCAGCCTTCTTCGCCGCGCTCGCCACCATGCCCGCGGTTAGTTCGTCGGTGATGGTGGAGGTGACCCGGTCGACGAGTTCGTGCGCCTCGTCGACGACCAGCGCGTCGTGTTCGGGCAGCATCTGGCGGCCCTCGAAGGAGTCGATCGCCATGAAGCTGTGGTTGGTGACGACGACATCGACGTCCCTGGCCTCGGCGCGGGCCTTCTCCACGAAGCACTCCTGCACCATCGGGCAGGTCGATCCGAGGCATTCGTGGGCCGTGACCGACACCTGACGCCAAGCGCGTTCGCTGACGCCTGGCACGAGATCGTCGCGGTCACCGGTGTCGGTCTCGCCGGCCCATTCACGCAGTCGGACGATCTCCTTCTCCAGGCGTCCGAGTTGCTGGTCGACCGCACCGGTGCTGAACAGGCTGTCTTCTTCGTCGTCGGGGTAACCACCGACGAGCTTGTGTTGGCACAGGTAGTTGCGGCGCCCCTTGACCAGTCCGTAGGTGGGGCGCCGGCCGAGCACCGGACGCAGGGCTTCGGCGAGCACCGGCAGGTCGCGCCCGACGATCTGCGCCTGCAACGCGAGCGTCGCGGTGGCGACGATGACGGGCTTGCCGGTCGCGTTGGCGTGCACGATGGACGGCACGAGATAGGCCAGCGACTTACCGGTGCCGGTGCCGGCCTGGACGAGCAGGTGATGCTCGTCGTCGAACGCCTTGGCGACCGCTTCGGTCATCTGCTGCTGCCCCGGACGGGGCGCTCCACCCACAGCCGCGACTGCGGCCTCCATCAACGAATCGATCGAGCTCGAGGAGGACGTCGAATTGGAGGCCGGCATCCTGCAAGCCTAGGTCTGGTGTCCGGTGCGGACGACATCGGACGCGCCGGTTGTGGAAACACCGGGCGCGTCCGTGGGGGTGTGCATGGGCGCGTCCGTGGGGGTGTGCATGGGGATGTCGAGGAAGGTCAGCGGTGGGTGACCGCAGAGGTCGACAGTCCGAAGCCCTCCGGCACGTCGCCCGGGTCATGATCGACCTGCACGATGCGGTTCTGCTTGTCGACGAACACGACATTCGGCTCGAACGAACGGGCCTCGGCGTCGTCCATCGCGGCGTACGCGATGACGATCACGGTGTCGCCCGGACTGATCAAGCGGGCCGCGGCACCGTTGATGCACAGGATGCCGGTGCCCCGCTCACCCTCGATCGCGTACGTGGTGAGGCGGTTGCCGTTGTCGACGTCGACGACATCGACCTGCTGACCCGGAAGGAGGTCGGCCGCGTCCATCAGGTCACGGTCGATCGTCAACGAACCCACGTAGTGCAGGTCGGCCTGGGTGACCGTCGCACGGTGGATCTTGCTGTGGAGCATGAATCGCTGCATGGTTCGCCATTGTGGCCTACCGGTGGCAGGCCTCTTACTCGGCAGCCACCCGGACGAGGTACTCCTCGAGCGCCGACTCCAGCGAAGGGTTCACCTTCGCGTGCACGTGGGTGCCCTCGCCGGTGTGCTCGCTGCTGATCACGTCGGCCTCGTCGTGCAACCGGCTCAGCAGGTCGCCGCGGTAGTAGGGCAGCAGCACCTCGACCCGGATCTGCGGGCGCGGCAACTCACGATCGATGAGTTCGAGCAACTCGGCGAACCCGGCGCCGGTGTGAGCGGACACCGCGATCGCGTACTTCTCCGAGCGCAACAGCCGGTCGACCACCTCGGGGTCGGCGACGTCCGACTTGTTGACGACCACGACCTCCTTGACGTCGGTCGCGCCCACCTCGGCAAGCACCTCACGCACCGCGGAGATCTGCGCCTGCGGGTCGGGGTGTGACCCGTCGACGACGTGCAACAGCAGGTCGGACTCGCCGACCTCCTCCAGCGTCGAACGGAACGCCTCCACGAGTTGGTGCGGCAGGTTGCGCACGAATCCGACGGTGTCGGCGAGGGTGTACGGACGTCCGTCGGCGGTCTCGCTGCGACGCACGGTCGGGTCGAGGGTGGCGAACAGCTGGTTCTGCACCAGGACGCCGGCACCGGTGAGCCGGTTGAGGATCGAGGACTTGCCGGCGTTGGTGTAACCGGCGATCGCGACCGACGGCACCTCGTTCGCCTTGCGGCCGTGGCGCTTGGTGTCACGGATCGTCTTCATCGAAGCGATCTCGCGCTTGAGCTTGGCGATGCGGGTGTTGATGCGGCGGCGGTCGAGCTCGATCTTCGTCTCACCCGGGCCTCGCGAACCCATGCCCTGGCCGCCGGCGGCCTGACCACCCGCCTGCCGGGACATCGACTCACCCCAACCACGAAGTCGCGGCAGGAGGTACTGCAGCTGGGCGAGCTCGACCTGCGCCTTACCTTCCTTGGACTTCGCGTGCTGGGCGAAGATGTCGAGAATCAGCGCCGTGCGGTCGATGACCTTCACCTTGACGACGTCCTCCAGGGCACGCCGCTGGCCGGGGCTGAGCTCACCGTCGGCGATGACGGTGTCGGCGCCCTCGGCGATGACGATCGCGCGCAGGTCGGCGGCCTTGCCCGATCCCATCCAGGTGCTCGGGTCGGGCTTGCTGCGACGCTGCATCACACCGGCGAGCACGGTCGAACCCGCGGTCTCGGCGAGGGCGGCGAGTTCACGCATCGAGTTGTCGGCGTCCTCGACGGTTCCCTCGGTCCAGACGCCGGCGAGCACCACGCGCTCCAGACGCAGCTGGCGGTACTCGACCTCGGTGACGTCCTGCAGTTCGGTCGACAGGCCCTCCACACGGCGAAGGGCCGCACGTTCGGCGCGGTCGAGTTGGTCGCCGTCGCGGTGCTCGGTGCCGTCCTCCAGCAAGAAGCCGTCCTGGTCGTACTGGACGTCGAACTCGGAGTCGGCGAGCGCATCGGCGCGGCGGTTGAAGAAATCGTGTTGCGAAGTCATGTTCCCCTCAGTGTCGCAAGCTTCAACCGTTCGAGCGAGTTCTTTATGCCAAATGTCAGGCGTCCGGATGCACATCGCTACCCCGCCGATAGGTTGGGACCGATGTCAGGCACCGATCACTACTTCAGCGCCGAACCCGCCAGCGCTGACGAGCGCAGGACGATCAACGTCCCGTTGGCGGGTTCGACACACGCCGTCCAGGTTGCGCCGGGAATCTTCTCGCCCGACCGGA
Source organism: Yimella sp. NH-Cas1 (assembly GCF_022359705.1). NCBI lineage: Bacteria > Bacillati > Actinomycetota > Actinomycetes > Micrococcales > Dermacoccaceae > Yimella > Yimella sp. NH-Cas1. The sequence continues at coordinate 1,787,252 of NZ_JAKSGG010000003.1, forward strand.
TCGACCAAGGCACCTCGGTGCTGCTGCAGCACGCTCCGCAGCCCCCGGCGTCCGGCACTTTCCTCGACCTCGGGTGCGGTTGGGGACCGATGGCTCTGAGCCTGGGGTTGTATTCGCCGGCCGCGATCGTGCATGCGGTGGACGTGAACGAGCGTGCGATGGATCTGGCTCGACTCAACGCAGAATCGTTGGGGCTAAGGAACATTCGGGTGTCCACTGCGGACGAGGTGCCGGCGGACGTCCGGTTCGATCTGATCTGGTCGAACCCGCCGATCCGGGTCGGCAAGGCGGTGTTGCACGACCTGTTGCGCGCCTGGTTGCCGCGACTGTCGGACGACGGCGAGGCCTATCTGGTGGTGCAGCGCAACCTCGGTTCGGACTCATTGCAGAAATGGCTGAACGAGAACCTCGACGGCTTGGTCGCCGATCGGTTCACCAGCGTCCGGGGCTTCCGGATCCTGCGCGTCACGCACCGTCACTGACCCCGACCGGGTCCGGCAGCTCGACGGTGCCGAGGGCGACAAGAACGGCGGGTCCGGACAGCGCCACCCGATCACCCGCGATCTGGACGCCGAGACGTCCTCCCGGTACATCCACGAGCCAGTCGAGTTGATCGGACGGACGACCGCCCCACCACCAGATCGCGAGCGCCGCAGCAGCTGCGCCGGTGCCACAGCTCAGCGTCTCGCCCACACCGCGTTCGTGCACCCGCATGGAGATGTGGGCGTGTTCGATCGCGCGGACGAACTCGACGTTCGTGCCGTGCTCGGGGTGCGGGTCGACCTGCGGAGCACGGGTCAGGTCAAGGGCGCCGAGGTCGATGGACGGCGGGAGCGCGACCACGGTGTGCGGGTTGCCGAGGTCGAGGCTGAGCGCGGGCAGCGGGTCGGGTGCCCCGTGCACCTGGACCACGGAATCCATTCCACGCTCCTGGGCCTCGACCTCCCGCGACAAGCGCCACGGCCCGAGGTCGGTGGCGAAACCGTCACCGAACCGGGTGATCCGCTTCTGACCGGCCCGCGTCGCGATCTCGAAGACATCCGCGCGTTCGAGGCCGGCGTCGACCAGGTACCGCGCAAAAACACGGGTGCCGTTGCCGCACATCTCCGCGACCGAGCCGTCGCTGTTGCGGTAGTCCATGAACCATCGCGCGTCCGGGCACTGCTCGCGGACGTCGTCGGGTGCCGCCCCGATCGGAGCAACCCGGATCACTCCGTCGCCACCGATGCCGGCCCGGCGATCGGCCAGGAAGGTCACCTCCTGCGGGGTGAGGTCGAGGCGTCCCTCGTGATCGGGCACGAGAACGAAGTCGTTCTGCGTGCCGTGGCCCTTGACGAAGTCGATGGTGGTCACGCGTCCATTGTGCGCGAGGACGCGATCACCTCGAGCGCACAGTCCACCAGGTCGGACGCGTCGTGCGGCAACCAGGTGATCCTCGGGTCGGGCCGGAACCAGGAGAACTGCCGCCGGGCCAGTCGCTTGGTGGCACGTGCGGTGTCCTCGATCGCTTCAGCCTCGGTGAGTTCGGCGTCGAGTTGCCGCAACACCTGCGCGTATCCGATCGCCCGGCTCGCGGTCCGTCCGTTCCGGAGCCCTGTTGCGTCGAGTGCTCGCACCTCGTCGACCAGACCCTCGTCCCACATCCCCCTCGTGCGCCGGTCGATGCGCTGGTCGAGCACGCCGCGATCGGCATCGAGTCCGAGCATCACTGTGGGACGGAGAAATTCGCGCCTCGGCATGGTCGCGCTGAACGGGCGACCGGTCAGCTCGATGACCTCCAGAGCACGGATCACACGGCGCTCGTTGCTCGGCAGGATGTTGGCCGCTGCATTCGGATCCCGTTGTCTCAGTAGGGAGTACAGCGCCAGAATCCCCTCGGTAGCGACCCGCCGCTCGAAGTGTTCCCGTACCCCGGGGTCGGTGGGTGGGATGTCGAGGACGTCGAGCGCCGCACGGACGTAGAGCCCGGTGCCGCCTACCAGCACGGGGACATGTCCGCGATCGAGGATGCTGTCGATGTCACGCCGGGAATCACGTTGATAGGCAGCGACACTCGCCTCCTCGGTCACCTCCAGGACGTCCAGCTGGTGGTGCGGCACTCCGCGCCGCTGCTCGAGCGGCATCTTCGCCGTGCCGATGTCCATTCCGCGGTAGAGCTGTGACGCGTCGGCGTTGACAACTTCTCCCCCGAGTCTTTCGGCGAGCGCGACGCCGAGGTCCGATTTGCCGCTCGCGGTCGGACCGATGACGGCGATCAGGTTTCCTGAATCACTCACGGTCGACGTCGAATCCGTCGGCTCCGATGGGCGCCACCTTGGTCACCTCGACGTCTGTGACGTCGGCTCGTCGCGGACCTTTGCGGCACCACTGCACGATCTCCTCGATCGAGTTCCAGCCGCCCTCGAAGTGAGCCAGCACGGTGCCGTCCGGCTCATTGCGCACCCATCCGCGCACCCCCAGCTGTCGGGCGTACTCGGCGCAGGAGGCACGGAAGAAGACCCCTTGGACGCGTCCGGTGATGCGCACCTGTACCGCTCGCAACATGGCGATCAGCCTAGAACTCGCCGATTAATCGGTTGCACAGGACACGACGGCGGGCCCAGACTTCCCGGCATGTCGATCACGGCGCTGACCCTGGATGGGAGCCTCAGCCCTCGCCGCCAAGAGCGTGAGGGCAATTCGGGCTGCCTGAAGCAGTTCGGCGCCACCGACGATGATTCGTCCAGGATCGACTGACGTCGATACGACGAGCAATGCCCGGTGGTCCGCCACCGGGCATTGCTCGTTGTCCGACAACAACATTCGCATTCGATGCATCATTCGACGGCATCCGGACGTCAATCCTCGGTTACGAAGAACACACCCACGCACACCTGATGAGTGTGGGATGAGAACGAAGGGAGTACGACCATGCAGAAGATCAACGAGCGGCTCTGGAACTGGGCAAGCATCCTGGAGGACAACACGCGCGAGCAGGCAGAACTGACGGCGTCGATGCCCTTCATCTTCCCGCACCTCGCGCTGATGCCGGACGCACACCTGGGCCGGGGAGCAACCGTCGGTTCGGTCATCCCGACGCAGGCAGCGATCATCCCGTCGGCGGTCGGTGTGGACATCGGCTGCGGCATGATCGCGGTGCGGACCCAGTTCACCAAGGCCGACATGGCGGGTGACCTGTCGAAGCTGCGGAAGCAGATCGAGCGGTCGATCCCGCTGTCGGCGGGCGGCGTCAACCGGAAGATCTCGCGCGAGCACACCCAGGCACGGGTCGACGAGCTCGCGGCCATGGCGACGGACGCAGGTTTCGACCCGGCGAAGTACGCCGGCAAGTGGGACCTGCAGCTGGGCTCGTTGGGTTCTGGCAACCACTTCATCGAGGTGAGCCTGGACGAGCAGGATCGGGTCTGGCTGTTCCTGCACTCGGGTTCGCGGGGCGTCGGCAACAAGATCGCGTCACACCACATCAAGGTCGCCCAGCAGTTGGCGCAGAAGTGGTGGATCTCGTTGCCGGACAACGACCTTGCATACCTGGTCGAGGGCACGGACGAGTTCTGGGCCTACATCCGGCAGTTGCGGTGGGCACAGCACTACGCGTTGCTGAACCGGGAGGAGATGATGGACCGGGTGATCACCCAGCTGGAGTACTGGATGGGTGTGCCGGTGCAGCAGCAGGAACGCATCAACTGCCACCACAACTACACCGAGCAGGAGACCCACTTCGGCAAGCAGGTCTGGTTGTCCCGGAAGGGTGCGATCAACGCCGAGGCGGGTCGTCCGGGCCTGATCCCGGGCTCCATGGGCACCGCGTCCTACGTCGTGGTCGGCAAGGGAAACCCGTTGTCACTCAACAGCTCCCCGCACGGTGCCGGCAGGGAGTACTCGCGGAGCAAGGCCCGCAAGACCTTCACCCGGGAGCAGCTCCAGGAGGCGATGGTCGGCATCGAGTACCGGGACACCGACGCGTTCATCGACGAGATCCCGCAGGCGTACAAGGACATCGACCAGGTGATGGCGGACGCCGCCGACCTGGTGGAGGTGCGGCACACGCTGCGGCAGATCGTCAATGTGAAGGGCGACTGACCTTCCCCGGGACGAGAATCCGCGCACCCTGCGGTGATCCGCGCACCTTGCACGGAATGAATCAAGCTGTTTGGGACAGCTGTGGGTTGGGTGTGTTGGGTTTGTTGATCCAGACGGTGTCTGGGGGCATGTGCGTGATCGGCGGTTTGTGGTGCCGGGCGGTGTGCTTGGCGGCGTAGGCGGCTTTGGTGGTTGCCCACTGGTCGTGGGTACTGCTCCAGGTGCCGTGGTGGACTCGGGCCGGGGTGTGTCCGGCGAGGCCGGCGTGGTGGTGGCGGGTGTTATACCGGTCGAAGAACTCGGCACTCCACTGCCGCGCGTGTTCTAAGGAGTCGAACTCTTCGGGGTAGTCCAGGTCGTACTTCACCGTTTTGAACAACGCCTCGGCGAACGCGTTGTCGTTCGACACCCGAGGGCGTGAGTACGAGGCGTGGACGTGCATCGTGGCCAGCAGTTCTCGCACGGTCCCGGCTCGCATCACGCCACCGTTGTCGGCATGGATGACCTGCGGTGTGCCCTGCTGGGCGGTGAACGCGTTGTTGAACAGTTCCTGGGTGAACCGGTGGTCCTCGACGTGCTCGACGCGGTACCCGACCACGTACCTCGAGTACAGATCGATCATCGAGTACAGCTTGAAACTCATCCGTCCTGGACCGGGCAGGTTGGTGATGTCCCAGCACCACACTTGTCCCGGGGCGGTGGCGTGCAACCGGGGAGTGGACCGTGCACCGTACCCGCGGTGCGCGGTGTGCCGGCGGCGATCACTGGACTGCCCTTCGCGACGCATGATGCGGTGCATCGAGGGCAACGAACACAGGTACACGCCCTGATCCAGTAGTTCGAAGTGTGCCTGCCGGATCGATAACCCTGCCAACTCGACCGTGTTGAGGGCCTGCACCACGGCCTTCGCCTCGGCAGCGGTGACACGGTTGGGGTACGCCCGTTCCGTGTGGGGCACCACCACCCCGATCCGTGGGGGCGGATTGAGATATCGGTAGTAGGACGACCGAGCGATCCCCAGCCAGGCACAACCCTGGACGATGCTCACTCCGGCATAGCCGAGGGCCGTGACGGTATCGGCGGCAACCTCGAAGTATCGGGGTCTCTCAACCAGTCCGGCATCCCCGGGCGGGGTGGTGGTTCCTCCTGGTTGGGGCCCGCGCTCTTGGCCAATCCCTCCAAGAGCGCGGCAGCTTTTCCCAGCAGTTCCACCGCGGACTGCGATTGCTCCAGTTCTAGTTGCAACCGCTGGTTCTCACGCCGCAACCGTTCCAGCTCAACGCGTTCGTCATATTTCAACACGTGCCTCGCTACCGTCGTTGGCTCTTTGGTGGCCGGGTCGACCAACCGGCCAGCGTCCCGCCACATCGACCACTTCTTGATCGAGAACGGCGTGACACCGACCCTACGCAGGAACGCGGCCTTCGCACCACGCTCGAGGCACTGGTCATGCTCCAGCAGCAGAGCCCACCGCTGCTCATCAGTGAAAGCCGCATGACGCGACGGACGAAACGGCACCTCATCAGAAACCATCAGGGAAATCCTTTCCCCACCCAGCTGTCTCACAACAGCCTGACGCACTGGGTGCAAAGTGCGCGGATCCACCGAGGGTGCGCGGATTCTCCAATCTTCCGGCCGCTTCGTAGGCTGGCCGACATGTCGACCCTCAGCGCCGAACAGCACCTGCTCCTCGAATCATGGTGCCCCGGCATCGAGATCGTCCGGGACCACAGCTGGGGGCTGGTCGACACCGTCGTCCAGGAGGGCGTCACAGCAGACGGGCGACGGGTGATCATCAAGGCGTCCGGCCAGGACAACCATCACCTGGTGCGAGAGATCGCAGCGCATCGCGAGTGGGTGCCCGTGCTCGCGTCGACAGGTCACGCGCCCGTGCTGCTCCACGAGGACGCCGACGCACGCCTGCTCGTGACCCAATACCTTCCCGGACAACTCGTCGAGAACACGGCGAGCGAATCGGAGCCCGAGACCTACCGGCAGGCCGGCGCGCTCCTTGCCCGCATCCATTCCAGCACTTCACAGGTCGACATCGGATACGAAGAAGCACTGCGGAAGAAGGCCCTCGCCTGGCTCGACAAGCCGCACCGCATCGAGCCCATCACCGAGACAAGGCTGCGGGAAGTCATTGCGTCGTGGCCGACTCCCCCGGTGACCCTCGTCCCGACGCACGGTGACTGGCAGCCGCGCAACTGGCTGGACGACGAGAGCACGATCCGGATCATCGACTTCGGACGCGCCGAGCACCGTCCTGCCGCAAGCGATTTCGCACGCTTGGCGACCCAGCAGTTCGTCGGGCGTCGCGATCTCGAAACCGCGTTTCTCGACGGGTACGGCGGCGATCCACGCGAGCCGGACGCGTGGCACCGCATGCTGATCCGTGAGGCGATCGGCACGGCCGCCTGGGCCTTCCAGGTACGTGACGAGGGCTTCGAAGCCCAGGGTCATCGGATGATCGCGGACGCACTGCGCGCATACTCCTGAGCGAGGACCCGAGCACCCGTCAGTAGTTCATCCGCATCACTGCACGGACCGTCGCGAGCGTGGCATCTGCCACCGCGTTCGCTTGTTCGTTCCCCTGACGCAACACGGTGTGCAGGTACGCGGGATCGGCAGCCAACTCGGCTCGGCGCGAACGGTGGTCGCGAAGTCCTTCGTTGACCGCATCGGTGACGAGCTTCTTCAGCCCGGCTGCACCTGCGTCCCCGATCTGCGCAGCGAGCTCACCGGGCGCACGACCGTCGAACCCTGCGGCGATCTCCAACAACGAAGCAACCTGGGGACGGCGATCAGGTTCGTAGGTGATCACCCGCTCGGAATCGGTGCGTGCCTTCCGGACGGCGGCAGCGGTTTGGTCCGCCGTCATCGCGAGGGTGATCGTGTTGCCTTTCGACTTGCTCATCTTGGTGCCGTCCAGCCCGAGCAACAGCGGCGATTCGGTGAGCAGAGCGTCCGGCTCGGCGAACACCGTCTCGCCACCGGCGTACCGGTTGTTGAAGCGACGTGCGATCACCCGGGTCTGCTCGACGTGCGGCAGGTTGTCCTTGCCGATCGGCACCACATTCCCATGGCAGAAGAGAATGTCGGCCGCCTGGTGCACCGGATAGGTCAACAGCAGGCCGGACATCGGACGCCCGTCGGTGGCCGCGAGTTCGTCCTTCACCGTCGGGTTCCGGCGAAGTTCGCCGTCGGTCACCAACGACAGGAACGGCAGCATGAGTTGGTTGAGCGCAGGCACCGCGGAGTGGGTGAAGATAGTCGTCCGTGCCGGATCGATGCCGGCGGCGAGGTAGTCCAGGACGCAGCCGAAGACGTTCGTCCCCAACTCACCGACGGCGTCCCGGTCGGTGATCACCTGGTAGTCGGCGATGATGACGAAGGAGTCGATTCCCTTGTCCTGCAACTCGACCCGGTTGCGGATGCTGGCGAGGTAGTGACCGACGTGCAGCGGGCCCGTCGGTCGGTCACCGGTGAGCACCCGCAGCTTTCGGCGGGCCGGTGAGTCGGGACCGTCGATCACCGCCTGCACCGTGTTGCTGCGGACCCGGGCGGCCTCGAAGGATTCGTCTGACATGGTTCTGCTCCTGATCGAAACAGCCGCCCCGCCCGTCGAGACGCTCGCGCATGCGAAACGCCGCCTCGTGCGAGGCGGCGCGAATGAAGTGGGTATGTCGACGCGGCCGCCTAGGAGGACGGCCACCACCCCTGGGCGAAAGTGTTCGACATGCGGATCAGGATACGCCCGACGCACGAGTAGCCGCGCGTCGCCTTCGCAGCAACGGAATGTTCACGGCCAGTGCAAGCGCCAGCGCGAACAGCACGCCGACGTAGACGACGACGCCCGCCCAGCCGTCGGCCGCGAACCACAGACCGGCCAGAGCGCCGAGCACCGAACTCCCGAGATAGTAGGCGAACAGATAGAGCGCGCTCGCCTCGGCGCGGTGTGCGTCGGCGGTTGCGCCGACCCAACCGCTGGCCACCGAGTGCGCTGCGAAGAAGCCTGCTGTGAACAGCAGGACTCCCCCGAGTACGGCGGGCAGGTTCGCCGGCAGCGTGATCAGTAGTCCGATCACCGCCACCAGCTCAGCGACGACGAGGACGGTCTTGCGCCCGAAACGGTCGGCCAATCGTCCCGCGGCGGCCGACGAGACCGTACCCGCCAGATAGAGCAGGAACACCAGCCCGACGGCGGACTGCGGCAGTCCGAACGGCGCTGCGCTCAAACGGAATCCGATCATGTTGTAGACCGCGACGAATCCACCCATCAGCAGAAACGCCGTCACGTACAACGCGACGAGGCGGGCGTTGTGCAGGTGGCCGACAACATTCGTAGTGGTCGCGCGTAGACCGACAGGTTGTGGCACGAAGAACCGGGACGCCGGCGCCCGCCACAGGAACAGCCCGGTGAACGCGAGGGCCGCGATACCGGCTGCTTCGAGCGCCCATCGCCAACTCGCGTGGTCCAACACGAGAGCGGCCAGCACCCGTCCGCTGAGACCGCCGACAGTGGTGCCGGCGATGTAGCGCCCCATCGCGCTACCGAGATGTTCGGCGTCGACCTCCTCTGCGAGGTAGGCCATCGCGGTGGCGGGCACCCCGGCGAGGCACAGGCCTTGCAAGCCGCGCAGCAGCAACAGGACTTCCATCGAAGCTGCCAGCGGCATGAGGCATCCGAGCAGCGCGGAGGCCAGCGCTGCGAAGGCCATCACCCGGACGCGTCCGAATCGTTCGGACAGCGCACTGGCCGGGATGATCGCGAGCGCCAACAACCCGGTGGTGGCCGAGATCGCGAGAGCGGAGGTCGCCGGGCCGACGGAGAATTCGTCCGACAGTTCCGGCAGGACGGCCTGAGCCGAGTACATCGCCACGAAGGTCGCCATGCCGGCCGCGAACAGAGCCAGGGTGATGTTGCGGTAGCCGACGTCGCCGCGCCGGTACCCCTGAAAACTCACGCCTGCCAGTGTCCACCTCGTGGGTGCGACATCGGCGGACGGGTCGAGTCGCGGTGCGGTGGGTCAACCGTCGAGGCAGATGCAGAACGGATGCCCGTCCGGGTCGGCGTACACGCGGAAGCCTTCGTGGCCCGATTCGTCCTCGAGCAGCTTCGCCCCGAGCGACAGCGCGTGCTCGTGTGCGGGGCCGTACTCGCAGGCGTAGAAGTCGGGGTGCATCTGCTGCGGCACCTTCGGGTCGGGCCAGGTGGGGGCGACGAAGTCGGTAGCGAGCTGGAAGGACAGCCGGTGGCCGTCATTGTGCTCGGTCTCGACCCATTCGTCGTCGGCCCGCAGAATCTTCCCGCCGGTCAGATCGCAGTAGAACCGAGCGAGCTTGTTCGGGTCAGGAGTGTCGATGGCGACGGTGCGGAAGGTGATCTTCGGAGTAGTCATGTATCTCACCGTGCCGTACGGCACCGACAACCCGAAGGGTCAGTCGATACCGCAGGCAGGAACCTGCACGGGTGCGGGTTGTCCGATCGAGGGCATGCCGAGTGCGACCTTGGGCTTGACGGTCGCGCCGTCGGCCTTGCCTTCCTGCAACGCCTCCCACGCGTCACCTCCTCGGGAGCGGCGGACGGAAAACGTTCCGCCGCCCAGCACACCGTCGGCGATCAGGTGGTGCCCGGCACCGTAGGTCACGTCGACGGTGGCGAAGTCGCCCGGACGCGGCAGCTCGGCGCCCTCCCCGGTCGGCACTGCGAAGTGGACGAGGCGGTTGTCCTCCGCGCGACCGGACATGCGCCCGGTCCGGCTGTCGCGGCGTCCCTCGGTCGGCGCGACGAGCACCTCGATGGTGCGGCCCTCGATCTTGCGGTTCTCGGCCCAGGAGATCTCCTCCTGCAACTGCAGCAACCGGTCGAACCGTTGCTGCACAACGGCTTTCGGAAGTTGTTCGGGCATCGTCGCAGCCGGCGTGCCGGGCCGGATGGAGTACTGGAAGGTGAACGCCGAGGAAAAGCGGGCCTCGCGGACGACGCGCATCGTCTCCTCGAAGTCGGCCTCGGTCTCGCCCGGGAACCCGACGATGATGTCGGTGGTGATGGCAGCGTGTGGGATGCGGTCGCGCACCCGGTCGAGGATGCCGAGGAACTTCGCCGATCGGTACGAGCGCTTCATCTCACGCAGCACCTTGTCCGAACCCGACTGGAGCGGCATATGCAACGACGGCATGACATTCGGGGTCTCGGCCATTGCATCGATGACGTCGTCGGTGAAGGCCGCCGGGTGCGGTGAGGTGAACCGCACTCGCTCGAGCCCTTCGATGTCGCCGCAGGAACGCAGCAACTTGCTGAACGCCTGACGGTCACCGAATTCCACGCCATAGCTGTTGACGTTCTGCCCGAGCAGGGTGATCTCGACGACCCCCTGATCTACCAGCGCCTGGATCTCGGCGAGGATCTCGCCCGGACGGCGGTCCTTTTCCTTGCCGCGCAGGGCAGGGACGATGCAGAAGGTGCAGGTGTTGTTGCAGCCGACCGAGATCGACACCCAACCGCTGTACGCGGAATCGCGGCGTGTCGGCAACGTGGAGGGGAAGGTCTCGAGCGATTCGAGGATCTCGACCTGGGCCTCAGCGTTGTGCCGGGCGCGTTCCAACAGCACCGGCAGCGCGCCGACGTTATGGGTGCCGAAGACCACGTCCACCCAGGGCGCGCGATCGACGATGGAGGCACGATCCTTCTGGGCCAGACAACCACCGACGGCGATCTGCAGGTCGGGGTTGATGTCCTTCCACGGACGCAGGTGGCCGAGCGATCCGTACAACTTGTTGTCGGCGTTCTCACGGACCGCGCAGGTGTTGAAGACGACGACGTCGGGGACATCGGGACGAGTGTCGGACGACACCGACGCAACGTCGACGTAGCCCGCGGACTCCAGCAGGCCACTGATCCGTTCGGAATCGTGGACGTTCATCTGGCACCCGTGGGTGCGCACTTCGTAGGTCTTCGCCGCGTTCGTCATGACCGATCAAGGGTACGGCGTCAGCGGGGTGGGGCCGAATCCCAGCGTCGGTGTGGCCACCGCCGAACAGATCCAGGCGCTGGGGTTCCGGACTCGCATGGCGCGAGGTTAGAGGCGTTCCCTCGGTCGCGTTCGAGTTCTCCACACGAGCGTGCCCGACGCGCGCATCCCGGCGAACTCAGTCGCGCTCATGCTCGGGCGCCGTGGCGATCGCCTCACGGATCACTGCCCAGGAGATCGACGAGGAGTAGCCCTTGCGGGCGAGCATGCCGGCCAACCGTCTGGTCTGCACGGTGGCTTCCAGCCCGTGCATCGAACGCATCTTCTTGGCGACGAGCGCGCGGGCGCGCTCCTTCTCCTCCTCGGGATCGACCTCGTCCAACGTGGCTCGGGTGATCTCGTCATCCACGCCCTTCTTGCGCAGTTCCTGGGCGAGCGCACGTTTGGCGAGGCCACGGCCGGCCTGTTGCGAACGCACCAGCATCCGGGCGTAGGCTTCGTCGTCGATCAGCCCTACCTCGGTCATCCGGTCGAGGACCGCGTTCGCGATGTCTTCGTCGCACCCGCGCTGAGCAAGCTTGTCGGCCAACTGTTTCCGGCTGCGCGGGGCCATCGTGAGCTGACGCAGCACGATCGTCTTCGCGACGTCGTACGGGTTGGCGTCCGGGTCTTGTTCGGGAGCGGGCACCTGTCGTCGGCGCTCCTGGTCGCCGCCGGCACCGCGCCGGCGATGTCCGCCTCTTCGTCGTTGCCGCGGACCGCGTGCAGGCGATTCGGTGTCGTCGGGCGACGTTTCACCCCAAGGGGATTCATCGACGGGTACCGATGCGGCCGAGTCCGCCGGATCAACGAAATCCGGCGGACTCGACTGTCGGTCGAAAGGATTCATCGAACCGATCAGAAGTCGACCGAGACGTCCTTGAGCACCGGCTTGCCGGACTTACCGGTGCCGGCGGTCAGGTCGACCGGCTCGGCAACCGACTCGGCTTCTTCCTCGGTCCTCGGACCGACGCCGAGCTTCTCCTTGATCTTGCGCTCCAACTCGTCGGTCATGTCGGGGTTGTCCTTGAGGAAGTTGCGAGCGTTCTCCTTGCCCTGCCCCAACTGGTCACCGTCGTAGGTGTACCAGGCGCCGGCCTTGCGGACGAAGCCCTGCTCGACACCCATGTCGATCAGCCCACCCTCTCGGGAAATGCCCTGGCCGTAGAGGATGTCGAACTCGGCCTGCTTGAACGGCGGCGACACCTTGTTCTTGACGACCTTGACGCGCGTGCGGTTACCGACTGCGTCCGTGCCGTCCTTCAGGGTCTCGATGCGACGCACGTCGAGGCGAACGGACGCGTAGAACTTCAGCGCCTTTCCACCCGTGGTGGTCTCGGGCGAGCCGAACATGACGCCGATCTTCTCGCGCAACTGGTTGATGAAGATCGCGGTGGTGCCGGTGTTGTTGAGGGCACCGGTGATCTTGCGCAGCGCTTGGCTCATCAGGCGGGCCTGCAGACCCACGTGGCTGTCGCCCATCTCGCCCTCGATCTCGGCGCGCGGCACGAGCGCCGCGACGGAGTCGATGACGATGATGTCGAGCGAACCGGAGCGGATCAGCATGTCGGCGATCTCAAGCGCCTGCTCACCGGTGTCGGGCTGGCTGACCAGGAGCGAGTCGATGTCGACGCCGAGCTTCTTGGCGTACTCGGGGTCGAGCGCGTGCTCGGCGTCGATGAAGGCGGCGATACCGCCGTTCTTCTGCGCGTTCGCCACCGCGTGCAGCGCGACCGTCGTCTTACCGGAGGACTCCGGGCCGTAGACCTCCACCACGCGACCGCGGGGCAGACCGCCGATGCCGAGCGCGACATCGAGTGCGATCGAACCGGTCGGGATGACCTCGATCGGCGGACGGATGTCGTCGCCGAGGCGCATGACCGAGCCCTTGCCGTGGGCCTTCTCGATCTGGGCCATGACGGCGTCGAGCGACTTGATCTTGTGCGAGTTGTCGGTGGGGTCGAGCCGGGTGCCTGTTGCTGCTGCCATGAGCGGTGCTCCTCATTGAATCTCGTGGTGAACGCGCCTACCGGCGACCGTCCGGAACCTGCGTGTGTGTTCGGATGAGGTCAGACGCTAGGTGGCACCACCGACAACCACCGCTCCCATCCGCACGCCTGTGGACGAAGTGACCTTGGATCGGCACCTGTGGACAACCCTACGCCACGAGGTCGAACACGCGTACGAAGATGGTTCCCGCGTGTCGCGCGGCCGGCTGCGGACGAAGCAGTCCACTCAGTCGGCGCGGCCACCCTCACGGATCGGTTTGTCGCGGCCGAGCCAGCGCTCCTTCGGCACGTCCATCTCGATGCACAGCGCCCGCCAGACATGTTTGGGGTGCGTACCGTCGGCGAGCGCGTCCGCGCCGGTGCGGTAGCCGAGTTCGCCGAGCACATGCGAGTCGACCAGGACGCGACCGTAACCGTCGCCGAACTCCTCCTCGACCATTTGCCAGAACTCGCTCATCCGCATTCGACAAGTCTCGCAAAGCTTCGATGTGAAAGTTCCGGCAGGCGTCGGCCATACTCTCGGACCATGCAGTTGATCACAGCATCCGAGGTGCCAGTCTCCCTCGCCCGTGTCGACGAACCCGCCGCCGCACCCGTGCGTGTCGCCCTGGTGCAGCACCACTGGCGCGAGGACGCAGGCGAACTGCAGCAGGCGTTGCGGGGCGGCATCGAGCAGGCGGCGAAGGCGGGCGCCCAGGTCGTGTTCCTTGCCGAACTGACTCTTTCTCGCTACCCGGCCGACACCCTGCCCGAAGGTGCGCCGGACCAGACCGCAGAAAGCCTCGGCGACGGCCCGACCTTCACTTTCGCGGCGAAGGCGGCGAAGGACTTCGGCGTATATGTGCACGCCTCGCTGTTCGAGAAGGCGCCCGAGGCGGACGGCCGCGGCCTGAACACCGCGATCCTCGTTTCCCCCGACGGCGAACTCGTCGCCCGCACCCGTAAGACGCACATCCCGGTCACCGCGGGCTACTACGAGGACAAGTACTTCCGTCCGGGACCATCGGACAATGCCTATCCCGTTGTCACACTTGACGATCCGTCGGTGAAGCTCGGCATGCCGACCTGCTGGGACGAGTGGTTCCCCGAGGTCGCACGCTCCTACGCCCTCGGTGGAGCGCAGTTGCTGGCGTACCCGACCGCGATCGGATCAGAGCCGGATCACCCCGAGTTCGACACCCAGCCGCTCTGGCAACACACCATCGTCGGCCACGCGATCGCCAACGGAGTGTTCGTCGTCGTGCCCAACCGCACCGGCAGCGAGGGTTTGATCACCTTCTACGGCTCATCGTTCATCGCCGACCCCTACGGTCGCGTCCTGGTCCAAGCACCGCGCGACACCGAGGCCGTCCTGGTCGCCGATCTCGACCTGGCCCAGGGCAAGGACTGGATCGACCTGTTCCCGTTCCTGTCGACCCGTCGCCCGGACACGTACGCGTCGCTGGCCGAACCGATCAAACCCGAACACGTCCGCGCCGACCCGAACGCGTGACGATGACCTGGCGAATGCCCGCCGAATGGGCGCCGCACGATCGCGTCTGGATGGCGTTCCCCAGCCAGGGATACACACTCGGCGAGACGGACGCGGAGGCCGAGGCTGCCCGGCGCACTTGGGCGAACGTCGCCAACGCCGTCGCCCGGTTCGAACCCGTCCACATGCTCGCCACGACCGACGCCCTCGGCATTGCACGAGACCTGTTGCACGACAACGTTGTTGTGCACGAAGCCGAGCTGGACGACGCGTGGATGCGTGACATCGGCCCCTCCTTCGTACTCGGCGAACACGGAGAGCTCGGTGCCGTCGACTGGGTGTTCAACGGTTGGGGCGCGCAGGCGTGGGCCAGCTGGGACAAGGACGCCGGTGTCGGTCGTCGGGTCGGCGAGCAGGCCGGCGCCACGGTCGTCGATTCGCCGATCGTCAACGAGGGCGGCGGCATCCACGTCGACGGCGAAGGCACGGTGCTGTTGACCGAGACGGTGCAACTGGATCCCAGTCGCAACCCGCAGGCGTCCAAGGCCGACATCGAGGCCGAGATGGCTCGTTGCCTCGGTGCCTCGACATGCATCTGGTTGCCTCGTGGGCTCACCCGCGATTACGACGAGTTCGGCACCCGCGGCCACGTCGACATCGTCGCGACCTTCACCTGCCCCGGCGTGGTGTTGGTGCACCACCAGGAGAATCCCGACCATCCCGATCACCAGGTCAGCCGCGAGATCATCGCGCTCCTGGAGAACAGCACCGACGCCGCCGGGCGAACTCTGACGGTCGAGCGAATCCCCGCTCCCGCAACGCTTTTCGACGACGACGGACCCGTCGACTACAGCTACGTGAACCACCTCGTCGTCAACGGGGGTGTCATCGCCTGCACCTTCGACGACGAGCACGACGACCGCGCGCTCGACGTGCTGCGTCGGGTGTACCCGGGCCGCGAGGTCGTCGGGGTCGATGCCCGCGAGATCTTTGCCCGCGGCGGCGGGATCCACTGCATCACCCAGCAACAGCCGTCCGTCCCGCGCTGATCTCATACCCCGGACGCGGCCACGTGAACTGGGTCACTTGATCAACTAGCGTGGCCGAATGAGTGCTCACGAAGGTCGACGTGTTCTGATCACCGGAGCAGCGCGAGGCATCGGTGCCGCCCTGGCGGAACGACTCGCCGCACAGGGGGCGAAGGTCGCGCTCCTCGGCATCGAAGCGGAGATCCTCGAGCAAACCGCAGCCCGCTGTCCTGGCTCGATTTGGCGCGAGGTCGACGTCACCGACCAGGACCAGGTCACCGACACGATCGACGAGGTCGCCCGCATGTGGGGTGGACTCGACGTCGTCGTCGCGAACGCCGGCATCGCCTCGCAGTTGCCGTTCGACGGCGGTGACCCGGAGGTCATGCGCGCGCACATCGAGGTCAACGTGATGGGCTGCTACTGGACGCTGCGCGCTGCCGCACCGCACATCAGCCACCCCGGCGGGTACGCCGTGGCAACCGCGTCGCTGGCCGCTGCCGCACACGCACCGATGATGGGTGCGTACAACGCGTCCAAAGCCGCCGTCGAAGCGCTCGGGAACACCCTGAGGATCGAGCTCAAGCCCACCGGCGCGAAGGTCGGTGTCGCCTACTTCGCCGAGATCGACACCGACATGACCTCACGTGGGTTCGGGACCAAGGCCGCCACCACACTGACGGGCGGGGGGACCATCCTCGGTGTCGCGCCGCTCAAGAGCGCGATCGACGCCCTCGACCGCGGCATCAAGAACCGTTCGCGACGCATCTGTGCACCTCGCTGGATCGCTGCGATCCTGCCCGCGCGGATGCTTGCCCAGCGGGTCATGGAATTGCGCGGCTTTCCCGAACTCGGCCTCGCCCTGCAGATCGCCCGCGAGGAGAACGCGGAACTCACGACCCTCCAGCGAAAGAAGGTGACCTCGTGAGCACGGATGCGAAATCGGCGGTCGCCCGCATCTCGCCCGGCACCCTGAAGGAGCTCGGTGCGCCGGCGTTCGCGATGAGCCGGATCGCCGGCAAGGTCACCGGCACGAAGCCGCCGGCGATCTTCACCACCCTCGGACGAGCCAAGGGCCTGTACTGGGGCTGGCTGCACTTCGCGGCCCGCCTGATGCCGTTCGGTTCGCTCCCGCGCCGCGAGAGCGAACTGGTCATCCTGCGCGTCGCGAACCGCCGCGGGAGTGCGTACGAGTGGGCACACCACCAGCGTCTCGGCGTCCGAGTCGGCGTCACGGCCGCGGATATCGATGCGCTGCAACAGGATTCATCGCCCCATTGGAACGAACGCGAAGCCGTGCTCATCGACTCGGCGGACGCACTGCTCGCCGAGCGTGACCTCGACGACGCACAGTGGTCACGCCTGCAGGCCACGCTCACCGAACAGGAGTGTGTGGAGTTCCTCCTGCTGGTCGGGCACTACGACATGCTCGCGACCACGCTGCAGACGCTTCGGGTCAGCCCAGACCCGAAGGCCTGACTCACCGAGTGGCCGGGCTATGAATCAGCGGCCGGGATATAGCCCGACCACCAGTTCATAGCCCGGCCACTCGGTGGGAAGTGTCGGTCTGTCGGTGCTGCGTGGGAAACTGAGCGGCGATGAACTCCCCGATCACCGAACGCTTCTCCCCTGCCACCCGTGCGTGGTTCGAGGGGTCGTTCAGCGCGCCGACCGCCGCCCAGGAGGGCGCGTGGGATGCGATCAGTTCGGGCCAGCACACCGTCGTCGTCGCACCGACCGGCTCGGGCAAGACGCTCTCGGCGTTCCTGTGGGCGATCGATCGGATGGCCGCGACGCCGCCGCCGGAGGACCCGCTCGAACGCTGTCGGGTGCTGTACATCTCCCCGATGAAGGCGTTGGCCGTCGACGTCGAACGCAACCTGAGGGCACCTCTGGTCGGCATCAAGCACGCCGCAACCCGGCTCGGGCTCCCCGAACCGGAGGTGAGCGTGTCGGTGCGATCCGGAGACACTGCAGCGGCCGACCGCCGTGCGTTCGCTCGACGTCCGACCGACATCCTGATCACGACCCCGGAGTCGTTGTTCCTGCTGCTGACCTCGGCCGCACGAGAATCCCTGCGTGGCGTCGAGACGGTGATCGTCGATGAGGTGCACGCGGTGGCGGGCACCAAACGCGGTGCGCACCTCGCGGTCTCACTCGACCGGTTGGACGCGCTCCTGCCGAAGCCGGCGCAGCGCATCGGACTGTCGGCGACGGTCCGTCCGGTCGAGGAAGTGGGTCGCTACCTCACGGGCGGGCGTCCGGTCACCATCGTGCAGCCGCCGTCGACCAAGGAATGGGAGCTCGAGGTCGTCGTCCCCGTGCCCGATCTCGCCGACCTGGACAACCAGCCCTCCGACCTCACCGGTCCGGACGACCCCACGCGCTCGGCGTCCGTCTGGCCGCACGTCGAGGAGCGGATGGTCGACCTGATCAGCAGCCACCGCTCGACGCTGGTGTTCGCCAACTCGCGGCGCCTGGCAGAACGCTTGACCGCCCGCCTCAACGAGATCTGGGCCGACCGCAACGACATCGCGCTGGACGATGAATCCTCGTCTCCCCCAGCCCAATTGATGGGTCAGGCGGGCAGCAGTCACGGCGCGGCGGCGGTGCTCGCCCGCGCGCACCACGGTTCGGTGAGCAAGGAACAACGGGCCGATATCGAGGACGCCCTGAAGGCCGGACGCCTGCCAGCCGTGGTCGCGACGTCGTCCCTCGAACTCGGCATCGACATGGGCGCGGTCGACCTCGTCATCCAGGTCGAGTCACCGCCCAGCGTGGCCAGCGGACTGCAGCGTGTCGGACGCGCCGGACACCAGGTCGGCGCGGTCTCCCACGGGGTGCTGTTCCCCAAGTACCGCGGCGACCTCGTTCAGACCGCCGTCGTCGTCGAGGGCATGCGCGCCGGCACCATCGAGCAACTCAAGATCCCGGCCAACCCGCTCGACGTACTGGCTCAACACATCGTGGCCATGTGCGCGATGGACGACTGGCCGGTCGACGATCTCGAGCAACTCGTCCGCCGCTCAGCGTCGTTCGGGGCGTTGCCACGCACCGCACTCGAAACCGTGCTCGACATGCTGGCCGGACGCTACCCGAGCACCGACTTCAGCGAACTGCGGCCACGCATCGTGTGGGATCGCACCACCGACACGCTCAGTGCCCGCCGCGGTGCGCAGCAACTCGCAGTGATCAGCGGCGGCACGATTCCCGACCGTGGGTTGTACGGGGTCTTCCTCGCCGGCGGTGAAGGTCCCGGACGCAGGGTCGGTGAACTCGACGAGGAGATGGTCTACGAGTCGCGCGTCGGAGATGTGTTCACGCTGGGCACCAGCAGTTGGCGGATCGAGGACATCACCCACGACCAGGTGTTGGTCACGCCCGCACCCGGCCAACCGGGACGCCTGCCGTTCTGGCGCGGAGACGCGCTCGGACGTCCTGCCGAACTCGGCCAGGCCGTCGGCAAGTTCGTCCGCGAGGTCGGTTCGCTGCCCGACGAAGGCGCCCGCGAGCGAGTCACACAGGCCGGACTCGACACCTGGGCCACCGACAACCTGATCACCTACGTCCGCGAACAGCAGGAGGCCACCGGCCACCTGCCGACGGACAAAACGGTTGTGGTGGAACGCTTCCGGGACGAACTCGGCGACTGGCGGGTCGTCATCCACTCCCCCTTCGGCGCACCCGTCCACGCCCCCTGGGCATTGTGCATCGCGGCACGCATGCGCGAGCGGTACGGCGTCGAGGTGCAGGCGATGCATGCCGACGACGGCATCGTGCTTCGCCTGCTCGACATGGAGATGGGCGACGGAGAAAACGACAATCTGACCGACGTGCTGGTGCTCGACCCCGACGACGTCTCGCGCATGGTCACGGACCAGATCGGCGGCTCGGCGTTGTTCGCCTCCCGGTTCCGTGAATGCGCCGCACGCGCGTTGCTGCTTCCCCGGCAGCGCCCGGGACGCCGGCAGGCGTTGTGGCAGCAGCGCCAACGATCGGCTCAGTTGCTGGAGGTGGCCAGCCAGTACCCGTCGTTCCCGATCGTGCTCGAGGCCGTGCGCGAGTGCGTCCAGGACGTGTTCGACGTACCCGGGCTCACCGCGCTGATGCGCGATATCCAGTCGCGCACGGTGCGCACGGTCACGGTCGAGACGCCGACCGCGTCCCCGTTCGCCAAGAGCCTGCTGTTCGGATACATCGCGCAGTTCCTGTACGAGGGCGACTCCCCGCTGGCCGAACGGCGTGCGGCCGCGTTGGCGCTCGACCCGTCACTGCTGGCCGACCTGCTCGGTCACGGTGAGGGCGCTGCGCTGCGCGACCTGCTGGACAGCGACGTCGTCGCCACCACCGAGGCCGACCTGCAACGACTCACCGAGAGCCGACAGGCGCGGCACGCCGACGATGTCGCCGATCTCGCCCGCGCACTGGGACCGTTGACCCGCAACGAGATTCGCGCGCGTACTCGTCCCGACGTGACCGACCTCGACGAGATCCTGGACGCTCTGGTCGCCGACCGCAGGCTGATCGTCGTGCGCTGGGGCGACACCGAACGCTTCGCAGCGGTCGAGGACGCTGCGCTGCTGCGGGACGCCCTCGGCGCTGCCCTGCCGACCGGTGTCCCGGCTGCCTTCCTCGAACCCGCCGACGACCCGCTGACCGACCTGATCACCCGGTATGCCCGCACCCACGGCCCCTTCACGGCGTCCGACGCCGCCCAGGCGTTCGGTCTGGGCCGCGCCGTCGTGCACGACACGCTCAAGCGATTGGTGCACCGCGGACGCATCGTCGAAGGAGAACTGCGACCGCTCGGCACCGGCGACGGCCTGTCCGACTTCTGCGACGCCGAGGTGCTGCGCATCATCAAGCGCCGCTCGCTCGCAGCCCTGCGCTCCGAGGTCGAGCCCGTCGCGGCCACCGACTTCGCTCGCTTCCTCCCGCCCTGGCAGGGTGTCGGCACCGGCCAACGCGGGCT
This sequence comes from Yimella sp. NH-Cas1, assembly GCF_022359705.1. Taxonomy (NCBI): domain Bacteria; kingdom Bacillati; phylum Actinomycetota; class Actinomycetes; order Micrococcales; family Dermacoccaceae; genus Yimella; species Yimella sp. NH-Cas1. The sequence goes on from NZ_JAKSGG010000003.1 coordinate 1,807,825, forward strand.
CGACGGCGTGCTCCGAGCGGTCGAGCAGTTGGCCGGCGCGAAGGTGCCGGCCTCCGCACTCGAATCGCTTGTCCTACCTGCACGGGTTGAGCGCTACACGGCCGGAATGCTGGACGAGCTGATGACGGCCGGCGAAGTGGTCTGGCAGGGGCACGGCTCCCTGCCGGGTGACGACGGGTGGATCAGTCTGCACCTCGGCGACCAGCTCGACGCAACTCTCGGGGCACCCGACGAGGGCGAACTCGACGACCTGCAGCGCGCCGTCCTGGACGCCATGGCCGGTGGTGGCGCCCACTTCTTCTCCGCGGTCGGCGTTGCCGTCGAGGGCGGCGAGAGTCAGATCGCCGAGGCGATGTGGCAACTCGCCTGGGCCGGGCGGATCACCGGAGACACGCTCGCGCCGGTGCGAGCCCTGCTGGGTGGAGGTCGGACGACGCACCGCAGCCGCACGGCAGGTCCGCGCCGGTCACGGTACGGACGAAGCGCCGGCCTGCGCACGGGCCTGGCCCGACCCTCGTCCGCCATCCGACCCATCACCACGCCGACCATGGTCGGAAGGTGGTGGGTGCTGCCGCAGTTCGAGCTCAACCCAACCCAGCGGTCGTTGGCGACCACCGATGTCCTGCTGGACCGCTACGGCATCGTGACGCGCGGAAGCGTTGTCGCAGAAGGGATCTCCGGCGGTTTCGCCGAGATCTACCGGGTACTCGCTGCCGCGGAGGAGCGCGGAAAGGTGCGACGCGGGTACTTCGTCGAAGGTCTTGGGGCCGCCCAGTTCGCGGGCACGGGCGCCATCGATAGACTGCGTGCGCGGCCGGCGAACGAGGTCACCCCTCGTAACCCTTGGGACGTCGCGCCGGCCAAGACCATTCCTGCGTTGGTGCTCGCGGCCACCGACCCGGCGAACGCCTACGGGGCCGCGCTCGCCTGGCCGCCGCGCGAGGGCGACACCGGCCACAAACCCGGGCGTAAGTCGGGTTCGCTGGTCGCTCTCGTCGACGGGAAACTGATCGCCTACATCGAGCGCGGCGGACGGTCAGTGCTCACCTGGGACGACACACCGACCCACGCCGACGCAGTCGCCAAGGCACTGGCCGAGATCGTCCGCAGCGGACGCCTGGCCGACCTCAGCGTCCACTCGATCGACGGCACTGCGGCGTTGAGTTCGAGTCATCCGTTGGCAACGGCGTTGACCGACAACGGATTCCACACCACACCCAAGGGCCTGCGGCTGCGCCGATGAGTGCCGATGCCTGAAGGAGACGCCGTCTGGCGCACCGCGCGCCGACTCGACCGGGCGCTGCGCGGTGATGAACTCGTCGGCGTCGATCTACGCATGGGTCGGCTGCCCGAGGTCGAGCTGCGCGGTCGTCGAACGATCGAGGTCGTGCCGCGTGGCAAGCACATCCTGCACCGCATCGACTCCGGGTGGACGCTTCACTCGCACCTGCGGATGGACGGTTCGTGGCGGGTGGTTCCCACGCCGCGGGTCAGTCCTCGGTTCGCGGCACATGACGACATTCGAGCGCTCGTCGCGACAGCCGAGAAGGCCTGTGTCGGACGCAAACTGGGGATGCTCGACCTGGTCCGCACGCGCGACGAGCACCGGCTCGTCGGGCACCTGGGTCCCGACATCCTGGGCGCCGACTGGGACGAGGATGAGGCACTACGTCGGTTGCGGGCGAACGGCGGACGGCCGATCGGCGCAGCGTTGCTCGATCAACGCAATCTCGCCGGACTCGGCACCATCTGGACGACGGAGCCGCTGTTCGAGCGAGGCGTCGACCCGTGGCTGCCGGTCGATCGATTGGACGAAGGCGTCATCCGCGATGTTCTGCAGATCGCCCACCGGATGTTGCACGACGCGATCGGCGAAGGCCGTCACGTGCCGCAGGCGTACGAGCGCAAGGGCTGGCCGTGTCCGCGTTGCGGAGCCAAGCTGCGGATCGGGATGATCGGCGACGCTCCGCAGGCAAGACAGTTGACCTATTGCCCGTCATGCCAACGGAATCCGAGCCACGGCTGAGTCCCAGCGCACCTCACCAGGTTTCGGCGCATGCGGATTCGTCCCTCGTCCGCATGGCTCAACCAGCGAACAAATCCAGGCCCGGCCGAGTCCCAGCACATCTCACCAGGTTTCGGCGCATGCGGATTCGTTCCTCATCCGCATGGCTCAACCAGCGAACAAATCCAGTTCCCAGCACGCGATCCCGGCTTCCGGCGCCGGCGAATAAGACTGAGCCCCAACCACACCCGCTGGTTGAGCCGCGAGGATGAGCTTGCGAATCCTCGCGTGCCGAAACCAAGGTGACGCGATACGAAAAGCTCAGGCGGCGGAGACGACGGCGCGGTCGGTCTTGACCGGCAGCGGCACCGGAGCGGTCAGCGCCTCGACACCGGCAACACGCTGCGAGACCAACGAAAGAGTCTGCGACAACGGCATACCGAGCGCATCACAGATGTGGGCGAGCAACTCCGAGGATGCTTCCTTCTCGCCGCGTTCGATCTCGCTGAGGTAGCCGAGCGAGACCTTGGCCTCGGCGGACACCTCGCGCAGGGTACGTCCCTGCTCCTGGCGCAGCTCACGCAGAACGTCGCCGAGTTCTTGACGCAGCAAGATCATGACGACTCCTGATTCAACGAACCGAACGGGTGAACGAGTCCACGATAACCGCAGGCACCATCACCGTGCGCGGCCATTCCGAACGCTGGTGTACAGGGTGAACCCATGAGACTGACAACTCACATCCCGGGCCGGTCATTCCACATCCCCGTGCCCCAGATGCGCAAGGGCGAGCCGAAGCGCTGCGGTGGTGGCCGAGCGACGGATCCGTTCGCGATCGCCGTCCAGGTCAAGGCGGTCGCTCATCACACCGTCCGGCGTCGCGATCGCGATGAACACGACACCGACCTCGACGCCGTCCTGTGGATCGGGCCCGGCGACCCCGGTGGTCGCGAGCCCGTAGTCGGCACCGAACACCGTGCGCACCCCGGAAGCCATTTGTTCGGCGACCTGCGCCTGCACCGCTCCCCCGCGCGCGAGCAGTTCTTCGTCGACGCCGAGCAGCGACGTCTTGGTGTCGGTCGCATAGGTGACCGCGCCCCCGCGCAGCACCACGCTGGCGCCCGGGACGGAGGCGATAGTCGCGGCGACCATTCCGGCAGTGAGCGATTCGGCGACCGCGATCGTCTGTCCCAGCCCGGTCAGGCGGGCGACCAGTTGCGTCTCGCTGGGAAGCATCAGGCCGCCTTCGCCGTCCGCCGCAGTGACAGCGCGCGGAAGACGTAGTCGACGCCGGTCACGACGGTGACCACGACAGCGGCGGCCATGACCATCCAGGCGATGACGACGAACGCGCCGGCGTACGGGAGCACGAAGAATCCGATCGCGACTGCTTGCAGAAAGGTCTTCAGCTTGCCGCCGCGGCTGGCCGGGAGCACCCCGTGCCGGATCACCCACAGGCGCAACAGGGTTACGCCGATCTCGCGCACCAGGATCACGATCGTCACCCACCACGGCACCCGATCGATCATCGAGAGTCCGACCAGCGCCATGCCCATGAGGGCCTTGTCGGCGATCGGGTCCATCATCTTGCCGAAGTCGGTGACCAACCCGCGAGCACGTGCGATCTCACCGTCGATGCGGTCGGTGATCGACGCGGCGACGAAGACCGCGAACGCGCCCCAGCGGTAGGCGTTGTTGTCGCCGTCCTGCGTCAGAAGCAACCATCCGAACAACGGCACGAGCGCGATCCGCAGCATCGTCAGGACGTTCGCGATGTTCCAGTTGCTGACGTCCTGGCTGGGAATGTCGGCCGGGTCGGGTCGAAGCTCGGGCGCGTGCAGCCGGATCGGCGTGCCGTCCGGACTTCGCAGCGGTTGCCACTCACGCCAGTCGCGCGGCCGGGCGTCCTTGCCGCGGCGCGGGGTGGGTTCGGTCATCCGGTCGGCTCCGCGACGAGGTCGATGCCGATCGTGTCGACCACCTGTACCGTCACGATGTCGCCGATCGAGGGCAGTTTGCGGGCGTCCGGCCAGGTCAGCACGGTTTCGCCGTCGACGTCCGGACCCTGCTGTCCAGCCCGTCCACGAATCTCGATCTCGCCGGTGTCCTCGTCCTCGATCTGCTCGACGAGCACCTCGAGGTTCTGACCGATGCGCTCGGCGGCACGCTGGTGGTTGAGTTCTTCGACCAGCGAGCGGATGTGCTCCACGCGATCGTCGATCTCGTCCTGCGGCAGCTTCGCGTCGTACGTCTCGGCCTCGGTGCCGTCCTCGTCGGAGTAGCCGAACACACCGGTGACATCGAGCCGGGCCGCCGACAGGAAGCCGGCCAGCACATTGACGTCGTCCTCGGTCTCACCGGGGAAACCGACGATCACATTGGATCGGACGCCTGCCTCCGGCGAACGGTGCCGCACCTGCTCCAGCAGGCCCAGGAACGACTCGGCGTCACCGAACCGGCGCATCTTGCGCAGCAACGGACCACTGGCGTGCTGGAAGGAGATGTCGAAGTACGGGACGACGCCGGGCGTCGAGGTCATCACATCGAGCAGGTCGGGCCTGATTTCGGCCGGCTGCAGGTAGGAGACGCGAACTCGCGAAAGACCATCCACGGCAACGAGTTCGGGCAGCATCGTGTCGAGCAGACGCAGGTCGCCGAGGTCCTTGCCATAGGAGGTGGAGTTCTCGCTGACCAGGAAGATCTCGCGGACGTCGTGCTGCCCGAGCCAGCGCGCTTCGGCCAGTACGTCCGCCGGACGACGCGACACGAACGCGCCACGGAACATCGGGATCGCACAGAACGCGCACCGGCGATCGCACCCGCTGGCGATCTTCAGCGGAGCCCACGGACGTCCGTCCAGACGGGCTCGGATCACCCGCGGTGCCGCGACCGGCGACTCGATGCTGACGTCGGAGGGACGCCGCATGTCACCGTGGCCGGGAGCGGCGACGTCCGAACCCTGACGCGCCGCCGGTGACAGCGGCAGCAGCTTGCGCCGGTCGCCCGGCGTGTGCGATGCCGGACGCTCCCCCGCCAGGATCGAGGTCAGGTGGGAGGACATGTCCTGGTAGCTGTCGAACCCGAGGACCGCGTCCGCTTCGGGCAACTGCTCGGCAAGCTGGTTGCCGTACCGCTCGGCCAGGCAACCGACCGCCACCACGGCCTGGGTGCGACCGGTCTGCTTGAGGTCGTTGGCCTCGAGCAACGCGTCGATCGAGTCCTTCTTGGCCTGCTCGACGAATCCACAGGTGTTGATGACGGCGACGTCGGCGGCGGAGGCATCGTCGACCAGCGTCCAGCCCTGCGCGGACAGGCGTCCGGCCAGTTCCTCGGAGTCGACCTCGTTGCGGGCGCACCCGAGGGTCACCACGGCCACACTTCGGGAAGTCATGACGCTCACTGTAGTTGTCCCGGACGCGTCGACCAGCGACCCTCCGCGGGTGGTGCCGTGATTGCATGGGTCCATGTCCAACACCGCTGAACGTATCGCCGCACTGCTGCGCGAACACCCGCTGATCGACGGCCACAACGACCTGCCGTGGCACGCGCGTGCGGAAGCCGGCTACGACTTCGACAAGCACGACATCGCCGGCGATCTGAGCGGACGCGGGCACACCGACATCCCCCGGCTGCGCAAGGGCGGCGTCGGAGCACAGTTCTGGTCGGTGTTCGTGCCGTCGAACCTGCCCGGCGGCACAGCAGTTACCGCGACCCTCGAGCAGATCGACGCGGTCCATCAGATGGTCGCGCGCTATTCCGACGATTTCGGGCTCGCCCGCACCGCCGACGAGGTCGAGCGCGTCTTCGCCTCGGGGCGCATCGCCTCGTTGCTCGGCGCCGAGGGCGGTCAGTCGATCGACAGTTCGCTGGCGACGCTGCGGATGTTGTACGTCCTGGGCGTGCGCTACATGACGCTCACGCACAACGACAACAACCCGTGGGCCGACTCCGCGACCGACGAGCCGGTGCACGGCGGGCTCACCGCGTTCGGCGTCGAGGTGGTTCGCGAGATGAACCGAATCGGCATGATGGTGGACCTGTCGCACGTGTCGGCCGACACCATGCGCGATGCGCTCGCCGCGTCTACCGCGCCGGTGATCTTCTCGCACTCCGGCGCCTACGCCGTGTGCTCGAGTCCACGCAACGCACCCGACGACGTCCTGACCACGTTGAAGCAGAAGAACGGCGTGATCATGGCGACGTTCGTGCCCGACTTCGTCTCCCAGGCGTGCGCCGACTGGCGGGCCGAGTCCCGCGAGGCCGCACTTGCCGAGGGTGTGGACCCCAAGGACCACATCAAGTTCACCGAGTTCAACAAACAGCGGGCGCAGCAGCACCCGAAGCCGGTGGCCACGCTGGGCGACGTCGTCGCCCACTACACCTACCTGCGCGAGGCGGTCGGCGTCGATCACATCGGCGTCGGTGGTGACTATGACGGTGTCGACCGACTGCCCGACGGGCTGGAGGACGTCTCCACCTACCCCGCGTTGTTCGTGGCGCTGGCCGAGCTGGGTTGGTCGGACGACGACCTCGCAAAGGTAGCCGGCCGGAATGTCCTGCGGGTGATGCGGGACGTCGAGGCTGTGGCCAGGGACGAACAGCAGACCCGCCCACCGTCCTTGAAGACGATCGGGGAACTCGACCACTGATCCCGCTCTAGAATCGTCCTCATGCCTTCGGCCCCCTGGATCGTCGCCGCACTGCTGCTCGTGCTCGCGTTGGTGGTGAGTGCCGCGTTCAAGGTTCGTGACCCGCGCACGACCGAGGACGCCTTCCTCAGCCTGCGGCTGCCGGACGCACTGCGCTCCATGAAGGCGCCGCAGCTGCTGCCGTACGCCGAGTTCGCGCTCGCCGCAGCGCTGCTGCTCGTGCCTTCACCGTTGTACGTGGTCGTGGCCGCGCTCGCTCTGGTGTTGTTCGTCGCATACCTCGTGGTCGTCGTCCGCGCCCTCGGGTTCGACGAGCCGGTCACCTGCGGCTGCTTCGGCAAGCTCGGCCTCGGCGAGATCGACAAACGCACCGTGGTCCGCAACGTCCTGCTGGTGGGTGCGGCCGCGCTCGCTCTGGTGGACGCCGTGCGCGGCGGTTCGATGATCGAACGCTTCACCGATTTCGGTGGAACCGAATGGGGTTGGGTGCTCGGCGTGCTCGCCGCCGTCGCCCTCACCGGGCTGGTCGTACACGGGGGCAGCGCAGCGACGACCCCGGTTGCTGAGTCGCTCGAGGACGACGAAGAGTTCGACTACGTCCGTCAGCCGATCCCGTACGGGGCGCTGATCGCCCGCGACGGCGAAACGGTCGCGCTGCACTCGATCGCGATGAATAAGCCCGTCCTTCTGGTGTCGGTGAGCCTGGGCTGCGGTTCGTGCATCCGGACGATGGAGCACGTGCCGTCATGGGCAGCCGAGCAGCCGATGCTGCGCGTGGTGATGATCGCTGCGGGTACGCAGGCCGAGGACGCGCCCGACCTCGGCGAGCATGTCGAGTGGATGACCGACCCGAACGGCATCACCACACGGACGCTCGGCATGGCGTACCCGTCCGCGGTCCTGCTGGGCATGGACGGCCAACTGGCGGGTGGACCGGTCGCCGGGTACGACGAGATCGAGTCGTTCCTGGCCGACATCGACGCCGAACTGTCCGAAGCGCAGGCGCAGTTCGAGGCCGCGCAGGAACAGCAGCTGCAGGATCAATCCGTCTGATCAGTACCTCTTGGTGCGACCGATCCGCAGCAGCACCGCGACGAGAGCCGGGATCCAGCCGTAGCGGATTCCGAACCCCGCACCGAGGTCGATCAGTTGGGTGATTCGAGCGCTGAGGTCGCGGTTGACCGCGAACGTGGTGAGCACACCGGCGATCGAACCTGCGATGGCAACAAGCCCCCACACGGCGAAGAACAAGGCGCCGCGTGAAGCCGAGCGACGCGACCCGGCCAGCGCGAGCAGCGTCCCGATGAACACCACGAGACCGAGCACTGCCAGCACGAGTCCGAAGATCAGAGCCGACGCGTGCTTGCCGTCGTACGCCCATGACATCTGGTCGAAGAACGTGGCGTGCGACCACAGATCGCGGACCACGACGGAGCCGCCGGGACGCACGTCGTTGCGGATCATCAGCCCTGCGATAGCCGCAACTGCGACGGTCGTGACCGCGGCGGCCAGAGCCGGCAGGAAGGCGCCGAAGCGCTTCTCCGCCGTGGCGTGCCCGTGGGCCGCCGGGACGGGTTCGCGACCGACCGGTCCACCCGCGCCGTAGGTCGGCCGCGGCTGTGCGGGCCCGGAGTACGGATCAGCTGCTGCGGGTCGATGCCCGTACGGGTCGGTCGTGTGTCCCACCCCTGCCGATCGTCCGAACTCGTGGGTATTGTCGGTGCCGTTGACCTGTGGCGCACGCCCGGTGGGCAGTTCGCTGGTGGAGTCCCGGTCGTCGCCCCAAGCGGGAACACCGGACGGACGGTCGGGGCGCTGGTCGGTCATCGTGTCCTCCGGGGTGTCGATGGGTGTCGATGGGTGTCGATGGATGCTGTCGTCGGTCAGCGACGGAAACGGGTGAGCGTGATGCCGATCAGTCGAGCGACCACCAGGGCGATGTAGTTCACGCCCGCCAACTGCTCCAACATCACTGCCGATCGAGCGTACGGCCCGATGGGCGTGATGTCGGACAATCCGGTGCCGGTCATCGTGGTGAACGACAGGAACAGCAACTCCATCCACGACAGCGTGCCGTTGTGAGGCGACGCGAATTGGCTTGCACCCCAGATGTACTGGACCGTCGAGTACAGATAGGCGAATCCCCACGCGACGACGGTGAAGCAGGCTCCGGTGGCGAACAGTTCGTCGTTCCCGACGATGTCGTCGGCGAACATGTAACGGATGAGCGCGTAGGCCGTGTAGAAGAAGAAGATGAAGTGGGTGATGTCCGAGCCCACCATGAACGCTTCGTTGTCCGGCCAGAACAACGTCAGCACGGTGAACACCACAGCCGGTACGCCGACGATCAACGCCCACCGGGTGAGGGCCGGCGTCATCCGGACGGCCCCGACCGCGATGGTGAGCACCAGCAACTGGAACACCGAGAAGACCGTGCGACCCAGTACCGAACCGGTCAGGAACGGGTAGAGCAGGATCCCGAACAGCTGGACTCCGAGCAGCACCCCACACGGGTGCACCCGCAGCATGCGCCAACAGCCCGTCCCCGGGTTCTGTGCCGCCAGGGTCACTGGCGTCCGTTCTCCGTCAGCGCCCAAGCGTCCTCGTCCGAGCTCTCCTCGACCGGCATGTCCTGGTCGTAGGCCGAGTCGTCGGGCACCTCGTCGCCGCGCAGGCGTGCCATGGTGGCGGGCAGGTCGTCGGGCTTGACCAGCACGTCGCGCGCCTTTGAACCCTCGGAGGGCCCGACGATGCCGCGGCTCTCCATCAGGTCCATCAGGCGGCCGGCCTTCGCGAACCCGACGCGCAGCTTGCGCTGGAGCATCGAGGTCGAACCGAACTGGCTGTTGATGACCAGTTCGGCGGCCTGCAGCAGCAGGTCGAGGTCGTCACCGATGTCCTCGTCGATCTCCTTCTTGGGAGCCGTCACGGCGACGTCGTCACGGTAGGCCGGCTGCAGCTGACCCTTGATGTGACTGACGATCTCCTTGACCTCGGATTCGGGCACCCAGGCGCCCTGCACACGGATCGCCTTGTTGCTGCCCATCGGCAGGAAGAGCGCATCACCCTGACCGATGAGCTTCTCGGCACCGGGCTGGTCGAGCACGACGCGAGAGTCGGCGAGCGACGAGGTCGCGAACGCCAGACGCGAGGGCACGTTGGCCTTGATCAGACCGGTGACCACGTCGACGGACGGACGCTGTGTCGCCAGCACCAGGTGGATACCGGCCGCACGGGCCAGCTGGGTGATGCGGACGATCGATTCCTCGACATCGCGGGGGGCGACCATCATCAGGTCGGCGAGCTCGTCGACAACGACGAGGAGGTACGGGTACGGCTGGACGACGCGTTCCGAACCGGGCGGCGGCTGCACCTTGCCCGCGCGGACGGCCTTGTTGAAGTCGTCCACGTGCTTGTAACCGAACGCGGCGAGGTCGTCGTAGCGAGTGTCCATCTCGCGCACGACCCACTGCAGCGCTTCCGCGGCCTTCTTCGGGTTCGTGATGATGGGCGTGATCAGGTGCGGAATACCTTCGTACGCAGTCAATTCCACACGCTTGGGGTCGACCAGCACCATGCGCACCTCGTCCGGCGTCGCGCGCATCATGATCGACGTGATCATCGAGTTCACGAAGCTGGACTTACCGGCACCGGTCGCACCGGCGACGAGCATGTGCGGCATCTTGGCGAGGTTGGCGATGACGTACCCGCCCTCGACGTCCTTGCCGACGCCCATGACCATCGGGTGGTCGTTGCTGCGCGCGGCGTTGCTGCGCAGCACGTCACCGAGGCTGACCGTCTCGCGGTCGGTGTTCGGGATCTCGATACCGATGGCCGACTTGCCCGGGATCGGGCTGAGGATCCGGACGTCGGCGGACGCGACCGCGTACGCGATGTTCTTCGAGAGGGCGGTGACCTTTTCGACCTTTGTGCCGGTGCCGAGTTCGATCTCGTAGCGGGTGACCGTCGGGCCACGGGTGAACCCGGTGACCTGGGCGTCGATGTCGAACTGGTCGAACACCCCGGCGAGAGCGTCGACCACACGGTCGTTGGCAGCCGAACGAGTCTTGTGCGGCGGGCCGGCAGCGAGCAGGTCGCTGGAGGGGAGCGTATAGGTCACGTCGCCCGCGAGCAGCAGTTGTTCGGTGCGCTGCGGCAGCGGCTGGGTGGGCGGGGCCTCGAGCTTGGCAGGCGGTGCACCCGGCAACTGGACCGGCTTGTTCTTCTGCTCCCCCGCGGGCGTCGGTGCGTCCTGCGGAGGATCCTGCTGCCTTGCCGCGGACTCGTGTTCGTCGTGGTCGTAGACCTCGGGTTCGGCCTTCTTCGCACGGCCGCGCCCGGGCTTCTCGGGGACGACGACCGCTGCTTGCTCGTAGGGCTCGTCACCGTCGAGCAGGTCGCCGTTCTCGTCGCGACGCGGCTTGCGACTGCGCGGCTTGCGGCGTCCGCCGTCGATGTTCTCGCCGTGCAGATCGAGCGCGACGGCGTCGACCGGGCCGTCTTCGTCGTTCTCTTCCAGCATGCGCCCGTAGAACAGGCGGTCGAGCAGGTGTCGCGCACGGTCGCCGATCTGGTGCACCGGGGTGGCCGTGATCACCAGCAGGCTGAAGAACGCGAGCAATAGCAGCAGCGGGACGGCGCCCCAGGTGGTGACAGCGGCAACCGTCGGGCTGGATGCCAGGAAACCGATCATCCCGCCGGCTGTTTCGAGCCCTTCGCGGGGGTCCGCGTCCGGCAGGCCCTTCGCGATGCTCGTGAGTCCGCAGACCGCGAACGCCAGCAGTGCGAGGCCGATGCTGATGCGGTTGGTGGCGTGGTGGCCCCTCGGCGTGCGCAGGATGTGCGCCCCGAGGCCGAGCAGGACGACCGGCAGCGCCAGGGAGATCAGACCGAACGTGCCTGCGGTGATGGTGTGGACGATGTCGCCGAAGAGTCCGGCGATGCCCCACCATTCGACGGCAGCGACGATGATCGCTGCGGCGATGAGCGTGAATCCGACTCCGTCTCTGCGCAGTTCGGGTTCGAGATCGCGAGCACTTGAACCGACCCGACGTGCGGTGCCGCCGGCGACGTGAGCCACACCCATCCAGGTGCCGCGGACGGCGCGTATCGGCAGCGAGGGTCCGCCGCTGCGCGGCTGCGGCTTGCCTTTGACTGTCGAACCCGTGGATTTACGGGAAGCGGGCCGGGAGGAAGCGCTCTTGGACGCCGGACGCGCGGACGACGAACGTCCGCGCGAGGCGGTGGACTTTGATGCGGTCTGACGGGTGGCCACCCCGGGAGGCTACGCGACCGTCACATCAATCTCACGCAGCACACGCGTAACGTGGATTTTGTTGTCTTCCCGACCTTCCTCGAAACCCCTCACCCTCGGCACACAACGAGTTCGATCTCCTCAGGAGCGGCCCAAGTCGGCTCTTCCTACCTGAGCCTGTACTGGGACGAAATATGTCAACCGTTGCGACAGTGGATCCATGAAGTACGCATGTTCCAGTACACGGTGCGACGTTCGGACGAGGGTTGCTCACACGCCGCCCCGTGTGGCATAGTCCAGAACAGGTCATGAGACTCAGCGACAAGCCCTGGCTTGCTGAGCGGCAACCCTCCACCGCGGTGGGGTGCTCCAGGTGACGACCGGGCCGTAGCCCGACCGGGTTACGGCAAGCGCGGATCGATGTACCCGCCGCGCCGCCCGTTCGGGTCGGTGCCGCTGTTCGTCGGTCCAACGACCGAAGGAGCACCGATGTCCGTCGCAACCAAGACCCTCACCTGCGCACCGCCAGCGGTTGAGTCCCGCCGGCTTCACCTCGTACCCGCGAATGTCCGGCCGCTGCCGGTAGAACAGCTACAGGGAATCCCGCTCACCGCTCATTACGAACTCGGGGTTCCGACCGTGCACCGAACGGTCGTCGACTTCGCGAACTTCGACCACGGCGCGACCGCACCGGCCCTGCGCTCGGTGGAGACGGCCGTCGCCGCCGTACAGCGCGTGTCCGGGTCGGTGCACCGCGGTGCCGGCCACACCAGCCGACAGACGACTCAGTGGTTCGAGCAGGCCCGAATCGAGGTGGGCAGGTTCGTCGGTGCCCGCGAGCACGACCATGTCGTTTTCACCCGCAACACCACCGATGCACTACGCCTGCTGGCCCACGCACTCCCCCGCCGCACACAGGTCTTCACCTGGGACTCGGCCCACCATGCCGCTCAGTTCGCGTGGACGGGACGCAACATCCACCGGCTGCCGATCCCGGCAAGCGCCCAGGACGCCCTCGACCTGCTCACCGGTGCACTCGCGACCAGCACGGCCGACCACAAGCTCGTCGTCATCACCGGTGCCTGCAATGTCACCGGTGAGATCTGGCCGATCGCCGAACTAGCCTCCATCGCAGCGGAATTCGGCGCGCGCACCGTTCTGGATGCTGCCCAGCTCGCGCCGCACCACCGCGTCGACATCGATGAACTCGGCGTCGACTGGGTCGCGCTCTCCGGCCACAAGGCATACGCGCCGTACGGCGCCGGCGCACTGGTGGGTCGCTCGAACTGGTTGGACGACGCCCAGCCGTACCTACCCGCCGGCGGAGCGACCCGCACCGTCACCGCTCGGACCGTCGAATGGAATGTCGGCCCCGCCCGCCACGAGGGCGGCACCCCGAACGCAGTCGGCGCGATCGCGCTGGCCGCCGCGTGCGCGACCTTGGCCAAGCATCACGAAGCCATCACCGCTCACGAGCAGGTCCTCCATACGCGGTTGCGTGACGGCCTGGAGTCCATCGATGGCGTCCGCCTGGTTTCGGTACTGGGTTCCGATCGTCCTAACGTCGGGGTGGTGACGTTCACCGTCGACGGCTACGACTGCTCACTGGTCTCACAAGTGCTCTCGGACGAATACGGCATCGCCGTGCGGGACGGCAAGTTCTGCGCTCATCGCCTCTGCGACCAGGTCATCGGCGGCTGCGCCGTCCGTGCATCCATCGGTCTTGCCACGCAGCCGCACCACATCGACCGCCTGATCAACGGTGTTCGCAAGCTCCTCGCGCACGGTCCTGCGATGGATTACGTGCACACCGAAGGTGTGGGATGGAGCGCGCCACAGGACCCGCGTGATCTGAGCGAGCCGCTGCCCTGGTGACATCGACTCGCTAGCCCCGTTCGTCCCGGTGGTTCCGGCGCGTCGCTCGCAGGCTCACGAACGGCTCAACCAGCGGGACAGGTCAGGCGTCGATGACGATCGGGATGATCATCGGCCGGCGGCGCAGTTTGCCACCGACGAAGCCCCCGACCGCACGACGGATGACCTGCTGCAGCTGGTGGGAGTCGTTGACACCCTTGCGGCGGGCCTCTTCGAGCGCGTCCTCGATCTTGGGTACCACCTTGTCGAAGACGTCGGTGTCCTCGGCGAAGCCACGCGTCCGGATGTCGGGGCCGGCGACGATCTGGCCGGTCGAGGAGTCGCGCACGACGATGATCGTGACGAAGCCCTCGTCGCGCAGGATGCGACGGTCCTTCAGCATGGTCTCGTCGGTGGCGCCGACGAGTGAACCGTCGACGTACACGTATCCACACGGCACGACACCGGTGATCGAGGCCTGACCGTCGACGAGGTCGACGACTACGCCGTCCTCGGCCAGCAGCACGTTGCGCTCGGGCACGCCGGTCGCGACCGCGAGGTCACCGTTGGCCACCAGGTGGCGCCATTCGCCGTGGATCGGCATGACGTTCTTGGGCTTGACGATGTTGTAGCAGTAGAGGAGTTCACCGGCACTCGCGTGACCGGAGACGTGCACGAGCGCGTTGCCCTTGTGCACCACGTTCGCACCGAGTCGCATCAGTCCGTTGATCACCCGGTAGATCGCGTTCTCGTTGCCGGGGATCAGCGAGCTCGCCATCAGGACGGTGTCGCCGTGACCGACGTCGATCTGGTGGTCGCGGTTCGCCATCCGCGACAACGCCGCCATCGGCTCGCCCTGCGACCCGGTGCAGATGAGCACCACCTGGTCGTCGCGCAGGTCACCGAGCTTCTTCGCGTCGACCAGGATGCCGTCCGGGATCTTCAAGTAGCCCAGGTCGGCGGCGATGCCCATGTTGCGCACCATCGACCGGCCGACCATCGCGACCTTGCGGCCGTGCGCCTCGGCGGCGTTCAGAATCTGCTGCACGCGGTGCACGTGAGAGGCGAAGCACGCGACGATGATGCGCCGCTCGGCCTTTGCGAAGACCCGCTCGATCGCCGGGGTGATGTCCTTCTCGGGCGTGGTGAAGCCCGGCACCTCGGCGTTGGTCGAGTCGGTGAGGAACAGGTCGACGCCCTCCTCACCGAGCCGCGCGAAAGCGCGCAGGTCGGTGATGCGGCCGTCGAGCGGCAACTGGTCCATCTTGAAGTCGCCGGTGATCAGCAGGGTGCCGCCGGGCGTCCGGACGAACACAGCGAGGGCGTCCGGGATCGAGTGGTTCACTGCCACGAACTCGCAGTCGAACGGACCGAGCTTCTCCCGTCCGCCTTCCTTGACCGCCATCGTGTAAGGCGTGATGCGGTGTTCCTTGAGCTTGGCCTCGATGAGCGCAAGCGTCAGCGTCGAGCCGATCAGCGGGATGTCCGGCTTCAGACGCAGCAGGTACGGGACGGCTCCGATGTGGTCCTCGTGCCCGTGGGTGAGCACGATGGCCTCGATGTCGTCCAGCCGGTTCCGCAGGTAGTCGAAGTCCGGAAGGATCAGGTCGACGCCCGGGTGGTCGTCCGGGAACAGCACGCCGCAGTCGACGACGAGCAGGCGTCCTTCGAATTCCAGGACGGTCATGTTGCGGCCGACCTCGCCGAGACCGCCGAGGGCGACGACGCGGACGCCGTTCTTGGGCAGCGGCGGCGGCGCGCCGAGTTCGGGGTGCGGGTGGCTCACAGAAGTCCTGCCTGGGTCAGACCGTTACGCAGCACGTCGCGGTGTTCGTCGGTGATGGGCAGCAACGGCAGGCGCACGTGGTCGCTGCCGATGATGCCGAGTTCCTTCATCGCACCCTTGGCCATGATCGCGCCCTGACTGGTGTTCATCAGGGCCTCGATCGCCGGGATCAGCTGGGTATGGATGCTGCGCGCGGTCTCCAGGTCGCCCGTGCCGACGGCGGCGATCATTCGGGCGAACTGCTTGCCCGCCACGTGACCGACCACGCTCACCACTCCGGACGCACCCATCGCCAACCAGGCCAGGTTGAGCACGTCGTCGCCGGAGAACCAGAGCAGATCGGTCTCGGCCATCAGCTTGGACGCCTCGAAAAGGTCGCCCTTCGCGTCCTTGACAGCCCGCATTTCCGGAATCTCCGCCAGACGACGGATGGTGTCGCTCGCGAGCGCCATGCTGGTGCGGCCAGGGATGTCGTAGGCCATGGCGGGCAATCCCGTTGCGGCACAGACGGTTCGGAAGTGCTCGATGATGCCGGGTTGCGTAGGCTTGTTGTAGTACGGGGTGACGATCAGCACGGCGTGCGCGCCCACGGCGGCGATGGCCTCTGCTGCTGCGACGGAGTGTGCGGTGTCGTTGGTGCCGACGCCGGCGGTGATACGAGCGCGGTCACCGACCGCTTCGACGACGGCCTTGACGGTGGCGACGTTCTCCTCGTCCGTGGTCGTCGCCGACTCACCGGTGGTGCCGTTGACGAGCAGTCCGTCGTGGCCGTTGTCGACCAGGTGTTTCGCGAGCGCCTGCACTCCGTCGTAGTCGATGGACCCGTCGTCGTTCATCGGGGTCACCATCGCGGTGATCATGCGTCCGAAGGGGTTGCTCGTCATGGATCCCAGGCTATCGGTGGCGGAAATGGCGATCGCGTTGCCACCCGCTCGGGGGTCCGGGTGGCAACGCGATCACCGGGTACATCGACACCGGCCGCAATCCGTTACAGACGCCTATTGTGATCTGGGTCACACCCGCGCAACTCGCGGTCGGTTGCTGTCCGAGGCCGCTGATAGCGTCCGAGTCATGCAGCAATACCTCGATCTGCTCGACCGAATCATGCGCGAGGGCGCCCGCAAGGACGACCGCACCGGCACCGGCACCCTTTCGGTCTTCGGTCACCAGATGCGGTTCGACCTCAACGAGGGCTTCCCGGTGCTCACCACCAAGAAGCTGCACCTGCGCTCGATCTTCGGTGAGTTGTTGTGGTTCCTGCGCGGCGACACCAATGTGAAGTGGCTGCAGGAGCGTCGCATCACGATCTGGGACGAGTGGGCCGACGAGAACGGCGACCTCGGACCGGTCTACGGGCACCAGTGGCGGTCCTGGCCGACGCCGTCCGGGCAGCACGTCGATCAATTGGCGAAGGTGATCGAGTCGATCCGCACCAACCCCGACTCTCGTCGCCACATCGTCTCCGCGTGGAATGTCGCCGAGGTCGACGACATGGCCCTACCGCCGTGTCACACGATGTTCCAGTTCTACGTCTCCCCCGCCGAGGAGTCCGGCGAACGCAAGCTGTCGTGTCAGCTGTATCAGCGGTCGGCGGACGTCTTCCTCGGCGTCCCGTTCAACATCGCCTCGTACGCCTTGCTGACCCACATGGTCGCCCAGGTGACCGGGCTCGGGGTCGGCGACTTCGTGCACACGTTGGGCGATGCCCACCTATATGTGAACCATCTCGATCAGGCCCGCGAGCAGCTGACCCGGAGGCCGAAGCAACTGCCCATCCTGCGGTTGAATTCGCAGATCCGAGAGATCGACGCGTTCGAGTTGGACGACATCTCGCTCGAGGGTTACGTCGCCGACCCGAGCATCAAGGCGCCGATCGCGGTATGACGATCAGCATGATCGCGGCGAGGTCGCGCAATGGAGTGATCGGCCGCGACGGCGACATGCCATGGCACCTTCCCGATGACCTGAAGTACTTCAAACGCACCACCATGGGTCACCCGATGATCATGGGGCGCAAGACCTTCGACGCGATGGGCGTCCTGCCCGGCCGCCGTTCGATCGTGGTCACCCGACAGGCCGGCTGGTCGGGCGAGGGCGTGGAGACCGCGTCCAGCCTCGACCACGCGCTCGCGATGGTCGGCGACGACGACGTGTTCATCGTCGGCGGAGCTCAGATCTACGAGCAGGCCCTGCCGTTCACCGATCGCATCCTGCTGACCGAGATCGACGTCGAGGTCGACGGCGACACCTACTTCCCCACGCTCACATCCGAGCAGTGGCGCGAAACATCACGCGATCCGCAGGACGGGTTCGCCTGGGTGACCTACGAACGCGCCGTTCCGCGCGCCACGCTGGTGCTCGGTGATCGCGTCGGTCGCGGTGCCCGCGCGAAGATCGGCGCCTCGGTCGCCGTCATGCAGGACGGTCGACTGCTGGTCACCCGCCGCGAGGACAACTCGTTGTGGTGTCTTCCCGGTGGAGGCATCGATCCGGGCGAGACGTTCGCCGAGGCCGCGATCCGCGAGGCCTACGAGGAAACCGGAATCCAGGTCGAGGTCGAGTCGCTGATCGGCGTGTACACCGATCCCGACATCGTGATCCGTTCCCGTGACGCGTCAGCCCATACGCAGATCTATGGAGTGTGCTTCCGGGCTCGGCTGGTGTCGGGTACGCCGGGGCTGTCCGAGGAGGTGACCGAGGTCGCGTGGGTCGATGTGGACGAGGCGTCCCGGCTGCCGTTCATCCCGTTGCACCGGCGGCTGGTGAAGGCGGCGTTCGGTTCACCGGATGCTCCCCCGATCTTCGTGTGACCCACCCGTGCACGTAGGTGCTCGTGCGACGATGACGCAATGACTGACAAGGGCTGGCAGCCGGACCCCAAGGACCCGCGCAAACTGCGTTTCTGGGACGGCAACGAGTGGACCGACTTCACCAAACCGAACCCGGATGCGTCGTCCGCGGCTCAGTCGTCGCAACCCGCTTTCGGGGAGTCGCCCGCACCCGGTTCGGTCCGTCTACCGGGCCACCGCAACGACTCGAGCGCCTCGCCGGCGGCGGACCCCTACGCGGCATCGGGGGGCGGCCAGCAGGCTCACGACCCTTACGCCCAGGCACAACCCCGCGACCCGTACGCGCAGGCTGCCCCCAACGCGCAGGACCCGTACGCCCAGACCCCGGATCAGGCTGCGCCTGGCCAGAATTGGGGCACTCCGCCGCCGGCGCAAGCTCCGGGCAACGCACCCCACGACCCGTACGCCGCCGGTGCGAGCCAGCAGCCGGGTTACGTCCAGCAGCCCGGCCAACAGGGGGTCGTCGGTGCGGTCAACCGGTTCAACGACAGCATCGCCCAGGGGTACGGCGACCAGTCGTTCGGCGGGCAGATGAGCGGTCCTGCCGGTCATCGTCCGGCCGAAGCGGGTCGTAACGTATTCACCGAGAAGACTCTCGTTGTCAGCCAGAAGCGCAAGGTCATCGAGATCACCAACGAGTACACGGTCTACGCGGCCGACGGTTCGACGCTCGGAGCCGTCGTGCAGGTCGGCCAGAGCGGCATGCGCAAGGCTATCCGGCTGATGACCAACTACGACCAGTTCCTCACCCACAAGCTCGAGGTTCGCGACAACCAGGGACAGGTGCTGCTGCAGCTGACCCGCCCGGCGAAGGTCATGAAGTCGTCGGTGATCGTGCAGGACCCGCAGGGTCGTGAGATCGGACGCCTGGTGCAGCGCAACATGTTCGGCAAGATCAAGTTCGGCATCGAGGCGAACGGCCAGGAGATCGGTTCGTTGAACGCCCAGAACTGGCGGGCCTGGGACTTCGCGATGCTGGATGCTCATGGCACCGAGGTCGCCCGGGTCACCAAGACCTGGGAGGGGCTGTTGACCACGATGTTCACCACGGCCGACAACTACGCCGTGAACATCCACTACGACCTGCCCGAGCCGTTGAAATCGCTGTGCATTGCTGCGGCGCTGACCATCGACACAGCGTTGAAGCAGGACGAGCGAGGCTAGGGCCGCGCGGCACCGCTGAGGCTCAACCAGTTCCGGCTGAGTCCTCGTTGACCGTCGCCAGGTCTCGATCGCGCTCGGTCGCTAGCGCTGCCTCACTACTCGACCAGCGTGTCTAGGTCAGGCGTCGTAGTCGAGGGTCACTTCGTCGGTGACGGGGTGGGACTGGCAGGCGAGGATGATGCCGGCAGCCACCTCGTCGGGCTCGAGGGCGTAGTTGCGGTCCATCGTGACCTCGCCCGAGACGACGCGCGCGCGGCAGGTGCCACACACTCCACCGGTGCAGGAGAACGGCGCGTCGGGTCGGGCGCGAAGGGTGGCGTCCAGGATGGTCTCGGCCTTGGACGGCATCTCGACCTTCGTCGTGCGACCGTCCAGGTTGACGGTGACGACTGCTTCGGCCGGTGCGGACCTGTCGACCTCGACCCGCTGCTGCGGGGTGGTGCCGTCGTCCACGTGGAAGACCTCGTGATGCACGTGGTCGTCACTGACACCCTTGTCGGACAACATCTTCCGTGCGGTCTCGACCATCTGGAACGGGCCGCACAGGTACCAGTCATCGACGGTCTCGACCGGGAGCACCGTACCGAACAGCAACTCGAGCTTCTCGGCATCGATGCGGCCGTTGAGCCACTCGACATCCTGCGGCTCGCGCGACAGCACATGCATCAGGTGGACGCGTCCGGGGTACTGGTTCTTGAGGTCCTCGAGTTCCTCCAAGAACATGATCGACTCGGTGCGGCGGTTGCCGTAGACGAGCGTCACGCGGGAGTCGTCGTCCTCCTCGAGCGTCGAGGTCAGCAGTGACAGTATCGGGGTGATCCCCGAGCCGGCCGCGAGCGCGACGTGGTGCCGCGCCTCGGTGTCCGACGGCGCAGAGGTGAACGAACCCAGCGGGGTCATGACGTCGATGCGATCGCCGACCTTGACCTCGCGGTTCAACCAGGTGGACATCAGTCCCCCGTCGACCTCGGCCGATCCCACACGAATCACCTTGCGACGCAACGCTTCCGGGCGTGACATGCAGATCGAGTAGGAGCGACGAGCGTCCTCGCCGTTGATGGTGCGGCGCAGAGTCAGGTGCTGACCGGGCGCGAACGTGAAGTCGTCCGCCAACTCGTCGGGCACCGCGAAGGTCACCGCGACGGCGTTGGGGGTCAGGCGTTGGACGTCGACGACCTCGAGTTCGTGGAACTGGGCACGACGGCGGGTAGGTGTGGAGATGAGTGCGGTCACAGCGGCTTGAACTCCTCGAACGGTTCCTTGCAGTCCAGACAACGTCGCAACGCCTTGCACGCGGTCGAACCGAATTCGGATACGACCTGCGAGTGCGCGCTGCCACACACGGGACATGAGACGGTGCGCCGCGCGATCCTCAGACCGACCGGCCCTGCCAGGCGGCCCGCCGGACCAGGCGGTGCGATACCGAACTGTTGCAATGCCTTTCGTCCGGACTCCGACATCCAGTCCGTGGTCCACGGCGGGTCCAGCACGATCTTGACCTGCGGCTCGAAGCCGCTCCGGGCGATCACCGATGCGACGGACGACGACATCGCCTCCATGGCCGGGCAACCGGAGTAGGTCGGGGTCATCACGACGTGCACGACGCCGGCATCGATGTCGGCCTCGAACGAGCGGATGACTCCGAGGTCGTCCAGGCTGATCACCGGGATCTCGGGGTCGGGTACGGCGCGAACCGCCGCTTCGACCTCCTCGATCCGAGACATCGTCATCACCATGTGGTGGCGTCCGGGTGCGAGCGGTGGATGTGCTGCATCTCGGCCAGCAGGTAGCCCATCGCCTCGGAGTGCACACCGGTGCGCCCGCCTCGTGCGGCGAAACGGGCCGAGTCGACGTACTCCAGGGTCGCTTCGTCGGTCACGGAGCGAACGTACGCGGTTGTCTTTTCGCGCAGCGACGACGGCAGGACGCCGACGCCGGATTCTGCTGCAGCAGAGGCGGACTCGGAGTCGTCGAAGAGTTCGGCCACATACGGAGCTACCGCTTCGAGACCGGCCCGCATCCGCTCGTGCGACTCCTGCGTGCCGTCGCCGAGGCGCAGCACCCACTGGGTGGCGTGGTCGCGGTGGTAGGTGACCTCCTTGATCGCCTTACGAGCCACGCCGGCAACGACTTCGTCCGTGCTGTTCACGAGTGCGGAGTACAACTCGAACTGGTAGGCGGAGAACCAGAGCAGCCGTGCCATCTCGAAACCGAAGTCGCCGCGAGGGCGCTCGACGAGGTGGACGTTGCGGAACTCGCGTTCGTCCCGCAGGTAGGCCAGAGCGTCCTCGTCGCGGCCGGTGCCGTCGACCTGGCCGGCGCGGGTGAGCAGCGCGCGCGCCTGGCCGAGCTGGTCGAGCGCGATGTTGCCGAGCGCCATGTCCTCCTCGATCTGCGGAGCACGCGAGACCCACTCCCCCAGACGCTGGGTGTAGATCAAGGCATCATCCGCCAGGCCGAGCAGGTAGTCAGCGGTCGTCGAATCCGTTTGCGCGGCAACCTTTTCCATCACAGGTACTCGACATCCTTGGGAACGTCGTAGAACGTCGGGTGCCGGTAGACCTTGTCGACCGCCGGGTCGAAGAAGCTGTCGCGCTCGTCCGGGCTGGACGCGCTGATGTCGCAGGCCTTCACCACCCAGACGGAAACGCCCTCCTGGCGACGGGTGTAGAGGTCACGGGCGTTGCGCAGCGCCATCTCCTCGTCCGGTGCGTGCAACGAACCGGCGTGCACATGTGACAGGCCGCGCTTGCTGCGGACGAACACCTCGTACAGCGGCCATTCGCGCTTGTCGACATCGGTCATGCCACTGCTCCCTGCGTTCGTGCCTGCTGCTTGTCGGCGTACGCGGTGGCGGCCTCACGCACCCACGCACCCTCTTCGTGCGCGGTGACCCGGTGGCTCATCCGCTGCTCGTTGCATGGTCCGTCGCCCTTGAGCACGCGCCAGAACTCGTCCCAGTCGATCGGACCGAAGTCGTAATGGCCGCGCTCCTCGTTCCACTTCAGGTCGGGGTCGGGCAGTTCGATGCCGAGCTTCTGCGCCTGCGGCACGGTCATGTCGACGAATTTCTGACGCAGTTCGTCGTTGGCGAAGCGCTTGATGCCCCAGGCCATCGACTGCGCGGTGCGGCCCTCGTTGGCATGCTCACCGGTGTCAGGCGGCCCGAACATCATCAGCGCCGGCCACCACCAGCGGTTCGCAGCATCCTGCACCATCGCCTTCTGACGCTCGGTGCCCTGCGACATCGTGTACAGCGACTCGAAGCCCTGGCGCTGATGGAAGGACTCCTCCTTGCAGACGCGGATCATCGCGCGGGCGTACGGACCGTAGGAGCAGCGGCACAGCGGCACCTGGTTCATGATCGCGGCGCCGTCGACCAGCCAGCCGATCGCACCCACGTCGGCCCAGGACACCGTCGGGTAGTTGAAGATCGAGGAGTACTTCTGCCGACCCGAGTGCAGCTTGTCGAGCAGCTCGCTGCGATCGACACCGAGTGTCTCGGCTGCGGAGTACAGGTACAAACCGTGACCAGCCTCGTCCTGCACCTTCGCAATGAGAATCGCCTTGCGCCGCAACGACGGAGCGCGGGTGATCCAGTTGCCCTCCGGCTGCATGCCGATGATCTCCGAGTGGGCGTGCTGGGCGATCTGGCGGATGAGCGTCTGGCGGTACTCCTCCGGCATCGCGTCACGCGGCTCGATGCGAAGGTCCGCGTCGATCAGGTCGTCGAAATCACCGCCGTCACCACGCTGGGTGGCGGTGTCGAGCACGTCGTCCAGACCGCGGCCCTCGGCTGCGTTCAGGGCCTCGTCGGGGTCACCGAAGTCGTTGCCGTACATACCGTCCAGTGTGACCCGTATTACACCGAATTGCAATTGTGCACGAAGGTGTCACATCGTTCATCGGACCACGTGCCGTGCGCCGTCGGCGTCCCGGCAGGTCCAACCCTTGGCGTCGAGGAGTTCCAGCAGCGGAATCACGACGCGCCGTGAGGACCCGAGCACCTGTCGGGCCTGACTGGCGGTGAAGGGTTGATCGAGCGTCGCGAGGGTCCCCCTGGCAAGCGCCGGTGCGGTGGGCAGCAGCACGACACCCTCTGCGATCCGGATGATCCGGCCCGCCCGTTCGGCTGCGGCGAGCTGTCGGACGCCGAGCCCCCACTCGTTGAGCTGTTCCGCGGTCGGCGCCTCGAACGGCGTGCCCTTCAGGTGAGCCTCCAGGGCAGCGACGGCCGGCTCGAGCGCTCCGAGACCGGCGTCGCCTGCGGAAATCCGTCCGGCGCTCACCGTCAGACCGGACTTCTGCGCCAGCGGGCCGAGCAGGGCGACGTCGGGAAGACCGAGACGATCCTTCGCGGCCGCCACGGTGAGGCCGGCACTGAGTGGGTCGCTGCGCCGGTCAGTCTCGACGGCCCCCCGTAAACGCTCGGCCCATCGATCCCATGCCGCTGCGTCCACCCACCAGACGTCGACGGACAGCACGCCCGGCGGTGGTTCAGACACGTCGAAGCCGAGCTGTCCGAGGTGTTCCGGACGCACCGTCGCGCGCCGCTTCACCTCCGTGGCGCAGTCGCCATCGGTCGGACGTTCGGCGAGCGCTTCGGCGAGCTGCGTGGCAGCACCTCTGCGCCGCAACGGCATCGGCTCCGGATCGATGATCTGTACTCCCGCGACGATGCGGCGCCCCGGATCACGCAGCACCATCCGGTCGCCGAGGGTGAGCGGAAGCGGACGCTCCAGCACGAGCCGAGCATGATCGTCGCCCAGCGGCCGGACGTGGACGGGTACCGCAGCGGTCCCGACGTGCGCGACCAGATGCTCCGGCGCTTCCCGCAGGCTGTCACCACTGACCCGTCGGACGTCGATGGTGTCGATCGCGCGCCACGCGCCCGGAGTGACGAGCGCGTCGCCGCGACCGACGTCGTCGTGGGACACCCCTCGCAGGTTCAGCGCAACACGGCTGACCGGCCCGACGCGCTCCAGCGACTCCCCCGAACTCTCGATGCCGCGGACCGACATCGACCCTGTTTTCTTGCCGAGCAGCTCCAGGTGGTCGCCATGCGCGACAGCCCCGGCGGGCAATGTCCCGGTGACGACGGTGCCGGCGCCCTTCACGGTGAACGAGCGATCGACCCAGAACCTGACTCGCGACGTCGGATCCGGTTCTGGAAGTTCGTGGATCAGTGTTGCGAGGGCTGATCGCAGTTCGTCGAGGCCGTCGCCGGTGCGCGCGCTGACGGCCACTGCGGCGCAGTTCTCCAGCCCGGTACTCGCCAACTCCGTTCTGGCCTGGGCGATCACGTCCTGCACCGAGTCCGGGGCCAGGTCGGATTTGGTCACGACGACCAGGCCGCGATCGATACCGAGCGCCGCGATCACGTCCCGATGATCACTGGACTGTGCCTGCCAACCGGAGTCGGCGGCCACCACGAACATCACCACCGGCGCCGGACCGAGGCCGGCGAGCATGTTGGCGATGAATCGTTGATGACCGGGCACATCGACGAACGCAAGCTTGGCGCCGGATGCCGTTGTGGTGAAGGCGAATCCGAGGTCGATGGTGAGACCGCGGCGCTTCTCCTCCGCCCAGCGGTCGGGATCGGTGCCGGTCAGTGCACGCACCAGCGCGCTCTTGCCGTGGTCGACATGACCAGCGGTGGCGACGACGTACATCAGGAACCGAGCGCGGCCCGAAGTGCGTCGAGCACACGGGTGTCGTCCTGCTCGGGAACGCATCGCAGATCGAGCAGGCAGGCTCCGTCGTGTACCCGCGTCAGGATCGCCGGGTCACCGGTGCGCAGCAGTGCAGCGACCTTCTCCGGTAGATGAATCGCCCACCCCGACAACGCAACCCCGGGTGCTCCCCCGCCACCCACACGTCCGTCGTGCGGCACGACCTGCACGCCGAGCGGCCCAGCGATCGCCTCGGCACGCTTCCTGAGCTGGGCGGCGTCCGCGTGCAAGTACTGGCTGACCGGAGGCGTCGGCCCGGCGAGGGTCGCCTCCAGCGCGGCCAGGGTGAGTTTGTCGACCCGGACGGCCCGGGCCAGCGGGTGCTTCGCCAGCCGCTCGACGAGCTCGGCTTTGCCCAGCAGGATGCCTGCCTGCGGCCCCCCGAGCAGTTTGTCGCCGCTGGCGATGACGAGGTCGGCCCCGTCGGTCAGAGCAGTCGACGCGTCAGGTTCGTGGGGCAAGGTCGGGTCCGGCGCCAGTAGGCCGCTGCCCAGGTCGTGGACGATCGGGAGTTCGCCCACCGCAGAGCGCAGTTCGGCCACGTCCGCCGACCGGGTGAAGCCGTGGACCCGGAAGTTGCTCGGGTGCACCTTGAGGATGCACCCGGTCTCTTCGCTGATCGCATCGACGTAATCGGCCACCGAGGTGCGGTTGGTCGTGCCGACCTCACAAAGACGCGCACCGGTGGACTCGATGAGGTCGGGCAGCCGGAACCCGGCTCCGATCTCGATGAACTCACCCCGACTGAGGATGACCTTCTTGCCGGCAGCGAGGGCCGTGGTGGCGAGGACGAGCGCCGCTGCTCCGTTGTTCACCACGAGCGCGGCCTCAGCCACCGGGCACGCGTCGAGCAGTGCGTCGCGGGCTGCGGTGCCCCGCTTGGACCGGACGCCGGCAGCGAGATCCATCTCCACATCGACGTAACCGCTCGCCTGCTGCACCGCAGCGGCGGCTGCCGGGGACAACGGGGCTCGGCCGAGATTGGTGTGGACGACGACCCCGGTCGCGTTGATGACCGGAGTCAGTCGCGAAGGTCGTTCTGCGGAAAGGCGATCCGACAACTCGGGCTCGACCGATTCCGGTGCGATATCACCTCGGCGAGCCCGCGCGAGGACGTCCTGGACGACTTGTTGGATGCGTCCCTCCGCCAGGCACGTCCGTGCGTCCTGCGCCGCAGGAGAGGTGAGGAGTGCGTCGGTGCGCGGGATACGACTCCTCGGATCGTCCGTGCTCACTCGCCCTCCCCGAACCCTGAAATGTGTGGCGGAGGCGGACGGGAATCGAACCCGCCAGCCCGAGATACTCGGACTCACCGGTTTTGAAGACCGGGGGGCCCACCAGGAACCCTGACGCCTCCGCGGACAACCTAACCGAAAGTCCGCATGACTCGCGGGTCAGGTCACTCCTTCTGCGGACACCTGGTGTCCGTACAGTGACGGCATGGCGATCGACCGCAACGATTACCGGCTCACCGACTACACCCATGGCGGCGGGTGTGCCTGCAAGATCCCGCCCGGCGAGCTCGAGGACGCCGTCCGCGACCTGGTCGGCCGGCGAGGCGATGACATCCTGGTCGGCATCGATGCCGGCGACGACGCAGCTGCTGTCCGCGTGCGCGACGACCTCGCGGTGCTCTCGACCGCCGACTTCTTCACCCCCGTCGTCAACGACGCGTACGACTGGGGACGCATCGCCGCCGCCAACGCACTGTCGGACGTGTACGCCATGGGTGGGCGACCGGTCGTTGCCATCAACCTGGTCGGTTGGCCACGCGACGTGCTGCCGATGGAATTGCTGACCGAGGTGCTCCGCGGCGGTCTTGCAGTCGCGGACGAAGCCGGCTGCCCGGTGCTCGGCGGACACAGCGTCGACGATCCGGAACCGAAGTACGGTATGGCGGTCACCGGCGTCGCCGACCCGAAACGGTTGCTACGCAACGACGCTGCCCGCGCCGGCCTACCGATCACCTTGACCAAGCCGATCGGCGTCGGACTGTTGAACAACCGGCACAAGGCCACCGGCGAGGTCTTCGCGCAGGCCATCGAGTTGATGACCACGCTGAACCGGGATGCGTCGGTTGCCGCGGTGGACGCCGGTCTCGAAGCCGCCACCGATGTCACGGGGTTCGGGTTGCTCGGACATCTGCACAAGATGATGCGCGGGTCCGGTGTCGGTGCCGTGATCGAACGCGCGGCAGTGCCGGCGGTCGATGGTGCGCTGGACGCGTTGCGCGACGGGTTCGTGTCGGGTGGGACGCGGCGGAACCTGGACTGGGTCCGTCCGCATCTGTCGGTCGGTTCGGGCGTGAGTGAGGACGACCTGCTGTTCCTGGCGGACGCGCAGACGTCCGGCGGGTTGTTGGTCGTCGGCGAGTTGCCCGGCCACCCGGTGATCGGGCACACCGTGGACGGCGCGGGCATCGAGATCATCGCTTGACCCCCACCTGACCCTCGCCCGAGGTGAGGCAACTGTTGCGAGTCCCGGGAGCGCAACAGTTGCAGTCAAGGTGCGAAACTTCGCGAAGTTTCGCGTTCCGCACGCAACAGTGGCGAGTACCGGCGAAGCACCGGTCAGGTCAGCGGGCGGTCGTGATCGAGTCGTCGGTGATGCCCTGGGCCCGACGGGCGGCGAGGCGGCGCTTCTGCGGCTCGATGGTGTACTTCGGGTCCTTGGCAGACTCGATGCCGGCCTCGAACACGCCGAAGCGGGTCAGCGCCGACGCGGTCAACAACGCCGCTCCGGAGACGACCGCGATCGGACGAAGTCGTCCACCTATCAGGGCGCCGACGCCGCCGGCGACGGCGAGGCGTTCGGCCCACCGCAGCATCTTGCCCGGATTGCCGTGATGCAGGGTCTCCACGACGGTCGGGTCCATCGAGTGCTCCAACACCTTCATGTTCACCACGTCGCCGACGACGCCGAGCGCTGCCAACATGCGCACCGGACCGGTCTCGGACGCCGGGGTCGTGATCATCGCCAAGCCCGACGCAGCAAGAGTCGCCGAACTGACGAACACGAACGGAAGGTACTTGCGGGCGTCGTTCCAGGTCGGATTCGCGGTGTCAGACAACAGAACTGCGGTGTACGAGGCAAGCGGCGGTGAGAACAACGCCGCTTCGAAACCGGAGAACGGTTCGACCCAGCGCAGCGCCGGGCGCAGCGGCCCGAACGGCAATCGGTCGGCGGTCAGGCGGTCGATCTCGGCGACCGCTGCCACGCCGGCACCCACGCTGTAACCGGTGAGGATCCACGAGCCCATGCTCATCGGCGAGGTCACCTTGAAGGTGCGCAGCATGTTGTAGAACCGGTCGGGACGACCGAGGTCCTTCACCAGCGCTGCGCCGCCGAGGCTGATCGCGGCCAAGCCACCCAGACGTGCGTTGCGGCGCAGCAGTTCGCGACCGGTCAACTGAGCGGCGAAGGCGATCAGACCGGATCCACCGGCGACTCCACCGAGGAACAGGTAGGCCGGCACCTCGTGGCCCCAGGGCGGCGGCTTCACGACGGGTCGCCCGTAGTACGAGGTGAACTCCACATCGGGCACCATCAGCATCTCGCGCGCACCGTCGCCGCCGTCGCGCCACCCACGGGCACGCCTGCGGACCGCGCCACCGATCTTGTCGCGGCGCCGCTTGCGGGGCGGCTCCGGCGGCCGGTAACTGTCGAAGTCGCTCATAGGCCCCTCGCGAACGCGACCGCCGTTGCCGCGATCATGCCGACAGCCGCCACAGTCGCACGGCGGTACATCGAGTTGAGGTCAGCGGTCGGCACCCGCGGGTCGGGCGGCAACCCGTAGACCTCGGGTTCGTCCAGCAGCAGGAACACCGATCCGATGCCGCCGACGAGGTCGTTCTCGTTCGCACCGTACAGACGTGCCTCGGTGCGGCCCTCGGCGTGCAACTGCGCGACGCGCTCCTGGGCGGTCTCGACCATGTCGTCGTGATCGCCGAACTTGATGGACGTGGTCGGGCAGGTCTTCGCACACGCCGGCGTCTGGTCGTCGAGCAGCCGGTCGTAACAGAGCGTGCACTTCTGCGCGACGCCGCTGTTCTTGACGTGCTTGCCCCGCTGCGTGCGCGGAGCGGCCGTGCCGTCACTACGCCGTTCGACGACACCGAACGGACACCCGGCGACACATGTGCCGCACCCGTTGCAGACATCGTCCTGGACGACGACCGTGCCGAACTCGGTGCGGAACAAAGCACCCGTCGGGCAGACGTCAAGACACCCGGCGTGGGTGCAGTGCTTGCAGACGTCGGACGCCATCAGCCAGCGGAACTCAGGGGTTTCCGGAGGTGTGGGGTCGGGTTCGGGTGCCACGGGTGCGCCGACCTTCGGCATGCCCAACGACACGAGTTGTCGACCCGATTCCCGGGCCTGCTCGATGTCGGCCTTGCCCTGCTCGATGAACGCGACGTGGCGCCAGGTGTCAGCACTCAGTTCGCCGGTGTTGTCGTAGGAGGAGTCCAACAGCGTGAAGTCGCCGTCGGCGGGGTTGTGATTCCACTCCTTGCACGCCACCTCGCACGCCTTGCAGCCGATGCAGATCGAGGTGTCGGTGAAGAAGCCTTTGCGCTCCTCGTGCGTGTGCCAGTGGGCGTCGGCGGTGGGATCGGTCGGCCCGGAGAACTGTCCCATCAGCTCAGCCCTCCTTCTCGTTCGAACTCTTCTGCGAACCCTGCGAATCGTGTTGCGTCGGAGCGCTTTCGTCCTGGTCGCTCTCCTGCGGATCCGGGTTCACGGTCTCGTGCACCCGATCGGTGATGCGCAGGTTGTCGGTCTCCAGGTCGGCGCCCGAGCGAGCCTGGTAGGAACGCACCAGGTCCATCACTGCGGCTCCGGTCGGCCGACGTCCGGGACGGATATCGCACAGTCCCGCCTTGGACCCCTGGATCTGGGTGTTCGGATCGAGCGCAAGACCGATGAGGTCGTTGGCGGCGTCACCGCTGACCAGCGCCTCGTTGCCGACGCCCCAGTGGTAGGGCAGCCCGATCTGGTGGACCGTACGACCACCGACCTGCAGCGGTGTCATCCGGTCGGTGACCAGCACCCGCGCCTCGATCGCCGCGCGCGCGGAGATGATCGTCGCCCAGCCGTAGGCCTCCAGCCCGACCTCCTGCGCAAGTTGCGGTGACACCTCGCAGAACATCTCCGGCTGCAGTTCGGACAGGAACGACAGGAAACGGCTCATGCCGCCCGCGGTGTGGTGCTCGGTCAACCGGTAGGTCGTGAACACGTACGGATACACCTGCGACGCACCGGCGCTCGGCGCCTGCAGGTTGTCGTCGCGCGCGATGATCAGACGCGTCGGACTGGCCTGCTGCGGGTACAGCGCGTTGGTCACAGGCGACTCCGGCGGCTCGTAGTGCGTCGGGATCGGGCCGTCGACCAGACCGTTGGGTGCGTACAGCCATCCCTTGCCGTCGGCCTGCATGACGAACGGGTCATCGCCCGAAAGGCCTTGTGGCCCACCGATACCCGCGTCCGGACGCGTACCCGGCGCGAGGTCGTCCGGGAAGTCCGGGATGTCGTCGCCGACCCACCTGCCCTGCGCGGCGTCCCACCACAGGTACTTCTTGCGTTCGCTCCACGGCTTGCCGTCGGGGTCGGCGGACGCGCGGTTGTACAGGATGCGGCGGTTCGCCGGCCAGGCCCAGCCCCACTCGGACTGCGCGGGCTTGGGGCCGCCGTGCGGCACCCGATCGGCGGCGTGGTTGATGCCGTCGGCGTACACGCCCGCATAAATCCAGCAGCCGCAGATCGTCGAGCCGTCGTTCTTCAGCTCGGTGTAGGCGTTGATCGGCTTGCCGGCGTTCGGGCCCGTCACGTAGCGACCGTTGATCTCGGCCAGCACCGCTTCGGAGTCGGTCTCGCCGTGCGCGTCCTTCGGGTAGTCCCAGGTCAGGTCGAGCAACGGGCGGTCGCGCTCGTCGGTCGAGTCGGCGAGCCTGGCGCGGATACGAACACCGAGTTCGTGGAAGAACTCCAACTCGCTCTGCGACTGCCCCGGTGGCTGCACCGCCTGGTGACGCCACTGCAGCAGGCGCTGGGTCTGCGTGAACGACCCCGCCTTCTCCACGTGGGTCGCGGCCGGCATGAAGAAGACCTCGGTCTCGATGTCCTCGGTGCGCATTTCGCCCGAGGCGATCTCGGGGCCGTCCTTCCACCAGGTTGCGGACTCGATCATCTGCAGGTCACGCACGACCAGCCACTTCAGGTGGGCCATCCCGAACCGCTGCATGCGTCCGTTGGCCGAGCCGACCGCAGGGTTCTGACCGAGGATGAAGTAGCCGTCGACCTGGTCGGCGAGCATGTTCTGCACCGTCTGGTAGGTGCCGGCCGGCCCGTCGAGACGGGGCAGATAGTCGTAGGCGAAGTCGTTCTCCTTCGTCGCCGCATCGCCCCACCACGCTTTGAGCAGGCTGATGAGGTACTCGTCGGCGTTGGCCCAGTAGCCCTTCTCCGACTTGCTGTGAACGCTCGTCAGGTAGTCGTTCAGCTTGTCCTGCTTGCCCGCGAACGGCATCGGCAGGTAACCCGGCAACAGGTTGAACAACGTCGGGATGTCGGTCGAGCCCTGGATGCTCGCGTGACCGCGCAACGCCATGATGCCGCCACCCGGACGACCCATGTTGCCCAACAACAACTGCAGCACCGATGCGCAACGGATGAACTGGGCGCCGAGCGTGTGCTGGGTCCAGCCGGTCGCGTACGCGAAGCAGGTCGTGCGCTCGCGACCGGAGTTCTCGGTGATCGCCTTCGCGAGGTACTCGAAGTCGGCGACCGTGATGCCACAGACGTCCTGCACCATCTCGGGGGTGTAGCGGGCGTAGTGCCGCTTGAGGATCTGAAAGATCGTGCGCGGGTGCTGGAGTGTTTCGTCACGACGCGGCTGGCTCGTGCCCGTGTTCGCGCCACCGGAACCGAGCTGATCACCGGCCGCACGAGCGGACGCCTGCGCGCCGTGCTCCTTGCCCGCCGCTCCCTGGGAGTCAGGCTCGCCCTGCTCGTAGGCCCAGGTCTTCGGGTCGTACTTGCCGGTTTCGGGGTCGAAACCGGAGAACAGGCCGCCGAGGTCCTCGGTGTCGCGGAACTCCTCGTTCACCAGCGTCGCGGCGTTGGTGTAGGCGACCACGTACTCCTTGAACCACAGATCGTTGCTGAGCACGTAGTTGATCAGCCCGCCGAGCAGGGCGACATCGGAGCCGGCTCGGATCGGTACGTGCTTGTCGGCGACGGCGCCGGTACGCGTGAAACGCGGATCGACATGGATGACCCTCGCACCTCGCGCCTTCGCCTCGGCAACCCACTGGAACCCCACCGGGTGTGCTTCGGCCATGTTGCCGCCTTGCAGCACGATGCAATCGGAGTTGGCCATGTCCTGCAGCGATTGGGTGGCGCCGCCGCGCCCGAACGAAGCTCCCAGACCGGGAACCGTGGCGGAGTGTCAAATACGAGCTTGGTTCTCGATCTGGATCGCGCCGGCCGCGGTGAACAACTTCTTGATGAGGTAGTTCTCCTCGTTGTCCAACGTGGCTCCGCCGAGCGAGGCGATGCCCATCGTTCGCCGCAGTGGGCGACCTTGGTCGTCGTGGTCCTGCCAGCCGCGTCGGCGGGCATTGATGAAGCGTTCGGCGATCATGTCGATCGCGGTGTCGCGGTCCAGTTCGGACCAGTCCTTCGCGCGCGGCGCGCGGTACAGAACCTTGGTCTGTCGGTCGGGTGAGTTGACCAGTTGCTCGCTGGCAGATCCCTTGGGACACAAGCGTCCCCGCGAGATCGGCGAGTCGGGATCGCCCTCGATCTGGACGACGCGTTCGTCCTTGACGTAGACCTTCTGGCCACAACCGACGGCGCAGTACGGGCAGATGCTCTGGACGACGCGGTCGGCGGTCGCGGTGCGGGGCTGCAGTGATCGGGTGGTGGGCGAGGTGGCGGCCGGGCCACGACCGAACAGGTCGCCCGAACGCGCCTGCCGGACGACCGGCCACTCCAGCGGACTCCACGACGCCATGAGAGCCACTCTAATCACGTCGGTGCAAGGTCGTGGGACCAGCGCGCGACCATCCCATCCTGGCTGCGAGAATCGGTCGGGTGAGCGATGCGAGTGTGCGAACGGCACGGACCGACGATCTCCCCGCGGTCGGGGAGGTGCAGGCGCAGGTCTGGCGACGGGCATTCGCCGACGTCGTCGAACCGGAGACCCTCCAAGCCTTCGAGGCGGCCGAGTTCGAGCAGGCGTGGCGCTCCTCGCTCGCTGCTCCCCCATCGCCGGTCCACCGACTGTTGGTCGCCACCGAACTCGACACCATCGTCGGGTTCGTGGCGGTCGGCCCCGTCATGCAGGACGGCGCGCACGAGGGTGAAGCGGAGATCCTGGCCGGAGGCGTGCACCCCGACCACCGCGGAAAGGGTCACGGGTCCCGGCTGCTCAACGCCGCGATGGACACTCTCGCCGCCAACGACCGCAGCTACGTCCGCGTCCGGATCATGGAGCGCGACACGCCTGTTGTCCGTTTCCTCGCGACCGCAGGTTTCGTGGTGTCCGGTGGATACGCCGACCGCATCGTGACGTCCGCGGGCGACACCGTCCGGGAGATCGAAATGCACACCGATTCCTCGGCGCCGCTCGAGGAGCAAGCGCACGACCATGAGCATTAGGCCGCTTCGACCACACCTCACCGCAGATACGAAACCCGTTGCCCGCCAAGGCCTTTGGATCGGCGTTGCCACCGGCCTGTACGGCACGAGCTTCGGCGCACTGGCCGTCGCCGCCGGGCTCGATGTGTGGCAGGCGATGGTGCTGTCGCTGTTGCTGTTCAGCGGCGGGTCCCAGTTCGCGCTCGTGGGCGTGATCGCGTCGGGAGGCACCGGGGTTGCCGCCGTCACCACCAGCACGCTGCTCGGGCTGCGCAACGCGTTCTACGGCTTGCAGGTCTCGCGACTGCTTCAGGCGAGCGGCTGGCGCACGGTGGTCGCTGCCCACCTGACGATCGACGAGTCGACTGCCGTCGCGATCGCACAGCCCGATCGCGAGCGCACCCGGGTCGGCTTCTGGTGGACCGGTATTGCGGTCTTCGTCTTCTGGAATCTGATGACCTTCGCCGGCGCTCTGCTCGGCAACGCACTCGGCGATCCGAAGAAATGGGGTCTGGACGCCGCAGCGGCAGGCGCCTTCATCGCGCTGCTCTGGCCGCGACTGACGACGCTGCGGACGCGGCTAACCGCCGCGGCCGCGGCAGCGATCGCGCTGATCGTGGCGCCACACGCACCGGCGGGGACGCCGATCCTCATCGCTGCACTCGCTGCAGTTGTCGCCGGTGCCTTGCCGGATGCGTCCGAGGGGTCCGACGGCGAGGCGATCGTGGACGAGGACCTGCAGGCCAGGCTCGGGCATCACCTCGACAAGACGATCGACCCACAGGACGACCGCCGATGAGTCTGTGGGCGATCGTGCTGGTCGCCGGAGCGCTGTCGCTGGTCACCAAGCTGCTGGGCTATCTCGTCCCGCACGACTGGCTCGGTGGACCGTTGATCAGCCGGATCATGAAGTACCTGCCGATCGCCCTGCTGGCAGCACTCGTCGCGGTGCAGGCATTCGGCGGACCGCAGGGTTCGACCATCGTGGACGCCCGCGCCGCCGGGCTCCTCGTCGCGATCCTCGCACTGTGTCTGCGAGCGCCGTTCCTGCTGGTGATCGTGCTTGCTGGAGCGACCGCGGCGATCCTGCGGGCGATCGGCTGGGGCTAGGCCCGGGTCTGGTTCAGTGCAGCCGGGGCATCGCCTCGTAGGCGGACCAGATGTGGTGCTCGACCAGATCGGCTGCCTCGGCGGCGGACCGCGCGTCGATGGCGGACATCATCGCGTGGTGCTGACTGCGCAACTGACTGCGCAGCAGGTGCCAGTCGGCCACTTCGTCGAAGCCGCGCATGATCGGTTGCCGCATCGACTCACGGATTGCCACGGTCAGGTCGGTGGCCAGCCGGTTGCCCGCGGCACGCGCGATCGCGACGTGGAACCGGGTGTCGAACCGGTTGAACTCCTCGCGGGTCAGTTCATCGTCGTCCATCGCATTCAGTGCCTCGCGCATCCGGGCACGCGCGCCGTCGTCCGCGTGGGCGCAGGCCAGTGAGGTCGACAAACGCTCGAGCACGACGCGCACCTGCGTGACGTCGCGGGCGGGAAAGTTCGCGAGCGCGACGTGCATGCGCAACATCCGGGTCAGCGCCACGTGTGGTTCGCCGGCAACCATCGTCCCCCCGGTCGCGCCCGCGCCGACGTTGGGACACAGCACCCCGCTGGCCTGCAGGGTGCGGACGCCCTCGCGCACGGCTGCTCGACTGACCCCCAGTTGCGTGGCCAGCTCGCGTTCGGCGGGCAGCATCGATCCACGAACCAGCCGACCGTCGAGGATCCGTTCCTCCACCCAGCCGACGACCACTTCCCATGTCTTGGCCCCCGAAGGCCGTGCGTCATCTTCCGGCATCCGAGCAGCGTAGGCCGTGCCCCGGACGAAGCCGGCAGGCGCCGACGACACGCGAGAGCGGCGAAATGACTTGCCGGTAACCGAAGTGATGCCGCTATGGTGTGCATCACATCCTTGGTCTGACCATTCGGTCGCGTACGGAAGGCTCCCAGATGACGAGCACCTACACCCCACCGCTGGCGCCGGTGGCCGACAGCCTCTGGCTGTCCGCACTGGTGGGCCTGCTGCCCCTCCTCACCGTTTTCATCACGCTCGGCGCACTGCGATGGAAGGCCCACTGGGCCGGCCTGGCGGCGCTGGCCGTCGCGATCCTCGTCGCCGTCCTGGCGTTCGAGATGCCCGTGAACCTCGCACTGCTGTCCGCGTCCGAGGGTGCGGTCTTCGGTCTCTTCCCGATCATGTGGATCGTCTTCTGCGCGATCGTGCTCTACCAGATCACCGTCGTGAGCGGCCGCTTCGACGACCTGCGCGCATCCTTCCACCTCGTCTCGGACGACCCGCGTATCCAGGCGATCATCATCGCCTTCTGTTTCGGTGCGATGCTCGAAGCCCTCGCCGGCTTCGGAGCGCCCGTCGCGATCACCGGAGTCATGCTGATGGCCGTCGGCTTCTCGCCGCTGCGTGCCGCCGCTGTTGCTCTGCTGGCCAACACCGCGCCGGTCGCGTTCGGCGCCGTCGGCACCCCGATCATCACCGCAGGCACGCTCACCAAGATCGACTACAACGAGATCGGCGCGTACGTCGGCCACCAGACGCCGGTCCTGGCCCTGTTCGTCCCGCTCATGCTGGTCGCCCTGGTCGACGGCAAGCGCGGCATGAAGCAGACCTGGCCGATCGCCCTCGTCGTCGGCTTCGCGTTCGCCGTTGCCCAATGGGTTTCGGCCACCTGGATCTCGGTGGAACTGACGGACGTCATCGCCGCACTCGTCGCGCTCGCGGCCGCCGTCGTCATGCTGCGCTTCTGGCAGCCGACGGGACGCGAAGAGGCGCTCGCCGACCTCGCCGCCGCCCGCAAGCGGGAGCTGGCCTCGGTCGGCTCCGGTTCGGCCGGATCGGGTTCGCTCGCCGATGACGCGGACGCGGACGCGGACGACGCAGTCGAGAGCAAGGAGGACATGGACGCCCGCGCTCGCGACCTGACTCCCGGACGCATCGGAATGGCTCTGTTCCCCTACCTGCTGGTCATCGCGGTGTTCGCCGCAGCCAAGCTGATCGAACCCATCAAGGAGTTCCTGGTCGGCACGGACCAGAAGATCGAGTGGCCCGGTCTGCACGGCGAGATCGTCAACGCCGCCGGCAAGGTGTCGTCCACCACGACCTACAACTTCCAGTGGCTCTCCTCCCCCGGCACCCTGCTGCTGATCTGCTCGCTGATCACGGCGCTGGTGTACAAGGTGTCGCTGGGCAAGTGGGCCAAGGAGTTCGGTGAGAGCGCGATCAAGCTGCGCTTCGCCTTTCTCACCGTCGCATCCGTGCTGGCGCTGGCGTACGTGATGAACCTGTCGGGCCAGACGATCACCATCGGCACCTGGATCGCCGGCACCGGTACCGCGTTCGCCTTCCTGTCCCCGATCCTGGGCTGGTTGGGCACCGCAGTCACCGGGTCCGACACCAGCGCGAACGCGCTCTTCGCCACGCTGCAGCAGACGGCCGGGCAGAAGGCGGGCATCGACCCGACCTTGCTGGTCGCGTCCAACTCCTCCGGCGGTGTCGTCGGCAAGATGATCAGCCCGCAGAACCTCACGATCGCCGCCACCTCGGTGGGTCTGCTCGGTCGCGAGTCGGACATCTTCCGCAAGGTCGTACTCTGGTCGCTCGGTCTGCTCGCGCTCATGTGCGTGCTCGTCGGCCTGCAGGCCACCGTCCTGTCGTGGATGCTGCCCTGATGCGAGTCGCACTTTTCGCAACGTGTTTCAACGACACCATGTGGCCCGAAACCCCGAAGGCGACGGTGCGCCTGCTCCGTCGCCTCGGGGTGGACGTCGAGTTCCCCTCGGAGCAGACCTGCTGCGGCCAGATGTTCACCAACACCGGCTACGCCGACGAGGCAATTCCGCTGGCGCGCAAGTTCGTCGACGTGTTCGAGGGCTACGACGCTGTCGTGTCGGTCAGCGGTTCGTGCACCGGTTCGGTGCGTGAGCAGTACGCGGACCTGGCCGCCCGGTCGGGCGACGCCGCGCTCGCCGACGGTGTCGCGAAGGTCGCGCCCAAGACCTACGAACTCTCGGAGTTCCTCGTTGACGTGCTCGGCGTGACGGACGTCGGTGCGTACTTCCCACACCGGGTCACCTACCACCCGACCTGCCACTCGTTGCGCATGCTGAAGGTGGGCGACAAGCCGCTGCAACTCCTTCGGCAGGTTCGAGGCATCGACCTGGTCGAACTACCCGCTGCCGACGAGTGCTGTGGCTTCGGCGGCACGTTCGCGATGAAGAACGCCGACGTGTCGGTGGCGATGGGCAGCGACAAGGTGCGCCGCATCCGCGACACCGAGGCCGAAGTGGTCGTCGCCGGAGACAATTCCTGCCTCGCCCATATCGGTGGGTTGCTCGGTCGCCAGCGTTCCGGCGTCCGCACCCTGCACCTGGCCGAGATCCTCGCTTCGACGGACGGAGATGTCTTATGAGCGCCCCCCTTGCGAAGACCACGCCGACCTTCGTCGGGATGCCGAAGTTCCCGGCCATGGCCAAGGACGCTCTGGCCAACACCCAGCAGCGGCGCAACCTGCTACACGCCACCCACACGATCCGTGCCAAGAGAGCGTCCGTGGTCGAGGAGGTGTCGCAGTGGGAAGCGTTGCGCCTCAACGGTGCCGACGTGAAGGACGAGGTGCTCGCCAACCTCGACAGCTACTTGCTGCAGTTCGAGGAGAAGCTCACCGAGCGCGGTGCGACCGTGCACTGGGCACGTGATGCCGAAGAGGCCAACCGTATCGTGCTCGACCTGGTTCGCGCCGAGGGTGTCGACGAGGTCGTCAAGGTGAAGTCGATGGCCACCCAGGAGATCGAGCTCAACGAGGCGCTCGAGGCTGCGGGAATCCATGCGTGGGAGACCGACCTGGCCGAACTCATCGTCCAGTTGGGCCACGACCGCCCTTCGCACATCCTGGTGCCGGCGATCCACCGCGGCCGCGCCGAGATCCGGGAGATCTTCCGCCAGGAGATGGGCAAGGTCGGCCGCCCTGCTCCTGAAGACATGACCGACATGCCACGCGAACTCGCCGAGGCAGCGCGGTTGCACCTGCGGGAGAAGTTCCTGCGGGCCAAAGTCGCGATCTCCGGAGCGAACTTCGCGATCGCCGACACCGGCACACTCGTGGTACTGGAGTCCGAGGGCAACGGACGCATGTGCCTGACCCTGCCCGAGACCCTGATCAGCGTCGTCGGCATCGAGAAGGTGCTGCCGACCTGGGAGGACCTCGGCACGTTCATGCAGTTGCTCCCGCGCTCCTCGACCGGTGAACGGATGAACCCGTACACGACGATGTGGACCGGCCCGGCCGAAGGTGACGGGCCCCAGAACGTGCACGTTGTGTTGATCGACAACGGACGCACGCGCGTACTGGCGGACGAGGTCGGACGGCAGGCGCTGCGATGCATCCGCTGCTCGGCCTGCCTCAACGTCTGCCCGGTGTACGAACGCGCCGGTGGCCACGCCTACGGCTCGGTCTACCCCGGACCCATCGGCGCGGTGCTCACGCCGCAGCTGCGTGGCACATCGAGTGCGATCGACCAGTCGTTGCCGTACGCCTCGAGCCTGTGCGGTGCGTGTTTCGAGGTGTGCCCGGTGCGCATCGACATCCCGCGCCTGTTGGTGAAACTGCGCACGCAGGTCGTCGACGAGCACCGTGGGCACAATTCCGTGGAGTCCAGGACGATGCAGGCGGCGGCATGGATGTTCGCCGACAGCCGCCGCTTGGCGAAGGCACAGAAGGCATCCACGTTGGGGGGAAGTTGTTGGGTCGCCGGACAGCCCTGGGGGCACTCCCCTGGCCCGCGTCCTCGTGGAGCAGCGCTCGCGACGTGCCCGTGCCACCCAAGGAGACGTTCCGGCAGTGGTGGGACCGTACCGGTGGAGGTCAGGCATGAGCAGCGCACGCGAGGAGATCCTCGGCCGCATCAGGTCGACGCAATCGGGTTCGGCTGCAACGGTTTCGGTGGCTCCCGCTCCTGCCACGGAGCCGATGGAGACCGAGGCCATGCTTGATCTGTTCGTGGAGAACATGCGCGACTACCGGGCGATCGTGCGTGAGGTGTCGGTCGACGGCATCGCTGCGGCCGTGGACGCGGTGCTGGCCGAACACGGTTGCCACACGGTCGTCGTCCCGCCGGATCTACCACCCGAAGTAGCACCCACGTCCATCGAGACGACCGTCGACGAAGATCTGTCGGCGACGGCACTCGACCACATCGCCGCAGTGGTGACCACGTCGAGCGTCGGCATCGCGGTCACCGGAACCATCGTGCTGGACCACTGCGCCGGTCAGGCCCGGCGAGCACTGTC
Source organism: Yimella sp. NH-Cas1 (assembly GCF_022359705.1). Lineage (NCBI taxonomy): Bacteria > Bacillati > Actinomycetota > Actinomycetes > Micrococcales > Dermacoccaceae > Yimella > Yimella sp. NH-Cas1. Next base: position 1,848,110 of record NZ_JAKSGG010000003.1, read on the forward strand.
GCTGGTGCCGGACGTGCACATCTGCGTCGTGCATGCCGATCAGGTGGTGACCTCTGTGCCGGAGGCGATCACCCGGCTGCGAGCGTCCGTGGAAGCGGGGCGTCCGCTCACCTGGATCAGCGGTCCGAGCGCCACCTCCGACATCGAGTTGAACCGGGTCGAAGGAGTGCACGGGCCTCGCAACCTCGAGGTCATCCTCGTGCGCTGATCCGATCGGTGTTGCCCGTCGGTTGCGGGTCCTCGGCTTCGGCCGGGGACCCGCTGCGTTGGCGCCGAGCGAGCAGCCAGCGGACCAGTTCGATGAGAGCCGAGACCGCGATCGCCAGACCGAGGCCGAGCGCGAGTCCTTTGAGTGGTTCCTGCTCGAAGGCGTGGCCGCCGATGTAGCCCATCAGCGTGCCGTGCAGTGCCCACGCCGTCACCCCGATCGCGTCGAACATGGTGAACCGCATTCGTGGATAACGCATCGCGCCGAAGACGACCGTGGTGGCGATGCGTCCCCAGGGAATGAACCGGCCGATGACCAGGGCCATGCCACCACGGGAATCCAGCAACCGCTTCGCGCCGGCGATCGCCCTACCGCGACGGGTGTGCTGCGGGATTCGATCGATCTTGCCGGCTGCGGCCCGACCGATCGAATACGCGACGTGGTCGCCTGCCATCGCCCCGGCGCCCGCGCAGAGCATGATCAGAATCAGGTTCGGTGAGCCCGTCGATCCCGCGTACACACCGGCCATGATCAACGGCGCTTCGCTGGGGAAGATGGGCACGATCGCATCGACCAGGGAGATGACGGCGATCAGCGGGTAGATCCACAGCGACCCCATGAGATCGCCGAGGGCATTCAGCAGACCGTCGAACATCGTGTCCCCATGGGCGGACGCTAACCACGTCGAGCAACATCCAGTTGAACGACATGTGGCCGGGACGGGTCACAGACCCAGGACGTTCTCCAGACCGACGGTCAGACCCGGGTGCTTGCCGACCTCTCGGACACCGGTGAGGACGCCCGGCATGAAGCTGATCCGGTCGAACGAGTCGTGCCGGATCGTTAACGCCTCACCGACTCCGCCGAACACGACCTCCTGATGCGCCACGCGTCCGCGCAGACGCAGCGCGTGCACAGGGACGCCGTCGACGACGGCTCCGCGGGCACCGTCCGGGTCGTGCTCGGTGGCGTCCGGGACGTCGCCCAGACCGGCCTCGCGCCGTGCCTCAGCGATGATCCGGGCCGTCCGCACGGCGGTGCCGGACGGCGCGTCCACCTTGTCGGGGTGATGGGTCTCGACGACCTCGACGGACTCATAGAAACGGGCCGCCTGCTCGGCGAACGACATCATCAGCAGCGCGCCGATGGCGAAGTTCGGCGCGATGAGCACGCCGACCTCCGGCTGCTGAGCCAACTCCTTCTCCAACGCGGCGAGCTTCTCCTCGTCCCAACCGGTCGTGCCGACCACGGCATGGACTCCCTGACGGACGCAATGGGCGATGTTCGCCGCTGACGCCGACGGAACGGTCAACTCCACAGCAACCTGGGCTCCGCCGAGGTCACCGAGGTCGTCGCCCTGGTCGAAGGTGCCCACGAGTTCGAGGTCGACGGCGTCCTGCACCGCCTGCACCGCCTGGGAACCCATGCGGCCCGAAGCACCGATCACTGCCACCTTGATGCGCTCAGTCACACGGCAACCCTAGGCGGTGACACCCCGGACTCTGCAAGACTGTCCACTTCGCACACGAAGGGGAACGCGAGGATGCTCGACTCGGACGCGTACGACGCGATCGTGCTGGCCGGCGGCCGTGGGTCACGGCTCGGCCTGGTCGACAAGGCGACACTCGACGTCGGTGACGGTCCACTCCTGGACGGAGTGCTGAAGGCGGTCGACAGCGCACGCAATGTCGTCGTCGTCGGCCCGCCTCGCGACCTGCCGCCGAGCGTGCACCAGATTCGGGAGGACCCCGTCTTCGGCGGACCGGCTGCCGCAACGGTCACCGGTCTGCGCAAACTCGAGGGCGAACGCGCACCGTGGACGCTGGTGCTCGCCTGTGACCTGCCGTTGGCGCGGGAGGCCGTGCCGCTGTTGCTCGCCGGCCGCGATCGCGATGGCTGCGTGCTGGCCGACGGCCGCGGGCATACCCAATGGGTCGCAGGTGTGTACCGCACCGAGCCGCTCGTGCAGGCCGCGTCAGCCCTGCACGATCCCACCGACAAATCGATGCGCGCCCTCTTCGGCGGCATCGACGTCACCGCGATCGAAGCGCCCAACCGCGTCTGCGAGGACGTCGACACCTGGGACCAGGTCGCCTCCTGGAACGACTACTTCATCGAAGGAGATCCTGATGACTGACGACAAGCCCGCCGAACCCACCCGCAAGGAGCAGCAGGAATGGCTGCGCGCGGTGTGCGTCGAGATCGGTGTCGACCCGGATCTGCTGGATGTCGGACTCGTGCTTGACGTCACCAAGGAGGTGGCGCACCGCTTCGTGCGGCCGATGGCGCCGGTGAGCTCGTACGCACTCGGGATCGCCGTCGGGTTGGCGGCTGCCTCCGGGGGGCCGGTGGATCAGAAGGCGATCGCCGACAGGATCGTCGACACGCTTCCCCCTGCATCCGACTGACCGGATCTCAGCGCCCTCGGGCGCGAACCCTGGTGAGCGAGAACGCTGTCGGGGTCACTCCGTTGTATCGGAGCGCCGTTTCCTTGACGACCTTCAATGACCGGTCACGAGCAACGACATCGGCGAACCGGCGCTTGTCGTCGGTGATGACCACCGCCCGCCCGTCCTGAGTCAGCACTCGACCCAGTTCCCGCACCAGGCCGGGGTACAACGTGTCGTTCTCCTGGTTCGAACCGATCCGCTTGCCGAACGGGACATCGGAGACGACCCGATCGACGGACGCGTCCGCCAGGTCGAGGTAGGTGGCGTCCCCCTCTTCGGCGAACACCCGGTCCTTCAGACCGAACGTGCGAATATTGTTGCGTGCCAACGCGATCGACTCGGGGCTGAGGTCGACGATCAATCCGCGCCCGTCTCGTCCGATCGCGTCCACGATGGGGATCGTGCCGACACCGCCGCACGGGTCGAGCAGCGCCATTCCGGGCTGCAGTTTCGCCAAACGCAGCACGCCGGCCGCGACCGACGGCGGAGTGGTCGCGGGAAGACGCTCCATCGCACCGAACCGGGCTGCCCAGGCGAGCGGGCCGATCTCGGCTCGATCCGTCCCCGGAACAAGGTTGACCTGCCAGTCCCCCGGTTCATTGCGCCATCCGGTCTGATGTCCGACCGCCCGGACGATCCCATCCCGTACGGTGGGGTCCTTCTCATGGACCCGGAACGCGACGTCGCCATCGAATCCGGTCGCGCGGCAAAGCTTTTCAGCATCTTCCAGCGGCGCTCCGGGCGACCAGGACATGGCCACCCTGTCGACCATGGGGTTCGAGCGAACCACATCGATCTCGTCCACGGTGACTGTCAATTCACCCTCGCCGCTGACGACCGCTCGGGCGCCCGCCTGCTGCAGGTCGCCGCGCAGGAGGTCTTCGAGGCCGACGGCACAGGTGACGATCAGATGCATCCCCCCATCTTCGCCGAGTGGCCGGGCCATGAACCACCGGCCGGGCTATATCCCGGCCACCAGGTCATAGCCCGGCCACTCGACAAGACGGTGTCAATCGATGAGAACCGTTGCGACGCGGACGAGCCCCGGGTTGTCGTAATCGTCACCCTCGACGTCACCGCGGGCCCAGGTGAGCAGCAACCGCGGACCGAGTACCTCGACGCGGGCCAGGTTGTTGTCGAACCACGGACCGTGGGTGGTCTCCCAGTCGAAATCGGGCTTCTTGACCTTGGGGAACTTGTTGACCAGCGAGCGCATCGGGCCGCCCATCCAGCCCGCGAGCGTGCCCTGCAGCATGCGGACGTGGCGCGGCAGCGGGTTGCGGATCGGCGAGCAGACGGCCTGGACGATCTTGGACTCGATCGGCTCGCGGGTCCTGGTGACCTCGTTGACGTAGGAGTTATGGACGTCGCCGGACAGGAAGGTGATCGTGGCGGGCGCCTTGCCGCGCTCGCCGCGCGCCACCTGCATCACCATCTGCGAGACGTCGCGAAAGGACTTCTCGAACGCGGCCCAGTGCTCGAGGTCGACGGCCTGCCGCACCTTCTCACCGAGCTTCGCCAGGCGAGGACGGTCACCCTGCGCCCAGGTCTCGTTCATCGACTCCAGGTCGTGGATTCCGGTCGGGAGCAGGAACGGCAAGGACGATCCGATGAACAGGTGCTGGCAGTCGCCGCGCATCTGCTCGTCGAGCCAGGCGAGTTCGTCGGCGTCGAGCATCGCCCGGTGGTCCGGACGCAGGTCGCGCGCCGCCCGTGAATCGATCACGATGACGCGGGACTCCCCCAGGTCACGGGTGAACGAGAAGCGGTACGTGGTGGGGTCCTTGTCGACCTCCTCACCGAACGCGTCGACGACCTCCGTGAGGTCGAGCTCGCTCGAATCGCGGTGTGCAGCAATGATCTTCCAGATCTTGTCGTCCTGCAGCGCCTCGTGGTCGAGGTTGCCGGCGTGCTGATAGATCCAGTACGAACCGAGGGCGCCGACGATGCGCTCGTGCCACCACGGCTTCTTGTTCATCTCCTCGTGCCAGGCGGCCGAGGTGTTCCAGTCGTCACGGACGTCGTGGTCGTCGAAGATCATCGCGCTCGACAACGTGGACAGCAGCCACCGGTTGGCCGGTTCGGTCCAGGCGAGGCGGTAGAGCTCGGCGTACTCGATGAAGTCCTTGACCTCCTCGCCGGGCGGGTCGTCGAGGCCTCGCCGCTTCTCGATGAAGTCGCGCATCTGCGGCGAGGTGTCGTCGGCGTACAACTGGTCACCGAGGAAGAGAACGAAGTCGGGCCAGTGGTCGGGGTTGCGCCGCATCTCGTACGCATACGAACGCATCGCGTCGACGCCGTGCAGGTCGGTGCCCTCCTTGTCGTGCGACACCGAGGTGCGGCACGAACCGAACAGGAATGACGGGTCCTTGGCGGGGTCGAGCGTTGCGATCCGGCTCGGCGGGAACTCGCTGTCGGCTTCGGGCCAGACCTGCTGGTCGCCGAGATCGACCGAATAGTCCTGGATGCTGGCCGGCTCGAGGCCGTCGACGAGCACGATCGCGTAGTGGTGTCCGTGCGCGGAGAAGGTCTGACACGACCACTCGCGCCCCTCGCTGCGAACGGTCACCCGGCAATGCTCGTCGGTCTCGACGAAGATCGTCGCGTTCGTCTCGCCCACATGGCGCAGGACGGGACCAAGAACCAATGAAGCCATGCCCTCATCCCACCACTTGAAGGGCCTGGAACGGCTGTCCGGGACCGGCGAGTCCATCACGCCTCTACACCCGAAGTTCAGCGTTCCGGTCGCCATCACGACCGGAACCGGCGTCGTTCAGCCGACCGGATCGCCCTGCACCGGACCGTCGGTGTTCGGCTTCCAGCCGAGCGCCGGCGCGACATGTTCGGCGAACGAACGCAGCACGTGCAGGTTGTACTCGACGCCCAGCTGAGCCGGGATGGCCAACATCAGGGTGTCGGACGACATCACCGCCGCGTCGTCGCGCAGTTGTTCGATGAGCACGTCCGGCTCGGCGGCATAGGTCTTGCCGAACGTCGAGCGGAAGCCGTCGATCACACCGACCTGGTCGGCGCTGTCGCCCGATCGCAGACCGAAGTACATCTGGTCCTGCGCGTTCATCAACGGAAAGACGCTGCGGCTCACCGAGACTCGCGGCGTCCAGTCGTGCCCGGCGGCCTTCCACGCAGTGCGGTAGCGATCGATCTGCTCCGCCTGCAGGTCACCGAACGCCTGGCCGGTGGCCTCGGTGAGCAGGGTGGAACTCATCAGGTTCACGCCCTGTGCCGCAGCCCACTCGGCGGTGTCACGGCTACCCGCTCCCCACCAGATCCGACGGTCCAGCCCCGGTGCGTGCGGTTCGATGCGCAACTTCTGGCCGGGACCGAACTGGGCCGGGTCGGCGTCGGCCACCGGCACGCCACGTACGGCGTCCATGAAACGTTCGAACTTCGGACGCGCGATGTCGGCGCCGCGGGGGTCGGCGGAACCGGTGTACCCGAACGCCTCCCAGCCGCGCAGCGCCGGTTCGGGTGACCCACGACTCACGCCCAGCGCCACCCGGCCGTCCGACAGCAGGTCCAGGGCCGCCGCTTCCTCCGCGAGGTAGAGCGGGTTCTCGTAGCGCATGTCGACGACGCCGGTGCCCACCTCGATGTTGTCGGTGCGCGCAGCGATGGCGCTCAGCAGGGGCATCGGGGACGCCGCCTGCTTGGCGAAGTGGTGCACGCGAAAGTACGCGCCGTTGACGCCGATCTTGTCGGCGCCAACCGACAACTGCACGGCCTGCTGCAACATCTCGCGGGCTTCGTAGCCGGAGAAGCCGTAGTGGCCGAAACTCAAGAAACCGAAAGCCTTCATGGATAGGACAACCACGGGCTGGTCGTTGCTGTTCCAAGGTCCTGCCCGACTACGCGCGGGGCAGCAGGAACCTCGTCCCACTACCGAGCACCGATGGCTTTCCACTGTCGGGAACTGCGAGCAGCAGCATCAACACAGCAGGGCGGCGCAGGCTGTGGGTGGGTTGCGTCGACCCCTTCATCACCTTGGCGACCTCAGGGCTGAACCAGAGCTCGTACTTGTCGGACGCAGCCGTCCAGTCGCAGTCGAGGGTGACCATGGCGAGCGTCATGGCCCCGGTTCGTTGCATCCGAACCGCCTGGGTGCCGACCAGCGTGGCCTTGCGCGCATCCGATCGAGCCCGGTCGCCCCAGCCTGCACAGTCGTAGCTGATCCGCACCCGATCGGTGGCCGGAACGTCCTTCTGACCACCCACGAAGCCGAACTCGCGCACCCTCTTCAGTTGCGAGGCATCGGCGAAGTCCGCTGAGTTGCCGTTGCCGATCGCGTACAGAGAGTTCGAGATGGCGTTGGCCACTGCCTGCTTGTGCGTGCCCGAGAGCGGGGTCACCGCGCCCGGACTCGGCGGCTTCGACCCACCGTCCGATCCCGCCGTCGCGAACAACTTCCACCCCGTGGTGCCCGACCCGGACTGCCAGGCGCTGTACGCCACAGACGACTCGCCCTTGCTGTTCGCGTGCTTGTCGGCGCGGTGGCGAACCGTCAGCATCCACCGTCCTTGACCGTCCTGGTCGGTTCCTCCGCCGAGCCAGGCATCGGCTTGCGAGGGTTGCGTCGATGCGCCGCTCACGGACGGCCCCTTGACCTTGCCGGCGTCCATGGACGCCTTACGGAAGGCCGTATCGAAGGCATCGGCCGCGAGGAGGCCGGCGGCGTCCGCGCGGGACCAGCCGGACGGGTCACCCTCGAGGTGCTTGTCGATGGCTGCGTCGTTGCGCTTGTCGTAGTCGGCCAGCACAGCCTTCACCTGCGACCCGGACAGATGCGGCTGCGGTGGGGTCCTCGTCACCGTCGTCGAACCGGACGAAGCTGCGGTGGATCGGTCGCTGACCTGTTGGCCCGAGCAGGCGCCGACGAGCAACGCCGTGGCGGCGACGGCCCCGAGTCGGATTGCGTGACGTGCCATGGTGTCCCCTCTCGACTGGAGGCTTCACCATGGGACACCTGCGCGGGGTGTCGCCGATTTCCACAGGTAAGCACTTCGTAAAGTCTGTCGGCCGACTCGTAGGGGACAATGGTTTCGTGATGGGAGCGAGGAACAAGCGCATCGCGGCCCGCGGTGTCGCCGTCGCCACAGCCGGCCTTGCTGCCGCCATCGCGTGGTCCTCCTCTGCGGAGTCGAATGCCGGACTCACCGGTCGCTCCTGGACGCTCACCTCGGTCACCGAACCCGGCTCTCCCAGTCAGGACGCGTCCGGCTCCGGCGCGCGAATCCAACTGAGCGGCAACAACATCGAGGGCAGCGACGGCTGTGCACCGTTCAGGGGCAAACTCGTGGAGAAGGCGGGCGCTCGCTATTCGACGGACGCCGTCGCGATGGCGACGGTCGCCTGCCTCAACCCACAGGCCGGCAAGGGCGCCTCGATCGAGGCGATGAACGCGTTGCTGGGCACGGAAAACTTCTCCCTCACCTCCAAGGACGGACGCCTGGTTGCGACGACGGACGACGGCTGGCGCCTGGTGTTCGACCGCCGCTGACCGCAGCCGCCCACGCACGACGAAGGCCGCCGACCCTTTCGGATCGACGGCCTTCGCCTGGAGTGAGGATCACTCGGAGTCGGAGTCCGACCCCTCGTTGTTGTCACCGCTGTTGTCACCCTCGTCGTTCTTGCGGCCACGTCCGCGACCACCACGACGGCGACGGCGACGCTCGCCCTCACCATCGCCCGACTCGTCCGAGGAGCCCTCGGCGTCGGCGTGGTTGTCGCCCTTGACCTCGTCGGCCTGGGTGTCGACCTGAGCTTCGGACCGGTCATCGGACGCCGGAGCGTCGGCAACCGGGCCGGCGGCGGCGTCCGGCACATCGGACGAAGCGGCCGGGGCCGAGTCGTCGGAGGAACCTGCAGCCTCGACCACGGCAAGCGAGAGCTTGCCGCGCGGGTCGATCTCCTTGAGCTCGACCTGGACCTTCTGGCCGATCTTCAGGACGTCGTCCACCGAGTCGATGCGCTTGCCACCGACGAGCTTGCGCACCTCGGAGATGTGCAGCAGACCGTCCTTGCCCGGCGTCAGGGAAACGAACGCACCGAAGGTGGTCGTCTTGACGACGGTGCCCAGGAAGCGCTCGCCGACCTCGGGCATCTGCGGGTTGGCGATCGCGTTGATCGCCGCGCGCGCAGCCTCGGCCGACGGACCATCGGTCGCACCGATGTAGACGGTGCCGTCGTCCTCGATGGAGATGTCGGCACCAGTGTCCTCCTGGATCTGGTTGATCATCTTGCCCTTCGGGCCGATGACCTCACCGATCTTGTCGACCGGCACCTTCACCGCGATGACGCGCGGAGCGAACGGCGACATCTCGTCGGGAGCGTCGATCGCCTCGTTCATCACGTCGAGGATGTGCAGGCGCGCGTCGCGGGCCTGGGTCAGCGCACCGGCGAGCACGTCGGCGGGGATGCCGTCGAGCTTGGTGTCGAGCTGGATCGCGGTGACGAACTCCTTGGTACCGGCGACCTTGAAGTCCATGTCACCGAAGGCGTCCTCGGCACCGAGGATGTCGGTCAGCGCGGCGTACTGCACCTCGCCGTCGACCTCCGCGGAAACCAGACCCATGGCGATGCCGGCGACCGGAGCGCGCAGCGGCACACCGGCGTTCAGCAGGGACAGGGTGGACGCGCAGACCGAGCCCATCGAGGTCGAACCGTTGGAGCTGAGCGCCTCGGAGACCTGACGGATGGCGTACGGGAACTCCTCGCGGGTCGGCAGCACCGGCATGAGCGCACGCTCTGCCAGGGCGCCGTGACCGATCTCGCGGCGCTTGGGCGAACCCACGCGGCCGGTCTCACCGGTCGAGTACGGCGGGAAGTTGTAGTTGTGCATGTAGCGCTTGCGCGACACCGGCGAAAGGGTGTCGAGCTGCTGCTCCATGCGCAGCATGTTCAGCGTGGTGACACCCATGATCTGGGTCTCGCCGCGCTCGAAGATGGCCGAGCCGTGAACGCGCGGGAGCACCTCGACCTCGGCCGAGAGCGCACGGATGTCCTTCAGGCCACGGCCGTCGATGCGCACCTTGTCGCGCAGGATGCGCTCGCGGACGAGCTTCTTCTGCAGCGAACGGAACGCAGCGGAGATCTCCTTGTCGCGGCCCTCGAACGGACGGCCTTCGCCGCCCAGGTCGGCCTTCAGCGAGTCCTTGATCTCGTCGAGTCGGTGCTCGCGCTCCTGCTTGTCACCGATCTGCATCGCAGCTTCGGTGTCGGCGAGGCCGGCCTGCTCGACAGCCTTGTAGGCGTCGTCCTGGTAGTCCAGGAACAGCGGGAACTCCTGCACCTCCTTGGCAGCCTTCGAAGCAAGCTCCGACTGCGCCTCACAGAGCACGCGAATGAAGCCCTTGGCGGCCTCCAGACCTTGGGCGACGACCTCTTCGGTCGGCGCCTGAGCACCCTGGTTCTTCACCAGGTCCCAGGTGGACTCGGTCGACTCCGCCTCGACCATCATGATCGCGACGTCGTCGCCGACGACCCGACCGGCGACGACCATGTCGAAGGTCGAACGCTCGATGTCGGAGAAGTTGGGGAACGCAACCCACTGACCGTCGATCAGCGAGACGCGGGTGGCACCGATCGGGCCGGAGAACGGCAGACCGGAGATCTGGGTCGACGCCGAGGCGCCGTTGATCGCCAGCACGTCGTACTGATGGTCGGGGTTCAACGACAGCACCGTGATGACGACCTGGACCTCGTTGCGCAGACCCTTGACGAAGGCCGGACGCAGCGGGCGGTCGATCAGACGGCAGGTGAGGATCGCGTCGGTCGAGGGACGACCCTCGCGACGGAAGAAGCTGCCGGGGATCTTGCCGGCGGCGTACATGCGCTCTTCGACGTCGACCGTCAGCGGGAAGAAGTCGAACTGGTCTTTCGGTTGCTTGCCGGCCGCGGTGGTCGACAGCAGGGTGGTCTCGTCATCGAGGTAGCAGAGCACTGCTCCAGCGGCCTGCTTGGCGAGGCGTCCGGTCTCGAACCGGACCGTACGAGTGCCGAACTTGCCGTTGTCGATGGTGGCTTCGGCGAACGTGATTTCTGGACCCTCCATGTGGGCCCTCCTGTTCTTCTCAATCTCGTCGCACATCGTCGTTGTGTGCGAACGGGCTTTCTTCTCAAGGGGATCGGGTGAGGCGACGCATTCGGTACGTCCTACCTCGCGGCCGGTCCCCTCCTACGCGACAAGGCGATCCACCCGCAGGTGGATCGCCTCGTGACGCAAGTCTTCAATTATCGGCGCAGGCCCAGACGCTTGATCAGCGAACGGTAACGCTCGATGTCGATCTCCTCGAGGTAACGCAGCATGCGCTTGCGCTGACCCACCAGGAGCAGCAGACCACGACGGCTGTGGTGGTCGTGCGGGTGCTGGCGCGAGTGCTCGGTGAGCTCACGAATGCGCTCGGTGAGCAGTGCGACCTGCACCTCGGGCGAACCGGTGTCGCCTGCGGCGCTGCCGTACTCGGCAACGATCTCGGCCTTACGGGCGGTGGTGAGTGGCATGTTGAGGCGACTACCTTTCGTCATGTTGTTGCGCGGTGCACCTGGGCTTGTTCACCAGGGCGCTCTGGATCCGCGGCCGTTGGACGGCATTGCCAAAGGTACCAGCGGCCCGGCGTCCCGCCCTAATCGGCGAGGCTCGTCGGTCGACCGAACGCTGCCTTGCGGGACGCGCGACGCAGGGTGAGCAGGATCGGATGTCCGGTGAGGGCGATCAGGACGGACGTGGTGATCGCGCGGCCGAGGTCCCAGCCGAGGGACGTGGCCAGGTTGAACGCCAGGAAGTGCTTGAGGTTGGTCAGCAGCGGACCACCGGGAACGACCGAGATCGCGGGCTCCCCGGACGTGCCGAGGGGCCAGAAATAGAAGTTCAGGATCCAGCCGTACAGCAGGCTGGAGATGATTCCGTAGCCGATCAGCATGAAGATCTCCGCCCGTCCGCGCAGCGGCGGCAGCAGACCGGCGCCGAGCGCGATCCACCCCGCCCCGAGCATCTGGAAGGGCAGCCAGGGACCGATGCCCGCGGTGAGGATCGCCGAGGCGAACATGCTCGTACATCCGAGGACGAAGCCGAAGCCGGCGCCGAAGACCCGTCCGGACAGCACCAGCAGGAAGAACATCACCTCGATGCCCCCGGTGCCGGCGCCGAGCGGCCGCATCATCGCGTCGACGGCCGACAGCACACCGAGCATCGCGATCGCTTTGGAGTCGATGCCGCCCTCGCTCACCTCCGACAACACGACCGCCAGCAGGAGCGGGAGCATCAGTGCGAACAGCAACGGAGCATCATTGGTGTGCGAGGCGAGCATCGAGTCGGCCGTGATGAACAACGGCCACGCGAACCCGATCACGCCCACGATGCTGACCAGCGCGATCGCGAGCGCGGAGCGCGGACGCAACGGGATCGCCTTCGCCCGACCGCTGGGTACATGCGTGGTGGTGGCCGTCATGAGCGCGCGCGCCTGACCTGGTCGACGGTCAGCAATGGCAACGGCGCCAGGATCTTGGCCACCTGAGGCGCGAACGCAGGCGAGCCGAGCAGTACGTCCGAGGTCGTTCCGGACGCGACCACGTCGCCATCGGCCATGAAGATCACGTCGTCGGCCGTTTCGGCGATGAACTCGACGTCGTGGCTGGACACGAGCACGGCCTGGCCACGATCGGCACACGTCCGCAGCGTCGCGCGCAGGGCCGCCTTGGCGGCGTAGTCGAGGCCGCGCGTGGGTTCGTCCAGCAGCACGACAGAGGGTCGGGCGGTCAGTTGGACGGCGAGCACGAGAGCCAGGCGCTGCCCTTCGGAAAGGTCGCGCGGGTGCCGGTCGAGGACGATGTCGGGCACCATCTCGCGCAGCAGGTCCTCGCAGGTGCCCGCCGGTGCGTCGCTCTCGGCGTCCGCCTGAGTGCACTCAGCGCAGACCGTGTCGAGATAGAGCAGGTCACTCGCACTCTGCGGCACCAACCCGACACGCGAACGGCGTTGCGGCACTGCCATCTTGGACGGTTCGACCCACGTTCCGTCGGCGTCGACAGTCACCGTGCCGGACGCCGGACGGGTGGCTCCCTGCAGCGCCCACATCAGCGTGGACTTGCCGCACCCGTTACGCCCCATGAGTGCGGTGATGCCGCCTCGACGCAGTTCCAGGTCAACATCGTTCACCGCCGTGAAGTCGCCGTAGGTGACGCGAACTCCCTTGGCACGCAGGGTGACCGGACCGCTGGTGAGGTTCGCGGGTGGCTCCAGGTCGTCGTGTTGTTCGAGTTCGGTGTGCAGTCCGCGTGCTTTGCGCCGCGCGTCCCGCACCGACAGCGGCAAGGGTGTCCAGTCCTGGTCACGCCCGAGTTCGACGACGGGCGGCGCGACCGTGGCGGTGCGCATGATCTCGGCGGGCTCCCCCACCTCGACCAGCCCGTCCCGCGTGACGTGGATGAGCGTGTCGGCGTACTGCAGCACGCGCTCGATGCGGTGCTCGGCCATGACAACCGTGACCGACAGGTCGTGCACCAGCCGGGTGATCGTCGCCAGCACGTCCTCGGCTCCGGTGGGGTCGAGCGCGGAGGTCGGTTCGTCGAGCACGAGCACCTGGGGCTGCAGGGTCAGCACGCTGCCGATGGCGACACGTTGTTGCTGTCCCCCGGACAGGTCACGCAGCGCCAGATGCCGCAGGTCGGCGATGCCGAGCAGGTCGAGCGTCTCCTCGACGCGCTTGCGCATCACCTGCTGCGGGATGCCGAATTGCTCCATCCCGTAGGCGAGTTCCTCCTCGACGGTGTCGGTGACGAACCCCGCGAGCGGGTCCTGCCCGACATACCCGATGAGGTCGGCCATCTCCCGCGGCAGATGGTCGCGGGTATCACGTCCGTGTACCCGCACGTGCCCGGTGAGCAGTCCGCCGGTGAAGTGCGGCACGAGTCCGTTGATCGCGCCGAGCAGCGTCGACTTGCCCGACCCGGTGCGTCCGACGAGCACCGCGAGTTCACCTTGTTCCAGTTCGATGCTCACATCGCGTACTGCGGGTGTGGGTTCGTCGGCGTAGGTGATGGTGACGCGGTCGAACTCGATCGCCGGGAAGCTCATGAGATCTCCTGCATCTGCTGGTGCTGTCGGGGTCCCCGCTTGGGTTTGGGCGGCAGCGGCGGGGTGACGAAGGCCGGCAACGCCGCCACGAGCAACCCGAGCACCGCAGTGAGCGGCACGAGCGGGGTGCCGAGGGTCGGTTCGAGCGGCATGATCGTCGCGAGCGGGTTTCGTTCCAGCGCAACGATCATCGCGACCAGAGCGGTGACCCCGCACAGCGACACGATCGTCTCGGCGGACTTCCACGGATCCGACCGGTACACCGAACGCGGCACCCGACGTCCGCCCCACCAGACCGCGAGCGCGCCGAGCACGAGGCCGGCCACGGTCGCGACCGTCGCCCACAGCGGGATGGCCTGGTCACCGCGATCGTCGAGCAGTCCGTAGAGCCCGACACACACCGCCATCAGCCCGCCGAGCGACAGCACTCCGACGAGGCGGCGGTCACGATGGCTCACCGAGTGGCGGGTGCCGAAGCCGCGTGAGTCCATCGAGGCAGCCAGCAACAACGAACGGTCGAGGGTGTCCTGCAGGACCGGGAGCGCGATCACGCGCAGGGCACGCACCCCCTTGACCGAGGTCCCGCGAAGTTCTCGCGCCCGTGCGACACGCTTGGCGCTCTCGGCCAGTTGCGGGACGACGGTGAGCGCGATGACGACCGCGGTCCCTATGTCCCGGACGGCAGCGGGCAGCGCGCGCAGCAGCCGCCGCGGGTTGGCGAGCGCGTTGGCGGCGCCGAAGCAGAGCAACATGGTCGCCAGGCGCAGGCCCTCACACAATGCCGCGATCAGGTCTTCCAGCGGGATCGGGCCGAGCAACTGGATACCCGCAGCCCAGGACGGAAGGTCGACCGTCGGCAGGGTCACCAGGATCGTCGGGCCGGCCTTGGATCCGATCAGCACGAACAGCACCATGCGGGTGACGATGACGAACAGTCCCAGCCAGGCGTACATCGTGAACGATCTCGCCCACGGTGCGTCCGGACGGCGCGCGATCACGACGAGGACGACGACGGTGAGGGCCAGGAGCAGGAGCACCGGGTTGGTCGTGCGGGTGACCGCTGCCGCGAGGCAGCATGCCCACAGCCACCAGGCGCCCGGGTGTACGAACCGGGCAGCCTGGGCCGACGACCGACCCGGTGTGCTCACTCCTGCGGTCGACGGCGCAGCGCCAGCACGCCCGCCAGGCCGGCGAGCGCGACCGTGGCACCACCGCCGATCAACAGGCCGAGGTTCGTGCCGCCGCCACCGGAGTTCGTGCGCTGCGAGGCCGCGACCTCGGTGCGCTGCCCAGTCGCCGCCGGGCCATCGACGCTGGAGGTGGCCGGGGCCTGCGTCGAGGCAGCCGATGACGGCTGCGCACTGGACGCGGACGTCTTGTCAGCGGCACTCGAACTCGCCGTCGCCGACGTGGATCCCTTGGGTGAATTCGACTGTGCCGCAGCACTCTTCGAAGCCCTCGAGGACGCCGAAGCGCTCTGCTTCGGCGAGGCCGCGGACGCTGTCGAGCTCGGCTGCGTTCCCGCCGGGCGGCCCGAGGTCGACGACGATTTCGAACCCGACGTCGGACGTGCCGCGTTCGACGACGGACGGGGCGCAGTGCTTGTCGGCCTGCTCGTCGGCCTGCTCGTCGAACTGCTGGTCGACGTGCTCGACGGCCGCGGCGCCGTGGTGCTCGGTCGCGGAGTCTGCGTCGGGGTAGCGGTCGGTTTCGGCGCCGAAGGCACCACCGAAGGCGCTCCCCCGGACCCGAACCGGAAGCCGATCCAGGTGCCGGCCGGAGCCGAGAACGTGGCGACACCGGTGTTGGAGTAGGTCCACCCCGAGCCCGCGCGACCGTGGAAGAAGGCCCAGTAGGCGCTGGCCGGAGCAGTGCGCATACACGGGTCGGAGGTCGGGTTGCCGTCGATCCGGCACAGGAAGTAGCCGGGCTGCAGTTGCGCCCGCTGCGGGGTGTGTCCCGCCGCGCGCAATGCATCGAGCGCGGAACCGTAGGAGCCCGGGGCGCAGCGGGTGCTGGCTCCCCCGGTGTACTGCACGACCACGGTCACACCCGAGCAACTCGCAGCGGCGGTCCGCACCGAGCTGCTTGCCTGCCCATGTGCAGGAGCGACGCCGACGAGAGCGAATGCGAGCGTGAGCGCAGCCAACAGTCGCACCCAGACCCGCGTACGGGAATCAGCGACGACGACGGCCATGAGCCACTGCCCCCGCACCGATGCTTGCGAAGAACGCGCCGACGCCGGCCAGCACGCCGAGGTCCGCTCCACCGTCCGAGGAGGTCGGACCGTCGGTGACAACCGGCGGACCGGTGACGATCGACGTGGTCGAGGACATGGTCGAGGACGTGGTCGCAGTACCGGCCGAGGTCGTCGTCGTGCTGGATGTCGTGCTGGACGTCGTGGTGGACGTCGTGGTGGATGTCGAGCTCGACGGGCTCGAGGTCGAACTCGGCGAAGCCGTAGCCGTGGGAGACGAGGTCGGGTTCGTTCCGCAGTCCAGTGCCGCGACACCGGCGGAGCCGCCCGCAATGGTCCGGACGTAGGGCGTGAGGGTGAGCGCAAGCATCGCCTGCGGGGTCGCGCGCGTCTCCTGGTCGGTGACCACCGCGCGGGAGCCGGCGGCGATCTTCGCATCGAAGGCCGGCTTGTCGTAGGCGATCGCACCGCGCAGCGCAGCGGGCGCCGAGCAGCCGAACTGGAGCGTCTTCACGAAGGCGGTCGCCTTCGCCGCGTTGTCGGTGCGGCCGGCCAGGGTGAAGGCCACGGCGGCAAGTCCGGCGCTGTTGGAGTTGGGGCTCTCGGTCGAGGTGCCACCGCGCACTCCACCCGATGCAACCTGCTGCGTGGCCAGGTAGCCGGCGGCCTTCGACACCGCGGTCGTGCGGCCGTTGGCCGCGAGAGCCTGCACGGCGAACGAGGTCACGTCGGAGTCACTGGTGCACTTCGCTGCGCCGAGTTCGAGACGGAAGCCACCGTCGGCGCACTGCTGCGCGACCAGGAAGTCGATCGCCTTGGTCGGGACCGTCTCACCGGAACGCTTGAGCGCGATCAAGGCCCACGACTGGCCGATCGTGTTGGAGTAATCGCCGTACTCGGACTTGTCGCTGAAACGACCCGCGGCGGTCTGCATGCTCCTGAGCTTGGTCAGCAGGGCGCCGGAGGGACGGCCGGTGGCCTGCAGCATCACGACCTGCTTGGCAAGGGACCCGGCATACGCCTCGGAACCGGCTCCGTAGTACGAGGTGCCGTTGGCGACCAACCAGTCGGCGGTCTTGGAGATCTGCGCCGTGCCGGTGCCGGTACCGGCAACACCGAGCAGAGCGTCGATCGTGAGGCCGTAGTCCGGGTAGCTCTCGCCACCGAACTCGGCGTTCAGGTAGTTGCCCTTCGCGGCGAGCTGGCCCACCACGAAGGCGGACGCGGCGTCATCAGGGGTGGTGGCGGCGTGGGCCGGCGCGACGGCGAGCGCAAATGCGGCAAGGGTCGCGGTGCCCGCGAAACCCGCACGGGCGGTGGTGAGGAGAGTCATGGTTCCTTCTTCCAGACGGCCCTGGGCGCGGGCCGCCGAAAGAGGTTCGGCGCTCGCCCGTAGACCTCGACGGGGATGTGAGCTGACATCGGCTAAGGAGCTCCGGCTCGTTCCTCGTTGCCGAGGAACCTACGGTTGCGGGTCAGCGCCGGACTTGGACCGGCTTTCCCCTCACTGATGCGCAGCATCATTCTACTCGCCCGTGCCGAGCCCATGAACCACCCTGCACATCGCGAACTCAGGGGCGGGTGCGCAACACGTCCCAGATCTGGCGGGCAGCCGGCACCGCAGCTCGCGCTGCGAGACCGCCTTGTTCGATCATGACCACCACGACGTACTGCTTGCCGCTCCTGGTCTTCGGGCCGTACGAGGCGAACCACGCGGTGGCGTCCTTTCCGTACACCTCACCGGTGCCGGTCTTGCCCGAGATGGGGTAGTCGTCGGGGAAATCGACGAACGCCGGGTGCGCGGTGCCGGTCGGTTCGGTGACGACGCGACGCAACCCGTCGGTGAGAACCGTCTGAGCGGCGGCCGACAACACGAGCCGCCCGTTGGCGACCGGCGAGATCCGTGAGGCGGCAGAACCGTCCGAGGTGCGTGTGGCCGCGGCGACCTGCGGCTGCCAGATGGTGCCGCCGTTCGCGACGGCTGCATACCCGACCGCCAGCTGCAGCGGCGAGACGAGCATGTCTCCTTGTCCGATCGAGAGGTTCACCGCGTCGCCGGCCTGCCATTGATAGCCGTAGGAGCAGTTCTCCTGCGCCAACTGCTTGAAGTACTCCGCCTGCTTCGTGTCAGAGACCTCGGGGTAGCCGCTCTTGGCCCGGCGACACATCGATGCCTTCGTGGTGTTCCAACGCTCGAGCTTCCATGCGCGGCTGGGGACATTGCCCGCCACTTCACCGGGCAGGTCGATGCCCGTGCGTCGGCCGAAGCCGAACTGCTTCGCCATCTGCGAGTACGGGCCGGTCTTGCTCACGTCGCCCTTCAGGCCTCCCTCGGAGATCCAACGGGCGAACGCCCAGCGATAGAACACCGTGTCGCACGACACCTGCAGAGCCGCCGGCATGTCGATGACGCCGAAGGCGGCCGACTCGTAGTTCTTGAAGACCCGGCTGCCGACCGTTATCTGCGAGGAGCACTCGTACCGCCCCTTCGGGTCGACGCCGGACGCGATGGCCGCCGGCATGGTGACCACCTTGAACGTGGACGCCGGTGGTTGCAGAGTTCCGATCACCCGATTGGTCAGCGGATTGTGTGCCTTCGGATCGCTGAGCTTGCGGTACTGCGCCGCGGTGATGCCCCCGGTCCACACGAGTGGGTCGTACGTCGGGTTGCTGGCCATCGCGACCACAGCCCCGGAGGACGCGTCCAGGACCACAGCCGCTCCCCCGGTCACCGGTCGTTTCGCCGTGCGCAACCGACCGATCGTCTCGGCGAGTGCGGACTCGGCGGCCCGTTGCACCGGCACGTCAAGGTGCGTCAGGACGTCCTGGCCACCGACGGCCGGGGTGGTGCTCACCGTCCTGACCGGCAGTCCGCGCGCGTCGACAGCCAGCACGGTGCGTCCGGAGGTGCCGCGCAGCACCTTGTCGTAGCTGGACTCCAGTCCGCTGCGGCCGAGCAGGTCGGCGGCGTTGAGCGACGAATCACGTTGCAGGTCCGCGGCATTGGTGCGTCCGAGGTAGCCGATCACCTGAGCGGCATTCACTGCCGACGGTGCCGGGAACCGGCGTACCTGCTGCTGACGCACAGCCAGTCCCGGGAAGTCCTCCGGACGCTCGAGCAGTGTCATCGACAGCCCGGGGTCGACGTTGCTCAGCACGGGTATCGGCTCGACGGGGCTGCCGGAGAAGCACACCGGTGCCGGCGGGGCGTCCTTGGTGCCGCACGCCTTGGTGCGCCCGAGCATCTCCTCGACGTCACCGCCGATCAGGCGCTGGACGCGAGTGAGGACCGCGCGCCCACCGTCCCGGCTCTCGGCGAGGGTCGTCGGGTCCATGGTGAGCACCCAGGTGGAACCATTGGTGACCAGCGGTGTCCCGTCCGCGGCCAGGATGCGGCCGCGGGTCGCGGGGGCGTCGACGGTGCGCGTGTTGATCCGTTGTGCGGCCTGCTTCATCGCGGGACCGTCGACCACCTGCAACTGGAACAATCGTCCTGCGAGCACGCCGAGCACGAGCACGGTGATGACCAGGATCGCCCAGATGCGGGCTGTGTACGGCGCTGCGACGTTCGCCCGGTAGCCACGCGGATACTCGATCGAGTCGCGACGCCACCTCACGCCAGACCTCTTGCGACCAGGTAGGACTCCGCTCGGATCACGAGTGGCACGATCACCGCGCCGGCCAGTGCGGTACAGACGATCAGTGCGGATGCATGGGTCAGGTTCGGCGTCTGCCCGGCAGCGAGCGAGGTCAGCAGACGCAGCAACTGGATCCCGGTGGCCGCGAGCGCCACGGTGACGATCGGCACCAGGATCGAGGCACGCACCGAGCGCTGAAGCACCCCGCAGCCGGCACCGACAGCAGCGTGGATCAGGGCGGTGAGACCCAGCGGTGCCGAACCCGGTGGCACCAGGTCGACCGTCAGCCCGGCCGCGAGGCCGAACAGCGCACCGGCCTGAGTGCCGGAACTCAGGCCCACTGCGACGACGAGGACGAGCACCAGATCCGCCGGTACACCCCCGGACGGAAGCACGGTGACGGTGAGCAGCGCGGCGAGCGACAACAGCAGCGCCCGCAGGACGGTGAGTCGGCTGGGGATCACGAGCCGCCCCGGATCGCCGGACGCGCGGGAACACTGCCCGCAGGGAACACGACGCCGACGAGGTCGAGGCGCGTCGGGTCGACCGCCGGTCGGACGACCGCGGTCGGGCCGCCCTGTCCACGGTCGGGATCCACGGCGACCACCGTGCCCACCGGAACCTCGCGCACGAACGGGGTCTCCTCGATGCTGCCGAGGGTGGTGACCCGGTCTCCGACCTTCGCCGGCGTCAGACCGGCGATCCGTACCGTGAGCAGTCCTGCTTCACGGCCGGGCAGTCCTGCGGGGGCGGTGGAAGCGAGCGAGGCGAGCAGCCGGTCGTCCCCCACCCGTACGCCGACCACGCTGGACGGGTCGGTCAGCAGTTGAACGGTCGCCGAACGGGTGCTCACCGAGACGACCCGGCCGACAAGACCTCCGGCCGCTATCACCGTGAGGTTGGTCCGGACACCGTCGCTCGACCCGGCATCGATGGTGACCTGTTTCAACCTGCCGACAGTGACTCCGGGGGTGAACCCGACGACCTGCGCCGCGAGGAAGGTGCGACCGTCGGCCGCCACCGATCCGCGCAACGTCCGTAACGCGGCCAGGTCGGCAGCGTTCGATCTCGTGTCTGCGGACGACCGCCGGGCCTCGTCCCGTTCGCGCGTGAGCCGCGCGATCTCGTCGTCGTGCCCGGTGAACACGTCCTGTACCGGAGAGACGATCTCGGCGGCCGCTCGGCGCAGCGGGGCGGTCGCCGAGGGCGCCGCCTGGTCGACGACGGCGATCGCCAGGCACCCGGCCAGGCCGACGGCGAGGACCCGCCGTCGGGTCTGTGGCCGGAACGCCATCTCAGCCTTGAGCCTGCGCGTCCCCGACCTCGAGAGCGGCGTCGAGAATGGTTAGCCCCTCCCGCAGTTGGTCGTCGGGGATGTTCAGGGCGGGCACGACGTGGATCCGGTTGTAGTTGACGAAGGGCAGCAGACCGTTCTTCTTGCACTCGGCGACGACCGCGTCCATCGCCGGGCTCGATCCGCCGTACGGTGCGAGGGGTTCGCGAGTTTCCTTGTCCCGCACCAGTTCCAGCGCCCAGAAGGCGCCGACACCGCGTACATCGCCGAGGCAGGCATGGTCGCCCGCCATCTTCTGCAGGGCCGGCCTGATGATGTCGTCGCCCAGGCGGCGGGCGTTCTGCACCATCCCCTCCTCGCGCATCGCGTTGATCGTGGCGACAGCGGTGGCACACGCCAACGGGTGTCCGGAGTAGGTCAGGCCACCCGGATAGGGCTTCTCGGCGAACGACTCGAACACCTTCGGCCCGACGATCACACCGCCGAGCGGGATGTATCCGGACGTGATGCCCTTGGCGAACGTGATGAGGTCGGGTTCCACGCCGTGGTCGTCCAGCGCCAGCCAGTTGCCGGTGCGGCCGAAACCGGCCATCACCTCGTCGGCGATGTAGACGATGCCGAACTCGTCGCACAGGTCGCGCACACCCTGCAGATATCCCGGCGGCGGCGGCATGATGCCGGCGGTGCCGGGGATGGTCTCCAGCAGGATCGCCGCGATCGTGGACGGACCCTCCAACTCGACGGTGCTGCGCAGGTGGGCCAGCGCGCGCTCGCACTCCTCCTGCTCGGTGGTGGCGTGGAACTGCGAGCGGTACAGGAACGGACCGCGGAAGTGCACGACCCCGGCGTTGCCGTAGTCGCTGGCCCAGCGGCGCGGGTCGCCGGTGGCGTTGAGAGCCGTCTGGGTGCCCCCGTGGTAGCTGCGGTAGCGGGTCAACACCTTGATGCGTCCGGTGTGCAGCCGCGCCATCCGGATCGCGTGCTCTATCGCCTCCGCGCCGGCATTGGTGAAGAAGGTGTGGTTCATGTCACCGGGTGCGATCTCGGCGATCAGGCGAGCAGCCTCGGAACGCTCGGCGTTCGCGTGCGCCGGCGCGATGGTGCACAGCTTGGCCGCCTGGTCCTGGATCGCCTTGACGACCTTCGGGTGCTGGTGACCGATGTTGGTGAACACCAGTTGCGAGGTGAAGTCCAGGTAACGCTTGCCCTCGTCGTCCCACAGGTAGGAGCCCTCGGCGCGGTCGACCACCATCGGGTTGATCTTGCGCTGAGCCGACCAGGAGTGGAAGACGTGGGCGCGGTCGAGTTCGAAGGCGCGGGAGGGGCTCATCGGGTTCCTTCCGGGTTGCAGGACACGAGTGGATTCGAGGGCGGAGAAGTCAGTACCGCTTGCTGTCTACCAGCACTCGCTGCAGGGTGCCGAACTCCTCGACACATCGTCCCGCACCGCGAGCGACCGAGCGCAGCGGCTCATCGGCCACGCGCACCGGTACGCCGAGTTCATGGCGCAATCGCGCGTCGATGCCGCGCAGGAGTGACCCGCCGCCGGTGAGCACGATGCCGTGATCGAGGACGTCGCCGGCCAGTTCGGGCGGGCAGACGTCCAACGTCGCGCGCACCAGTTCGCAGATCTGCAGCAGCGGCACGTCGATCGCCCGCCGCACCTCCTGGGAGGTGACCGTGACCGTCTTGGGCAGGCCGCTCACCAGGTCGCGCCCGCGCACCCGCATGGTGCGTTCTTCACGCAGCGGAAACGCCGATCCGATCTCGACCTTGATGTCCTCGCTGCTGCGCTCCCCCAGCAGCAACGAATACTCGTTCTTCACGAACGCGACGATCGCCTCGTCGATCTCATCGCCGCCCACCCGGATCGAGCGGGCCTGGACGATGCCGCCGAGGCTGATCACGGCGACGTCCGTCGTGCCGCCGCCGATGTCGAGCACCATGCTCGCCTTGGCCGCTTCGACCGGGAGTTCGGCGCCGAGCGCAGCCGCCATCGCTTCCTCGATCACGTAGACCCGGCGGGCGCCGGCACGGGTGGCCGCATCCTCCAGCGCCCGGCGTTCGACCCCCGTGACCTCGCTCGGCACGCACACCACCATGCGCGGACGCAGCAGTCGGGACGGGTGCACCTGGGCGATGAAGTAGCGCAGCATCCGTTCGGCGACGTCGGCGTCGTTGATCACCCCGTCGCGCAGCGGCCTCATCACGTCGACGTGGCCGGGCGTCCGGCCGAGCATCTCGCGGGCCTTGGATCCGGCCGCGATGAGCCGTCCGGTGCCTACTTCGAGCGCGACGACCGACGGCTCGTCGAGCACGACGCCGCTCCCGCGTGCGTAGACGACGGTGTTGGCGGTGCCGAGATCGACTGCTAGGTCACGCCCGGTGGGCAGCAGTCGTCGGGTCACCAACTGATCGTAATTGGCTGCGCCGGTTGCCCCTTCAGTACCCGCGGTACGACCCCTTGATCGCGTCGAGGATGGCCGGGTGCAACAGGGTCGACGGCGGCATCGTGAGCTGTGCCCGATCGGACGGGAAGGTCTGCACCGCGAGGAGCACCCGCGGGTCGACGAACCTCATCGCAGGTGCATCGCCTGGCACCGCTACCCGCGGCGTGCTGCACGCGGCGAGGTGGAATCCCCAGTCCCCGAAGCTCGGCACATCGACGTGATAGGCGGCGGTCTTCAGGCCGACACTGCGCAAGGTGGCCTGGATGTTCCAGTAGGCCCGCTGGCCAGGCGGACGACGGCCGGGTCGAGGTCGACCAGCGTCACCTGCTGAACACCGGGGTACTTCAGCACCCGCGCTGGGGACCCGTTTTTGGCCCGGTTCCGACAATCGCTGCCCGGTGGGCCGGACGTCGTGCGCAGCAGAGCCGCAGCGGTGGCACACTTGAGGGGATGAGTCCTTCCAAATCGAGACGTAAGTCGGTTCGTCAGGAGTACGAGGCCGAGGTCGCGGCGT
This sequence comes from Yimella sp. NH-Cas1, assembly GCF_022359705.1. Lineage (NCBI taxonomy): Bacteria > Bacillati > Actinomycetota > Actinomycetes > Micrococcales > Dermacoccaceae > Yimella > Yimella sp. NH-Cas1. The sequence continues at coordinate 1,871,950 of NZ_JAKSGG010000003.1, forward strand.
ACGTCGAAGCGGGCGGCAACGAGCAGGTCCAGCGGGTGATCACGGCCGTTCAGGGTCTCACCCGCAAGCTGTCCCAGTGGTACGCGGTGAGCCTGTCCGAGGTCGGTCTGACCAGCGGCGAGTGGTCGGTGCTGTCCAACCTCGCCCTGCAGCCGCGCGACACCGCCGTCACGCCGTCCCAACTCGCCGAGGTGGTGGCAGTGGCCCCGTCGTCGATGACGCACCGCCTGGACAAGATGGCCGAGCGCGGGCTCATCGAGCGCAGCCCCGACCCCACCAACCGCACGCGGGTGCTGGTCACGCTGACCACGACCGGGTGGGAGACCTTCCGACAGGTCATCCGCGAAAGCGACCTGCTGGAGTCCGACGTGCTGGCCCGCCTCACCGGGCCGCAGCGCGAGCAGCTGGCCACCCTGTTGGAGAAGGCGATCGCCGGGCTGGACGACCTGTCCTCCACCCGTGATCAAGCAGCTGGCTGAACCCACCCCACGTCCGGGATACGCACGGGGCCCGTCACCGATCGGTGACGGGCCCCGTGCGTTGCTCCGAAAGTGATCAGGCGAACCAGATGCCGATCTCCCGCTCTGCGGATTCCGGCGAGTCCGAGCCGTGCACGATGTTCTCCTGCACCTTCTTGCCCCAATCACGACCGAGGTCACCGCGGATGGTGCCGGGAAGCGCCGCCGTCGGATCGGTCGCTCCGGCAAGCGTACGGAAGCCCTCGATACAGCGCTGACCCTCGACGACCACGAAGGTGGCCGGACCGCTGCTCATGAAGTCGACCAGCGGTTCGTAGAACGGCTTGCCTTCGTGCTCGGCGTAGTGCTGAGCCAGTCGCTCGCGATCGGGCGTCATCACCTGCAGGGAGGCGAGGGTGTAGCCCTTGGCCTCGATGCGCCGCAGCACCTCCCCGGTGAGTCCACGGCGGTAGCCGTCGGGCTTGACGATGACCAGGGTGCGTTCGATCTGCTCGCTCACGGTGCAGAGCCTAGGACACCGCGTCGTCACGCCACCGGCGGGGCGCTGTCGATCACACCGAAGCCGAGCAGCACGAACAGGATGATCGCCAGGATGATCCGGTAGAAGACGAACGCCTTGAAGTCGTGGGTCGAGATGTAGCGCAGCAGCCAGGCGATGACCGCGTACCCGATGAGTCCGGAGATGACGGTCGCGATGACGATCGGCCACCATCCGTCCGGGTTCGGCTTACCGGCGATGTCGGCGAGTTCGAAGAAGCCGGACGCGAGCACGGCCGGGATGGCGAGCAGGAACGAGTAGCGCGCGGCGTCCTCGCGGCGGTACCCCATGAACAGCCCACCGGCGATCGTTCCGCCCGAGCGGGAGACACCCGGGATCAGCGCGCACGCTTGGGCCAGTCCGAACATGACACCGTCACGCGCGTTGAGGTTCTCCAGCGTCTTGCGCTGCGACGCGGTCGAGTCGGCGACCGCGATGACCAGGGCGAAGACCAGCAACATCGTCGCGGTGACCCACAAGTTGCGCACCGGCCCGTGGATGACGTCCTTCAGCAGGACTCCGAGCACGCTGATCGGGATGGTGCCGATGATGACCCACCAACCCATGCGCGCGTCAGGGTCGCTCCTCGGCACCTTGCCGACCAACGACAAGGCCCACTGCTTGATGATGCGGACGATGTCGCGCCAGAAGTAGACGAGCACGGCCGTCTCGGTGCCCAGCTGTGTGACGGCGGTGAAGGCCGCCCCGCCGCCGTCGTTGTCGAAGAACAACCGGCTGACGATCAACTGGTGCGCCGACGACGAGATCGGCAGGAACTCGGTGAGTCCCTGCACGATGCCGAGCACCATGGCTTGGAAGAAGTCCACTACGAAGCTCCGGAGAATTCACGGGTCAGTCGGTCCATCTTCCGACCCTGGACGAGCGCGGTGATCCACAGAGCACCGAAGACCAGACCGACGAAGAACATCATCGGAACGATGAATGCCGCTGCCAGGGTAGCCACTTCGATGACCCATCCGAGCGTCACACCCCACGGACGACGCATCGCGCCGGCGGCGACGATGCACAGCACGGCGAGCACGCACCCGACGACGAGGTAGGTGGTGTGCGAGGAATCGTCCTGCGCCTTCGCCATGCCGTAGGCCACGAGTGCCCCGAAGAAGACCACCAGCGATTGCGAGCCGATCACGATGGCGGCGAAGCGCCGCGTCATCTTCTCCCCGACGCCGTGGAAGAAGACGTCCCTCACGTGTCGGTCACCCCGAGTGCAGCGCGGACGTCGGCGGCCGTCACGACGGAGCCGGTGGCCAGTACGCCACCGCCGACACCGCCCTGTTCGTCGGCGAGATTCGCGGCCTTGTCGATCGCCTCCACCAGATGCGGCTCGACGTGCACCCGGTCCGCTCCGAACACCTCGGTGGCGAGCTCACCGAGGTCACGCGGGCTCATCGAGCGCGGCGAGGAGTTGCGGGTCACCACGATCTCGTCCAGCACCGGCTCCAACTGCTCGAGCATCGATTCGGCGTCCTTGTCACCCATGATCGCCACAAGTCCGATGAGCCGGGTGAAGGTGAACGAGTCGTTCATCGCCTCGCGCAGCGCGAGCACACCCCCGCCGTTGTGCGCGGCGTCGACCACGATCGTGGGTGAGCGGCGGACGATCTCGAGCCGTCCCGGAGAGCTCACTTCGGCCAGCGCGGTCTGCAGCACGTCGCGGTCCAGCGGCTGTTCCCCGCCGCCGATGAACGCCTCGACGGCGGCGATCGCCATGGCCGCGTTGTGAGCCTGGTGCTCCCCGAACAGCGGCAGGAACAGGTCGGCGTACTGACCGGCCAAGCCCTGGACGGTGATCTGCTGACCGCCGACCGCGGTCTCGCGTTCGGTGATGCCGAAGGAGATGCCGTCGCGTTCGAGCTCGGCGTCGACCTCCTGGGCTCGTTCCCGGATGAGTTCGTCGGCCTCGGGCAGTTGGCGTCCGACGATCGCGATGGAGTCGGGCTTGATGATGCCGCGCTTCTCGGTGGCGATGTCCTCGACCGTGTTGCCGAGCAGGCGCTGGTGATCGATGGAGATCGGGGTGATCACCGACACCTTCCCGTCGGCGACGTTGGTGGCGTCCCACACTCCACCCAGGCCGACCTCGACGATCGCGACGTCGACCGGCGCATCCGAGAAGGCTGCATAGGCGAGCACGACCATGACCTCGAAGTAGGTCATCCGCGGGCCACCCGCGGCCTGCGACTTCTGGTCGACCATCTCGATGAAGGGCAATGCGTCGTCGTAGACGTCGATCAGCCGCTGCGGTTCGATCGGCATGCCGTTCAAGGAGATCCGCTCACGCATGTCGTGCAGGTGCGGTGAGGTGAACCGTCCGGTCGACAGACCCATCTCCCGCAGGATCCGCTCGATGATGCGCGTCGTCGTGGTCTTGCCATTGGTGCCGGTCAGATGGATCATCGGGAAGTTGTGCTGCGGGTCCCCCATCAACGTCACGCACTCGGCGACCCGGTCGAGCGAGGGCTCCGGATTGTTCTCCGGTGTACGCGCGAGGATCTCGGTTACGATCTCCCGGATCCGCTTGTGCACCTCGAGCTTGCGCGCGGCCTCGACCTGGGCGGCGTCGGGACGTGGGGTCATCGGTCGTTCTCCTTGGGGTTGCGCATCTTGGGGTCGCGCAGTTGCAGCCGCACCCAGATCGAGTCCGGGATGCCGGAACCGCCGTGTTCGCGCTCGTATTCCACGAATCCGTGACGCTCGTAGAACGTCGCCGCGTGATCGTTGCCGACCAGGTAGGACAGACGGACCTGCTCGTAGTCCTCGCTGTGCGCGCGATTGATCGCCGCGGTGAGCAGGCGGTGTCCGAGCCCGGCGCCCTGGGCTTCGGGGACGACGTACAGCTTCCAGATCATGAAGTGTCCGTCGAGCGGGCCGAACGAGGTCATGCCGACGATCTCGCCGTCCACCTCGGCGACCAGGACGCGTCCGGCTCGGATCGCGGGGATCGTCGCCTCGTCGGTCCACCACTTCGACAGCCCCATCGCGACGTAGTCCTTGCCGGCGATGGGCGCGTAGGTGGCGGGCCAGGTGCGCAGCCCGACCTCGATGACCGCCTGCAGGTCCTCTCCCCCGGCCTGCCGGATCACCGCGGCCGGCGCCTGGTTCACGACCGGGCTCCGGAGTCGACCTTCTTCAGCGCGACACTCGCCTTCAGCCCGTCGGACAGCGTCATCGGGGTCGCGTTCGGCAACACCTGGTCACCGCCGGCCGCACCGAGTTGGACGGCGAGGGTCTCGCCCATGATCAGGCCCTGGTGCTCCAGCACGGCTTGCCACACCGGCTCGTCGCCGATGATCGCGACGCTGATCCGGTCGCTGACGTCGAGGCCGGCCTCGCGACGGGCCTGCTGGACGCCGCGGACGACGTCGCGGGCGATGCCCTCCGAGCGCAGCGCGTCGGTGACCTCTGTGTCGAGCACGACGAACCCGCCACCCGGCAGCATGGCGGGCGCCTTGGCCTGCGAAGTACCCTGGGAAACAACGGTTTCGAGCGTGTATTCGCCCTCTTCGAGGGCCAGGCCACCGCTGGTGACCGTGCCGTCGTCGGCGACCGACCAGTCCCCGCTCTTGCTGCCCTTGATCGCGAGCTGAACGTCCTTGCCCAGGCGCGGTCCGGCCGCACGGGCGTTGACGGTGAGTCGACGGGTGAGGCCGAAGTCCTCCTCGGACGCATCCGCCAGGTCGACCAGGTCGACCTTCTTGACGTTGACCTCGTCCGCGATCAGTGCGGCGAAACCTTCGATGGCCGCGGGGTCGGGCACCACGACGGTGAGCCCGCCGAGCGGCAGGCGCACGCGTAGGTTCTCCGCCTTGCGCAGGCTCGAGGTGGTCGAGCAGACCGCACGGACGCGGTCCATCGCGGTGACCAGTGCGTCGTCGGCCGGCAGGTCGTCCGCGACCGGCCAGTCGGTCAGGTGCACCGAACGTCCTCCGGTCAGGCCACGCCACACCTGCTCGGCGGTGAACGGCAACAACGGCGCGACGACGCGGGTCAGCGTCTCCAGCACGGTGTACAGGGTGTTGAAGGCCTCTTCGTCGGCGTCCTTGCCCACCGACCAGAACCGGTCACGGGAACGACGGATGTACCAGTTGGTGAGCACGTCGGCGAAGGCGGCGATCGAGTCACACGCACTCGCGACGTCGTACGCGTCCAACTGGTCCTGCACCTGGTGCACCAGCACGCGGGTCTTGGCGAGCAAGTAGCGGTCCAGCACGTTGGTGGACGCTGTTGACCACTTCGCCTCGTACCCGGCGGCATTGGCGTACAGGCTGAAGAAGTACCAGCTGCTCCACAGCGGCAACATCACCTGACGCACGCCGCCGCGGATGCCCTCCTCGGAGACGATCAGGTTGCCGCCGCGCAGGATCGGGCTGGACATCAGGAACCAGCGCATCGCGTCCGCGCCGTCGCGGTCGAAGACCTCGTTGACGTCGGGGTAGTTGCGCAGCGACTTGCTCATCTTCTGGCCGTCGGAGCCGAGCACGATGCCGTGGCAGATGACGTTCTCGAACGCCGGACGGTCGAACAGCGCGCCGGCGAGCACGTGCAGCGTGTAGAACCAGCCGCGGGTCTGACCGATGTACTCCACGATGAAGTCGGCCGGGTAGTGGTGCTCGAACCAGTCGGCGTTCTCGAACGGGTAGTGCACCTGGCCGTAGGGCATCGAACCGGAGTCGAACCATACGTCCAGCACGTCTTCCACCCGGCGCATCGTGGACCGCCCGGTCGGGTCGTCGGGGTTGGGACGGGTGAGCTCATCGACGAACGGACGGTGCAGGTCGGGTTCGCCGTCGGTGTTCTTCGGCAGGGTGCCGAAGTCGGCCTCCAACTGCGCGAAGGAGCCGTAGACGTCGACCCGCGGGTACTCCGGATTGTCCGACTTCCACACCGGAATCGGGCTGCCCCAGAAGCGGTTTCGTGAGATCGACCAGTCGCGGGCGTTCTCCAGCCACTTGCCGAACTGGCCGTCCTTGACATTGCCGGGCACCCAGTTGATCTGCTGGTTATTGGCCAGCAGCTGCTCCTTGATCGAGGTGACTGACACGAACCACGACGACACCGCCATGTAGATCAGCGGGTTACGGCAACGCCAGCAGTGCGGGTAGCTGTGGTCGTATGTCTCGCGCCGCAGCAGCACGGTGCCCTCGGTGACCGCGCCACGCTCGCCGTCGCCACGGGTGGCAGCCCGCAGGTGGTCGATGACATGCGGGTTGGCGTCGAAGACCTGCATGCCTTCGTACTCCGCCACCGGGTAGGTGAACGCGCCGTTGGGCCCGACCGGGATCACCGGGGCCATGCCCTCCCGGTCGGTGACCATCATGTCGTCCTCGCCGAATGCACCGGCGCTGTGCACCAGCCCGGTTCCGTCGGTGGTGGTGACGAAGTCGGCTTCGACGACCCGGAAGGAGTTCTCGTGGCCGAGGTAGTAGGAGAACGGCGGCGTGTAGGTGGCGCCGAACATGTCGCGGCCCTTGAGGCGGCGCACGACCTTGTCGGCCCACTCGGCCTTGGCGTCGCCGAACAACTCCTTGGCGTAGCTCTGCACCCGCGCCTCGGCGATGACGTAGCGCTCGGTGCTACCGGTGAAGTCGGACTCGACCACGACGTAGTCGATGTCGGGGTGCACCATCACCGCGAGGTTGCTCGGCAGCGTCCACGGCGTGGTGGTCCAGATCAGGAAGTACGCACCTTCGAGTTCACCGCTGCCGCAACGGAATCCGACAGTGACCGCGGGGTCCTGGCGCATCTGGTAGACGTCGTCGTCCATGCGCAGTTCGTGGTTCGACAGCGGGGTCTCGTCGTTCCAGCAGTACGGCAGCACCCGGAAGCCCTCGTAGGCCAGGCCCTTGTCGTGCAATTGCTTGAACACCCACAGCACCGATTCCATGAAGGTGGAATTGAGTGTCTTGTAGTCGTTCTCGAAGTCGACCCAGCGGCCCATGCGGTTGACATAGGCCTCCCATTCGTCGGTGTACTTCAGCACCGACGCGCGCGCGGCCGCATTGAACTTCTCGACCCCCATCGCCAGGATCTCGTCCTTGGTTTTCAGACCCAGCTGGCGCATCGCCTCGAGTTCGGCGGGCAGACCGTGGGTGTCCCAACCGAACCGGCGCTCGACCTTCTTGCCACGCATGGTCTGGAAGCGCGGGACGACGTCCTTGGCGTAGCCGGTGAGCAGGTGGCCGTAGTGCGGCAGCCCGTTGGCGAAGGGCGGACCGTCGTAGAAGACGAACTCGTTGGCCCCGTCGACGCCCGCGTCCCGCTGCTCGACGGACGCCCGGAAGGTGCCGTCCTCGTCCCAGTAGCGCAGCACCGCCTGCTCGATCGCCGGGAAGTTCGGGGTCGAGGAGACACCGGCGGCAGTGGTAGCTGCAGTGGTGCCGGTGGACTCGCAGGAGTCGGCGGTGAGGTCAACCTTGGGGTACGCCATCGGGTGCGTCTCTTTCGCGTGATCATCAACTCGGTCATCGATCGAGGACGACGTCGCCGGAATCGTCCGGCAGCACCGCGGTACCACCCCGCTTGCCGCGGCAGATGCCGCGACCGCTTGTTCGTGAGCTGTGACGGGCTCGTCCCGTCCGGGTCTACTGGGAGCTCGCGCTCTGTTCTTCCGGAAGCTCGCCGCTGATGACGGCTCGGACGCTTGTGCCCAGCAGTCTACGCCTGGATCGGGCAGCTTCTCCAACCCGCCGGCGAACCTACTACTTCCCGGCCGAACCTATTGGGTGTCCTCAGTGGGTTCGGCAGAAAACAGTAGGTTTCGCGGAGGCTCAGCGGTTGGCTGCGGTGCCTTCGTGGATCTCGGTGAGCTTGGCGATGCCGTCGGCGAGATCCAGGGTGTCGGGGCCGACGTGCCCGCCGAGGCTGAGCGGCGGGTTGAAGCAGTAGATCTGTCCTTCTTCGAGTTCACCGAACTGCGAACGAGCGCCCCCGCGCGGACCTTCGAGATCGGCCAGGTGCGAGGACGAGCTCGGCAGGTGGTCGTTGAAGAATCCGACGACATCGGGCGCGACGAAGTTGTTGGTCACGAAGTGCGGGTCGAGGCACTGCACCGGGCCGTCGCCCTCCACGTGGTAGACGTGACCGAAGCTGGTCACGGCGAACGGGATGCTGCGGACGTCGCTGCCCAGCCAGCGCTGCAGCACCGGCGTCCACTCGGCCGGGTCGACCAGCGCGATGCGCTGTTCGCCGTAGAAGCCCAGGCCGTGGGTGCTCCACAACTCCACGAGTTCCTGCGGCGCGTGCTGCGCCGCGTACTCCAGGAAGGCGCGGCCGGGCACCTCGACGTCCGAGTCGGGGGCGTAGGTGTCGAGGAAACGCTGCACGGTGATGCTCATGCGCCACATGCTAACCAGCGCATCGCCGCAGCGCGGGCGTACAAGGGGATGGACGAGGGAGCACGGCGGTCGGCACGAGGCGCCGAGCACTCGAAACCCGGGTGAAACGCACCCCGGGCGGATGGGAACATAGGCCGCATGACTGACGCCAACGCCACGCCCGCCAGGGTCCCCGACAAGCCCACCGTCGACGGCTTGGAGGACAAGTGGGGAGCGGTATGGCAGGAGCAGGGAACGTATGCGTTCGACCGCGAGCGTGCGCTGTCGCTGCCACGTGAGCAGGTCTTCTCGATCGACACACCCCCGCCGACGGCAAGCGGCAGCCTGCACGTGGGCCACGTCTTCGGGTACACCCACACCGACTGCATGGCGCGATACCAGCGGATGCTCGGCAAGGAGGTCTTCTACCCGATCGGCTGGGACGACAACGGCCTGCCGACCGAGCGCCGCGTCCAGAACTACTACGGCGTGCGCGGTGACCACGGTGCCGCCTTCGACCCGAACTTCACCCCGCCGCTGCAGGGCGCCGAGGGCAAGTCGGTCAAGGCCGCCGACCAGGTGCCGATCAGCCGTGCCAACTTCATCCCGCTGTGCGAAGAGCTCACGGCCGAGGACGAGAAGTCGTTCGAGTCGATGTTCCGCACTCTCGGCGCGTCGATCGACTGGAACCAGACCTATCGCACGATCGACGACCGCTCACGCGCCGTGGCACAGCAGGCCTTCCTGCGCAACGTCGAGCGCGACGAGGCCTATCAGGCCGAGGCGCCCGGACTCTGGGACGTCACCTTCCAGTCCGCGGTCGCCCAGGCCGAGCTGGAAGCACGCGACTACCCCGGCGCGTTCCACAAGGTGAGCTTCCACAAGCCGGACGGCGGCACGGTCGAGATCGAGACGACCCGTCCGGAACTCATCCCGGCCGTCGTCGCCCTCATCGCCCACCCGGACGACGAGCGGTACCAGCACCTCTTCGGCACCACCGTCACCTCCCCGTTGTTCGGTGTCGAGATCCCTGTGCTCGCCCACCAGGCGGCGGAGCCGGACAAGGGCGCGGGCATCGCGATGTGCTGCACCTTCGGTGACCTCACCGACGTCATGTGGTGGCGCGAACTGCAGCTGCCCATCCGTTCGATCATCACACGCAACGGCCGTATCAGCGGTGAGACTCCGGAGTGGATCACCGGCGGCGCCGGAGAATCCCTCTATGTCGAGCAGCTCGCGACCAAAACGGTGCATTCGGCCCGCGAGGCGGTCGTCACCGCCCTGCGCGAGAGCGGCGACCTGATCGGTGAGCCGGTGAAGACGCAGCGCAAGGCCAACTTCTTCGAGAAGGGCGACAAGCCGCTCGAGATCGTGACCAGCCGGCAGTGGTACATCCGCAACGGCGGACGCAGCAAGGAGTTGCAGGACGAACTCATCGCGCGTGGCCAGGAGATCGACTTCCACCCCGCGTTCATGCGCAGCCGCTACACCAACTGGATCAGCGGGCTCAACGGCGACTGGTTGATCAGCCGACAGCGCTTCTTCGGGGTGCCGTTCCCGGTCTGGTACCCGCTCGATGCAGAGGGCGAGACCGACTACGACCACCCGATCCTCGCCGCGGAAGAGACCTTGCCGGTCGACCCCCAGACCGACGTCCCGCCCGGCTACGACGCCGAACAGCGAGGCGTGGCAGGTGGATTCGTCGGCGACCCCGACATCATGGACACCTGGGCGACCTCGTCCCTCTCTCCGCAGATCGCGACGGGGTGGCCGGTCGCGAGCAACGCCGGTGAGCGCAACGACGCGGAACTCTTCGCGAAGATCTTCCCGATGGACATGCGTCCGCAGGGCCACGACATCATCCGCACCTGGCTGTTCGCGACCGTCGTCCGCGCCCACTTCGAGAACGGCACGGTCCCGTGGACCGGCGCCGCGATCAACGGTTGGATCCTCGACCCTGACCGCAAGAAGATGAGCAAGTCGAAGGGCAACGCGGTCACGCCCGAGGAGGTGCTGCGCCAGCACAGCGCGGACGCCGTCCGTTACTGGGCGCTCGCCGGACGCCTCGGCGTCGACGCGGCCTACGACGAGAGCCAGATGAAGGTCGGCCGGCGGTTGGCGATGAAGCTGCTCAACGCAAGCAAGTTCGCGCTCACGATGGGCGATGTGGCCGACGACGCCCCGATCACCAACGAACTCGACCGGTCGGTGCTCGCGAACCTGCGCGAAGTCGTCGAGCAGGCCACCAAGGGCTTCGAGACGTGGGACTACACCCGTAGCCTGGAGGTCACCGAGACCTTCTTCTGGACCTTCTGTGACGACTACATCGAGTTGGTCAAGGACCGCGCGTACGGCGGTCAGGGCGAGGCGGAGGCGGCGAGCGCGCGCGCCACGCTCCGCCTGACGCTGAAGACGCTGCTTCGTCTGTTCGCCCCGTTCCTGCCCTATTCGACCGAAGAAGTCTGGTCGTGGTGGCAGGAGGGCAGCGTGCACCGGCAGGCGTGGCCGAGCCTCGAGGAACTGCGAACCGACGGGGACCCGACGGTGCTCGGCGCCGTCGGTCAGGCGCTCGCGGGCGTCCGTAAGGCGAAGTCGGACGCCAAGATGGGCATGCGTGCCGAGGTGAGTTCGGTGACCTTCGCCGGGCCGGCCGAGATCACCGACCGGGTCCGTGCGGGCGAGGCCGACCTGCGCGCGGCGGGCAAGATCACCGCGCTGCAGTACGCGGACGGCGAAACGTTCGAGGTGCGCGACGCAGAACTGATCCCGCCGCCGCCGAAGACGCCCGCGCAGAGCTGAACGACGTGCAACGCGGATCCCGTTGATGAAGGTCGACTCGTCCGCGCCTCGGATCCAGTTGCAGGACAACGTAGGACGTGACGCATAGGGTCGGTGCATGAGTCGACGGGGAGCGCGCGCGCCGTGGATGGTGCCCGTGCTGGTCGCCTCCGCGGTCTTCGGGTTGGCCACTGTTGCGGTTGTCTCCACCGGTGACCCGGTCATCGGCACGCCTACCGGCAGTCGCCCGGAGCGGCAGCCCCGACAGACGCCGACGCGCACCGACATCCCGAAACCGCCGATGGCCGGTGGCGGTGACTCGACCCCGTTGGCCTTCACCGAATGGGTGATCAAGGCGATCGTCGTGGCCGCCGCAATCGCGCTGTTGTGCTTGCTTTTGCTCGGGGTACGTGCATTGTTGCGACTGCGCTGGGAGCGCACCGTTCCGGAGCCGGAGCAGGACAGCAAAGCGGCGATCGAGGAGACGGTCAACCGGAGCCGGGAGCTGCTGCGCACCGACACCCCCTCGAACGCGGTGATCGCGTGCTGGACGGCCCTCCTGGAGGGGGTCGCGGCACTCGGACTGCAGGCGCACCCGTCCGAGACGGCCACAGATGTGATGCAGCGGGTGATGTCCGACCTGGATGTCGACGACGACGCACTCGACGAACTGGCCGACCTCTACCGCGAGGCGCGGTTCTCCGACCACCCACTCACCGACGAACACCGCCTCGCTGCGCAGGACGCCCTGGACCGAATCCAGCACTCGCTCGGAGCGCGAGAAGAGGTCGGGACCCGTGAATGAGCCCGAGTTCCGGCGTTGGCTCAAACGCATCGCGATCGGCGCAGTGTTCGGTGCGAGCTTCTGGGCCGTGCTGCGTGTGTTCGACACCCCGGCGAACCTTCCGGCGCTCATCGCGGGCGGCATCGTGATCGCCGTCTGCACCGGTTACGTCCGCGATGTGCGAGAGGGGTGGTCGATCACGAACAACCTGCACACTCGGGACGAGAGCTACGAACCGTCCACCCGCAACGAGGGTCGCCTGTTCACCCTGCACAACCTCTGCTGCGACGTCACCGCCAAGACTCACCGGGTCGGGCACGCCGATCGAAACCTTCAACGGTCACTGCGCACTGTGGTGGAGCATCGGATCAATCCCTCCGGGGCACAGTTCGTCTCGTCGAAGGAACTCCCCAGGAGTTGCGCGCCTACCTGGAGTCCGATCCCCCGCCCCGCCTGACCCGCGCCGACCTCAACGCCATCGTCGATCGAATCGAGCAACTATGACCCAGCACCTCACCGTCGCCGAGACCTCGGATCTTGCCGGCCGCCTCCTGGACCGGGTCGAAGAGGTGGTCGTGGGCAAACGTGGTCCGCTGGAAACCGTGCTGGCGACCGTCCTCGCCGGTGGGCACGTGCTGCTCGAGGACAACCCCGGACTCGGCAAGACTCTTGCCGCCCGCAGCCTGGCCCAGGCGCTGGGTCTCGACTTCACCCGTGCGCAGTTCACACCCGACCTGTTGCCGTCAGACCTCACCGGGTCGTTCGTGTTCGACCAGTCCCGAAGCGACTTCGACTTCCGACCCGGCCCCGTCTTCACCGGACTGTTGCTCGCCGACGAGATCAACCGAACGCCACCCAAGACGCAGGCTGCGCTGTTGGAGGCGATGCAGGAACGCCAGGTGACTGTCGAGGGACGCACCTTCCCCCTCCCGGAACCGTTCCACGTCCTCGCGACCGCGAACCCCGTCGAGTACGAGGGCACCTATCCCCTGCCCGAGGCACAACTCGACCGGTTCCTCACCCGCGTCTCGTTCGGATACCCCTCTGCAGCAGACGAATTGGGGGTCCTCACCCGGCGGATGAAACGCCAACAGGAGGCGACCGTCCTGGACTCCGTCACCGACCCGGCCGGCCTGCTCGCCATGCAACGGTCCGTCGAGCAGGTTCACGTCGAGGACACCGTCCGTGCATACTGCGTGAACCTCGCTTCGTCGACCCGCAGCCACCAGCACGTCCTCATCGGTGCATCACCCCGAGGATCTTTGGCGCTCATGCTCGTTTCGCGTGCGATCGCGGTGATCCGCGGCCGGGACTTCGTCACCCCGGACGACGTCAAGGCCATCGCCCCCGCCGTACTCGGTCACCGGATCAATCTGCGCCCGGAGCTGTGGATGTCGAATCTGTCCACGTCGACCATCGTCGACGAATTGCTGTCGAGCGTTCCGGCGCCTTCCGTGACCGTCGCACCCGCCCGCGTCGATGGCTGAGGACAAGCCCACCCGCTGGGTGCCGAGTTCGCTGCTGCTGCAGCTGATCCTGTGGGCAGGCGTGCTGCTCGCAGCCGCTGTCGCGTTCCGCCGAGCCGATCTGCTCGTCCTCGGTCTGCCCTTCATCGTGTTGAGCACGTGGTCCATCGCCACCCGCCCGAGGTCCCGACCGACGGTCCGGCATGGTTTGGAACGGACGACCCCGACCGAAGCCGAGCGCACCAGGTTGATCGTCGAAGCGCGCGGTCTGGACGGCGCGGAGTCGTGGACCGTCCAGACGGACCGGACGGCACGGGTGCGCTGGGACAAATCCGTGACATCGGCCCTGGCGGACGTCCACCGGATCGAGCTGACCTGGTGGCCGAGCCGAACCGGCCCGGTGTGGGTCGGCGGCGTCCACGTTCAGTTCTCGTCACCGTGGGGCGCCTACCGCTTCGGTGCGCTCCACCTACCGCCGCTCGAAGCGAGAGCCCTGCCCCGTGCCGAGGCTTTCGACAGTCGCACCCCGGTGCCACATCCGATCGGCCTCGTCGGCCTGCACCGTTCGAGTCGTCCCGGTTCCGGCACCGAGTTCGCCGACGTGCGCGAGTTCCGGCCGGGAGACCGGCTGCGCTCGGTGCACTGGCCGCTGACCGCTCGCACGGGCACGTTGCACAGTCGCACCAACTACGCCGAACAGGACGCCGAAGTCCATCTCGTGGTCGACGCTTCGGTCGACTTCGGTGACCGGTCGCGAGGGACCACGATCGACACCGGCCTGCGGGCGGCAGCGGGCATCAGCGAGTTCTTCCTGCGCCAGGGTGACCGGGTCGGGCTGCGAGTGGTGGGCAGCGAACGACCGTTGAATCTGCGGCCGTCCCTCGGTCTGCAGCACCATCGCCGTGTGCTCGATCTGCTCAGCGCCGTGAACCCCGGCCGGCTCGGTGATCGAGATGCGTCCGGCTTGCGATGGAACATTCCGTCGGGAGCCACGGTCGTCATGATGTCGCCGCTGCTCGGTCAATTCGCCTCGACCGTCGCGGCCACCCTCGCAGCACGCGGTCTCACCATCGTGGTCGTCGACACTTTGCCGACCGAACCACTCGACGCAGTACAGGACCCGGGACACCTGATCGCCATGAGGATCCGGCTTCTCGAGCGGCAGATGGAGATCGATGCCCTGCGTCGTCGCGGAGTGCCGGTGGTCGCGTGGCATGGGCCGGGAACGCTGGACGATGTCATGCGCCGGCTGGCTCGGCGACCTCCCGCGCGGGCGGCTGCCCGATGAGCCGGCTGCTGTCCCGATGGGCGTCGATGCACCGGGATCGCCGCATCGCGCACCTGACGGCGTGGATGTTCGTCGCGCTGTTCGCTGCTGTCACCTCGTTCGGCGGAGCACCCGATCCCATACCCCTGATCACTCTCGCCGTGGCAGCGTGGGTCACCGCCTTCGAGACCACCGGCGCCTCCGTCGGGCTGCTCGGTCTGGCCGCCGTCTGGACCTGGGTCTCCGCCGGTTTCGCCCCCGACACCTGGTGGAGCCTGCCCGCGGCGCTGTGCCTGCTGGGGTTCCAGTGCTGCTTCCTGCTGGCGACCGGTGGCGCGGATCAGACGTCGATCGCGAGACCGGTGCTGAACCGCTGGGCCACTCGTACCCTCACAGCGAGCGCTCTCGTCGCAGCGGGCGCATCCCTGGTGTTGCTCGCCACCGGCGCACCGCGCCCATCGGCCGGCTGGCTCGTGCCGCTCGGACTCTTCGTGATCGCCGCCACCTTCGTCGCCGTCGCACGTACGCACGTCCCGACCGACTGACCGGCCGAGTAGACCCCCGGGTTGGACGATTAGGTGCGCCTTAGTTACCTTAGGCTCACCTTATGCAGCCTCGGAAAGGTTTCCCCGTGCTCGTCTCCGCTTCACGCTCAGCCCGCACCATCGCCCTGACCGCCGCACTCGGCCTGGTCCTCACCGCCTGCGGCTCTGCGTCCGCCGAGAAGAAGACCGAGACTGCCGCCGGTACCGGCCAGAACTCCGCGACCTCCGCCGACAAGGCCAACGGCACGGTGATCGTCAAGGACGCTCAGGGGCGTTCGGTGAAGGTCGCCGCGAACCCCGGCAAGGTCGTCGTCCTCGACTGGAGCGTCGCCCGCAGCCTGACCCAGCTCGGTGTGCCGATCGCCGCCCTGCCGAAGGCCAACGGTGAACTACCCACCGACTTGACGCCGCTGAAGTCGGTCAAGACGGTCGGCACGCTGTTCGAACCCGACTATGAGGGCATCGCCGAACTCGAGCCCGATCTGATCATCATCGGTGGCCGTTCGGGTAATGCGAAGGTGCTGAAGGAAATGAGCAAGATCACTCCCAATGTGATCGACATGTCCGTGCGCACCGATGACCCGAAGCAGCGCATGGAGGTCATCGCCGACCGCTACGAGACGCTCGCCTCCATCTGGGGCAAGTCCGCGCAGGCCAGGACGAACCTCGCCGCGATGGACAAGTCGATCAGTGATGTCAAGACCAAGGCCGCCAAGGCCGGCGGCACGACGATGTTCGTCCAGGTCTCCGGCGGGAAGGTCGGCGCGTACGGGCCCGGCTCGCGCTTCAGCGCCGTCTGGTCCGAGTTCGATTCAGCCGGTGAACGCACCGTTGAAGAAGGACGGTGGTCACGGCGACGAGATCAACCAGGAGTTCTTCCTGAAGTACAACCCGAGTCGCATCGTGGTGCTGGACCGCAGCCGCGCGATCGGCCAGCCCGGCAAGCCCGCGCTCGACGTGTTGAACTCCGGGCTGGTCAACAAGACCGACGCCGCAAAGAACAAGAAGATCTCCACCGTCGACGGCTTCTCCTGGTACCTCGCCTCGGACACGCCGCTGTCCTACATCGCCGCTGCGAACGACCTCACCAAGGTGCTGTGAGCGCTTCGGCCACCGCAGTGAAGGCGTCCGGGGAGGGTCGTTCGCTGCGTCCGTCCCCGGTGTCCGTGGCCGGCGTCCTGGTCGTCGTCCTGAGCGCACTGTCGCTCGGTGTCGGCGTCGCGGGCGTCGGCCCGCTCGACGTCTTCAGCCCGAACGCCGCGCAGTGGGAAATCCTGCGCGTCTCGCGCATCCCTCGATTGGTCGCGCTGCTGCTGGCAGGTGCCGCTATGGCGGTCGCGGGTCTGATCATGCAGCGAATCACCGGCAACCGCTTCGTCTCACCGAGTACCTCGGGCACCGTCGAGGCCGCCGTGCTGGGCGTCATCGCCAGCGCGCTCCTCGTCCCGTCCGCCGGCCTGCTGGCGCAGATGGGTTTTGCGATCGGTACCGCGATCATCGGCACCATCGGATTTCTCTTCCTGCTGCAGACCCTGAGCCGGGCCGACACGCTCACCGTCGCGCTCGTGGGCATGATGTACGGCGGTGTCCTCGGCGCGGTCGGTGCCTACCTGGCTTACCAGGCCGACCTGATGCAGATGCTCGAACTCTGGACGACCGGCGCCGGTTCGTCGCTGCGCGAAGGCACCTACGAACCGCTCTACCTGGTGCTCGCCGTCGGCGCGATCGGCTATTTGTTCGCCGACCGCTTCACCGTCGTCGGTATGGGTGAGGACGTCGCCACCAACCTCGGCGTCAAGTACCGCAGCGTCCTGTACATCGGCCTGGTGGTGGTCTCGATGATGGCCGCGCTCGTCGTGGTCGTCGTCGGGGCGATCCCCTTCCTCGGCCTGATCGTGCCGAACATCGTCTCGATGATGCTCGGCGACAACGTCCGACGCGTGCTGCCGATCACCGCGCTGGCCGGCGCCGGTTTTGTCGTGGCCTGCGACCTGGTCGGACGCTTGGTGCGATTCCCGTACGAGGTGCCGTTCGCAACCATCGCCGGCATCATCGGTGCCGCAGTGTTCATCGTGCTGATCCTGCGGGCTGCGCGAGGTGACCTGCGATGACCACGACCGCCACGCGCCCTGCCGATCACGCACCTGCCGACCGGCCGATCGTCACCGAGTTCGAGCGTGCCCGCCGCCGTCGGATCCACACCGGACTCCTGGTTCTGGCGGCCGTCGCCGTTGCCGCCGTCGCGGTCTACCAGTTCTGGGACCTGCCGAGCGCCAGTTCCTACGCGCTCGACCTGCGCCGTCGCCAGCTCGCGACCCTGGTCATCGCCGGCGTCTCGTGCGGTGTCTCGGCCGTTCTCTTCCAGACCCTCGCCGGTTCTCCCCTGCTGACTCCCGGAGTGATGGGATTCGATGCGCTGTACGTGCTGCTCGGCACGCTGATCGTGCTGATGCTCGGCACCGACACGCTCGTCGGCATGTCACCGGTCACCACGACTGTTCTGAATGCCGCAGCGTTGAGCCTGTTCGGCGTGGTTATCTTCGGACTGCTGTTGCATGTCTCCGGGCGCAACCTTGTGGTGATGGTGCTCATCGGGATGGTGTGCAGCGCGTTGTTCTCCTCGTTGGGGTCCTTCGCCTCCCGGATGCTGTCCCCCACCGACTTCCTGACCGTGCAGGACATCATGTTCGCCTCCTTCAGTACGGCCGACGAGTCGGTGCTGAAGGTGACAGCAGTCCTCACCGCCGTGGCTGTGGCGGCATGCGTTCCACTGCTGAAGTACCTCGACCTGCTGAACCTCGGCACCGAGCGCGCGATCATCCTCGGCCTGCGCTACCGCTTGGTCGTCGGCCTGACGCTCACGGTGATCACCGTGCTGGTCGCCAGTTCCACGGCACTGGTCGGACCGATGACCTTCCTCGGCCTGATCGTCGCCAATATCGCCCGCCAGGTCGTCGCCTCCCCGGGCATGGTCCGTTGATCCTCGGCGCGATGCTGGTCGGCATCTGCGCCACGGTGTTCGGTCAGTTGCTGGTCAGCCGTGTCCTCAACTTCGGCGCGCCGCTGTCGGTCGTGATCAATCTGATCGGCGGCGCCTACTTCATCTACCTGCTCATGAGGAGAGTCCGCCTGTGATCGAGCTCCACGACCTCACCGTCCGCTACGACGAGGCCACCGTGCTCGACGTCCCGTCCTTGTCGATCCCGGACGGTCGCCTGACGGCGCTCGTCGGTCCGAACGGAGCGGGCAAATCGACGCTGCTGTCGGTGACCGGGCGTCTGCTGAAGCCCACCGACGGGCGCGCCCTGGTCGGCGGGCTCGACGTGCAGCACAGCCCCAACGTCGAGATCAGCAAGGTCGTGTCGATCCTGCGGCAGGAAAACCACCTCACCGCGCGGCTGACCGTCGCCGATCTGGTCCGCTTCGGACGTTTCCCGCACTGCAAGGGACGCCTGCGCCCCGAGGACCACCGCCACGTCGAGGAGGCGATCCGTTTCGCCGATCTGGTCGACCTGCGCGACCGCTACCTCGACCAGCTGTCCGGCGGCCAACGACAACGCGCGTTCATCGCAATGGTGCTCGCGCAGGACACCCCACACATCCTGCTCGACGAGCCACTGAACAACCTCGACATCAAGCACGCGGTCGCGATGATGCAACGCCTGCGGTCACTGGTGCACGACCTCGGCAAGACCGTCGTCGTCGTGCTGCACGACATCAACATCGCTGCCGCCTACTGCGACCAGATCATCGCGATGCGCGACGGTCGGGTGCTCGCGCAGGGCTCCCCCGAACTCATCATCGACCCGGACGTGCTGCGTGAGGTGTACGAGGTGGACGTCGAGGTGCTCGAGGCGCGCGGACGCCGCGTGGCCGTCTACTTCGAGTGAGTCCGCCACCCGACCAAACAGATCGGCCCCCTCGAGATGGATCTCGAGGGGGCCGATTTCGTTGTCTGTCAGGCAGATTCCTTGCGCTGCGTGCGCTTGCGGGGCTCGCGCTTCACGATCGTCGGCAGGACGTTGTCGAGCACGACCTCACGAGTGACCACCACACGAGCGATGTCGTCGTCACTGGGGACGTCGAACATGACCGGCATGAGCACCTCTTCCATGATCGCGCGCAGGCCGCGAGCGCCGGTGCCGCGCAGGTTCGCCTGCTCGGCAACGGCCTCGATCGCGTCCGGGGTGAACTCCAACTCGACGCCGTCGATCTCGAACATCTTCTGGTACTGCTTCACCAACGCGTTGCGCGGCTCAGTGAGGATCGACACCAGGCCGTCGCGGTCGATCGGCTCGACGGTGGTGATGACCGGCAGACGCCCGATGAACTCGGGAATCAGACCGAACTTCATCAAGTCCTCGGGCAGCACCTCGGCGAAGCTGGACATCGGGTCGGACGCCTGACGCAGTTCGGAGCCGAAGCCCAGGCCCTGTCGGCCGGCGCGGCTCTCGATGATCTTCTCCAGGCCGGCGAACGCTCCACCCACGATGAACAACACATTGGTGGTGTCGATCTGGATGAACTCCTGGTGTGGGTGCTTGCGTCCGCCCTGCGGGGGCACCGAGGCGCTGGTGCCTTCCAGGATCTTCAGCAGCGCCTGCTGCACGCCCTCGCCGGAGACGTCGCGGGTGATCGAGGGGTTCTCGCTCTTGCGGGCGACCTTGTCGATCTCGTCGATGTAGATGATGCCGGTCTCGGCCTTCTTCACATCGAAGTCGGCGGCCTGGATCAGCTTCAGCAGAATGTTCTCGACGTCTTCACCGACATAACCGGCCTCGGTCAGCGCGGTGGCGTCGGCGATCGCGAACGGGACGTTGAGCATCCGGGCGAGGGTCTGCGCCAGGTAGGTCTTGCCGCACCCGGTCGGGCCGATCAGCAGGATGTTGCTCTTGGCGATCTCGACACCGTCGGCGTCCTTCTTCGGCGCCTGCTCGGCGGCCTGGATGCGCTTGTAGTGGTTGTAGACCGCGACGGCCAGCGAACGCTTGGCGGGGGTCTGACCGATGACGTACTGCTCGAGGAACTCGAAGATCTCCTTGGGCTTGGGCAGCTTCTCCAGGCCCAGCTCGCTGGTCTCGGCCAGCTCTTCCTTGATGATCTCGTTGCACAGGTCGATGCACTCGTCGCAGATGTAGACGCCCGGTCCGGCGATGAGCTTCTTGACCTGCTTCTGGCTCTTTCCGCAGAACGAGCACTTCAGCAGATCGCTGCTCTCTCCCATACGTGCCACGCGCTTCCTTCTCCCTGCTCGACTCGTCATGCGTCCTTGGTTCGCATGACTCGGACGACGCTACCTGCTGGCTACGACAACCACCTTCATTGAACCCCGGTGTCGGGCGTCGCGTCACGCGTGTCCGCCGAGGGCTTAACGCTGAGGGCCCCGATCCACCCGGGATCGGGGCCCTCACGTCACGTGCGCACCATCACCGGGCGCTCACGGCTGAAGCGAGGCCTTACGCGAAGCCAGCACCTCGTCGATGAGGCCGTACTCCTTGGCCTCGGCGGCGGTCAGGATCTTGTCGCGTTCGATGTCACGCTCGACCTGCTCCTTGGAACGGCCGGTGTGCGTGGCGATCGTCTGCTCCAGCCAGTCACGCATCCGGAAGATCTCGTTGGCGGTGATCTCCAGGTCGGAGGCCGTACCGCCCGAGCCCTCCATCGCCGGCTGGTGGATCAGGATGCGCGCGTTCGGCAGTGCGAACCGCTTGCCCGGTGCACCCGCGCCGAGCAGGACGGCGGCAGCCGAGGCGGCCTGACCGATCACGAAGGTCTGCACATCCGGCTGGATGTACTGCATCGTGTCGTAGATCGCGGTCAGCGCGGTGAACGAACCACCCGGGCTATTGATGTACATGAGGATGTCGCGGTCGGGGTCCTGGCTCTCCAGCACGACCAACTGGGCGATGATGTCGTCCGCGGACGCGTCGTCGACCTGCACGCCGAGGAAGATGATGCGGTCCTCGAACAGCTTGTTGTACGGGTCGGACCGCTTCATGCCGTACGAGGTGCGCTCCTCGAACTGCGGAAGGATGTAGCGGTTGCTCGGCGGCACGTAGAGCCCGCCCTGGTTGTTCGAATTCATCTGTGCTCCAAGCGGATTCATCGAGTAGCTCATGCCTGCACCTCACCCGGGGCGTCGACCGAACGCTCGAAGACGTGGTCGACGAAGCCGTACTCCTTGGCCTCACGGGCCGAGAACCAACGGTCGCGATCGGAGTCCTTCTCGACCTGGTCGACCGACTGGCCGGTGTGCTCGGCGATGAGTTCGGCGAGTTCCTTCTTCATGCCCAGCAGCAGTTCGGCCTGGGTACGGATGTCGGAGGCCGTACCGCCGATACCACCGGAGGGTTGGTGCATCATGATGCGCGCGTGCGGGGTGGCGTAGCGCTTTCCCTTGGTGCCGGCCGAGAGCAGGAACTGGCCCATGGAGGCAGCCAGGCCCATCGCCACGGTCGCGACGTCGTTGGGAATCCAGTTCATCGTGTCGTAGATCGCCATACCTGCGGTCACCGAACCACCGGGGCTGTTGATGTACAGCCAGATGTCCTTCTCCGGGTCCTCGGCCGCCAACAGCAGCAGCTGCGCGCAGATGGCGTTCGCGTTGTCGTCGCGAACGTCCGAGCCCAGGAAGATGATGCGTTCCTTGAGCAGCCGGTTGTAGATCTGGTCGTCGAGGCCGGCGACCGGCTGGGTGGCCATGCCGACCGGCGTGCCGACCGGCGCGTTGCTGCGCTCCGTCATCGTTACTCCATCTGTTCGTTCTGTCGTTTCTACGGGACCGATGTCCACTTCCACTCGACCCTAACGCGCACCACCGACGGTTTCGTCCCGACCCGGACCCTTGTTCGCCCTGAGCGCAAGAGCCACCGTCCGCACATTCTTCGGTCGGTCCACCCCGGGGACGGCGAAGGCGCACGAGCGGGTGCTCGTGCGCCTTCACGCGGTGTTCGCGCAGTGTGCGGAGCCTGATCAGGCGTCCTTCGTGCCCTCGTCCTCGACCTCGGTCGAAACATCGGCGGTCTCGGTCTCGATGTCGTCTTCGTCGCTGCCGTCGAGTTCGCCGTCGAAGTCGTCCTCGACCTCCATCTCCTGGTTCAGGTCGACGGTGTTGCCGTCGGTGTCGACAACCTCGACCTTCTCCAGGACGGACGCCAGCGCCTTGCGGCGACCGACCTCGGACATCACCTGCGGCACCTGGCCCTGCTGGTCGAGCGCCTGCGCGAAGGTGTTCGGGTCCATGCCGTACTGCTGCGCCGACATGATGAGGTACTCGATGAGTTCCTCCTGGGAGACCTTTACGTCGTCCTGCGCCACGATCTTGTCCAGCAGGATCTGCGACTTCAACGCCCGGCGGGTCGACTCGTCGACCTCCGCGCGGTGCTCGTCGTCGTCCATGCGGCCTTCGCCCTCGAGGTGGTTGTTGACCTCGGCGTCGATGATGCTCTGCGGCAGCGCGATGTCGACATTCTCGAGCAGGTGCTCCAGCACCTTGTCACGCGCCTGCACACCCTGCTGGAAACGCTTGGAGTTCTCCGCCTGCTGGCTCAACTGCTCACGCAGTTCGTCCATCGTGTCGTGCTCGGAGGCCAGCTGGGCGAAGTCGTCGTCGAGTTCGGGCAGCTCGCGCTCCTTGACCGCCTGCAGCGTCACGGTGCAGGACGCGTCCTGACCCTCGTGCTCGCCACCGGCCAGCGCCGCGGTGAAGTCCTTGGACTCGCCGGCCTTCAGGCCCTCGAGTGCCTCGTCCATGCCCTCGAGCATATTGCCCGCTCCGACCTCGTAGGAGATGCCCTCGACGCTGTCGATCTCCTCGTCACCGATGGACGCCTTGAGGTCGATCGTCACGAAGTCGCCCTTGGTGGCGGCGCGCTCGACGGTCTTCAGGGTGCCGAAACGCTCACGCAGCGCCTCGACCTCGGCGTCGACGTCCTCGTCGGTGACCTTCAGCGGGTCGACCTCGACCTTGATGGACGACAAGTCGGGCAGGTCGAACTCGGGAAGCACGTCGACCTCGGCGGTGAAGACCAGCGGGTCGTCGCCCTCGGTCGGAGCGCCGGTCACGTCGACCTCGGGCTGACCCAGCGGCTGCAGGTCGTTCTCCTCGATGGCCTGGGCGTAGAAGTTCGGCAGGGCCTCGTTGATCGCCTCGCTGACGACCGCACCGCGGCCGAAGCGCTGCTCGATGATCCGGGCCGGCACCTTGCCCTTGCGGAAGCCGGGGATCTGAACCTGGTTGCCGATCGCGGTGTACGCGGCGTCCAGGCTCGGCTTGAGCTCCTCGAACGGCACCTCGACGGTCAGCTTGACCCGGGTCGGGTTGAGGGTCTCGACGGCGCTCTTCACTACAGGCACTCCAAAGGGTTGGGAACGGTCTCGCTCATTACTGGAGCGGGCGACGAGAATCGAACTCGCGTAATCAGTTTGGAAGACTGAGGCTCTACCATTGAGCTACGCCCGCACGGAACATCGGCGACCTTCGCGTCGGGCGGCCCGACGTCCGGTCTGATGTACCGAGGGGTTAGCCTACCTACTCTGCCGACCGCAGCAAAAACCGGTCGGCAGACATACCGATACGGGGTATGGCGCAGCTTGGTAGCGCGTCCGCTTTGGGAGCGGAAGGCCGCCGGTTCGAATCCGGCTACCCCGACGTCCGGGCTCCGCCTGTACTAGATGCGCGAGTTATCGACGGTCGCGCAGGTCATAGCGTGCGCAACTGTCGGCAACTCGCGCGTTGCCGCACACGAGGGCGAAATCGACGGCCTGAAAAGCCGCCGAGCCGAAGTCGGCGAGAGAGGTCAGTTACGGCGCAGGACGACGACCGTGCGGTCGTCGGTCTCGCCGGCCCGGGCGGTCTGGCAGATGCGCTTGGCCGAGCCCACGATCGAGGAACTGATCTCGCGCTCCGCATGACCGAGCATGCGGTCGATGCCCTGGGAGATGTCGACGTCCTTGTGCTCCACGACGCCGTCACTGAACAACACCAGGATGTCGCCGGGCAGCAGTTGCCCGCGCACCCGGGGGTAGTCGCGCTCGGTGAGGTGGTCGATGATGCCGAGGACGACCCCGGCCTCAGTGGTCATCGCTTCCCAGCGTCCGGTGCCGGCGTGGAACTGCACGGCGGCAGGATGCCCGGCCGAACCGAGCGAGAAGGCACCGTCGGCGAGGTCGACGGCGACGTGGGTCGCGGTCGCAAAACCGTCGGTCCAGCCCTGACGGACCAGGTAGTCGTTGATGGCGGGCAGGACGCGGGACGGTTCAAGGGCACCGAGCAGACCGGAGACAGCGCCACCGAGCAACACGGCCCGGGATCCGGCGGTCGAGCCCTTGCCCGACACATCGAGCACCGCAGCATTGAAGACTCCGCTGACCTCGCAACCGACCACAACGTCGCCGCAGAACGCCTCGTCGTGAGCGGGCATCACCGCGCTGTCGAGACTCCAGCCCGGCGGCAGGTCGGGCATGTGGGTCTGCACCTCGTGCCGCTGGCGTAGGTCGGTGAGCAGGGTCGCCGCAACCTGGTGGGAGATGCCGCTGCTGCGCGTCCAGGTGCGGTCCAGGGCCGCCACGATGGCGGCGGTCACGCCGATCGCGATCGCGCTGGTGGCCGCACGCTCGGTGAGGTCGGGGGTGCGGATGAAGGCGACCAGGACGAACGCCAGACAGCAATAAGCGAGCGCGACCCCCATGAGCCGGCCACTGAGCATCAGACCGCTCGCGAGCACCGGCGGGAGGAAGAGGCCGTAGCTGTAGTCGGGACGAACCTCGAACAACAACACCAGGAAAGTCGCGATCGTGACGATTGCGGCGGTGATGATCCAGGCCGAGCGTGGCAGGTCGAAGGTGGGTGCCGCCGTCCGCTGCCGACGCAGGAGCCAGCGCATCGGCCGGGACGACAGTCCCGGTGACAGCGATTGCTCGATTCCCATGCCGCAACGCTAACCGTCCGGCGATGTATAGGGAAATGAAGTTGGACAAATCCATACCCGTTTCTCCCCCATCGAGCCGCGAGGGGCGTACCCTGCCCTCCCGCCAAGCACCCGTGCGGGTGTGTCGGGCTAGTCCTCGGCGGGCAACTCTCCACTGTTCTCATACGCAGTCACCATGTCCAAGCGCCGCTGATGACGGGCAACTCCGGCGTACGGCGTC
Source organism: Yimella sp. NH-Cas1 (assembly GCF_022359705.1). Classification (NCBI taxonomy): domain Bacteria; kingdom Bacillati; phylum Actinomycetota; class Actinomycetes; order Micrococcales; family Dermacoccaceae; genus Yimella; species Yimella sp. NH-Cas1. The sequence goes on from NZ_JAKSGG010000003.1 coordinate 1,897,290, forward strand.
TCGAGGAACACTTTCACCATCGCCTGGGCCTGTTCCTGGGTATGGAAGCGTCCACCCAACGAGATGATCTGAGCGTCGTTGTGCTCACGGGCGAGCTGCGCCAACTCCGTCGAGTAGCACAGCGCCGCGCGGATGCCCTTCACCTTGTTGGCCGCCATCTGCTCGCCGTTGCCGGACCCGCCGAGCACGATGCCCAACGATCCCGGGTCTGCGGCGACACCTTCGGCGGCGCGCAGCACATAGACCGGGTAGTTGTCCTGCTCGTCGTACTGCGCCGGACCGTGGTCGACGACCTCGTGGCCCTGTTCGACCAGCCATTCGACCAGGCCGCGCTGCATCTCGTAGGCGGCGTGGTCGCCACCGATGTGAACTCGCATGAGGCTTCTCTCTCTTTCAGCTGAAGTCGGGGTCGGCGTCGCGGGTGCGCTTGAGTTCGTAGAAGCCGGGCGTGCCGGCGACCAGCAGGCAGCCGTCCCAGAGCTTGCCGGCGGCCTCGCCCTTGGGTGCCGGGGTGACCACCGGGCCGAAGAACGCGACGCCCTCGAACGCCACGACCGGCGTCCCGACCTCGTCACCGACCAGGTCGAGCGCCCGCTGGTGCGAAGCACGCAACGCCTGGTCGACCTCGTCACCGGGGACGTTCTCGGCGCGGTCGATCAGATCGGCCGGCAGACCGGCTTCATCGAGCGCCTCGACGCAGACCTGACGCAGGTCCTGCTCGTCGCGTCCGCGGCCTTCGAGGTGGATGCGCTGACCCATCGCGTCGTACAGCTTCTTACGGACGTCGTTCCGCTCGTCCTGCGGCACCGAGAGTTCGGCGGCGATCACCGTTCGCACCGGCAGCCACCCGCGGTCGAGCATCTCGCGGTAGCTCTGCGGCAGATCGCGGCCCTCGTTGAGGACGCTGAGCGACATCACCGACCAGGTGACGTCGACGTCACGGACCTGCTCGACCTGCGTCATCCAGCGGGAGGTCATCCAGGCCCACGGGCACATCGGATCGAAGAACATCTCGGCCGTCTTTCGGCCGCCCTGCGGGGCGTCGGTGTCAGTCACGTGCTCATCCTGCCAAACGCGTCGGACGCCCGCGTGGGAGCATGTCGTCCGCGTGCGCCCGACAAAGTGCTCACGTCCGGATCCCCACGAAGGAGTTCATCGGTGGCAACCACCAACCTGACCCGTACCGAGGCCGAGGGCCGCTCGACACTGATCGACGTCGCGTCCTATGACGTGACCCTCGATCTGACGAGCGAGGAGAAAACGTTCGGATCCGTCACCGAGGTGGTCTTCACCGCCGAGCAGGACGGCGACACCTTCATCGACTTCGTCGACGGCACCGTCACCGGCCTCGAACTCAACGGCGAATCGCTCGACGCCGCCGGCAGTTACGACGGTGCGCGCATCGCGTTGACGGTGCGCTCCGGCGAGAACCGGCTGCGGGTCGAAGGCACCGGCACCTACATGAACACCGGTGAGGGCCTGCACCGTTTCGTCGACCCGGTCGACAACGAGGTCTACCTCTACAGCCAGTTCGAGGTCGCCGACTGCCGCCGGATGTTCGCCGTGTGGGATCAGCCCGACCTCAAGGCCACGTTCCGCTTCACCGTCACCGCGCCCGCCCATTGGCAGATCGTCTCCAACCAGCCGACCCCCGAACCGCAGCCCGCCGAGCACACCTGGCGCGACCCTTCCGGCAACGAGCGCCCGACCGCAACCTGGTCGTTCGGGGCCACCCCGGTCATGTCGTCCTACATCACTGCGCTCGTCGCAGGCCCGTACGACGTCGTCCGCGACAGCGTCTCGACCCGTCGCGGCGAGGTGCCGCTGGCGATCTACTGCCGCAGGTCGTTGAGCGAGTTCCTCGACTCCGACAACGTGCTCGACTGCACCAAACGCGGATTCGAGTTCTTCGAGAACGAGTTCGACTGCGAGTACCCGTTCGAGAAGTACGACCAGATCTTCACCCCCGAATACAACGCGGGGGCGATGGAGAACGCCGGCTGCGTGACCTTCAACGAGATCTACATCTTCCGTTCGAAGGTCTCGGACGCGAAGATCGAACGCCGCGCGCTGACGATCCTGCACGAACTCGCGCACATGTGGTTCGGCGACCTGGTCACCATGAAGTGGTGGAACGACCTGTGGCTCAACGAGTCGTTCGCCGAGTGGGCGTCCACCGTCTGCCAGGCGGAAGCGACCGAATGGGACGAGGCCTGGACGACCTTCTCGATCTTGGAGAAGACCTGGGCCTACAACCAGGACCAGCTGAGCTCCACCCACCCGATCGTCGCCGACATCGGCGACCTCGAGGACGTCGAGTCCAACTTCGACGGCATCACCTACGCCAAGGGTGCGTCCGTGCTGAAGCAACTCGTCGCGTACGTCGGCCGCGACCGGTTCGTGCAGGGTCTGCGCTCCTATTTCGCCAAGTACGCGTGGGGCAACACGACCCTGCCCGACCTGCTGACAGAACTTGCGGACGCCTCCGGCCGCGACCTGAAGGCGTGGTCGGCGCTCTGGCTGGAGACCGCGGGCGTCAACACCCTCACTCCGAAGCTGGAGACGGGCGACGACGGCACGATCTCGTCCTTCGTCATCGAGCAGACGGCCACCGAGGAGCTCCCGACACTGCGCCCGCACCGCCTCGCTGTGGGTTGCTATGAGCGCCAGGGCGATTCGTGGGTTCGTACCAACCGCGTCGAGGTTGACGTGGACGGCACGAGCACGAGCGTCGACGCACTCGTCGGCACGACGCATCCCGGCGTGATCCTGCTCAACGACGACGACCTGGCCTATGCCAAGATCCGCCTGGACGACGCGTCGATGGCGGCGGTGATCGAGCAGCCCGAAGGGTTCGACTCACTCCCCCGCGCGCTCGTGCTGGGTGCCCTGTGGGACATGACGCGTGATGCGCAGCTGCGTGGCCGCGACCTCGTCTCGGTGCTCCAGGTGCTCGTCGGCAAGGAGACCCACTCGGGAATCCTGCGGATGATGCTCACCGTGCTGCGCCAGCTGACCGAGCTGTACATCAGCCCGGACGCGCAGGACGAGGTGCGTGCGCACGTCACCGCCACGTTGCGCGAGGCCGCGTCCCAGGCAGCTCCTGGTTCGGACGCCCAGTTGCAGCTCACCGAGGCGTTCGCCGCGTACGCGTCCACCAAGGACGATGTCGCGTTGGTGCGAGGTCTGCTGTCGGGTCAGGAGTCGTTCGAGGGCCTGGCGATCGACCAGGATCTGCGCTGGTCGTTGCTCACGTCACTCGCCGCCGCAGGGGCCGCGCAGGAGGACGAGATCGCCGCCGAGGAGCAGAAGGACGCGACCGCCAGCGGCAAGGAACGGGCCGCCCTCGTGCGGGCGGCGCTGCCCACCCCCGAGGCGAAGGCCGAGGCGTGGAGCAAGCTGGTCGAGACTCCGGGTCTGCCCAACCAAACGATCGAGGCGATCGGCAAGGGTCTGCAGCGGGTGCACGACCGGCAACTGCTCGCCCCCTATGCGGACAAGTACTTCGCCATGCTGACTTCGATGTGGGCAGACCGAACGTTCCACATCGGTCAGAGCATCGCCAACCTGGCGTTCCCGGTGTCGCTGACCTCGCCGGATCTGCTCGGTGCAGCTCAGCAATGGCTGGACGAGAACGCGTCCGCGCCGGCCGGTCTGGTGCGTGTGGTGACCGAGCACCGCGACGACGTCCAGCGGGCACTCACCGCGCAGGCATACGACGCTTCGCTCTGATCCATCGCACGAAACGCACGGCCCCGCTCCGATCGGAGCGGGGCCGTGCGTTTCGTGCGGTCAGTTCTGCGGCTCGGCGTCGCGGTGGTTCACGCATCGGATCAGTCGCTTGGCGCGACGACTGATCATCACCTCGTCCAGCGTGACCAGCTTGTGGTTGCCGTCTGCAAGAGGCAGACGCCAGTTCGGGTACTCCTCGTCGGTACCCGGCTGGTTGATCGTGCGCACGTCACCGACCAGGTCGTTCACCGAGACTCCGAGCATCTTGCTCGGTGCCCATGCGAGGTACTTGTGCAGGGCGTCGACCTGCTCCTCGATGCCGGCCTTCTCCTTGAGCAGACCCCGCTCGCGCAACTCCGACAGCACTGCCTCGCGCTGAGCGTCGTCCTCGGCGATCTCCTCCTCCAACGGACGAGTGAGCAGACCGAGTTCGTGACGCACCGCGATGTGCTCTCCCTGCAGGTACCCGGCGGTGGGCGGCAGGTCGTGCGTGGTGACGCTCGCCAGGCACAGCGACCGATAGGTCTCGGGGGCACGCGGAGCGGAGCCGTCCTTGCGCTCGAACCACAGGATCGACGTGCCGAGCAGGCCGCGCTCCAGCAGGTAATCACGGACCCAGTCCTCGACGGTGCCGAGGTCTTCGCCGATCACGACGGCGCCGGCGCGCTGAGCCTCGAGCGCCAGGATGCCGATCATCGCCTCGTGGTCGTAGCGCACGTAGGTGCCGTTCTTCGGGGACTCCCCGCGCGGCACCCACCACAGACGGAAGAGTCCGAGGATGTGGTCGACGCGGATGCCGCCTGCCATGCGAAGCACGGTGCGAAGCATGTCGCGGAACGGCGCGTACCCGAGTTCGGCCAGGCGGTCCGGGCGCCACGGCGGCTGGCTCCAGTCCTGCCCCATCTGGTTGTAGTCGTCCGGCGGGGCGCCGACGCTCACCTGGTGGGCGAGCACGTCTCCGAGCGCCCAGGCGTCCGCGCCACCGGGGTGCACGCCGACTGCGAGGTCGTGGACGACGCCGACACCCATGCCGGCGGCGCGCAGTTCCCGCTGGGCATCGGCCAACTGGCTCTGCACGATCCACTGCAACCAGCACTGGAACTCGACCTCGTCGGCCAGACGTTCCCGCTCGGCGGCAACGGCCTCGTTGCGTGGGTCGCGTAGCTCCTGCGGCCATGTCTCCCAGGGCAATCCGCGGTCGACGACGATGGCCGACCAGGTGGCGAAATCGATGAGGCCCTGGCCCTCGCGGGTCACGAACTCCTCGAACTCGCGAGCGCGGCGGTGCGTGCGTTCGGTACGGAAGATCATCCGCAGGGCGGCCCGCTTGGCCTCCCAGGAGCCGTCACGGTCGAGCTGAGCGAGCTTGTTCAACCGGCGGGCGTCGTCGCTGTGCCACTCCACGAGTTGGTGTTCGGCTGCGGACAGGTAACCGATCTCCGGTACTTCCTCGACCCGGATGTACATCGGGTTGACGAAGCGGCGCGAGGTCGGCAGGTACGGCGAGGGCTCCATCGTCGCGACCGGTTCGGCGGCGTGCACCGGGTTGATCAGGGTGAAGTCGGCACCCTGGCGAGCGCCCCAGGTGCCGAGTTCGGCGAGGTCGGCGGCGTCGCCGATGCCCCACGAACGCTCGGAACGCACGGTGTACAGCTGGGTCATCAGACCCCACACGCTGTCGTTCTCCAGCGCGGCCGGCAGGCTGACCTTCTCCGGCGTCACGATCACCGGCGCGCGGTGCTCCTGCGTCGGGCGGGGTGTGGTCTTCGCCCCGTCGGTCGTCGCTACGGACTCCGCGGCGGGCCCTGCGTCGTCCACCGGCTTCTGTCCGACCGACACGATCAGTTCGTGATAACCGAGCGGCAGGTCGCCGGGCAGTTCGATCGTGGTCTCGGCGACCTTCTCGCCATCGATCTCGCGCGGTTCGACGAACCGTTCGACGACGGCGACCTCTCGAGTGCGCCCGTCCTCCAACCGCAGCCATGCCTCGCTGGGCGCCCCGTCGGCTGCATGCAACGCGACCCACGGCGTCCAGCCTTCGCGCAGGACGATCACACGTGGGACGACGCGGCGCCACGGCTCGAGTTCGCGCTGGGCAAGCGCTGCCCGGGCGGACTGTTCATCGGATGCGTCCACGTCGAACACGCTCAGCACGGTGCTGATGGTGTGGGCGGACACCTGGACGTGGTTGCCCTTCCAGTCCCAGTAGTCGGTGGCGACGCCGTAGGCGCGGGCGAGGTCGATGAGCGTGCTGGACGGGGCGTCGGACATGGCCGCAAGTTTCGCACGCCCGGTGGAGCCGGACGAACCTTGTCTCGCCTTCCTGCGAAACTTGGCCACATGCCCGACTTCACCGTGAGCGACCAACTGCCGGTCACCATCTGGGACCGGCTACTCGGCACTCCCTTGATGATCGCCGGGATCGTCGTGATCGCGCTGTTCCTGCGCTGGGTCGTGCACCGCGCGATCCGCAAGGTGACCGCGATGATGGAGCAGCGATCGGCCGAACGGGTCACGGCTGGCGGACGCGCGACGCGGGTGCTGCGGCAGGCTACCGGCCTGGACAACGAGCGACGCAAACAACGCGCGGCGACGGTCGGTTCACTGTTGCGATCGATCTCGACAGTCCTCATCTTCACGATTGCCGCGCTGACGATCATGGCCGAGTTGGGCGTGCCGCTCGCTCCCCTGCTGACCTCGGCCGGCATCGGTGGTGTCGCCCTCGGCTTCGGGGCACAGAGCCTGGTGAAGGATTTCCTGTCCGGGATCTTCATGATCATGGAGGACCAGTACGGCGTCGGCGACGTGATCGACACCGGTGAGGCGATCGGCACGGTCGAGGAGGTCACGCTGCGAGTGACCCGGCTGCGCGACGCGGCCGGTGTCGTCTGGTACGTCCGCAACGGCGAGATCATCCGTATCGGCAACAAGTCTCAGGGCTGGGCCGTCGCGCTCATCGACATCCCGATCGCCTACGACCAGCCGGTGGAGAAGGCTCTCGACACACTGCGCACCGTCACCCGCACCATCGACGACGAATCCCCGTGGAAAGAGGTGTTGCTCGAGGAACCGCAGGTCGCGGGTGTCGAGTCCGTCAGCGGTGGCGTCGTGACGCTACGGATCATCGCCAAGACCGTGCCGGGCGAACAGTACGCGCTGTCCCGTGAGGTGCGCGAGCGCAGTAAGAACGCCTTGGACGCAGCCGGCATCCGCGGTCCTGCGCTGCCGGCGTACTCGGCGGGTGCCGGTATCTGAGCCGTGCTGCCTCCCCTGCGGGATCGCAAACCGCGGTTTGAAAGACTGGCGGCGTGACCGAGCAGACGACGTACTACGAACGCATGGGTGGCGAAGCCACCTTCCACAAGCTCGTGCACGAGTTCTACAGAGGTGTCGCGGACGACCCGGAGTTGCGCGCGATGTACCCCGAGGAGGATCTCGGCCCCGCCGAGGTGCGACTGCGCATGTTCCTCGAACAGTATTGGGGAGGTCCCACCACCTACTCGCAGCAGCGCGGCCACCCACGGCTTCGGATGCGGCACATGCCGTTCGTGATCACTCCGGCCCAACGCGACCGCTGGTTGCTGCACATGATGAACGCGGTCGACACGCTCGACCTCGAACTCGCACTGGAGAACCAGCTGCGCGATTACCTCACGCGGGCCGCCTACTCCCTGGTGAACGCACCCGAGGATCGCCCGGACGTCACCGGCCTTTCCCAGGCCTGACCAGCGGCCCCGATTTGTGTCAGGGGCCGCACGAGGACGAAACTTGATGACCGTGACTTCCGCCAAACTCGACCTGTCTCAGACTGGCACCACCCTGCACCGCGGTGCCACCGATTCCGCTTGGTGGCGCAGCGCGGTGATCTACCAGATCTACCCCCGCTCCTGGGCCGACGCCAAGGGCGATGGCGTCGGTGACCTGAAGGGGATCACCTCGCGCCTGCCCTACCTGCGTGATCTGGGTATCGACGCCGTCTGGCTGTCGCCGTTTTACACCTCCCCCCAGGCGGACGCCGGCTACGACGTCGCCGACTACCGCGACATCGACCCGATCTTCGGTACGCTCGACGACGCGAAGAGCCTTGTCACCCAAGCACACTCGCTCGGTCTACGAATCATCGTCGACCTTGTGCCGAACCACTCGTCCGACGAGCACGAGTGGTTCAAGGCCGCGTTGGCCGCAGCGCCGGGCTCCCCGAGCGCGATCTCTACATGTTCCGCGAGGGCAAGGGCGAGAACGGGGAAGAGCCGCCGAACAACTGGCAGAGCGTCTTCGGTGGGCCGGCCTGGACCCGTGTCACCGAGGCCGACGGACAGCCCGGGCAGTGGTACCTGCACCTGTTCGACCCCAAGCAACCCGACTTCAACTGGCAGAACCCGCGCGTGCGCGAGGAGTTCGAGTCGATCCTGAAGTTCTGGCTCGACATCGGCGTCGACGGCTTCCGGGTGGATGTGGCGCACGGCCTGATCAAGCAAGAGGGTCTGCCCGACTGGACCGGCGCGATGAACATGCTCGACCTGACCGACATGGAGAAGCAGCACCCGCCGATGTGGGACCAGGACGGCGTCCACGAGATCTACCGCGACTGGCGCGCGATCCTCGACTCGTACAACACGACCGGGGACGACTCCAAGGACCGCATCATGTGTGCCGAGGCCTGGGTCGACCCGCCCTCGCGCGCGGCTGCCTTCGTCCGCCCGGACGAGTTCCACCAGGCCTTCAACTTCGACTTCCTGCAGGGTGCCTGGCGCGCCGAGGACCTGCGCGACGTGATCGAGAAGTCGTACGCGGCGAACGACAGCGTCGGCGCACCCACCACCTGGGTGCTGTCCAACCACGACGTCGTGCGTCACGCCAGTCGCCTAGGTCTGCCGATCGGGCGCCCGCGTCCGAACGGGATCGGTGCCGATGACGAGCAGCCGGACGCGGTTGTCGGTCTGCGCCGGGCGCGCGCCGCGACGACGCTGATGCTGGCCCTGCCGGGCGGCTCGTATCTGTACCAGGGTGAGGAACTCGGCCTGCCCGACCACACCTCGATGCCGGACGAGTTCCGTCAGGATCCGACCTTCGCGCGGACCGGGGGCAAGGAACTTGGCCGCGACGGCTGCCGCGTCCCGATGGCCTGGGAGAAGGACTCACCCGCGTTCGGCTTCAACACCACCGGTGAGACCTGGCTGCCGCAGCCGGAGGTCTACGGATCGTTGGCCGTCGACCAGCAGGACGGCGTAGAGGACTCCACCTTGGAGCTTTACCGCACGCTGCTGCGTATCCGTCGCGAGCGGGACCTGGGTGAGGGTTCGATCGTGGAGCTCGACTCCCCCGCCGACACCGTCGTGTTCCGTGTCGAGTGCCGCGCCGAGCAGACCTACGTCGCCGTCAACCTAGGCTCTGAGCCGTTCGAACTCTCTTCGGGCGCAACGGTTCTGGTGTCCAGCGAGCCTGGCGTGACGACCACTCTGCCTACGGACACGGCGGTCTGGTTTACCGCCTGACCGGCCGCCTCGGAATCCGCGCGAACCCCCGTCGGTTCGCGCGGATTCTTCGTTTCAGCGGGTCAGCACGAACCCTGCCGGGGTGCTGAGGCGTCCCCACCGACCGCACCGATGCCACGAGGCTTCGTCACCGACGAGGAAGCCGAGCGCGTCGGCGGCGAACGCTGCGCCCGCAGGCATGCCTTCCTCTGGAACACGTCCCCACACGCGTTCGCGAAGGTTCGCGACCGCGGCTGCACCGGCGACGTCCGGAGTGCCCGCGGCGACCTCGGCGATGCCCTCACGTGCGATCTCCTGCAGGCGCGCGACGGCGATGGTCGCTGCGGGCTCCCAGCCTGATCGAGGCGCGGAGATACCCAGCCAGGGCGCCGAAACCTGTTGCGGCGGAACGGAAAACACAGTCTCGACGCCGCGTGCCAGACGGTCGCGCACGGCAACAAGCGCCACAGCGATGTCGAGGTCGGCGGGCTGGGTGAGCCGCTGCACCCGCAGGCCCAGGGTCAGTCCGGTATGAGTGAGACTGCGTCCGGGCAGAACCTCGACCCAGGACGCCAGCACCGTGCCGGAGGCCTGCAGTCGCAGGGCACCATCGGGGGCCACACGCAATGCGCGCCGGATGAAGGTCGCGAAGTCGTCCGCCGACCGTTGATCCTCGAAGTGGAGCGTGGTCATCGGGTGCGGCGCTTCATCGGCACCGGATCACCGAAGTATTTCTCCAGGTCGGCGCGCATCTCGGGCGAAATGCGGGTGGGTCGCTGGGTCTCGACGTCGAAGGTGACCAGCGTTCCCTCCGAGCGGGCATAAACGGTTGCGTCCTCGTCGCGGCAGGAGAGCACCTCGTAGGCGAGGTCGAACGAGGCACCCGCGATACGCGACACCCACATCGCGATGGTGATCGTCGGACCGCGGTACGGCAGCTGCTGCAGGTAGTCGATCTCGCTGCGCGCCACCAGCAACGGCTGCTTGTCGTGGCCGAGATCGCCGAACCAGTCGCGCATGCCGAGCACACGCGCCTCCTCCAGCAGGCGGAGGTACTGGACGTTGTTGACGTGGCGGTTGGCGTCCATGTCGGACCAGCGCAACGGCACGTCGATGTAGTACGGACGTTTCGGCATGGGTCCATCATCGCAAGTGCCTTACCCGTGGGTCGCTACAGTGTCGGCGTGACTTCTTCCGACGACACCCCTGACCTCGACGCCGTCGCGGACCTGCTCGATGTACTCAACCTCAAGCACGAGGGAACCACGCGCTTCGGCCCGCTGGACGCGTCCACCGACCCGGACGACAACCACAGCCACGAGATGGACCTGTACGTCGGTCGCAGCCAGGAGACCCCACACAAGCGTGCATTCGGCGGTCAGGTGCTGGCTCAGTCGGTCATGGCCGCGGGTCTCTCCATCCGCGCGAACGCGGGGCTCGACGAGCGCCCCATCCACTCCCTGCACGCCTACTTCATCCGCCCGGGTGACTCGCTCAAGCCGATCAGTTTCGCCGTGGAGAACTTGCGCGACGGGCGGTCGTTCTCGGTCCGCCGGGTGTACGCGATGCAGAACGGTCAGACGTTGCTTTCGGCGACCTTGTCCTTCCAGGTGCCGGCCGAGGGGTTGGAACATCAGTCGGAGATGCCATCGGTGCCTGAACCCGACCGGGTGCGCACCACGCCGCAGGAGCTCGAGGGCATCGACCACCCGGTGGCCGACCACTGGCGCAGTCGCTCGATCGATGTCCGCACCGTCGAGGGGGCGCTGTTCTTCCAACCGGGCCGACAGAAGTACGCGGCACAGAACGTCTGGATGAAGACGATCACGGAGTTGCCAGAGGACCCGCTGATCCACGCCGCCGTGATGGCGTATGCCTCCGACTACACGCTGCTCGAGTCGGTGCTTCGCAAGCACGGTTTGGTGTGGTCGGACCCGCGCCTGCGCGCAGCCAGCCTGGACCACTCGATGTGGTTCCACCGTCCCGGGCAAATCGACGAATGGCTGCTCTACCAGCAGGAGTCGCCGTCGGCCTCCGGTGGGCGCGGCTTGGGCACGGGTCGTCTCTACGGCATCGACGGGACGCTGCTATGCACGGTCGCGCAGGAAGGCATGTTGCGCCTTAAGCAGGACTGAGGAAGTCGACAGGACCCGCTCTGGTGCAGCGGGCCTTTTCGATTTCGAACGCAACTCAGCGCAACTCAGCAAACTGCATTTGCCTCGATCGCGTCACGCACCAACTGCCGGCATACGGGATCAGAGCAGCGTCGCCGGGGCGTCCTTGTGCGCGCGCCAGTAGAGGCTGCCGGCGGCGACGCCGATCGCGAGGCCGGCGATGAAGGCGCCCATGGCGGTGTACTTCACGAACACTAGCGGTGAGAGTGCCACGGCAATCAGCGCGATTGCGGCGATGGCGGCCGGGTGCAGCTTCAAGACGACTTTGTAGGCCAGGATCCCGAGGATGTTACCGATTACCCAACCGGCGATCGGGTCGGTCAGCCAGGCCGGGTCGGGCAGCAGGCCCTTCTGCGGCTGGAAGATGGCCAGCATGCCCACCAGGATCACTAAGGCACCGATGTCGATGAGCAGCCAGGTGGCGGCGGCGACGTGGTGGAAGCCTGGACGTTCGTTCAGTGGGGTGCGGGTGCGCTCTGCCATGGGCTCCTTCTCCTTGCGGTGGACGCGGCGAGCCTACCAGCGGGTAGGGTCCGCTGGTGGGATGTACACACAAACTGAGCGAACTCATTTCTGAGTGCGCTACTGCTTTTGGCGTATGATCAGAAGGTGACGTCGACTACACAGGCCCCGCATCGAAGTAACCCAGTTCCGGGTGGGCGCCGTGAAGCAGCGGCGTCCCGCAAGCGTGCCGCGATCCTCGTCGCTGCACAGGCGCAGCTCGCCGAACACGGTTACGACCGGATGACCGTCGCCCACGTCGCGCAGGACGCCGGCATCGCTATCGGAACCTTGTTCACGTACGCCGCCACGAAGGCCGAACTCTTGATGATGGTCACCGCCGACCGCTGGTCGGACTTCGTACCTTCGACGATCCAGTCGGCACCGCCAGGCGATCCTGTACGTGCGCTGCGACACCTGCTCGCACCATTCGTCGACATCGCACTGCGTGAGCCGGCGACAACGGTCGCCGTGGCCCGAGAACTCCTGTTCGGCCAGCCCGGCCCCCACCGCCAAGCCGTGCTCTCCCTCGTCGCCGATCTTGAAGCGGCGATGGCCCGCTTACTTGCTGAAGCCGGAAGCACACGAGCCGCCGAAGCAGCCACCATGCTGTTCGCGGGTGTCCTGTTCGAAGCCAACCGGGCACGCGACCGGCGAATCATCCGCGCCGACGACATGGACGAACGGGTCGAACGTCTCATCGAAGCCTGCCTGCCCCGCAACGAATCGAGCACCCATGCCTGAGCTCCCCACCCCCGACCAGACCCCCCGACACCGGGCCCCCGCCGAGGACGAGCAGGTGTCGGGCGAGGACACCCAGTACGCGGGCGACGCCCCACCGAAGGAAACGACGCCGGTGGGGTCGTCGCCGGCCCTTACCGACGGCCCCCGTCCGGGCTACGAACGGAGCGCCGACGAACCGGTCCGTGAGCGTCTGCGCGACATCTTCGGCATCTCCTCTCTGGGGCTCGTCATCGGAGCCTTCCTCCTGCACCTGGGTTTCATCGCCTCCTATGTGGGCGCCTTCCACCAGCAGCAGCCGCACGGACTCCAAGTCAGCGTGATCTCCGACCACAACTGGCAGTCCTACGTCGCCAACCAACTGAACGCGATCCCCGGGAAGCCGGTGTACGCCTACGCTGAGACCGACCAGGCCACCGCGAAGAAGATGCTCACCGAACGGCGCCGCCAAGGCGTCTACCTGTTCAACCCCAACGGGAACACCGACACCCTCCTGGTCGCGTCCTCCGCCGGATCATCGAACGCGGCAGCAGTCGAGCTCATCTTCCAGCAGGTGGCCGCCAAGCAGGGGCGCTCGGTACAGATGACGGACATCGCGCCGGTGCAACCCGGAGACAGTCGTGGCATCACCGGCTTCTACTTGGTCACCGGCTGGCTGGTCGGCGGCTACCTGATGGCTTCACTAGTGGGTCTGCGCCGAGGCGGCAAGGCCCGCAACTTCCGGCGCATGCTGTGGCGTCTGGCGCTGTGCGCGGTCTACGCGGTGCTTGCCGGACTACTCGGCACCCTGATCGTCGACCAGTGGCTCGGCGCACTGACCGGCCACTACTGGCAGCTGGCCGCGATCGGGATGTTGCTCTCGGCGACCGCCTCGATCTTCACCATGGGTATGGAGGCAGTCTTCGGCGTTGTCGGCGTCGGGATCGCGATCCTGCTGTTCGTCGTGTTGGGCAACCCCTCCGCCGGCGGGGCCTTCAACTACGAGGTCCTTCCCCAGCCGTGGCGCTTCATGGGTCAGTGGTTGCCGAACGGTGCAGGAGTCGACGCCGTTCGCAGCGTCGTCTACCTCGACGGTTACAGCCTCGGCTTCCACCTCTCAGCCATGGCCTGGTGGCTCGCGGTCGGCCTGCTGGTCTTCCTGCTCGCAGCCAACAACACCTACTGGGGCATTCGGCGACCGATGGACCAGGCCGACTGAGGCACAGAGCCTACGTGCTCACGACCGCGGCACGCACAGTCCGGTGCGGTCGTAGTGGTGCAGCGTTCGCCCCGTGAGCCGAGAGAACCAGCCACCTCTTCGACCGTCCTCGGATCGTTCATCGATTCCGTCATGGGACGACCTTCCGGGGTTGACGTCGCGTGAGGGTCAAGTCCGCTGCGAGAATCGGCGACATGGATCTGTCACCCGCCACGCTGACCGGACGCCTGGTACGGCTCGAACCGTTGTCCCTCGATCATCACGACGGTTTGGTGGAGGGGACGCAGGACGGTCAGATGTGGGACCGCTGGTACACGTCCGCCCCCGCCGCGGACGGTGTCGCGCCGATGATCGAGCAACGGTTGGCGATGCGGGATGCCGGAACAATGGTTCCGTTCGTTGCGGTTCGGTTGCAGGACAACGCGGTTCTGGGCATGACCTCGTTCTACGACATCCGGCACGACGTACCGCGACTGTCGATCGGGTACACGTGGAATCGTGAATCGGCCCATGGCTCGGGCACGAACCCGGAGTCGAAGCTGCTGCTCATGACGCACGCTTTCGACGTTCTGGGTTGTGCCGCAGTGCGATACGAGACCAGCTGGTCGAACCAACAGTCCCGTACCGCGATCGAGCGACTCGGCGCGCGGCTCGACGGCGTCCTGCGCGCCGACAAGGTGGAACGCAACGGGGCGCTGCGCGACACCGTCGTCTACTCGGTGCTCGCTCACGAGTGGCCGTCGGTCAAGGCCAACCTGGAGCACCGTCTGCGCCACCGGTGATCAGCCGGCGATCCGGCTGTACAGGTACATGTCGCGACGCTGGCCGCCGACCCATTCCCAGCTGCGGAGCAGCCCTTCGCATTCGTAGCCGCAGGCTTCGGCGGTACGCCAGGAGCCCTCATTCCACGGCTCGACATACAACTCCAGTCGATGCACCTGATCGAATCGGAGCGCCCAGTCCGTGATCGCGGCCAGAGCTGCCCGCGCGCGTCCCTGACGTCGCTGCGCCGGTGCGATCCAGTACCCCACCGATGCTCGGCCGAAGCTCAGGTTTCGTAGCGCCAGGCTCAGTTGGCCCACGGCATCGTCGGTGTCGCGATCAGCGATCGCGAACGAGTAACCCCACCCCTGGGAGAATCGTCCGTGCTGACGCGCCAAGTAGGCCTCCAGTTCGGCCGGCTCAGGATTGCTCGGGACCGTGGTGATCAGCGGAATCAGTGGATCCTCGCTCACTGACGCGACCAGCGGCAAATCCTTGGGTGCGAACTGTCTGAGTCGGATCGAGCCGGTCTCGATGAGCGGCATGTGGTCGGTGAGCACGTCCCCACTATGCCGCTCGGAGAGGGCCCTGCGGGTGGACGAAGGCTGGCACTGAGGCGTCGCTTCACGGCTGGTTGAGCCATGCGCCCGACGAAGGAGGGCGCCTGCGCCGAAACCCGGTGACCTGAACGGCTACCCGACCGCACGGGGCTGATTCAGGAAGCGTCGTGCACGGAGTCGGGGTAGGTGACGTAGGTGCGGCCGGTGCGGGAGGTCCAGGTGCAGACTCCGTCGTCGCTCATCTCGTAGTCCCAGTGCTTCTTCGTCTTCGCGTCGTGATGGTGGCGACAGAGTGCGGCGAGGTTGTGCCCGGCGGTGGGTCCCTGCGGCCATTCGATGACGTGGTCGATGTCGCACCTGATGGCGGTCCTGGTGCACATGGGGAACCGGCAGGTTTGGTCGCGTTGTTGCACGAACTCCCTGATCCTGGGCGTGGGCTCGTACGCCGTCGTCGAGGTCTCGCAGGTGACTCCGGTGTCGGCGTCGACCAGTGCCCGGGTGAGGCGGCAACCGAACTGCTCGATCAATGCGTCGAGCACCTCGGGCCGGATGAACCCGATCCCGGCGATCCGTGCCCAACCGGCTTTGTACGCCCGGGCGGTTTCACCTGTTTCTGAAGCGAATTCAAAGTCGTCCGGGCCTCGCGGGGATGAGCTGGATTGTCCGGGTGGGGGTGATCCGTCGTCCGGGGACGCCTCGGGCTCGTGTTCCGGGTCGTCGGTGGCACGTTTGGTGGCCGTCGCAGCCTGTTCCTCGCGTTCCTCGCGCACGACAGGGACCTGGATCACGACCTGGTAGGTCACGTCGGCGCCTTGGGTGACGAGGTCGTGCAACGCGCCGAGGCGCAGTTGTCCGAGCGTCGGCTTCGACTCACCGGTCTCGCTGCCCTCGCTTGCGGTCGGGTTCTTCGAGCGTTGATCAGCCAACTGGTCCACGGCTCCGTAGATGCGGGCGATCTGGTCGGCCGGTCCGATGGCGCACAGCTCGGCCATCCCGGCAATGTCGGAGGGACGCACCCAGACACCGGTGGCTTCTTTGGCTTCCTTCTGGCGGGTCTTCTTCGCGGCTTCTTCCTCCCATTGGGTCACCAGTGCCCGTGCGGCGCTCTTCACCTTCAGGTAACCCCAGGTGTCGAAGCCTTTCGTGTCGAGCAGGTGCTGCTCGACCCGGTGAGAGGTTTCGGGTGAAGCGCTCACCAGCTCGGAGGCAACGAGGCTGACCTTCCAGTACGGGATCGAACCCTCGACCGCGGCCGCCAACAGACCGGGCGTTTTGGTGCACGCATCGATGGAGTTGCTCATCTTGCTCGACGCAGTGCGCGGAGCCATCTGACACGCAGCCGCCAGGTCGGTGTCGGCAAACGACGCCTGATGACCCAGCGCGTGCTCGACCTTCGCCGTGACACCGGCGTCGGAATCGACCAACTCCTCGTCGATCGCGGCATACCGAGCCATGGCCATGGCTTGGACGGCTTGGGAGGTGGATGCCAACTGGGTGGAACCGGTCACGGCTTTCTCGAGCATCCGGTGGTCCTCGACATCGACGGGCCGAGCGGTGCTGATGCCACCGGCGTTGCGCACGGCGTCGGCATCGAGCCGGTAGAACGCTTCACGGGACATCCGGTTCGCGAACGTCAGTACTTCCGCGGGTGACCCCAACGCATTCAGAAGCTGGTTCAACAAACGCCGCTTCTGATCCGAAAGTGATTGCAGCAGAACGAATTCCACCGGAGACTCCGGTTCGTAGAACTCGTAGCTGATGGCCATGAAGAAACTCTAGGCGGGACCACCGACAACCTCTCTTGCCTTGCCGTTCGCCAACAACAAGGAGGATGGAACTCGGCCCGCGGGTCGGTCGGCGGATACGCCATCGTCCGGAATATCGATCGCGGCTCGGATCTGTGGTTGATAGACAAGCTCCGTGGAAGAGCAACTACTGGAGCGCTGGCGAGCCGAAGAACGCGACCAACCCGAGGGCTGGGACTTCTCGTCCTTGGATGACCGGATGACCGAGTCGCAGGAGCCGTGGGATCTCGACGCTCAGTACCGTCAAACTCTGGGCAACGCTCAGCACGTGCTCGACATGGGGACCGGCGGTGGCGAGCACCTCCTCCAGTTCGCCGATCTTCTTCCCGCCGACACCACCGCTACTGAGGGTTGGCAGCCGAACATCGCTGTCGCACAGCGCAATTTGGCCCCGTACGGCATCGAGGTGATCGAGTACGGCGCACCGGACGACGACGTCGGCTCGGCGCGAATGCCGTTCCGCGACGACCGGTTCGACCTCGTCCTCAACCGCCACGAGTCGTACTCGGCTCGTGAATTGGCACGCGTAACTGCGCCCGGCGGCACCGTGCTGACGGCCGAGCTGGTCGATCGCATTCCTGCCTCTCTGATACCGCCCTGGTGATATTCAGGTATGGCTATGACACTGCGATTGAGCGACGAACAAACCGAACGACTTCGGGAATCAGCAGCTCGTGAAGGTGTCTCCATGCATTCGCTCGCCGTCCGTGCCATCGAGAACTACCTCTCCCCGCGTCGCGACGCGCGACCGGATGATTTCCCGGATCGTGGCCGAGGACGCTGAGGTTCTCGAACGATTGCGTGACGCGTGAGCGTCGACTACCTCGATCTTGATGACTTGATCGTCGTGGCAACTGCGGCGACGGGCCGCCCTCCGCAAGTGCGTGACTGGGGGTTCCTCGAGGCGGCATTGGCGCGGCCACGCGCGACGGTCTTCGGGCAAGATGCTTACCCCGACATTCACACCAAATGCGCCGCCTTGCTCAGTTCCTTGGTGAACAACCACGCACTCGTGGATGGCAACAATCCGACGGCGTTGGTTGCCGGTCGACTTTTTCTCGCGCTGAACGGTGTGCGGTTCATCGGAGCAGAGAACGACAAGTTCGACTTGATCATCGACGTTGCGCAGGACCGGCTTGTCACAGTCGAGGAAATTGCCGCCCGCCTTCGATCGCTGACGGCGCCGTGAGTCCCACGAACCTACCCCGAACGAAACGAGCGCCCCGGAACCGTGTGGTTCCGGGGCGCGCGTTGTGCTGACTCGAGGTCAGTCGCGGGTCAGCTTGCGGTAAGTGACGCGGTGCGGACGCGCCGCCTCGGCACCGAGGCGCTCGATCTTGTTCTCCTCGTAGGCGTCGAAGTTGCCCTCGAACCAGTACCACTTGGCCGGGTTCTCCTCATCGCCTTCGTAGGCGAGGATGTGCGTCGCGACGCGGTCGAGGAACCACCGGTCGTGGCTGATGACCACGGCGCAGCCCGGGAAGTCGAGCAGCGCGTTCTCCAGCGAACCGAGGGTCTCGACGTCCAGGTCGTTGGTCGGCTCGTCGAGCAGCAACAGGTTGCCGCCCTGCTTGAGGGTCAACGCAAGGTTGAGGCGGTTGCGCTCACCACCGGAGAGCACGCCGGCCTTCTTCTGCTGGTCGGGGCCCTTGAAACCGAACTGCGACACGTACGCACGCGACGGGATCTCGACCTGACCGACCTGGATGTGGTCGAGCCCGTCGGAGACGACCTCCCACAGGGTCTTCTCCGAATCGATGCCGCCGCGGCTCTGGTCGACGTAGGAGATGTTGACGGTGTCGCCGACCTTCACCTCTCCGCCGTCCGGCTCCTCGAGGCCGACGATCGTCTTGAACAGGGTGGTCTTTCCGACACCGTTCGGACCGATGACGCCGACGATTCCGTTGCGGGGCAACGTGAACGACAGTCCATCGATGAGAGTGCGGTCGCCGAAGCCCTTCTTGAGGTTCTTGACCTCGATCACCTGGGCACCCAGTCGCGGGCCCGGCGGGATCTGAATCTCCTCGAAGTCGAGCTTGCGAGTGCGGTCGGCCTCGGCCGCCATCTCCTCGTAGCGCGCCAGACGAGCCTTGCTCTTGGTCTGGCGGGCCTTGGCGTTCGAGCGAACCCACTCGAGTTCGTTCTTCAGACGCTTGGCGAGCTTGGCGTCCTTCTTGCCCTGCACCTGCAGGCGTTCCTGCTTCTTCTCCAGGTAGGTGGAGTAGTTGCCCTCGTAGGGGTAGAGGCGACCGCGGTCGACCTCACAGATCCACTGCGCAACGTTGTCGAGGAAGTACCGATCGTGAGTCACGGCGAGAACGGCGCCGTGGTAGGCCTCAAGGTGCTGCTCCAGCCAGGTGACCGACTCGGCGTCGAGGTGGTTGGTGGGCTCGTCGAGCAGCAACAGGTCGGGCTTGGACAGCAGCAGCTTGCACAGTGCCACGCGGCGACGCTCACCACCGGAGAGCACGGTCACGTCAGCGTCCGGCGGCGGGCAGCGCAGGGCGTCCATCGCCTGCTCGATCTGGGAGTCGAGATCCCAGGCGTCGGCGTTGTCGATCTTCTCCTGGAGCTTGCCCATCTCCTCCATGAGGGAGTCGAAGTCGGCGTCGGGCTGGGCCATCTCCTCGGAGATCTCGTTGAAGCGGTCGAGATCCTTCTTGATCTGACCCATGCCTTCTTCGACGTTGCCGCGAACGTCCTTCTCCTCGTTCAACGGCGGTTCCTGCAACAGGATGCCGACGCTGTAACCGGGCGACAGGCGAGCCTCGCCGTTGGACGGCTGGTCGAGTCCGGCCATGATCTTCAAAATGGTCGATTTGCCCGCGCCGTTCGGGCCGACGACGCCAATCTTGGCGCCGGGGAAGAACGACATGCTCACGTCGTCGAGGATGACCTTGTCGCCGACGGCTTTGCGCGCCTTGGTCATGGTGTAAATGAACTCAGCCATGCCCGTCAGGCTATCGGTGGGCGCGGCGCCCTCCCAATCGAGCGCCGCACCCGTGGTCAGGCCGGCACGCCCTCGCGCTGCATCTGCTCCTGTCCGACCTCGCTTGGCTCCTCCCGCTGGGGACGTCGGAACTGGGCGGTGCCGCGGCTGAGGTCATGCCCGACGGTGGACGCGGTGACGACGACCTTCTGCCGCTGGCCGCCGTCCTGGCCCTGCCAGGAGTCGACACTGATCCGACCGGTGACGATCACCGGGTCGCCCTTGTGCAGTGAACCCATAACGTTTTGCGCGAGGTGGTTCCAGCAGTCGACGTCGTAGAACGTGGTCGACAGGTCGCGGTACCCGCCCGTCTCCTTGTCACGGGTCGACGGAGTACAAGCGACGGCGAACCTCGCCTTGCGCGATCCGCTGTCGAAGTCGTGCACCTGCGGGTCGGCGGTGAGGTTGCCGGTGATGGTGACAGTTGCGTGGTTGCCCATGGTTCTTCCCTTCGAGGGTTGCCGGCCGAGCGTTCGGCCTGGTCGAACCTTCGTCCCGCGGCGCGGGGATGCGAAAGCCGCCGCCGTGCGGGTGTGGACGACGGCGGCCTCGATCGTGGGCTGTGGAGAACTCAGCGTGCCGCCTGGTCGAGCGCCTCGCGAGTCGCCCGGTGCTCGGCGAGCACGGCTCGCACGGGCGCCACCAACTTGATCTCACCGACCTCGGACACTGCGTCGCGCAAGCGGCGTTCGGCGGCAGCGCGCCGACGACGTCCGCCCTTGGCGGCCAGGAAACGCGAGAGCACCGCAAGCAACAGCCCGAGCAGGAGCCCGCCCGCGAGCAGGAGCACCGGGATCGGTATCCAGCCCCACGTGGGCACATCGAGCTGAATCTGAGCAAAGCCAAGACCTGCCAGCATCAGCAGCCACAGCAGACCGGCGAGGGTGACCGCCGCGAAGAGCCACTGCAGCATCGAGAACACGGTCCACCAGACCGGGTCGCGATCGCGCAGCTCGGTACCCATCACCGCCTGGTCGAGCGAGTCGCGCAGATCGTCGTTCTGCGGCGAAGCGGCGTCGTACACCGCGTCCGCCCAAGGCTGCGGGAGCCCCTCGGCGGCCCGCTCACCGAGCCGGCGAGTCGCCAGGTCCACCGCCGCCAGAGCCGCCGGCGAGGCGGGCGGCAGCGAGGAACGGCCGAGAGCACGCTGCCCCTCGGACCGGGTCAGCTGCGAGGCGACCTTGTCCAGGCCCAGGCGAGAAAGCGGCGCCGGGCGGAACTTGTTGGCCCACCGGGTGAACGGCCACCCGCCGTGCGCGGCAGCTCGCTGCCGGTAGTCGCGTTCGACAGCCTGACCAACGACCGGCACGGCCGCGGCCTTGGCGAGGGCATCGGTGAGTTCGTCACCCGTCTTGCGCCCGAGTTCGGGTTCGGTGTCGGCGACGTGCTTGCGCAACTCGACCGCCTGCACACGCAGGTCGGCCGCCAGCCGCTGGTTGGCGGCATTGCGGTGGGCGACGACCTTTCCCAGGGTGGTGCGCAGCTCGTCCAGGCCGATGCCCTGGGCGGCCGAGGTGGCGAGCACCTTCACCCCGCTCAGACCATCACGCTCCAGCAGCTTCTCCAGGTCAGCGATGCAGGCCTTGGCCGCCTCGCGGCTGAGCCGATCGATCTGATTGAGGACGACGATCGTCACCGCCGCGTGGCCGGCCATCGTGCGGATGTAGTCGTCGTGCAGGACGGCGTCGGCGTACTTCTGCGGGTCGGTGACCCAGATGAAGACATCCGACAGCTTCAGGACGCGGTCGGCCTCGTGCCGGTGCGCGATGACATTGGAGTCGAAGTCGGGAAGATCGAGCAGCACGAGACCGTCGAGCGTCCCGGTGGTCGGTGCGGCGAGCGGCACCTGGTGCCGGGCTCCTACCCCGACCCAGTCGAGCAGCGGACCGGACGGCTCCTCCCCCCAGACCGCAGCGGCGGCCTGAGAGGTGGTCGGACGCCGTGCACCGATCCTCGAAACCGGTTCGCCGACAAGCGCATTGAACAGGCTGGACTTGCCGCTTCCGGTCGCTCCGGCAAGTGCGACGACCGTGCGTCCACCGGCAATGCCACTGCGTTCGGCGACCTTGCGCTCCAGGTCGCGAACAACCGCGACATTGGACGCCGGGAGTCGCTCACCGCCGTGCTCGATCGCTGTCTCCAGCGCCTTGCCACGCTGCTGCAGCGCCTCGTTGCTGACGACGCCGCCAGACTTCCGCTTGAACAGATCGGGGCTCATCGTGCCGCCTTCACTGCCGCGAGCGCCGGGCCGATCCGGTCGTCCGTGGACGCCTGGCCGATCTCATCCGACAGCACTTTCTCGAACCGCTGCTCCTCGGCCTCGAAGAGTTCTGTGGTGCGCTCGAGGAGCAGGCCACGCGCCTTCGCGCTGAGCGTGCGCACCGCCTGATCACCGAAGATCGCTTCGAGCAGTCGCTGCGCGAGCACCGCCGATCCACCGGCGATGCCGACCTCGGCCCCGGTCAGGCCGGCGGTCGCGGAGAACGAGATGAGCATGAGCATGACCGCGATGCCGTTGACACCGAAGGCGAGGAACCGTGCGGTGGTGCGCCGCGAACCTGCTTCTTCACGCACCATATCCATCACGTTGCCCTGCCAGTCGCGAACCGCACGCTCCACCTGTTCTCCGAATCCCTTTGACGCAGAGCCCAGTTCGCGATGCTTCTCGATGATCGGCGCCCCGCCGGGAGTGGCGCGCCAAGCCCGCGCCGAGGTGATCGCCGCGGTCTCCGCGTGGTTGACCAGCAGGGCCGCGACGCCGGAATGCAACGCCTCGCCGAGATTCTCGGCGGGTTCGGCACGCCCGCGTCCACGCAGTGCTCCGACGACCCGGTCTCGCATGCGCCCGACGCCTGCTTCGAGCTGGCGCAGCAGTTCTCCCGTGCCGACGAACTCCTGCCAACGCGCGAGCACCTCGCCACGCAGCAACGAACCGTCCTGGACGCCTTCCTTCACGCCATCGAGCGCTGCGGAGTACGCCTCCTGCGGAGCCTGACGCAATTCGTCTGCGGCAGAACGCTGTTCCTGCGACAGCGACTGCAATGACCGACCGCGTTCGTTCAAGGAGTCCAGCGCGCCGTCGAGCGTGCGTCGGATGACGATGCTGCGGGCGTGAGCATCGGCAGCGAGGGAGCTCAGCCACCCGCGGATGCGAGTCACCTCGCTGACCGGAAGCATGCCGGTCTTGGACAACGTCGACTCCGCAACGGCGAAGACCGGCGACTGACCGAGTCCGCGCTCCATCAGCATCCCGGCGAGGTCGGCACGCACCTCCTCCATCGCGTCCATCGGCACCCGGTCGAGCACGACCGCTACCGACGTCCCGCGATGGATCGCCTGCTGCAGCAACTCCCACGGCACGGCGTCGGCGTAGCGGGTGGCGGTGGTGACGAAGATCCAGAGGTCGGCGGCACTGAGCAGCTGCCGGGCCAGGTCACGGTTCGCGGACACGACCGAGTCGATGTCGGGCGCATCCAGCAGCGCGAGTCCGCGCGGCACCGAAACGCTGGCGACAAGTCGCAGCGTGTTCGGGTCGTGGGCTCCGGCGGAGTCGCCGGTCAGCCGGGCCAGCTCGGGCAGGATGCGCTTGGTGGTGAACCAGTGCGCGTCGTCGGGGTGGTGGATGAGCGTCGATGCACGCGTGGTGGGTCGCAGCACGCCGGGCGTCGTCACGGTCTCCCCCACGATCGAGTTGACGAGGGTCGACTTGCCCGCACCGGTGGACCCACCGACGACCGCCAGCAAGGGCGCGTCGAGGGAGTTGGCGCGCGGAATGATGTAGTCGCGCAACTGATTCAGCAGATCACCACGACCGGCACGGGCCTGCTCGGCACGCGGGGTCTCCAACGGGAAGTGCGTCCCTTCGACGGCTGCTCGCAGTTGGTCGAGAGCGGCAGGCAATCGGGACGGATCAGGGACTTGACTCACGGGTAGGAGTCTAGAGTCCGCTGCGACCCCGGACGCCCACACCGATGGACCAACCTGCGGATGGCGCCCCCTGCAGGACTCGAACCTGCGACCTAGGGATTAGAAGGCCCTTGCTCTATCCAGCTGAGCTAAGGGGGCAACGGCGGGAAGTCTAGACCGACCCGCCGGTGGACGCGGTCAGCGCAGCGGGGTGCGCATCGGCGGGCGACCGATCGGCGTCCACTCGTAGTGCCGGTAGAGCGGTGTGCCGAGGAACGGGCGACGCAACATCCACAGCGCTTCGAGCAGCTTGTGTTCACGTGCGAACGAGTCGGGTCCGTGGTCGCCGCGGTTGATCCGGGCCCGCAGCATGGCCAGTTCGCTCGCGATGTCCTGGAACTGCTCCATCTGGAGTTCGAGCGTTTTGCCACCGTGGGACTTCGCCCAGGCACGCGCGTACCGGCGCTCCGACATGGACGCGAGCATCCGTACCTCGGGCGGAGACAGCCACGAACTGTCGACGTATCCCGACAGTTGCTCGCCGATCCTGGCCGACTCCCGGCGCCGGGCGATCACCAACAGAGCCACGAATGCACAGAACAGCGGCACCTGCACCAGGACGTAGGTGAGCAGCCAGCCCTCTTCGGCGAGGATCGCGAGCGCGTTCCATCCCATGTGCAACATGACGGCGCAGACGAAGCCGATGAGCGGCGGCAGGACGCGCATGGCGAATCCGCGGGATGTGGCCGCGATCCCCACGCCGATCCCGATGCAGATGGTGAACATTGGATGTGCGAACGGACTCATCAACACCCGGACGATGAACGTGCCGAACAGGCCCTCTTCACCGGAGTCGGCATAGCCGTTGGCGAGGTAGACAATGTCCTCGACGAACGCGAAGCCGGCCGCACACAGGCCGGCGTAGACCATTCCGTCGACGATGCCGTCGATCTCCTTGCGGCGGAACACGATCAGCAGGATGAGTGCCAGACCCTTGAGGGCCTCCTCGACCGGCGGAGCGACGAAGATGGCGACCGGAGCGTTGTTCTCCGCCGTCGCCCCGATCAGGTAGCCACCGATGTCGTTGAGCAGTGCGGCACCGACCGTCGCGACGCACGCCCCCCACAGGAACGCGAACAGCAGCATTCCCCACGGCTCGGGTTCGAACCGGTCGAGCCACAGGAATACCGGTACGACGATGCCGAGCACCACAAAACCTGTCGCGATGCCCAGAACCGTTGCGGTCAGCCCGGATTGAGCGTGCAGACTCGCCAGAACCACAGCGAGGCAGAGCCCGAAGAAGACGATCCCGATGGTCCAGGAGATGGCGCGACGCAGCAGCGGACGCCGTCCGTTGAGGTGTGCGAGCTGCGCTCTGGACAGCGTCCGGACACTGTCCGGTGGGATCCCCATGGCGAAGACCCTACCGACGATCGGCTTCGTGCGGCTCTAGGCTGCAGGGTGTGAGTGAGGACAAGACGAGCAACGAACGCATCATTTGGATCGATTGCGAGATGACCGGCCTCGACCTCGAGGCGGACGCCCTGATCGAGGTCGCGGTACTGATCACCGACTTCGAGCTGAACCAGATCGGTGACGGCATCGACGTCCTCATCAAGCCCGAGCCGACCGCGCTCGAGCAGATGAACGAGTTCGTCCGCGACATGCACACCAGCAGTGGGCTGCTCGACGAACTCGGCCAAGGCGTGACGATGGCCGAAGCCGAGCAGCAGGTGCTGGAGTACATCCGCCAGCACGCCCCGGAAGCCGGCAAGTGGCCGCTCGGCGGCAACTCCGTGGCCACGGACCGTGCGTTCCTGGCCCGCGACATGCCGGAACTGACCGCCCACCTGCACTACCGCCTCATCGACGTGTCATCGATCAAGGAGTTGTCGCGTCGCTGGTATCCCCGCGCGTACTTCAACGCGCCGAAGAAGGGCGGCGGTCACCGCGCCCTGGCCGACATCACCGAGTCCATCGCCGAACTGCGCTACTACCGCGAGGCGGTGTTCGTGCCCCAGCCCGGGCCAGACTCCAAGACGGCCCGCGCGCTGGCCGCCAAGCACGTCGTCGGGAACGAAAGCGAGACCACATCCGGCTGAGCCGGGGTTGGTCAGAAGCACTGTCGGAGAGCAGGTAGGATAGTCCGCGCTGCCTCACGTAGGCGGCATCTGCATGGTGGGTGTAGCTCAGCTGGTAGAGCACCGCGTTGTGGTCGCGGTGGTCGCGGGTTCAAGTCCCGTCACTCACCCCATGTGAGAAGGCCCGATGACCAATCGTCACCGGGCCTTCTTCGTGCCTGTCGCCGCGGTCAGAGTCCGCGAGCGGCGTACCAGTCGTTGCGTCGCTTCTCCCGCTCCGTGGCGACCTGCTGTTCCAGCACGCTCGGCGCCGGGGACGCACCCTGCGGCCCTTCCGCCTCACCCGGAACGAACGCCTTGCTCTCGGCGGTCGGTTCGAACGCCTTCTTCTCGCGTGCCTCCTGCGCCCTGGCTGCGTTCGCCTCAGCCTGCTCCACCTTGAAAGCCTGACGACGGGACTCGCGCTCGGCCAGGATGCGGTCGCGCTCGGCACTCGGACGCGGGGCGAACTGCGCGCGCACGGCGTCCACCGCCTCCCACTCCTTGGCCAACGGCAAGGCGTCCTTGTGCGCCTTCTCCAGTTCGCGCCGCTCCTTCTCCTTCTCGGCCTGCTTCTTCTTGACCTTCGCCTCCTGCGCGGTCTTACGTTCACGCACCTTGCGCTCCTGCGCGGCGGCGATCAACGCTTCCTCGCGACGGGCGTCACGTGAGTTCTGGACGTAGACGGCGGCATCGTTCGGGTCGGTCGGCATCGACTCACGGGTGCGCGTGGGTCGCGTCAGGACGGTAGCCGGCTCACGGTCGACCGGCGCCGACCCGTTGCCCACCTTGCCGTGCTGGCCCGGACCCATCGCCAGCCCGAAGTCGCGCGCGGTGGCGGTCTCGGCATTGTCACGGCCGGTGTAGGCGTCCATGCTTCCTCCGGAGTTCACTCGCAGCTCGATCGCGTCGGCGACCTGCTTCTCGTCCTTCTCGATCTTCTTGTCGATGCCGTCGGTGTCGCGGGCGGGCAGCAGGATGAGGCGCTCCGCGGGCAGGCCCGACTTCAACTGGCGGGTGCGCAGGAGTTCGGCGTCGAGCTCGGCACCGAACAGCAGCGCGATGTTGGTGATCCACAGCCACAGCAGCAGGATGATCGCGGCGGCGAAGGCACCGTAGGTCTTCTGGTAGCTGGCGCCCTGGGTGAAGCCGATGTAGGCGACGAGCGCCAGCGACGCGAGCACCCAGACGACGAAGCCGACCACCGCACCGGAGCTGAACAGCCGGTTGCCCTTGGCACGTCGCACGTTCGGGGTGGTGCGGTAGAGCATCGAGATGATGCCGAGCACCACGAGCGCCACGAACGGCCACTTCACGAGGTCCCAGACCATCACTGCGGTGTCACCGAGGCCGATCGCACTGCCGACCTCCTTGGCAACGCCACCGCTGAGCACGAGCGACAGCATGACCAGCACGATGAGCACGATCTCGATGGCAGTCACCAGCAGCAGGGTGCCCTTGAGCTTGAGGAAGGAGCGCCCCTCCTCGACCGCGTAGATCCGGTTGAGCGCACGACTGAACGCACCGACATAACCGGACGCCGACCACAGCGCACCACCGATACCGACGATCAGGGCGACGCCACCGCCGGGGGTCGCCTGCACGTTGTCGATGAAGCTCGTGACAGCGCTGAGATCCTCGGGGCTCTTGCCGATGATCCGGCCGATCGACTCGACCAGTTTGCGCGTCGTCTCCTTGCCGTTGCCGAAGATGTTCAGCAGCGAGATGACCGCGATGAGGCCGGGGAACAGCGACTGCATCGCGTAGTAGGTGAGTGCCGCCGCGGCGTCGGTGCCGCCGTCCTGGGAGAACTTCGAGCGGGCGCGGGAGAACGCAACCTTCCAGTCGGGTTTGGCGGGTGACTCGGGCGGCTCGTCGAACGGCCGGTCGATCGCTTCGTCGTACAGGACGGTCATGGGTTTCAGGTCCTCCAAGGCAGACAGTTACTACCAGGGAACCTACCGAGAATCGGGGCCGCGCGGGCATTCGCGTCCGGTGGCACTTGGTCGCGACACGGCGAGAGCGCGCTTGCAACCGGCCGCGCTCAACCGATTTCACACTGGCCCGGACCGTGGGGTAATGTTCTTCCTCGTTGCGCCATTAGCTCAATTGGCAGAGCAGCTGACTCTTAATCAGCGGGTTTGGGGTTCGAGTCCCTGATGGCGCACCAGTCACGAAGGCCAGGCAATCTGCCTGGCCTTCGTCGTTATTCGCGCAAGCCGCAAGTGTGCGTGGACACCCACGACGCGCCGCTGTTGTCTTCATCACACTTCCTGGCAAGATGGCCGAACGTGCGTGCATTGGCCAAGACATCGGCAGCCCCCGGACTCGAACTCATCGACGTTCCCGAACCCACCGTCGGCCCCGGCGAGGTGAAGATCCGGGTGCTGCGAGCAGGTTTGTGCGGCACCGACCTGCACCTGCAGCAGTGGGACGACTGGGCGTCCTCGATCGTGAAACCGCCGCTGGTCATCGGCCACGAGTTCTACGGCGAGGTCGTCGAGATCGGTCCCGACGTCGCCAGCGTGACCGTCGGGCAGCGTGCCTCCGGTGAGGGCCACGTGGTCTGCAACGAGTGTCGCAACTGCCGCGCCGGCCGGCGACAGGTCTGCATCCGCACCAACAGCGTCGGTGTCAATCGCGACGGCGTGTTCGCCGACTACGTCGTGATCCCCGCGTCCAATGTGTGGGTGCAGCCGGCCGACATCGATCCCGACCTCGGTGCTGTCTTCGACCCGTTCGGCAACGCCACCCACACTGCACTGTCCTTCCCCATGGTCGGCGAGGACGTCCTCATCACCGGCGCCGGACCCATCGGCGTGATGGCGGCCGCGATCGCCAAGCACGTCGGCGCACGGCACGTCGTGGTCACCGACGTCTCCGACTACCGCCTCGAACTGGCCCGCGGCGCCGGCGCCGACCGGGTCGTCAACGTGGCGCAGCAACGGATCGCCGACGTCCAGAGCGAACTGGGCATGCGCGAGGGCTTCGACGTCGGCCTGGAAATGTCGGGCAACGCGCAGGCAATGGCCGAGATGATCGACAACATGAACCACGGCGGACGCATCGCGATGCTCGGCCTACCCGGTGACGACTTCGCTGTCAACTGGGGCCGGGTCATCACACACATGCTCACGATCAAGGGCATCTACGGCCGCGAGATGTACGACACCTGGTACGCGATGAGCGCGATGCTCTCGACCTCCCCGGAACTCAAGCGCGCCGTACAGTCGGTCATCACCCACCGTTTCCCCGCCGAACAATGGCAGGACGCGTTCGCTGCGGCCCGATCGGGCAACTGCGGCAAGGTCATCATGGATTGGAGCTGAGATGTACGCCATCAAGGACCAGCTGAGCGCGTCGTTGCGTGAGATCGACGACGCCGGACTCACCAAGCGCGAGCGCGAACTGACCACCCCGCAGTCCTCCCACGTCGCCACCACGGCCGGCGAGGCACTGAATTTCTGCGCGAACAACTACCTCGGTCTCGCCGACCACCCCGACGTTGTCGCTGAGGCGCGAAAAGCGTTGGACGAGTGGGGTTTCGGCATGGCCAGCGTGCGTTTCATCTGCGGCACCCAGACCCAGCACCGCGACCTCGAACGCGAACTGGCCGACTTCTGCGGCACCGACGACGCGATCCTCTACTCCTCCTGCTTCGACGCCAACGGCGGCATCTTCGAGGTGTTGTTCGAGGCGCAGGACGCGATCATCTCCGACGAGCTCAACCACGCCTCGTTGATCGACGGCATCCGCCTGTCGAAGGCCAAGCGGTTCCGTTACCAGAACGCCGACATGGACGATCTGCGCACCCAGCTGCAGGCGGCGAAGGACGCGGACGCGCGCCGCGTGATCATCGTCACAGACGGCGTCTTCTCCATGGACGGCTACTACGCGCCGCTGGAACAGATCTGCGACCTGGCCGAGGAGTTCGGCGCGATGGTCATGGTGGACGACTCGCACGCCGTGGGTTTCGTCGGCAAAGGCGGACGCGGCACGCACGAGCACTGCGGCGTGATCGACCGCGTCGACATCGTCACCGGCACCCTCGGCAAGGCCCTCGGTGGCGCTTCCGGCGGCTACGTCGCCGCGCACCAGGAGATCGTCGACCTGCTGCGCCAGCGGTCTCGTCCGTACCTCTTCTCCAACGCCGTCGCGCCCTCGGTGGTCGCCGGGTCGCGCAAGGCGCTGGAGCTGGCTCGCTCATCGGGCGAAGGACGCGCGCAGCTGCGCCGCAACACCGAGCTGTTCCGTGAGCTGATGACCGACGCCGGTTTCGAGTTGCTTCCCGGCTCGCACCCCATCACCCCGGTCATGTTCCCCGGCGAGGAAGGAGCGCGCCAGGCCGCACAGGTCGCCGATGCGATGTTGCAGCGTGGCGTCTACGTGATCGCATTCAGCTACCCGGTCGTCCCGAAGGGCAAGGCCCGCATCCGCGTCCAGCTGTCCGCCGCCCATTCGGAGGACGACGTGCGCACCTGCGTCCAGGCGTTCATCGACGCGCGTTCCGAGGTGCTCGGTTCCTGAACCGAAATGACTGCGGGGCAACCGATTCGGCTGCCCCGCAGTCATGTTTCACAGATAGAGACCGGTCGATCCGTCGTCCACCCGCTGGGCCGCAACCGCGTGCAGGTCGCGTTCGCGAAGCAGGATGTACGAGCGGCTCTGCAGTTCGACCTCGGCCTTCTCGTCCGGGTCGTACAGCACCCGGTCACCCAGCTGCACCTGCCGGACGTGTTGCCCGACGGCTACGACCTCGGCCCAGGCCAGTCGCTTGCCCATCGCCGCAGTGGCCGGGATGACAATGCCGCCACCGGACCGCCGTTCGCCGCCCTCACCGTCCGCCTTGACGAGCAGACGGTCATGCAGCATCCGAATCGGAAGGTTGTGCTCCTCAGCCACGGAGACGGCGCAGCAGGCCGAGCACGAGCAGGAACGCTCCGGCTCCGCCGACCATCTTGCCGACCTTGTCCTCGGCGACGTCGCCGTCGGAGGTGCGGGTCATGTCGTTGGCCTTCAGCTTGAGTCCCTCGACCTGACGCTTGGCAACCTCCTTGGGCTGCGCGCGGAAGGCGAGTTCGTCGATGGTGCTTGCCAAGCGCTGACGGGACGCCTGGAGTTCGGCCTCGATCTCCTTGGCGTTCTTCGGTGCCGGCTTGTCGGCCATGGGGTTACTCCTTGAGGTTCGTGGACTGCCTGAGACGATAACGCAGACAGACCCGCCAGTACGTTCGGAGGACCCCATGACTCGTCTCGCAATGTCGGATCCCGCACCCGACTTCACCCTGCCGTCCAGTGAAGGCGGATCGGTGTCACTGTCGGACTACCGCGGACGCCACCTGGTGATCTTCTTCTACCCGGCCGCGATGACCCCCGGCTGCACCAAGGAGGCCTGCGACTTCCGCGACAGCCTCGCCGGCCTGGCCGAGGCCGGCTACGACGTCGTCGGCATCTCCCCCGACCCTGTCGCCAAGCTGGAGAAGTTCGTGGAGCAGGAGTCGCTGACCTACCCGCTGCTGTCGGACGAGGACAAGTCGGTGCTCGAGGCGTACGGCGCCTACGGCGAGAAGAAGCTCTACGGCAAGACCGTCGTGGGCGTCATCCGCTCCACGATCGTCGTCGACCCCGAGGGCAAGGTCGAACTGGCGAAGTACAACATCAAGGCCACCGGCCACGTCGCGTCCCTGAAGAAGGCCCTCAAGCTGGCCTGAGCCGCGTCCTGCAGAAATCCGCGCACCTCCTGGATCGACGCATGTTCCTACCTGCGCGGAATCCACGCAGGGATTCCGGTGATCTAGTCTTGGTGCGCTTGCGCGAGTGGCGGAATTGGCAGACGCACCAGGTTTAGGTCCTGGCGCCTTCGGGTGTGGGGGTTCGAGTCCCCCCTCGCGCACTTTCGGTCCCCGACGCAGACTCGCTTGCGAGCGATGAACGGCAGCGTGGACGCGGCCAGGACATACGCGCCAAGCGATGAGATCTGGTTGAAGAGCTGGAAACCGTCCGCTCCCAGTCGTCGGCGTAGCGCCGCGTCACGCTGCGGTCGCGCACCCGCTGCGCGATCGTCTCAGGTGAACAGCCGGACGAGGGTGGGCACCAGCGCACGGAAGGCCTGGCCGCGGTGAGAGGCGGCGTGCTTCTCGGTTGCGGTGTACTCGGCGAACGTACGGCCGTCAGGCAGTTCGAAGATCGGGTCGTACCCGAACCCGTTGGTGCCGCGCTGCTCTCTGGTGAGCCGTCCGTCGACGACCCCGGTGGCAGAGTGCAACGCACCGTCCGGCATCGCGAGCACCACCGAACACTCGAAGCGAGCGATCAGCTTGTCGATCGGCACGTCGGCGGTCTGCGCGAGCAGCAGGTCGATGTTGGCCTGGTCGTCGCCGTGACGTCCTGCCCAGCGCGCGCTGAACACACCTGGACAGCCGCCGAGCACGTCCACCGAGATTCCTGAATCATCAGCAACCGCAGGCAGATTCAACTTCTTGGTCGCGTACTTGGCCTTCAGGGTGGCATTCTCGATGAAGGTCAGCCCGGTCTCCGGAACGTCCTCGAGTTCGGGGAAATCTCCCACTCCCACCACGCGCAGCCCGTCCAGCGCGGGCTCGGAGTCGATGAGCCCCTGCAGGTCGGCGATCTTGCCGGCGTTGCGGGTCGCGAGGACCAGGTCGCTCATCGTGAACGCTCGCGGGCGTGCGTGTCCAGCGCTTCCTGCTGCAGACGGGTGAGGTCGCCGATGCCCTTGGCGGCGAGATCGAGCAGCGCGTTCAGTTCGTCGCGGTCGAAGGGTGCACCCTCGGCAGTGCCCTGCACCTCGACGAAGCCACCGGCACCGGTCATCACGACGTTCATGTCCGTCTCGGCGGTGGAGTCCTCCGGGTAGTCCAGGTCGAGGACCGGAACGCCCTTCACCACGCCGACGCTGATGGCGGCGATGGATCCGGTGAGCGGCTGCGCGTTCTTGGCGATCAGGCCCTTTGCCCGGGCGTCCTCGATCGCGTCCTGCAGGGCCACGTACGCCCCGGTGATGGCTGCGGTGCGGGTACCACCGTCCGCCTGGAGGACGTCGCAGTCGAGCACGATCGTGTTCTCCCCCAACGCTTTCGTGTCGATGATCGCCCGCAGCGAGCGTCCGATCAGCCGGGAGATCTCGTGTGTGCGGCCGCCGACCTTGCCCTTGCGCGATTCGCGGTCACTGCGGGTGTTCGTCGAGCGCGGCAGCATTTCGTACTCGGCGGTGACCCACCCGGTTCCACGGCCCTTGAGCCAACGCGGCACACCTTCGGTGAATGATGCGGCGCAGAGCACCCGGGTCTTGCCGAACTCGATGAGGACGCTGCCCTCGGCGTGGTCGAGCCAGTTGCGGGTGATCTTGATGTCGCGGAGTTGGTCGTTCGCGCGGCCGTCGTGTCGGGTCTGAGGAGTGGCGTCGGTCATGCGCTCCAGACTAGGACGCGAGCCATCGGACGCCCAACGGCATGCAACGCCGCGCGGATCACGCGTTCACCGCAGCGTCTGCGAGATCTTCCGTCGGCCGGCGTCCACCGTGACGGTCGCCAGCCCGCCGTTAACGAACGACATGTACGGCGGCACGTGGCCGAAGTCCATGTCGGCGATGATCGGGATGTCGAGCCGGGCGAGTGCGTCGATGGCGGCGTCGTGCTGGCTCATGTACTGCGCGTCCCGAGCCGAGGTGCGCCCCAGCAGCACGGCGTTGGCGTTGTCGAACCAGCCGGCCAGTCGCATCCCGTGCAGCGCGCGGGCGACGTCGTAGGCGCCCTGTTCGCAGACCTCCAGATAGACCAGCAGACCATCGGACGCGTGCTGCTCGCCGAACGCGCGCACGTCGCCGTACGCCGTTCCGGCCAGCGGCGACAACACCTCGACACAGCCACCGATCAACCGTCCGCTGATCTCCAAGGACGAGGGACCGTGCAGCACCTTCCACGAGGTCGGCACGGTCAGCGGCATCGTCGTGGGAGTCGGGTCCTTCTCCCAGTCGTCGAAACCGAGCGGACGCCGGTGGGTCGCGGCGTACTGAGTGAACGTGCCGCCGGCAGGCGTTGCCGCCGCGACCCACCACGGCGCCAATCCCTGCGGCAGGTCGTACGGAGTGTCCATCAGATTGTGCCCGTGCAGGGTGGCCAGCCCGGTGCGCAAGGTCAGGGCGAGTAATTGCGTACTCGTGTCGCTGAAGCCGACCAGCCAAGTCGGTTCGGCGGCACGGATCGCGTCGTAGTCGAGCAGGTCGATCAGGTCGATGGACGTCTCCCTCCCCACGGCGGCACGACCGCGCTGATCGGGGCGTCGGTGAGGAAGGCGTTGAGTTCTGCGGCGCGCTCCGCGACGGGTGCGCTGACCTGCGTGCCACCACGCAGACAATTGCCCTCGATGACCTCGAAACCCTTGTCCCGCAACCACTTCAGCGCGAAGTCGAGTCGCCCCTGGTGACGAGGTTCGCACCCGGCGGACGGCGCTGTCACAGCGATCGTGTCGCCGGCCTGCAGGGGTTTCGGGTAACGGACCATGTGTTCAGCCAAGCCCGAACCCTCCCGCGACGCAAGCCAGTTCAGATGTCGTGGACCTCGTCGGAGACGGCCAGCTCCACCTTCGAGGGCCAGACCTGCGCTGCCTGGGCGCGACAGACCTCCGGGTCGTTCCAGGCCGGGATGTGGGTCAGCATCAGGCGTTGGACTCCGGTTGCGGCCACGGCAGCTTCGGCCGCACGCCGTCCGGTGAGGTGGATGTCGCGTACCTCATCGCGCTCCTCGCAGAACGCCGAGTCGGCGAGCACGAGGTCGGCGTCGCGCAGCAGGGGCAGCAGATCAGGGGTGCTGTCGGTGTCGCCGGTATAAACCAGCACCTTGCCGTCGGCCTCGACGCGGAAGCCGAACGCCTCCACCGGGTGATTGACCCGGTGCGGAGTGATCGTGAACGGGCCGACCTGGAACGCGTCCAGCGAAACCAATGTGCGGAAATCGAATTCGCTGTCCATGCCGTGCGGGTCGGATGCCTCGCAGAGCGTCACCCCGTTCGCGCGGGACATGCGCGCGGCGGTGTCCTGCGGGCCGTAGACCGGCACGCGCGGCAGGGGGCCACGTGTCGGGTGGTACTTGGTGACGACGAAGAGTCCGGTCAGGTCGAGGCAGTGGTCAGGGTGCAGATGACTGATCACGATGGCGTCGATCGCGTCGAGTTCGATGTGCCGCTGTAGCGCGCCGAGCGAACCAGGGCCCATGTCGAGCACGAGGTTCCAGGTGCGTCCCTCGTGCTCGGACTGCACCAGGTAGCTGGACGCCGGAGAGTTCGGGCCGGCGAAGGAACCGGAGCAGCCGATGATGGTGAGCCTCATCCGGTCACTCCCACCTGATGGAAGTTGTTCTCGAACACGTCGTCGAACTCGGGCGGCAACCCCAGGAACCTCTTGGACAAGCGGCGGAACTCCTCAGGGTCTCCGGTCGTGGTGAACGACAGGCCGGGCATGCCGTCCGATGCCGGCGCGAGCAGGTCGCGATCGGCCAGCACGCGGTAGACGTCCTTGGCGGTCTCCTCGGCGGACGACACCAGGGTCACCCCGTCACCCATGACGTACGAGATGACACCGGTCAGCAACGGGTAGTGGGTGCAGCCCAGAACGACGGTGTCGACGCCGTCCTGTTGCAGTGGTTCGAGGTATCCGCGAGCGACCTCGAGCAGTTCGGGACCACCGGTGATGCCGGCCTCGACGAACTCCACGAACCGCGGGCACGGCTGCGAGCGCACGTGCAGATGGGGCGCCGCGGCGAACGCGTCCAGGTAAGCACCGGACTGGTGGGTGCCCTTCGTGGAGATGACACCGACCCTGCCGGTGCGAGTGGCGCTCACGGCGCGGCGGACCGCGGGGCGGATCACCTCCACCAACGGCACGTCGTAGCGTTCGCGCGCGTCGTGCAGCACGGCGGCGGACGCGGTGTTGCAGGCGATGACGAGCGCCTTCACCCCATGCGCAACCAATCGATCGAGACACTGCAGCGCGTACTCACGGGTCTGCGCGATCGGACGCGGTCCGTAGGGTGCCCGCGCGGTGTCGCCGAGGTAGGCGATCGATTCGTGCGGCAACTGATCGAGCACAGCGCGCGCGACGGTCAAACCGCCGTAACCGCTGTCGAAGATCCCGATGGGTGCACCAGACACCGAACCAGGTTAGGGCCGGTCGCGGACAGTGCCGAATCAGATCGACGTGCAAATGGTCACAGCATGACCACGGGCCGACGGCTCAGTGACGCACGTAGGGGTTGGCGAGCGTGCCGATGTCCTGCACCTCGACCTCGACGCGCTGACCAGGCTGCACCGGACCGATACCTTCCGGCGTGCCGGTCAGGATCACGTCACCGGGCAGGAGCGTGAACGCCTGCGATGCGTACGAGATCAGCGTCGGGACGTCGTGGATCATGTCGGCCGTCGTACCGTCCTGCACGGTCTCGCCGTCCAGCCGGGTGCGGACCCGCAGATCCGAGAGGTCGAGGTCGGTCTCGATCCACGGTCCGATCGGGCAGAACGTGTCGAACCCCTTGGCCCGGGCCCACTGACCGTCCGACTTCTGCAGGTCGCGCGCGGTGACGTCGTTGGCGCAGGTGTAGCCGAAGATCGACTTCGCAGCCTCTTCGGGCGACACGTCGCGGCACATGCGTCCGATGACCACGGCCACTTCGCCCTCGTAGTCGACCCGTTCGGACTGCGGCGGCATGACCACCGGGTCGTCCGGACCGATGACGGCGGTGTTGGGGATGAGGAACATCATCGGTTCCTTCGGCGGCTCGGCGCCCATCTCCTGTGCGTGGGCCGCGTAGTTGCGACCGATGCCGATCACCTTCGACCGTGGGATGACCGGTGCGAGCAGGCGCACCCGGTCGACCGTCGTCGTGACTCCGGTCAGTTCGATCCGGGTGTACAGCGGGTCGCCGCTGATCTGGGCGATCTTCTCGCCCGCCCCGTCGACGAGTCCGAAGTAGGGGTCTTCACCATCGGTGTATCGGCAGATTCGCACCAGGTCAGCTTACTGAGGGCGCCGCCGGACGCTTCGGCCCGTGCACCAGCGGGGTCACGGTGTCCGCCATCAGCGCGTACCCCATGTCGTTGGCGTGGATGTCGCCCTTGCTGCACATCCAGGTGTAACCGCAGATCATCGCGACGTTGGTGGGCAGTCCGTTCGGCTGCAGGCTCCAGTCGTTGCTGCGGAACGCCGTCGCGACATCGGCGACCTTCGCGTCGGCGGCCTTGGCCGCGTACGAGATCGAAACGTTGAGCTGCCCCTGCAACATGGTCGACAGTTGCGCGAGTTGCGGGTTGCCGGCGGCCCAGGCCGCGAGGAACGGGTTGTAGTAGTTGAGGACGACGATCTGGGTCTGGGCGCCGCCCGCGGCCCGCAGGGCGGTGGTGATCTGCGGCAGGTTGCGAGCGACGGCGGTGAGTCCGGCCTGAACGCACGGCATGTCGACAGCACCGCCCTTCACACACCGCTGGACGTCATTGGCACCGATGTTGAGCGTGATCAGCCGGACCTTGCCCTTCTGAGACCTGATCAGATCGACGGCAGCCTCCAACTGGCTTTGACCGTCCGGGTAGGTGCACCGGCCGTCGGCGATCATGCCCGTGCTGGTTTCACCGCTGCAGGCAAGGTTGACGAGTTTCGCGCCGCGGTACTTGTCCCGCAGGTTGGCGTACACGCCGCCGACGTAACCGCCGTCCTTGTCGTCACCCAAGCCGGGTTGGTACCCGGCGGCGAGCGAATCCCCCAGTGCGACATAGGTTCCGGACGACGCATGCGAATTGTCTGCTCCGGCGAATGCGGCCGGTGCGGCGGTGAATCCGGCGACGGCGAGTACTGCTGACAGTGCGATGGAACGCTTCATGGGGGTGCTCTCCTGGCGGGGTGTGATCTGGCTCACTCTGCCACGTCGGACGTTTCCCGGCTCCGATTTCCCGGCTGCGTTTGCACCCGACTACCGTGCTCGCGTGGCGCAGGTGCTCTCGCAGGACGACTGGCGAGCCCGCTCGCTCGCCCACGAGCGGCGGGTCGACGCCTCCGTCGCCGCACACATTCACCGTCGCGATCGCGGTCTGAAGCACCCCATCGACGACTTCCTCTTCCAGTACTACCCGTTCAAGCCATCGCACCTGCGTGTGTGGCACCCGGGCGCCGGAGTCGTCCTGGACGGAGCTCAGGAACGGTCCGACTGGGCGTTCTACCGAGTGGACGACGGGGGCGCGTCCGTCGACGTGCCCGCGTTCATCGAGCGCAAGGGCGAGGTACTCGAGTTGGCTCACCGGCTGCTGTCGGTGACATCGGAGCGTCCGATGCAGTTGTCGTGCTTCGGGATGCACGAGTGGGCGATGGCCTACCGCACGCCTGCGGACGAGGTGCGCCACGCACAACTGCCCCTTCGCCTGGGGCATGCCGGCACCGACGACGTGGTCGATTCGCACGATCTGCGGTGCACCCACTTCGACGCCTACCGCTTCTTCACCCCGGACGCCGTTCCTCGCAACTCGGCTGTGCTCGAACGTGATTCACAGGCGAACTTCGAACAACCAGGTTGCCTGCACGCGGGCATGGGCCTCTACAAATGGGCCTTCAAACTCAGCCCGCTCGTGCCGAGCGAACTGGTGATGGACTGCTTCGACCTCGCGCGCGAGATCCGCCTGCTCGACATGCGAGCC
Source organism: Yimella sp. NH-Cas1 (assembly GCF_022359705.1). Taxonomy (NCBI): domain Bacteria; kingdom Bacillati; phylum Actinomycetota; class Actinomycetes; order Micrococcales; family Dermacoccaceae; genus Yimella; species Yimella sp. NH-Cas1. Next base: position 1,935,945 of record NZ_JAKSGG010000003.1, read on the forward strand.
TCACCGTACGACGTCACCTCCCTCGGCCACACCCCGGTAGCCGTCGAGACCCCCGAAGGGAAGGCCGAGTACGTCCGCCAGCAGCGAGCATTCGCCGACCGCGCCCATCCCCTGCGTCAGCGACTGCTCGCGGTGCTGGACGTTCCTTCTTCCCCTCGGTGCGCACCCGTGCGCGCAACCGTCGAGTCGTAGCCGGGAGATCGACCCACGTCCGACCGTTGTTCAAGACCAGGGCTGCCCACAGCCGGCATCGAGGTGACGGGAAGTGCACGAGGGAACGCCGTGTACGCAGTCACCTGGTGCATTTCGAGTTACCTCGGCTGAACCCCGCGCTTGAGCAAGCCGTAGCTGAAGGAGTCGACGAGGGCGAGCCAGCTGGCGTGGACGAGGTTTGGAGCGACGCCGATGGTCGTCCAGGTGCGGTCGGCGTCGCGGGTCTCGATGAGGACGCGCGTGGTGGCGTCCGTGCCGGTGGCCGCGTCGAGGATGCGCACCCGGAAGTCGATCAACTCGAAGGACGCCAGTTCGGGGTAGGTGGCCGAAAGTGCTTCTCGCAGAGCGTGATCCAGCGCGTTGACGGGACCGTTCCCCTCCCCCGTCGCCACGTGCCGCTCTCCCGCAGCGTGGATCTTCACCGTCGCTTCGGCCAGCGCGGGCAGGTCACCGGGCGACGAGTCGATGATGCACCGCCACGACTCGGTGTCGAAGTAGCGCGGCCGGGCGCCGTCCACCTCCTCCACCAACAGGAGTTCGAAGGACGCGTCCGCGGCGTCGAAGGTCCAGCCGTCCTGCTCCATGCCCTTCACTCGCTCGACCACCCGCGCGAGAAGCTCCGGACGGTCGGTGAGGTCGTAGCCGAGCTCCTTGCCCTTGAGTTCGATGCTGGCGCGACCGGCCATGTCCGACACCAGAGTTCGCATCGAATTGCCGACCAGAGCGGGATCGATGTGCTGGTAGAGATCAGGGTCGACCCGCAGCGCGGACGCGTGCAGTCCGGCTTTGTGCGCGAACGCGGACGCTCCGACGTACGGCTGGCGCCCCTGCGGTGCGATGTTGGTGATCTCACTGATCGCGTGGCTGAGGTGCAGGGCGTTCCGAAGCGCGTCCGGATCGATGATGTGGCGGCCGAGCTTGAGCTGCAGATTGCTGACGACCGTCACTAGATCGGCGTTGCCGGTGCGTTCGCCGTACCCGTTGACCGTGCCCTGCACGTGCATCGCCCCGGCCTGGACTGCTGCGATCGAATTGGCGACGGCGCAGCCGGTGTCGTTGTGGCAGTGAATGCCGAGCTGTGCGCCGGTGGCGTCCTGCACCTTCTGGACGACCTCGAACACCTGGCTGGGCAGCATCCCACCGTTGGTGTCGCACAGCGCCACCACCTCGGCGCCGGCGTCTGTCGCACAGCGGACGACGTCGGATGCGTACGCCGGGTCGGCGAGGTAGCCATCGAAGAAGTGCTCGGCGTCCACGAACACTCGCCGACCCTCACCGACGAGCACCGCCACCGTGTCGCGGACCATTGCGAGGTTCTCCTCGAGCGAGGTGCGCAGCGCATCCTGAACGTGCCGTACGTGAGACTTGGCGACGATGGTGACGACCGGCGTCCGAGCATCGAGCAGCGCTCGCACCTGAGGGTCGTCGGCCGCGTTGCCGTGTGCCCGCCGGGTCGACCCGAACGCCGCAAGCAGAGCGTTCCTCAACGGCACCTCGCCGGCTGCGGCCAGCTTGAAGAACTCGGTGTCCTTCGGGTTCGCCCCCGGCCACCCGCCCTCGATGAACCCGACACCCAGGTCATCGAGCAGCCCGGCGATCGTCAGCTTGTCGGCGACCGAGAGGTTGAGTCCCTCCTGCTGAGCGCCGTCGCGCATGGTGGTGTCGTACACGTGGAAGGTGTCTGCGGGGCTCATCGTGGAGTCCTGGTCTTCTGGGGGCTTGGTGTCTGCCGAGCCCCGGCTCTTCGCCTCGTTCCGGGTGCGGGTGGCCCGGCAAACGAAAAACCTCCCGGGGTAACGGGAGGTTGCGCGTCGAGCCGGGCTCGACGCGCTAGCAAATAATGAGGGCGGAGGTGACCGCGTGTCCCATGATTGCCATGCGGACATCATGCCGACGTCCAGGCAGCGGTGTCCACGCCGTGGGTCCGCCGTCTCGCGATGCGGTCGCCCACCTTCTCGCACGAGACGCGCGAACCGGCCACAGATGCATGATCTGTGACCGGTTCGACCGACGTGGGCACTCAGGCGAGACGGGTCATCCAGCCGTGCGTGTCCTCGGTGCGTCCGTACTGGATGTCGAGCAGTGTCTTGCGGATCTTCATCGCGATCTCGTCCCTGTGCCCCTCGACGCGGTGGTCGCACGAGCCACCGTCCCACTTGAGTTCGCCGACGGGAGTGATCACGGCAGCGGTGCCACAGGCGAAGATCTCGGTGATCTCGCCGGACTCGGCGCCGTCCTTCCACTCCTGGATCGGGATGCGACGCTCCTGTGGTTCGAGGCCGAGGTCCTTGGCCAGCTCGAGGATCGAACTGCGCGTCACTCCCTCGAGGATGGTGCCGGTGAGTTCCGGAGTGACGATGCGGCCGTCCTTGTAGACGAAGAACATGTTCATGCCGCCGAGTTCCTCGATATAGGTATGCGTCGAGGAGTCGAGGAAGACCGCCTGGTCGCATCCGGCGGCGATGCCCTCCAACTGACCGGCCAGGGAGGATGCGTAGTTGCCGCCGCACTTGGCGGCGCCCGTGCCCCCTCGCCGGCGCGCGCGTAGTCGTTGGAGATCCACAACGACACCGGCTTCACGCCACCTGGAAAGTACGACCCGGCGGGCGAGGCGATCACGCAGTAGGTGACCTCCTTCGAGGGGCGAACCCCGAGGAAGGCCTCGGACGCGAACATGAACGGACGCAGGTACAGCGAGGTCTCCGCACCGTCCGCCGCCTCTGGCACCCAGTCGATGTCGGTCTGCACCAACGCCTTGAGCGAGTCGACGAAGTCTTCCTCCGGGAGCACCGGCAACGCCAATCGCTTTGCGCTGCGGGCGAATCGGGCAGCGTTGGCCTCAGGACGGAAGGTCCAGACCGAGCCGTCGGCGTGCCGGTAGGCCTTCATGCCCTCGAAGATCTCCTGCGCGTAGTGCAGCACCGCAGCAGCCGGGCTCATCTGGATCGGGCCGAACGCGGTCACTTCGGCGTCGTGCCAGCCCTCGTCCTGGCTCCACTTCGCCAGCACCATGTGGTCGCTGAAGTGGTCGCCGAAGCCGGGGTTCGCCAGGATCGCAGCACGATCGGCGACGCTCGCCCGGTCCTGACGGGGGTTGGAACTGAACGACAAGGACATCGAGGATCCTCCTGCAGGTTCGCCGCGCTGTGATGGGCCGGCGGAGAAGACGTGTGGGTGTGACTCAGATTACGCCGCCGCCAGCATCGCGGACGATCGGCCTCAGGCGAGCGACGCGGTGATCGCGTTGCCGATCTGCGCGGTCGAGCGCACCTGGTCTCCTCGCGAGGCGAGATCGGCCGCGACCGCGTGCTCGATGCGCCTCGCTTCGTCCGTGCGACCGAGGTGCTCCAACAGCATCGCGACCGACAGGATCGTCGCCGTCGGGTCGGCCTTGCCCTGGCCGGCGATGTCGGGAGCTGAACCGTGCACCGGTTCGAACATTGAGGGGGTGCTGCGGTCGGGGTTGATGTTGCCGGACGCCGCCAGCCCGATACCGCCGGTGACGGCCGCCGCGAGGTCGGTGACGATGTCGCCGAACAGATTGTCGGTGACGATGACGTCGAACCGGGACGGGTCCTGCACCAGGTAGATCATCGCTGCATCGATATGGGCGTAGTCGTGGGTGACGTCGGGGAACTCGGCACCGACCTCCTCGACCGTGCGGCGCCACATGTGCCCGGCGTACGACAGCACGTTGTGCTTGTGCAGCAGGGTCAGCTTCTTGCGCTCACGAGCCTGCGCCCGCGCGAACGCATCGCGCACGACGCGCTCAGCGCCGAAACGGGTGTTGACGCTCACCTCGGTGGCCAGTTCGTTGGGTGTGCCGACGCGCAAGGCGCCGCCGTTACCGGTGTACGGACCTTCCGTGCCCTCGCGGACGACGACGAAGTCGATGCCCTGCGGCGCAACGGAATTCACGTCCAGGGGACTCTTGACGCCGGGGAACAGCTTGGCCGGACGCAGGTTGACGTGGTGGTCCAGTTCGAAGCGGATGCGCAGCAGCAACTGGCGTTCGAGCACTCCACTCGGCACGCTCGGGTCGCCGATGGCACCGAGCAGGATCGCGTCGTGGCCGCGCAGTTCCTCCAGCACGGAATCCGGCAGCGTTTCCCCCGTCGCGTGCCAGCGGCGCGCACCCAGGTCGTACTCGGTGCGGGCCACCTTGGCATCGCAGACCGCGTCGAGCACCTTGAGACCTTCGGCCACGACCTCCGGGCCGATGCCGTCCCCGCCGATGACGGCCAGATCGATGGTATCCGCAGTGGCGTTCCGGCTGCCCGTCTCACTCATGCCCACATGCTAGATCGGCGTCTTGCATGGTGGTACGCGTGTCTCATATTTCGATAGCTGAAGTGCAACGAGAACCGCCCCTCGCCCGTGTGGGGCGAGGGGCGGTTCTCACGAGAGACTCTCGGATCAGTCGCGCAGGTCCATCGACTCCTGGAGTGCGCGGCGTGCGTCCATCTGCTCTTCGGTCATTCTCATCAACCCTCGGAATATCGCCTGCCCGCGGGGGCAGCGGTGTCAATGCAGGTAGTGCGAGGTCCGGGCGGTGCGGGGTTGCGCGCTCGCCGGGCCGGTCAGCCTCGTCCACCGTGATCGACGGTAAGACGAGAACCGATGCTACTCACGGGTTCGATGGTGGGAAGCCCGCTTTCACGACGTGGACAGTCAGTGCATGCCGTGCTGATTAGCGTGCGGCCGAGCCCTCGACGTAGTCGGAGTCGGTCGAGCCGTCCTTGATCCAGCTCATCAAGCCGCGCAGCTTCTTGCCCGTGGCCTCGATCGGGTGCTGCGCACCCTTCTCGCGCAGCTGCTTGAACTCCGGCGCGCCGGCATCCTGGTCGTCGATGAAACGCTTGGCGAAGGCACCGTTCTGGATGTCCGCAAGGACCTCCTTCATGTTCTCCTTCACCCGCGGGTCGATGACGCGCGGACCCGAGACGTAGTCGCCGTACTCTGCCGTGTCGGAGATCGACCAGCGCTGCTTGGCGATGCCGCCCTCGACCATGAGGTCGACGATGAGCTTGAGCTCGTGCAGGCACTCGAAGTAGGCGACCTCGGGCTGGTAACCGGCCTCGATGAGGGTCTCGAAGCCGTACTGCACCAGCTGCGAGGCGCCCCCGCAGAGAACTGCCTGCTCACCGAACAGGTCGGTCTCGGTCTCTTCGGTGAACGTGGTCTTGATGCCGCCGGCACGCAGGCCGCCGATTGCCGCCGCGTACGACTTGGCGAGGTCCCACGCCTCGCCGGACGCGTCCTGCTCGACCGCCAGGAGCACCGGCACGCCGCGGCCGTCGACGTACTCACGACGCACCAGGTGCCCAGGTCCCTTCGGGGCGACCATGAGGACGTCGTTGTCGGCGCCGGGCTTGATGTAGTCGAACCGGATGTTGAAGCCGTGGCTGAACAGCAGCGCCGCACCCTCGGCGAGGTTCGGCTGGATCTCCTGCGCGTACAGACGGCGCTGCACCTGGTCGGGAGCGAGGATCACGATGAAGTCGGACTGCTTCACGGCTTCGGCGACCGGCAGGACGGTCAGGCCCTCGGCCTGTGCCTTCGCCGCGGAGCTCGAGCCGTCGCGCAGGCCGACGACGACCTGCACTCCCGAGTCGCGCAGGTTGAGGGCGTGTGCGTGCCCCTGGCTGCCGTAACCGATGACAGCGACCTTGCGGCCCTGGATCACCGACAGGTCAGCGTCGTCGTCGTAGAACATGTCAGCCACTTCTGGTTCTCCTCTTGTTGCGAATTCGATTGAAGTTCTTGGGGTTTCGGAAACTCAGCCAGCTTTGCGGGCGCGGTCGGTGATCGACCGTCCACCGCGTCCGACGGCCACCAGACCGGATTGCACGAGCTCGCGGACGCCGTAGGGTTCGAGCACGCCCAGGAGTGCGCCGAGCTTCTCCGGCGTGCCGGTCGCCTCCAGCACCACCGAGTCGGTGGTGACGTCGACGACGTTGCACCGGAACATCTGGGTGATATCGAGGATCTGGCTACGGGTGGCGGCGTCGCTGCGCACCTTGATCAACACCAGTTCGCGCTGCACGGAGGCCGCCTGTTCCAGTTCGACGACCTTGAGCACCTCGATGAGCTTGTTGAGCTGCTTGGTCACCTGCTCCAGCGCCTGCTCCTCCACATCGACCACGACGGTCATGCGGGAGATCTCCTCGAACTCGGTCGGCCCGACCGCGAGCGAGTCGATGTTGTAGCCGCGTCGGGAGATCGGCCCGGCGATGCGCGCGAGCACACCCGGTTTGTTCTCGACCAGCACCGAGAGTGTGTGGCGCGCCATCAGTGCTCTCCTCGAATCAGGTTGCCGCCGAACATCATTCGCCCTCTTCCTCACGGTCGAAGACCGGCGCCATGCTGCGCGCTATCGTCACCATGTCGTTGCTCACGCCGGCGGGCACCATCGGCCACACCATCGCGTCCCGCTCGACGACGAAGTCGATCACCACGGGGACGTCGTTGATCTCCATCGTCTGCTGGATGACGGTGTCGACGTCCTCGGGACGCTCGCAGCGAAGGCCGACGCAGCCGTAGGCATCCGCGAGCTTCACGAAGTCGGGCACCCGCGAACCGATGGCAGTGTGCAGGTCGGTGTTGGAGTATCGCTCGCCGTAGAACAGCGTCTGCCACTGGCGCACCATGCCGAGGGAACTGTTGTTGATGATCGCGACCTTGATCGGGATCTTGTTGATCACGCAGGTGGCCAGCTCCTGGTTGGTCATCTGGAAGCAGCCGTCACCGTCGATCGCCCACACCGTGCGCTCCGGTTCGGCGACCTTCGCACCCATCGCGCCCGGCACCGCGAAGCCCATCGTGCCCAGGCCCCCGGAGTTGATCCATGAGTTCGGGCGCTCGTACTGCACGAACTGCGCCGCCCACATCTGGTGCTGACCGACACCGGCGACGTAGGTCGCCTCAGGGCCGGCGATCGCGCCCAGACGCTCGATGACGTACTGCGGCGCCAGGGCGCCGTCCTCGTCCGGCTCGATGAAGCCGAGCGGGAAATCGCGCTTCCACTTGGTGGTGCGCTCGCGCCAGGCGTCGTAATCACCGATCGGTCCGTCGACTGCCTTGAGCATCTCGAGCAGGTCGTTGATGACTTCCTTGCAGTCGCCCACGATCGGCACATCGGCCACTCGGTTCTTGGAGATCTCGGCCGGGTCGATGTCGGCGTGGATGACCTTCGCCTCGGGGGCGAACGACTCCAGAAGACCGGTGACGCGGTCGTCGAAGCGGGCGCCGAGGGTGATCAGCAGATCTGACTTCTGCAGCGCGGTCACCGCGGAGACGGATCCGTGCATGCCGGGCATTCCCAGATGCAGGTCGTGACTGTCGGGCACAGCGCCGCGAGCCATGAGGGTGGTCACCAGCGGAATCCCGGTGAGCTCCACCAGTTCTCGCAGCTCTTTGGCTGCGCCGCCGCGGATCACACCGCCGCCGACGTAGAAGACCGGACGCTTGGCGGCCCGGATCAACTCGATCGCGGCGCGAATCTGTTTGTGGTGCGGCTTGGTCACCGGACGGTAACCGGGCAGGTCGACGGCCGGCGGCCAACGGAAGGTGGTCTTGGCCGTCAGGGCGTCCTTGGTGATGTCGACGAGCACCGGACCGGGGCGGCCGCTGCTGGCGACGTGGAAGGCCTCGGCAATCGCGCGCGGGATCTCGTCCGCGTCCGTCACCAGGTAGTTGTGCTTGCTGATCGGCATCGTGATGCCACGGATGTCGGCTTCCTGGAAGGCGTCCGTACCGATCACCGCCGAGTTGACCTGACCGGTGATCGCGACCATCGGGACCGAGTCCATGTAGGCGTCCGCGATCGGGGTGACCAGGTTGGTGGCACCGGGCCCGCTGGTCGCCATGCAGACACCGACGCGACCGGTTGCGGACGCGTAACCCTGCGCGGCGTGTCCGGCGCCCTGCTCGTGACGCACCAGAATGTGGCGCACCTTCACCGAGTCCAGCAGCGGGTCGTACGCGGGCAGGATCGCTCCGCCCGGGATGCCGAAGACGGTGTCGACACCGACCGCTTCGAGTGCCAGGACGAGGGCCTGGGCGCCCGTCACATCAGCGATCTCCTGAACGCCCTGCGGGACGCGAGCCGCTACCTGGGCCGGCGACGGAACAGGCTGTCCCGGTCGAGCGGCGGGTCGGATCGTGGTGTCTGTCACGGCAACCACCTTCTGCGTGTGTTCGGTCATTTCGGACTCGGACATGAAAAAACCCTCCGGCCCGAAGGCAGTGAGGGTGGGCGCGTCGACCGACCGGAGTCAGCTGACGCGCTTGGGAAGTACGAGAATCCGTGCCATGTGTCGATCTTCGTCCGCGACCTGGGCGACCGTCAACTATGTGAGACGGTCGTCTCACATAGTGATCGGGTGACGCTGGTCACCCGCGCCCGACGAAGACCTGTTCGAGTTCGGTGGCGCCCGGGGCGAGGTCGGCCCACTCCCCCTCGATGCGGAGGACGGCGACCGCGCTGGTGGCGAAGTGGTCGACGAAGTCGACAGCGGCGTTTGCCTCGGTCAGCGCGGCGGCGATCGCCGGCACGCCCGGCGCGTGGCCGACCAGAGCGACGCAGTGCGCGTTCTCGGGGGTCTCGCGCAGCACCTCCAGCAGCGTTCGCGGCGAGGCGTCGTAGATGCGTTGTTCATGGTCGACGATCGGTCCGACGCCGGAGGCCTCGACGATCGCAGCCCAGGTCTCGCGCGTCCGGGTCGATGTGGAACACCACACGAAGTCGGGGCTGAGGGACTTCTCGCGAAGCCACTCGCCGACCGCCCGGGCGTCCAGGACGCCACGCTCGGTGAGGCAGCGTTCGTGGTCGGTGGTCGAACCGTGGGGTTCGGCCTTGGCATGACGTATCAGGATCAGAGTGCGGTCCGTGGTCATGGCTAGAGCATGTCACTGCGTCCGTGTCGGTAAGCACCCGGACGGTTCGCAGAGCCGATCACGCAGAGCAGAACTGCGAGCGCCGCCCACCAGACGAAGCCCGCCCAGTGCGATGCGGACAATGATTCGCCGAGTTGGACGACCTGCCGGACGCCGGAAACTGCGAGCCCCGGAGGTGTCCACGGCCCGATCGGCTGCCAGAGCACATCGGCGCGTCCGAACCCTTCGGCACCGGCTCGGCTCGGACTGGCGGCGACGAACGTCAGCGCGAGTGCCCACCCGACCAGGCCGGCGGGACCCGCGAGGGCGAGCGCTGCCCGGGCAAGCAGTGCCGAAACAGCGAAGGTTGCGGTACCGATGACGAACAGGCGAAGCGCGTGCTGAGCCCACGCCGGAATCGTCAGTGCTGCGATTCCTACCGAGACAGCAACCACCGGGGCTCCCGCGACGAGGGTGATCGCGACGCACCTCAGCTGTCCCTGCACGGACTCGTGCCCCCGCCGAACGGCAAGAGTGAAGGCGAGTCCGCAGAACAACCAGGAGAGTGCCAGGTGGTACCCGTGCCGTCCCGCGTGGTCCTCCCTCGACGGCGCCGTGATGTCGGCTGTGACGACAGTGCGTGATGACGCCCGCTGCACCGCCTCGGCGACCACACGCACTGCTGCGGTCGCCTCGACCCCCTGTGCCGAACTCACGGTCAGCGAGTCCTGCGGCTTGGTCGGATCGACCAGCAGGACGCCTTGGGTACGGTCAGCCCGAAGGTCCGCCAAGGCATCGGCCTCGGTGCCACCGAGATAAGCCCGGACGGGGTGTCCGTCGACGGTGTTGATCTGGTTGGCGACGTACCCGGCCCAGGTGTGTCTCGGCGAGACCACGACGAGTGACGGCGTCTGTGGCGTCGATTGCAGGAGGACGAACCCGGCGAAGAGAAGTGCCTGCACGAGTGCGATCCAGCCCACTGCTGTCACCACGCGCAGCACGTGGTCGCGTCGGTCGTTCTGCACGGTCTCAGTCGCCGACGACCACGACGTTGCTGAGTTCACCTGTGGCAATGAAGTGAGGAATCTCCCTGCGCAGCAGCCGAATCAACCGTGGCGTGAACGCCGTCGTCGCACCGCCCACATGCGGTGTGATCAGCACGCCGGGCGTCGTCCACAGGGGGTGATCCGCAGGCAAGGGTTCCGGATCGGTGACGTCCATCGCTGCTCGGACGTGGCCGGCTGCGCAGGCACGCTGCAGGGCGTCGGTGTCGACGATGCCCCCGCGGGCGACATTGACGACGAGCGCGTCGTCGGGGAGTGCGGCAAGGAACTCGTCGTCGACGAGGTGCCGGGTGGCGTCGGTCATGGGCAGGATCAGGAAGACGATCTCGGCCGCCGGTAGCAGCTGATCGATCTCGTCGATGCCGTACACCCGATCCACCAGGTCGTCGCCGGCCCGCGCCCTGGACGCCACGACGGTGCAGTTGACCTCCAGCACCTGCAGGCGGGAGACGAGCATCCGTCCGATGGAGCCGTAGCCGATCACCAACGCCTTCCGGTCGGCCAGGGAGGGTCGGCCGGCGAGCCGCAGCCACTGCCCCGACTGCTGCGCGCGGACGGCGTCCGGGATCGCCCGTTGCGAGGCGATGGCCAGCCCGATCGCCAGTTCGGCGGTGGACGTGTCGTGAATGCCTCGGCCGTTGGCAAGAGCGACGCCGGACGGTAGGTACTGCAGGGCGTGCTCGAACCCGGCAGTCGCCAGTTGCACAGCCTTCAGGCTCGGCAGCTCACACAGGTGCTCGAGTCGCTTCGGGTTGGACATGTACGGCGGCACGACCAGTTCGATGTCGTCCCGCGGTGGCGCGTCCTTCATGTCCCAGACGACCAACTCGACTCCGTCGAGGTCGGTCAGTTGGTCGGCCCAGTCCTGCTGGGCAACGCTGACGACAGTGCGGGCTGCGCTCTTCTCGGTCACGGCCCGACGCTATCGCGCGAAGCGTTCGCTGAAACGCGTTGCGCCCGGACCGCGAGAGTCCGGGCAACGATGCAATCCGCGTTCAGCTGAGCTTGGAGATGATCAGCTCGCGCGCTTTGGCGGCGTCGGCCTGACCCCTCATCTCCTTCATCACCTGACCGATGAGCGCACCGGCAGCCTGCACCTTGCCGTCGCGCACCTTCTGCGCCACGTCCGGGTTGGCTTCGATGACCTTGTCGACGGCGGCTTCAAGAGCGCTGTCGTCCTGAACGAGTTCGAGTCCGCGGGCGTCGGCGACCTGGGTCGGCGAACCCTCGCCGGCGATGACGCCCTCCATGACCTGGCGGGCCATCGAGTCGTTCAGACGTCCGGCCTTGATCATCGAGTCGAGCTCGGCGATGTGAACTGGGGTGACGCCGAAGTCGGAGACGGCCTTGCCCTCGTTGTTCGCGCGACGTGCGAGATCGCCGGTCCACCACTTGCGGGCGGCGGCGGGTGACGCACCGGCGGCGACAGTCTCCTCGATCAGTTCGACGGCGCCGGCGTTCAACACGTCGCGCATCTCCAGATCGCTGTAGCCCCAGTCCTTCTGCAAACGCTTGCGACGCTGGGCCGGCGGCTCGGGCAGGGTGGTGCGCAGCTGCTCGACGCTCTCGCGAGTCGGCGCGACCGGTACGAGGTCGGGCTCGGGGAAGTACCGGTAGTCCTCGGCGTCCGACTTCGGTCTACCGGACGTGGTGACTGCGGTGTCCTCGTGCCAGTGGCGGGTCTCCTGCAGGATCGATCCGCCGGAGTTGAGCACCGCTGCGTGCCGGCTGATCTCGTAACGCACCGCACGCTCGACCGAACGCAACGAGTTGACGTTCTTGGTCTCGGTGCGGGTGCCGAACTTATCCGCGCCCTTGGGCATCAGCGAGACGTTGGCGTCGCAGCGCATCGACCCCTGCTCCATCCGGACGTCGCTGACCCCGAGTGCCTTGATCAGGTCACGCAGCGTCGAGACGTACGCCTTGGCAATCTCCGGCGCACGCTCACCGGCGCCGGTGATCGGCTTGGTGACGATCTCGATCAGCGGGATACCGGCCCGGTTGTAGTCGATGAGCGAGTACTCAGCACCTTGGATGCGGCCGGTCGAACCGCCGACGTGCAGCGCCTTGCCGGTGTCTTCCTCCATGTGGGCGCGCTCGATCTCCACCCGGAAGACGGTGCCGTCCTCCAACTCGACGTCGAGGTAACCGTTGAACGCGATGGGCTCGTCGTACTGGCTGGTCTGGAAGTTCTTCGGCATGTCCGGGTAGAAGTAGTTCTTCCGGGCGAAGCGGCACCACTGCGCAATCTCGCAGTTGAGGGCCAGGCCGATGCGGATGGCTGACTCGACGCCCTTCTCGTTCACCACGGGCAGGGCGCCGGGCAGACCGAGGCAGACCGGGCAGACCTGGGTGTTCGGCTCGGCGCCGAACCCGGTCGCGCAGCCGCAGAACATCTTGGTGTTGGTGTTCAGTTCGACGTGCACCTCGAGACCCATCACCGGGTCGTACGTGGCGATCGCCTCGTCGTAGTCGACGACGTCATCGACGTGGGTGCTCATCAGTTCGCCGCCTTTCCGCCGAGTGCCGGCGCCTTCGTGAGAATCGGAGCGCCCCACTGCGACAACAGCATTCGCTCCAATGCGGCGCCGACTTCGTACAAACGCTCGTCCTTGGTCGCCGGCGCGAGGATCTGGAACCCGCTGGGCAGGCCGTCCTCGGCGAGGCCGTTCGGGATGGACATGCCCGGGATCCCGGCAAGGTTCGCGGGGATGGTGGCGACGTCGTTGAGGTACATCGCCATCGGGTCGTCCAGCTTCTCCCCCATCTTGAACGCCACGGTCGGCGCCGTCGGGGTGACCAGCACGTCCGCCTTCTCGAACGCGGCGGCGAAGTCGCGCGCGATCAGCGTGCGCACCTTCTGCGCCTGGCCGTAGTAGGCGTCGTAGTAGCCGGAACTGAGCGCGTAGGTGCCCAGGATGATGCGGCGCTTGACCTCGTCGCCGAAGCCGGCGTCGCGGCTGGCCGCCATGACCTGCTCGGCGCTCGGGCTGTCGACGCCGCTCGGCGGGACGCGCAGGCCGTACCTCATCGCGTCGAACTTGGCGAGGTTCGAACTCGCCTCGCTCGGCAGGATCAGGTAGTACGCGGCCAAGCCCTTCTCGAACGAGGGACAGGAAACCTCGACGATCTCGGCGCCGGCTTCTTCGAGCAGCTTCACCGACTCCTCGAAGCGAGCCTTCACCTGCGGCGCGAAACCGTCTGCGGAGATCTCCTTGATGATGCCGACACGCATCCCCTTTACCTCACCGCGGCGGGCGGCCTCGACGACCGGCGGGACCGGTGCGTCGATCGAGGTCGAGTCCAGCGGGTCGTGGCCGCCGATGACCTCGTGCAGCAGCGCCGCGTCGAGCACCGAACGGGTGCAGGGGCCGGCCTGGTCCAGCGAACTCGCCAGCGCGATGAGGCCGTAGCGGGACACGCCGCCGTAGGTCGGCTTGGTGCCGACGGTGCCCGTGACGGACGCGGGTTGACGGATCGACCCGCCGGTGTCGGTGCCGATCGCCAGCGGCGCCTCGAAAGCAGCGACGGCGGCCGCGGAGCCACCACCCGAACCGCCGGGGATACGGTCGAGGTCCCAGGGGTTGCGGGTCGGGCCGTAGGCGGAGTGTTCGGTGGAGGAACCCATCGCGAACTCGTCCATGTTGGTCTTGCCGAGGATCGGCATGCCGACCGCCCGCAACCGCGACACCAGCGTGGCGTCGTACGGCGGGATCCAGCCCTGAAGGATCTTCGATCCGGCGGTCGTCGGCTGACCCTTGGTGGCGACGACGTCCTTGACGGCGATCGGCACCCCGGCGAGGGTCGGGAGTTCGGCGCCACCGGCGCGGCGCTCGTCGATGGTGCGGGCGGCGTCGAGCGCACCCTCGGCGTCGACGTTCAAGAAGGCGTGCACGTCGCCGTCGACGGCGGCAATGCGGTCGAGGTGGGCCTGGGTGACCTCGACTGCGCTGAGCTCTTTGCGGGCGAGCGCGGCGGCGAGTTTGGCCGCGGTCGAGGTGATGATGTCGGTCAAGTCAGAACCAATCGTGACGGTCTGGGCAGGTCGGTGATCTCGGGTGGAGCGCTCGCTCAGTCCTCGTCAAGGATGCGCGGCACCTCGAAGCGGCCGAGGTCGGACGCGGGCGCACCGGAGAGCGCCTCTTGCTGGGTCAGGCTCGGGCGCACCTCGTCGGGACGGGTGACATTGGTGAGCGGCAGCGGGTGCGACATCGGCGGGATGTCGTCGGCCGCGATGTCGTTCACCTGCCCGACGAACCCGACGATCTGTTCGAGTTGCCCGGCGAGCTTGTCGAGCTCGGCGTCGGACAACTGAATGCGGGCAAGCATGGCGACGTGCGCGACCTCGTCGCGGGACAGCGAAGACATGGCATCAGTCTAGGGCGCTGTCTTGCGTGCTCAGGTCGGCCTCCAGGCTCCACAAAGGCGCATCACCAGTCGTGTGGCTCGAAGTCCTTCAAGAAAACGCCGTAAAGATCGGTGCCCCGCTCCCCCTGCACGATCGGGTCGTACACCCGAGCGGCGCCGTCGACCAGGTCGAGCGGCGCATGCCAACCCTCACCGGCAATGCGCAATTTCTGGTCGTGCGGGCGCTCGTCGGTGATCCAGCCGGTGTCGACGGCGGTCATCAGGATCTGGTCGGTGTCGAACATCTCCTGCGCACTGGTGCGGGTGAGCATGTTGAGCGCGGCTTTGGCCATGTTGGTGTGCGGGTGGCCAGCGCCCTTGTAGCGACGCCCGAACTGTCCTTCCATCGCGGAGACGTTGACGACATAGGCACGACGCGCGCCCGCCTCCACCGCGGCCCGCATCGCCGGCCGAAGCCGCGACACGAGAATGAACGGTGCGACCGAATTGCACAGTTGAACCTCGAGCAGTTCCAGTGGGTCGACCTGGTCGACGGTGTCGGTCCACGAGTTGCTCGTGGCCAGATCGGGCAGCAGACCCCCGGCGTCGACCGCCGTGCCCGCGAGATAGGCCTCGAGGCTGGCGCTTCCGGCCGAGAGCACCCGTGCCGACTCCGCGGCGGCGAGCGCCGCAGCCTCGTGATGGGTGTCGTCGTTGCCGTGGTGCGCGACTGCGTCCGTGGCCAGGGAGCTGACCAGTTGCGCGGGGTGCGCCTGGCTCGTGCGGTCGAAGGTGATCTGTGTCGGCAGCCGCAAATCGTCTTGCAGCGGAAGGGTTTCGGCGTTGACCAGGTGGGAGTAGGCGCCGAAGCTGCGCCGCACCGTCTGTGCTGCATTGTTGATCAGGATGTCGAGCGGGCCGGCGGCAGCGACGTCCTGCGCGAGCGCGGCGACCTGGGCCGGGTCGCGCAGGTCGATGCCGACGACGGTGAGCCGGTCGATCCAGTCGTCCGCGTCGGGCATCGCCCGAAACCGGCGGACGGCGTCCTTAGGGAACCGGGTGGTGATGGTCAGGTCGGCGCCGTCGCGCAACAGCATGAGCGCGATGTACATGCCGATCTTGGCCCGCCCCCCGGTCAGTAGGGCACGCTTGCCGCGAAGGTCGGTGTGGGGGTCGCGCTTGGCGTGCGACTTCGCCGCGCAGGCAGGACACAGCCAGTGGTAGAACGCGTCGACCTGCGTGTACTTCGCGTGACAGATGTAACAACCCCGCGGGAAATTCAGTTGTCCTGCAACGCTTCCCGGCTCGTCGGCTTGCAGCAGGATGCCGTTCGTCTCGTCGTCGATGCGCATCGGTGAACCCGTTGCCGTCGCCGCGAGCACTTCCTCGTCGGCTGCTCGTAGCGGCGCCTCCCGTTCCCGTCGCGCGGCGGCACGTCGGGCCTTGCGCACCCGGTTGAACATCCGCTGCGAGGCGCGCTTGACCGCCTCGATGTCGGGGTGTCCCGCGGGCAGGCCGGGCAGTTGCTCGAGCACCCGAAGCGCCGCGGCGAGGTCATCGGGATCGATCCGCTGGGAACCGTCGACCCCCGATGCTGCGTCGTCGTCGGGAGAAGTCACCACCGCAGCGTAGGCCCGATGCTCGATCGAGCCGACCTAGGCTCGGGTCGCACACAACGGATAACAACCCGTAACGAGAGAGGCATGCTCATGGGCCTGTTCGGCCGGAAGAAGAAGGACGACCATGCAGGGGCGCAGCAAGCGAATGCGGCAGACGCCGCTGGGGACCTTGACCACGACGGGAGTCACCGCGAGATCGACGACTACTGGGCTCAGATCGGCGACGTCGACCATGACGTCATCACCTACCTGATCAACCCGATGTTCCAAGGGGCCCCGGCCTGGCCCAACACCCGCCAGGCCTACCGCGTGGTGCGCACGCCGAACACGGTGATCATCGCCTCCGGCGGTCTCGCCGACCGGTCCCCCGACGGCACCGGACCCGGATTCGGTTGCGAGGTCTACATCGAGTCGCCGGCCCTGGTGGGCGCGCAGTTCGAAGACCTTCGCGGCAGTTGGATGTTCGCCGCAATCGAGAACTTCGCCCAGAACGTCGCCAACATGCAGGGCATCAGCGGCCACCTGAGGCAGTACGGCGTCGCGTCGATGGAGTTGCCGCTCGACGGCACCGACATCCCCGATGCCCTGCTCACCGAGCACGGCACCGCGGGCGCACTCATCGGCATCCCTGCCGCCGGGCGCGCCGCTCAGGTGGCGACGGCCGACGGGCCGGTCGACATCGTGCCGCTGACGATCATCGGCGCCGACGAACTCTCCGTGGTGCTCGAGCAGGGCCAGGCCGGCCGCGACAGCATCGTCGCGGCACGCCAGCAGGACGGTCGCGGTCACGTGACGATCACCTGAGTCGGCGCGCCAATGCTTCGCGGGTGGCCGGCGCGGCTGTCTCAGTCGGGCCGGCCGCCGCGTAGCGCGGTGATCACGACGTCGACCAGCGCCGTCCGCTCCAAACCCGCAACCTCGGCGATCGGGAACCACCGGGCTTCGTCGGTGCTGCCCCCTCTTCGACGGTGCCGAGGCTGCCGCCGGTGATGCGGGCATGGTGCACGACGCGCACGGCCTTGAAGGGGCGCCCGCGCTCGCCCTCCTCGCGGAACCAGGTGTCGACCAGCAGCAACTCCCCCAGCTCGACCGCGAACCCGGTCTCCTCGTAGACCTCCCGCACGATCGCCGTCGGGATGTCCTCATCGAACTCCACCCCGCCGCCCGGCATCGTCCAGGACGGCGTGAACCGGCCTTCCCCGTTCCAATAGCTCAGCAGGATCCGGTCGTTGTCGTCGACGACCGCGGCGTACGCCGCCAGCCGGGTGTCGTAGTCGGTGAAGTGCAGCACCCCGCGAGCCTGTCACGAGCACCGACCGCAGATGACAGCCGACGTGTAGCCATCGAGCGCTGACCGTCTCGCACAATGCGCTGGTCGTCGTGTCGTCCAATGCCTCCGTTGGACATGAAGCCGGGCGAGTCGCCGCCCACACCCGGACTAGGCTCTTGACGTGAGTATCAAGGGGATTCGCAGGTTCGGGCCGCGGTCAGCTGTTGCCCTCGCGTCGGTGTTCATCGTTGTGGGGTGCTCAACACCAGCGCCACAGCAAGGAAGCGTGAGTTCCGTCCCGTCCTCCACTGCTGCGCAGAATCAACCGTCGCCGCCGTCGACCGTAACCAGCTCAGGCACCAGTTCGGCAACGCAAACGTCGGTGCACTCGGACAGCCGCTCAAGTTCCACGTCGACGCTGCGCCCGAGTTCGTCTACCTCGACCCGCCGGCCGTCGCCGACCGCGACTCAGAGCACAGTGAGAGTCACCCCAAGCTCACGGACGACCCCTGCCACCAGCCGCCCGGCAGCAGGCTGTCAGACCTACCCCGGACCGGTCGGCGACCTGGTCATCGATCCGTGTGCACGCCGTGACGCGAATGGGTTCGCCGTCGATGGACCAGCCCTTCCGGACGCCCCAAGCGAACAGAGCAGTGCTGCCGAATGCCGGGCGTACCGCGATCAGCTCCGAGCCTGGTCCAACTACCAGAACGCGCACCGCCCACCGGGGGCAACCGCAGGCTTGCCGATGAGCTCACAGGTTCAGAACCTCTACCTCGTGTGCAATCTCGGCTACTACGACTCGTGACCCGGGTCGCCTCACGCGTGTCGATCGTTCAGAGGGTGTAGTTGCGCCACTGCTGCGCGGTGATCCCGTAGATCACCTCACCCTGCTCCCATCCGGGGATCGGGTCGGGCCACTCGCGGACTTCGGTGCTGAGATGACGCATGCCGATGGCGCGCGTCGCGCCACGCGAACCGGCGTTGATCGCCATCGTCTCGGCCGTAACCCGTTGCAGGCCAACTGATTCGAACCCGTGGCGCAGCAGCTCGCGGGCCGCCTCGGACGCGAATCCCTGGCGCGATCGGGCGCGTGGCACCCGCCACCCCATCGACGCCGAGACGGTGTCGACCGGCTCGGCCGGGTCGCTGGAGCTGCGGCCGATGTCCCACCACCCCAGGAACTCGCCGGTGACGTCGAGGCCGACCCACCAGCCCAGGCCGACCGATTCGCCCGTGGTGTCGGCGCGGCGCGGGCCCTAGAAGTCGTCGGTCTCCTGCGGGCTGCGTGCGCGGCCGAGCAGGTAGCGCATCACCTCCGGATCGGAGTCGAGGTGGTGCAGCAACGGCAGGTGTTCCGGACGCATCGGACGCAACTCGATGCGCTCGGTGCGCAGCACCGGACGGGTCATCGACCGGCGGCCAGGAGGTCGGCGGTGATGTCGAGGTGGCCGCGGTGTTGGGCGAGCTCTTCGTAGATGTGCAGCAGCACGCCGCCCTGGGTGCGCACGGCGGCCAGCTGGGCCGGCGTGTACCGGTCGCGGCGCAGTTCGGCGACCGACCCCGCCGCGCCGTCGAAATCGGTGAGGTCGCGCTCGAGCTGGGCGCGTTGGCGTCGCACCAGCGCGACCGCCTCGGCGACCGTGCCCGACGCAGCGAACTCGGCGTCGCGGTCGCGATCGGTCGAGCGGCCGGCGAGGGCGAGCGCGCCCCAGTACTCCATGACGCCGCAGCAGTGCGCCGCGATGACGTAGGGCGAGTTGGCGCCGGGCAGATCGGGCCGCTGGTTGACCAGGTCGTCACCGAGTTGCTTGAGCGTCACGCACATGCCATCGAGCGCGAGGTCGATGTGCTGCAGCGCGTCGTCGAACCGAATGTCAGTCGCCATCGGGTTCTCCATCGGGCTCGGCATCAGGTGTTGCATCGGCGGGTGCCGGACCGTTCTCGAGAAGTTCGCGGAAGCCGTCCTCGTCGAGGATCGGCACGCCGAGTTCCTCCGCCTTCGCCGCCTTCGACCCGGCGTTGGCACCGATGACGACGTAGTCGGTCTTCTTGCTCACCGACCCCGCAGCCTTGCCACCGCGAGCGATGATCGCCTCTTTGGCGCCGTCGCGGGTGAATCCGTCGAGCGAGCCGGTGACCACGACGGTGATCCCTTCGAGGGTGCGCGCGACGGATTCGTCGCGCTCATCGGCCATTCGGACGCCGGCCGCGGCCCATCGCTCGACTATCTCGCGGTGCCAGTCGCTGCCCTCGCCGTCGAACCATTCGCGCACTGCCTCCGCGATCACCGGGCCGACGCCCTCGGTTGCCGACAACTGCTCGACCTGCGCCTCGCGGATCGCCTCGAGCGATCCGAACTCGGTCGCGAGCGCCCGCGCGGCAGTCGGCCCAACGTGCCGGATCGACAATGCGACCAGCACCCGCCACAGCGGCTGCTGCTTGGCCTTCTCCAACTCCTGGAACAGCTTGTCGGTTGTCGCTCGCGGCGCGGCCGGTTTCGCCTTCGTCGCCTTGGTGAAAAAGAACGGCTCCTTGGCTGCCGGCTGCTCGACCCCGGCCTTCTTGCGGCGGCGCCACACCTGCACGTCGGCGAGGTCGTCGACCGACAGGTCGAACAGGCCTGCTTCAGACGACAGCACCGGCTTGCTGGGTTCGTCGGACGCGTCGTCGGGACGCCCGTGCTCCGGGTCGGTCAACGCGATCGCGGCCTCCCAACCCATCGCCTCGATGTCGAACGCACCACGCGACCCGAGGGAGAACATCCGCTCGCGCAGTTGGGACGGGCACATGCGGGAGTTGGGGCAGCGGATGTCCTTGTCGCCCTCCTTCTCGTACGCCAATGTCGTTCCGCACGAAGGACATTCGGTGGGCATCTCGAACTCGCGCTCCGACCCGTCGCGAAGGTCGACGACCGGGCCGAGGATCTCCGGGATGACGTCTCCGGCCTTGCGCAGCACGATCGTGTCGCCGATCAGCACGCCCTTGCGCTTCACCTCGAAGGCGTTGTGCAGCGTCGCCATCTCGACGGTCGACCCGGCGACCTTGACCGGCTCCATCACGCCGTACGGGGTCACCCGGCCGGTGCGACCCACATTCACCCGGATGTCGAGCAGCTTGGTGTTGACCTCCTCCGGCGGGTACTTGTAGGCGATCGCCCAGCGAGGAGCTCGGGAGGTGTTGCCCAGCGCGCGCTGCGCCGGCACCTCATCGACCTTCACGACGATGCCGTCGAGTTCGTGTTCGACATCGTGGCGGTGCTTGCCGTAGTACTCGACGAACTGCACGACCTCGTCCGGCGTCGCAACCACCTTCGAACGTTCGGTGACCGGCAGCCCCCAGGCTCGCAGCAGGTCGTACGCCTGACTCTGCCGCTCGATCGTGAAGCCTTCGCGATGGCCGATGCCGTGCACCAACATCTGCAGCGGCCGGGACGCGGTGACCTTCGGATTCTTCTGACGCAGGGAGCCCGCAGCGGTGTTGCGCGGGTTCGCGTACGGCGGCTTGCCCTGCTCGACGAGGTCGGCGTTGAGCTGCTGGAATGCCTGCACCGGGAGGAACACCTCGCCACGCACCTCGACCACCTTCGGCATCGGCGCGTCACCGTTTTCCTTCAGCCGCAACGGGATTCCATCGATCGTGCGGGCGTTGAGCGTGACATCCTCACCCGTGGT
The DNA here is from genome assembly GCF_022359705.1 of Yimella sp. NH-Cas1. Taxonomy (NCBI): domain Bacteria; kingdom Bacillati; phylum Actinomycetota; class Actinomycetes; order Micrococcales; family Dermacoccaceae; genus Yimella; species Yimella sp. NH-Cas1. The sequence goes on from NZ_JAKSGG010000003.1 coordinate 1,957,009, forward strand.
GCCATCGCCGCGGGTGGTCGCCCGGGTGAGCGCGCCGTCCTCGTAGAGCAGGTTGATCGCCAGGCCGTCGATCTTGAGTTCGCACAGGAAGTTGATATCGCCGCCGGCTTCGCGTTCGGCGCGCGAGAGCCATTCGCGAAGATCATCCTCGGAGAAGACGTTGTCGAGGCTGAGCATCCGCTCGAGATGCTTGACCGGGGCGAACTCGGTGCTGAACGTGCCGCCGACCCGCTGCGTGGGGCTGTCAGGCGAGCGCAAGACCGGGTGCTGTTCTTCCAGCGCTTCGATCCGCTGCAGCAGCCGGTCGTAGTCGGCGTCGCTGACGGTCGGTGCGTCCTTGACGTAGTAGGCGAACTGGTGGTCGTTGACCTGCTCGACCAGTTCGGTCCATTCGTGGCGGGCGGCCTCGGGTACGTCGGTCTCGTTCTGCACAGCCCAATCCTGCCTCAGGACCCCGACAGGCTCTCCGACTCCTCGCCGAGCCGTTCAGCTGCCTGCGCCAGTACCTTGAACAACGCCCGAACCGCCTCCGGGCTCGAGCCGGCGAGCCCGCAGGCGGGCGTGAGGACCGTCGTGCGCAGGTCAGCTCCGGTGAGCCCGACCGAGCGCCACGTGCGCACCAGCGGATCGCTGATCTGCTCGGGCCTGGTGACCGAACCGTCGGCGGGCACGGCACCCGCCCACAACCGACGTCCGGACTCGACCAGTTCGGCGACCCCGTCCCACTGCCTGGGCTTGACCAGGGACGTGTCCACGGCAAGATCGAGCCCGTGGACTCGGCGGAGCAACGGCACCGGGACTCCGGGCGCGCAGCAATGCAGCACCTGGGCGGCGACGTCCTCGATCGAAGCGACGAGAGCCGACAGCCCGTCCACGACCACCGACTGGTCGACCGGACGCACCCTGCCGTAACCGGACGCGGTCGGCAGCGCCCCGGCCAGCACGGCAGGCAACGACGGCTCGTCCCACTGCAGGATCAACTGCGCGCCGGGGACCAGACGCCGAACCGTGGCGAGCGCGCTACGGACGCTCTCGGACAGGGATTCGCGCAGGTCCCGCGTGGCACCGCGGTCGGTGAGCACTCGTTCGCCGCGCGGCAACGACACCGAGGCGGCGAGCGTCCAGGGTCCGCTCCACTGCACTTTCAGGGGGCCCTCGTACCCGTCGAACGCCTCCGCCAACTCATCGAGGTCCTCGCGAAGAAAGGCCTGGGCGCGACGGGCGTCGAGACCGTTCGCATCGGTGAGTCGCCAGCCGGACGGTTGCAGATCGACACCGAGGCCGGCGAGTCGCGCCGCAGAACGTCCGATCATGTCGGCACCCGGGCCGCGTGCGGGAAGCTCCGGCAGGAACGGAATACCGTTGCCGTCGAACAGGTCTCGCACCACGCGGACCGTCTCCCGGACGTCGGTGCCCGGCATGCTGCCGATGGCGCTGAACGCCGGGGAGTTGGTCACGCGAACGAGGCTACTTCAGCGACGACAGTGGCTTGTTGCCGATGCCCTTCATCGTCTTGGTGACCTTCGTGCCGTCCGTCTGCACGAAGCAGGCGGTCAACTGTGTGCCCTTGGCCCACGGGTTCGGGCCGGAGCTGTTCTGCGAGATCACGATGTCGCCGCGGGTGGAGCCCAGGAAGTCCTTACCCATCTGCCGACACTTGTCGAGGGCGGTCTTCTTCATCTTGTCCTCACCCGGGTACGGGCCGAACGGGGTGTTCTGGAACCCGCCGAACGACTCCGAGACGTGCGGCTGAGTGCACGGGACGATCTTGCCCGGATCGCCGCTCGCCTTGTCGGTGGTGCAGAAGGCGTACTTCGCCAGACCCTCCTTGGTGACGATCCCCTTCAGACTTCCCTGGACCGACTCGTATCCCGAATCGTCTGCGGTCGTCTTGGCCACCAGGCAGACGAACTGCTCGCCCGACTTCGGGTCGGCCGACGTGCCCACCTGGTCGGAGATGAGGATCGTGCCGAATGCCGGGCCACCGGTGTACTTCGGTGCCTCGCCCTGGCAGGTGTAGTTGCGCAACGCTGCCCTCTTGACCAGGTCACCGGTGTGCTCGGAGTTCGGCACCACTGCGGTGACCTCGAGCTTGTGCGGCTGCGAACAGTCGACCTTCTTCGGGTCACGACTCGACTCCAGGCAATCACCGGCGGCGAACGTGCGCGGTTCGGAGGTCGGCGAGGACGACGTGGGCGAGGACGAGGTGGGTGACGACGCCGTCGGCGACGCGGGCGACGACGGCGCCGTCGAGGTCGCAGAAGTCGGCGAACCACCGTTACCGCTCGTGCCGGGTCCCGTTCCGATCGTCGGTGCGTCCCCTCCGCCGCAGGCGGACAGAGTTAACATCGCGGCAGCAGCCAGGCCCGCCCTTGCATGAGTTCGCATACGCATCACTTCAAACTCCCCAGGGGCTTGTTGCCGATGCCCTTCATCGACTTGGTGACCTTGACACCGCCGACGGTTTCGACGAAGCAGGCGGTGATCGGTTGTCCACGCTTCCAACCGGAAGCCGGTGAACTGTTCTGCGAGGCGACGATGTCTCGTCGCTGGGCGCCCAGGTAACGCTGGGCGTACGGGCGGCACTGCTTGAGCATGTTCGCGTTGTGCTTGTCCAGGCCCGGGTAGGCGTCACCGAACTTGCCGGTGATGAATCCGCCGATCGACTCCGCGACGTGCGGTTGGGAGCACGGCACCATCTTCACCTTGTCGCCGCTCGGTGGCAGCGAGGTGCACAACTGATACTTCTCGAACCCGTCGGTCTTGACCGCGTTCTTGACCGATCTGGACACCTTCTCGATCCCGGTATCGGTCTCGTTGTAGAGCATCACGACACAGGCGATGCGCTCGGCAGACTTCGGATCCTTCGACGCCGAGATGCCTTGGCTCAGGAAGCGCGTGCCGTATCCCGGACCGCCGGTGTACTTCGCCGCCTCGGTGAGGCAGGTGTAGCTGCGCAGGGCGTTCCGCTTCACCAGGTCGTTCGCGTACTCCTTGTTCGGCACGAGCGCGCTGACCTCCATGTCGTGCGGCCGGGAACAGTCCACCTTCTCGTAGGTGCTGTACATCAAGCAATCGCCGACCGCTAGCTCGGCCGGCGCCGACGACGTCGAACTGGGCGTCGAACTGGGCGTCGAACTCGGTGTCGAACTGCTCGATGACGACGAGGCGGACGAGGCAGCTGTCGAGGTGCTGGACTCACTCGAACTCGAGGGCGAGCCGGAGTTGGGCACGACGGTCGGCCCGCCGTCGTCACCACCACAACCGGCCAACAGCACAGCCGCGGTTACGGCCATGGTGAGAATCGACTTCCTCGGCATTGTCCTGCTCCCCTCCGACGAATGTTCGCGCCAAGGGTACCGACGTACTCAACCGGTGTGCGGATCCCACATCGGCGCAATTACCTTGTCAGCGGTTCGATCTGCCCGTACGGGTGATCGTCGCCGACCCGACGACGCGTGTGCCTTCGTACAGCACGACGGACTGTCCGGGGGCCACACCACGGGTTCGTTCGTCCAACCGGACCACGATCTCATCCCCCTCGGCTCGCACTGTTGCTGCGAATTCCTCTCCGTGAGCGCGCAGTTGGGCACCGAGCCTGACCTCACCGATCGGTGCGGGGCCGGGCCAGCGGGTGTGGCTGCCATGGATCTCGTCGACGCCGAGAAGATCCTCGGTGCCGACGAACACGGTGTTGGACGACGGGTCGACCTGGGTGACATAGCGCTTGGCGCCGTCTGCTCGCGGCACCTTCAGGCCGAGCCCGCGACGCTGGCCCACCGTGTAGGCGAAAGCACCATCGTGCTCACCGACGACCTCGCCGGACTCGTCGACGATCGGTCCGGTCGCGGCGCCGAGGCGCGAGGTCAGCCAGCCCTGGGTGTCACCGTCGGCGATGAAGCAGATGTCGTGGCTGTCCGGCTTCTTGGCCACGGAGAAGCCGCGCTCGGCCGCTTCCTTGCGGATGTTCGGCTTGGTGGTGTCGCCCAGCGGGAAGAAGGAGTGCGCGAGTTGGTCGGCGTCCAGAACCCCGAGCACATACGACTGGTCCTTGGCCATGTCGACCGCCCGGTGCAGTTCGCGTCCGTTCGGCCCGTCCACGATGCGCGCGTAGTGACCGGTTGCCACGGCGTCGAACCCGAGCGCGAGGGCCTTGTCGAGCAGGGCAGCGAACTTGATCCGCTCGTTGCACCGCAGGCAGGGGTTGGGTGTGCGACCGGCGCGGTACTCCGAGACGAAGTCCTCGACGACGTCCTCACGGAACCGGTCGGCCATGTCCCACACGTAGAACGGGATGCCGAGCTTGTCGGCCACCCTTCTTGCGTCGCCCGCGTCCTCGATCGTGCAGCAGCCACGAGCCGACTCCCGCAAGGTCGCAGCGGACTGTGACAGAGCGAGGTGGACGCCGACGACGTCATGGCCGGCATCGAGCATTCGCGCGGCACAGACCGCAGAGTCGACACCACCGCTCATCGCTGCGACGACCCGCATCAGCGCACCCGTCCGGAGTGGTGCGCACGTCGGGCGCGGTCGACGGCCGCCGGCAGTGACGCAAGGATCGCGTCGACGTCCGCGTCGGTGCTGGTGTGGCCGAACGTGAGCCGCAGCGCCCCACGGGCCTCGGCTTCCGGGAATCCCATCGCGAGCAGGACGTGGCTCGGCTGTGGAACACCCGCCTGACACGCCGACCCGGTCGAGCATTCGATGCCCGCAGCGTCCAGCAGATAGAGCAGCGAGTCGCCGTCGCAATCAGGTACGCGCAGGTGGACGTTGCCGGCAAGGCGTCGGTCGGTGTCGCCGGGCGCATACGGTCCGCTGACAGCGATGCCCAGGTCGAGCGACAGCGCGCCTTCGACCAGTCGATCGCGCAGGCCGGCGAGCCGCTTCGCCTCGACATCGAGTTCCGCGACGGCCGCGGTGAGGGCAACGGCGAGACCGCGGACATTCGCCACGTCGAGCGTGCCGGAACGCAATTGACGTTCCTGTCCCCCGCCGTGCGTCAATGGCGTGAGCTTGACGTCACGTCGTGCGAGCAAGGCACCGACGCCCTGAGGTGCGCCGAACTTGTGGCCCGAGAGGCTGAGCATGTCGACGCCGCTGGAAGCGAAATCGACCGGAACGTGCCCTACCGCCTGCACCGCGTCGGTATGGAATCGGACGCCGAATTCCCTTGCGACCGAGGCCAGCTCGGGAACGGGCGCGATGGCTCCCACCTCGTTGTTGACCCACATCGCCGACACCAGAGCCGTGGACTCCGCGTGCTGCTCGAGCAGGGCCCGCAGACCATCAGGACTGGGCACCGCTTCACGATCGACCTCCAACCAGACGACATCCGCTCCCCGATCGACGAGGAACTCGACCGGGTCGAGAAGGGCGTGATGCTCGGTGGTGCCGATGATCAACGTCGTGCGCTGCGGATCGGATTCGGTGGCATGCCAGAACGAACCCTTGACGGCGAGGTTGTTGCTCTCGGTGCCACCTGAGGTGAACACGACCTCGGACGGGGCAGCCCCCATGGCCTCCGCGATCTGTTCCCGGGCCTCCTCCACCACGCGACGGGCTGCCCGCCCGGCGGAGTGCAACGAGGAGGCGTTGCCGACCACACTGAGTTGGGCGGCCACCGCTTCGACGACCTCCGGGCGGACGTTCGTCGTCGCGGCGTGGTCGGCGTAGACGTTCTGGCTCACCCGCACGAGTTTACGTCCGATCCCGGGGTGGTCCGACTCCCGCGCACGCCCGCCCATTTGCAAGACTTGACGCACCCCGACCGGAACAGCCGAGGAACATGCCCAATGACCGTCCGCCCCCGCCTGCTCGCGTTGAGCCTGACCACTGCCCTGACGATGTCCGCATGCACGTTCCGGTCGGACGATTCGAAGGAATCAGGGACCACCGACCAGGACTCAATGCCTGCGGCCGCCTGTTCCTCGGGTGAGGCTCCGAGCCTCGGCGGCAAGACGTCGGCATTCGACGCTCCGGTCGCGGTCGAATCCAGCGGCGCCCTCCGCACGCAGGTCTCCGAGCCGGCGATGAGCACCACCGCGTCACCCACCGACGGATATCGGATCGCTCAGATCAAGGTCAGCGCCCGCGTCCAGACCAACGGGGTGTTCGCCCTGCACCCCGAATCGTTCGTCCTGGCAGATCCTGACGGTCAGCGATGCGCCCAGCCGGCAACCAACCCGCTGCGTGGTGCCCTTCAGGTGAGCCAGGTCGATGAGTCGAAGGTGGTCTCGGGCGTCGTCGCGTTCATCGTCCCTGCGGAGGCCAACCTCTCCGACTACGCCGTCCACTACGTCGACAAACCGGGATCGCCCAAAGCGATCGCGTCCTGGTCCGGGAACGGATCCGCGCCGTCGCCTGCCACCGTCAACACCTGCTCGACGAACCGGTCCGGCATCAAGCTCGCCGGTGCGAAGGATCAGGAGTTCTACAAGCCGTTCACCACCGGTGACGACCCGATCTCCTTGACGATCACGCCAAGCACACCCTGGAGCCGGGAGTTGAAACCCGGACCGAACCAGCCGAACGATGTACGTGGAGTCGTGGTGAGCCTCTACGTCGCCGCCAAGGGGTCGGTCGGCTACATCGAACGCAATCAGTTCCAGCTGATCGACGACAAGGGCAATCTCTGCCGCTACAACGAACTCGGCAGCGACGGCGAAAACCTCACCAGCGACCTCGTGGAGACGGACAAGCCGAAGCGCTACACCCTGGTCTTCTGGACGCCGAAGGGCTCCGAGGTGGCGGGCTGGAAACTGCTGTACATGCCTGAACCGAGTGACCGGAAGGTCACCGCGACCTGGACGCTGAAGCCGCGGGCGAGTGCGTCGAAGTCACCTTCGTCGTCTGCCTCGTCGTCTGGCCCGGTGCCGTCGAGCAGCACTGCGACGGGCTGAGGCTCACCCCTTCTTCATCAGCTCGATCAGTCGATCCAACACTCTGCCGTCGGCGCGCAACCCGTCGTGCAGATATTCGTTCGTGATCCACGGATGCATCCGCGGCAGCAATTGCGCTGTGGCAGTTGAGTGTTCGCGCAGTACGTAGGGATCGTCGTAGTAGATTGCAGCCGCGCAGGGGACGTCGGTGCGCGCCAATGCGTCGGCGTCGTACAGCTGCGGCCACTCATGGGCGGCGAGCAGATCGGCCGCCTCCTTCAGTGGTCGCAGTCCGGACACCTCGTCCAACAGCCAGGGGAACGGGTGCTCGGCGGTCAGCATGGTGATGTCGTCCCGGTAGGACGACGGCATCACCCGCTCGCACGACCAGCCGGTGACTCCCCCGTCGGCATAACAGGCCTCGTGCAACACGGTGTAGATGGGCGTCCAGGACGGGAACGGGAGCATGGCCGAAGCGACGGCCCCGAACATCGGTGATCGCGGGTCACGCTCGAGCAGGTAGTGCAGTTGCTCCGAGCCGTATGACATGCCGAGCCCGTTACCGATCTGCCGAAAACGCCTGGCCGACAACGATGTTCCGTCCGGCAGCTTCACCGCCCCGACGTCGCAGAGCTCGACGACCCGGCGCACTGCGTCACGGTCGCCGGGGAACCTGGCGTAATGACGTTCGACCAGTTCCGCGGTGCGCTCGTAGGTCGCGGCATAGACCTCGTCGACCGGCATGCCGACCGGCGGGATGCCCCCGGTGAAGAAGACCTCCCGCAGGCTGTCCGGAGAACGGCTGAGGTAGTGCAGCGAGCAGAACCCACCGAACGACTGCCCCAGCAGGCTCCACTGCTCGACCAACAGGTGCTCGCGCAGCACCTCACAGTCGCGCACGATCGAGTCGGCACGGAAGTTGACCAAGTAGTCGGCCTGCTCCTGCGCGCTCATCCCTTCGAGGCCATCCACAGGAGTCGACAATCCGGTGCCGCGCTGATCGAGCAGCAGCAGTCGGTAGTCACGGACCGCGCGTTCGACGAAACCTGGACCGACGGGGTCTGTGCTCGGCCGCGGACTCTCGCCACCCGGTCCTCCCTGAAGGAAGACGAGATAGGGCTTGTCGGCCGCGTCCGGTAGGGCAATCTCCCGGGCGAAAATCTCGATGGTGGCACCCGACTGGTCGTCGTGATCGAGCGGGACCTCGAGCCGGTGATTGGTGAGGATGAGTCCGCCGCGCCGTTCGATGTCGACCATGACGCGACCGTATCCGGCGTCGGGTGACGCGAAAACGCCCGCCCCGTTTCCGGGACGGGCGCTTCGACCTGCGCGTCAGTTCTTGGACTGCTTGACCGCTTCGGTGGCCTGCGGCAGCACCTGGAACAGGTCGCCGACGACGCCGAAGTCGACGAGTTCGAAGATCGGCGCTTCCTCGTCCTTGTTGACCGCGACGATCGTCTTCGAGGTCTGCATGCCCGCGCGGTGCTGAATCGCATGTAAGTCTTCGTCTCGGCTGGCCTGGGGCTGGCTGGCAGGGTTGGCGTCGGTCACCCGGTGCGCGTTGTGACTCCTGAATCGCCTGACCCCCTTGGGGGTGTCATGCCTGGGATCTGTCCAGCGTGCGCTGGGTGCCGGCGCCGACCCTGGCCCACAACGATGGCTTGATCAGAAGCATGTCCACCAACGGGATTGCCGTCCCGGTGGTGTGACTCATTACAGGCCCGCCTCGTCGTGACTTCTCACCCGGGCTGACGCCGGCAACGACGTCCAACCCGAACAAGTGAGGAGAACATCGCATGCCCAGTCTGCCGGTCACGGTGGCTGAGACCTACCGCTACGTCGTAGGGGTCGACACCCACGCCGCAACCCACAGCTACGCCGTCGTCGATGACCGCGGGGCACTGCTCGACCAAGCCACCTTCCCGACCTCCCCGGCCGGGCTGCGTCGCGCGAGGGACTGGATCGGTCGCCGCACCCAAGGTGATCTCGACTCGGTGCTGATCGCCGCCGAAGGAACTGGCTCCTACGGGGCTGTTCTCAGCGACGTCCTGTCTGATGCGGGCTACCGCGTGGTCGAAGCACCAACCCCTCGGCGCGAACGTGGCCGCGGGAAGACCGACGCTCTTGACGCTGTCCTCGCTGCCCGTGCCAGCTTGGTCATGCCGCTGGCCTCGCTACGTGATCGCCGCGCCGGTCAAGCGCACACCGCGCTGCGGGTCCTCACCGTCGCCCGTGAGCACCTCAACGTCGAGCGGACCAGGTGCATCAACGCACTGACCTCGATGCTGCGCAGTCACGACCTCGGCGTCGATGCCCGAAAGTCTCTGACTTCCCAGCAGGTCACCACCATCGCTGGATGGCGACGTCGCGAGGAAGGGATCGGGACGGCGACCGCCCGCGCTGAGGCAGTCCGACTGGCCAAGCGCGTGCTCGTGCTCGATGAGGAGCTGTTCGAGAACCGTCAGCGACTGACCGAGATCGTCACCGCCGAGGCGCCCGAGCTCCTCGAATTGCGCGGCGTAGGCGCCGTCACCGCAGCCATCATCCTGACCGTCTGGTCCCACCCTGGACGCATCCGTAGCGAAGCGGCCTTCGCCGCGATCGCCGGCACTGCACCAATCCCCGCCTCGTCCGGCAACACCGTGCGTCACCGCCTCAACCGCGGCGGCGACCGCCGGCTCAACCGGGCACTGAACACCATCGTGCTGACCCGCATGCGAACTGACCCAGACACCCGGGCCTACGTCCAACGGCGCCTGGCCGAGGGCAAGACCAGCAAGGAAATCCGACGCTGCCTCAAGCGCTACGTCGGACGGCAGATCTTCCGCACCCTCGCCGCGACCCACCCAGGACCAGAAGTGCTCGCGCCAGCTGCTTGACACGACATAGAAGCATCCCGGAGATGCCGGCAGCGACGTACAACTGCGGGCTGACCTGCTTACCGGTCTGACCCACCTGGTTGGAGTGCGGGTACCAACCGGCGTCGACCGCGGCGCGCGAGGCACCCACGGCAGCGCCGAGGGAGTCGGCGAACTCCTCGACCGGACCGAAGTCACCGCCGGTGCCACGACCACCGGAGACCACGATCGCGGCCTCGGTGAGTTCGGGACGACCCGACTTCTGCTTCGGCTGACGGTCGGTGATCTTCGCGCCCTTGGCGGCGTCGGACACCTGGACGTCGACGTTCACCACGGCCGCACCGGCCTGCGACGCGGTCGGCGGCAGGATGTTCGGCTTCACGGTGATGATCGGCAAGCCCTTGGTCACCTGCGACCTGGTGGTGTAGGAGCCGGCGAACACCGACTGTGTTGCGGTGACGGTGTCGCCGTCGACCTCAACAGCAGCCGCATCGGTGATCAGACCCGAACCGGTCTTGATCGCCAGTCGCGCGGCGGCTTCCTTGTTGTGCGGGGTCGAGGGCAGCAGCACAGCAGCCGGGGACGCCTGCTCGACGACGGCGGCGAGGGCCTCGGCGAGCGGTGCGACGAGGTAGTCCTGCACGTCGGCGTTGTCGATGACGTACACCTTCTCAGCGCCGAACTGAGCCAGACGCGGACGTGCGGCCTCGACGTTGCTGCCGACGAACACGGCCGACGGGGTGCCGATCTGACGTGCGATCGTCAGCAACTCCGCGGTGGTCTTCTTGACGGTGCCATCGGTGTGGTCGACCAGGACGAGAACTTCAGCCATGACGAATCTCCTTGTCTCGTGACTGATCAGACGAACTTCTGGGCGGACAGGAACTCGGCGAGCTTCTTGCCGCCATCACCTTCGTCGGTGACAACGGTGCCCTGCTCACGCGGCGGACGCTTGTCGGCGCCGACGACCTTGGTCCACGAGTTCTCCAGGCCCACCTGTCCCGCGTCGACGCCGAGGTCGGCCAGCGACCATGTCTCGACGGGCTTCTTCTTGGCGGCCATGATGCCCTTGAACGAGGGGTAACGCGCCTCGTCCGTCTGGTCGGTGACGCCGACGACGGCGGGCAGCGATGCCTCGAGGTTCTCGGACGCGATGTCGCCGTCACGGCGGCCGGTGACCTTGCCGTCGGCGACCGACAGTTCGGACAGCTGGGTGACCTGGGGCAGGCCCAGTCGCTCGGCCAGCATCGCCGGGACCACGGCCATCACGCCGTCGGTCGAGGACACACCGGTCATCACGATGTCGGGCGAGCCGATCTTCTTGACGGCCTCGGCCAGCACCAGCGAGGTGGCGATTGCGTCCGAACCGGCGATCGCGTCGTCCAGCACGTGAACACCCTTGTGGGCGCCCATCTGCAGCGCCTTCTTCAGCGCCTCGGCGGCACCCTCGGGACCCACGGTGAGAGCGGTGACTTCACCTTCACCGGCCTCGACGATGCGCAACGCCTGCTCGACCGCGTATTCGTCGAGCTCCGAGAGGAGACCGTCGACGCCGTCGCGGTCGGTGGTGTTGTCGTCCTCGAACGTGCGGTCGCCCTGGGCGTCCGGCACGTACTTGACGCATACGACGATGTTCATGCGCGTCCTTCTGTCGTGTTGGGCGGTGCCGCAGACACGGGCAACCGCATGGGACTGGTTTCAGCCTAACCCCGTGTTACCCGCAGGTAACTATCGGGGTTGCGTCAGATCGTTCAGTTGTTGCGTACCCAGATGAGCAGCATGCCCACCAGCGTGAGAGCGACGATGATCCACGGCCCGAGCTTGTTGAGCAGCAGCGCCGAACCCTTCTGCGGCGCGCCGTGGACGACGTCGGCCTTGGCACCGAGCAGGGCATCCGCGATCGCGGCACCCAGGCACAGCAGCGCGCCGATCACGAAGATGACGACGGGCGACATGCCGATCAGCTTGTCGGTGTCCTTCTGCATCGCGGCCCAGCCCCACAGCGTGAGGAACATGCCGAGAAGTCCGAGCAGGGCCAAAGCGATTGCCTTGGTGCGCGATCGGGACGCGGCCTTGGTGTCGGGCAGGATCACGCTCTCGGCGTAGGCGCGCGGTTCACCGAACAGCGCGAGCGGCTCCTCGCCCGTGGCCTTGCACTTGTCGTCGATCGCCTCGAGGGCCGTGTTGACGACCGTTCCGGACGCTCCGCGCTCCGTCAGCTTCGCCACGAACGGCTCCTGCCAGTCGGAGGGGATGTTCCACTGCTTGATCGTCATTTGGGATTCCTTTCTCACCCGAACATGTCGAAGGGTAGTGCCGAACCTCGCCGTGCGGCGGGTGCGGCACCACCCTTCGTGGAGCCTTTGCTGCAGCGTCGCTGCGTCCGGCGTCACTCGCCGGTGAACTGCGCCTTGCCCGGACCGTTCTCGACGAACGAGTCCATGCCGATCTGCCGGTCCTTGGTCGCGAACAGACCGGCGAAGTGCGCGCTCTCGATGCGCAACGCGGTCTGCAGGTCGACCTCGAGGCCCTGGTCGATCGAAGCCTTGGCGGCGCGCAGTGCGATCGCCGGACCGTTCACGAACGGCTTCAGCTTGACCTTGGCCGCACCGAGCACGTCACCGGGCTCGCAGAGTTCGTCGACGAGGCCGATCGCGAGCGCCTCCTGGGCGTCGATCATGCGGCCGGTGAAGACGAGGTCCTTGGCCTTCGCCGGACCGACCAGACGGGTCAGACGCTGCGTCCCGCCCGCACCCGGGATCAGTCCGAGGAGGATCTCCGGCTGACCGAGCTTGGCGTCGTTCGTCGCAACCCGGAAGTCGCACGCCATGGACAGTTCACATCCTCCTCCGAGGGCGTAGCCGGCGATCGCCGCCACGGTCGGCACCGGGATGGCGGCGATCGACGCGAAGCAATCCTGCAGGCGTCCGGCCCGCTTGACCATGTCGGCGTACGAAGCCGTGCGCATCTCCTTGATGTCGGCGCCCGCGGCGAAGACCTTTTCGCCGCCGTACACCACGACACCACGGACCGAGTTGTCCTTGGTCAACGCGAGCGAGGCCGCCGCGAGACCTTCCTGGATCTCCTCGTTCAGGGCGTTCATCTTCGGGCGGTCGATACGCAGCACCGCGATGCCGCCGTCGACCTGCGTGGAGACGAACTCCCCGTACGCGGTCATCAGGCCTGACCGTTCAGGCCGTCGCCCTCGCCGCCGGTCGCCGCGTGCGGACCATCGCTGGTGGCGGCCTGGTGCCACATCTGCACCGCGTGAACCACCATCTGGGTGGTCGACTGCAGCAACATCGGCAGGTCGGACTCGGGAGTGATGAGGTGCTCGCCGGTGACGACGAGGTTGCCGTTGGCGATGCCGGCCTTGATGATGTTCAGGCTCAGCGTGATGTCGTTCGCCGCGAGCAGACGCTTGTTGAGGTCGGCCGGGACGTCGTCGCCGATCTGCCACTGGCCGAAGACGCGGATCATGGCCGGCTCGCCGTCGATCGCGCGCACGAACAGCTGCTGCTCGGGGGTGCCCTCAGGGGCGTCCTCGCCTGCGGGCAGGAGGTAGCTGACGTCGCCGTCCTCGTCGACCTCGGGGTTGAGGCCGACCGAGCGCAGTGCCTCGACGACGCGGTCACGCGCGGGCGACTCGTCGTTCGGGCCGGCAAACGTGGGCTGACCCTCCTGAGCCTGGGGCTCGGACGGGTTGCCGTTCTGGTTTCCGGACGTCGGGAAGTTCGGCAGTGCTGTGGGATCAGTCATGGTCGCCAGGGTAGTCGACCGTAGGCTTTCCCTCATGCCCACCCGACCGGTCGCTTCAGTCCCACGTTCACTCGATGCACCAGCAGCCCCGGGGGTCACTCTCACAGCCGACGGCGCCGAGTTCGCCGTCGTGGCGGACCGCGCTTGGCGGGTCGATCTGTGTCTTTTCGACGAGTCGGGCACCGAGTCACGCGTGCCGCTCACCCGGCACCGCGGCGGCGTCTGGTGCGGTGCAGTGGCCGGGGTCGGGCCTGGGACGCGTTACGCGTACCGGGCGGAGGGTCCGTGGCGACCCGAGGAGGGTCTGCGCTACAACCCCTCGAAGTTGTTGCTCGACCCGTACGGCCGCGCGGTCGACGGAGAAGTCCGTTGGAATCCGACCGTTTTCGGGCACGAAGTGGACGCGGCGTTCAGCGGCGACGGATCAGTGCGGGACGACCGCGACAGCGCACCGGACATGCCGCGCAATGTGATCGTGGACGACCACTTCGACTGGGACGGCGACTCTCAGTTGTTCACGCCCTGGGATCGCACGGTGATCTACGAAGCACATGTGCGCGGCTTGACGATGCTGAATCCTGATGTGCCGCAGGAACTTCGGGGCACCTACGCGGGAGTCGCGCACCCGGCGACGATCAACCATCTGCAGCGGCTGGGCGTGACCGCGATCGAGCTGTTGCCGATCCACGCCTCAACCAGCGAGCCGCACCTGGTCAAACTCGGGCTGTCGAACTATTGGGGTTACAACACGCTCGGGTTCTTCGCCCCGCACGCCGGGTACGCGTACGCGTCCGATCCGCAGGGTGCGATCGATGAGTTCAAGGGCATGGTCAAACTGCTGCACCGCGCGGGTATCGAGGTGATCCTGGACGTCGTCTACAACCACACCGCCGAGCAGGGAGCTTCGACCGGGGCCACCCTCTCGTGGCGTGGTCTCGACCAGTCGAACTATTACCGTCTCGATTCGCGTGGTCACGACGTCGACGTCACCGGGTGCGGTAACACGATCGACATGACGCACGAGACGCCGCTGCGGATGGTGCTGGACTCGCTGCGTTATTGGGTCACCGAAATGCATGTCGACGGGTTCCGATTCGATCTCGCGGTCGCGCTCGGGCGTGAGCGGGACGACTCCTTCCACCCCGACCACCCGTTCCTGATGGCCCTGCGCACCGACCCGGTGCTCAGCCGGGTGAAGCTGATCGCCGAGCCATGGGACATCGGTTCGCACGGCTGGCGCACGGGTCAGTTCCCGCACCCGATGGCCGACTGGAACGACAAGTTCCGGGACGCGGTCCGCACCTTCTGGCTGCGTGACCTCGCCGCTGATGCCGCAGGCCACCCCGGGCACGGCGTCGCTGAACTCGCCATGCGCATCGGCGGTTCGCAGGACACCTTCGGCTCCCGCTCCCCCATCGCATCGGTCAACTACGTGACCGCTCACGACGGCTTCCCACTCGCTGACCTGACGGCGTACAACTCCAAGCACAACGGCGCAAACGGCGAGGGCAACCGCGACGGTTCGGAACACAACCTCTCGTGGAACTTCGGGGTGGAGGGGCATGCGGCCGCGAACGAGGAGACCGAGAAGCTGCGCCGACGGGTCGTCCGCAATATGCTCGGAACGCTGCTGTTGAGTGCGGGAGTGCCGATGCTGCTCGGCGGCGACGAGTTCGGACGCGGGCAGGGCGGCAACAACAACGCCTACTGCCAGGACAACGAGATCAGTTGGTTCGACTGGGGATTCGAGCCCTGGCAGCGCGATCTGATCGACACGACCGCCTATCTGACCTCCCTGCGTGCCGCGCACCCGGTACTGCGTCAACGTGAGTTCCTGCCCGACCACGACACCGGCTCGTCGCCGGTGCTGCGGTGGTTCGATCAGGACGGCGCCGCGATGACCTCGGATGCCTGGGCAGACGGATCGACGCGGACAGTGCAGGCACTCTTCGACGGCGACAACATCGGTGACGACAACCTGCTGCTGGTGCTGCACGGCAGCTGCGACCACGCCACCATCTCGCTACCGTCGAGCTCGAGTGGGCACGCATGGGAACTGTTGTGGGACAGCGCGATCGACAACCCGGCGGACATCCCGTCGACGACGATCGAGCACAGCGCCGGCTACCCGATGCGCGCTGCGTCCTTGGCGATCTTCAAGGCACCCTCCCGCTGAGCAGCACCCTCCGAAGCGGGTCGCTCGAGGTGCGAGACCCGGGTCACGCCGGTCGAGTAGGTGCGAGCCCCCAGGGCGAGCGCCGCGATCGAGACCACGTCAGATTCACGCGAACCCGGGCGGACGGCCTACTGATTCACCACACGCCGGTCGAGTAGGTGCGAGCCCCCAGGGCGAGCGCCGCGATCGAGACCACGTCAGATTCACGCGAACCCGACCGGACGGCCTAGTTGTTCACCAACTGATTCTTCGTCGTCACGACTTGGATCTGCGAACTCGGTCCGGCCACGGTCACCGATCCCGGGATGTCCGCCCACTCGCCGCCGTCGACCGAGTACTGGCCGCCGTAGGTCGTCGAGACACTGGTCACGTAGGTGCCCGACTTGTCGTATGCATGCTTGATGTCGCCGTCCGGGTACACACCGCCACCGGACTGCGTCGGACCACTCGAACCGCCGTCGCCGTAGCTGAACACGTTGTGCTTGAACGTCGGCTTGATCCGCACCTGATGGCCGAGCAGGTTCACGGTGTTGATCTCGTTCGGCTGGAATCCCGTTGCTGGATAGGCCAACTGGAAGAACGTCGGCAACGTCACGAGCGTCTTCCCACCGATCGGCTGCATCGAGACGGTCGGCTTCGCGAACTGGGTGCGCTCCCACTGGCTGCGAATCATCGCCAACGTCAAGCGCGGACGTTGCACCGCATTCGGGACCGCCGTCGGGAAGCACGTCGTGCCGACGTTCTCCCACACGTTCGAGCTAGCTGCGTCGGGGCTCAACAGTTTGCGGTAGATCCGCGTGTAGGGCCCTTCGACGTTTGCGCCCTGGCAGGTTTCGTACGCCACTGTGCACCCGATCTCGGTCTGACCGACCGGGCTGTTGTTCCCGCAGGCAAGGAGCGTGACGTACTGGTATGGCACTTCCTTGGTCACCTTCTTGCCTGCCTCGACGAATGTCGCCTTCTTCTTGGGAGGTAACGAGGCGGCCTCTTGACGAGACAAGCCAACGGCCGCTCCCCCTCCCGTGACAGCACAGTTACGACACCCAGGTCCGTTTGCGCTTGCCGGCAGCGGGTCGAGTGCGGCGTAGGCGTGTGTGCCGAGCACGACGGCGCTGACGGTGAGGACCCGTGCGATGCTCCTCATGATGTGACCGTCAGATCGTATTGAATCTCGTTGACCCGCCAGCCCGACTTGCTCCATCCGAGATGGAAGACCCGGGACTGTCTCGGTTCCTTGGGGAACTCCTGCGCAATCGCGCCGCTTGAATCCACAATGTTGACCGCTGGTAGGTCGACGACGAGCCCAATGGTTCCATCCGACCGCTTATAGGCTCGCTTGAGAATGAATTGCGTCCCGTCGAAACGATTCTTCTTGGCGACGTTTGAGTCGATTGTCTCCTCGTGCCCGCGGCACGTCTTGCATGTGTCATTCGCAAGCGGGTCAAGGACTGCCTTCATCGGCTTCAGGCCGAGGTCATTGATTAGGTCGTTGTAGTACGTCGCGAACGCAATCGCGCCGGCGTCCGTCTTGTGCTTCGCAGCTTCGGGCACACCGGGCGCGCCGGCGTAGGTCGCGTTGCTGGTCTGACTGGTGGGCGTCGCCGATGTCGACGTGGTCTTCGAGGTCGTCGGCGACGCGGCGGAGGTGGTCGTCGACGACGGCGGGCTGGACTCCGCCTCCGGGGATCCACCCCCACAGCCGACCAACAGTCCGCACGCAGCAGACGCCGCAACAAGGGGCGCAACGGTGCGCATGAATCGAGCCGTCATCAGAACCTCCAGAAGCAAGAACAGCCCTTGCATCGTGCGACCTCCTGCCCTGGGACGGAAGATCTCCACAGGTAAGAACTTGGCAAAGTTCTGTCCCGTGCGCCCTACGCAAACCGGCCGACGGAGGTTGTCGGTGGTCCCGCCTAGAGTTTCTTCATGGGCATCAGCTACGAGTTCTACGAACCGGAGTCTCCGGTGGAATTCGTTCTGCTGGAATCGATCTCGGCACGCAAGCAGCGTTTGTTGAAGCAACTGGTCGATGCATTGGGGTCGCCGTCGGAGGTCCTGGAGTTCGCGGTTCAGATGTCGCAGGTCGCGTTCCACAGACTGCACGCAGACGCCGTCCACAACGCCGGCGACATCGCCACCGCCCGACCCGTCGACGTCGATAACCATCGCATGCTCGAGAAAGCAGTGACCGGTTCCACGCAGTTGGCATCGATCTCCCAAGCCGTGCAGGCCATGGCCATGGCCAGGTACGCAGCGATCGATGAAGAACTGGTCGATTCCGACACCGGGGTCACGGCGAAGGTCGAGCACGCGCTCGGTCATCAGGCGTCGTTCGCCGACACCGACCTGGCGGCTGCGTGTCAGATGGCTCCCCGCACCGCGTCGAGCAAAATGAGCAACTCCATCGACGCGTGCACCAAAACACCCGGGCTGCTGGCTGCGGCGGTCGAGGGTTCGATCCCGTACTGGAAAGTCAGCCTCGTTGCCTCCGAGCTGGTGAACGCCTCACCCGAAACCTCCCGCCGGGTCGAGCAACACCTACTCGACACCAAAGGCTTCGACACCTGGGGTTACCTCAAAGTGAAGAGCGCCGCGCGCGCACTGGTGACCCAATGGGAAAAAGAAGCCGCGAAGAAGACCCGCCAGAAGGAAGCCAAAGACGCCACCGGTGTCTGGGTTCGCCCCTGCGACATCCCGGGCATGGCCGAGTTGTGCGCCATCGGCCCGGCCGACCAGATCGCCCGCATCTACGGAGCCGTCGACCAACTGGCTGATCAACGCGCCAAGAACCCACCCGAGGGTGACGACCCCGACGAATCGAAGCCGACACTCGGACAACTGCGCCTCGGCGCGTTGCACGACCTCGTCACACAAGGCGCCGACATCTCCTACCAGGTCGTCATCCAGGTCCCTGTCATACGCGAGGAACGCGAGGAACGCGAGGAACGCGAGGAACAGGCTGCGACGGCCACCAAACGCGCCACCGACGACGTGGAACACGAGCCCGAGGCGTCCCCGGACGACGGATCACCACCACCCGGACAGTCCGCCACGTCCCCACGCGGCCCGAACACCACCGACCAGCCCACCAACACCCCCAGTACCCCCAGCGCTTCCGGCGCTTCCGGCGCTTCCGGTCCCGAATCCGGCTCAACAGCAAGGAAATCGGACCACTGCTACACCACCGGGTGGGCACGCATCGCCGGGATCGGGTTCATCCCACCCGAGGTGCTCGACGCGTTGATCGACCAGTTCGGTTGCCGCCTCACCCGAGCACTGGTCGACGCCGACACCGGAGTCACCTGTGAAACCTCGACGACGGCGTACGAGCCCACGCCCAGGATCAGGGAGTTCGTGCAGCAACGCGACCAAACCTGCCGGTTCCCCATGTGCACCAGGACCGCCATCAGGTGCGACATCGACCACGTCATCGAATGGCCGCAGGGGCCGACCGTCGGGCACAACCTCGCCGCGCTCTGTCGTCACCATCACGACGCGAAGACGAAGAAGCACTGGGACTACCACATGAGCGACGACGGAGTCTGTACCTGGACCTCCCGCACCGGCCGCACCTACATCACCTACCCAGACTCCGTGCACGACGCTTCATGAATCAGTCCCGGGTGGTCAGGAATCCGATCATGGTCACCGGGTTTCGGCGCATGCGCCCTCCTTCGTCGGGCGCATGGCTCAACCAGCGGTGAAGCGACAGCTCAGCACAAACCTCCGTCGGGCGCATGGCTCAACCAGCGGTGAAGCGACAGCTCAGTACAAGCCTTCGTCATGCTCCAGGCTCAACCGGGCGGTTCGAGAACGGCTCAAACTGACCGCGACCCGCCGGCCGAGCGTATGGAGGAGCGCGTGGAGGAACCCAGCCAGAGCAGGCCGAGGATGGGGAGGATCAGTGGGACGTAGCCGTAACCCTGTCCGAAATGTGACCACACGGTCTTGTCATGGAAACGGTCCGCGTCCAGGTAGCTCCACGTACCGACGGCGAGCACACCCAACAACTCGAACCCGATCGTCGCCAGCGCGAGACGCAACCGGTCGCCCATCGCCAGCGCGACAGTCGCAATGACGTAGACGACTGCCGCGAGCGCCGACAGCAGGTAAGGAAGCGGCGGGTCGGGCCAACTCTGGGCCACCTGCATGATCGAGCGCCCCGTGGCTGCCAGCGCGAAGACGCCGTAGACGGCGACCAGGATGCGTCCCGGGCCGGCGTTCGTGCGACTACGCGGCATAACCGCCCCACAACTGAACGAGCCGCACGGTCATGACCAGCAACCCGGTCGCTGCAACCACGAGAACGCCAGTGCCCCAACGGGTTTCACGATCAGCGAAGGCCCAGAACCCGGCGATCGGAGTGGCGATGACCATCCCGATCAGATAGGCGGCGAACACACCCTTGTTCATCTGCGCATCGGCCTCGTTCCAGGTGACCAACCCGAGCACGAGCGCAAGGATCATCAGCACCTCGACCGCGCACAGCAGATAGAACAGTGCGTTGTCGATCGCACGTCCGCGAGCGGTCAGGAAGGCGCCGTACCCGGCGAGCGCGAGTAGCGCAGCGCCGAGCAGGTAGCTGAGGGGCAGGAACACCGAGCCATCGTACGAAGACCGCGGTAACGCGCCGAATCCGCCGATGTCCGCGAGACGAGAATCACCTGCCGACGCACGGTTTCGGGCTGTGGGAAGTTCAGTCGCCGTCGCTATGCTGCGGACGCGTTGCGTGTGCCCCGGCACGCGTGCGAGCAGCGAGCGGTACGCCGTTCACCGGAGCCGATCGATGGAGCAGCACCTGTCATGACCGACGTCAGCAAGAACGAGTACGCGAGCGACGAGTCGCCCACCACCGACGTGCACCGGGTGGGTCCGACCCTGCCGGTGCTGAGCGACATCGCCACCGGTGCGGTGCAGTCACCGACTCCCACGGTGGAGCGCTTCGTCAACCACTTTCTGCGGGAACTGAACTTCGGTCAGGGCGTCCTGCTGTCGCGTTCGACGATCAACGACCAGTACATCGCGCTGGCCAAGACGGTGCGTAAGTACATGATGGCCGATTGGCTCGACACCGGAGCCAAGCGCCGCGAGGGTGGCACCAAGACCGTCGGCTACCTGTCGGCGGAGTACCTGCTCGGTCGACAGTTGAGCAACGCCCTGCTCGCCACCGACCTGCAGGACATCGCCGCGGAAGCACTGCGTGAGTGCGGCATCGACATCGCCGACCTGCGTGCACAAGAGATCGAGCCCGGCCTCGGCAACGGTGGTCTCGGCCGGCTCGCAGCCTGCTTCATCGACTCGCTCGCCACGATGGACGTGCCGTGCATCGGTTACGGAATCCGTTACGAGTACGGCATCTTCCGCCAGACCTTCGAGGACAACCGTCAGGTCGAGGTGCCAGACTCCTGGCTCTCGCTCGGCAGCCCGTGGGAGTTCCCGCACCCCGAGCGCCAGGTACGCGTCGACTTCGGCGGCCGCACCGAGCAGTACACCGACGACCAGGGCCGCGAGCGCTCGCGCTGGATCCCGGGCTGGAACGTCCTCGGTATCCCCTACCACCAGATGGTTCCGGGTTTCCGCAACCACACGGTCAACACCCTGCGTCTGTGGAGCGCGAAGGCCACCCAGGCGTTCGACCTGCAGATCTTCAACTCCGGCGACTACGCCGAGGCGGTGCGCTCGCAGACCTTCGCCGAGAACATCTCCAAGGTGCTCTACCCCGAGGACTCCACCCCGCAGGGTAAGGAGTTGCGCCTGCAGCAGCAGTACTTCTTCGTCGCGTGCTCGCTGCACGACTTCATCGAGAACACGCTGCCGCAGGACTTCGACCTGCATCACCTGCCCGAGCGGATCGTCTTCCAGCTCAACGACACCCATCCGGTCATCGCGATCCCCGAGCTGATGCGGATTCTGGTCGACATCAAGGGATTCGACTGGGACGACGCGTGGGACATCACCCGGCAGTGCTTCGCCTACACCTGCCACACCCTGCTGCCCGAGGCCCTCGAGGTCTGGTCGGTGGAGCTCATGGGCAAGCTGCTGCCGCGCCACCTGGAGATCATCTACCGCATCAACAAGAACTTCCTCGAGGAAGTCGCCGAAGCCTTCCCCGGCGACGAGATGCGCACTCGTCGCATGTCGATCATCAGCGAGCACCCCGAGCGTTCGGTGCGGATGGCCTACCTGGCCACCATCGGCTCCTCGAAGGTGAACGGTGTCGCCGAACTCCACTCCCAGTTGCTGCGCGACAAGGTGCTCCCCGACTTCTCCGCTTACTGGCCGGACAAGTTCACCAATGTCACCAACGGTGTCACACCGCGCCGCTTCGTATTCCTCGCCAACCGCAAGCTGTCCGACCTGGTCACCGACGCGATCGGTGACGGTTGGGTGACCGACCTCGAGCAGTTCAAGAAGCTCGAGCCGTTCGCCGACGACCCGAACTTCCGTCAGCAGTTCGCGCAGGTCAAGCAGGCCAACAAGGAGCGCCTGTACAACCTGTTGAAGGCGCGCGACGGTCTCGACCTGCCCCGCGACGCGATGCTCGACGTGATGGTCAAGCGTCTGCACGAGTACAAGCGTCAGTCGCTCAAGCTGCTGCACATCGTCTCGATGTACGACGGCATCATTTCCGGACGGGTCTCGACCGAGTCCGTCGTCCCGCGCACGTTCGTGTTCGGTGCGAAGGCGGCGCCGGGCTACCACATCGCGAAGGAGACGATCTTCCTGATCAACTCCGTCGCACAGACCATCAACGCCGACGAGCGGGTCAAGAACTTCATGTCGGTCGCCTTCCCGGCGAACTACAACGTCACGCTCGCCGAGAAGCTCATCCCGGCCGCCGACCTGTCCGAGCAGATCTCGCTCGCGGGCAAGGAGGCGTCCGGCACCGGCAACATGAAGTTCGCCCTCAACGGCGCGCTGACGATCGGCACGGACGACGGCGCGAACGTCGAGATCCGCGAACTCGTCGGCGACGACAACTTCTTCCTGTTCGGCATGGACGAGCCGCAGGTCGAGGAGCTGCGGGCGAAGGGCTACGACCCGGAGTCCTACTACCAGTCGAACGAGAACCTGCGCGCCACGATCGACCTGCTGGCGAGTGGCCACTTCACCGGCGGCGACCGCCGGCTCGCGGCGCAGTTCGTCGACAACCTGCTCACCCAGGACCCGTTCATGGCACTGGCCGACTACCAGTCCTACCTGGACGCCCAGGCTCGGGTGGACGAGGCGTACCGCGACTCCGACGCGTGGACGCGGATGGCGATCCTCAACGTCGCGCGCACCGGGTTCTTCTCCAGCGACCGTTCGATGCGCGACTACCGCGAGCGGATCTGGAACGTCTGAGTCCACGCACTGAGCAGACGGCCCGAACAGGCCGAATGGAGGGGCCCTTCACCAGCACTGGTGAAGGGCCTTTCCGATAGGTTCGGACGGTGACTTCGGCACCCACCACAACCCAGCCCCAGTCCCCTATCGGCCGCATTCCGGTCATCGGGATCAAACCCGCCGTCGAGGGCGGAGCGTTCCCCGCCAAATCCGTCGTCGGCGAGGAATTCGACGTCGAGGCGACGGTCTTCCGCGAAGGCCACGACGCCGTCAACGCGTCCGTCGCGATCACCGATCCCGACGGGCAGACCACCCTGCTTCCGATGCGCTGCACCAACCCCGGTCTCGACCACTGGGTCCGCACGATCAGCGCCGACCGCCCCGGCTGGTGGAGCTACCGGGTCGAGGGTTGGAGCGACCCGTACGGCACCTGGGAACACGACGCGACGATCAAGGTCGCAGCCGGCGTCGACGTCGAGTTGATGCTCGAGGAAGGTGCGCGCGTGCTGGAACGCGCCGTGAAGCTCGACCATGACGACGCCGACCGCACCCTCCTGCAGGACGCCGTCACCACCTTGCGCGACGAGTCCAAGGAGCCCGGCGAGCGTCTGGCCGCGGGCACCGACCCGGCAGTCGTCGAGGCAATGCACCGCACCCCGTTGCGCGACGCCGTCTCCCCCAGTCGCGAATTCGCCTGGTGGGTGGAGCGGGAGCGCGCTCTGGCCGGCGCCTGGTACGAGATCTTCCCGCGCTCGGAGGGCGCGGAGTTCGACGAGGCCACCGGCAAGTGGCGCACCGGCACCTTCCGCACCGCGATGAAGCGCCTGCCGGCGATCGCCGCGATGGGCTTCGACGTCCTCTACCTGACACCCGTCCACCCCATCGGGTCGATCAACCGCAAGGGCCCGAACAACACCCTGACCGCCGGTCCGGACGACCCCGGCTCGCCGTACGCCATCGGCAGCAAGGACGGCGGGCACGACGCCCTCAACCCCGACCTGGGTACGTGGGAGGACTTCGACGCGTTCGTCGCCGAAGCGGAGCGGCAGGGCATGGAGGTCGCGCTCGACCTTGCGTTGCAGTGCGCCCCCGACCACCCATGGGTCACCGAGCACCCGGAGTGGTTCACCACGCGCGCCGACGGCACGATCGCGTTCGCCGAGAACCCGCCGAAGAAGTACCAGGACATCTACCCGCTCAACTTCGACAACGACCCCGAGGGCATCTACGCGGAGATCCGCCGCGTCATGCAGGTGTGGATCGACCACGGGGTCAAGATCTTCAGGGTCGACAACCCGCACACCAAGCCGGTCGAGTTCTGGCAGTGGCTGATCGACGACGTCGCCAAGGACCACCCGGACGTCATCTGGCTGGCCGAGGCGTTCACGCGTCCGGCCATGATGCACACGCTCGGCAAGATCGGCTTCCAGCAGAGCTACACCTACTACGCCTGGCGCAACGAACCCGAGGAATTGCAGGAGTACGTCGAGGAGCTTGCCGGCGACGCGGCGGCCTACATGCGTCCGTCGTTCTGGCCGACGACCCACGACATCCTCACCCCGTACATGCAGTTCGGCGGTCCGACCGCCTGGAAACTGCGGGCCGCGCTCGCCGCGACGTTGGTGCCGACGTACGGCATCTACGCCGGGTACGAGTTGATCGAACACGTCGCACGTCCGGGCGCCGAGGAACAGATCGACAACGAGAAGTACGAGTTCAAGAACCGTCACTGGGAGGACTATGAGCCCGGCGGCGCCAAGGAAGGGCAGACCCTCGCGCCCTACCTGACCCGGCTCAACCAGATCCGCCGCGATCACCCGAGCCTGCTGTGGCTGCGCAACATCACCTTCCACAAGGTCGACGACTCCTCGCTGATGGTCTTCTCCAAGAAGCGCGGCGACGACGTCGTGATCGTGGTCGCCAACCTCGACCCGCACTCCACCCGCGAGTCCTGGGTGCACCTCGACCTCGAGGCGCTGGGACTGCACGAGGGCGAGGCGTTCACGGCGCACGACCTGATCACCGACGCGCACTGGCACTGGGGTGAGCACAACTTCGTCCGCCTCGGCGTCGACGCCGAACCCGTCCACATCATCGAGCTGCGGAGGTACTGAGCACGATGAGCGTCCAGGGATTCAACCTGCAGCAGCCCGGCCTCAAGCACGACCCGCAGTGGTTCCGCAAGGCGGTCTTCTACGAGGTGCTCGTGCGCGGCTTCGGCGACTCCACCGGCAGCGGATCGGGCGACTTCACCGGTCTCCTCAACCGCCTCGACTACCTGCAGTGGCTGGGTGTCGACTGCCTGTGGCTGCCGCCGTTCTACGCCTCGCCGTTGCGCGACGGCGGCTATGACATCGCCGACTACAAGGCGATCCTGCCCGAGTTCGGCACGCTGCCGGAGTTCACCGAGTTGGTCTCGCAGGCGCACGCCCGTGGCATCCGCATCATCACCGACTTCGTGATGAACCACACCAGCGACCAGCACCCGTGGTTCCAGGCCTCACGCAGCGACCCCGAAGGTCCATACGGCGACTACTACGTGTGGGCCGACACCGACGACAAGTACACCGAGGCACGGATCATCTTCGTCGACACCGAGGTGTCGAACTGGACCTTCGACCCGGTGCGCCGCCAGTTCTTCTGGCACCGCTTTTTCTCCCACCAGCCGGATCTCAACTTCGAGAACCCGAAGGTGCAAGAGGAGATGTTCGACATCGTCCGGTTCTGGATGGACCTCGGCATCGACGGGTTCCGACTGGACGCGGTGCCCTACCTGTTCGAGGAGGAGGGCCACAACGGCGAGAACCACCCGAAGACCCACGAGTTCCTCGCCGAACTGCGCAAGATGGTCGACACCGAGTACCCCGGACGCGTGCTGCTCGCCGAGGCGAACCAGATGCCGCACGAGGTCGTCGACTACTTCGGCACCGAGGAAGCACCCGAGTGCCACATGTGCTTCCACTTCCCCGTGATGCCGCGGCTGTACTACTCGCTGCGGGAGGAGAAGGCCACGCCGATCATCAACGTGCTGGCCGAGACTCCACCCATCCCCAAGGGGACGCAGTGGGGCACCTTCCTGCGCAACCACGACGAGTTGACGCTGGAGATGGTGACGCCGGAGGAGCGGGCCGCGATGTACGGCTGGTACGCCCCCGACCCGCGGATGCGCGCCAACGTCGGCATCCGGCGACGGCTCGCCTCGCTGCTCGACAACAGCCGCGCCGAGATCGAACTCATCCACGCACTGCTGCTGTCCTTGCCGGGCTCGCCATGCCTGTACTACGGCGACGAGATCGGTATGGGTGACAACATCTGGTTGGACGACCGCGATGCCGTCCGCACCCCGATGCAGTGGTCGCCCGACCGCAACGCCGGCTTCTCCACCGCCGACCCGGGCAAGTTGTACTTGCCGGTGATCAGCTCGCTGGTCTACCACTACAACAATGTCAACGTCGAGGCGCAGATGGCGCAATCGTCCTCGCTGCTGCACTGGGTGCGCGAGATGCTCGCCATCCGCGCGCAGTACCCGGTGTTCGGTCTGGGCGATTTCGTGGTCCGCGAGACCGACAACGACACGGTGCTGGCGTTCACCCGCACGATCGCTGCCGAGGACGACCCGGACGACCAGATCTCCATCCGTTCGGTGCTCTGCCTGAACAACCTGTCGTCCAGTCCGCAGTCGGTCACCATCCAGTTGGGCTCGGAGTTCGCCGGGGCCCGACTGCGTGACCTCTTCGGCGGCGCGCACTTCCCGGTCGTCGGCGAGGACGGCAACGCCACCTTCACCCTGGGCTCACGCGACTTCTTCTGGTTGTCGCTGCGCCCTGTCGGAAGCGAGTGAACTGATACCTGATGGCCATCTTGCACAAGGCGACCCTCGAGCCGTCGAAGAACGAACTCATCGAGGCCTGGATCGGCGAGCAGCGCTGGTACACAGGCAAATCCGGCACGCCTGCGTTGTCGGTGATCGGGAGCTATCGCTTCGACGATCCTGCCGGCGAGGTCGGGGTCGAGGTGTCGCTGGTGCTCGACACCTCCGGTGCCCAGCCGACCCTGTTCCAGGTGCCGCTGACCTACCGTGGCGCCCCACTGGAGGGTGCAGAGCGCGCACTGGTCGGCACCACCGAACACTCGACCCTGGGCACGCGCTGGGTGTATGACGGCTGCAACGACCCGGTGTTCGTCACCGCGCTGCTGGAAACGATCGTGACCGGCGGCCGGCACGCCGATGTGCAGTTCGAGGAGGGCACGCAGGATCGTCCGCAGGGTGTCTTGCCCGCGTCGGTTCGGGTGCAGGGCAGCGGTACTCGCGGCCGCAGGATGCCGACCGTGGTCCGCACCAAGGTGTTGTCGGGTGAGCAGTCGAACACCTCGATGATCATCGACACCGAGGACCGCGCCGGCGATCGACGCACCGTCATCGTGAAGCTGTTCCGCGTGCTGCAGGACGGCCTCAACCCGGACGTCGTGTTGCAATCGGCGATCTCCGCCGAGGGCTCGAATCGGGTGCCCGCGACCATCGGCTATCTCACCGGCCAGTGGCCGGACAACACGATCGGCACCGGCCACGCCGCCGGCCACCTGGCGTTCGTGCAGGAATTCCTGCCCGACGTGCGGGACGCGTGGCGCGAGGCACTCGAGGCCGCCGAGGCAGGCACCGACTGGTCGGCGAACGCCCGGGCTCTGGGCGTCGCGACCGCCGAGGTGCACACCGTGCTCGCCGATGCGATGCCGACCGCGACGGTCACTCCGGCACGGGCTGAATCAGTCGTCGCCGAGATGCGCCGCCGGTTCGACGTCGCGGCGCGCGTGCACTCCGACATCAACCGGCACCGTGCTCGCTTCCAGCAACTGCTCGACAGCGCGAAGGACGCGAACTGGCCTGCGCTGCAACGTATTCACGGCGACTACCACTTGGGCCAGGTGCTCGACGTACCGAACCGCGGATGGGTGCTGCTCGACTTCGAGGGCGAGCCACTACGTCCGCTGCGCGACCGCAACAACCTCGACTGCCCGCTGCGCGATGTCGCGGGGATGCTTCGTTCGTTCGACTACGCCGCCGCCTCCGTCGACGGTGACCGGGCCGACTGGGCCGCCGCCTGCCGGGACGCGTTCCTGGCCGGCTATGAAGAAGCGTCCGGTGTCCGCCTGGCCGATCACGCGCCGCTCGTCACCGTCTTCGAGGCCGACAAGGCCGCGTACGAGGTGCTCTACGAAGCACAGAACCGTCCGACCTGGTTGCCGATCCCGGTAGGCGCGCTCGACCGTCTGCTCGGCGACAACTCCACCGACTCGGCCGCGCCCGCCGACGGCACCGCGTCCGTCATCAACAGCGAGGAGACTGCTGTGAACTCCGATACCGATACCGTCGATCGGCCGGCCCCGCCGCGCCTCGACCCCGACGCCGCAGCGGCGGTGCTGCGTGGCGTGCACACCGACCCGCACAGCATCCTGGGTGGTCAGCGCGATGAGAGCGGTGTGTACGTCCGGGCGCTGCGTCCGCTCGCAAGGACCGTCGAGGTACAACTCGAGGACGGTTCGCGCGTCCCGATGGAGCACGACACCGACGGCATCTGGTCGGCGCGCATCGACGGCGACCAGGAACCCGACTACCGCATCGTCACCACCTACGAGGACGGCGTCGAGCACGTCGCCGACGACTCGTTCCGCTTCCTGCCCACGCTGGGTGAGATGGACCTGCACCTGCTCGGCGAAGGCCGTCACGAGGAACTCTGGAACATCCTCGGTGCCCACGTTCGCACCTACGACGGTCCGGCCGGGAAGGTCACCGGTACCTCGTTCGCCGTGTGGGCCCCGAATGCGTTGGGTGTCAGGGTGATCGGCGACTTCAACCAGTGGGACGGTTACGCCCATCCGATGCGTCGACTCGGCGGCACCGGTGTCTGGGAGATCTTCGTCCCCGGTGTCGGTGCGGGTACCCGGTACAAGTTCTCCGTGCTGTGCGCCGACCGCGTCTGGCGCAGCAAGTCCGACCCGATGGCGCAGCAGGCCGAGACCGCTCCGGCGACGGCGTCCATCGTCGTCGACTCGCACTACGAGTGGCAGGACGAACAGTGGCTCGAGCACCGCCTCGAGAACGACCCGCACGACGGCCCGATGAGCATCTACGAGGTGCACCTGGGTTCATGGCGTCAGGGCATGAGCTACCGCGACATGGCCGAGCACCTTGTCAACTACGTCAAGGACCTCGGCTTCACGCACGTCGAGTTCATGCCGGTGATGGAGCACCCGTACCCGCCGTCGTGGGGCTACCACGTGACCGGTTACTACGCCGTGAACTCCCGCTTCGGCTCGCCCGACGACTTCAAATACCTGGTGGCCTCGTTGCACCGCAACGGAATCGGCGTGATCCTCGACTGGGTGCCAGGTCACTTCGCGACCGACGAGTGGGCGTTGGCGAAGTTCGACGGCACCGCGCTGTACGAGCACCCCGACCCCCGCAAGGGCTGGCACAACGAGTGGGGCTCCTACATCTTCGACTTCGGTCGCCCGCAGGTGCGCAACTTCCTGGTCGCCAACGCAATCTTCTGGTTGCAGGAGTTCCACGCCGACGGTCTGCGCGTCGACGGTGTGGCTTCGATGCTCTACCTCGACTACTCGCGCAATCCCGGCGAGTGGATCCCGAACAAGTACGGCGGCCGCGAGAACCTCGAAGCAGTCCAACTGCTGCAGGAGACGAACGCGACCGCGTACCGGCGTGTGCCGGGCACGGTGATGATCGCCGAGGAGTCGACCTCCTGGCCCGGCGTCACCAAGCCGACCAGCGCCGACGGCCTCGGCTTCGGGTTCAAGTGGAACATGGGCTGGATGCACGACACCCTCGACTACTTCGCCGAGGCCCCGATCAACCGCGGTCATCACCACCACAAGCTGACCTTCGGTCTGGT
This sequence comes from Yimella sp. NH-Cas1, assembly GCF_022359705.1. NCBI lineage: Bacteria > Bacillati > Actinomycetota > Actinomycetes > Micrococcales > Dermacoccaceae > Yimella > Yimella sp. NH-Cas1. Next base: position 1,986,914 of record NZ_JAKSGG010000003.1, read on the forward strand.
GTACGCGTTCAGCGAGCAGTTCGTGCTGCCGATCAGCCACGACGAGGTCGTGCACGGCAAGGGCTCGCTGCTGCGCAAGATGCCCGGTGATCGCTGGCAGCAGTTGGCGAACCTGCGGGCACTGCTCGGCCACATGTGGGCCCACCCCGGCAAGCAACTGCTGTTCATGGGTTCGGAGTTCGCACAGGAGTCGGAGTGGGCCGACGGCCGCAGCCTCGACTGGTGGCTGCTTGACCAGCCTGCTCACTGGGGCGTGCACGCCCTGGTGAAGGACCTCAACCGCGTCTACAAGGAGCACGAAGCGCTCTGGGGCCAGGACAACAAGGGCGAGGGTTTCCGTTGGGTCAATGCCGACGACGAGTCGGGCAACACCTACTCCTACCTGCGTCTGGGACGCGGTGTCGAGCAGGAGCGTGACGTCCTGCTGGCGATCACCAATTTCTCCGGCGTCGAGCACGCCGACAAGCGAGTCGGGTTGCCCCGCAAGGCGATCTGGCGCGAGGTGCTCAACACTGATGCCGCTCACTACGGCGGCGGCGGGCGCGGCAACCTCGGTGCCGTCGAGGCGACCGAAGAACCGTTCGACGGCCTGCCCTACTCGGCGACGATCACCCTCCCGCCGCTGTCGACGCTGTGGTTCGTGGCTCCCGCGGCGGACGCCGACGACGCCACCGAACAGCGCACCGTGGCCGATGACACACAACCGGTGACGACAGCGGACGAGGGCGCGCAGCTGGTGGCCGGAGCCGTGGTCGGTTCGGGCGACGACTCCGAGTCCGTCCAGGTCGACCAGATCTCCCAACCCGAACCCACCGAGGGCAACAACCTCGACGACTCCGGGACGACGTCCGTGAAGTCCACCGATGTCGGATAGCCGGCACACCCGGCCATAACCCCGGGGTTTCAATGCACCTGTCCCGCCGGCGGCACGCAGCCGCTGTTCGGGTACCACGGTGGCGGCTTCGGTTCGGTCTCGGCCGCGTCCGCTGCCGGCAGGACACGTCCGCCTCGGTTGATCGGCCTGACGACGTCGGCCGTGCGCCCGCACACACGGGCGCACGGCTGACAGACTGAAGGCATGAGCCACGAACGCGCGGGCCAGGTTGCCCAGTCCTCGGATCTGACCGACATCGACGCTCTCGTCCGGGCGTACTACGACGTGTCGCCCGACCCGGAGAACGTCGACCAGCAGGTGGTGTTCGGCACCTCCGGGCACCGCGGGTCGTCGCTGAAGGGTGCGTTCAACGAGGCGCACATCCTCGCGACCACACAGGCGATCGCCGACTACCGCCGAGACAAGGGCTACGACGGGCCGCTGTTCATCGGCCGTGACACCCACGGTCTGTCCGAACCCGCGTGGGCGACGGCGCTCGAGGTGCTCGTCGCGAACGACGTCGAGGTGCTGGTGGACGACCGCGACGGTTTCACTCCGACCCCCGCTGTCTCCCACGCGATCCTGCGCGCCAACGGCGGTCGCACCACGGGCCCGGGTCTGGCCGACGGCATCGTGGTGACGCCCTCGCACAACCCGCCCGCCGACGGCGGCTTCAAGTACAACCCTCCGCATGGTGGACCCGCCGACAGCGATGCCACCAAGGTCATCGCCGCAGCCGCCAACGATTACCTGAAGGCCGGCCTCGACGGTGTGCGCCGCACGGCCGACGCCCGTTCTGCCGCAAAGGGATACGACTTCCTCGGCACCTACGTCGACGACCTGCCCAACGTCATCGACATCGAAGCGATCCGCAATGCCGGCGTCCGGATCGGCGCCGACCCGCTCGGCGGCGCGTCGGTCGCGTACTGGTCCGAGATCGCCGAACGCCACGGTCTCGACCTGACCGTCGTCAACCCGGACGTCGACCCGGCCTGGCCGTTCATGACGCTCGACTGGGACGGCAAGATCCGCATGGACTGCTCCTCCCCCTACGCGATGGCGTCCCTGATCGCCCAACGCGACACGTACGACATCGCCACCGGCAACGATGCCGACTCCGACCGGCACGGCATCGTCACTCCGGACGCCGGGCTGATGAACCCGAACCACTACCTGGCCGTCGCGATCCAGTACCTCTACGGCGGAGCGCGGCCGAACTGGAAGAGCGACCGGGTCGGCAAGACCCTCGTGTCGTCGTCCATGATCGACCGCGTCGTCGCGTCGATCGGTGCGACCCTGTGGGAGGTGCCGGTCGGCTTCAAGTGGTTCGTGCCCGGCCTGCTCGACGGCTCCGTCGGCTTCGGTGGCGAGGAATCCGCCGGTGCGTCCTTCCTGCGCATGGACGGCACCGTCTGGACCACCGACAAGGACGGCATCCTGCTGGCGCTGCTCGCCTCGGAGATCCAGGCTGTCACCGGCAAGAGCCCCAGCGTGCACTACGCCGAGCTCACCGAGAAGTTCGGCGCACCTGCCTACGAGCGCATCGACGCACCGGCCGATCGTGAGCAGAAGGCGAAGCTCGGGGCCCTCTCCCCCGACGACGTCCCTGCGGATTCCGTTGCAGGAGAGCCGATCACCGCGAAGTTGACCGAGGCCCCGGGCAACGGTGCGGCGATCGGAGGACTCAAGGTCGTCACCGAGAGCTCGTGGTTCGCCGCGCGTCCGTCGGGCACCGAGGACGTCTACAAGATCTACGCCGAGTCGTTCAAGGGTGCCGACCACCTCAAGCGGGTGCAGGACGAGGCCAAGCAGATCGTCGATACCGCCCTCGGCTCCTGAGCGAAAGTCCGCAGAACTCGCGGGTCACCCCCGCGAGCCTGAGGACTTTCGGTACTGGAATGGTTGGAAACGTGAGTGAGCAAGGACGCCTGTTCGTCATCGCCGGCATCCCCGGTGCCGGCAAGACCACCGTCGGACGGGCGCTGGCGCGGGCACTGCCCAAAGCGGTGTTCGTCGACGGCGACCTGATCGGCGACACCGTGGTCAGCGGCAAGGAAGTGATCTCGGAGCCACCGAGCATCGAAGCGATCGAGCAGCTGCTGCTGCGGTACGCCGGAGCCCTGACCCTCGCCGACGTCTACCGGTCCGCGGGATTCGACGCGGTGATCGCCGACGACATCATCGGTGACCGTCTCGACGACTTCCTCGAGCTCGCCGAACCCGAACCGGTCCATCTGGTCGTACTGCATCCCTGTGCTGACGTCGTTGGGGAGCGATCACCCGTGCGCGACCAGAGCATTCCTGACGACGGTCTCACCACGCTCGATCACTGGAACGTCCTCGAGCACCAGACCGGCCGCCTCGGGCTGTGGCTCGACACCAGCACGATGTCGAATGCGATGGCCGTCACCACGATCCTGCGTAATCTCGACCAAGCACTCATCGTCGCCGACACCGACTGACGGGAGCGCCCGCGAACCTACTACTTCTCGGCCGAACCCACCGAGTGGGCTCAGTAGATTCGGTCCCGATCAGTGGGCTCGCGAAGATCAGCCGAGGATCTTGGCCTCGTCCTTGGCCCACAGACCGGTCAGCCCGCGGAAGTGGCCGAGGAACTTCTCGTGCTCGTGCGGCGGGTAGGTCGACTTGACCGTCTCGACCAGCAGCCGGTCGAAGTCGTCCGAGAGCACCCAGTCGAGCACCATCTCATCGACGTGGCCGAGGCTCTGCTCGCAGAATTCGCGGTACTTCTCGGTCTCGAAGTGCTCGTCGGCCAGTTGCTGGTAGCGCTCCAACTTCGCCTTGTACGGAACATCCTTGTCGGCGACCTCGAACCACGGCTCGGTGTCGACCAGTGTCTTCGCCTTGCGCCCGGTGACCATGCAGAAGATCGACCACTTCAGCAGCGACTTGATCGCCCACGGGAAGTAGTAGTGCAGCGAGGTGATCGCGACGTCCGGGCAGGCGTTGGCGTAGTCGATCGGGTACACGACTGCGTCCTTGACCAACATCTCGCAGCTGTTGAACTCCCAGCGGAAGAACGCGTTGACCGTCTGCGCGATCGTGCGGGCCTCGGCGCCGACCTCCGGCGAGAGGAAGTCGTAGGCGACTTCGTAGCGGTTGTGCATCGGCTCGTCCGGCCGGAACTTCATCACCATCGTCTCCGGCCCGATGGTGAGCGCCCGGGCAAACACCTCGTAACCGTCGACGGCCTTCTGCAGGTGCATCAGCATCTCGCCGGACTCGTCGTACGCCGCGTGCAGATCGCGTTCGTCACGGATCATCGACACACCGCGCCAGGCACCGCCGTCGAACGGCTTCATGAACATCGGGTAACCGAGTTCGGCAGCAACCGAGTCGAGGTCGAAGGACCGGTTGTACTTGCTGGACGTGTACGCCCAACGGACGTTGTCGAGCGGGTTCTTGTACGGCACCAGGACGGTCTCGGGCACGTTCATCCCCATGCGCATCAACGCGCAGTACGCCGCGTGCTTCTCCATCGCCTGGAAGGTGAACGGACTGTTCATCAGGTAGACGTCGTCCATCAGCGCGACCTTCTTCAGCCACTCGCGCGGGTGGTAGTACCAGTGCGCGAGCCGGTCGATGACAAGGTCGGTGCGCGGACGATCGCGCAGGTTGAACGGCTCGATCGTCATTCGCTCCGTGCGGATGTCGTGCGTCGTCCCGTCGGGTGCGGTGATCGGGCCGACCCGGCGCACGAGTTCCTCGAACGCCTGGGGCCAGTCCTCTTCCGCGCCGAGCAGCAGACCGATGAGGTGTTCGGACATTCGATGTCTCCTTCGTCGAGGCGGTGGTCAGCAGAAGCGGGGCAGGTGATGGGCCAACTGCTTCTGCCACCAGGGCCAGTCGTGGGCGCTGTCGTGGCCCCATACATCAAGCTCGTGGGGAATTGCCTTGCGTTCCAACAGTTCGGCGAATTCACGGGTTGAGGGAAGGGACCGGGTCGGGTGCCATTCGAAGGGGCCCTCCCCGACGACCAGGAGCACGGACGCGTGCTGCCGGATCCAGTCGAGATGCTCACCTTCCATACCGGCGACGTAATGCATCGGGTTCGCGAAGTACGTCGCGTCACCGGTTTCGCCCCACCCGTGCCAGGTGGTGACGTCGTAGTTGCCCGAGAGTCCGATGCCGAGGCTGACCGCCTGCGCGTGCGTCAGTGCGAAGTGCACCGCGTGGAAGGCGCCCATCGAGACACCGACGGTGATCATCGGCAGCCGTGTGCCGAGCTGCTGCTCGATGTAGGGCAGCACAGCCTGCTCCAACCACCGGTTGTACACCTGGTGGCGAAGCGCACGTTCCTCGGTGGGGTGCTCGTCGGCCGACCAACTCCACCCGTCGAGGGAGTCCACACAGAAGAAGCTGACCCGCCCGGCATCGACGAGGTCCTGCACGGCCGCGACCATGCCGTTGTTCGCGAAGTCCTCCGCCCGGCCGGCCTCACTCGGGAAGACGAGCACGGGACGACCGAAGTGGCCATGGCGGATCACACCGAGTGACTCCTCGGTGCCGGGGACCTGGAGTTCGACGCGTTCACCTGACACGTGTGTCATCCAACCGCACTCCATGCCTCGCGCAAGAGGTTCGGCAGCATCGGGTCGAGACTGTCGCGCCAAGCGGTCCAGTTGTGCAGGTCGTTGAACCTCTCGTACGCCACGTCCCAACCGCTGTTCATCAGCCCGAGGGCGAGTCGCGTGTTGAGCCGTTCGTTGCCTTCACGGGCACCGCAGACCATCCCGATGTGCAGATCGTTGCGGACGGTGGTCGCGCTGATGCCGGCGACCTCCCTCGTGATGCGGTCGAACCAGCGGAATGCGTTGTCGCTCTTGTCGATCCGTGCGTCGAAGAACGATCCGGACTGGCTGAACACCACACCGACGCGGGGATCACGCATGCCCACGAGCATCGAGGTGAGCCCGCCGAGACTGGCGCCGGCGACGGCTACCGGCGCGTCGCTGGGAAAGCGTTCCTGCAGCGCGCCGAGCGCGCGTCGAACCGTCCGCAGGTAACCGGGCGAACCGGAGTACCACTGCATCCGGCGGGGTGCGTCGGCGAGCACGATCCGGAATGCGGGAAGGGTGCCTGCGGCGATGTGCGACCCCGCCCATCGGTCGATCCGGGCGTGGTCGAGATAGCCCGAGCCGTCGTGGCACCACAGCACCGGCGCCGGGTCACGAGACCGCAAGCCGGACGGTGTCCACATTCGCACCGCGAGAGGGGCGGCGAGGGCGCTGGGGAGTTCGAGCGTCGTCAGCCGTCCGGGTGTCGCGGGTGCGCTCAACCAACCTGGTTCCCGGTAGTCGCTGCGATGCCACACCGAACGCGGACCGAAGTCGGTCTTGACGACGTCGTAGTCCGGATGGAGCACCCTCCTGCCGCGGCGTCCGACGCCGAAGGCGAACTCCAACCGCTGGATTCCGTCGGGCGAGACCGTGCGCTCCCACCCTCCGTCGACGAACCGGCACGGCCCCCCGACCGGGCCCGCGTCGAGGCTGACCTGCGACCAGCGTCGGTCGGGGTCGGGCAGCCGAAACGTGGGCACGGGTCTCGGGCCCGATCAGTACAAAGCCGACATCAACGACGTGCGCGCCTTCTTCACCCGCGGGTCGGTCGCACCGACGACATCGAAGAGGCCGATGAGATGTTCGCGGGCCTGGTTGCGCTCGTCGCCGGAGGTGGCCTTCACCAGGTCGATCAACCGGGCGAACGCGTCCTCGATGTGACCTCCGAGGACGTCGAGATCGGCGACCGTGGTCTGCTTGGCGACGTCGGTCGGAGCGTCGGCGGCAGCAGCCCGTGCCTGCTGCAGATCGACACCCTCGGTGCGCTTCAGCAGGGTCACTTGACCCATTCCCAGGCGAGCGTCCTCGTCGTCCGGATTCGCCTGCAGCGCAGCCTGATAGGCGGCGATAGCCGCGTCATAGTCACCGGTCTCGATGGCCTCGTACGCCTTCTCGTGATGCTCGTTCAGGGGCTCTTCCTCGGCATCGTCCGGCTCGGGAGCATCTGCAGCGCCCTGGACGCGACCGGTGATGCCGTTCTGCTGGGCAGCCTGCAACACCTGGTCGAGCACCGCGCGGACGTTCTCGTCGGACTGCTCCCCCACGTACAACGGCAGCGGCTGACCGCCGATGATCGCGAGCACCATCGGTACCTGTTGCACCTGCAGGGCCTGACGCAATTGCAGGGCCTGCGTGATGTCGGCGACCGCGAGCAGCAACCGTCCGCCGTAGCTGTTCACGATCGCAGCGAGCGCGTCGACGTGTGCACGGCTCTGCGGCTGGCTCGAGGACCACAGCGCGAGCAGAACAGGCACCTGCATCGACTGCTGGGCGGCGTCGTTGAAGCTACGGTCATCGACCTCGACGACGTACGAGCCGCCCGCTGCCGAGGTCGGTGCGCCGGCGGGCGGTGCCGCCGGGCGAGCAGGCTTGGCGAGAGCGGACAGGTCGACCGCGCCGCGCAGAGCGGCAGCGTTGAGCGGATTGTTGGACATGCGCCCATTGTGACCGATCCACAGGTGCCGATCAGATGGGCATCCCGCGGATCCACTCCATCCGTCCGTCGTCAAGGTGGATCTCGACGTCCGCCACTGCGGCGGCCTGCAGGTCGTGCGTGGTCACGACGACGCAGGCACCTTCGTCTCCGCCAACCGGTTGGAAGTCGATCACGGCTGGGTCACGCTCGTGTCGTCATCACACAGGTGTCGCGCTGAGCGAGTTCGAACTCCGTTGTGCCGCCCCGATTTTTGCCGGCAGATGCTCGAATCCGCGTAAGACTCGAGTCGTGCGCCGCTCCCGTCCCGACAGGAGGCGGAGGCCAGGGTACCGCTCGTAGAGCGAGCGAAGACCGACTTCGGCCTCCATCCGTGCGAGCGCCGCGCCGAGACAGAAGTGCCGACCGGCGGAGAAGGAGAGGTGATCGCGAGCATTCTCGCGCGCGACATCGAACGTGTCGGGGTCGACGAACACCTTCGGGTCACGATTGGCTCCGGCGAGCACCGCCGTGATCAGCTGGTTGGGTCGAGTTCTGGCTCCCGCAATCTCGCTGTCGCGCAACGTACTTCTCCCGGTAAGCAGCACTGGGGGATCGATCCGGAGCACCTCGTCGACAGCGTTGGGCCACAGCTGCGGCTCCTCGCGCAGTCGCCTCAACTCGGCCGGGTTGTCCTCGAAGAGGGCAATGGCGTTGCCCATGAGATTGACGGTCGTCTCGAAACCCGCAGCGAGGACGAGGCCGGCCGTCGACTTCAGCTCAATGTCGTTGAGGGCCCCTTGTTCGTCGCGGACGGCGACGAGTTGGCTCATGAGGTCGCTGCCGGGACTGCTGCGCAATCTTTCGATGTGCTGGTCGAGCCAGGCGTCGAACTCCTGCAGAGCCGCCTCGACATCCTGGGTAGCCCGCCAGGAAAGCCCGAAGTCCAGACTGGGAGCGGCCCCGGTGCCGAGCTTCAGTACGTAGTCGTGATCCTGGGCCGGCACGCCGAGGATCTGCGAGATGACGATCACCGGCAACTTGGCGCAGTAATCCTGAGCGAGGTCTACCTCGGGTCGACCCTCGAGATCGTCGAGGAGATCGTCGGCGATCTGCTGCACCTGGGTGCGGAGGGCTTCGACGGCGCGGGCCGTGAAGACGCGGGTGACCAGCTTGCGGTAGCGCGTGTGGTCCGGCGGCTCAGTCGCCAGTAAGGAGGGCGGACGCAGCGGGTGCAGGAAGTCGATCTTCGCCCAGTCGAGGAGGCGCCCGGTGCGCGTCTCGGTGTTCAGCGGAAAGCCGGTGCGGACATCGTTGGAGGACAACACTTCTCGCACCGCAGCGTGATCGGCGGTGATGTAGCCCAGCCGCGTCGGAACCATCGGCCCACTGGCCTGCACCTCGGCGAAGATGTCGGCGAGTGCGGCCGTCTCGTGCCGCTCGGCAGCGAAGAACAGGCGCGCTTGCAGATCCCCACGCTTGGCCGCGACGCGCACGAGATTGCGAGGCAGCGCATGCTCGAACGACCATCGGACCGCGAACTTCGGATCGACCTTCATGATTCGATGCTAAGGCGCCTTCTACGTCTGTAGTGGGTTCTGGGTGAACTGCCTCACATACGCGACATCCTGATCAGGTCGACCCCGAGGTCGCCATCGCGTTTGCGGCCGCCGTCGTCGCGGAAACCGTTGCGGCGATAGAACGCCTGCGCGCGGTGGTTGCCGTCGACCACCCAGAGATGCGCGGCCCTGCGCCCCAGCGCCCGATCAACCAGAGCCTGAGCGACGCCGGTGCCGTGGTGTGCCGAAACCACGTTGAGCGCCCACAGTTCCAACGGCGTGGGCGGATCCTCGTCGCGGGATTCGTCGACCGTAATGAAGCCGACCAGCTCTGCAGTGCCGCGGTGCTCGGCCACGAACGTGCGACGCTGCGGCGGCGTGGTCTCGATGATCGTGCGCCAGCGGTCGGCACGCGTGCCTGGATCGAGCGCCGCGAGAGCCTCGTGTGTCATCAGCCCTCGATACGCCTCGCGCCAGATCTGGACGTGTGCCCGGCCCAGCGCGTCCGCGTCCGTCATTCGGGGACGCCGGATCTGGTACTCCGAAAGGCTCATCCGTCGCCCGCCCAATGCTGCTGCACGCGGGCGACCTTTGCGGTGATCTGGCCGGTGTGGCCGGGCCGGAGGTCGGCCTTGACGACGAGACCAACTCGTGGGCTGGTGGCCATGACGGCTTCAGTGGCACGCTTGATCACGTCCATGCATTCGTCCCACTCCCCCTCGATGGTGGTGAACATCGACCCGAGTTCATAGGGAAGGCCGCAGTCGCGAACGACCGCGAGCGCGTCTGCGACGGCGCGGCTCACCGAACCGTTCGGGTCGTCGGTGGTGGACGGTGCGACGGAGAAGGCGAAGAGCATCCCTTCACTCTAGGCGGGCTCACGCGGCGACCACCTTGCGCGCCGCCTGCTCCAGCGCTACGAGCGTGCGAGTCAGGGTGTCGTGCACGGCGGCGTCGTCGAGGTCGAGTTCGTTGAGCGCGTTCTTCAGCATGGCGCTGAGCGTGCCGTTGTTGGCCGGCGCGAACAGCAGCACCGGACCTGTGCGCGTGCCGGCAGAACCTCGCGGCTGCTGCCGGCACGCGCACACCGTGCTCTGGTCAGGCGGTGGTTCCGACCGTTCCGACCGCGCCGACCATGTCGGCAGTGTCATCGACAGAAGTGTCGCCGGAGATCGATCCCTCGGACACCGTCGCGATGTACTCGTGCACCAACGGCACCGCAGCCGCGCCCTCTCCGCTGGCCGACGCGACCCGCTTCATCGAACCGGATCGGATGTCACCGACGGCGTACACACCCGCAACGGTGGTCTCCAGTGGCGCCGGCGGGCAGCCGTTTCGCCAGGTATCCATCGGCACGTCGCGTCCGGTGAGCACATAACCGGCGCCGTCGCGAGCCACCTCGTCGGGCAGGAAGTCGGTGCAGGGGTGCGCCCCGATCAGGATGAACAGCCCGCAAGCCTCCTTGGTGAACTCCTCGCCGGTGACGTTGTTGCGAATGCGCAGCCACTCCAGGTGGCCCGATCCCCCGGCATCGACGACCTCGGCGTTGCCGGCGACCTTGATGCGCGGGTTGGCCTCGATCTCACGGATGAGGTAGTCGGACATCGTCTCGGTCAGGTCGGCGCGACGCACCACGATGGTGACCACGCGGGCGAACTTCGCAAGATGCACCGCGGCCTGACCGGCCGAGTTGCCACCGCCCACCACGACCACGTGACCGCCGGCGCACTCGCGCGCCGCCGACGTGGCCGCCCCGTAGTGGACACCGAGCCCGACGAGATCGTCGATCGAAGGCACACCCATCCGGCGATACTTCACTCCCGAGGCCACCAGCAGGGCCCGCGCACGCACGCGTCCCTGCGGGGTGAGCAGCACGTGCGGAGATCCGTCGGTGCCGAGCTCGACGCCGTTGACCCGGCAACCCGACCGCAGGTCGGCGCCGAAGCGCGATGCCTGGGTGCGGGCCCGCTGCGCCAGCCGCATGCCGGAAATGCCACGCGGAAAGCCGAGGTAGTTGCGGATCATCGAGCTCGAACCCGCTTGTCCGCCAATGGCATCGGAGTCGAGGACGACCGTGCGCAAACCTTCGGACGCACCGTAGACCGAGGCGGCCAGCCCGGCCGGGCCGCCGCCGACGATCACCAGGTCGAACACCTCGGCGGACAGGTCGGTCGAGGTGTCGGTGAAGTAGGTCGAGACCTGCGCGATGGTGGGATTCTGAGACAGCCCGCCGAACGGTGAGCTCACCAGCGGGTAATCGATCTCACCCTCGTGGCCGGTGCTGCGCAGCTGTTCGATGATCTCGAGCCCGACCTCGCTGTCGGGGCTGGAGGTGCGGGTCGGCACGCCTTGACGATCGAAGAAGTCACGCAACCGACCGAGCGCCGCAATGTCGGGCGGCGAGACGAGTTCGACGGCCGCGACCACGGGGCCGGCGGAGGTCCATGCCCAGTCGGACAGCAACTCGGTGACCGCGGTGTGAAACTCCTCGTCGCGCACGCCGCGCGGCACGGTCAACGGCGTGTCCAAGCGTCCGGCGGCCATAGCCTCGCGCACCACCGTGCGGGTGTGTCGGAACTCGCCCCAACCGAGCAGCAGCACGCGCTTCACCGTCGGGCTGAGCGCGTGGATGCAGTCGAGCGCGACGAGCCCCGGGGTGTCGGCGAGAGAGGACTCCGCGGCGACGAGTGCGATCTGTCCGTTGAACGCGATCGCCCGCTGTGCCTGCCGCAACCCGTCGGCGAGGGTCGGCACGACCACCACCTCATAGTCACGCTTGTAGCGGGAGAACTCCCCCTCCATCACCTCGGCGTACTGCGCTGCGACCACGAGGATCATTGGCTTGATGGTCATACGAATTCCGTTGTCAGTCATAAGTTCTCAATCAATCGATCGGCTGCGACGTAGGGGTCGGTCGTGCCGGCCACCACCTGCTGGGCGAGGTCGTCGAGATCGCCGCCCTCGCCAGGCCGCGCCATCCGCGCCCGCACCAGACGTAGGGCGATCTGCTCGATCTCCGAACGCGCCCGCGCGGTGCGACGCCGCCCCAATTCTCCGCTTTCCTTCGACCACGCGAGGTGCTTGTCGAGCGCGGCCATGACATCGTCGACTCCGGTGCCCTTCTCGGCCACCAGCTTCTCCACCGACGGACGCCACAAACCCGGCTCGGTGCGGTCGCCGAGGCTGATCATGTGGCGCAGGTCGCGCACCGTCGCATCGGCACCCTCCCGGTCGGCCTTGTTGACGACAAACACGTCGCCGATCTCCAGAATTCCCGCCTTCGCGGCCTGCACCCCGTCGCCCATGCCAGGTGCGAGCAACACCAACACGCTGTCGGCGAGGCCCGCGACCTCGACCTCGCTCTGCCCGACGCCCACCGTCTCGACGAAGATCACGTCGCAACCGGCAGCATCGAGCACCCGCAGCGCCTGCGGTGTCGCCCAGGACAACCCGCCCAGATGACCCCGGCTGGCCATCGAACGCATGTAGACGTCGGGGTCGAGTGCGTGGTCGACCAGGCGGATGCGGTCGCCGAGCAGCGCACCGCCGGAGAACGGCGAACTGGGATCGACGGCCAGCACCCCGACCCGCTGCCCGCGGATCCGGAACGCCCGCACCAGCGCGTTGGTGGTGGTCGACTTGCCCACTCCCGGCGAGCCGGTCAGACCGATGATCCGCGCCTTGCCGGTGTGCGGTGCGAGTGCCGCCATCACTTCCCGCAATCGCGGGTCGGCGTTCTCCACCAGCGTGATGAGACGGGCGACGGCCCGGGGAGATCCACCCCGGGCCGCCTCCACCAACGAAGGGACGTCGACCTGACGACGACTCATCGACGAATCCTCTTGTCCCGCAGCGAAACTCAGGCCTCCGGGACGCGGACGAGCAGGGCGTCGCCCTGTCCGCCGCCGCCACAGAGGGCGGCCACACCGACGCCACCGCCCCGACGGGCGAGTTCGAGCGCCAGGTGCAGGTAGATACGCGCGCCGGACATGCCGATCGGGTGACCCATGGCGATCGCGCCGCCGTTGACGTTGACCTTGTCGGCGTCCAGACCGAGCTGCTTGGTGGACGCGAGACCGACCGCGGCGAACGCCTCGTTGATCTCGATGAGGTCGAGGTCGGACGGCGCGATGCCCTCCTTCTCACACGCGACCTTGATCGCGTTGGCGGGCTGCGCCTGCAGGGTGGAGTCGGGACCGGCGACGACGCCGTGAGCACCGATCTCGGCCAGCCACTTCACACCGAGCTCCTGGGCCTTCGCCTTGCTCATCACGACGACGGCGCACGCGCCGTCCGAGATCTGCGAGGCCGATCCGGCCGTGATCGTGCCGTCCTTGCTGAACGCCGGACGCAGCTTGGACAGTGAGTCCTCGGTGGTGTCGGCGCGAACACCTTCGTCGTTCTTGAACTCGATCGGGTCGCCCTTGCGCTGCGGGATCGAGACGGTGACGACCTCGTCGTCGAACAAGCCGTCCTTCCAGGCCTTGGCGGCGAGCTGGTGGCTGCGCGCGGAGAACGCGTCCTGCTCGGCGCGGGAGAACTCCTGGTCGGCGGTGTTGGCCGACTCGGTCAGGTTGCCCATCGCCTGGTCGGTCAGCACATCCCACAGACCGTCGTAGGCCATGTGGTCCTTCATCGCGACGTCGCCGTACTTGAAGCCCTCGCGGCTCTTGATCAGCAAATGGGGCGCCTGGCTCATGGACTCCTGGCCGCCCGCGACGACGGTGTCGAACTCGCCCGCACGGATCAGCTGTGCTGCGAGCGCGATGGCGTCGACACCCGACAGGCAGACCTTGTTGATCGTCAGCGAGGGCACGGTCAGCGGGATGCCACCCTTGGCCGCGGCCTGACGGGCCGGCATCTGACCGGCTCCGGCGGTCAGGACCTGGCCCATGATCACGTACTGCACCTGGTCACCGGACACACCGGCCTTGTCCAGCGCACCCTTGATCGCTAAACCGCCCAGGTCGGATCCGGAGAAATCCTTCAACGAGCCGAGCAGCCGCCCCATGGGGGTACGGGCACCGGCGACGAGGACCGGCGTATGAGCGTCGTCAACAGCAGTCATTCGAGTTCACTTCCAGCGACGTTGATGGATGAGGCGTTCGCGTCAGCTGCGCCCTTGCCGGCTCGGCGCAATCAGGCCTCCGAGCCGTGACTTCCACCATAGTCTGGAGCCATGAATTCGCTGCCGTCGCATCTGTTCGAAGCCATCGACCACGTCGGGATCGCGGTGCCCGACCTCGACGCCGCGATCGAGTTCTACCGAGACACCTACGGGATGACCCTCGCGCACGAGGAAACCAACGAGGAACAGGGCGTCCGCGAAGCGATGATGACCGTCGGCGACCCTCAGGCGCCGCACGCGCACATCCAGCTGCTCGCGCCATTGTCCCCCGACTCCAGCATCGGCAGGTTCCTGGATCGTTCCGGCCCGGGTATCCAGCAGATGGCCTACACCGTCAAGGACGTCGAAGCTGTCTCGAAAGCCTTGCGGGACAAGGGGCTTCGGTTGCTCTACGACGAGCCACGCCGTGGCACAGCCGGATCGCGGATCAACTTCATCCATCCGAAGGACGCCGGTGGCGTGCTGGTCGAACTCGTCGAGCACACGTCCCACTGAGCGTCCGCAGCGCGCACGCCTCGACCCGCGATTTCTGCGGACTTTCGGGTGGCGTTCACCGTGTACCAGTAGGCAACAGGCCATCCTCGGCGCATGGACCGCAGAACACCGGCCTTCATCGCCCTCGCCATCACGATGCTCAACACCGGGGACTGCTCAGCGCCACGATCCCTTCGGTGGACGTCGGTCCCGCGCCGTCCAGCACGGCGTGTGCCAGTGCCGCCGGTCGGTGAGATCACCGAGCCCTTCGGCCGGCCACACCACCACATGCGCGAGGGCACTGCTCAACTGCTGCTGACAGCCCGGACACACATACACCCGGCCGTTGCTGTTGCCGCGCACCGACCGCACGTTCCAGCGCTGCCCGAGGTAGCTGTCGATCCGGACGCCGACGTCGAGCAACCGGGACAGGTCCGGCCGCTCGGGCCGATCCTTGCGGTGGTTGCGCCGGGGCACGTCAGGCCGAGGTGTCCGTGAAGTCGCGACCGCTCATCATCTGCTCGTCGAACAACGGTGAGGGGCTCAGACCCGGCTCGCGGGTCTCGTCGTACATCCGCAGCAGTCCTAAGAGCACCGCGTCCGCGCCCATCTGGTCGATGTAGGCGAACGGGCCCTGCGGGTAGCCGCACCCTGCGGTCATCGCGGTGTCGACATCGGCGACGCTCGCGTAACCGGAGTCGACCATCTTGACCGCGTCGTTCAGATGCGGCAACAGCAGCGCGTCGACGACCAGGCCGGCACGGTCGCGGGCGACCATCGTGCGCAGGCCGGCAGCAGCGAGGGTGCCGTGGACCAGGTCCACGGCACTCTGCTCACCCGACCGCCCGATCTCGACGACCTGACCGGCCTTGGTGGCTGCGTGCAGTCGGACGACGACCGGGCGCACGTCCTGCGCGATGCTCCCGGCCGCGTGGAACTCGGCGTCCTCGTCGAGCACGGCGACCACGGTGCCCTCCGACAGTCCCTCGACGAGATCCCCGAACCAGGCCGCGCCTTCCTCGTGCGACTCGCACTCCCCGTCGGCACAGCCCCTCCGGGCCGCACGCGCAGTCGGTCAAGCCACTGCCGACCAGGAACGCCAGGTCGACCGATTCGGGCAGCTCGTCCGAGGACGACCCGTAGGCGAGAGCCTGCACGCCACCCTCGTCGAGCACGCGCACCAGTTCGTCGGCGACGGCGCCCTCGCCGATGACCGCGACCTGAGAGGCACCCTTCGGCGCGGAAACGGGCTCGGGCGCGTCGACGACAGCGCCCGAGCCGGCCTTCTCGTACTGGTAGAACCCATGGCCGGTCTTGCGACCGAGGCGACCTGCGGCGACCATCTGCTGCAGCAGAGCGGGCGGGGCGGCGGACGGCTCCTTGGTGGCGTCGTACAGGACGTCGCAGACCTCCTTGACGACGTCGAGGCCGATGAGGTCGGACAGGGTGAGCGGGCCCATCGGGAAACCGATGCCGATCCGGGCGGCGTCGTCGAGGTCCTCGCGCCTGACGTGACCGGTCTCGTAGGTGCGAATCGCACGGGCCAGGTAGGTGATCAGCAGCGCGTTGGCCACGAACCCTGCCCGGTCACCGACGACGACGGGCTTCTTGCCGAGGGTGACGGCGAGGTCACGGACGGCCTCGACCAACTTCTGGTCGACCAGGATCGTGGTGATCACCTCGACCAGAGCAAGCACCGGCGCGGGGTTGAAGAAGTGCATGCCGATGACGCGCTCGGGGTGCTCGGTCGCAGCAGCGATCTGCGTGATCGACAGACTCGAGGTATTGGTCGCCAGCACCGCATCGGGCCGGACGATCCCGTCGAGCTCGGTGAAGATCGAGGTCTTGATCTCCAGGCGCTCCGGCACCGCCTCGATGACCAGATCGACGTCGGCCAGGTCGCTCAGTCGATCGCTGAAGGTTGCACGCGAGACGATCTCGTCCCGCCCCGCCTCGTCCAGCTTGCCGCGTTTGATCTGGCGATCAAGCGAGCCGGTCAGGAAGCCCTTGCCCCGCTGCGCGAGTTCCTTCGTGCCGTCGACCGCGACGACGGGAATGCCCGCCTTCACGAAGACTTCGACGATGCCCGCACCCATGGTGCCGAGGCCGATCACACCCACCGACTTGATCTGCTGCGTCATGCCCCGAAGTCTCCCAGACCGCGGTCTGCCCGATCGAGCCGGTCACCGTCCGCATTAGGCTGCCCCGGTGCGAGTTGTGATTGCCCGATGCAGCGTCGATTACGGCGGACGCCTGACCGCCCACCTGCCGATGGCCACCCGCCTGCTGATGGTCAAGGCTGACGGCTCCGTGCTGGTGCACAGCGACGGTGGCTCCTACAAGCCGTTGAACTGGATGACTCCCCCGTGCTCGTTGGTCGAACTCGATCCGACGGACGACGAGCGCACCGAAGGTGTCGACAAGGTGTGGTTCGTCCAGCACGCCAAGAGCGAGGACAACCTGCGCGTGCGCCTGTACGAGGTGCTGCACGACACCAGCCACGACCTGGGCATCGACCCGGGCCTGCAGAAGGACGGTGTGGAGGCGCAGCTGCAGGAACTGCTGGCTCAGCACATCACCACTCTCGGCGACGGATACACCCTGATCCGACGCGAGTACATGACCGCGATCGGCCCGGTCGACATCATGTGCCGCAATGCCGACGGCGCAACCGTGGCCGTCGAGATCAAGCGTCGGGGCGACATCGACGGCGTCGAGCAGTTGACCCGCTACCTCGAACTGCTGAACCGTGATCCGGTGCTGGCGCCCGTCGAGGGTGTTTTCGCGGCGCAGCTCATCAAGCCGCAGGCTCGTACGCTCGCTCAGGATCGTGGAATCCGTTGCGTGACACTGGATTACGATGCGCTGCGCGGTATCGACGACGCCGACTCCCGGTTGTTCTGATGGCCGAGGACGAGCTCTTCCGGGGCCGCGGCGGCGCCGTGGCCGCACCCAATGCATTGGCGGCGCAGGCCGGTCTCGATCTCATCCACCTCGGCGGCACGGCCGTGGACGCTGCCATCGCGGCGATGCTTGTCACCTACGTGAGCGAACCCGGAATCGTCTCTGCGCTGGGTGGAGCGTTCGTGAACATCTGGCCGGACGGCGGCGACCCGATCGTCGTTGACGGCAACTGCGAGATGCCCGGGCGCGGCCTGCCGAGCACCCGCTTCGGCGGTGGCCTGCGCGAGGTCGATCTCGACTACGGAGGCGGCATCACGATCTACGCGGGCGCCGGCTCCGCAGCGACCCCAGGATCGTTCAAGGCCTTCGAGGAGGCCCATGCCCGGCACGGGCGTGCATCGTGGGCCGACATCATGGCTCCGGCGATCGAGATCGGACGCCGCGGTTTCCGGCTCGGCGCCGCTGCGGCGAGCTACCTCGGAATCGTCGGCCAGGCGCTCTACGGATTCGACCCGCAGACCCGGAAGGCACATTTCGTCGGCGATCACCCGGCGACCGTGGGCACGATGCTCACTGTGCCGGAACTCGCCGACACCCTGGATCTGCTTGCTTCAGAAGGGTTTTCGCTGCTCTACGGCGGGGATCTCGGACGCCGGGTGGCCGATCATCTCCAGGCGAACGACGGGCTCATCACGCTGGAGGACCTCTCGGCTTACGAGGCGCGGGTGCGTCCGGCGACGGTCGACCGGGTCGGACCGTGGCGGCTCGCTACCAATCCCCCACCCTCGATCGGCGGGCCGGTACTGGCCACCATGCTTCGCCTGATCCAGCGACGCGGGGCCACCGCGGACGACGTGCTGCAGGTGCAGCGCGAGGTGTTGACCTATCGGGCCGGCAGCCTGGATGCCGCCGCGGATCTCGAGATCGCCGGGGCCGACCTGTTGCGCGCCTTGGAAGGCAATGATCTGGCCACCTTGCCCACCTCGACGGACACCGCTCACGTGAGTGCGGTCGACAGTCGCGGCAACGCGTGCGCACTGACGTCGTCCGCCGGGTACTCCTCCGGCGTCACCGTGCCCGGCACCGGACTCGTGCTGAACAACTGCCTGGGCGAGCCGGAACTGAACCGCCGAGGGATTCATGCGGTGGCTCCCGGCACCCGGCTCGCATCCAACATGGCGCCGACCACCGGGCAGGACGACGACGGCGCGATGCTCGCCATCGGGAGTCCGGGCGCCGACCGCATCACGACCGCCCTCATGCAGGTACTCGCTGCCCACTGCCTGTCCGATGTCGCGCTGCAGGACGCGATCAACGCACCGCGTGCACATGTCAGCGTCGACTTCTCGTCTCGCTCGATCCGACTGGAGACCGAACCGGACAAGGCGCTGGAAGCTGCCGCCGCACGGATCGACGCACCGCACGTCGGGCATGCCCGCCACGCGATGTACTTCGGCGGAGTGGCCGCGGCCAAGCGTCGCCCCGACGGTGACCTGCAGGCGGCAGCCGATCCGCGACGCGCTTCGGCAACCGCGATCGGTTGAGCGTCAGGCGGTTGCGGCGACCGCAGGCGTCGTCCAGGTCAACACGCGACTGAGCTTCGTGCTGCGGATGACCCGGTCGAGACGGGGCGACACATCCGTCAGCACCAGATGGCGACCAGCCTTCGCCGCCCGGCGATCCGCGCCGACCAGCACGCCGAGTCCGGCCGCATCGATCACCTCGGCTCCGTGCAGCCGAACCCGCAACTCACCCTCCCCGGAATCGATGGCGACGCTCAACGCGTCGCGGACGACCGAGATGGTGTTGACGTTGAGCTCGCCGATGACCGCGAGTTCGGTGCCCGGGAGGACCTGATGGACCTCGAATCCGGGCACACTCTTGTAACGGTGACGACGAGTGGATCGGGCCACGAAGTCCGACATTGGAACCCCCAAGTTCCCAAGGTGCGGTGTGTATGTGCGTCCATTAGGCCACCGCTTCGGTGGAATTCACACCAGGGTGGGGTCACGGTTTCATCACGTATGTGATATTGGTTCGGCGCCGAATCCTGGTCGAACGACCGAGCAACTCCCGCCGAGGCGAGGCATGGCACGATCGGGCCATGGTCATCCTCAGCCGCATCTACACCCGCACCGGCGACAAGGGCACGACGGCCCTCGGCGACTTCAGCCGCACCAGCAAGACCGACCCGCGGCTGGCGGCTTACGCCGACACCGACGAGGCCAACAGTTCGATCGGAGTCGCGGTGGCCTGCGGCGACCTCGGGGACGATGTCGACAAGACTCTCTTCCGCGTCCAGAACGATCTGTTCGACGTGGGCGCCGACCTCTGCTCCCCGCTGGTCGCCGATCCGGAGTACCCGCCGCTGCGGGTCAAGCAGGACTGGGTCGACCAGTTGGAGCAGGACATCGATCGCTACAACGAGGGATTGGAGACGCTCCGCTCGTTCATCCTGCCCGGGGGCAGCGCGGGTGCAGCGCACCTGCATGTGAGTCGGACGGTGGTCCGCCGGGCGGAGCGGTCCACCTGGGCTGCGATCGAGACGTACGGCACGGACGAGGCACCGGCCGGATCGGCGAAGGGCAGCGGTGGAGTGAACCCCTTGACCGCCGCCTATCTCAACCGGCTCAGCGATCTACTGTTCGTGCTGGCGCGGTACGCCAACGTGGACGTAGGTGGGGATGTGCTGTGGGTGCCGGGCGGCGAACGCTGACCGAACCGCGCAGGGCGACGAAGCTCGAGATCCCGCAGTTGCTGGTAGCGCCTAGTAGCGCCCCGAGTTGAAGCCGGGCGGGGACGATTCCGACCACGACCGCAGCTGGGTGTAGTCGCCGCGGCTGATCGCAAGACGGTGCACCTCGCCGCCGACCGTGCAGTCGACGAGCACCGGCTCCTGGATCACCGACGGCACCTTCTCCGCGGCCAGAGGCGGACCGAACTCGGCGTCCTCACGTCGCACCGTCCAGCCGGGTGTGAGGCCGATCCCGAGCACCGGGAACCACTCGATCGACGCAGCCTGGGTTCGCGTCATGCCCATCACCCAAAAATCCCCACGGCGGCGAGCCATGAGGATCATCAGGTGGTCCTTGGTGATCAACCAACGTCGGACGATCACCCAACAGACGAAGGCTATGGGGAGCGCGAAGAGCACACCGAGGGCGACCTCCGCGGTGAGCAGGACGTCGCCCAAAGCCGTCTTTCTCAGGCGTCCAGGCCGGAGGCGTCGATCGCGTCGGAAACGACGGTGACCGAGTTGTGGTCGACCGAGATGAATCCGCCGTCGACGGTGACCACCATGCGCGAACCGCTCACCGGTTCGATCCGCACCTCGCCGGACTCGGCAAGAACCGACAACAGCGGCGTGTGGTCGGGCAGGATGCCGAGCTCGCCCTCGACGGTACGCGCGTAGAGCGCCGAGGCTTCGCCCTCCCAAACCTTGCGGTCGGCGGCGACGAGCTGGACGTTGAGGGTGCTCACGTGGACGATCTCCTGGGAGGTACGGCTGGGGTTGAGGGAAGTCTACCGGCCATCCGCACACTGCGACGACGGGCGTCCGGCCTACCGGGTGACCTTTCGGGGTGACCTACGGGGCGGGGTCAGTCTACGACGACGATCGCCATCGGAGTCTGCTCAGACCCCTGCCCGAGCGGGTTGTCGGCGAACATCTCCTCGAAGCGGCCCTGGTCGCCCGGGACGTCGGACCCGAGAACGTTGCGGCCGATGTCGTTGGCGTCCATGACGATCGTTCCGCCGAAGGTGTCGCGGTAGGCCTGCGGCACACGCGAGCGGATCTGCTCGGACAGCCGAGCGGCAACCTCATCGGGGTCCTTCGGTGCCAACTTCGCCGAGACGTTCGAGGGGTAGGCGGAGTACTCCGTCGGTCCGTCGATCGCCCGGATGTCATTGCCCACGAGTTCGTAGAACAGGCCCTTCTTGCCCAGCACCTTGCCGACCGCGCCACCGGCGCTGGCGTACAGGACGCGCGGCAGGCCCGCTTCCTGGATGGCCAACTGCATGGTGAACGGGGAGCCCAGGCCGATGCCTGCGGGCGTGCGGGTCACGTACTTCGACAGCACCCGCGCCGGCCGTCCGACGTTGATGTCCCAGATGAAGTACGAGCGACCCTGAGTGATCGCGATGATCTTCTCGGAGATGAAGAAGTACCACTGCTTGCCTACCATCGCCTGCGAGTGCTCCTCGTCGGCGCCGAGCGTGGCGAAGAAGCGATCGATGTGCTCCATCACGAACGGGTCGAGATCGGTGTCCTTGTCGACCAGTTCGCTACGCAGGGGGTAGCGGGTCACCTGCTCGCCCAGGCTCGTGGTGAGCGCGAGCTGCTTGTCGGCGTTCGGCTCGAGGTCGGTCTTGATCCGTACCGGACCCTCGTCGATCACCTCGGGCTTGTCGTCGAAGAACTCGCGCAGCCACAACTCGACGTTGAGCAGACGCCAGAAAGTCATCGAGTCCACGCCGTTGGTGCCCTTGATCCAACCCTCGAAGGCGTGCAGCACCTCGTTCTGGTCGAAATAGGGACGGTTCGCGAACTCCTCGGACAGGAAGATGTTGTAGAAGTAGTTCTTCAGCCGCATGAACCACTCGCCCTGCGGAGTGGTGAAACCGATCTTGTTGCGGCGGCGGTTGATCATCTCCGGGAGGAGTCCCCGGGTCGCGTCACGCAGCACACGCTTGTTCCAGCCGTCCTTGATGATCGCCTCGTCGGACAGGCTGAAGATGAACTTCACGACCTCCTTGTCCAGGAACGGCACGCGTCCCTCGAGCGAGAAGCGCATGGTGTTCTTGTCCTCGTAGCGCAACAACGAGGGCAGTGAGTTGTGGAACAGATCTTCGATCAACCTCAACTTGAGGTTGTTGCCTTCGGTCGCGAACTTCTCCCCCGCGTACTTCGAGGAGAACTCCGAGTTCATGAACGCCGTGGCCGGGATGACCTTCTTGCGCTTGATCTTGTCCTGCAGCTTGAACCGACCCAGGCGGTAGAGAACGTCGAGGCTCTTGGAGAGTTCGAGCGCGGCATCCTTCTTGCCCTGGGCCTTGAGCTGGCGCAGGTAGACGAAGTAGTACGGGATGTAACCGGCCATCATCTCGTCGGCGCCCTGACCGTCGAGCAGGACGGTGACGTGGTTGGTCGCCTCGCGCATCACCTGGAACTGTGCGTACGGCCCGGAGGAGATCAGCGGCTCCTCCTGGGTACGGATGAAGTCGAGCAGATCCTGCTTGAACTCATCGGCCGTCGGCAGGATCTTGTGCGAGTCGACCTGCCCCTCGCAGATGTCGAGCACCGCGTCGACGTACTTCTCCTCGTCGTTCGCCGAACCAGGAAACACCGCCGAGAAGGTGTTCTGGCGTGCACCGACCGACTTGGTGGTCGCATCGCCCTGATTGAGCAACTGGTTGATGATGACGGCGACGGCGGAGGAGTCGAGCCCACCGGACAGGGACGTGCCGACCGGCACCTCGGACTGCAGGCGCAGGCGCACCGACTCGAACAACCGCTCCTTGTACTCGGCCGCGGCGGCGTCGTCGTACGGACGCTGCTGCTTACCCAGCTCGGCGAGTTCTTCACGCAACCGGGTGAACATCCGGCGCTCGACACCGGAGGCGTCCACGGTCAGCATCTCGCCCGGCTCGAGGCGATCGATGCCGGCGAAGAAGGTCTCGCGGCCGTCCTCGTGGATGCGGAAGCGCAGGTAGCGGTAGAGGGAGCGTTCGTTGACGGCCTTGGTGTACAGGCCGCTGGCCAAAATCGACTTGATCTCCGAGGAGAACAGCAGAGTGTCGCCGACCTGGGCCAGGTAGACCGGCTTGATGCCGAAGTGGTCGCGGGACAGCGTCAGCCGCTGCTCCTGGGCGTCCCAGATCGCCAGGCCCCACATGCCGTTGAACCTGTCGAACGCGTCGCCGCCCCACTCGGCGAAGGCCTGCAGGACGACCTCGGTGTCGGAGTCGGTGGTGAAGGTGTGGCCGAGCGCTTCGAGTTCGGTGCGTAGGTCGAGGTAGTTGTAGACCTCACCGTTGTAGGCGATCGTGTAGCGCCCGTCGGCCGTCTGCATCGGCTGCTGACCGTGCGCAACGTCGATGATCGACAACCGCCGGTGGCCCAGACCGACGGGGCCTTCGATGAAGCTGCCCTCACCGTCCGGTCCGCGGTGCACCTGGCAGTCGTTCATCTTGCGCAGGACGGCTTCGCTGCCGCCCGGACCGTAGTAACCGACGATTCCACACATGAGCTCAATCCTAGGCGGACGCAGGGTGTGCCCCGATCCCCGCCACGCTCGTTGCCGGTCACAGCGCGCGATTACTCGGTTCAGGAGCAGTAGCTGTCGGGCATGTGCTGGGGTGTCGTCTTCGTCCACGGCGCGCACATCTGCAGTCCCCGCTCGCTCAGACCCTCCTTGATCGCCGGCAACGTGCTCGTGTCGGTGCCCATGTGGTTGAGATGGACCACGACCGTGCTGCCGGGTTGGGCTCGGGCGATGATCTCGTCGGCTGCCTGCATCGGCGACTTGTTGTTCCAATCCTCGGGGTCGAGGTTCCACATGCAGTTGCGCTTACCGAGCTTGGCGAACACGGCTTCGACGCGGTCGTCGTGTGCGCCGTACGGCGGACGCACGAAATTGCTCTCGATGCCCGGGCGGGAGATCTGTTGTGCGATCTCCTCGTCCGACAGCTTGGTCATGTCCTTGTGTTCGTAGCCGTGGTCAATCACGAACATGCCCTTGTCGCGGGCGTAGTCGACGTCGACTCCCTTGTCCCCGACCGCGTTCCCGCTGGGAGCGACTCCGATACCGATGTTGTTGTCCTTCGCCGAGTCGACGAGGGCGCGGAAGTTCTCCGAGGTCGGTGAGTAGTCGTCGAAGACAAGGAGCACCTTGTCGCCGGCGTTGCCACAGCGGTACTTGTCGTAACCGCCCGCTGTTCCCTGTCCGGACGGGGGTTGCGCCGCAGCCGGAACGGAGTCGGCGGCCAACGCGGCCCAGGTCTTCGATCCGATCACCCCGTCGATCTCGAGTCCGGATTCCAGCTGGAACGCACGCACCGCAGCTTCGGTGGAGGCGCCGAACTCGCCGTCGAGCGGAGCGTCGGTGACGAACGCTCCGTGCACCTGCAGACGGCGCTGCGCCTGCGTCACGCAACTACCCTCGTCCGACAACCGAAGCGTGGGCCGCTCGGCGACAGCGGTCGAGCTCGAGCAAGTGACCTGCCCGGAGTCGGCCGACGCCGCCGAAAGGGCTAGCCCGGTTCCACCGAAGACCGCCGCGGCCGTGAATCCGACGACGAACGCCCGACCGACGGTGTTCCTGGTGCGCTCGGTTCGCTGCTGAACTCGCATGGTGTCCTCGCTCCTCGTGGTGACGAGGACCCTTTACCCCGTCGATCTGAACCGGAGGTGGGACACGCAAGCCACGGCATCGGCTCCCCCGCAGCCATGGGGAGACCTGCCCATTGCCGCGGAAACTCAGGTGCGCGCGGAACTCCTGAGCGGCAGAGTCATCGCATGACGGTATTCATCTCGCACCTGACGATCGATTGCCACGACGCCTACGCCCTTTCGACGTGGTGGCGGCAGACGCTGGGCTTCCGGGACATCCCCGGTGACCCCAACGAGCCCGGTCACGAAGAATGCATGATCGAGCACCCCGAGTCCGGTCAGCGACTGTTGTTCATCGAGGTGCCCGACGAGGAACTACCGGCCAAGCGGATCCATCTCGACGTCCGCCCGCTCGAACGTTCCCGCGACGACGAGGTGGAGTGGCTGATCGGCCGAGGCGCAGGCTTCGTGGCCGACCGACGCGGCATCCACGGAACCGGCAGCGGGTGGGTCACCCTGGCCGACCCGGAAGGCAATCAGTTCTGTGTGCTGCGTTCGAATTCCGAATCGGGTTCTGGGAATTGAAGATTCAGCCGGCCGCCGGACCGATCTGGCCACCGAAGGTCGATGTCAACGCCTCGGCGATCGGACGGCAATTGCGCCGGACGACGTCTGCGGGGACCCGCGGAAGGTTCTCCTCCCAGTCGAGCATGGGCGAGCCACGCAGCTGCAGCATCCGGGACGGACGGCCCATGAACAGCAGGTGGAGGTGCGCGCCACCGTCGCCGTACTTGGCCAACTGGACGCGTCCGACGCTCGGGAGATCCTCGATGGCCGCGGAGATCGTCGTCATCAACGGTCCGATCCCGGCCGCAACTTCAGGCGGCATGGTCGGCAGATCGCAGTGCGTCATCGGACTGAGCCAGAGCATGATCGGCAGCCCCGAACCGGTCAGATCGGTGGACAGCTTCCAGTTCTCGTTCCACCACACCAGACGGTCGTCGCTCTTCGGTTCGAACGGGCCCGCGCACCAACATTCGTCCTCGTTCTCGCCCCGACGATCCGGTTCGGAGTCGGCCAGCGGTGCGAGCGGCTTGATCCGAAGAGAGTCGATCTCGAACGGGAAGATGTCCCAACCGGGCATCTCCTCCACCGCCACCGGCAGCCGCCGGTCGGGACCGAGGGCGGCCTCGACCCGGGCGTAGAACTCCGCGATGGTTTCCGGCCCGCTGCTGGGTGCATCCATGACCGCGAGTATGCCGTCATGGATGCACCGGCGTCAGCAGTAGGTCGGCGGCATGTGCTCACGGGTCGGACCGCTCCACGGAGCACACATCGTCAAACCGCGGTTTGCGAGTCCTTTCTTGATGTACGGCAGGGTGCTTGCAGTGGCGCCCATGTGGTTCAGATGTACCACCACGGTGCTGCCCGCGGAGGCATTGCGGACGATGTAATTCGCCGCCGACCAGGCCGATTTGCCGTCCCAGTCGCGCGGATCGAGGTTCCACATGCAGTTGTACTTGCCGTTCCTGGCCAGCACGGACGACACCCGGGCGTTGTACGCGCCGTACGGTGGCCGCACGTAGTTGCTGCGGACATAGGGCTGAGTGATCTCCCACTGGATCTGCGAGGACGACAACCGGGTGAGGTCCTTGTGATCGTAGGTGTGATCGACCACCAGCATCCCGTTCGCTCGGGCGTACGCCGGGTCGGCTCGGCCGGCCCGCACGGCGTTTCCGTTCGGTGCCACTCCGATGCCGATGTTGTTCGCCTTTGCCGTCGCCACCAGGTTGCGGTAGCTACGCATGCTCGGCGAGGCGTCGTCGAAGACCAGCAGTACCTTGTTGCCGTTGTTGCCGCAGCGCGTCGTGCGATAGGTGCCGCCTGCCCCGCTCGAAGCCGTACCCACCAATGTCGACCACGTCACCTGACCGACGATGCCGTCGACGTGCAGCCGGCGCACCTGTTGGAATCGTTTGACCGCCGTGACCGTGCCGGGCCCGAAGGACCCGTCCGCGCCGCCGGGAACCGAGATTCCGTGGCTGATGAGCCGGCGCTGCAACTCGGTCACGCAACTCCCGACGTCGCGGTATTTCAGTACCGGACGCTGTGTGGCCGGCGTACCGGCGGAGCACGAGCGGACTGCTGCCTGGGCCGGATTCGCCGAGACCGCCACACCGCCTGCGGTGAGCGCGGTCGCCGTGACCGCAGCTGCGGTGGCGAGCTTGATCGTCCTGGTGCGTTTGTCGATGCCGAAGATGTGCATGGTGTCCCCCTTGAGGTGCACCGGTGGCGGCGGCCCCCCGGCCGCGCTCTGTCCACCGATGCCCCTATGAGACAGACAGTCCTCCACCGGTTGCCGCGGCGCCATGGGCACATCTGCCCGTCGCAGGTACTCGAACTGGACCTGCGAGGGGCGAGCAACTGGTCGGTCAGGCCTCCGGGGTCCTGTGCTCGGCGTCCAGCAAGTCCGAACGTCGACTCTCGGGGTCGGGCAGATTGCCGGAGACGCGGTTGAGCACGTTCATCAGGTGGTAGCCGAGCAGCACCGTGACCGTGCCCAGCGCAATGCCGGTGAAGGTCTGGTTGCCGATTTTCCACTGCAGGTCCGCGATCGCGATGATCAGTCCGGCGGCCGCCGGCATGAGGTTGATCGGGTTGCCGAAGTCGACGTCGTTCTCGATCCAGATCCGTGCACCGAGCAGGCCGATCATGCCGTACAGCATCACCCCCGCCCCGCCGAGCACACCCGTCGGAACGGTGGCGATCGCCTCACCGAACTTCGGGCAGAAGCTCAGCAACACCGCGAAGCAGGCCGCGACCCAGTAGGCCGCGGTGGAGTAGACCTTGGTGGCCGCCATGACACCGATGTTCTCCGCGTACGTGGTCGTGCCCGATCCACCCGCGGATCCGGCGAGCGTGGTGGCGAGACCGTCGGCCATCAAGGCGCGGCCCGACACGTGGTCCAGGTCACGCCCGGTCATCTGCGCCACCGACTTCACGTGGCCGATGTTCTCGGCGACCAACACCAGGACGACCGGCAGGAAGAGCAGGATCGCGGACAGCTGGAACGACGGAGCGTGGAAGGGCGGTAGGCCGAGCCAGGACGCGTTCTGGACCTTGGTGAAGTCGACCTCGCCACGAGCGGTTGCGGTGAGGTAACCGGCGATGACGCCGATCAGGATGCCGAGGCGCCCGATCAGCCCGGGGCCGACGACCGTGACGATCGCGATGACCAACAGCGTGACCAACGCGCTGACCGGGGAGACCAGGAAGTTGTTCTTGGCGGGCCCGGCGAGGTTGAGTCCGATGAGCGCGACGATCGCTCCGGTCACTGCCGGCGGCATCAGCACACGCAGCCAGCCGGCACCGACCGTCTGCACCAGCAGTCCGACACCGAACAGCAACAGGCCGGTGACCACCACTCCGCCCAGCGCCGCGCCCATTCCGTGGCTGGTCATGGACGCCTGGATCGGAGCGATGAACGCGAACGACGAGCCCAGGTAACTCGGCACCCGGCCGGCGGTGAGCAGCAGGAAGAGCATCGTGCCGAGACCCGAGAACAGCAGGGTCGTGGCGGGCGGGAAACCGGTGATCAGCGGCACCAGGAAGGTCGCACCGAACATCGCGACGACGTGCTGTGCGCCGATACCGATCGTGAGTGGCCAACTCAGCCGCTCGTCCGGCGCCACCACCTGCCCCGGATCGATCGAGCGTCCGTCACCGTGCAGCGTCCAGCCGAGTCCATTCACGAGCAGTCAGTCTAGAGCCGAGCGCGGCTCCCGGATGACGCGGATGTCCCCGGCCCCGCCGGCGAGAACGAAGAACGCGGCCCCACCGAGGTGGGAGCCGCGTGCTTCGCGAAACTGTGAGGACTCAGCCCTCCAGTTCCTTGGCCTTCTTCTCGACGTCGTCCAGGCCACCGCACATGAAGAATGCCTGCTCCGGGAGGTGGTCGTAGTCGCCGTCGGCGATCTTGGTGAACGCCTCGATGGTGTCCTCCAGCGGAACCGTCGAACCCTCGATGCCGGTGAACTGCTTGGCGACGTAGGTGTTCTGCGACAGGAAGCGCTGGATACGACGGGCCCGGTTGACGAGGATCTTGTCCTCTTCGGAGAGCTCGTCGATACCGAGGATCGCGATGATGTCCTGAAGCTCCTTGTTGCGCTGCAGGATTCCCTTGATCCGGACGGCGGTGTTGTAGTGCTCCGCCGAGATGTACCGCGGGTCGAGGATGCGCGACGTCGAGGTCAGCGGATCCACGGCCGGGTAGATACCCATCGAGGCGATGTCACGCGAGAGCTCGGTGGTCGCATCGAGGTGGGCGAAGGTGGTCGCCGGTGCCGGGTCGGTGTAGTCGTCGGCCGGCACGTAGATCGCCTGCATCGAGGTGATCGAGTGACCACGCGTCGAGGTGATGCGCTCCTGGAGCACACCCATCTCGTCGGCCAGGGTCGGCTGGTAACCCACGGCGGAGGGCATGCGGCCCAGCAGCGTGGAGACCTCGGAACCGGCCTGGGTGAAGCGGAAGATGTTGTCGATGAACAGCAGCACGTCCTGCTTCTGCACATCGCGGAAGTACTCCGCCATGGTCAGAGCCGACAGGGCGACGCGCAGACGCGTGCCCGGCGGCTCGTCCATCTGACCGAAGACGAGGGCGGTCTGACCGAGAACGCCGGCCTCCTCCATCTCGACCATCAGGTCGTTACCCTCACGGGTGCGCTCACCGACACCGGCGAACACCGACACACCACCGTGATCACGGGCCACACGGGCGATCATTTCCTGGATCAGAACGGTCTTGCCGACACCGGCACCACCGAACAGACCGATCTTTCCACCCTGCACGTACGGGGTGAGCAGGTCGATGACCTTGATACCCGTCTGGAACATCTGGGTCTTGGACTCGAGCTGGTCGAAGGCCGGAGCCTTGCGGTGGATGCCCCAACGCTCGTTGACCTCAAGGGTTTCGCCCTCTTCGAGGTTCAGGCAGTCACCGGTGGCGTTGAAGACCTTGCCGAGGGTGACGTCACCGACCGGAACCGAGATAGGGCCGCCGGTGTCCTGCACCTGCGAACCGCGGACGAGGCCGTCGGTCGGCTGGAGCGAGATCGCACGAACCATGTTGTCGCCGATGTGCTGGGCGACCTCGAGGTTGACGTTCTTGGTCTCTCCGCCGAGCTCGACCTGGGTCGTGAGCAGGGCGTAGATCTCGGGCATCGAGTCGACGCTGAACTCCACGTCGACGACCGGGCCGATCACACGCGAGATGCGACCGACACCGCCGGGCTGCTGGGCCTGGTCGGCCTCGTGCTCGGTAGTAATGGTGCTCATTGATTTTTCCTTCTCGTCATCAGCTGGCGTCGGCGAGTGCGCTGGCGCCACCAACGATCTCGCTGATCTCTTGGGTGATTTCGGCCTGACGTGCCTGGTTGGCCAGTCGGGTGTAGGTCTTGATGAGTTCCTCGGCGTTGTCCGTGGCCGACTTCATCGCGCGCTGACGCGCGGCCAGCTCGGACGCAGCCGCCTGCAACATCGCGTTGAAGATCCGCGACTCCACATACTTCGGCAGGAGCGCATCCAGCACGCCGGACGCGTCCGGCTCGAACTCGTACAGCGGCAGCAGGTCGTCGGGCTTACCGTCTGCGTCGGCGTCGACCTCGCCCTCGACGACCTCCAACGGCAGCAGGCGAAGCGCCAACGGTTCCTGGACCACCATGCTCTTGAAGCGGGTGTAGACCACGTGCACCTCATCGACGCCGCCGTCCTCGGAACCCTTGACGAACTCCTCGGTCAGGCGCTGACCGATCTCGCGGGCCACGTCCGGGGTCGGGCTGTCGGTGAAGCCGCTCCACTCCGCAGCGAATTCACGCCGGCGGAACTTGTAGTAGCTCACCGCCTTGCGACCGACCAGGAAGGGCACGACCTCCATGCCCTCGCCGCGCAGGTGCTCGATGAGCTCCTGGCTGCGCTTGATCGCGTTGACCGAGTACGACCCGGCCAGACCGCGGTCGCTGGTGAGGATCAGCACGGCCGCGCGCTTGGGCTGCTCGCGCTCGGTCGTGAGCACGTGCTCGACGTCCGAGTGAGTCGCGAGAGCCGAAACGGCGCGGGTGAGGGCGGTCGCGTAGGGCGTCGACCGCTCGACTGCCTGCCGGGCCTTGACCACGCGGGACGCGGCGATAAGCTCCATCGCGCGCGTGATCTTCTTGGTGGCCTGGACCGACCGGATGCGCTGGCGGTAGACCCGCATCTGCGCTCCCATAGGCGTTCCTTCCTTGTCGCTGTCGAACCGTCAGTAGGTCGTGAGCAAGCGCGTCAGCGCTTCTGCTTCACGATCTGCTGCTGGTTGATCTGGTCCTCGGTCAGCTCGTCGAAGCGCTCCGAGCCCTCACCGCCGTGATCGGGCGTGGAGCGGAACTCCTTCTTGAAGTCGGCCATGGCGTTCTCGAGCGTCTTCTTGCCGTCGTCGTCGAGCTTGGTGGTCTCCCGGACGCTCGACAGGAAGTCGCCGTGGTTGCGCCGCAGGTAGTCCAGCCAGTCGGACTCGAAACGGGCGACGTCCTCGGTCGGCACCTCGTCCAGCTGTCCGGTGGTACCGGCCCAGATGGAGGCGACCTGCTCCTCGAGGGAGTACGGGGAGTTCTGCGGCTGCTTGAACATCGCCATCAGACGCTCACCACGGGCCAGCTGACGACGCGACGCGGCGTCGAGGTCCGAGGCGAACATGGCGAAGGCCTGCATCTCGCGGAACTGCGCCAGGTCGACCTTGATCGAACCCGTCACACCCTTCATGGCCTTGGTCATCGCGGCACCACCGACTCGGGAGACGGAGATACCGACGTCGACGGCCGGACGCTGGTTGGAGTTGAACAGGTCGGACTGCAGGAAGATCTGACCGTCTGTGATCGAGATGACATTGGTCGGAATGAACGCCGAGACGTCGCCACCCTTGGTCTCGATGATCGGCAGACCGGTCATCGAACCGGCACCGAGCTCGTCGGACAGCTTCGCGCAACGCTCGAGCAGACGGCTGTGCAGGTAGAACACATCGCCCGGGTAGGCCTCACGGCCCGGCGGGCGGCGCAGCAGCAGCGACATCGCGCGGTAGGCGTCGGCCTGCTTGGTCAGGTCGTCGAAGACGATGAGGACATGCTTGCCCTGGTACATCCAGTGCTGACCGATGGCCGAACCGGTGAACGGGGCCAGGTACTTGAAGCCGGCCGGGTCACCCGCGGGAGCGTTGACGATCGTCGTGTACTCCAGAGCGCCCGCCTCCTCGAGGGTGGTGCGCACCTCGGCGACGGTGGAGTTCTTCTGGCCGATGGCGACGTAGATGCAGCGGACCTGCTTCTCCGGGTCGCCGGTCTCCCAGTACTCCTTCTGGTTGATGATCGTGTCGGTGGCGATCGCGGTCTTGCCGGTCTTGCGGTCGCCGATGATCAGCTGGCGCTGGCCACGGCCGATCGGGGTCATCGAGTCGATCGCCTTGATGCCGGTCATCAGCGGCTCGTGCACCGACTTACGCGAGACGACGTTGGGAGCCTGCAGCTCCAGCTCACGACGCTCGTCGGTCTTGATCTCGCCGAGGCCGTCGATCGGGGTGCCCATCGGGTCGACAACGCGACCGAGGTAGGCGTCACCGACGGGAACCGAGAGGACCTCGCCCGTGCGCTTGACTTCCTGGCCCTCTTCGATGCCACCGAACTCACCGAGGACGACGACACCGATCTCGTGGACGTCGAGGTTCAGGGCGATGCCCAGCGTGCCGTCCTCGAACTGCAGCAGCTCGTTGGTCATGCAGGTCGGCAGGCCCTCGACGTGGGCGATGCCATCGGCGGCGTCGGTGACGCGGCCGACCTCGTCGCGCGAAGCCGCGCCCGGCTCGTAGGACTGGACATAACCGTCCAGAGCAGCCCGAATGTCTTCCGGACGGATGGAGAGCTCCGTCATCATCTTCTCCTTCATATGGGCCGTGGCCCGCGGGTCAAGCTGTCAGGTGGTTCGAGGTGGTACCGAGCTGCGGTCAGCCCGCCATGTCGCGGCGGACGTTCTCCAGTCGGCTCAGGATGGTGCCGTCGATGACCTCGTCACCGACCTGGACGCGGACGCCTCCGACGACCTCGGGGTCGACGACGACGTTGGTCATGACCTCGCGCCCGTAGAGGTTGTGCAGGGCACGAGCCAACCGGTCGCGCTGCTCGGGGGTGAGCGGTGTGGCCACGGTGACGATCGCGGTGAGCTGCTGACGCACCGACGCGGCGACGCGCAGGTAGTCCTCCAGCACGCGCTCGTACCGGCGGCCGCGCGGGTGCTCGGCACCACGGGCTGCGAGGAACGCGGTCTCCGGCTCGGCCTTGCCGTCGAGCAGTGCGTGCACCAGCGAGGCCTTGTCGGCGCCGGCACGCTGCCGGTCCATGAAGGCGTCACGCAGGTCCGCACTACCGGCGACGGTGCGCTCGAAGCGGAACAGCTGCTCCTCGACCTCGTCGATCCGACCACGACGGTCGGCGGCGGCGAAGGCCGATGCGACGGCGAGTTCCTCGACGGCGTCGCAGGCATCTCGGTCCCTGGTCCACCGCTGCGAGGAGACCTCGCGCAGCAGAGCCAGAACCGGGTCGCCGACCTTGCCGCCGAACACCGTGTCGACCAGCCCGGCGCGGCTGGACGCGTCATGCGTCGAGTCGGTGAGGGCCCGGCGCAGGCCGGCATTGCCGTCCAGCACGTCGACGGCGGCGAAGAGCTCGCGCGACGTGTCGGCCGCGTCCGCTCCCTCGCTGAGTCGGCGTCCGAGCTCGGACCGGACGTGGGCGAGTGCGCTCCGGGAGGCTCCCTGCATCAGTTGCCTGCCTCGGAACCGATCTTCGTCGGCTTCACGTCACCGGACTCGAGCTCGGCGAGGAACCGGTCGACGATGCCGCGCTGACGCGCCTCGTCCTCCAGCGACTCTCCGACGATCTTGCTGGCAAGCGTCGTCGACAGCGCGCCGATGTCGGACCGCAGCGAGACGGCTGCCTGCTGGCGGTCGGCCTCGGTCTGCTTCTTGGCGGAGTCGACGATGCGAGCTGCCTCGGCGTTCGCCTGCTCGCGCATGTCCGCGACGATCTGTGCACCCTGGGCACGCGCGTCCTCACGGATCTTCGCGGCCTCGTCCCGGGCGTGGCTCAGCTGTGCTTCGTACTGCGCCTTGGCAGCCTCGGCCTGCTTCTGAGCCTCCTGCGCCTGCTCCATACCGCCTTCGATGGCGGCGGTGCGCTCGGCGTGGGCCTGCTCCAGCTTCGGCACGACCTTCGTCTTGACGATCCACAGGAACAGACCGAAGACGATGAGGCCGAAGACCAGCTCAGGAATGTGCGGCAGGATCGGCGCCTGGCTGTGCTCGGGGTCTGCACCCTCCGCCAGCAGGGCCGCGGCCTGGGCCGCTGCGCTGGAATTGATCACGTTGTGCTCCTCGGTATCACCAGGACATGGCGGCGTTGATCAGTCCGCCTGTCCTGCGCGGGTCTTACAGGAAGAAGAGGACCAGACCGAAGATGGCAAGGGCCTCAGCCAGCGCGAAGCCGAGGATGGCGATCGGGCGCAGCAGGTTGCCGCTCTCCGGGTTACGGGCAACGCCGGAGATGTAGGCGGCGAAGATCAGACCGATGGCGATCGCCGGGCCGATGGCGGCCAGGCCGTAGCCGATGGTGCTGAGGTTTCCGCTGAGTTCACCAGTCATTTTGGGTAGTGCCTCTCACATTGTGTGGGATGGACCAGAACGAACTGTTCGCTCTGGGCGATTGTGGGGTTTGTGTTCAGTTGTTGATCAGTGGTCGTCCGCGAGGGCGCCACCGATGTACGAGGCGGCCAGAAGGACGAAGACGTACGCCTGCAGGAACTGCACCAGGGCCTCGAACGCGGTCATGATCGCTGCCATGATCCAGGCGGGGATCGCGACGAACTTCAGCCCGATCGCATCCTGGTTGAACAGTTCCCAGCCGCCGAGGATGAACACCACGAGCAGCATGTGCCCGGCGAACATGTTGCCGAACAGACGCAGGGAGAGCGTCACCGGGCGGGTGATGAAGAACGTGAGCAGCTCCAGCGGCACGATCAGCGGAAGCAGCCAGCCCGGAACGCCCGGCGGGATCATCCACTTGATGTACTTGCCGAATCCGCCGTGCTTCTTGATGCCGACGTAGTGGTAGACGACGTAGACGAACAGCGTCAGCGCGATCGGGAAGCCGACGCGGGCCATCGTGGGGTTCTGGAACGGCGGGATGATGCCCATCCAGTTGTTCAGCAGGATGAAGACGAACAGGCTGAACAGCAGCGGGACGAACCGCATGAAGTCCTTGGAGCCGATCGAGTCCTCGGCGACCCCGCCGCGGATCGCGTGGTAGACCTGCTCGGTCAGGTACTGCCCCTTGCCCGGGACGACGGACGCCTTACGGGTGGTGGCCAGCAGCCACCAGAGCAGCAGTGCGGTCGCCACCAGCATCACGATCATCGGACGGGTGATGGCGAGGGTGAACTCGTATCCGCCCAGGTCGACGGTGCCGAACTTGACCAGCGGCTGCCAGAAGTCCTCGGGCTTCGGGGGGAATCCGCCTTCGGCCGACACAGCTGTCGGCACGCTCAGCGCGGTGAGGCTCACGCGTTCTCCTCGTTCACGGTGGTGGTCAGGGGCTCAAGAAGATTTCGGGGCACAACCGTCGGCCGATGCATCACGCGTCACCTTCAGGGGTCTTGGGGGCTGCGGAGCTGTCGGCGTCACCCGGACTGTTACCGGGGTTACCGTATCGGATCCACACCAGGTACATCGACAGGGCCATCCCCAGCAGCAGTCCGAGCAGCGTCAACCACGGCTTCGTGTCGAGCCAGCGGTCGGCGAACCATCCCAGGGCGGTATAGAGCAACGGCCCGGAAATCAGGATCGCGGTGACGTTGGACGCGAGCTGATCGGATTTCGCATGGGTCGGACGTGTGATACGGGAGGAACTCATCGGCTCGCTCCCGGAAGCGCGACATCGAACATCGGTGTGCGCGAGCGCATGAAGCCCCACAGTTGTCCCCCGAGCCAGACCAGCGCGGCCACGAGAGCGCCGAGCGCCACGCTGCGCGAGTCGAGTGCAGGCACGTTGGTCAGGAACAGCAGCGCGGGGAACATCAGGCTGACCTGGAGGCAGTAGATGCCGAGCGCGCCGGCCATCGAGGAGTTCGGGTGCAGTGACTCCAGCACCCAGCGGATGCCGACGTAACCCATGAGGAAGATCAATGCGCTGACGGCGACACCCGCGCTCGCTCCGAGCAGGCCCTCGACGCCTCGCGCGAGGTAGCCGACCACGGCTGCGAAAGGGAGCAGGGCGGCAGCTGCGAGGACTCCCCCGCGGAACATCATCGGGACGGCAGAACGGTCTGCGGACGCGGGGCTGCTGTTCGCAGCGCGCACTCGCTTCGCGGTCATTGCTCGGCCCTCAGAACTGGTGGTGGCGGGGGTCAGAAACTCTGGCGTGCCGCGGAATCGTCGCCGGGTAGGCGGCATCGCATCGGGTGGTCCAGGTGCTTGTGAAAGTTATCACAAGGACCTCCTACGGCCCAATTTCGGCAGCCCCAGGGTGAGCGCCAGGCACACGAGCAGGCCGACGACCAGGAACACTGCGGCGTACTCGGCCCGCACGAACGCGAACAGCAACGCTCCCCCGCTCACCACCATCGACCACGCGTAGAACAGCAGCACTGCCTGCCGGTGTGGGTGACCGATGCCGAGCATCTTGTGGTGCAGGTGCTTGGCGTCCGGCTTCCAGAACTTCAACCCGCGGCGGCGGATGGCGAGCAGGACGTCCAGGATCGGCACCGCGAGGATCGACAACGGCAACGCGATCGGTAGCCAGAAGGCCACCAGTGCCGAACTGCGCTGCGGCGCGATGCTCGGGTCGAAATTGCCGGTGAAGGAGATCGTGGCGGCCGCGAGCAGCAGACCCAGCAACAGCGCGCCCGCGTCACCCATGAACAGCTTCGCCGGGTGGAAGTTGTGCGGCAGGAAGCCCAGGCAGCACCCGACCACGGCCGCCGACAGGAACGCCGAGGTGGAGAACACCGACTCCACATTGAGTTCCGGCGGCAGGGATGAATAGGCCCAGATGAAGAAGGCGGCTGCCGCGATCGCGACCATCCCTGCAGCGAGTCCGTCCAGGCCGTCGGCGAAGTTCACCGCGTTCGTCGTCGCGATGACCACGAAGATCGTGAGGGCGAGCATCACCGGCTGCGGCAGGATCGTCTGCGCGCCGCCGTACGGCACGAGATAGAGCTGGATGCCGGCGAACGCCATCACCCCCGCGGCGATCATCTGCCCGGCGAACTTGGTGATCGCGTCGATCTCGATGAAGTCATCGACCGCCCCGAGCGCGGTGATGAGCACCGCGCCGAGGAGCACGCCGAACAGTTCGCCTTCATCGTAAAGCCCTGACAGATATGGCAACTGGGACGCAACCGCGGCCGCGGCGAGGAAGCCGACGAGCATGGCCACACCGCCCAGCCTGGGCACCGGGATCGAGTGCACGTCGCGGCCCCGCACCGGGGTGACCGCACCGAAACGAACTGCCGCCCACCGGATCGCCGGGGTCGCCAGGAACGTGATGGCCGCGGCGACCACACAGATCAGCAGATATTCACGCACGGTCGGTCAGCGAACTTCTCTCGGTCGTCGTGCAGACAGCCCCGCACGACCGGCGGGGCTGCCCGAAATGCTCAGCTACGAGGGTAAGCCGGGAATCGCTTGCAGAGGTCCTCGACGCCGCCGCGCACCTCTTCGGAGATCGCGCTCTCGGGGTTGCCGTCGCCCTCGGTGATCGCCTTGTGGATGAGCTCGGCGATGACCTTCATCTCCTCCACACCCATGCCCTGCGTGGTGACCGACGGCGTGCCGACGCGGATGCCGGACGCGATGTTCGGCTTCTGCGGGTCGAACGGGATCGCGTTCTTGTTGAGCACGATGCCGGCTGCGTCGGCACGCTTCTCGGCGTCGGCTCCGGTGACGCCCACACCCTGCAGGTCGTGCAGCGACAGGTGGGTGTCGGTGCCCCCGGTGGTCGGGCGAATGCCCTTCTCCCCCAACGAGGTCGCCAGTTGCTGGGCGTTGGCGATGACGTCCTTCGCGTACTGCGCGTACTCCGGGGTCGCGCACTCCTTGAAGTTGACCGCCTTCGCCGCGATCGTGTGCATCTGCGGGCCGCCCTGCATCATCGGGAACACGGCCTTGTCGAGTGCCTTCGCGTGCTCCTCCTTGCAGACCAGCGCACCGGAGCGCGGCCCACGCAGCACCTTGTGCGTGGTGAAGGTGACGACGTCGGCGTAGGGCACCGGGCTCGGGATCGCCTTACCGGCGACCAGTCCGATGAAGTGCGCGGCGTCGACCCAGAAGATCGCACCGATCTCATCGGCGAGTCCCCGGAAGAACTCGAAGTCGATCAACCGCGGGATCGCGGAGCCGCCGGCCAGGATGACCTTCGGCTTGTGTTCCATGGCGAGGCGCTCGACCTCGGCGTAGTCGATGTCCTCGGTCTCCTTGTCGACGCCGTAGTGGACGGCGTTGAACCACTTGCCGGAGAAGCTGACCTTGGTGCCGTGGGTCAGGTGGCCACCCATCGGCAGCGCCATACCCAGGATCGTGTCGCCCGGCTGCATGAACGCCCCGTAGACGGCCTGGTTGGCGCTCGCACCGGAGTGCGGCTGCACGTTCGCGTGCTCGGCCCCGAACAGCTCCTTGGCACGCTCGATCGCGAGGTTCTCGGCGCGGTCGACCACCGAGCAGCCACCGTAGTAGCGACGTCCGGGGTATCCCTCGGCGTACTTGTTGGTGAGCGTCGATCCCAGCGCCGTGATGACGGCCGGGCTGGAGAGGTTCTCACTGGCGATCAACTGCAGGCCGCTGCGGATGCGGTCGACCTCGGCCACCAGCACGTCGGCGATCTCGGGGTCGAACTGTTCGAGCGAGTCGTAGTCGGAGCCGTAGAAGGGCGTGGTCATCTGTGTATTCACCTCGTGGTCGGGTCTTGCGGACGGTCGTCAGGGAGTTCTCGGAGATCTTCGGGTTGCTCACGTTCTGCGTCGTCGTCGTGCTTGGCGAGGTCGACCGGACGGTCGTCGGTGTGCTCCGGCATGCGCTCGCCGGTCTCGGGATCGACCGACGGGTCGGGCTCCTCGCTGAAGCCGGCGTTCGGGTCGACCAGCTCGACCGAACCGAGCACCTCGCGCAACTGCTCCGCGCTGATCGCTCCTTCGCGCAGCAACTCGGG
Organism: Yimella sp. NH-Cas1; assembly: GCF_022359705.1. Taxonomy (NCBI): domain Bacteria; kingdom Bacillati; phylum Actinomycetota; class Actinomycetes; order Micrococcales; family Dermacoccaceae; genus Yimella; species Yimella sp. NH-Cas1. Next base: position 2,025,951 of record NZ_JAKSGG010000003.1, read on the forward strand.
GTCGGCCTTGGTGCAGTCGAGAATCGTCGACGGTGTGCCGCCCTCGCGCATGCCCGCGTCCAGGTAGACCTCGACGGACGGGCCGAACGCGAACCCGGCCTCGGTGATGGTGGTGATCGTCGGCTGACCGGTGCGATTGGCGGAGCTGACGGCCATCGGCCCTACCTGCGAAAGAAGTTCCTTGGCGAACTCGTCGTCCGGGATTCGAAGTGCCACAGTGCCGTTGGTGTCACCGAGGTCCCAGGCGAGGGACGGCTGGGCACGCAAGACGAGCGTGAGTCCGCCGGGCCAGAAGGCTTCGATCAGCCGGCGTGCGTACGACGGGACGGCGGTGGCGAGGCCGTCGACCGCGGCCGGGTCGGCGATCAGCACCGGCGGAGGCATCTCGCGTCCGCGTCCCTTGGCGTTCAGCAACGCGTCGACGCCGGACGCACTGAACGCGTCCGTGCCGATGCCGTAGACGGTGTCGGTCGGCAGCACGACGCACTGGCCCATGCGGGCCGCCTCGACGGCTGCCGCGATACCTTCGCTGCGGCCTTGCTCGGTGGCGAGGTCGAAGACCGGACTCACTGCACACTCCTTGACGGGGTCGGACTCGTTCCGGACGAGTCTCCCGCATCTGCGGCGACGACCGCATCCAGGTCTGCCCACTCCCCGCGACGGAACGCACCGATGAGCTTCTCCCGGTAGGCATCCATGTCGATCCCGTTGTCCCGCAACCAGGTCGAGTCGTAGTAGGTCTGTTCGTAGCGACCGCCGCCGTCACACAGCAGGGTGACGATGCTGCCCCTCTCCCCGCGCGCCTGCATCTCGCAGGCCAGTCGCAGCGTGCCGACGAGGTTGGTGCCCGTCGAACCGCCGGCGAACAGTCCGGTGTGCTCACGCAACAGGTGCACGGCCGCGATGGACGCAGCGTCCGGCACCTTGATCATCCGGTCGACCACGCCCGGCGCGAACGACGGTTCGGTGCGCGGGCGTCCGATGCCCTCGATGCGTGACCCGCCGCAGATCGTGCGGTCTGCGTCGTGGTCGACCCAACCGTCGAAGAAGACGGAGTTCTCGGGGTCGACGACGCACAGCTTGGTGTCGTGCCCCTGGTAGCGCAGGTAGCGACCGATCGTCGCGCTCGTGCCGCCGGTGCCGGCACCGACCACGATCCAACTGGGGACGGGATGGGGCTCGCGCTCCATCTGGTCGAAGATCGACTCGGCGATGTTGTTGTTGCCCCGCCAGTCGGTGGCTCGCTCGGCGTACGTGAACTGATCCAGATAGTGACCGCCGGTCTCGTCGGCGATCTGCTGAGCGCGCTCGTACACCTGCGCACCGGTGTCGACGAAGTCGCAGGTGCCGCCGTACCGCTCGATGAGTTCGATTTTGCGCCGACTGGTCATGCGCGGCATCACCGCGATGAACGGCAGACCGAGCAGACGGGCGAAGTACGCCTCACTGACCGCGGTCGACCCGCTGCTCGCCTCGACCACCACGGACCCCTGACGGATCCAGCCGTTGCACAAGGCGTACATGAACAGGCTGCGGGCCAGACGATGCTTGAGGCTTCCGGTGGGGTGGGTCGACTCGTCCTTGAGGTAGATGTCGACACCGAACCCGTGGGGCATGTGCAACGGGATGAGGTGGGTGTCCGCGGAACGGTTGGCATCGGCCTCCACCTGACGGATCGCCCAGGAGACCCAGGCACGTTCGTCGTCGCAGCACTGTGTGACGTCGAAGGTTCCCGGCATGACTGCGATCGTAGGCCCCGGGTGAGTCACGGCTCACACCGTGGCCGCAACCCGGCGGTAACGCTCAGATCCGTCCTTCGCACTCGTACAGCACGTCGGCCGCTTCGAAACCGAACTTCGCGTTGGTGGCGCGCATCGCCACGTTGGAGTCGGCGATGAAGGTCTGCAGCATCGTGCGACCGTCGCGTACCCCGTCGAGTCGGCGCAGGTTGTCGGCCTTGAGCGCCTGCCCGATCCTTCGTCCGCGGTGTGCGGGCAGGACGAGCGTGTCCTCCTGCACCATGACTCGATCCCAGTCCTGCACCAATACCTCTGTGTAACCGACCGATTCGCCGTTCACCATCGCGAGCGCGGTGACCGATGTCCAACCGCGCTCGGCCAAACGCCGCTGACTGTCACGTTGCCGTTCGAGGTCGAGGTCGAGTGGTCGGCGACTGAGCTCGCCGCGCGGCACATCCTGCTCCATCTGCTGCTGCAGCAGGAGCAACTGCGCCTCGTACTGCAGCGGACACGGACCGACCCACCCCACGATCTCGATGTCCGTGTCGAGCGGTGCGTCGAGCGGAGCGTCCATCGAGGCGACCGGGAGTTCGAGCAGGTATCTGGTCTCGACGTTCGCGACCTCGAGTCCGTGCGCCGCGGCGAACCGGCCGCCGCGAGTCTCGGAGAAGTCCTGCCCGGGCAGTCCGTACACCTCGGTGTCGACCGTCGTCCGACCGCGCTCGACCAACCGGTTCCGCAGCTCCTCCGCGAGCGCTCGCCCGTGCCCACGGCCGGTGCGGTCGCCCTGTACGGCCAGCTCGATGGACGCGGAGTCGGTGTTCTCCCGGTTCGGGAGTGTGGCGTCCGCAGCAGCGACGATCTCGCCGTCGACCAGCCCGACCAACGCGATCCGGTCGGAGTACGTGGACGGGTTCTCGAACCTGTAGAACGCCTCGTGGATCCCCGACCACCAGACCGGTGGACGACCGCCGGTGTAACCCTCGAACAGCACGTCGTGCCACGCGCGGATCTCGGCACGATCGTCGGTGTTCAGTTCGCGAATCTCCATGATTGCCAGCCTGGTTGCCACCATCCTCCGATGCAACCCATTTGTCTGTCGGGGTGAGATGGGAAGGTTGCACCATGGAGATCGCCGACCGCCCGCTGGATCGCACCGAGCTCGAACGGATCCTGGACCAAGCTCGTGAGCCGGTTGCGCTGGTGCGTTGCGACCTGAGCGGTGCCAACCTGCGCGACCTCGATCTGACCGAGGTCACGTTCGACGAGTGCGCGCTCGACGGCGCGTTGTTGGACGGGGCTGCGCTGGGTGGGGTGATCTTCACGGGTTGCCGGATGACCGGTGTCTCGATGGAACGCACGCGTGGGCTGGGGTTCGAGATCCGCCGCTCCAACCTCTTCGCCGCCAACCTCATCGGTGCCGTTATGGCCAACGCCGACCTCACCGGCTGCCGGTTCACCGAGGCTGTCCTGCGCAGCGCGGATCTGCACGCGTCCGTGTTCGACGAGTGCGACCTCACCGAGGCCGATCTGCACGCAGCGAACCTGAGCGACGCCGACCTTCGGGGCGCTCGCCTCGGTGAGTGCGATCTCGACCGGCTGCGTGCGCTGAAGGGCGCGATCCTCACCCCGAATCAGGCGAGCGACATCGTCGCCGATCTCACGGGAGCACAGATCGTCCCCATCGGCGACTGACGCCGCCCGATCGTTCTCGGCGTCATCGTCGCCGTCGCCGGCGTCATTCTCATCACCGGCGCGGTTGCGCTGCCGGACAGCATCGCCAACAACGTCGCACCCGAGACCCTCGGATGGATCCTGTTGGTCGCCGGCGTGCTGCCGGCGCTGCTGTCACTGCCGGCGACCCGTCGCCGCAAGACCACCGTCGTCGAGCGCGACGTGGTGACCGACCGTCCGCTGGACGGTCGCTGAGGTTCACGCGGGCCGACGGGCCATCGCGAAACGGGGCCGACCGGTGAGGTCGGCCTCGTCCCTTGTCTCGACCCAGCCTCTGCGACGTAGCGCCCCTGGCAGCGAGTCACCCTGTGTCTCCGCGTGTTCCATGATCAGGACGCCACCGGGACGCAACAGATCGAAGGCGCGATCCGCCACTTCCAAGGGGATGCGCAGCCCGTCGTGGCTGCCGCCGTACAGTGCGATCTCTGGGTCGTGATCACGCACTTCGGGATCGATCGGCACCATCCCCACCGGGATGTACGGCGGGTTGCTGAGCACGACGTCCACCTGGCCGAGCAGGTCCGGAAAGGCTTGTTGGGCAGGGCCGTTCACGATCTCCACATCGAGCGCGAGCCGGTCCCGGTTCGCGGCGGCCCATGCGTACGCGTGCTGGGAGAGTTCGATCCCGTGCACCGACAGGTCGGGGCGTTCCTGCTTGACCGCGAGCGGGATCGGCGCGGCGCCGGTGCACAGGTCGACCAGAACTCCGCCGTGCGGCGCGTGGGCCAGTCCGAGGTCGACGATGAGCTCCGTCTCCGGACGCGGCACGAAAACCCCTGGCCCGACACGGAGTTCGAGGTGTCGGAAATGAGCTCGACCGGTGAGGTGTTGCAAGGGCACACGCGCCGCCCTTTCGTCGACGAGCGCTTCGTAGCGAGTCGCCACCTCGCCGGGGAGTACGTCGCCCATCAGTGCAGCTCGACGAAGTTGCTCGCCGGTCTTGCCCCATGCATGCTCCAGCAGCAGGTGCGCGTCAGCACTCGGCGACGCAATTCCGCTGCCGGCCAAGCGTTCTGCGGCAGCGCGCAGGATCGATCGCAGTTCGCTCACTCGCTGCTGCCCGCAGCCACGGCGGCCATCCGTGCCGCTTCGTCGGCCTGGACCGCGGAGTCGATCACCGCGGCGAGATCTCCGTCGAGCACGGAGTCGAGGTTGTAGGACTTGTACCCGGTGCGGTGGTCGGCGATGCGATTCTCGGGGTAGTTGTAGGTGCGGATCCGCTCCGAACGATCCATGTTGCGTACCTGCGACTTGCGGGCCGCGGATGCCTCGGCGTCCTTCTTCTCCTGTTCCAGCTGGCGCAGCCGAGCCTTGAGCACGCGCATCGCGGACTCCTTGTTCTGCAACTGCGATTTCTCGTTCTGGCAGGACACGACGACGCCGGTCGGCAGGTGGGTGATGCGGACCGCGGAGTCCGTGGTGTTGACCGACTGACCACCGGGACCGGAGCTGCGGTAGACGTCGATCTTCAGGTCATTCGGACCGAAGACGATCTCGTCGTCGTCACCCTCGTCCAGATCGGGCATCACCAGGACCCCCACGGCCGAGGTGTGGATGCGTCCCTGCGACTCGGTGGCCGGCACACGCTGGACACGGTGCACGCCGCCCTCGTACTTCAGGCGCGCCCACGGCGCCGTACCCGGCTCCATGACGCCCTTCGCCTGGATCTGCAGCCGCACGTCGGTGTACCCGCCGAGATCGGACTCGGTGCCGTCGGTGACCGACGCTCGCCAGCCGGCCCGTTCGGCGTAGCGCAGGTACATTCGCACCAGATCGGCCGCGAACAACGCGGCCTCGGCGCCGCCCGCCCCGGCCTTGACCTCGAGGATGACATCGCGGTCGTCGTCCTCGTCGCGCGGCAGCAGCAGCGTGCGCAGCTTGGCCTCCGAGCGTTCGACCTGCTGGGTCAGAGCGGGTAGTTCCTCGGCGAAACCGGCGTCGTCGGCGGCGAGTTCCTGGGCCGTCTCCAGGTCGTCCTGCGCGGCCTGCCATGCATTGACGGCGGCGACGGTCGGCCCGAGGGCGGCGTACCGCTTGTTGACCTTGCGCATCAACGCCGGGTCGGCGAGCACCTCGGGATCGGTCATGCGACGTTCGAGTTCGGCGTGCTCGGCGACGATCGCCGCGGCGGAATCCAGCATGTGCGTCCTAGCTTCAGGTGCTCTCGGGGTGCTTCGGGGATGGGGGTGAAACGCGAAACGCCGGTTCCGTCCAAGGACGGAACCGGCGAATCGAAGAAGCTACTTGGACTTGTTGCCGTAGCGCTGCTGGAAGCGGGCCACGCGACCACCGGTGTCGAGGATCTTCTGCTTACCGGTGTAGAACGGGTGGCAGTTGGAGCACACTTCGGCGCTGATGCGGCCGGACTCGGCGGTGCTGCGGGTGGTGAACGTGTTGCCGCAGGTGCAGGTGACCGTGGTCTCGGCGTAGTTCGGGTGAAGGTTCTTCTTCACGGCTTCTCCTAAGTCTTCAGGCTGTTTCCCGGGTCGTCGGGCGGGATGCGCGACGTGAACCGGGGCCAAGGAACAAGTCTGCCAGAGCAGGCGGACCTCCTCCAAAACATCGGACTCGTGGTGTTCATTCCCGAAGCCCGGGCGGGGGCTATATTTCGCCACGTACTGGGACAAGTTGGAAGTTTTACCCTCTCTTGACCAACGCGGTGCCATGGTGAGCACTTCCCCACCCCCCGCCCTGGAGGATCCATGTCATCCCTCTCCCGCCGTTCGTTCCTGTCCGTCACCGTCGCCGCAGGCGCCATCGCTGCCATGCCGAAGGCACTCGCCGTCGACAAGACCTCCGCCTTCGCCGATGCCGGCCGCGAGTTCGCCGTTCCGCCGGCCCTCCTCGCGGCGATCAGCTACGGACAGACCCGCTGGTCCGACCACGCCGGACGCCCCAGCCGCAGCCTCGGATACGGCCCCATGCATCTGGTCGACGGCGCGGCGGTGGCGCAGCAGCGCGCCGCCGAGGGCAAGGACGACAGCGCCGCGATCGACACCTTGGGCGCCGCGGCCGCAGCGTCCGGCATCTCCGCCGACACGCTCCGCACGGACGCCGCGAGCAACATCCGTGCCGCTGCAGCGCTGCTCGCCGCACGCCAGCGCGCGAACGGTGGCGCCGTCGGTGCATCCACCGATCCCTCGTCCTGGTACGAAGCCGTCGCCACGACGAGCGGCCTGAGTACCCCCGCCGCACAGGTGCAGTACGCCGACGACGTCCTGGCCGATCTGCGGTCCGGTATGTCGGTGAGCGACGGGCGTACCCGCTACTCGGTGGGCGCTCAGCCCGTCGGCTCCCCCGGCAAGGGCCGTGACCGGGTGGTTGCCCGCGCCAAGTCCGGGCGACGCCCCACCGGTCCGGTCGACGCTCCGAACGGTCTCGGCGTCGAATGGGTGCCGGCGCCGTACGAGCTGTACGGACCGACCGAGGTCGACTACGGCAACCACGACCTGGCGTTCCGACCGCGCTCGCCGGAGCTCACGCATGTCGTCATTCACGACACCGAGTGCAGTTACGAAGTCGGCATCAAGCTGGTCACCGACCCGACGTACATGGCGTGGAACTACTTGATCCGTTCGTCCGACGGTCACATCGCCCAGCACCTGCAGACCAAGGACATCGGCTGGCACGCCGGCAACTGGTACATGAACATGCACTCGGTCGGGCTGGAGCACGAGGGCTTCGCCGCCCAGGGCTACAACTGGTACTCCGAGGTCATGTATCGCCGCAGCGCCCGGCTCACCCGGCACGTGTGCCGCACCTACGGCATCCCGATGGACCGCGCACACATCATCGGTCACGACCAGGTGCCCGCTCTGACAACCTCTCGGATCCGCGGCATGCACTGGGATCCGGGCCCCTTCTGGGACTGGGAGCGTTACTTCGAACTCATGGGTGCACCGCTGTCCAAGGGCACCGTGGGACGCGCACCGAAGAGCGGGGACGTCGTCCGCATCCTGCCCGGGTTCGAGGACAACGTGCAGGTCGTGCAGGGCTGCAGCGGCGTCTGCGTCGAGGGCACCGACCACGGCACCAACTTCGTGCCGTTGCGGTCGGCCCCGGACGCGTCCGCGCCTCTGGTCGTCGACCCCGGCCTGAAAGCGAGCCCGTCGACCACGCAGGTCTCGGACGTCGGCGCCCGCGCGGCCGCCGGCACCGAGTACGCGGTCGCCGAGGTGCGTGGCGACTGGACCGCGGTCTGGTACCTCGGCGCGATCGCGTGGTTCCACAACCCGGTCGACGCGCCCACTGCGCGCGTGGTCAAGGGCGGACGCACGGTGACACCGAAGGGTGCCACCGCACCGGTCTACGGATCGGCTTACCCGGAGGCCAGTGCCTACGCGAATCCCGCTGAGGCGCAGCCGATCTCACCGCTCATCTACACGATGAAGGCCGGGCAGACCTACGTGCTGTCCGACGACTCGGTGCCGACCGACTACTACAAGGCGAAGACGTTCTCGTTGGAGACCCCCGAGGACCACGTCAACACCGTGGGCCGCACGAAGTACTACCAGGTGAACCTCGGACACCGCGTCGCGTTCGTGCAGGCGGCCGACGTCGAGATCAGCTAGTTCATCCCGGAAGTCCGCAGAACTCGCCGTCGACTCGCGAGTTCTGCGGACTTTCGCGAAGAAGCCCGGCCACCCCATGGGAGTGGCCGGGCTTTTTCGGCGCTGAGCTGAAAAGCCTCAGTCCTCGTCGTCGAGCTTGATGGACGAGGTCTGCTGCACCTGCATCAGGAACTCGACATTGCTCTTGGTCTTCTTCAGCCGGTCGAGCAGCAGTTCGATGCCCTGCTGCTGGTCGAGTGCGGCCAGCACACGACGCAATTTCCACATGATCTTCAGTTCGTCCTGGCCGAGGAGGATCTCCTCGCGGCGCGTGCCGGAGTTGTTGATGTCGACCGCCGGGAAAATACGGCGGTTGGCCAGCTGACGGTCGAGCTTGAGCTCCATGTTGCCGGTGCCCTTGAACTCCTCGAAGATGACCTCGTCCATCTTCGAGCCGGTCTCCACCAGCGCGGTGGCGAGGATGGTCAGCGAGCCGCCGTCCTCGATGTTGCGCGCGGCACCGAAGAACTTCTTCGGCGGGTAGAGCGCCGCGGAGTCGACACCACCGGACATGATGCGTCCGGACGCGGGTGCCGCCAGGTTGTAGGCACGGCCCAGCTTGGTGATCGAGTCGAGCAGCACGACGACGTCATGACCGAGCTCGACCAGACGCTTCGCCCGCTCGATGGCGAGCTCGGCAACGGTCGTGTGGTCATCGGCCGGGCGGTCGAAGGTGGAGGCGATGACCTCACCCTTCACCGCACGCTGCATGTCGGTGACTTCCTCCGGACGCTCGTCGACCAAGACGACCATCAGGTGGCACTCGGGGTTGTTGGTGCTGATCGCGTTCGCCAGCGACTGCATCACCATCGTCTTACCGGCCTTCGCCGGAGCGACGATCAGGCCACGCTGGCCCTTACCGATCGGCGCGACGAGGTCGATGATGCGGGTGGTGAGCTGGTTCTGTGTGGTCTCCAGGCGCAGGCGTTCCTGCGGGTACAGCGGAGTCAGCTTGCCGAACTCGACACGCTGGCCGGCCTGCTCGGAGGTCATCCCGTTGACGGAGTCCAGACGCACGAGCGCGTTGAACTTCTGACGAGCCGGAATCTGCTCGCCCTCGCGCAGCGCACGCACCGCACCGACGACGGCGTCGCCCTTGCGCAGGTTGTTCTTCTTGACCATGCCGAGTGGCACGTACACGTCGTTCGGCCCCGGCAGATAACCGCTGGTGCGCACGAACGCGTAGTTGTCGAGCACGTCCAGAATGCCGGCCACCGGTACCAGGACGTCGTCCTCGCGCACCTGGGTGTCGACGTCGCCGAACTCCTCGGCGCGGTTGCGGCCGCGCTTGCGGTCACGTCCGCGCTGACGGCGGCGGTTGCCGCCGCGGTCGTCCCAGTCGTCGCGGTTGCCGCCGCCACCCTGGCCCTGCTGGTTCGACTGCTGGTTGGACTGCTGGTTCGACTGGTTGCCGCCCTGCTGGTTCTGGTTGTTGTTCTGGTTACCGCGGCGGTCGTTGCCGCCGCCCTGGTTACGGTCCTGGTTTCCGCGCTGGTTGCGGTTGCCACCGTCCTGGTTGTTGCCGCCCTGGTTGCGGTCGCGGTCGCCATCCTGGCGGTTGTCGCGGTTGTTGTCGCGGTTCTGGCCGCCACCCCGGTTGTCCCCACGGCTCTCGCCACGGTTGTCGTCACCGCGGTTGTCCGAGCGATCGTCAGAGCGGTTGTCATCACGGTCCTGACGACGATCCGACTGACCCGCAGTGTTCTGCTCGCTGTCGTACCTGGTGTCGCGCTTGGAGTCGTGGTCAGCACCCTGCTGCGGGGCCTGCTCGTCCGCGCCCTGGCGGGGCGCCCGGGCACGCCGGTTGCGGCGCTCACCCTGCTGGTCGCCCTGCTGGTCGACCTGCTGGTCGACCTGCTGACCGGAGCGGTCGTCGCGGCCCTGCTCGGTGCGATCTTCGCGCGCGGACTCGAGCTTCGGCTCGGTCGCGGGCTGTGCAGCCGGCACCTCGGCCTGCTGCGGTGCCCCGGCCCGCGCCTTGGCGGCCCGCGGAGCTCGCTCAGCCGGCGCGGAGGCACCGTCCGAGGATCCGCCGCGGCTCTGGATCGCCGCGAGCAGGTCGCTCTTGCGCATCTTGGAAGTGCCGCTGATCCCCATCGAGCCGGCGAGTCGCTTCAACTCGTCCAGCTTCAGCGTGCCCAGGGATCCGCGAGAGCCCGACGCGGCAGCTGCCGTCGTCGCCGACTCGGTGGTTTCAGTCACGAAGGTTCCTTCCCCCTCGTCAATCTCGATCTGACGATCGATCGGGGTTCTGCCTCGAAGAGGCTCTGTGTTGAACTCGGCTGCGCATCAGAGATCGATGTCGCAATCGCGAGAGTGAATACACCTGGGGCGTGCCGGAGATCCGGAACCTCACTCGGTGCGCTCACCAATCTACACGCTCACCGTGAGTTGTGTGACACGACCCGCACACCGTGCGTGGCGATTCCCGGACGCAGCAATATCCAGTCGTCGTTCGGCGCCGAGAGACCGCGCAGGGACTCGCCAACACCGAGCACCAGCACGGTCGGCCCGGCACCGGAGATGAAGGCCGCGTGACCGTGACCGCGCAACGAATCGACCAGCGCCATGCTTGCGGGATAGGCCGGCCGCCGGTTCTCCTGGTGCAACCAGTCGGCCGTTGCCGGCAGCAGTCGACCGGGGTCCGTCGTCAATGCGTGCACCAGAAGCGCTGCACGGCCAGCGTTCCAGGCGGCGTCGGCCAGCGTCACCTGAGCCGGAAGCGCGGCACGCGCCTTGTCTGTGGAGAGCGTGAATCCGGGCACGAACACCGCGACGTCGACGTCCGGGTGCAGCCCGGGCCGAGCGGTGCGCCAGGCCTGATCCTGCTCGTCGAACCAGGACGAGGTGAACCCGCCGTACACACTCGCGGACGCGTTGTCGGGGTGGCCTTCGAGCGCACTCGCGACGTCGTTGACCAGTGTGATCGAGTCGTCGTCGAGTTCGCCCCGGACGAGTGCGCAGGCGGCTGCAACGCCCGCGACGATTGCCGAGGCGGATGAGCCGAGGCCCCTCGAGTGCGGAATCTCGTTGCGACACAACAATTTCAGTCCGGCGGGAGGTTCGACCTCAAGGCGCTCCCAGAGTGCAAGCATGGACCGGTGGACCAGGTGACGATCATCGAGCGGCACTTCACCCGCGCCGGCGCCTTCGACCTCGATGATCAGCCGGTCACCTTCGACGCTCGCTTCGACGACATCCCTGATCTCGATCCCCAGACCGAGCGAATCGAAGCCCGGTCCGAGGTTCGCCGAACTCGCCGGAACGTCCACCCGGACGTGACGTCCAGGCTCGATCACATTGCGGCTCATCAGGATTCGAGGCCGAGCGCCCGCGCGACCGACACGACGTCGACCGATACGCGGGTGGGCTGCACATCGGAACCTTCCGCGGTCCGAAGCGCCCACTGCGGGTCCTTCAGGCCGTGGCCGGTGACCGTGCAGACGATGCGAGCACCGGGCGGGATCCGTCCGGCCTCGTGCATCTTCAGCAGTCCGGCGATGCTCGCGGCAGAGCCCGGCTCGACGAAGATGCTCTCGGTGCTGGACAGCAAGCGGTGCGCGTGCAGGATCTCGTCGTCGCTGACCATGTCGATGACGCCGCCGGACTCATCGCGCGCGGCTTCGGCCTGCTTCCACGACGCCGGGTTACCGATGCGGATCGCTGTCGCGACGGTCTCGGGATCGTCGACCGGATAACCGCGCACGATCGGTGCTGCGCCTTCGGCCTGGAACCCCCACATCATCGGTCGCTTGGTGGCGACGGGAGTGCCGTGCGCGGAATCGACGGCTTCGCTGTAGCCCTTCCAGTACGCCGTGATGTTGCCGGCGTTGCCGACCGGCAGCACGTGGATATCAGGGGCGTCGCCGAGCACATCGATGACCTCGAAGGACGCCGTCTTCTGACCCTCGATACGGGCCGGATTGACCGAGTTGACGAGTTCGACGGGGTACGCCTCACCGAGCTTGCGGGCGACGCCGAGGCAATCGTCGAAGTTGCCGTCGACCTGCAGCAACGTTGCACCGTGCGCGATCGCCTGGGACAGCTTGCCCATCGCGATCTTGCCGTCGGGCACCAGCACCGCGCAGGTCATACCCGCCTTGGTCGCATACGCGGCCGCGGACGCACTGGTGTTGCCGGTCGAGGCGCACACGACGGCCTTCGCTCCGGCCTTGGCAGCCATCGAGATCGCCGTCGTCATCCCGCGGTCCTTGAACGAACCGGTGGGATTCATGCCCTCGTACTTGACCCAGACGTCCGCACCGGTGAGCTCAGTCAACCCTTCGGCGTGGATCAGCGGTGTGCCGCCCTCCCCGAGCGTGATGACGGGCGCGCCGTCGAGCATCGGCAGCCGGTCGGCGTACTCGCGGATGACCCCGCGCCACAGATGTGCCATGTCGTCCTACTCCCCCTCGACGCGAAGGACCGAGCCGACCTCGCGTACGTCCTCGGATGCCTTGAGTCGCTCGACGACGTCGGCCAGGTCGGCCTCGCTCGAGCGGTGTGTGATCAGGTGCAAGGTCGCCAGACCGTCCTGCGAACGGCGAACTCCCTGCCGCATCGACTCGATCGAAACGCCTTGCTCGCCAATGGTTTTCGCGATGTTCGCCAGGACACCAGGCTTGTCCTCGACGTCCAGTCGGATGAAGTAGGCGGTCTTCGATGCGCCGATCTGCTCGATCGGCAGGTTCGCGTACGACAACTCACCGGGCCCGCGGCCGCCGGTCACCTTGTGACGGGCCGCCTGCACGACATCGCCGAGTACTGCGGAAGCGGTCGGGTCGCCACCGGCACCCGGACCGTAGAACATCAGCTCACCGGCCATCTGGGTCTCGACGAAGACAGCATTGAACGCCTCGCGCACCGACGCGAGCGGGTGGCTGCGATCGATCAGCGTCGGATGCACCCGGACGTTCACAGCCTGCGAACCGCCCTTGTCGACCAGTTCGGCGATCGCGAGCAGCTTGATGACACAGCCGATCCGTCGGGCCGCGCGAATGTCGTCGGCGGTGACGCCCATGATCCCCTCGACGTGGACGTCGCAGGTGCGGACGCGGGTGTGGAACGCCAGCGAGGCCAGGATCGCAGCCTTCGCCTGGGCGTCGTGACCCTCAACGTCGGCGGTCGGGTCGGCCTCGGCGTACCCGAGTTCCTGGGCCTCGGCGAGCACGTCGGCGAGCTGTGCACCGGTGCGGTCCATCTTGTCCAGGATGAAATTCGTGGTGCCGTTGACGATGCCCATCACGCGGTGGACGCTGTCCCCCGCGAGCGAAACGCGCAGCGGTCGGATCAGCGGGATCGCGCCTGCGACGGCGGCTTCGTAGTAGAGATCGACACCGTGTTCCTCGGCGAGCTCGTAGAGCTCGGCGCCGTGCTGGCCCAGCAACGCCTTGTTCGCGGTGATGACACTCGCACCCGACTCGATCGCCTTCTGCAGCAGCGATTTTGCCGGCTCCATGCCACCCATGAGCTCGATCACCAGGTCGGCCTCGGTCACCAACGTCTCGGCGTCGGTGGTGAACAAGGAGGCGTCCAGGCCGGTTTCGGAACGGTCCTTTCCGGTGTCGCGCACGGCGACCCCGATGATCTCCAACGGGCGACCCACTCGAGCAGCGAACTCGTCCTTCGCCTCCGACAACCGGCGGGCGACTGCTCCCCCGACGACTCCACAACCGAGCAGCGCGATCCGCACCGACTCCGACATCTGACTACTCACTCTCCAGCAACAACAGGTCCTCAATGGTCTCGCGGCGCACCCACGGCCGCGCACCCGCCTCATCGACCGCAATGACCGGCGGACGCGGCACGTGGTTATAGGTGCTCGCCAGCGAACGGCAGTAGGCGCCGGTCGCAGCCACCAGCACCAGGTCGTCCGCGCGAATATCGCTCGGCAGCAACACATCTCGCACGACGATGTCGCCCGACTCGCAGTGCTTGCCGACCACCCGGCTCTGAGCAGTCGCTTCGGCATGCCGGCCGGCGATCTCGCAGTGGTACTCGGCGTCGTAGAGCACCGGACGTGCGTTGTCGCTCATGCCGCCGTCGACAGCGACGTAGGTGCGGGTGAGTTGGTCGTCGACGACGACCTGCTTCACGGTGCCGACCGTGTACAGCGTCATACCGGCCGGACCGATGATCGACCGGCCCGGCTCGATCGAGATGCGCGGAACCTCGGTTCCGGCTGCGACACAAGCTTTCTGGACGATGGAAGCCAATTGGTCGGCCATGACCGACGGCGCGAGCGGAACATCGCTCGGCAGGTAGGCGATGCCGAACCCGCCGCCGAGGTCGAGTTCGGGAAGCGTGACGCCGTGCTCTTTCGCGACCGCAAGCTGCAGCCCGATCAGCCGTTCGGCGGCCACCGCGAAACCGTCCGATTCGAAGATCTGGGAGCCGATGTGGGAGTGGAAACCGAGCAGTCGCAGCTCGTTACGTGCCAGAACTTTCCGGACCGCCTCGGCCACTTGGCCGTCGATGCTGAACCCGAACTTCTGGTCCTCGTGAGCTGTGGCGATGAACTCGTGGGTGTGGGCTTCGACGCCGGTCTTCACCCGCAGCATCACCTTCGCGATCACGCCGATTCGGGCGGCCGCGTCCGCGACCCGTTCGATCTCCTCGAAGGAATCGACGACGATGCGTCCGACGCCGTACGCCAGGGCTGCGTCGATCTCGTGCACCGACTTGTTGTTGCCGTGCACGCCGATCAACTCACCGGGCACTCCTGCCCGGACCGCGACCGCGAGTTCGCCGCCGCTGCACACGTCCAGTCGCAGACCTTCCACGTGCACCAACTTCGCCATGGCGACCGAGAGGAACGCCTTGCCGGCGTAGTACACGTCGCATTCGGTGCCGATGCCGCGGAAGGCTCGGGCGAACTCGTCCCGGTACTCCCGAGCGCGCGAGCGCGCGTCGTCGACATCGACGAGGTACGCGGGTGTGCCGAAGTCTCGCGCGAGGTCACGGACGTCGTGTCCGGCGACGGCGAACGACCCGTCCTTGGTGCGGGTGGTGTTGCGGGAGAAGACCGGAGTCTGAGCTGCGTTCATCGGCGCCAACGCTACCGATGGGCGCGGCCGGCTCGCCGGATCACTCAGAAAGTGGACGGTGCGAACCGACCGGGCAATTGCGTTGGGCCGCAATCGTCATCGACCGCTACGCCGGCCGATGACATCGGATCCGTCAAGCAGCCGAGGCGTTCTTGTGATGGTGACAGGTCCGCGAGCAACCGGACCATGCCCTTGGGCAGGTTCATGCAGGTCAATGATTCGTGTGGCCGGACGGCGTCTTCCGTGTCGTCCAGGACCTCACCACCGAACATCGCCATGATCCGCCGCCGGCTCTCTTCGGAACGGCACCGATGCGAGGGATTCTCGTTGCTGCTGATACGGTTGGCGGCTGCTGGGCCCCCTTAGCTCAGGGGATAGAGCACCGCCCTCCGGAGGCGGGAGCGCAGGTTCGAATCCTGCAGGGGGCGCTTTCTCGAACGGCCACCGACTGCACCGCAGGCGGTGGCCGTTCGCATGTCGCCGGGGATGTCCGCCCTCGGACGCTGCCCGGCGCCTACGCTCGCCGAATGACCAGCCCCGAGCCCGTGACGATCGTCCTCGCGATCGGTGCTGCGCTGGTGATCCTGTTGCTGTGGCAGGTGCTGCGCCGCCGCAACCTGCAACGAGGTTTCGTCAGCGAACGCGACCGGGCGACGTACGAAACCCTGCACACGGCGTCCCTCGCCGGACGGCACCTCGGTGACGGACTCGACCAGGAGACGGCCCGACGGGCACTCCCTCACCTGCGCGAACTCCTGGCCACGCCCGCCCTCGCGCTCAGCGGCAGCCGAGAGGTCCTGGCGTGGGACGGTGTCGGCGACCACCACCGGGCCGAGGTGCACGAAGCCGCAGCCGAGCACCTCGGTGATGGCAAGGTCGCGGTCATCACGACCCTCGACTGCGACGACCCGGACTGTCCGGTGCGAACGGCGGTTCTGGCCCCGATCCGGGTGCGCGACACCGTCGTCGGGCAGTTGGTCGCGTGCGGCGAACAGCCGAGCGCCGGGCTGGCCCGGGCCACCGAGGAGGTCGCCGGCTGGATCGCGACCCAGGTCGAGCTCGCCGACCTCTCGGCCGACCGCACCCGCGCCATGGAAGCCGAACTGCGAGCCCTCCGGGCCCAGATCAGCCCCCACTTCATCTACAACAGCCTCGGCGCGATCGCCTCGTTCGTGCGCACCGACCCCGACCGCGCCCGCGAGCTGCTGCTGGAGTTCGCCGACTTCACCCGCTACGCCCTGCGCCAGGGCGGCGCGACCGCCACGCTCGCCGAGGAGATGCGCAACGTCGAGCGCTACCTCGTGCTCGAACAAGCTCGCTTCGGCGAGCGTCTGCAACTGAGGATGAAGGTCGCGCCCGAGGTGCTCGCGGTCCGTGTGCCCTACCTGGCCATCCAACCGCTGGTCGAGAACGCCGTCCGGCACGGCCTGGCCCCGAAGGCGGGCACCGGCACGGTCACGCTCACCGTTCGGGACATCGGGCCCGAAGCAGAGATCAGCGTCGAGGACGACGGTGTCGGAGCCGAACCCGAACGCATCAGGCAGGTGCTCGACGGGCACGGGCGCGGCGGGTCGGTCGGACTGGGCAACGTCGACGCGCGCCTGCGACAGACCTACGGGGACGACCATGGCCTCGTCATCGAGACAGCTCGCGGCTCGGGCATGAAGGTGAGTTTCAGGGTGCCCAAATTCGCGCCCGAGGCCTAGGTTTACCCCATGTCCGCAGCACCCCTGTCCGTGCTCGTCGTCGACGACGAAGCACCTACCCGGTCGGAACTCGCCTGGCTGCTCGACCAGGACGAGCGCATCGGCACGGTCCTGCAGGCGGCCAGCGGCGGCGAAGTACTCGACCTGCTCGACTTCACCCCCGTGGACGTCGTGTTCAGCGACATCAACATGCCGGGCCTGGACGGCATGCAACTGGCCCGCGTCATCGCCCGGCTGCCGCAGCGCCCGCAGGTGGTCCTGGTGACCGCCTACGACGAGTACGCCGTCGACGCCTTCGCGATCGACGTCGTCGACTACGTGATGAAACCGGTCAGACCTGAACGTCTCGCACAGGCGGTCGGCAAATGCGTCGGAGCCACCGCAGCTCAGGCCGAACCCGAGGGCGAACGCATCCCCGTCGAACGCGGCGGTGTCACGCGTTTCATCCTGCGTTCCGACGTCCGGTACGTCCAGGCGATGGGCGACTACGCCGAACTGCACACACCGGACGGCACCCACCTCGTCCGGATCCCGCTGAACACACTCGAGGAGCGTTGGGCCGCAGCAGGATTTGTCCGTATCCACCGCTCCACGCTCGTCTGTACCCGCTTCGTGTCCGAGCTGCACATGGACGACGGGCGCTGCTCGGTCACCGTCGACGGCACCTCACTGCAGGTCAGCCGCCGGCACACCCGCGAACTGCGGCAGCACCTGTTGCAGCGTGGAGAGATCTGATGGAGCACGCGGCGCCACGCGTCCGCATCACCAGTTCCCGCGCGCCGACCGGCAACCCGGCCGGCCAGAGCCTGCGCGACGAGATCAACTCGCAGACCGAACTCGGTGAGGTGTACGTCGAGGGCTTGATGCGTGCCCAACTGCGGCTCGCATTGCGGGTCCTCGCCGTGGGAATCGTCAGTCTCGGCGGCCTGCCGTTGCTGTTCCACTTCGTGCCGGCAACCCGGCACGTCACGTTCGCCGGGGTGCCGTTCGCCTGGTGGGTGCTCGGTGTGCTCGTCTACCCCGCGGCGGTGCTGATCGCCCGCCAGTACGTCCGCGCATCGGAGCGGTTGGAGCTGGAGTTCACGACGATGGTGACCCGACCGGTGAGCAGGCGGTGACCTCCACCTGGTCGCTCGTCGCGATCGCGACGGTCTGCGTACTCACCTCCGGTCTCGGCCTGGTCGGATTGCGGTTCACCCGCGGCACCAGCGACTTCTACGTCGCCGGGCGAACGGTCTCCCCCTGGCGCAACGCGAGTGCCATCGGTGGTGAATACCTTTCTGCGGCAAGCTTCCTCGGTGTCGCAGCGCTGATGTACGACAACGGCCTGGACACGCTGTGGCTCCCCGTCGGTTACACCATCGGCTACCTCGTCCTGCTCGTCCTCGTCGCTGCACCGCTGCGTCGCAGTGGGGCGTACACACTGCCCGACTTCGCTCAGCTGCGACTGGAGTCGAAGGCCGCGCGCAGGGTCTGCTCAGTGTTCGTGCTCGGCATCGGCTGGCTCTACCTCATCCCCCAACTCCAGGGCGCGGGCCTGGTGCTCAACCACGTCACCGGATGGCCCCGCTGGGTCGGCAGCACCCTGGTCACCGTGCTCGTCACGTTCAATGTCGCGCTCGCCGGGATGCGGTCGGTCACGCTCGTCCAGGCGGCTCAGTACTGGCTCAAACTGACTGCGCTTGTCGTCCCCGCGTTCGTGATGCTCGGCGTGTGGCTGCGCGACGACCGTCCCTCGGCGCCTGCCGGCACCGACTGGTGGGACCCGCTCACCGCGTCCGCGAACACCGACAACCTCTACGCGACCTACAGCCTGCTGATCGCGTTGTGCCTGGGCAGCATGGGTCTGCCCCACGTCGTCGTGCGCTTCTACACCAATCCGACCGGCCGGGAGGCCCGCCGAACGACCGTAGCGGTGCTTGCCCTGCTGGGCATGTTCTACGTCTGGCCGCCGATCTACGGCTGGCTCGGACGCATCTACCTGCCTGGCGACGCACCTGGGATGCGGGACACGATGGTGCTCCGGCTGCCCGGCGCCGTCCTGCCCGGTGGCGTCGGCGATCTGTTGTCGGCCCTGCTTGCCGCGGGAGCGTTCGCTGCATTCCTGTCCACCGCGAGCGGCCTGCTGATGGCGGTCGCCGGCGTCCTCGATCAGGACATCGTCCGACCGTTGGTGCGTCGCCGTCACCCCAGCGTGAAGCCGAGTCAATCCTTCCGTTTCGCAGTGATGTTCGCGATGCTCGTGCCGTTCACCGCCGCGGTCCTGCGTAGCCCGTTCGGCATCTCGATGGTCGTCGGTTACGCATTCGCGATCGCGGCCGCCACCTTCGCGCCGCTGGTGGTGCTCGGTGTGTGGTGGCGCAGCCTCTCCCGCGCCGGCGCGATCGCCGGAGTGCTCACCGGCGGCTTCACGACGGGCGCCTGCGCCGCAGTGGTCCTGGCCGGAGGCGTCGGGACCGAGGGTCTCGCGCGACAGTTGCTGACCGCACCGGCGGCGTGGACGACGCCCCTCGCGGTGTTCGTGATGATCGTCGTCTCGCTCGCCACGCCGAACAGCGTCCCGGCCTCGACCGGACGCATCATGGCCAGGTTGCACGTGCCCGAAGCCGTCGCCGACTGACGAAAGCGTCCCGCCGTTCGCCGCAGCACCCGAACCGCTCGCCGCACGTTTCGGTTCCGCACGCCGAACCGTGCGACCCGTCCGGCGCAGCACGCCCGGAAGCGGTGGCGAACCGGAACCGGCAGGAAGAAGGTATGTGACACCGATCACACGGCTCCCCGTGTGGCAGTCCATACCCGAAACCGGAGGTGACTCGGTGAGCAACGACGGTGCTCCGAAGGTCGACGATCGCTTCATCGCGGTCCAGCAGTCCCCCGAGTTCGCCGAACTTCGCAAGAAGTTCCGCGCATTCGTCTTCCCCGTCACGGCCTTCTTCCTGGCGTGGTACTTCCTGTTCGTCCTGCTGTCGATCTACGCGCCCGGATTCATGGGCACGAAGGTGATCGGCAACATCAACATCGGCATCCTGATGGGCCTGGGACAGTTCGTGACGACGTTCGCCATCACGTTCATGTACGCCCGCTGGGCCAACCGTGAGTTCGACCCGCGCGCCGACGCCATCGGTGCCCGCCTCGCCGGCGACAAGGACTTCTGATGGGCACTCAACTGATCAGTCTCGCCGCGGCCGACCAGGTCGGCAGCCCCGTCCTGAACATCGCGATCTTCGCCGTCTTCGTCCTGGTCACGTTGACGATCGTGGTCAAGGTCGCGTCCGGCACCAAGACCGCGGGCCAGATGTACACCGGTGGCGCCTCGTTCTCCGGCAAGCAGAACGGCATCGCGATCGCCGGTGACTACCTCTCGGCGGCCTCGTTCCTCGGTATCGCCGGCGCCATCGCGTTGCAGGGCTACGACGGCTTCCTGTACTCGATCGGCTTCCTGGTCGCCTGGCTCGTCGCCCTGCTGCTGGTCGCCGAACTGATGCGCAACACCGGACGCTTCACGATGGCCGACGTGCTGTCGTACCGCCTGAAGCAGCGCCCGGTACGCATGGCCGCTGCGACGTCCGCGCTGGCCGTGTCGTTCTTCTACCTGCTCGCCCAGATGGCCGGAGCCGGTGGCCTGGTGTCGCTGCTGCTCGGTGTGAGCGGCGAGACCGCGCAGAACCTCGTCATCGCCGTCGTCGGCGTCATCATGGTGCTCTACGTGATGATCGGCGGCATGAAGGGCACCACCTGGGTGCAGATGATCAAGGCCGTCCTGCTCATCGCGGCGACCTTCATCATGACGGTCTGGGTGCTCGGCAAGTACGGCTTCAACATCAGCAAGCTCTTCGAGGCCGCGGTCAACGAGAACCCGAAGGCCGGGGAGAAACTCCTGTCGCCGGGCCTGAAGTACGGCAAGGACTCCACGACCAAGCTCGACTTCGTCTCGCTCGCCCTGGCTCTGGTGCTCGGCACCGCGGGTCTGCCGCACGTGCTGCAACGCTTCTACACGGTGCCCACCAGCAAGCAGGCACGCAAGTCGGTCGAGTGGGCCATCTGGCTCATCGGTGCCTTCTACCTGCTGACCCTGGTCATCGGCTACGGCGCCGGCGCCCTCGTCGGACCGGACAAGATCAACGCGGCTCCCGGAAAGGCCAACGCAGCGGCCCCCCTGCTCGCATTCGAACTCGGCGGCTCCCCGCTGCTGGGCATCGTGTCCGGCATCGCGTTCGCGACGATCCTCGCCGTGGTCGCCGGCCTGACGATCACCACCAGCGCCACCTTCGCGCACGACATCTACAACCAGGTGATCAAGCACGGCAAGGCGACGCAGGAGTCGGAGGTCAAGGTCGCCCGCATCGCCGCGGTCGTCGGTGGCGTCATCGCGATCGGCGGTGGCATGCTCGCCAAGGACCAGAACATCGCGTTCCTGGTGGCCCTCGCGTTCGCCGTCGCGGCCAGCGCGAATCTGCCGACGATCCTCTACTCGCTCTTCTGGAAGCGGTTCAACACCCGCGGCGCGGTGTGGAGCATCTACGGCGGTCTGATCACCGCGATCGGCCTGATCATCTTCAGCCCGGTCGTCAGCGGTAAGGGCGCGGATCCGAAGACGGGCAAGACGCTGTCCATGCTCCCGGCGGACATCGACTTCCACTGGTTCCCGCTGGACAACCCGGGCATCGTCTCGATCCCGGTCGGGTTCTTCCTCGGCTGGCTCGGCAGCGTCACCAGCAAGGAGTTCAACGCTGCCAAGTACGCCGAGATGGAGGTCCGTTCCCTGACCGGACACGGGGTTGCCGAGGCGATCGATCACTAGGAAGCTGGGTGTGGGGTGCGTCACGGCGCACCCCACACCCCGCACAGCACCCGGGCGGCCACACCACCCCCACCGCCCGATTCGTCGATGAGGATGAGGATTTTGAGCGAGACCAGCTACGCACCCGACCCGGACTTCGCTGCTGCGGCCAACGGCAAGGCAGAACTGTTCGAGCAGGCCGACGCCGACTTCGAGGGTTTCTGGGCCGACCAGGCCCGCGAGCGCATCACCTGGGCCAAGCCCTTCACACAGACCCTCGACTGGAGCAACGCTCCGTTCGCCAAGT
This sequence comes from Yimella sp. NH-Cas1, assembly GCF_022359705.1. Lineage (NCBI taxonomy): Bacteria > Bacillati > Actinomycetota > Actinomycetes > Micrococcales > Dermacoccaceae > Yimella > Yimella sp. NH-Cas1. Next base: position 2,047,873 of record NZ_JAKSGG010000003.1, read on the forward strand.
GGTTCGCCGACGGCCAGCTCAACGTCGCCCACAACTGCGTCGACCGCCACGTCGAGGCGGGCAACGGCGAACGCGTCGCGATCCACTTCGAGGGTGACCAGGGCGACACCCGCACGATCACCTACGCCGACCTGCAGCGTGAGGTCTCCAAGGCAGCAAATGCGTTGCAGGAGTTGGGGATCAACAAGGGCGATCGGGTCGCGATCTACATGCCGATGATCCCCGAGACGATCTTCACGATGCTCGCGTGCGCTCGACTCGGCGCTCCGCACTCGGTGATCTTCGGTGGCTTCTCGGCCGATGCTCTGTACACCCGCATCGTCGACGCGGACGCGTCCGTCGTGGTCACCACCGACGGTCAGTGGCGCCGCGGCAAACCCGCACCGCTCAAGGCTGCCGTCGATGAGTCGCTCACCAAGGGCGATCACCCGGTCAAGCACGTCCTCGTCGTGCAGCGGACCAAGGGTGAGGTGGCCTGGAACGACGACCTCGACCTGTGGTGGCACGACGTGGTCGACCGCCAGTCCGACCAGCACGCCGCCGAGCCGATGGACGCCGAACACCCGCTGTTCATCCTGTACACCTCGGGCACGACCGGTAAGCCGAAGGGCATCCTGCACACGTCCGGCGGTTACCTGACGCAGGCCGCGTACACGAACTCGATCGTGCACGACGTGCACCCCGAGACCGACGTGTACTGGTGCACCGCCGATGTCGGCTGGGTCACCGGCCACTCCTACATCGTCTACGGACCGCTCGCGAACGGCGCGACGCAGGTGCTCTACGAGGGCACACCCGACACTCCGCACCAGGGCCGCTGGTGGGAGATCGTGCAGAAGTACGGCGTCACGATCCTCTACACGGCGCCCACCGCGATCCGCACGTTCATGAAGTGGGGCAACGACATCCCGGCGAAGTTCGACCTGTCGTCCATCCGCCTGCTGGGTTCGGTCGGCGAGCCGATCAACCCCGAGGCGTGGCGGTGGTACCGCGAGAACATCGGTGGCGGCAAGGCGCCGATCGTCGATACCTGGTGGCAGACCGAGACCGGCGGCATCATGATCTCGCCGTTGCCCGGACTGACCACTCTGGAGCCGGGTTCGGCACAGAGGCCGATTCCCGGCATCGCGGCCGAGATCCTGGACGACATGGGTGAGCCGTTCACCGAACCGGAGAAGGTCGGCTACCTGGTGCTCACCAAGCCGTGGCCCGCGATGCTGCGCACCATCTGGGGCGACGACCAGCGCTACCGCGACACCTACTGGAGCCGGTTCGGCGAGAAGTACTACTTCGCCGGTGACGGCGCCAAGTACGACGCCGACGGCAACATCTGGCTGCTCGGCCGCGTCGACGACGTCATGAACGTCTCGGGCCACCGACTGTCTACCGCGGAGATCGAATCCGCCCTGGTGTCACACGAATCCGTGGCCGAAGCCGCGGTGGTGGGAGCCACGGACGAGACCACCGGCCAGGCCGTCTGCGCGTTCGTCATCCTGCGCGAAGGCTTCGAGGACGACGGCGACGACACCGTGCAGGAACTGCGCAACCATGTCGCCAAGGAGATCGGTCCGATCGCCAAGCCTCGGCAGATCCTGGTCGTTCCCGAACTGCCCAAGACCCGCTCGGGCAAGATCATGCGCCGTCTGCTCAAGGACGTCGCCGAGAACCGCGAGGTGGGCGACGTCACCACGCTCGCCGACTCCTCGGTGATGAACCTGATCAAGGACGGCATGGCCAAGGGCTGAAGTCTGCGATCGAACGCCCCACGTCCCCTCGGACGTGGGGCGTTCGCCGCCTCGCCGCCCGGGCCGTCGCAGTGCCGTCGAAGTGCCGTCGAAGTGCCGTCGAAGTGCCGTCGAAGTGCCGTCGCGGGACGGCCGCGGGGCCGTTGGTCGGACTCACCCGAGCGGATGATGGGATGGGTCCTGTTCAGGTACGCGTCGACAGGGGTCCCCACGTGTCAGCTCCACCAGCCAGCGCTGCGCCGAAAGCCGGACGCGGACGCATCGAGGTGCACAACCTCACCAAGTCGTTCAAGGGCTTCCGGGCCGTTGACGACCTGTCCTTCAACGTCGAACCGGGCCGGATCACCGGCTTCCTCGGGCCGAACGGCGCCGGCAAGACCACCACGCTCCGCATGATCCTGGGGCTCATCCGGCCAACGTCCGGCGGCTCCACCATCGGCGGCGTCCCGTACGTCAAGCTCGCCGACCCGCTGCGCACCGTCGGCTCGGCACTCGAGGCCACGAACTTCCACCCCGGACGCACCGGACGCGATCACCTACGTGTGCTCGCCACGTCCGCCGGCCTGCCGACGAGCCGCGCCGACGAACTGCTCGAACTCGTCGGCATCCCAGCGGCTGCGAAGAAACGCGCCGGCGGCTACTCGATGGGTATGCGTCAGCGGCTCGGACTGGCCGGCGCACTGCTCGGCGACCCGGACATCCTGGTGCTGGACGAGCCGGCGAACGGTCTGGACCCCGAGGGCATCCGCTGGCTGCGCGGGTTCCTGCGCCACCTGGCGGCCGAGGGCAAGACCATCCTGGTCTCCAGCCACCTGCTGTCCGAGGTCGAACAGACCGTGGACGACGTGATCATCCTGGCCAACGGCAAGCTGATCCGCCAGGGGCAGATCGACGAACTACGCGGCGAACCGAAGGTGCGCGTGCGCACACCCGGCGCCCGTGAACTGGCGAGGCGCTCACCGCGTCCGGTTTCCGGGTCGAGCCCGGCGAGGAGGCGGGGATCGTGGTGGCCTACAGCGACAACCCCGCCGCGGTCGGTGACGTCGCGTTCCAGGCACGCGTGCCGGTGCACGAACTCGCCCGTCAGCGCGCCGACCTCGAAGCGCTGTTCTTCGAACTCACCAGCCAGGGCGCCGCGCGCAACCGCAACCTGGGTGACGCGCCCGGCCCCGAAACGGGGGCCGGCGCACCGCAGGACCAGGCTCCGACAGAAGGGGGCGTGCGCTGATGGGCCGCGCGATCAAGGCAGAGATCCAAAAGCTGATGACGACCCGCCTGTGGTGGGGGATGGCGATCGCGTTGTTCCTGTGCGGGGCGCTGTTCGCGTTGCTGTTCGGCTCGATCTCCCAGACCGACTCCGATCAGGAAGGGGTGCCGACGTTCACACCCCTGCAGATCGCGATCAACACCTACACCACCGGTGTCGGCTTCGGATACGTGTTCCTGATGGTCATCGGCATCATGACGATCGGCTCGGAGTATCGGCACAAGACGATCACCGGCACGCTGTTGGCCGAACCGCGACGTCCGGTCATGATCGCCTCGAAGGTGATCGCGCTGCTCGGTTTCGGTGTGCTGTACGGCCTGGTGTTCCTCGCCGGATCGGTCATCACCGGCGCGACGATCCTGTCGGCGCGTGGGATGCAGGCGTTCCCCGAAGCAGGCACGCTCACCCGTTCGCTCCTGCTGGTGCTGCTCGTACTCGGCCTCTGGGCGCTCATCGGCCTCGGCCTGGGCGTGATGATCCCCAACCAGGTCGCCGCGATCCTGGTCGGCGTCGGCATCGCGTTCATCCTCGAACCGATCCTGTCGGTGGTCGGCACACTGATCGACGGTGGCCGCGACGTGGTGAAGTTCTTCCCGAGTCAGGCCACCAATGCGGTCCTCGGTGGGTACAACGGCGACCCCGAGAGCGTGATGCTGAACTGGTGGCAGGGCACGCTGATGTTGCTGCTCTACGCGGCCGTCTTCGTGGCCATCGGGACGTGGTTGACCAACCGCCGCGATGTCACCTGAGACACATCGCAACAGCACTCGACCCACACGGGCGAACCCCAGCCTGCAGGCGTAGGCTGGGGTTCGTCTGTGTGTCACCCCACACGGGCGATTCGATCGGCGACACAAACGAAAGAGGCGCATCAGCGTGTCCCAGCCTTCCGAGCCGCTCGCAAGCTTCGGCCCCAACGAGTGGTTGGTCGACGAGCTCTACGAGCAGTACCTGCAGGACAAGAACTCGGTCGACAAGGCCTGGTGGAGTTTCTTCGCCGACTACGAACCGAGTACCGAGTCCGGCTCGAGCAACGGCTCGTCCAAGAGCTCCTCGAACGGCAGCGCCGAGAAGACCGCCGAGAACACTGCGGACAAGAACGGCGAGAAGGCCGCTGCGAAGCCGTCGAAGGACGCTTCCGCGAACAGCTCCGAGAGTGACAAGGCTCGGTCCGCCGAGGGCAACGCCGAAAACGTCCAGCCGGGCGATTCCAAGGCCGCCGACGCCGACCCGTCCGCCGCTCCGCAGGCCAAGACGGAGAAGTCCCGCTCCGACCGCAACCCCGGCCGGGTGCCGACCCTCGACCCCAAGCAGCACGAGCTGTCCAACGCCCGCCCGATCTCCCGTGACGGTGGCGTTGCTCCGGTCCAGTCCGTCGACGCCGAGGACGAGAAGGTGCCGTTGAAGGGTGTCGCCGCCCGCATCGTCACCAACATGGAGCAGAGCCTGGAGGTGCCGACCGCGACCAGCGTCCGCTCGGTGCCGGCGAAGCTGCTCATCGACAACCGCATCGTCATCAACAACCATCTCGCCCGCAGCCGCGGCGGGAAGGTGAGCTTCACCCATCTGCTCGGGTACGCGATCGTCAAGGCGCTCAAGCTCGTTCCCGACATGAACAACGCGCTGGCCACCGACGACAAGGGCAAGCCGGTGCTGGTGCGCCCGGGCCACGTCAACTTCGGCCTGGCGATCGACCTGGCGAAGGACGACGGCACCCGCACGTTGGTCGTCCCGAACATCAAGAACGCCGAAGCGATGGACTTCGTGCAGTTCTGGACGGCGTACGAGGACATGGTGCGTAAGGCGCGCACCAACACCCTGACACTCGAGGACTACCAGGGCACCACGATCACCCTGACCAACCCGGGCGGCATCGGCACCGTGCACTCGGTGCCGCGCCTGATGAAGGGTGCCGGCGCGATCATCGGAGCCGGTGCGCTGGAGTACCCCGCCGAGTGGCAGGGCGCCAGCCTCAACACGCTGAACAAGAACGCGGTCAGCAAGGTCATGACGCTGACCAGCACCTACGACCACCGCATCATCCAGGGTGCGGTCTCGGGTGAGTTCCTGAAGGTCGTCCACCAGCTGCTGCTGGGCGAGGACGGGTTCTACGACGACATCTTCCAGGCGATGCGGATCCCGTACGAGCCGGTCCGTTGGGTGCGTGACATCGACACCAGCCACGACGACGACATCAACAAGGTCGCCCGTGTGCACGAGTTGATCCACGCCTATCGGGTGCGCGGGCACCTGATGGCCGACACCGACCCGCTGGAGTACAAGCAGCGTCGTCACCCCGACCTCGACATCACCAACCACGGCCTGACGCTGTGGGACCTCGACCGCACCTTCCCCACGGGAGGGTTCGGCGGCGAGCCGTTCCTGAAGCTGCGCAAGGTGCTGGGCATCCTGCGCGACTCGTACTGCCGCGGCGTCGGTATCGAGTACATGCACATCCAGGACCCCGAGCAACGCCAGTGGATCCAGGGCAAGGTCGAGGTGCCCTACGAGAAGCAGACCTCGGCCGAGCAGCTGCGCATCCTGCGCAAGCTCAACGCCGCAGAGGCGTTCGAGACCTTTCTGCAGACCAAGTTCGTCGGCCAGAAGCGCTTCAGCCTCGAGGGCGGCGAGTCGGTCATCGCGCTGATGGACCGGATCATGTGCGAGGCCGCCGACGAGGGTCTCGACGAGATCTGCATCGGTATGCCGCACCGCGGACGCCTGAACGTGCTGGCCAACATCGCCGGCAAGTCCTACGGCCAGATCTTCCGTGAGTTCGAGGGCACCCAGGACCCCAACTCGGTGCAGGGGTCGGGCGACGTGAAGTACCACCTGGGCACCGAGGGCGAGTTCGTCTCCGACGCCGGCAACAAGACCAAGGTCTACCTCGCCGCCAACCCCTCCCACTTGGAGGCCGTCAACCCGGTGCTGGAAGGCATCGCGCGCGCCAAGCAGGACCGCATCAACCTTGCCGGCACCGCGTTCACCGTGTTGCCGATCCTGCTGCACGGTGACGCTGCGTTCGCCGGTCAGGGTGTGGTGGCCGAGACGCTGAACCTGAGCCAGCTGCGCGGGTACCGCACCGGCGGCACGATCCACGTCGTGATCAACAACCAGGTCGGTTTCACCACCGCGCCGTCGCAGTCGCGTTCGTCGACCTACTCGACCGACGTCGCCCGGATGATCCAGGCGCCGATCTTCCACGTCAACGGCGACGACCCGGAGGCGTGCGTGCGCGTCGCCGAGCTGGCCTACGAGTTCCGTCAGCGCTTCCACAAGGACGTCGTCATCGACATGGTGTGCTACCGCCGCCGTGGCCACAACGAGGGCGACGACCCTTCGATGACACAGCCGCTGATGTACAACCTCATCGAGGCCAAGCGCAGCGTCCGCAAGCTGTACACCGAGGCCCTCATCGGCCGCGGTGACATCACCCCGGACGAGGCCGAGGCCGCCCTGCGCGACTACCAGCAGCAGCTGGAGCGGGTGTTCGTGGAGACCAAGGAGGCCAAGAAGCAGGCCGCCGCCCCCTCAACCCCCGACGCCTCGACCGGCACCGACGCCGAGGGCCACGGTGGCCTGGAGCGTCCGTCCGCGCAGACGGCCGACGACGCGACGGTCGACGGCCGCAACCGCTCGACGGCGATCAGCGAGTCCGACCTGCACAAGATCGGTGAGACCTGGGTCAAGCCGCCGGAGGGCTTCACCGTCCACCCGAAGCTCGCCAAGCTCATGGACCGCCGCAACGAGATGGTCCACAAGGGCGGGATCGACTGGGCCATGGGCGAATTGGCCGCCTTCGGCTCGTTGATGATGGAAGGCATCCCCGTGCGCCTGGCCGGCCAGGACAGCCGCCGCGGCACCTTCGTGCAGCGTCACGCCGTCCTCATCGACAAGGTCAACGGCAACGAATGGACGCCGCTGCGTTACCTGTCCCCCGACCAGGCCTGGTTCTGGGTGTATGACTCCCTGCTGTCGGAGTACGCCGCACTCGGGTTCGAGTACGGCTACTCCGTCGAGCGTCCGGATGCGCTGGTGCTCTGGGAGGCTCAGTTCGGTGACTTCGCCAACGGCGCCCAGACGATCATGGACGAGTTCATCTCCTCCTCGGAGCAGAAGTGGGCGCAGCGCTCGTCTGTCGTGCTGCTGCTGCCGCACGGCTACGAGGGTCAGGGTCCCGACCACAGCTCGGCCCGCATCGAGCGGTTCCTGCAGATGTTCGCCGAGGACAACATGACGATCGCATACCCGAGCACGCCGGCGAGCTACTTCCACCTCCTGCGTCGCCAGGCGTACGCGCGTCCGCGCCGTCCGCTGATCGTGTTCACGCCCAAGCAACTGCTTCGCCTGAAGGCGGCGACCAGCAGCCCCGAGGAGTTCACCAGCGGTGTGTTCCAGCCGGTGCTGCCGGACGCCACCAAGCCCGAGGCCTCGCAGGTCGACCGGGTGCTGCTGGCATCGGCGCGTGTCGTGTACGACCTGGAAGCCGAGCGCGAGAAGCGTGGCGACACCAAGACCGCGATCGTCCGGGTCGAGCAGTTGGCCCCCATTCCCGCCAAGGAGATCGCCGAGATCATCGGCCAGTACCCGAACGCCGAGCTGGTGTGGGTGCAGGACGAGCCCAAGAACCAAGGTGCGTGGCCGTTCATGGCGCTCAACCTGCCGGAGGCTCTGGCCGAGTTCGGCGAGACCCGCGGACTGCGCGTCGTGTCACGTGCTGCCGCGGCATCGCCGGCGACCGGATCGCCCAAGCGTCACGCGGCCCAGCTGGCCGAGTTGGTCGCTTCGGCGTTCGACCGCTGACCGGAACGGCCGAGTACGGATGTACTTCACCGACCGCGGAATCGAAGAATTGGCGAGTCGGCGTGGCGAGGAAGAGGTCAGCCTGGAATGGTTGGCCGATCAGCTGCGCGCTTTCGTCGATCTCAACCCGGAGTTCGAAGTGCCGGTCGAACGGCTGGCAACATGGTTGGCTCGCCTGGATGACGACGAATGACGAGTGAGGATCGAGTGACCCAGAACGACGAACGGCGTCAGCCGGAGTTCAACCCGAGCGCCGAGTTCCAGGTGGTCGAGGGTCCACGCCGGGTCGGAGTGTGCTTCGTCGGCGACGAGTACGTTGCAGGACTCGGCGACCCCAAGGCGCTCGGTTGGGTTTCGCGGGTCGTGGCCCGCACCCCGCACGCCGGAGTCGACCTGGCCGCGTACAACCTGGGCGTCCGTGGCGACAGTTCGACCGAGGTTCTCGCCCGGTGGCAACAGGAGTCCGAGCCGCGATGGCGCACCGCGAACGAGCGGCGCCTGGTCATCGGTTTCGGTGCGGGCGACATCGAGCAGGACCTCTCGACGGCACGCTCGCGCCTGAACCTCGCCAACATCCTGGACGACGCGTCGTCTGCGGCCATCGCGACCTTCGTCGTCGGGCCGCCGCCCACCCAGGACAACGAGTTCAACGAGCGCCTGCAGCTGCTGGTCGATGCGCAGGCGGACGTCTGTTCACGCCGCGGCGTCACCTACGTCGACTGCTTCCGCCCGTTGCTCGGGCACGACCAGTGGCAGTCCGATCTTGCTGCATCACCCGACGGCCTGCCCGGGCAGGCCGGTTACGGCCTCATCGCCTGGCTCGTGCTGCACGCCGCCTGGCAGTCCTGGCTCGACCTCTGAGCCTGACCCGTCCGATCACGCTCGATCAGTACGCGCCGTCCTTCGCCAGGACGGCGCGTACTGTCTTGACGAGGATGAGCAGGTCACCGGTCATCGACCAGTTCTCCACGTAGTACAGGTCCTTGCGCACACTCTCGTCCCAGGTCAGGTTGGAGCGTCCACCCACCTGCCACGGCCCGGTGATGCCGGGCTTCACGTACAGCCGTCGATGCACGTGCTGGTCGTAGGACTCGACTTCGGCGGGTAACGGCGGACGGGGGCCGACCAACGACATGTGCCCACGGATCACGTCGAACAGCTGCGGCAGTTCGTCGATGGAGTAGCGGCGGATGAACCTGCCGGTGCGCGTGACACGCGGGTCGTCCTTCATCTTGAACAGGATCTCGTTGCCGTCATGCTCCTCGCGCAACGACTGCAGGCGGGCCTCGGCATCGGCATCGGTGACCATCGAGCGGAACTTCGTCATCCGGAATCGGGAGCCGTTGACCCCCACGCGCTCCTGCCGGTAGAACGCGGGACCGTGGTCCTCGAGCTTCACCGCAAGTGCGGTCACGATCATGATCGGAGCCGCCAACAGCAGCATGCAGAGCGCGACGACGAGGTCGAACGCTCGCTTTCCGACGTACTTCATCCCGGTGTAGCGCGGCATCTCCACGCTGATCAACGGCAGACCCTCGACCGGCTTCCAGTGGATTCGCGGACCGGCGATATCGGTCATGCGGCTGGCGAGCACCAGATTGCACTCGGTCTCTTCGAGATCCCAGCCGAGATCACGCAGGAAGGTCGGACCGGTGGAACTTTGACCGGCGACCACCACGACATCGGCACCGACCACCATCGCCGCCCTCGCGGCGTCCTCCGGCCGGCCGACCTCTGGCAGGACGCTGCCGTCGGCCAACCGGAACTCACGGGACTGACCTGCGGTCGCGACCGCCACGACCTCATAACCCGCGATCGGGGTCCGCCGCACGGTGTCGACGACGTAGCGGACCTCGACCGGTGAACCGACCACGAGCGCCCGCTCGACCCACTCCCCACGCCCCCGACGCCGGACCAGCACCCGGCGCTGCACGACCCGTCCGATCAACAACAGGATCAGACCGAGCGGGAAGGCCACAGCAAGGAATCCGCGAGCGAACGCGACCTTGAACAGCGTCGCGAAGATCGCCACACCGCCGAACAACGCCCACGTCGCACGGGCCAGGTCGCGGTATTCGGTCGAGCCGACGGCCACGACCTTCATGCTGTAACCGCCGAACGCTGCGATCGCGATCAACCACGCCAAGCCGAGCGCGATACCGGTCTGGCTGTACGACAGGTCGCCGAGCCCGGCGACCTTCGCACCGCGCGGATCGCCGAAGCGCATGACGACTGCCAACCACATCGCCAGGGCGATCCCGAGCACGTCGCCGGCCAGCAGGCGTGCTTGAAGGGACCGGCGCCAGTTGATGTGCATGGAACCGGTGACCGTTCGCTCGCCCAAGGTCGTCATACGGGGCCGTTCATCCCTCACGTGCCCCGTGTCACGACCGGCAGTGCGGCAGCCAGGCGTTCGTTCCAGGGGCCGATGGGCTCGATCCCGTTCGAGTCGAACGCGTCGTGGCCCAGGACGCTGTTCGCGGGACGGGGTGCCGGTACCGGAAACTGATCGGTGGTGATCGGAGCGACTCGTCGGGCCTCGAGGCCGGACAGGGTGAAGATCTCCTGCGCGAACCGGTGCCAGGAGGTCGAGCCGGAACTGGTGCCGTGGTAATAGCCACCCGGGGCCCCGGAGTTCACGAGTCGGACGATGAGTTCGGCCAGGTCACGGGTCCAGGTAGGCTGCCCGACCTGGTCCGCGACGACGGTCAACGTGTCGCGTTCACCGGCCAGCCGCAGCATGGTCTTGACGAAGTTGCCCCCACCGGCGCCGTACAACCATGCCGTCCGGACCACATAGGCGTCCGGACTTGCTTGCCGCACAGCCCATTCGCCCGCGGCCTTCGTACGACCGTACGCCGAAGCAGGTGCTTGCGGAGCGTCCTCGGGCCACGGCTGGTCACCGTCACCGGGCATCACGTAGTCGGTCGAGACATGCACCAGTCGGACACCGGCAGCCGCGCACGCGACCGCGACGTTGTGAGCGCCGACCGCGTTGATCATAAACGCCTCGCCCTCGTGCTCCTCGGCCTTGTCGACCGCGGTCCATGCCGCACAGTTCACCACCACGTCAGCGTCCCGCACCGCGTGCGTCACCGCTCCCGGAACCCGGATATCGCAGTCCGCACTGCCCAGAGCCCAAAAATGCTCTCCCGCCTGCGCCAACACCGACTGCAGGTCCTGACCGAGCATCCCGTGCCCGCCCAGCAACACCCACCTCATCGATCAGCACCCATGGGACCCGGGGAAGTGCCGGTCGAAGTGCCGGTGGACAGGACCTGTTGGGTGCGGGCGTACTTGTCCTCGACCGCTTGCTTCACCGGACGCCACCAGGCTTCGTTGGCCTGGTACCACTCGACCGTCGCGGCCAAACCCTCATCGAAGCTACGGTAGGTCGGTTCCCACCCCAGTTCGGTGCGCAGCAGGGTGGAATCGATCGCGTACCGCAGGTCGTGCCCGGCCCGGTCGGTCACCTGATCGAACGCGTCCGGCTCTTGCCCGAACAGCACCAACAGTTTGCGCACCACGTCCAGGTTGTTGACCTCACCATCAGCACCGATCAGATACGTCGCACCGATCCGGCCACGATCCAAGATCGCCCACACCGCACTGTTGTGATCATCGACATGGATCCAGTCGCGCACATTCAAACCCTGCCCGTACAGCTTCGGGCGCACCCCATCGATCAGGTTCGTGATCTGCCGCGGAATGAACTTCTCCACATGCTGACGCGGACCGTAATTGTTCGAACAGTTCGAGATCGTGGCCTGCACCCCGAACGACCGAACCCACGCCCGCACCAACAAATCCGACGCACCCTTGGTCGACGAATACGGCGAGGAGGGGTTGTACGCCGTGGCCTCGGTGAACCGGCCCGGGTCCTCCAACTCCAGATCGCCGTACACCTCATCGGTCGAAATGTGGTGATACCTCACCCCATGCGCACGGACCGCTTCCAACAACGTGTACGTGCCGATCACATTCGTATCCAGAAACGGGCGCGGGTCAGCCAACGAATTGTCGTTGTGCGACTCCGCCGCGAAATGCACCACCGCATCCGCACCCGCCACCACACCGTTCACCAGGTCAGCATCCGCGATATCGCCCTGGACGAACTCGACCTCATCCAGCACGCCGTCCAGGGACGCCTTCGACCCCGCATAGGTCAACTTGTCCAACACCGTGACCCGCACATCCGGCCGCGTCCGCCGCGTCAGCTGAACGAAATTGCTGCCGATGAACCCCGCCCCACCGGTCACCACGATCCGCACGAAAAAAGCCCCACTCCACGCTCGACTCGACGCCGGAACAGACGCCCGCGCAAGCCTACCGGCCAACCCATAGACTGCCGCGGGTGAAGGGAATCATTCTCGCCGGCGGGTCAGGCACACGACTGCACCCGATCACTCGCGGCATCAGCAAACAACTCATGCCGATCTACGACAAACCGATGATCTACTACCCGCTGTCAACCCTGATGATGGCCGGCATCCGCGAAATCCTGATCATCACCACACCCCACGACGCCGAGCAATTCCAACGCCTGCTCGGCGACGGATCCCAATGGGGCATCGAGCTGACCTACGCCGTACAACCCTCACCCGACGGCCTCGCCCAAGCCTTCATCATCGGCGCCGACTTCATCGGCAAGGACAACGTCGCCTTCGTCCTCGGCGACAACATTTTTCACGGCACTGGACTCGGCACCCGCCTACGCGACCACAACAACCTCACCGGCGGGCTCATCTTCGCCTACCACGTCCCCAACCCCACCGCCTACGGGGTCGTGGAATTCGACGAACACATGCGCGCCGTGTCCATCGAGGAAAAACCCACCTACCCCAAATCGAACTACGCCGTCCCCGGTCTCTACTTCTACGACAACAACGTCATCGACATCGCCCGCAACCTACAACCCAGCACCCGCGGCGAACTCGAGATCACCGGCATCAACGACGCCTACCTCCAACAAGGCACCCTGCAAGTCACCGTCCTACCCCGCGGCACCGCCTGGTTCGACACGGGCACCTTCGACGGCCTCATGTCCGCCTCCCAATTCGTTCACGTCGTCGAAGAACAACAAGGACTCAAAATCGGGTGCATCGAAGAAATCGCCTGGCACAACGGTTGGCTCGACGACGACACTCTGCGACAACACGCCGACGACCTCACCAAAAGCGGATACGGCCTCTACCTACACCGCATCCTCGCCGAACCCCGACGCGAAGGACGACTCGCCCGATGAACATCGAACCCCTCGCCATCGAAGGCGCCTACGTCATCACCCCGCGCCAGTTCCCCGACGACCGCGGCGTATTCATGGAAGGCTTCCGCGCCGACAAACTCGCCGAACACCTCGGCCACCAGATGCAGGTCCTGCAGACCAACATCTCCGTCTCCAGCGCCGGCACCGTCCGCGGCATCCACTACGCCGACGTACCACCCTCACAAGCCAAATACATCACCGCCGCCTCCGGCGCCCTCATCGACTACATCATCGACATCCGCGTCGGCTCCCCCACTTACGGCCAATGGGACTGCGTCCTGCTCGACAGCGACTCCCGCAAAGCCGTCTACCTGTCCGAAGGACTCGGTCACGCCTTCTGCGCGCTGCAGGACGACACCACCGCCGTCTACCTCTGCTCCGCCGTCTACAACCCCGAACGCGAACACGGCATCCACCCCCTCGACCCCGCCATCGGACTCACCCTCCCCGACGGAATCGAACCCACCCTCTCCCCCAAAGATCACGCCGCACCCAACCTCGCCGACGCCGAAGCACAAGGCCTGCTGCCCACCTACGAAGACTGCCTCAACTACCGCAACTCGCTGCGCTGAACAACGGTCGCTGCGACACGGCGGACAATCGCGCACGAGTTCGACGGCTCAGTCGGTGAGTCCTCGCCGCTGCGCCAGCGGCACCGTCCGGTCGGCGACCGGACGAACAGGCGGTCACAGCGGCGTCACACTTTCGGCGAATCCGAAGCGACTGCGCGGCAACGGTGCGAAGATGTGCGCACATTCGGGCCCGCTCGGGTCGTCGATCTGCAAGGAGTTCCACCATGGCACTGGTCCACTCGCGTTCACGTATCGCTCTGGTCACAGCGGTCGCTCTCACCTTCGGTCTGACCGCCTGCGGTTCGGACAGCCTCGAGGAGGGCACCAGCAGCGCAAAAGAGTCGGTGAAGAGCGTCGCCAAGGACACCTCGCTCGCCGACAAGGTGCCGGCTGACCTGAAGAGCAAGGGCACGCTGACTATCGGTACCGACGCGTCCTACCCGCCCAATGAGTACTTCGACACCGACGGCAAGACGATCGTCGGAATGGACATCGAATTGCTCGACGCGGTACTCGGCAAGCTGGGACTCAAGGCGAAGTACGTCAACGGCGGCTTCGACTCGCTCATCCTCGGTGTCGGATCCGGCAAGTACGACATGAGCGTCTCCTCGTTCACCATCAACAAGGAGCGCATGCAGCAGGTCACGATGGTGAGCTACCTCAAGGCCGGCAGCCAGTGGGTCGTGCCGAAGGGCAACCCGAAGAAAATTTCGCTCGACGACGCCTGCGGAAAGACGGTCACCGTACAGAAGGGCACCGTCCAGGTCGCCGACATGCAGGCCCGTAGTAAGAAGTGCACCACTGGCGGCAAGGGCGAGATCAAGCTGCTCATCGAACAGGACCAGAGCAAGGCAACGCTGAACCTGTCCGCAGGCAAGGCCGACGCGATGGTGGCAGACCTCCCGGTCTCGGTCGACGCCGTCAACAAGAGTGGCGACAAGCTCGAACTGCTCGGTGAGAACTACGACACCGCCCCCTACGGCTACGTGGTCAAGAAGGACCAGAACGAGTTCGGCAACGTGCTTGTCGAAGGCTTGAAGGCCATCAAGAAGGACGGCACCTACGACCAGATCCTCAAGAAGTGGAAGGTCGACGGCGGCGCTATCGACGACTTCGCGGTCAATCCCTCGGTCTGATGACCACTCAGACACACAACGACGACCGGCCGGGCGAGATCAACGCCCGGCCGGTCCGGCACCCGTGGCGCTTCGTCGCCGTCGCGGTCATCTTGATTCTGGTCGCGATGTTCGTGAGCTCGTTGCTCACCAACGACCGGTGGAATCTTGAGTTCGTCCCGAACGTGATGAACTTCAGCCCCGTCCTGCGTGGCCTGGTACAGGGCACGATCGTCTGCACGATCGGCGCGATGGTTCTCGGCGTCACTCTGGGCATCCTGCTGGCGGTCATGCGACTGTCGGGCAACCCCGTCCTTCGCGGCGTCGCCTTCGCCTACACCTGGTTCTTCCGCGCCATCCCCCGCCTCGTCCTGCTGGTGATGCTCGGGGTGGGCGCCGGATTCCTCTACCCCAAGCTCGACGTCGGCATTCCGTTCGCGCAGCAGATCTTCGGAATCGACACCCCGCTGGTGTTCGGCTCGATCGACGTCAACGCGTTGTCCAACGGAATCGCAGTCGGCATTCTCGGGCTCGGCCTGTCAGAAGCCGCCTATATGGCCGAGATCGCGCGGTCCGGCATCCTGTCGGTCGACAAGGGGCAATCCGAGGCCGCTCAGGCACTCGGCATGAGCAACGGCAAGACCATGCGTCGCGTCGTGCTCCCGCAGGCGATGCGCGTGATCGTCCCGCCGACCGGTAACGAGACGATCGCGATGGTCAAGGACACCTCACTGCTCGTGGCAGTGCCGGTGTCCAACGAGCTCTGGTTCCAAGTCACCCAGGTGGCCAACAACACCGGCCGAATCATGCCCGCCTATGTCGCCGGATTCCTGTGGTACCTGATCATCTGCTCCATCCTGATGGTCGGCCAGTACTTCCTGGAGCGACGCTTCGGACGCGGCTACGGCACCCAGACGAACAGCTCACGAAAACTCACGATGATCGGCAAGGGATCCGCATGACCACCGGCACCCACGCGCAGCCGCTCGTCCACGCGGTCAACGTGACCAAACGCTTCGGCGACAACAAGGTGCTCAAGGGCATCGACCTCGACGTCCGCGAGGGCGAGGTGGTTTGCCTGCTCGGTCCGTCGGGTTCGGGCAAGACCACGTTCCTGCGCTGCATCAACCAATTGGAGTCCATCAACGGTGGACGCATCTGGGTGGACGGCGACCTCATGGGGTACGAGGATCGCGGTGGCACGCTGCACCACCTACCCGACAGGAAGATCGCCGACCAGCGTCGCGAGATCGGGATGGTCTTCCAGCGATTCAACCTGTTCCCACACATGACGGCGCTGGAAAACGTCGCCGAGGCGCCGGTGCACGTCAAGGGTGTCGGCAAGAAGCAGGCACGCGACGAGGCACGCACATTGCTCGAGCGGGTGGGTCTTGGCGACCGCTGCGGCCACTACCCCGCGCAGTTGTCGGGTGGCCAGCAGCAGCGGGTCGCGATCGCCCGCGCTCTCGCGATGCACCCCAAGTTGATGCTGTTCGACGAGCCGACCTCTGCGCTCGACCCCGAACTTGTCGGCGAGGTGCTCGACGTGATGCGCGAGCTGGCGCAAGGCGGGATGACGATGATCGTGGTGACCCACGAGATCGCCTTCGCCCGTGACGTCGCCGACCGTGTCGTCTTCATGGACGCCGGCGTGGTGGTCGAGCAAGGAGAGCCACGCGAGATCATCGCCCGCCCACAGCACGAACGCACCCGCACTTTTCTGCGTCGCATCCTTGCCGAGCAGGACGAATCGCCGACACCGGAGCCCGACGCACCAAACCTCACCAAGCGCTGAGCGGCACGCGAATGTCGTTGTCCCGCTTCAAGATCGGCCTCGCCATCGTGCGAGGCCGGTCCATGTTGCCCACCTATCAGGACGGCGACCGGCTACTGGTGCTGTACGGCGCCCGTCCCCGTCCCGGACGCGTCCACCTGGTGCAGTTACCACCGTCACCGGCCGGTCCGCGTCCGCTGGCCGTCAAGCGGGTCCGCGGCGAGACACCGGACGGATGGTGGGTCGAGAGCGACAACCCTGCCGAGGGCACAGACTCCAGAACGGTCGGTGCCATCCCGTCCTGCGGGATGGTCGCCGCGGTGATCGGCGGACGACCGTTGCCCCGCCGCCCACTCGGTCGCCGCGCGGAGTAAGTTCGATCTCGACAGGGCTTGCTCGGCTGCTGCCGAGTGGGCCACGCCCAGCGAAAACCCACGGGAAGGACTCCCATGTTCCGCCGTTTCATCGCCCCCACCGTCGAGGTCAGCGCCCACTGCGACCTGCCCTGTGGCGTCTATGACCCCGCTCAGGCCCGCATCGAGGCCGAGTCGATCAAGGCCATCATCAAGAAGGTCGCCGACAACGACGACCCGGACTTCCGCACCCGCGCGATCCTGATCAAGGAACAACGCTCCGAGCTGGTCAAGCACCACCTCTGGGTGCTGTGGACCGACTACTTCAAGCCGCCGCACTTCGAGAAGTACCCCGAGCTGCACACCCTCGTCAACGAGGCCACCAAGCTCGCCGGCGCCAGCGGCACCAAGGGTGAGCTCGACGAGAAGGTCGCCGACGACCTCCTCGCCAAGATCGCCGAGATCGATCGCATCTTCTGGGAGACCAAGAAGGCCTGAGCACCGCTCCCGGTTCGAAGGGGCACGACCGTCGCGGTCGTGCCCCTTCGTCATGTTCAGGATCCGACGAGGACGACCCGCGCGTCCAGGCGTACGACCCGGACCCGTTCGAGGACCACTCCCACGACGAGGTCGGGTCGTCCGGCAAGCACGCCCCACGCACGACCTGACGTGCGACCGGCAGGAACGGCGAAGGAGCGGTGCAGATGCACCGCTCCTTCGTCATGTCTGTGCGATTCGCTCAGGCGTTGGGACGCTTGCCGTGGTTGGCACCCTTGCCCTTGCGCGCACGACGCTTACGACCGCGCTTGCTCATGGTCTGCTCCTGAATGTCGTCCAATGGCCGGGCGGGCCCGGCAAACTCCGTCAGTCTCCCACACCGGCACCCGGAGGCAGAAATCACCTGGCGTTCACTGCAGGTCACCCAGTCCGAACATCTGTTCAAGGATGTGTGACACATGGCATAATCAAGGACTGCGCTCGACCGAGCGCATGACTACAGCACTCAGGTGGACCATCTATGAACGCCTCACTCCAACTGCTTGCCGCCATGCTGTCCGGCGGGCAGACGACGTCCCCCACCCCGATCGTCGGATGGCGTCCGCCGGGCGGCAACTGATCCTCTGATCGGAAACATGAACACCACTACGGCGCCGCCCCCCAGCGGCGCCGTACCGGCTTCCCTGACAGATCCGCGACGAGCAGCTCTAGGCAGCGCCACCCCACTCACGACGGTGCTCGGCGTTGCACTGATCGGCGCGATCATCGCGTGCACGCTCATGGGCGACGGCGTTCAGGACTCGGTCACTCTCGTCCTGCTCGTCTGCGTCGCATGGGTCGCCGAGTCGTTCTCCGCCTTCGCCCAGCGGTTCGCTTCAATGTCACTGACGTCGACCCTGATGGGTGTTGCTGCTGTGCTCTGCGGACCGGTCGGTGCGGCCGCCCTGGGAATCATCGCCGCCAGCCTCTTCCTTAGCACATGGTCATCCCGCGTCCGGGCGTTCAACGCAGTGATGACCGGCTGGGTCGGCATGGCCGGCGGCGTCGTGTTCAGTGTCATGACCGATGCCGGGACCGGTCGGCGGCCATGGATCAGCGGGCACATCTCGACGCTTTGGTTCCCGATGTTCGTGGCCACCCTGGTCATGCTGCTGGTCAACGCCCTGCTGCTGAGCGCGGTCATCCACATCACCGTCGGGGTGCCGTACAACGTGTCGCTGCGCGACTTCGGACGCAGCAGCTCGCTGCTGTTCCTGATCGGCGGCCTCATCTCCTACCTGATCGTGGTGCTGTGGGTCGGTGCTCGCATCGGGCCGTTCACGGTCCTGGTCATGGCACCTCCGCTGCTGCTGGCGCAATGGGCCTACTCCTCCCTCGCCGCCGAGGCATCCAACGTCGACCACGCCGTCGAGGCGTTGGTTTCCGCCCTCGAACTCCACCGTCCGGGGTCTCGCCGCCACGGCGAGCTCGTGATGGTGATCGCGGAGGAGATCGGCAATGTGCGCGGTTTGTCCGACGCCGACGTCCAGGACGTCCGCCATGCAGCACGCCTGCACCACCTGGGCACCATCGACCCCGATCGCCCGGACATCATCACCGTCGACCGTGAGTCCGCCCGTCGCGGAGCAGGCCTGCTCGACGGCGTCGACTTCCTGAGCAACGTCCGGAAGGTCATCGCCACCCAGTCCGACCCACTGGGTGCGCCGGGCAACACGTCGGTGACAGGGGTGCTGGCCACGGCCGATGCCCTGGCGTCGATGCTCGAGCACCGGCTCATGGAGCTCGGCCGCGACGCAGGCGTCGATTCCACGCTGATCTGCGAGTGCATCGAGGCCGTTGCCCGACGCGACGAACTCGACCCGGCCGCCCGTCACGGCATGTCCGCTGCAGCCGGCGGAACCCTGCCTGAGCAGATCATCCAGAAACTCGCCTCGCCGTCCCCGTTGGGGGTCCACGAAGGTGCCGTGGGATGAGGACTCGTCAGCCGCTGGTCGATCGCGCGATCGTTGTGCTGAGCGCGGTCGTGCTGCTCGTCGCGGCTGCCACGCTCGCCCTCAATCCGGCACAGGCACTTGCCGACGCGGGTTGGCGTCTGGGCGTGATGACCATCGCGCTCGCCCTGGTCGTCCCGCTGCATCTTCGACTGCCCAGCGGCACGGACGCATCGCCACTGGCGCCGTCCATCGGACTGGCGATGGTGCTGACTCCGTTGTCGACCGCTCAGAACGCCCTGACCGGCACCGCTCTGGTGGTCGTCGCCCTCGCGGTCGGAACGATGGTCGGGGTGGGCTTGTCCTCGTTGACGGGTCAGGGCCGCACCTCGTTGGCGATGCTCGGCAGCCGCCTGATCGGCGCAACGGCAGCCGCCCTGCTGTTCCGCAACATGCCGATCATCGACGGCGAATCGCCGGCTTCGGCTGCTCAAGGATGGCTCGACGATCCGTGGCGTACGGCGCTGGCGATGACCCTTTGCGGCCTGGTGGCGATCGCCGTCGACCTCGGGCTTCTCGTGCTGCGCACTGCCGCACCGGGACGCCTTCGCACCCAGGGCGAACAACTCGCCCGCGAGATCGGTCCGGTCTGGCTCGCGGTACTGGGCATCGCGGTCGCGATCGCGCTGGGGTTCGGCCCGCTCGATCTGTGGTCGGTGCCGGTCATGGCCTCACCCCTGTTGCTGATGCGAACCGCTCTTCGCCGGCAGGCGGCGATCGTCCGGGTGCGCCACGACACCATCGCCGCGCTGGGACGGCTCACCGACGGCACGGGGTACACCACCACCGGCCACGGGCGTCGGGTTCGTGACCTGGCGCGCGAGGTCGGCCTGCAGTTGATGCTGAGTGACCGGGAGCTACGCGACCTGGAGACGGCGGCGCTGATGCATGACGTGGGCCAACTCGGATTGACCGACCCGATCCCGGGCGGCGCCACCAGCGAAGCCGCACCGTCCGACCAGGCCGCGATCGCAATCGCAGGAGCCCGAGTCGTCCGGACCCTCGGCGGGATGGAACGGGTCGCCGAGATCATCGAGCAGCAGACCACGCCGTACCGCAATGTGCGCGAGTTCGGCGAGGACGTCCCGGTCGAGTGCCGCATCCTGAAGGTGTGCAACGCCTACGACGACCTCACCCAGGGACGTCCCGAAGCGCGGGCCGAGGCCATCGAGCGGATCTCGCTGGGCATGGGCTACGAGTACGACCCGGACGTCGTTGACCTGCTGACCCACGCCGGCACCACCACCCGCTGACGGCGAAGCAAGCCGGACGGACCGCTTCAGTCGATGCGGTGGATCTCCACCGTCGTGACTTGGGTGCTGATCCGCTGCATGATCTGCGTGCGCAGGGCGACGGGCGCCGATTCGCACTGGCAGGAGCGACGCACGAGCGCCTTCATGATCGCGTCGCGCTGGTACTCGTCCAGGCACGGCGGGCAGTCGGCCAGGTGCTCCTTGAGCGCGGCGCACTCCGCGTCGGTGAGTTCACCGTCGAGGTACTCGCCCAAGTGCTGCAGGTAACTGTCGCACCCGTGGGCCCCGTTGAACATCATGCGTCGTCACCCTTGATGAATCCGCGCTCACGCGCGTAGTCGGTGAGCTTCTCCCGCAGCATCCGGCGTCCGCGGTGCAGGCGCGACATCACCGTGCCGATCGGGGTTTCCATGATCTCGGCGATCTCCTTGTAGGAGAAGCCTTCGACATCGGCGAAGTAGACGGCCAACCGGAAGTCCTCCGGGATGTCCTGCAACGCGCGCTTCACATCGGAGTCGGGCAGGTGGTCCAGCGCTTCGGCCTCGGCGGACTTCAGGCCCTTGGACGTGTGCGCCTCGGCACGTGCGAGTTGGTAGTCCTCGATCTCGGCGGCGTCGGACTGCAACGGCTGCCGCTGCTTCTTGCGGTAGTCGTTGATGTAGGTGTTGGTCAAGATGCGGTACAGCCACGCCTTGAGGTTCGTACCCGGCTTGTACTGGTGGAACGCGGCGTACGCCTTCGCGAAGGTCTCCTGGACGAGGTCCTCGGCGTCGGAGGGGTTGCGCGTGGTGCGCAGTGCGGCGCTGTAGAGCTGGTCGAGGTAAGGCATCGCGTCGCGTTCGAAGCGAGCCAGGCGCTCGGCCGGCGATTCCGCGGACACGTCGACGGTGCCGCCGGATACAGCGGTCTTCTCGTGGCTGCGGTCGTCGTCGTCGCCGTCGGCCACGTCGTCCGGCAGGTCGGTTGGCACGGTCGCCGTGCTGGAGGATCCATCCTGAGTCATCGTGGTCCAGCTTAACGCCGACCGCTGACGGTCGGTCTCCTTCGGCTTGGCCGGTAGGCCGAGACCGTTGGGCGCCGGCTGGGGCGTGGCGTCGTACGCCACGTCGTCGGGCGCGCAGGGTGCGGCAAACACGCTCGGTTTCCTCCTCCCGTGCGAGCACTCACCCGCACGCTCAGGCCAACACCCGTCGGGGCCTGATCATTCCGGCCTCACCCGACCCAGACGCGCGGTTCAACGGGCGAGTGTGCCGAGCCAGTCCCGCACCGCAGCCACGACATCGCCGGGCTGCTTGCTGAAGCCGTGCGCCCCCTTGCACGCGAAGACCGGCAGCGCGTCACCGAACTCGTCGTGGAAATCGTCCGGACGGCCGAACGGGTCGGTTGCTCCCTGCACCACCGCGATCGGCAGCCCGGCGTCCAGCACGCCACGCACCTCGCACGCGCGGCCCCGGTCGGACTTGCCGGCCCCGCTCAGCGGGAACGACAGGGCCAGCACGGCGTCCGCTCCCACCTCGACCGCGGTGCGACAGGCGACCCGGGCACCGGCGGACCGGCCGCCCACGACCAACGGACCGGGGAGCTTGCCGCGACCCGCGGTGAGCGCCGCGATGATCGGCGCCCAGGCCACGTCCAGTGTTCTGGGCGGCGTCGCCAGCTTGCGTCCGGCAACCCGCCAGGGTTGCTCGACACGGACGTAGTTCCAGCCGTCGGCGACGAGGGTACGGAGCGCAACCAGGTCGGGCGCTTCGATCCCGCCGCCGGCACCGTGGCTCACCACAACCGTGCCGCGAGCATCCGTCGCGCGCTCGATGTGCGCTCGGCCGACTCCCTGAGGAGTGTCGATCTCCTTGATCTGCAGCCTGGTCTGCAACGACATTCGCTATGCCCCGATGATCTCGCCGGTGGTCGGGTCGGTGACTCCCCGAAGCTCGTCCCGGCCGATCGGCAGGGTCAACTGCTCGCCGTTGTTGCGTCCGGAACCGACTGCGGACGAGACCGGCCACGCCTCGAAACGGCCCGGCGGAGGCGATTCGAGCAGCGCGCGCACCTCGTCCGGGTCCTTGGTGTCCGGGTCGAGCCAGTGCTGCCACACCTCGCGGTCGAGCACCAGCGGCTGACGGTCGTGGATGCGGTCGAGGCCGGCCTCGGCCGCGGTGGTGATGATCGAGAACGTCGTGAGCCACGCGTCCGGGTCGTCCGCGTCCTTGCTCTTGTCGCGCCAGAACTCATAGACACCCGCGAACGCACAGTGCTCGCCGTCGCCACGACGGATGAAGAACGGCTGCTTGCGCGGCTTGCCCTTCGCGTCGGTCGCGGTCTGACTGACCTGCCACTCATACCAACCGTCAGCCGGAACCAGGCACCGCCGACCGACCGCGGCCTTCGCGAATGCGCCCTTGTCGAGCAAGGTCTCGGATCGAGCGTTGATCATTCGCAGACCGACCTTGGTGTCCCTGGACCACGACGGCACCAGACCCCACGTCAGCAGGCGCAGCTGACGGACCGGTCCGTTGTCGGGATCGTCCTTCGGAACACGCGTCAGCACGACGGTCGACTGCTTGGTCGGAGCCATGTTCCAGTCGGGCGCACCGGCCGGCGGTTGCTGTGGGTTCGCCAACACCGATCGAGCGTGCTCATCGGTGCGGTCCTCGTCGACATCGAACTCGTCGGCGATGTCGTCCGGGCTGAAGCTGGCTGCGTATCGCCCACACATGTGGCCAGCCTAAAGCCGCGCACGTGCGCTCTCGCACTACCGTTGGACCCGATGGATCCGCAGACTCCCACCGGCGACTGGCCGGCACCGACCGCCCCTGGCCCGCTCGACTCCACCGTGCTGGTGCCCGGTTCGAAGAGCCTGACCAACAGGTACGCAGTGCTCGCGGCACTTGCGACCGACGCCTCACGGATCACCCGTCCGCTGGTCTCGCGCGACACGACTCTGATGATCGACGCCCTGCGCAGCCTCGGCACGCAGGTGATCGAGGAGGAGGTCGACGACGAACCGAGTTGGCTGATCGAACCACTCGCCCTGCGCGGGCCGGCCCGTATCGACTGCGGTCTCGCCGGCACCGTGATGCGCTTCCTGCCGCCGGTCGCGGCTCTCGCCGACGGCGAGGTCTCCTTCGACGGCGACCCGCACGCGCGTAACCGTCCGATGGCGCCGGTTCTCGGTGCGCTGCGTGACCTCGGGGTCGAACTGCGCACCGAGGGCGCCGAGGCTCTCCCCTTCACCGTCGTCGCAAACGGCTCGGTGCGCGGCGGCAAGGTGCTGATCGACGCGTCCGGTTCATCGCAGTTCGTGTCGGCGCTGCTGCTGGCCGGTGCCCGCTTCGAGCAGGGCATCACCGTGGTCCATGACGGCAAACCGTTGCCGTCGTTGCCGCACATCGCGATGACCGTCGAGGTGCTGCGCGATTCCGGTGTGGTGGTCGACGATCTGGACGCGAACACCTGGCGGGTCGAACCGTCCGAGATCTGCCCGGTCGAGGTCGAGGTGGAGCCCGACCTTTCCAACGCGGCACCGTTCCTGTCCGCGGCACTGGTCGCCGGAGGGTCCGTGCGCGTGCCGGGCTGGCCGCAGTTCACGACGCAGGCGGGCGACGCGATCCGCGACATCCTGGACGCGATGGGCGCCGACGTGAGCTTGGACCGCGACGGTCTCACCGTCAGCGGCGACGGACAGATCTCGGCCGTCGATCTCGACCTGCACGACGTCGGTGAACTGACCCCCGTGGTCGCGGCGCTCGCCGCGCTCGCCGACTCCCCCAGCCAGTTGCGCGGCATCGCACATCTGCGCGGCCACGAGACCGATCGCCTGGCGGCGCTCACCGCCGAACTGAACGGTCTCGGCGGCAAGGTCACCGAGACCGACGACGGCCTGCGCATCGATCCCGCGCCACTGCACGAGGGCGTCTTCCACACCTACGGCGATCACCGCATGGTGATGGCCGCTGCAGTGCTGGGCCTGCGGGTGCCCGGCGTCGTGGTCGAGGACGTCGCGACCGTGGGCAAGACGCTTCCCACCTTCACCCGGCTCTGGGATCAGATGCTCGGGCACCGGGACTGATCCGTGGGCGGACGCTACGACTACGACGAGTCGCGCATCGGCGTGCGCCCGAACCGGCGCGGTACCCGTCCGCGCACCAAGGACCGCCCGGCGCACAAGGACGCGATCATCGGCATGGTGACCGCCGTCGACCGAGGACGCTGGACCGTGCTGGTCGACGATCACCCGGTCACCGCGATGCGAGCGCGCGAACTACACCGCAGCCCGATCGTTCCGGGCGACCGCGTGGGACTCGTCGGGGACACGTCCGGCACCGAGGGCTCCCTCGCCCGCATCGTCCGGATCGAGGAGCGTGACACGTTCCTTCGCCGCACCGCCGACGACACCGACCCCGTGGAGCGGGTGCTGGTAGCCAACGCCGACCAACTGGCGATCGTCACCGCCCTGGCCGATCCGGAGCCGCGTCCGCGGATGGTCGACCGATGCCTGGTCGCCGCGTACGACGCCGGCATGGAGCCGCTGCTCGTGCTCACCAAGGCCGACCTCGCCCACCCGGACGAGTTCATGAAAACCTATGCAGGACTAGATGTTTCGTACGTCGTCACCGAGGTCAAGGACGACGGCACCATCACCGGGCTCGACGCCGTCCACGAGCGGGTCCACGATCGGATGACCGTTCTGGTGGGGCACTCCGGAGTCGGCAAATCGACCTTGGTCAATGCCCTCGTGCCCGGGACGGACCGGGCCGTCGGACACGTCAACGCCGTCACCGGACGCGGCCGACACACCTCGACCTCGGCCATCGCACTGCCGCTGCCCGAGGGCGGCTGGGTGATCGACACCCCGGGCGTCAGATCGTTCGGTCTGGCCCACGTCGATCCGGCTTCGTTCATCGACCACTTCCCCGAACTCGCGGCGGGCACCGAGGAATGCCCACGCGGGTGCACGCACGACAACGAGTACTGTGCGCTGGACGCCTGGGTCGCGGCCGGCCACGCCGGCGATTCCGGGCCGGCCCGGTTGGAGTCGCTGCGCCGCTTGCTGCGTTCGCGCCTGGGCAACCCCGAGGACGAGTGACGGTGCTGCGGTGGCGATCGGGTTGAGCACCGCCGGCTCCCACCTGTCGGCGCTCGCCGAGATCAAGTCGGCGCCGGGTCAGTGGAAGGTCGCCCTTCGCGCGACCGCGATGACGACGGTGACCGTACTGGTCGTCTGGGCCACGCTCGGCAAGGAACTCGCGCTGCTGTCGATCACCGGGTCCTTCGTCGGCAACACCGCGATCCGCCGCCCGTGGCGCGCTCGGCTCCACATCCTGCTCTGGATGGACGCCGCCTACCTGATCGGTTGCGCGATCGCGGTGCTCATCGGCGACAACCCCGTGCTGCTCACGCTGTCGATGACCGCCATCGCCATGACGGCGGTGCTCGGCTACAACGCACTGATGGCCGACCCACCGGGACCGATGTTCCTCATCATCGGTCCCGCGATCGCCTCCTACCTACCGACGATCGGGGTGGGCGCCTGGCAGGTGATGGCGGTCTGTGCACTCAGTTGCCTGGTCGCGTCCGTCACGACGTTGGTGCTACATCCGCGCGCCAAGGAGTCCGCCGAAACCCTCGCTGTGGCGAAGGCTGCCGAGGCGGTCGAAGACCTCACCGAGGCGACGGACAAAGCTTCGGACGACGCCCTCGAACTGGCCCGACTGCGGGACGCCGCCTACGCAGAGGTGCTTGCCGCGAGCATGACGCTCGCCGAAGCGTCCGGACGAAATCCTGGTGGGCGACAGTGGCATTCGTTGCTCATCGAGCTGCGCAAGCTGCACTTCGAGGTCATCGACGAGGTCGCCGAACGGTGGCTGCCGGGAGCGGTCGTCGAGGTCGAGGCGGGTGCTCAGCGCAGGTACCTGGGTGCCCCGCCGGTGGAGTACATGCTGCGCTGGGGACTCTCTCCGCGGTCGCTGCCGTGGCTGGCCGCCCGCCGCATCGGCATGGCGATCGCGCTCACCTGTGCCGTCTCGTACGGGCTGCAGTTACACCATCCGTTCTGGGCCGTGATGACGACCGCTCTGGTGATGTCACTGGGCACCGACCGCCTGTCCCTCACCCACCGCGGACTGCACAGGATGCTCGGCACACTTGCCGGCATCGTCGTGTTCATCGGCGTCCACGCGCTGCACCCGCCGCTCGAGGCCGCGATCGCGATCTGCCTCGTCCTGGTCTTCCTGGTCCAGTGGACCGCCGTACGCAACTATGCGATCGCCGCCTTCTTCGTGACCCCGATGGCGCTGCTGGTGACCACCACAAGCAACGAGGGGCAGGCGGTGGGTGACGTCGTCGGCGAACGCATCATCGACACACTCATCGGCGTCGGAGTGAGCCTGCTGGTGATGTGGGCGACCGACCGACGGGCGCCGATCGCTTTGGTACGCAGGCAGTTCCGGCGGGTGCTGCGAGTGACCGCTGACCTGTTGGAGCTGCTGGCGGCAGGCGATCAAGCATCCGAGACGGGGTTCCGGGTGCGGCGCGACCTCGCCTACGAGCAACTGCAGGCGGCGCGCATCCTGAAGATCGCCCAGGAGGACCTCCCCGTGACGCTCGGGTCCTGGTCCCGGGTCGAGATCACCGTCAATCAGCTCGTCTTCACCGCTCTCGTGGCCTGTTGGCTACGCGACCCGACCGAGCACCTGGACGCTGCCGGGATGGCCACACGTCTGCGCACCGTGATCCGTGAGTTGCCGCCGGTCAGCACGCGTCTGGTCGACGCCGATCAGTTGTGCGAACAGTTGGACACCGTGCTGGGCATCGGTGCGCCACAGCTCCCGCTCCGCACCGTCCAGGCGGACGACTGACGCGCAGGTCCCGGCGCCACCACAGCAGGGTCGCTACGGTCGTCCTCGTGAGTTACTCCGATGATGTCCGTATCGCCCACGTGATCGCCGATGCGGTCGAGCCGACGACGATGGGCCGGTTCCGGGCCGACGACCTGATCGTCAACAACAAACCCGACCTGACACCGGTGAGCGACGCCGACATCGCGACGGAGGAGATCATCCGCGCTCAGCTCAAACGGGCCCGCCCGCGCGACGCCGTCGAAGGCGAGGAACAAGGACTGGTCGGCGAGGGTCCGCGTCGCTGGGTCGTGGATCCGATCGACGGCACCAAGAACTATGTCCGCGGTCTGCCGGTCTGGGCGACCCTCATCGCCTTGGTCGAGGACGACGAGCCGGTGGTCGGCCTCGTCGCCGCCCCCGCACTCGGGCGCCGCTGGTGGGCGGGCAAGGGCACCGGCGCCTGGACCGGACGAAACCTGCAGGGCGCCAAGCAGATTCACGTGTCCAAGGTGTCGCGGATCGAGGACGCCTCGATGTCGTACGCCAACGTGCGCGACTGGGACGCCCACGGCAAGCGCGAAGCGATGCTGCAACTGATGGACGATGTCTGGCGCAGCAGGGCGTACGGCGACTTCTGGTCGCACGTGCTCGTCGCCGAGGGCGCCGTCGACATCGCGCCCGAGCCCGAACTCGCCACCTACGACATGGCGGCGTTGGTGCCGATCGTCACCGAGGCCGGTGGCCGGTTCACCGGCCTCGACGGGAAACCCGGCTGCTGGAGCGGCAACGCGGTCAGCAGCAACGGCCTGCTGCACGACGAGGTGCTGCGCCGCTTGGGATCCTCGGGCGCACCCGAGGCGTAGGTCAGACGACCGTCAGATCGCCGATGCCGAGCGCACCCACTTGGTCGGCGTACTTATCGGCATCACCGACGAGCACGATCGTCCGAGGCTGCGAACTCCATTGCTGCCAGGCCGAGTTCACGTCCTCGAGGGTCAACGACCGCATGGCCGCGAGGTAGTCGGTGATGAACGAGGTGTCCAGGCCGACGAAATGGAGCGACGCTGCCTCGTCGGCGACCGCGTCCGCAGTGGCGTACCGGGCGGGAGCCGTCATCGACAGGAAATCGACGCCCTCGCGCAGCTCCTCGGCGTCCAGACCGCCGTCGACGCCGTCGAAGATCTCCCCCAGCAGCCGTAACGAATCGGGCGTGGAGTCCGCCCGCACCGAGCCCGCGACGATGAACTGCCCGAAGTCGGACCTCGGTCGGAAACTGCCGCGCATCCCGTAGGTATAGCCCTTCTCCTCGCGCAGCACCCGGTCGATGCGGGCGTGCGGCGAACCGCCGACGGCGTACGACAACACCGGGTAGGGCGCCCACTGCGTGCCGTTCTCGCGGGCCGGGCCCAACCAGCCGAGGTGGATCTCGGTCTGCACCGAGCCCGGACGGTCGACGAAGACGACGCGGTTGCGGTCGTCCGCGGGCTGGTCGGATGCGACGTCCAGCGTCGGCGCGGACGTCTGGGAGTGCCAACCGCCCAGCGTCCGGTTCAACGCAGCGAGCATCGCTTGTTCGTCGAAGTCGCCCGCCACCACCACGAACGCATCGCCCGGGCGCACCCAGTCGGCATGAAAGCGTGCGCAGTCCTCACGGGTGAGGTCGGCAAGCGACTCGCGCGTTCCCCCGGTGGGCCGGGACAACCGCGACTGCGGGGTGAAGAAGGTACGGACGAACTCCAACGTCCCGCGGTAGCCGGGGTCGGCGAGATCGTGGTCGATCTGCGAGATCCGTTGCAGGCGATGTCGATTCACCTCCTGCTCAGGGAAGGCCGGTTCGGTGAGGCATTCCAGCGCGAGCCCGAAGCCGGTCTCGACGTTGCGGGTGGTCGCTTCGAGGTCGAGCCAGATGCCGTGCTGGGTGACGCCCGCGTGCAGCGCGATGCCGTTGCCCTCGAACAGTTCGGCCATCTCGTCGGCGGAGTGCGACGCGGTGCCCTCGTCCATCGTCCGGGAGACCATCGTCATCACCCCTTCCCGGTCGCGCGGCTCGGCGGCCAACGGAACCGGGAGGTTGAGACGGGTGGAGGTGACGTGCTGTCCCGGCAACGGATAGAGCGCGACCTGCAGTCCGTTGTCGAGCGTGTGCTCGCTCGCCTGCGGGAAGGTCCACGGCGCGGGCGGGTGCACCTCGGGTCGGGCGGCGTTCATGCTGCGGCTCCCTTCTTGTGGACGACGACAGCTCGCGAGTCGGGCCGCATCCATTCACTCGCGACCCGGCGTACCTCATCGGCGGTGACCGTCGCGGCGTCGTCCAGGTGGGTGTTGATGAACTGCGGGTCGTCGTGCAGCAGCGTCGACTGGCTGATCGTGTCGGCTCGCTCCTCGTGCACGGCGAGCGCCTGCAGCCAGCCGCGCTCGAAGTCGGCGAAGGCGGCCTTCATCTCGGCGCCGGTCGGGCCCTCGTCGGCCAGACGGGTGAGTTCCTCGCAGATGACCTCCTCGACCCGGTCGATGCTCGAGTCCTCGGCCGCGTCCGCTGTCAGCAGGCCGAGCGAGACACCGTCGACCAGACCCATGCAACTGCGCGAGACGTGGGTGGCGACCTGCTCGCTGCGGACGGCCCGTCGGTACAGCCGCGAGGTGGCCAGACCCGAAAGGATGTCGAACGCCGCCTCGGCGACCAGGTAGTCACGGGTGTGGTCGGGCGGGAGTCGGAACGCGAGGTAGAGCCGGTCGTCGGGTACGTCGTCCGTGCGCTCGAAACGTAGCGGCGCCGTCAACGGCGGCAACGGTTCCGTGCGAGGGGCGAGCGCGATGTCGGCGCGCGGGATACCGCCGAAGTACTTGTCCGCCAACTCGATCCCCTGTTCGGCACCGACGTCGCCGACCAACGTGAGCACGGTGTTGTTGGGGCCGTAGTGCCGCTTGAAGAAGTCGTGGACGTCGTCCAGCGTCGCCGCGTCCAGATCGGCCATCGAGCCGATCGTGGAGTGGTGGTAGGGGTGGTCCTCGGGGAAGACGAGGCCGTAGAGGTCCTCCAACGCGTGCCCGTACGGCCGGTTGTCGTAGCGCTGTTGCTTCTCCTCCTTCACCACGTCGCGCTGATTGTCCAGGCAGGTCTGCGTGACGGCATCCAGCAGATAGCCGTGCCGATCGGCTTCCAGCCAGAGCGCGAGATCGAGCACGCCGGTCGGGACGGTCTCGAAGTAGTTGGTGCGGTCGAACCAGGTCGTCGCGTTCAGCCGGGAGCCGTGGCCCATCAGGACGCGCATGTGCTCGCCCTCGGCGACATTGCGCGATCCCTGGAACATCAGGTGCTCGAACAGGTGAGCCAGTCCAGTGTGGCCGGGCGTCTCGTGACGTGAACCGACGTTCACCCACAGGTTCACGGCGACGACCGGGACGCTCGGGTCGGGCGCGACCACGACGCGCAGTCCGTTGTCGAGGGTGTGGTCGTGCACTTCGAAGTCCAAGGGCATGGGCGCCACCCTAAGCGGGTGGAACCGCCGTGCCCTGACGGGCGTCGGGGCAATCGTCCGGCATTCGTCCTCACGGGTGAGCTGCCGGGTAACCTGAACCGACGTCCGGCCGGTGCGCCGGACCGCAGATCGTCAACGAAAGTCGGAGACCTGATGAGCACCTCGCACGACCCGCAGTTCGGCAGCCACCCGTCCGCCCCCGCGCACGGCGGTCACGGCGCTCCGGCGCAGATCGTCTGGCAGGACACCTCGCCCGGTGCGACGCCCGCGTGGACAGGCCCGGCCGCCTTCGGCGCCGAGAGCGAGAACGCGCCGGCCGAAGCACCCGCACACGAGGAACCGAAGTCGCTGTCGTCCGCCTGGGCCTCGTGGTCGCGGACGCAGGAGCCGGCGGCCTCCGATGCTCCCGCCCGGCACGACAGCTTCACGAACGACCGGGATGACCGACGTGATGACGTGCGCGTCGATGAACCGGTGGCACAGCAGCCGGTCGAGGATTTCGCCTCGCAGGAGCAGGTCGCGCAGGTCGAGCCCGATTCCGACGCCGGCGCCCGGGATCGCGACGACGAGCAGCGTCCCGATGGTTCGGGCGGAGCTGACTGGAACGGCGCGGCCGCCGGCGGACTCGGTGCCGCGGCAGCGGCCGGAGCCGCGACGCCCGGGGGTTGGGTCAGCCCCGGCTCGGCCCCGACCGCGGACGAGGTTCACCAGGACTGGACCGACCGCAACGGGCAGTTGGCCCCGTCTACACAGGACCCACGTGAAGCACAGGCGCCGGTCGACGAGCCGAACGTCCCGCAGACCTCGCACGAGCAGCACGAGCAGCACGAGCACCATGTGCCCGACGAACAGCCCTCGGGCCTGAGCCTGAGCAAGGACGAAAGCCACCGCGACGAACCGAACGACTTCGGTGCCCCGGCGGACGGTCAGGCCACCATGCACCACCGTCCCGACGACGACGACTTCGGCGGCGAGGACCGGCGTGGACCGGACGACGGATCGCAGGGCGGCTACGACCCGTACGCCCGTCCGGCGCAGCAGCCCGAGCCGTTCGGTGGCCACGACGACCGCGCCCCCGGTGAGGTGCACCGCCCGCCGATGGACGGGCCGCAGGCACAGCCCTTCCAGCAGGACGCCTCGCACCCGGCGCAGGGGCAGCCCCAGGGCCATCAGCAGGGATACCAGCAGGGCTACCAGCAAGGACAGGGCCAGGCCGAGGCGCAGGACGCCTGGTCCGCCCACCACCAGGGACTGGCGGCCGAGAGCCCGATGGCGACCGACCCGTCGGCGGGTGACGCGATCCCGGCACCGCCCGCGAACGATGCCCCGGGCCAGTCCGGTGGTGGCTCCACGGCCACCGACTCCGACGACGATGCACTGACCATCGGGCGTGGACGCGACAACTCGATCGTCCTCGACGACATGTTGGTCTCGCGCAAGCACCTGCGCATCACCGCCGACGACGAAGGACTGCTGTTGGAGGACCTCGGCAGCCGTAACGGCACCTATGTCAACGGACGCCGGGTCGAGCGCTCGCACCTGCAGGAAGGCGACCGGATCGGCGTCGGTGGCACCACGTTCGAGGTGCGCGACGGCTGGCTGGTGACGATCTGATCTCGCGAGACGGGGACCGCTTGTTGATCGATTGTTCGAACCTGCCGCGAGTACGCACATGACCACCACGACCAGGGGGACGGGTCGATGACCGATGTCCGCATCACGTACGGCGACAACTCACGCCGTATCGCCAACAACCAGATCCTGACCATCGGCCGCAGCCGCGACAACGACCTGATGATCACCGACGCGGGTGCTTCGCGCCGGCACGCCCAGGTGCGCCGCACGGGTGACCGGATCGAGGTCACCGACCTCGGCTCCTCCAACGGCACCTTCGTCGACGGTCAGCGGATCAGCGGGCCCACGATCGTTGACGTCGGTGGACGCGTCCAGTTCGGCGGTCTGGATGCGCAGCCGATCGGTGTCGTGACCCGTGACTCGGGTACCACCGGCGGTTCCACGAGTGCGCCGATGCCCTCGGCGGGAGCCCGCATGCCCGGTCCCGGCTCACGCCCGGCGACCGGTGGCCCTTCGGGACCGACCGGACCCACGCGTCCCGGCGGTGGTCCGAGCGGACCCTTGCCCAAGCGACTGCCCGCGACCTCGTCGGTGCCTCGCGTCCCCTCTCACACCGGTGTGGTGTTCGACCGCTACCAGTTGCAGGATGCGATGCGGGCGCCGTCCGACGGTCGCCCGACAGCCTTGAGCGGCGCCGCTCCTCAGGTGCTGGCTCCTGCCGGCGGGCCGGGCGGACAGCGCGGCCCGGGCGGCCCGGGCGGTGCAGGCGTCCCGGGGCCGGGTGCGGCTCAGGGCACGCTGACCATCGGTCGCGGCCTGGAGAACCAGGTCGTCGTCGATGACCTGTTGGTCTCCCGGGTGCATGCTCGCCTGGTGCCGAACGGTGTCGGGTTCGACGTCCAGGACCTCGACAGCCGTAACGGCACGTACATCAACGGTCAGCGGATCACCGCGGGACGCCTCGGCGAGGGCGACCTGCTGGCTGTCGGTCACTCGCGGTTCACAGTGTTGCGCGGTCAGCTCGTCGCCAGCCTCGACGAGGGTGACGTCAACTTCGTCGCCAACCACCTGACCTTCGAGTTGCCGAGTGGCAAGAAGCTGCTGGACGACATCTCGTTCGCCCTCGAAGGGTCCAGCCTGCTCGCGGTCATCGGCCCGTCGGGCGCCGGCAAGTCGACGCTGTTGAAGGCGCTGACCGGTTCGCAGCAGGCGACCGAGGGCGAGGTCTACTACGACGGACGAGACCTGTACGAGAACTTCGACGACCTGCGTCACCGCATCGGAGTGGTGCCGCAGGACGACGTCGTCCACCGCCAGCTCACCGTCAAGCAGGCGCTGCGGTTCGCCGCGGAGCTCCGTTTCCCGGACGACCTCGACAAGCACCTGCGCGACCGCCGGGTCGATGAGGTCATGGGCGAACTCGACCTCACCGCCCACGCCGACACCCGGGTCGACAAGCTGTCCGGTGGCCAGCGCAAGCGCACCTCGGTCGCGCTCGAGTTGCTGACCCGACCCTCGCTGCTGTTCCTGGACGAACCGACGTCCGGTCTCGACCCGGGCCTGGACAAGCAGGTCATGCACACGCTGCGCGGCCTGGCCGACGGCGGTCGCACAGTCGTGGTGATCACGCACAGTGTCGCCAACCTCAACGTCTGCGACAAGGTGTTGTTGCTGGCGCCTGGTGGCAAGGTCGCCTACTTCGGACCGCCCGACCAGCTCTTGCGCTTCTTCGGGCTCTCCGACCACGCCGACGTGTTCACTCAGGTCGCCCGCGATCCCGAGGGATCGAAGCAGCGCTTCAAGGCCTCCCCGCTCGAGGCCGAGCAGATCGAAGCACCGCTGTCGGCTCGTCGTCCTGCGCAACGTCCGCTGGAGAAGCCGCCGAGGCAGCAGTCCATCGGTTCGCAGTTGTCGACGCTCGCGCGGCGGCACCTCAAGGTGATCTTCGCCGACAAGGGCTACACCGCGTTCATGCTGTTGCTTCCGGTCGTGCTCGCCGTCCTGGTGATGGTCGTCCCGAGCAAGCACGGACTGGCCACTCCGCCGGCCGATCAGATCAACACCGCCGAACCACGCGTCCTGCTGGTGGTGATCATCGTCGGGGCGCTGTTCATGGGCACGGCGGCGAGCATCAGGGAACTGGTCGGCGAGCGCGCCATCTTCACCCGGGAGAAGGCGGTCGGTCTGTCACCGGCGGCGTACCTGTGGAGCAAACTGGCGATCTTCGGCTTCCTGACGCTGCTGCAGTCGATCGTGCTGGTCGTCCTGGTGACGTTGGTGAAACCCGGTCCGTCGTCGGCGGTGATGTTCGGCAGCGGACTGATCGAGTTGATCATCGCTACCTGGCTCACCGCATTCTGCGCGGTCGCGCTCGGCCTGTTGATGTCGAGCTTCGTGACGACCAGCGAGCAGGTCATGCCGCTGCTGGTGGTGTCGATCATGACGCAGATGGTGCTGTGCGGTGGCCTGTTCCCTGTCGACGGGCGAGCGGTCATGGAGCAGCTGAGTTGGTTCACCCCGGGTCGCTGGGGGTACGCCGCGGCCGTGTCCACCGTCGGTCTGCAGGACTGGATCCCCGACGGCGAACAGTTCGCCGCCTTCCGTGCCGACGTCGATGACCCACTGTGGTCGCACTCCTCCGGTACCTGGATCCTGTGCGTCGCGATGCTGCTGGTGCTCGCGGCCGTCTTCACCGCGTTGACCCAGTGGCGGTTGCGCAAGACCGCCGACTGATCAGCACCACAAGCAGCCACACACTGGGCAGCCCCACCGACAATTCGGTGGGGCTGCACCCGTTTCGGCACGTATCCTTTTCGGTATGCCCCGTGAAGCCGGCAAGAAGATCATCGCCAACAACAAGAAGGCGCGCCACGACTACCTCATCGAGGAGACGGTCGAGGCGGGCCTGGTCCTCATGGGCACCGAGGTGAAGAGCCTGCGCATGGGGCGCGCCAACCTCACCGACGGTTTCGCAGGCGAACGCAACGGCGAGCTGTGGTTGGAGAACGTCCACATTCCCGAATACCTGCAGGGCACCTGGACCAACCACTCGGCCAAGCGCCGCCGCAAGCTGCTGATGCACCGTGCCGAGATCGACAAGCTGATCGCCAAGTCGCGCGAGTCCGGGCACACGCTCATCCCGCTGTCGCTGTACTTCCTCGACGGCAAGGCGAAGGTCGAGATCGGCCTGGCGAAGGGCAAGAAGCTGCACGACAAGCGGCAGTCGCTGCGCGAACGGCAGGACAACCGCGAAGCCGAGCGGGCGATGTCGAACGTGTTCAAGCGCGGTCGCAGGTAGGCGCGATGAAACGGCGCACGGCAGGAACGGTCATGGTGGCCGCGCTCCTGCTCGCGAGCTGCACCTCGGGGTCACCCGGCTCCGGCGAATCCTCACCCTCAGGCTCTGGCGGGTCCTCACCGTCGACCGCGCCGTCGACCACACCGGCGGGCTCCGACTCCCCCAGGCTCACCGTCCGGCCGGTCGCCGGCGGGCTGGAGCACCCCTGGGATCTTGCGTTCCTGCCGAGCGGCCAGATGTTGGTGACCGAACGTTCGGGCGGCCTCTCCCTGCTGTCCTCGACGCGGCCCGGGGCACAGCGCACACCCGTCGCTGCCGACCTCGACTCTCTGAACGCACGCGGCGAGGGTGGTCTGATGGGTGTGGTGCTGATGCCGGACTTCGCGACATCGCGTCAGTTCCTCACCTGTGAAACCCACCGGGATGTCGACATCCGTCTCGTCGTGCGGAAACTCTCGCCGGACGGTCGTAGTGCCGACCGCGTCCGCGATCTGTTGACCGGGCTCCCTGTTGCCGGCAGCGGACGTCACTCGGGCTGCCGGATGGACTACGGCACGGACGGCATGTTGTACGTCGGCACCGGAGATACGGCGGATGCCGCTGTGCCGCAGGACCGCTCGAGCCTCGGCGGGAAGGTGCTGCGGATCGATCCACGCACCCGCAGAGCGCCTGCGGACAACCCGTATGCGTCCTCCTCGAATGCCGGCGAGCGTCTGGTGTGGACGTACGGTCACCGCAACGTCCAGGGCGTGGCCGTACGCGGGTCACGGGTGTACGTCGCCGAACACGGACCCGACAAGAACGACGAGATCAATTTGCTGCGCAAAGGCGCCAACTACGGCTGGGACCCCAGCAAGGGCGGTAGCCAGGACGACTACGACGAGTCGGTGTCGATGACCGACACCGACCGCTTCCCCGACGCGGTGCCGGCCGTGTGGTCGTCCGGCGACATGACAGAGGCGATCTGTGCGGCGACCTTCCTGACCGGCAAGCAATGGAAGAACTGGGACGGCGCACTCGTCACGACGGCGCTCAAAGGTTCGAAACTCCTTGTGTTGCAACTTGATTCATCGGGCACGAGGGTGGTCTCGACACAGGCCCCGAAGCCGGTGAACGAGGCGTACGGACGCCTTCGTGCAGCCCGCCAGGGTCCGGACGGCGCGTTGTACGTGACCACCAGCAACGGCAGCGACGACCGCGTCCTGCGGATCAGCGCCGGCTGATCAGCCGATCCAGCTGCGCGGGTCGACGGCCTGTCCGTCATTCAACGTCGTGTAGTGCAGGTGACAACCGGTGGACCGACCCGTGGTGCCGACGTACCCCACCAGCTGACCCTTCTTCACCGTGCCGCCACGGACGGCGAACGCCGACAGGTGCTCGTACATCGTGGCGAGGTTGACCCCACGGACGAACCCATGGTCGACGACCACGTAGTTGCCGGCCACGCTGTTGTAGGTCGCGGTGACCACCTCGCCGGCGGCGGACGCGTACACCGGCGTCCCGCAGGCCAAGGCCCAGTCGACGCCGGCGTGCAGCATCCATACCTTCAGCACCGGGTTGTGACGCATGCCGAACTCGGACACGATCGAACTCGGTGACGCGGGCGGCTCGAGGAAGCCGCTGCTGCGGCTGGGCGCACGCGGGGAAGCGGCCGGTGGCGGCACGGCCATGCGTGCCTGCCGGGCCGCTTTCGCGCGGGCTGCGGCGCGCGAGGCCAGCACCCGGCCCAGGCGGGACGACTCGCCCTTCTGCCAGGCCAGCAGCTTCAGGTCGGCCTTGCGCTGCCGTTCGAGGGAGTCACGCTGGGTGATCTGGGTGCGTCGCAGTGACTCCAGGCGGGCCTTTGCGGACCGCGCGTTGTTGCGAGCAGTCGTTGCCGCGGTCACCGCGGTGCCGGCCTGCACCTTCAGCCGGGCGACTCGCCGGCTGGCAGCACCGAGCCGGTTGATCGCAGCGGTCTTGGACGCCTTCTCCCCCGCCAGGCTCGTCAGGACGCCGTTCTGCTGGCGCATCACGATGTCGGCCAGTGACATCGTCTCCGACGGGTTCTTGCGACTCATCAGGATCTGCAGCGTGAGGTCGAAGGACCCCAGACCACCGGTCATGTAGCTCTGCCGCGCCACACCACCCACCAGACGTTTGGTCCTGACCTGATTGGTGTTGATCGTGGTCAGGTCACCGCGGGCCCGACGCTCCTCGGACTGCGCGATCTTGAGCTGGCTGTTGACACCCTTGAGGTGGTTCTCGGCGCCGGTGAGCGCCTTCTGCTTGGTGCCCAGGTCGGTACGTGCCTTCGCCAGCTGGCCGTCGGTGCGACGCAGCGCGTCCGAGGCAGCGATCAACTGACGACTCACGGCGTCGAGCCCGCCGGCCGTCGCGATGATCTGCCGGTCGATCTTGGCCTTCTGGTCGCCGGGATCGTCCGCTGCCGCGTTTGCCCCGCCGGGAACGAGCATCGTCAGTGCCGCGATGGCTGCACCGCGTCGCAGGGTCGGGCGCAGACCTCGTTCAGTTCGCTCCACGTCGCTTGTGCCTTTCTGCGTCACACCTACACCCTCACCACACGGCGCAGGCTCAACCATGAGACGAGGATGGACAACACGACGGCTCCACCCACCAACCAGGGTAGGACCTGCCACACCTCGTCCGCACCGATGAGCGCAATAACGTCACCCCCGCGACCCTCGGCCGAAAACAGATCGGCCACGCCCTTGACGACCAGCAGCCACAGCGCGACCCCGGCCAGCACGGCACCAAGGAGAGCAGCCAGGACCACCTCGATGACGAACGGCAGGTAAATGGTTGTGGCCGAGGCGCCGACCAGGCGCATGATCTCGACCTCGCGCCGTCTGCTGAACGCCACTTGTCGCACCGTCGTACTGATCAGCAGGATCGAGCACAGCACCATCAGCGCCGCGAGACCGACGGCGGCGACGCTGAGCACACCGAGGAGCTTGAAGAAGGTGTCGAGCACCTTGCGCTGGTCGGTGATCGCCTCCACCCCGGGCGATCCGTCGATGGCAGCCACCACCTCGGCGTAACGGTTGGGGTCGGACAGCTTCACCCGGAAGGACGCGGGCATCGAGTCCGGGCCGACGTCACTGAGGTACGGGCTGTTCTTGAACTGCTGCTTGAACCGTTCGTAGGCCTGCGCGGCGGACTCGTAGTGAATCTGCTCCACCAACGGCTTCATGCTCTCCAGGTCTCGCTTGACCTGGTCGCGTTGAGCCGGCGTCACCGCGCCGTCGACACACGAGGCGGCCGCCGAGGAGTCCTTGGTGCACATGAAGATCGAGACCTCGACCTTGTCGTACCAGTACCCCTTGGCCATCGTGACCTGCTTCTGGGCAAGCAGACCGAGACCGAGGAAGAACATCGACACCATCGTGACCAGCACCACGGAGATGATCATCGACATGTTGCGGCGCAGGCCCCCACCGACCTCGCCGAGCATGAAACGCAGTCGCACCTCAGTCCACCAACCGTCCGCGCCCACGCCGGTCGTCCGGCTGAGGTTCGGCCAGGTAGCTGCCGAGTTGTTCATCGCGCACGAGTTCTCCGTTGTGCAGTTCGATGACCCGCTTGCGGAACAGATCGACGATGCGCTCGTCGTGGGTGGCGACCACGACGGTCGTCCCGGTCTTGTTGATCCGTTCCAGCACCTTCACGATCTCGGTGCTGGTGTCGGGGTCGAGGTTTCCCGTCGGTTCGTCGGCCAGCAGGATCTGGGGCTTCTTCACCATCGCGCGCGCGATCGCGACGCGCTGCTGCTCGCCGCCGGACAACTCGTGCGGACGCCGTTTGGCCAAGCCGTCCAGCGAGACCAGTTCGAGGATCTCGGGCACCATCTGCTTGATCCGGTGCCGCTTGGTGCCGAGCACCTGCAGAGCGAACGCGACGTTCTGCGCGACGGTCTTGTTCTCCAGCAGACGGAAATCCTGGAAGACCACGCCGATGTCCCGGCGCAGCTGCGGCACGTGCCGGTCAGGCAACGTACGCAGGTCGCGGCCCGCGACCAGGATCGCGCCGTGGGACGCCGTGATCTGGCGGGTCATCAACTGCAGCATCGTCGACTTGCCGGAGCCGGAGGTCCCGATGAGGAAGGCGAAGTCGCCGCGCCCCACGTCGATCGAAACATCGGACAACGCCGGTTCGGCGCTGCCCGCGTACCGCTTGGTGACGTTCTCGAAGGTGATCATGCGGGTTCGAGCAAGGCCTCACGTCGGTCGGATGGTGCGGCCGCAGCGAGATGCTCGCCGGGGCATCGCCACCGTACGCCGCGGTAGCGTCCGGCCCCGGACGGCACGCCGGACGCCCGGCCAAATGGCGCTGTGGCATGGTCCTGACGCACGGGCAGGTCTACCCATGGCGGCCGAACCGCGTCCGGCGTGGCCACGGCTCGATTCGCCTACGCCGGGGGTATGTGTTCGTGAATCCGTCCGGCACTCGGTTGATTGCCGCGGGCCACACCGGCGGTGGCATGACCGTTCGTTCGGTGGCGACCGGCGCGACCCAGCCAGTGGTGTCCGCCGACGCGTGCCTGCCGCGGGGCGAGGCCGATTCAGCGTCGTTCATCGCCGAGTGCAAGGGGATCGGCTCGGACATCCATCGATGTCCGAGCCGATTGTCGTGCAGTCACTCGCGAAAAGCGCTGTGCGTCAGTCTTTTTCGCCGGTGCGCTTCCAGCGGATGCCGGCCTCGATGAAGGCGTCGATCTCGCCGTCGAAGACCGCCGAGGTGTTGCCGGTCTCCTGCTCGGTGCGCAGGTCCTTGACCATCTGGTACGGGTTCAGCACGTACGAGCGCATCTGGTCACCCCAGCTCGCGGTGGAGTCGCCCGCCAGTTCCTTGCGCTGTGCGGCCTCCTCCTGACGCTTGAGCAACAGCAGTCGGGACTGCATGACGCGCAGGGCGGCGGCGCGGTTCTGGATCTGGCTCTTCTCGTTCTGCATCGAGACGACGACACCGGTCGGGATGTGCGTCATGCGCACCGCCGAGTCGGTGGTGTTGACGCTCTGGCCGCCGGGGCCGCTGGAGCGGAAGACATCGATCTTGAGCTCGTTCTCGGGGATCTCGATGGAGTCGGTCTGCTCGATCAGCGGGATCACCTCGACCGCGGCGAAGCTGGTCTGGCGTCGGCCCTGGTTGTCGAACGGGCTGATCCGCACCAGGCGGTGGGTGCCGGCCTCGACCGACAGGTGGCCGTACGCGTAGGGCACGTTGACCTCGAAGGTGGCCGACTTCAGGCCGGCCTCCTCGGCGTAGCTGGTGTCCATCACCTTGGTCGGGTAGCCGTGACGCTCGG
This sequence comes from Yimella sp. NH-Cas1, assembly GCF_022359705.1. NCBI lineage: Bacteria > Bacillati > Actinomycetota > Actinomycetes > Micrococcales > Dermacoccaceae > Yimella > Yimella sp. NH-Cas1. The sequence continues at coordinate 2,089,006 of NZ_JAKSGG010000003.1, forward strand.
CCCAGCGCAGGTACATGCGCATGAGCATCTCGGCGAAGTCGGCGGCGTCGACACCACCCGCTCCGGCGCGGATCGTGACGACGGCCTCGCGCTGGTCCCATTCGCCGTTCAACAGGGTGCGCACTTCGAGTTCGCCGACGGCCTTGCGGATCGAGATCAGCTCACGCTCGGCTTCGGCGAGGGTGTCGGCGTCGTTCTCCTCGGTGGCCATCTCGACCAGCACCTCGAGGTCGTCGATGCGCTGGTCCATGGTCTCGATGCGCTCGATCTCGGAGTTGGCGCGAGAGAGAGCGCTGGTCACCTGCTGCGCCTTGTCGGGGTCGTCCCACAGATCGGGGGCGCCGGACTGCTCCTCGAGGTCGGTGATCTGAGCTCGGAGCGCACCCATGTCGGTCACGTCGCTCACCGACTTCATCGTCGCGCGAAGTTCCTTCAGTTCCACCGCAAAATCAACAGCCACAGTCGGCAAGCCTACGGCAGTGCCGCGCACTTGCCGAACCTACTGATGCGCGCCGAGCCCACCTGGCAGACCCAGTGGGTTCGGCACTCACGGTCGGACGATGGAACGTGCTCGTGACTCGACGGTCACCGATACCTCGGTGCCGAGGAACGACAGGAAGCCCCCGGTGATCGGCGGCCGGACGAGTGCCTGGACGCGTACGACGGCCGTGTTGTTCTCCGGTGCCGAACCGTTCACCACCTGCCAGGCCTGGACATTTGCCGGCACCTCCTGCCGGGACAGGCTTCCCTGCGCTGCCTGGCCCACTCGTGCGTCGGTCAGTGGCACTCCTCCCGCCAGCCCGCCCCGGTACACCGATCCTTCGTCCACGCTGTCGGCCGCTTCGAGTGCCGCGGAGTCGGCTGCGTTCAGCACCCGCATCTTGGCCAACTGGACTGCCGTGACGTCGATGCCACCCACGACAAGGAGGCCGAGTATCGCGAACAGTCCGGCCGCGAGGACGAGGATGCGTCCGCCTTCGGGGTCTCGCTGCAGACGGGTGACGAGCGCGTCCACGAGCCACCTCATTCGCGGTACTTCCCCACCGATTCGACGTGAGTGCTGGTCATGCGCACGGAGGTGGGAACCACTGCCCCGAGGAAATCGGGCACCAGCGGGAGATCGACGTCAACAGCGGTGCGCACGGTGACCTGGGCGCCACGGGTCAAGCACGGCGATGCTGAGCAGGCGAGCGTCATATCGCCGCTCAGACCATGATCGGCGAACACCAACGCCGCCCCTGCATCGGCGCGTCCGGCCGCGCTCGCGTCGTCCGAGGCGGTGACGTACATGCGGCCGGCTTCGCGCGCCGCCCCGGAGACCGCGTAGGCCCCGGCCTGCATCCTGGACAAGGTGATGACCAGATAGAAGACCGGCAGTGTGAGCAGCACACCGACGACGAGGAACTCCAGCACGGCGCTGCCGCGTTCGGGTTCCCGCAATCGGACGCGTATCCGTTCGACCAGCGTGCTCAGAGCATGCCTCATTGCGCCTCCGCGTACGCCCGCCCGGACACTTCGAGCCCGCCTGGTGGACCGAAAGGCCCGAGCACCGGAAGTTGCGCACGCACCTTGATCACGACGACGCGCGCACCGCCTTCGGTCGTCTCACTCGCACTCACGTCACCGGAGAACCGGTCGTCCAAAGCTTGATCGATCAGGCCACGGGTTCGATCGGCACCGGCAGCCGGTGTCGAGTCGGCCCGAGCACCGTAACGGGCACCCTCGACGGCGTACGCCGTCAAAGAGTTGCGCACGAACAAGGCGAACCCCACCTGGAACGCACCGAGGAAGAGCACGACCAGTAAGGATCCGACCATCGCGAACTCCGCGACGGCGCTGCCCCGTTCGCGATCGGACTCATTTGCCGCCGTTGACGCCGTGGATGGCATTGTCGAACAAGCTGGTGAGCTGAGGCTGGGCGAACTGCCAGATCGCGGTGACCAGTCCTGCGGTCATCAAGGTGATCAGAACCCAGCCCGGCACGTCGCCGCGCTCACCCTCGCCGCGCAGCTCGACCACTCGGCGCAGCATCCGGTCGGACATTCTCTGCAGACCGCTCATTGTTCCTACCTCCGTATTTCCCTTGAGACACAATGCAATTCACATCGTGAGTTTGAGCGCGGACAGCCCTGGCCAGACCGCGAAGAGGATGGTCACCGGCAGGACGAGGAACACCACCGGAACCATCATCGCCAGTTCCCGCCGGCCACCCAGTTCGATGAGTTCCTGCTTGGCGGCGTCACGCGCGTCCTGCGCCTGCGCACGCATCACGTCAGCGAGGGGTGTTCCGCGTTCGAGAGCGACCACGATGCCGTCGACGAACCGAGCCAGGCTGGCGAGTCCGGTGCGGTCGGCGAGACCCTGCAACGCTTCCGGCAGGCTGGCGCCGGCACGTGCGTCGATGAGACACCGGCGCAGTTCGCTCGACAGCTCCCCCTTCGACAGACGAGCCACACGTTCCAGAGCAGCCGCCGCACCTTCGCCAGCAGTGACGGCGAGCGCCAGGAGTTCTGCGACTGCGGGAAATTCGGCCAGGATCTGGCGGTCGCGCTTCTCAGCTGCTCGAGTGAGCAGCTGGTCACGCAGGACGACCCCTGCACCCGAGGCGATGAGCACCAGCAGCACTGCGGTCACCGGCGACTGCGATCCGGACGCCATCCGCAAGGACACCCAGCCGGTGGCGGCGAGCGCCGCGACACAGCCGTACATCGCCTGCTCAGCCCGGAAATCCTCCACGGACGCGTTGCTGCCCGCTCGTTCGAGCCGGCGACGCACCGAGACACTTCCGCCCAGCACGGAGTCGACGACACCACCGGCCTTGCGTAGCAAGGAGTTCCACAGTTGGTCGGACGCGATCGGGCCGCCGAGGTACTTGGAGGGACGTGGCCGCTCGGCGACGTAGGGTGCGATCCGGTCGGACAATGTCAACCGTCGGCGCATCGGCAGGCCCTGCCACAGCAACAGCAGTCCGGCGGCCGCCACCAGTCCGCACAGGGCACCGATCCACCCGAGGTTGGCGGTCATGCCATCACCCGGATCTCACTGGGCAGCCGGCCGATCCGGCGCATGATCCGGTAGGCAGCGAACGACACCAGGCCGCCGATCGTCAGGATCGCCACCCCTGTACCGCTGCTGTATGCCTGCAGGCTACTGCCGCGCGTGGCCAACATCAGCAGCACCAACCACGGCGCCACGAGTGCCAGTCGAGCGGCGTTCACAGTCCAGGACTGCCGCGCCTCCAACTCAGCGCGGGTGCGCGCATCGTCGCGCAGGAAAGTCGACAGGGTGCGCAGCAGTCGCCCGAGGTCGGTGCCACCTACCTCGCGTGCCAGCCGCAGCGATTCGACCAGTCGGTCGGCCACCGGGTCGGCGAGGCGCTGCTTGAGATCGTCCAGGCACCGCTGGAAGTCACCCGAGGTTCGATACTCCTGGGCAAATTGCGCGAACGCCGGTCGCAGCTCCTCCGGTCCGCGAATCGCCAACTGCGCCAACGCTTCGGGCAGGGCAAGCCCGGCGCGGACCGCGGAGGCAATGTGATCGACCGCGTCTGGCCAGAGTTCACGGCGGTTGTGCCGCCGTTTGTGTGCCTGGCTACGGACGAGCGCGATCGGGCCGTAGCCGGCGAGGACGGCGAAGCAGAGTGCCACCGGAATCACCCCGGTGGCCGCCATGGCGACCAGGAACACCAGCAGCGCACTTCCGCCGCAGATGAAGGTGAGCATCGGCAGGGAGAATCCGCGAACGCCGCTGACCGCAAGGTCGCTGCGCAACCGGTCGACGGCGGTGACCTTGGACTTCGGCTTGGCTTGCATACGCGGCCAGAAGGACCAGTAGATGCAGAAGACGCCCAGGCCGAACAAGACACTGACGACCGGGATCATCGTCGGTCCCCCAAGAGGTCGGCGACGTCGTACCCGGCGCGCGCGAAACGTTCCTCGTGCGGCGGGAATCCCTCGCCCCGCACCAGTTCCCCGTCACGCCGTACGAACAACTCGGCCAATTCGATGACGCTTCCCTCGAATCGCCCTGGTACCGCGGCGATCTCCCGAACAGCACGCTTCCCGTCGCGTTCGAGCCCGACGTGCACGATCAAGTCGATCGAGCTGGCGACAGTCGGCATCACGAACTGCGAACCCACATTCGGTCCGGCAAGCAGCGGCAGCGTGCACATCTTCACCAGTGCCTCGCGTGCGGAGTTGGCGTGCAGGCTCGCCATGCCGGGTAAACCGCTGTTCATTGCGATCAGCAGGTCGAGGCTCTCCTCCTGGCGCACCTCACCGACGATGATCCGGGAGGGGCGCATGCGCAGCGCTTCCTTGACCAGGCGCCGCAGCGGGATCTCCCCGGTGCCCTCGAGACTCGGTTGGCGGCATTGCAGCGCTGCCCAGTCACGCAGATTGAGCTTCAGCTCGAAGACTTCTTCGCAGGACACCACCCGCTCGGTGGGTGGGATCGCGGCTGCCAGACAGTTGAGCATCGTCGTCTTGCCGGCTTGCGTACCTCCGGTCACCAGGATGTTGAGGCCACTGGCGACGGCGGCTCGCAGGAACTGGGCTGCGTGCCGGTTGAGTGAACCCAGCGTGACCAGATCGTCCAACGAGTGTGCTCTGGCGACGAACTTTCGGATGTTGATGTACCAGCGGCCCGGGGTCACATCCGGAATCGCGACGTGCAGCCGGGACCCGTCCGGCAAGGTTGCGTCCACGAACGGTGAGGAGAGGTCGACCCGTCGACCGGACGGCTTGAGCATCCGCTCGACCAGATTGCGGACGTCGTGCTCTGTCAGGATCGTCGGGGTGAGCTCGGATACGCCGTGTCGCGCCACGAAGACCCGGTTCGGATCGTTCAGCCAGATCTCCTCGATCGTCGGGTCGTCGAGGTACTGCTGCAGTGCCCCGAAACCGAGGACGGAATCGAGGACACTGCGTGTGGCGACATCACGGTCACCGAGCGGCTCGAGCCCACCGTGCAGCGTGCGCTCCTCGTAGTCCTGAACGACGTCGTGCACGAGCGAGTGCAGCGAGGCACGGTCCCCGACCGGGTCGAGGCGACGTCGACGAATGAGTTCGCGGACTTCGCCCTCGATGACCTGGATACCGTTCATGCCCCTTGCCTTCCTGCCGCTGGGCACCTACCGGCGGCATGAAGCACATGAAACGCGCTCTGCAGCCGGACCGGAACACTCATCCACAAAATTTGGCGTCCGGCTGGCCTGTTCTTGACCATCTGTTGACCTTCGAGCACTTATCCACAGGCCCACCGGCAGCGAACCCCATCTCGGGCGATACTCCGCGCCCATGGCACACCTGCAACGACCTGAGTCCTCGAGCATCCGTCGGATCGAACTGGCCCTGAGCATCGTGGGTGCGGAGTCGACCGTCCACGACGTGCGAATCGCGGCGGCGTCCGACTCGACGTGGGCAGAGGTCCGGACCGCCATGACCTCGTCGGGTTGTCCGGTGCCGAGCAAGGTGTGGATCGGACGGGACGAACTCACCGACGATTTCCTCGTCGGCCACATCGCACATGGTTCGGTCCTGTCGTTCCGACCCACCGCAGCAACGCATCGTGGACTGCTGGCCCTTGAATGCATCCACGGCCCGCAGGTCGGCGCGCGACGATGGCTCGACCGCCGGCCGCTGACGATCGGCAGGGTTGAACCTGCGGTCTTTCCTCTCGACGACCCGGACGTGTCGCGACTGCACTGCGCGGTGGCCCTGGACGCCGGTCGGGTCACCGTCCATGATCTCGATTCGACGAACGGTACGCAGATCGGCGGCCGGAAGATCGGTGCGGTCGAATCGGGGTCGGAGCTGCGCGTCGGTGACGAACTGAGGGTCGGCAACTCCACGCTCACACTCAGCACACCACCTGCAGGGCGACGCCCGGCACAGGACGCGAGGGTGCCGGTTCGGCGTCCGCCGGCGCGTTCCGCCCCACCACCACAGGTGCGGCTATCCGCCCCGACGCGCCCGCGACGTCCAGATCGACGCACGATGCCGTGGATCGTGATCCTGCTCCCGCTCGTGATCGGTGTCGGCCTCGCGTGGTGGATGAAGACGATGATGTTCCTCGCCTTCGCCCTCTTCAGTCCCGTGCTGATGCTCGCCCAGCACCTGTCGGACAAGCGCGACGGACGACGATCTCGCGGACGAGACATCGATGACTACAACCAGGCCCTGCAACGCCACCGGGAGCGGGTCGCCCGCACGCTGCTGGCCGAGCACGCGATCAGAATCCGCGCACTCCCAGGTCTCAGCGATGCATTCCGCACCATCGAGACCCTCGACCGGCGATTGTGGCACCGACACCCGGCCGAGTACGGGTACCTGCACTGGCGAATCGGTCGCGGAACCATCACCTCCGGGCTGACCGTGGAACGCGAGGGCGCCGAGGACGAGCGGGTGCCGCTGCCGGACGCGCCCGTGACGGTCGATCTCGCGGCGCACCGCGTCGTCGGCGTGGCCGGTCACGACCATCGACGTGCTTTCGAGAGCCTGCTGGTCCAGGCCGTGGCCTGGCACTCACCGGCGCACCTGAGGATCGCAGTCGTCAGCCACCGCCGGCTCGATGAGACCGAGCTGGGCTGGCTCCCCCACCTGCGACCCGTGCTCGACCGTCCCGCGGCCTTGTTCGACCTCGACCATCCGGACGCCCTCGCCGACTTCGTCCGCGGCCTTCCGGTCTGCTCCCCGGACGATCGTTCACAGGATCCGCCGAGTCTGCTGCTCATCCTTCTTGACGCGGAGTTCACCTGCGCTGCAAAGGCATTGACCGAGATCATCGGCGATCCGAAGCGTTACCGTTGCAGCGTCGTCGCGTTCGGCGAGACCGAGTTACCCGACCGCGCCCATCCGATCGTCCGGTTGCACTCCTCGACACGGATGACGGTGCTCGCCGATGACGTCACCGACTGTGTCCCCGATCTGCCGGCCACCGGACTGCTCGATCGTTCGGCGAGGCTCCTCGCCCCCGCACACGACATCTCGTCGATCGATGTCAACGGCACTCCACCGACACAGGTCGGACTGGACGAGGTATGGCGCTCACACCTGGGCACAGACCTGCTCGATATCGCTGCGCTTCAAGCGAACTGGCCCCGTCGACCGGTGATGTCCGCCCTCCTCGGTGCCACGGCGTCAGGACCGGCAGTCACCGACCTGGTGGTCGACGGACCGCACGCGCTACTCGCCGGCACGACCGGCGCAGGCAAGTCGGAACTGTTGCAGACGCTCATCGCTTCGCTGGCTGCCGCCAACCGTCCGGATGCACTCAACTTCGTCCTCATCGATTACAAGGGCGGCGCAGCTTTTCGCGAGTGCGCTCGGCTGCCCCACACAGTGGGGCTGGTGACCGATCTTGACGGGCATCTCACCGAGCGCGCACTCGTGTCACTGCAGGCCGAGCTCCAGCGCCGTGAACGATTGCTTGCTGTAGCCGGCGCGAAGGACCTGGACGACTATCACCGCGATCCGAGCGCCCCGACCATTGCGCGCTTGTGCCTCATCATCGACGAATTCCGCGTGCTGGCAGAGGAATTGCCTGACTTCGTCGACGGTCTGGTGAGACTGGCGACCGTGGGGCGATCGTTGGGTGTGCACCTGGTGCTGGCGACACAGCGTCCGGCCGGCATCGTGTCGGCCGACATCAGAGCCAACGTCAACCTGCGCATCGCGCTGCGGGTGCGTGACGACGGCGACTCCCAGGACGTCATCGACACCGTGGACGCCGCCCGAATCCCGGCGTCGTCCCCCGGACGGGGATACCTGCGCTGCGGCGGTGGTGAGTCCCAGCTGTTCCAGAGCGCGCGAGTCACAGTGCCTGCACTACGGCGCGACAGCATCTCGGTGGGTGAGTTCGGTCGACCTACCCAGCACCGCGGAACCGAAGACGAGTCGATCCTCACCCGGCTCGCGCCCCTGCTCAAGGATTGCGCAGAACACCTCCGGATCACCGCTTCGCCGCCTCCGTGGCTCCCGCCACTGCCGGACGCAGTGACACGACGGACCCTCGACGGACGCGACTCAGTGACCGTCTGCGGCGCAGAATCAGCGGGCTACCGATTCGGCGTCGCCGATCGCCCGCACCGACAGGATCAGCCGGCCATGGTGTGGTCGCCGCCGACCGATCAGCACCTTGCGATCGTCGGTGGTCCGCGCAGTGGACGATCGACGGCAGTCCGCACCCTGTTGGCCGAGGCCCTCTCCCAGGACGACGCCCCGCACGTCTACATCCTCGATCTCGGGCGGTCGTTGGCCGATCTGGGCAGCCATTCGCGCGTGGGAGCCGTCGTCAGCCCGGATGAACCGAGTCGCGTCGAACGCGTACTGGAGTACGTCACCGACGAGATCACCGACCGTCGACGACATCCTGAGCGGGGGCGTCAGCGGCTGATCCTGGTGATCGACGGCTGGGACGTGCTCGACGATCTCGCCGACGACGCGGCGCTCTTCCGCCTCATGGACCTGGCGACCACGATCCTGCGCGACGGTTCATCCGCCGACGTGCACGTGTTGGCGACCGGGGGACGCGGATTGCTGACCAGCCGCTCTTTGTCACTGTTTCGTTCCCAGATCGCACTGGCGATGGCCGACAAGGACGATCTCGCGGCGATCGGGGTCCCTCGCGATTGCATCCCCTCAGACATGCCACCCGGGCGCGGTCTGACGGTGCCGGACGGGACAGAACTGCAGATCACGCTTCCTGCCGAGCTGCCTGCATGCTTCGTGCCGACCGGCATACACCGCATCGATGCGGTCCCGACCGCAGTGCCTGTCACCGACCTGGCTCCGTCTCAGGGAATCGCCGTCGGAGCCGGCGCCGACGGCACGGTCGCACTCCCCTCGGACGGCTCGATGATCTGGTCGCGATCATCGCGGGACCACCCCGCAGCGGACGCACCACGACCCTCCTCACGGTTGCCGAACAGTTGCACGGGCGTCCTACTTGCTGGATCTCCACCGACACCCGCGCTGACCTGCCCGATGACGTCTTCCAACCGGAAGACGGGACACAACTGGCCGAGTGGCTTGCTCGCGATCCGACCGGCGTTCTCTTGATCGACGACGTCTGTGCGTTGGTCGACTCGGAGATCGAGGAGTCGCTGGCCCGCTACGCGGCCAAGGCGAGCAGCACCGGCGCCGTCGTCGTCGCGTCGGGAGACATCGATCAGCTCTCCGGCAACTACCGGGGACTCGTCGGCGAACTGCGGCGCCGTGGCACAGGCGTGCTGCTGATGCCGAGCCGCACCGACGGTGAACTGTTCGCGCTCCGATGCCCCAAACTCGACCGTCCGCGTCCGGGCAACGGATTCCTGGTCCACCGCGGCGAACTCACCGAACTTCAGGTCGCCCAGGTCGCGGCGCCCGCGCGATCGAGTCCGGACGGACCGGGCGATGAATCGTCGTGCACCGAGTCCGGGTAGGTGACGTAGGTGCGGCCGGTGCGTGAGGTCCAGGTACAGACTCCGTCGTCGCTCATCTCGTAGTCCCAGTGCTTCTTCGTCTTCGCGTCATGATGGTGACGACAAAGTGCGGCGAGGTTGTGCCCGACAGTCGGTCCCTGGGGCCATTCGATGACGTGGTCGATGTCGCACCTGATGGCGGTCCTGGTGCACATCGGGAACCGGCAGGTCTGGTCGCGTTGCTGCACGAACTCCCTGATCCTGGGTGTGGGCTCGTACGCCGTCGTCGAGGTTTCACCGGTGACTCCGGTGTCGGCGTCGACCAGTGCCCGGGTCAGGCGGCAACCGAACTGGTCGATCAACGCGTCGAGCACTTCGGGCCGGATGAACCCAATCCCGGCGATCCGTGCCCAACCGGCTTTGTACGCCCGGGCGGTTTCACCTGTTTCTGAAGCGAATTCAAAGTCGTCCGGGCCTCGCGGGGATGAGCTGGATTGTCCGGGTGGTGGTGATCCGTCGTCCGGGGACGCCTCGGGCTCGTGGTCCGGGTCGTCGGTGGCACGTTTCGTTGCAGCCGTGGCGGCTTGTTCCTCACGCACGACAGGGACCTGGATGACGACGTGGTAGGAGATGTCGGCGCTTTGTGTGACGAGGTCGTGCAACGCGCCCAGGCGCAGTTGTCCGAGCGTCGGCTTCGATTCACCGGTCTCGTTGCCCTCGGGCGGGTTCTTCGAGCGTCGATCAGCCAACTGGTCCACGGCTCCGTAGATGCGGGCGATCTGGTCGGCCGGGCCGACGGCACACAACTCCGCCATCCCGGCAATGTCGGAGGGACGAACCCACACACCGGTGGCTTCTTTGGCTTCCTTCTGGCGGGTCTTCTTCGCGGCCTCGGCCTCCCACTGGGTCACCAGTGCCCGCGCGGCGCTCTTCACTTTGAGGTAACCCCAGGCGTCGAAGCCTTTGGTGTCGAGCAGGTGCTGCTCGACCCGGTGGGAGGTTTTGGGTGAGGCGTTCACCAGTTCCGACGCAACGAGCGACACCTTCCAGAACGGGATCTCCCCTTCCACCGCCGCAGCCAGCAACCCGGGAGTTCTGGTGCACGCATCGATGGAGTTGCTCAGCTTGCTCGACGCGGTGCGGGGTGCCATCTGACAGGCAGCCGCCAGGTCGGTGTCGGCGAACGACGCCTGGTGACCGAGCGCATACTCGACCTTCGCCGTGACGCCGGTGTCGGAATCGACCAGCTCTTCATCGATCGCGGCATACCGAGCCATGGCCATTGCCTGCACGGCTTGTGACGTGGACGCCAACTGGGTGGAGCCTTTGATGGCTTCCTCCAACAGCCGCATGTCATCGACATCGACGGGCCGAGCGGTGCTGATGCCACCGGCGTTCCGCACGGCTTCGGCATCGAGCCGGTAGAACGCTTCACGGGACATCCGGTTCGCGAACGTCAGCATCTCCGCAGGTGAACCCAAAGCGTTCACAAGCTGGTTCAACAAACGCTGCTTCTGATCCGAAAGCGATTGCAGCAGAACGAATTCCACCGGTGAGACCGGTTCGTAGAACTCGTAGCTAAGGGCCATACGAAGACTCTAGGCGGGCCCACCGACAACGTCCCTGGTCGGAAACCGGGACCGCTGTGGGCGAGGAAAATCTAGAGCCGCGCAGCCAGTTCGGTCGCCTGCTTGATCGCCCGCTTCGCGTCCAGTTCAGCCGCGACGTCCGCGCCACCGATGACGTGCACCGGCTTGCCGAGGGCATCGGTGAGCGGCACCAGGTCACGCACCGACTCCTGCCCGGTGCACAGCACGACGGTGTCGACGGGCAGCACCTTCGCCTCACGCTCGGACTTCTCGTCCTTCGGGTCGACGGGCACGGTGATGTGCAGACCGTCGTCGTCGACACGCACGTACTCAGCCCCACCGACGAACTGCACGCCGGAGTCCTTGAGGGTCTGACGGTGCACCCATCCGGTGGTCTTGCCCAGGCCCTTACCGTGCGCAGAAGCCTTGCGCTGCAACAGGATCACCTCGCGGCGCGGACTGATCTTCACCTTGTCGGTAAGGCCACCGCGCTCCTGTTCGGGATCGGTGACACCCCACCGCTGCATCCAATGATCGAGGCTCTCCCCCACGTCGTGCAGCAGGAACTCACTGACGTCGAAGCCGATGCCGCCGGCACCCATCACGGCAACGCGCTGCCCGACAGGGACGCCCTCGCCGACCACCTGCTGGTACGTGACCACCTTCGGGTGGTCGATGCCCGCGATCGATGGCACGCGCGGCTCGACGCCGGTGGCGAGCACGACCTCGTCGAAGTGCCTCAGGTCGTCGAGGCTCGCGCGAACTCCCATGTGAGTCTTGACATTTCGCAGATCCAGCATGTGCTCGTAGTAGCGGATCGTCTCGACGAACTCCTCTTTGCCGGGGATCTTCGCGGCGAGCTTGAACTGGCCACCGATCTCCGCCGACTCCTCGAACAGTTCCACCCGATGCCCGCGTCCGGCCAGCTCCACGGCGGCGGCAAGCCCGGCGGGGCCGGCACCGACGACCGCGATGTGCTTCACGGTCCGCGTTGGCAGCAGCACGAGTTCGGTCTCGTGGCCCGAGCGGGGGTTGAGCATGCAACTGGCGCGCTTGTTCGCGAACGTGTGGTCGAGGCAGGCCTGGTTGCAGGCGATGCAGGTGATGATCTCCTCGGAGCGGCCCTCCTGCGCCTTCTTCACGAACTCCGCGTCGGCGAGCAACGGACGTGCCATCGACACCAGGTCGGCCTGGCCTGACGCGATGATCTCCTCGGCGGTCTCCGGCTTGTTGATCCGGTTGGACGCGACGACCGGGATACCGACCTCGTCCTTCAATTTCGCTGTCGTCCAGGCGAATGCGGCGCGGGGTACCGAGGTCACGATGGTCGGTACGCGTGCCTCGTGCCAGCCGATGCCGGTGTTGAGGATCGTCGTACCCGCTGCCTCGAGCTTCTTGGCGAGTTCGGCGGTCTCCTGCCAGGTCTGCGCGTTGTCGACCAGGTCGAGCAGGCTGATGCGGTACTGCAGGATGAAATCGTCGCCGACGAGTTCTCTTGTGCGAGCGACGATTTCGACCGGGAAGCGCATCCGCTTCTCGGCGGTGCCGCCCCACGCGTCCGTGCGGTCGTTGGTGCGGGCAGCGAGCATCTGGTTGATCAGGTAGCCCTCCGACCCCATGATCTCGACACCGTCGTAGCCGGCGTCCTTGGCCAGCTTCGCCGCCTTCGCGAACGCCGACACCGTGTGGTCGACCTGCTTGGTCGACATCGCCCACGGCCGGAACGGCGTGATCGGCGACTTCTTGCGCGACGGCGCAAGGTTGAACGGGGTGTACCCGTAGCGGCCGGCGTGCAGGACCTGCAGCAGGATCTTGCCGTCGTAGGCGTGCACCGCGTCGGTGACGACCTGATGCTTGGCGGCCTGCCGTGCGTTGGTCATCTCGCTACCGAAGGGCAGCAGCCACCCACGCTTGGTCGGCGCGTAGCCGCCGGTGACGATCAGTCCGACACCACCGCGAGCACGCTCGGCGAAGTACGCCGCGAGCTTGGGCAGGTCCTTGAGCTTGTCCTCCATGCCGGTGTGCATCGAACCCATCACGACGCGATTGCGCAGTTCGGTGAATCCGAGGTCGAGCGGGCTGAGCAGGTGCGGGTACTGCTGCGGGTTCGTCATCGGTGTGCTCACTTCTGTGAATCGGTCATGTCGGCGGCGGCCTCGGCCAGGATCTGGTCGAACTGTGCGCCCATCGCCTCGGCGAGCGCATTCGCGCCGCGCAGCGGACGGACCATCACCATGAACTCGGTGATCAACCCGTCCGGTCCCACGGTGATGAAGTCGCAGCCGTTGACCTCCGTGTCACCGACCATCGCCCGGAAGATCAGTGCGCTCTGCCGGCCATCGACGATCTCGCGCTCGTACCGCAGATCGGTGAAGACGCGCATCACCCCACGCAGGATCGCGGCCGTGACCGCCTTGCCCTCGTACGGCTTGAATGCCACCGGGCTGATGAAGCGGACGTCGTCGGCCAACAGCGCGGCCATCGCGTCGCAGTCGTGGGCCTCGGCCGCCTCGCGGAACTTCTTCATCTCTGCTCCAATGTCTCGATGATCTCGTCGCACCAGTCGATACCGTTGCGTTCCAAGCGGATTCCACCTCGTAGCGCGAGGTAGGGGCCGATCTCGTCGTCGGCGAGTTCAGCCGGGTCGGCGAAGTACTTGCGGCGGCTGGCTTCGTAGCCCGCGAGGGCGTCCTCGTGCTGTTGCCGCCGGTCCCGGACGGCGCCCAGCACCGTCGCTCGATCTAGCAGGTGCAGCGCACGGATACGGACGGCGAACTCGCTGCGCACAGCCTCAGCGGGCGTCGGACGGGCCGACCAGGCGAGGAGTTCGGCGTGCCCGGCCTCGGTGATCGCGTGCACCTTCTTGTCCGGACGCGCCCCCTGGGACACACGTTCGGTGCTCACCCAGCCGTCGGCTTCCATTCGGGCGAGCACCTTGTAGATCTGCTGGTGGCTCGCCTTCCAGAAGTGCCCGATGGACGCATCGAACCGGCGCGCGAGATCGTATCCGGACGCCGAGCGTTCGGCGAGCGAGACGAGGATCGCGTGCTCCAGTGCCACGCGACGAAAGTACTATGCAACTCGCTGTTGTGCAACGAGTTGCATAGGTTAGCCCTGGTTCGGAGTCTCCGGCTGTTGCGGCTGCTGGTACTGTCCGTAGCGCGGCTCGGTCGCCGGCCAGCTCTGCTGTCCCTCGGGCGTCGGCTGCGCAGTCGCCCCGCCACGACCGTCGTTCAACGATTCGCTGTAGGTGCGCTGCGGACCGGCATCACGGGGAGCGTACGTCGCTTCCTGCGCAGCCCGCGCCGCGCGGCCTGCGTCGCCGCCCATCTGCGACAGCAGTTCACGCGCCTGATTGACGCTCTTGTGCTCGACCAGCACCTCGTACTTCGTGGCGACCACCTGAGACACCGAGGTGAAGTCGCGACGGCCCCGGGTTGCTGCGTAACCGATGGCCGCCCAGAACGCTCCGAAGAGCGCACCGAGCAGCACCGTGGACAGGATCATCGACAGGCCGTTCTCGTTGGAGAACAGGCTGAAGATCAGTCCGACGAACGCACCCAGCCAGGCACCGGACGCCAGGCCGCCCAGCAGCACGCGTCCCCAGGTCAGACGCCCGGTGATCCGCTCGACCTGCTTGAGGTCGGTGCCGACGATCATGCACTGCTGCACCGGGAACTCGTGGTCGGACAGGTAGTCGACCGCCCGCTGCGCCTCCTCGTACTCGCTGAAGACACCCAGCGACATCGGGTAGTCGAGGGTCAGCTTCGGAAGGTGGGCGTTGTTCGGGCGCATGCCAGGCGTGCTCATGCCTGCATTGTGCCACCCCTGCGAGGCACCGCAGCGCTGTCGTCCCCACCTAGAGTGAGCAGGTCCCCCGATCCAACGAACAGGAGCGTCGTGTCCACTCGCACCCTGCAACTCGGATGCACCTTCCGCTACTCCTCGCTGGCGCCCACCGCCGCCGTCTTCCAGGTGGCAGCGCAGCCGTCCGACACCGTGTCGATCAAGGACGAGAACTGGACGATCACCGACGACCTCCCGTTGCACCACTTCCGCGACGTGTACGACAACCCGTGCACCCGCCTCACCCTGCCGATCGGGGTCACGACACTCACCTACTCGGCCCTGGCCACAGTTCCGGACGCGTTCGACTCCTGGGACGAGGACGCCCCCGAGATGGCGCCCACCGACCTCCCGGACGACGTGCTGCTCTACACCCTGACCAGCCGCTACTGCTTGCCCGATCTGCTCGGCAACCAGGCGTGGAAGCGCTTCGGCACGATGAAGCCGGGCTACCAGCGGGTTGCAGCGATCAACACCTTCGTCAACCAGTGGCTGAGCTACACGACCGGCTCGACCACGAGCACCGCGACATCGGTCGACACCTTCGCCAGTGGCCAGGGCGTCTGCCGCGACTTCGCGCACCTGATGATCACTTTCTGCCGGGCGATGAACATCCCCGCGCGGTACGTGCATGGCTACATCAGCGAGATGGACGTCGAACCGACCGGACGTCCGTACGACTTCCACGCGTGGACTCAGGTGTGGCTCGGCGATCGTTGGTGGGACTTCGACCCGCGCTGGGACAGCCCACGCAAGGGACGCGTGATCATCGGTATCGGCCGCGATGCCGCCGACGTCGCGATGGTGACCACCTACGGAGCGCCCTGGATGCAGCTGATGACCGTCACCAGCAAGGAGGCCACCGAATGACCCGCCCCAGCGTGCTCGTCACCGGAGGCACCCGAGGGATCGGCGCCGCCGTGTGTGCCGCTCTCGCGCCCGACCATCACCTGATCATCGGCGGACGTGACCGAGATGCTGTCGAATCCGCCTGCGCCTCGTACGAGTCTGCTCAGCCCTTCATCTGCGACCTAGCCGACGAACAGTCGACGGCGGACGCCGTCGCCGCGCTGGGACTCGATCGTCTCGACGCCGTCGTGCACTCGGCAGGCGTCGCCGGCGGTCAACGCACCGAGGACTCCTCGCGTGACATCTGGCGAAGAATGTTCGAGCTCAACGTGATTGCGGTCTCCGACCTCACTCGCCTGCTGTTGCCGGCGCTACAGGCCGCTGAGGGCACGATCGTCACGATCAACTCCGGCTCGGGCCTGAAGGCGTCCGGCAAGGGCGGCCATTACCCGGCGACCAAGTTCGCCCTCACCGCGCTGACCGATGTTCTGCGCGAGGAGTTGCGCCCCGACGGCATCCGCGTCTGCTCCGTGCACCCCGGACGTGTCGACACCGACATGCAGCGCGAACTTGTCGCGTCCGAGAACCGGCCGTACGACCCGCTGGAGTTCCTGCGCCCGGAGTCGGTGGCGACCGCTGTCCGCACCGCGCTCACCGCGACGCCGGACGCGACCTACGAAACCATCTCGATCCGTCCCGCGCCCGCGGCGACGAACCGGCGACCATCGTAAGGATTCCGGCGCGATTCGGACGGCCGCCGAGTCCGGCGGCAGCTCCGAGACCAGGAGCATCTCGGCTGACAGCCGTGCACACCGCCTCGGCCCGTCACGCAAACACGCATCTGCTGCACCCAGGTCCGCCGCGGACGAGTCTCAGTGACGATGGCGTTCGGGCAGCGCGATAACTTGTCGTCGACGACACCGAGGGCGACCGACAGGGGCAGCACGTGACCACCGATGCGACCGATGGCTTTGTGCATGTTCGCGGTGCCAATGAGAACAACCTGCGCAATATCGATGTGGACATTCCTCGCAACGTGATGGTGGCGTTCACCGGGATCTCTGGGTCGGGGAAGTCGTCGCTGGCCTTCGGCACGCTGTACGCCGAGGCGCAGCGCCGCTACTTCGAGTCGGTAGCGCCCTACGCGCGCCGGCTGCTGCAGCAGGTCGGCGCCCCGCACGTGCAGGAGATCACCGGCCTGCCGCCTGCGGTCGCGCTTCAGCAGCGCCGGGGCGCGGCCACCTCGCGCTCGTCGGTCGGCACCATCACCACGCTGTCCAACCTGCTGCGGATCCTCTACTCGCGGGCCGGCGATTACCCGGCTGGTGCCGATCACCTCGCGGCCGAGGCGTTTTCGCCCAACACCAGCGCGGGCGCGTGCCCGCGCTGCCACGGCCTGGGCGTCGTCCACGACGTCACCGAGGAGTTGCTCGTCCCGGACCCGTCACTGAGCATCCGTGAAGGGGCGATCGCCGCCTGGCCGGGCGCGTGGCAGGGCGCCAACCTGCGCAGCATCGTGATGGGGCTCGGCATCGATGTCGACAAGCCGTGGCACAGTCTCAGGAAGCGGGACCGCGACTGGCTGCTGTTCACCGAAGAGCAGCCCTCGGTGCTCATCGAGCCTGAACCAGGTCGCGTCGACCACGGCTACTACGGCAAGTTCTGGAGCGCGCGCAGCCACGTCATGCACGTGCTGGCCGACTCCACGAGCGAGCGGATGCGCGAGCGGGCCATGCGGTTCGTGGAGGAAGCGCCCTGCCCGGACTGCCAGGGCAGTGGACTACGGCCCGAAGCCCTCGCGGTGACCTTCCTCGGGCGTTCCATCGCCGAGGTCAACGACCTGCCCTTCACAGCGCTGGTGACTCTGCTGCGTCCGGTCGCCGAGCGGCCCGCGGGTGCCGACGAGGTCGCGTCGCGGATCTGCACTGACCTGGTCGCGCGCGTCGAGGTGCTCCTAGATCTGGGCCTGGGTTACCTGAGCCTGGGACGGAGCTCGACGACGCTGTCGCCTGGAGAGGCGCAGCGCCTGCGGATCGCCACGCAGCTGCGTTCGGGTCTGTTCGGGGTCGTCTACGTCCTGGACGAGCCCTTCGCCGGACTGCACCCGGCCGACGCAGAGCCCCTGCTGGATGTCCTGGACCGCCTCAAGGCGTCTGGCAACACGCTGTTCGTCGTGGAGCACGACCTCGACGTCGTACGACGAGCAGATTGGGTCGTCGACATCGGCCCGGGTGCGGGCGAGGCCGGAGGTCGGGTGCTTCACAGCGGCCCTGTCGCGGACCTCGAAGAGGTTACGGATTCGGTCACCAGCGCCTACCTGTTCGGTCGCTCTGAGCGGCTTGTGCACGATGCGCGGGCCCCGCAGGGCTGGCTGCGACTGACCGGCGTACATCGCCACAACCTGCGCGACGTGTCTGTCGACATCCCGCTGTGCGTGCTGACCGCCGTCACCGGGGTGTCCGGGTCCGGCAAGTCGACCCTGGTCACCCAGGTCCTGGCCGAGGACCCGACTGCTCGTGAGTCGTTCGACCGACTGGTATTGGTCGACCAGCGCCCGATCGGCCGGACGCCGCGGTCCAACCTCGCGACATACACGGGGATGTTCGACGCCGTGCGGAAGCTGTACGCCGCCACGGACGCGGCCCGGGCTCGTGGCTACGGCGCCGGCCGCTTCTCCTTCAACGTCGCCGGGGGCCGGTGCGAGACCTGTCAGGGCGAGGGGTTCGTCTCCGTCGAGCTGCTCTTTCTGCCTGGCACCTACGCTCCCTGCCCGACGTGCCACGGCGATCGCTACAACCCCGAGACGCTCCAGATCACCTATCGCGACAAGAACATCGCGGAGGTCCTCGCCCTGTCCGTCGACGATGCCGCGAGATTCCTCGCCGACGTGCCGACCGTTGCACGCAGCCTTCGGACGCTGCGCGAGGTGGGCTTGGGATATCTGCGACTGGGACAGCCTGCGACCGAACTGAGCGGCGGCGAGGCGCAACGCATCAAGCTCGCTACCGAGCTCCAGCGGGCGCACCGAGGCCACACTCTCTACCTGCTCGACGAACCCACCTCAGGACTGCACCCCGCCGACACCGCGCTGCTGCTGCGCCAGCTGCACCAGCTCGTCGACGCCGGCAACACGGTGGTTCTCGTCGAGCACGACCTCGACGTGATCGCCACAGCCGACTGGGTCATCGACCTCGGCCCGGGCGGAGGAGACGCCGGCGGTCGAGTCGTCGCGACCGGGACGCCGGCCGACATCGTGCAGGCCGACGGGAGCGTGACCGCGCCCTACCTCGCGCGGCGGCTCGAGCGGACATGAGCTGGCTGCGGTCGCCGCTGCGCACGTCGAAAAGGATGACGACATTGACCGTCTACCTCGCTTGGACCTCGGAAGACCTGGCCGACCTAGCCGACCTGGAGGGGCCGTGGCATGAAGCGATGCTTATTGCCCCGGGACTTATCGCCGTGAACAGCACTGAATCGCTGTCAGCCGTCTATCACGCCATCAAGTGGTCCCTGCGACGTGAGGCTTCGCTCATCGTGGTCCCGGTGCACCAGATGCCCAAGTCGCGGGGCATGGCCGCCGGAACGACTACCTGGTTGCGTGAGCGGACCGCGAGGCATCCGACTGGCGCGGGTGAGCATGCCTGACTTCGTCTGAACGATCGCCACTGCGTCGACGGAGCCATACCGGACTCCTTACCCAGGCGCCAGTCTCCCAACGCGGCCCGTGTCACCCGCCCGTGGCCCCGGCGATCGCGAGGTCGTGGGACCTGTGGAAGAAGGTCGCCCGCAAGGACCCGGCATTCGGCCGCCCGGAGGTCTTCTGCAGCAGCATTCCCGAGACGAAGTGGGAGTCGGCGACGGTCACGACCCTCGATGAGCGGATCCCCGAGCAGATCCGCCGAATCTGCGGCCGTGACCCCCTCTCCAGCCGCACCGTGACCGGCGGGATCGTCACGGCGCGCGACTCCTCGTGGCTCCTGTCGTGGACGGTCAACCGTCAGCCGCAGTTCAAGGCCCAAGACCCCGGCCAGGTCGTCGTCTGGGTCTACGCCCTCTTCAGCGACGTCCCCGGCGACTACGTGAAGAAGTCGATCCAGGAGTGCACGGGCGAGGAGATCGTCCAGGAGTGGCTCTACCACATGGGTGTCCCCGTCGAGGAGATCCCCGAGCTGGCGGCCGACGGCGCGACCTGCGTGCCCGTCATGATGCCCTACGTCACGAGCTTCTTCATGCCGCGCAAGGCCGGCGACCGCCCCGACGTCGTCCCCGAGGGGGCGCAGAACTTCGCCTTCATCGGCCAGTTCGCCGAGACGAGCCGGGACTGCATCTTCACGACCGAGTACTCCGTCCGCACCGGGATGGAGGCGGCCTATTCGCTAGTCGGCATCGAGCGAGCCGTCCGCGAGGTGTGGGGGTCGACCTACGACGTGCGGGCGCTCCTCGACGCCTCTGCCCGACTCCGCGGCGGCTACCCGATCAAGGTCCCTGGCCCCGGGCGGGTGCGCTCCACGCTCGTCGACCGGCTCGACGACAACCAGATCGGACGCCTCCTCGAGCAGGCCGGGCTCCTGCGCGGCTGAGCGCCAGGCGCCGGCCGTGCGGCCCGCCTCGATGGCGACTCGCCGGGCGAGCCGGTGCTCACGCCGGATCTCGGCCTCGCGCTCCCGACGCCGGTCCTCCTCGCTCTCGGTGGGCACCGATGCCGGGGTGCGCGATTTGTTCGCGAAGCCGCAGGACGAGTTCAGGCGGCTCGTCACGGGTCAGCGACGGGGCGCGTTCAGGGAGCCGTTGCGCACCACGTTCGCCGGTGCAAGCGGCGCGGAAGCTGCCGACCAACTCACCGGCAGTCGGGTCGCACCGTCCAACCACCTCATGGCTCTCGCAGCTGAGGAGGTGCAGCACCGCGAACAGTTCGTGCTGCTCGACGAGCAACTCAATGCGTACAACTACGTGCTGCACTGCGTCAACGACGCTCGTCGCCGCAACACCAAGACGGCGGTGATCCTGTTTGGAAACCCCAGGGCGACCCGATCATCGCGACATCACGCCGCACAGCGAAAAGATCCTCGGAGCTAACTCCGAGGATCTGTTCGATGCCGCTTCACTCCACGATGACCCTCAGGTCGCCAGTTGGAGTAAAACGGCTTTGGTAGCGGGGGCAGGATTTGAACCTGCGACCTCCGGGTTATGAGCCCGGCGAGCTACCGAGCTGCTCCACCCCGCGTCGGTATGTCCATAACCATAAATCACCGGTTCGCCGTTCACCAAATCGACAACTCACCGTCATCCGGAGGCGAGCGCGGCCAGTGCTGAAAGTCCGTGCGCCTCAACGCTGTTCGACCAGCGCGAACACCATCGACCACGCAGCCCTTGACTTCGAGCCGACATTCGAGGACATTTCAACACATGATGAATTCAACGCCTGATGAGTTCTCCTCGCGGGCGGCAGTCTCCGCGCGTGACCTCGTCGTCAGCCGCTCCGGCAACGAGGTTCTGCACGGCCTCACCTTCGAGGTACCGCGCGGGACGGTCGTCGGGCTGATGGGACCCTCCGGCTGTGGCAAGACGACACTGATGCGCACGATCGTCGGGGTCCAGAAGATCGAACGCGGAGAACTGACCGTGCTCGACCACTCCCCGACCGACGCCGGGCTGCGTCGCAAGGTCGGCTACGTCACCCAGGCGGTCAGCGTCTACCGCGACCTCACCGTGCGCGACAACGCTGTCTATTTCGCTGCACTGCAAGGCTTTTCGAAGCACGACGCCGATCGAGCGATCGAGACCGTCGGGCTGGGCGAGTTCGCCGACCGCCCCGTGGAGAACCTCAGCGGCGGCCAGGCGAGCCGCGCATCCCTGGCCTGCGCGCTCGTCGGCGAACCGGAGCTGCTCGTGCTCGACGAGCCCACTGTCGGACTCGATCCGCTGACCCGTGAGGACATCTGGGCCCACCTGCGCGGGCTGTCCGAAGCCGGCACGACGCTGCTGGTGTCCAGCCATGTGATGGACGAAGCCGCCCGTTGCGACAGCGTCATGCTCATGCGCGACGGTCGCCTACTGGCCCATCTACCGCCGGACGACCTGCTCGAACGCACCGGCAAGCACTCCATGGAGGACGCGTTCCTCGCCCTCATCCGCACTGGAGGCAACCGATGAACCCGCGAATCGCAACTGCCACGATCAAACGCATCCTGCAGCAGTTGAAGGCCGATCACCGCACCATGGGGTTGATCGTGATGGTGCCGACCCTGTTGCTGACGCTCTTGTACTTCGTGTTCAACGACGAGCGCACCTTCGACCGGGTCGCGCTCACCATGCTCGGCATCCTGCCGATGCTCGTGATGTTCCTGGTCACCAGCGTGGCCATGCTGCGCGAACGCACCAGCGGCACACTCGAACGCCTGCTCACCACTCCCCTGCACCGAGCCGATCTGCTGATCGGCTACGCGGTCGCCTTCGCGGTGACCGCGCTCGTCCAAGGGCTGGTCCTGGTGGCTGTGACGCACTGGCTGCTCGGCGTCGACCCGGCCGGGCCGATCGCCTGGGTGCTCCTGGTCGCGGTCATCGCCTCGATCGTCGGTGTCGCCACCGGCCTGCTCGCCAGCGCGTTCGCCCACACCGAGTTCCAGGCCGTGCAGTTCATGCCGCTCGTCATCGGCCCGCAGATCTTCCTGTGCGGGTTGTTCGCACCGCGCGAGGGAATGCCGACCGTCCTGGAGTGGCTCTCGGACCTCCTGCCGATGACCTACGCGGTCAAGGGACTGCAGGCGATCGGTTCGCAGGCCGACCCGTCGGCGGACGTCCTGACGAACGTCGGTGTTCTCGCCCTCTTCGCGCTCGGCGCGTTGGCTCTGGCCGCATGGTCGATGCCGAGGCAGACCAAGTGAGCCGCCGCACCGGACGCCGCTCCGCAGGCTCGAGCGCGAAGGACGACATCCTGGACGCGGCACGAGAACTGTTCAGCACCAACGGTTTCGACCGCACGACGCTGCGCCGGGTGGCCGACGAAGCAGAGGTCGATGTGGCACTGATCAGCCACTACTTCGGCAACAAGCGCGGACTGTTCGTGGCGGCGGTCGAGTTCCCGTCGGACCCGGCCGTGGTGCTCGAGCCGGTCCGCACCTGCCCGATCGACGAACTCGCTGCGACGGCGTTGCGCCAGATCCTCACCGTGTGGGCCTCACCGGCCGGGCCGAGCATCGTCGCCCGGTTCCGTCAGGCTCTCATCAACGGCGAGGACGAACTCGTCCGCGGCCTGCTGACCGGCGTCATCCTGGCCCCCATCCGCGAGCGCCTCGACGACCATCGGGACGTCGAACTGCGACTCACCCTCTTCGCCAGTCAGATCGCCGGGTTGCTGGTGACCCGCCAGATCCTGGGGCTCCCTGCGGTCCGGGACGCCGAGATCGACGAACTGGTCGACGCCGTCGCGCCCAACCTGCAGCGCTACCTGACCGGCGAACTCTGACTAACGCGTGGCGGAAGCCGGTGCTGCGGACGGACGGGCCGTGGCAGGCGCAGACGGCGACGGGCTGGGAGAGGGCGACGGGCTCGGAGACGGTTGGGTCGGCGTGCCCGCAGCTCCGTTCAACCGCACGGCTCGGTCGAGCGCGGCCTTCATCTCGTTCATCGCCTTCTGGTAGCCGGCCAGGTCACCCTTCTTGAGGGCGTCCTGCCCACGCGTCCACGCGCTGTTGGCGTCTGAGAGAGCCTTGTCGACGGTGTCTGATTGATCGGGCTGCTTGTCGTCGTCGCTGCCGGCGGCGCTGGCACCGAACAGATCATCAAGCGCGTTCCCAAGAGTCACGCCCCAGGCAAGCTTGTTGCCGAACTGCACGACAACCGCCCGCTGTAGCGGGAATCCCGTTGTGCCGGAGGCCTTTACGTAGATCGGCTGGACGTACAGCAGCCCGCCCGCGAGGGGAAGGGTGAGCAGGTTGCCGCGCTGCACTCGGTCACCGTTGGCCTGCATGAACACCGACAGCGTCTGGGGGAAGGTCGTCGATGCCTCGTTGGAGGTGTTGACGTCGTTCTGGAACTGCGCGGGCCCCTTGATCGTGACATTACGAGGCATCGTCCACAGCCGCATCGTGCCGTAGCTGCCGTTCGGCTGACCGGGTCTCGGCGTCGCATCTGAGTCGACGGCGAGGTACGCAGCGAGGTTCTGCCGGCTTTGACCGCCGCTGCTGACCGGGATGTAGGACGAGGTGAGCGAATAGGTGGGTTGCTGCACCCCCGGCATCGAGATCGACAGGTAGTACGGCGGCTGCTGACCGCTGCCCGCCCGCGTCGGGTCGGCCGGCACCTGCCAGAAGTCCGTGCCGCTGAAGAAGGTCGCCGGGTCGCTTACGTGGTACTTGCCGAGAATCTCGCGCTGCACCTTGAACAGGTCCTCGGGGTACCGGACGTGCTCACGCACCGCCGTCGGCATCTGCGACAGCGGCAGCACCGTGCCACCGAACGACTTGCGCCAGACCTTCAGCACCGGGTCTTGCTCGTCCCAGGCATACAACTTCACCGAACCGTCGTACGCATCGACGGTCGCCTTCACCGAGTTGCGGATGTAGTTGATCGACCCCTCGCGGATCGAGCGGACGTTGTCGGCGTTGTTGGTGATCGAGTCCTCGGTCGAGGAATCGAGCGACGACATCTGGGAGTACGGGTAGCGCGCGCTCGTGGTGTAACCGTCGATAACCCACTGGATGCGTCCACCGGCCATGATCGGGTACGGGTCGCCGTCGACAGTGAGCCAGGGAGCGACCTTCTTCACCCGGTCCGAAGGGTTTCGGACGTCGAGGATGCGCGACTGTTCGTTGATGCTGTCGGAGAACAGGAAGTTGTACTCCTGGTACTTCGCCGCGTACGCGAGCTTGCGGAACACCCCGCCGAGCGCGACGCCGCCGTTTCCGGCGTAGGTGGTGCGACGCTCGCCGCCGGTGCTGCTGTCGGGGTAGTCGAGTTCGGCCGGAGCCGCACCCTCCGGTCCGCCGACGATCGAGTAGTTCGGCGACATCTCACCGAAGTACACCCGCGGCTCGAACTTTCCGACCTTGCTCTGCTGCGGCATCGTCGAGGCGAGCCAGTTGGGCTGGCCCTCGTCACCGCGCTGGTTGCCGTACGCCGCGACCACGCCGTACCCGTGCGTGTAGACGGTCTTCTCGTTCACCCAGTTGCGCTGTCCCGCAGGGATACCCGACTGATCCAATTCGCGGACGCCGACCACGACGTCGGTCTCCTTGCCGTCGACCTTGTACCGGTCGACATCGAGCACGTCGGCGAACTGGTAGTACTGCTTCTGGCCCTCGTACTGCCGGAAGGTCGGCGAGATGATGTACGGGTCGACCAACCGGATGCCGGGAATCGCTGCGGCGTCCTTGCGACGTTCGGCCGGCTTGGCTGCCGTCTCCGGCTGCTGATTGGTCGCCACCAGGTTGGTGATCCCGTACGCCTGTTTCGTGGCTTTGATGTTGTGCGCGATGTACGGCGACTCCAGCGCACGCGCGTTCGGGTTGACCTTGAAGTTGGCGATGATCGTGGGGTAGATCGCCGACAGCACCAACGTGAGTACGACCATCGAGGACAGCCCGATGACCGGTAGGCGCCAGGTACGCGTCCAGATCGTCGCGATGAACATGCCGGCGCACAGCACGGCGGCGACCGCGAGCACGGTCTTGGTGGGGATCTGCGCGTGGTCGGCGGTGTAGTCGATACCGGTGATCAGCCGCGCATCCTTCGTGGTGAGGGCATACCGGTCGAGCCAGTAGGCCGCCGCCCGGACGAGGACGAGGCCGGCCGCCGCCAGCGACAGATGCAGCCTGGCCGCCGAGGTGAATCGGGAGCCGGGTTCGCGGGTGAGCGAGATGCCGCCGTAGATGTAATGCACCACCACCGCTGCGACCAGAGCAAAGATCAGCACCATCGTCAGCAGCGCGGTGACCAACTGCCACCAGGGCAGGCTGAACACGAAGAAACCGATGTCCCTACCGAACTTGGGATCTTTCACCCCGAAGTCGGTGCGGTTCCACCACAGCAGAAAGGTCTTCCACTGACTACCGGCGACTCCGGCGCCGAACAGACCGATCAGGATCGGGATGCCGTTGAACGCGGTCGACCGCACCGGCTCGACCAGCGCGCGGTAACGCTCCATCGCGTCGGGTTCGATCGACCCCGGCGGAAGGAAAGGACGGTGTCGGTAGGCCAGTCGCATGCTCAGCCACACCAGGCCCGCCGTCAGCAGGAAGCCGGCGATGAACAACCCGGTCCTGGCCAACATCTCGTTACGGAACACCTGCGAGTAGCCGATGGCGTCGAACCACAACTTCTCGGTCCACAGGCGAGCCCCGAATCGGATCGCGAGGTAACCGAGGAACAGCGCGACACCCAGCATCAGCCAGCGCCGGCGTCCGGCCCCGCGTCGCCGCGCTTCGTCCAGCGCGGTCCACGCGTCGTCGCGTCCGCCCGGGCCGTCTCCCGAACCGCCGCGTGCGTTGTCGTCGGCCGAACTCACGTGTACCTCCGTCGGGCTTCGCGCCAACTGGCGTCCTGGAGACCTTAACCCGGCGACCCCGCCGAAGGACCGCCGGTTCGCCGGGATCGAGACCTGTGCGAGACGATGACGCACATGACCGACGAGCAAGCGCCCGATCAGCCGATCTCCGAGCAGTCCCTGGACCAGCCCGAGTCACAGCCCGAGTCACAGCCCACGGCCAAGCCGCTTCTCAGCCCGTTGGGTGAGTGCGCCGTCGACACCGAACGTCACGTCGCCGCGGCCGGCTGGGACCAGGCACCGCGCCTGTTCGCTCTCGCGACCAACTCTGCGCTGCTGGCCAACGAACCGGCACTCGCCGATCAGTTGAAGGGTGCCGACCCGGACTCCTTCAGCGCCATCGAGCAGGAGGGCATGCCGCGTACCTCGTCCATCGAGTCGATGCTCGGACGCCTGGCGTGGCCGCCCGAGGTGGAGGGTGTGCTGCTGGCGATCGAACGCATCGTGGTGCCGCCGGAGGCCGAGAACGACCTGCCCGACAACGCCGAGCAGGCCGCCGAGGTGCTGGCCGCGCACCCCGACCGTCGCGACGTCCGGCTGCTGGTCGGTGTGCTGCGCGACGGTGAGGCGATCTGCCTGCTGCGGCAACGCGAACACGACGAGGACGACAAGGTCGCCGTGGGCACGGACATCGCACCCGGCTTGGTGGCCGCACTGCGGGCCAGTCTCGACGACGAGGACTGACACCTTATTTCGTGCAGGCGGGGAATCCGGTGGTCTCGCCCTTGGCGATCTTCGGCATGACGGCGAGTGCCTCCTTGAGGCTCGCGACCTTGATCACCGTCACACCGTCCGGCTCGTGGCCGACGACCTCGTCGCAGTCGGACGCGGGCGCGAGGAAGTAACCGACCCCGGCGTCCTTCGCACCGACCATCTTGTGGCGCACTCCCCCGATCGGCCCGACTTCGCCCATCTCGTTGATCGTGCCGGTGCCGGCGATCTTCTTGCCGCCGGTCATGGCGCCGGGCGTGATCTTGTCGTAGATCGCCAGGGTGAACATCATTCCGGCCGACGGCCCGCCGACATTGCCGGCGTTGACCTTCACCTCGAACGGCATCGTGTACTCCGGGTCGAGTCCGATACCGAAGACCGCCCGTCCGTTCTGGGCGGCAGCCGTCTTCGCCGACACCGACACTCTCTTTCCACCGCGCAGCACCTGGACGGGCACCGACGAACCGGGTTTCACGCCGTCCATCGCGGCGTGCACGGACGCGAGGTCGGTGACCTTCTTGCCGGCGATGCTCAGCAGTTGGTCCTTCACCACCAGCGCCTTCCCCACGGGCGCGCCCTCGGCGATCATGCCGACGAGCACCTTCTGCGGCACCGTGAAGCCGGCCGAACGCATGGCGACGACCTCGGCAGTCTCCTGCGAGTCGGTCATGTCGGCGGCGTTCTTCTGCTTGATCTGGTCGCCGCTGACGTCCTTGGGGAACCACGCCTCCTCGGGCTCGATCTGCGCGTTCTTGTCCAGGAACTTCGCCTGGAGGTACTCGATCACCGAGACCGGATAGTTGGGTCCGCCGGCGAGCGAGACGGTGGTGAAGTCGAGCGACCCGGACGTCGGGTAGGTCTTGGCGCCCTGGATCGCGATGACGTCCTTGCCGTCGACCTTCCCGAGAGTGTCGGTCGCCGGGCCGGGCCGCAGGATCACGACCGGCACCTTGATGATCGACATCAAGGCGATCGCGATGACGACCAGCACGGTGACGGCGATCAGCAGAACGTTGCGGAACGACAGGCCGCGCCGGCCGGCCGTCGATTGCGCGGACGGCTGCCCTTCGGCGTGTTCGGGCGATGGGTCGTGCGATCGGTCGGGCGTCGGTGCGCTCACAGGCCGACCCACTCGTCCGAACCGTCCGCAGAAACTCTGGTGCTTCCAGATCGGCACCGTCAGCTTGAGGTCGTCGATCAGGCGGTGGCACGCGTCCAGCGCGGCGCCACGGTGCGGCGCGCTCACCGCCACGACCACAGCGAGGTCACCCACCTGCAACGAACCGACGCGATGGACCGCTGCCACCTTGCTCACCTCGTCGCTCAGCACCTGCTCGCACACCCGCCGCAATCCGTCAACGGCACTGGGATGCGCCGAGTACTCCAGCCCGTCGACATCCTTGGCGTTGTCGTGGTCACGCACGACTCCGACGAAGAGTCCGATGCCTCCCGCAGCGGGGTCCTGGACGGCCGTCAGCACCTCGTCCACGGACAAAGGGGTGTCGCGGACGTCGGTCAGCGTGACCCGCGCTTGGTTCATCAGGACTCCAGGTGCTTCTCGGGCGGCGTACCGACGTAGCGTAGGCACTGTGGGCTCGACTTCTCGAACCTGGCACCGGGAACGATTCGCATCGCCGTGTGGTTGACCCGAGCAAGTGACCTACGACCAACAGACCGGACCGAGGATCAGACCCACGATCCGTTGCGCGAAGGAACGAGATGAACCCCGAAGAGCGCCCCGACGACGTACCCGACCTCAACGAGTTGCTCAAGCACCTGATGGGCGGCGGCGACGACATGCGCGAGGCCATGTCCGAGCTCGGCCTCGGCCACATCGATCCGGCCATGTTCGCCCAGATGCAGCAGCAGATGGCCGCGATGATGGCGGCGCCGTCCGACGGCAGCTTCAACATCGAAGCCGCCCGTGACGTCGCCCGCCGCACCGTCTCGACCGAGGGCGACCCGAGCGTGTCGGCCGCAACGGCCAAGGACGTCGACCAGGTGGTGATGGTCGCCAACCTGTGGCTCGACCAGGTCACCGACTTCGCCTCGACCGGAGCCGGCAAGGCGTGGAGTCGTTCGGAGTGGGTCGAGGCGACGATGCCCACCTGGCGCCGCCTGGTCGAACCCATCTCGGACGCCGTCAACGCCGCCGTCATGCGCGCGATGCGCGACCAGATCGGCAATCTCGGCGCCGAGCAGTTCGGCATGCCGCCGCAGATGATGGGTCAGCTCGAGCCGATGCTCGGTCGGATGAGCAGTGCCGTGTTCTCGATGCAACTCGGCCAGGCCGTCGGCACGCTCGCCGGTGAACTGGTCACGGGCACCGAGGTCGGGCTTCCCCTCGTCGAGGGCAACCCGGTGGTGATCATGCCGACGAACGTCGCCGCGTTCGCCGACGGACTCGGTATGGACGCCGGCGAGATCCACCTGTACCTCGCGGTACGCGAAGCGGCTCGCACGCGCCTGTTCCAGAACGTGCCCTGGCTCGGCCCGGCCCTCATCGCGGCCGTGCAGTCCTACGCCGCCGACATCTCGATCGACACCGAGGCGATCGACGAGGCCATGCGCAACGCCGACATGCAGGACCCGGCTGCACTGCAGGAGTCGATCTCCGGATCGATCTTCCGCCCGGAGCCGAGCGAGGCCCAGAAGCGCACCCTCGCTCACCTGGAGACATTGCTCGCCCTGGTCGAAGGCTGGGTCGACACCGTGAGCGACCGTGCGGTGCGCCCGCACCTGCCGCACGCCGACGCCCTGTCCGAGGCGGTTCGCCGTCGCCGCGCGACCGGTGGTCCGGCGGAGAAAGTTTTCGCCAGCCTGGTCGGACTCGAACTGCGCCCACGTCGCATGCGTGACGCCGCCAATCTCTTTGCCGCACTTGAGGATTCCAAGGGAACGGCGGGCCGCGACGGGGCCTGGAAGCACCCCGATCTCGCTCCCGGCGCCGACGACCTCGACGACCCGATGGGTTACGTCAACGGCGAAAAGGAGCAAGCCCGAGAGAAGCCTGCACAGCCGGACGAGATGGACGACGCGCTCGCCGCATTGCTGGCACAGGGCCGCGAGGAGATGGAGTCGGAGAAGTCGGACTCCCCGGCCGACGAGCCCGGCAACGGTGACGGCGACAAGTCCGGCGACCAGTCCGGCGACGATCCCAAGGCATGAGCTTCGAACACCTGCAGGCGGACGTCGTCCGCCTGCTGGAGCATTGGGACGCGCCCACTGCCGAACTGAACGACGTGCGCGAGGAGTACCTCGCACACCTGGCGGTTCATCCGGACGCGGTGAGCCGCGACGGAGTGTCCGACCACCTGACCTGCGGTGGCTTCGTCTTCGACCCGAGGCTGGAGCATGTCGCGTTGATCATGCATCGCAAGGCCCGGCTGTGGCTGCAGCCGGGCGGTCACTTCGAAAGTGATGACGCCGGCGTCATCGATGCCGCGGTGCGCGAGGTGCGCGAGGAGACCGGGCTACCGGTCGATGTCGCGAACGCGATGATCGTCGACCTGCACCATCATCAGCTCTCGGCTGCGTTCGGCCGCTGCACCTCTCACCGCGACGTGCGGGTCGCGATCGTGCTGGACGAACCGGCCGAGTGCGTCGTATCCGAGGAGTCGGACGCTGCCGCGTGGTGGCCGGTGGACGCGATCCCGCAGCCGACCGATCCCGATCTACCCGCGACCGTACTGCGGATCAGGGATCTGCTGGCTCGTCGGGCAGGTCGTCCATCGGCACCGGCGGCAGCCCCGAGCCGAAGCTGACTCCCGCGAGAAACGCCTCTGCGCGTTCGAGCTGCGGATAGCGCGCCACGAGCGCCTTGAAGGCCGGCCCGTGGTCGGCGTGCAACAGATGCGCCAGTTCGTGCACGAGCACATGGTCGATGACGTACTGCGGCATGTTCTGCAACCGGTCCGACAGCCTGATCTGCTTCGAACTCACCGAGCACGAACCCCACCGGCGTTGCTGGTTGCCCACCCAACGCACCGATGCCGGCACTGCTTTGCCGTCGAGGTAACGCTCGGACAACACCCGTGCCCGCTGCATCAACGCCTGGTCGGACGCGGCCGGGCGGCGTTGCCTTGCCATCACCCGACGCACCAGCCCAGGGACGAGACGGTCGAGCTCGGCCGTGGAGATGGTGCCCGGCACCCGCACCACGACGCGTCCATCGACCAGCGTCGCCGAGAGCGTCGAGCGGCGGCGGGAGGAGCGGACGATCTCCACCTCAGGCGTTGGTTCCATGCCGGTGAACCTACGTCCGAGCACCGACACGGCACGAATCGTCCACCACCTCGCTCAGAACCGGCACCATGAGCCGGGCGCTGTGGAGAACCGGAACCGGCTCGGTTGATCAGTGGCACTCTGACCGGACGCCCCGGTCGCAGCCATCCTCCACGTCACGGAGAAACCACCATGATCGAACCGATCACCCTGTCGCCCAACCGTTCTCGCGCGCTGCGCTACGACGAGTCACATCTGTTGATCGGCTTGGGAGCACGCTCACCCCAGGTCGTCGGGCCGTTCCGACCCGCGGTGATCAACCGCATCGTCGCTGCCGGCGCCCTCACCCGTTCGCAATGGGCGACCGCCTTCCGCGGACTCGACGCACGCGCCGCCGACGCACTGCGCGACGCGGTCACTTGCACGCTGCCGCCGGATCTGCGCGGACTCGACTTCGCGGTGCACGGGTGTGGCCCGGTGGCTGTCGCGATCGCGCACCTGCTCGACCAGCTCGGCGCCACCGCGAATCCGCACCTGCCGATGCTGGGCATCACGGTCGGCGCACCCGGCGCACGCCTGGGCCCGGGAGTCTCACGATTGGTCGTCGAAATCGGCCCGGATCAGATCGTCGTCGGACCCCTGCTGCAGGCGGATGCCGGTCCGTGCGAAGGGTGCCTGAACGCCCGACGGCACGATCTCGACCGGCGCTGGGAACGCCTTCGTCCCCAGGTGCTCGGCAACGATCTGTACGACGACGAACCCACCACATCTCCCGAACTCGCCCATGTAGCAGTCGGATTCGCCGGGCTGGTCGCACGCGGCCTGATGAGCGACAACCCGCTTCCCATCGGCTCGGCGATGTCGGTCTCCAGTTCGCTCGGCCGAGTCATGCATCACGTCTGGCCGATCCACCCGCTGTGCGTGTGCCAGGCGCAGCAGGCGGGGTGATCCTGCCTTCCCGGTCGCATCTTGTCGTCCACGTCGCATCTGGTGCCGTCGGCGCTGCCAGATCCGACCCGGACGACCGGAGGTGTTCCAGATGTCCGGACGTGAGCGGGACGCCGGTCAGCCGGACTCAGCCCACCGTCAGTCACAATGTCCCCATGACGGATCTTCCTCGCAAGGCCGTCGTGCGAACCGCACGGCTGGCATCGCTACCTCTGGGGATAGGGGCGCGGGCCGCGGTCGGGTTCGGCCGCCGGGTGGGAGGTGCGCCCGCCGAAGCCGTCACCGCCAAGATGCAGGAGCAGACAGCCGCACAGCTGTTCAAGGTGCTCGGGGAGCTCAAGGGCGGAGCGATGAAGTTCGGGCAGGCGTTGTCGGTCTTCGAGGCCGCGCTGCCCGAGGAACTCGCCGCGCCGTACCGCTCGATGCTGACCAAACTGCAGGACTCCGCGCCGGCCATGTCACAGGAGTCGGTCAACAAGGTGCTGCGTGAACAACTGGGCACCCGCTGGCGCGGCAAGTTCGAGTCGTTCGAGAACACGCCGGTGGCCTCGGCCTCGATCGGTCAGGTGCACCGAGCGGTCTGGAAGGACGGCCGTGAGGTGGCGGTCAAGGTGCAGTACCCGGGAGCAGCCGAAGCGATGCTCTCCGATCTCAACCAGTTGGCACGCGTCATGCGCGTCTCGACCTCGTGGGTTCCCGGGCTGGATGTCGTGCCGATCCTGGACGAACTACGCGCCCGGATGAGCGAGGAGACCGACTACCGCCTGGAGTCGGTGATGCAGGAACAGTTCGTCGAGGCTTATGAGGGCTCCGAACACTTCGCCCTTCCCCACGTCGTCCACGCCACCGACCTCGTCCTGGTCAGCGAATGGGTCGAGGGCACCCCGCTGTCACGGATCATCGCCGAGGGCAGCCAGGAAGAGCGCGACCTGGTCTCGCGTCGTTACCTGGAGTTCCTGCTCGGCGGGCCGGGACAAGCGGGGTTGCTGCACGCCGACCCGCATCCCGGCAACTTCCGACTGCTGCCGGACGGGCGCCTGGGCGTGCTTGACTTCGGCGCGGTCAACCGTCTTCCGGACGGATTGCCGCCGGTGCTCGGCGAACTGGTCACGCTCGCGTTGGAGGAGGATGCCGAGGGCCTGCTGGACCTGCTGCGGGAAGCCGGGTTCGTGAAGTCGTCGATCGACATCGACGCCGACCAGCTGCTGGAGTATTTCGCTGTCCTCATCGAGCCACTACGGCACGACGAGTTCGAGTTCACCCGCACCTGGCTGCGCAGCGTGTTCAACTACATCAACGACCCGCGCAGCTCCCAGTTCAGTGTGGGCCTTCGCCTCAATCTTCCGCCGGAGTTCGTGCTGATCTACCGCACCTGGTTGGGCGGGGTGGCGGTGCTCTGCCAGATCGACGGCACCGTGCCGGCCCGCCGGATCTTCGCCGAGAACGTCCCCGGCGCCGACTTCTGAGTCAGCCCGCGACGAGAGCGCAGGGGTGGTGGGCGTGGTGCGTCCCCCGAAATCGCACCACACTCATCACCCCTGCGCCCTTGCCGACCTGCTGTCGACCGTTCACCCGACTTCCGCCGGACGAGACGGTGGTCATGCCGCGATCGCGTTCTTGCGCGGACGTCCACGAGGACGCTTGCGCGCGATCACGACGCCGGCCTGGAACAGCTCGCCGCCCCAGACGCCCCACGGCTCACGCCGGTCGACGGCTCCGGTGAGGCATTCACGCTGCAGCGGGCACGTGCCACACAGCGCCTTGGCGAACTCGATGTCGTCCGGCCGCTCGGCGAACCACATCTCCGGGTCGTTGACCTGGCACGGCAGTTCGATCCCGTCCTCCTGAGAGTCGATGGCCTGGTCGATGAAGTCACGGAGCCCCGTGTCTATCGCTTCGAACATGTCTGTTGATCTTTCGTAGTCGTGTGCTTCGTCCGCGGAATACACGAAGGCCGCGGACCCTGTCAGGGTTCCGCGGCCTTTGAAAGAGGACCGTCAATCTGCGATCAGATCGAGACGGTGACCTCCTGCCGCGGAGGTTTTTCGACATCGGTGCCGAAGAAGGGGGCATTGCCACTGCGCTCACGCGAGTACTCGGCGGCGACCATCGAGACGACGGACACACTGCTCCCCTGGGTCGAGGCAGAGATGCCTGCGAGGGTCGGCGAGGACGAGTGCGCAAAACGCAGATCGGACAACAGGCCCGTCTTAGTGCACATGGTCTTGGTCTCCATCAGGCCAACCCTCCTCTCGACTCATCAACGACCCCAGCACACCCACGAAGGGGCCGGGCTGAACGTGTCTCAGGCTACGTGCGCCTTCTCACACGGGGCAACTTATTTAACGACCAATTTCTCGATGCAGTAAAGCTCAGTCGGATTCCATTGCAGCACAAGACTTTTCGATCATGTCATCGGCAGGCTCGCCGCGCAGGACGCCCAGCACCGACGGTCCGTAAACCTTGAGCTTGCGGGCGCCCACCCCGGAGACCCCGACCAATCCACTCTCGTCGACCGGACCGCGCTCGGCGATCGCGATGAGGGTCGCGTCGGTGAAGACGACGAACGCCGGCACCCGCTGGCGGTCGGCGACGCCCTTACGCCAGGTGCGCAGAGCCTCGAAGGTCTGTTCGTCGTAGGTGGGCGGACAGTCACTGCAACGGCCGATCTTTCGCTCGGCCGCCGTATAGAGATCCTTCGCGCAGGTGCGGCAGCGCACCAGCTTGGCGCGCTCGACCTTCTTACCCCGACCCGTCGAGCGCTTCTCGCTGCGCTGCCGCGGCGCCACACCGTCGAGGATTCCGTCGGCGGCGTGCAGGAAGCGCGAGACCGAACGGGTCGGCTTGCCGCCCGGTTGACGTGCCTGCGCCCAGGTCAGCACCAGGTGCTTGCGGGCACGGGTCAGGCCGACGTAGGTCAGTCGGCGCTCCTCCTCGATCGCTTCGGGGCCTTCGGCATGCGACAGCGGCAGCAGGCCGTCGGAGCATCCCGCCAATACGACGGCGTCCCATTCCAGGCCCTTGGCCGCGTGCAGGGAAGCGAGCGTGACCCCCTCGACGGACGGCGCGTGCTGCTCGGCCATCCGTCGGTCGAGTTCGACGATGAGGTCTGGCAGGCGTGCCTGCGGGTTCGCGGTCACCAGATCGTCGGCGACGGTCGCGAGGGCTTCGAGCGATTGCCAGCGTTCGAGCAGGGCCCCGCCGGTGGGCCGCTGCGGCGACCATCCGGCCGCGGTGATGACGTCACGCACCAGCGCACCCAAGGGCGCCGAACCGTCGTCCGAACGAGCCGCACCTCGCAGTAGGACCACGGCCCGCTTGACCTCGTCACGACGGAAGAAGCGTTCCCCGCCGCGCACGAGGTAGTTGATGCCGGCTTCGGCGAGCGCCTGTTCGAGCGGCTCCGACTGTGCGTTGATGCGGTAGAGGACGGCGATCTCGCTGGGCGGAACGCCCTGCGCGAGCAGCGTTTTGATGCGCTGGGCGATGCCGGACGCTTCGGCGACGTCGTCGGCGAACTGGTGCAACTCGACGGCCGGACCGTCGTCGGACTGCGCCTGCAGTTGGGCGTATCCCCCGTCCTTGGCGGCGCCGAGCACGGCGTTGGCCAACTGCAGCACCTGCGGGGTCGAGCGGTAGTTGCGCACCAGGCGAACGGTCTGTGCGCCGGCGTGCTTGGTGGCGAACTCGCGCAGGTGTCGTGGCGAGGCACCGGTGAAGGAGTAGATCGTCTGCGCCGGGTCACCGACCACACACACGTCGCTTCGGTCGCCGACCCACAGATCGAGCAAGGTCTGCTGGACGCGGTTGACGTCCTGGTACTCGTCGACCACGAAGTGGCGGTATTGCTCGCGGACGGCGCGCGCCACGTCATCCCGCTCGACCAGGAAGCCGGCCATGAGCAGCAGGACGTCCTCGAAGTCGATCACGTGGCGCCCCGACTTCACGTCCTCGTACATCTCCCACAGACGCGCCATCGCGATGTGGTCGAGGTCGGCGACATTGCGCCCCGCCTTGGCCGCGTGCCGCGCGTACGTCTCGGGGGTGAGCATGCCGACCTTGGCCCACTCGATCTCGGAGGCGATGTCGCGGATCGCCACCCGATCCAGCTGCAGCCGTAGCCGAGCCCCGGCTTCGCCGATCACCGGCGCCTTCTGCCCCATGATCTGCGGCGGAGCCCCGCCGATGACCTTCGGCCAGAAGTAACCCAGCTGACGCAGGGATGCTGCATGGAAGGTGCGCGCCTGCACCTTGTCGAGCCCCAGTCCGCGCAAACGCGTGCGCATCTCTCCCGCCGCTCTGGCGGTGAAGGTCACGGCCAGAATGCGTTGCGGTTGGTAGGCACCGCAGTGGACGCCGTAGGCGATCCGGTGGGTGATGGCGCGGGTTTTACCGGTGCCGGCGCCGGCGAGAACGCACATCGGACCGAGCGGGTTCGAGGCGACGATCCGTTGCTCGGGGTCGAGGCCGTGCAGTACCTCGTCGGGCGTCACGAGACGTCTCCGGGCTGCGCCGGCAAGGCCGCGCCGTACCAGCGCTCGATGAGGTGGCGAGCGATCGACAGGCGCGGCGGGACCGTGAGTTCGCCGCCGGCCAACGCGTCGTCCAACTGGGCCCGTGTGAACCAGCGGGCAGTGCGGATCTCCACCGGATCAAGGCGCAACCGCGTCTCGTCCGTGCGTGCGGCGTAACCGATCATCAACGAGGCCGGCATGGGCCACGGCTGGTTGCCGACGTACTCGGCCTCCACGATCGGCAAACCCACTTCCTCCATCACCTCCCGAGCCACGGCGGCCTCCATCGACTCACCTGGCTCCAGGAAACCAGCGAGCACCGACATGCCCGTGGGAAGCACGAACCGGGTGCCCTGGGCCAGCAACAGCCGGTCGTCCGGATCGACCACCGACATGATGACCGCGGCATCCGTGCGCGGGAAATGATGATGCCCCTCATCGCAGGTCATGACCCAGCCCGCTTTGGTCAGTGCGACGGGGCGTCCACAACGGGCGCAGAACCGTTGGGTGGCAACCCAGTTCGCCATGGCGACCGACGTTGTTGCCAAGCCGAGATCGGCGACGGGCAACCCCGGTGCCAGCGATCGCAGGCTGCGGTGCGTGCGCTCGCTCTGACGGGCGAGGTCGTCCGGATCAGTGGTACCGGCATCGCCGGGCACCTTTCGCTCCGGGACGTCGAACACGGCGACGAAGTCGGCTCCCTCCTGTCGGCCGAGGTACGCAGCCGGAAGGTCGCTGTCGGCCGGCTGCGGAGCCCGCAGCAGCAACCGCACCACATCGCCCTGGGTGGTGACCGGCATTCGCTCACCACGCAGGTGCAGTACCCGGGTCCGGGGCGACGACAACAGGCTCTGCAGCAGCGATGGATCCTCCCGGCGCAAGGAGTCACGGTCGAGGATGCTGCGCGACAGCATCAGATGCGCGTGCCGGTCATCCCCGCCGGGGGTCGGAACGAGATCTGAATCGCGATGAGTTGGGGACGAATCGGCCACGGCTCCCAGGCTAGGCGACCGTGTCCGCGTACCGTGAGGCCGTGCTTCGCAGTCCCTACGTTCTGGCCGCCCTCGCCGATGCAGCCCTCCCCCGCGTGCAGCCCCGCTCCGTGGTCGCGCTGCCGACCCGCGTGACCGACAAGTACCAGCAGGCCCGGGTCGAGTCGTCCGACGGGCAGCCCTGGACCGTTCGCGTCTCGCGCAACGCGGCGGCTGCGGCTGCCGCCGAGCAGGCCGGCAGTTTCACCCGCCTGCTCGCCAAGCGGGTGCCCTTCGCGGTGCCCGTGGCCGAGGGACGGATGACGCTGGCCGATCGCAATCTGGTCACGGTGGCCCCGCAGCTTCCTGGCGACCCGATGGTGTGGCGCGGCCTGACCGGCGGCAGCCGGGAGGCGATCGAGGTCGGACGCGCCCTGGCCGCCCTGCACGACGTCGACCCTCGAGTTGCCGATGAAGTCGGGGTGCCCAGCTACGACTGCGACGGCTACCGCTCGCGCAGGTTGGCGATCCTCGACCGCGCCGCCGGTACCGGACTCGTGCCCTCGGCCCTGCTGGCCCGCTGGGAACGGGCCCTGGAGGAAGTCTCGCTCTGGCGCTTCCCGACCTGTGTCACGCACGGACCGCTCGAAGGTCATGACGTCTTCTGGGGGTCGGACAAGGTCTGCGCGATCGCGTCCTGGGAGAACGCCGCGGTCTGCGACCCGGCCGACGATTTCGCGGCCCTATGGGTGCTGGCGCCGTCGGAGGCCTTCGATACCGTGCTCGAGTCCTACTCCGCGGTGCGCACGGAGGCACCGGACAAGCACCTGGAGCGACGCATCCGGCTCAGCGCCGAACTGCAACGCATCACGGTGCTGCTGGACGCCGTCGCCGCCGACGACGACGCGCTCATCGACCGCCGGGCTGCCGCTCTTCGCCGGCTCAACGAACAGACCTCCGGTGACGAAAGCCTGATGCCGGCACCCCCGCGCAGGTCCAGAGCGGTCACCGCCGACCAGTTGGACGAACTCGCCGGCGAGGACAGCGTCGACGTCGACAGTGCGTCGCCCGAGCCGGATGTTCGTGACGACGACTTCGCGGCCACCGACGCCGTCACCACGGACGCCCGTACAACGGACACTTCGGCCGAGGACGAACAGCACCTGCGCGACGACGACACCGTCGAAATGCAGATCAAGCGCGACCCGAAGAACTGAATCCGCTACTCCTGCAGCGGGATAGCGGTGATCAGCCGGTCGATCGCGTCGTCGCCGGGCAGTTCCGGGCGTACCGTCTCACCCGTCGCGGCGTAGTAGAACGCGGCCTTCACCCGCTCCGGCTCGATGCCGCGTAGTCGTGCATACGCCAGCCGGTAGGCCGCCAACTGCAGGACACGTGCCGAACCGCTGAGGCCCGACGGCGGACGACCGGTCTTCCAGTCGATGATCAGATAGCCATCGGCGTCCTCGAAGACCGCGTCGATCCGACCGCGCACCGACACCCCGGCGACCCAGGTCTCGATCGGCACCTCGATGGCGATCGGGGCACGTCCGGCCCATTCGGAGGCGAGGAAGTTGGCCTTCATCGTCTCCAGGTCGGCGTCGACGTCGGCGTCCAGATCGGCGAACCCGGGCAGTTCGTCGATGTCGACGAGGGCCGCCTTCGAGTAGTGCTCCTCCACCCAGGCGTGGAAGCGGGTACCTCGGCGCGCTGCGTACGCGGGCGGGGAAGGCATCGGCCGGCGCAGGTCGAGCGCGAACTTCTCCG
The DNA here is from genome assembly GCF_022359705.1 of Yimella sp. NH-Cas1. Lineage (NCBI taxonomy): Bacteria > Bacillati > Actinomycetota > Actinomycetes > Micrococcales > Dermacoccaceae > Yimella > Yimella sp. NH-Cas1. Next base: position 2,128,371 of record NZ_JAKSGG010000003.1, read on the forward strand.
GGTCGCTCGCCAACGCCACCACCGACGAGGCGGACAAATGACCGGGCAACTGGACGGTCGGCACCCGCACCCCGGTGCCGACCGCGCGTTCGTGCAGCAGGGTGCGTAGTTCGCGTCGCCGACGACGTTCGGCATCGGAGAACGGACCGTCGACCTCCAGAGCGCCGAGGGGATCGGGGCCGGCCGCCGGTGTGATCTCCTGCAATGCGTTCAGCACGTGTTCGCGGCCTTCGAGCAGCGCGCTGCGACGCCGGGCCAGCGGGTCGTCGGGCCACACCATGGACAGCCCGTCGACCAGCCGGGGATTCGTCGCGTCCGGGTCTGGATCGGGTGAATTCGGTTCGAAAACAACGTGTCCGGCGTCGATGACATCGCACAGGAAGCGGGAGGGCAGGCGGCATTTGCTCCCCGAGAACCACACGGACGAGGTCATCAGCATCGAGTGCTTCGCCCTGGTGAGCGCGACGTACGCCAGCCGCCGCTCCTCCGCGAGGCCGTGCTCGCCGTTCGCCTCGCGAAACTTCTTGTACTCATCGCGCAGTTCGACGAGGTCGGCGAGTTCACCGATGGGAAGCGACGGCAGCCCGTCGCTGTCGCCCCGCAGGTCATAGGGCACACCATCGAGGCCGACTGTCCAGCCCTTCTCCTCCAGCACCCAGGTGCTGCGGTCGTTCGGGTCGGTCTTGGCGCCGACACTCCATCCCTGCAGGTCGGTGTTGTAGGTGGCCGAGCGGCGGTGGTTGGGGAAGACGGTCTCGGTCATCCCCGGAATCGCGACGTGATCCCACTCCAAACCCTTGGCCGCGTGGATGGTGAGCACCTGAATCGCCGCACTGTTGGACTCGATCTCGGCCTTGTCGAGGCCGCGTTCTTCGTCCTCGGCTGCATCCAGCCAGGACAGGAAGCCGCCGAGCGTCGGGCGGTCGGCACTGGCGGTGAAGTTCATCGCGACGTCGGCGAACGCGTCGAGGTGCACCCGCGCCGTCTGCGGGGTCACTCCGGGCCGCGACATGACCTCGATGTCGAGACCGAGTGCGCGTTCGGCCTCGCCGGTGAGTTCGGCAAGCGGGAGACCGGTCAGACGGCGCAGGCTGCGGATCGCCAGCGACAAACCGGAAAGTCGCTCTCGAGCAACAGAACTCATCGGATTTCCGGCCGGCCCGGCCCAGTCGACCGGCGGCAGATGATCCAAGGCTTCGACCAGGGACGGCCGATCGCGGGTGTCGGGCTCACGGTCCTGTTCGGTGCGCGGAACCTGTGGTCTGCCGTCCTGTTCGATGCGCCGCGACCAAGCGGCGAGGACATCGAGGTCGGCCGCACCGAGCCGCACCAGCGGGCCGGTGAGCAACCGGATCAACCGGTCGCCCCGGGTCGGGTCCTGGACCACCCAGAGCAGGCTCACCAGATCGGCGACCTCGGGCGTCATCAGCAGACCGCCGACGCCGACGACTTCGACCGGCAGGTCAGCGCGATCGAGCGCGTCGATCATCAACGGGAACAGCGAGCGTTTGCGGCACAGGACAGCGGCCGTCGGGTGATCGCCGTTCTGGTCGGGTTGCCACCGCTGCGCGAGCCACGCAGCGACGTGATCGGCTTCCTGCTCGATCGTCTCCAGACGGGCAGCGAACACTGCCCCTTCTCCCGCGGTCTCGGCTGCCTGCAGGGCGGGCACGGCCACCGGGCTTCCCTGCCGCAGCGGGGCGGCCACCACGTTGGCCGCGGCCAGGATCGCCCGGTCGTTGCGCCAGCTGCGCGACAGCGGTCGGACGGCGGCGTCACCGCAGGCGTCGGCGAAGTGTGCGGGGAATGAGCCGAGCGTCGTGGCACTGGCCCCGCGCCAGCCGTAGATCGACTGGTGCGGGTCGCCGACGGCGGTGACCCGCACCGGCTCGCCCTCGGCCACGAAGAGATTCTTCAACAGCTGCAACTGTGCCTCGCTGGTGTCCTGGAACTCATCCAGCAACACCGCCTTGAACCGGCGCCGCTCCAACTGACCGACCCCGCCGAATCGCGACGCCAGGTTGGCCGCGAGACCCATCTGGTCGGCGAAGTCGAGTGCTGACCTCGCCTGCTTGAGTTGCTGGTACCGCTCCACGAGCGGCAGAACCGCCAGTCGCGCTCGCATCGCAGCCACGAGGTCGCGGTAGTCGGGGTTGGACGCCTTCTTCAGCCGCCCGGCCTCCTGCAGATCCTCCAACCCGTACAGGATTGCCTCGATCTCCAGCCGCAGGTCCTGCGGCGTCAGCAGGTGCTCGGACATCTCACCCGACAACGCGACCACGGCTGCGGTGACAGTGGATTCGACCTTGTCGACATCGTCCATCGGCCCGTCGTAGCCATGCACGACCTCGGCGGCGTACTGCCAGGCCGCTGCCTCGGTGAGCATTCGGGAGTCGGGCTCGACGCCGAGGCGCAGGCCTTGCTCACGCACGAGTCGGCCGGCGTAGGAGTGGTAGGTGAGCACGGTCGGGCTGTCGGACAGCCCGAGCGTTCCGTCGGCGTCCTGCTGCGGCACCCAGAGGCCTGCGGCACGCAGCGCGCGCAATTGATGAGCGACGCGTTCGGCCAATTGGCCTGCTGCCTTGCGGGTGAAGGTGAGCCCGAGCACCTGATCGGGCTGGACGAAGCCGTTGGCGACCAGCCACACCACCCGGTTCGACATCGTCTCGGTCTTGCCCGAACCCGCACCTGCGACCACCAGCATCGGGGCGTCCGGGTCGGCCTCGATGATGGCTCGCTGCTCGTCGGTCGGCGGGAACATGCCGAGCCGGCGCGCAATCTCGAGGCTGCTGTGCATGACAGCCGTGCTGCTCATCAGCTCGACTCCCCTTCCTGAAGTACCGGGCAGGCCGCCCGCACCGAGCAGGTGCTGCATTGCTTGCCAGGAGTCGCGGTGAACTCGGCGGCACCCATTCCCTCGGCGGTGGCGTGCAGCAGCCGGTCGGCCCATTCCGGATCTTCGGTGGACGACAGCGGCACCTGCTGCTGCAGGTTGTAGTCCTCCTTGACGCCCTTGCCCGAGCCCTTGCCCACCTGCAGCAATGCCGCCCCGGCGGAGGTCTCGTCGGCTCCGAAGGCACCGTGCTCGACGGCCCACTGGTAGGCGCCGAGTTGCGGGTGTTCGGCGACTTCCTTACCGGACGGTGCGGACCCTCCGGTCTTGAGGTCGATGACCCGGATGCCCTCGGTCTCGTGCCGCTCGATTCGGTCGACCTGTCCGGCCAGGCGGACGCGTCCGGCGCTGACCTGGAAGTCCTGTTCGACGCCGATCGGGGTCCACCCGCCGGCGGCCGCCTCGTCGACGTAACGGTGCATCCGCGCGAGCATCAGCGAGGCCAGCCGGAACTGCTGCCGACTGATCCACGACTCGCCGAGACCCAAACGGCCCCAGCGGTCCCGTAACGCCTGCTGCATGCGATCGGGATCGGTGTCGGCGTACTCGGCCGCGATCTCGTGCACCAGGATCCCGATGTTCGCCGCACCCTGGTCAGGACCGTCGCCACCACGGGAGGTGAGAAACCAGCGCAGCCCACAGGTGCCGAAGTCGGCCACCTTCGAGGGTGAGACCCGCACCGGCTGATCCACCCGCCGCACCGGATCGGTCGACGTGAGTTCGTGAAAGGCCCACCACTGATCGAGGTCGGCGCCGGCGACGTCGCGGTGCGCGAGTTCGGCGAGCAGCCGAGCCGCCTCGACCGGGGTGAGTTCCCCCTGCGGACCGGACTCGGGAACGACGAGTTCACGGCGAAGCTCGGCGACCATCGACCGCAGGTTCAACCCGCGTCCGACATCGGTGTGCTTCCTGCCGTCCGGATCGTCGATCGGGTCGACGATGTCGAGATAGACGCTCGGCTGCTCCTCATCCGATCGAACCGCGGTGATCAGGACCCGCTCTGAGGCGCGCGTCAACGCGACGAGGAACTGCCGGGTCTCGTCGTAACGCACCGCCGCGGCCTGCGAGCGCAGATCGGCAGGGCGTCCGGTGAGCGCATCGACCAACGCTTCGGATCCGAGCAGCGAACCGCGCAGCCGCAAGTCGGGCCACACCCCTTCCTGCACTCCGGCGAGCACCACGAACTGCCACTCCTGGCCGGCGGCCGCCTGAGTGGTCAGCAGATCCACCGCGTCCTGCGCCGGGGCCGAGGAGGTCAGCCGGTCACCGGCGACCTCCTGGTCACGGATGTGGTCGAGGAAACCGGCCGGTGACGCACCGGGCAGCCGGTCGACGTAGGACGCCGCCGCCCCGAAGAGGCCGACGATGGCGTCGAGGTCGTGGTCGGCACGGGCGCCCGAGGTGCCACCGGCGAGCGCCGCGCGTGACCACGGACCGGCGACGCCGGCGGCGATCCACATCTCCCACAGGACGGTCTCCGCGGACGCGTCCGCCGCCTGCCACGCGGCCGTGCCCGCCGCAAGGACGGCGGAGATGCGCAAGAGGCCGACCGCGTCCGGGCCGACATCGCCGAGAAACTCGGGTCGGTGCACCGTCTCGACCAACAATTCGTCGCTGGAGCGACTGCCTCCGTCGGCCAACTCTGCCGAGCGGAGGGCACGACGAAGACGCCGGATGGACAACGAATCCATATGTGCCAGAGGAGAACTCAGCACATCGATGATGTCGTCGGGGGTCCAGGCGGGCACCCGACCCGCGGCGAGGTCGGCCACGACTTCGAACAAGGTGAGCAGCGGTCGGACTGCCGGTTCGTCGCGCAGCGCGATGACCGTCGGCGGCATCGCCACCGGCACACCTGCACTCTGCAGCACCCGACGCAGCGCGGAGATGCGGGCCTGCCCCCGCGTGATCACGGCCATCTGCGACCACGGCACGGAGCCCTCGAGGTGCGCACGGCGCAGTTCGGCTGCGATATGAGCCGATTCCTGACTCACCGCACGCAGCATCGCCACCTCGACCGACCCTTCACGTGCGGCGGCGGACGGGCTCCGGTGCTCGCCGCCGGCCACCGAGCCGATGCGTGCGGTCACCCGCGCGGCTGCTTCGCGGATGGTGCGCGGCGAACGATGAGCGGTGCCGAGTTCGAACCGGGCCGGTGAGCCGGCGCGCTCGGCGAGATCGAGGAACAGCCGCGGGTCGGCGCCGCGGAAGGTCTGCACCGCGACATCGGGATCGCCGATCAGCATCAACCGGGTCGTCGGTCCGGCGAGCAGCGACACCAGTCGTGCTGCGGCTCGAGTGAGTTCCTGTGCGTCGTCGACGACGATCAACGCGAACTCCCGGTGCAGTTGCTCGAGTTGGTCGGGCATGGCCTCCAGCAGGTCGGCCGCACCGCCCATGATCCAGGCAGGGTCGTAGGCTCCCGGCCGGGACAGAGCCGTGACCTGGTCGTACTCGTCGAGCACGTGTGCGGCAGCGATCCACTCCTGCCGTTCGTGCTCCTCACCGAGCAGACGCAGGTGGTCGGCATCGACACCCCACTCGACCGCACGCATGAGCAGGTCTCGTAGCTCGTGCCGGAACCCTCGGGTCGCCAGCGCCTCGTGCACGAAGTCGGGCCAACGCGGGCCGGGCACCTCACCGGACGCGTGCCCGGCGAGCAGGTCACGCAGAATCACGTCCTGTTCGGGGCCGGTCAACAGACGGGGCGCCTCCCGCCCCTCCACTGCAGCAATCCGGCGCAGGATGCCGAAACCCAGCGCCTGGGGAGTGCGCGCCATCGGTGCGCTGGAGGTGCTCGCCAGACGTGCTGATGCTCGCTCCCGCAGCGCGCCGGCACGAACGCGGGTCGGCGACAGGATCACGCAGGAGTCAGAAGGCACTCCTGCATCGACGGCGTCGACGACTGCTTCGACCGCGAGCAGGCTCTTGCCGGTGCCCGGCGCGCCCAGCACCAGACGGGTCGCCGCGGGACTCGACACCGCAGCACCCTGGGCGGCGTCGAGAACGGGAGCCTGCACTGCGTCGGGTGCGCAACGGACCAGTTCGACCATGCCAGCCATCACACCAGCCGCCACCGACAACCTCGGGCGTGGGCCGGACGGGGCCCGCCCCAGGACGCGCTCAGGCGGGGTCGAGGGCCGGATCGACGGCGGCGGCCCAGGCCAGGATCCCGCCGTCGAGGGAGCGCGCGTCGATGCCGCGCTCCAGCAGCAGACGTGTTGCTTCGGCGGACCGGACGCCGGAGCGGCACATCACGACCAGTGGCAGCCCATCGGCCTCGGGGGCGGCGCCCTGCCGGATGTCGTCCAGTGGCAACCACTGCGAACCGGCAACGGACGCCTGCGCCCACTCCTGCGCCGAACGCACGTCGACCAGCCGCACCGCGCCCGAGGCGAGCAGCCGCCCGGCTTCGACCGCATCGACCATGGGCACGACCTCGACCCGGTCGGTCGACGACGCGGGATCCTCGTCACGGATGTCGATCGGCACCGCGTCCGGGCCGCAGACCAGGCATGACGGGTCGGCGGCGACAGGGATCTGCGACCATTCGAACGCGAGCGCGTCGAACACCGCGATCCGACCCACCAGCGGGGCGCCCAGACCGAGCACGAGCTTGAGTGCCTCGGACGCCTGGGCTGCTCCGAGCAGACCCGGCAGAACTCCGAGCACACCGGCCGCAGCACACGAAGGGGCAGCCGCCGGGTCGGGCATCACCGGGAACAGGCACCGTAGACACGGCCCCTCCCCCGCAGACCACACCGTGAGCTGGCCGTCGAACTGGTTGATCGCCGCCCACACCAGCGGCAGACCGAGCAGCACACAGGCATCGTTGAGAAGGAAGCGGGTGCCGAAGTTGTCGGTCGCGTCGACGACCACGTCGTGATCGCTGCACAGATCGACGACATTGGCGGCGTCAAGTCGCTCACGGACGGCGACGATCCGGACGTCCGGGTTCAACTCGCCGACGGCTCGTGCGGCCGAGTCGACCTTCGCCGCCCCCACATCGCCGGTGCGATGGATCACCTGACGCTGCAGGTTGCTGAGATCGACCTCGTCGTCGTCGACCACGGTGATCGTTCCGACGCCGGCAGCCGCGAGGTACTGCAGCACCGGCGCGCCCAGACCACCTGCTCCGATGACGAGCACTCGGGCGTCCAGCAGACGGCGCTGACCGGCCGGGCCGACGGACGGCAGGGACAGATGGCGCGCGTATCGGCGCACCTGGTCCTCATCGAGAACGCCGACCGGATTCACCACCTGTGATCTGCCCTGTTCCGATGCTTCACCATCCATGCCGTCCAGCCTAGATCTGTGCATAAGATGACGAACTGACCGGCGAGTAGAACTTGGAGGTAATGATCGTGGGCGACTCGTCTGACACGACTGCGCGCGGTGGTCGGCTGCCTCGTTCGGCTCGGCGGGCCCAGCTCATGGAGGCCGCCCAGTCGGTCTTCGTCGAGGCGGGCTACCACGGCGCGGCGATGGACGAGATCGCCGAGCGCGCCAATGTCAGCAAACCGGTGCTCTACCAGCACTTTCCGGGCAAGCTCGACCTCTACCTCGCCCTCCTGGAGCACCACACGCGTGAGGTGCCCGAGCTGGTGAATGCCGCCCTCACCTCCACCGAGGACAACAGCGACCGGGTGGCTGCGGCGATCAGCGCGTTCTTCCAGTTCGTCGAGCGCAAGGACGCCGCCTTCCGGATGGTGTTCGAGTCCGACCTGATCAACGAGCCGGTCGTCGCCGCCCGGGTCGAGCGGATGGGCACGCTCAGTGCGACCGCAGTGTCCGAGGTCATCGCCGAGGACACCGGCCTGCCGCCCGAGCAGGCGATGGTGCTGGGCGTGGCCCTGGTAGGAATGGCGCAGGTCGTCGCGCGGTTCTGGGTGTCGCAGGAACCCCGCATGCCGCGACAGGAGGCCGAGCGTCTCGTCACGGTTCTCGGCTGGCGCGGCATCGCCGGGTTCCCCAAGACCGCCGACCAGGACTGACCTCTCGCCGAGAGCCGACATAGGCTCGGAGCAGAACCGGTCCGAACAGACTTCAGGAGAGCCATGGAAATCCGCATCGGAGTGCGCAACATCGCGCGCGAGATCGTCATCGAGTCCACCGACTCCGCCGACCAGGTACGCGAGCTGATCACCAACGCGCTGAGCGCGGGCACCGCGATCACGCTCACCGACGAGAAGGGCCACACCGTCGTGGTGCCGGCCGAGGCGCTCGGTTATGTCGACATCGGCTCGGAGCAGGAGCGCCGCGTCGGCTTCGGCAGCTGAGCCACGGGCAGCACTGCTCGACCACTACGTGCGAACGGACACGATCCCACCCGAAGGGCGGGGGTCGTGTCCGTTTCGTTACCAACTTGGGGTTGACCTCATCCCACCACTGCCGGCGTCTGCGGAGTAGCTTCGTGGACAGGTAGGTGGAGGAAGCGCCAAATGGGTGCCGAATCTGCTTGCAACACAGCAGGACCCGAACCACAACCCCGGTGTTCGGGAAACGGCCCCTGAAGGCCAGATTCACCCCAAGGAGTATCAATGCTCTCGAGCATCATTTCCTGGATCATCGCCGGTATCGTCATCGGCGCACTCGCCCGTCTGGTGGTGCCCGGTAAGCAGAACATCAGCATCGCCATCACCATCGTTCTCGGTATTCTCGGCGCCCTCATCGGTGGCTTCCTGGCCCGTCAGCTCGGCGTCGGTGACACCAAGGGCTTCGATTGGATCCAGTTCTTCATCAGCGTCATCATCGGTGCGGCTTTGGTCTTCGGCTACACCGCGATCACCTCGCGCAACAGCCGCGTCTGAGCAACACCTCGCGTAAAACGAGCGAGCCCGCCATCCGTTCGGGGTGGCGGGCTCGTTCGTTTCCGTTCGGTTCAGGCAGACAGCCCCAGAGCTGCCATCCGCTCGGTGTGGGCCTCGGTGATGCGGGTGAACAGGTGCATCACCTCGGCGAGGTCGAGACCGCGCCCTGAACCGTCGTCGACGAGCAGTGCGGTGAGTTCGTCATTGTCGGCGGCCGCGCGCTGCGCCTGCGACAGTGCCTCCCCCACGATTCGCCTGCCCCACAAGGCCATCCGTGCGGCGAGCTTCGGGTCGCGGACGATCGCTGCTTCGAGTTCCTGCTTGGCGTAAGCGTAGTGATCGGCGTCGTCCAGCACCTGCTCGACGAGGGCGCGGGTCTGCGGATCGACGAAACGCCCGCACTCGGCGTAGAAGTCCGACGCGATCGACGAACCGGCGTAAACCTTCATCAGGCCCTCATACCAGTCGGTGGGCTGGCAGCGGCGGTGCCATTCGTCCAGCGCCGGGCGGAACCGCGCCATCGCCTCATGCGGCTTGGCACCCAACTCCTCCAGGCGGGCGGCGAGCAGCTTGTGGTGCTCGAACTCGCGGATGGCGACCTCGGTCAGCCGCACCTTCTTCACGGTCGAGGGTGCGCGATCGGCGTCGGCGACCACGGTGAAGAAGCTGACGAGTTCGCCGTACGCCAGCATGCCCAGCAGCGAAACGACGCCGGCGCGGAAGGTCGGGTCATCGAGGTCCTGCGCGCTCCTCGCGGGGCGTTCGACGGTTTCGGAAGGGGTCAGGTCATCGGCCATGGCCGTGATGCTATCCACCTGCGGCTACGATTGCCTTGTCAACAACGGTGCCCGGTCGGCACACATGACACGCATCGAACCATCGGCGGCCCCGAGGCCGCCCGCGAAGACTCCCGATCGGCTCCCCTCAAGTCACGCCTGTGCCGCGCCCGCGTCCGCACGGCGTAGACGCCCGATCGAAGGAATCGACCACACCCATGACCGACATCAACACCGAACCCACCGCTGAAACCACCACTGAGCCCGACGCCGAGCCCACGATCGCCGACGCCGACATCGTCACCCTCGATGTCTCCGACGCTGCGCCGGCACCTGTCGTCGAGCAGACGTTCGCCGACTTCGACGTCCGTCCCGGCATCGTCGCCTCGCTGGCCGACGCCGGCATCCTGGCTCCGTTCCCGATCCAGTCGATGACCCTGCCGGTCGCACTGGGCGGCCACGACATCATCGGCCAGGCCAAGACCGGCACCGGCAAGACCCTCGGCTTCGGCGTGCCGCTACTGCACCGGGTCACCGGCCCGGACGAGGACGGATTCGACACCCTCACCGTGCCGGGTGCACCGCAGGCCCTGGTCGTCGTGCCGACCCGCGAGTTGGCCGTCCAGGTCACGAACGACCTCAAGACCGCGTCCACGCGCCGTTCGGTGCGCGTCGAGGCGGTCTACGGCGGACGCGCGTACGAACCGCAGATCGCCGCTCTGAAGCGCGGCACCGAGGTCGTCGTCGGCACGCCCGGCCGTCTGATCGACCTCAGCCAGCGCGGTGACCTCGACCTGCGCAATGTGAAGGTGACCGTCCTCGACGAGGCCGACGAGATGCTCGACCTGGGCTTCCTGCCGGACGTCGAGAAGATCCTCGCGATGACTCCCGCCTCACGCCAGACGATGCTGTTCTCGGCCACCATGCCCGGCGCCGTCGTCGCACTCGCGCGCCGATACATGACCCAGCCGACCCACATCCGCGCGATGACCGAGGACGGCGGCAACGCCCACACGGTCAAGGCGACGACCCAGTTCGTCTATCGCGCCCACGCGATGGACAAGGTCGAGATGCTGGCCCGCATCCTGCAGGCCAAGGGCCGCGGCCTCACCATCATCTTCACCCGCACCAAGCGCACCGCCGCCAAGGTGTCGGACGATCTCGCCGAGCGCGGGTTCGCCGCAGCCGCGATCCACGGTGACCTCGGCCAGGGCGCTCGCGAGCAGGCGCTGCGTGCGTTCCGCTCCGGCAAGATCGACACGCTGGTCGCGACCGATGTCGCAGCCCGCGGAATCGACGTCGACAACGTCACCCATGTCGTCAACTACCAGTGCCCCGAGGACGAGAAGACCTACGTCCACCGCATCGGACGCACCGGACGCGCGGGCCAGACCGGCACCGCAGTCACGTTCGTCGACTGGGACGACCTGCACCGCTGGACGATGATCAACAAGGCCCTCGACCTCGGCATCCCGGAGCCGGTGGAGACCTACTCCTCCTCCGACAACCTGTTCACCGACCTCGACATCGACCCCTCGGTCACCGGGAAGCTGCCGCGCTCGGCGCGTACCCGTGCCGGCCTCGATGCGGAGGAACTCGAGGACCTCGGCGAGGTCGGTGCATCGGCCGGCAACCGTGCTCGCGGGTCCGGCCGTGCCTCCGGTGCCGGCCGTGGCCGCAGCGGCGGCAACGGACGTGGCGGCCGCGACGGCGAGCGTCGCTCCGGTGGACGCGGCAGTGGACGCGACGGTGGACGCGACGGTGCGTCCGAGACCGCACCGAAGCGGTCGAAGGACGACAGCGGGTCTGCGAGTGGCGAAGGTGCTACACGGCCGCGTCGCCGTCGCCGGACCCGCAGCGGGAACGCCGGCGGAAACGGTGACGCGTCGGGCAGCACTTCGTCGTGAGCATGCAGCGGCCGTTCTCCGATCGGGTCGTGAGCCATCTGCGGCTCGCCGATCACCGGCTGCGCACCTCCGAACCGGGCTCGAACCGGCGCCGTTACTCGATCTGCCGAATGACGCTGCACAACATCGCGCCGATCGACAGTTTCTATCTGGGCTTCTTCCACGGTGAAGACACGGTCGTGATCCCGTACATCTACGACCACGACCGGCACCTGCAGCCGGACGTGACCAAGTTCGGCAAGGGCGGTCTGTCCCACTGGATCCGCAGCAGCGGGCGGCCGTACGTCTTCCGCTCCGATGACGGTGCGCTGCTGAGTCGGACGATCCCGTTCGGCGACCCGGACGAGATCTCCGCCGACGCGGTGATCGTGCCGCTGAAGGACCCTGACACCGGTGACATCGCCGGACTGATGTCGATCCAGAGCCTGACGCCGGACGTGTACGACGACGAGGTCGTTCACGCGGCGCTCTGGCTCGGGGAGGCACTGATGCTTGCGCAGGCTCGCGACCGCCACGTCGGAGCCGCACCCGAGGCGCTGTACTCCTTGCATCCCGAACTCAACAGCGCGATGTCGGGCGATCCACGAGAACGCTTCGTCCAGATCACCGACCAACTCGAGGCGGCCTACCGTCGGACCGGCGAGATCGCTCGGGCCGTCGAGGAAATCGGCGACGACAAGTTGCTCCGTGACATCGCGGCCGTACGCATGACGCTCGAGCAGACCCAGGTCGACATGGCCGAATGGATGCTCACCCAACCGTTGACCTCCGGCGCGGACGACGATCAGCAACCGGTGCGGGTCGATCTGACTCCGCGCGAGCACCAGATCGCGACGATGATCGCCACCGAGCGGCTGACGAACGCGCAGATCGCACAGGAACTCGGCATTTCCCTCAAGACAGTCAAGACACATGTCGGCAGCGTGCTCGGCAAGCTAGGTGTCGGCCAGCGCTCGGCGATCGTTTTCGCAATGGCCGACCTGCTCGCGACGTCCCCTCCCGAACCGCGCAAACGGTCCTAGGACCCTTGCCGGCGAACCTACGCCGAAGTCTCATGGCGACGCTTGACGAAACCCGGCACGATGTTCATGGCGGAGATTCGAGGAAGGGTCCGATGTTCCATCGGCCTCGAAGGACCACCACGCGGTAGCCAGCATGCAGGGGGGATGCTGGCTATCGGTGTTTCCCGAGCCGCTCAGGCGGTCGACCCGGGCGGCTGCAACGCTGCGGGGGTCGCCCCGGCAGGTCCTAGACCTACTCCGGGTACTGAACCGATGGCGCCGAACGGACCCACCGACTCATGGCACGAACGCCTCGGCCGGTCCGCTCGCCAGAGCCAGCAACCGCTCGAACTCGGCGCGGTCCGTGGTGTTCTCACCCAGACGGTTGGGCTTGCCGGCCCCGTGATAGTCACTGCTGCCGGTACGGATCAGCCCATGACGGGTCGCGTACTCCAGCGCGTGGGCCCGCTGCGCCGGCCCTTGGTCACGGTGATCCACCTCTATCCCTGCGAGCCCGGCTTCGATCATCGCCTCCACCGTGGCGTCGGCGACCACCCGTCCGGTGACGTGGGCGAACGGGTGGGCGAGCACCGGCACCCCGCCCGCCGCCAGCACCAGTTCGACCCCGCGTACCGGATCGACCGCGTAATGGCCGACGTGGTACTTGCTGCCGGAGAACAGAAACCGGTCGAAGGCGTCCGCCCGGTCGGCCACGGCACCGATCTGCACAAGCGCGTCCGCGATGTGCGGACGTCCGATCGTGGCGCCCTGCGCGACCTGCGCCTGCACGTGTTGCCAGGTGAGGCCGGTGTCGGGTTCGAGCAGGTCGACCATCGCCATGGCGCGCCCCTCGCGGGAGATCCGCGCCTTCTCCATTTCGCCCAACAGCCCGCTGTGCTGCGGGTCGACGAGGTAACCGAGCAGATGCAGACTCAGGTGATCGATCTCGCAGGAGATCTCGATGCCGGGGACGAAGCCGATCCCCACGTCCTGCGCGACGCTCCGGGCTGACTCCCAGCCGGAGGTCGTGTCGTGATCAGTCAACGCCACGACGTCGAGACCGGCTTCCTGCGCCGACCGGATGACGTCGGCGGGAGTCTGGGTTCCGTCGGACTCGATGGAGTGGGTATGGAGGTCGATGCGCACCCCAGCAGGCTACGCCGCAGGCACAATCGGACAGGCTGGGCAGGGAATCATTGAGGCCGATCCACCGGGCGGAGGAACGACTACTGTCGGTGCGAAGTCAGACGTCGTGGCGCGATGACCGCTCGCTGCCCACGTGGATGACGCTCGACTCGAAGAGGAACTGATGAACGACGCACCCCGGCCGCTGCGGCGCGCCGTGCTGCTCATGTGGGTCGGTGCCACCCTCTCCGCGCTCAGCGCCCTGGTGGCATCGACGCTGCGCGACGATATTCGAGCCGGACTCGAGGAACGTGGCCGCACCCACCCCCGGGAGCGGCTCACGGCGATCGAGGTGGACGAGGCGACGAGCACGATGGTCACCGTGCTGGCTGTGTCCGCCTGCGTCGCAGCAGTCGTCTGGCTGATCATGGCCTGGCTGAACCGACGGGGACGTCGGTGGTCGCGCATCGCGGCGACCGTGCTCGCGCTGTTCGCGCTGCTGCACACCTGGAGTCTGCTGACACGCGGCTATCCGTCGCCGGTGGCGACCGTGCTCGCACTGGCGGTGGCTCTCGTGGGGGTGGCGGCAGCGGCACTGCTGTGGCATCCGGAGAATGCTGAACATTTCGCGCGCTCAGAGGTATCCCGCACTAGCCTGGACGCCCGGCAGGACCGCACCACGGTCTAGCCTTACGGCATGCGCCTAACTGCCTGCCTCGCCACTGCTGCCACTGCCGTCCTGCTGACTTCGTGTGCGTCCGATGCGCCGGTCACGGTCAACTCCTCGACCAATTCTTCGACGAGTTCCTCGACCACGTCCTCTGCGACGAGTTCGACGTCGACCGAGTCGCCCTCCTCCTCGACGTCCAGCAGCACCTCCTCGAGCTCCAGCCCGCAGTCCTCCTCGCCCAGCGAGAGCCCGACCAGCTCGGCATCGAGCAGCGCAGGCGGCGGGTTGCCGGCGGGCGCCGAGGCCGACAGCAAGAACGAGTTCCACGTCACCAAGCCGGCCGGTTGGGCCAAGGCGACCGTGCCGAACGCCCAGATCGTCCTCGCGATCAAGGCCGACAAGCCGACCGGTGGCGTCTTCAGCAACTTCAACGTCGTCAGCACCCCGGGGGCCCCGGGGCAGAACCTCGATGCCTACGTCAACGCCGGCGCCACGCAGATGCGTCAGCAGAACGCCACCGTGACCCCGGTGGCCGACCGAAAGATCGCCGGCGGCGATGCCAAGGGCTACGTCGTCAAGCGGACGGTAAGCGGCAAGGACATGTCGCAGACGCAGTACTTCACCCAGAAGGGCAACACGGTCTACATCTCGACGATGACCAACGCCACGAGCGAGAAGGCTGCGGGTGACAGCGCGATGAACGCGATCCTCGGCTCCTGGACCTGGACGAGCTGATCCGTGGCCGTGCGACGATGGTCGGGTGAGTGAAGAGCAGAAGAAACCCGAGCACCGAAGCCGTCCGTACACCAAGGCATTCCGCCAGTTCGTTGCGTCCGGTTGGGCCGAACGGGACACCAGCGCGCCCGACCGCGCACGGGTGGCCGATTTCGCGGCCGACCGGCGCGCGTCGGCCAGCGCCGATTTCGCCGGTCGACGACTGGTCGTGCCTGCCGGCGGCCTGAAGGTCCGCAGCAACGACTGCGATTATCAGTTCCGGCCGCACTCGGCGTTCGCCCACCTGACCGGCCTGGGCAGTGATCGCGAACCCGATGCGGTGCTGGTGCTGGAGCCGACCGAATCCGGCCACGAGGCCGTGCTGTACTTCCGTCCGCTGGCCGGGCGCGACACCGAGGAGTTCTTCGGCGACTCGCGCTACGGCGAGTTCTGGGTCGGCGCCCGCCCGACGTTGGAGGACATCGAGGCCGAGCTGGGTGTGACCGCTCGGCACATCGACGAGCTGCCCGACGCGCTAGCCAAGGATGCCGGCGCCGTCCAACTCGCCGTGGTGCGCGACGCCGACCGCGACATCACCGCGTTGGTCGACAAAGTGCGCAGCGAAGCGGGTGTCGAGCAGCAGGAGACGACGCTCGACGACGAGCTGGCCCGCGTTCTTTCCACCATGCGTCTGATCAAGGACGACTGGGAGATCGAGCAGATGCAGGACGCGGTGGACGCCACCGAGCGTGGTTTCGAGGCGGTCATCGCCGATCTGCCGAAGGCGTTGGAGAGCGGACGCGGCGAGCGCTGGGTGGAGGGCGTCTTCGGACTGGTCGCCCGCCACGAGGGCAACGGCGTCGGATACGACTCCATCTGCGCCTCCGGTGACCACGCGAACACACTGCACTGGATCAAGAACACCGGCGAGGTGAAGGACGGCGACCTGCTGTTGCTCGACGCCGGCGTCGAGGTCGACTCGCTCTACACCGCCGACATCACACGGACGTTGCCGGTCAACGGCACGTTCTCCGAGGTGCAGCGCAAGATCTACGACGCGGTGCACGCCGCCCAGGAGGCCGGCATCGCCGCGGTGAAGCCGGGCAACAAGTTCAGCGATGTGCACGCGGCCGCGATCCGGGTCATCGCCGAGCACCTGTTCGAGTGGGGCCTGTTGCCCGAGGGAGTCGATGTCGAGAAGACGCTCGACACCGAAGAGGGCCAGTACCACCGTCGGTGGATGGTGCATGGCACGAGCCACCACCTAGGTATCGACGTCCATGACTGCGCGCTGGCCCGCAAGGAGGATTACATGGACGCCGAACTCAAGCCGGGCATGATCCTGACCGTCGAGCCGGGGTTGTACTTCAAGGCGGACGACCAACTCGTGCCGCAGGAGTTCCGTGGCATCGGCGTCCGAATCGAGGACGACGTCCTGGTGACGCAGGACGGGCACCGCACCCTGTCCGATCACATGCCACGCAGCAGCTCCGACGTCGAGGAGTGGATCGCCCGGGTGCAGCGCGGCTGATCGGCCCCACGACGAAGGTCCTCAACCGAATTCGGTTGAGGACCTTAGTCATGTGCGAGGAGGCTGCTGTGCTGGCAGCGGCTTCCCGAAGAATCAGCGGCTGAACAATCCGCGCAGGGCGCTGGAACGCGACTTCTCCGTGCGGTATGCGTCTGCAGCCTTGACGATCGCCAGCTGGTGGCGCGTGAACGGCATCTGACCGAGCATCACCGGCCTCCTCTCCTGGGTCTTGTCGGTGGCCTTGATGTTCTCTATCGTACATTTCGATATCGAAAACTTCCAATTTGAAACAACGAGACCTTCGACACACTCCTTCCCCGGACGACAGCCGCCCGCCGAGAATTCGGCGGGCGGCTGCGGTCGGGTCGTCACCAGCTCACCAGAGGTTCAGACTCCGCTCGAAAATGCCTGCGATGTCTTCCTCGGTCACCGGCTTGGGCGAGGTGGTGAGCAGACGCTGCTGCTTCATCGTCCCCTCCACCAAGTCGGAAATGTCACTGCTGTCGTAGCCGACCGCGCCACACCCGTTCGGGATGTCGATGTCACGCATGAGGTCGATGAGGACGGTCGGTAGCAGTTCGGGGTCAGGGACGGAGTCGTAGTTCTTGTCAGCACCGGCCGCGAGCAGCCGGGCAGCTTTCAGGTGCCGCTCGGGGTCGGCATCGAACGTGAACCGGAAGGCCTCAGGAGCCGTGAGCGACACCGACATTCCGTGCGGCACCATCGGCTCGTGAGAGGGGTAGTCCTTCGGGTGGAAGTCCTTGACCCGGCCGGCGATCGGATAGGCGTTCGCGTGCGGGATGTGCACGCCGGCGTTCCCGAAGCCCATGCCGGCGAAAGTGGCGGCGAGCGCCATGTCCGCACGTGCGTCCAGGTTGTCTCCGTCGTGGACCGCCGTGCGGAAGGACCCGGCCAGCAGCGCCAGTGCCTTCTCCGACCACATGTCGGCGATTGGGTTCGACCCGCAGTAGGGCACCCTTTCGTGCGGTTGCTTGTGCTCGTAGGAGGTGTACGGACGCGCGGTGTACGACTCGAGGGCGTGGCACAGGATGTCCATCCCGGCGGCGGCGGTCACCCCGGCCGGCTGGGTGAGCGTGACCATCGGATCGATGACGGCCATCGTCGGACGCAGCCGGGCGTGACTGATCCCGGTCTTCACCTTGAGCGAGAGCACGTCGAGCACACAGATGGTCGTGCTCTCCGAACCCGTACCGGTCGTGGTGGGGACGGCGACCAGCGGCTTGAGCGGGTTCTGGGGCGCCTTGCCACCACCGACGGGCGCGTTGATGTAGTCCATCAGTTCGCCCTCGTTGGACGTCATCAGGTTGATTGCCTTGGCGGTGTCGATGCTGCTGCCGCCCCCGACGGCGACGAACGCGTCCCATGGGCCGTTCGACCGGCCGTAGTCGACGGCCTCACGCAACGAGTCGTCGGTGGGCTCGACATGTGTGCCGTCCCAGACGATGGCCTCGATGCCGAACTGACCCATCTGGTCGGCGACGCGCTGCGCGACCCCGGCTTCGGCGACGCCCGGGTCGGTCACGACCAGGACGCGCTTGGCACCGGTCAGGCTGAGGTCGTAGCCGATCTCGTCGGCCGCGCCGGGACCGAACTTCAGCTGCGGCGCACCGTAGGTGAAGACGCTCTCCGGGGACTGTGGCGTGGGCAGGGTGCTCATCGTGTGGCCTTTCGGGATCGGGTTGCGGGTTGACGTCTCTGGGTGACCATGGCGACTGCGGCGTCGGCATAGTCGACGGCGATCAGTTCGGGGCTGATCGAACCGTCGTGGTGGATCCACTGTGCGATCGAGGTGCACATGGTGGAGATCGAGTTGCCGAGTGTCACCACGAGCCGGTCGGCATCAGGGTCCTCGCGCAGAGCGGCGCGGATGTCGTCATCCAGCATCCTCTGCACGTCCTTGCGGTACCGGGTGATCCGGCTGCGGTCCGACGGCGCGAGACTGCGCATCTCGCTCGCACCGAGGAAAGCCAAGCGGGGACGCCGTGCGTGGTAGAGCGCGAGGCATTCGACCGTGCGATGCAGTCGCTCGTCGGCATCCGGGTCCCCGTCGCGGGCGGCCTCCAGGCGCCAGAAGAGGTCGGCCATCGTGAGGTCGAGCAACGCAGGCAACATGGACTGCTTGGACCGGTGATAGTGATAGAGGCCGGCCACGCTGAGCCCCGCACAGTCGGCGATGTCGCGGATCGACGCTCCGTGAAAACCCTTCTGGCAGAACGCGATCAGCGCCCCGGTCAGTGCCGGGTCGAGCGGGAGATCGTGGAATGTGCGCCAGTTACCGGCGCCGCTGTCCGGCAGGTCGGGCCACGAAGCAAGACCCTTGGCTGTCGCCGGCGGACGCGGAAGGTCGTCCACATCGCCGGGCTCGAGCAGCCGCGGCGCGGACACGTCGAGCTCGTCGGCGATGTGGAACAGCCGGTCCACCGAGAGCGCGGTGTTGCCGTTCTCGATACCGCTGAGTGTCGCCGGGCTGACCTCGAGCCGAGCGGCGAGGTCGCGCAACGAGATTCCCTGTCGCTGCCGGTGCGCGCGCACCGATCGCCCCACGCGCACGCCCGTGGTGATCGTCGACATGTGTTCAGGCTAGATGAACATAATGATCCGCGAAAGAGTTGTTGGACGAGCGTCTACCTGGTGAGAACCTGGCTGGATCCCTGTTGACATCCCGTCGTCGGCTTGTGACGCTGACCACACACATCAAATATGACCGAGCGGGCATTCGGCCCGCTTCTCACTGCGGAGGTCCCACATGTCAGACGCCATCAGCCTCGACGAACTGCTCAAGGACTCCCCCTCGAACTGGGGCAAATGGGGCCCGGACGACGAGGTCGGTTCGCTGAACTACCTCACCGATCAAGAGGTGTTGCGTGGCATCAAGTCGGTCACCAAGGGCGAGGTGCACACCCTCCAGCGCTTGATCAACGACCCGAAGGGCGACCCGGTGTGGCCAGGCCGCGCCCCTGCGGAGCGCACGATGCTGCTGGACGAGGCCACCTGGGACAGCGACGACGCACCCCAGTATCCCGGCGGCCTGCACTACGCCGACGACAAGATCAACGCCTTCCTGCAGGGCTCCACGCAGTACGACGCCCTCGGCCACGTCTGGTACGGCGGCAAGCTGTGGAACGGCTACGACGCCCGCACCACCGTCGGCGGCATGGACAAGGCCAGCGTCGAGCCGATCGCGCAGCGCGGTGTCGTCGGACGCGGCATCCTGCTCGACATGGCGCGGTTCGTCGGCAAGGACGCGATGGACAAGGGTGAGACCTTCACCCACGAAGACCTCGTCAAGTGCGCCGAGGCCCAGGGCACGACGATCGAGAAGCACGACATCATCGTGATCCGCACCAACTTCATCCAGCGCTTCTTCGACGAGGGTGAGAAGTTCTACGAGGGCTTCAACGAGCCCGGCCTTGTCTACAGCCCCGAACTCGTCGAGTGGTTCCAGGATATGGAGATCCCCAACCTGGTCACCGACACGATCGCCAACGAGGTCACCTACGACCCGAACAACGGCGTCGCCCTCGTGCTGCACAACGCGCTCATGCGCAACCTCGGCGTCACGCTCACCGAGATCTGCGACCTGGAGACGCTCGCGGATTCCAGCGCGCAGGACAAGCAGTACACCTTCCTGTACGCCGCCGCTCCCCTGAAGGTGCACCGCGCCACCGGTTCGCCGGTCAACCCGCTCGCGATCAAGTAGCAGCGAGCACGAGAGGACCTGACGCAGAATGAGCAACGCCGAGCACCCCTGGCTGTCGCGATACGAGGACGGTCAGCCGCACAGCATCACCGCCGACCGACCTGACATGTTGTCGCTGTGGCGTGAAGCCGTGAAAGCCGCACCGGACGACACCGCCGTCCTGTGGTTCGACCGCGCATTGTCCTGGAAGGAGATCGACGAGCGATCCGACACGCTCGCAGTCTTCCTGCAGGAGAGCGGTTTCGCCGAGGGTGACCGGCTTGCTCTCTACCTGCAGAATCATCCCGCTTTCCTCATCGGGTTGGTCGCCGCGTGGAAGGCCGGTGGCTGCGGCGTCGCGATCAACCCGATGAGCAAGGCTCGCGAACTCACCTACCTGCTGGGTGACTCCGGTGCCGTGGCGGTGCTGTGCCACGACGAGCTGTACGACCAGGTCGTCGCGGGCGTGGTCGAAGGTGGGCAGACGTCCGTCCGCACCGTGGTCAGCGTCAACCCGCTCGATGAACAGAGCCGCGACGACGAGCGCCTGTTCGCCGACGTCCGCCGGGGCGACGCCCCCGAGGGCACGACCGCGCTGTCGCGAATCATCGAGGAGTACGCCGGGCGCGAGCCGAGGACGCGCACTCCTTCCCCGGACGACATCGCGGTGCTGACGTACACCTCCGGCACCACCGGTGTACCGAAGGGTGCGATGAACACCCACGCCAACATGGCGTTCAACTCCTCCACCTATCTGCGGTGGATGAAGCTCACCAGCGAGGATCGCGTGCTCGGCATCGCACCGCTGTTCCACATCACCGGGCTCGTCGGGCACGTGGGTGCGGCGATCGCGGCTCGTTGTCCACTGGTGTTGGCCTACCGCTTCGAGCCGAACGTCGTGCTCGACACCTTGCGTGAACACCGCCCGACGTTCACCATCGGATCCATCACGGTCTTCATCGCGCTGTCCTCGACACCCGGCGTCAGCAAGGACGACTTCTCCTCATTCCGGCTGATCTACTCCGGTGGCGCACCGATCGCGCCCGCGGTGACCGACCGGTTCGAGAAGCTGTCCGGTCACTACATCCACAACGCCTACGGTCTGACCGAGACGAACTCGCCGACGCACTGCGTGCCGGCTGGATCAAGGGCTCCGGTCGATGAGGATTCAGGTGCACTGTCAGTGGGAGTCCCGGTGTACGACACCGTTGTTCGCATTGTCGGCGAGAACGGCGAGGAGCTTGCGCCGGGTGAGGTCGGCGAGATCTGCAGCAGTGGTCCACAGGTCATCCCGGGCTACTGGAACAAGCCGGAGGCGACCGCGGAGTCACTGCCGGGCGGCGAACTGCGCACCGGTGACGTCGGATTCATGGACGCGGACGGCTGGTTCTACATCGTGGATCGCAAGAAGGACATGATCAACGCGTCCGGCTACAAGGTCTGGCCGCGCGAGGTCGAGGACGTCCTCTACACCCACCCGGACGTCCGGGAGGTCGCGGTCGTCGGCGTGCCCGACGAGTACCGCGGTGAGTCGGTGAAGGCGTACGTGTCGCTCAATGACGGCTCGTCGACCACCCCCGAGGAACTGGTGCAGTTCTGCAAGGAACGCATGGCCGCCTACAAGTACCCGCGACACGTCGATCTGATGGACGAACTGCCCAAGACCACCACGGGCAAGATCCTGCGCCGGCAATTACGCGACGACGCGAAGACGGGTTCGGCTGCGAGTCAGTAGTCTGCGCACATGAGCGAGGTTGGTGCGGTGCTCCCCCGGTCGGCGATCAGCTGGCTGGTCGTCGAGGGTCGACCGTGGCCGGTGTGGCACGCCGTCGACGGCAGTCGGTTGTACGTCGTGAGCGGCCCCGACGAGCAGCACCTGCCCGTGCTGCCTGCGCAGATCGAGGTCATCCTGCGTACCAAGGACACCCGCGCCCGGGTCGGCCCGGTGCCTGCGAGCGCCTTCCGGCTGCGTCCGGGCGTGCCGGCCTGGGAGCCCGCGATCACCGCTCTGATGGGCGCGCGCCAAGGCGCTCCGGGTCAACAGGTGCTGGACCGGTGGAAGGCCTCTTGTGCGGTCTGGGCGATCGACGTCGATGTCGACGCCCCGGTCCCGCAACCCGGCGCGAACGAGCCTTCCGGTGCCCGTCCGCCGGAGCAGACGCCCGCCACGACCGACCGTTGGCGGCCACGACACTTCGGACGGCTACGCCGCAGACACTGAATCTCCTTCGGGGACATAGGCTGACCTGTTGTGAGCACCCGGATCTTCGTGTCGAGAATCGCCGGGCTGACCGTGCTCGACCCCCTGGGCGACCGCGTCGGCCTGGTTCGCGACGTCGTGGTGAGTTTCACCGGTCGCAATCCCCGCGCCATCGGCCTGGTCATCGAGGTGCCGGGCAAGAAGCGCGTGTTCCTGCCGATGACCCGCGTGACCAGCATCGACCCCGCAGCCCTGATCAGCACGGGTCTGGTCAACATGCGCCGGTTCGAGCAGCGCGCCACCGAGACGCTCGTGCTCGCGGAGATGTTCGAGCGCCGGGTCACCGTGAATGACCCGGACGGCAGCTTCGAGGCGGTCGTCGAGGACATCGCGATCGCGCGCAATGCGCGCCGCGACTGGATCCTGACCAAGGTGTTCGTCCGGCAGAGCGGCCAGGCGCAGTCGTCCACCAGCCGGGCCGTGTCCCGGCTGATCCGCCGGCGTCCCGGCACGACCTCGCTGGTCGACCTCGACCAGGTGCAGGGCCTGCGCCGTCAGTCCGGCGCGCAGAGTGCCGAGCGCCTGCTGGAGACCTACGAGGACCTGCGCGTGGCCGACCTCGCCGAGGTCATCCACGACCTCAACCCCAAGCGCCGCGCCGAGGTCGCCGCTGCGCTCGACGACAGCCGACTGGCCGACATCCTTGAAGAGCTGCCCGAGGAGGATCAGATCGAGATCATCGGTGGCCTCGAACGAGGACGGGCCGCCGACGTCCTGGAGGCCATGGAACCGGACGACGCGGCCGACCTGCTCGCCGACCTGCCGCCGGAGCAGGCCGAACACCTGCTGCAGTTGATGGCCCCGGACGACGCCGCCCCGCTGCGCCGGTTGATGACCTACGAGGAGAACACCGCCGGCGGCATGATGACGTCCGAGCCGGTGATCCTGGGCCCGGACGCCACGATCGCCGAGGCGTTGGCGATGATCCGCCGCGAGGAACTGGCGCCGACGCTCGCCTCAGCAGTCTTCGTCTGCCGCCCACCGCTTGAGACACCGACCGGACGCTTTATCGGCCTGGTGCACGCCCAGCGACTGTTGCGGGAACCGCCGAACACGTCCGTCGGGATGGCGGTCGACCAGACGGTCGAGGCGATCCCGGTGGATGCCAACCTCGAGGAAGTGACGCGCACGCTGGCCACCTACGACCTTGTCGTGTTGCCCGTGGTCGATGAGAACGGGTACCTGTTGGGCGCGGTCAGCGTCGACGACGTGCTCGACCACATCCTCCCGGACGACTGGCGCGAAGGTCGGCACGACGTACGCAACGCTTCCTCCGTCAACCGTTCGGGAGGTGGTCTGCGATGAGCGAACGTGCCGAGCGTCCGGACAAGAAGATCGACCGCAAGCAGACCGTGCGGCGCGAGACGTCGAGTTCACGCCTGGACCAGCCGCGCGAACTTCGGCGACGGTTCTTGTCATGGCCCGGCGTCGATGCCGAACGGTTCGGGGTGCTGTCCGAGCGGTTTGCGAGGTTCATGGGAACGCCGGCGTTCCTGCTCTACATGACGGTGTTCGTCGCCCTCTGGCTGGCCTGGAACACCTTCATGCCGGAGGCGGCGCAGTTCGACCCACGTGCATTGAACTACACCCTGCTGACGCTGATCCTGTCGTTGCAGGCGTCGTACGCCGCTCCGCTGATCCTGCTCGCGCAGAACCGACAGGACGACCGTGACCGCGTCGCTCTGGAACAGGACCGTGGACGCGATGAGCGCAACCTAGCCGACACGGAGTTCCTCACCCGCGAAGTCGCATCGCTGCGACTTGCGTTGCGTGACACCGCAACTCGCGACTTCGTCCGAAGCGAGCTGCGCAACCTGCTGGAGGAGATGGAGGAGCGCGGGATTCTCGGCCAGCCCACGGAGTCCGAGCAGAAGCCGCGCAAGAAGAAGGACAAACCGCAGCGGAGTGAGTCAGGCACGGCCGCATTGGGGTGACCGCGCTCAGGCGCCTACCATGGAGAGCATGTCTGTCGCCCCCACACTCGATGCCGTCCGCGCTGCACTCGCGACCGTCGAGGACCCCGAGATCCGAAAGCCCATCACCGACCTCGGCATGGTGGAGAGCGTCGACATCTCCGACTCCGGCCACGTCAGCGTCACGATCCTGCTGACGATCTCCGGCTGCCCGCTGAAGAGCAAGCTCACCTCCGACACCACCGCTGCTGTGCAGCGGGTCGAGGGCGTCACCGGCGTCGAGGTGCGTCTCGGCGTGATGAACGACGAGCAGCGCGCAAACCTCAAGGCGTCGCTGCGTGGCGGAGCTGCGGAGAAGGAGATCCTGTTCGCCAAGCCCGGTTCACTCACCCGGGTGTATGCGGTCGCGTCCGGAAAGGGTGGTGTCGGCAAGTCGTCGGTCACCACCAACCTCGCTGCTGCGATGGCCCAGAACGGCCTTCGGGTCGGCGTGGTCGACGCCGACATCTACGGTTTCTCGGTGCCGCGCATGCTGGGCGTCGACCAGAAGCCGACGCAGGTCGACGACATGATCCTGCCGCCGATTGCCCACGACGTGAAGGTCATCTCGATCGGGATGTTCGTCCCCGGCAACCAGCCGGTCGTCTGGCGCGGCCCCATGTTGCACCGGGCGTTGCAGCAGTTCCTCGGCGACGTGTTCTGGGGCGACCTGGACGTGCTGCTGCTGGACCTTCCGCCCGGCACCGGTGACATCGCGATCTCGGTCGCCCAGCTGATCCCGACCGCGGAGATCCTGGTTGTGACCACCCCGCAGCAGGCAGCCGCCGAGGTCGCCGAGCGCGCCGGTTCCATCGCGCTGCAGACCAAACAGCGCATCGCCGGTGTCATCGAGAACATGTCATGGCTCGAACTGCCCGACGGCACCCGCCAGGAGATCTTCGGATCCGGCGGTGGCCGGGCCGTCGCAGACTCACTGTCGCGCTCGGTCGGTGCGTCCGTCGAACTGCTCGGTCAGATCCCGCTCGACACCGCGTTGCGTGAGGGTGCCGACACCGGCGCCCCGGTCGTCCTCTCCCGTCCTGGCTCCCCCGCCGCAGTCGCGCTGCGCGCGATCGCCAAGGGCCTCGGGACGCGTGCGCGCGGGCTGGCCGGCCGTTCGTTGGGCCTCACCCCGAGCGTCCGCTGACCCCGCTGGTCCGGACACTCCGCGGCGGCGTCCGGGCGGCCTGTTCCTTCATCCGTGCGACCGATCGCTACGAATACTCATCGCCCGTTTCGAAGCAAGGACGGTTCACAACGACAGGATGCAGCTATGACAGTTTCCGATCGCGCAACCGATTTGGGCGTGCTGATCGCATCGTGCGCCGCCGGCGACCAAGACGCGTTCGCCAGGACATATGACCTGGCGTCGACCCGCGTTTACGGAATGGTGCTGCGTGTACTCCGGGACGAAGCTCTGACCGCGGAGGTCACCCAAGAGGTGTTTCTCGAGGTATGGCAGAAGGCGTCCTTCTTCCGTCCCGCAGGGAGTGCCTGGGGCTGGGTGCTCGCCATCGCCCACCGGCGCGCCGTGGACTGCGTCCGCTCGGTCGAGGCGGCTCGCCGCCGGGACGAAAGGTACGCCAAAGAGCCCGTCGGCCCCGCGCTCGGTCCCGAGGACATCATGGTCGCAGCGGAAGCGGGACTCGCGGTCCGGCAATGCCTGGAAACGCTCAGTGCAGTGCAACGCCATGCCATCGAACTCGCGTACTGGGAAGGGCTGACACAGCGTCAGATTGCGGAGAAAATGAGCGCGCCGCTCGGCACGGTGAAGTCCAGGGTGAGGGACGGATTGCGAGAAATGGCCGCCTGTCTGCGCGGGGTGCTCGGAGCAGACAATGTCTGAGTCGATCCACGATCTTGTCGGGGTCTACGCGCTGGATGCGGTCGATGATCTGGAAAGACACCGGTTCGAAACCCACCTGGCCACGTGCGCGCGTTGTCGCAGCGAACTGGAACTCATGCGATCGACTCTGGAAGGGCTCTCGCTCGACACAGCACAAGTGCCGCCGCCCGGGCTGAGGTCGAAGGTGCTGGCGGCGTTCGCCGAGGACATTGCACAGGAGACCGGCGCGGACGAGCGTGCGCCGGCACGCGGGCGCACCGGTGATCGCGTTCACCGGCCCGCGGCGGTGCGGCGTCGCGGAATCAGTAGGCGAGCGGTGCTTGCCGCAGCAGCGACGGCCGCGATCGCGGGCGTAGGGACAGTCACCGTGCGGCGACTGCGCGAACCGCAGTCGGTCGACCCCGCCGAGCAGATCCTGGCCGACGACCAGGCACGCCGGAGCACAGCCACCTACCGCGGTTCACAGGTGACGGTGGCCTGGACGTCGGACGGTCTCGGCGCCGTTCGTTTCGACCCGGTCCCGCAGTCGATTGCGGGGAAGGCGTACACGATGTGGCTGATCAACGGCGCAGGCGGTACGGCCAATGCGGGAGCGCTGACGACGTCGCAGATGTCGCACAGGTCGTCGGTATCGATGCAGCTGCGAGGTGACCTGCGACGGGCCAAGACATTCGGAGTCACCCTCGAACCGAGCGGTACCACCCCGCAGGCACCGACCTCCCCGCCGCTTTTCGTGGTCGAACTCGTTTGAGGCAGCCGGTCGGTCACGCCGAGACCGTGCTCCGGGCGCGTTCGTCGGTGACCTCGCCCGGATCCCATCGCAACAGATCGCCCGGCTGGCACTCGAGCACCTCGCACAACGCCTCGAGCGTCGCGAACCGAACGGCCTTGGCGCGGCCGTTCTTCAGTACCGCCAGGTTTGCCGGGGTGATGCCGATGCGATCGGCGAGCTCGCCCACACTCATCTTCCGGCGCGCCAACATCACGTCGATCTCGGTGATGATCGGCAATCAGATCACCTCGTCGAGTTCGGATTGTAGGTACTTCGCCCGCGAGTCCAGGGTCACTGCTTGGGCCAGCAGTGCGCGCAGGACATACACCACGAGGGCCACGCCGGCGACCACGAGCGAGGCTGCGCAGATGAGCCCGACGACGCCGGGGGCGACCTCGTCACCTGCGGTGCTGTGATTGGCGAAGCGCGCCACCACCGCGACGGCGAAAAGAAGAAGGGAACCTGCACCGATCGACGCAATGACGCCATCGACGTAGTGGAAGGAGTCGTGGGAGAACACCGTGGCTCGACGTGCCATCGTCTGTTGCACACCACTGCTGCTCATCGAGCAACGATGTTAATCGATCGTGAAACGATAGGAGCGTTTAGGATTCAGGTGGCATCGTCGTCGTACGGGGTGGGTCGGTCGGGGTCGTAGCGCATCGGCTCCCAGGTGGACCCCACCTCGTCCATCACCGGGTCGTGCTGCCCGGGAACCTCGGCAGCATCGTCGTCCTCGTCGAACAGCGCCTGCCGGACGATCTTGCGGGGGTCGTACTGACGCGGGTCGTACTGCCGCCAGTTGATGTCGGCGTACTCGGGGCCGATCTCGTCCTTGAGCTGCGACTTCGCGCCTTCGGCATACTCGCGTGCCTGCTTAACCCAGCCGCGCAACTTCGCCACGTATTCGGGTAGTCGCTCGGGGCCGATCAGAAAAGCGGCCAGGCAGACGAGAAGGACGAACTCCCAGGTGTCGATACCGAACACTGGTGTTCTCTCCTTCCCTCGTGCACAGGCCGAAGCACAGCCTACGACGTCCGGCGCACCGCAGGCGCCGGGTGGCGATTCAGCTGCCGGCTCCCGTGCGCATCGTCACCGACTTCTGCTCCTCGCCGGTCTTGAATCCCACCGTGATGGTGTCGCCGATCTCCTTGGAACGCAACGTCACCAGGAAGGTCTTTGGGTCCTTGGTGGCCACACCGTCGATCGAGGTGATCACATCGCCCTCCTTGACACCGGCCTTCGCAGCCGGCCCGTCGGGGTTGACCTTCGAGACCTTCACACCGTCGCCGGAATAGCCGGGGTCGAAGTCGAGACCGATGACCGGGTACTCGGCCTTGCCCGTACGAATGAGTTGGTCGGACGTGCGCCGCACCTGGTCCGCCGGGATCGCGAAACCCAGACCGATGCTTCCTCCGCTGCGCGAGGAGTAGATCGCGGAGTTCACGCCGATGACCTTTCCCCGCAGATCCAACAGCGGGCCACCGGAGTTTCCCTGATTGATCGCCGCGTCGGTCTGGATCGCGTTCATGTAGGAACGCGAGTTGGACTCACTGCTGGCACCTCCGGACGAATCGTCGTCGCCGGTGACCACGGGCCGATTCAGCGCACTCACGATGCCGGTGGTGACCGACCCGGTGAGGCCGAGCGGAGCACCCACCGCGATCACCGACTGACCGACCTTCAGGTCGTCGGACTCGCCGAGTTCCAGCGCCGGAAGATCCTTGCGCTCCACTTTCAGGACCGCGAGGTCGTACGTCGGGGAGACCCCGACGATCCGCGCGTCCGCTTCCGACTGGTCGGAGAACAGGACCTTGAGGCCGGCACCGTCACCACCCGCGGACGCGACGTGGTTGTTGGTGACGATGTAACCGTCCGAGCGCAGCACGAAGCCGGATCCGCTGCCCCGCGGCACCCCCGACGAACTGCTGATCCTGATTGTGACGACGCTCGGCAGAGCCTTGTTCGCGATGGCTTCGACATTGCCGGCGGCTACGTCTGCGGATGATGAATCCTGTCGACCGGCAAGTTCACTGCCGACATACCCGCCGACGCCGCCGCACAACAGAGCAAGCAGCGCGGCGCTCGCGATCAACAGACCGGCCCGCCTGGGACGACGTGGCGCGGGTGCCTGCGGACCATCACCTGGACCAATAGCAGGACCGAGCACCGGCGGCGCCGGAAAAGGGCCGGGGGCGCTGCCTGTCGGGTTCCCTGCGCCGGAGGTGGGCGTGGCCGGCCCGTGCGGGTGCGGGGCAGCGCCCGGGCGCGGGACGGGAAGGGGTCTGGATCGCGGGTCCTGCGACATGGTGTCCATTCTCGATCGTGACCCGGTCGTGCACCGACGCGGGGGGAGAGGCCGGTCGGGACCCGCTCGCCGCGGGGACTACGGACGCGGCGAGCCGGGAGCGTTCTGCTCGAAACCGATCACCCGCGCCATCGGCGACTGCCCCGTGGCTGGCTGACTGCGCATCACCGGCATGCGAGCGGGCGTGCCGCTCTGCACCGGAGCATGAATGGCGACGACGGCCGCGCTGATGCAACCGACGACGGCCAGCGCCGCGATACCGATCGGCTTGCGCGCGGAGACGTACTGAGCGGGCGCGTGGCAGGCAATCGTCGCCGGCGACTTCGACGAGGATCGTCGGGCCGGCATCGGCTGGGTCGGCAGATCACCCAGACTGAGCAGTCCGGCCATGAAGTCGGAGTCGCCGCGAGGCGCGTTGGCCGGAACCCCGCGCATCCGACCGATGAGATCCCGCTCGGCAGCCACCTTCGACCGACAGCACTGGCACGCGACCAGGTGCCGCTCAAGGACGGTTGCCGTCTTGGCGTCGAGGACTGCGTCGACGTAATCGACGAGGACGTCGTGCTCGGGACAGATCATCCGCCGACCTCCACGGGCCGCCCCAGACCGAGACAGGTACGAGCCGGAACGACCGGTTCGACCGGGCGAACCGCGGGGTCGCGGTGCGCCAGGGCGGCACGCAGTTGGGCGCGGCCGCGGTGAATGCGGGATCGGACGGTGCCCAGCTTGACGTCCAGCGTCGCGGCGACTTCTTCGTAGGACAGACCCTCGATGTCGCAGAGCACGACCGCGGCGCGGAAGTCGGGCGACAGTGCATCGAGCGCACGCTGGATGTCGTCGTCGAAGTGTGCGTCGGCGTACAACTGCTCCGGGCTGCCGGTGCGGCTGACCAGCCGGGCGGCGGCGTCGTCGGACAAGGCGTCGAACCGGATGCGCTGCTTGCGGCGCATCTTGTCCAGGAAGACGTTGGTGGTGATGCGGTGCAGCCAGCCCTCGAAGGTGCCGGGACGGTATGAGCCCAGGGAGCGGAACACCCGGACGAAGACATCGTGCGTGAGGTCTTCGGCGTCGTGGACATTGCCCGTCAGGCGGTAGGCCAACCGGTAGACCCGCGTGGAGTGCTCGGCGACGATCTCCTCCCAGGTCGGCGGCTGCCAGCCTGCCGGGGCCTGGTCGGGCACCACTGTCTTGGTTCGCTTCAACGTCGTCCTATCGGGCGTCGCGGTCATGTCGTTGTCCCCCAGTTCATCCAGTCGTTGCGCGGCTCCAGCCTCACCCACCCGGCTGTGTGTCAGCTGTGTGACCGCGGTACAGCTGCTGTCGATCCCACCGACTGGACGCCCGTGAGCGTCATTCGGTTCAACGATCGGTCTCGCCTGTTTGTTTCCCCTGGTCGATTCCGCATCCATTTTCGCACTGTCGGGCGCGCCAAGTAGATTTGTCAGCCATGACATCCATGCGACCCGGTACCTGGACCTACGCCGAGGAGTTCACGGTCGAACCGGAGCACATCGAGCGCGCGCGATCCCGTGGCGACGAGCTCGGATGCGTCCCCGTCGGCACCGGCACGGGAGCGGCCCTGCGCATGCTTGCCGCGTCCTGCCAGGCCCGGTCCGTCGTCGAGATCGGCACCGGTGCCGGCGTGAGCGGCCTGTGGCTGCTGACCGGCATGCCGTCCGACGGCATCCTGACCACCATCGACATCTCCAGCGAGCATCAGCACGCCGCCAAGCAGGCGTTCGCCGAGGCGGGCTACCCACCACAACGCACCCGCACGATCGTCGGCAGTGCGCTGTCGGTCCTGCCCCGGCTCACCGACGGTGGCTACGACCTGGTGCTCGTCGACGGCGAGAAGACCGAGTACCCCCAGTACGTCGAGCAAGCGCTGCGCCTGTTGCATCCAGGCGGGGTGCTCGCGATCGACAACATGCTCTGGCACGACCAGGTCGCCGACCCGACCGCTCGCGACGAGGTCACCCGTACGCTGCGCGACCTCGGCAAGCAGTTGCGCGACGACTCAGATCTCGCGACCACGATGCTGCCTGTCGGCGACGGACTGCTGGTCGCGATCAAGCGCTGACCGTCCGGAACAGCACGAAAGTCCCGTGGATCAGTTGATCCACGGGACTTTCCGTCATCTGTACCGGGTGATCAGCCGATGCAACCCTTGATGGCGTCGCCCAGCGCCTGCGCCTCTTCGGCGTTCATCTCGACCACGAGTCGGCCACCGCCTTCCAGCGGCATGCGCAGCAGGATGCTCCGGCCTTCCTTGGTGACTTCGAGCGGGCCGTCGCCAGTCCTCGGCTTCATCGCCGCCATGGGTGCTTCCCCTTCCGCCGTGTGGCTTTCGTGACGGGCGCGTCGGCATCCACACAGTTCGTTTTTGTCTTGCCGATGACTCGGTGACGCACCCTTTACGTCGACCATTATCCCCCAGTGCGGGCGCAGGGAGGAAATTCGGTGGTCAACGAATTGCAACGATCCCCCGACCGGCCCCGGTCTGTCGCAACGGCGCCCATCCCACGCCGCGACAGACCGTGGCAGCATGTGGCCATGCTCGCCAGGTCCGCCGTCTTCGACATCTACGGCGACCACCTGCTGTCGAGCACGAAGTGGGCCCCCGTCGCGGCACTCGTGCAGCTCACCGGCGTCGTCGACATCGCCCCGGCGGCGACCCGCACCGCGATCTCGCGCATGGCCCGCGAAGGCTGGCTCACCGCCCAGACCCGGGACGGCGCGCGCGGCTACGCGATGACCCCGCGGGCCGCGCAGCGCCTGGCCACCGCCGGACAACGGATCTACGCCGACCGCACGCCCGAGTGGGACGGTCGGTGGCACATCGTCGTCGTCGAACACAGCGGCGACCGGTCGGCTCGAGCCCGCGTCCGGGCCTCGATGGAGTACCTGGGCTACGCCAGGCTGGCCGTCGACACCTGGATCGCTCCCCGTGCGAGCGACGACCTCGCAGGCACCCTCGGGCCCGGCTATCGCGAGTTCCACTCAGAGTTGTCCGGTGACCCGCGGCAGTTCGCGTCGTCGATGTGGGACCTGGAGCAGATCGCCGACGCGCACCGACAGTACGACCGTTGGCTGACCGAACTGGTGCAGGGCTTCCCCGACGATGCGAGCGACGAAGAGCGTTATCTGACAAGGACGCTCGCAGTTCACGAGTGGCGCAAGTTCCTGTTCCGTGACCCCGGCCTGCCACCCGAGGTTCTACCCGCCGCGTGGCCGGGCACCGTTGCGTCCGAGCGCTTCCGCGACGTGGCCGCCCGGCTGCGGCCGGGAGCGTCGGCGTACGTTGAGTCCTGTATCCGCACCGCACTCGGCCGGGCCTGAAAGCCCGTCCGTGGCCTGACCAACCAAGGAGAACGTCCATGACCGAGGCCCCTGTCGTCGTGGAGCGGGACGGCGGTGTCGCGACCGTTCGGATCAACCGCCCGAACGAGATGTGCGCGCTGGACATCCCGACCAAGGATTTGCTGCTGTCGTCGTTGCAGGCGGCTGCTGAGGACGAGAGCGTGCGAGTCGTCGTGCTCACCGGCACCGGCCGCGCCTTCTGTGTCGGCCAGGACCTCAAGGAACACCTCGGGCTGCTCGAACTCGGTTCGGACGCACTCGACACCACCGTCGAGGAGCACTACAACCCGATCGTCGAGTTGCTGTCAACCATGAACAAACCGGTGATCGCCGCGGTCAACGGTGTTGCTGCCGGTGCAGGCGCTGCCTTCGCCTTCGCCGCCGACCTACGCGTGCTGCGCGCGAGCGCTGGTTTCAATCTGGCGTTCACCGGTATCGCTCTATCCTGCGACTCCGGGTCCTCGTGGACGCTGCAGCGTCTGGTCGGTATCGCCAAAGCGAAGGAGCTGCTGTTCTTCCCGCGCACCGTCAAGGCCGACGAGGCCCTCGAACTCGGGTTGGCGACCACGGTCGTCCCCGACGATGAATTCGATTCCGCAGTCGCCGAATTGGCTCAGCGGTTAGCATCGGGACCAACGATGGCGTACGGGTCCGTCCGGCGCGCGGTCGGATTCGCGGCAACTCATGAGCTGTCCGAATCGTTGGCCAAGGAAGCCGAGTTGATGAAACTCACCGGGGGCACGGCCGATCACCGCGCGGCCGTGGACGCGTTCATCGCGAAGAAGCCACCGGTGTTCGAGGGACGCTGAGCACGAAGTCGAGGAAGTAGGGCACATGGACTGGACGACACTCTTCTGGATCGTCGCCGGGCTCGCCCTGATCGGGCTCGAGGTCCTCGGCGGCGAGTTCGTCCTGCTCATGCTCGGCGGTGGCGCTCTCGCAGCAGCCGGCACCTCCGCGGCCGGCGCCGACACCTGGGTCAGTGCCGTGGTGTTCGCAGTCGTCTCGATCGCCCTGCTGCTGCTGGTCCGTCCGCCGCTCAAGCGACACTTCCTGTCCGGACCGATGCACGCGATGAACACCGACGCCCTGCTCGGCGCACGCGCAGAAGTGGTCGAACAGGTCACCGAGGACGGCGGCCTGGTGCGGATCGGTGGCGACATCTGGACTGCTCGTCCGGCTCGACCGGACATGACCTTCGAACCCGGCGAGAAGCTCGTCGTGGATCGGATCGACGGTGCTGTTGCCGTCGTTGACAGCGACAATTTCGGGGAGAACTGAATGGAACCGTTACTCATCATCGCGGCGATCATCGCCATCCTGGCGGTCATCATCGTGGTCAAGTCGGTGGCCGTGGTGCCGCAGGCGGAAGCAGCCGTCGTCGAGAGACTCGGCCGATACACCAAGACGGTGTCGGGGCAGCTGCTGTTTCTCATGCCGTTCGTCGACCGGATCCGCGCCAAGGTCGACCTGCGCGAACGGGTGGTGAGCTTCCCCCGCAGCCGGTGATCACCGAGGACAACCTGACGGTCAACATCGACACTGTCGTCTACTTCCAGGTGACCGACCCCCGCTCTGCCGTCTACGAGATCAACAACTACATCGTCGGCGTGGAGCAGTTGGCCACCACGACTTTGCGTAACGTCGTCGGCGGCATGACGCTGGAGGAGACGCTCACCTCCCGTGAGGTCATCAACACCCAGCTGCGTGGCGTCCTGGACGAGGCCACGTCCCGCTGGGGTCTGCGCGTCGCCCGTGTCGAGTTGAAGTCCATCTTCCCGCCGCCCTCCATCCAGGAATCGATGGAGAAGCAGATGAAGGCGGATCGCGAGAAGCGTGCAACCATCCTGGCCGCCGAGGGTCATCGCGAGTCGGCGATCAAGTCGGCCGAGGGTGACAAGCAGAGCCAGATCCTCGCCGCAGAAGGTGCCAAGCAGGCCTCCATCCTCGCCGCCGAGGGTGACCGTCAGTCGCGCATCCTGCGCGCCCAGGGTGACCGTGCCGCGCTGTACCTGCGGGCCCAGGGTGAGGCCAAGTCCATCGAGAAGACGTTCGCCGCGATCCGTGCGGCCAAGCCGACGCCCGAACTGCTGGCGTACGAGTACCTGCGTCAGATCCCGGAGATGGCCAAGGGCGAGGCGAGCAAGGTGTGGGTCGTGCCGAGCGACTTCGGTTCAGCGTTGCAGGGCTTCGCGAAGTCCTTCGGGCAGCAGAGCGACGACGGCACCTTCCGCTACGAGATGCCGTCCTACGAGGACGTCCCCAAGGTGGACGAGGACGAGGTCGAGGAATGGTTTGACCTCAGCCGCGACCCGGCTGTCGCCAAGGCCGTCGCCGAGGCCGAAGCCGTCGCCCGTCAGTCCGTCGCCGGCGACATCATGGAGGAGGACGCCAAGCGTCGCTCAGAGCGCCGTGCCGACCGTCAGGCAGCCAAGGACCAGGCGGCCGCGGAGAACCAGCAGCCCGCCGCGCAGAATCCACGGGCGATCACCGGCGGTGACGGTGGCTCGACCCAGGCTCACCCGACGCTGCCGCCGCAGCAGGCTCCCGACGGCTTCGGCCAGGGCGTCCAGTTGCCCAAGCACCCGGGGCAGCAGGACTGACCCATCCGCTTCACCGAACAGCCCCGCCGGTCACCGGCGGGGCTGTTCGTCTCGGACGTTCCTCATCCGGTCTCGATCGCGGCACTCCGCTAACGCTCCGCACCTACTCGACCAGCGTGTGGGTGAGTCTCGTCCTAATCTGCCTTGGTGTCAGATCGCGCTGTCGGCGGGCGGGGTGAAGTGCAACAGTTCGTCCACCCACCAGATCTGCCAGCCGAGGAAGACGACAGCCCAGGCGGCGGTACGCCAGCCGACCAGCAACCGGTCCCCCGACCGCTGTTGCGCGGCCCCGACCAGGATCGCGGTGATCGGCCAGAGGAACAGCAGAAAGCGGAAGGTGCTGCTCCAGACGTCCACGATGGCCAGCAGGTACAGCGAGTACGACACCATCCACGCGCGCAGCACGAAACCCAGTCCGCGCGACCAGGGCCCCGTCATCATCATGAACACGACGGTGACCAGGACGAAGAGCACGATGACGCCCCTGCCCTCACCGAACAGGATCTGGAAGTTGGTGTACCAGGGCTTGAACGGCACGACGTCTCCGGC
Organism: Yimella sp. NH-Cas1; assembly: GCF_022359705.1. Classification (NCBI taxonomy): domain Bacteria; kingdom Bacillati; phylum Actinomycetota; class Actinomycetes; order Micrococcales; family Dermacoccaceae; genus Yimella; species Yimella sp. NH-Cas1. The sequence goes on from NZ_JAKSGG010000003.1 coordinate 2,164,148, forward strand.
ACGCCACCCGGCCTGGGTGCGCGTGTAGGCGTCCAACTCCCCTGTGCGCCAAGCAGCCACGGCCGGCCAGGCAAGGCCACAGATGCCGGTCGCGATCAACGTCACTGACGCGCCCAGGACGTCACGAGGGCGCAGCCGCAGATCGTGCCGCCGCAGCACCATTCGCAGCAGCACCGCCAGCACGACCCCGACGAGCGACAGAGCGATCGGTCGTTCGAAGCCGAGCAGCAGCGCGGTGGCGCTCGCCGTCAGCCAGCGTTCCCTGGTGATCGCCCACAGGAAGATGGTCAGCAGCAGAATCCCGAGTGACTCGGTGTAGGTCATCTGCAGCACCGGCGACGAGGGCGCCACCGAGAACAACAGCGTGGCGGCGAACGCGCCGCGCGCACCGATCCGTTCACGCAACAGCACGCTCATCAACACGACAGCGGCACCGGCATAGGAGATCGAGATCAGTGATCCCGCGGCGCCGAACGACAACCCGCTGACCAGCATCAGTCCCGCTGTCATGGCCGGGTAGAGCGGCAGGAACGCCCAGGTGTTCTGCGCGACCTCGCCTTCCTGGTCGAGCGGCAGCACCTTCGGGTAGCCCTCACGGATAATCTGCTCGTACCACTTGCCGTCCCACGAATGGACGATGTCCCAGTAGCCGAGCGGTCCGCGCTCCTCCCGGTAGGCGACCACCATCTCGCCCGTGTGCGGCGCAATGCGGGCCATCAGCACCGCCGAGAACAACCGCGCGAGCAGGAACGCGCCGAGGACCCACCAGCCCAGGTGGGCGTCGACGGACCGACCCAGACGCTGCTGGACGCGCATCAACGCCGAACAGGCTGCCAGGCTCATCGCGGCTCTGCGTGCCGGTGACAGCCGGCGAGATGATCGTCGACGAGACCGCATGCCTGCATGGCTGCATACATGGTGGTCGGCCCGACGTCCGCGAAACCGTTCTGTTTCAACGCTTTCGACAGTGCCACAGACTCTGGTGTCCGAGCCGGCACGTGGCTGAGGCTTGTCGGCGGACGGTGGTGCCGCGGGGCGAACGACCAGACGAATTCGTCGAGTCCGCCTCGCTCACGCAGGATGAGCGTCGAGCGCGTTCGTGATCGCCGCGTCGATCTTGCGCCGGTTGCGCACGATGCCGGCGTCCTTCATGAGCCGGTCGACATCGCCCTGGTCGAAGCAGGCGACTGCATCAGGGTCGAACTCGGCGAAGGCCACGCGGAACGCGGGTCGTTTGCGCAGGATCGTGATCCACGCGAGGCCTGACTGGAAGGCCTCCAGGCAGATCCGCTCGTACAGCGCCTGCTCACCGTGTACGGCCCGACCCCACTCGTCGTCGTGATACGCGAGACAGAGCTGATCGGACCCGGCCCACGCACAACGTGCGATGCCGTCCGGTCCGATGACGATTGCGTTGTCCCCCAAGGAATTCTCTAATACTCGATGCGTTGGTCCCGCTCGGCACGCAGACGGGCGATCTCGGCGTCGCGGTCGTCGAGCGCCTCACGGAGGCGGTCGAGGACGTCGTCGACCTGCCCCATGCGGTAGCCGCGCACGGTCTGGTCGAAGCGCAGGGACGCGACGTCGTCCGAGGTCAGGTGGCCGTCGGGCAGGGTCTCGAAGGGTGTCGTGGTGACCGCGTCGTCCATGAACCCGCCGAAGCGTCCCATGACAGCGGCAACCGCCAGGCCGGCCACGACCACGAGCAGGACGATGAGAACGAGGATCACCCGGACAGGGTAATGCCCGGAGGCCTCGCGATCCGACTCACGCCGGAGGGTGCAGCAGGCGGTCCTCACGGATGATGATCTCGACAGCCTCGGCCGGGTCGTCGACGATCTGCAGTCGCTTCACGTCGTCCGGCGAGATCATCCCCTCGGCCAGCAGCGTTCCGGTGACGAAGTCGAGCATCGGGGTCCAGAAGTCTGCGCCCAGCAACACCACCGGGAAGCTGGTGATCTTCTGCGTCTGCGCGAGCGTAATCGCCTCGAAGAGTTCGTCGAGCGTGCCGAATCCGCCTGGGAGCACAACGTATCCCTGCGAGTACTTCACGAACATCGTCTTGCGGACGAAGAAGTAGCGGAAGTTCACACCGAGATCGACGTACTCGTTCAGGCCGGTCTCGAAGGGTAGTTCGATGCCGAGTCCGACGCTGACTCCCCCGGCCTCGCAGGCCCCCTTGTTGGCTGCCTCCATCGCGCCCGGTCCACCGCCGGTGATGACCGCGTAGCCGGCTTCGGCGAGCAACCGTCCGACCTGCACAGCCTTGGCGTAGTGCTCGCTGCCGGGCTGGAGGCGGGCCGAGCCGAACACGCTGATCGCCGGTCCGAGTTCGGCGAGCGCGCCGAATCCCTCGACGAACTCCGCCTGGATGCGCATCACCCGCCAGGGGTCGGTGTGCAACCAGTCGGAGTCGGGTTGGCGATCCAGCAGACGCTGGTCGGTGGTGGTGTGGGGCACCTGCGAACCACGCAGCGTCGTGGCCCCGCGGCGGTAGCCGCGGCGTTCGATCTCGACCATCTCGATCTCGGCGCGAGTCATGCCGATCGGCTCCTCCCCCTTGGCTGCGTTCATCGTGCCTGGCTCCCATCCGCGAAGTCGGGCGACAGCCATCGCCGCATGGCCTCCAAGGCGGCGGTGATCTGATCCTCGGGGCAGCGTTCGTCGTCGGTGTGTGCCAGGTTCGGGTCGCCGGGCCCGAAGTTCACCGCCGGGACGCCGAGCGCCGAGAACTGTGCGACGTCCGTCCAGCCCTCCTTGCCGACGACCGGGAGTGCGAGCGCGTCGACGAACCCCTTGGCGGCGGGCTTGTCGAGGCCGGGCTTCGCCCCGTCGGCGGCGTCCTTGACCTCCATCTCGTACCCGGCGAAGACCTCGCGCAGATGGGCCAGCGCCTGCTCGGTGTCGCGGTCGGGTGCGTACCGGTAGTTGACCGAGACGACGCATCGGTCAGGGATGACATTGCCCGCGATGCCGCCGGCGATACCGACCGCGTTCAGCGCCTCGTGGTAGGCGAGGCCCTCGACGTCGACCGTACGTGGCTCGTACGCGGACAGCCGGGCGAGGATCTCCCCCGCCTCGTGAATCGCGTTGTGTCCGTTCCACGGTCGTGCCGAATGAGCGGCGATGCCCTTGGCCGACACGTCGACCTTCATCGTGCCCTTGCAGCCGCCCTCGATCCCGCCGTCCGTCGGTTCGAGCAGCACCGCGAAGTCGGCCTGGAGCCAGTCGGGGTGATTGCGCACGAGCCGGGCCAGGCCGTTGAACTCGGCTTCGATCTCTTCGCAGTCGTAGAAGACGTAGGTGACGTCGCGGGTCGGTTCGGGCACTCCCGCCGCGAGCGCCAGCTGCACCGCCACCCCGCCCTTCATGTCGGTCGTCCCACGCCCGAGGAGCATCCCGTCGACCCGGCGCACGGGAACGTTCGGCGGGTCGGTGATCGGGACGGTGTCGATGTGCCCGGCGAGCACGACGCGCTCTTCGCGGCCGAGGTCGGTGCGGGCGACGATCGCGTTGCCGTCCCGCTGCACGCTCAGATGCGGCAGTTCGCGCAACGCCGCCTCGATCGCGTCCGCGATCGCCTGCTCGTCCTTGCTCACCGATGGAATGTCACACAGGGCGGCGGTCAAGGTCACGACATCCGTGTTCAGGTCGAGAGAAGCCATGGAACACATCTTGTCGGACGGTCGCTACCGGGCTCCGCGGGGAGTCTCACCTAGCCTTGAGGCATGACCGAGCAGCGCAACGCCTGGGGCTACGGCCTGGCCACGATCACCACCGACGACCGGGTGCTCGACACCTGGTTCCCCGCCCCGCGACTGGGGCAGGCCCCGGCGGACGATCCGTATGGTGCACCTTCCGAGCTGGCCTCCCAGGTGCGCGAGGACCCGCGCCGCCAGGTGCGCACGAAGGTGGTGCTGACCAGCATCGACCTGGACGAGGCACCCAAGGACGCCTCGGACGCCTACCTGCGCCTGCACCTGCTCTCCCACCGGATCGTGCAGCCCAACTCCATGAACCTGGACGGACTGTTCGGCGTGCTGCAGAACGTCGTATGGACCAACCTGGGCCCCTGCTCCCCGGAGAACTTCGAGACCGTCCGGATGCGCCTGCGGGTCGACGGACCGGTGCAGGTCTTCGGTGTCGACAAGTTCCCGCGGATGACCGACTATGTTGTGCCGAGCGGAGTCCGGATCGCCGACGCGGACCGCGTCCGTCTGGGTGCGCACCTGGCCGAGGGCACCACGGTCATGCACGAGGGCTTCTGCAACTTCAATGCCGGCACCCTGGGCACCTCCATGGTCGAAGGCCGCATCGTGCAGGGCGTCGTGGTCGGTGACGGCTCCGACATCGGCGGCGGCGCCTCGATCATGGGCACCTTGTCCGGCGGTGGCACCGAGCGGGTCAGCATCGGCGAGCGTTGCCTGCTCGGCGCGGAGAGCGGCATCGGGATCGCGCTCGGCGACGACTGCGTGGTCGAAGCAGGGCTCTACATCACCGCCGGCACCAAGGTCACCATGCCCGACGGTTCGGTCGTGAAAGCACGCGAACTGTCCGGCGGATCCAACATGCTGTTCATCCGCAACTCCGAGACCGGCACCGTCGAGTGCCGTGCCCGCGAGGGGAAGGGCATCGAGCTCAACGAGGCCCTGCACGCCAACACCCACAGCGGCGACCACACCACCGGCGCCCGAGCGTGATCTTCGGACGCAAACGGCGCCGCGGCGAAACCACGGAGCTGTACGACCGGCATCACAACGGCACCGCCGACTCCTACGGCGACCCCTATGGCGATGCCGACAGCGACTGGGACGATGAGGACGCCCTTCACCTCGGCGACGCGCGCTTCGAGTCCGATCACCGGCGCACTCGCCTGACCAGCACGCTCGGCTGCTTGCTACCGCTGGGCTTGCTGGCGCTCATCGCCGGTGGTGGTTACTACGGATATCAGCGGGTGCAGGACGCCGTCGGATCCAACTCCTGCAAAGTGCGTGACGACCGCTTCGACTACCAGTGGAGTCCGGAGCAGGTGGCCAACTCGGCCACGATCAGCATGGTCGGTACCGACGTCCTGCGGCTGCCCACCAGGGCGAGCCAGATCGCGAACGCCACCGCGATACAGGAGTCGAAACTGCGCAATCTGCGCAGCGGTGACCGGGACTCGCTAGGACTGTTCCAGCAGCGTCCGAGCATGGGCTGGGGCACCGCCGAGCAGATCCTCGACCCGGTGTACGCCAGTCGCCGGTTCTACGCCGCTCTGGTGAAGGTCGACCAATGGCAGACCCGGCCGTTGACCGAAGTGGCCCAGGATGTGCAGCGCTCCGGTTACCCGGAGGCGTATGCCGATCACGAGACCCAGGGTCGAGTGCTGGCCACCTCCTTCGAGGGGAAGTTCCCCGAGTCGTTGGGCTGCCGACTGGACGACCCGACCGAGCCGGGCTCTCCTACCGACGTCGTCGCGAAGCTTCGCGAGCAGACCGGGGTGACCGCCACACCGAGCGGCAAGTACGTCACGGTGCGTGCACAGTCCACGAAACAGGCGTGGGGTATCGGCCATTGGGCCGTCGCGCATGCGCAGTCCGAGCAGATCAGCTCGGTCGTCGTCGGCGGGCGGGCCTGGAACCGCACGTCCGACCGCTCCGGCTGGACGTGGGACAAGGCGACCAATCCGACGGCCTCCGCGACGACGGTGCGTATCGAACTGCACTGAGCGGGGTTGTGGAACTGCAAGCCGACCCCAGCACACCCCAATCCGGTCGTCCTGTTGCACGGCACGTTCTTTAACCTCGGTCAGAACTTCGTGGCGATGTCGCCGATGGCCCTCGAACTCTGACGGGCCCGCACGCAATAACGACCGGATCCCTCTACTACCGCTGTAGTAGAGGGATCCGGTCGTTATTGAAACCGCTCGGTGTGGGTCAGGCGGACGGGTAGTCGCGCTCGCTCTCACCGATGTAGATCTGGCGCGGACGGCCGATCTTGGTGGCCGGGTCCTCGACCATCTCGCGCCACTGGGCGATCCAACCCGGCAGGCGGCCGATCGCGAACAGCACCGTGAACATCTCGGCCGGGAAGCCCATCGCCTTGTAGATGATGCCGGTGTAGAAGTCGACGTTCGGGTACAGCTTGCGCGACACGAAGTAGTCGTCGGAGAGCGCGATCTCCTCCAGCCGGCGAGCCATCTCCAGCTTCGGGTCCTCGACGCCGAGCGCCTCGAGCACCTCGTCGGCGGCCTTCTTCACGATGGCCGCACGCGGGTCGTAGTTCTTGTAGACACGGTGCCCGAAGCCCATGAGCTTCACGCCGTCTTCCTTGTTCTTGACCTTCTCGACGAACTTGTCGACGTCGCCGCCGAAGTCGTTCTCGATGGTGTCGAGCATCTCCAGCACGGCCGAGTTCGCGCCACCGTGCAGCGGACCGGACAGCGCGTGGATGCCGGCCGAGATCGAGGCGAACAGGTGCGCGTGACCCGAACCGACCAGACGGACGGTGGAGGTCGAGCAGTTCTGCTCGTGGTCGGCGTGCAGGATGAACAACTGGTCGAGCGCCCTGGTGACGGTCGGGTTCGGGGTCCAGTCCTCGGTCGGGTAACCGAAGGTCAGACGCAGGAAGTTCTCGACGAGGTCGAGGTTGTTGTCCGGGTAGAGCGTCGGCTGACCGGCGCTCTTCTTGAACGCGTAGGCGGCGATGGTCGGCAGCTTGGCCAGCAGCCGGATCGTCGACAGCTCGATCTGCTCCTTGTCGGTGATCGACAGGGAGTCCTGGTAGAAGGTGCCGAGCGCGGACACCGCGGCCGACAGGACCGACATCGGGTGCGCGTCACGCGGGAAGGCGGCCAGGAGGTCCTTGAGATCCTCGTGCAGCATCGTGTGCCGCTGGATCTTGCCGGTGAACTCCTCGAGCTCTTCCTTGGTGGGAAGCTCGCCGTAGATCAGCAGGTAGGAGGTCTCCAGGAAGGTCGACTTCTCGGCCAGCTGGTCGATCGGGTAGCCGCGGTAGCGCAGGATGCCCGCGTCGCCGTCGATGTAGGTGATGGCCGACTTGCAGGATGCGGTGTTGACGAATCCGACGTCGAGCGTGACATTGCCGGTCTCTTTCAACAGAGCCGAGATGTCGTAGCCGTCGTTGCCCTCGGTCGCCGGGATCACGGCGAACTCGAGCTTCTTGTCACCCGCAGCGAAGGTGGCCGGAGCGGTGTCAGTCATAAGGGAAATGCCTTCCGTCCTCGCGAAAATCCGGCGCAGACGCCGGTTGCTGAGCCTGACGATGACGGTACCCCAGCACTGCACCGGCAGATGGGGCACCCCGGGTGTCAAGAATTACAGTTCTGCAGACGTAGTGAAACGCGTCCGCCGCCCACCGGTCAACCGTGATCAATCGGCGGTCAGACGCGCCGCCGCCTGCTCGATCCGCTCGTCGGGGGCGGTCAGCGCGACGCGGACGTGGGCTGACGCAGCTGCGCCGTAGAAGTCTCCGGGTGCCACCAGGATTCCCTTGCCGGCGAGTTCGTCGACAGTGGTCCGGCACGGTTGCCCTTTGGTCGCCCACAAGTACAGACCGGCCTCGGAATGGTCTGTGCGCCAACCGGATTCGCGCAGTGCGCCGAGAAGGGTGTTTCGACGCGAGCGGTAGCGCTCCTTCTGGATGGCGACGTGCTCGTCGTCCTGGACCGCGGCGAGCAGGGCTCGCTGCACCGGCCAGGGCGCCATCATCCCGGCGTGCTTGCGGAAGTCGACCAGCCTCTTGACCAGAGCCGGATCACCGGCGACGAACGCCGCCCGGTAGCCGGCCATGTTCGACTGCTTGGACATCGAGTAGACCGACAACAGGCCGGTGTGGTCGCCGCCGCAGACCCGCTCGTCCAGGATGCTCGGCGTGGTGAGGTCGTCGACACCGTCACGCCAGTCCAACTCGGCGTAGCACTCGTCGGACGCGACGATCACGCCGCGCTCACGGGCCCACCGGACCACCTTGGCCAGGTGATCGATGGGCAACACCTGACCGTGCGGGTTGCCAGGAGTGTTGAGCCACAACAGTTTCGGAGCACGCGGACCGAACTGAACGGTCGACTGAGCAGGCACCGGGGTCGCTCCGGCGATGCGCGCCCCGACGTCGTACGTCGGGTAGGCGATCTCGGGAAAACCGACAGCATCTCCCGGCCCGAGGCCCAGGATCGTCGGCAGCCAAGCGACGAGTTCCTTGCTACCGATGGTCGGCATGACGCCGTCGGGGTCGACACCGGCCGCATTGCGCCGGCGCGCGAACCAGGCCGAAATCGCCTCGCGCAGATCGGGGGTGCCCCAGACCTGCGGGTAGCCGGGCGCATCCGCGGCCGTGATCAACGCGTCACGGACGACCTGGGGGGTCGGGTCGACGGGCGTGCCGACCGAGAGGTCGACAATGCCGTCCGGATGCGAGTTCGCGACAGCCTTGGCCTGCGCCAGGGTGTCCCAGGGAAAATCAGGAAGATGACGATCGACGGGCACGCGCCGGCCGGATCACTCGTCGTGCGACTGCGGCGGCAGCGCCGCGATCAGCGGGTGGTCCTTGGGGATGAGACCCATCTTCGCCGCGCCGCCGGGGCTGCCGAGGTCGTCGAAGAACTCGACGTTGGCCTTGTAGTAGTCGGCCCACTCCTCGGGGGTGTCGTCCTCGTAGTAGATGGCCTCGACCGGGCAGACGGGCTCGCAGGCACCACAGTCGACGCACTCGTCCGGGTGGATGTAGAGACTGCGTTCACCTTCGTAGATGCAGTCGACGGGGCATTCCTCGATGCACGCCTTGTCCTTGAGGTCGACACAAGGCTGGGCGATGACGTACGTCATGAGGAGTCCTCCTGATGATGATGGACCGGCTGGTCACTTTCTGCTGACCTAGTATGCAAGCCGTATGGGCGACGAGCGTACTAAGTCTCACCTTCCCTGGCCGGTTCGTGTCGGACGCAGGGTTGCGGTCCGTCGCCGACTTCTTCCGGGCGACCCGACCGGCGCCGTGTTCACCGACGTGACCGGCGAGCTGCTCTGCGCGGACGGCAGCGGGATCGAGGTCGATTCCCGGCACGGACGCGTTCGTGTCGAGTGGGCCGACGTCGTCGCGGCCAAGGAGATTCCGCCGAAGGCATCACGTCGTGGTCATCCGCACCGCACCGTCCCCATCGACGACCTGCAACGACTGATGGTCGACGGCCTGCCGCCGCTGACCAGCGAGCATCTCGGCGATTGGCTGCTGCGCAGCGCCGAAGGATTCACCGGACGAGCCAATTCCGTTCTTGCCGTTGGCGATTCAGGCTTCTCGCCTTCGGACGCGGTGGACCGCTGCGTGGACTGGTACGCCCGCCTCGGACTGCCTGCGTTGTTCCAGATCGCCGGCCCGGTCGGTTTCGATCCATCGGATCACCCGGTGGTGGCCGAGATCGACCGGCGCGGCGGACGTTGCTCGCCGCGGGTCGCTGTCATGACCGCGGCGGTACGCGAGATCGCGCTGGCGCGATCCGCAATAGGCGTCACCGTCGATGCCACAACTCGACCGACGGACCAGTGGTGGAGTGCGGCGAGTCCGCGCACGATCGATCGACGAACCGTCGCCGCACGCGTTCTCGCCGGGGTCGAGGACGGCCGATACCTGACGCTCTCCGACACCGCGCCGCGCGCGAACACCCGCCTCGCATACTCCCCCGGCTGGGTCGGACTCTTCGACCTGCACGTGGCAGAAGCGTTTCGCGGCAAGGGTTTCGGGCGGGCCCTCGTCGGAGCTGCTGCTCGCGAGGCCGACCGACGCGGCGTCCGCTCGATGTATCTACAGGTGAGCAGCGACAACGCACCGGCCATCGGGCTCTACGAATCGCTCGGGTTCAGCACGCACCACGAGTACATCTACGCCCGTCTCTGAGTCACTCACTTTCCGCCCCGCCGGTTGAACCGAACACCCGTCACGCGCGCTGAGCCCGCGCCCGAGGGAGAGGGCGTACGCGGCGCCGCTGGTTGAGCCGAACGCCCGAGGGACGAGGGCGTACGCGCCGAAACCAAGGCAACCATCCACGACCGCCCAACCACGACCGCTCAACCACGCATTCTCCACAACCCGCGAGTAACCAATTCGGTTGTCCACAAACGATATTCGTCCGTTCACACCATTCCAACTCGGTTCGAACAGGTGTACGATGTGGGCATGTCGAACACCACGACGAAACCCCTCGGACAGGACGCGATCACCCCGCGTGACCTGCTCGAAGCAGTGATGCTCGAAGACGGTGTCGACGCAGCCATCGAACTGGCATCGCACCCCGAACTGGTACCAGGCGCGAACCCCGCCACCATCCAACTGCTCATCGCCCAACTGCTGGCACACAACGTGTTCGAACGCCTCAACAGCGACAACCCGTTCACCGTGGACGCAGCCGGCGACAAGTTCTTCACGCAGGACGACCTCACCGACCTCACCGGGATCGACCAACAGACGGCCGGTGAGCAAGGTGATGGCGACCAGGGTGACGACGAGGATCACTGGGTGACACAGACCCGGCAGTTCGAGGAATCGATCCGGGTGGCGCACTCGGTGATGAACACCGCCGGCGCCGTCCGGGCGATCTCGATCAGTCAGTACGCACGCTGGGACGCCCACGACGTGACCTGCACTGACTTCGTGCAACACGAGCCGGGGCATGTGGGTGAGTTCGCTGCTGATGGTGTCGCGGCCGAACTGCGCCTGTCCTGCATCGCCGCGTCGCAGCTGGTGCGCAAATCGGTGTGGGCAGCCACCAAAACACCGGTTCTGCTCACGGAGGTGGCTGCTGGTGTGGCGAACCTGGACACCGTGACCGCGGTCGCGACCGAACTGCAGGACGCCCGCCCCGACACCTGCGAACTCATCGAAGACACGATCCTTCAACGCAAGATCCACTGCCGGGGTGCGGCGTCCGCACGCCGCTCCACCCGCACCCTCCTCACCAGGTTCGAGGCGGCAGCCGCCCGCAAGACCCACAAGCGTACGAAAGCACAGCAGACCGGGGTGTGGTTCGACCCCCACCCCACCCCCGGGTTGGCGTCCTTCACCGCGGTCCTGCCCGATGCGCAGGTCGCGGAAATCTGTGACCTGGTCGAGAAACGCGCCTACGATCTCAAACGGTCCGACACCAGTGAAGACGCTGCCGACAAACTCCTGGGTGAGTACCGGGCCGACGCGTTGTACGAGATCGTCACCCGCAACCTGAACTACATCCTTGATATTCAGATCCTTACTCCCACCGCATGCCAGGGCTGCAGCAACAACTCTGCGGACGCGAACAGGAACGGCGATTCCGGTCGTGACCGCGGCAAGGAGGACAGTGGCGATGACGGCGACGACGGCCGCTTAGGCGGCAACCCAGGCGGCAACCCCGGCGGTGGCGGGAACGGTCCCGGCGGCACCGGCGGTGACACACCCGGTCCCAGCAAGGGGAGGTCATCCAAGAAGACCGTGACCCGCGGCGAAGCGCTCGGCCTCTTCACCAGCACGAGCAGCGACACGAACCGCGACACCGGTGCGTTAGGAATCCATCACCGCGCGGGCGCACTGTCCGGGTACGGGATCGAAGCACTCATCCAGAACGCCACCACGATCACCACCACCGGGGTCGAATTCAACCCACTCACCGGCGAACTCATCCACCAGGACACCTCACAGGCGTACCGACCACCCGAGACGATGCGCCGCAGGATCCAAGCCCGCGATCAACACTGCCGAGCACCCGGGTGTGCCCGGCACGCGGTGTTCACCGACACCGACCACGTCACCGCCTACCAACGCGGCGGACCCACCACCGACACCAACCTGCAATGCCTGTGCCGACACCACCACAAAATGAAACAAAGCGGCTGGCAGGTGGTCATGAACACCGCCGGCGTGTGCGCCTGGACCTCACCCACCGGCCGCACCTACACCACCGAACCCGGACTCCTACAGACCTACCGGGACACCGAAGGACTCTGATCCGTCGCCGCGTCAGTGTGCTTCTTCGAGCGCGGACTCCTCGGCCTCGAGTTGCTCGACGAATTCACGCTTGCCCGCCTGCCAGGCGTTCTCGTCCTGCCCGGTACGCCAGTAGCCGGAGATCGAAACCTGGTCACGCGGCAGGCCCTGTTCGATGAACAGGTACTTGCGCAGGTCCTTGATCATGTCGGCGTTGCCATGGACGAACGCGTGCACCTCACCGTCCGGCCATTCGGCACGCCGCACCGCGGCAGCGAGACTGTGCCCGTGGCCGAGACGCTCCTCCTCCCGGTGCACCCAGGTGATCTCGACACCCTCCCCGGCCGGCATCGGGATGTGCGAATCGACGTCGCGAACCTCGACGAAGACCTTCGCCGAAGCTGCGGCGGGAAGTCGTTCGATGGCGGCGGCGATGGCCGGCTGCGCTGACTCGTCACCGATCAACAGGTGGACGTCGGCGTCGGGGCTGGGCGCCCAGGCTCCACCGGGACCCATGAACCCGATGTTCTCCCCCGGCTGGACACGAGATGCCCACGGCCCGGCGATTCCGGCATCCCCGTGGACGACGAAGTCGAGCGCCAATTCGCGGGTGCTCGGGTCGAACCAGCGAATCGTGTAGGTGCGGGTGACCGGCCACTGCTCGCGCGGGCGCTCCTCGCGGATGAGTTCCGGGTCGAACGGCCACGCGTAGTCGGCGCCCGCCGGCGGGAAGAGCAGCTTCACGTAGTGGTCGGTGAACTCCAGTTCCCCGATCTGCGCCAGATCGTCGCCGGCGACGACCACCCGAACGAGTTGCGGTGCCACTTGCTCGGTGCGGACGACGGTGACGGACTTCGGGACGCGGCGCGGACGATCAGACATAAGGTAAGCCTAACTTCATGCGAACGGGCCCTGTCGCTCCCCCTGAAGAGCGACAGGACCCGCGTCACTGGAGAGCTCAGGAACTCTTGACCTCGCTTCGCACCATCCGCCAGATGCCGAGGGTCAGCGGCAGCACCAGCCAGATGAGCACGGAGACGGCAAGCTTTGCCCAGTCGTCACCTTGCATCTGCGCATCGAACAGCGGCTGCAGAGTCTGGCCGGTGTCGGCCCACTCACCGACCGTGCGCATCCAGGAGACGGAGGCGACCATCGACCAGACGATCGGCAGGAACAGGTAGGTGACGATCGCGCCGGGGGTGTTCTGGATGAGCGCACCGAACGCGAAACCCATACCGACATTGATCAACTGCGCGACCAGGATGCCGACGACCACCTGCCACGAGACCGACCACGACGGGTCGGAGCCTCGCACCACGTCGGTGAGCAGCGTGAAGCCCGCAGCCATGAGCGCACCGAGTGCGACGATGGCGAAGCCGGCGATGAGGACTGCCAGCAGCTTCGAGACGGCGACCCGTGCCCGCTTGGGTTCGAGGGTGAAAGTCACCAGCCCGGTGCGCTGCGACCATTCGGTGGTGACGGCCATGATGCCGAGGATGGGCAGGAGGAAGCTCTGCGGAATGATCGTCGCACCGAGGAAGTTGCCGAAGTCCTTGTTCGTGTCCGCCTTACCGGTGAACGCGAGGATCGCGACAACGACGGCCGTCACCAACGCGATGCCGATGAGCAGCCAGCGCCCGCTGCGGGTGTCGATGAGCTTGCGCAGTTCGACGGAGACCAGGCGCATGAACGGCACTCGGGATACCTCGCCCGGATCGAGTCGAGACGGCAGCCGGACACCCGACAGTGCCTTGTCGAGGTGCTGGTCGGTGGTGGCGTTGCTCATGCTGCGACCCCTTCTCGGGCGTCGCCCGCGGTGAGTTGGAGGAACATGTCCTCGAGCCCGGCGGCGCCGGCACTGGTGAGTTCGGTCAAGACGATCTGGTGCTGCAGCGCAACCGTGCCCACAACGATCGGTTCCGCGTCGACGCGCAGCTTCTGCCCCACAGCGGTCACCGAAACGCCTTGTCCGGCAAGAGCTTCACCCAGGCGCTGGTTGTCGGTGCTGGTGACCGAAGTGCCTGCTGTAGCGAGCAGTTCCTGCTTGGCCCCCTGTGCCACGATGCGACCGCGGCCGATGACCACGAGGTCGTCCGCGATCACCTCGATCTCGTGCAACAGGTGTGAGGACAGCAGCACGGTGCCGCCCTCGTCCGCGAAGCCACGCAGCAGACTGCGCATCCAGCGAATGCCCGCCGGGTCGAGTCCGTTGGCCGGCTCGTCCAGGATCAGCACCTTGGGGTCACCGAGCAGCGCATGGGCGATCCCCAGCCGCTGGCGCATGCCGAGCGAGTAGTTGCGCACCTGACGCTTCGCCTCGACGGGGGTGAGGCCCACGACTTCGAGCAGTTCGTCGACCCGCCCCTTCGGCAGACCCATCGTGCGAGCGCCGAGAGTAAGTACCTCACGTCCGGTGCGCCCCGGGTGCTGGGCCGACGCATCGAGCAACACCCCCACGTGGCGGCCCGGGTTCGGCAGCGCGGTGTACTGCCGCTCGAGAATGGTCGCAGTACCGGCGGTGGGTGGTGTCAGCCCGACCATCATCCGCATGCAGGTGGACTTGCCGGCACCGTTCGGACCGAGGAAGCCGGTGACCCGGCCGGGCTCGGCCCGGAAGGTCACGTCGTCCACGGCGCGATGCGCTCCGTAGGTTCTGGTCAATCCGTTGACTTCGATCATGGTGACCATCCTTCGCGTCCGAGGACGCCGGCGCATCGGCCTCGGGGATGCACCTGGTGCGACTTTCGTAGGGGGTCGGCTGCGACCAGGGACGGATATTGGCCTGCCCCGCCACTGCCTACGCTGGAGCGATGACCGCAGCTCTTCGTCCCTCCGCACCGCAGGCACCGGCGCATTCGTCGGGACGCTTGAGGCACGCCTGGGGCGAGGCATGGCGCTTCGGCTCGGCGACGATCCTGAGCGTCGTGCTCGTGCTGGTGCTCGCCACCAGCAACTACCCCGGCTACGAAGCCGAGTCGCGCTGGTGGATCGTCGAGATCGGGGCTGGCCTCGCCTCCCTGGGCCTGCTGTTCTTCCGGCGTCGCCGGCCGATCGCGATCTGTGCCTCGACGATCGTGCTGTCGTCGGTGGCGGTCGCAGCGGTGCCTCCTGCGGCGATCGCCTTCATCTCGTTGAGCACCCGCCGCCGGTGGGCGGAGATCGTGGTCGCATCCATCGGGTGGCTGGGCGGCCAGGTCGTCTACGAACTGCTGCACCCCATGCCGCAGCGCTCCACCGCCGACATCATGAGTTCCGTCATCATGTCGCTCCTGAGCACGGCCTTCTGTGTGGCTGTCGGCGTCGCGATCGGCGCCCGCCGGGAGTTGGTCGCCAACCTACGTCGCCAAGTCCAGGCCGCGGGCGAACAGGAGAAATCACGCGTCCAGCAAGCCCGACTAGGTGAACGCAGCCGCATCGCCCGCGAGATGCACGACGTCCTGGCTCACCGGATCTCGCTGGTGGCCATGCATTCCGGCGCGCTCGCTTATCGCACCGGATTGTCCGAACAGCAGGTGCGCGAGGCCGCAGAGATCATCCGCGACAACTCGCAGATTGCGCTGACCGAGCTGCGCGAGGTGTTGGGCGTCCTGCGCGACGCCGAGAACGTGGGCATCGAACCGCCACAGCCCAATCTGTCCGCCGTCCAGGCTCTCGTGCAGGACACCCCGACCGGCGACGGACCGATTGATCTCGTCATCCATGGGGACCTTGACGACATCCCGGAATCGTTGTCTCGCAGTGGTTTCCGGGTCGTGCAGGAGGTGTTGACCAACCGACGCAAGCACGCGCGTGGGGTCCCGATCACGATCGACATCGATCGCGACGAGGTAAGCCTACGCATCCGCACGAGCAACCCCGTCACCCGACAGGAGACCGGTCTGCCGGAATCAGGACTGGGTCTGTTGGGACTCACCGAGAGGGTGGAACTTGCGGGCGGCTCGCTGCACTACGGCATCGACCGATCGGAGCGGTTCGTCGTGAAGGCGGTGCTGCCCATGCTGCGCGACAGTGAGAAGGTCGGCGTGTGATCCGGGTACTGCTGGTCGACGACGACGCTCTGGTGCGCGCCGGGCTGCGGATGATCCTCGGCGGCGCGCCCGACATCGAGGTGGTGGGTGAGGCGACCGACGGTGCTGCCGGGCTCGATATCGCCCGCGACTGTAAGCCGGACGTCGTACTCATGGACATCCGGATGCCGGTGATGGACGGCATCAACGCCACCGCGACGCTGCGTGCGGCGGACGACGCGCCACACGTCATCGTCCTGACCACGTTCGACGCCGACGACCTCGTGGTGCAGGCATTGCGCGCCGGTGCCGGCGGCTTCCTGCTGAAGGACTCGCGACCCGAGCGTCTCGTCGGCGCGGTCAAGGCGGTCTGCGAGGGCGAGCCGGTGCTCTCCCCCAGCGTCACCCGGCAACTGGTCGACCGGGTCACTGCATCCACGCCCGACAACCCCGCGAACGCCGCCCGCCTGGAGCGACTCACCGATCGCGAGCACGAAGTTGCGGTCCTGATCAGCCGCGGGTTGTCCAATGCCGACATCGCGGCCGATCTCTACATGAGCGTCCCCACCGTGAAGGCCCACGTCTCGCGCATCCTGGCCAAACTCGACGCCGGCAACCGCGTCCAGGCGGCGATCATGGTGCACGAAGCGAGCCGCTGACCCGCTGCTGCTCGATCGCCGAGGTGCCCGGCCCTCAGAGCGCTTGGTCGAGGATCTGTGCCAGGTGAAGACCCTTGCGATCGGCGAGGTCATCGGCCTGGGTCCGGCAGGAGAAACCGTCAGCGAGCAGGACGGCGTCAGGTGAAGCTTCGAGCGCAGGGAGCAGCTGTTGCTCCGCGATCTTGACCGACACCTCGTAATGCCCTTGCTCCACACCGAAATTGCCGGCAAGACCGCAGCAACCCGACAGTCGCCGGACGTCGGCTCCGGCAGCCTTGAGCAACTGCGCATCGGGTGACCAGGTCATGACCGCGTGATGGTGGCAGTGCGGCTGGGCGATGATCGCGCGACCGGACAGGTCCGGTGCACGCCAGTCGGGCAACGACGACAGGAACTCCGCCAACGTGAGAACCGCGCCCGCCACCCGGTCGGACGCCTCGCCGCCGATGAGTTCGTGGGCATCGCTCCGGTACACCGCCGTGCATGACGGCTCGAGACCCACGATCGAAAGCCCTTGTGCTGCAGCGAGATCCAGCTCATCAATGGAACTGCCGAGGGTCTCCTTCGCCTCATCCAGCTGGCCGGTGCTGATCAGTGTCAGCCCACAGCATCCGTCCCGCTCGATGATGACCGGTTGCGCACCAGCGGCACGCAGAACCCGGACCGCAGCCGCTCCGGTGTCGGGCGCGAAGTAGTCGGTGAAGGTATCGACCAGAAGAACGACCTGGCCGGGTTCGACGTTCGCCGCATCGAACAGCGGCACACCGTTGTCGCGACACCAGGCACGGAAGGTGCGCGGTGCCAATCGCGGGATGGAGCGACGGGGGTCGACGCCGGCCAGCTTCTTGGCGAACGCGAACCTGTCACCCACGCCACTCAGCGTCGAAGCAAGACGAGAAGTCTTGCGGCTCAGGCGAACCCACTGCGGCAGACGGCCCAATGAGTAGTGCGACGCCGGACGTCGCTTGCCCTTGTACGTCTGGTGCAGCACCTCGGACTTGTAGGAGGCCATGTCGATGCCGGTCGGGCAGTCGGACAGGCAGCCCTTGCACGACAGGCACAAGTCGAGAGCGTCGTGCACCTCGGGCGCGTCCCAGCCGCTGACGAGTTCTCCGTTGAGCATCTCCTGCAGGACACGGGCGCGGCCTCGCGTGGAGTCCTTCTCCTCGCCGGTGGCGAGGTAGGAGGGGCACATGACTCCGTGCGTGCCGCTGTTGTCGGCGCGGCACTTACCGACGCCGGTACAGCGGTGGACCGCTTGCGCGAAGTCGCCGCCGTCATGCGGGTAGCGCAGCGCGAGCGGCACCGCGGGCTTCCTCGCCGCAGGGATGCGCAGGTGTGCGGTCGGAGCATCCGGGTCGACGAGCACTCCGGGGTTGAGCAGACCGTCGGGGTCGAAGATCTGCTTGACCCGAGCGAACAGTTCGATGGCCTGCGGTGAGTACATGTGCGGCAGTAGTCCGCTGCGTGCACGGCCGTCCCCGTGCTCCCCGGACAGCGAACCGCCGTACTTCGCGACGAGCTCGGCCGACGCGTCCAGGAAGTCACCGAACCGGGACGTCCCTCCCGGCGCGGCCAACGGGAAGTCGATCCGAATGTGCAGGCACCCGTCACCGAAGTGACCGTACGGAAGCCCGGAAAGATCGTGCTCGACCAGCAGGTCGTCGAACTCGCGCAGGTACGGACCGAGTTCCGCCGGCGGAACGGCTGCATCCTCCCAGCCGGCATGGGCCGGCAGATCCCGCGGTGAGCGTCCGGACAGTCCGGCGCCGTCCTCACGCACCCGCCAGAGCGAGGCAGAAACGACGGGATCAGTGACGATCATCGAATCGAGGCAGGACCCTTGTGCCACAACGAGTTCGGCCTGACGCTGCAGTTCCCCGTCGTCCTCACCGGCCAACTCGACGAACAGCCAGCCGTCTCCGCGCGGCAGCGGCGGTACCGCGGCCGGTCCGCGTCGGGCGGCGAGAACATCGACGATCCTGCGGTCCATCCCCTCGACGGCGATCGGCGCGAACGGCAACAGCCCGGCCGCGGCATCGCTGGCGTCGTAGATGTCGGCGTAGCCGAGCACGATCAACACGCGCCTTCCGGGTTCCTTCACCAGTCGGACGGTTGCCTCGGTCGCGACGGCCAGCGTCGCCTCCGACCCGGAAAGAAACCGTGTGACGTCGAAACCGTTCTCCGGCAACAGTTCCTGCATCGCGTAGCCGGACACCTGACGTCCGAATCGGCCGAACTCCTGTCGGATCAGCGCCAGCGAGGAGCCGACCAGCGCGTCCAGTTCGCCGAGCACCGGCGCGGACGCCGACACATCGCTGCGAGGAGCACCCACGGACGTTCGCAGCACGGTGCCGTCGGCGAGCGCCGACTCGAGCGCGAGCAGGTTGTTCGAGGTCTTGCCGTAGCCCAATGCCCTCGATCCGCACGCGTTGTTGCCGATCATGCCGCCGATCGTGCAGCGGGTGTGCGACGAGGGATCAGGACCGTACCGCCACCCGGCAGCGAGCGCCTGTCGTTGCAGGGCTGCATGGACGATGCCCGGCTGGACGACGGCAATACCTGCCTCCGCGTCCAGGGACAGCAACGTGTTCATATGCCGCGAGAAATCAAGCACGACCCCGCTGCTGATCGCGTTGCCGGCACAGGACGTGCCCGCTCCCCGTGCCACGACCGGGAGCCCGAGCTCACGACAGACTGACAAGGTCGCAAGCACCTCGTCCCGATCGTGCGGACGCACGACCGCCGTCGGCAGCAAGCGGTACAGCGAGGCGTCCGTCGAGTACGCGGCGCGATTCGTGCCGTCGGCCAGGACATCACGGACTCCGGCCCGGCGCAGGGCGTCGGCAGCGATCGAAGGGGTGGTGCTCACGCCCCAGAATCTACTTCTTGGTCGACGTCGCCGCCGGTGCGGTCGAGGAGGGAGACACAGAGGCAGACGCCGAGGCAGACGCCGAGGCAGACACCGGTGTGGTGGCCGGTGTGGTCGGTGGACTCGACGCAGCCGCGCCGGTGGCCGACGCCCGTGGCGCCGTCGAGGTCGACGGGGCGTTCGGGTCAGGGCCGCAGACGACCTTGTCGGACGGGATGTACTTCGTGGTGTTCGCCTCGTTCTTGACCACCTTGCCCGAGAGGTCGGTGACGACACGGGTGACGGTGACCTTGAAGCCCTGAGCCGGCGCCTGCACCTCGCACCCCTTCTTGGTGATGTAGCGCGTCTTGGGCTCGGTGAATGCGAACTGGGGTCCGGTGTTCGTCGAGACGTTGAAGGTCTTTGTGCCGTACAACCTGATCACCGCGGCGCTGTTCTGCGTGCCGGCCTCGATGCGGATCGGGCGGCCGGTGTCGTTCGTCCACCGCAGGTCGATCGTGGGCACCCAGAGCGTGGACTCGCGTCCCATCGGGTACCGCGGGATCCAATAGGCGTGTGGTGTGTGCTCGTCCAGACGGACTCCGGCGAAGAATGCGGCGTTGTACATCGTCGTCGAGACCTGCGAGATGCCACCGCCGGTGCCCTTCTCGTGGATGCCGTCGACGAGCACCCCGGCCTCGACGTAGCCGTTCGCCTTGGTGATCGGAGTCAGTGACTGCAGAAGACTGAACTGCTCACCGGGTGCGATGACCATGCCGTTGATCTTGGCCAGCGCGACCTGGATGTTCTTGGTGCGGGATTCGTTCTGGGCACCGCCGGGGTAGCGCGACACGAACTCGGAGATCTTCTCGGTGCCGAGGTTCTTCAGGTCGGCGGCCACCATCGCCGCCTTGACCGGCTTGGACTTCAACGTGAGGGTGCGGGTCGGGTCGGTCAGCGCCTTGATCAGCAGCGGGCCGGCGCCTGCAGGGTCCACCTCGGAGCCGTTCTTGGCCTCCACGATGCTGCCACCCGGACCGTAGTGCGCGTTCTGCGCAGGTGTGGTGAGTTCACCGGACAGGGTGTCGAGCACTTCGCGCAGCTTGGCCTCGTCGATCACCGGCTTCAACGTGCCGTCCTGGACCTTGGCGCTGAGCACGGCGCTGAGCGCGACGGGCGTGACCTTGGAGGTCTTGGCGCCGACCTTGACGGTGACCGGCCCGCTCATCGCCGGGCCGGCGAAGTCTTTCACGAAGGCGTCGATTTCGGCATTGGTCAGCGGCGGCTCGACGTGGCCGATGGTGGCGGTGTACTCGGTCTTGGCCGGCCAACCCTTCGCGATCTGCTGGGCGACGGCGTCGGCGTGGATGCCGGTGCCGTCCTTGGAACGGACGACGTCGACCTTGCCGTTGTTGAACTTCACCGACCCGTTGACGGCGGACCCTTTGAAGGTGCCGGCGGCCGCGGTGATCGCAGCAGCCAACTTCTGAGTGTCTGCCTTCGCCGTCAAGGGACGGTTCTCGCGCGCACCGAACAGGTGCTTGCCCACCACGGACGGATTCAGCGAGAACCCGGTGAGTCCGTCGGCCGCCCGGCCCGGATCGAGCCAGAGACCGGAACGGGCGGCGTCCAGAGTGAACTTCTTGCCTTCGGCGCTCACGGTGATCGGACGATTCATCGTCGAACGCGTTCGGGTCGAGACGGCGTCCTCGGCCTTCGCCTTCGTCATGCCGCCCACGTCGACGCCTGCAATCGTGGTGCCGTCGGGGATCTTGTCGGTGACGGCGGCAGCAGTGCCGACGTAACCCAGACCCAGGACGACCGCCGTGCCACCGGCGATCGCGGCGATCCAGCGGCCCCGACGCGAAGGCTTATCACTCACTGCTTTCTTACCCATCTGTCCATGCCTTGATCCGTGCCGACCCCCGCTTGTCGCCGGGCCACACCGCGCAGGCGCGATCTACTTGTGGCTGCCGAAGCGGCCCCTGAAATAGACCAGCGCCTCCCCCGGCTGGTCGGCGATGTGCAACGACAGTACGTCGCCGACCACGATCGTGTGGTCGCCGGACACCAGCGTGTCACCGGTTCGACACACGATCGTTGCCAGCGCGCCGTCGAGCAACGCGACACCCGTCTCGTCACGGTGATGCGGCACCCGATCGAGCTGACTGTGCAGGGGGCGCCCCCGCGTCGAGAGCCACGCCGCGGCGGCGCGCTGCGAAGCGTCCAGGATGTTGACGCTCCAGACACCCGCGGACATCACGGCGTCGTGGAAACGAGCCTCCCGCTCCACGCAGATCAGCAACCGCACCGGATCGAGCGACACCGACGTGACGGCATTCGCCGTCATCGCGTGGTCGTGCCCGTCGGCCACAGTGGTGACGACGGTGACCCCGGTGACCAGACGTCCGATCGCCTGCCGGTAGGCGTCGGGGTCGACATCCACCGGTAGGCCGTCAATACTCCGGTTCATCGGGGTCACCATCCAATTACGTTGCGGCTCAGGACTTCTCGGCGTTACGCGCCTTCGATGCAGCGCGGTTGCGCTCACCGGCGTCGAGAATCACCTTGCGGATACGGACGCTCTCCGGCGTGACCTCCACGCACTCGTCCTCGCGGCAGAACTCCAGGCTCTGCTCCAGCGACAGCTTGCGCGGCGGGATGACCTTCTCGAAGTTGTCCGCCGAGGAGGCACGCACGTTGGTGAGCTTCTTCTCCTTGGTGATGTTGATGTCCATGTCGTCGGCGCGGGAGTTCTCGCCGACGATCATGCCCTCGTACACCTCGGTGCCGGGCTCGACGAACAGCACGCCGCGCTCCTGCAGGTTGACCATCGCGTACGCGGTGACCGGGCCGGTACGGTCGGCGACCATCGAACCCGACATGCGGGTGACGATCTGGCCGTACCACGGCTCGTAGCCGTCGAAGACGTGGTGCGCGATGCCGGTGCCGCGGGTCTCGGTGAGGAACTCCGTGCGGAAGCCGATGAGGCCACGCGAGGGCACCTTGAACTCCATCCGGATCCAGCCGGTGCCGTGGTTGGTCATCTGCTCCATGCGACCCTTGCGCGCCGCGAGGATCTGCGTGATCGCGCCGAGGTACTCCTCCGGCGTGTCGATGGTCAGGGCCTCGACCGGCTCGTGCGTCTTGCCGTCGATCTCCTTGGTGACCACCTGCGGCTTGCCGACGGTCAGTTCATAGCCCTCACGCCGCATCTGCTCGACCAGGATCGCGAGCGCCAACTCACCACGGCCCTGCACCTCCCAGGCATCCGGACGCTCGGTCGGCAGGATGCGCAGCGACACGTTGCCGATGAGTTCGCGGTCGAGGCGGTCCTTGACCAGGCGGGCGGTGACCTTCGCACCACGCACCTTGCCGGCCAGCGGCGAGGTGTTGGTGCCGATCGTCATCGAGATCGCCGGCTCGTCGACCGTGATGAGCGGCAACGGGATCGGATTCTCCGGGTCGGCGAGCGTCTCACCGATGGTGATCTCGGGGATACCGGCGACGGCGATGATGTCACCCGGACCGGCGCTGTCGGCGGGCTGACGCTCCAGGCCCTGGGTCATCAACAGTTCGGTGATCTTCACCTTCTGCTGGGTGCCGTCATGACGGCACCAGGTGACCTGCTGGCCCTTGTGCATCTCACCGTTGTGGATACGCAGCAGCGCCAGGCGTCCGAGGAAGTTGCTGGAGTCGAGGTTGGTGACGTGTGCCTGCAGCGGAGCGTCGTCGTCGTACGACGGTGCCGGGATCGTCTCCAGGATGGTCTTGAACAGCGGCTCCATCGAATCGCCTTCGGGCAGTTCGCCGTTCGCCGGACGAACCGTCGAGGCGACACCGTTCTTGGCGGACGCGTACACGACCGGGAAGTCGAGCTGGTCCATGTTGCCCTGCGCGTCGTCGAGCAGGTCCATGAACAGTTCGTAGGCCTCTTCCTCGACCTCCTCGATGCGCGAGTCGGGGCGATCGACCTTGTTGATGCACAGGATCACCGGCATGTGCGCGGCGAGGGCCTTGCGCAGCACGAAGCGGGTCTGCGGCAACGGGCCCTCGGACGCGTCGACGAGCAGCACGACGCCGTCGACCATCGACAGGCCGCGCTCGACCTCTCCGCCGGAGTCGGCGTGGCCGGGGGTGTCGATGATGTTGATGGTGATCTTCTGGCCGTCGGCGGCGGGGCCGTCGTAGCTGATCGCGGTGTTCTTGGCGAGGATCGTGATCCCCTTCTCACGCTCGAGGTCACCGGAGTCCATCACCCGCTCACCGGTCGTCTCGACGGTTTGGCGTTCGGAGAACGCACCCGTCTGCCAGAGCATCTTGTCGACAAGAGTGGTCTTGCCGTGGTCGACGTGAGCAACGATGGCGACGTTTCGAACGTCGTCGCGGGTCTTCAAGGGCATGACCGCGATTCTCTCATCCCGGGCACACTGCTTCCGACCACAGACCATCGGTCCCCGACCGCGCACGGCCTGACCGGACACCAGGACTCAGATCGGTAACAGCCTGGGCGATGCCCGTGTGTATGTCCTCACATGCGGTCTAGGGTCGCCACATCCGTACGGGGCAGGGTCCATGCTGCCCGCCCACACGATGAGGAGAAAAGATGCAGACCTCCAGGAAGGCCTCCGCGCTCGCCGTTGTCAGCGCAGCCGCGCTGGTGCTAAGCGGCTGTGCCGAGTCCAAGCGCGAAGAGGGTGGAAAGGGGTCCGAGAGCGGCGGCCAGTCGAACGCCACGATGACCTTCGCCGCCGCGGGTGCGCCCAAGACCTTCGACCCCTTCTACGCCACCGACGGCGAGTCGTTCCGACCGGCTCGGCAGATGTTCGAGGGCCTGGTCGACTTCAAGCCGGGCACCGCCGACCTCACGCCGGGCCTGGCCACCAGCTGGAACCCCAGCTCCGACGGCAAGACCTGGACGTTCAAGCTGCGCACCGGCGTGAAGTTCTCCGACGGCACCCCGTTCAACGCTGACGCCGTGTGCAAGAACTTCGAGCGGATGGACAAGCAGAACGAGGCCGGCCAGACCGCCGCGTCGTACTGGAACGACAACATGGGCGGCTTCAACAAGTCGAAGACCGACCTCTACCAGGGCTGCACCGCCAAGGGCGAGGACAGCGTCGAGCTGAAGCTGCTGCGTCCGACCTCGAAGTTCCCGGCGCTGCTGGGCCTGCCGGCTTGGTCGATGCAGTCGCCGACGGCGCTGGAGAAGTACAAGGCCAACGACGTCAAGGCGCAGGGCGACGGCATCACCCAGTCGGAGTACGCCGCCAAGTACCCCACCGGCACGGGCCCGTTCAAGTTCCAGTCGTACGACGTGCAGAACAAGACGGTCACCCTGGTGCGCAACGACTCCTACTACGGCGAGAAGGCCAAGGTCGCCAAGCTGGTCTTCAAGATCATCCCCGACGGCACCTCGCGCAAGCAGGCGCTGCTGGCCGGTGACGTCGACGGCTACGACCTGCCGAACCCCGTCGACTGGGCCTCGCTGAAGAGCGCGGGCATGAACCTCATGGTTCGTCCGGCCTTCAACATCCTCTACCTGGGCCTCAATCCGACGAAGAACCCCGCACTGAAGGACCTCAAGGTCCGCCAGGCGCTGTACTACGCGATCAACCGTGACCAGCTGGTCAAGACCCAGCTGCCCGAGGGCGCGACGGTGGCGACCCAGTGGTACCCGAAGACCGTCGACGGCTACAGCGACGCGGTGCAGCAGTACAAGTACGACCCGGAGAAGGCGAAGAGCCTGCTCAAGGAGGCGGGACAGTCGAACCTGTCGATCGACCTCTGGTACCCGTCCGAGGTCACCCGCCCCTACATGCCCGACCCGCAGAAGATCTTCCAGGCCGTCAAGGCCGACTGGGAGAAGGTCGGCGTGAAGGTCAACACGGTCACCAAGCCGTGGGCCGGTGGTTACACCGACGGCACCTCCAACGGTGCGTCGCCGGCGTTCTTCATCGGTTGGACCGGTGACTACAACACCCCGGACAACTTCCTGGCCAACTTCTTCATCGGCAAGCAGATGGGCGTCACCTCCTACCCGTGGGGCGCGCAGCTGCAGAAGGAGATCACCGACGCCGACAGCATCGTCGACGCCGGACAGCGCACGGTTGCGTACAAGAAGCTGAGCGAGAAGCTGATGAAGGACTACCTGCCCGGTCTGCCGATCTCGAACTCGCCGCCGGCGATCGTGTTCGGCAAGAACATCAGCGGCATCGTGGCCAGCCCGCTGACCTCGGAGGACTTCTCCACCGCGGTCAAGAAGTAAGCCCCAAGAAGTAAGCAAGGTTCAGCCGTAGCCGGCGGCCGTGTCCTAGTGTTACCGGGCACGGCCGCCGGTTCGTCTGCCGGCACCCTCGCCCCGTGAGCCGGCCGACCACGTACCCCACCCCCACGGAAGGAGCCCGCGTTGCTGCGTTACATCGCCCGCCGGGTGATCCAGATGATCGGCGTGTTGTTCGCGCTGTCTCTGTTGATCTTCGTGTGGTTGCGCATGCTCCCCGGCGGCACGGTGTCCGCCATGCTCGGTGAGCGCGCCACCCCCGAACGCGCCGCTCAATTGCGCAAGACCCTCGGTCTCGACCAGCCGCTGCCGGTGCAGTACTGGAAGTTCCTCACCAACGCCCTGCGCGGCGACTTCGGTGTGAGCTCGCAGGTCGCGGCCGGCACCGACGCCATGAAGGTGTTCCTCGACCGCCTCCCCGCCACGATCGAACTCACCGGTTTCGCGATCGTGCTGGCACTCATCACCGCGATCCCCCTCGGCTACCTCGCGGCGAAGCGGCGCGGCGGCATCTTCGACGGGCTGGGCATTCTGGTCTCGCTGGTCGGCGTCGCCGTGCCGGTGTTCTTCCTCGCGGTGATCCTCAAGCAGTTCTTCGCGGTCGACTGGCACCTGCTGCCGGTCGCCGGTCGCCAGAGTCCCGAGCTCGACGCCACCCGCGTCACCGGGTTCTTCATCTTCGACGGACTCATCACCCGCGAGTACGACGCCGCATGGGACGCCGCGAAACACCTGATCCTGCCGGCGATCGCCCTGGCCACCATCCCGTTCGCGGTGATCTTCCGCATCACCCGTGCGTCGGTGCTCGACGTGCTGGACGAGGACTTCATCCGCACCGCGGAGGCCAAGGGTCTGAAGCCGGCCACCATCCGCACCCGCCACGTGCTGCGCAACGCGATGCTCCCGGTGGTCACCACCATCGGTCTGCAGGTCGGTGGTCTGCTCACCGGTGCGGTGCTGACCGAGACGGTGTTCTCGATCCCCGGGCTGGGCGATGCGATGAAGGTCGGCTTCGAGACCCGCGACTACTCGGTGGTGCAGGTGCTGATCATCATGGCCGCACTGACCTACGTGCTCATCAATCTGCTGGTCGACATCGCGTACGCGTACATCGACCCGCGCGTCAGGATCCGGTGATCGACGATGGTTCTCAACGCAAACTCCAAGAAGGCGCGCATCGACGAGCTCGCCGAGTCTACCGCGCGTTCCGACGTCGACGCCGGTGGCATCAAGGACGGCGAGGGCGTCAGCCTCATCGCCAGCGCCTGGGAGCGGCTGCGCCGCAACCCGATGTTCATCATCGGTGCGGTGATCGTGGCACTGATATTCCTGATGGCGATCTTCGCGCCGCTGCTCGCGCCGCACGACCCGACGGCGCGCGACCTCATCGACCAGGTTTCGGCCAACCACCAGGTGCCGGACGCCCAGGACGGCTACCCGCTCGGTGGCGACACCAGCGGCCGCGACCTGCTGAGCCGACTTATCTACGGCTCGCGCAACACGCTGATCATCGCGTTCAGCGCGACCGGTTTCGCCTTCGTCGGCGGGCTGATCCTCGGCACCCTCGCCGGCGCCCTCGGTGGCTGGGTCGACTCGCTGGTGATGCGCATCGTCGACATCATGCTGTCGCTGCCGTCACTGCTGCTGGCCTTCTCGATCGCGGCGATGTTCGGCCGCGCCTCGCAGACCACGGTGATCGTGGCGATCGGCGTCGCGATGACACCGACCTTCGCCCGGTTGCTGCGCGGTTCGATGATGGCGCAGCGCTCCAGCGATCACGTGCTCGCCGCGCGTGCGCTCGGTGTGAAACCGTCGGCGATCGTGTTCAGGCACATGCTGCCCAACTCGTTGTCGCCGGTGCTGGTGCAGGCCACGATGGTGTTCGCCACCTCGATCATCGACGCGGCCGCGCTGTCGTTCCTCGGCGCCGGCAACCCCGACGACACCTCGCCCGAGTGGGGCCAGATGCTCGGCAAGGCGCAGGACCTCGTCGACGCCTTCCCGCACATGGCCGTCTACCCGGCGCTGTGCATCATCGCCGCCGCACTCGGCTTCACGCTCATGGGTGAGTCCCTGCGCGAAGCCCTCGACCCGAAGTCCCGGAGGTGACCCACGGTGACGACAACCACTGAAACAACCCCGCGGCGCCGGCCTGCCTCGTCCGAGGCGCTGCTGCGCGTGCGCGATCTGACCGTCGACTTCGGCACGAAGGGCAAGAAGCCCTTCCGTGCCGTCGACGGAGTGTCCTTCGACGTCCGCCCCGGCCAGACCGTCGGTCTCGTCGGTGAGTCGGGCTGCGGCAAGTCGGTCACGTCGATGGCGATCATGGGCCTGCTTCCCAAGCGCGGCAACAAGGTCTCCGGCACCGTCGAGTTCGAGGGCACCGACCTGCTGTCCCTGTCGGACAACCAGATGCGTGAACGCCGCGGACGCGACGTCGCGATGATCTTCCAGGACCCACTGTCCTCGCTCAATCCCGTTGTACCCCTGGGCATTCAGGTCACCGAGGTCATCGAGCGACACCGCGGCCTCTCCCGCAAACAGGCGATGCCGGAGGCGAAGGAGCTTCTCGACAAGGTCGGCATTCCCGACCCGAATCGGCGGTTGAAGGAGTACCCGCACCAACTGTCCGGCGGCATGCGTCAACGCGCGTTGATCGCAATGGCGCTCGCCTGCAAGCCTCGCCTGCTGATCGCCGACGAGCCGACCACCGCCCTTGACGTCACCATTCAGGCACAGATCCTCACCCTGCTCGGCGAACTCGTCCGTGACTCGGGAACCGCTCTGGTGATGATCACCCACGACCTGGGCGTCGTTGCCGGACTGTGCGAGGAGGTCAACGTGCTGTACGGCGGACGCATCGTCGAACGTGCTGCGCGCCACGACCTGTTCGCCCAGCCGCGTCACCCGTACACCTACGGTCTGCTGCAGTCGATCCCCCGGTTGGACGCGCCCCGCGGCCGTCTCAACCCGGTGCCCGGTTCGGTTGCCGACAACCTGCCCTGGACGTCGGCCTGCGCGTTCGCGCCGCGGTGTTCGCAGCCGATCGGTCGGTGCACCGAGCAGACCCCCGAGTTGGAGCAGATCGAACCCGGTTTCGACGCAGACCGGTTCCTGCGCTGCTTCAACCCGATCGAAGGAAGGACCGCCGATGAGCACCGCCACCACCGAACAGGACCGCACGAACCGCTCCGACGGCGACGACGTCCTGGTCGACGTCACGGGCCTGAAGGTGCACTTCCCGATCAAGCGGGGAGTGATCTTCGACAAGACGGTCGGCTATGTGTACGCGGTCGACGGCGTCGACCTGCAGATCAAGCGCGGCGAGACGTACGGTCTGGTCGGCGAATCCGGTTGCGGCAAGTCGACATTCGGACGTGCGTTGCTACGCCTGGAAGACCTGACCGAGGGCACGGTGATCTTCGACGGCGTCGACGTCGCCTCGCTTCAGGGTGAGGAATTGCGCCGCAAGCGCAAAGACATGCAGATGGTCTTCCAGGACCCGCTGTCCTCCCTTGACCCCCGCCAGACCGTCGAGGCGCTGCTGCTCGAGGGCATGAACGCCCACGGACTCGCGAAGGACAAGGCGGCCGCCAACAAGCGGCTGCGCGAACTGCTGTCGGCCGTGGGTCTGCCTCCCGCTGCTCTGAAGAAGTACCCGCACGAGTTCTCCGGCGGGCAGCGTCAGCGCATCGGTATCGCCCGGGCACTGTCGGTGGACCCGAAGCTGATCGTCGCCGATGAGCCCGTCTCCGCGCTCGATGTGTCGGTGCAAGCCCAGGTCATCAACTTGTTGGAAGACCTTCAGGAAGAGTTCGGACTCACCTATCTGGTGGTCGCGCACGACCTTGCGGTGGTGCGCCATATCAGTGACCGCATCGGCGTGATGTACCTCGGCTCACTGGTCGAGGAATCGGACGCCGACGGCCTGTACGCGCACCCGCTGCACCCGTACACGCGCGCGCTGTTGTCAGCAGTCCCGGTACCCGACCCGGTCGTCGAGGACAGTCGGGAACGGATCATCCTGGTCGGCGACCTTCCGAGCCCGGCCAACCCGCCGAGCGGTTGCCGTTTCCACACCCGATGCCCGTGGAAGCAGGAGACTAAGTGCGACACGGACCGTCCCGAACTGCGCATCGTGCAGATCGACGGCGTGACCCAGGGACACCGGGTCGCCTGCCATTACGCCGAGCAGATCGCGTCCGGGGAGTTGCAGCCGCACGAGGTCAAGGCGGTCGCCACCGACCAGACCGGTGACTCCTCCGACGAGGCCGGGTCGATGTTCGAGCCCGAGAAGCTGTAGGCCGGAAAGACGCGTGCGACGTGGTCGTCCTGGTGCAAAGCGACCACGTCTCACGCGTTTTCGGTTCAGGCCTCGGGCCAGAACTCGCGCATGACCGCCCGTAGCGTGTCTGCGCTGGCGGTGAAGCGCTGCGTCTCCTGGTCGTCCAGGTCGAGTTCGACCACCTCGCGCACCCCGCGGCGGCCGATGCTGGCCGGCACCCCGATGTAGATGCCCTCCTGGCCGTACTGCCCTTCGAGCAGCGCGGACACCGGCAGCGTCACCTTCTGGTTCGACAGGATCGCCCGGGTGATGCGGGCCAGCGCCATGCCGATGCCATAACTGGTGGATCCCTTGGCGGCGATGATGTCGTAGGCGGCGTCCCGCGTCCGCACATAGATGTCCTCGATGTCGGCCTCGATCTGCGGGTTCGCCGCGATGCGCTTGGCGAGGGAGCGGCCCGCGATCGACGCGGCGCTCCACACCGGCAGCTCGGAGTCGCCGTGTTCGCCGATGATCATCGCGTGGACGTTGGTGGTGGCCACCTCGAAGTACTGCGCCAGGTTGTACCGCAGTCGCGCCGTGTCGAGGCTGGTGCCCGATCCGAGCACCTGTGCCGACGGCAGACCGCTGTGCCGCCAGGTGGCGTAGGTGAGGATGTCGACCGGGTTCGTAGCCACCAGGAAGATGCCGTCGAACCCGGACGCCATGACCTCGCTGACGATGTCCTGGGTGATGCGGACGTTGGTGCCCACCATGTCGAGCCGGGTCTGGCCGGCCTTCTGAGCAGCACCGGCACACAGCACGACGATGGCGGCGTCCCTGCACTCCTCGTAGCCGCCGTGGGTGACGGTGATCGGACTCGGCGCCCACGCCTCGCAGTGGTTGAGGTCGGTGACCTCGCCACGGGTGCGGTTCTCGTCGGTGTCGAGCAGCACCAGTTCGTCGGCGATGCCCTGGTTGACCAGCGCGTACGCGTAGGCGATGCCGACCGCGCCGGCACCGATCAGGACGACCTTGTTCTCGACGTACTTCATCGGGCTCTCCCCTGCCGACGGATGCGCTGACGGGGCCGAGCCTACGAGCCCGCCCGTGACCAACGCGAATGCAGCAGGTGAACGATCGGCAGATCGTCGCGCAACCAGCCCACGTCGAACAGATCATCGAGCGGCAGCCAGCGCAACTCGTCGTGATCCTCCAGCGGCGCGGGTACGCCCGAGGTGATGACAGCCAAGAAGACGAACATCAGATAGTTCTCGCCGAGCGGCCAACCGCCGTCCTGCGGACCGGGCACCTCGTCGCCGAGATGGACGTGAACTCCCAACTCCTCCAACAGTTCTCGGTGCATCGCCATCTCGTGGCTCTCACTCTCGTCGACCTTGCCGCCGGGGAACTCCCAGCCGCCGGCAAGGGCTGCGGGGGCTGACCTGCGGGCCGCGAGCAGAAGCGTCGGTGCAGCCAGATCGTCGACGATCGCAGCCCCGACGACGTGCCGGTTCACGCGTCCGCCTTCACACCGTGCGGATCAGTGAAGAACAACACGGCGACGACGCCGATGAGGACGACGGCCGCCGGCAGGTACAGCGATTCACCCATCGCGCGGGAGAACTCGTGGGCGACGTGCGGAATGTGACCGATCGATCCTCCGGCGGCGCCGGGTTCCGGTGAGGTCAACCCCACCCCCGCGCCGAGCCGGTCGGCCAGTCGAGCCTCCATCAACGAGGCGATCGCGGCACTGCCGAGCACCGCGCCGACCTGGCGGGTGGTGTTGTAGACACCCGAACCGGCGCCGGCTCGCTGCGGCGGCAGGGTGCGCGTTGCGGTCACCGACAGCGGTGACCACATGAAGCCGTTGGCGACGCCCAGCAGCAGGATCGGCATCAGCACGAGCCACAACGGCGTGTCTCGGTCGAGCAGGTACCCGAGCCACACCAGCGCCACCACGAAGCAGGAGAGCCCGAACCCGGCGAGGATCCGCGGATGCATCCGGTCGACCAGGCGTCCGACGAAGGGTGCGAGCGCGGCGGTGAGCAGGGCCATCGGTGCGAGCAGCAGCGCCGCCTGGGTCGGCGTCCAGCCGCGCACCACCTGCGCCCAGAGCATGATCGGGAACGCCATCGCGGTGATCGCCAGTCCGACGGTCGCGATCGCCACGTTGGCAAGAGAGTAGTTGCGGTTGCTGAACAGGACCAGCGGCACCAACGGCTCGGATCGGTTCACCCGCTGCCAGTACACGAAGGCGGCCAGGACGAGCAGTCCCCCGATGATCAGCAGTGGCACCGAGATGAACCCCGTGATGGTGCCCCAGTCATAACGCTGTCCCTCCTGAATACCGAACACCACCAGGAACATCCCGACCGCCGACAGCCCCACACCGAGCAGGTCGAAGCGATGCGACTGCACCGACAGGTCGGGCACCAGTCGCCAGGCCAGCACGAACGCGAGCACCCCGATCGGCACATTGATGATGAAGATCCATTCCCAGCTGAGCTCGTCGATCAGCACGCCGCCGAGGATGGGACCCACGAGCGTCGCGACTCCCGCGGTCGCGCCCCACGCACCCATCGCGGCGCCACGCCGTTCGGCCGGGAAGATACGGGTGATGATCGTCATCGTCTGCGGCGACAACAGGGCTGCGCCGACGCCCTGCACGACGCGCGCGGTGATGAGCCCGCCGATGGACGACGTCAGGCCGCACCACAAGGACGCAAGCGTGAACACGGTGAGCCCGACGAGGTACACCCGCTTGGGACCGAAGCGGTCGCCGAGGCGTCCGGTGATCAGCAGCGGCGTCGCGTACGCGAGCAGGTAGGCGCTGGTCACCCACACCACCCCGGTGATGTCGGCGCCCAGTCCCTCGATCAGCGCCGGCGTCGCGACCGAGACGATCGTGGAGTCGACCAGGATCATGAAGAACCCGAACAACAGCGCGAACAGTGCGCGCCAGGAATCCTTCAGATCATCGGTTGCCATGCGGCAACGATAGGCCTGCTGCCGGCTGGTCAGATGAGCCTTCCCTTCGTGGACACCGCCGCTTCGCCCGAGCACAGTTGGATGGAGCGCTCCGTGCACAGTTGCGTGCACACTTGCGTGCACAGACAGACGACGCGAGGGAGGAACGGCATGAGCACCGACGCCACGAAGGCGGACGCCGTCGTCCCGCACCCCGACGAACCGCACACCGAGAGCACGGCCAGCCGGCTCAACTGGTTGCGCGCCGCAGTGCTGGGTGCCAACGACGGCATCATCAGCGTTGCGGGGCTGGTCATCGGTGTCGCCGGTGCGACCAACGACCGTCAGTCCTTGTTGGTCGCGGGCAGCGCCGGACTGGTCGCGGGAGCACTCTCCATGGCGGCCGGCGAGTACGTCTCGGTCAGCACTCAGCGCGACGGCGAGAAAGCGTTGATCGCCAAAGAGATTCGCGAGCTGGAGGAGATGCCCGAGGAGGAACTCGAGGAGCTTACGCAGATCTACCAGAGCAAGGGTCTGGATCGCGAGCTCGCGGAACAGGTCGCGGTGAAGCTCACCGCCAACGACGCGCTCGCCGCGCACGCCGAGGTCGAACTCGGGATCGATCCCGACGAATACACCAACCCTTGGCACGCCGCCTGGGCCTCGATGGGCGCGTTCACTCTCGGGGCGCTGCTGCCGGTGCTGGTCATCCTGCTGCCGAGCAGCATCAACGTGCCGGTGACCTTCCTCGCGGTCGCCATCGGTTTGATGATCACCGGCGCCGTCAGCGCCCGTCTCAGCGAGGCGAACGTGCGCGCCGCCGTCCTTCGCAACGTCCTCGGCGGATCGCTCGCGATGGCCGTGACCTTCGGCATCGGCAGCCTGGTCGGCACCGGAGTCTGACTCACGTCTGACTCACCGAGTGGCCGGGCTACGGTCGGGTGGCCGGGTTATGTCCCGGCCACCGGTTCACAGCCCGGCCACTCGGCGAGTCTCAGAACAGACCGGTGACCTGACCCTCCGCATCGACCGAGATACGTTCTGCACCAGGAGTTTTCGGCAATCCGGGCATCGTCATGATGGTGCCGCAGACGAAGACGACGAAGCCTGCGCCGGCGGCGAGACGGACCTCCCGCACCTCGAGGGTGTGTCCCGTGGGCGCTCCGCGCAATGCCGGATCGGTCGAGAAGGACATCTGGGTCTTGGCGACGCAGACCGGCAGGTCGCCGTACCCCTCCGCCTCGAGTGCGGCGATCTGCCTGCGGACCGCGGCCGGGATGTCGACCGAACCCGCGCGGTACACGCGCGTCGCAACGGCGTGCAGCTTCTCCTCCAAGGATGCCTCGTCGCCGTAGGTGAACTGCAGGTCGGGTGACGGGCTCTCGGCCACGGCGAGTCGGACGGCGCGCGCCAGGTCGAGTGCACCTTCGCCACCGTCGGCGAAGTGGGTCGCGAGTTGCACCGACACCCCGCGGTCGGCCATGCGCTTGCGCAGCAGGTCGATCTCGGCGTCGGTGTCGGAGGGGAAACGGTTGATGCCAACGACGACCGGCAGACCGAAGACGTTCTGGATGTTCTCCAAGTGGCGGTAGAGGTTCAGCAGACCGTCGTCCAACGCCTGCAGGTTCTCGGTCGTCAGATCGGCCGTGGCAACGCCGCCGTGGTACTTCATCGAACGGATCGTCGCAACGATCACGACGACGTCCGGACGCAGCCCGGTCATGCGGCACTTGAGGTCGACGAACTTCTCCGCGCCGAGGTCGGCACCGAAGCCTGCTTCAGTCACGACCCAGTCTGCGTGTGCGAGACCGGCATTCGTCGCCATGACCGAGTTGCAACCATGCGCGATGTTCGCGAAGGGACCGCCGTGCACGAACGCCGGGTTGCCCTCGAGGGTCTGGACGAGGTTGGGCGACAACGCGTCCTTGAGCAGGGCTGTCATCGCGCCGTCGGCCTTCAGATCAGCCGCGGTCACCGGCTTGTTGTCACGCGTGCGGGCCACGACGATGCGTCCGATCCGTTCGCGCAGGTCCTCCAGGGAAGTGGCCAGACAGAAGATCGCCATGATCTCCGAGGCCACGACGATGTCGAACCCCGACTCGCGCGGGATGCCGTTGATGACGCCGCCGAGTCCGATGACGATGTCGCGCAGCGCCCGATCGTTCACATCGAGCACCCGCTTGAGCAGGATGCGCCGCTGGTCGATGCCGAGCTCGTTGCCGTGGTGCAGGTGGTTGTCGAGCATTGCAGCCAAGAGGTTGTGGGCCGCTGCGATCGCGGCGAAGTCGCCGGTGAAGTGCAGGTTGATGTCGGCCATCGGGTTCAGCTGCGCGTAACCACCGCCGGCCGCGCCGCCCTTCATCCCGAACACCGGACCGAGCGAGGGCTCGCGCAGGCAGACGATCGCGTTCTCGCCCAGTTGGTTGAGCGCGTCGGTGAGACCGACGCTGGTCGTCGTCTTGCCCTCGCCCGCCGGGGTCGGACTGGTCGCGGTCACCAGCACCAGCTTCGAACCGGGCCTGCGCTGCGAAGCGGCGACGTGTCGCACGTCGACCTTGGCTTTGTGATCGCCATACTTGTACAAGGCCCGAGCCGGGATGCCGGCTCGTTCGGCGACGTCTTCGATGGGCCGCATGGGGGTGGTGGCGGCAATCTCCACATCACTGGGTTGCGTCATGGATCACACTCTGCCGCACCCGCTCCGGCGGCACAGCGGATGCCGGACCGAACTCGACTAAGCAAACGCTTACCAAGCCGGGATCGAACGTCTACCGTGAGAACAACCACTGCCGTCCGATGGATCGAGGCTGAACGATGCAACGCCAGTTGACCGACGAGGACCGGGCTTTCCAGCAGGAAATGCGCCGGTTCTTCACCGAGACCGTTCCCGAGGAGCTTCGCTCCGGCCTGTCCAAGGACGGCGAGGTCGACCCCGACGTCATGCGTCGCGCCCAGCGGTTGCTCAACGAGCACGGCTTGGCCGTCCCGCACTGGCCGACCGAGTTCGGTGGCAAGGACTGGACCGAACTGCAGCGGCACATCTGGCGCACCGAGATGCAGGCGGCCAACGTCCCGCCGCCGCTGGCGTTCAACGCCAACATGATCGGCCCGGTCATCGCCTCCTTCGGCTCGCAGGAGCAGAAGGAGCGCTTCCTGCCGCCCACCGCGAACCTCGACATCTGGTGGTGCCAGGGCTTCTCCGAGCCGGACGCCGGCTCCGACCTGGCCTCGTTGCGCACCACCGCCGTCCGCGAGGGCGACGAATACATCGTCAACGGTCAGAAGACCTGGACGACGCTCGGGCAGTTCGCCGACTGGATCTTCTGCCTGGTGCGCACCGACCCGAACGCGCCGAAGAAGCAGATGGGCATCTCGATGTTGCTCATCGAGATGAACTCCCCCGGCGTGACCCTGCGTCCCATCAAGTTGATCGACGGCGGCCACGAGGTCAACGAGGTGTTCTTCGAGAACGTCCGCGTGCCGGCTGACCAGCTCGTCGGCGAGGAGAACAAGGGGTGGGACTACGCGAAGTTCCTGCTCGGCAACGAGCGTGTCGGTGTCGCTCCCGTGGGCTCGATCAAGCGCAACCTCGCCGACGCGAAAGCCTATGCGGCACAGACGAAGACGGCGACCGGCACCATGCTGGACGACCCGCTGCTCGCGGCCCGGATCGCCGAGCTCGAGGCCGAGGTGATGGCCCTCGAGGTCACCGTCATGCGCGTCGCGGGCAACAGCAAGGAGGGCAAGCCGGACCCGGTGTCCTCGATCCTGAAGTTGCGCGGCAGCGAGTTGCAGCAGGAGGTCCTCGAACTCATCACCGACATCGCCGGACCGGCGTCGCTGCACTGGACGCCGACCGACGACATCGAGGAGTGGGCAGCGCGCTCCACGCCCATGTATCTCAACTTCCGCAAGGCTTCCATCTACGGCGGATCCAACGAGGTGCAGCGCAGCGTCATCTCCGGCGGCATCCTCGGACTGAAGGGCTGAACAACCATGGACTTCACCTACGACGACGAACAGAAGGCCCTGCAGAGCGCGGTGCGCGAGATGGCGAATCGCCTTGTGCCGCAGGAAACTTCCGGTGATGTACCGGTCGGTCCGCGGCCGCTCGACCGGGACGCCTGGACGGCCATCGCCGAGATGGGCTTGCTGGGTCTGCCCATCTCCGAGGACGCCGGCGGCATGGGCGCGAGCCCGGTCGAGGTCTCCATCGCCGCGGCCGAACTGGGCGCTGCCCGCCTCGAACTCCCCTACGCCGACGCCATGGCGGCTGCCGTGATGATCGCCCGTGGCGAGGGCGGCGACGACCTGCTCGAGTCGATCGTCGACGGCAGTTCGGTCGTACTCACGGCACTGGCCGAGCCCGGCCGCGCCTGGGACCCCGAACACCCGGAGGCGACCGCGACCAAGTCCGACGACGGATGGACTATCACCGGTCACAAGCTCGGCAACAACGACCTGACCGAGGCCGACGCCGTCGTCACCACGGCGCAGTGCCCGGATGAGGGCTGCACCTGCGTCTTCCTGGTCAGGGAACCGAAGGCGTCCGGCGCGAGCGTTTCGTTCGAAAGCGCCGAGGCGATCCGCCTCGGCGACCTCGACCTGCTCGCCGAAGGCCTCAATGTCGGCATCATCGCGCTCGGCGGTGAAGCGCTCGGCGCCATGGGTGCGGCGCTGCGCTCGACCGTGGAGTACCTCAAGACGCGCAAGCAGTTCGGCGTGCCGCTGGCGGCTTTCCAGACGCTGACCCAGCGCGCTGCCGACATGTACGTCAGCGTCGAACTGGCCCGCAGCACAGTCAATTTCGCGTCGATGGCAATAGCCGACCACCCGGGTGACAGCGCGACCGCGTCGCGGCTGAAGCTGATCACCGGGCGCACCGGTCGCCACGTGGGACAGGAAGCGATCCAGTTGCACGGTGGCATCGGCATGACCGCGGAATACTCGGTCGGCCACCACACCACGCGACTGACGCAGATCGAGCACACCTTCGGCGACAGCCGGTACCACCTGGCCCGCCTGATCGCCGGAGTGCGCGAACACGAGATGGTCGACGTCCTGGCTTGAGCCCGACTCCGTTCACTACACTGGATAGTAGGAACGAGTGGGAGGTTCAGCCATGATCGTCGTCGGCTACAACGACACCCCGGACTGCGAACGCGCTCTCGAATGGGCGGCCAGTGAGGCACGACGCAGCGGCGACAAGCTGCGCGTCGTGTCCGCCACCGCAATGCCCACGTTCGCGGACGCCGGCGCAGGGGTGATGATCGACCGCCAGGTCATCGAGGACGGCGCCGTCGAGATGGCGAAGATCGGTGCGGAGAAGGCGTCCGCGCTGGGTGCGTCCGACGTCGAACCGCACCACTCGCTGGGCAACCCGGCCGAGATCCTCGTCGAGGCGGCTGAGGGTGCGCGCGTGATCGTGCTCGGCAGTCGCGGACGTGGTCCGGTGCTGTCGGCTCTGCTCGGTTCGGTCTCGTATGCCGTTGCGGCACATGCGAAGTGCCCGGTCGTGGTGGTCCGCGCGGATGCACCGTCCGTCGGTCCGCAACACCCGATCGTGGTCGGGGTGGACGACTCCAAGCCGTCCCAGCGGGCCCTCGCGATGGCCTGCGAGGTGGCCGCAGAACGCGGTGCGCCGCTGCACCTGGTGGCCGTGTGGTCGCAGCCTGCCGCGACCATCGCAGCCGCCTCGTACGTCGACGGCGCGGTGCTGATGACCGCCGGTGAAGGCATCCACCAAGCGGTCGAGGCCGAGTTGCGCGGCACTGCTGATCGGCTCCGCACGGATCACCCCGACCTCTCCATCACCGCCGAGGTAATCGAGGGCGATCCGGCGTCCGCTCTCGCCGCCGAGGCC
This sequence comes from Yimella sp. NH-Cas1, assembly GCF_022359705.1. NCBI lineage: Bacteria > Bacillati > Actinomycetota > Actinomycetes > Micrococcales > Dermacoccaceae > Yimella > Yimella sp. NH-Cas1. The sequence continues at coordinate 2,202,991 of NZ_JAKSGG010000003.1, forward strand.
GACCGCGTCGGCGCCTCGATGCTCGCCATCGGCACGCGCGGTCGCGGCGGGTTCCGCGGCATGATGCTGGGCTCGGTGAGCCACGGTGTCCTGCACTCCGCCAAGTGCCCGGTGGCGATCGTCCGCTGACCACAACGAGTCCGGTTCGAGTGTCATGAGGGATGAGGCGTGTCTGCCTCATCCCTCATGACACTCGCGGGCCCCGGCGGGAATGCGGAGGCGGTCCCCGGCTTTGATAGGGGCATGAACGTCGACATCTGGTCCGATCTCGCCTGCCCGTGGTGCTTCATCGGCACCGAACGTTTCCACCAGGCGCTGGCCGATTTCGAGGGCCGCGACGACGTCCGGGTCATCTGGCACAGCTACCAGCTCGACCCGAACCTTCCCGAGCACTTCGAGGGTTCGGAGATCGACTACCTGACCGAATCCAAGGGCATGCCCCGCGACCAGATCGAGGCGATGACCGAGCAGGTAGCCGGCGTCGCCGCTGCCGACGGTCTGCAGTTCGATTACGCCAACCTCAAGGTCGCCAACAGCCGGCTGGCACACCACCTGGTGCACCTGGCTCAGATGCGTGGCGTTGCGACCGAGGTCAATCGCGCGCTCTTCGCTGCGCACTTCGAGCACGGCGAGAACATCGCCGACAAGGACGTGCTGACCCGCATCGGCACCGAGCACGGGCTGTCCGCGGACGAGATCGGTGAGGCTCTCGGCTCCGAGCAGTACGACACCGCGATGCGCTCGGACGCCGATCAGGCCAGGGGCATCGGGATCAACGGCGTACCGTTCTTCGTCGTCGACGGGCGCTTCGGCGTCAGCGGTGCGCAGCCGGTCGACACCTTCGCCAAGGCGCTCACGCTTGCCCTCGAGGACGCCCCCGAAGGCGGCGGCTGCTGCGGCGGAAGCTGTTGCGGCTGAGGTCTATTCGACCGCAGCTGCCAGTCGGTCGATCGAACCCAGCAACCGTTCGGACGTCGTCCAGCGCGCCCGTTCGAAGCGCTGTTCGTCGCTGAGGCCGGTCCAGTCGTAGGTGTGCGTCACCCGGGTCGAGCCGGTGTCGATCGGTTCGAGTTCCCAGCGCCACAGATGGCCCGCCTGCGGCTCGCCGACACCGGAGGGCTTCCAGGCGATCAACCGACCCTCCTCGAACTCGACGACGTGGTTGTCGCGTTCCTTGCCCTTCGTCGTGGTCATCCGGAAAACATCACCGACCTGGTGAACCCGTTGTCCTGCAGCGGCTTTCGAGAGGTTGTCGTTTCCGTCCCACTCCGGCTGCCGGGCAGGATCGGCGATGAGTTCGAAGATGACGTCCACGGGTGCGTCGATGACGCGGGTGGCCGAGACGACCCGTTCCTGGCTGCTGTCCATGCGCCCACTGCAGCACAGTGTGGCGGCGTCCACAATGGGAGACCGTTCACCTGCTTGTTTTAAATCGTTCAAGAAAACGGGATAGACATGAGGGGTGATGACCGAGAAGCTCGACCGCAGCCTGCGTGAGGCCGGCCTGCGCGTGACTCGCCCTCGCGTCGCCGTGCTCGACGCTGTCCGCGCCAACCAACACGCGGACGCGAGTGAGATCCTGCGGGCTGTACGCGCACAGTTGCCGGCCGTCTCGCACCAGGCCGTGTACGACTGCCTGTCGGCGCTGACGGCGTCCGGCTTGGTGCGCAAGATCGAACCCGCCGGCTCCCCCGCCCGGTACGAGTGGCGACGCGGCGACAACCATCACCACCTGGTCTGCCGATCCTGCGGGGTGATCGCCGACGTCGACTGTTCGGTCGGCCACGCACCCTGCCTGACGGCGAACGACGACCACGGTTTCGTCATCGACGAGGCCGAGGTCATCTACTGGGGCATGTGCCCCGCTTGCACGACCGCCGGTTCAACCCTGACGAAGTCAGGAATCACAAATGACTGATGTGTCCGACCCGATCGAGACCACGACGATCGAGGAGACCAACGACCAGGGCGAGGCCAAGGAGGCCCGCTGCCCGGTGACCCACAGCGCGGCAGCGGACCCCGACCACAACAAGCGGTGGTGGCCGAACCGCCTGAACATCAAGATCCTCGCCAAGAACTCCCCGGCCCATAACCCGCTCGGCGAGGAGTTCGACTACGTCAAGGCGTTCGAGGCCCTCGACCTGGCCGAGGTGAAGAAGGACATCGCACACGTGATGACCGACTCCAAGGACTGGTGGCCGGCCGACTTCGGCACCTACGCCCCGTTCATGATCCGCATGGCCTGGCACGCCGCCACCGCCGGCTCCAAGGTGGGCGTGCTCACCGACCGCGAGGGTGCGCTGACCAACGACTTCCTGGTCACGCTGCTGGACCTGGAGACCTCCTGGGAGCGCGGCGAGGGCGACCTCTACAACGGCAAGAACGCCACGTCCGGTGCCACCTTTACCGGTAGCCGCGCCGACCTGGTCTTCGGTGCGAACTCCGAGCTGCGCGCCGTCGCCGAGGTGTACGCCTCGGACGACGCGCAGGAGAAGTTCACCCGCGACTTCGTCGACGCTTGGGTCAAGGTCATGGAGCTGGACCGCTTCGACCTGCACCGCTGATTGATCGAATCAGCCTGATTCACCAATGAATCGGCCGGCCGGGATGACTCCCGGCCGGCCGATTCGCGTTCGTTCAGGCGAACAGCTTGGACGCCTTGATGACGGCCTGCCACAGCCCGTAGAGCAGCGGCATCGCGACGAGCGCCCACGCGAGGGCGACCATCAGCGGACTGGTGCTCGCGTGCTGACCCGGCACCTGCTCGTGCCGGACCTCGTCCCGGGGTTCTTCCCGAATCTCGTTGTTGCTCATTCGAATCCTCCCGTGGTCGCTGCGGCTGCATCGCGCGAGCGGTACTTCTTCTCCGGCTCGGCGAGCTGGTCGAAGTGCTTCTCGTTCACGACGGTGATCAGCAGGTTCGCGACGAAGCCGACCGCCAGCACACCGACCATCGTGAACATCGCCGGACGGTAATCGGCCGCCGTGAGCGATCCTGGCTTACCGGCGGCATCCAGGAAGCCGTTGATGATCAGCGGTCCGGCGACACCCGCCGCCGACCACGCGGTCAGCAACCGGCCATGGATCGCGCCCACTTCCAGCGTGCCGAAGAGGTCCTTCAGATAGGCGGGGACGGTCGCGAAGCCGGCGCCGTAGAAGGAGATGATCACCAGCGCGAAGACGACGAACATCCACGTCGCCTTGTGTCCGGTCGAGGCGAGCAGCAGGTACATGACCGCTCCGACACCCAGGTACAACATGTAGATCGGCTTGCGTCCGATGTAGTCCGACAGTGCCGACCAGACGAAGCGTCCGCCCATGTTGGCCAGGCTGAGCATGCCGACGAACCCGGCCGCGACGGCTGCGGTGATCGCCGAGCTGCCGCCGCTGCGGAAGAAGTCCTGGATCATGGGGGCGGCCTGCTCGAGGATGCCGATACCGGCAGTCACGTTGCAGAACAACACGATCCACAACAGCCAGAACTGGCGGGTCTTGATCGCCTCGTTCGCCCGCACCAGTGCGCCGTTTCGTCCGGGATGGTGGGCGACGGTGTCGTCGTGTCCGCCGTATCCCTGCGGCAATCTGATCAGTGCGACACCGATCATCATGAAGATCAGGTAGATGACGCCGAGCGTCAGGAAGGTCATCGTCAACGCGTGCGTCGAGGCGACCGAACCCTTCGCGGTGGGGTCGAAGTCACCGTCGAAGCGCTGCATCAGCGAGTTCGACAGCGGCGCGGCGACGAGGGCGCCACCGCCGAATCCCATGATCGCCATTCCGGTCGCGAGGCCCGGGCGGTCGGGGAACCACTTGATCAGCGTCGAGACCGGTGAGATGTAGCCGATGCCCAGACCGATGCCGCCGAGAATGCCGTACCCGAGGTAGAGCAGCCAGAGCTGACCGGTGGCGATGCCGAGCGAGCCCACCAGGAAGCCGGTGAACCAGAAGACGGCGGAGACCAGCATCGCCCGTCGCGGACCGTTGCGCTCGACCCAGCTTCCGCCGATCGCCGCGGACAGACCCAGGCAGACGATCGCGATCGAGAAGACCCACGCGACCGCGGTCTGTGAGGAGTCGAAGCGGGCCACCAATGAGGCCTTGAAGACGGAGAACGCGTACACCTGCCCGATCGACATGTGTACCGCGAGCGCCGCCGGCGGAATGAGCCAGCGGCTGTAGCCCGGTGGTGCGACCGAGCTCGGTTTGTCCAGGAACGCCATCGTCCCTCCTTTCGTTTGTGCCATGCATCACACCACGCCTTGATAGCGAGCGGCGCACTGCCACACCGTGCTTCTCGCCGACCGGACCGGAACGCACGACGAAAGGGCCGGACCCGGTGAGATAGACGAGCACATGGGCCGACGCTGCGGTGAAAAAGGGCAATCTTGCCGTCGGAGCCCACTTTGACGATCGCCTGATTGGCGATCGTGCCGTCCTTGACGTAGTTGAGGTTGGACGCGGCCGGTCGTGGGTTTCCCGAGCGTGCCCGCCGAACTCTGGACCGCGCCGGACCGGCCGCCGCAGGCTCGACGAAACTGTGACCTGAAACGCGGGGGGCGGGGACCGCCGATCAGTCGCCGACGGTGTGCTTCGCGCGAGTCACGATCTTCGGGTCGGGGGCGAAGACGACGGACTCGTCCTTGTCCTCGTAGTCGAACTGGTGCAGGAAGGCGCGCATCGCGTTGATGCGAGCCCGCTTCTTGTCGTTGCTCTTCACCACGATCCAGGGCGCGTACCGCTTGTCGGTGAGCTCGAAGTTGGCTTCCTTGGCCTTCGTGTAGGCCTCCCACCGGTCGAGGCTCTCCAGGTCCATCGGCGACAGCTTCCACTGACGCACCGGGTCGATCTGGCGCAGCGCGAAGCGGGTGCGCTGCTCGTCCTGGGTCACCGAGAACCACAACTTGGTGACGGTCGTGCCGCTCTCGACGAGCATCCGCTCGAAGCGGGGCGCCTGGCGCATGAAGACGTCGTACTCCTCGTCGGTGCAGAAGCCCATGACGCGCTCGACACCCGCGCGGTTGTACCAACTGCGGTCGAACATCACGATCTCACCGGCGGTCGGCAGGTGGTTGACGTAGCGCTGGAAGTACCACTGGCCCTGTTCGGTGTTGGACGGCTTGTTGAGCGCGACCACACGGGCGGCACGCGGGTTGAGGTGCTCGACGAAGCGCTTGATCGTGCCGCCCTTGCCGGCGGCGTCGCGGCCTTCGAAGACGATGACGTGCTTGGCGCCGACGTCCTGCGTCCAGTACTGGAACTTCAGCAGTTCGACCTGCAGCTTGTACTTCTCCTCCTCGTACACGTCCCGGTCGAGAAGCTCTTCGTACGGGTAGCCCTGGCGCCAGGTCTCGACAGCCTTGCCGTCGGGTGCGATCAGCACCGGGTCTTCCTCGCTCGCGCCGGCGACCGAGTAGCCCTCGATCTTCAGCTTGTCGATGTACTCACGAAGGTTCATGTGCTGCACCATGCGTCCATTCCATCACCCCGGCGACCTTTCGGCGCCTGTTACGGACGAATACCTGAAACCGATTCCGGCGCAGCGCAATTCCCGTGTGAGCGGCTATTCGCCGCCGCTCAGGACACGCGCGAGATGTCCGTCCACCGCAGCGAGCCGACGCACTGCCTCCTCGGCCGGGATGTACAGCAGTACGGAGGTGATGGCCGACTTCGCGTTGCCGTCACAGGATGCGAGCGCCGCAGCAGCGGTGGCGTCGTCGGTGCCGGTCGTCTCGGTCACGATGCGCAAGGCGCGACGTTGCAGCTTCGCGTTGGTCGCCACTACGTCGACCATGAGCGTGCCGTGCACTTTGCCGAGACGGATCATCGCGGTGGTCGAGAGCATGTTGAGCACCAGCTTCTGCGCGGTACCCGCTTTCAATCGCGTCGATCCGGTGACGAACTCGGGACCGGTCAGCACCTCGATGGGAAGGTCGACCGCGTCTGCGACGGCAGTGCCCGCGTTGTTGACGATGCCGACGGTCGCAGCACCGACCTGCTTAGCCGCGACGGCTGCGCCGAGCACGTATGGCGTGCGCCCCGATGCGCTGATCACCACCAGCACGTCGCGCTCGCTCACCTGAGCCATGTGCCTGTCACGCGCACCCTGGTCGGCGTCGTCCTCAGCGCCCTCGACCGCACGGGTGAGCGCTCGTTCTCCCCCGGCCATGATCGCCAGGACGGTCTCGGGGCCCGCGCCGAACGTGGGCAGGCATTCGGCGGCGTCGAGCACCGCGAGCCGCCCTGGTGTGCCGGCTCCGGCGTAGAGCAGCCGTCCACCGGTTTCGAGTCGCTCGACGATCACCTCCAGTGCTGCCGTGATCTGCGGCGCGGCGGCTTCGACGGCCGCGCTGACACCGCGGTCCTGCTCGAGCTGGGCGGCGACGAGGGCAACGTGCTCAGATCCGGCCAGCGTTCGCGTGCACGACTCATCAGGCCGGGGCTGCCACCTCGTCCGTCGTGCTCACGCAGCGCCTGCTCCAGACCGGCCCGTCCGATGGCGTAACCGCTTCCGGCGTCACCGAGCAGGTACCCCCAACCGTCGACGCGGCAATAGTGCCCGTCGGCGGCGACCGCGAGCGCGGTGGCGCCGGTACCTGCGGCGAGTACGACTCCCGCGTTCCCGGCCAGCGCGCCGACATGGGGCAGCACGGCGTCACTCGTCACCAACACGGTCACGCCCCGGTGTTGGCCCTCCAGCCTGTGCAGGAGTTCGACACGCCGGTGTGGCGCACTCGCCATGCCGGCAAGACCGACAGCGACAGCGCCGACATCACCGAGCGAGCACCTTGTCTGCAATCGGTCGAGGGCTTGCTTCGTACTGGCCACAGCCTGGTCGACGCCGTCCGGATCGGCGACGCCCACGGCACCCGGACCCTCCGCCATGCCGACCTGAATACCGTTGCGCCAGAGCGCAACCCGGCATCCGGTCTTTCCGATGTCGAAGGTGAGGACGTCGTTCATCACGTCAAGCCGGTCGCGGACGCCTGGGATACCTGGTCACCCGGAGCATTCGTTCACAACAGTGAGACCGAATCAAGCCGTCCGGGTGAATCGTGCAGCGGTGAAGACCGCCGGCACCCTCAGAACTGGCGCGCCGCCACGTCGACACGCTCGACGCGCTTCAACGCGTCCCGCAGGGCTGCGGCCGATACCGGTCCGGAGAGTGCGCTCATCACTTCCTGGTCCGGCGTGTCTGCGTCGGCCAGGTAAAGAGGCGTGTACGCGCTGCTCTCGGGCTCGGTCCGCCAGCTTTCGGCCGCCGAACCGGCGTCGACGGTGTCGAAACCGAGACGAACCACCAATTCACTGACCTGTGTCTTGGCCTCCGCGTCGTCCCCCGACACCGGAAGCGCCGTGCGGTCTTCTGCGCCTTCCGGGCGGGCGAGCTGCGGGATATGGTGCGCGAGGATGTTGTTGAACGCCAGAGACCGACGCCAATGAGTTGGCGAGCATGCCGACCATCCGTCCCTCGATCTGCGCGCGTACGAGGTCTTGACCGAACCCTCGGGCTTTGCGGGCCACATGTCGTACGACTCAAGTCCGAGCGAGCGAACGATCCTAGCCGTGATGCCGGCCCCCTCCTCCTCCACCTCGCGTACGACGGCATCCGCAGGCGACTCGCCCTCGGCGATCGACACAGCGGGCACCTGCACACCGGTGATCCCGATCGGAAATCGTCACGCGCGAAGGCGAGCAACTTTAGACATTGAAGCGGAACGAAAGCCGTGGTTCTCGGTGGTCGTTGGTCGTCGTCGGTTGAAGCCGGAACACACGGCCTGACCTGCGGCAACGCGTTGGCGGGACCGTTGGACGTCGTCGGCGAGAATCGGTCTCCGCCGGACTTCTTGCGGACTATTTGCGGACCGCGACCCTCGTCATTGACCTCGCCAAGTCTCAGGCCTGGTCATGTTCTCCTTCGCCTCTCCCTCGCCACTACGCCTTCTTCTTGCCCTTGCGCTGCAGCTGCTTGAAGTCTTCGATGACAGCATCGACCTCGTCCTCGGTGAGGTTCAGCAGCGCATCCAACTTCTCGCCTGCGGCCTTCAGCGTGGCCACGTCAGCGGCCCGATCTTGGGACTGCTGCACGGATAGGTGACAACTGACCTGGCTTGCCCGATGGGCAGGCTTGAGAGGATGTCGCTGTGCCCAAGCCCTACCCCCGCGAGTTCCGTGACGACGTGGTTCGTGTCGCCAGGAGCCGGGACCCGAAGACCCCGCTCGACCAGATCGCGAAGGACTTCGGGATCCACCAGACCACGCTGAACTCGTGGATGCGCCGCGCCGATGTCGAGGACGGCGTGAAGCCTGGGATGACCGAGGACCAGAACGCCGAACTGCGTGAGCTCAAGCGCCGCAACCGGCTGCTCGAGCAAGAAGTGGAGTCCTCCGCAGGGCGGCCGCCTATCTGTCGCAGGCGAACCTTCCGGGAAAATGATGTACCCGCTCGTCCGCGAGCTGGCCGAGGACGGGATCCCCGTCTCGGTGACGTGCCGGGTGCTCAAGATCGCTCGCCAGCCCTACTACCGCTGGCTCGCCCAACCGGTCACCGATGCCGAACTGGTCGAGGCCTACCGCGCGAACGCCTTGTTCGACGCCTACGACTACCCGGAGTTCGGTTATCGGTTCCTCGTCGACGAGGTCCGCGATGCCGGCCAAGCGATGGCGGAGCGGACCGCGTGGCGGATCTGCTCTGCCAACGGCTGGTGGAGCGTGTTCGGCAAGCCCAAGAAGGGCCAGGCGAAGAAGCCCGGCCCGCCGGTCCACGACGACCTGTGCGCCTTCGTTGACACGCACGGCGTGACCCGTCACGAGTTCAACGCGGAGGGTCCGAACCAGCTCTGGGTCGGAGACATCACGGAGCACTGGACCGGTGAAGGCAAGCTCTACATGTGCGCGTTCAAGGACGTCTACTCCAACCGGATCGTGGGTTACTCCATCGACTCGAGGATGAAGTCCCGGCTCGCGGTCGCGGCGCTCAACAATGCCGTCGCGCGGCGCGGTGATGTGGCCGGATGCGTGGTCCACACGGACAGAGGATCGCAATTTCGTTCCAGGAAATTCGTCCGTGCACTCAACCGTCACGGCATGGTCGGATCGATGGGCCGGGTCGGCGCCGCGGGTGACAACGCCGCCATGGAGAGCTTCTTCGCCCTACTCCAGAAGAACGTCCTCAACCGCCGTGCCTGGGCCACTCGCGAAGAGCTCCGGATCGCGATCGTGACCTGGGTCGAGAGGACCTACCACCGACGCCGCAGGCAGTCCGCCCTCGGACGATTGACCCCCGTCGAATACGAAGCAATCATGACCACGCCAGCCACTCAGGCTGCGTGACCCAACCTGTCACCCGATCGTGCAGCAGTCCCCTTCGACCGCAAGATCGATGCGCAGCAGTGGCTGGATCACGTCACCTCGGCGGTAGTCACCGGCACGTACGCCAACCCCAAGGCCGGACGAATCACGTTCGCGGCGTTCTTCGGCGAGTGGTCGGCCCGCCAGGTTTGGGCACCCGGCACCGTCCTCGCGATGTCGCTGGCGGCCAGATCCGTGCCGTTTGCGGAGAAGCCCATGAAGCAGGTCCGGCGCTCGGACGTCGAGACCTGGATCAAGCAGATGAACGCCGCCGGACTCGCCCCCGGGACGATCAAGACGCGGTACGTCAACGTCAGGTCGGTGTTCCGCGCCGCGGTGAAGGACCGGGTGATCGGCTCCGACCCGACGGACGGCGTCCGCCTCCCCCGCGGCCGTCGCGCGGACGTGGCCATGTCGATCCCCAGCCCTGAGGAGGTGGGGCAGCTCATGGCCGTGGCTGACGAGCGGTTCCAGCCGTTCATCGCCCTCTGCGCCTTCGCCGGCCTGCGGTTGGGTGAGGCCGCCGGGGTCCAGTTCGGCGACGTCGACTTCCTCCGCAGGTCGCTGAAGGTCTCCCGCCAGGTGCAGCGCGTGAACGGTGGAGCCATCGACGTACGGGCACCGAAGTACGGCTCAGAGCGCGTCATCTACCTCGCCGACAGCCTCATCAGCGTGCTCGCCGAGCACGTCACCGCTCACGGCACCACCGGCAAGAATCGGTGGCTCTTCGCCGGGGAGGGCGACGACCCACCGCACCAGAACACCGTCGGCTACTGGTGGCGCAAGACCCTGCGGGACGCCGGCCTCACCAGCATCAAGCTCCACGACCTGCGCCACTTCTACGCCTCCGGCCTCATCGCCGCCGGCTGCGACGTGGTAACGGTCCAGCGCTCCCTCGGCCACGCGAAGGCGACCACGACCCTCAACACGTACGCCCACCTCTGGCCGACCGCCGAGGCGCACGAGGCACGCAGCGGAGTCGATCATGTCCGCGTCGCTCGGCCCACCCGCCGCACCCCTAGTCGACTTGGTTGCGGGTACGGGTGAGTGACCCGCGCTCTTGGATCGCAGATCACTTCGCCTGCGTGCCGCCCGTTCACTCCCCGGGGGCGTCCCAGCACCCACACAGCCGCCTGGAACAGTCGTGCCTCCGTTGGGCTGGGTCAAGGTCATCGACGATTCGTGCCAATCCGCAACAATGGTGTGACAGCTCGCGTCCGTCATTAGTCCTCGGTGTCGTTGTGTGATTCCGGCCCTTGGTGGTGGCGAACTGTGAGGCCAAGGTCTATACGTTTGGCTCCGATGGCTGCTTCGAGGATGTCGAACAGATCGCGGCGGATGATGAGATCTGCGCCAACGACCGCTGGTTCGAGCGGCCCGTAGTTGCCATCGTGAACGAGATAACTGCGCCACTGCCGACAGACCATCGCTTGACCCTGGTCGTCGACAAGAGTGTGCCGGATTGCCGGGGTTTCGGGCCGAAGACCCAGGAGGGCCACAATCTCCAGTTGCGGGGTGAGGCAGAACTGGTGCAGCCCCAGCCCACGCTCCTGTGACGGGGCCCCCGGCGTCTGCTCAAAGGACACGAGTGCTGCCAGCGGCTTTCGCATGGTTGCGACTGCAGCGCGTGCACCGTCTTGGTCTAGGCCGGAGACGAGGTCGGTGTACGCGTACGCCCAGAGTCCCGGCGGCAGCTCCGAAAGCGGCCCACTGTTCGCTGGCGGGGGCCCGTCGCACACCTCCAAGCCCGCCATCAGTAGGACTTGGCGGCCAGGGTTCGTGGGGTACCGGGTCGCGAACGTTCGTTGTCGCTCGATGAACCCCAACTGCACCCAGTCGGTAAACGGAACCTCGCCGACTCGGACCCGTTCCCCTTCACCGCCTGCCAACTGACGAGTTCCGGTCAGGGCATCTGCGTCAGCCGGTGGCCAATTGAAGTCTTCATCGTCAATCCACGGGATTGGTTCCAGCGACCAATCGAAGACCGCGGGCCGGGTCGTGGGTCGCGGAACTCTCGATGCTTCGCTGCGGCGCGCCCATATGCCAGTGGGCGTGAGGTCGGCTGCGAGGTCTCTCTCAATCTCAAACGGGTCACCGACGCTGCCGCCGAGCGCGATCGCCGCGCGTAGGCCGGCACCCACTTTCTGCAACTCGTTCTCGGTCTCTTGTTCGTCTGCGTAGTAGGCGTCCGGGATGCGCCTGCTGCTCGGGGTGCGAAGGTGTTCGAACTGATCGCGCATTCGTGCAGTGATGGAGTCGAGGCGGGCAAGGACGCCGCCAGTAATGGCGAGGCGGAATCCTGGCGGTTCCTCGGCGAGCTCAAGTCGGTCCCCAACAGCCATGGCGACCATCGCCTGTGCACGCAGAAGTTCATCCCCGTCGCTCATTCGTACTCCTGGATGAACTGGCTGAACGCGAGCCGCACCTCAGCCGCCGGTTCGGTGGCTGGCGGGACTGGGACCGGCTTGTTGTGACTCCTGAGAATATCGGCGGCAACAACTCGCACAGAAAGCAGGTCGGCTTTGGAGAGCGCCGTGAGGAGGGCCGCCATTTCGTCAGTCAGTTGGCCGCGGGGGAGGCAGTCCTTGACGACCTCGAGGAGCCACGTGATGCGTGCGGCGTCGAGCGGATGTTCGAGCACCCGGACGAGCGCCACTTGCGCGATCGTCGGGCGGCAAGTGAGGAGCAATGTGACGGCAAGGAGGGCACGTCGTAGGTCAGCGCGCATTCCTTGGGAGATGGATGCGACAGCCAGGATGGCAAACGCATTGTTGAGGTGGTCGAGTGGGTCGGGGGCCTTGGTTGGGTTGTAGGTGTGGTGGCCGCGCGCCGGAGTCCTGGGCACACGCGCTCGGAGAACCTCGTAGCCGGCATTCCAGCAGTCGATGGCGGTGCCACCTGCGCAAGCCGTTGGTTGGGCGGCGAGAGCGGAGATGATGGCTTGGGTGACTCCGTAGAACGCGACCGAGTTGCTGCGTGCGGTGTGACCGACAGCAGCGGCCAGCGTGCGTTCAGCGGTGTAGGGATCGAGGGCGTAGGCCGTGACCCACAGGTCGGCTTGTTCGCGTCCTGCGAAGTTGCGCCAACCTCCGCCGCCCCGGATGCGGGTGTACGCCAGCGCAAGGCAGTAGGAGGCCACCGTCTTGAGTTCGGTCGTCGTGTCGTCGCACCGCGCAGCGAGTCCTTCGCCGAGGGCAGCGAAGATCGAGTTGTCCTTGTAGGTGGGGACCTCGCGAGCGATGTCGTCTATGAGTGCGATGCCTGCTTCAGCGCCGTCTGTCTGGATCGTTTCGAGGATGCGCCATCCGATGGCGTTCGCCAGTGCATCGAAGCTCCATCGTGCGGCGCCCGCGTCGTCACGGTAGTCCTTGTTGTCGTAGTCCCGGGCAGCTGCGATCGCGCCATCGCGACCTGCCGGGAGGACGGGTCGTTGATGGCTGTCGAGTGCGTTCAGCAGATCGGTGGGCTCGGTTCGGCGGTCGATATTTGCTCTGTTCTCGTCTTTGTCCTCGCGAGGCTCCCGGATGGCGAACGCCGTACCGCCAAGTGCAGTAACGGCGTCGATGAGGTCGCCCGTGGCTACGGACTTGGTGGTCTCACTCGCGTACATCAGGGGCTGGTCGTCGTACGACGCTGCGATGTTGTTGGCAGTCGAGGTGAGCACGGCGTCTGCTTGGGGCGTCTGGCCGTATTCAGGCTGGAGGCGGACTAAGACCTCAAAGTCGATGTTCGGGCGGCGCCAGTCTGACCCGGCGGCAAGACGCAGAGCGGCGGCCACGATGGGATCGGCGGCGGAGGACTGGGTTTCCAGTAACTCCTCGAGTGCGGTCTGCACGCGGGCGTCTTCGAACCCGAGTTCGGCGAGCCAGACGTTCGCGCCGTCGAGGGCCGCCGCAATGGGGTCGATGCGGGCTGATGCTTCCCACCAGTCCTGGGGCACATGATTGGTCCCGCGTCCGTCGGTGTGCTGCCTAACGAGATAGGCGAGGTCGAGGAGCCTTCCGAGCGCTTCCCGAGCAGTGTCAACGTCGACGTCGGCAAGATCAGTGACGGTGTCCATGAACTCACCGATGGTCGGGTCCTTGTGCCCTCCGTAGGTGGCGAGGAGCGCAGCGGCGCGGGCCCAGCACTCTTGCGTCTCGTCTGTCGCGCCGGCCGCGTAGCAGATTCGCGCGGTCGCGAGTTCGAAATCGGCTTCAACCGAGTACATGCCGTGCGTGACCTGGCGATGCTCGCGGATACCTTCGATCAGGGCATGGGTGGCCTCGATACCAATGCTCTCGGAGACACGCGCGAGAAGTTCGAGCAGGCCATTTGTGGTCAACGGGCCGTTTTCAGCCATCCCCATGAGCGATGTGCTGGTCCCTTCGCCGATAGCGGTGAGGTGGCCGAGGACCGCGTCGAGGTCACCTTGTTGAACGACAACGAGCGCGTTCTCTATGACGTGATGTATGAGCGGGTGAATGGAGTAGAGGTCGCAGGCTCGCGGTGACCCGGTGAATGGTTCGGCGTGCTCGGCAAGCCGCTCAAGTGCCACGCGGACAGTCGTCGATGCATCAGGAGGCGAGATGATCCCGCTGGCGACATCATCCGCGATGCCGACGGTCGAGATAGCGAACTGGAGCCATGCACGGTAGAACCCGAGGCCGGCGACTTGGCTGCTCAGTGTCAGGGGCGTCGTCCGGTCGAGTGCGTGCGCGAGCATAAGGAGTGCGAGCCAGCGGGCGACGACGTTGTAGTCGGGATGGTGTTCTGTCGTGACTGCGCTGGTGGCAGCCCTCAGATCGGCTGCGAAGTCGTCGGTGCCGAGTCCGGCGAGCACCTCCTCTGGGGTGATCCCGTGGCGGAGATAGCCCCGGATGTCGCCGACTGGATTGAGGCGGTGGGCTTCACGGGCAAGGTCCGTGGGCGCTGGCAGGCCCCGTTCGCCCGCGGCTGCCAGGTCGGCCAGGGTGAGGAAGGCCCGAGCTGCCTTGGCGGGGTCGGTCATCCTGGCTACAACCTCCGGCATGGCCCCCGTTGGCAGTCCGGATGTGAACACCTCGACGAGCTCGCCGAGGTCGGCAGCGTGGTCGCCGTCGAGGTTCTCGGCGACGCGATCGACGAAGTCGTCACCGAAGCGGTTTCGTTGCTCACGGACACGCAATGAAGCGAGTTGTGTGGCCAGGTGAAGGTTGCCATCGTTGTCGCCAAGGTACCTAGTGCGGTCACGTTCTTCCTCGCGCTTTCGCGCGAGCAGATAGGCCTCCCAGGGAGCCGGAGCACCGGCCTGGTCGACAATCCGGCATAGTCGCAGGCCCCATCTTGCGGGGAACGTGGCTCGCCCGTCGTATAGGAGCCGCCCAGCAACCGTGTCTGCGCCGAGGATGGAGACAACGACGTCGCCGTAATTAACGAGAGTGTCAGGAAGCGACTCGGTCTCGTATACGTCGATGGCCTTACGAAGTTCGATGCAGGTCGTAAGGGTTGGCCAGTCGAGGCGCTGTTCGCTCTGTCGAGCCACTGCCCCGACAACTCTCTTAAGAGCCTCCGGCGGCTGGAGGGCACGAATGGCGTCTCCGACAAAGCTGGGGCCGACGAGTGCTCTCAGTTCGTCGTACTCGTCGAGTTGCGCAAGGAGTTCGGGCAAGTGCCGGAACGCACGCGCGTCGGAAAGAAAGCCGCGTGCTTCGAGCCACGCGGCAGCCTTCTGACGGATTGTCGCGACCCACACTTCTGGCTTGTCTCTGAGAATGTGACGGCTGAAACTCTCATGGTGAATCTTTAGACCTCCCAGGCCGGGTTGGGAGTTCAAGACGGGCGCGAGCGCCGCGAGGGCAGAGTCGAGGAAAAGCGTCACCTCGGGCACCATCTCGCCGAGTTCAGCAGCGTTCAGCGCGAAATCGCATACTGCGAGCGCGCCGATGGCGGCTACTTGGTCACCGGTGAGCCCATTAAGGAGGTGGTCGTAGTACGCGTCGAGGTCGGTCGCTTGTGTGGGTACCCGCTGCAGACGGTGGATCAACTCATGCGGTGCTGGTGGCGGGGCGTTGTCGTGGTCGAGTGGTGAGGCTCGGACAGCATGGCGACAGAGGTAAGTAGCGTAGAGGGCGTTGCCGGCGGATCTGTCGTAGAGGGCATCAACGATGCTGCGATCGTCTTGTTCTTCCGCGACAGGCCTCTCGACCGTGCCCTCACTAGCGATGAGATGGTGGCGCTGCGCGAACAGCTTCACTTCTTCCCAAGACATTCGCGGCATTTGTATCGGCTCGCCGCTGGATGGTTTGGCGTTATCGAGATGTGTTCCAGGCTGGCTGGCGATGAGCATCGCGACTCCAGCCGGAAGGTCCACGTTGGCGAGTCGGTCGACTAGCACTCGAGACGGGTCCGGCGATACCCCGGAGTGTCGCCCGAGGACGCGGTCAGCATGATCGAGACCGTCGACGATGAGCAGGATTTTTCGCTGCGGCTCGGCGTCGTGGCAAGCGTGGAGCGCAGCTTCGAGCGTCTCGCGAGTGGCGGCGAATCTAGGTCGAAGTCCGACCGTTGCTTCAGGCGCCAGTTGCTCAAGCTGCGCGAGGAGACTTCCGATGACGACATCGGCCAGTACGCGTTCGTCGCGGTCGATGTCGGAGGCACCGAGCCAGCAGTGGTGCCTCGCGACGATCCAGCCGGCGTCACGGTACGCGTCCGCGAGTTGTTCACAGAGCCAGGACTTGCCAGCTCCTGGTTCCCCAGTGAGGATGGCGCGCCCGCCCGCGGTAATGAGGCCCTGCAGGTGTGCTTGCACGGCTGCCGCAGCGCCAGTACGGCTGACGGCGACGGCCCTTTCTACGGGGTGACCTTCGGTTACGGCTCCGAAGTCCGTGGTTAGCCCGATGCGCGGCGAGATGTCTTCGCGCCGGACGTATCCACTTAGAGTGCGTGCGGCTGTGGCCGCGTGTATTAGAGCAAGTGCGACGTCCTCGGGTGCCCGATGGGTGTTTGGCGGACGTCCGGCCCCGAGCTCTTCGATTGATCGCCGCAGGAGCACGAGTTCGGCAGGTCCTGGCGCGACCAGGTTGATGGTGCTGGCCGGAGCGTTGGTATCGATGGTGAGACTGGAGCACGCCGCGTGGATCTGTTCGTCGGTGAGATGCTCGACGAGTTTCTGCCACGGCGCCGTCACGCGCAGCGCATCAGGGTCAAACTTGTACCGACGCGTCGAGACGCCGAACAGGGGGTCACCGGGGTCGAGTGCGGGATCTACGGGCCTGAGGACCGTGGCAAGGTCAGCGGCAGGGGCGCCGTCCCGGACGACGACCCTATACGTGGAGGCCGCATGCGCGGCCAGGTCGCTGAGGAGCGCGTCGAACAGGTAGTTGAGCTTTAGACTGCGGCCATCGGCGGAGAAGGTCGCCTGGGAAAGTTCGCGGTCTTGTTCGGTGTGCTTGATCTGCACGCGGACGCGTCGACCGGAACCATAGTTGATGGTCAGGTCGTCGAATCGGTCGCCTTCGAATCCCTTCGCGTCGACCGTGATGTCCGTCGCGGTTCCAAGCATGAGGTCGACGAGCGCGACGCTTGTGAGCAGGTCTTGGTACGTGTAGCCGTAGTGCGTCGCCCTGAGGTTCACGTCTGGTCCTCAACCAGTGCCAGGGACGCCTCGCGCCGATTGAGTAGTGATCGCCATGGAGCGCATGTGGCAAGCGACCACCATCGACGCCCCAGCCGCGGCGAGCAGCTCGTCAAGACCACCTGCCTACGGCACTTCGCCGAGAACGTTCGTCCGGGCATCACTCCCTCCCTTGATGGTCCAAGTCGCTGCGTGCCGAATCGGCCAGCAAGTCGCTCACCTTCGTGACCGCAGCTCCGACCTGAAGGACGATCGATTGAAAAGCGGCGGTCGGTGCCACCTCGTCAATCCCTAGTTCAGCGAGCGCGACCCTCGACTCCGAGTTGCTGAGATGAGCGACACCTCCGCGGGATCGCATTGCGTAGAGGTCGCGGAGGATCTTGGATGCGTCGCTCGTGTCGCCGAGCGAAATAAGCAGCTTCTTCAGCAGCGACAGCGACCTCTCGTCCTTCTCTGCCCCACCGACAGTCCGCTTCAGCAGCTTGGAGTCAAGTCCGTCGACAAACACCTTCGCAATGATCAGGAGAGGGCCGATCAGGGCGGATGGATCGTCTGTAAGCGGGCCCATGAGCGACCGGTACTGCAACTCGAGGTCAGCAGGCAGGGAGCGCCACAGTTGTCCTCCGAGCTTCTGACGAGCAGCCTCGTTCGCGGATACGCGTGCCTGCCGCATGTCGCCAATCGGGTCGGGTGATGATGCCCATTGGTTCAGGAAGTCGCGACGGAAGCGCCCCTCTTCCATCTTTCCTTCGGGCGGGACGTTGTAACTACGCCAGTGCCCCCATTCCTCGTGCGGGATCTTGCTGCCAATGTCGCCGAGGTAGACCTCCACCAGACCGGCACTGTTGATCGAGATATCGACCCCCCACAGATTGAAGCAAGACAGACGAAAGGGAGTCACCTCATACCTACCCGGTTCCGCGACGTAGTCCTGGAGCACTTCCCGTTTGAAATAGATGGGAGTGAGGTAGTGGAGGCGCGAGTTGTCCTTGTCGAAGTACGTCCCGAGCTCGCCGGGGTCACAGGAGTGAGTGAGGTGCTCTCCCGTCTCGGAGTCGGTGCCGTAGATGAACTTCGGGTGCTCGGTCGCGGAGTGGAATTCTTCCCACCGAGGTCGTCGACCCGTGTTCTGCCCGACTAGGACGTATTGGCCGAACAGGCGCGACATCGAGGGCCGGTCAACGCCAGTCAGGAAGTCTGCGACGGCATGGAAGTCGACGTGGGCCCACGCGTTGCGGAAGTCGCTGTCAACCCGTTCGAAGTTGCCATCCGCGACCTTCGTGACGTAGTCAACCTGAAGGATCGCGGACTTCCCACAGGTCTTAAGGAAAGTCCGGAACTCTTGGACACGCACCTCAACCTTCCAGGCGTCCTCGCCTCGCGAGTAGCGGATCAACTCGTGTTCGCGACCGGCGGCACTGACGTAGTGCCAACCGTTCGGGACCTCGAAGGCGTCCCAGAACCACAGGAACGGGTGGGTGACCTCTATCTGCGGCAAGGAAGCGCCGGTGGCGTTGAGCGCCTGAATGAAAAATTCGGTGGCGACGCCGCCTCGACTCTCGATGAGGCCGTTGTCGTAGCCGCTTGCGCCGCTCGGCGAACTCCAGACGCTGAAACCTCCTAGGTCTCGCCCGATCCACGTCGTATCGGTGAGCGCGTCCTCCTCGCTGCCGGCTTCAATCAGCACACAGCCGCGGCCCCCGTGCTCGCTCGGGGTGAAGAAGTGCTCCTCGACAACGACCCAACCGGAAGGGCTCGAATCGATGTCATCCAGCCGACGAGCTGGCCATAGTGTGGGTGGGTAACCGCCGGTGGGTGGGCTCCACATTGCCGACAGGCTCGTGCCACCGTCTGCGGTGGTGTAGCCGGGGATGTACGGAATGCTCACGCCTTCACCGTATGGCAGGAGTCCGACTCATACGCCACGCAGCGGACCTGCGTCCTACGCCAAAGGTCACGTCACAGACGTGCCAGTTGAGGAGCGAGGCTAGCGATCGGCCCGCCGACACCGCCCGATCGAGCTCATCCTGCTGAAATTCTTGCGGACTCTGTGCGGACTGGGAGGGGTCACACCCCCTCTGACCTGCGGTTTTGCGCCGATTCACACGTTGAAGCGGAACTCCACCACGTTCCGCCACTTGTAACCATCACGGCACATCGGTGCACACCGATCCGTCGGGGACTTCTGAGTAGGAAACACGTCTTTGAACGGCCGCCAGGGCGCCAACAGCGCGAGGGGGATCACACCAGCAGCATCCGAATCAGACAACGAGCAGCACCTGTACCAGTCAATCAGCACGTAGGCGCTTCGGTTCACTGCGGAGCAGCACGGAGGTACGTCTCAGGCTTCCGGCGGCCGACCGTCAGCAGGAGGACGCCAGCGCGCGAACCCACCTTCGGTGTTGAGCACCTGCCCCGTCACCCAACGGCCCTCATCGCTGACCAGCCACTCCACCAAGCGAGCGGGATCATCCGGTTCGCCCATCCGCCCGAATGGGAACATCGGCGCGACCCGAGCCATGATCTCGGGGGTCATGTATCCCGTGTCGACTGGCCCTGGATTGACCGTGTTGACGGTGATGCCGACATCGGCAAGCTGGTCGGCCAAGGTCACCGTGACACCCGCGAGTGCTGCCTTGGACGCCGCATAGGCCACCTCGCCCGGCATAGGTCCGAGGCCCTGGCCCGAGGTCATCAGGACGACGCGACCACCCGGGCGTCCATCGTGCTGCGCGGCGAACGCCTGCACCAGCAGGAGGGACGAGCGGGCGTTGACGGTCCAGTGGGCGTCGAGCATCTCGGCGGTCAGGTCGCCGAGGGCCCCATCGCCGCCCGATCGGGCGTGGTTGCAGACGAGGATGTCCAGATGGCCGAGCTCCGTCACAGCTCTATGCACGGCAGCCTCGGGAGCACCGTCCTGAGCCAGATCAACCGCAAGGTCGACGACGCGCTGGCTGGAGTCAGCACGATTCGCGTCGAGCTCCTGCATCACTGCCTCCAGGTCGTCCCCACCCCACGGCTGGTCCAGGTCATGCGGCCGATGGTGCGTCACGAGCACGTCAGCCCCGCTTCGGACCAGCCTCGACGCAATCGCGAACCCAATCCCCTGCCGACGACTGACCCCCGTCACGAGTGCCGCTCGTCCTCGAAGTGACCGGGCGCTCATGCAGTCCGTAGCGGCTGAATGCTGTCCAGCGCGTCCCCGAGGGCGTCCATCTCGACCTCAAGGTCATAGCGCACCTGCAGGTTGATCCAGAACTGCGCACTCATGCTGAAGAAGCGCCCCAGACGCAGAGCCGTATCCGCCGTGATCCGACGCTTGCCGTGCACGATCTCGTTGATCCGACGCGGCGGAACGCCGATGGATACTGCCAGCCGGTTCTGAGTTACGCCCATCGGAACGAGGAACTCCTCCATGAGGATCTCGCCCGGATGGATCGGGGGAATCTTGTCATCCATGTCGCACCTCCTAGTGATAGTCGACAATCTCAACCTCGCTGGGGCCCGCAGGAGTCCAGACGAAGCAGATCCGCCACTGGTCGTTGATTCGGACGCTGTGCTGACCGATCCGGTCGCCCTTGAGTGCTTCCAGCCGGTTCCCCGGTGGAACGCGGAGTTCATCAAGCTCGTGGGCAGCATCGAGTAGCAACAGCTTTGTGAGCGCCTTCTTGTGCAGACGAGAGTCGAGACGCTTGACGCGCTGTCGCAGGAACAGGCGTTCGGCATCGCGGTCGGCAAAGGAGACGATCACCCGACCATCATATAACGCAGCGCGTCATTAACGCTAGACGTTAAATCGGAACTCGACCACGTCGCCGTCCTGCATGACGTAGTCCTTGCCCTCCATGCGGGCCTTGCCCTTCGCGCGGGCCTCGGCGACGGAGCCGGTCTCGACGAGGTCATCGAAGGAGATGACCTCGGCCTTGATGAAGCCCTTCTGGAAGTCGGTGTGAATGACACCGGCGGCCTGCGGCGCGGTCCAGCCCTTGCGGATGGTCCAGGCGCGGGTCTCCTTCGGACCTGCCGTCAGATAGGTCTGCAGGCCGAGAGTGTTGAAACCCTTGTGCGCCAACTGATCCAGACCCGGTTCCTCGATGCCGACTGATTCCAGCAACTCACGCGCTTCGGCGTCGTCCAGTTCGGCGACCTCGGACTCCAGCTTGGCGTTCAGGAAGATCGCGTCGGCGGGAGCGACGAGTTCCTGCATCTTCGCCTGGAAGTCCTCGTCGGTGAGCTGGTCCTCGTCCACGTTGAACACGTAGATGAACGGCTTGGTGGTCAGCAGACCGAGTTCGCGGACGGCTTCGAGGTCGATCTCGCCCGGGTGCTTGGACAGCGGGTCACCGGTCTCCAGGATCTTCTGGGCGGCGACGGCGGCGTCCAGGACGGCCTTGTCGGTCTTCTTGCCCTTGACCTCCTTCTCCAGACGCGGCACGGCCTTCTCCAAGGTCTGCAGGTCGGCCAGGATGAGCTCGGTGTTGATCGTCTCCAGGTCGGACGATGGTTCGACCTTGCCGTCGACGTGGTGGACGTCGTCGTCGACGAAGGCGCGCACCACCTGACAGATGGCGTCGGCCTCGCGGATGTTGGCCAGGAACTTGTTGCCCAGCCCCTCACCCACCGAGGCGCCCTTGACGATGCCGGCGATGTCGACGAAAGAGACCGTCGCGGGAAGGATCTGCGCGGAACCGAAGATTCCGGCGAGCACCTTCAGGCGCGGGTCGGGCAACGGGACGACGCCGACATTGGGCTCGATGGTCGCGAACGGGTAGTTCGCGGCGAGCACATTGTTCTTGGTCAGAGCGTTGAACATGGTGGACTTGCCGACGTTGGGCAGTCCGACGATTCCGATGGTGAGGGCCACGGGGACAAGAGTCTAACTACCCTTTGGCGCATGCTCGTCCACCTGCGTCTCACCGTGCCGCCCGATCTGGTCGATCCGGTGCTGTCGTTGCTGTCCGACAAGGCGACGGTGACCAATGTCATCCGCATCCCCGGGGCGAGCATCGAACCGCCGGGCGATCTCATCCAGGCCGACGTTGCCCGCGAGGTCGCGAGCAGCATCCTGGAAGACCTGTCCGACCTGGGACTGGACGAAACCGGCGGGATCGCCATCGTCCCGCTGACCGCAACACCGTTCCGGCGTGCCCACGAGGTGGAGGAGGCGGCCGCAGGTGATCCCGACGACGCCGTGATCTGGGACGTCGTCAAGAGCCAGGCCGCGAGCGCCGTCCGACCGACCATCACCTTCCACCTGTTCCTGGTCATCGCGGTGATGCTCGCCGCGATCGCGGTGCTGACCGACTCCTCGATCCTGGTGATCGGCGCGATGGTGGTCGGACCCGAGTTCGGGACCGTCGCGGCGATCTGCACCGGCCTGGTGCTCGGCACGGGACGGCTGGCCTATCGCGGTCTCAAACTGTTGGTGCTGAGCTTCACCTTCGCGATCGCGGTGACGGTGGTGGTCGCGTGGATCGCCGCACTGTTCGGCTGGGTCACGTGGGAGATGGTCACCAGGCCCCGTCCCCAGACGGCATTCATCTGGCACCCGGACGAGTGGTCGTTCGTCGTGGCGCTGCTCGCCGGAGCCGCCGGGGTGCTGGCACTGTCGGCGGACAAGGGCCAGGCGATGGTCGGTGTCTTCATCTCGGTGACCACCGTGCCGGCCGCGGGAAACCTGGCTCTCGGTCTCGCGCTGGAGGCCCCTTCGGAGATCGTCGGGTCGCTCCAACAACTCGGACTCAACCTCGCGGGCATGCTGCTGGCCGGCACCGTGACCGTGCTCGTTCAGCGCTTCGCGTGGAAACGCATGGACAGACTCACCCAGCCGCTGTTCCGCGTCCGATCTCGTCGCGCAGCGACGCGGACGCACTGACCGCTCAAGCGCTCTGTAGTTCCTTGCCCTTCCACTCCGGCAGGCCGAGTGCAGCGAGCATGGCGACGGCGAACGACACCGCGATCAGGACGAAGGTCGTGCCGGTGCCGTAGTTATCGTGCACCCAGGGCACGAGCAACGGGCCGACGATGGACGCGATCCGGCCGAACGCCGTCGCGCTGCCGCTGCCCGTGGCACGCATCGTCGTCGGGTAGACCTCGGGGGTGACCGCGTACAGCGCACCCCACGCACCGAGGTTGAAGAACGACAGCAGGCAGCCGGTCAGCAAGATCGCCGACTCCGAACTCGACTGCCCGAACGCGATCGCCGAGGCCGCCGACCCGAGCAAGAAGGCGGCGAGCGTGAACCGGCGTCCGATCTTCTCGATCAGCACCGCCGCAACCGCATAGCCGGGCAACTGGGCGAGCGTGATCCACAGCGTGAACTCGAACGACTTCGCCATCGGGAAACCCTGCGCGACCAGGAAGGTCGGGATCCACAGGAAGGCCCCGTAGTAGGAGAAGTTCACCCCGAACCAGGTGAGCCAAAGCGCGACCGTGCGTCCGGCAAAACGCTTCTCCCACAACGCTTTGATCGACGGCTTCGCAGCCGGCGGCGGTGTCGGTGACGGCACGGGTTCGATCCCGGACGCCTCCTCGAAGCGCCGCACAGACGCTTCCGCCTCGTCGATCCGTCCGACTTTCTCCAAGAAGCGCACCGATTCCGGCAGTCCCCGGCGGACGTAGATCGCATACAGCGCCGGGACGACACCGAGCACGAGCGCCCAGCGCCAGCCGTTGTCCTGCGGCACGACGTAGTAGCCGATGAGCGCGGCGAGGATCCAGCCGACCGCCCAGAAGGCTTCCAACAGCACGACCATGCGCCCCCGGATCCGAGCCGGCGCGTACTCGCTGACCAACGTGGACGCGACCGGCAACTCGGCGCCGAGGCCCAGGCCGATCACGAAGCGGAACACGATGAGCATCCAGAAACCGGTCGACAACGCCGAGAACCCGGTCGCCAGGCCGTAGACGATCAAGGTGAGCGCGAAGACGTTACGCCGGCCGATGCGGTCGGCGAGGTATCCGCCCATCGACGCGCCCACGGCCATGCCGATGAAGCCGACGGACGCGATCCAGGAGATCTGCGCGGTCGACAGGCCCCACTCCTGCTTGATGGCGACCATCAGGAAAGAAATGAGTCCGACGTCCATGGCGTCGAGGGCCCAGCCGATGCCGGAGCCGCCGAGCAACCGTCCGTGCAGTTTGTTGAACGGCAACCGGTCGAGCCGTTGGCTGCGGGTGAGCTCGCCGGCGGCGACGCTCTTGGTGCCCTCAGTGCTGACGGCGCTGGACATGGGTCCTCCTGGGTGCGGGTGCGGTGCGAAATCTATCGCCCCGGTGACTCGCGTGCGGCAGTTCGCCACCTACGGTGCTTGTCGGTGGTCGATGCAAGGCTGAAGTCATGAGTCAGATCGGGTTCTTCGTCCTCGGCATGGTCGTCGGTGTTGCGGTGGCCGCAGCGGTGCTGTGGTCCTGGTTGCGCACGCGGTACGAGGCGCGCGTGGTGGGCGCGACCACCGAGGCCGGGCTGCTGCGCGAGAGGGTGATCGACCTCGAAGCAGCGCTGGGTGAAGACCAGCAGACCGCCCAGGCACTGGCCCCGCTCTCCTCGACGCTCGCCCGGGTGGAGCGCCAGGTGGAGGCGCTCGAACGCGACCGCGCGTCGCAGTACGGCGCCCTCGGTGCACAACTGCGCGCGGTCAACGAAACCACCGGCGCGCTCCATCAGCAGACCGCGGTGCTCGCCGGTGCGCTCAAGTCCTCGAACACCTCCGGGGCCTGGGGTGAGATGCAACTGCGCCGGGTGCTTGAGCATGCCGGTCTGATCAAGCACTGCGACTTCGACGAACAGGTGCGCGCAATCAGTAGGCACGGCAAAGACATTCGTCCGGACGCCGTCGTCCGCCTGCCCGGTGGCAAAGTGCTCGTGGTCGACTCGAAGGCACCGATCCAGCACTTCCTCGCGGCGCAGTCCGGCGAGGTCGACGACACCGAGCGCGAGCGTCTGCTGCGCACCCACAGCACGGCACTTCGTGGACACGTCGATGCGCTTTCGGCCAAGGACTACTGGAGCGGCTTCGCGACGACGCCCGAGGCGGTGCTGTGCTTCGTGCCGTCCGAGGCGATCCTCGCGGCGGCGGTCCGTACCGACCCCGACCTGATCGATCGCGCGATGGGCCGCCGGGTGCTGTTGGTCTCCCCCGCCACCTTGCTGAGTGCCCTGCAGACCACGGCGCTGGTATGGCGTCAGGACGCGCTGGAGTCCAATGCCCAGGAACTGCTCACGATCGGACGCGAGCTGTACGAACGCCTCGGCACCCTGGGCAGGCACACCCATCGCATGGGCGACTCGTTGCGCCGGTCGGTCGAGTCGTACAACGCGATGGTCGGCACGCTCGAAGCACGCGTGCTGGTGTCCGCGCGGCGGATGGAGTCGCTCGGCCTTGCTTCCGAGCCAGTGCCCGACGTGCCGCCGATCGAGCAGGCACCGCGCCCACTGACCGCCGCCGAACTCATCGACGCACTCGACGACGAGGTCAGGCGGCCGAGGCTGGACTTCGGCGTACCCGACCGATCGGGGCCCGACGACGCCTGCGAAACGGCGTAGTCGCCTGCCTCCGCAATAATCGGCGGGTGAACCGAGCCAGTGACGACCAGGTGCGCCAACTGCTGGTGTACCTGTCTGCAGCACTCATCGCCGGCGGCGCCGGATCGCATGAGGTCGAGCGGGACATCCGGGTCATCGCGACTCGCCTGGGCCACCCCGGCGTCCAACTGCACGCGCAGCCGGTCGGCGTGGCGCTGTCACTCGGCCACGGCACACCCGCGACCTACGAGTCCGTCGAGGGTCCGCTGCGCCTGGATCAATCCGCAGCGGTCGCTGCGATCCAGCAAGGCCTCCTTGCCGGTTCGATGGATCCGGATGAAGCCCTCCTGCGCCTGCGCGGCCTTCGCGCCCAGCCGCACAGACATCCCGTCAGCGGGATGTACCTCGGCGGTCTCTGCGTCGGCATCGGACTGGCCCTCATCCTCCAACCGTCCTGGGCAGCGGTCGCGTTCGGAGCAATCATGTCGCCGTTCGTCGCGATGCTCATGCGCGGCACCGGACGTGGGTTGTTGCCCGCTGCCCTGCTTCCATGCGTGGCCGCGTTCGGAGTTTCGCTCGCTGCGTTCTGGGCGTACCGACAGGGCTACGTGGCAAGTCCATTGCGCACCCTCCTGCCACCGGTGGCGGTGTTACTTCCCGGCGCAACGATCGTGACCGGCCTCTCCGAACTGGTCAACGGTGCGGTCGTCAGTGGAACAGCCCGATTGACTTCAGGCGCAACGCAATTGGTGATGTTCGCCATCGGGATCGTCGGCGCCGCCGCACTGTTGGACGTCGACGCCGGAGCCTTGCAGAACGCCCGCACCGACGACCTCGGCTGGTGGAGCCCGACTCTCGGACTGCTGCTGGTGACCGCCGGGATCTGCTTGCAGGAGTCCGTGCCTCGGATCATCGCGCCCTGGGTGCTGTTGGTGCTCGCCGCGACGATGACCGCTCAGCTGATCACCCAAGCGCTGACGAACACTGCCTGGACCGGTGCCTTCGTGGGCGCGATCGTTGCGAGCGTCACTGCGTGGTCTGTCGCAGTGCTTCGCCGGGGGTTGCCACGCATGGTGCTCTTTCTACCGAGCTTCTGGCTGCTCGTGCCAGGGTCGATCGGCCTGGTCTCGGTCGCTCAACTCGGGCTGGAACCGCAGCTGTCCGGTCCCACCGCAGCTGTCGCGGCCGGCGTGATCCTCGCTGTCGCCCTCGGCCTGGTGATCGGCACGACGCTGGCCCGTTGGGTGCGCCTGGCCTACGTCGCGGCGCAGTCCCGGCGGGTGAGTGCCGCCGCCGGCTGAAGCTTCGGCCGGATGCCTGGGGTGACGAGATCCGCTCGCGTCAGGATGCGAGCAAATCTCGATACCCCGCGCGACTGGCGCCGATGTCAGCGCCGGCGTGGGGGACGCCTCAGTGCAGGGAGCCGGCGTCGTGGCGCACCTTGTCGGCGTCCGCGCCGTTCTTGGCCTTGAGGTCGCGACGTAGTTCGTTCGGGAGCGCGAACAGCAGGCTCTCCTCGGCGGCCACGATCGGCTTGACGTCCTCGTAGCCGCGCTCGGCCAGGTAGGTCAGCACGTCGCGCACGAGCACCTCGGGCACCGACGCACCGGAGGTGACGCCGACGGTCGAGACACCGTCGAGCCAAGACTCGTCGATCTCGTCGGCGTAGTCGACCAGGTACCCGGCCCTCGCGCCGTGCTCCAGGGCGACCTCTACGAGGCGAACCGAGTTGGAGGAGTTGCGGCTGCCGACCACGATCATCAGATCGGTGTCCGGCGCCATCTGCTTGACCGCAAGCTGGCGGTTCTGCGTGGCGTAACAGATGTCGTCCGAGGGCGGGTCCTGAAGCTTGGGGAACTTCTCGCGCAACCGGCGCACGGTCTCCATCGTCTCGTCGACCGACAGCGTGGTCTGCGACAGCCAGACGACCTTCTCCGGATCGCGCACGGTGACCTCGTCGACGTGGTCGGGGCTCTCCACGAGCGTGATGTGCTCGGGTGCCTCGCCGGACGTGCCGACGACCTCCTCGTGGCCCTCGTGCCCGATGAGCAGGATGTCGAAGTCGTCGGACGCGAACCGCTTGGCCTCGCGGTGCACCTTGGTGACCAGCGGGCAGGTGGCGTCGATCGTCTTCAACGACAGCGCAGCGGCCTCGTCATGCACGACCGGCGCGACTCCGTGGGCGGAGAAGATGACCGTGGCGCCCTCGGGTACTTCCTGGGTCTCGTCGACGAAGATCGCCCCACGCTTCTCCAGCGTGGTCACCACGTGCTTGTTGTGCACGATCTCCTTGCGGACGTACACCGGCGGTCCGTACAGGTCGAGCGCCTTCTCGACGGTGATGACCGCGCGGTCGACACCGGCGCAGTACCCCCGCGGCGCAGCCAGCAGGACGCGCTTGGTGTCGGTGCTCTCGGCGCGGACGGTCTCGGTCGTCGAAGTCATGCTTGCCATGGTAGGTGAGCGAGCGCCGCGTCCCGAATTGCAGCCACCCTGCGATCTGTCTCACATCGCGAGATCTTCCCGACTCCAGGCAACCGATCACCGCGGTCACGGCGTCGATGGTTATGACGCGGACACGGGGGTGCCGCGCTCACGGGGGTGAAGGGTCCCGCGTATGTCATTCAGGGGAGGACATACGCGGGACCTTTCCATGTGCCCACGTCGGCAAGACGAACGCGGCTTATTCTCGGCAGCGTGACTCCCCTGCCCGAGAAGGCCGCCGACACCACGGCCGACGAGCCCTGGCCGCTGCGCCTGCTGAGCATGAGGATCGGCGACTACATCGACAAGATGTCACCGGTCTGGGTCGAGGGGCAGCTGGTGCAAGTCAACCGCCGTCCGGGAGCGCCCACGGTCTTCCTCACCCTGCGCGACACCGACACGGAGTTGTCGATGTCGGTCACCACCCACGTCAACACGCTGAACGCGATGGGACCGTCCGTGCAGCCGGGCGCTCGCGTGGTGATGCATGCCAAGCCGACCTTCTGGTCGCGCAACGGTTCGCTGCAGTTGGACGCGCGTCAGATCCGCGCCGTGGGCATCGGCGAACTGCTCGCCCGGGTCGAGCGCCTCAAGCAGTTGCTGCGCAGCGAAGGGGTGTTCGATGCGTCCCGCAAGCGGCCGCTGCCGTTCGTCCCCAAGACCGTCGGACTCATCTGCGGACGCAACAGCGCGGCCGAGCGCGACGTCGTCGAGAACGCTCGGCGCCGTTGGCCGGCAACGAGATTCGAGATCAGGCAGGTTGCCGTCCAGGGGTCGTCGACGGTCGAGGAGGTCACCGCCGCGCTGAGCGAGCTCGACGCGCATCCCGACATCGATGTCATCGTGATCGCCCGAGGCGGCGGATCGTTCGAGGATCTGCTGCCGTTCTCCAACGAGACGATGATCCGAGCGATCTCGTCGGCGCGCACCCCCGTGGTCAGCGCCATCGGGCACGACGTGGACAGTCCGTTGCTCGACTTCGTCGCCGACGTCCGCGCGTCCACCCCGACCGACGCGGCAAAGCTCATCGTCCCCGACCTGCAGGAGCAGCTTGCCGGTGTTCGCCGGTTGCGCGAGACGGGTGCACACAGCCTGCACCGGCGCATCTCCCACGAACGCCAGCGGATCGACATGCTGACCAGCCGTCCGGTGCTCGCCGACCCGCAGACGATGGTGCAGACGCGCCGCGAGGAGATCGTCCGACTGCAGGAACGCGCACGAATTCGGTTGTCGCACAGGCTCGAACGCTCGCACGACAGCGTTACGCACCTGCAGGGGCAACTGCGCGCACTGTCGCCGCAGCAGATCCTTGAGCGCGGGTATGCGGTCGTGCGTCAGGTCGACGGCACCGTGATCACCGACGTCGCGGACGTCTCAGCGGACGACCTGCTGCGGGTCACCGTGGCGCGCGGCGACTTCGCCGTCCGTCCCGTCGCGGAGCCAGCGTCGTAGGCTGGCACGCATGCCCAAGCAGCAACCGAAGACCGAAGCAGCCGTCGCCGGCGACGAGTTCGCCGACGTGAAGGAACTCGGTTACGAAGAGGCGCGGGACGAGCTGGCCCGCATCGTCTCGACGTTGGAGGCCGGCTCGGTGTCGCTCGAGGAGTCGATGCGGCTGTGGGAGCGCGGCGAGGCATTGGCCAAGCACTGCCACACCTGGCTGGACGACGCGCAGGAGCGGGTGCAGCGGCTCACCGGCGACGAACCCGCCGACGACTGACCTCGCTACATCCGTAGTAGACGAAACCGGTTGCTACCAGGACCGATTGCCGAGGGCGAACCTCAGGACGTCTTGGCCGGCTTCAACAGCGAGGCGAACTTCTGCAGCTCGGACCACTCGCCACGACCGGTCACGATCGTCGAGAGGCCGTTCAACGGATCCTTGCGCACCAGCGACGACTGCTTGTTGCTCGAGCGGTACAGCTTGGTCCACTCGGCACCATCGACCTGCACCGTGCCTTGCGGTTTGGCGTAGTTGGTCTGGTGCTTCACCCACATCTCGGTAGGTTCGGCCGTCTGCTGGACGGCGATGTACTTGCTGTCGGGCAGGTCGTAGCCGGCCTGCCAGGTCGGTGGCTGGTTCTGGAAACGGATGACCCGGACGTTGGCAGGGATCCACCCCTTCGGCGCCGGCTGCGGGTAGGACACCTGCCACTTCAGCGAGATGTTGGTCTCGCGCGCGATGGCGGCGACGTCGACGCCCTCGCGATCGATCTTGTTCACCCGGGGAATCAGCGCATTCCAACCGATGACGCCGAGCACGACGACGAGCATCGAGATGATCATGCTCTTTGCGTTACCGCGCATACCCCGTCGCTTCGGTGCCGGCTGCTGCGTGCCGGGCTCCTGCGGGTGCTGCTGCGTGGCGGTTTCGTCGACGGTCACGCCGTCCATCGTCCCTCATCGCGGGCGTGACCGCGCCATCGACTACCCGGATCGGACGGTGGCGCACGCCACATGGCCGATAGGCTCAGCCCAAGCCCCACGCCCGTTCGAAGGAGACCCATGTCCGAACAGCCGTCGATCTCGATCAAACCCGACCGCAACCTCGCGCTCGAACTGGTGCGTGTCACCGAGGCCGCCGCAATGGCCGGCGCACGATTCGTGGGCCGTGGCGACAAGAACACCGCCGACGGCGCTGCCGTCGCAGCCATGCGCGAACTGATCTCCACCGTCGCGATGAACGGCGTGGTCGTGATCGGTGAGGGCGAGAAGGACAACGCGCCGATGCTGTTCAACGGCGAGCGTGTCGGTGACGGCACCGGCCCCGAGGTCGACGTCGCGGTCGACCCGATCGACGGCACCACCCTCACCGCGAAGGGCATGAACAACGCGGTGTCGGTCATGGCGGTCTCCGAGCGCGGTTCGATGTACGACCCCAGCGCGGTCTTCTACATGGACAAGCTCGCGGCGGGCCCGGAAGCGGCCGACGTCGTCGACATCCGCTTGCCGGTCGCCGAGAACATCCGACGGGTCGCCAAGGCCAAGGGAATGAACCGTTCCGACGTCACCGTCGTGATGCTCGACCGCCCGCGCCACGAGGAGCTCGGTCGCCAGGTGCGCGACGCCGGCGCCCGCATCCGCTACATCAGCGACGGCGACGTCGCCGGCTCGATCATGGCCGCCCGCGAGGGCACCGGTATCGACCTGCTGCTCGGTATCGGTGGCACCCCCGAAGGCATCATCAGCGCGTGCGCGATGCGCTGCATGGGTGGCGTCATCCAGGGTCGCCTGTGGCCCGTCGACGACGACGAGAAGCAGCGCGCGATCGATGCCGGTCACGACATCGACGCGGTGCTGTCGACCAACGAACTGGTCAAGAGCGACAACTGCTTCTTCGTCGCCACCGGCATCACCGACGGCGAACTGCTCAAGGGCGTCCACTACGAAGGTGGCGGCGCCACCACGCAGTCGCTGGTGATGCGCTCCACCAGTGGCACCATCCGGATGGTCGAGGCCCGGCACATCGCGGCCAAGGTCGACGACTACCGCTGAGCCGAATCTTGATCATGCGGACGTTGGTGGTCGGCGAGGCGCTCGTGGACGTCGTGCGCCCGGTGAACGGTGAGGTCGCCGAGCATGTCGGTGGGTCGCCGCTGAACGTCGCCATAGGGCTGGCCCGGCTCGGGCAACCGGCACAACTGGCCACGTTCATCGGGGACGACGACCGCGGCGCCGCGATCCGCGCGCACCTCGCCGCGGACGACGTCCAGTTGGTGGCCGGCAGCGACGGTGCCGAACGTACGGCCACCGCGCAGGCCGTCCTCGACGAGACGGGTGCGGCGACGTACACGTTCGACATCGACTGGCAGGTGCCGTACGAGCTTCCCGCGGCCGAGCACCTGCACACCGGATCCATCGCGGCCGTACTGCAACCGGGCGCGTCCGCCATCCGCGAGGCGTGTTTCACCCAACGCGCCCACGGCACCATTTCCTACGACCCGAACTGCCGTCCGCAGCTGATGGGCGAGCCGGGCGACGCGCGGTCCGACATCGAGCAGTTGGTCGGGCTCTGCGACGTGGTCAAGGCCAGCGACGAGGATGTGCGCTGGTTGTACGGCGAGGTACCGGTCGAGGAGATCGCGCGCCTGTGGGCGCAGCTCGGTCCGGCCTTGATCGTCGTGACGCGGGGGTCCGACGGTGCGGTCGCCTGCCTGCCGTCCGCCGGCTTCGACGATGCGGTGAAAACCGTTGCCGGCCAGTCGGTTTCGGTGACCGACACGGTCGGTGCGGGCGACTCGTTCATGTCCGGGCTATTGAGCGGCCTGTCGGACGCCGGCTTCCTGGGCAGCCTCGCAGCACGGTCCCGGTTCCAGAAAGCCGGCTGGGACGACGTCCTGCCCGCACTCCAACGTGCAGTCGCGGCGGCATCGATCACGGTGTCCCGTGCCGGAGCCAACCCGCCGACCCGAGCAGACCTCGCAATCGACTGAAATTGGCGTGAGTTCGTGCCCTTCGCCGGGCCCGGCGAAGGGCACAAACTCACGCCGATTTGGTTGGGGTTCAGTCGGTGGCGCGCTTTGACCAGGATTTCCGGCTCCATCGCAAGCACGGTCGCGATGGCGACGCGACGCCGTTGACCGAACGACAGGTGATGCGGCGGACGCCCCGCGAACCGGGCAAGGCCCGCCCCGGCGAACCGGGACGGGCCCTTTGGTGTACCTGTGGTCAGGACGCCCGCGAGGAGCCACCGTCCCGATCACGGTCGCCGGCGTGCACCGGGGTGTTCGAGGACTTCGCCTCGCGCGCCTTCGCACGATCGAGGGCAGCCTTGCGCTGCTGCTCGGAGTCGCGAGCGATCTCGGCCGCCTTGTCGTCGTCGCGGGTCAGGTTGTCGCCGGACTCCGGGTCGAAGACGTGCATCAACGACGGGTCGAAGATCAACTCGGCGTCGTCTCCCTCGAGCACCCGCGAACGGGAGTCGAGGTTGACGATCATCTGGGTGCGCATGCCCTCACCGTCGAGGTCGCGGTCGAGTTCCTCGAGCTTGTCGCGCACCGCGGAGTCGGCCTCGAACGGGATGTAGGCGTACTGCTCGTTGCCCAACCATTCGGTCTGGTCGACGTTCGCGGTGAACGTGACACCGTCGATCTTGTCGCCCAGCGAGGCGTCCTTGATGTGCTCGGGACGCAGACCGACGATCACCAGATCCTTGCCCTTCACCTTGGCCGCAAGATCGCCGTCCATACGGACGTCGACGAACGGCAGGTGCAGGGTGTCGCCGTCGACCCGCGCGGGCAGGAAGTTCATCGGCGGCGAACCGATGAAGCCGGCAACGAACAGGTTGATCGGCTGTTCGTACAACTCGCGCGGCGATGCGCACTGCTGCAGCACACCCTTCTTCAGCACCGCGACCCGGTCGCCGAGGGTCATCGCCTCGGTCTGGTCGTGGGTGACGTAGATGGTGGTGATGCCGAGGCGGCGCTGCATGCGCGCGATCTCGGTACGCATCTGACCGCGCAGCTTGGCGTCCAGGTTCGACAGCGGCTCGTCGAACAGGAACGCGTCCGCGTCACGGACGATCGCGCGACCCATGGCCACACGCTGCCGCTGACCACCGGACAGGTTGGCCGGCTTGCGCTCGAGGTGCTCGTTGAGCTCCAGCATGTCGGCGGCGGCCTGCACCTTGGACTTGATCTCCTCCTCGCTGTGCTGACCCTTGGCCAGCCGCAGCGGGAAGGCGATGTTCTCCCCCACCGTCAGGTGCGGGTAGAGGGCGTAGTTCTGGAACACCATCGACAGGTTGCGGTCACGCGGCGCGAGGTCGTTGACCCGCTTGCCGTTGATCAGCAGGTCACCGGAGGTGATGTCCTCCAGGCCCACGACCATCCGCAGCAGCGTGGACTTACCGCAACCGGACGGGCCGACGAGGATCATGAACTCGCCGTCCGCGATGTCCAGCGATACGTCGTTCACTGCCGGGAAGCCGTCACCGTACTTCTTGACGATGTTCTTCAACTCGATGCTTGACATGAAATCTGCCTTTCGAAAACAGGGCGTACGAGATGTGCCCGGTCAGCCCTTGACGGCACCGGAGGTGAGACCCGAGACGATCCGGCGCTGGAACAGCAGCACGAGGATGACGACGGGGATGGTGACGACGACCGCGGCCGCGCAGATGGCGCCCGTCGGCTGTTCGAACTGGCTGGCGCCGGTGAAGAAAGCCAGCGCAGCCGGGACGGTCCGCGCGTTCTCCGAGGTCAGGTTGCTTGAGAACACGAAGTCGTTCCAGGCGGTGAAGAACGCGATGATCGCGGTCGTGAACACACCGGGTGCGGCCAACGGGGCGATGACCTTGGTGAAGGCCTGCCAGCTGGTTGCGCCGTCGACCTGCGCCGCCTGCTCCATCTCCCACGGGATCTGCTGGAAGAAGGCCGACAGCGTCCAGATGGACAACGGCAGGGTCAACGCCAGGTACGGGATGACCAGACCGGGCATTGTGTCGAACAGGCCGATCTGACGCCACAGGTTGAACAGCGGGGTGACCATCGCGATGACCGGGAAGAACGACACCGCGAGCGCCGTGGTGAGGATCAGCTTCTTGCCCGGGAAGTCCAGTCGGGCGATGGCGTACGCACAGAACGTCGCCAGGATCACCGCGATGAAGGTCGCGAGCAGACAGATGATGATCGAGTTCCACAGGGCCGGCTTGAAGAGCTCACCAGCACCGTCGGAGCTGAAGATCAGCTTGTAGTTGTCCCAAGTGGGTTCCTTGGGCCAGAAGTTGCCGAACGTGCTCTTGTCCGGGTTGGTGAGGTCGCCCGGCTTCTTCAGCGAGGTCGCGAAGATCCAGATGATCGGAATGATCGTCCAGATCATCACCGGGATGGAGAAGGCGAACATTCCCCACTTTGCCTTGTTGCTGACGTTGGTTTCCATGGATCAGCTCCTCCCTCCACCGGCCAGGTCGACCTTGAAGCCCTTGACGAAGATGCCCGCGATGATGAGCACGATGATGAACAGGATCACGGCGAGCGCGGAGCCCATGCCGATCTCGACGCGTTCGACCGTTTCCCGGCCGACCAGCATCGACAGCGTCGTGGTCTTGTTCGCACCACCGGTCATCACCACCGGGTTGTCGTAGATACGCACCGCGTCGAGCGTGCGGAAGAGGGTGGCGACCATGATCGCCGCCTTCATGTTCGGCAGGATCACCTTGGTCAGTCGCTGCCACCAGGACGCACCGTCGACCTTCGCGGCCTCCTCCATCGCGCCGTCCACCTGGGCCAGACCGGCCAGCAGGAGCAGCGAAACGAACGGGGTCGTCTTCCAGATCTCCGACAGGCAGATGATGAACAGCGCGCTCCAGCGTCCGCCGAACCAGTCGTAGTTGAGGTCCCAGGCGCCGAAGCTCAGCGTGTGCAGCCAGTGGTTGATGAATCCGGTGTCCGGTTGCGCCGCGTACAACCACGCGAACGCGGAGACAACGGTGATGATCGCGTACGGAATCAGCACGATCGTGCGCAGCGTGCGCCGCGGAAGCACGACCTTGTTCATCAGCAACGCGATCGCGAAACCGAGGATCAACTCGAACACCAGCGTGACGACCACGATGAAGAACGTCGTCATGAACGCCTCCCAGAACAGGCCGTCACCCAGAGCGGTGATGTAATTCTGCAACCCGACGAACTTGCGTGCGCTCGGGTCGGTGAGGCGGTAGCTGAACAGCGACAGGTAGATCGCGTACGCGATCGGGTAGAGCGTCACCAGCAGCATGATGATGAACGCGGGGCCGGCCAGCTTCCATCCGAGCGACCGCTCACCCTTCGCGCGGTCGGAGAGTCCGCCCTTGCGCTTGCGGGTGTCGGGAGCGGCTTCTGTAGCGGTACTCACAACAGTGCCTTTCCGTTGAGGACCTCGCCGATGTACTTCTGGGTGCTCGCCGGGGTCTGCGGGGTGAGCGCCCCGGGCGGGCTGAACCGCTGCTGCAGCGCCAACGAGATGTCACCCCAGTACTGGGTGAGCGGACGCGGTGCGGCGTTGTCGAGGTTCTCCCGGATCAACTTCGCGATGCCGCCGGGGAAGGCCTTCTCCACGCCTGCGTCGTCGAAGACCTTCTTGCGGCTGGCGGGGTTGCCCGACTTGGTCATGTAGATGGTCTGGTTCTCCTGGTTCGTGATGCAGGAGATCGCCTGATAGGCCAGGTCGGCATGCTTGGACTCCTTGCCGACGGCGAGCTGGATGCCGCCGTACGGGGGCTTGGACTCCTCGCCCGCTGAGACGCGCGGGTAGAGCGCGGCACCGACGTCCTTCTTGTCGGTGTTCGCGAGTGCGCCGTAGGTGTAGGGCCAGTTGACCAGGAACCCACCGTTGCGTCCGTCGAACAGACCGAGCGACTCGGTCTCGGTCGACGAACCGATCGCCGGACCGGCCACGCCGGACGTCGCGACCTTGCGGATGATGTCGGCGGCCTTCTTGCCGGCTGCGCTGTCGATGCCGAGCTTGAGGTTGTCGTAGGTCTCGCCGGGGTTCTCGACGATCGCGCCGCCGGCACTGGTGATCAGCGCGTTGATCCACACCGCGTAGCCCTCGTAGAGCTTGGCCTGGACGCCGATCTGGGTGTTGGTCTTCTTGGCAGCTTCGATCAGCTGGTCCCAGGTGACCGGCTTGCTCTGCGGGTCGAGTCCGGCCTTCTGAGCGACCGACTTCTTGTACCAGAGCAGCTGGGTGTTGGCCCAGAACGGCACCGACACGAGCTTGTCCTTGTACATCGACGCGTCGACGGACGACTGGACCCGGTCTTGCTTGAACTGCGCCTGCAGGCTGTCGGGCACCGGTGCGTAGTAGTCGGCCGCCGCGAACTCGGTGGCGAACGCCGGGTCGACGCTCATGA
Source organism: Yimella sp. NH-Cas1 (assembly GCF_022359705.1). NCBI lineage: Bacteria > Bacillati > Actinomycetota > Actinomycetes > Micrococcales > Dermacoccaceae > Yimella > Yimella sp. NH-Cas1. The sequence goes on from NZ_JAKSGG010000003.1 coordinate 2,239,774, forward strand.
TGTCCATCGTCTTGTCGCCTGCGGCGAGACGGCGCAGCAACTGCAGTCGCTGGTCACTCGCGTCGTTGGGCAGCAACTGCACCTTGATCTTGTACTTGCCCTTGGATCCGTCCGCGCAACGCTTGGCCAGGTAGGCCTGACCACCCTTCGCGGCCGACGGGTCGGCGTTACCGACGTCGGGGTTGATGTACCAGGTGAGGGTCGGGGTGCCCCCGGCGGAGTCGTCGCTGCCGCACGCAGCGAGCCCCATGCTGGCCACGAGGGCAGTCGCCGCGATGAACGCGGCACTGCGCCGAGGTGGCGTTCGGCCTGTCATGTGATCGCTCCTGTCGTGTCCTTTCGAGTGATCGGCATGTCCTACCACTCGCATGTGACAAATGTCACGACAAACCGACCTTACTGATGGTTGGGTCATTCGGGCCGTATCGCCGGTACCCGTTTTGTCTCGATCCGGACACGACGACTATCCGACCGGAACCCCGTCGTCGTTCCAGGCGTACGCGCCCGATCCTGCCCCCGGGCATGCCCGGCACGGGAATACGCTGGTCCCGCATCGACGACAAGGAGCAAGCGATGGCCGAATTCGCCTACGAGGACCTGCTGCCCATCGGGCCCGACACCACGACGTACCGCAAACTCTCCGACGAGGCAGTCCGCACCGTCGAGGGCCCCGGCGGCCGAACCTTCCTCGAGGTCGATCCTTCGGCTCTGCAACTGCTTGCGTCCACCGCGATGCACGACATCGCGCACTACCTGCGCCCGGCGCACCTGAGCCAGCTGCGGGGGATCCTGGACGATCCGGACGCGTCCAACAACGACAAGTTCGTGGCACTCGACCTGCTGAAGAACGCGAACATCGCTGCCGCCGGCGTGCTACCGATGTGCCAGGACACCGGTACCGCAATCGTCATGGGCAAGAAGGGATCTCAGGTTCTCGTCGAGGGTGACGCCCCGGACGAGGCGGCGCTCAGCCGCGGTGTGTACGACGCGTACACCAAGCTCAACCTGCGCTACTCACAGATGGCTCCGATCACCACCTGGGAGGAGAAGAACACCGGCTCCAACCTGCCCGCACAGATCGAGTTGTACGCCGACACCCAGGCCGGGCACGAAACGACGTACAAGTTCCTGTTCATGGCCAAGGGCGGAGGCTCGGCGAACAAGTCGTTCCTCTACCAGGAGACCAAGGCGATCCTGAACCCTGACGCGATGCTGAAGTTCCTCGACGAGAAGCTCCGCTCGCTGGGTACGGCCGCGTGCCCGCCGTACCACCTGGCGATCGTCATCGGCGGCACGAGTGCCGAATTCGCTTTGAAGACAGCCAAGTACGCGTCCGCGAAGTACCTGGACGAACTGCCGACCAGTGGCTCGATGACCGCGCACGGCTTCCGCGACACCGAGCTCGAGGAGCGCGTGCTGGAGCTGACCCGCAATTTCGGTATCGGTGCGCAGTTCGGCGGGAAGTACTTCTGCCACGACGTGCGGGTGGTGCGCCTGCCCCGCCACGGCGCCTCGTTGCCCGTCGCGATCGCGGTGTCGTGCTCGGCCGACCGCCAGTGCCTGGGCAAGATCACGCCGGAGGGAGTGTTCATCGAACAGCTCGAAACCGACCCCGCGCGCTTCCTGCCCGAGACCACGCACGAGGAACTCGAGGACAAGGGCTCTGACGATGTCGTCGCGATCGACTTGAACCGACCGATGCCCGAGATCCTGGCCGAGCTGTCAAAGCACCCGGTCAAGACCCGACTGTCGCTCACGGGTCCGCTGGTCGTCGCCCGCGACATCGCCCACGCGAAGATCAAGGAACGCCTGGACGCCGGCGAGGAGATGCCGCAGTACCTCAAGGATCACCCCGTCTACTACGCCGGACCGGCCAAGACCCCCGAGGGCTACGCGTCCGGCTCCTTCGGCCCGACCACAGCCGGCCGCATGGACTCCTATGTCGACCAGTTCCAGGCCGCGGGTGGATCGATGGTGATGCTGGCCAAGGGCAACCGGAGCACGAAGGTCACCGACGCCTGCGACGCGCACGGCGGCTTCTACCTCGGATCGATCGGTGGCCCCGCTGCTCGCCTCGCGCAGGACTGCATCAAGAGCGTCGAGGTCGTCGAGTACGAGGAACTCGGTATGGAGGCGATCTGGAAGATCGAGGTCGAGGACTTCCCCGCGTTCATCGTGGTCGACGACAAGGGCAACGACTTCTTCGCTTCCACCGCGAGGCCGACCGCATTCACCATCACCACACGATTGGGGCTATGACATGGCATTCGACGACCTGCTCGAAGCGAACCGTACGTTCGCAGATGCGTTCTCGCTCAAGGGATTCGACGGCATCGCGAAGGCCGGTGTCGCCGTTGTCACCTGCATGGATTCACGTATCGACCCGCTCGGCATGCTCGGCCTGAAGCCCGGTGACGCGAAGATCTTCCGCAACCCGGGTGGACGCGTCAACGAGCCGGCCCTCGAGGCACTCGTGCTCGCGGTGCACCTGTTGAACGTCAACCGGATCGTCGTCATCCCGCACACCAAGTGCGCGATGGCGGCGCAGACCGAGGACGAACTGCACGCCAAGATCAACGAACTCACCGGCACCGACTCCACCTGGCAGCGATTCCATGTGGTCGACGACCAGCGCAAGGCGCTGCGCACCGACCTGATGAAGGTGCGCAGCCACCCGTTGATCGGCGAGCGCGCCGAGGTGGGCGGGTTCATTTACGACGTCGACACCGGCCTGCTCAAACCGCTCGACTGAAGCCGGCTCAACCCGCACGGGGCGTAGGGTCGGCGCATGAGTTCCGTGATGGCCCGCGCCGCGTACGAGACCCTCGAGCCGTATCACGTGCTCGCCTACTTCAACCCGCACAACGAGGCCGCTCAGCAGTCGCTCGGACTCGACCCGCTCGGCCTCTATTTCGGCGGACGCGCCGCACCGCTCGGACGGTGCACCGCCGCGGTCGTCGCGGCCACGTTCTACAACTTCAATCCGGCATACGTGAACCACGGTTGGAACGCGGCGCTGACCGCCGGCCTGTCCGAGGTGGACGCAGCGCGGACCCGTGCGGTGGATGCATCTCTGCGCGATGCGCTCGGTGACCGCGTCGAGGCTCCCGAACTCAGCGAGATGGTCGGCGCGCTGCGCGTAGCGATCGGCGAAGCGTCCTACGCCGGACGCCCGCTGGCCGCTGCGTGGGCCTTCGCGCCGTGGCCCAACGAGCCGCACCTGCAGTTCTGGCACGCGATCACGATCGCCCGCGAGTACCGCGGCGACGGTCACGTGGCGGCACTCGTCCTCGCCGGTCTCTCCCCCGCTGAGGCGTTGGTCTTCCATGAGGCCCCGCACCCCGACCCCGACCTGCGCCGACGCACCCTCGGGCGCAAGATCTCGCAGAAGACCCGCGGGTGGTCGGACGCCGATTGGGACGGCGCCGCAGAATCGTTGCGCGCCAAGGGAGTTCTTGGCGCCGACGGTGCGATGACCGACGCCGGCGCGAAGCTCTACGACGAGATGGAACGCGAGACCGACCACAGCGCGGCCTCGTTCTGGGCGCACGTACCCGATGCCGCCGGTCTGTTGGACACGGCGAAGCCGTTCGTGAAGGCAGTCATCGACACCGGCTACCTCCCGGGCACCAAGCGGAAGAGCTGATCGATGCGGGTCGTCTCTCTGGCCGTCCACCCCGTCAAGAGCACCGCGATCCGACCGGTCGAGAAGGCGTCCGTCACCCGTGCCGGACTGGCCGGCGACCGCGAGTGGATGGTCGTCAACGACTTCGGCGAGTTGATCTCCGCCCGTGAATTCCCGCCGCTGTTCAGCGTCGTGGCCGACAATGCTGCGACCGGGCTCGCCCAGGTGGCGCTGAGGCTGTCGGCGCCCGGCATCGAGCCGCTCACCGTCGACCTTCCGCACGACGGCGAGGAATGTTCGGTGCGAATGTTCACCCGTCCGCCGATGACCGCGCGGGCCGCCGGTACGCAGGCGGACGCCTGGCTCGACCGCGCCCTCGGCACCCAGGGATTCCATCTGGTGTGGTGCTCGAATCCGACTGCACGACACTTGAACCCGGAGTTCTCACGCCCGGACGACCATGCCGCTTTTCAGGACGGCTACCCGGTCACCCTGCTGTCGACGGCGTCCGTCGCTCGATTGCAGGACTGGGTGACCGAACACGCGGTGGAACGCGGCGAGGATGCTGCGACCATCGGATCCGACCGCTTCCGCTCGAACATCCTGATCGACGGCGTGCCCGAGGCGTTCGCCGAGGACGGCTGGAGCGGCGTCCGTATCGCAGACGTCGACTTCCGGGTCGCGAAACGGGTCGACCGATGCGTGATGACCACGATCGATCCACAGACCTATCGCACGGCGAAGGAACCGATCAGAACCCTTGCGCAGCACCGGCGTTCGGACGGCAAGACCTGGATGGCCATTGCCCTCATCCCCGACTCCGAAGGCGAGATCTCCCTCGGCGACGAGGTCATCCCCCACACCTGAAAGTCGCACAACCGGCGACTCCACCCGCGCGTTCTACGGACGCAGGAAATCGACTGTCCGCAGTTCTTCGAGGTCAACTCGCCAGAACTGCGGACTTTCGGGTGGTGGCTCTAGAGCGCCAGCTCTGCTTGGACCACCTGCGCCAGACGCGCGGTCACCGACTCGGCAAGCTCAGCGGTCGGGGCCTCGGCCATCACCCGGACGACCGGCTCGGTACCCGAGGGACGCAGGAGCACGCGTCCGTCGGCGCCGAGCTCCGCGCTCGCCTGCGAGATCGCTTCCTGCACAGCGGCATTGCTTCCCACAGCCGCCTTGTCGACGCCCTTGACGTTGATCATGTGCTGCGGCAGGCGGGACATCACGGTGGCAAGTTCGGCCATCGTGCGGCCGGACGATGCGACCTGCGCCGCCAGCATGAGTCCGGTGAGCACCCCGTCGCCGGTGGTGCCGACATCGGTCAGAATGACGTGGCCGGACTGCTCGCCGCCCAGGTTGTAGCTACTGCGACGCATCTCCTCGAGCACATAACGGTCACCGACCGCGGTCTGCTTGACCGTGATGCCATGCTGTTCCATCGCCTTGTGCAGCCCCAGGTTGCTCATCACGGTGGCCACCAGGGTGTCACCCGCGAGCGCACCGCGCTGCTTCATGCCGACCGCGAGGATCGCCATGATCTGGTCGCCGTCGACCTGGCTGCCGGACGCGTCGACCGCGAGGCAGCGGTCGGCGTCGCCGTCGAAGGCCACGCCGAAGTCGGCACCCGCCTTCACGACGGTCGCCTGGAGCTTGTCCAGGTGGGTGGAGCCGTAGCCGTCGTTGATGTTGAGACCGTCGGGCTCGGCGCCGATGACGGTGACCTTCGCACCTGCGCGGCGGAACGCATCCGGGCCGACCTCGCTGGCCGCACCGTGGGCGGCATCGATGACGACATGCAGCCCGTCGAGCGAGTGCGGCAGCGACGAGAGCAGCCGATCGGTGTAGCGCGCAGCACCTTCGGTGAACGGGCGGACGCGTCCGACGGCGGCACCGGTCGGGCGGTCGGGGGTGGCGTCCATCGCCTCTTCGATGCGGTCCTCGACCTCATCAGGCAACTTGTGGCCACCGAGAGCGAAGAACTTGATGCCGTTGTCCGGCATCGCGTTGTGGCTTGCCGAGAGCATGACGCCGAAGTTGGCGCCGAGGTCTGCGGTGAGGAACGCGACGGCGGGCGTCGGCAGAACGCCGACGTCGTACACGTCGACTCCACTGGAGGCCAGGCCGGCGATGACCGCCGCGGAGAGGAACTCACCCGAGGCGCGCGGGTCGCGTCCCACGACCGCGGTCATGCGTTCGCCGCCGCCGGTGATCGTGCGTCCGAAGACCCTGGCTGCTGCCTCGGACAGCCGCAGCGCCTTGTCGGCGTTGATCACCGGGCCGTTGGCCAGTCCTCGTACTCCATCGGTGCCGAACAGACGCGTCACTTACTCACCTAGCTTCGATCGATGCCGGAGCCACGACGGACCCCTTGTTTGACTTGCTCACACTCCCTTGGGCTCGCAGCCCTGAGGCGGAGCATCCGGACGAGTGTACGCCCGACGGCGTCCGGTGCCGCCGATCCGGCCACGGCCGACGCGTTGACCAGGCACGACGGCCTAGGATCGAGGGCGATGTCACAGCCACGCAGGGCCCTCGCCCACCCGCTGCGGTCGCGCATCGTCGCGCACCTGCGCATTGACGGTGCCGCCACCGGAGCCGAGCTGGCCCGCGTCCTGGAGACCAACACCGGCGTCATCAGCTACCACCTGCGCGTGCTCGAGGCGGCCGGCCTGGTCGAGGACACCGGCCTGGGCAACGCCAAGACCCGGGTCTGGGCGATCGCCGACGACGAGGACGACGACGAGTCCTTCGACGACGTCGCGGAGGACGACCCCACCGGGCGCTGGCTCGATCACGACTACGTCGACCATTTCGCCCAGCGGGCGCACCGCTGGATCGACGATCAGGACGCGTGGGCTTCGATCTGGCAGGAGTCGTGCGGCCTGCGCGATGTGCCGGTCCTGGCGACCGAGGAGCAGTTCGTCGCTTATCTGGCCGAGCTGGACGAGCTCAACGAGCGCTACCGACGCATCGGTGCGGGTAGTCCGGGAGCCAAGCGGGTGGCGGTCTTTCTCGCGCCGTATCCCGTCGACCCGCCGCAGTAGTTCGCTGGGCCTTCGGGGCCGGGCCTTGGAGTGGTCGCCTTTTCGGGCAAGACGGAACAGAAGGACGAACGCCCCGTCGCACTGAGCGACGGGGCGTTCGACGAAAAGCGTCGGATCAACGCTTGGAGTACTGCGGTGCCTTACGGGCCTTCTTGAGACCGGCCTTCTTGCGCTCCGGGACGCGAGCGTCACGGGACAGGAAGCCTGCCTTCTTCAGGGCCGGACGGTTGAGCTCCTCGTCGACACCGTTCAGCGAACGGGCGACACCCAGGCGGACGGCGCCGGCCTGGCCGGAGGGGCCACCGCCGTGGACGCGCACGAGCACGTCGTATGCGCCGTCGAGCTCGAGCAGCGTCAGCGGCTCGTTGACGATCTGCTGGTGCACCTTGTTGGGGAAGTAGGCCTCGAGCGTGCGGCCGTTGATCTTCCACTCGCCCGTTCCCGGGACGATGCGGACGCGGGCCACGGCCTGCTTGCGGCGGCCGGTGGCACCGCCCGGTGCCGAAGCGGACGGGCGGCGGGTCGGCTCGCTCGTCGGGGCCTCGGTGGACTCGCTGGTGTACGAGCTCAGGGTGGGCTCGTCGGCCTCGAGGGCCTCGTTGTCGATCTGCTGGTCAGCCACGATTCTCCTTGAAAACTATGTAACCGGGGGCGCTTACTGCGCGACCTGGTTGATCTCGAACGGAACGGGCTGCTGCGCAGCGTGCGGGTGTTCGGAACCCGTGTAGACCTTCAGCTTGGCCAGCTGGTTGCGGCCGAGCGAGGTGTGGGGCAGCATGCCGCGGACGGCCTTCTCGACGGCCTTCGCCGGGTCCTTGGCCATGAGCTCGGTGTAGGACACCGACTTCAGGCCACCCGGGAAGCCCGAGTGACGGTAAGCGCGCTTCTTCTCCAGCTTCGCACCGGTCAACGCGACCTTGTCGGCGTTGATGATGATGACAAAGTCACCGGTGTCGATGTGCGGAGCAAAGGTCGGCTTGTGCTTGCCGCGCAGCAGCGTCGCGGTCTGGGCCGCGAGGCGGCCGAGAACGACGTCGGTGGCGTCGATGACGTGCCACTTGCGGTCGGCCTGAGCGGCGACGGTCGTGGGCGTGTAGGTACGCACTCGTCTTTCCTTCTGGTCTGTCGGGTGGTCCGCTCGGTGGAGCGGATCGGCCTGCCGCACTGGGCGCAGGCAACTGTTCAATGATAGGGAGCGCACGAGCGTCCACCCAAATCAGGCGATTCCCTTGCGTAGCAACGAAATCAAACCGCTTGGAGCGACGTCCGCACACTGCCGGACGATCAATTGCACAACTTCTGTGCAAAAAGTCCACTCGGCGGTGGCATCGCCCGCGACCTCGAACCGCGGCTGATCAATCGAGCGTGCGCACCGATCGAGCCTGTTGGGCGCGAGCGGCCAGCTCGGCGTCCGGCGGATAGGCAACTTCTTCGAGGCTGAGGCCGTGCGCCGGCATCACCGCCACACCGGGATCACGGACGGCGGCCGTCAGCACCTGTGCGGGCCAGTCGACAGGACGCCGCCCCTCCCCGACCGGGACGATCGCACCGACCAGGGCACGCACCATCGAGTGGCAGAAGGCGTCCGCGACGACAGTGCCTTCGAGCACACCGTCAGCAGCGCGCGCCCAGTCGTGGCGCAGCAGCGTCCGGACGGTGGTGGCACCTTCGCGCTTCTTGCAGAAGGCGGCGAAGTCGTTGAGCCCCAACAGTTTCGCGGCTGCTTCGTCCATCGCGTCGAGGTCGAGGGGCGACTTGATCCAGACGGTGTCGCGCCGGCGCAGCGGGTCACGGAACGCGTCGGCGTCGGCGATCCGGTAGAGGTAGCGACGCGAGCTGGCGGAGAAGCGAGCGTCGAAGCCCGGCCGAGCGAGCGACACTGAATGGACGACGACGTCGTCCGGCAGCACTCCGTTGAGACGCGTGACTGCGGCGTCCACCGGGTCGCGGTCCGAGCGCCCGGGCAGCTTGGCCAGCAGTTCTTCGTCGACGTCCAGGTGGCAGACCGAACCGCGCGCGTGCACGCCTGCGTCGGTCCGTCCGGCGACCGTGAGTTTGGGTGCATCGGCGCGCAGGATCGTCGCCCAGGCCTTGGCCAGTTCGTCCTCGACCGTGCGCCGTCCGGGTTGCGCAGCCCAGCCGGAGAAGTCCGTGCCGTCGTAGCCGAAATCCACCCGTAGTCGCACGTCGGCAGCCTAACGACTCGCGGAGCCGGTGGCCGCCCTGAACCGCAAAGGGATGTTTGCAAGTCGTCATGGTGGTTCAGGAGAGCCTCATGCCGATCCGGCTCGCAGAGTTCCTCGGCGATCTCGACAATTCGGGCGCCGTCATGGGACGACCGGCTGGTCAACGGCGCGGCCGAGATCTTGGACGATTGTTCATTTTCCGGGACGTGGTGAAGACAGGCGTGCGACGATGCCGCCCATGACCGGCCCCCGTCACTCCCACGCCTCCCAGCGTGCTGCGGTGGCGGCGGCGTTCCTGGGGCAGGGGCTGGTCTTCATTTCGCTCACCACCCGGTTGCCGCAGATGCAGAACAAGCTCGAGCTCAGCCCGGGCGACATGTCGGTGCTGCTGCTCGGACTCGTCCTCGCATCCGGCCTCGGCTCGCTGGCCGGCGAGTGGATCGCTCCCCGCCGCGGCAGCGCGCTCGCGCTGCGGGTCGGCTTCGGACTGATGGCACTCACACTCCCGTTGCTCGCGCTGGGTACGAACATGCTCACTGCGGGTCTGTCGATGGCGGCGTACGGGCTCGCGGTCGGGCTCGTCGACGCCGGCAGCAACATGCAGGGCGTCGCCGTCGAGCACGAATACGCGCGCCCGATCATGCCCACCTTCCACGGTGCCTGGACGCTGGGCGGCATCTTCGGAACATTGGGCGCCCTTGCGACACATACGATTTCGTTCGAACTGGCGGCGCTCGGACTCGCTGTCATCCCTGCGGCGCTGGTGTTCGCTCCGTACCGGAAGGTGGGCGGACCGATCGTCCCGATCGGCGAGAAGAAGGGCGAGAGCAGAACGTCCGTACCGTGGCGTCGCATCCTGCTGGTCGGTGCCGCAATGGTGCTGTTCTACATGGCCGACACCGCCGTCACCGCCTGGGGACCGACGTACCTCGACAAGCAGTTCGCCGCGTCGGCGGCGATGGTCTCGATCGCCACGCTCCCCTATCTGATCGCCTCCTTGCTCGGACGCGGTGCCGGCGACCATTTGGCCCACCGTTTCGGCGCCGTGCCGCTCGTCAGCGCCGCAGCCGTGCTCGGCGCGATCGGACTCACGACGGTCGTCTTCGCATCGGCGGGCTGGGTCGCGATGCTGGGGTTCACGGTGATGGGTCTCGGTATCTCGGTCATCGCGCCGCTGTCGTACTCCGCCGCGGCGTCCATCGCCCGGGAATCACTGACCAATCCTGATCCCGCCATGGTGCGCGCCGAGGTCGACGCGATCATCGCGCGGTTCAACCAGTTCAACTACGTCGGCGCACTCCTCGGCGCCGTGATGACCGGGGCCGTGGGCAACGACAACCTGCGCCTCGGATTCGCGGTGCCGATGGTGCTCGTGCTGGCGATCCTGCCGCTGGCCAAGGCTTTTCGAACCTGAGTGTCGGCAGCGGCGTCTACCCTGAGGACCGTTCCGAATCCTGGGGGAAAGCAATGGACGTACGCCGGCGCAGCCATCGAGCCACCCGACTGCTCGCACTCGCCCTCGCCGGGTCGCTCCTTGCCGGGTGCAACGGGATCGACACGTCGGTGACCCCGGCGCCCACGTCGAGCGGCACGTCCGAACCGAGCGGCCCGGACACATCGACGTCCGGCGATCGGCCGTCGGAACCGAACCTGCCTCCCGTGCCCGACAGGCCCTCGGATCTGTCTGCGGCACAGTCGAACCCGGTCGAGGACAGTTACTACCCGCACCGCGGTGAGCCCTACCTCGACACTCTCCACTACGACCTCGCGCTCGACTGGAAGCCCAGCACGAAGACGCTCACCGGCAAAGCGAAGATCACCTTCCGGGTCACCGAGCAGCGCACCGACGTCCAGTTCGACCTCGGTTCCCCGCTCACCGTCAACGCGACCACTCTCGACGGAAAACCGGTCACCTCGAGCCGCGGCGACAGCGTCCTCAAGATTGCGACCGGCACGCTCGACAAGGGCAGCCGCCACGAACTCGTGGTCGACTATTCCGGCACCCCGGCGCCCGTCCCCGCACCGTCCGAACGCAGCGACCAGGACGAAGGGCTCGGCTTCACCGTGTCGCCCGACGGCACCGCCTGGACGATGCAGGAACCGTTCGGGGCGTTCACCTGGTACCCGGTCAATGACCAGCCGGCCGACAAGGCGTTCTACGACGCGACACTCACTGCTCACGAGGGCACGAAGGGCGTGTTCAACGGTCGCCCCGGCCCGGAGAAGGTCACCGGCGAGACCAGTGTGCGCAGGTTCCACCTCGATCAGCCGGCATCGTCCTACCTGACCACTGTGGCCTTCGGTGAGTACGCGCTGCTCACCGACAAGGGTCCTCGCGATCTGCCACTGTTCTACTGGTACCGCCCCGATCGCTCCGACCGAACGCGTGTCGTCGACGGTCTGAAGAAGTCGCCCGAGATCCTGACCTGGCTGGAGAAGTACCTCGGGCCCTACCCGTTCGCGACCGGCGGCTCGCTGATGGTGCCGTCGGATTCGGCGATGGAGACCCAGACGATGAACACGATGGGCGACAGCACCGCGAATCAGCGCGAATACTTCCTGCCCACCCTCGCCCACGAGTACGCACACCAGTGGGTCGGTGACGTCATCTCCCCGGTCGACTGGCGTGACATGTGGCTGAACGAGGGTCTGGCTCTCTTCCTCCAGGCGAAGTACGAGGACCACGCCGGGTTCTCGCCGTACGAGATGACGATGAGTGGTTACCGGTCGATGGAACCCGGCCTGCGCCGTCAGTCCGGCCCTCCCGGCAAGTACGACAAGGACGACTTCGCAGCCTCCAACGTCTACGTGTGCGGGGCCGTGATGTACGACCGCATGGCCACCGCCTACGGCGACAAGTTCTGGGCGGCGCTGAAGACCTGGCCGTCGGTCAAGAAGTACGGCAACGTCACCCGCGACGACCTCATCAAGCACTTCAGTGACAAGATCGGCGTCGATCTGAAGACCTGGATCACCACGTGGTTGGAGAGCGAGACGACGCCGACGCAAGAGCCGCCGGCCGCCTGACAGACGGGTGCGGATCCACGGTGGTCGAGTAGGTGCGACCCACGGTGGTCGAGTACGTGCGGATCCACGGTGGTCGAGTAGGTGCGGAGCGTTAGCGGAGTGCCGCGATCGAGACCACGCCACCTCGACGGGGAAGCGCTCAGAACGGGGCGGCTGCGATCCAGTCGTACAGCTCGGAGTAGCTCAGTGAGCCATCCTTCGTGCCCACCTGGATGTGGATGTCCTTCTTGTCAGCAGCCGTTGTACCGCACCAGGATCCAGCTGCCCGCCACCGGATCGTTGAGGTGGTAGGTACGCAGCTTCGTGCCGTGCGCGACGACCGGGAGCGGTGGGACGCCGTCGACCATGGCGTCCTGTGCGCGTTGCCCGTCCCCCGGCTTGTAGACCACCAGATCGACATCGATCACCGGCTTGCTTGGTCCCTGCTGCCGCACCGCGCAGATGAACCGGTACGAGCTCTGCACCTTACGGAACGACTTCTCCTCGTCGTTCGGCGAACACAGCATGTTCTGGTAGCCCTCGGCCGACGGTGACTGTGGGAACAGGTTCGGCCACATCGCCAGCACCGGAGCACCCTTGCGCCACAGATCGTCCTCGGTGGGCTTCGTGCTGGTCGAAGCGGTCGTGCGAGTGGCGGTGGTCGCGCCGATCACCATCCGTTTCTGGTCCGCGTCCGCCCCCAGCACCTGCCACAGTCCGACTCCGCCGACCCCGAGGAGCGCAGCAACACCGACGGCCGGCAGGAGCATCCGATTCCGCTTCGTCGCAGCAGGCACGGCAGGCGCCGCCAGGCTCGTCCGGAAGTGCTGCATCAACTGCGCACAGTTGTCGTATCGATCAGCAGCGTGCTTGCTCATCGCCCGCTGCAGTGCGACGGCCGCGGCCTTCGGAATCTCGGGACGCTCGACGTCCGCCGAAGGTATCGGGGCGTTCAGGTGACCCATGATCGCCGTCCGCGCCGGGCCGGGGTACGGGCCGTGGCCGGTCAGCAGTGCGAACACGGTGCACGCCAGGGAGTACTGGTCGGAGCGCCCGTCGGTCGGATCACCGGCGAGTTGTTCCGGGGACGCGTACGCCGCGGTCGCCCGGACGCCGTCCAGGCTGCCGGTGATGTCGACCGGCGCGGTGGAATCCTCGCCGGGCGAAGCACCGCCCACGTCAACTGCCTGTTCCAACCGGGCGATGCCGAAGTCGGTGATCAGCGCACGTTCGGACTGCCCGTGCTCGGCGCGGGCAAGCATGATGTTGGCAGGCTTCACGTCGCGATGCACCACACCGCGGCAGTGTGCAGCGTCCAGTGCTTCGGCGATCTGCGTCCCGATGTGCACCACACGACCCAGCGGCAGCGGACCGTCGCTGCGCAGCAGGCTGTCGGCGTCCACCCCGTCGATGAGTTGCATGGAGATCCACGGGTGGCCGTCCTCGATGCCGCGATCGAGCACTCCGACGATGTTCGGGTGGTCCAGCCGCGCGATGGTCTCGGCCTCGCGCTCGAAGCGGGCAGCGGCACCCTGGTCGGTGGCGTCCGCCGTCAGTAACTTCAGCGCCACCTGGCGTGGCAGGCGCGGATGATCGACCGCGTACACCGCGCCCATGCCACCGGCGCCCAGACGTCGTTCAACCCGAAAGCCGGCGAAGATCTCCCCCTGCCGGAGCGTCCTGCCCATGACGCAGGACTCTAGTTGCAGACCCGGCAGATGCGAACCGGCGCCGCTCCCTTTCGGGAACGACGCCGGTCACGCGTGCGTGAGGACTCAGGCCTCCTGCTGGACCTTTTCGCCATCGCCCGGCTCGGAGCCGGCCGCAGCGTCCTCGGTGTCGCCCAGGGGCGCGGGAGCGGTCGCCTCGTCAGCAGCCTCCGCGTCCTTGGCGGAACGCTTGGTGGCAGCCTCGGCCTCGGCGACGACAGCGCGCTTCGGCTTGGCGTTGACGGGCTCGCGGACGAGCTCGATCACGGCCATCGGAGCGTTGTCGCCCTTGCGCGGGGCGATCTTGGTGATGCGGGTGTAACCACCCTGACGGTCGGTCATGTCCGGCGCGATCTCGACGAAGAGACGGTGGACGACACCCTTGTCACGAATGACGGTCATCACGCGACGACGGGCGTGCAGGTCACCGCGCTTGGCGAAGGTGATCAGACGCTCGGCCAGCGGACGAAGGCGCTTGGCCTTGGCCTCGGTGGTGGTGATCCGGTCGTGCTCGAACAGCGACTGCGCCAGGTTGGCGAGGATGAGCCGCTCGTGCGCGGGACCGCCACCGATGCGGGGGCCCTTGGTAGGGGTAGGCATGATTTCTCCTGTTGGTCTTTGCTACGCGAAAAGCGTTGCGGCTCAGTACTGCTCGTCCTCGGCGAAGCTGATCTCGTCAGCGTCGTCCTCGTAACGGTCGGCAATCGCGCTCGCGTCGAACCCGGGCGGGCTGTCCTTGAGCTGAAGGCCCATCTCGTGCAGCTTGTCCTTGACCTCGACGATCGACTTCGTACCGAAGTTGCGGATGTCGAGAAGGTCGGCCTCACTGCGTCCGACGAGCTCACCCACGGTGTGGATGCCCTCGCGCTTGAGACAGTTGTACGAGCGGACGGTGAGGTCGAGGTCCTCGATCGGCAGTGCCATGTCGGCGGCCAGCGCGGCGTCGGTGGCCGACGGACCCATGTCGATGCCCTCAGCCTCGACGTTGAGCTCGCGAGCCAGACCGAACAGCTCGACCAGCGTCTTACCGGCCGACGCCATCGCGTCGCGGGGAGCCATCGAGTTCTTGGTCTCGACATCGACGATCAGCTTGTCGAAGTCGGTGCGCTGCTCGACACGGGTGGCTTCCACCTTGTAGGTGACGGCCAGCACCGGCGAGTAGATCGAGTCGACCGGGATGCGACCGATCTCCTGGTCTGCGGACTTGTTCTGGTTGGCCGAGACGTAGCCGCGACCGCGCTCGACGGTCAGCTCCATCTCGATCTTGCCCTTGTCGTTCAGGGTGGCGATCACCAGGTCGGGGTTGTGCACCTCGACACCGGCCGGCGGCGCGATGTCCGCCGCGGTGACGACGCCCGGGCCCTGCTTGCGCAGGTACATGACGACCGGCTCGTCGTGCTCGGAGGAGACGACCAGACCCTTGATGTTCAGGATGATCTCGGTGACATCCTCCTTGACCCCGGGGATCGTGGAGAATTCGTGCTGCACACCGTCGATGCGCAGGCTGGTGACCGAGGCACCCGGGATGCTCGAGAGCAGGGTGCGACGAAGGGAGTTGCCGAGGGTGTAACCGAAGCCCGGCTCGAGCGGCTCGATGACGAACCGGGAGCGGTTCTCGGAGACAACTTCCTCCGAGAGGACGGGACGCTGTGCGATGAGCACGTTGTTTCCTTTCCACAGGCGACCGCTATTTGACGCCTGACGAAACCTGATCGGGCTCTGTCCCCCGGGATCAGGGTTGTGCCGTGAAGAGCGACCGATTCCCGGGTTCGCTTGCAGGACAAGCGAACCCGGGAAGTCGAATCAGTTCTTCGAGTAGAGCTCCACGATGAGCTGCTCGGTGAGCGGCACGTCGATCTGCTCGCGGGTCGGCAGCTGGTGGATCAGCACCTGCAGGCTGCCCGGGACGACGTGCATCCACGCCGGGATCGGACGGTCGCCGACGGTCTCGCGGGCCAGCTGCAGCGGGAACTTCTCGCGCGACTTCTCACGGACGGTGATGATGTCGTACTGCTCCACGCGGTAGCTCGGGACGTCGACGCGCACGCCGTTGACCTCGAAGTGACCGTGGCTGACCAGCTGGCGGGCCGCACGACGGGTGCGGGCCAGACCGGCGCGGTAGATCACGTTGTCGAGGCGCGACTCGAGGATGATGAGCAGGTTCTCACCGGTCTTGCCGGAGCGGCGAGCCGCTTCCTTGTAGTACCGGACGAACTGCTTCTCCATGACGCCGTAGGCGAAGCGAGCCTTCTGCTTCTCCTGCAGCTGGGTCAGGTATTCCTTCTCCTGCACCCGACCGCGGCCGTGCTGGCCGGGCGGGAAGGGGCGCATCTCGAAGTTCTTGTCGCCGCCGACGAGGTCGGTCTTGAGGCGACGCGACTTCTTGGTGATGGGACCGGTGTAACGGGCCATGTCATCTTCTCCTTGAAGTTCTCGTCAGCTCAGCTGCGACGCTTGGGCTGGCGGACACCGTTGTGCGGCTGCGGGGTGACGTCGGAAATCGCGCCGACCTCGAGGCCGGCCGCGGCCAACGAACGGATCGCGGTCTCGCGGCCCGAACCCGGGCCCTTCACGAAGACGTCGACCTTGCGCATGCCGTGATCCATGGCGCGGCGGGCAGCAGCCTCAGCAGCCATCTGGGCGGCGTACGGGGTGGACTTACGCGAGCCCTTGAAACCGACCTGGCCGGCCGAGGCCCACGAAATCACTGCACCGGTGGGGTCAGTGATGGAAACGATGGTGTTGTTGAACGTGCTGCGGATGTATGCGTGACCAGCGGCAACGTTCTTCTTCTCCTTGCGGCGCACCTTCTTGGCGCCCGCAGCCGTACGGCTCTTGGGAGGCATGAACTTTCTCCTACGGGTAAGACTTCAGCGAATGGGTTGGCACGCGATTGCGTGCCCGACTGGCCGGAAGGCCTGGATTACTTGGCCTTCTTCTTGCCGGCGACCGTCTTCTTCGGACCCTTGCGAGTACGAGCGTTGGTCTTCGTGCGCTGGCCGTGGACCGGCAGGCCACGGCGGTGGCGCAGGCCCTGGTAGGAACCGATCTCCACCTTGCGGCGGATGTCCGCGGCAACCTCACGTCGCAGGTCGCCTTCGAGGCGGTACTGCTCCAGGTTGTCGCGAAGCTTGACGAGTTCCTCTTCGCTGAGGTCGCGAACCCGGGTGTCCGGGTTCACGCCCGTGGCGGCGAGCGCCTCGGCGGCGCGGGTCTTGCCCACACCGTAGATGTACGTGAGGCCGACCTCGACGCGCTTGTCGCGCGGCAGGTCGACACCGATGAGTCGTGCCATGTCGGCTTTCTCCTGTGCTTTTCGTCCGGAGGTCTGGTGCAGTCGCCGGTCCCGTGTTCACTCAGGAGTGAGTGGTGCGGGTCTTCGGCCTCCGAGCCGAAGGTGACGTCCTGTTCCTCAGTGAAGGAACAGGGGTCGGGCGCTGCGATGGTTCGCCTCGTCCAGGTGAACGGGGCGATCTTCAGTTTTTCGTCTGCGTCTTGCTCGAAGACACGACTCGTGCGGGTTTGGTCAGCCCTGGCGCTGCTTGTGGCGAGCGTTCTCGCAGATGACCATGACCCGGCCGTTACGGCGGATCACCTTGCACTTGTCGCAGATCTTCTTGACGCTCGGCTGGACCTTCATCTGCCTACTGTCTTCGGATCAGGCCGCGACTCACCCATCACTGGACAGGTCTCGGCGGTGTGCGAATGCGATCAGCGGTAGCGGAAGACGATGCGGCCACGGGTCAGGTCATACGGGGAAAGCTCGACCACAACACGGTCCTCGGGGAGGATCCTGATGTAGTGCTGACGCATCTTTCCCGAGATGTGTGCGAGCACCTTGTGACCGTTCGTGAGCTCCACCCGGAACATTGCGTTCGGGAGAGCTTCGACGATCGTGCCCTCGATCTCGATGACACCGTCCTTCTTGGCCATATCCTCCACATACTCACTGGTCAACGGTTCCGCCCCGGATGGGCGGCCCTGTGGTTGCGGATCGGAGTGTCGACAAGACATACCGAACCGACGCACGAGCTTACGCCGGGTGGCCCACTGCGCCCAAATCGAGCGGATTCGGGTGGGCTCAGCGGACGATGCGGTCGGGCGTGTCCTCGCCGAGGGCCAACAGGTGCAGGTCGTCTGCGGTGATCAGCAGAGTCGCGACCGCGTACTCGACCAACACCATCCGACGGTTCACGGCAAGATCGCTCTCCGATCCGCGCAGACCGCGGACGCCGGCGCGCGCGAGTTTGTCGCACACGTTGTCGAGCTTGCGGTTGAACTTGGTCTGCGTCCACCCCAGTCGCTTGGCGGCGTCGGCGGAGGTCGGGATCTGCCACGCACCCGACCCGCTGTACTTCAGCATCGGCTCGGCGAGTGCGACGATCGCCTGCAGCTGCGAGACGGTGAAGGTCGTCGGCGCGATCGTGGTCTTGCCGCGGCCGGGATCGACGACATGCGGCGTGGACTCGAAGATGTCGGTGTTCGTGGTGAGTTCGAGTTCGTAGGTGGTTGCGCCCGCGGAGAAGGTGACCACCGAGGGTGAGAACACGATCGGGACGCCGGCACCGGGCGCGACGGTCGAGCGCATCAGGCCGCTGCCGCCGGTGATGGTCGCGGGCAACCTACTGCCGACGTTGTGCATCCACCACAGCCCGTCGCGATGCGCGAACTCCAGGAAATGACGGTGCAGGTACCCGTTGTCGTCCAGTTCGAGGTCGCCGGTGCGCCCGACGGTGAACGTGCGTTCCGGGGAGACCTCGAAGATCTCGCCTGCGAAATCGATCGTGAGTCTCGCCCCTGACATGGGCGTCAGTGTGCCACGGACTCAGGACGGATAAATCGTCACGGCCGTCGCCTTCACCGAGTAGAAGGCGCGCTTGCCCGGGTACAGGTCCAACTCCCCCACCGAGGACGCGGTCAGGTCGGCGAGCAGGGTGTGTCCGGCGCGGTCGTGCGCGCGTACCCGCACCTGCGCATCCCGCGGTTCGAGCTCGACGACGGTGACCTCGAAGGTGTTGCGCGGACTGCCGTGCGGCGGCGTCTCGTACACGGCGACGGCGTTGGGGCTGAAGACCGCGAGCGCAGACTCCCCCGTCGCGAGCTGCTCGGTCGGTGCCCCGGAGACGTCGACACCGTGCGCATCGACCAGGTGGGTTCCGGACGCTGCGATGCCGTTGATCAGGTTGAGTCCGGCGATACGAGCGGTGAACGGAGTACGCGGGCGGGCGATGACGTCCTGGGTGGGGCCGTCCTCGACGATTCGTCCCTGGTCCAGCACGATCAGCCGGTCGGACAGCAGCAAGGCGTCGAGGACGTCGTGGGTCACGATCAGCGCGGACCTGTCGGCGAGCACCCGCTTGAGAACGCGACGCAACAACGGGGCGGCCGCGACGTCGAGGGCCGCCATCGGTTCGTCGAGCAGCAGCAATGACGGTCTTGCGGCGAGCGCCCGGGCGATCGCGACACGTTGTGCCTGCCCCCCGGAAAGCTGCGCCGGCCTGCGGTCGACGAACTCGGACGCGTCGACCTCGTCGAGGAAGGTCTCGGCGGTGGCGCGTGCCTGCTTCGCCGTCGCGCCCGACGCCCGTGGGCCGAAGGCGACGTTGTCGAGCACCGACAGGTGCGGGAACAGCAACGGATCCTGGGCCAGCAGGGTGACCCCGCGGGCGTGCGGCGGCACGAAGGTCCTCTCGTCGAAGAGCGTGCGATCGTCGAGGACGGCGCGGCCGGCGTCGGGACGCAACAGCCCGGCGATGAGCGACAGCACCGTCGACTTGCCGGCGCCGTTCGGGCCGAGGATCGCGACGTGCTCCCCCGGCTTCACCTCGAGCGCGACGTCGAGCCCTCTGGTTTCGTGGGATGCCCGCAGCGACAGAGCCCCGGTCATCGGTCCCGCCTGCCCTGCGCCAGTGCGACGACGAGCACCGCGACCACGACCAGGACGAGGGAGAGCGCGACCGCGGCGTCGGCGTCCGACTCACGTTGCAGGTAGATCTCCAATGGCAGGGTGCGGGTGACTCCCTGCAGGCTGCCGGCGAAGGTCAGAGTTGCCCCGAACTCACCGAGCGAGCGGGCGAACGCGAGCACCGCTGCGGACAACACCCCGGGCAGCACCAGCGGCAGCGTCACCCGGATGAGCACGAAGGTCGGCGTGCCGCCGAGTGTGGAAGCCACCTGTTCGTAACGCTGACCGACGCTGCGCAACGTCCCTTCGAGGCTGAGCACGAGGAAGGGCAGCGCCACGAAGGTCTGGGCGAGGACGACTGCGGTCGTCGAGAACGCGATCTGTACGCCCAGGACGTCGAGCGTGCTGCCCAGCAGACCGCGTCGCCCGAACGTGTAGAGCAGCGCGATACCGCCGACCACCGGCGGCAGTACGAGGGGTAGGAGCACCAGCGATCGAACGACACGTTGTCCGGGAAAACTGTTGCGCGCCAACACCATTGCCATGGGGACGCCGAGAATCAGACAAAGGACGGTGGAGGCGCTCGAGGTCCTCAGGCTGAGGACGAGAGCGTCCCGCGACGCATCCGAGGTGACCAGTCCGGGGAAACGCGCCCAGTCGACCTTCGCAATCATCGCGACCAGCGGCAGCAGCACGAACACCGCCCCCAGGGCCGCGGGTGCGTAGACCCACCGCGGCAGGCCGGTGTAGTCCGATCGCCGCGTTGTGCGCACGGGTTCGCGCCTCACTCGACCGGGAACGCTTGCTGGAAGCCGGCGTGCCCCAGGACACTCTGCCCCTTCGGCGCGGCAACCGCACCGATGAATGCCTTCGCCAGATCGGACTGCTCGCTCGCGCGGAGGACGGCGATCGGGTACTTGTTGCGCGCCGCCCTCGACTGCTCGAAGTCGATGCCCTCGACCTTGCCCGCCGCGCCCCTGACATCGGAGTGGTAGACGAGGCCGGCGTCCGCCTCGCCGGTGACGACCTTGTTCAGCACGTCGGTGACCGACGACTCCTCGCTCACCGGCTTCAGGGTGAGACTCGCGGCACGCAGCACCTTCTGGGTCGCTGAACCACACGGCACCTGCGGCGCGCAGACCACGACCTTGATGCCGCTCCCGGTGAGGTCGGCGAGCGAGTTGATGCCCTTGGGGTTCTTCGGCGGCACCGCGATCTGCAGGATGTTCGAGGCGAACACCGTGGAGCCGCCGGCCAGCAGTCCGTCGTCCGCGACCTTCTTCATGTTCGCTGGATCTGCCGATGCGAAGACGTCGGCCGGCGCGCCCTGTTTCAACTGAGTGGCGAGGTCGGAGGACCCGGCGAAGTTGAACTCCACCGTCACGCCGGGGTTCTTCTCCTCGAAGGTCGCGCCGATCTCGGTGAAGGCCTGTTTCAGCGAGGCCGCCGCGTAGACCCGCAGGACCTTCGCGTCCGGTTCGTCGCCGGAGCAGCCGGTGGTACCAGCGGCCACTGCCACGCACACAACGACCGCCGAGAGAATTTTCACGAGACGCCCCCGGCGGTCTCGACGATGACATTGGTCGACTTCACGACGGCGACCGCGACCGAACCGGGTTCGAGGCCGAGTTCGCGGGCGGCCTCGCTCGACATGAGCGACACGACGCGGAAGGGTCCGCACTGCAGTTCGACCTGCGCCATCACCTTGTCCATCACGACCTCGGTCACGATGCCGACGAACCTGTTGCGCGCCGAACGTCCGACGGACGACGGGTCGGCCATAGCGCCGGACGGGTGCTCCTTGGCGAACTGTGCGAGGCCCCGTCCGTCGATCACCTTGCGATTGCTGGCGTCCGTCGTTGCCGGGAGGCTGCCGTTGTCGACCAGCCGGCGGACTGTGTCATCACTGACCCCGAGGAACGCAGCGGCGTCCTTGATCCGTATCTGCGGCATTGTCGAATGCTACAGGTCTCATTTGCGGAGATCTGTGGATGAGTCGCTTCGAGCATGCCAGCGGTTTCGGCGCGTGCACCTTCGTCCCTCAGGCGCCCGGCTCAACCAGCGAAAAAGATCGGCTCACCCATCCCCGCTGGTTGAGCCGTACACCCCACCCGCTGGTTGAGCCATACGCCCGACGAAGGAGGGCGTATGCGCCGAAACCACGGTGAGATGCGCTGGTAGGCGACCACAGAAGCTTCCGAGAAATCAGCGGTCCCGGCGCGAGGTCAGTCGGCGAGCGGGCCGAAGGGCAGGCCGCGGGCTTCCAGTTCGACTCGTCCACCGTCCAGAGCAGTCAGCACCCACAGCCCGTCGTCGGTCAGCGCGACCGTGTGCTCCCAGTGCGCCGCACGCGATCCGTCGTCGGTGACGACCGTCCAGTCGTCGCCCAACTCGTGGGTCTCGTAGGTGCCGAGCGTGACCATCGGTTCGATCGCGACGGTGGCGCCGACCCGCACCTGCGGCCCCTTGGCCTTCACGCGCTCGTTGTAGACCGTCGGCTCCATGTGCATCTCACGGCCGATGCCGTGGCCGGTGTAACCGTCGACGATCTCGAACGCGACCTCGAGCCCGTCGGCGTTCATCGCCTGCTGCGAGGCTTCGATGGAGTCCTGGATGTCGCCGCCGAGTTCGTAGATGCCGCGGCCGGAACGGAAGCCGCCGATGCCCGCCCACATCGAGTCGTGCGTCGCCTTCGAGAGCGCGACGTCCTGCGGCCGGGCGTTCAGGTCACCGCCGACGATCAAGGAGATCGCCGAGTCGCCGTGCCAGCCGTCGACGATCGCGCCGCAATCGATGGAGACCAGGTCGCCGTTGTTCAACAGTCGCTCACCCGGGATGCCGTGCACGACTTCCTCGTTCACCGAGATGCACAGCGAACCCGGGAAGCCCTGGTATCCCAGGAAGGACGGCGTCGCACCCTGCGCACGGATGAACGCTTCGGCAAGCGCGTCGAGGTAGCCGGTGCTGATGCCGTCGACCGCAGCGGCCCGCACCTCCTGCAGGCACTGCCCCACCACGAGGCCGGCCTTGCGCATGAGCCGCAGCTGCTCCGGCGTCTTGACCGGCAGTTTCTCCTTGCCGAGTCCGAACATCACGTGCTTACTGCGCCACCTTCGCCAACGCGCCTTCGATGCGCTCGGTGACCTCGTCCATCTCTCCCTCGCCGTCGACGGCGACCAGCAGGTCGCGCTCGCGGTAAAGGGTGGTCAGCGGCTGCGTCTCCCGGACGTAGATCGCCTGACGGTCGCGGATGACGTCCTCGGTGTCGTCGGTGCGGCCGGAGGTCTGGGCACGCTTGAGCAGACGGGCGATGAGTTCCTCGTCGTCGACCTCGAGTTCGAGGACGGCGTCGATCTTCTTGCCCTCCGCGGCGAGCATCTCGTCCAGCGCCTGGACCTGGGCCGGGGTGCGCGGGTAACCGTCGAGCAGAAAGCCGTTCTGCGCGTCGTCCTGCTTCAGGCGGTCGGCCACGATGGCGTTGGTGAGGTCGTCGGATACGTAACCACCGGCGTCCAGGATCGACTTCACCTGCTTGCCGAGTTCGGTCTCGTTCTTGATGTTGGCGCGGAAGATGTCACCGGTCGAAATGTGCGGGATCTCGTGGCGCTGCGTGATGCGCTCGGCCTGCGTGCCTTTGCCGGCGCCGGGCGGGCCGATGATGATCAGTCGCATCTAGCGAACCTCCGAGTTCAGGGTCGAGTTACCTCGACCATGGGAAACACATGGAAACACTGGGCGCAGCCTACCGAGCGGCACGGCCCCGCTGCCTCGCAGGTCAGGTGGCGGACATTACGGCACAGCTCAGGAGTGCGACCCTGTTTCGCCGCGATCGGCCAGTGCAGCGGGCGTACCGTCGCCTTCGATGGCCACCGGCGAGGCGTCACGCTCTGCCATGAGTTGCTGCATCTGCTCCGGACGCAGCGTCTGCGCGGTCGGGGTGTCGCCGACGATCGCATTGTGGCTGCGGTGCCAGAACAGGTAGCGCGAGCCGAGGTTGACCATCGCGGCAGCGCGGTTGCGGACCCCGAGCAGCGTGAACACGTGCACTCCGGTCCACACCACCCACGCCGGAAAGCCTTGCATCCGAGGCAGATTCGTCGCTTCGGCCACTGCGGAACTGCGTCCGATGGTGGCCAGGATGCCCTTGTCCTTGTACTCGAACGGGGCGGTCTGCTCACCGTTCATCTCGTTGCGGATCAGTTTGGCGACGTACGCGCCGCCCTGGAGCGCGGGCTGCGCGAGCTGCGGCAACGCGCGGTCGCCGTCCTCGACCGAGATGTCTCCGACCGCGAACACGTTCTTCAGTCCCTTGACCCGCAGGTGGTCGTCGACCTCGATGCGTCCGCCCCGCCCCTGCGGCACGCCCCAGTTCGCCACCTCGTCCGGCGCCTTGATCCCGCTGGCCCAGATGACCACACCGGCCGGGATGAACTCGCCGTCGTTCACGACGACGCCGTCGCTGCGCACCTGCTTCACGGTGGTGTTGAAGCGCAGGTCGACGTCACGCTTCTCCAGCGAACGGCGCGCGTAGTCGCGGCTCTTCTCGCCGAACGCAGCCAGTAGGTGCGGCGCCATCTCGATCAGCGTCACGTGCGTGCGGGTGCGATCGAGCTCGGGGTAGGTCACCGGCATGTCGTTGTTACGCAGTTCGGCCAACGCGCCGGCGGTCTCCACACCGGTCGCTCCCCCACCGACCACCACGACCCGGACGTCCTCGCCCTTGCGGTGCGCGGCGGCGTACTCCAGCCCGGTGAACAGACGATCACGCACCTCGAGCGCCTGCGCGCGGGTGTAGAGCGGCAGTGCGTGCTCGTCGGCGCCGGGGATGCCGAAGAAGTTCGCGGTCACGCCGGTGGCGATCACCAGGTGGTCGAAGTCGACGGACTCCCCGCCCTCGAGCTTGACCTGTCGAGCGTCGTGGTCGATCGTCTCGACGTCGCCGTTGATGAACCGGACCCGCGGGTTGTGCTCGCGCACCGCACGCAGGAACCACGTGACATCGCCGGGGTTCAGGGTGGCGGTGGCCACCTGGTACAGCAACGGCTGAAAAGTGTTGTACGTGTGACGGTCGATGAGGATGACATCGACATCGACCTTGCGCAGTGCCCGGACGGTCGACAGACCTCCGAACCCACCACCGAGGACGACGACGCGCGGCTTACGACCAGTGTGCTCACCCATGCCCTCAGCCTAGGCGGATCCGATCGGCTACCCAGCGGTCCAGGGCTGTGATCTACGCACCACACCGCGCTGTCGCGATCCGCAACGGCCGACCCGCGCGAGACGACCTATCGCAGGAAACCTTCGTAGTGATGCTGCTGCAGCTTGGAGTCGATCTGCTTGACCGTCTCCAGACCGACACCCACAAGGATGATGATCGAGGCGCCACCGAACGGGAAGTTCTGGTTGGCGTTGACCAGCGCCAGCGCAACCAGCGGGATCAGCGCGAGGACGGCGATGTAGAGCGCACCGACCGCGGTGATGCGGTTCAGCACGTAGCCGATGTACTTCGCGGTCGCCGAACCGGCACGGATGCCCGGGATGAAGGAGCCACCCTGCTTGAGGTTGTTGGCGACGTCGTCGGGCTGATAGGTGATCGAGACGTAGAAGAACGTGAAGAAGATGTTCAACAGCGTGTAGATCGCCATGTACAACCAGTGGTCACCGCGGGCCAGGTGTTCGTTGACCCACAGCCCCCAGCCCTTGGTCTGGTCGGCGAAGGTCGCAAGCATGACCGGCAACGACAGCAACGAGCTGGCGAAGATGATCGGGATCACGTTGGCCATGTTGACCTTGAGCGGGATGTAGGTGGACGTGCCACCGTACGAACGGCGTCCGATCATCCGCTTGGCGTACTGCACCGGGATACGGCGCTGACAGTTCTCCACGAACACGACGGCCACGGTGATCGCCATACCCAGCAGGCAGACGAGGATGAACTTGCCCCAGCCCTGGTCCTTGATCGCCCAGACGGAGCCGGGGACGGCGGCAGCGACAGCCACCAGGATCAGCAGCGACATACCGTTTCCGACACCGCGCTCGGTGACCTGCTCACCCAGCCACATGACCAGACCGGTACCGGCGGTCAGCACGAGCACCATGATGATCAGCGTCGGCAGGCTCTTGTCGGTGGTGATGGTGGAACAGGTGTCGGCCGTTCCGCCGATGAGTCGGTAGGGGGCGTTCGCCGCGCCGGTGACCAGCGTCGAGGACTGCAGCAGGGCCAGGCCGATGGTCAGATAACGCGTGTACTGCGTCATCTTGGTCTGACCGGACTGGCCTTCCTTCTTCAGTTCCTCGAACCGCGGGATGACCACCGTCAACAGCTGCACGATGATGCTCGCGGTGATGTACGGCATGATGCCGAGCGCGAACACCGAGAACTGCAACAGGGCGCCACCACTGAACAGGTTGGCCAGGCCCAGCAGGCTCTGCTGACCGCTCGCCGCGGACTGACAGGCCTGCAGCAACTGGTAGGAGATGCCCGGCGTCGGCACGTGCGAGCCGAGTCGGAACAACGCCATGATCGCCAGCGTGAACAGGATCTTCTTGCGCAGGTCGGGCGTTGTGAACGCCCGTCCGAAGGCAGAAAGCAAAGGATCCTCCTGAGCAAGCGCCGCCGCGGCGGCAACCGGCCGATCCCGGCCGAAGTCGAATGTGCCGCGCCGGTGTGCGCAGCCTGGGAAAACTAGCGGAACTCTACCTGTAACGAATATCCGCAGACGACTGTGCCCCAGGACGATCGGGCCGTTGCGGGCCCGTCGCCTGGGGCGACAGTCATCGGGTCTGCCGACCGATCACGCTGCGGTGATCGAACCGCCGGCGGCCTCGATCTTGTCCTTGGCCGAAGCCGAGAACTTGGTCACGGTCAGGTCGACCTTGACGGAGATCTCGCCGGTGCCGAGCACCTTGACCGGCTGGCCCTTGCGGACCGCGCCCTTGGCCACGAGATCGTCGATCGTCACGGTGCCGCCCTCGGGGAACAGCGCCGAGATCTTGTCGAGGTTGACGACCTGATAGGTCACCTTGAACGGGTTCTTGAAGCCCCGCATCTTCGGCAGACGCATGTGCAGCGGCGTCTGGCCACCCTCGAAACGCTCCGGCACCTGGTACCGAGCGCCGGTGCCCTTGGTACCGCGTCCGGCGGTCTTACCCTTGGAGCCCTCACCACGACCGACACGGGTCTTGGCGGTCTTGGCACCGGGGGCAGGACGCAGGTGGTGCACCTTCAGTGCGTGCGTCTTCTGCTCGTTGTCAGCCATCAGTCAATCTCCTCAACGGTCACCAGGTGGCGCACCGCGCGGACCATGCCACGGATCTCCGGGCGGTCCTCCTGCTCGACGGTGTGGCCGATGCGCTTGAGGCCCAACGTCCGCAGGGTCTCACGCGCCTTCGGCTTGTTACCGATATCCGAACGGATCTGGGTCACCTTCAGCGTTGCCATCACGCACCTGCCTTCTCAGCGGACTTCTCCGCAGCAGCAGCGGCCATGGCGCGCTGCAGCGCGACCGGGGCGACGTGGTCCAGCGGCATACCGCGGCGAGCCGCGACAGCCTCGGGACGCTCGAGGCCCTTGAGGGCCGCGACGGTGGCGCCGACGATGTTGATCGCGTTGTCCGAGCCGAGCGACTTGGACAGCACGTCGTGAACACCGGCACACTCCAGGACGGCGCGCACCGGACCACCGGCGATGACACCGGTACCGGGAGCAGCCGGACGCAGCAGGACGACGCCTGCAGCAGCCTCACCCTGGACCGGGTGCGGCACGGTGCCACCGATCATCGGGACGCGGAAGAAGTTCTTCTTCGCCTCCTCGACAGCCTTGGCGATGGCGGCCGGAACTTCCTTGGCCTTGCCGTAGCCGACACCCACGGTGCCCTGGCCGTCGCCCACCACGACGAGCGCGGTGAAGCTGAACCGGCGACCACCCTGCACGACCTTGGCCACGCGGTTGATCGCGACGACGCGCTCCAGGTACTGGTTGCGGTCGTCGTTCTGGTTGCCACGACGGTTGTCGCGACCGCCGTCACGTCCGCCACGGCCACCACGGCCGCCGCGGTCGTTGGCGTTGTTGTTGTTGTCGCTGTTCTCGGGGCCGCCCTGGGCGGAGCCAGCGGCACCTCGACGCTGGGGTCCAGCCATCAGTGGTTCCTCTTCTCAGCAGTGTTGGTCATGTGCATCACAGCGTCAGACCACCCTCGCGGGCGCCGTCGGCGATGGCGGCGACACGACCGGCGTACCGGTTACCGCCGCGGTCGAAGACGACAGCCTCGATGCCGGCGTCCTTGGCGCGAGCAGCCAGCAGTTCGCCGACCTTCTTCGCCTTGGCGGTCTTGTCACCGTCGAACGAGCGCAGGTCGGCCTCCATGGTCGACGCCGACACGAGGGTCTTGCTCTCGGTGTCGTCGACGATCTGCACGAAGACGTGACGCGAACTGCGGTTCACGACCATGCGGGGACGAGCGGTCGTACCCGAGACGCGCTTGCGCAGACGGAAGTGACGACGGTTACGAGCAGCAGCCTTGCTGCTCGAACGCTTGACGATACGTGCGTTTGCCATGGCTTACTTACCGGCCTTTCCGACCTTGCGGCGGATGTGCTCACCCTCGTAGCGCACGCCCTTGGCCTTGTACGGGTCGGGCTTGCGCAGCTTGCGGATGTTCGCAGCAACCTCGCCGACCAGCTGCTTGTCGATGCCAGTGACCGAGAAACGGGTCGGGTTCTCGACGGCGAACGTGATGCCCTCGGGAGCCTTGACCGTGATCGGGTGGCTGTAGCCCAGAGCGAACTCCAGGTCGGAGCCCTTCGCGGTCACGCGGTAACCGGTGCCGTGGATCTCGAGCTTCTTGGTGTAACCCTCGGTGACGCCGACAACCATGTTGTTGATCAGGCTGCGGGTCAGGCCGTGGCGCGAACGCGATTCACGCTCGTCGTTCGGGCGCGACACCTCGACGGTGCCGTCCTCGCCCTTGGCGACGGTGATCGGCGACGGAACGGTCAGGGCGAGCGAGCCCTTGGGGCCCTTCACCGCGACGTCCTGACCGTCGATGGTCACGTCAACACCGCTCGGCACGGGAACCGGAAGACGTCCAATACGAGACATGTCTTATTCCTCCTTCGTTCCCGGATTACCAGACGTAAGCGAGGACTTCCCCGCCTACACCCTTGGAAGCGGCCTGCCTGTCGGTCAACAGGCCGGACGACGTCGAAATGATCGCGACACCCAGTCCACCGAGAACCTTCGGCAGGTTGGTGGACTTTGCGTACACGCGCAGACCGGGCTTGCTCACGCGGCGGACGCCGGCGATCGAGCGCTCCCGGTTGGGGCCGTACTTGAGGTCGATGATCAAGGTCTTGCCCACGGTCGCTTCTTCGACCCGGAAGTCCGCAATGTATCCCTCGGACTTGAGGATCTCGGCGATGTGAGACTTGAGCTTCGAAAACGGCATCGACGTCGAGTCGTGGTGCGCCGAGTTGGCGTTCCGGACTCGGGTCAGCATGTCCGCAATCGGATCTGTCATGGTCATTGGGCTGTCCCGCCCTCCCTCACCGCGGTTTCAGCTCGCGATTGTTCGCGGCCGACCTTCGGTGTAGATCTGAAACTGATGAATGAGTGTGCTGTCGTTCCGTCGCCGTAGCGACGGATCACCAGCTGGACTTTGTGACGCCGGGCAGTTCGCCGCGGTGAGCCATCTCGCGCAGGCAGATACGGCACAGGCCGAACTTGCGGTACACCGAGTGCGGGCGACCGCACCGGTTGCAGCGCGTGTACGCGCGAACCGCGAACTTCGGCTTGGCGTTCGCCTTGTTGATCAGGGCCTTCTTCGCCATGTCACTTCTCCTTGAAAGGGAAGCCGAGCTGACGCAGCAGCGCGCGACCCTCGTCGTCGTTGGCAGCGGTGGTGACGACGGTGATGTCCATGCCACGCACGCGGTCGATCTTGTCCTGGTCGATCTCGTGGAACATCGACTGCTCGTTCAGACCGAAGGTGTAGTTGCCGTTGCCGTCGAACTGCTTCGGCGACAGACCGCGGAAGTCGCGGATACGCGGGAGAGCAACCGAGACCAGGCGGTCCAGGAACTCCCACATGCGGTCGCCGCGCAGCGTGGTGTGCGCACCGATCGGCATACCCTCACGCAGCTTGAACTGCGCGATCGACTTGCGGGCCTTGGTCACGGCCGGCTGCTGACCGGTGATGGCGGCCAGGTCCCTGATGGCGCCCTCGATCAGCTTGCTGTCACGGGCGGCGTCACCGACACCCATGTTCACGACGACCTTGACCACGCCGGGCACCTGCATGACGTTCGCGAAGTTGAACTCGCTCTGCAGGGCCTGCTTGATCTCGTCGTTGTAGCGCTGCTTGAGGCGCGGCATCGATTCGGTGGTGGTTGCGGTTTCAGTCATCACAGGTCCTTACCCGAGCGAACGGACACGCGGGTCCGGACGGTCTTGTTGCGACCGTCGCGATCGACGGTCTCGACACGGGTCTTGATGCGGGTCGGCTTGCCGGTCTCGGGGTCGACGATCATCACGTTCGACACGTGGATCGGCGCCTCGACGACCTGGATGCCACCGCTGGCCTGGCCCGGCTGGCCGGCGCGCAGGTGCTTGGTGACGCGGTTGACGCCTTCGACGACCACACGCTCGGTCTCGGAGTTCACCGAGATGACCTTGCCCTGCTTGCCCTTGTCGGGCCCGCTGATGACCTGAACCAGGTCGTTCTTCTTGATCTTCATCTTCGCCATGAGTCAGAGCACCTCCGGTGCGAGCGAGATGATCTTCATGAACTTCTTGTCGCGCAACTCGCGGCCCACCGGGCCGAAGATGCGGGTGCCACGGGGGTCACCGTCGTTCTTGAGGATCACCGCGGCGTTCTCGTCGAAGCGGATGTAGCTGCCGTCCGGACGACGGCGCTCCTTGCGGGTGCGGACGATGACGGCCTTGACCACATCGCCCTTCTTGACGTTGCCACCCGGGATGGCGTCCTTGACGGTCGCCACGATGGTGTCACCGACGCTGGCGTAGCGACGACCAGAGCCACCGAGCACACGGATGCAAAGGATTTCCTTGGCACCGGTGTTGTCGGCGACCTTCAGTCGCGACTCCTGCTGGATCACAGTTCTTCTCCTGTCGTCTCACCGGTTCTCGAGACCCGATCGGGTCCGAGCCTTGCGGAACGGATACATGTACATCTCAGGTTCGGCGCTCTCATGTCGACGCTCCGTGGGATCCACGGAGCGGAAGCATGTGCGTGAACGCTGAGGGTTTGGGCGCCGTACGGCGACAGTCCAGTCTACGGTCTGTCGCCGTACGGCTCCAAATCACGTCGTCGCAGCCAGGTGCTGAACACCCACCACGACGACGAAGATCACTTCGCCTTTTCGAGGATCTCGACCACGCGCCAGCGCTTCTGCGCCGACAGCGGACGAGTTTCCATGATCAGGACGCGGTCACCGACGCCACACGAGTTGGCCTCGTCGTGCGCCTTCAGGCGGTGCGTCTTGCGCATGACCTTGCCGTAGAGCGCGTGCTTGACGCGGTCCTCGACCTCGACAACGACGGTCTTGTCCATCTTGTCGCTCACCACGAAACCCTGACGGGTCTTGCGGTAGTTACGGTCTCCACCGTGTCCGAGGTTGTCGGTCACCGTTTCCTGCTCCGTCTTCTCAGCCATGTTCAGCTCACCTTCTCGTCGGAGTCGGACTCGGTCTTCGCGTCCCGGCCGATGCCGAGCTCGCGCTCGCGCATCTCGGTGTACAGCCGCGCGATGTCCTTGCGGACGGCGCGCAGTCGCGAGTTGTTCTCCAGCTGGCCGGTGGCCGACTGGAAACGCAGGTTGAACAGTTCCTGCTTGGCTTCCTTGAGCTGGGAAACGAGTTCCTCGTCACCGAGCTCGCGCAGCTTCGCCGGCGCGAGGTCCTTGGAACCAAGAGCCATCAGAAGTCACCACCTTCACGTGCGACGAAGCGGCACTTCATCGGCAGCTTGTGCATCGCCAGGCGCAGGGCCTCGCGAGCAACTTCTTCGGACACACCGGACAGTTCGAACATGACGCGGCCCGGCTTGACGTTGGCGACCCACCACTCCGGCGAACCCTTACCGGAACCCATGCGGGTCTCGGCCGGCTTCTTGGTCAGCGGGCGGTCCGGGTAGATGTTGATCCAGACCTTTCCGCCACGCTTGATGTAGCGGGTCATCGCGATACGAGCGGACTCGATCTGACGGTTGGTGACGTAGGCCGGCTCGAGAGCCTGGATGCCGTAGTCGCCGAACGCCACGGTGGTGCCGCCCTTGGCTGCACCGGTCCGCTTGGGGTGGTGCTGCTTACGGTGCTTCACACGACGCGGAATCAGCATCAGGCGTCGCCTCCCTCAGGGGTACTCGTGCTCGGGGTCTCGATGGTCGCGGCAGCCTCGGCGGTTGCCTCCATCGCAGCCTCGGTGGACTCGGCAGGAGCCTGGTCGCGACGACCACGGTCGCCTCCGCGCTCGCCACCACGTCCACCGCGGTCACCGCTACGTGCCGGACGGTCGTCCCGGCGACGCTGCGGACGCGACGGAGCAGCAGCCTGCTCGCGAGCCAGTTCCTTGGCGGTGAGGTCACCGTTGTAGATCCAGACCTTCACACCGATGCGGCCGAACGTCGTACGGGCCTCGTAGAAGCCGTAGTCGATGTTGGCGCGCAGGGTGTGCAGCGGAACACGGCCCTCGCGGTAGAACTCGGTGCGGCTCATCTCGGCGCCGTTCAGACGACCGGAGACCATCACCTTGATGCCCTTGACGCCGGCCCGCTGAGCGGACTGGATGCTCTTGCGCGTGGCGCGACGGAAGTTCACACGAGCAGCGAGCTGCTCGGCGACACCCTGGGCGACCAACTGAGCGTTGGCCTCGGGGTTCTTGACCTCGAGGATGTTCAGCTGAACCTGCTTGCCGGTGAGCTTCTCCAGCGACGTGCGCAAGCGGTCGGCTTCGGCGCCGCGGCGTCCGATGACGATGCCCGGACGAGCGGTGTGGATGTCGACGCGGACGCGGTCGCGAGTGCGCTCGATCTCCACGTGGGAGATGCCGGCGCGTTCCATGCCCTTGGACATGAGCTTGCGGATCGCGACGTCTTCCTTCACGTAGTCGCTGTAGCGCTGACCCTCTTTGGTGCTGTCAGCGAACCAACGGCTGTTGTGCTCGGTCGTGATGCCGAGGCGGAAACCGTTCGGGTGGATTTTCTGACCCATGTCTCAGCGGCCTCCGTCCTTCTTCTCGGGCTGTGCGACGAACACGGTGATGTGGCTCGTGCGCTTGTTGATGCGGCTCGCGCGGCCCTGGGCACGGGGGCGGAACCGCTTCATGGTCGGGCCCTCGTCCACGAACGCCGAGGTCACCACGAGGGTGCGCTCGTCGAACGCAACAGAGTGCTTGTCGGCCTGCACGCGTGCGTTGGCGATGGCGCTGTTGAGCACCTTCAGCACCGGCTCGCTCGCGCTCTGCGGCGCGAAGGTGAGCACGGCGATCGCTTCCTGGGCGTTCTTGCCCCGGATGAGGTCCACGACGCGGCGGGCCTTCATCGGCGTCACACGGACGAACCGCGCCTGCGCCTTGGCTTCCATCGCCTGTCCTTTGCTTTCGGTAGTTGCAGTCATGCTGGTAGTCACCAGGTCTCGCCCCCGCGTCAGCGGCGGCGGCCCTTCTTGTCGTCCTTCTCGTGACCCTTGAAGGTACGAGTGGGGGCGAACTCGCCCAGCTTGTGGCCGACCATCGACTCGGTCACGAAGACCGGGACGTGCTTGCGGCCGTCGTGCACGGCCAGCGTGTGGCCGAGCATCTCCGGGGTGATCATCGAGCGACGCGACCAGGTCTTGATGACGTTCTTGGTGCCGGCTTCGTTCTGGACCTCGACCTTCTTGGCGAGGTGGTCGTCGACGAAGGGACCCTTCTTCAGGCTACGAGGCATCTCTTAGCGCTTCTTTCCAGTACGACGGCGACGGACGATCATCTTGTCGCTGCTCTTGTTGGGCCGACGGGTGCGGCCTTCCTTCTGTCCCCACGGCGACACAGGGTTACGACCACCGGAGGTCTTGCCCTCACCACCACCGTGCGGGTGGTCGACCGGGTTCATGGCGACACCACGGACGGTCGGGCGCTTGCCCTTCCAGCGCATACGGCCGGCCTTACCCCAGTTGATGTTGCTCTGCTCGGCGTTGCCCACCTCGCCGACGGTGGCGCGGCAGCGCACGTCGACGTTGCGGATCTCACCGGACGGCATACGCAGCTGGGCGTAGGGGCCGTCCTTGGCGACGAGCTGCACACGCGAACCGGCCGAGCGGGCGATCTTCGCACCGCCACCGGGCCGAAGCTCGATGCAGTGGACGACCGTACCGGTCGGGATGTTGCGCAGCGGCAGGTTGTTGCCGGGTTTGATGTCGGCGCCGACACCGTTCTCGATCGTGTCGCCCTGGCTGAGCTTGTTCGGGGCGATGATGTAACGCTTCTCGCCGTCCGCGTAGTGCAGCAGCGCGATGCGCGCGGTGCGGTTCGGGTCGTACTCGATGTGAGCGACCTTCGCCGGCACGCCGTCCTTGTCGGAACGACGGAAGTCGATCACCCGGTAAGCGCGCTTGTGGCCACCGCCGATGTGGCGAGTGGTGATGCGGCCCGAGGCGTTACGACCACCGGTCTTCGGCAGCGGACGCACCAGGGACTTCTCGGGGGTCGAGCGGGTGACTTCGACGAAGTCGGCCACGCTCGAACCACGCCGTCCCGGCGTCGTCGGCTTGTATTTACGGATACCCATTGTTAGTCCTTGTCCTCGCCGTCGTTCAGCTCGCGGAGCCGAAGATGTCGATGGAGCCTTCCTTCAGGGAGACGATCGCGCGCTTGGTGTCCTTGCGCTTGCCCATCCCGAAACGGGTACGGCGCGTCTTGCCCTTACGGTTCAGCGTGTGGACCGAGTCGACCTTGACGTCGAAGATCTGCTCGACGGCAATCTTGATCTCGGTCTTGTTGGCGCGGGGGTCCACGACGAACGTGTACTTACCCTCGTCCAGCAGGCTGTACGACTTCTCGGTCAGCACCGGCGCGACGAGGATGTCGCGCGGGTCCTTGCCGACGTTGAACTGCGTGCTCACTTGTCGTCCTCCTTGACCTGCTGAGCCTTGGCTCCACCGGCCGGCTCGAAGCCTGCGGCAGCCGCGGCCTCGGCGGTCGTGAACCACACCTCGGCGGCGGTCGCGTCATACCAACGCGAACCGGCGACGTGGTACTTCATCGAGTCCTTGTTGCCCTTGACGGTGAACTTCACCGGGTCGGGCGATGCGCCACCGGCCAGTGGTGCGGCCGAGTCGGAGCCGAAGCCACCCTCGGTCACCTCGCCGCCGGCCTCGGCCGAAGCCTCGGTCGTGGCGGTCTCGTCAGTGTTGTCGGCGGTGTCGGCGGCGTCGGTGTCGACCAGCGCGGCGGGAGCGGACGCCTTGGCGGCACCCTTGTCCAGCTTCGCGGCCTGCGTCGGCCCGGCCAGGAAGCTCTCCAGAGCGGCCTGGGTGAACACGACATCGTCGGCGCACAGGACGTCGTAGGTGTTCAGCTGGTCGGCCCACAGCACGTGGACGTCGGCCAGGTTGCGCACCGAGAGCGTCGAGACCTCCTCGTTGCGTGCAAGCACGACGAGCAGGTTCTTGCGGTCCGACAAACCACCGAGCAGGTTCGCGGCCGACTTGGTCGACGGCTTGTCACCCTCGACGATCGCGGTCAGCACGTGGATGCGGCCGTGACGCGCCCGGTCCGAGAGGGCTCCGCGCAGGGCGGCGGCCTTCATCTTCTTCGGGGTGCGCTGGCTGTAGTCACGCGGCTGCGGGCCGTGGACGATGCCACCACCGGCGAACTGCGGCGCACGGGTCGAACCCTGGCGGGCGCGGCCGGTGCCCTTCTGGCGGTACGGCTTGCGTCCACCGCCGCGCACCTCGGCGCGCGTCTTGGTGGAGTGAGTGCCCTGACGGGCAGCGGCCAGCTGAGCCACAACAACCTGGTGGATCAGCGGGACGTTCGTGGTCACGTCGAAGATCTCGGCCGGCAGCTCGACGGAGCCCGACTTCGAACCCGACGGGTTCAGGATGTCAACGGAAGTCATCGAAATCAGGCGTCCTTCTGAATCGACTTAGCAGCCGTGCGCACCAGGACGACGCCGCCGCGGGGACCGGGAACGGCACCCTTGACGAGCAGCAGGCCCTTGTCGGCGTCCACGGCGTGGATCGTGAGGTTCTGGGTGGTCTGTCGCACGCCGCCCATACGGCCGGCCATACGCATGCCCTTGAAGACACGGCCCGGGGTGGCGCAGCCACCGATCGAGCCGGGCTTGCGGTGGTTCTTGTGCGCACCGTGCGAGGAGCTCACGCCGTGGAAGCCGTGACGCTTCATGACACCGGCGAAACCCTTGCCCTTGGTGCGACCGACGACGTCGATCTCCTGGCCGGTCTCGAAGGTGTCGACCGTGATCTCCTGGCCGAGCGTGTACTCGGCAGCGTCAGCGGTGCGGATCTCGACGACGTGGCGACGCGGCGTCACGCCGGCCTTCTCGAAGTGACCGGTCAACGGCTTGGTGACCTTGCGCGGGTCGATCGCACCGAAGGCGATCTGGACCGCGTGGTAGCCGTCGGTCTCTTCGCCGCGCACCTGCGTGACGACGCAGGGGCCGGCCTGGATCACGGTGACGGGAACGAGAAGGTTGTTCTCGTCCCACACCTGGGTCATGCCGAGCTTCTCGCCGAGAACGCCCTTGACGGAGCGCTCAGTGGTGTGAGTCATGAGTCACTCCCCCTTTCAGAGCTTGATCTCGATGTTGACGTCAGCCGGGAGGTCGAGACGCATGAGCGAGTCGACTGCCTTGGGCGTCGGGTCAACAATGTCGATGAGCCGCTTGTGCGTACGCATCTCGAAGTGCTCGCGGCTGTCCTTGTACTTGTGCGGCGAACGGATGACGCAGAAGACGTTCTTCTCCGTCGGGAGCGGCACAGGGCCGACCACCGTTGCGCCGGCACGAGTAACCGTGTCGACAATCTTGCGCGCCGAGCTGTCGATGACTTCGTGGTCATACGACTTCAGCCGGATGCGGATCTTCTGTCCCGCCATCTTGTCGCGTCTCTCTCTCGCCGTACTTCTATTACATCTGTCAATTGGCCGGCCTTTTCGGGCTCCGGCCCCGACCCCCGCGGTCGGGTGTGTCGCACCTGCTTCGCAGCACAGCGCACACGTTTTCACCGAGTGGCGGGGTGGGCCGGTCCGTAGGGACCGGGGCTTGTGCCGTTGTCACTGGGCCGAACTTCGCCTCAGCGCCAACGAAGATTCCGCACTTCGCCCGGGTTGAACCGGTCGAACAGATGCGACATCACGCAGCAAGCAACTTGTCCAGTGTGCCATGCAGTGGCGTACGCGCCAAATCGAGGCGTTGTGGTGCTGGGCACCTTCGTTGCTCGGGGCGTTGCCGTCGGTTTCCGGGAAGTTTCGTGTCCCCGTCCGGCTCTCGGGTGCTCGCCTTCGCAGGCGGGCTCCGTATCGCCTCCGGCGTCGGGCTTCTCGTGGCGTCCGGTTCACAAGCAGGCCTTGAAGGAGACGGGTTTGGGGCTTCCGCTGCTTTCTCGCGTTCGCGGCCGGCAACGATGCACGCCGTAGGTGCAGATGCGCAGGTTACGTACAGGTGCTCACGTTACGTCCGGATGCGCACGTTATACCCAGTGCGTCAGGCTGTTGTGAGACAGCTGGGTGGGGAAAGGATTTCCCTGATGGTTTCTGATGAGGTGCCGTTTCGTCCGTCGCGTCATGCGGCTTTCACTGATGAGCAGCGGTGGGCTCTACTGCTGGAGCATGACCAGTGCCTCGAGCGTGGTGCGAAGGCCGCGTTCCTGCGTAGGGTCGGTGTCACGCCGTTCTCGATCAAGAAGTGGTCGATGTGGCGGGACGCTGGCCGGTTGGTCGACCCGGCCACCAAAGAGCCAACGACGGTAGCGAGGCACGTGTTGAAATATGACGAACGCGTTGAGCTGGAACGGTTGCGGCGTGAGAACCAGCGGTTGCAACAAGAACTGGAGCAATCGCAGTCCGCGGTGGAACTGCTGGGAAAAGCTGCCGCGCTCTTGGAGGGATTGGCCAAGAGCGCGGGCCCCAACCAGGAGGAACCACCACCCCGCCCGGGGATGCCGGACTGGTTGAGAGACCCCGATACTTCGAGGTTGCCGCCGATACCGTCACGGCCCTCGGCCATGCCGGAGTGAGCATCGTCCAGGGTTGTGCCTGGCTGGGGATCGCTCGGTCGTCCTACTACCGATATCTCAATCCGCCCCCACGGATCGGGGTGGTGGTGCCCCACACGGAACGGGCGTACCCCAACCGTGTCACCGCTGCCGAGGCGAAGGCCGTGGTGCAGGCCCTCAACACGGTCGAGTTGGCAGGGTTATCGATCCGGCAGGCACACTTCGAACTACTGGATCAGGGCGTGTACCTGTGTTCGTTGCCCTCGATGCACCGCATCATGCGTCGCGAAGGGCAGTCCAGTGATCGCCGCCGGCACACCGCGCACCGCGGGTACGGTGCACGGTCCACTCCCCGGTTGCACGCCACCGCCCCGGGACAAGTGTGGTGCTGGGACATCACCAACCTGCCCGGTCCAGGACGGATGAGTTTCAAGCTGTACTCGATGATCGATCTGTACTCGAGGTACGTGGTCGGGTACCGCGTCGAGCACGTCGAGGACCACCGGTTCACCCAGGAACTGTTCAACAACGCGTTCACCGCCCAGCAGGGCACACCGCAGGTCATCCATGCCGACAACGGTGGCGTGATGCGAGCCGGGACCGTGCGAGAACTGCTGGCCACGATGCACGTCCACGCCTCGTACTCACGCCCTCGGGTGTCGAACGACAACGCGTTCGCCGAGGCGTTGTTCAAAACGGTGAAGTACGACCTGGACTACCCCGAAGAGTTCGACTCCTTAGAACACGCGCGGCAGTGGAGTGCCGAGTTCTTCGACCGGTATAACACCCGCCACCACCACGCCGGCCTCGCCGGACACACCCCGGCCCGAGTCCACCACGGCACCTGGAGCAGTACCCACGACCAGTGGGCAACCACCAAAGCCGCCTACGCCGCCAAGCACACCGCCCGGCACCACAAACCGCCGATCACGCACATGCCCCCAGACACCGTCTGGATCAACAAACCCAACACACCCAACCCACAGCTGTCCCAAACAGCTTGATTCATTCCGTATAACGTGCGCATCCGGACGTAACCCGGGCCTTTGTACGTAACCTGCGCCACCGCCTCACGGACGAGGGTCGCAACGCGCCCAGGGATCTTCAGATCGGACCACACAACGCGGACGACGATCCAGCCGAGCGAGCGCAGGTGATCTTCGCGCTTCTTCTCCTGGAACACCGAGTCGCCGTTCTCGTACTTCACCTTGCCGTCGAACTCGATGAGCACGTTGTGACCGGTCACGCGGAAGTCGGCGCGATACCCACGTCCGGCGGGCGTCCACTGTCCCGAGTCAGGCACGTCGAACTGCGGCTCATAGGCGACGCCGGCGAGTCGCAGTTGCAGAGCGGTCAAAATCCCACCGGGAGATTCGTGGCGGCGGTCGATCTGCTCGACCACCTGAGCGTCCTCGTCGTCCGCAGCGGCGCGGGTGGCAAACCACCCTCGCCGCAGACGTGTCCATTCACCGGTCGCGA
Organism: Yimella sp. NH-Cas1; assembly: GCF_022359705.1. Lineage (NCBI taxonomy): Bacteria > Bacillati > Actinomycetota > Actinomycetes > Micrococcales > Dermacoccaceae > Yimella > Yimella sp. NH-Cas1. The sequence continues at coordinate 2,278,964 of NZ_JAKSGG010000003.1, forward strand.
CGAGTCGGCGCACGTCCCGGGCGCCGAGTCCACGCGACTGCACCTCTTCCCACGACACGACGTCCATCGGCACATGGTGCGCCCGATCCGCGGATCCTGCTGAGGGCCCTGTGGACAACTACCGTGAACGCATGACGAACGTGCCGGATGAAGTACTCGAGGTGACCCGGGACGCGCGGCGGGTGGTGGTGCTCACCGGTGCGGGGATCTCGGCCGAGAGCGGGCTTGCGACGTTTCGCGACCCCGAGGACGGGCTGTGGAACCACTACGACCCGATGCAGTTGGCGAGCATCGAGGCCTGGGACGAGGACCCGGAGATGGTGTGGGCCTGGTACCTGTGGCGGTTCGAGCGGCACCATCAGGTGGAGCCGAACGCAGGACACCGGGCGCTGGCCGACTGGGAGAAAGGGGCCGACGTCCTGGTGGTGACACAGAACGTGGACGACCTGCACGAACGCGGCGGCAGCCGCGACGTCGTCCACCTGCACGGCAACCTGTCGGCGTTCCGGTGCAGCGACTGCGAGCGTCCGTACACCGATCGCGTGGACGTGCCGCACGAGCCGGTCGAACGGCTCACTCCCCCCAGTTGTCCGGCGTGCGGCGGGCTGGTGCGTCCGGGCGTCGTGTGGTTCGGCGAGATGCTCCCGCCGGACGCGTTCGACCGGGCGGTCGAGGAAGTACAAAGTGCCGATCTGGTGCTCACCGTCGGCACCTCCGGCATCGTCGCGCCGGCGTCGCTGCTCCCGAGGTTCGCCGCGGCTCGGGGCGTGCCGGTGATCGAGATCAACCCGAATCCGACCGAGCACAGCGACGAGGTGACCCACGTCTGGCGGGCACCGGCGGCGAGCGCCCTGCCCGCGCTGGTGGAAGCGATCCGGGCGACCTGAGCGCGCCGTCCGGACACTGTCGATGAGCGGGCATACGCTGCGGACGAATCGTTCCGGCTGATGAGGGGGTGCCGACGGTGCAACCCGCGCAGGGGTTCGTCATCGAGACGGACCGACTGACCAAGCAGTACCCCGGCGTGCGCGCCCTCGACGACCTGAGTCTGCGGATCCCCGCCGGCGTGACCGGCGTCGTCGGCGTGAACGGTGCCGGTAAATCGACCCTCATCAAGGTGCTGCTCGGGCTGCTTCCGGCGACCAGCGGATCCGCACACGTCCTCGGACTCGACCCCGCCACGCAGGGTGCGCAGATCCGGTCGCGCGTCGGTTACATGCCCGAACACGACTGTCTGCCAGGCGATGTCAGCGCGGCCGACTTCGTGATGCACATGGCGTTGATGTCCGGGCTGCCCCGTACGGCCGCCCGCGAGCGCACGTCCGAGGTGTTGCGCCACGTGGGGCTGGACGAGGAACGCCACCGCGCGATGGGCGGCTACTCCACCGGCATGAAGCAGCGGGCCAAGCTCGCGCAGGCGATCGTGCACGACCCGAGCCTGGTCTTCCTCGACGAGCCGACCAACGGACTCGACCCGCGCGCCCGCGACGACATGCTCGACCTCATCGCACGGGTGGGCAGCGACTTCGGCATCTCGGTCGCGGTGACCAGTCACCTGCTCGGTGAGCTCGAGCGCACCGCCGACCACATCGTGGTGATCGACGCCGGCTGCCTGCTGCGCGCGTCCGCCACGTCCGAGCTCACGCACACGACCGGCACGGTGTTGGTCGAGGTGCTGGGTCCGGCGGGCAGTGACCGCCGGTTCGGGCAGGCGCTCGTCGACCACGGCCTGCAGGCCTGGCCGGCCGGCGAACAGGTGCAGGTGCGCATCGATCGTCCGGAGGCACTGGACGTCGTCCGCGATGTCGCCGTCGATCTCGGGCTCGGACTCGTGCGGGTGCAGGAGATCCACCACACCCTCGAAGAGGTCTTCCAACAAGGGGCTGACGCATGAGCACGCCGAGTCGCCAGGGCGTCATTCACGACCTGGGATATCGCGGATTCCAGGGACGCCGCCTGGGCACGGGTGCGATCCTGCGCGAACTGTTCACGGTCTCGCTCGGGCATGCGTTCGGCGTCGGTCGCTCCGGCAAGTCCAAGGTGATGCCATGGCTGATCGCCGGCCTCATGCTCATCCCGGCGGTCGTGCTGGCGGGCATCATCGTCCAGCTCGGACGGATGTCGCTGACCGACCAGGCCGAGCTGTTCGCGCCCCTGTCCAACTACTTCGGCTTCCCGTACTGGACGCAGCTGTTGATCACGGTGTTCGTGGCGACGCAGGCGCCGGTACTGTTCGCGCGCGACCTGCGGTATCGGACGATCGTGCTGTACTTCGCGCGTCCGGTGTCGCGGACGATGTTCGTGCTGACGCGATTGGCCGCACTGGCCACCGCGATCTTCCTGGTCGTGGCCGTGCCGATGACCATCTGGTACGGCGTCGCGATGACCTCCGAACTCGACCGTGGGGTGCACACCCGCAACTACCTCTCCGCATTGTTCGGGGCGCTCTTGCTCGCGCTGATCCTGGCCGCGATCGCCGGGTTGGTGTGCACGCTGACGACGCGCTCCGGGCTCGCCGTCGCCGCGGTGATCATCGTGCTGATGGTGACCTCGGGCATCGTCACCAGCGCGCTGAGCATCACCTACCAGAGCGACCATCCCGCACGCGGGCAGATCCCGGCGTCATTCAATCCCTTCACCGCGGTCGCCGAACTCGTCGCCGGGCTCTTCGATCAACCGACGCCCAACCCGACCATCCCGAAACCGACCGGAGTGGGAGTGCCTGCGGCCGCTGCGGTCTGTGTGGTGTGGGTGGTCGCACCGACCTTGCTGTTGATCCAGCGGATGCGAAAGGCGGCATCGCTGTGAGCGACCTTGTGCTGCAATCGGTTTCGCGGTGGTACGGCAACGTCGTCGCGGTCAACGACGTCTCCATGGACATCCGTCCCGGCATCACCGGACTGCTCGGCCCGAACGGTGCCGGCAAGTCGACGTTGCTGTCGATGATGGCCGGACTCCTTGCTCCGTCGGCCGGCAGCGTGACACTCGACGGCCGTCCGGTGCGCGGCGACGTCGGCATGTATCGCCACATCGGACTCGTGCCGGTGCAGGAACCGATGTACGACTTCCTCACCGGCGAGCAGTTCAGTGCGGCTGAACGCCGACCTGCACCGACTCCCCCAAGCAGAGGCCGCGACCAAGCACGCGGTGGGGTTGGTCGCTCTGGCCGACGCGGCCGATCGCAAGATCTCGACCTACAGCAAGGGCATGCGCCAACGCATCAAGGTGGCCGCGGCGCTGGTCCACGATCCCGCGGTGCTGCTGCTCGACGAACCGTTCAACGGCATGGATCCGATCCAGCGGCGCTCGATGATGAGTCTGCTGAATTCGTATGCGGCACAAGGGCGCACGATCGTCTTCTCCTCGCACATCCTGGAGGAGGTCGAGCAATTGGCGCGCCAGGTGGAGGTAGTGGTCTCCGGACGGCACGCGGCGTCCGGAGACTTCGCGGCCATTCGACGGTTGATGACCGATCGTCCGAACCAGTACCGAATCCGTAGCAGCGACAACCGATTACTTGCGACCTTGCTGATGCGCGAAGACACCGTGCGCGGCGTCCGGGTCAATGGCGAGAAGTACCTCGAGGTCGAAGCCGACGACTTCGGACGCTTCGCGACGGTGGTCGCGAAGCTCGCCCGTGATGCCGAGGTCCGACTCTTCGAACTGATCCCGACCGACGAATCGCTGGAAAGCGTCTTCAGTTACCTGGTGGGCCGATGAACATTCCGATCCTGCGCCTGGCCGTCCGCTCGTTGTTCGGGCGGGCCCGCGCCATCCTGCTGTTCCTCATCCCGGCGTTGTTGTTGCTGCTTGCCACGCTGATCCGGGTCGCCGACGGTGACACCCTGTCTCCCGGCGATGCTCCCCTGGTGCTCGTGCGGACGTTCGGCATCGGCATCGTCGTGCCCGTCGTCGCGCTCATGGCGACCACGACGTTGATCAACTCCGAGTTCGATGACGGTTCGATCATCTACCTGCTGACCAAACCGGTGTCGCGGCTGTCGATCATCGCGACGAAGGCGTTCGTGGTGTTGCTGTGCACACTGGTGTTCGCGGCGGTACCGATGATGATCGCCGCGCTGATCATGGTCGGCGTGCAGGACGACCTCTGGCTCGGCGCGCTGCTCGGCGGCGTGACCGCGTCCGTCGCGTATGCCGGGATCTTCACCACGCTCGCGACCTTGCTGAACCGCAGCGTCGTCGGATGCCTGGTGTACTGGCTGGTCTGGGAAGCGAGCCTGACCTCGCTGATCTCGCCGGCGGCCTGGCTCTCGGCTCGCGCCTGGGGCACCAGCGTCCTGCACTCCGTCGCCGAGGTGGGCCAGAAGGTGCACCCGCCGGTGTGGTTCGGGCTGATCGCCGCCGTGTTGTGCTTGATCGGCGGTGTGCTCATCGCCGGCCGCAAGCTGTCACACACCACGATCTCCGACGTCTGAGGTGCTCAATACGCCGGACTTGACCACGAGCACCCGACCACGCCGGCTCCGGCGTCGGTTATCAGGCCTTGACGTGCTTGGCCAGACGCAACCAGGTCTCGACGACGGTGTCGGGGTTCAACGACATCGACTCGATGCCCTGGTCGAGCAGCCACTCGGCGAGGTCGGGGTGGTCGGACGGACCCTGGCCGCAGATGCCGACGTACTTGCCCTGCTCACGGCAGGCCTTGATCGCCATCGACAGCATCGCCTTGACCGCGTCGTCGCGCTCGTCGAACGAACCCGCCACCAGCGAGGAGTCACGGTCGAGGCCGAGAGTCAGCTGGGTCATGTCGTTCGAGCCGATCGAGAACCCGTCGAAGTGCTCCAGGAACTGGTCTGCGATGACCGCGTTCGAGGGCACCTCGCACATCATCACGACCTGCAGGTCGTTCTCGCCGCGCCTCAGACCATGCTGGCCCAGCAGCTCGATGACGCCCTTCGCCTCGGCGATGGTGCGCACGAACGGAATCATGATCTTCACGTTCGTCAGGCCCATGTCTTCGCGGACGAACCGCAGCGCCTCGCACTCCATCGCGAAGCAGTCGGCAAAATCCTTCGACAGGTACCGCGACGCACCGCGGTAACCGATCATCGGGTTCTCCTCGTGCGGCTCGTACGCCTCACCACCGAGCAGGTTGGCGTACTCGTTCGACTTGAAGTCGGACATCCGGACGATGACCGGCTCAGGCGCGAACGCCGCCGCCAGCATCGACACACCCTCGGCAACACGCTTGACGAAAAACTCGCGCGGGCTGTCGTACGCCGCGATCTGCTCCTCGATGGCCGCCTTCAGCTCAGGGTCCTGTTGGTCGAGTTCGAGCAGCGCCTTGGGGTGGATGCCGATCTGGCGGTTGATGATGAACTCCAACCGCGCCAGGCCGATGCCCTTGTTCGGCAGGCGGGAGAATTCGAACGCCTGGTCGGGCGTGCCGACGTTCATCATGACCTTAACCGGCAGCTCCGGCATCTCGTCCAGAGCAGTCGTGGTGACCTCGAAGTCGACCATGCCCTCGTAGACGAAACCGGTGTCACCCTCGGCGCACGACACCGTGACCTCGGCGCCGTCCGGAAGGTTGCGGGTCGCGTCGCCGGTGCCGACGACCGCCGGGATGCCGAGCTCACGCGCGATGATCGCGGCGTGACAGGTGCGTCCACCACGGTTGGTGACGATCGCGCTCGCCTTCTTCATGATCGGCTCCCAGTCGGGGTCGGTCATGTCGGCGACCAGCACCTCGCCGGCCTGGAACTGCGCCATGTCGTCGATCGACTTCAGGCTGCGGACGGCGCCGGCACCGATCTTCTGACCGATCGCGCGGCCCTCGATCAGCACGTCGCCGCGCGACTTCATTGTGAATCGTTCCAGTTGCGAACCGGATTCGCGCGACTTCACCGTCTCGGGACGGGCCTGGACGACGTAGATCAGGCCGTCGAGTCCGTCCTTGACCCACTCGATGTCCATCGGGCGGCCGTAGTGCTCCTCGATCTTCACCGCGTGACGGGCGAGCTCCTCGACGTCCGCGTCGGTGATGCTGAAGCGAGCCTGGTCGGCCGGGTCGACATCGACGGTCTCGATCGTTCGGCCGACCGACTTGTCTTCGGTGTAGACCATCTTGATCGCCTTGCCGCCGACGCCGCGCTTGAGGATCGCGGGCTTGCCGGCCGCAAGCGCCGGCTTGTAGACGTAGAACTCGTCGGGGTTCACGGCGCCCTGGACGACGGCCTCGCCCAGACCGTAGGACGACGTGATGAACACGGTGTCCTTGAAGCCGGACTCGGTGTCGATCGTGAACATGACACCGGACGAACCGATGTCGGAGCGCACCATCTTCTGGATGCCGGCCGACAGCGCGACGACCGAGTGCTCGAAGTTGTTGTGGACGCGGTAGGCGATCGCGCGGTCGTTGTAGAGCGAGGCGAAGACCAGCTTGATCGCGTGCAGGATGTTGTCGATGCCGTGGATGTTGAGGAAGGTTTCCTGCTGCCCGGCGAAGGACGCGTCCGGAAGGTCCTCGGCCGTCGCGCTCGAACGCACCGCCCAGCTGACCTCGTCCCCGTGCTCGCCGGCGAGCTTCTCGTAGGCCTCACGGATCTCGGCCTCGAGGTCGGTCGGGAACGGCTGCTGCTCGACCGCGGTGCGGATCTCGTTGCCGACGCGGGCGAGTTCACGAACGTCGTCGACGTCGAGCGTCTTCAGCATCCCGTCGATGCGCTCGGCCAGACCCGACTCGATCAGGAAGCGGCGGTAGGCGTCCGCCGTCGTGGCGAAACCGCTCGGGACGCGCACGCCCGCCTTGGACAGGTGCTGCACCATCTCACCGAGGGAGGCGTTCTTGCCGCCGACCAACTCGACATCGTGCATGCCGAGGTTCTCGTACCACTCGATGTTGCTGCTCATTGCAGGTCCTTCCGGAAGGGCCGTGTAAACGGTCGTCAGTGAACGCGATTGAGTTTGAGGGTCTGCATGATCACGGCCGCCATCTCCTCGATCGACATCGTCGAGGAGTTGATGAACGGGATCTTGTGCGCGCGGAACATCGCTTCCGCACGACGCAGTTCGAACAGGCACTGGGCCTGGGAGGCGTACTTGCTGCCCGGACGTCGCTCGTTGCGCACCGCGGACAGGCGGGCCGCCGTCGAGATCAGCCCGAAGCACTTGTCGGCGTACGGCGCGATCGGACGCGGCAGCTTGGCTGACTCGAGGTCTTCGTCGACCAGCGGGTAGTTCGCCACGAAGACGCTGTGCTGGAGGGCGAGGTACATCGTGGTGGGCGTCTTGCCGCACCGCGACGGTGCCAACAGGATGACCTCGGCCTTCTCGATCGCCCGGAAGCTGGCGCCGTCGTCGTGCTCGATGGCGTACTCGACCGCTTTCATGCGCGAGTCGTACCGGGCCTGGTCGCGGACGGCATGTGCCGAGCCACCCTTGTGCGCGGCCTCGGCGTGCAGCACCTTCTCGACCTCGTCCAGCTGTGAGCCGAACAGGTCGATGAACGCGCACTGGGTGCGCATGAGTTCGAGCGGATCTGCTCGTCGGCGACAGTGGAGAACACCAACGGAGTGACGGTGTCGGTCTTGGCCGCGTCCAGCATCTGCACGACCTCGCCGGCCGCTTCGACGGAGGTGATGAACGGGATCTTCTGCCGCACGAACGTGACGTTGGGGAACTGCCGAAGAATCATGTTGCCGAGGGTCTCGGCGGAGATTCCGGTACCACCGGCGAGGAAGAACGCCGGCGTCGGCTCCACGTGGCCTTGGTCACTCACAAGACACACTGTCCCACACCCTTTGTGGTATTTCCTACCGGGTCGGATCGTCAGAATGTCCCGACATTTCGGACGCGCTGCTTTCGTGGTGGTGTCGGTTTCGGGCGGTTTCGTATCGCCTGAGTAGGCGACCGTCACCGGGTCCCGAACGCGGCGCTCGCCCATGCTCGTCCAGCGTGCTGGGGGTAGCTCAGTTCTTGGAGAGGTACTCCCCCGCCGCGAGCAGGACGCAGGTGGCCACGCCGTCCATCGCGACCTCGACCTCTTCCAACGGGGGCATGGTCGGGGCCAGGCGGATGTTCTCGTCGTCGGGGTCGGTGCCGAGCGGGAAGCTGGAGCCGGCGGGGGTCAGGGCGATGCCCGCTTCTTTGGCCAGCTGCACCACACGGGACGCGGTGCCGGGCAGCACGTCGAGGCTGACGAAGTAGCCACCGATCGGCTTGGTCCACTCGGCGATGTCGTGCTCGGCGAGGCGTTCGGTGAGGATGCGCTCGACCGCCTCGAACTTCGGCGCGATGATCTCGGCGTGCTTGCGCATGTGCCCGCGAACCCCGTCGGCGTCCTTGAAGAACTGCGCGTGCCGAAGGTGGTTCACCTTGTCGGGGCCGATCGAACTCATACCCACGTGCTTGAGGAACCAGCCGATGTTCTCGGTGGACGCGGCCAGGAACGCGACGCCCGCGCCGGCAAAGGTGATCTTGCTGGTTGAGGCGAACAGGATCGGACGCTTCGGGTTGCCGGACGACGCGGCGAGCGACAACACGTCGACCGACTTGGTCTCCACGTCCGTGAGGTGGTGCAGCGCGTAGGCGTTGTCCCAGAAGATCTTGAAGTCAGGGGCGGCGGTCGGCATCGCGAGCAGCTTCGCGGCGACCTCCTGGCTGACGGTGTCGCCGGTCGGGTTGGCGTACGTCGGCACGACCCACATGCCCTTGATGGACGCGTCGTCCTTGACCAGCGCGGCGATCTTGTCGGCGTCCGGGCCGTCGGCGTTCATCGGGACGGTGACCATCTCGATGCCGAAGGAGTTCAGCAACGAGAAGTGGCGGTCGTAGCCGGGCACCGGGCAGATGAACTTGATCTTGTCCTCGCCGCTCCACGGGCGCTCGCTGTCGACGGCGCCGTGCAACAAGCAGTCGACCAGCACCTGCTGCATCAGCGTGAGGCTGGAATTACCCTGCGCCACAAGCTGATCCACGCTCACACCGAGCAGTTCGGCGAAGATCTCGCGAAGCTCTGTGAGGCCGTGCAGTCCGCCGTAGTTACGGGTGTCGGTGCCATCGGCGGCCACGTAGCCGGTCGGCAGCTTCAGCAGTTCGTTCGACAGATCGAGCTGCTGGGCGGACGGTTTGCCACGGGTGACGTCCAGCTTCAGACCGCGCGACTTCAGTTCGTCGTACGCGGACTTCTGCGCCGTCATGAAGGCGGCGAGTTCTTCGGCGGACAGGTCGACAAGGGCCACAGCAGCTCCCGGATTGAGGTAACCAGACGGTCGCCCATTCTTCCAGCCCGCCCGACCCTGCCGTGCACGGGCTCGCGCGGTGAGATGACGATCGACGGTGCCGATGTCCCGGTCGGCGCGATCGTCTTGGAACCCGCTGCCGGGTGCCGCCGTCGCAACCACGGTTCACACCAATACAGCTGATCCTTGAGGGGGATTCGTCATGCGCACCACAAAGCGCGTCGCACTGTCCGCAATCGCACTGACCACCGCACTCGGCCTGACCGCGTGCAACAGCAAAGACGCACCGACCGCCACCAGCACGGCGTCCTCGACGTCCTCGGCGTCCTCGACCCCCGAGTCGCAGAACTCGTCCGACTCTTCGAGCACGACGTCGGAGTCGGCGTCGGAGACCTCGCAGGGTGGCTCCGAGCAGGCCGGCGAGGAGAAGCCGACGTCCGAGCGTGAGGACAAGAACGACAAGTCCGCACTGGACGCCAGCGTGAGCGCCATCCCGTCCGGTCCGCTGACCAAGGCCGAGATCGTCAAGCTGGGTGGCTACCGCACCGCCGGCGGCGACCGCGGCGACTTCTACTCCGTGCTGCACGTCGACTCCTCGGGCCGCGGCCTGGTCGACATCGAGTACGTGCTGCTGGACGCGTCCGGCAACGAGGTCGGCACCGTGAAGGACAGCATCTCGGTCAACAAGGGCACCAACGTCATCAAGGTGACCCGCGCGAGCGGCGAGTTGCCGGCGTCGGCCAAGAAGGTGCGTCTGAAGATCACCAGGAACGCCGAGAACAGCTACGCGACCGTCACCGAGGTGGACCCGAACATGAAGGTCGCCCAGGACCCGGCGACCAAGACCGCCATCGTCTCGGGCCGGTACAAGACCGACGGCAAGGGCGGCAACACCTCGATGACCGCCATCTGCTCCGACGACCAGGGCGTTGTCCAGGCAGCCACCTCGCCGACCAAGCAGTTGCGCACGGACGGCTGGAACGATTACGAGGTGAAGTTCCTGATGGCCGTCGACAACTTCAAGCCGACCAAGTGCTACGTCGGTAGCTGATCGGCAATCCAAGTCGCGACGGTCGCGCTTTACGCCCGAGTACGGACACGTACTACGGCGTAACGCACGACCGTCGCGCTTTGGTGGTGGACGGTGTGGAGAACTCCGAAGCGACCGTCATGTCCGTGCCAAGGTCTGCCGCATGCACCAGGTGTTCACCCGCAAGGAAGCATTGGCCGCCGGGATCGAGGGGCGGCAACTGCGCGGCCGCCGGTACCGGGCGTTGTCGCGTGGTCTGTACTGCCGCGCCGACGCCGCACCGTCCGAGACTCAGATCGTGGCCGCGTTGCTCCGCAAACTGCCGGCCGCGGAGTTCGCCTGTCGGCAGACCGCAGCCGTTCTGCTCGGCGCCGTCGTGCCGCGAAGCAGTGTTGTTCATCTCGGTTCCGTCGAACGACGAAGTTCGAAACGGGACGACGTGCAACTGCACTGGTATCGCAAGCCACCGACGCTGACCGAGCGAGGCGGGATCGTCGTCACCACCGGAGCACAGACATTCGCCGACCTGTCCACCGAGCTGCCATTCGTCGACCTGCTCGTCCTGGGTGACTCGCTCGTGCACGCCGGGGCGATGACGATCGAGCAACTCGCCGAAACCAGCTTCGACCATCGCCCGCGTGCGTCGTCCGCGCGGGCGGTGGCGAGCCTCGTCCGTGCCGGGGTCGAGTCGCCGTACGAAAGCAGGACGCGGCTGCTGCTCGTGAGTGCCGGACTTCCCGAGCCGCTCGTCAACCACCCGATCCGGGACGACACGGGCCACGTCCGTCGGCGCATCGACCTGGCGTACCCGGAGTTCAAGATCGCGATCGAGTACGACGGACGCCATCACATCGAGCGTGAGGGCCAGTGGCGCAGCGACATCCGGCGGCGCGAGGAACTCGAGGCCGACGGATGGATCTTCATCGTCCTCACCAGTCGCGACATCCATCGCCAGCCGGCGGACGCCGTGAGTCGCGTGGCCGATGCGCTGAACCGGCGCGGTCACCCGACGTCCGTGGACCACGTCGGTTGGCGCCGGCACTTCGCGAGCTGAGCCCGCACCAACGAACGATGGTCGCGCCTTACGCCCGAGTACGGACGTGTACTGCGGCGTAACGAGCGACTGTCGCGCTTTCGTGTGCGGGCATGACGAAGCCCCTCAGCCGCGAACGGCTGAGGGGCTTCGGTTCAAGCTGTGCCCTTGCGGGCGAGGATCACTTGGTGATCTTGGTGACGCGGCCTGCACCGACGGTGCGGCCACCCTCACGGATCGCGAAGCGAAGACCCTCGTCCATGGCGATCGGAGCGATGAGCTCGACCGACATTTCGGTGTTGTCGCCCGGCATCACCATTTCCGTGCCCTCCGGCAACTTCACGACACCGGTCACGTCCGTGGTACGGAAGTAGAACTGGGGACGGTAGTTGTCGTAGAACGGCGTGTGACGGCCACCCTCGTCCTTGGACAGGATGTAGACCGACGCCTCGAAGTTGGTGTGCGGGGTGGTCGTGCCCGGCTTGGCGATGACCTGGCCGCGCTCGACGTCCTCGCGCTTGATACCGCGCAGCAGGAGGGCGGCGTTGTCGCCGGCCTGGCCGCTGTCCAGCATCTTGTTGAACATCTCGATCGAGGTGACCGTGGTCTTGACCGCAGCACCCTCACGAAGGCCGACGATCTCGACCTCCTCGTTGACGTTCAGCACACCGCGCTCGATACGACCGGTGACGACGGTTCCACGACCAGTGATCGTGAAGACGTCCTCGACGGGCATCAGGAACGGCTTGTCGGTGTCGCGCTCCGGCTCCGGGATCGCCTCGTCGACGGCGTCCATGAGCTCCAGAACGGTCTTGCCCCACTCCTCGTCGCCCTCGAGCGCCTTCAGAGCCGAGACCTTGACGACCGGCAGGTCGTCGCCCGGGAACTCGTAGGAGGACAGCAGTTCGCGGACCTCCATCTCGACGAGCTCGAGGATTTCCTCGTCGTCCACCATGTCGGCCTTGTTCAGGGCGACAACGATGTAGGGAACGCCGACCTGGCGAGCCAGGAGGACGTGCTCCTTGGTCTGCGGCATCGGGCCGTCGGTGGCGGCGACCACGAGGATCGCGCCGTCCATCTGGGCCGCACCGGTGATCATGTTCTTGACGTAGTCAGCGTGACCCGGGCAGTCGACGTGCGCGTAGTGACGCTTTTCGGTCTGGTACTCGATGTGCGCGATGGAGATCGTGATACCGCGCTGCTTCTCTTCGGGAGCCTTGTCGATCTCGTCGAACGCGAACGCCGGGTTGACGTCCGGGTACTTGTCGTGCAGCACCTTCGAGATGGCAGCCGTCAGCGTCGTCTTACCGTGGTCGATGTGACCGATGGTGCCGATGTTGACGTGCGGCTTGGTCCGCTCGAACTTGGCCTTAGCCACTGCGGGTCCTCCTAAGGACTTGATTGCTGACGCCGGGGCGGCGTCGGTGATTACTTGATTCTGGTGGAAACTAGCGGGTCAACCGATGAAGGGACAAATCCCTTATCACTCGCCCCGGACCTTCTTGATGATCTCTTCCGCGACGTTCCGGGGAACCTCGGCGTAGGAGTCGAACTGCATCGTGTAGTTGGCGCGACCCTGGGTCTTGCTTCGCAGGTCACCCACATACCCGAACATCTCGGACAGCGGCACGACGGCGCGAACGACCTTCGCACCACTGACGTCCTCCATGGCCTGGATCTGGCCACGGCGGCTGTTGAGGTCGCCGATGACGTCGCCCATGTAGTCCTCGGGCGTACGCACTTCGACGGCCATCATCGGCTCGAGCAAGCAGGGGTCCGCCTTGCGGGCGGCTTCCTTGAATGCCATCGAACCGGCGATCTTGAACGCCATCTCCGAGGAGTCGACGTCGTGGTAGGCACCGTCGACCAGCGTGGCCTTGACACCCACGACCGGGTAGCCGGCGAGGATGCCGAGCTGCATCGCGTCCTGGATACCGTGGTCGACCGACGGGATGTACTCGCGCGGGACGCGGCCACCGGTGACGGCGTTGTCGAACTCGTACAGCTCGCCCTCGGCGGTGTCGAGCGGCGCGATCGAGATCTGCACCTTCGCGAACTGACCCGAACCACCGGTCTGCTTCTTGTGCGTGTAGTCGAACTTCTCGACCGACCGGCGGATGGTCTCGCGGTAGGCGACCTGCGGCGCACCGACGTTGGCCTCGACCTTGAACTCCCGCTTCATGCGGTCGACCAGGATGTCGAGGTGGAGCTCACCCATACCGCCGATGACGGTCTGGCCGGTCTCCTCGTCGAGGTGGACGGAGAAGGTCGGGTCCTCCTGCGCGAGGCGCTGGATGGCGGTGCCGAGCTTCTCCTGGTCACCCTTGGTCTTGGGCTCGATGGCCACGTGGATGACCGGCTCCGGGAACGTCATCGACTCCAGAACGATCTGCTCGCTGGGGTCGGACAGCGTGTCACCGGTGGTGGTGTCCTTCAGACCGATGGCGGCGTAGATGTGACCCGCCACGGCCTCGTCGACCGGGTTCTCCTTGTTGGCGTGCATCTGGAACAGCTTGCCGACGCGCTCCTTCTTGCCCTTGGTCGTGTTGACCACAGCGGAGCCGGCGGCGATGCGTCCGGAGTACACACGGATGAAGGTGAGCGAGCCGAAGAACGGGTGCGCGGCGACCTTGAACGCCAGGGCCGAGAACGGAGCGTCCTTGGACGGCTCGCGGGTGATCTCGGTGTCCTCGTCGCCCGGCTTGTGGCCGATCATCGGCGGCACGTCGAGCGGCGACGGCAGGTAGTCGACGACGGCGTCCAGCATCGGCTGCACACCGCGGTTCTTGAAGGCCGAGCCACACAGGATCGGGTAGACCTCGGAGTTGACGGTCAGCTTACGGATGCCGGCCTTGAGCTCGTCGATGGTGAGTTCCTCGCCACCGAGGTACTTCTCCATCAGGTCGTCGTCAGCCTCGGCGACGCGCTCGACGATGCGGTTGCGGTACTCCTCCGCCTTCGCCTGCATGTCGGCCGGGATCTCCTGGACCTCGTACTTCGCGCCCATGGTGACGTCACCCTTGGCGTCGCCCGGCCACACGAGTGCACGCATGTAGAGCAGGTCGACGACACCGATGAAGTCGGACTCCGAACCGATCGGCAGCTGGAGCACGAGCGGCTCCGCGCCGAGGCGGTCGATGACCGTCTGCACGGTGAAGTAGAAGTCGGCACCCATCTTGTCCATCTTGTTGACGAAGCAGACGCGCGGGACGTCGTACTTGTCGGCCTGGCGCCAGACGGTCTCGGACTGGGGCTCGACGCCCTCCTTGCCGTCGAACACGGCGACGGCGCCGTCCAGGACGCGCAGCGAACGCTCCACCTCGACGGTGAAGTCGACGTGACCCGGGGTGTCGATGATGTTGATCTGGGTGCCCTCCCAGAAAGAGGTCACAGCAGCGGAGGTGATCGTGATGCCACGCTCCTTCTCCTGCTCCATCCAGTCGGTGGTCGACGCACCGTCGTGGGTCTCACCGATCTTGTGGTTGACGCCGGTGTAGAACAGGATCCGCTCGGTCGTCGTGGTCTTACCGGCGTCGATGTGCGCCATGATGCCGATGTTGCGGACCTTCTTCAGGTCGGTCAGCACGTCCTGTGCCACGGTGTCTGCCTCGTTCTCTCGGTATCCCGAGTTAGGAGATGAGTTCTGGGGTGCCGGGCGGACCCGGCGGGTGGTGCATCAGGTGCACCCCTGGTGCGTGAGACGGCTAGCTGCCCCACGCACCGACGGGGATTACCAGCGGTAGTGAGCGAACGCGCGGTTCGACTCGGCCATCTTGTGCGTGTCTTCACGACGCTTGACGGCGGCACCGAGACCGTTGGACGCGTCCAGGATCTCGTTCATGAGGCGCTCGGTCATCGTCTTCTCGCGACGCTGACGGCTGTAGCCGACCAACCAACGCATGGACAGCGTGGTGGCGCGGCCCGGCTTGACCTCGACCGGAACCTGGTAGGTGGCACCACCGACGCGGCGGGACTTCACCTCCAGGCTCGGCTTGATGTTGTCGAGCGCACGCTTCAGCGTGACGACCGGGTCGGTGCCGGTCTTCTCACGGCAGCCCTCGAGCGCGCCGTAGACGATGCGCTCGGCGATGGACTTCTTGCCGTCCAGCAGGATCTTGTTGACCAGCTGGGTGACGACCGGCGAACCGTAGACCGGGTCGACGACGAGGGGGCGCTTCGGAGCAGGGCCCTTACGAGGCATTACTTCTTCTCCTTCTTCGCGCCGTAACGGGAACGAGCCTGGTTGCGGCCCTTCACGCCCTGCGTGTCGAGGGCGCCGCGGATGATCTTGTAGCGGACACCGGGAAGGTCCTTCACACGGCCGCCGCGCACGAGCACGATCGAGTGCTCCTGCAGGTTGTGGCCCACACCCGGGATGTACGCGGTGACCTCGATGCCGGAGGTCAGCTTCACACGAGCGACCTTGCGCAGCGCCGAGTTCGGCTTCTTCGGGGTGGTGGTGTAGACGCGGGTGCAAACACCGCGTCGCTGGGGGCTGCCCTTAGGTGCCGGCGTGGTGACCTTGGTGGTCTTGTCCTGCCGACCCTTACGGACGAGCTGGTTGATAGTAGGCAACCTGTTCTCCGTACTGATTCGTAGTCTTGTCTGCTCGATCGCGCCCATGACGGACGCCGGCCGAACTCCTTGGATTGACCGCCCGCCACAACCCGAGGTCGGGAGTGTCGAAGCGGCGCTCTCCCCCGCACTTTCGCACTGCAATGATGCGAGCAGGCGACTGCCCGGCGAGAGCGTGTGGTGGGCCTGATGAACCCGGCGCGACCTGGGGCCGATACCGAAGGCAGGGCAGAGCCCACGCACGAGCGTCAAGACTACCGGGCACACCGAATGCGTCCAAATCATCGCGTTGACTCACGCTAAATGCCCGCGTGGGTGGAGTCATTGACTCATCCCAGAATGCCCGCGTGGGGTGCAGCCTCGATGGATGGAGCTCACGGTGGGTCAGCGCAAGGCGGTCCTGGTCTCGCAGGTGAAGGCGTGGCCGAAGGCGACGAAGGCGGAGAAGACAGCGATCCTGGACCATCTGGTCGCGGTCAACGGGTGGCACAGGGACCACGCCCGCAAGATGCTCCGCCGCGCGGTCGCCGGTCATGACCCGAATCGTCCCCGAGCACAGCGTGATCCGGTCTACCGCTACGACCCTGCCGTGATCGATGCCCTGGTGACCTGCTGGGTGGTCCTGGACGGCCCCACCGGGAAGCGACTGCACCCTGCGCTGCCCGACCTGACCACCGCGCTGATCGCCCACGGCGAACTGCACTGCACCCCTGACACGTTGGCCGCGCTGCTACGAATGTCACCCGCCACGATCGACCGGGGCCTGACCCCGGTTCTTGGACACGCTGAATCCAGCACCTGGTGCTGGGGAAGCGAGATGATCCGAGAATCATGGCCAGGAAGAACTACTCCGAGGAGTTCCGTCGTCAGGCCGTCGACTTGTACGAGTCCACCCCGGGCGCCACGGTCCGCGGCATCGCCGAGGACCTCGGCATCGTGCGTGGCACGCTGCGGGGTTGGCTCGAGGTCTACGGGACCGGCAAGAAGACCGCCGCTGACGGGACGTTGACCTCCAGCCCGCTGCAAGCCAAGACGTCCGCCGCGAGCTCGTCGGCACCGACGGACGAGACGCCGGAGCAGAGGATCGCCCGGCTCGAGGCCGAGAACGCGGCGTTGCGAGCGGAGACCACCAAGCTCACGACCGAGCGGGAGATCCTGCAGCGGGCGGCCAAGTATTTCGCCGGGGAGACGCGCTGGTGAGTCGCTTCCAGTTCGTCGCCGACAACTCCGCCACCTTCGAGGTGAAGCGACTGTGCGAGCTCGTCGAGATCGAGCGCTCGTCCTACTACGCCTGGCTCAAGGCCGCGCCGGCCCGCGAAGCCAGAGCAGCTGACGACGCAGCGCTGGCTGAGCGGATCAGAGCGGTCCATGCCGAGGACAACACTCAGGGCGCGCCGCGGATCACCGCCGAGCTCAACGCTCAACTCGGTGACAGCGCGGCTGCCGGTGAGCGGGTCAACCACAAGCGTGTCGCGAGGGTGATGCGCTTTGAGGGCATCCGCGGCTACATGAAGAAGCGCCGGGTCCGCACCACGATCCCCGAGCCGTCGGGGCAGAAGTACCCCGACCTGCTCCAGCGTGACTTCACCGCCGAGCGCCCCAACGAGCGCTATGTCGGCGACATCACCTACCTGCCGCTGGCCGACGGGACGAACCTGTACTTGGCGACCGTGATCGACTGCTACTCCCGTCGGCTGGCCGGGTGGGCCATCGCCGACCACATGCGCACCGAACTCGTCGAGGACGCCCTCAAGGCCGCCGCCGCGACCCGGGGCAGCCTCAAGGGCGCTGTGTTCCACAGCGACCACGGGTCGGTCTACTGCTCGAAGGCCTACGCCAAGCTCTGCCGCAAGCTCGGCGTGACCCAGTCCATGGGCGCCGTCGGATCCAGCGCGGACAACGCCCTCGCAGAGTCGTTCAACGCCACGATGAAGCGTGAAGTCCTCCAAGACGCCGCCTGCTGGAGTGACGAGCTGACCTGCCGTCGGCAGGTCTTCAGATGGCTCGTCCGCTACAACACCAAGCGACGCCACTCGTGGTGTCGCTACACCTCGCCGGTCGCCTTCGAGACCGGCTACACCGCTACGCTGCGACCTGCTGCGTAATCACACCCCGTGTCCAAGATCCGGGGGTAGGGCCCACCGCCGCCTCAAACCACACCGCACCGGCCTGATCGCGACCAAGGGCCGGTCGATGACCAAACCCGGCAGCCTCCTCAAGGCCAGCATCCCGATGAAGACCTGGCACGAATGGAACGAAACCGTCCCCGGCTTCCTCCAGATCGACCTGGTCGCACACGAAGGCGGCGACAACAATGGAGCCTTCCACTACACCCTGGACGCCACCGACATCGCGACCGGTTGGACCGAAGCGATCAGTGTCCGCTCCAAAGGCGAACGAATCGTCGCCGCCGGCCTGACCGACCTGATCCTGCGATTCCCGTTCGGCATCAACGGAATCCACTCCGACAACGGGGGCGAGTTCATCAACCACCACCTCGCGAAGTGGTGCGACGCGCGACGTATCACCCTGACCCGCGGCCGGGCCCACCACAGCAACGACCAGGCCTACGTCGAGCAGAAGAACTGGTCCAGCGTCCGCCGCGCGGTCGGTTACTACCGGTACGACACCCGCCACGAGCTCGACCTGCTCAACCAACTGTGGCCCCTGCAAGCAGCACTCGACAACCTCTACCTGCCCCAACAAAAGCTGCGCAGCAAGTCTCGCAACGGCGCCAAGGTCACCAAAACCTACGACACCGCCGCGACCCCGCTGCACCGCCTGACCCGGGACCACCCGCAGTACCTCACCGATCAAGACGCCGCTGAGCTGAGCACACGAGCCACCCAGATCAACCCCGCCGAACTACGCCGTCAGATCCACGCGATCCAAGCCAGTCTCATCGAACTCGCCCGCCGCAGAGGCAAAGTCGAACAACGACCCAAGCGCAACGCGACCTACCTCAGCCGCAAGAAAATCCACCCCACCAAGCGGGCAAATTCAGATGAGTCAACGACTCACTCCACGCGGGCATCTTGACGTGAGTCAACATGATCATGCAGAAGTGGCTGCCCCGCAGCTCCGGGGCAGCCACTTCGCGGCAGAACGATCAGCGCGTCGGGCGGGCTGCCGCTCGAGCGACGACCTGCTCGGCCGCCTTCTGCTTGGCCGCGAACGCGGGCAGGTCGATGGTGAGGCCGAAGTACGCGGTGCGGTCGACGATGACGTCGGTTGCCGCGGCGGCGTTGTAGATCGCGAAGCCCGGGTCGGAGTCCTCGGTCTGCATGCCGTAGGAAAGCGTCATCCCGTTGGCCCGGTTGACGCCCTTGACCAGGTTGAGGCTGGACGTCGTCGGACGGTACGGGTCACCGCCCCACGCGGTGAGCCAGGTCGTACCGAGCGGCGCGGCACCGGTGATGGTGCCCTCGAAGCCGAGCGGGAAGATCCAGTCCAGCTGCGGTGCGGCCTGACGGATGGTTCGTCCGGCGGCCACCTTCGCTTTGGGTGCGCCGACGCCGTACCGGGTGTCGATGATCCGCGAGGGTCCGGTGGGGATGCGCACCGAGAAGGGCCCGTCGGTCGACGTGACGTACAGACCCTCGATGTCGACGAGTGCATGCATCGTGGTGTTCGAGGTGTTCTTGACGGTGAACCCGTATTCTCCGGCGCTGCCCTTGCTCAGCGCGACGACCGTCGAGTTGGGCGAGACCTCTCCCTTGACGACGTTGACAGTGGAGGTCGCGGGAGCCGCCCCCACGCCGCTCCAGGTCGCCAGCCAACCGGACGCCGAGGACGACAAGGCGGTGACGTTCGTACGGACGGCGCGCGGCACCATCCCGTCGGTCGTGTCCCAATCGCCCAAGGACACCCGCACCGACTGTCCCGGACGCAGTGCGACCGTCTCGCGGGTGTCGACCATCCTCGTGCCGTCCATCGGGACGAAAGACGCACCGACGGCACCGGTTCCGGACGCGCTGCCGTAATAGCCGATGATGTCGACAGCCAGGTCGAGCGATCCGGTGACGTCCAGCTTGATCCGTCCGTCGGCGCCGACGTCGACGGTGGACGTCGTCGCTCCGGTCCAGTTCGCACCGAAGTTCAGGCTCGAGGTATTCGGCTTGGCGGTGCGCGACGCGTACGCCGTCACCCAGCCGGAGGTGGAGGTCTTGATCGCGGTCAGGTTGACGACGACGGCCGACACCCCGGTGGCGGGCACGCCCGAGCGACCCAGGACGGGGATCGAGACCGATGATCCGGTCACCAGCCGCGCCTTCGGCATGCCGCCGGTGCCATACCGCGAATCAGCGATGCGACCGGGGGTGGCGTTGTAGTAGGTACCGGCGTTCTCGGCGCCGGCAGCCTGTGCCGGCGCGGCCGCCAAGACGGTGCCGGTGAGCACGGCCGCGGTGCAGACGGAGACGACTGTGGAGAGCTTCATGTTGATCTCTTCTCGAGGGTTGGGTTGATTGCTCAGTTGAGGGTGTGGGGTTTGCCGGCGACCGGAGCGAGCGATGGCGCTGCACCGCTGCGAGCCGGTGACTGGGTCTTGACCTGCGCGATGGCCTCGTCGGTCAACTCGAAGCGTCCGGTGATGTCGAGGACGAGGTCGACCGAACCGCTCTGATTGAAGACCGACAGCCCCGGCGTGCACGTCGTCGCGCCGGACGGGGTCAGGCAACCGGGGATGGAGACGAAGGAGTTCGAGCGGTTGTGTGCCGCCTTCGTGTTCAGCGTGCTGGTCGTCGGCCTGGCCTCGCCGGCGCCGAAGAGGGTGAGGAAGGTCGCCCGGGTGGGGTTCGCGGCGGTGAGGACGCCCTCGAAGGAATGCGTTCGGTCGGAGTCGACCGTGCTCGGAACCGCGGCACTGACGGTCTGCTGCGCGCCGACCTTCGCCTGCGGGAAGCGCAACCCGGTGCGGGTGTCGCCGATGCGGGTCGGCCCGACCGGCACCCGCACGGTGCCGACGTTCCCCGGGTCGGTGACGAAGCTGCCGACCGCGTCCAGGATCAGGTGCGCGCTGGAGTTCGAGGTGTTCTCGAAGTGCACCGCGTATTGGCCGTAGCCGGGCCTGGCGGAGTCGGCACCGATACGGCGGACGGGGACGGTGACCAGATTGGCCGAGGTCTCCGCCTCGACGAAGTTCACCGACGAGGTCGACGGCGGCTCGCCCGCACCGCTCCACGCGGTGAACCAGCCCCTGTCGTATCCGCCGGTGGCGGTCATGTTGAACTGCATGGCGGTCAGGCGACGGCCGCCGGATTCGTTGAGCGACAACGGGATTCCGATACCCTCACCCGGCGCGAGACGGGAGCCACCGACCTCGTAGCGGCTGTCGAACCAACGCTCGGGCTCGTTGACGGTGTAGAGCGATCCCGCGGCGACGGTCGAGGACGAAGCGGCGAACCAGCCGAGCACGTCGACGGCCAACTGCACCGATGCGCCTCCGGCGGCGAGTCGAATCGTCCCGTCCGCACCGACCGGGACCGTGGCCGTCGTCGCGCCGGTCCAGCCCTTCGGGTAGGTGAGAACGGAGGTCCACGGCTTCGTCGCGCCGCCCGCGTACGCGGTCACCCAACCGCCGGACGTCGGGTCGATCGCGGTGATGTTGACGACGACCGCCTGCACCCCGGAACCCGGGACCCCGCCGCGGCCGGCCACCGCCAGCGAAGCGGACGTGTCCCGCCGCACCCCGCCCATCGGTAGCGCCCAGCCGGTGCGACTGTCGGCGATGCGCGAGGGCGTCACCGGGTGGTACTTGCCGGTGGGGTCGGACGCGGTCGCCCCGGCGTCCGGGGTGGCGGCGAGGAAGGACGTGGCAGCGATGATCGAGACGACGACGGTGGCGAGTTTCTTGGTACGCATGGGGTTCGCTTTCCCTTGAGCGGTCGTCATCCCTGACCGTGACGAACCGCTGAGCATGGCGGACGCTAGTGGCAAAGGCGGGCCGGTGTGCCACGTTTCAGCACAATCGGCAGATCACGGTTCGGGCAGCCCGTTTCATTCGAGGACCCGCCACCGCCGCTCCGGGGAGTCGACCCGCCGATCCGGACGAGGCCGGTTGCTAGGGTTGCCGCGCCTATCCGCCCCCGAAGGAAGCTCGCGACCGTGAACCAGACCCCCGCCCAGCGCTCGCTCTGGGCTCGCTTGGTGGCGCTCGCACCGCAGCTGATGAGGTTCGGGGCCATCGGCCTGCTCGGGCTCATCGTCGACGTCGGCGGCTTCAACGTACTGCGCTTCGCCGGACCGGGCGGCGAGGGCGTGATGCACGAATACGTGCTGCTGGCCAAGGTGTTGTCGTCGTTCGCCGCGACGGTCGTCGCCTGGACGGGCAACCGTTACTGGACTTTCCGTCAGACTCGCCGGGAGGAGAAGCACCACGAGTTCGCCTGGTTCTGCGGCGTCGCGCTGATCGGCATGGGCATCGCCCTCGGCTGCCTCTGGGTCTCCCACTACCTGCTGGGGTTCACCTCACCGATCGCCGACAACATCGCCGCCAACGGCGTCGGCCTGGTGCTCGCGTCCGGCTTCCGTTTCTGGGCCTACCGCAAGCACGTGTTCAACAACCGCTGACCGCGGTCGACCGACGAAGCAAGCAACGCGCGCGAGACCCGGTGCGGTCAGCGATCGACCTGCCCGGCGCGAATCTTGTTGCGCTTCAACCGCATCTTCGCCGCCAGGCCCATCATCTCGAACCCGAGATCGAGCGTCTTGCGGAAGTCGCCGGTCACCGAGGACTTCCCCACGCGCGGCAGGTAGTTGACCGGCACCTGCACGTACTTGTGTCCGCTCAAGACGCCTAAGAGCAACATCTCCAGACCGAACGCCGAGCCGTCCAGAGTCACGCGCTCGAGGATGTACTCCTTGTGCTTGCGCGTCATGACACGGAAGGTGCATCCGACGTCCGAGAGGTAGGCGGAGTTGTACGACACCTCGATGCCCTTGGCCACGGCCCAGTTTCCCCAGCGCAGAAACCAGCCCATGTTCGAGCCGTCCCAGATGAAGCTCTGGACGGTGCGCGAACCGACGACGAGGTCGCATTCGGGAACGAACGCGAGCAGCTTGCGGATGTCGTCCGGGTCGAACGTGCCGTCAGGCTCGCAGACGGCGACCAGGTCGGTGTCGGCCTCGCGCAGTCCGCGCTGGATCGCCGCGCCGTAACCCTGGGTCGTCTCGATGACCTCGCGAGCACCGGTGGTGGCGACCTCCTCGGAGGTGCCCTCGGCGGCGTTGTTGTTGACGACGATGACCTCGTCGACCTCGGGAATCGCCTCGAACCTGCGGATGCACTCCGCGATGCTGTCCTTCTCGTTGTAGGTCGGAAGGACGACGGAGAGCGTCTGGCCGTTGAACACGCGAAAGTCCTTGTCGAATTCGGTTGTCAGTCGTCGGGATTGGCCACGACGAGCATCTGCCCGGCGAGCGGCTTGATCGGTGACCGCAGGTACCACGGCACCAGGAAGGTGAGGTTCGCGCCGGACGACTTCATGGTCAGCGGCATGAACTTGGCGTGCATCTCCTCGATGGCGTAGCCGCGAGAGACGAGGTAGTCCGACAGTGACTGGTCGGTGAAGATCGCGACGTGGGTGTAGTCGTCAAAGTACCGGCCCGGGTTGAGCCGGAAGTTCGGCTGCATGAGCATCAGTCGACCACCGGGACGCAGCACGCGGCGGGCCTCGTCCAGCAAGCGGTTGGACTGGTCACGCTCAAGGTGTTCGACGAGGTTGGAGGCGAACACGACGTCGAAGGAGTTGTCCTCGAAGCGGCTCAGGTCGGTGCAGTCGCCGACGGCGGTCTCGACGTGCGCAGCAGCAGCACGCTCGACGACGGCGTCGATGTCCATGGCGACCACGCGGCGGGCCTTGATCTTGTTGGAGAAGTCGCACCAGCCGGCTCCGAGTTCGAGCACGTCGTGGTCGGGCTGCACCCAGGTGGCGAAGTGCTTGGCGAGGTGCACCCACACCTTCTCGCGGTTGGCGTCCTGAGCCAGGCGGGTCTCGAAGTAACCCTTCTCGTAGACGCCTTCGGGCGTCGAGGCGTCCTGCGCGTTGGTCACAGCAGAGGTCCTTGTCGGTGTGTGCTTCCGCGCCGGCCTGCGCGAAATGCGATGCGACTCTAACAAGCACCTGCGGGAATGCAGCGCCGACAACAAGCACCTGCGGGGATGTAGCGCCGACAGACCGTACGATGGCCGCGTTCTCCGCGGGCCCACGCTGCCCGCACCAGCCCATCGCACCCCTTGCCGGAGGCACCTTCACGTGACTGCCCGAACGCAGGCAATCCGCACCGGATCCGGCCTCGGCTCCCTGATCACGTACGCGACCTTGTTGCTCGCGCTGCTGGGTTGGATGACCTGGGCGGTGATGGACCAGTTGCCGATCGGCAGCCTGGTGAAGGCGGTGGCCGCGACGGGTGTGTTCCAGGTGCTGCCGGGTGCGATGGTCTGGCGTGCGATTCGCCCGCGCAACGGCTGGCTGCTCGAGGACCTCGCGATGGGCTTCGCGATGGGCTTCGCGATCGCCGTGCCTGCTCAGACCATCGCCGGGCTGATGCACTCGCGCATCCCGGCGTACGTCGTCCCGCTGCTGTTCGTGGCGGTTTTCGCCGCTGTCCCCGTGCTGCGTCGCCGGGTGCTGGAAGCGCGCTGGTCGCCGCTGCCGTGGTGGCTGGGACCGGCCCTCGGGTTGATGACGCTCGCGGCCTACCCGCAGACCGAGTGGTACTTCAAGCAGAACCTGCTGTGGTCGGACAAGCCGTGGACGCCGTACATCGACACCTACCTCCACCAGGCGTTGGCCGCGCAGATCCTGACCCGTGGTCCGGTGAGCTGGCCGACGGTGGCCGGTGAGGACCTCGGCTATCAGTGGTTCGCGCACGCCTGGATGGCGCACGTGACGGCAACGTCCGGCGTCCCCCTCGATCACGTCCTGATGCGCTTCCTGCCCGCGATCATGCCGATCGTCGCAGTGGCGAGCATCGCCGTCCTGGGCCTGCGCCTCAGCGGCAGCCCGGGGGTCGGCGCGCTGTCGGCCGCGTTCTCTATGCTGGTCGGCAGCGGTCAACCGTGGGGCCTGCTCGGCCTGCAACTGCCGATCACCCCCTGTCGCCCACCCTCGGCCTCGGCATCCCGACCCTGGTCGCGATGGTGCTGGTGCTTGCCACCAGATGGCGCGGCGAAGCACTGCGGGGTGCCTTCTGGTTGATTCCCTGGCTGACCGTGATCGCGACCGGGACGAAGGGGTCGACCTCCCCTGTGGTGATCGCCGGCCTCGGCCTCGCCGCAGCCGCAATGCTGATCTGGAACCGGCCGATGTTCTGGCCGGTGGTTCGCGACGCCGTGGTCATCGGGGTCTCGCTCATCGTGACGATGGTCGTCGTCTTCCACGGGTCGGTGGCCGGTCTGAAGCTCGGTGTCACCAACTCTGCGAAGCAGACCAGCCTGTCGTCCGTCATCGGTGGTGTGGCGTCGCGCGAGCAGGTGCTGTTCGTCTCCGCCGCCGTCATCATCGCGGGCCTGACCCGGGCTGCGCTCGCCTTCGCGTTGCCGTTCCGCCGCGAGAGCCGGCTGGACCCGGTCTCCTGGGTGCTCATCGGAGCCGCCATCGCCGGAGCCGCCGCTCTCGGTCTGTTCTCCCACCCCGGACGCAGCCAGAGCTACTTCACACTGACCGCAATTCCGTTGGCTGCCACCGGTTCTGCCATCGGTGCGCGTCACCTGTGGCTGGCGCTCGGACGCCGCCGCGCACTCTTGCTCGGAGCCTTGAGCGCGGTCGCAGCGTTCGTGTTCTTCAAGGGCATCCTGATGTGGACCGGACGCATCGTGCCGCGCAAGTACGACCAGTTCTGGCAGATCACCACCATCGCCGCGGTCGTCGTCCTCGTGGCCGCTGTGATCGGCGCGTTGGTGGTGCGGCGGCAGTGGTGGCGTGGCGCGCTGACGACGGTCGCGCTGATCGGCCTGTTCGCGGGCGCCGGTTCGTGGATCGACACCTATCGCACGTCGGTGCCGGTGCCGGACGAGCGGCCCGCCACTTTGACGTCGCAGAACGCGACGACGGTCGGCATGCTGCGTGCCGCGCGATACATCCGGGAGCACTCCGAGCCGACCGACCTGGTGATGACCAACCGTCACTGCACGACGGTGCGTGAGCCGCGCGGGGGTGCGACAGCCGCCGGTGGCTGGTCAGCGCTTTCAGCGAGCGGCAGATGCTCGTCGAAGGATGGACCGCCACGCCGCGAGCCACGAAGATTGCTCCGAACGGCCGGGACTCGATCACCGTCGACTACTGGAAGCCGGAGATCCTCGAACTCAACGACACCTTCATCGCGGCGCCCACGGCGGACGCACAGCGCAGGTTGTGGGACCTCGGCGTGCGGTGGGTCTATGTCGAGACGACGAGACCGCACGCCGACGATCTAGCCCCGTACGCAACCCTCGGAATCCGTACGCCCACTGCTGCTGCATGGAAGCTCAGTCCGCCGCGATGACAACCAACTTCGACAGGAGAAAGAGCGGACGCCGGCGTTCACCACTGATCGGTCGGCTGTCCTCACAGCGGGGGCCGTTGCTTCGCGTCGTGCGCGACCCGAAGACGGCGTTCCTGGTGGTCGGCCTGATCAACACAGTGCTCGGCGTAGCGCTGTTCGCCGGCTTCGACCGGCTCTTCGGTCCGAAGCACTACCTTCTGACGTTGCTGTGCATGCACGTGGTCTCGGTGATCGTGGCCTTCGTGCTGTACCGACGGCTGGTCTTCCGGGTGCGCGGCAACCTGCTGCGTGACGCGCTGCGTTTCGAGAGCGTCTACCTGACCGGGTTGGCAATCAACGTCGTGCTGCTGACCGCGACCGTCGAGTTGCTGCACTGGCGTCCGCTGGCCGCGCAGGTCGCCATCGTGGCGTTCAACGCATTCTGGAGCTGGTTCGGACACGGACGGTTCTCGTTCCGTCGTCCGGGATCCTCGGGTGACCCAACCCCGGTGACCACCGGCGGCGCCCCTCAGGCCGAGTCGGAAGCCGCCACCGGGTCGAAGGTCACGGACGCCGAGCTCGAAGCACCAGGCTGACGCCCGGCAACTTGTCGACCGGCAGGTA
Organism: Yimella sp. NH-Cas1; assembly: GCF_022359705.1. Lineage (NCBI taxonomy): Bacteria > Bacillati > Actinomycetota > Actinomycetes > Micrococcales > Dermacoccaceae > Yimella > Yimella sp. NH-Cas1. Next base: position 2,305,893 of record NZ_JAKSGG010000003.1, read on the forward strand.
GCGCTCACTAGCCACGATCATCCGAAGCCCTTGATTCACAACGGGATTCAGGTCATCGAGGTCGCTGCCGCTCGATTTCTTACGGCGCCAGGCGGCGATCGGACGCAGCAGCACGTTCCACGAACCGACGGACTCGATCTCGAAGCCGGCACCGTCGAGCAGGTTCACCAGTTCCGGACGCGTGTAGCGGCGGACGTGGCTGACCGCGACGTCGTGTGCCGACCACAGCTTCGGGTCGGCCGGCACGGCGACCAGGAATGTGCCGCCGGGACGCAGAACACGGAACACCTCGGACGCGGCGCGACCGTCGTGCGGGATGTGTTCGAGCACGTCGAACGCAACGACCATGTCGAGCGACGCGTCCTCGAAGGGCAGGCCGGTCGCGTCTCCGCGCAGCACCTGCAGTCCGCGCTCGCGGGCGACCTCCGCTCCTTCAGCGGTGTACTCCAAGGCGACGGCCTCCCAACCGTTCGCACGAAGGACCCGGGTGTTGCCACCACCCGCGGCGCCGACATCCAGCACCTTGCCGGGCTTCATGCCCTTGATCTGACGGGCGAGCAACGAGCGCCGCTCGGCGTACCACCAGTGCTTGTCCTCGAGGGCGGCCAGTTTCCGGATCTCAGTTGCTTCCACGCCGCCAATAGTGCCCGCCCGCCGCCGAACGTGCAGCATGATCGCGTGGCAAGTTGCGGTGTCGCCACCCCGAAGCACTACCGTTTGGCGACCGCCTCAGCCGGAAGGACACCTGATCTCGTGACCGTCGCGCACCCCGCGCCGTCGTTTTCCGCCCGATTTCGTGCAGCGATCGGCAACGGGGGGCCCTTCCTGGCCCTCGCCTACCTGCTGTTCTGCGCCTACGCGGTGTCGTCGGGCATGTCCCTGCTCAGCGTCGTCACGGCGTCGCTCGCAGTCGGGATCTTCCAGTTGTTCCCCGGCGTGCTCATCTGGCGGCTGGTACGGCCACAGCGCGGTTGGCTGTTCGAAGACCTCGCGTTCGGATTCGCCTGCGGCTTCGCATTGTCGGTCGTCATCCAGTGCATCGCGGGTCTGCTCGGCAGTCGCCTGCTGAGTGTGCTTCTCCCACTGTTGGTAGCCGCAGCGATCCTCGCCGTGCCGCGCACTCGCGCACGTGTCCGTTCGGCCCGGCGCGAGCCGGTGCCCGCCTGGTTGGGTGCGGTCATCGCAGTCTCGACGGCCTCCGCCGTCCCGGGCGTGATCGGCTACTTCCGGCAGAACCTGCTCTCCTGGTCCGGATACCGGGTACCGCACGTCGACCAGTACTTCCAACTGGCGATGAGCAAACAATTGCAGCTGCGCGGCCCGGTGAACTGGCCACTGCTGGACAACGAGGGGCTCTACTACCACTGGTTCACCCACGCCTGGATCGCACATGTCGCGCAGACCTCCACCGCGTCCGCAGACGAGGTGCTGCTGCGTTTCGCGCCGATCGTGGCACCGTTCCTGGTCGTGCTCAGCGTCGCGAGCCTGTGCCTACGCCTCACCGGAAAGGCGCTGGTCGCAGCCATCGGGGTCACGCTGACGATGATGGGAGGCGCTGCGTCCGTCTGGTTCGGTTTCGCGTCGGCCCCACTCAACCCCGAGTCGCCCACGCTCGCCATCTCCGTACCGGCACTGTTGGCGATGGTGGCGGTGATGGCGATGCGCTGGCGCGGCGAGGACATCCGTCTGCCGCTCGTCCTGCTGGGCGTGTTCGCGTTCGTCGCGGCCGGCACGAAGGGTTCGACCACTCCGTTGATCATCGCCGGTTGTGCGCTCACGCTCGTGGCGATGCTGCTGTGGCGTCGGGAGAGGGCGAAGGTGGTCGCCATCGACCTCGCCGTGGTCGTCGCGGCACTGCTGATCAGCATGATCGTGGTGTTCCACGGGTCGTCCAACGGTCTGGTGCTCGACCCGGCGGCGGCATTGAAGTCGAGCTGGCCCTCGTCGTCGACCCGCAGTACCGACATTTGGGTACTACTCATCGGCGCAGTGACGATGCTGTTCACCGGGCTGTCCTGCGCCGCCTTCGGTTTCGTTGCCCTGTACCGTGATTCGAAGGAATCCGGACGTCGCGACCCCGTCCTGTGGACGCTGCTCGGCGCGACCATCGCCGGTGCTGCCGCTCCGATGGTGTTCGTACAGCCCGGCAGCAGCCAGTTCTACTTCCGCCTGTCGGCCATCCCGCTGGCCGCGACCGCGTCCGCCATCGGCTTGGTGGCCATGTGGGAGGAGCGCGACGCCCGACTGCTCAGGCTGCTCTCGCTCGCGGCCGGTTTCGGGCTGCTCGCGTGGTGGCTGCCGAAGCAGGTCGTGCCCGCCGGCAAGTTGTCCGGCGTGCAGATGTTGACGGTGCTCGCGATCGGTGGGCTGCTCCTCGCGGTCGTGCCGCTCATGGCTGCCGTCGTCCGAGCCGGGCACACAGCCGTGGCGGCGACGATCGCAATGGCCGTGCTTGTCACGGGGGTCGCGTCCGCCGTCCACAACCGCACCTCCGACCTGCCGGAGCCGGGTCCGGTGCGGCAGGAAACGTACGGAGCCATCGGCGCCGGTCAGTTCCAAGCCGCTCGCTACCTCGGCGAGCACGCCGACCCCGATGCGATGGTGATGACCAACCGGCACTGTCGCCAACTGCGCGGCGAGGTCTGCGACAGCCGCTACTTCATGGTGTCCGCCATCAGCGGACGCCGGATGTTGGTGGAAGGATGGGGCTACTCCCCGACCATCGCCGCCAAGTACCCCAAAGGTCGTGAATCCATCACTGCGCCGTTCGGCGATCAGGCACTCCTGCGCCTGAACGACGGATTCATCGCCCGACCGACAGCCGACGCTGCCAAAGCCCTGTGGGACAAGGGTGTTCGCTGGATCTACATCGACAAGTCGCGCCCGTTCGCTCAGACCCTCGCGCCGTACGCGACACCTCAATTCAACAACGACCAGGCACAGGTATGGAAGCTGAACTCGCCCCGCACATGACAGTCCCGCACGACGATCCGTCGGCGCCCGAACTGTCCGTCGTCGTCCCCATGTACAACGAGGAGGACGTACTCCCGCTGTTCGCCGACCGGCTGCGTCCGGTGCTCGACGGTATGGGCGTCACCTACGAGGTCGTCGCGGTCGACGACGGCTCGAAGGACAACACCGCGCTGCTGGTGCAGAAGCTGCGTCGGGAGTGGCCCCAGTTGCGACTGATCTGCCTGCGGGCCAACTCCGGCCACCAGGCGGCGATCTCCGCCGGACTGGGCCTGGCTACCGGGCACTGGATGGTGACGATCGACGCCGACCTGCAGGATCCGCCCGAGGTCATTGCCGAGATGCTCGACACCGCGCGCGCCGAAGGTGCCGACGTCGTCTACGGCGTGCGCACCGACCGCAGCACCGACACCGTGTTCAAGCGGCAGACGGCCGGGCTGTTCTACCGGCTCATCCGTCGGCTGTCCGGGCTGGACGCCCCTTTGGATGCGGGCGATTTCCGACTGATGTCGCGCGCCACGGTTGAGGCGGCACTGTCGCTGCCGGAGCACAACCGCGTGCTCCGCCTGACGATCCCCTCGCTGGGCTTCCCGTCGGCCGAGGTCGGCTATCGCCGCGAGGCACGCGCGGCGGGCGAGTCGAAGTACCCGCTCGCCAAGATGCTGCGTCTGACCGCCGACTCGATCACCGGATTCAGCGTCGCGCCGCTGCGGTTCGCGACCTGGTTCAGCCTGCTCGGTTTCCTGTTCGCAACGGTGCTACTGGCATATGTGCTCGGTAGCTGGATCAGTGGGCACACCGTGTCGGGATGGACCTCGATGATGGCCGTGACCGTCGGGTTCTCCGCCGTCCAGCTGTTGTGTCTGGGCATCCTCGGCGAGTACGTAGGACGGGTGTTCAGCGGCCAGCAGGCGCGCCCCACGTTCTACGTCGCGTACGACTCGGCCGCCGAGAGCCAACACTAAGGGGGAAACACACGAACTGAAGTCACAGCGAGACTTCAGCCACCGGACGGTAGGCGGGGGCCAGGCGTCGAGGACCGCGACCTGAGTTGGGTCACTTTGATGGATTCGAGGGGTTTGAATCGCTGTGACCTGCGGGGATGCCGACGATTAGTGTGTCGCTAGGGCACTAATTCGATGGTGAGGTTCGCGCGGTGGTGTGGGTTCGGCGGGTGCGGACGGCCTCGGGAGCGACCGCGGTGCAGATCGCTGAGTCGGTCAATGGTCGGCGTCGGATCGTGCGTCATGTAGGGTCCGCCAGGAACGAGGCCGACCTCGGGTTGCTGATGGAGCAGGCGCGGGCTCTGCTCGCCGATGACCGGCAGGGGGTGCTGGACCTCGGGATCACGCCGGTGGCCGCGAAGGCGGTGATGGTGCCCGCGGCGCGGCCGTCGGGGCTGTTCATGGACCCCGAGCCATCGTCGGCAGTGTCGGCAGTGCCAGCGGTGTCAGCGGCTCGGCCGATGGTGTCGAGGTCACGGGTGCTCAAGACGTCCTCGGGGCTGCTGTACGGGGCCCTGGCCGGGGTGTACACGGACCTGGGTTTCGATGTCGTGGCCGATGACATCTTCCGGGACTTGGTGATCGCTCGGGTCGTGGAGCCGACGAGCCTGCTCGATGTGGACCGGGTCCTGGCCGAGTTGGGGCGGCGAGCGGTGAGTCTGTCGACGCGGAAGCGGACGTTGCGGCGGGCGCATCAGGGCTCGTACCGCGACCAGGTCGCGGTGGCCTGTTTCGAGCACGCCTGCACCAGCGGTGATGTGTCGTTGGTGTTGTACGACGTCACCACGCTCTACTTCGAGGCGGAGAAGGAGGACGGCCTGCGTAAGGTCGGGTATTCCAAGGAGCGGCGGGTCGACCGGCAGATCGTGGTCGGGTTGCTGGTCGACCGGGAAGGGTTCCCGCTGGAGATCGGCTGCTTCGAAGGCAACAAGGCCGAGACGGCCACGATCATCCCGATCGTCAAGCAGTTCCAGGAACGCCACAACATCGCGGACATGGTCGTGGTCGCCGACGCGGGGATGCTGTCCACGTCCAACCTCACAGCCCTCGACGAGGCGAACTTGCGGTTCATCGTGGGCTCCCGGGTGACCAAGGCACCCAAGGATCTGGAGTCTCATTTCCGGTGGCACGGTGACGCGTTCACCGACGGGCAGCTCATCGATACCCTCATCCCACGGACCGGGCACACGGTCGAGAACGACCCGAACCTCAAGGCGGAACCGGTGTGGGATCGGGAACAGCATCCCGGGTCGTGGCGGGCAGTGTGGGCGTACTCCGCGAAACGCGCCGCCCGGGACAGCACCACCTTGACCCTGCAGGAGAACCGCGCCAAGGCCGTCGTCGCCGGTGAAAAGGCCGCGCGGACACCACGATTCGTCAAAACCACCAACGGTTCACGCACGCTGGATGAGGCGTCACTGGCGAGGGCACGCCGGCTGGTCGGGCTCAAGGGGTACGTCACCAACATCCCGGCCGAACTGATGCCCGCGAGCGAAGTGATCGCCAGCTACCACGACCTGTGGCAGGTTGAGCAGTCGTTTCGGATGTCCAAGACCGACCTGCGCGCCCGGCCCATGTTCGCGCGTACCCGCGACGCGATCGAGGCCCACCTCACCATCGTGTTCACCGCCCTCGCCGTCAGCCGCGAAGTACAAGCCCGGACCGGGCTGTCCCTGCGCCGTGTCCTGCGCGCCCTCAAACCACTGCGCTCAGCCACCATCGAAATCAACGGCGTCGTCACGACCATCCCACCCGCACTGAACAGCGACGAAGCCGAGATCATCGAGGCGCTGGAACGCCCGCCCTCAAGGCACTAAGCGTTTGACCCAACTCAGGCGGTGCGACCTGCTCGTCGATCTGCCCGGGCTGCACGTGATCGGCGTCGAGCACGACACCGCCGATCGGGTGGTCGTGACGGTCGAGTCACCACCAGGTCATATCGGGTGCCCGGCATGCGCAGTGGTCGCGACCGGGCACGGCCGGGACGTAGTGACCTTGGTCGACGCACCCTGTTTCGGGCGACCGGTCCGGGTGCGGTGGCGTAAGCGACGCTGGCGTTGCCTGGAACCTTCCTGTCCCCGCACGGTGTTCGTCGAACAAGACGACCGGGTCGGGGCGCCACGGGCCAAGCTGACGACGCGCGCGTGCTGGTGGGCGATCGCACAGATCCGTCGCGAACACGCCTCGATCAACGGGATCCGCCGGCAGCTCGGTACCGGGTGGCGCACCGTGTGGGAGTCGATCCGGCCACTGCTGCAAGCCGCTGCCGACGACCCGGCCCGGTTCGAGGGAGTCACGATCCTGGGCGTTGATGAGCATGTCTGGCACCACGTGAGCACCAAGCCTGTCGAGCACGGCGGCCGTGGCCCGAAAGAACTCACCGGGATGGTCGACCTGACACCAGATGCCAACGGACACAACCGAACCCGACTACTCGACCTCGTCCCGGGCCGGTCCGGGAAGGTGTACGCCGACTGGCTCACCGACCGCGGCGAAGACTTTCGTGACCGAGTGCAGGTCGCGACCCTGGACCCGTTCCACGGATACAAGAACGCCATCGATGACCGTCTCGACGACGCCCGCGCGGTGCTGGATGCGTTCCACGTCGTCAAGCTCGCCACCCATATGGTCGATGAGGTCCGCCGCCGTGTCCAGCAAGAACTCCACGGGCACCGAGGCCGTCGGGACGACCCGTTGTACCGGATCCGGAACATCCTGCGGGCCGGGCAAGAGAACCTCACCGACCGGCAACGCGCACGCCTCGCTGCGGCGTTCGCCGCGCACGAGGCCCACGTCGAGGTCGAGCTCGCGTGGCAGTGCGCCCAACACGTCCGATCCGTGTACCACCAGCCCACGCACGCGGCCGGCCGCAAGATCGCCGAACAAGTCCTGCGTACTTTCGCCACCTGTCCGATCGGTGAGGTCGCACGCTTGGGTCGCACCACTGAACCAGTGGCGCACCGAGTTCCTCGGCTACTTCGACACCGGTGGTGCCAGCAACGGCGGCACCGAGGCGATGAACGGTCTCATCGAACTGCACCGCCGTATCGCCCGCGGCTTCCGCAACCGCGACAACTACCGCCTGCGCATGCTCCTCATCGGCGGCGGACTCAACCTATGACCCACGCTCAACGGCGAAGAGCCGGTAAACCTCTCGTGCGATCGCGCGCTTGAGGCACCGCAGGATCTCTTTGCTGGTCTTGCCCGCGGCTCGTCTGCTGGCGGTGTAGTCACGGGTGCGCTGGTCGGTGTGGAGCCGGACGACGGCGACGCGATGCAGGGCGCGGTTCGCGTGACGGTTGCCACCGCGGTTGAGCCGGTGACGGGTGATCTTGCCAGAGGAGGCCGGCACCGGGCAGGCGCCGCACAGGGCGGCGAAGGCTGCCTCGCTGCTGATTCGGTCGGGGTTTTCGCCGGCGGCGATCAGTAGGTCGGCAGCGCAGATGACGCCGACCCCTTTGGCCTGGAGCAGCGCCGGGTTCACGCGTGTGACTAGGTCGTCGAGCGTCTGCTCGTGCGCATCGGTCTCGATGCGCAACTGCTGAACGCGGCGGGCCAGAGCTCGCAACGCCGTCAGGGTGTGTTCGGCGACTACGTCGTCGGGGTCGTGCAGCCGGATCTTGGCCAGCGCGGCGATCAACGGTTTGCCGCGCAGCGCCCGGTATCTGGCTCGGATCGGCTCGGGTGCGGTGACCAGGATGTCCCGGATCTGCAGCACCGCGTCGGTGGTCGCGGCAACGGCTGACCTGCGGGCGGTCGCCACGACACGGATCGCCTCCACGCGTCCGTCACGGTCCTTGGGGACCGAACAGTTCGTGCCGGCCAACGCGGTCTCCGCGGCGGCGTAGGCATCGATCTCGTCGGACTTGCCACGCATCCGGCGGATCTGCCGACTTGGGCGCAAGACCTCCAGCACTGGCACCCCAGCAGAGCTCAGATATCGGGCCAGACCCGCGCCGTAGGATCCGGTGCCCTCGACACCCACCTTGGCCACCGTCCCGAACCCGGCAATGAAGGCAGCCAAAGCTCGATAGCCGGCCGTAGTGGTCGGGAACTGCGCAGCACCCAGGTGCTGACCTGTCGCGGTGATCACCGCGGCGTGATGAGTGTCCTTGTGTGTGTCGACACCCGCGATGACGACTAGCTGATTCATCAGGTTGTGCCCTTTCCTTCCAACGGTTCACCATGGAAGGCGTCGGCCGGACCGGTCAGACAACACGTTGACGAAACCGGGCTGAATCGGCGGGTCACGCTCCTATCAGGTCATGGCTGGTTCGGTCGGCACCCCACTACTCCTGCTTGCTCCGAGCAGCAGACAGATCCCTCGGAAGACAGGACCCTCAAGGAGCCCGTCAGTGTAGGCGTCGGGTCATGCCACTCAGTGCCCTTCAAGTCTCAACGTGTAGGAGTTCCTGGCGCGTCGGTCCGGGGGTAGGGGTCGAGGTCTCCCGATGATGAGAGTTCTGACGCAACTCATCTGGAAGACCTCGACGTGCACAACGCTACCTTCACGACGCCTGACCTGCCTCACCACGTTCTGCCGCCTCGACGAGCTTGGCCTTGAGGCTGTGGGGCAGCGACTCGAGGCGGATCGGGCGGTGATTGAGTGTCGCGTCATGGAGGACGATCCGTGGTGTCGCGAGTGTGGTGCGGAGGGTGTACCGCGGGACACGGTGGTCCGCCGGCTCGCGCATGAGCCATTCGGGCACAGGCCCACGGTCCTGCAGGTTCGGGTGCGTCGCTACCCGTGCGCACACTGCGGGCGCACGTGGCGGCAGGACACCACGGCGGCAGCACCGCCGCGGGCGAAGATATCTCGTGGCGGGCTCGGCTGGGCGCTGACAGCGATTGTCGTGGATCACCTCACGGTGACCCGCGTGGCGGCCGGTCTCGGGGTGTCCTGGCATACCGCGAAAAGTGCGATCATCGCTGAGGGTAGGCGGCGGCTGATCGACGACCCCGCCCGGTTCGACGGGGTCACCACGATCGGCGTCGACAGGCGTGCTCCCAAGCTGAGTGGACTATAGACACCCGGGGCTTCTCGCCGATCGTGCACCGAGGCTGAAAGTCAAGTGTCCACGATCAAGGTCGATCGGCCAACCGAGTGTGCACGAGCACGTCGCGCCACCTCCCCCACCGCCTCGAACTTTGCCAACTCCATACGCTCCGCCGGTTGTGCGCCAGACCGACCGCGCGTACCAATGGACCGTGACCCAGGGGCCGATCACTCATCCAGGCTTCGTCGCCGGTCGAGCGCAAGTGACTGTCCGGGCCGCCGACGCTGAGAATCCCGTCCACTTCGTCCGCTCGCACCTGCAGCTCGAGCTCGGACGCTTCTGGATCTGGCCGACGCAACTGTCGTCGTATCCACGGGTGTCCATCTACGAGGCCACGACGCGATCGCTACTCATCGCCTGCGCTGTGATCTGTCTGTCGCTGGCCGCAGCGTCCGGGCGACCGTCGTCCGTAGCTGTTGCGTTGGGCATCGTGCTGCTCGGTTCGATCCTGGTGATGGCGCGTCGCGCGACCCGCATGTTCGGGGCGGCCGGGCTGTTGCTCGGCCTGTGCTTGACGCCGCTCGCGGGTTTCGCGAACGCCTCACAACTCGTCGGACTCGCGTTCGCGCTGATCGCCTCGCAACTTCGCATCGTCCCGGCCCTGGTGGTACTGCCGACCTGGTTCGGGTGCTTCGTCGCGGCGTACCTGAGCTCGCCGTACGCCGCCGACACCGCCATGCTCATCGACCACGGCGTGCTGAGCCTGGGGTGCATCATGGCAATCGCCATCTGTCACCACCTGCTGGTGCACAGGATCGTCCGGCTCGATCGGGTGCGCTCGCGGGAGTTCGAACTCGAACTGTCCCAACGGTTGCGGGACGACGAGAAGCGGGCGGGTGAATCCGCGCGTCGGGTGCTGCACGACCAGGTGCTGTTCACGCTGATCCGTATCGCCGACTCCGCAGGCGTGGAGTCCGATGTCGTCCAGCGAACGCTCGGCGCGTTCGATCTGCCCGTTCGGGCGCGTGGCGATGTCGCGGTCGATCTGTTGTCGCTCGTCCACTCGTGCGTGCCGTCGGGTGTGAGCGTCACGCCGTCACCCCGTGCGCGTCGTCCGGTGCCGACACACGTTGCTGATGCGTTGCGGCGCGCGCTGGGTGAAGCGCTGCGCAATGCAGCCAGGCATGGCGACGGACCGGCGCAGGTGGACCTCGCGTTGCGCGGCGACGACGTCGAGATTCGAGTGCGCAATCGGACTGCGTCGCCGGGCTCGCTGCGGCCGGGATGGGGTTGGCGCAATTGCGTTGAGCGCGAGTTGAATTCAATTGGTGGTAGCGCTTCGCTGCGGCGCGATGGTGCGGACGTCGTCGTGACGTTGGCGTTGACGGCACCTTGGTTTCGGCGCGGTGAGAATCGCAAGCTCATCCCACCGGCTCAACCAGCGGGATCACCGGTTCAACCAGCGGGATCGCCGGCTCAACCACCGGAATCATCGCCTCAACCAGCGGAATCGTCGGCTCAACCAGCGGAATCGCCGGCTCGGCCAACGGGATCGCGGGCTCGACCAGCAACATCACCGGCCCATCCAGAGGCGGTTTGGGCGGCGTGGCCCGCGCTGATCGGGCATACCTTCATCGCGTGGCGGCACACGCCCGGTGCGCAGTTGGCGGCGCAGTCGGTGGTCGTCGCGGCGCTCTGGCTGGTGACGTGGTGGCTGACCCGCGCCGTGGCGTCCGGGCGTCTCACTCGGGTGAACATGGCCGCGGTCGCAGCGGCGTCCGCGGCGTCCGCGTCCGCATCGCTCGCGATCGCCGGCCCACAATCGCTGCACACGTACGCGTCCTGGGGCCTGGGCATGGCCGGCGTCCCGTTGTGCGTGATCGCGTTCTTCGGGTCGGCGCGGCGCGTGCTGTTCCTGACCGTGTGCGGTCTCGCCCCCGCACTGGCCGTCGTCGGCACCCACCCGGAGATCACCTGGATGTCCGCGGCCGGTGCCTTGATGACGGGCCTGTGCCCATGGCTCACCTACGCCATCGGCCGCGGACTGCGCCAGGTGCAGACCAAGGCCGACCGGGACGAGGCCGCCGTGCGCGAGCGCCTGTCCGTCGCAACCGCAGTGTGGTCCGAGGACCGGGTGAGCGACCTGTTGTCGTTCACCAAGCGCACGGTCCGACCGTTCCTGGACCGCATCTCGACCGACGGACTCCAGGCTGCCGACCGGGTCACCGCGGGCCGGCTCGCGGCTCAGGTGCGCGACGAACTCAACCTTCCCGGCGTGCTCGACGCCGCCCTGCGCGACCGCATCGCGACCGCCCGCGAGCTCGGCGCCGAGATCACCATCCACCCGGCCGTCGACCCCTGCCCCGACCGCTGCGCCGTGCTGCTGCGAGTGCTCGACCGACTGTTGGACGATGCAGCCGCCCCCGACCGGTTGGAGCTTCGTCTCGGCGGCGCCGGTGAACCCTGCACCGTTTCGCTGTTGGCGCCCGACGCCGAGCGACGGCTGCGTGCACTCGCCACGCTGACCGGTTCGACTCCTGCCCGCCTGACCCGTGACGCATTCGCAACCACCCTCGTCCTCGGCCCCTCCCCCGATCACGGGATGGCCGCGTCCACCACGGTCGGGTAGGAAGAACGCATGTCGGCCCTCGCGCGTCCGCTGTCCGTCGTGGTCATCGACAACGATGAGAACGTCCACCGCTCTCTGCAGTCGCTGCCGCTCAGCCACCCCGCGGTAGTTCGCATCGTTACTGTCGCCGCGTCCGTCGACGAGCTGGACGACGGGCCATCCCCGCAACCCGACGTCGTCGTGTTGGACTTCTGGCTCGGCCGCGACTGCCGCAGCAGCGTGGACGACATCGGCCGGCTGGTGCAGTGGAACGCGCCGATCGTGCTCTACACCTCCGAGGAGCGCCCGTACCTGATCCAGACCGCGGTCACCGCCGGGATCACCGCGCTCTGCCTGAAACACGACGGGCTGGACGCGCTCGTGCGCACGCTGGCGAGCATCCGCGACGGCGAACTGCGCCCTTCCCGCCAGTTGGCCGCCGCGCTCGCCGACCTTCCGCCGTTGCGTGCCCGTCTCACCCCTACCGAGGCGACCGTGCTGCGCGGCCTGGCGTACGGGCTGTCCGCGTCCGATATCGCCACACGGTTGTGCGTGAGCGTCGACACCGTGCGCTGCCACACCAAACACATCCACGAGAAGTACCGCGCTGTGCTCGGCGACGGTCCGGTGAACCGGCAGCAGACTCTGCGGGCCGCGCTCGAGGACGGTTACTGGGACGCGCGCGAGTGGGGCGAACCGTGGAATATCCCCTGAACTGGGGACGCGTCCGCCGGCATGCGGGCGACAACCTGATCGGGCGATCGTCGATCGCGATCCGGGTTCGAATGAAAGGTCTCACCTTCATGAAATCGTCCATTCTGCGCACCACCGCCATCGCCTGCGGACTCGCCGCCACGGCCACCGGGGCGTTCGTCACGGCAGACACCGCGAGCGCCGCCCCGCGCACCGCGACCGTGATGGCCGCCAGCACCCAGGGCCAGACCGGCCCGTCGCTCAACTTCGCCCGTAATCGCTCGTTCAGCAAGGGCAAGGTGCTCACGCTCGCCTGTTACGACCGTGGCCAGGCGGTCAGGGGTTACTACTCCTCGTCCGTCACGGGCGGCACCTCCGACATCTGGTACCAGACCAGCGGGGACGGCGGCGTGTGGGTGCCCGACATCGACATCAGCACCGGCAGCAACGCCCCCGTCGTCGGACGCTGTGCTGCCAACCTGCCCTGGACCGAGGGCCGCGGCTACGTGGTCACCCAGACCCCGGGCGGTTCGTACAGTCACGCGAATGTCTACAACCAACATTCGATGGACGTCGCGCTGCCCTCGGGGACGCCGTTGCGCGCGGCCGAGACCGGAGTCGTCGCCTTCTCCGGATGGAATCCCGGGGGCGGCGGGAACGTCGTGATGGTCAAGCGCCCCGGCACCAACAACTGCATCCAGGTCGCCCACCTGTCAACCCTTAGCGTCGGTGTCGGTGCGCGCGTGATTCGCGGACAGGTGATCGGCTACTCCGGAGCCACCGGCGGCGTGACCGGCGCCCACCTGCACCTCGGTGTCGTCAACTGCACGAGTTGGTACAGCCAGTACGTGCTGCCCACCCAGGAGCGCGGCACGTCTTATCCGCAGGGGGCGTTGCTGACGTCCTGGAACGCGCGGTAAGTCGGCGCTGGTCGAACGATGGGAGGGACGCGGCCAGGTGGCTGCGCAGGTTACGTACGAGGGTGCACGTTATGTCCGGGTGCGCACGTTATGACGTGCGCACCCGGATGCACCCAGTGCGTCAGGCTGTTGTGAGACAGCTGGGTGGGGAAAGGATTTCCCTGATGGTTTCTGATGAGGTGCCGTTTCGTCCGTCGCGTCATGCGGCTTTCACTGATGAGCAGCGGTGGGCTCTGCTGCTGGAGCATGACCAGTGCCTCGAGCGTGGTGCGAAGGCCGCGTTCCTGCGTAGGGTCGGTGTCACGCCGTTCTCGATCAAGAAGTGGTCGATGTGGCGGGACGCTGGCCGGTTGGTCGACCCGGCCACCAAAGAGCCAACGACGGTAGCGAGGCACGTGTTGAAATATGACGAACGCGTTGAGCTGGAACGGTTGCGGCGTGAGAACCAGCGGTTGCAACTAGAACTGGAGCAATCGCAGTCCGCGGTGGAACTGCTGGGAAAAGCTGCCGCGCTCTTGGAGGGATTGGCCAAGAGCGCGGGCCCCAACCAGGAGGAACCACCACCCCGCCCGGGGATGCCGGACTGGTTGAGAGACCCCGATACTTCGAGGTTGCCGCCGATACCGTCACGGCCCTCGGCTATGCCGGAGTGAGCATCGTCCAGGGTTGTGCCTGGCTGGGGATCGCTCGGTCGTCCTACTACCGATATCTCAATCCGCCCCCACGGATCGGGGTGGTGGTGCCCCACACGGAACGGGCGTACCCCAACCGTGTCACCGCTGCCGAGGCGAAGGCCGTGGTGCAGGCCCTCAACACGGTCGAGTTGGCAGGGTTATCGATCCGGCAGGCACACTTCGAACTACTGGATCAGGGCGTGTACCTGTGTTCGTTGCCCTCGATGCACCGCATCATGCGTCGCGAAGGGCAGTCCAGTGATCGCCGCCGGCACACCGCGCACCGCGGGTACGGTGCACGGTCCACTCCCCGGTTGCACGCCACCGCCCCGGGACAAGTGTGGTGCTGGGACATCACCAACCTGCCCGGTCCAGGACGGATGAGTTTCAAGCTGTACTCGATGATCGATCTGTACTCGAGGTACGTGGTCGGGTACCGCGTCGAGCACGTCGAGGACCACCGGTTCACCCAGGAACTGTTCAACAACGCGTTCACCGCCCAGCAGGGCACACCGCAGGTCATCCATGCCGACAACGGTGGCGTGATGCGAGCCGGGACCGTGCGAGAACTGCTGGCCACGATGCACGTCCACGCCTCGTACTCACGCCCTCGGGTGTCGAACGACAACGCGTTCGCCGAGGCGTTGTTCAAAACGGTGAAGTACGACCTGGACTACCCCGAAGAGTTCGACTCCTTAGAACACGCGCGGCAGTGGAGTGCCGAGTTCTTCGACCGGTATAACACCCGCCACCACCACGCCGGCCTCGCCGGACACACCCCGGCCCGAGTCCACCACGGCACCTGGAGCAGTACCCACGACCAGTGGGCAACCACCAAAGCCGCCTACGCCGCCAAGCACACCGCCCGGCACCACAAACCGCCGATCACGCACATGCCCCCAGACACCGTCTGGATCAACAAACCCAACACACCCAACCCACAGCTGTCCCAAACAGCTTGATTCATTCCGTGCAGCGCAGGCACCTGTACCTAACCTGCGCATCTGTACCTCTGGTGCGCATCGTCGCCGGCCGCGAAGGCGTGCGCGAACGTTACCGGCAGATCGCCCTTATGTGAGGTAGTGACGGCAGTTCAGCGTCCGGCTGCGCGAGGTTGATGTGCATGTTCTCGCCGCCGCGACGGCGCCCGACCGGTCGTCGCCGTCGAGCTGGATGAACGGCGGGGCCTGCAACGCACCGAAGCTGTTGCCGAGCGCCTGAATGACACCCTTCTCACGATTGGACGGCTCATACGGGCAGCCGAGGTCGAGGTCGACCGCCGCTCGGCGCGGTCAACTTCGCGAGGAACCCCTTCTTCGGCGCAGCGGCACCCCGTGACCAGTTCAGGTTGACCCGCATCGCGCTCTGACTCTCCCCTTCTTGGCCAGGCTCACCGTCGGCGCAGCCTTGGACAGAGTCACCTTGCTGAGGTTTACCGACCCTGCGGTCGGTGGCTGCTTCCTCGTGAAATCGATCGCCATCTGTCTGCCATTAATGTGATGAACACGGCTGGGAGCCGCGCCCGCCGACCTGTTGTTGCTGGTCACAGGCCGGTCGGCTCTTGTGGCGCCTCAACTCGGTGATCCGGGAGCGGTGCGGTTCGCCATGTGACCGACGTCAGCCGATCAGCCCGGCGCCGACCGTGGCACCGCTCGCTTCGTCGATAAGGATGAACGAGCCCGTCGTGCGGTTGTCGGCGTAGCTGTCTGTGACGAACTGCTGCGACAGCTTCAGCCTGACCTCTCCGATCTCGTTGAGCTGCAACGATTCCGGAGAGCCAAGTGGCTCGAGCGTGTTGACGTCGAGCTGATGGGCAAGGCCTCGGACGATGGCCCGCCCGGTGCGCGTCGTGTGCTTGAAAGCCAGCTTCTGACCCACCCGCAGCGGCTGCTGCGTCATCCAGCAGACGGTGGCGGTGACGTCCTTGTTCACCGACGGTGCGTGCTCGGCGTGCGCGATCACATCGCCGCGCGAGACGTCGACGTCGTCGGCCAGCCGGAGCGTGACCGACAGCCGGTCAGGCGCCTCGGCCAGCGACTTGTCGAACAGGTCGATCGCCTCGACGGTGCTGCGCTGCCCGCTCGGCAGCACCACCACCTCGTCACCCACCCGGAAGGTGCCGCCGGTGACCCGGCCGGCATAACCGCGGTAGTCGTGGTGCTCATCCGACTTCGGACGGATCACGTACTGCACGGGAAGCCTTGCCGCAGAACGAGATTCATGCAGCACCTCGACGGACTCGAGGTACTCCAGGAGCGCCGGACCCTCGTACCACGGCATGTTCGCCGAACGGTCGACGACGTTGTCGCCCTGCAGCGCCGACACCGGGATCACCCTGATGCCCGGCACGTCGAGCTTGGCCGCGAAGGCCGTGAACTCCTCGTCGATCCGGTCGAAAGTGGCCTGGTCGAAATCGACGAGGTCCATCTTGTTGACCGCCAACACGACATGCGGCACCCGCAACAACGACAACAGCACCGCGTGCCGGCGCGATTGCTCGGTCAACCCCTGGCGGGCGTCCACCAGCACCAGCCCGAGGTCGGCCGTCGACGCACCGGTCACCATGTTGCGCGTGTACTCCACGTGCCCCGGGGTGTCGGCGATGATGAACTTGCGCTTCGGCGTCGCGAAATAGCGGTACGCCACGTCGATCGTGATGCCCTGCTCACGTTCCGACCGCAGTCCGTCGGTGAGGAGCGCCAGATCGGTGTAGTCGTATCCCTTTGTGCGAGAAGTGTGTTCGACCGCTTCGAGCTGATCCTCGAAGATCGCCTTGGAGTCGAGCAGCAGGCGTCCGATGAGCGTCGACTTGCCGTCGTCCACCGAGCCGGCCGTCGCGAAACGCAGCAGATCCATCAGAAGTAGCCCTCTTTCTTGCGGTCTTCCATCGCAGCCTCGGAGAACCGGTCGTCTCCCCGGGTAGCGCCACGCTCGGTGACGCGCGCGATCGCGACCTCCTCGATCACCTCGTCCAGCGTGGACGCCGCGCTCTCGACACACCCGGTCAGTGTCAGGTCGCCGACGGTGCGGAAGCGGACGGTGCGCTCGGCCGCCGTCTCGCCGTCTCGGCACGGGTTGAACTCCGACTCGCTCAGCAGCATCCCGTCGCGCTCGAACACGCGGCGCCGGTGGCTGAAGTAGATCGACGGGATCTCGATCTGCTCGCGGGCGATGTAGTGCCAGATGTCGAGTTCGGTCCAGTTGGACAGCGGGAAGATGCGCATGTGCTCACCGGCGTGGATGCGGCCGTTGTAGAGCGACCAGAGTTCCGGACGCTGGTTCTTGGGGTCCCACTGGCCGAAGTCGTCACGGTGGGAGTAGATGCGTTCCTTCGCACGGGCCTTCTCCTCGTCGCGGCGTCCGCCACCGAAGGCCGCGGTGAAGCCGTTCTCCTCGATCGCGTTGAGCAGCGTGCCGATCTGCAGGCGGTTGCGACTGGTCTTGCCGTCGTCGACCACGACGCCGTCGGCGATCGCCTGCTCGACCGAGGCGACGATCAGCCGGACGCCGAGGCGGTCGACCCAATGGTCGCGGGTGGCCAGCACCTCGGGGAAGTCGTAACCGGTGTCGACCTGCATCACCGGGAACGGGATCTTCGCCGGGTAGAAAGCCTTCTCCGCCAAACGCAGCATGACGATCGAGTCCTTGCCACCGGAGAACAACAACACCGGCTTCTCGAACTCTGCGGCGACCTCTCGGATGATGTGAATCGACTCCGCTTCGAGCAGGTCGAGCTCGGTCAGCCGGTTTGGCGAACCGGTGGCGGCGCGGGCGGCCTCGGCATCGACGGTCACGTCTCACTCCTCGGTGCTGGACTTTGCTTCCAAAACTTCGCGTTATGTTATCGGTAACGTCAGTGGATGCAGTCGCCGTCCACATCGCAGACCGACCGCGAGAGGACCCCGTGACCACTGCGTCCGTCATTCGGTTGAGCCCGGACCAGCTCGACGAACTCATGCTCGTCCGCGACGGCTTTTGTTCGGCCGCCGATCTCGCGTTGTCGATGCCGGACGGTGCGGTCTTCGTCGACCTCGAGGGTGCTGTGGTCGCAAGCGTGGTGGACGGTGGGCTCGAGTTCGCAGCGGAGGACGGGCGGCCGTTCGCGCAGTTGTACGGGATCTCGACGAGTGGTCTCGATCGCGGCGCTCGCCTAGCGGCTCGCACCTACTCGACCACCGTGGAAACCCCCACACGGTGGTCGAGTAGGGACGGAGCGTTAGCGGAGTCCCGCGATCGAGACCACGACACACGCACGCGGTGGTCGAGTAGGGACGGAGCGCCAGCGGAGTCCCGCGATCGAGACCACACGCATCGGGCGCTCTGGGTCGACCAGCCATCCGATAACGTCGCGGAACTCGCACCTCCGAACGCAATCCTGCTCGTGCCCACGTCGCCGAGCCACCAGCCGGGACACCACGCGCTCGCCGCTCTCAGATCAGCGCTTGCCGCTGCGCGCGAACGCGAAGACCTGCGCGTCCTCGCCGTTCCGGTCGAACTCGACGCTCACCCCGAACGGCGCGAACTCGTCGAACGCGCGCTCGACGCCGACTCGTCATCGACCATCAGCGACCACGAAGCCTCCTCCGCTGCAGGCGTATTCATCCTGCTCACCGGACTTTCCGGCTCAGGCAAGTCGACCATCGCCCGCGCACTTCGCGAAGAACTCATCATCCGCGGCCGGTCGGTCACGCTGCTCGACGGCGACCAAGTCCGCCGCGAACTCTGCGCCGGACTCGGCTTCTCCCCCGAGGACCGCGACACCAACGTCCGCCGCATCGGCTGGGTCGGCGCCGAAATCGCAGCACACGGCGGAGCGGTTGTCGCGTGCCCGATCGCGCCGTACGACGCCACGCGCAAGGCGGTGCGCCAGATGGTCGAAAAGGCAGGCGCACGAATGGTGCTCGTGCACGTCGCCACCGCCCTGGCCGAATGCGAGCGCCGCGATCGAAAAGGCCTGTACGCCAAGGCTCGTGCCGGCGAGCTACCGGACTTCACCGGCATCAGCGCACCGTACGAAGCACCCGAGGACGCCGACCTGGTGATCGACACGAGTGAGGTTGCCGTGGCGGACGCCGTCGCGCGCATCATCACCGAACTGGATCGGTGACCGGTCCGGTGCTCACAGACCTGTTGGGTGGTCAGTTCCCCGAGCTGCTCACCGTGGCCTTCCTCGTCGGCATCGTCGTCGGCCTCACCGGTATGGGCGGCGGCGCGCTGATGACACCCGCGCTGATCTTCCTCGGCGTTCCTCCGACCACCGCCGTCGCGAACGACCTCGTCGCCGCCGCCGTGAACAAGAGCGTCGGCGCCGGCGTCCACTGGCGCACCGGATCGCCAGACCTGCGCCTGGTGAAGTTCCTCGTGATCGGTTCAGTACCAACGGCATTGATGGGCGGCTGGATCGTCGGGCTCCTCGGCGAGGACGAAGCACAACAGTCCGGGCTCAAGCTGATCATCGGCATCACGCTGCTCATCGCGGCGATCAGTTACGGCACCCGCATCTACCTCGACATGACCGGCCACATCGGACGCCGCCTCGGCGCCGAGACCGTCATCCGTCCACTACCCACGATCGCGGTCGGCGCGTTCGGTGGACTGCTCGTCGGCATCACCAGCGTCGGCAGCGGTTCGCTGATCATGGTCGCGCTCGTCCTGCTCTACCCGACGCTGTCAGCCCGCAAGCTGGTCGGCACCGACCTCGTCCAGGCCGTCCCGCTGGTGCTGGCCGCGGCGATCAGTCACGTCATCGCTCAGGGCATCGACTGGAGCGTGCTGATCCCGTTGATCATCGGTGGGACGCCCGGCACCTACCTCGGTGCCAAGCTCGCCCGCCGGGTCGCGCCGTCCGTGCTGCGCGGCGGGATCGTCATCGTCCTCAGCCTCACTGGACTCACCATGCTGAAGGTGCCGCCGGTCGTCGTCGGGATCCTCGGGTGCGCCGCCGTCATTCTGTGTCCGCTCGTGTGGGCGTTGCTCAAGCAGCGGCACGAACGACGAGCGAGGTCGGCGCTGGAGACCGAGCACAGCTACACGATCTGAGCCGTGCGGCCTGTGGTTGGCTCTTCGTCGCCGTCACCGTTGTGAGGTGAGGACCCGCGCGGCGTTGGGCGAGAGCTCGGACGGTCAGCTTTCGAGGGTGAGGGCGCGGATGACCGGGGGCATCACGCGGTTGATGTGAGCCGCCATCTGGGCGAACACCTCGGGGTCGCGGCGGAAGGGGTCGACGATCACCGACTCCTCCTCCGAGATCGGGTGGATGTCGGTGCGGCGCTTGCCGACGTGGTCGACCAACCGGCCGACGAACGAGTCGTCCGCGGGACCGAAGAAGCCCCGTTCCGCCGGCGGCACCGCGGCGATGCCGTCGACCATGTGGCTGAAGTCGGCCAGCGCGAACGTGTACTTCAGCGCCTTCGGCTGCAGCGTCACGACGTCCGCTCGGTGGTCACGGGTCGCGGTCAGGATGAGGTCGGCGTCCGCCGCGATCTGCGGGGTGAGCTGACGCGACCGAAACCCGCCGTCGTCGATCCCGAGTGCCTGCAAGTGGGCCAGGCTCTGCGGCTCGATCGGGTGGTTGATCAAGGCCCGGGTGCCCGCGCTCTCGACGTCGTACCCGCGTCCGGCGAGATGGGTCGCCAGCACCCGCTCGATGTAAGGCGACCGGCAGATATTGCCGGTGCAGACGACCAGGATCCGCGCGTTGCTCACGCAGGAGAGACTAACCAGTCAAGCACCGTCCGTGCCCAGGGCACTCGAAGTGCACGAAGTGACTCCGTAGTCGGAGTGCCCTCGTGCATATGGAGTGCCCTGGGGAAGATCGTCCGGATTATCCACACGGCCGTCTGCACGTTCGCTCACGATGCAGCACGCTCCATCCCATGAAACCGGAACGTCTGCTGTTCACCGGCCCGCGCACCCAGCGCGCTGAGGCGCTCGACCAGGACGCGTGGACGCAGGTGCGGCACGGGGCGTTCTACCCGGCATCCGAGTGGGAAGCGCTGGACGCCGGTGAGCGGCACGCACTGCTGGTACACGCGAGCGTCCCGAAATGGGCGGACGATCGACTCGTCTCACACTGGTCGGCGGCAGCACTGCACGGTCTGCCGACCATCGGCAGGTGGCCGAACCGCGTCGCCCTGACCGTCGCCGGGCGCGGCCGCACCTCTCAACACGTCCAGCGCTTTCACCGGGTCAAGGAACTTCCGACCCCTGTGCAGATCAACGGTATTCGTGTGACCGATCCGTTGCGGACCGTCATCGATCTGGCCCGCTGCACCTCGCTGCGCAGCGCGCTCGCCACCGCGGACGCAGCGCTGCGGAAGATGATGTTCGCCATCGAGGCCCTACGGCAGGCAGTGAGCGAGCTTCCGACCGGCGTCCGAGGTAGGCAGGCTGCGCTGCTCGTCGCCGAGCTCGCCGATGAAAGGGCGGAGTCCCCGCTGGAGTCGATGAGCCGCGCGGTGATGTTTCAGGCTCGACTCCCCCGTCCGCAGCTCCAGGTCACCGTGCGCGACGGCCGCGGGTTCATCGGACGCTGCGACTTCGGCTGGGACGGTCTGGTGGGCGAGTGCGACGGGAAGATGAAGTACGGCGCGGACCTGACCGACGACCCGTCCGCGGCCGTGTGGCGCGAGAAGCAGCGCGAGGACCGGATCCGCCGGGTGACAGACCTGGCCAGATGGTGCTGGGACGACGCGTACGCGGAGGGTCCGATGCTGCGGATCCTTGCCGACAAGGGCGTACGTCCGCGCCCTGGTCAGCAGTGGATCGCGTGAGGGCACGCGAAGTGCACGAGGGCACTCCGTATACGGAGTGCCCTGATGCATTTGGAGTGACCTCGGCGTCGAGGGACGCCGAAAGGCCCCGGTCCACGAGGAACCGGGGCCTTTCGAGCACCGTGGGTCAGCTGTCGGAGAAGCCCAGGGCTTCGTCGTCGAGGCGGATGGCCTCGCCACTGCCCGGGCCGAAGACCGGGTAGTCGTACGGCTGGTAGTCCGGCAGGGCGTACAGCGCAGCCTTGGCCTCTTCGGTGGGCTCGACCGACAGGTTGCGGTAACGGGGCAGGCCCGTTCCGGCCGGGATGAGCTTACCGAGGATGACGTTCTCCTTCAGGCCCAGCAGCGGGTCGCGACGACCGTGCATGGCGGCCTCGGTGAGCACGCGGGTGGTCTCCTGGAAGGACGCCGCCGACAGCCACGACTCGGTGGCCAGCGATGCCTTGGTGATACCCATGAGCTCGGGACGACCCGACGCCGGACGTCCGCCTTCGGCGACCGCCTTGCGCGAGGAGTCCTCGAAGCGACCACGCTCGGCCAACTCGCCCGGGAGCAGGTTGGTGTCGCCGGCCTCGATGATCGTCACGCGACGCAGCATCTGGCGCACGATGACCTCGATGTGCTTGTCGTGGATCGACACACCCTGCTGGCGGTACACACCCTGGACCTCGTCGACGAGGTGCTTCTGCACCTCGCGCGCGCCCTGGATACGCAGCACCTGCTTGGGGTCGATCGCACCCTTGACCAGCAGCGCGCCGACCTCGACGTGCTGACCGTCCTCGATGAGCAGCTGGGCGCGCTTGCTGACCGGGTAGGTCTGCTCCTCGCCACCGTCGTCCGGGGTGAGCACGATCGTGCGGGACTTGTCGTCGTCCTTGATCTCGACGCGTCCGGCGGCCTCGGCGATCGGGGCGACACCCTTGGGGGTGCGCGCCTCGAACAGCTCGACCACACGGGGCAGACCCTGCGTAATGTCGTCGGCCGCAGCCGCACCACCGGTGTGGAAGGTACGCATCGTCAGCTGCGTACCCGGCTCACCGATGGACTGGGCGGCGATGATGCCGGCGGCCTCACCGATGTCGACCAGCTTGCCGGTCGCCAGCGAACGTCCGTAGCACATGGCGCAGGTGCCGACACGGGACTCACAGGTGAGCACCGAGCGGACCTTGACCTCTTCGATACCGGCCGCGATCAACTTGTCGAGGTTGACGTCTCCGAGGTCGGAGCCGGCCTTCGCCAGGACGTCTCCACCCACCTCGACGTCGACCGCGAGGTTGCGGGCGTAGACCGAGGACTCCACGTGGTCGTGCTCGACGAGCTCGCCGGACGCGTTGCGCTGGGCGATCGGCATGACCAGACCGCGGTCGGTGCCACAGTCGGACTCGCGGATGATGACGTCCTGCGACACGTCGACCAGACGACGGGTCAGGTAACCCGAGTCGGCCGTACGAAGCGCGGTGTCGGCCAGACCCTTACGCGTACCGTGCGTGGAGATGAAGAACTCCAGCACCGACAAGCCCTCACGGAAGTTGGACTTGATCGGACGCGGGATGATGTCACCACGCGGGCTCACCATCAGGCCTCGCGCACCGGCGATCTGACGGATCTGGAACCAGTTACCACCCGCACCCGAGGCCACCATGCGGTAGATCGGGTTCTTCGGGTCGAAGTTGGCCTGCATCTCCTGCGCGACCTCATCGGCACCCTGGCGCCAGATGTCGGTCAGCTCGTCACGACGCTCCTGGTCGGTGATCAGACCACGGTCGTACTGACCCTGGATCTTCGCCGCGCGCACGTCGTAGCCGGCCAGGATCTCCTTCTTGTTGCTCGGGGTCTGCACGTCACCGATGGCGACGGTGCAACCCGAGCGGGTCGCGAAGTAGAACCCGGCATCCTTGAGTGCGTCCAGCGACGCGGCGACCTGACCCTTGGGGTAACGCTCGGCGAGGTCGTTGATGACCGCACCGAGGCCCTTCTTGTCGATCGCACGGTTCAGGAAGGGGTAGTCCTCCGGAAGCGTCTCGTTGAAGAGCACACGGCCGAGGGTCGTGGCCAGCTTGTAACCGGACGCGCGGCCCAGCTCGTCGACCTCGAAGCCCTCCGGCAGGTCGAAACCTTCCGGCGGCACCTGGTCGAACAGGCGGATGCTGACCAGCGAACCGAGCTTGATCTCGCCCAGGTCGTAGGCCATGCGGGCCTCGGCAGCGGTCGAGAACGTGCGCAGCTCACCGGCTTCCCCACCCTCGGCGGCGACTTCGCCGTCCTCGGACGTCAGGAAGTAGATGCCGGTGATCATGTCCTGGCTCGGCATGGTGACCGGGCGGCCGTCGGCCGGCTTCAGGACGTTGTTGCTCGACAGCATCAGGATGCGTGCCTCGGCCTGCGCCTCGGCGGACAGCGGCACGTGAACGGCCATCTGGTCACCGTCGAAGTCGGCGTTGAACGCGGTGCAGACCAGCGGGTGGATCTGGACGGCCTTGCCCTCGACCAGCTGCGGCTCGAAGGCCTGGATGCCCAGACGGTGCAGGGTGGGTGCGCGGTTCAGCAGCACCGGGTGCTCGGTGATGACCTCTTCGAGGACGTCCCACACCTGCGGACGCTGACGCTCCACCATGCGCTTGGCCGACTTGATGTTCTGCGCGAGGTCGAGGTCGACCAGACGCTTCATCACGAACGGCTTGAACAGCTCCAGCGCCATCTGCTTGGGCAGACCGCACTGGTGCAGCTTCAGCTGCGGACCGACCACGATGACCGAACGGCCGGAGTAGTCGACGCGCTTACCGAGCAGGTTCTGACGGAAGCGACCCTGCTTGCCCTTGAGCATGTCGGACAGCGACTTCAGCGGACGGTTGCCGGGGCCCGTGACCGGGCGACCGCGACGGCCGTTGTCGAAGAGGCTGTCGACGGCCTCCTGAAGCATGCGCTTCTCGTTGTTGACGATGATCTCCGGCGCACCGAGGTCGAGCAGACGCTTGAGTCGGTTGTTGCGGTTGATCACGCGGCGGTACAGGTCGTTGAGGTCGGAGGTCGCGAAACGGCCACCGTCCAACTGCACCATCGGACGCAGGTCCGGCGGGATGACCGGGACGGCGTCCAACACCATCGAAGCGGGGCTGTTGGTCGTCTGCTGGAAAGCGGTGACGACGCGCAGACGCTTCAGCGCACGGGTCTTGCGCTGACCCTTGCCGGTGGCGATGGTCTCGCGCAGCGACTCGGCCTCGGCCTCGAGGTCGAAGGACTCCAGGCGCTTCTGCAGTGCAGCCGCGCCCATGCCGCCCTCGAAGTACAGACCGAAGCGGTCACGCATCTCGCGGTACAGCGTCTCGTCACCCTCGAGGTCCTGGACCTTGAGGTTCTTGAAACGGTCCCAGACCTGGTCGAGGCGCTCGATCTGCTGGTCCGCACGCTTGCGGATCTGCGTCATCTCACGCTCGGCGGACTCACGGGTCTTGCGACGGACGTCGGCCTTCGCGCCTTCCTTCTCCAGCTCCGCGAGGTCGCCCTCGAGCTTGGTGGCGCGGGTGTTGATGTCGCCGTCGCGGCGGTTCTCGATCTCCTTCTTCTCGACCTCGATCTGAGCCTCCAAGGACGGGAGGTCCTTGTGGCGCTGGTCGGTGTCGACGGAGGTGATCATGTAGGCCGCGAAGTAGATGACCTTCTCCAGGTCCTTCGGGGCGAGGTCGAGCAGGTAGCCCAGACGCGACGGAACACCCTTGAAGTACCAGATGTGCGTCACCGGGGCGGCGAGCTCGATGTGGCCCATGCGCTCACGACGCACGGCCGAACGGGTCACCTCGACGCCGCAGCGCTCACAGATGATGCCCTTGAAGCGGACCCGCTTGTACTTGCCGCAGTAGCACTCCCAGTCGCGAGTCGGGCCGAAGATCTTCTCGCAGAAGAGGCCGTCCTTCTCGGGCTTGAGGGTGCGGTAGTTGATGGTCTCGGGCTTCTTGACCTCGCCGTGGCTCCACTGGCGGATGTCTTCGGCCGTTGCCTGGCCGATACGAAGCTCGTCGAAGAAGTTGACGTCCAGCACTTGGTGCTTCCTTCTTTCGTTCTTTCTGGAAGTTTTGTCTCAGTGATCGCGGAGTGCGGGGGCGCGTGGTGCGCCCCCGCGTCCGGATCAGACTTCGTCGACCGAGCTCGGCTCGCGACGGGACAGGTCGATGCCGAGTTCCTCGGCGGCCCGGAAGACTTCCTGGTCCGCGTCCCGAAGGTCGATGGTCTGGCCGTCGCTGGACAGCACCTCGACGTTCAGGCAGAGGGACTGCATCTCCTTGATGAGCACCTTGAACGACTCCGGAATACCCGGCTCGGGGATGTTCTCGCCCTTGACGATCGCCTCGTAGACCTTCACGCGGCCGGTGACGTCGTCGGACTTGATGGTGAGCAGCTCCTGCAGTGCGTAGGCGGCGCCGTACGCCTCCAGGGCCCACACCTCCATCTCACCGAATCGCTGACCACCGAACTGCGCCTTACCACCGAGCGGCTGCTGGGTGATCATCGAGTACGGACCGGTCGAACGGGCGTGGATCTTGTCGTCGACCAGGTGGTGCAGCTTCAGGATGTACATGTACCCGACCGAGATCGGCTCCGGGAACGGCTCACCCGAGCGACCGTCGAACAGACGCGCCTTACCGCTGCTCTCGACCAACTGCTGACCGTCGCGGGTCTTGTTGGTCGACTCGAGCAGACCGGTGATGGCGGCCTCGGACGCACCGTCGAACACAGGGGTCGCGACGCGCGAGCCGGCGGGCGCCTCGTGGGCGTCCTTCGGTAGCTGTGCGGCCCACTCCGGCTCGCCCTCGATGTTCCACCCGCGGCTGGCTGCCCAGCCCAGGTGCAACTCCAGGATCTGACCCAGGTTCATACGACGCGGCACACCGTGCGGGTTCAGGATGACGTCGACCGGCGTCCCGTCCTCGAGGAACGGCATGTCCTCGATCGGCAGGATGCGGGCGATGACACCCTTGTTTCCGTGGCGGCCGGCGAGCTTGTCACCGTCGGTGATCTTGCGCTTGTTGGCCACGTACACACGCACCAGCTGGTTGACGCCCGGGGGAAGTTCGTCGCCCTCTTCGCGGTCGAACACCTTGACGCCAATGACCGTGCCGGTCTCGCCGTGCGGCACCTTCATCGAGGTGTCGCGGACCTCACGCGCCTTCTCACCGAAGATGGCGCGCAGCAGGCGCTCCTCCGGGGTCAGCTCGGTCTCACCCTTGGGCGTGACCTTGCCGACGAGCAGGTCGCCGTCGCGAACCTCGGCACCGATACGGATGATTCCGCGCTCGTCGAGGTCGGCCAGCACCTCCTCGGACACGTTCGGGATGTCGCGGGTGATCTCCTCCGGACCCAGCTTGGTGTCGCGGGCGTCGATCTCGTGCTCCTCGATGTGGATCGAGGAGAGAACGTCGTCCTGCACCAGACGCTGGCTCAGGATGATGGCGTCCTCGAAGTTGTAGCCCTCCCACGGCATGAATGCCACGAGCAGGTTCTTTCCGAGGGCCATCTCGCCACCGTCGGTCGACGGTCCGTCGGCCAGCACGCCGCCGACCTCGACGCGGTCACCGGTGTCGACCAGCACACGCTGGTTGTAACAGGTGCCGGCGTTCGAACGGTCGAACTTGGCGATGCGGTAGGTGGTGTAGGTCGCGTCGTCGTTGGCGACGGTGACCAGGTCGGCCGAGACCTCCTGCACCACACCGGCCTTCTCGGCGCGGACGACGTCGCCCGAGTCGAGGGCGGCGCGGTACTCCATGCCGGTACCGACCAGCGGAGCCTCGGCGCGCACCAGCGGCACGGCCTGACGCTGCATGGCGGCACCCATCAGCGCGCGCGATGCGTCGTCGTGCTCCAGGAACGGGATCAGCGCGGTGGACGCCGACACCATCTGGCGCGGGGAGACGTCCATGTAGTCCACGTCTTCACGCGGGACGTCGGTGGCCTCTCCGCCCTTGGCGCGCACCAGGACGCGGTCCTCGACGAAGTGGTTGTCGTCGGTCAGCGGCGCGTTGGCCTGCGCGATGACGAACTCGTCCTCCTCGTCGGCAGAGAGGTAGTGCACCTCGTCGCTGACCAGGCCGTTCTCGACCTTGCGGTAGGGCGTCTCGACGAAACCGAACGGGTTGATGCGTCCGAAGCTCGCGAGCGAACCGATCAGACCGATGTTCGGGCCTTCCGGCGTCTCGATCGGGCACATACGTCCGTAGTGCGAGGGGTGGACGTCACGGACCTCCATGCCGGCGCGGTCACGGGACAGACCACCCGGGCCGAGCGCCGACAGACGACGCTTGTGCGTCAGGCCGGCGAGCGGGTTGTTCTGGTCCATGAACTGCGACAGCTGGCTGGTGCCGAAGAACTCCTTGATGGAGGCGACGACCGGCCGGATGTTGATCAGCGTCTGCGGCGTGATGGCTTCGACGTCCTGGGTGGTCATGCGCTCACGAACGACACGTTCCATACGGGACAGACCGGTGCGGACCTGGTTCTGGATCAGCTCACCCACGTTGCGCAGGCGACGGTTTCCGAAGTGGTCGATGTCGTCGGTCTCGACGCGGATCGACACGTCCTGCCCGTCACGACGACCCGGCAGCGTGGTCTGGCCGGCGTGCAGCGCGACCAGGTACTTGATCGTCGCGACGATGTCGTCGACGGCAAGGGTCGAGTCCGACAGCGGAGCCTCCAGGCCCAGCTTCTTGTTGACCTTGTACCGACCGACCTTGGCCATGTCGTAGCGCTTGCCGTTGAAGTACAGACCGTTCAGCAGGTTCTGCGCGGCTTCCTTGGTGGGCGGTTCGCCCGGACGCAGCTTGCGGTAGATGTCGATCAGCGCTTCGTCCTGGGTGGTGGTGTTGTCCTTCTCCAGGGTCTGGCGGATCGAGTCGTACTCGCCGAAGTGCTCGAGGATCTGCGCCTCGGAAAGGCCCAGGGCCTTCAGCAGCACGGTGACCGACTGCTTGCGCTTGCGGTCGACGCGAACGCCCACCATGTCGCGCTTGTCGATCTCGAACTCCAGCCACGCGCCGCGGCTGGGGATGATCTTCGCGGTGTAGATGTCCTTGTCGGACGTCTTGTCGATCGAACGCTCGAAGTAGACACCCGGGCTACGGACGAGCTGGGAGACGACGACGCGCTCGGTGCCGTTGATGACGAAGGTGCCGCGGTCGGTCATGAGCGGGAAGTCGCCCATGAACACGGTCTGGCTCTTGATCTCACCGGTGTTGTGGTTCATGAACTCGGCCGTGACGAACAACGGCGCCGAGTAGGTCATGTCGCGCTCTTTGCACTCCTCGATGGAGTACTTGACCTCTTCGAAGCGGTGATCGCGGAAGGAGAGGCTCATGGTCTCCGCGAAGTCCTCGATCGGGGAGATCTCCTCGAAGATCTCCTCCAGGCCGGAGCGCTCGTTCAGGTCGTCGCGCCCGGCAGCCTTCGCCTCGGCGACACGCTCCTGCCAGCGCTCGTTGCCGAGCAGCCAGTCGAAGCTCTCCGTCTGCGGAGCGAGCAGGTCGGGCATTTCCAGGGGTTCGCGAATTTTCGCGAACGAGAGACGGCCCGAAGCCGTCTTCGCCGAGGACAGAGATTGGGTCGCAGTACGCGAGGCAGCCAAGGAGGGTCCTTCCACAGGCCGGGACGGGCGGTTTGTGGCCACACTCAAGCGGCGAATCCATCCCTACCGGTGGGCAGGACAACCGCGGCTTCGCAAATCGGAGATCGTCCCGCCGTGGAGCGGAGATCGGCCGAATGTTGTCGCCGGATCGAAAATGGGTTGCTGAAGAGGGCAGCGCAAAGGTCAACTATAGACACGCGATGCGGAAATGTCCAGCCGCGGGCACAAGACCCCCTACCCCGGGCGACATCAACTGCGAAAAGGGTGCACCGGGGTGGGTGCCGGGGTCAAGAGCTTTCGATGCGCGTGTCGCAGGTGGTCGCTTCTAACGGTGTGCGGACCGCGGCTGCCTTCGAGCTCGCAACTGGCAGCGCCGGCGGCACCAGTTGCGATCCGGATGCCAGAAGCGGGCTCGACCATGACAACCGTTCGACTACCCTTGCGTTGGCCGGAGCACCGCGGGGTCCGCGCAGGCGGTAGGTGCGTCGTCACGTCCAAGGGGTCTCACGTCCAAGGGATTGTCATGACCATTTCTCGTCGCTTCGTACTCGGTTCCGCCGGCGCCGGCATCCTGTTCGGCACCTCGGTGCAGGCTTCGTCGGCCGCCACGTTCGCCGCTGTCACCTCCACGTCTGATCCCAGGAACATCCGGGCGTTCAAGTTGCTGCTGAACGGGCTGGGTTGGCGCACCGCGGTGGACACCACGTACACACGCACCTTCTATGACTTCGTCCGCACGTTCCAGCGGCGGAACGGCTTGCCGGTCACCGGCCTCGGCGACGAAGCAACCATCCGTTTCCTCGCGTCGCGACGCACGGTCGCGGCCGACACCACCTCCTGGCACGCCGGCGCCCTCAAGGTGCTGTTGCACAAGCACGGGTACGTCTTCTCCACCGGCGCGGACGCGACGCCCTACCTGACCGGATCGTCGCTCGCGTTCGCGCAGACGATGCTCGATCTCGGCAACTTCCGCGTCTCGGCCGGTTACGGCCACACACAGTCCAACCCTGATGCCGTCATCTGGACCAGACTCTTCGGCGCCCCGAGAATCGGGGGCTGTACCCGGTGAGTCAATTTTCCTCGTCGGTGAAAGGCACCAACTGCGGGCCCGCGAGCGCGGTCGCGATTCTGGCGTCCCGTGGAAAACTTCCGCGCAAGTGGGCTTACACGACTGCCGGTGCCGGCGCCGCGATCGATGATTTCCGGCGCTCCTGCGCTCTGGACGCCGTGGCCGGGGTCACCGACCGGGACAAGGTCGGCACCGAATACTGGGAACTGCTCAGAGGCTTCGCCACCTACGGCCTCACCGGGCGCCAAGGCGGGATCGCCGACACCATCTCCCTCGGCCGGGCCGGACGCGCGACGATATGCGGCGGGAACATCAGGCAGCTGCCGTGGTGGAGAACGACCTACTCCGGCGACGCATCGCACTGGATAGCTGTGCTCGGCACCGCACCGAGCGGTGAGTTCGTCGTCATCGACCCCTACCTGTCCGGCACCAACGCCTACGCGCGACGCATCACCGAGGCCGGTCTTCGGCTGTACGCATCCACGAACCCCGGATACCGGGTGGGGCACCCCCGTGTGCAGCCGCCGGACCGCAACAGCGTCGTCATCAACTGATCGACACCACGTCAGGATTGCCATGAAGCTCAGCCCCGTTCGGTTCTGCTCCGCCGTCGCCTGCACCGCTGCCCTCGCCCTGTCGGGTGGCGTTGCCGCCCCTGCCGCTCTGGCGGCTGCCACACCGGGTGAGTACGTCCCCCTGCCCTCCCCGACCCGTGTGTTCGACACCCGTTCCCCGACGTTGGCGGCCGGTGAGGCGCGACCGATGCGGACCGACGAATCGCGCACCGTCGACGTCGTCTCCCGCCTTCGAACCGCGTCCGGCGCCACCGTGGCGCCCGACCAGGTGTCGGCCGTGATGGTCACGACGACCGTCGCCAACACCTCGGCTGCCGGTTACGTCACGACGCAGCAGAAGAACACCGGTCGGTCTCCTGCGGTGTCGACGGTGAACTTCCCCGCCGGCAACCATCAACTGGCGAACACGACGATCGTGCCCGTTGCAGCCGACGGAACGCTCGACGTCACCGAGGGTGCCGGGTCGAGCAACGTGATCCTGGACGTCGTCGGCTGGTTCACCAGCGGCGCCACATTGCCGGCCGATGTGGTCACCTCCCAGGTCGACATCACCGACCCGGCGCGGTTCTACGACTCCCGTTTCAACGGTGACGGGCCGCTCGGCGGCGACAGGACACGAGCGATTCGCTTCGAGACGCCGTTCTCGGACGCCGACATCAACACCGCCCTCGTGCAGATGACCGCAGCCTCGCCCACCGGCAACGGCTACCTGCAGGCCTGGGACGGCCGGACGACCACGCCGCCGCCCACATCCGTGCTGAACTTCCGTCGGGGCGAGAACATCGCCTCGTTCGTCGCCGTGCCGGTACGCAAGGTCGCGGCCGGCGTCTTCGAGTTCACCGTCCGTGCCACCGGTGGCCCGACCCACATCGTCATCGATTCGGTCGGGGACGCGGGACGATTCAACGCCGCCACCTACCGTCCGATCACGCCGTGGCGATTCCTCGACACCCGCAGAACCAGCGCGTTGAAGGCGCGGTCGACGCTTTCGATCGCCGTGCCGTCAGCGGCGAACGCGCGCACCGCGAACACCTGGGCGATGGTCGGCAACGCGACGATGATCGCCGGATCGTCCTCGGGGCACTCGTTGTTCTGGAGCGGGGGATTCCGCGACCGATCGCTTCGACCACCAACACCATGGCCGGGCAGAACCGTGCCTCCGGTGCTGCCGTCGCCCTCGGGTACGACCCGACAACCGCGCAGAACAACCGGCTGGGTGTCTACAACGGGTCGGGCGCCGCGGCCCATGTGCTGTTCGACATCTCCGGCCGCTTCGAGGCCTCCCCCGCTGCGGGTGCCGCCATGGCGAAGCGTTCGTGGAGGTACGTCGGTTCGCGCTAGCGGTCCCGACGACGACTGGCCATCCGGACCGCAACTGGACACCCAAATCGCAACTGGCAGCGCCGGCGGCACCAGTTGCGATCTGGAGGTCAAGAAGCGAGCTGGATCGCCAGTTGTGGTCAGCCGGCCAGGTGGCCCCAGTCGTCCGCGAGGTCGCGCCACCGACCGTCGGCGGCGACGCGCCCGTCGACCAGGACCACGACGCGGTCGGCCTGGGCCAACGCGGCCCGCTTCGAAGTGGCTCCTACGACGGTCGCCGAACGATCACGCAGCGCCTTCCACAACTCGATCTCGGTGGTGGCGTCGAGCGCGCTGGAGACGTCGTCGGCCAGCAGCAGTTCGGCGTCCGCGGCGAGCGCCCGGGCCAGTGCGAGGCGCTGAACCTGCCCACCGGACAGGCGAACTCCGCGGTGCCCGACCAATGCGGTCGGTCCACCGGCGGTCTCGACGTCAGGAGTCAGACGGGCGTCGGCGACCGGCTGATCGAACGCCCGGGTGAATCCGAGCTGGACGTTGTCGGCGAAGGTGCCCGACAGGACGCGCGGCACCTGCGCGACGTACGCCACCTGCCCCGGACGCATGAACACCTCGGCGTCGTCGATCTCCTCGCCGTTCCAGGTGAGCGAGCCGTCGTAGTCGATCAGGCCGGCGAGCGCACGCAGCAGACTCGACTTGCCCGAACCGACCTGGCCGAGCAGCAGCACCAGTTCGCCGCGTCGGATGTCGAGCTGCACATCCTCGACGCCGACCGTGCCGTCCTCGTGAATCGCGGTGAGGCCGTGAACCCCCAGCTCCTGCAACGCAGTTCGCGGAGCAACCGGAGCCTGCGGCGCCTCACCTGTAAGCAGGTCGACGCCGTCGGGAAGGCGCATCAGGTCCTGGCCGCCTGCCATCCGACTGGTGGCGGTCTGCCATGAACGCGTGCCCGGCGCCTCGGTGACCACGGCACCGGCGACGCGTCCGAACCAGTCGAAACCGTTGACCGCGTTGACCACGAGCAGCGCCGTCGCCAGACCCCAGACGTCCCAGAGCACTGCGGCCCACGCGACGACGGCACCGGTCTGCACCATCACCATCGGGACGCCGTCCAGGAAGGACTGCACTCGGTGTTCGCGGACGGCAGCATCCACCCGTCCGGCGTCGACCTTGCGCAGGTGGCGGTGCAGTTCGGGGGTGCGGCCGGCGAGTTTGACAGTGCGCGCCGACTCCAGCGTCGATACCAGCGCACGGCCGAAACGGGCTCGGGCGGCGGACGCCTGGGTCGCCGAGCGTCCGGCGATCGGGCGTCCCACTGCCGACGCGAGCGCGGCCGAGAGCATCACGGCGGCGAGGACGAGTCCGGCCAACGGGGTACTTGCGGCAACCGCGGTGAACAGCGCGATCGCCAAGCCGTTGCAGAAGTCGACCCAGCGGTCGGCGTAGCGCGCGTAGCGGTCGGCGTCCATCGCACGGGCCACGACCTCGCCGGCGGGGTCCTTGTGCAGTCGGCGCTGCGCGGTCTGGCCGACGAGCACGGCCATCCGCACCCGCAGCAGCACCTCGACCCACCAGCGCGGGTACCGCGAAATCGCCTCGGCGAGCATGATCGGCCCGATCATCACGCTGGCGACCACTGCGACCAACCACGGCCAGGACAGCGAACCGTCCTGCAGCCGCTCGATCGTCTGGCCCCAGGTGTATCCGGTGACCGCGCCGACCGCGCCGGTCAGGGAGAAGATCAGGAAGAGTCCGACCGAGAGCATGCCCCAGCGCGGACGCACCCATAGTGCCGACCAGATGCCCTTCGCCAGGCTCGGGCCGTTGCCGGTGTCGGGACGCACCGGCGGGTCGGTGCGACGGCGCTGACCGCCCACCGTGGTCACTTCGTCGACGATCTCAGGCTCTGCCTCACCGTCCCCGAGGTCGGCCGCCGTGAGCAGGTCGCGGAAGCGTCCCTCGGACGACGCCAACTCGCTGCGACTGCCGAACTGCGCGACCCGTCCACGGTCGAGGACCGCCACGAGGTCGGCGCGCTCGATCGTCGAAAGGCGGTGTGCGACAAGGATTCCGGTACGTCCGTGCAACAGGCGATCGGACGCGGCGACGACCCGGGACTCGGTGAGCGGGTCCATGCGAGCGGTGGCCTCGTCGAGCACGACGACGTGGACGTCGCGGATCAGCAGTCGTGCGAACGCAACCAGCTGTTCCTCACCGGCCGAGAGCAGCGTGCCGCCCGGACCGAGGAGCGTGTCGAGTCCGTCGTCCAGACCGGCGACCCAGTCGGTGAGGCCGAGTTCGTCGACGACGGCCTCGACCTGGGTGCGCGGGTTGTCGGCGAAGAGCGTGATGTTCTCGGCCAGAGTGCCGGCGATGATCTCGGTGCGTTGGGTGACGACGCCGACCTGGCGGCGCAATGCATGCAGGTCGAGGTCGAGCACGTCGATTCCCCCGATGAGCACCGAGCCACGTTCGGGTTCGACGGCACGGGAGACCAGAGACGCGAGCGTCGACTTGCCCGATCCGGTGCGTCCGACGAGCGCGAGCGTCTGGCCGGCGGGAACGTGGATGTCGATGCCCTCGAGCGCGAACTTGCCCTCGGTGTAGGAGAAGTGCAGGTCGCGGAAGTCGAGGTCGGGGGTCTGGTCGCCGAGGTGCAGACCGCCGGTCGGTTCGGGCGCGACGGCGAGCATCTGACGCAGACGGATCACGGCACCCATGCCCGCCTGCAGGTCGGGAAGTTGCTGAGCGACGTTGCCGATGACGCCCACGAAGGTGCTGGTGATCAGGAACAGCGTCACGATCTGCGCGACCGACAAAGATCCGCGGTCGGCGAGCAAGACACCGGCGACCGCGATGATCGCCAGCAAACCGTGCAACAGCAGGACGGCGCGCAGCGTGATGCGACGTTCGAGCAGGATGACGTTGTAGAAGAGTTCGTGGACCCTGGACGACAGCTGCGCGAGCCGGCGGATCGCGAACGACTGGCCGAGGCTGGTGCGCAGGTCGTCGCGTCCGGCGATGCCCTCCTCGAGGGCGGCGGCGTGGTCGGTCCAGGCGGC
Source organism: Yimella sp. NH-Cas1 (assembly GCF_022359705.1). Taxonomy (NCBI): domain Bacteria; kingdom Bacillati; phylum Actinomycetota; class Actinomycetes; order Micrococcales; family Dermacoccaceae; genus Yimella; species Yimella sp. NH-Cas1. The sequence continues at coordinate 2,341,163 of NZ_JAKSGG010000003.1, forward strand.
TTCCTCGACCACCTTGCGCTCGGCGATCTGGCCCATCAGCGGACGCATCACCAGCAGCGTCAGCCCGGCGAAGACCGGGAACAGCAGCCAGGCCGGCCACCAGGTGAAACCGGCCACCAGCCACATCGGGATGAGCGAGAGCACCGCGCGCAGCACCATCCAGACCTGCATCCGGACGAGTGAGCCGACCTCGTGGGTGTCGTCGTCGACGCGGTCGAGCACCTCGCCCACCGCCTGCTCGGACAGTGCCTCCAGCGGTTGGTGGAGGGCTGCGTCCAGCAGGTCGTCACGCAGTTTGCCCTCGGCGCGGTCGACGACGGTCGCCCACAGGATGCGTCCGGCGGTGTCGAGAACCGCCCCGCCGATGACGCATGCAGCAAGCCACCAGACCAGGGATGCGGTCGGGCTTTGCGCCAATCGCCCAGCGACGACCGTGCCGGCGGTCGCTCCCAGCGCTGCGATCGTGAGCGCAATGATTGCCACCACGGTCAGCGGGTGCTTCAGGCGACGCCAATTCACCTGTCGCTCCGGTGATTTCATCGTCTCGGCAGCGGCAGACTCTTGGATCTTCGTCGGCGTCAGGGTTGTCGTCATGGCGTGGTTCAGGCTATGCCCGACCACTGTCAAGGAGCGAATCATTTTCGGCCCCGTCGAGTAGGTGCGGAGCGTCAGCGGACTCTCGCGCCTTGTCTGAGCCGATGCGAGGTACGAGCGTCGTGTCGAAGGGACGGAAATCGCACACCCAACGGTGGTCGAGTAGGTGCGGAGCGCCAGCGACCGAGATCCCGACAACACGCTGGTCGAGTAGGTGCGGAGCGTCAGCGGACTCTCGCGCCTTGTCCTGAGCCAATGCGAGGTACGAGCGTCGTGTCGAAGGGACGGAGACCACACACCCAACGGTGGTCGAGTAGGTGCGGAGCGTTAGCGGAGTGCCGCGATCGAGACCACACACCCAACGGTGGTCGAGTAGGTGCGGAGCGTTAGCGGAGTGCCGCGATCGAGACCACATCCCCAACGGTGGTCGAGTAGGTGCGGAGCGTTAGCGGAGTGCCGCGATCGAGACCACATCCCACGACGGCTGTCCACAGCGCCTCCCTCACCAGCGCGTCATCCACAACTGCGTAAACGAAGCTGGCCCCGCAGGAGCCCCAGCCGCACAGTTGTCCCCATGCCGTACACATACATTGTGGAGTGCTCTGACGGCTCCTACTACTGCGGAAGCACGTGGCAGCTGGACCGGCGCATCTGGGAACACAACCATTCCCCGAACGGTGCTGCCTACACTCGCCATCGCCGTCCGGTGCAGCTTGTGTGGGCCGTCGAGTTCGACAGCATCGCGGCGGCGTTCGAGTTCGAGAAGCAGGTGCAGAACTGGGGACGCGCAAAACGCGAGGCCTTGATCAGGGGCGAGTACGAGGTGCTGCCGCAGCTCGCGCGTCGGACCGATCGTCGACCGCGGCCGGACGGCGATCCGGGCCGACCGATGAAAGGTCGCGTCGAGCGTCCGCCGGAGCCAGACGACCCGTGGGCATACCCGCTCAAGAGACCACGACGTCCGCGGCGTCCGCGGGAACGTTGACGCTCACCGCGGAGTGGTCTCGATCGCGGCACTCCGCTAATGCTCCGCACCTACTCGATCACCGTGATCCGCACCTACTCGATCACCGTGATCCGCACCTACTCGACCACCGTGATCCGCACCTACTCGACCACCGTGATCCGCACCTACTCGACCACCGTGATCCGCACCTACTCGACCACCGTGATCCGCACCTACTCGACCACCGTGATCCGCACCTACTCGACCACCGTGATCCGCACCTACTCGACCACCGGATCCGCACCTACTCGACCACCGTTGATCACCGTCCGACGACAAAGCGGGCCGGACCCTTCGGTCCGACCCGCTTCGCGAGAGTTGCTGCCTAGGCAGCGAGGCTCACTTGAGCTCGACGGTGGCGCCGGCGCCCTCGAGCTGCTCCTTGGCCTTGTCGGCGGCAGCCTTGTCGACCTTCTCCAGGACGGGCTTGGGAGCGCCGTCGACGAGGTCCTTGGCTTCCTTCAGACCGAGGGAGGTCAGCGCGCGGACCTCCTTGATGACGCCGATCTTCTTGTCGCCGGCAGCGACCAGAACGACGTCGAACTCCGACTGCTCCTCAGCAGCGCCGGCGTCGCCGCCGCCTGCTGCCGGGGCAGCGCCAGCAACCGCGACCGGGGCCGCAGCGGTGACGTTGAAGGTGTCCTCGAACTGCTTCACGAACTCCGAGAGCTCGATGAGGGTCATTTCCTTGAAGGCCTCAAGGAGCTCGTCAGTGCTGAGCTTCGCCATGATGGCTTCCTTTCGTTAATGCCGTGAGTGGCTGTGTGTGAAAAGTGCGAACCGAGCGGGTGCTCAGTTCTCGTCGCCACCCTCGGCGACGTCGGTGGTGCCGGCCTCGTCTGCAGCAGCCGGTGCCTCGTCGGCGGCCGGGGACGCGGGGCCCTCGGTCTCGACCTTGGCACGCAGCGCGTCCACCACACGGGCGGTCTGCGACAGCGGGGCAGCAAAGAGGTACACAGCCTGGCTGAGCGACGCGTTCATCGCGCCGGCCAGCTTGGCCAGAAGCACCTCGCGGGACTCCAAGCTCGCGAGCTTGGTGATCTCCTCGGCCGAGAGCGGCTTGCCGTCAAGCACGCCACCCTTGATCACGAGGAGCGGGTTCGCCTTGGCGAAGTCGCGCAACTTCTTGGCCGCCTCGACCGGGTCACCGGTGACGAAAGCGATTGCGGAAGGACCGACGAGCTGACCGTCGAAGGCGGTGACACCGGCTTCGCTGGCAGCACGCTCGGTGAGCGTGTTCTTCACCACGGCGTAGGTCGCGTGCTCGCGGAGATCAGTACGCAGCTGGGTCAGCTGCGCCACGGTCAGACCGCGGTACTCCGTCAACACGGCCGCACCCGACTCACGGAACTTGTCCGTAAGTTCGGCAATGGCGGCGTTCTTGTCGGACTTCGCCATGCGGACCTCCTTCGATCGTGGTTGCCGATCGCCGTGGCCACAACGAAAAGAGCCCCGGCGCAGATGCGCTCAGGGCTCGCAGGAACGTACGGCATCCGTACGTTCGTGGAATTACCTTGTGCTCACCTACGCTGGTCGCCCGTTTCGGCGGGACCTTCGGACGCTTTCCCTTGCGGGATCGCACCGACCGGCGGTCATTGGTAACTCAATGCTACGGGCGAATGTCGCATCCGACCAAATCGCCCGGAGCAGGGAGGGAAGCCGGTGGACGCGGACGGGCGCGAACCCGTCCGCGTCCGGTGTCAGGCCTGACCCTGGCCGGACAGCGCGTCCGCGCTGACCGTGGCGGCTGCCGGCGGCACCTCGATCTTCACGGATTCGCCCCAGCCGGAGTAGGTCGTCGTGGAGACGAACACGACGTCGGACGTCTTCGCCGACAAGCCCAGACCGCTCAAGCCGGTCGAGTCGGTCTTCACCTTCACCGGGCGGTTCTTGGCGTCGAGCCAGACATCGATGTCGACCGTCCTGTCCTTCAGCTTGGCCTTGTCCGCCTTGCGGTCGACCGGGCCGCCCTGCTCGGTCTCGGAGTCCTCGTCCACCTCGTCCTCGTAGAACTGGTCAGCCGGTGCCTGGGCCTTGTAGTGCTTGCCTTCGGCCTCGTCACCGACGAAGGTGACCTTGCCCGCAGCCAGGACGTTGATGTCTTCGTCGCCGTCGACGTCGCGCCGCACTCCCTCCAGGAAGTTCTTCACCTCGGGGTTCGTGCTCGTCTTGTCGAACTTGATCCACTTGCCCGGCAGTTCCGGCGACTGGATGTAGGCGTTCCCGTCGATGTAGCGAAGGCCGCCCTCGCCGGGCATCTCGGCCATCAGGTCGACGCGATCACCTGCACCACGCACCATCGCGCCGGTGGTCGTGCCCGAATCGGCCGTGCTCACCTCGCTGATCCGATACGACTTCTCTGCTTTGAGTGCCTTGTCGGACGTGTCGGCCCAGGCCTTCGCGTCAACGGTGGCCCCGGGGGTCGGTCCGGTCGGGGTCGGCTTGCTGCTGGTCGACGAGGACGAGGCGGACGCCGTCTTCGAAGACATGGTCGAGGACGTGGTCGAGGACGCGCCGTCGTCGCTGCCGCCGCACGCGGTCAGAGTGGCGGTCAGGCCGGCCGCGAGAAGCGCCGATCCGAAGATGTTTCGCATGTAAGTTCCCTTGTGTCGCAGCGGCCGACGAGGGATCGACCGTCGACCAATCGTACGGGCGACCCAGGTGCGACGAGCCTGTGTTGACGAAACGCAGGTGTGGCCGCGTCCTCGAATGATGAAGGATCATTGACGACCAAGGGGGCCCGCCACGCACACCGACCACGACACCACCGGAATCGAGCACGAACTCGACCGAACAGGATCGACGCGGACGATCTGCTGCAGGAGACGCCGGCTGCGGTGAGCGGTTGAGCGATCAGGCCGGCGAGGACGCGCTGCTGGACGCGGTCTCTTCGCCGGTGCCACCCGGGCCGAACATGCCCGCGTCGCCCAGGCTCTTCATCGCCTCGTCGAAGGACATCGTCTGCGCGGCCGGCGGAGCGACCACCCGCACCGGGACGTTCCATTCGGAATAGCGAACGGTCATCTTCGCCGGCCCCATCGCGTCCTTGGGCAGTTCGCCATCGGCCATCGCGCCGTGGAACGACGACAGGTCGGCGACGACCACGGCCGGCCGCTCGGAGGCGTCCAGCCAGTAGTCGTAGCTGACCGTCTTTCCGGCGAGCTTGGTGCGTGCCTGCTTCATCTCCTTGGCCATCGACGAGGACGCGGAGGCACCTGCGCCGGAGACGACGGTGTCGAACATCTTCTGCATGGCATCGAGCATCGCGGTCGCCGGCACTGCCACCCGGTAGTGAGCGCCGTCCTTCTCGTCACCGACGAAGGTCACCGCGGCCTTGGCCATGGCGCCGCGCTGCAGATCCCCTTGCGCCATCGAGGTCATCGACGACAGCGCCATGCTCATCATCTTGCCCATCGGGGACTCGGTGTTCTTGTCGACAACGACCCAGGACTTGCCGTTCTGGCGCTCTTCCGGCGGGATCGGGAAATAGAGCGAGCCGTCGACGATCCGCATGGAACCGCTCTCGCCGTCGCTCATCTCGAGGTCGGTGCGGTTCGGGCCGGGCTTGGCCACGACCATCTTGATCGTCTCCTCGCCGGGCACCGACAGCGCCAGCTTCACCGATTTCGCCGCATCGACCGCACCCCACACCGTGTCGGTGAACGCAGCCGCGTCGACCTTCCCGCCGGCAGCCGGCTTGGTGAACGACGATGCCGTCGTCGAACTCGACGAGGTGGCACTCGCAGCAGTCGACGAGGTGGTCTTCGGGGACGACGTCGACGACGGCGCACTCGTGCTCGTCGGCGAGGAGGCGGCGGGCTGTTCGGTCGGCCGCTGGCCGCAGCCCGCGAGGGACACGACGGTGATGGCGGCGACTGCGGCGGCTGCGATGGTGCGCATGACTCTCCCCTTGCTGACGTTGCGACGGCGAGAACCGTGCCTGATCAGATTACGACGGCACACTCCATTCGGATGCCATTGTCACGCAACCGTGACCCGAACCTCAGGAGGACGAGCTGGATGTGCGGGCAGACGCCGTCGGGGACAGCTTCTCCACCTCGGCGAAGGTCTTCCACGACGAGGGCGCCTCGATACTCAACTCGTCGCCGTACCCGGTGTACTTCGCGTAGTCGCGGCCCGACTTCGAGCCGCCCCCCTTCGTCGGCTCGAGGTACACCAACGGCCGGTTCTGCGGGTCGAGGAAGACCTCGAGCGTGTACTGCGTGGCGCCATCCTTCGCCTTCGCCTTGTCGAACGACTTCTTGATCTCCGGCACCGCGAGCAGGTCGCAACCGTGCGCCTTCATCGAGGCGACCTGCTTGTCCATCAGTGCAGCACCGGTGGCGATGACCGCATAGTGGGTGGCCTGGACGCCGCCGATGGTGGTCTGCCCCTTGACCACGGCCTCGCCCGCACTGAGCATGTCGGCGGCCACGCGCGGGTCGAGCTCTGCGATCTGCGAGGTGTACGTGGCGACGAACTGTTGCTCCAGCGGGCTCGGTGTCTGGGACTGCTTCACCCAGTTCTTCGACCGGCGGTCATACCCGTAGACCACACCGTCGACCGCGATGACGTCCCGCTTGCTCGAACCGCCGTCGGTGAAGGCGGCCGTCATCGGGTCGTCCAGCTTCAGCTGCACCGTGTCGGTGAGGCTGTTCGAGCTCGGGGACGAACTCTGCGCAGAACCGAGGTTGCCGGAGTAGTACTTCACCGTCTTGGCGTCCGTGAGCGCCGCGTGGATCTGCTGCGCCAGGGTCGCTCCCGGGACCTTGCTGCCCACCGCCGGTGCCGCAGAGGACGATTCGCTGCTGCTCGTGCTCGACGTAGACGTCGGTGCCACACCCGAACTCGTGCTCGTGCTCGATGAGGTGCTCGCGCTGCCCGTGCCGGACGTCGGAGCCGGATTGACCTTGTTGTCCTGACATCCCGTGAGCGCCAACGCACTCGCCAATGTGACCGTGACTGCGATCTTTCGCATGGCTCCCCCTCCGGGCGCTCGACCCCCTGCCGAGCACTCCCCCCAAGGTAACCCTTCGGGACGCGTCAGTCGTCGAGTCGTTCAGCCGCTTCGAGCCATTCCATCTCGAGTTGATCGCGTTCGGCGTGTACCTCCCGCAACTGCGCGTCGAGTTCGGCCGCCTTGACGTGATCGGTCGCGGCCTCGAGCAACTGCTGGTGCAACCGCTGCTCGCGCTCGGCGCTGCGGGCCAGTGACTTCTCGAGACGGGCGACGGTCTTGCGAAGTTCGCGGACCTCTCCGGCCGACAAACCGGCGGACGCCGCGGCAGCGGCCGACGCTGACGTGGGCGCCGTGGAAGTCTCCGATCGCGTTGCGGCAGAACGAAGTTCGAGGAACTGCTCCACGCCGCCGGGTAGTTCACGGATGCGTCCGTCGCCCAACAGCGCGACCTGACGGTTGCACATGCGCTCCAGCAGGTACCGGTCGTGGGAGACGACGAGCAGGGTGCCGGCCCAGCCGTCCAGCACGTCCTCCATCGAGGTGAGCGTCTCGATGTCGAGGTCGTTGGTGGGCTCGTCGAGCATCAGCACATTGGGTTCGGTCATCAGCAACCGCAGGAACTGCAGCCGGCGACGCTCTCCACCGGAGAGATCGGAAACCCGGGTCTGCTGACGAGAGCCACTGAACCCCAAGCGTTTGGCCAGGGACGACGCACTCGTCTCCTTGCCCTCGAGCATGATGTACGACTTCACCTCGGTGATCGCGTCGATCACCTTCAGCCCCATCACCTCGTCCAGTTCGCGCAGTTCCTGGGTCAGGAAGGCCAATTGGACGGTGCGGCCCTCCTTGCGCTTGCCGGCCGACAGCGGGTGCAGGCCGGCGATCGCGCGCAGCAGCGTCGACTTGCCGGCGCCGTTCACTCCGACGATGCCGGTGCGCTCGCCGGGCGCCAGCCGCCAGGTCTGCTTGGTGATCAGTTCGCGATCACCCACGCTGACCGACGCGTCCAGCAGGTCGATGACGTCCTTGCCGAGACGGGTCGTCGCGAAACGCACCAGTTCGACCTCGTTGCGTGGGTCGGGCTCGCTTTTGATGAGTTCGTTGGCAGCGTCGATGCGGAACTTCGGCTTCGAGGTACGGGCGGGCGCTCCCCTTCGCAGCCAGGCGAGTTCCTTGCGCAGAAGGTTCTGTCGACGGTCCTCGGTGGCCGCAGCCACCCGTGACCGCTCGGCCTTCGCCAGCACGTACGCGGCGTATCCGCCTTCGTACTGCTCGACCCGTCCGTCGACGACCTCCCAGGTGAGGGTGGCGACGGCGTCCAGGAACCACCGGTCGTGGGTGATGGTCACGAGCGCGTTGCCCGCCGTGGCCCGCCGGGTGGACAGGTAGGTCGCCAGCCACTGCACGCCCTCGACGTCCAGGTGGTTGGTCGGCTCGTCGAGCAGCAGCACGTCGGGGTCGTCGATCAGCAAGCGCGCCAACGAAACTCGACGCCGCTCACCACCCGACAAGGGTCCGACGCGTGCGTCGTGACCGCCGACCGCCGACAAGGAGACCCCGCCGAGCAGGCCGTCGAGGATCTCCCGGACTCGGGCCTGACCGGCCCATTCGTGTTCGGCGAGATCACCGAGCACCGCCTCGGCGACGGTGGACTCGGGCGACAGGCCGTCCTGCTGGGTGAGCACCCCGACGGTGAGACCTGCGGTGCGAGTCAAGCGACCCGAATCGATCGGTTGCTTGCCGGCGAGCACCGACAGCAGCGTGGTCTTGCCACCACCGTTACGGCCCACGATGCCGATCCGGTCACCGGTGCCTACACCGAGAGAAACTTCGTCGAGCAACTGCTGGGTGCCGAGCGCAAGCGAAATCCGCTCGGCAGCAATGAGATTCGCCATCGATCCTTCAGACAGTTCGGATATTCGAAACGACCCGCGCACCCGGGTGCGGGCCACCGGCCGACACCACGTCGTCCGCGACCCCGCTGGCCGTGAGCCCCACCATCAGGTCGAGAGCAGCCGCACGGTCGGCACACAGGAAAGCCACGGTCGGGCCGGAGCCGGACACGATCGCACCGAGCGCGCCTTCTGCCAAACCGGTGTCGATCGTCTTCTGCAGTTTCGGCATGAGGGAGATCGCCGCCTCCTGCAGATCGTTGGACAGGGCGCCCGCGAGCTCGCGGGGGTCGCCGCTGCGCAGCGCCGCGATCATCTCCTCCGGAGCCTGCGGGAGCGGCACCTTGCGTCCCTTGTTGAGTCGGTCGAACTCCGCGTACACCGCGGGCGTCGACAGCCCGTCGTCCTGCAGGGCGAAGACCCATTCGTAGCGACCGGTGGTCAGCACCGGAGCCAACTGGTCACCGCGGCCGGTGCCGAGCGCGGTGCCGCCGGCGAGGATGAACGGCACGTCGGCGCCGATGTCGGTGGCCAGCTCGTGGTGGTCGAGTTTGGTGAGCTGCAGGTCGAACAACTGGTCGATCGCGATGATCGCAGCGGCCGCGTCGGCGGATCCGCCGGCCATTCCGCCGGCGACCGGGATCGACTTGTCGATCGTCATCGAGACCGGACCGGCCTCGAAGCACTCGTCGGCGAGCCGCTGCGCCACGCGCATCGCGAGGTTCGAAGCGCCGGTCGGTACGCGGTCGGCGTACGGGCCGGTGACCGTGCACTCCCAGCGCTTGGACGGACGCACCGTCACGGTGTCGGTCAGATCGACGGCGTGGAACACCGTCGCGAGCGGGTGGTAGCCGTCGCCCTGCACCGGGCCCACGCCGAGGCACAGGTTCACCTTCGCGGGTGCGCGAACCGTCACCCCTGGTTGTTTGGCGGCCATGTCTGCACCCTATGCGTTCGACGGGGCGGCGCGAGCCGCCGCGAGCGCAGCGAAGTCATGCACCGATAGGCGCTCCCCGCGCAGGGTCGGGTCGATGCCGGCCCGGACGAGTGCCTCTTCGGCTGCGGCAGGCGATCCGGCCCATCCGGCGAGCGCCGCACGCAGGGTCTTTCGGCGTTGCGCGAACGCGGCGTCGACGCACGCGAACACCTGCGCCGCCGGCACATCGGTGCGCGGCGGCTCCCGGCGAACCATCGAGACCAGGCCGGAGTCGACGTTCGGCGCGGGCCAGAAGACATTGCGCCCGACCTTGTCGGCGAGGCGGACGTCGGCGTACCAGGCGGCCTTCACGCTCGGCACTCCGTACACCTTGCTGCCGGGCCCGGCCGCGAGCCGCTCGGCGACCTCGAGTTGCACCATCACCAGCACCTTCTCGATGCTCGGGAAGCGCTGCAGCATCGACAGCACCACCGGCACCGAGACGTTGTAGGGCAGGTTCGCGACGAGCGCGGTGGGCTGGGGGTCGGGCAGTTCGGAGACCGTCAAGGCGTCCTGCTGGACGACGCGCAACCGGTCGAGCACGGCGGGCGCCATCGTCTCGACGGTCTTGGGCAGTTGTTCGGCCAGGCGCCGGTCGATCTCGACGGCGACGACCTGGCGTACCTGCGGCAGCAGCGCCAAGGTCAGCGAACCGAGTCCGGGACCCACCTCCACCACGACGTCGTCGGCGCCGACACCGGCCAGCCGGACGATCTTGCGGACCGTGCCCTTGTCGATGACGAAGTTCTGTCCCCACTGCTTGGTGGGGCGGATGTCGAGCCCGGCCGCGAGTTCACGGATCTCGGCAGGCCCGAGCAGAGCCTCGTCGGCGGCAGGCTGGTCAGTCACTCCGCGAGCCTAACGACAACAGGAAAGTGGGCGCTGTTGCGCCCACTTTCCTGTATTACCGCTGTAGTGACGGTGCCTCGATCAGCCGGCAGCGTGTGCGCAGCCCCACGGCTGCAGCCCGGCCTGGGCGTACAGCTTGTTGGCGATGGTGATCTGCTGGGCGCGGGAGGCGAGGTCGGCGCGCGGCGCGAAGGCGGTGCCGCCCATCGCGGCCCAGGTGCCCTGCGCGAACTGCAGACCGCCGTAGTAACCGTTGCCGGTGTTGATCGACCAGTTGCCGCCGGATTCGCACTGGGCGATCCGGTCCCACATGCCCGCGTTGCTGGTGTTGCCACCGGTGGCCTTCGGCGTGGCCGGAGCCTGGGCGGTACGCGAGGGAGCCGCAGCCGCGACCTTGGTGCCGACGGCAACGACCTTGTTCACGGGCTGCTGCACGGTCTCGCGCTTGGTGACCACGACGTTGGTGATGCGGCCCTGCAGGAGGGTCTGGGTCAGCGTGACCTTCTGGGTGCCGGCGACGCCGCGCTGCACGACCTTCGTGGTGCCCTTGTCGAGTGAGGTGTCCTTGCGGCTCACGACATCGAACGCCAGAACGCGGTGCTCCACGACGGTCTTGAGGACCGGACGCGCGGCCGAACGGGCGGCGCGGGTGCTCTGCGATGCACGGGCCGGGGCGGCAGCCGATGCGGTCGCGGACGGCTTGGCAACGGCCTTCGATGTGGTCGCCTTGGCGGCGGTCGAACTCGAGGTGGTCGAGCTCGAGGTGGTCGAGCTGGAGGTGGCGAACGAGGACGAGCTGGTGCTCGATGCAGCGCTGGACGTCGAGGACGTCGGCACCGGGGCATTCGCAGCGGTGTCGCCGGAACCACCACAGGCGGTGAGGCTGAGTGCGGCCACGACGCAGGTGGCGGCAGCGACGGTCGTCGAGCGGGTGGGCGTGCGGAAGTTCAAAATGTCTCCAATGACGTACGGTTCCCCGGCGACGGACGCTCGCGATCGGTGTCGGCTTCGACGAGCCGTACGTTCTCGCACTGGTCCCCGGAAATGTCCGGGGATTCGGCCACACGTGACCGGGCGTCCGAGGTGTGTCACCACGGGACTAGCCCATCAACCGTGACTCATGGACCGACAAAAGGTCAAATTTTGGTAACGAGGTGTGCGTCACCACGGTCCGTAGATGGCCTCACTGTTGTCCGAGACCGCCTGGCACAGCGCGGGCACGGAGACATTGAGGACGTCCGCCATCAGACGGACCGTGATCGGCGTCAGATAGGGCGAGTTCGGGGCTCCGCGGTGGGGTGCCGGAGTGAGATACGGTGCGTCGGTCTCGACCAGGACCTGCTCCAGCGGGGTCACCGCAAGCGCGTTGCGCAATGGTCGCGCGTTCTTGAAGGTGACCGTGCCCGAGTAGCTGAGGAAGTAACCGCGGTCGACACACTCACGGGCCATCGCGACGTCGCCGGAGAAGCAGTGCAGCACCACCTTCTGCGGCGCGCCCTCCTCGGCCAGGATCCGCAGCACGTCGTCGTGGGAGTCGCGATCGTGGATCTGTAGCGCCTTACCGGTGCGCTTCGCCAGGTCGATATGCCATCGGAACGAATCCTGTTGCGCCGCAACGCCGTCCGGACCCGTACGGAAGTAGTCGAGGCCTGTCTCCCCGATCGCTCGGACGCGCGGGTGCGCGGCCAGCCGTTCGATCTCGTCCCACGCCTGGCGCAGGTCGCCGCGCGCCTCGTGCTTGGGCGCCTCGTTCGGGTGGATCGCGATGCCGCCCAACAACTCCGGATGCCGGTCGATGACCTCGACCGTCCAGCGGGCCCCGTCCAGATCGCAACCGACCTGCACCATGCGGTTGACCCCGACCCGCTTGGCCGCGGCGATCGCGTCCGCGACGTCGACGGGGCCCTGACCCTCCCGGCTGATGTCGAGATGGGTGTGGTTGTCGACGATCGGCAGGGGCAAGGGATCCGGCGCCGCCGGCGGCGTCGAATGTGAGGAACCCTGCGTGCCGCTCATGCTTGCGGCTGCCCCAGCCGCGCGTTCTCCTCCTCGACCACGGACGGGTCGAGCTTGGTGAAGATCGGCGTCGGCTTCGCGATCGGCGTGCCGACGGTCACCGGGCGCGACTCCCAGCGCGGGGTCGAGGTGTACTCGCCGGTGATGATCGGGTAGCCGCGCGACTCGTCGTCCAAATCGCGCACCTGCTCCAGGCGGGGCATCGGCATGAACTCGGTGATGCCGAACACCTCGGCGACTTTGTTGCAGGAGTGCGGCAGGAACGGCGCCATCATCGTGTTGAGATCGAGCACCGCCTGCGCGAGCGTGTGCAGGACGGTGGCCAGGCGCTCGCGCTGGTCGTCGCCCTTGAGCTTGAACGGCTCGGTGTCGGACACGTACTTGTTGGCCTCGCGCACCAGGCGCATCACTTCGGCGATGGCCGGCTTCTGGCGCTGCTCGGCCAGCATGTCGCCGACCGTCGCGAAGCCACCGGTGATCTGCGCCAGCAGCGCTTCGTCGATCGGCTCGAGCGAACCCGGTGCGGGCACCTCACCGAAGTTCTTGGCGATCATCGCGGCGGTGCGGTTGACCAGGTTGCCCCACCCGGCGACGAGTTCGGAGTTGTTGCGCTGCACGAACTCCTCCCAGGTGAAGGTGGAGTCCTGCTGCTCCGGGCCGGCGGCGCAGATGAAGTAGCGCAGCGCGTCCGGGCCGTAGCGGGCCACCATGTCCTGGACGTAGATCACGTTGCCGCGGCTGGTCGAGAACTGGCCGGCGCCGAGGTTGAGGAAGCCGGACGCGACCACCTCGGTCGGCAACTGCAGGTCGCCGTAACCGCCGGGCTCTCCGCCCTTGTCCCCCTTGCCCATGTAGGCCAGCAGTTCGGCCGGCCAGATCTGGGCGTGGAAGGTGATGTTGTCCTTGCCCTGGAAGTAGTAGGACTTCATCTCGGCGTTGTTCCACCACTCGCGCCACTTCTGCGGCTCGCCCAGGCGTCGCGCCCATTCGATGGACGCCGACAGGTAGCCGATGACCGCGTCGAACCAGACGTACAGCCGCTTGTCGTCCCAGCCCTCGACCGGGATCGGAATGCCCCAGTCGATGTCGCGGGTCATCGCGCGCGGGTGCATGTCCTTGGCGATGTTCTTGGCGAAATTGATGACGCCCGGACGCCAGGTGCCGGCGGAGTCGACCTCGTCCAGCCACTGCTGCAACGCGTCCGCCAAGGCCGGCAGGTCGAGGAAGAAATGCTTGGAGTCGACGAACTTCGGCGGCTGCCCGTCGACCTTGCTGATCGGGTCGATCAGGTCGATCGGGTCGAGTTGGTTGCCACAGTTGTCGCACTGGTCGCCGCGCGCTTCGGGGTATTTGCAGATCGGGCAGGTGCCCTCGATGTACCGGTCGGGCAGGGTGCGTCCGTTGACCGAACTGACCGCGGTCTGCGTGGTCTGCTCGATCATGTATCCGTTGTCGTGGATGCCGCGGAAGAGTTCCTGCACGACCGCGTAGTGGTTGCGTGTGGTCGTGCGCGTGAACAGGTCGTAGGACAACCCGAGGTCGGTGAGGTCCTGGGCGATGACCGCGTTGTACTTGTCGACGATCTCCTGGACGCCGACGCCCTCCTTGTCGGCCAGCACCAGGATCGGCGTGCCGTGCTCGTCGGTGCCGCTGACCATCAGGACGTCGTGGCCGGCCATACGCATGTACCGGCTGAACACGTCGGAGGGCACCCCGAAACCGGCGACGTGGCCGATGTGGCGGGGACCGTTGGTGTACGGCCAGGCAACTGCGGACAAAACCTTCATGGTCACCCATCCTAGGAGTGCGATCGGTGTGCTCCGCGCGGGCTTTCCCGGAATGCGAAGGTGCGCCGCTACGTTGGTTGCATCGGATGTTCGACCGCCGCCAGGATGGTCGCCGAAGTTTCCAGGAGGATGCGGAATGTTCGCAGCCTTGACCGGTGCCGGCCTGTCCGCCGCAGCCGGGTTGAACGCCTACGTCCCGTTCTTGCTCGTCGCGATCGTGGCGCGGTTCAGCGACGTGATCACGTTGCCGGCGAGTTTCGAGTGGATCGAGTCGCCGTGGGCGATCGGTGGCGCCACGCTGCTGCTGCTGACCGAGGTGGTGCTCGACAAGATCCCGGCGGTCGACAGTCTCAACGACATCGTCGGCACCGCCGTGCGGCCGACCATCGGTGGTGTGGTCGCGGCGGCCACCTCGTCGGCGGGCACGCTGGACAACTCGACGTTCATGACCGAGAACCCCTGGATCTCCGCGATCGGCGGTGGCCTCATCGCGGCCGTCGTGCACGCCGGCAAGGCGAGTGCCCGCCCGTTGATCAACACCGCGTCCGTCGGTCTTGGCGCCCCGATCGTGTCGACCGCCGAGGACGTCAGTTCCATCGGTCTGTCGTTGATCGCGATCTTCATCCCGGTGCTCGTCGTCGTCGCGCTCGCCGTCCTGGCGTGGGTGATGTGGCGCCTGATCCGTCGGGTGCGGCGGTACGGACGGCGGCGGCGCGACGCCGAAGCACTTGTCTAGCCGGCCGGCCCCGTCCGGGCGTCCGTCGGTTCGACTGCCGCTCGGTCTGATGGCGGCCGGGCTCGTGCTGGTGCTGCTGGCCGGTTACTGGTGGTGGCAGCAATCCCGGCAACCGACCCTGCGGTCGATGACCGAGGGCACCGTCACCTCGCGCGCGGCCGACGGGGACAACCTCGCTCTCCAGGTCAGGTTCCGGGCCGGTGCATCGACGCACACGGTCGAGGGACGTGTGGACAAGGACGCGTTCGAGTGGCAGGGCTCCAAGGTGTGGGTCTGTTACGTCACCGACGACCCGGACGAGGCCACGATTCGACTGCCCTACGACCCGCTCTGCAACGTCAAGTAGCCGGAAAACACTGGTCGAGTAGGTACGGGGGCCCGAAGGGCGAGTGCCGCGATCGAGACCCCCGAACGCTGGTCGAGTAGCGAGCGAGCACTTACTCGACCACCGTGGGTTCAGCGGGCGGCGACGGCCGCGTCGTAGAGGGCCTTCTTGGACAACCCGGTCTCCTGGGCGATGGCGGCGGCGGCGTCCTTGAGGCGGTCGCCCTCGGCGACGAGTTCGAGCACCTGCGGGACGGCGTCCTCGACCGTCGTCCGGACGGCCGGGGCGCCTTCGACGACGACCGTGATCTCGCCGCGGGCGTGCTCGACCGCCCACTGCGCGAGATCGGCCAGGCCGCCGCGTTTGATCTCCTCGTAGGTCTTGGTGAGTTCGCGACAGACCGCTGCCCGCCGGTCGGCGCCCAGACCCTCGGCGAGCGCCTCCAACATGTCGGCCAACCGGTGGGGCGCTTCGAAGAAGACCATCGTTCGGCGTTCGGCAGCGAGGTCGGAGATCTGTCGCGACCGCTCCCCCGCTTTGCGGGACAGGAACCCCTCGAAGCAGAACCGGTCGACCGGCAGACCTGAGACCGCGAGCGCCATCAGGACGGCGGACGGCCCGGGGACGCAGGTGATCCGCAGGTCGCGGGTGACCGCGTCCGCCACGACGCGGTAACCCGGGTCGGACACCGACGGCATGCCGGCGTCCGTCACCACCACCACGCGTCCGCCGCGGGCAACGGTGTCGACGAGCTCGGTGGAGCGGGACGCCTCGTTGTGTTCGTGGTAGCTGATGATCTTCGCCGACGTGGTGATTTCGAGCGCGTCCATCAGCCGACGCAGCCGCCGGGTGTCCTCCGCGGCGACGACGTCGGCCTCCCGCAATTCCTGGGCGAGCCGGGGCGCGGCGTCCCTCGGGTCGCCGATCGGAGTCGCAGCCAGCACCAGCACACCTTCAGCCATGAGTCGCAGCGTAGTTTCCCTCGCCCGGGTATTACGCTCGCCGGGTGTCTTCCCTGACCGCCGAGCGCGAGGCGCTGCGACGACGATTGCTCGGTCGACCCCGTACGGCGCAGGAGAAGCTGTGGGCCTGGCTCGGACCGGCCATCGTCACCGTGATCGGTGGAGTCCTTCGCTTCTGGGAACTCGGACGCCCGCATCAACTGGTCTTCGACGAGACGTACTACGTCAAGCAGGGCTGGTCGATGATGCAGTACGGCTACGAGATGAAGCCGACCCAAGCGGTGCAGGACGGCAAGGCCGCCGACTCGTTGTTCACGATGGGCAACTGGCAGCAGGGTGTCTACGGCACCGAGGCCGACTTCATCGTCCACCCACCACTCGGGAAATGGCTGATCGGCGCCGGCGAGTGGATCTTCGGCATCGACAACAGCATCGGCTGGCGCTTCGCGGTCGCCCTGATGGGCACGCTCGCGATCTACCTGACCGGACGCGCCGCCTGGCACCTGTTCCGTTCTCCGTTGCTGGCGACCATCGCCTCCCTACTCATGGCCTTCGAGGGCCAGGAGTTCGTGATGTCGCGCACCGGGATCCTCGACATCATCGTGATGTTCTGGGCGCTGGCCGCGTTCGTCGCGCTGCTGGCCGATCGTGAACGTACCCGCGGGATCCTCGCCGACAAGGTCGCTCGAATGAAGATCGAGGGCACCTGGACCGAGGACAAGGCCGCGTGGTCGGGGCCGTTCCTCGGGCTGCGTCCGTGGCGCTGGGTCGCGGGCCTGTGCATCGGACTCGACCTGGCCACGAAATGGTCGGGTGGCTTCTTCCTGGTCTTCTTCGGTCTGATGACCGTGTGGTGGGATCTCGGCGCGCGACGCGCGGTCGGCAGCCGCCACTGGATCAGCGGCACGATCTTCAAGGACGCGCTCCCGGCGATGGTCTTCATGATCCCGGTGGCACTCGCGACCTACCTCGCGACCTGGTGGGGCTGGTTCGCGTCGAAGGACGCGTGGGGCCGCAACTGGGCCGCGAACAACCCGGCCGACAAGGACTCCGGGCTGTCTGCGGACAGCTCGCTGTTCGGCTGGATGCCTGACTCGATGCGGTCGCTGTGGCACTACCACCAGGAGATGTACACCTCGGCCGCGAGCATCGTCAGCCCGCACAACTGGGAGTCGAACCCCTGGTCGTGGATGATCCAGTCGCGCCCGACGCTCTTCTTCGCCGAGTGGCCGAACCGCGGCGCCGAGGGCTGCGAGGTGGCCAAGTGCGCGAAGGTGATCAACCCGATCGGCACGCCGCTGATCTGGTGGTTGGGCACGATCGCGCTCGTGGTGTTGATCTTCCACTGGGTGCTCAGGCGTGACTGGCGCGCACCGGCGATCCTGGCCGGAATCGCGGCCGCTTGGCTGCCCTGGTTCTCCTATCAGGAGCGGACGATCTTCACGTTCTACTCGGTGGCGTTCGCCCCGTACGTCGTGCTTGCCGTCGTGTTCGTGCTCGGGCTGTTGCTCGGGGCGCCGGACGCGTCCGCGCAGCGCCGTAAACGGGGCATGATCGCGGTCGGCGCCATCGTCGTCGCCTGCGTGGCGATGTTCGTCTTCTTCTGGCCGATCTACACCGCGCAGGTCATCCCGCACAGCCACTGGCAGGCGCGGATGTGGCTGCCCAGCTGGTCCTGATCCGGTAGTTGCTCCGCTGGTCAGCGGCGCATCGCCCGGTTCACGACGAAGGCGGTGAGTTCCTCGGCGCTGTGGTCCGCCAGGTCGGTGACCCGATAGCCCTGGCGCCCCGCGCCCAGAGCGACCTCCACAGAGGCCAAGCCGGCCCGACGCTGGAAGAAGCTGCGCCGCACAGTGACTGCGGCAGTGGCGTCGAGGTCGAGTGCCGCGGTGCTCATCGCGAGCGATCCGCTGCGGGTCACCAGGTGGTCGTCGACGACGGCGTGGCCGAGCCAGTGTGCGCGGGACCGTCCGAGCAGGATCGAGGCGAGCACGAGCAACACAGCCAGCACGATCGCGGGCACGATGCGGCCGAGGAAGTGACCGCCGACGACCAGACCCACGGCCAGCACCGAGGCCGGGACGATCGAGCGGATGTAACGACGTCGGGTCGCGGCGCTGCCGTGCCGGCGAAGCGGGCCGTCCAGGATGTCACCGCGCAGGACGGTGTTGCCGGTCTGCACGATGCGTTCGTAGGGCGACGACGGCGCGAGCACCGCCCGCTGACCCGCGTCGGCGTCCAGAGAGAAGCCGGTGACGATGGCCGTCAGCCGCGCACCACCGAAGCGGCGCAACAGGATCGGACGCTGCACCTCGACGCCGCGCAACCGCTGAGTCTCCAACGAGGTGGAGCGGGTGGTGAACAAACCACGCTGCAGGTGCAGGGTGCGGCCGTGCACATCGCGACCGAGCGTGAAACCGAAGTTGCTGATCGCAGCGCCCACGACGGCCAGCAGTGAAACGACGGCGAGGAAGAGCAGTCCAGCAACGGCGATGATCGCGAACACACCGAGGTTCTCGGCGCGGGTCCATGCGTCGTTGACGGCGGAATCGTCCGAGGGCCACAAGTTCAGCTGGTCGACCGTCTGGAACAGGACGCCCAGCACCGCACCGGCGGTCGCGAAGCCGGCGAGTCCGAGCGGCGCGTACAGCAACCACTTGGGTTCGAAGCGGTAGAGCACCTCATCGGCTTCATCCTTCGAAACCCATCGCGGGACAGCACCTTCGGCGTTCTCCTCGGTGTCGCTGCCCGCGCCTTCGTGCTCGAGTGAGTTCGGCGCCGGCGTCCGGCGGCGTTGCAGCAGGTCGGCGCGCAGACGGGCTGCCTCGGACGCAGGAAGACCGTCGAGCTTGACCGGCTTGTCCCCCGCGCCGGTGCCGATCTCGACCGTCGCCAACCCGACCAGCCGGTGCAGCAGCGGCGCGGTGACGTCGACCGTCCGGACCTTGTCGGTGGCGGCCGCCAGGGTGGACCTCTCGAACAGTCCGGTGCGCAACTGAATGTGCTCGGGCGTGAAGCGGTAGGTGGTGGTGAACCAGCGCAGCACACCGAACAACACGACCAGTACGGTGCCCACGACCGGCCACAACCAGCCGGTGCCGCCGCCGAGGTTGCGTCCGGCGAACAGTGCACCGACCAGCAGCGGGATGGCCCGACCGATCTCACGGAACGGGTGGATCAGCAGCATCCGCGGGTCGAGGCGGCTCCATTCGCCGGCATCGTTCTGCGGCGGCGTAGGTGGCAGGCTCTGGTGGTCCTGTCGCGCCGTATCGTCCAGACCGGCATCGGGCTGCTGATCGTCGCTCATCTCAGGTGCCGTCCCCACCGTCCGCCGCAGCGATGCGGGTGAGGTCGGCTGCGATCCGGTCGGCCTCGGTGCGGTCGAGGCCGACGATCCGCAGTGCCCCCTTCGCGGACGCCGTCGTGACCGTCACGGTGGACAGCTTGAACAGCTGGGCCAGCGGCCCGCGTTCGGTGTCGACGGTCTGGATGCGCGGGATCGGGGCGATCCGGCGCTCCTGGTTCAGCCAGCCGTGCTGGGTGTAGACGGCCTGGTCGGTGACCTCGTACCGGTGCACCCGGTAACGCCATTGCGGCTGAACGATCATGCTGACGATCGCCTCGACGATCGCCAGGACGAGCAGGGTGGTGTCCCACGGACTCGGGATCCAGTCCTTGGTCCAGACCCAGATGAGAATGCCGATCACGACGACCGAGGAGATCGCCTCCGAGCACAGCCACATCCATTTCGCGCGCGGCGAAACGCGGTGAGCGGGCTCTCGCCCGAGTAGTGCGGCCGCCCCCTCGACCTGTGACACGACTACTTGGTGTTCCAGCGCTCGATGCACTCGTGGATGACCTCGATGGCCTCCGCGGCGTCACCCCAGTGGTCGACCTTCGTCGAACCGGGCTTCTTCAGCGCCTTGTAGTTGTTGAAGTGGAACTCGATCTGCTTGATCAGCTGCGGGTTCACGTCGTCGAGGCTGGTGATGCCGTCGCCGGTGTTGCGGTCATCGGACGGGACCACGACAACCTTGTCGTCGACCTCACCGTCGTCGATGAACTTCATGATGCCGACGACACGGCCCTCCATGACCAGCCCGGTCGGCAGCGGTTCCTCGGTCAGCACCAGCACGTCGAGTTCGTCGCCGTCCTCGTCCAGTGTCTGCGGTATGAATCCGTAGCTGGTGGGTTTGGTGAACACCTGCGGCTCGACGCGGTCGAGCTTCATCACCTTGTTCTCGCGGTCCCATTCGATCTTCAGGGTGCTGCCCTTGCCGATCTCGATGACGACGTTGATGAGGCCACCGTCGACGTCTCCCGGGCCGAAGGCCTCATTGAAGTCCACCACTGTTCGATCTGCTCCTGGAATCGCGCGGAATCGTGCCCAATTGTTCGTTGGGAGCCTATCAACCGGCTGGTCCGGCGTTTTGTCTTGCCATCCTGATCGCGACCGGCGATCCGGGTGACATCTGGCAGCGCCGGCCGCACCAGTTGAGATCTGGATGTCCGGACGAGGTCTGGTCCGCCAGATGACGGTCCCCCTGTGCCGCAGAAAGCGAAAGGGAGCTCAGACACTGTGTGCCTGAGCTCCCTCTCGATGTGGTGGAGCTAAGGGGATTCGAACCCCTGACCTTCTCATTGCGAACGAGACGCGCTACCAACTGCGCCATAGCCCCAGAGCGAGGAAACGATAACACCAGCCGCCGCGGGCTCACCAATCGGAGCGGGGCTCGCTCGTAGGCGCACAGCGCGACGGTCGCGCGTTACGCCGGAGTACCGCTTCATACCGGGGCGTAAGGCGCGACCGTCGCGCTTTGCGGTGCTGTTGGGATCAGCCGGCGCGGTAGACCGCGGGCAGTTCCTCGAGTTCCTCGTCCAGGGCCAGGCCGTCGAACGGAAGGTCCTCGACCGGGGTGTCGGCAACAGTGGCGGCCGGTGCGACCTGAGTCTGCGGCGCCCGCTCCTTCATCGCGTACGTCGGACGCGGGACGGAGGTGGGCTGCCAGCCCTCGGCGTCGAAGATCTGCTCGGCAACCGCGGTTTGCACAACAGGCGCTTCCTGCGGCTGCTCCTCGAACCCGAACGGCGCCGGGCTCGGGGTGGTCTCGATGACGATGCGCGATTCCTCGACTGCGACGGGCTCGTTCATCGTGTCGGCCATCGGCTCGGCCGGTGCCGCGAACGACTCGGTGCGGACAGTACGACGCGGCGCACGGGTCGGGCGGGCCTGCTCGCGAGCCCGACGCTCGGCGATCGCGGTGTTGCGCAGCCACAGCACGACACCGGCGGTGATCATCACTCCGGCGAGCGGAGCCAACCAGGAGACGACTCCGAAGGGAGCGAGCACGAGCATCAGTGCGGTGAACCCGAGCGCGGTCAGCAGCGAGATGCCACGAACCTGACGTCCGTCGAGACCGCGCACCTTGGCGAGTGCCTGCTTGCCACCGGTGGTGATGCCCTCGAACCGGTCACGCCGCGAATCGTGCTGCGGCACATGCTTTTCGTCGTTCATCTTGTCTCCCACGGTGGGTTGTCCGGCGCGCAAGGAGGTGCGGGCTGCCTTGACGCTGACCTGCGGTGCCTGCTGGGCGGCGGAACGTCGGCGCACCATCGGCGCGATCCCCTGCGGCAGCGGGTCGCGCTTGGCGAGCACCCGCATCGCTTCGGAGAACCGATCGACCGAACGAGCGGTCGCCATCGCTTCCCGTCGGCGGATCCAATGCTGCAGCAGATAGGCAGCCCAGATCGCGACGACGAGGAGGATGAGCAAGCTTGTGGTCGGCACGAACCCGACGGTAGTTGTGCGAACCGCAGCAGCAGCGGACCTACTCGGTGTGTCGCGGAAGTGACTGCCGTGAAAGCCGATTGAGACGGTCGACGACGCTCTCGCCGTCCAAATCCTCGGTCGTCAGCGCGAAGGTGCGGTGGTCGCGCCACTTCCCGTCGATGTGCAGGTACCGCTCTCGCAGACCCTCGTCCCGCAGGCCCAGCTTCTGGACCACGCGCAGGCTGCGTGGGTTGTCCGGACGGATGTTGACCTCGACCCGGTGCAACCCTTCGCGCTCGAAACCGTGGTCCATCGTCATCGCCAGCGCGAACGGCATGATCCCCTGTCCGGCAAGGGATTCGGCAATCCAGTAACCGGCGGAGCCGGACAGCAGCGCACCTCGGGAGATGCCGAACAGGTGCACCTGACCGGCCATCGCACCGTCGACCTCGAGCACGAACGGGAGCAGGCGCCCGGCCTTCGCCTCGCGATCCTGCTGGCGCACCATCTGCGCGAACGACATCCCCGTGGGCAGCGGCACCGGCGGAGAGGAGTCCCAGGGACGGTTCCAGTCGGAATTGTCACGCCGCAACTGCAGGTACTCGTTGCGATCAGCCCGAGTTCGCAACGGTCGCAGCTTGATTCGCCGACCGAGGTGTACTGCTTCGACCGCAACCGGCCACGGGCGGTCACTCACGCCGATGGTCTCCGCCGGCGATCTGATCGAGGGCGTGTTCGACCACCGGATGCAATACGTCGATCGCGTCGCGCACTCCCCCGGTCGAACCGGGCAGGTTGACCACCAGCGTCCGTCCGGCGACGCCGGCGAGACCTCTCGACAGGATCGCGCCGGCCACTCCGTTGGCAACACCGGCTGCTCGCAGCGCCTCGGGAATGCCCGGCACCTGCCGGTCGAGCAACGGCGAGGTCTGTTCGGGGGTGCTGTCGGTGGGGCTGAGTCCGGTGCCACCGGTGGTCAGCACCAGGTCGGCGCCCGAAGAAATAGCGGCGCGTAGGGCCTCACCCACCGCCGGACCGTCAGCAACGACCACGGGTTCGTCGACGTGAAAACCCCACTGCCGCAACGCTTGCGCCGCAATCGGACCGGACCGGTCGTCGTAGACACCGGCCGCAGCGCGGGTCGAGGCCGTGATGACCACCGCCCTTCGCACGGCGTTACGCCTCGGTCCAGTCGCCCGAGCGCCCACCGGACTTGGCGGTGACCCGGACGTCGGTGATCCGCGCATGCTTGTCGACCGCCTTGACCATGTCGACCAGCGCGAGCGCCGTGACGGTGACGCAGGTGAGCGCCTCCATCTCGATGCCGGTGCGGTCGGCAGTGCGGACGGTCGCCTCGATCTCGACCCGGTCGTCCTCGACTCGCAAGTCGACTGCGACCGCGTGGATCGCCACCGGGTGGGCGAGCGGGACGAGCTCGGGGGTCCGTTTGGCGGCCTGGATGCCGGCGATGCGGGCGACCGCGAGCGCGTCCCCCTTCGGCACGTTGTCCGAGCGCAGCGCGTCGATGGCGGCGTCCGACAGCAACACCGACCCGCGCGCTTTCGCCTCGCGAGCAGTGATCTGCTTGGCGCTGACGTCGACCATGTGCGCCGAACCGTCCGATCGCACGTGGGTCAGACCAGAACCTCTGTCGGTCATGCGAATTCCCCTTCCAGCGAGACGACGCGCACCTCGTCGCCTGCGGTGACTTCGTCCGCGGAGGCGTCGATCCAGGCGAGTGCATCGGCGTGGGCGAGACCACCCATCAGGTGTGATCCCGGGCCGCCGCTGGGTGCGACGCCGAGTCCGTGGTCGTTCTGCGACAGGCGAACCCGCGCGATCTGCGCCCGGCCGGGCGAGGTACGCCATCCCTTGGTGACCCGTGCGGACAGCCAGGCGATGTCGGTTGTCCTCCCCGCCATGGTGCGCAGTGCGGGCGCGACGAACATCACGAACGACACCAGGGACGACACCGGGTTACCGGGCAACGCGAACAGCGGCATCCGGTCACCGATGATTCCGAAACCCTGCGGTTTGCCGGGTTGCATCGCGACCTTGCTGAACGTGATCTCGCTGCCGCCCTCGAACGCCGCCTTGAGCGGCTCGAACGCTCCCGCGCTCACCCCGCCCGTGGTGATGATCGCGTCTGCGCCGGCGTCGGACGCCTGCTCCACGGCGGCCAGCACGGCCTCGGCGGTGTCGCCACTGCGTCCGATGTGTACGACCTCGAAGCCGGCCTGACGCGCAAGTGCGGCAAGCATGGGCGCGTTGGTGTCGATGATCTGCCCGTAAGCCAGTTCGTCTCCGACAGAACGCAATTCATCGCCGGTGCTGATGACCGCCACCTTCGGGCGCGGAATGACCCGCACCGTCGCCGAGCCTGCTGCGACCAGGACCGGCACGTGCCTGGCCGCGATCCGGGTGCCAGCAGCGAGCACCTCGTCACCCGCAGACACGTCCTCACCGGCCCGCCGGATCGACACACCCGGCTCGGCCGCCCGCTCGAAACGAACCTCGTCCGTACCGCCGTCGGTCAACTCGACCTGGACGACGGTGTCGGCGCCGTCCGGCACCGGCGCGCCCGTCATGATCTGCCACGCCGTACCCGGCTCGAGGCGGTTGCGGCGGGTGTCACCGGCCGGTACGACGCCGGCGACCGGCAGCACGGTGCCCGCGTCGGGGACGTCCTGCGCGCGCACGGCGTAACCGTCCATCGCGGAGTTGTCGAAGCCCGGAAGCGAGGCTCGGGCGATCACCGGTTCGGCGAGCACCAGACCGAGACAGTCGGTCACCGCCACGTCGACCGCCGGCAGGGCCGCAACGGCCTCGGTGAGGCGTGCGGAGTAGTCGGACGGCGCAAGCAGTTCCATCAGTGCTTCAGCTGCTGGCCCTCGGCCGCTCCCGAGCCCTCGTCGGTCTCGACCCACTCGCCGAGCCACGAACGGAAATCGTCGCCGATCTCGCGGTGGCGAACCGCCAGCCGGACGACCGCCTTCAGGTAGTCCAGACGGTCTCCGGTGTCATAGCGGTTGCCGCGGAAGACGACGCCGAGCACACCGCCGCCGTCGTTCCTGCTCTGGGCCTCGGCGAGCAGTGCGTCCGTCAACTGGATCTCGCCCCCGCGTCCGGGCGCGGTCTGCTCCAGCACCGCGAAGATCGAGGGGTCGAGCACGTACCGCCCGATGACCGCGAGATTCGACGGTGCGTCCTCGGCATTGGGCTTCTCCACCATCGAGGTGACCCGCACGACGTCTGTCTCTCCGTCGATCGACTCGACGGCGGCGCAGCCGTACATGTGGATCTGGTCGGCCGGCACCTCCATCAACGCCACGACGGAGCCACCATGACGACCGCGCGCGGCGATCATGTCCTCGAGCAGGTGCTCGGTCTCGTCGATCAGGTCGTCACCGAGCAGGACGGCGAACGGTGCGTCACCGACGTGCGCCTTGGCCTGCAGCACCGCGTGGCCGAGCCCGAGCGGTTCGCCCTGACGAACGAAATGGACATTGCCCAGATCGGCCGACTTGCGCACCCGGCGCAGCTTCTCGTCGTCCAGCTTGCGCTCCAGCGCCGCCTCGAGTTCCCAGTGGCGGTCGAAGTGGTCCTCGAGCGAGGCCTTGTTGCGCCCGGTGATCATCAGGACGTCTTCGATGCCGGCGCGTGCGGCTTCCTCGACCACGTACTGGATGGCCGGCTTGTCGACGACCGGCAGCATCTCCTTCGGAATCGCCTTGCTGGCGGGCAGGAACCGGGTGCCGAGACCGGCGGCCGGGATGACGGCCTTCAGGACCGGGTCGTTGCGGGACGCACTCATGGGCGCAAGGCTAATGGAGCAGCGCCGCGCGTCGGGTCAGGCGCCCGAGGCGTCCGTGCATACGCCGATCGCCGGGTTCAGACTGGACCCATGAGCGTGCTCACCCTGCCCGAGGACAAGCCCGCCGCGCGGGCACAGGTGCGCGCCGCCCGCCGTGCGCGTCGCGACGACCCGGCGACCGACCGGGCCGCCCTCGCTGCGGCCTACCGGGACGGTCTGCTGCAGCACCTCGCCGGGTTCGAACCCGGCACCATCACCGCGTACGAGTCGTGGGCCACCGAACCGCCCACCGAGGTCCTCATCTCCGCGTTGCAGGACGCGGGTTGGCGGGTGATCGTGCCGGACACGCTCGCCGACCTGCGCCTGTCCTGGCACGACGTCACGCGACCGGACGTCGACCTCGGCATCGGCGGGGTCGAAGCTGCCGACGTCGCGCTCATCCCCGGCCTGGCGATCGACCTGGACGGCTACCGCCTGGGCCAGGGCGGCGGTTGTTACGACCGCACCCTCGGACTGCTGCGCCCCGGAGTACCGGTGATCGCGATGATCTTCCCGGATGAACTCGTCGCATCCGTCCCGAGAGAAACACATGACGCCCGGGTCGACGGCGTCCTGACGTCCGAGGGTGTTCGCATGCGCGACAGGGGTACTGGAAGAATCGCCCCGTAGCCGACGGCGGGAGGGGGCGAAGTGCACCTTTCGGGCTTCGCCACGCTGGCGGCCGTGCCGAAGTCGGGCGCGTACGACCTCGACGACCTGGCCCGCTCACTGCTCATCGGCAGCGCCGTCCTGCTGATCGCGGTCGCCGCGGTGCGTCTGGCCAACCGGTCCGGGCTGCCCACGCTGCTGCTGTATCTCGCGATGGGGCTCATGCTCGGCAGCTCCGGCTTCGGCCTGGAGTTCTCCGACCCGCTGATGACCGAGGTACTCGGCTACGCCGCCCTCGTGCTGATCCTCGCCGAAGGTGGGCTGACCACCGAGTGGAGCAGCATCAGACGCAGCGTCTTACCAGCCATGCTGTTGTCCACGATCGGTGTGTTGATCTCTGTCGGTGTGGTCGGCGTCGCCGTGCACTTCCTTCTCGGACTGCGTTGGGAGACAGCGCTGTTGCTCGGCGCGATCGTGTCCTCCACGGACGCTGCCGCGGTGTTCTCGGTGTTGCGCAAGGTGCCGCTGCCCGACCGACTGAAGGGCCTGTTGGAGGCCGAGTCCGGCTTCAACGACGCCCCCGTCGTGCTGCTCGTCTCCGCCTTGGCCACTGTCGGCGCTGATGATCGAGCCAACCCGAACTGGGGACTGGTCGGCTTCGCGGCAATCGCGGAACTGGCCATCGGCTCGGCCATCGGTCTCGCGCTCGGGTTCGTGCTCGGCAAACTGATGAAGCGCTCGGCCCCCGGGTCGTCCGGCTTGTTCTCCATCGGCGTCGTCGCGGCGTGCGTGCTCGCATTCGCACTCGCCGACGTCATCCACGCGAGCGGTTTCATCGCCGTCTACCTGTGCGCACTCGTGCTCGGCAATCAGGGACTGCCGCATCGGCAAGCGGTCCGCGGCTTCGCGCAGGCGCTCGGCTGGCTCGCGCAGATCGGGCTGTTCGTGCTGCTCGGGCTGCTGGCCGACCCGCGCCGCCTGGACGAACAGATCTGGCCTTCGATCGTCGTCGGTCTCGTGCTGTTGCTCGTGGCCCGGCCGCTGTCGGTGTTCGGGTCGATGCCGGGGTTCGGAATCTCGTTGCGGGAGAAGCTCTTCCTGTCCTGGGCAGGTCTGCGCGGAGCCGTCCCGGTCGTGCTCGCGACGGTGCCGCTGACGCTCGGCAGCCGCGGCACGGAGTGGATCTTCGACCTGGTGTTCATGCTCGTCGTGATCTTCACGATCGTGCAGGCGCCGACCTTGCCCTGGGTCGCCCGCAAGCTCGGCATCGTCGACGAATCGCACGTCGTCGACGTCGAACTCGAGGCCACTCCCCTGGACGAACTGAACGCCGAGGTGGTGCAGGTGCGCATCGGTGAGCGCTCGCTGCTGCACGGGGTCGAGGTGCACGAGCTGCGTCTGCCCAAGGGCGCGAACGTGACGCTGGTCAAGCGTGGTGACGATTCGTTCGTGCCGAGCAGGCGTTCGGTGCTGCACCGTGGCGACCAGTTGCTGGTCGTCACGCCGAGCACTTCTCGGACGTCCGTCGTCAAGCGGATCCGCGCGGTGAGTGATCGCGGACGTCTGGCCGGATGGCGTCGGGACGAGGCAGATCGGACGGTGGCGCAGGACGTCCGGCGTCGCTGACCTAGAATTGTGCGACGTGCCCACCTATTCGTACGGCTGCAAGAACTGCGGTCATCAGTTCGACATCGTCCAGTCCTTCAGTGACAACGCCCTGACCGACTGCCCGGAGTGCGGTGGTCAGCTGCGCAAGGTGTTCAACTCGGTCGGAGTCGTCTTCAAGGGATCCGGTTTCTACCGCACCGACAGCCGAAGCAACTCCTCGTCCTCCTCGTCGTCGACGACTCCTGCGGCGAAGGACAAGAAGGGCGACACCTCCTCGTCTTCGTCCTCGTCCTCGTCCTCGGACACCGGTTCCAGCACGCCGGCCCCGAGTGCCCCGAGCACTCCTGCGCCGAAGTCCGACTGACCCGATTCTCCACAGCCCCGCCTGCGGGTCGTCTGCGATCCACAGACTGGCCTCGCGGACCCGCTGGGCGTGGGCGCCGCCCGTTAACCTCGCGGCATGACTTCCCAGAGCACCGCCGGCGCCGAGTCCGCACCCATAGCCGAGATCGGTGTCATCGGCGGATCCGGGTTCTACACCTTCCTGGACGACGCCCGCCGGGTCGCGGTCGACACCCCGTTCGGTCCGCCGAGTGACGACGTCGTCATCGGCTCGGTCGGCGGACGGTCGGTGGCCTTCCTGGCACGGCACGGTCAGGGGCACCGTTTCCCGCCGCACCGGGTCAACTACCGCGCCAACCTGTGGGCCCTGCGCTGCGTCGGCGTGCGCCAGGTCCTCGCCCCGTGCGCCGTCGGTGCATTGAAACCGGAGTTCGGCCCCGGCACCGTCGTGGTGCCCGATCAGGTCGTCGACCGCACCTGGGGTCGCGAACACACCGTGTACGACGAACCGGGGGCCGTCGTCCACGTCGGGTTCGCCGATCCGTACTGCCCCACCGGGCGAGCCTCGGTGCTGGACGCCGCACGCGACGACGCCGACCTACCACCGGTCGACGGCGGCACGTTGGTGGTGATCAACGGGCCGCGCTTCTCCAGCCGCGCCGAGTCGCAATGGCACCAAGCAGCCGGGTGGTCGGTCGTCGGCATGACCGGGATGCCCGAAGCGTCGATCGCCCGCGAACTCGCGATGTGTTTCACCAGCGTCTGCCTGGTCACCGACGCCGACGCGGGGGTGGAGGGCCACCCGGGTGTCACCCACGAAGAAGTACTGGCGGTGTTCGCGACGAAGGTTGAGCACCTGAAAGATCTGGTGCGACGCACCATCGCGCAGCTTCCGCCCGTCGACGACTCGAACTGTGAATGCAGAAATGCGCTCGACGGAATCACCCTTCCTTTCGAGTTGCCGTGAGTCGGTTCGGATCGGCACGCACCGGCAGCCGCGCACAGAGGTGGCGCCGGACCCGCCTGCGACGCACCGGTGCGGTGGTGCTCGCGGTGCTGGCGCTGTGGACGACGTGGGCGGCGTTGCGACCGAGCGCGGCTGCGACCGTCGCGGTCACCGTCGCGGCACGTCCCATCGCCGCCGGCACGACGCTCGGCTCAGCCGACCTGAAGATCGTGCAGTGGCCCGCCGGCGTCGTCGTCCCCGGTCTGCTGCGACCTGCCCAGGCGGCCGGACAGGTGACCACGGGCGCTATCGCTGCGGGCGAACCGGTCACGGCGACCCGACTGGCCCACAGCGCCTGGAAGGCGCTGCGTCCGGGCGAACAGGCCTTCACGATCCCGCTCGCCGACCCACAGTTGGCGGCATTGCTCAGAGCCGGCGACCGTGTCGATCTCTACGACCCGGCCACCCGACGACTGGTGGTGAGCTCGGCGCGAGTGGTGATGTCCACCACCCCAAAGGTCGGGCCTCACGACGTGACTGCACCCGGAGAGCCCACGCTGGTCATCGCGGTGGAGCAGCGGAATTCCGCGCAACTGGCGGGCGCATTGGCCTCTGCGACGACCCTCGGGACGGGCTTGATCGCGGCCGCATCGTCACGGGCCTGACACAACAAACGTCGCCATGTGGGCGTTTCGGATTTTTCCACTCCGGGTTGCTCCGCTACTGTGGCGGCGCTTCCTGCAGAAAGCACCGAAGCACAAAGACCCCGAAAAGAGAAGGAAACAGCCGTGAGTGGCTTCAAGAAATTCCTGTTGCAGGGCAACGTCGTCGAACTCGCTGTTGCGGTTGTCATCGCCACCGTTTTCGCCAAGGTTGTCGACGCCTTCGTCAAGATCATCATGGACCTCATCGGCAAGGCCGGCGGGACCCCCGACTTCTCCAACTACAAGCCGGGCGGCGTGAGCGTGGGTAACTTCCTCACCGCGCTGATCGGCTTCCTGATCGTCGCCGCCGTCGTCTACTTCGGCGTCGTCAAGCCGTACGAGGCTTTCAAGGCCCGCTTCATGAAGCAGAAGGAAGAGGACGACGTGACCGAACTCAGCGTCCTCACCGAGATTCGCGACGCCCTGCGCATGGGCCGCTGATCACCCAGCACCACAACAGGAACGGGCGCCCCGATCGGGGCGCCCGTTCTTGTTCTTCGTTGCCTCACTACTCCCAGTGCGGCGGACGCTGCTCGTTGAGCCAGGTCTCGTGGGCCCGGTCGCGCGGCGTCAGATCCTCCTTGGCCGGTTCGTCCGCACGCGGCTCCGGGCCGGATTCGCCGCCGGTCGCCGGTCGCACCACCCGACGGTGCTTGCGTCGCCGCGGCTGCTCGGTCACTACGCCCCGTCCTGCGTGCGTGTGGCGACCTCAGCCAACCGAGCAATCTGCTGGGCGGGGTCACTGAAGACCTCACCCAGCGCCAGTCGCTCGTACCGCCAGCCGCGAGCGCGCAACTGCGCCGGACGCACGAGATCGCGATCGCGTACGTTGCCGAGTTCGGCTAAGGCGACGGCGTCGGTGTCGACCACCAAGGGCTCACCCTCGACGATCACCAGGTCGACCGCCGGGCGAGACGTGCCCGCCCCCGGCCGAACGGTCAGACCCTCGCCGCGCAACCGGCGCGCGAGGTCGCCGATGCACGGGTGTGCCGGTTCGTCGACGGGTTTACTCAGGGGCCGATCCAGCACACTGCCGGTCGAGGCGGTGCGCCGACGGCGAGACTGTTTGCTCTTTCCCGCCGACCCCGGCGGGCCGGCGGTCCGTTCGGCCCCGCCACCGGTGGCCGCGTGAACGAGCAGGTCGCGATACATCTGGGCACCGCGGCTGTGCAGTCCGGCCACGGCGACGTCGTCCGCCCGGAACGCGCTGACGACGACGAGTTGTTCGCGGGCCCGCGTGGTGGCGACCAGCAGGGCACGCTCGCCCCCGTCGTCCAACACACGCGCCACCGCGCCGACAAGCCCGCCGTCCTCGTCCACCCGGCACCCGGTGCTGAGCACGACGACGTCACGGGTGAAGCCCTGGGCGCGTTCGGCGGTGCGCACGATGAACGCTTCGGCGGAGTTCTCCTCCAACAGCGCCCGTACCCCGGGATCGGTGACTGCGCGTCGCGCCAACTGGGCGTTCAGTCGCTCGGCGTGCTCGTCGGTCAGTGCCACCACCATCAACGACCCGCGTCCAGGACGTGCAGCGTGACTGCTCACGACGTCGACGACGCGGTCGAGCTCGTCCTGACCCGCCGCGGTGATGTCCAGCCTGATGACCCGGCCGTCCGTCGGAGCGGGGAAGGTGCGCACCTTCGCGCCGTACGCCTGGATGTTCGCGAAGTCGAACAGCCGCCCGTCGCGCGATCGGTAGTGCGTGCCCAGTTCGATCGCCGGTACGAGCCCGGTGAGTTCGTCCAGGATCGAGGGGGTCGGTCGTGCACCGGCCGGGGTGCGCGCCGCGTCGACCGCGAACCGACTCGGTCGCAGCTGACGCCGGTCACCGAACAGGACGGTCTGCGCACCGCGCCGAACCGCCGGCACCGCCTCCGCGGTGCTCATCCGGGACGCCTCGTCGATCGCGACGACGTCGAACCAGACGCCCGCCGGGACGTGGGCGGGTACGAGCAGGGGACTCATCGCCCAGCACGGCATGAGCGCCATCATCAGCTCGGGTGCAGCCGGCAACAGGTCCCGCAGACTGGCCCCGCGGGCCAGACCCTGTTGGACGTCCCGCACCTGCTCAGGCAGGTTGCGTACGACGAACCGCAGACGTTCGTCCAGCTTGGAGCGCACGAAGCCGGCGCGTTCCGCGCGGCGCTCCTGCTCATCGGCCGCGTACTGGTGCAGCAGATCGCGGATCTGCTGACCTGCGGCATCAGTACCCTCGGCAGGATCGTGAAGATGAGCGAAAAGCGAAGTCCACCAAACGAATTCGAGTTCGGGCACAACCTCGTCGGGGCTGACCTGCCGGTGTGCGAGTTCGTCGACGAGGTCGCCGAGTCCCTGTGCACGCAATGCATCGATGTCGGTGGTTACCTCGGGGATGACGCCGAGTCGTTCGATCGAGTGCGACAACCGTCCCAGGCGCGCCTGCAGCGAGTCGAACGACTGGTCGAGCAGGTCCCCGCCGTCGGCGGTGGTGGACAGTCGCTGCCCGAGCCACTCGAGTTCGCTGCGCATCTTCTCGTGGGCGGCGACCACGTCGGCCAGACCCTTCGGTGCGGCCGGCCGGGAACCCTTGCCCGCGATCCGGCGCCACGTGACCCGCTGCCGCAACGCCTGCACCAGCACACCGTGCAGATCGGGACGCGGTCCCGGACGCAGCAACTCCTGCGCCTGCGCGACCAACCGGCGCCGTTCCATGACCCCGACCTTCGAGTCGTGTTCGCGCCGGTAGTGGCGGTCGCCGGTAGCTGCGGCCAGGTCGCCGAGCGGCGCCTCGAACACCTCGGGGCGGAAGACTTCGAGCGTGTCGGTCACGTGCTGGAGCAGTTCGAGGCACTCCTCCTCCTCGCGCATGTCGGCGGGTGAGGGCAGGCCGACCTGGTCGAAGAGATCTTCGACCAGCGCACGGTGCGCGCCGAGTCGCTCGTTCGCCAACTCGGTGACGCTGTTGCGCGTCCGCTGCGCTTGCTGCGGACCGGCGATGGCGGCGCCGTACCAAGGGTCGTTCTCACCGCTGGTCGGCCACGCGCCCTTGCGCGCGATGGCCAGCAGGCGGCGTCCGGCTTCGTCGCGCTGCGCGGGTGACAGCGCCAGCAGGTCGCCGCCGGCCAGCCGGACATGTGAGCGCGGTGAGGGACGCCGATCGCCCAGCGCGGTGATCGCCTCGAGGGTCTGCGCCAGCGAGACCTGCCACGGCGAGTGCAGCCGGTGCATCCGCTGGTGGTGCTCCTGCAACTTCTGCGCGAAGACCGACGGGTTCCGTTGCACCGCAGGGGGTTGCACGGACGAGGCGATCGCTTCCTGAATACGCCGGTTGAACAGTTCCTCGAACTCAGGGCCCGGACGCCCGTCGCTCATGTGTGCGACAAGGTCGCCGAGCCCGACCTCGGTCAGCCGACTGTTCACCGCTTCGATGGCGGCGCGCTTGTGACTGACCAGCAACATCGGCCGGCCCTGCGCCGCGAGCGCAGCGACGAGGTTGGCGATGGTCTGGGTCTTGCCGGTACCGGGCGCCCCGTCGACCGTCAGGTGGGCGCCGGCGAGCACAGCGCTGAGCACGGCTTCCTGCGAGGCGTCCGATGCCAGCACGCCGTGGGCTTCGGACAGCCCGGTGGGGTCGGGCTCCGGCGGCACTGCGCGGATCGCGTCCAGCGCGTCCGGGTCACCGCTGAGCGCATCCAGCACCGGGTGACCGGGAGCGTGCTCGTCCATCAGGTCACCGACGAGGTCGGCCTTGCTGAGGTTGAAGGTGCTGATGATCTGGCGACGCTGGATCTCGAAGCCGGGCACCGCGGTGCACGCTCGGCGTAGTTCGTCGAACACCTGTCGCGGGTCCGACGGTGAACTGGCGCGGGCGAGCGCGGTCAACGCGTCCTCGTCGACCTCGATGCCGTAGGCCTGCCGTAGGTACGCAACCAGCGCCGGGTTGACGATCGCGGGACTCGTGACCTGGATGAGCAGGTCGTCCGGGTGCCCGGCGACCCGTTGCAGGCGCACCCGGCGCAGCAGCACCGGGGCGAGCGGAGGCGTGCCGCTGCCCCGCACCTTCCACCCGGCCAGGCCGATACCCATCCAGCAGGAATCGATGCCGCGGTCCTCCTGCAGTTCCACCACCTTGGCCTCGATCATCCGCAGCCGGCGCGAGGCCTCGGCGTAGGCGTAGGACTCCCGCACCACCTGCGACAGACGGGCGCTGCCGGAGGAGAACAGGCGAGCCACCCCGGCCGGGTGCGCGGTGGTGAGTTCGAGCATGCCGCGTCCGCGGTCGTCGAACCACAACAAGGTGTTGGGTCCGCCGATACCGGTGAGCTCCTCGCGCCAGCCGGCGATGTCGTGCGCGGAACGGTCGTCCGTTGCGGTGGTGTCGGTCATCGTCAGCTTCGGTGCAGGAATGCGTCGACGAACACAGTTGAGATCTCCGAGGGGTCCTTGGTCACGTAGGACAACCCGTCGGTTGCCCTCGCGATCTGCTTGAGCGCGGCCGGATCGGTGTCCTGGCCCATCGAGATGGCGACCAGCTTGATCGGCTTGTCGGGTTTGTAGGCGCCGCCGAGGTTCTTCAGCAGCTGCTGGAGACTGAGCCCGCCACCCGGGTCGTCGTTCTTGCCGTCGGTCATCACGACGATCGAGTTGACGTAGCCGTCTCGGTAGCTCTTGGTCGCCGCCTGGTACGCCGCCCAGATCGAGTCGTACAGACCGGTGTCCCCGTTCTTCTCGACCAAGGCGGGTAGCTGTCCGAGCTTGTCGACCATCTTCTGCTTGTGCGCGTTGCCGGACGGGGTGTTACCGATCTCGGCGACCTCGGGAACGATCGCCAGATAGTCCTTACCCTTGCCGTCGAGGTCGGTGCTGAACGCCCAGGCACCGATCTGAGTCGTGCCCGGGAGCGCGTTCAGTGCGAGTTTCGCGGTGCTGGCGAGCAGGTCGATCCGGCTCTGCTTCGGCCCCACCTCGGCGATCATCGAGCCCGATACATCGACCAGGACGAGCATGCGTGCGTCGCGTGCCAGGTCACCCCACGACTTGACGGCGCTGACGTTCTCGGCGCTCTTGGGCGCCGCCACCAGCTTGATGCCGGAGGGAAGTGCCGAACTGTCCGGCGCCTGTCCCCCGGGCACCCGGAAGCCCGCCTTGTTCAGCGCCGACTTCGCCTGCGCGCTGCGCAGAGAGGCGAGCAACGCATCGATCGCGTTCTGCGGTGCGGAGGTTGCCTTGACCGGACGCACGAACGGGAAGTCGAGCTGCGGGACGCCTTCCTGCGGAATCAGCGGCCGCAGCTTCTTGTCCGGGTGGGTCCGGTCGAACTCGAGCAACTGTTGTTCCGACAGCGGGTATGCGCGTGCGGCGTCCGACCCCTGCACAGCGCGGCCGGCCAGCGACTCCGGCGAGAGGGTCGAACGGCTGAGTCGAACGATCGAGCGCAGCAGGTCGGTGCGTTCCTGACGGGTGCCCGATCCGCGGTTCGCGACGGTCATCGCGGCGAGCGAGGTCGAGGAGACACCGGTGTCCTGAACGGTGACCGGGAGATTGCCGGCGCTGAGGAGCTGCGCCCAAGTCGGGGTCTTGTCCAAACCGGGCACGGAGGACTGTGCCTGCGGCACGCCGACAACCACGGGACTGCTGGCGATCGAACCGGAGTTTCCGACCCAGCCCGCACCGAGCTTCGCCGTGGCGTCGTCCACCCACATCGAGGAATCGGGGATCCACACGTCCGGGATGCCCTGGCCGCCCGCCTTCACGGCCCGGTTGACGCTTTCACCCGATGCGCGGCTGACGACGTAGTCCGCGCACAGCGTGGGGTTGGACTCCAACGCGTCCACCTGCTCGAAGACGACTGGGTACAACTCCGGGGTCACCGACACGGACACCTTCGCCGGCTCGGCGCAGGACGCGACCTCGTCCGACGAGCCGACCATCGCCGAGACCGCGCCACCGGTGCCGAGGGTGAGCGCGAGCAGTCCGGCGCCCGCGGCGATGCGCTTGTTTCGCGCAGGGCCGGCGGACGACGACGCAGCTGTGGATACCGAGGAGTCACTCATCGTTCCGGTAGGTTACCTGCCCGTTCCCGCGCTAGTTCCCCGTTGCGCCGATCGAGGTGGTTCAGTGGGGACAGCGTCCGGCGCCGGTCCTCATCCTCGGGGCCGGCTCGGACTTCGCCGCTTGAAGGAGAACAATGCTGAAACGCTTGGGCTTGTCCCGCCTGGGTACAAAGCTCGCGGGCCCCAAACAGAAGCCCACGCGTCCGGACGAGGACTCCGGCGACGGGACCGCCAAGGTACGGCCCCGCATCCTGGGCGAGCGGGTGGCTGCCGGGTCGAAGGTCGCGAAGGCGCGCACGACCAACGAGGGCGTCGACCGGGCCATGGTCATCGGACGAGGCATGCGTTGGACCGCCGGCTGGGCTCTGAGAACGCTGCTGATCCTGGCCGCCCTGTGGGCCGTGCTGAAGATCGTGGGCATCTTCTGGTCGGCCTTGCTGCCGGTGTGCCTGGCGCTCGTCATCGCCACCGTGTTGTGGCCGCCGACCCGCTGGCTGCGTTCGCGCGGCTTCTCCCCTGCGGCCGCCGCCGTCACCAGCCTGCTCGGTGCGATCGCAGTGTTCGCGGCGATCATCGCGCTGATGACGCCGATGGTGAGTTCGCAGGTGCCCGAACTCACCAGCAAGTCGATCGACGGGGTCAACAAGATCCAGGACTGGCTCGAAGGCCCGCCGTTCAACGTGCAGCCCGAGCAGATCGACAACGCGGTCAAGGCCATCACCGACAAGCTGCAGACATCCGGCGACAAGATCGCCAG
Source organism: Yimella sp. NH-Cas1 (assembly GCF_022359705.1). Lineage (NCBI taxonomy): Bacteria > Bacillati > Actinomycetota > Actinomycetes > Micrococcales > Dermacoccaceae > Yimella > Yimella sp. NH-Cas1. The sequence continues at coordinate 2,377,887 of NZ_JAKSGG010000003.1, forward strand.
CGGTGTCTTCACCGGCGTCACGACCGCCGGACACATCCTGGTCAACCTCATCGTGGCCCTGATCCTGTGCTTCCTGATGATCAAGGACGGACCGCACTTCCTGCCGTGGCTGCGCTCGATCGCAGGACGCGGCGCCGGCGCCCACTTCACCGAGATGCTCACCCGCGTGTGGCAGACCCTGTCCGGGTTCATCCGGACGCAGGCCCTGGTCTCCGCGGTGGACGCGTTCTTCATCGGTCTCGGTCTGGTGGTGCTCGGCGTCCCGCTCGCGTTGCCCTTGGCGCTGCTGACCTTCTTCGGTGGGTTCGTCCCGATCGTCGGTGCGTTCGTCGCCGGGACGCTCGCGGTGCTGGTGGCGCTGGTGACCAAGAGCGTCACGACCGCGTTGCTGGTGCTGCTGATCGTCCTGCTGGTGCAGCAACTCGAGGGCCACATCCTGCAGCCCTTGCTGCAGAGCCGTTCCATGGAGTTGCACCCTGCGCTGGTGCTGCTGTCGATCGCGCTGGGTGGCCAGTTGTTCGGCATCGTCGGCGCCTTCTTCGCCGTGCCTCTCGCCGCGACGGTCGCGGTGACACTGCGCTATCTGGGTGAACAGATCGACCTGCGAACAGGTGACCTGTCTCCGGGCGAACTCGAGCCACTCACACCCGAAGGGCGGTACGCGGCCGAGCAAGCTGCCAAAGACACTCACCCGCCCGCAAAGGACGACCTGGCGGACAAGCTGGACGAACTGTGAGTCGCCCGGTGAGTTCGCAGGTTCGACCAGCTGCGAACTAGACTGCTCCGGCCGGGCGCCCGGCCCCCGCCCTCGTAGCTCAGGGGATAGAGCACCGCTCTCCTAAAGCGGGTGTCGCAGGTTCGAATCCTGCCGGGGGCACTTCGCGTGACGGATGACCTCATGCTCGACAGTTACTTCGGCTGATCCTTGAGACCGGACGACGACGGAGGGAACGCGCGATGGGCCGTGTGTTGTTCGGACGCGTCCGCGCCCAAGCATCATGAACCGCCTGGGCCGGCGCAGGGCGTTCTGGTCCGCGGCGTGCGTCCTGGGCCTGTCGCTCTGGTCGTCGGGAGCGCCGAGCGTCCTCTATCCGCTCTACGCGGTGAAGTGGGATCTACCGCCAGTCGCGGTCACGACCGTGTTCGCGACCTATCAACTCGCGCTGGTCGTGGTGCTCCCCTTGTTCGGGAATCTGTCCGACCTGTTCGGACGGCGCCGCATCATGCTCGCGGGCATCGCGCTCATGGCAGCCTCCGCGATCGTGTTCGCATTCGCACCCAACGTCGCCTTCCTCTATGTCGGACGCGTGCTGCAGGGCGCCGGGGCGGGCCTGGCAATGGGCGCCGCGACCGCGTCCCTGATCGAGAACAACACCAGCCGCAACCCTCGCTCCGCGAGCACTGTCGCCACCGTCGCGACGGCAACCGGTCTCACTTTTGCCCTGCTGCTCAGCGGCTTGTTCGCCGAACACCTCCCTCGCCCGCTGCTGTGGAGTTACATCGTCCTGCTCGTCCTTGCCGTGACGGCGGGTGCGGCGGTGTGGGCCACCCCGGACGACCGACCACTGATGACGAAGCGGTGGCGACCGCAGGTACCGTTCGTCCCCACCGGATTCCGGACCGGGTTCGTCATCTCGACGCTCTCGGTGAGCCTGGCTTACTGCGTCGGTGCGATCTTCCTGTCCTTGGGCGCCCACATGATCGACCAGTTCACCCACAACGAGAACACCGCTCTCGTCGGGAGCCTGCTGGCCACGTCATCCGCGTGCATCGGGGTCACTGGCCTTTTCCTGCCGCGGTTCCATGCCCGCGCTCTCATTTGGGCCGGCACCGCGCTCACTCTCGTGAGCCTCGCACTCATGGCGGCGGCCAGCGGCTTCGGATCGCTTCCGTTGTTCCTCGGCTGGTGCGTCGTCGGCGGGATCGCCTACGCGCTGGCGTTCACCGGCGGGCTCGGACTCATCAACGACCTGTCTCCTACGCATCACCGGGGTGCCACACTGTCGTTCCTCTATCTGGTCGCCTACACGCTGCAGGCCGCCACCGCGATCGGCGTCGGCGCGGTCGCCACTGTCGTCTCACTCAGCACCGCGGTGGGAGCGGCGGCGATCGTCCTCGCCGTGCTGTGCGAGGCGGTCGCGGTCTTGCTGCTCACGAGTAGACGGACCGCTACGCCGCTCACAAATCTCGCAGCGTCGTGACGCTACAAGTGCTCGCGTCGCTCTGATTCATTTCGCTCGAGAACGTCACCGAGTGGTGACAGGAATCATGTCCTGGCGAATGACCCCTCGGTGGAACTGAAAACATCGGTCGAACCTGAGGGCTTCGATCGGTCAGGCCGCGGAGGCGGTCTTCTTTTGGTGGTGCCAGGTCACGGTTTCGTCGGTAACGGTCGCGGTGAGGTTGTCACGGTGCACGATCCGGTGATGCGTGCCGCACAACAGGGCTGAGTTCGCCAGGGATGTTTCACCACCGGTCCACCACGGTTGAACGTGGTGGACCTCGCACATCACCGGCGGCCGCGTGCACCCATCGAAGCTGCAGTGCCGATCTCGTTGGATCACTGCTCGTCGCAGTTCCTTGTCGACCAACCGGACTTTGCGTCCGACGTTCAACGGTTGACTCTTCGAACCCAACACCATCGGAATGATCTCCGCATCACACGCCAACTGCCGCACCGTGTCCGGTGTGACACCCACACCACCATCAGTGACGCCCAACCCCGCAAGCGCTTTGGCGAGCACCCCGTAATCGATCGTGACCACCAACCGGGCCGTCCCGAACGTCTTCACACTGCCGTCACCATCAACAGCCTGCGCACCCACCATGATCAACATCAGCAACGCATCCGCGCGCCGCTTGCCCGGCGTCCGCAGATCCGGTTCACCCGACCTGCTCGCACCCGGGTAGTGCCGGTGATGCGGATCCTCGCAGCACTCCGACACCGGTGACGGCGCCGACAATGCTCCGATCGCGTGCTTGATCACCTCGGCATGATCAGCAGAGAAGTCACCGGTGAACCGCACCATGCCCTCCGGCAGATCAGTCCACGACAACGACTCGTGCCGCTGCAACGCGTCTTCCTTCTCATCCAGCACCTCCTGGCCGTACTCAGCCAGGATCCGCTTGGTCAACTCCCGCACCGCCCGCGCCCCATCACCCGGCGCCAGCGACAGGAACCACCCATAAATCTCGTCCACACCCGCGGTCGGCACCACCGCTTTCACCTTCGCGGTGTTGAACAACGCCGCATTCGCGATCGTGGTGTTCACCGCCCCCGAGGTCACCGCAGCAGCCAACCGAGCATTCAACGGCGACCGACACGCGTCCGCCAACCGAGCAACCCGGGCAGCATGCGCCGGCTCCAAACCACCAGCAGCCACAGCACACGACACATCAGAACCGTCGGAACAGTCGGAACCGTCGGAATCGTGTTCTGTCTCAACCGGATCCACCCGAACCAGGGGCCCCGCGAGCGACGCTGTCTGCGCGCCGAGCACTGAGCCCGCGTCCTCACCACTGGACAACCGTTGCACCCACTGCCCCGCACCCGCCGCGGTCGACCGATCCACCGCTCCCCGCTCGATCGCCTCAGCAGTTACCGCCACCAACGCTGCTTCCGCCTGCTGCATCATCACCGCCAACGACTGCGCCGCCACCGTCAGCTCCACATCACTCAGATTCACCGAGATCGACGCCAACCGGCACACATCCGGCAGCACCTCACGCACCGACCCAGCACACTCACCCGCCTCGCCCGGGTACGCAGGGGCCGGTTCAGCAGCCGTCGAACCGCACCGGGTCTCGATCGCGCCGCTCGCCCCTGGGGGCTCGCAGCTACTCGACCAGCGTTCGTTCACCATGCCCACTCACCCTCCCTTGGTGCGCTTCCGGTCTACCTTCATCGTACAGGTGTTCGAACAGTGTGGGGAAGGGTTTGGTCCCTGAATTTCGTTCGTCGACAACAGAATTCGCTACTTGACGGTATCCACAGCCCGGCTTCGCGGGCCTATTTATGCACAGCCCTTCCTCGGCGGGTCGGGTGTCCGTCTATGTCGCCGTGGTTTCGGCACCTGCGCCCTCGTACCTCGGGCGCAGGGCTCAACCAGCGAACGCTCCTAGGCCCCCGAAGCCTGCGGCCGGCGGTGGTGACATTCCGCCGTAGGGCTCAACCAGCCAAAGTCGGCGGAAGCCTTGGGCGTTCAGAAGCCGCTGATGAGTGCGTAGGCGAGTCAGCCGGCGGACTTCATCTTCGCCAGCCGCGTCTTCAGCCGGTCGACGCGGTGGGAGTTGTCGTGCAGATCGATGTACCTCTCACCGAACGCGACCAGCAGGACGTCATCCAACCGGCGGACGGCGCCCGGCGGGTTGCGATAACCCATTCGCCGGTCCACGTCCGCGACGTCGATACTGCGGATCGCATCGGCGAGCTCGGTCAGCGAGGTGATCCCGAGCTCGAGGACGAGCCCCGACATCCAGGCGTAGTGCTCCGGACGCGACCAGCTGGCGTCCGCGTACTGACCGGCCAGGAACGCGGCCAACTCGCGCGGGTCGATGCGCGGGTCGACCTCGGGGTCGCCGGAGGAGGGCGCGTGCACCGGCCGTTGCAGGCGTTCGCGGATCGCCGAGAACTCGAGGTCGGCGAGCTCGAGCAGACCCGCCGCAAGACTGAAACGACGATCGAAGTCGGAGCGGTACTCATCCGGAACCGTCCCCTTGTAACGGATGTCGTGCTCGAACTCGGCCCATGCGTGCTGCAGCACGGTACGGATCTGCACCTGTACGTGCCGGTCTCCGATCTTCGGGTGGGCCTTGCGGTCCTCGGCCGAGAGCTGGATCTGCAGGTGCCGGCTCGCGTAACCCCAGCGCCCCTCGCTCGCGGTCTCGCTGCCCATGTCCCGGTCGTCCAGCACGACTGCCTCGGTGGCCAGCAGTTGAGCGACCGCCGCGACGTCCGAACGCACGTAGGTGATGACCCGCAGACCGATCACGTCGCCGATGTCGGACATCGGGTCGGGATAGACCGGCGTACCGTCCCGCAACCGGCCGGCCTTGTCGGCGAACGACTCGACGCTCTTGGCTCGGCCGGTGACGGTCAGGTAGTTGAGGCCGGCGTCGTCCAGGATGCCGACGACGAGATCGACCGCTTCTTCAGCGGCGACGCGCAACTTCGGGTGCAGGGAGGCGTACTGCTGGGTAGCACGACGAACGACTTCCTGGTGCGGGAGCGGACGCGAACCACGGGACGACGGCATGGGTGCAGCATGTCAGGCCGGCGACCCGGACGGCGAGCACCGGTCCACAAGCCCACCGATCGGTCGGTGCGGTGGGAGGGGGCACGACGGATGTCCGCACCTGCAGTGATGCTCGCCGGATTCATGCCTGCCAGGCTGTGCCGGTGAAGCCATGGATGCGCGTCGCGTTCGCGCTGTTCGTCGTCGGATGGGGGGCCAACGAGTTCTCCCCGCTGCTGCTGGTCTACCGCGCGGAGAACGGACTCACCCCCACCTTCGTCAACGCGATGTTCGCGGCATACGTTCTCGGCCTGGTCCCGGCCCTGCTGGGTTCGGCTGCACTGGCCGGACGCTTCGGCCACCGTGCGGTGCTCCGACCGGTCATGGTGTTCAGTGCTCTCGCCTCGGCTGTGCTGGCGATCGGTGAATCGAACTCCGTCCTGCTGTTCATCGGACGTGTGCTGTACGGCATGGCAACCGGTGCCGCCATGGCGCCGGGCTCGACCTGGGTCAAGGAACTGTCCAGCGATGCACCTGCAGGGACGGGCGCCCGTCGGGCCGCGATGTCGTTGTCGGGCGGGTTCTGCCTCGGCCCCGTGGCGGCCGGGGTGCTCGCCGAATGGGTTGCCGGCCCCAAGGTCGTCCCGTACCTCGTCCACATCGCCCTGACGGCTGTTGCCGCGGCGGTCGTGTGGAACGCTCCGATGCGCTCCCAGCATGCCCCCGACCATCTCGTCGCGATCGGCGAGCCGGACGTCCCTGCGACTCGCCCGTCGCACGCGGCCCTGTCGACGCATTTCTGGGGACGCATCGCGCCGATGGCGCCGTGGGTGTTCGCCTGCCCGTCGCTGGGCATCGTCACCATCCCCGCCCTCGTCGGTCAGCACATCAGCGGCTGGTCGATCGCCTTCAGCGGCGCCATGTCGGGTGTGACGCTCGGCATCGGCGTGCTGGTGCAGCAGCCCGCCCGTGACCTGGAGGCGCAGCGTCCGGGCGTGGTCAGCCTGCTCGGCATGGTGGCCGTGCTGGTCGGCATCCCGATGGTGGCTCTCGTTGCGTGGCAACCGAATCCGCTGCTAGCAGTTGCCGCCGGAGCGGTGCTGGGGTGCGGATACGGACTCAACCTCGTCGGCGGGCTCACCCGCGTCGAGCACGCCGCCGACGCGACTCACCTGGCGATGACCAACGCGGTCTTCTACTGCCTCACCTATCTCGGCTTCTTCCTGCCGATGATCATCGCCGCGCTCGCCTCACGCTGGCACACCCAACAGGTCATGGCCGGGCTGTGGATCGCAGCCGTGGCGAGCGCAGCGGTCGCCTTGGCCGCACGACGAGCAGCCTGAGACCGGTCAATCAGTCTGTGAGGCGGGCCGTTCGGCCTCCTGCACCAACAGCGCCAGTTCCTCGACCGCCCACTCGCAGATCTGCTGCGGGTCAGGCACCAGTTCCGGATCGGTGGTGATGCCCACATGCAGCAGATCGCGGTAGCCCAGCAGGGTGATGTTGAGCCCGATCCCGTCGGCCAACACCGACAGCGGGTACATCGCCTGCAGTTCCGCGCCCGCGACGTATGCCTGCCGGCTGCCACCGGGCACGTTGGAGATGATGAGGTTGAACGGCCTGATGGTGCGGAAGATGCCGGTCTCCCACATCGCGCGAGCAGCACGGCCGAAGATCACCGGCGGCGCGAACTGCATCGCCGACGTCAGCACCGTCGGTGGCACCGCTCCACCCTTCTTGCGTGCCGACTTCGTGAACTTCGAACTGCGCCGCAGGCGGTCCTTCGGGTCCTCGAGGTGAGTGGGCAGCGTGGCCAGCATCGCGGTGACGAAGTTGCCCTGCTCGGACCGATCCGCCGAGCGGACCGCCACCGGCACCATCGCCACGAGCGGCGTCCCGGTGACTCCCCCGTCCTGCAGCAACCATCGCCGGACGGCGCCCGCCATCACCGCCATCACCACGTCGTTCACAGACGTGCCGAACGCGTTCTTGACCGTCTTGATGTCGTGCAACGGCAGGTCGATCACGCCGAGCCGCCGACGGCGCGAAATACGTCCGTTGAAGGTGGTGACCGGTGGTCGGACCGGCAGGGAGTCGGTGACGATCTCCGGATCGGCGTCCTTTTGCCGCAACGGATTACGCGGCTTGAGTGCGCTGAGCGAGAGCATCGCCGGGGTCCACTTCGCCAGGCCGGTCACGACCGTCCATGCATCGCCCGGACGCTGCAACATCCCGATCGCCGAGCGGGCCAGCAGACCCACCGAGGACGGCGCCGGCTCCGGAACGAACTTGAACGGTTTCCCGGTCAGCTGTAGTGGCTCCAGGTCGACGAGCGCACTGAGCACCTCCATGCCGGACACCCCGTCGATCACCACGTGGTGCGTTTTGGTGATCAACGCGACGCGCCCATCGGCAAGTCCGGTCACCAGGTACAACTCCCACAGTGGACGGCTGGTGTCGAGCGGTCGCTCGTGGATGCGCGTCGCCAACTCCATGAGTTGCTCGACCGTGCCCGGACGCGGCAGCGCACTCTCTCGCACGTGGTAACTCAGGTCGAAGTGGTCGTCGTCGACCCAGTAGGACCGGTCGAGGCCGAACGGCACCTCGGCCAGGCGCTTGCGGAAGAAGATGACCCGGTCGAGGCGCTCGGCGACGAACTGGGTGATGTGTGCCAGGTCGAACTCATCGTCGAGACCGGACGGATCCAGCAACATGATGCTGCTGATGTTGCCCGTCATGGTGGAGTTCTCGAGCCCGAGGAACGCCGCGTCGAGGGCGGAGAGTTGCTTCATGCGGCGGGTCGGATATGCGAATCCACCCATCCGACAATGGTTTTCGCGGTGCGATCGGGGTGCTCGATCATCGGCACGTGACCGGTGGCCTCCCACTCCTCGTACATCCAGCGAGGGATGGCCCGCTTGGCCCACCGCGCCGCCTCGACCGGCACCAACCGGTCCTGCACGCCGTGGATCAGCAGGACGGGCACCCTGATCGCCCGGTAACGGCCGAGCACGGCACCGTGCGAGATGGTTTCCTGGAACATCGACCGGGCGGCGATTCCGAGTGCCTGCATCGCGTCCGGGAACTGGCGGCGAGCCTTGGCCATGTCGACATGCACGTCGAACATGTCGTTGTCCCGCGAGCCGTAGTCGGCGAAACAGATCCGCATCGCATTGTCGACCTCCGCCTCCGGCGTGATCGGACGCTTACGTGCGCGGCTGTACATACCGACGGCGGCCGGAGTGAAAAGCGTTCGCAGAGAGGAGATCTGGCGTCCGGGATGACGGCGCGGGGCGGGCATCGCCGGGTTGAGCAGCACCACGCCGCGCACCAGGTCGGGGTGCGCGGACGCGACCATCGCGCAGATGAGCCCACCCATCGAGTTGCCGGCGACGAGGGCGGGCTCCCCGACGACAGTCTCGATGAACTGCCGCACCAATTTGGCGTTGCTGCGCACGGTCGGCGAGCGATCCGCGGCACGGGTCAGACCGAATCCGCCGAGATCCGGCGCGTAGACGTGGTACCCCGCGTCGCGCAGCAGAGGTCCGATCAGCATGTAGTTCAACGAATGTCCGCCGAGTCCATGGACCAGCACGAACGGCGTGCCGTCGCCACCGAAGTCGAGGTAGTGAACCTCACCGTCGAGATCGACCGTGCGGTACTCGGCTCCACGCTCGGCCAGCGGTGCGGTGAACGGGCTCTCAGGCGACATCGGCATCTCCGTGTGGGTTGTCGGACTCGGGGAAGAAGCAACGCAGGGCACCCGGCGGCACGAAGGGACGCCAGTCGTCCTCCGGTTGGGCGAGACGGTCGGCGATCGCGTAGAACATGTGCGGATCGAAGCCGATCGACAGGTGACTCGAGCGCACGCGAACGCTCTCGGAATGTTCGGTCGCAGGCTCGAGACAGTGCTGCCACGCCACGATGCCGTCTTCCTTGGAACAGAACGACGTGGAGGGCACCGACAGCGGGTACGCGCTTCGACCGGTCGCGGTGGGTTGCTCGGCATCCTGTGCGTGCAGATGAGCGAACCGGGTGAACATGGATTCGGCGCGGGATTGGCGCGGGTGCTGCAGCCGGTAGGGCGAAGCGAGCGTAATGACCTGACGGATGCACTCGGGGTGCTGGTGAGCCAGTTCGCGAGCGTAGATACCGCCCAGGCTCCACCCGATCACCGAGACCTTGGCGCGGTTGCGGCGAGCGATGCGCTGGATCGCGACCGGAAGCTCGGCACGAACGGCGGCCGTGGGACCGACATTACGGCCCAGGTGCCAGCCGTACGGGCGCCAGCCGCGCAACCGCAGGAAGTTGCGCAAGGCGAGGGTGGACAGGTCGTTCGCGCCCAACCCGGGCAGGACGAGGACCGGGTGGCCGTCTCCGGAGGCCGTGGTGGCAAGCAGCGGCACCGCCGACGCCATCAGGTGCACACCGAGGGCGACGCGCGGAATCTCGGTGGCGAGCCAGAACGCGCCCGGCGGTCGGGCGACCCGATCGGCCACCGACGCCTCGAACTTCTCGAGGGACCCCATGACTGCTCACCTCTTCACACTCGGGACGGTGCAACACGTCCCGAGATCCATTGTGCTCCTAGGGCGCGAGCACGAGTGCATCGGAACTACGGGCGATCAGGTCAGCGGCGTGGCCAGTTCGCGGAAGACGATCGAGCTGACCCCGTTGAGCGTGTCGCGCCCGTAGTAGAACCCGTTCGGCGAGCGCGACAACATCGCCATCTGATAGTCGCGGCCGTACCCCTTGATCCGGCCGACCGAGTTGAGCCGGTAGCCCCCCGTCCGCGGCCCCCAGCCGTTCTTGACCTCGGCGTTCACCATGGAGGCGAAGGAGGGGTTGACCACGCCCCAGATCTGACTGGAGGTCACGTTCGACATCCAGGAGCGGACGTAGGTGCGCTCGGCAGGGGTGAGCACCGGCGTCCCGTTGACCAGGTAGGTCTCCAGCTTCAGGAAGTCCCACGGCACGGTCGTCGAATAGCCCCACCAGGTGGAACTGCCGGCAGCGCCGCCACCCCGGATCGTCGTGTACGTCAGACCGAGGAGCCGGGTCACCCGCTGGACGTTCGAGACGCCCACCTGCGCCAGCAAGGTGTCGGTCGCGGCATTGTCGCTCGAGCCCATCATCCGTCCGATGAGGGTGCGCTGGGAGGAGGTCAACGGACGCCCCTGCTCGCGGGACACCCGCAGAACCGTGCACAGGATGAGGATCTTGACCGTGCTGAGCGTCTCGTTGGAGAACGAGTTGTAGGTGTAGTGCACCCCGGTCCGGTTGTCCCACAACGAGATTCCGACCGTCCCCCGCGAGCGCGTACATAGGAACCGATCGTCGAATCCAAGCGCGTCTTCGTGACAGCGCTCGCGGGCGGCGCGATCGCCAAGCTCAGCATGGGGGCCGCGGCCACACCCATCGCCCCGAGGAGAACTCGACGACGCCCGACCTGCGTTTGCTTCAGCACGTCGGAAACTTACCCCGTGCCATCGCCCGCGACTAGTACTACCATGAGTAGTAATCAGCGAGAGAGGCGAACCACGATGACCGACGACACGTTCCGACCGACCGAACTCAGCGATCTCGAGTGCTACGAGTTCCTGCGCAGCCAGGAACTCGGGCGCCTGGCCTACCACCTGCTCGGTGAAGTGCACATCGTTCCCGTCAACTACGCGGTCGACGACGACAACCGGTTGATCTTCCGCACCGCGGAGGGAAGCAAGCTGTTCGGCATCACGATGAACGACGACGTGGCGTTCGAGGTCGACCAACTTCTGGGAGACGAAGCCATCAGCGTGATCGTGCGCGGGCGCGCACACGTCTTGGAGGCAGACTCCGCATACGTCGCAGAACGGGTCCGCCTGCGTCCCTGGATCAACACCCCGAAGTTCAATGTTGTCGCGATCGACCCGAACGAGGTGACCGGACGGCGGTTGCACATGCACCGGCCGTGGCTCAGCATGCGCGGCTGAGGGGTTCGGGCTGGGTACTCTGACGGCGAGACTCCCTCGCCCGGAAGGCATCCCGATGAAGCGCGCCATGGCCGCGACCACCACCCTGCTCGTGTCCGGCCTCGGCGCCGTCCACGCCGGCCCCGCTTCGGCTTCCGTTGCGCTGCCGACCGCCGTGACGCGCACTGCTGCAGGCAACTACCTGCCGGCCGCCCCGACTCGGCTCGTCGACACGCGCATCGGACAGGGTGCTCCGATCGGTTCGGTCGACACGGGTGAATCGGTGACCGTTCGTGCAGCGGGCGTCGCGGGTATTCCCGCGACCGGAGTCCGCGCGATCGTGGTCAACCTGACTGCTGTGAAGGCACATTCGAGAGGGTGGTTCACCGCATTCCCGTCCGGCACCTCGCTGCCTGCGACGTCGACACTCAACTTCCGCGCCGGGTGGACCGGGTCCGTCACCGCGACCGTGCCCGTAGGTGCTGACGGCACGATCATCGTGCGCGCCGGTGCAGGCGGCGCCGATCTGCTGGTCGATGTCGTGGGCTGGTACGCCGGGACGGGCTCCACGCAGACCGGTGGGACGCTGCTGAGCCCGCAGGATCCCTACCGTCTCGACGACACCCGCTACAACAAGGGAGCGTTGAGCTCCGGCAGTACCCGCGTGGAGGAGTTCGGCTTCTACGACAGCGCCGGGTCGCGACTCAAGGCGGTCGTCGCCAACATCACGGCGGTCGCCGGGTCGACCTCCAGCGGATATCTGACGACGTGGAGCGGCACGGGTACCCGCCCGGCGACGTCCACCCTGCAGTACGCCCGCAACGAAGTCTCGCCCAACACCACGAACGTGCCGGTCACCTACCGAGGCGTCGACGCACTGGGCAACTCCCGCTACTCCTTCGGCATCACCGCGATCGGCGCGGGGTCCGTCGATGTCGTCGTCGACATCGCCGGCTTCTACACGACCGCTGCGGACGGCGTGGGCTCCGTCTTCGTGCCGGTGACCCCCACGCGCCTGGTCGACTCCCGGTTCGGCCTCGGCACGACCAAGGCTGCGCGCGGCACCAACAGCACAACGAACCTGCTGGTCCCCGGCCACCTGGTGAACACTCGTACCCAGGCCTTCGTCGGCAACCTCATCGGCACGAGAGCCACCACCGGCACGCACCTGACGATGTGGTCCGGCACGGCACCCACGGACAGCAGCACTACGAACGTCGCGCCGAACCGCGAGCGCGCCAACGGGACTGTGGTCGTGACACCGCGCAACGACGACAACACCCGGCTGCGCTACTCGGTGTACAACCGGTACGCCTCCTGCGACTTCATCGTCGACATGACCGGTCGGTTCGACACCTCACCCGACCAGCCGGCCGGTGCGTTCAGCAGCAAGCGGATCGTGAGCCACAAGTCCTACCCGATGCCCACACGCTGATCCGGGCAGCGCATCGCCGCCTCAGTGCGCCTCAGTGCGGCTCAGAGCGCGACGTTCGCGCCCATGATCACCGTGCGCTCCTCGGGTAGCCGGAAGTACTGCACCGGAGTGGCCGCATTGTGTGCGAGGCCGATGACGACACGCTTGCGCCACTTGGGCATCGAACTGTCCTGCGACATCTGCACGCTGATCCGGGACAGGAAGTAGTAGACCTCGTCGGCGTCGAAGTCGACGCCCATGTCACGAGCGGTCTCCAACGCGGCCGGCACGTCCTGGTCGTCCATGAAGCCGAAGCGCACCGTGAGGTGGGTGATGTGGTCGAACGGGTCGCCGAGGTCGTCGATCGTTACCCGTTCGTCGAGGGGCACATGCGGGATGTTGGCCGAGACGGTCGTGACGATGAGGACGTTCTCGTGGATCACGTGGTTGAAGCTCGCGTTCTCACGCAGCGCCAACGGTGCGGTCTCCTTGTTGGGGTGCATGAAGACTGCGGTGCCGGGCACCCGCATCAATGGATCGGCGTGCAGGTCGTCCAGGAACGGCAGCAGCGGGCCCTCAAGCTTGGCGCGCCGTTCGGTGATGATGGTCTGCCCTCGGCGCCACGTGAACATCACGGTCGCCACACAGGCTGCGACGAGCAGCGGCAGCCAGCCACCGTGCGTCACCTTGGTGAGGTTGGCAGAGACGAAGATGATCTCCAGCGGGGCGAAAAGTATGAGCACCAAGGCGATTCGCCACGTCGGCCACTTCCACCGAGCGCGAGCCAGCACCAGGAACATCAGGGTCGTAATGATGAACATGCTCGTCACCGCGACGCCGTAGGCGGCAGCGAGGCGCTCGGACGACCGGAACATCAGCATGAGCACGATCACGCCACCGAACAACATCCAGTTGATGGCGGGGACGTAGATCTGACCGCCCTCGTGCTCGGACGTCTGCCGCACGGTCAGGCGCGGCAGGTAACCGAGGCGCTCGGCCTGACGTGACATCGAATAGGCACCGGAGATGACCGCCTGGGATGCGATCACGGTTGCCAGGGTCGCGAGCGCGACCAGCGGCAGGGTGGCCCAGGTCGGCGCGAGATGGAAGAACGGGCTGTCGATCTTCGTCGGGTCCTCGATGATCATGGCGGCCTGACCGAGGTAGTTGATCAGCAGGCACGGCATCACCATGAAGAACCACGCGCGCGACAAGGGCGGACGCCCGAAATGCCCCATGTCGGCGTAGAGCGATTCCGCTCCGGTCACGGCCAGCACGACGGCGCCCATCGCGACAAACGCGACGAAGGGTTCGCCGACCAGGAAGTCGAGCGCGTACGTCGGGGACAGACCCTTCAGGACGCTCGGCTGGGCGGCGATGTGCGGGATCCCGAGCAGGGCGAGCGTGAGGAACCAGATGACCATCACCGGGCCGAACGCGCGTCCGATCTTCTCCGATCCGAAACGCTGGACGGCGAAGAGCAAGACGATGATCACCACCGCCAGCGGAAGGATCCAATCGTGGACCTCCGGTGCCGCGACCTCCAGGCCCTCGACCGAGGACAGCACCGAGATCGCCGGCGTGATGATGCTGTCGCCGTAGAAGAGCGCCGCCCCGATCACGCCCAGGACGACGATCGTCCGGAATCTCCTGCCGCCCGGCTTCACGCTGCGCCGGGTCAGGTGCGAGAGCGCCATGATGCCGCCCTCACCGTCGTTGTCGGCGCGCAGGATGAACACGATGTACTTCACGCTGACGATGCCGGTGATCGACCAGAAGATCAGCGAGATGATGCCCAGGACGTGCGGGATCGTCGCCTTCACGTCGCCGTGGTCGATGTTGAACACCGTTTGCATCGCATACAGCGGGCTGGTGCCGATGTCGCCGAAGGCGACACCGAGGGCCGAGACGACGAGACCGAAGCCGGCCTTCTTGCCGGCGGCGGAGCCGGAGTGGGGTGCAGTCACTCGGACCATTGTGCAGGCCTACGAACCTGGGCGCAGGTCAGCCTCGCCTTCGTGATCCGAGCCACGGGTCGCGGCCGTTCGTCAGGCGTCGACGAACACGTGACTGGCCACATCGAGCGGCAGCGAGATCGCATCCGCGCCGACCGCCTGCACCAGGACGCGGTCGCCGTCGCGGCGTGAACTGACGCGAGCGCCCGGAACGACTCCCCCGCTGGTCAACACGGCGAGGGTGTCGTGGTCGGCCTGTGCCGGTTCGCCGATGCGACGCACGACGTGGTCGGCCTCGGTGTCTGTGACGGCCGAGGTGAGCGGCACGACGCCGTCGCGGAACTTCGTCGCGGTGGCCGTCTGCCCGAGCTCCTCCAGACCCGGGATCGGGTTGCCGAACGGCGAGAGCTCCTTCTCCTGAAGCAGCTCCAGAATCTTCAGTTCGACGCGGTCGCTCATCACGTGCTCCCACCGGCACGCCTCGTCGTGGACGTACTCGAGTTCCATCCCGAGGACGTCGACCAACAGTCGCTCGGCGATGCGGTGCTTGCGCATGACGCGGGTCGCGAGCAGCCGCCCCTGCGGCGTGAGTTCGAGGTGCCGGTCACCGGCGAGCGTGAGCAGACCGTCCCGTTCCATGCGGGCGACCGTCTGGGAGACGGTGGGACCGGAGTGCCCGAGACGCTCGGCGATACGGGCCCGCAGCGGCACGATGCCTTCTTCCTCGAGGTCGAAGATCGTGCGCAGGTACATCTCGGTGGTATCGATCAGGTCACTCACGGTGCCCAGCCTGCCACCTACCACCGACGCAAGGGCCGTTGGTCCCGAAACTGACCGGGCGCCATGGCCTGACCGGACCGCTCGGCGAAAGGTTTCGTCATCTTTATTTGAAACCGACCCCAGATGGGGTAGAAATGTCGTCGGACAAAGAACTACCCCTTGGTTCTTCTGTCTTGGATGTCCCTCGTTGGACATCGCGGCCGGTGCGCACCCCTTGGCGTGCCGGCCGCTTCCATGTTCGGCGCAAGTCATCCGAAGCTCCTCCGCGGGCCATCCGCAGGTCATGTGCGCGCCGTTCACGAGTGCTCGTCGTTCGATTTGGGCCACCCGTGTTCGTGCCCGGTCATAGGCAAGCTCGTCCTACTGGCTTGGGACGCATACGAATTGCGGCACCACGACCCGCTGGTCGACCTCCGCACGACCGCCAGCCGCCCGGTGCTGTTCACCAACCTGGCCGCGCTGCTCATCGGTTTCGGGATGATGGCCGGCTGATCGTCACCCGGGCATGGAACAGCCCATGGGTTCCGGCCTGATGGCCGGTGCGTGCTGGACGATGCACGCTCCCACGGGCTGCGGCGGCGGCGATGGATTCGCTCCCGCACGTCCACGGTCTGCCACTACGGCAGACCGAAGGGTGCGCTAGCGCGCAACCACCTCACGCGTCCGATAAGAAATCATGAGTCGGACCACCTCCTTTCTCGTGTACCTCCGAGCGTAGGTCGGTGATCGCCCTCGATCAACGGGTTTTTTCCTGTCGGCCTTCGGGGCCGGTTCAGGGCTGGCGACGCTCGACGCGCCAGCAGTCTTCCGCGAGATCGCCGTCACCCTCGCGCAGGTAGACCAATCGGTCGTGCAGCCGCGAGGAGCGTCCGGCCCAGAACTCCACAGCGTGACAGTCGATGACGTACCCGCCCCAGTTGTCGGGCAGCGGGACGTCGTCGGCGTGACCGGTGTCGGGGAACTTGAGTTCGAGTTCGCGGACGCGATCCTCCAGCACCGTGCGGTCGTGGATCGGCTGCGACTGCGCCGACGCCCAGGCACCGATCCGACTGCCCCATGGACGGGACTCGAAGTACGTGCGGACGGTGTCGCGGTCGAGCATTCGTGCGGTGCCCTCGAAGCGGATGGCACGGAACATGGGTGCCCACGTCAGCGTGCCGGCGATCTTCGGATTCTCCTGCAGGGCAACGGCTTTGCGTGAGTCGAGGTTGGTGTAGAAACCGGGTCCGGCAGGCTCGAGGTAGCGCATCAGCACGGTGCGGACGCTCGGCCCGCCATCGGCGTCGACGGTGGCGATCGAGATCTGGTCGGGCTCGCGAAGGTCGGGTTCCTGCTGGCTTCGGGCGCGGGCCTGCTCGACCCAGCCGCGGACCAACTCCCACGGCGCAGCGGGAATCTGTTGTTCGTCGAGGCCTTCGCCGGCGTAGTCCCATCGGGCGATCGGTTCCATGGCCCAAAGCTACGCGCTGCCAGACTGTGCAGCGTGACCGATGTGGTGAAGATCCCCAGCGAACTCCTGCCCACCGACGGGCGCTTCGGCAGCGGGCCCAGCAAGGTACGCCCTGAGCAGCTCGATTCACTTGCCGCACAGGCACGGTCGGTGATGGGCACCAGCCACCGCCAGGCGCCGGTGCTGGAGCTCGTGGCCCGCGTCCAGGAACGTCTCGCCTCGCTCTACGACCTCCCCGACGGGTATGAGGTCGTGCTCGGGTTGGGTGGCTCGACCACCTTCTGGGACGTCGCCGCCTGCAGCCTGGTGCGCGAGCGGTCGCAGCACGCGGTGTTCGGTGAGTTCAGCTCGAAGTTCGCGACCGTCACCACGAAGGCTCCGTTCCTCGCCGACCCCGACGTGCGTTCGGTGGAGCCCGGCGGCGTGGCCGACCTGTCCCCGGTCGACGGCGTCGACCTGTACGCGACCGCGCACAACGAGACGTCGACCGGCGCGATGATCGAGGTCGAGCGGGTGGACGCCGACGCACTGACCGTCGTCGACGGCACCTCGGCCGCGGGCGGCCTCGAACTCGACGTATCCGCCTGCGACGTCTACTACTTCGCTCCGCAGAAGTCCTTCGCCTCGGACGGTGGACTCTGGCTCGCGCTGATGTCGCCGGCTGCGCTCGAACGCGCCGCCGAGATCACCGCGCGGGGCGACCGGTGGATCCCCGACTCCCTCAACCTGCAACTCGCGATCGAGAACTCGCGCAAACACCAGACGCTCAACACTCCGGCCCTGGCGACGTTGATCATGCTCGACGAGCAGTTGGCCTGGATGCTCGCGCACGGTGGGCTCGCGGGATGTGCGAGCCGTACTTTCGACAGCAGCTCGCGTTTGTACTCCTGGGCGGACGCGTCCTCGTACGCGTCGCCGTTCATCACCGATCCGAAGCACCGTTCCCAGGTCGTCGGCACGATCGACTTCGACGAGTCCGTCGACGCGGCGGCACTCGCGAAGACGTTGCGCGCCAACGGGATCGTCGACACCGAGCCGTACCGAAAGCTCGGCCGCAACCAGTTGCGTATCGGCATGTACCCCGCCGTCGAACCCGACGACGTCTCCGCGCTGACCAGGTGCATTGACTTCGTGCTGGGCTGAGTCGTTCACTCGGCCTGATGACGCAGCCGGCGCCGCAACATGTTTGACTCGGGTTCCGTGACCAGTGATCTGAACCTCACCCGCCAAGAATGTGACGCACGGGGCGACCAGCTGAAGGTGCGCACCTACCGCGTCGAACTCGACCTCTCCGAGGCTGCGACGGACGCGGAGACCTACCGCTCGCGTTCGACCGTGGTGTTCGACTCCACCGGCACCTCAACCTGGATCGACCTGGTCACCGACGTCATCGATTCGGTCACGGTCAACGGTCGGCAGGTGCACCTGGAGGACTACGACGGCGCGCGAATCCTCCTGCACGACTTGGAGATCGGCGAGAACACAGTCGTCGTCGACGCCCTCTGCAAGTACAGTCGCACCGGTGAGGGGCTGCACCGATTCACCGATCCCGAGGACGGCAACACCTACCTCTACACCCACTGCGAGCCGACCGATGCGCGCCGCATGTTCGCCTGCTTCGAGCAGCCCGACCTCAAGGGCCAGTTCACCTTCGTGGTGACCGCGCCGTCGCAGTGGCTGGTGCGTTCGAACCAGCCGGAGGTGTCGTCCGAGCCCGCGGGCGAGTGCACGACCCACACGTTCGCGCCGACTCCGCCGCTGTCGAGCTACATCGTGGCCCTCATCGCGGGGCCGTACGCCGTGGTCCAGGACACCTGGAGCGTCAAGCGCGCCGACGGCAGTTCGCAGACGATCGAACTCACCGCGATGTGCCGGCGGGGAATGCTGGAGCACCTGGAGTCCGACGAGATCTTCTACACCACCAAGGCGGGGCTCGACTTCTACGACCGCGCGTACGGATTCCCTTACCCCTGGGGCGGTTCTTCTTACGCGGCCCCCGCGAAGGATCGCAGCGAGGGACGAGCGGAGAACTTCGTGGGGTGTAAGTACGACCAAGTGTTCGTGCCGGAGTACAACATCGGCGCGATGGAGAACCCCGGCCTGGTGACCTTCACCGAGGACTATCTCTTCCGTGGCGGCGCCACCACCATGCAGCGCACCTCCCGTGCCGCAGTGATCCTGCACGAGATGGCGCACATGTGGTTCGGCGACCTGGTCACCCCGAAGTGGTGGGACGACCTGTGGCTGAAGGAATCGTTCGCCGACCTGATGGGCTACCAGGTCACTCAGGAGGCGACCCGGTTCGACCAGGCGTGGTTACAGTTCGCCAGCGGACGCAAGCTCTGGGCGTACACCTACGACCAGTTGCCCAGCACCCACCCGGTCATCGCCCGGATCGAGGATCTCGAGGCCGCGGCCCAGAACTTCGACGGCATCACCTACTCCAAGGGCGCAGCCGTCCTGCGCCAACTGCAGGCGATCATCGGACCGGAGTCCTTCTTCGCCGGCGCACGTGACTACTTCGCCGCGCACGCATTCGGTTCGGCGACCTTCAACGATCTGCTGACCGCCCTGCAACCGCACACCGAGCACGACCTGTGGCGCTGGGCGGACGCCTGGCTGCGCACCACGTCCCCGTCCGAACTCACCGCCGACACGTCGCGCGGTCACGGCGGCGCCGTGACCGAACTCGTCGTCCGGCAACGGTGCACCGACCGGATCACCGGCGATGAGGTCGTCCGACCGCACCAACTGCAGGTCGCCGGATACGCGCTGGGCGAGGCCGGGCTGGAGCGCACCTTCCTCGCCCCGGTCACGTTGACGGGCGAATCGGTGGAGGTGCCCGAAGCCGTCGGCAACCGAGCCGACCTGGTACTGGTCAACGCCGGCGACCTGACCTACGGCATCGGCCGCCTCGACGAGCAGTCGCAGCACGTTGCGAGCACGCACCTGTCGTCCATCACCGACGATCTCGACCGCGGCGCCGTCTGGACCGCATTGTGGAACCTCACTCGTGACGCCCGCATCCCCGCGTCCCGCTTCGTCGACACCTTCTGCACGCAGGCCCCCGCCGAGTCCAACGCGATGATCCTGCGCATCGTCGCCGGTCAGGTGCAGACCGCGGTCGGCCATTTCCTGCCGGCCGGCACCCGGACAGCAGCGTGGGACGCGTTGGGCGGTGTGGCACGCGTGGCTATCGCCGGCGCCGAACCCGAGTCGGATCTGCAGCGCACCTGGGCCGATCTGCTCGCGGAATTCGCGTCGCAGACCGACACGCTAGCCGGCGATGCGGCCGCGCTCGCCGACGGGAAGGTGCCGGACGGTCTGACGCTGACCGACGAACTGCGCTGGAAACTCGCCGCGTCGCTCGTCCGGCAGGGCGCCTGGGACGAGGCCGAGGTGCAGCACTTGCTCGAGCAGGACAACACGCTCATCGGTCGCACCAGTTCGCTGACCGCCCTGGCCGCTGCGCCGCAGGCCCAGGACGAGACCTGGCGACGCCTGGTCGAGGACGAACTCACGAACGACGCGCAGCGAGCGCTGCTCACCGGTTGGGGAATCAGTGATCCGGGGACGAAGTACGCGCAGCCGTACGTCGAGTTGCTCGACTCCGTGTGGGGAGACCGTGTGCAGTCGATGGCGCAGCGCTTGGTGATCGGCCTGTTCCCGGACGTGGACGCGGACGACGAGGGTCGCGCCGCACTGGGAGCGATCAGGAGTTGGTACGACGACAACCCGGGTTCACCCGCGGCGCTGCGCCGCATCGTCCTGGAGCAGATCGACCACGCCGAGCGCGCGCTGCGGGCTCAGCAGGTGACGCAGGACTGACGTCAGCCGGTGAGCGCGGCGATGCCTGCGACGATCAGCATCCCGAGCAGGACGCCGACCACCAGCAGGCGGCGACTGTGCGGGGTCATCGCACCTGCTCGGGGTGGATCCCGGCGGCGGCCTGACGGGCCGAGACCACGTTCAGGTGCCAGGGGTGGCGCTCGAGAGTGACGGTGAGCCGGTCGGTGCGCATGACGTAGAGGATGGCAGCAACGGCGGCAAGGCCGACCGCCAGGCTGCCGACCAGGATGGTCCAACGCGGTCCCCAGGCGTCCCCGATCCAGCCGATCATCGGTGCGCCCAGCGGTGTACCGCCGAGGAAGATCGCCATGTAGAGCGCCATCACACGTCCGCGCATCTGCGGTGAGACGGACAGCTGCACAGCGGCATTGGCGGTGGTGACGACTGTCAGCGCGCACAGGCCGGTCGGGATGAGCATCAGCCCGAAGAACCAGAACGTGGGTGCCAGACCGGCCGCCGCGGAGAAGACGGTGAAACCGATCAACGCGGTGAACAGCACCCGCAACCGCGGCTTCGGACGCCTCGCCGACATGAGCGCCGCGGCCAACGACCCGATCGCCATGACCGAACTGAGCAGTCCGTACTCGCTCGCGCCGCGACCGAAGATCGACGTCGACATCAGCGCGATGGTGATCTGGAAGTTCATGCCGAAGGTGCCGAGCATGAAGACCACGAACAGCAGCAGCTTGATGTCGCTGCGTTGCCTGACGTAGGCGAGGCCCTCGCGCACTCCCCCGCGCCCCTTGCCGCGCGGTGGCCGGGTGAGTTCGGCGCCGTGCATCATCGCGAGCGCCCCGAGGACGGCAATGAAGCTGAAGGCATTGATCACCAGAGTGAATCCGGTGCCGACCGCGGCGATCAGCAGACCGGCGATCGCGGGACCGACGAGACGGGCCCCATTGAACGAGGCACTGTTGAGTCCGACGGCATTGGAGAGTTTGTCCGGCGGGACCATCTCGGAGACGAACGCCTGACGCGTGGGGTTGTCCAGCGCGGTCGCGACTCCCTGCAGGCCGGCCAACACGTAGACGTGCCACAACTGGGCGACATCGGTGAGCACAAGCACCGCGAGCAGCGCGGCAGTGATCGCCAGGGAGGTCTGCGACAGCGCCAACAGCTTGCGCTTGTCGAACCGGTCGGCGAACGAACCGGCCAGCGGCGCGAGCAACACGACGGGTGCGAACTGCAGGCCGGTGACGATGCCGAGCGCGGTGGAGTCGTGATCGGTGAGTTCGGTGAGGACGAGCCAGTCCTGTGCGACGCGTCCCATCCAGGTGCCGACATTGGAGACGATCGCACCCAGGGCGTAGACGCGGTAGTTGTAGATCGAGAGCGATGCGAAGGTGGGGCTCATCGAGCGACCACCCGCGCGAGGATCGCAGTGGCCTGCGCCAGCAGTTCGCACTCGTCGTCGCTGAGCTGGGCGATGCGTTCGTTCATCCAGACGTCGCGCGACCGCTTGGTCTGCAGCACCGACTCACGCCCGGCATCGGTGATGTACACCCACGTACGGCGCTTGTCGCCGCCATCGGCGACACGGACCACGTATCCGCCCTCGACAAGACCGTCGACCGTGCGGGTCATCGAGGGTCGGCTCACGCATTCGGCTTCAGCCAGACCGCCGATCGGCAGCGGGGCGTCCATCAGTTTGCAGAGCACCGAGAACTGGTGCGGCGCAACGCTTTCGACGTTCTCGAAGCGGGTGCGTCGACTGATCTTCATGCAGGTCATGCGCAGTTCGTCGGACATCGCCCGACGTTCATCCGGGGTCATTCGGTGGGTTTCGCCTCCAGGCAAGGTAGTTAGCTCAGTTCAATAGTTTAGCTAATGATTCGCCGCACGTCGATTCCGTGGCGATCCCGTGGCGATCCGTGACGACAGTGCAATGTGGCCTGCCGGAATCGGCGTGGCGGGCAGGGCGTTCAACCCTCGACGCGCCTGACAGACTCGGGCCCCGGGCCAGGCAGGACGCACAGGCTTCACACAGGCTCGGGCCAGCAACTGCTCAAGAGCAGCCGGTTGACTGCATGAAGACGAACAACCGAACGAGCACCGAACGAGCAAGGAGCGACCATGTCGCACGACGAGCACCCTTCCGACGCAGGACGCAACGCACCCCGACCCGCGCAGCAGGACGACGACACCACCGGCCCGCTGCCTCGCGTGGACCGGCAGGATGTCCGCCCTTCCGCCGGTGACACCCGTTCCTTCCAGATGCCGGGTCAGCACCGTCCGTACGGCAACTCCCCGCACCAGCAGCCCGCATCCCAGGCGTCCGGCACCTTCGGCTCCCCCTGGGCAAACCCCGCCGGCGGTCCCGGCATGCCCGCGTACGGGCACCAGCAGGCATCGACCGCGACCGCACCGCGCCGTCGCCGTGGTGCTCCGTGGCTCGCGGTCCCGATCGCGGCCGTGCTGGCTGCCGGCCTGGCCAGCGGCACGACCTACGCGTTGACCGACGACGACGTCGCCGGCACGTCCAGCACCACGACGAAGGTCGTGCAGGCCAACCCCGCCGACTACAAGGACGCGAGCGGAGTGAACTGGTCGTCAACCGCCACCAAGGTCACCGACAGCGTCGTGTCGATCACGGTCGAGGGCGGCGGTAGCGGCGGCGAGGGCTCGGGGGTCGTGCTCGACACGAAGGGCCACATCGTCACCAACAACCACGTCGTGTCCGCAGGCGGCGGCAGCGATCCCAAGATCACCGTCACCTTCACCGACAACCTGACCTACGAGGCGAAGGTCGTCGGCAAGGACCCGAGCACCGACCTCGCCGTCATCAAGCTGAGCAAGCCGCCGTCGAACCTCAAGCCCATCTCTCTCGGTGACGACGCGACGCTCGCCGTCGGCCAGCCGGTCATGGCGATCGGCAACCCGCTCGGGCTGTCCAGCACGGTCACGACCGGAATCGTCAGCGCGCTCAACCGGCCCGTCACGGCAGGCGGCAGCGACGGTGAGAGCGAGAGCACCACCAACGCGATCCAGACCAGTGCCGCGATCAACCCGGGCAACTCCGGTGGCGCACTGGTGAATGCGAGCGGTCAGCTGATCGGCATCAACTCCTCGATCGCGACGCTCGGCAGTTCCTCGGCCGGTTCGCAGTCGGGCAACATCGGCATCGGCTTCGCGATCCCGGTCTCCGTCGTCGACTCCATCACCCAGCAGCTGATCAGCAAGGGCTCGGTCCAGCATGCCCAGCTCGGGGTGAAGGCCAGTACCGGCTCGGTGAAGGTCGGCGACGCGACCGAGAGTGCCGCGAAGATCGCCGAGGTGGTGTCCGGCTCCGCCGCGGACAAGGCGGGGATCAAGGTCGGCGACGCGATCATCGCCGCCGACGGACGTCCGATCGTCTCCTCGAACGCGCTCGTGGGCTACGTCCGCGCCAAGACCGTGGGTGACAAGGTCGAGCTGACGATCGTCCGCGACGGCGACCGTAAGAAGGTCACGGTCGCGCTCGGCAAGGCGTCGAACTGATCCCGTGGGGATAACTCGAACACGTTCGGGCGATTCGACGTACCGTCCTGCGCATCGTCCACCGGTCGGGTGGACCGAGCCAGGAGGAATCCCATGCACCCCAGCAAGTACGCGGTCGACAGCGACCTCGTGGCCCAGCACGGATTGGACGTCGGCACGATCGCCGGGCAGATCCAGACGGCGATGAACCTGATGGACCGCAAGCTGACGGCCCTTCAGGGCACGTGGACGGGTTCGGCGGCCACGCAGTACGCCGTGCTGCACGGCGAGTGGCAGCGCGCACAGATCAAGATGAAGGACTCGCTCGCCGACATCGGACGCACGCTCGGCACGGCCAGCAGGGCGTACTCCACGACCGAGTCCGACGTGAAGGCTGCGTTCATGCCGCGCTGACCCGCCGGCGTCCGCTTCGTCGGAGGCTGCCGCGCCCGGGAACGGCACGCCTGCGAGACACGCACGTGCCATCCGGGAGTGTTTCCGGCTTTCCATATCGCGTCCGGCAGCGCCGGCGGCACCAGAAATCGATGTGTAACAGAAGGGGCGCAACCACGTTCGTGGCTGCGCCCCTTCTTTCGTGCGTCGGTCAGACGTGGGTCAGAAGCCCATTCCGCCCATGTCGTCGCCACCCGGCATCGCCGGCGCAGCCTTCTCGGGCTTGTCGGCGATGACGGCCTCGGTGGTGAGGAACAGGGCCGCGATCGAGGCTGCGTTCTGCAGCGCCGAACGGGTCACCTTGGCCGGGTCGATGATGCCGGCCTTCACCATGTCGACGTACTCGCCGGTGGCCGCGTTGAGGCCCTCACCCGGGGTGAGGTTGCGGACCTTCTCGACCACGACGCCCGGCTCGAGGCCGGCGTTGAGGGCGATCTGCTTCAGCGGAGCCTCGGCCGCGACGCGAACGATGTTCGCACCGGTGGCCTCGTCACCCTCGAGCGACAGCGAACCGAAAGCGTCCTTGGACGCCTGGATCAGCGCCACGCCACCACCGGCGACGATGCCCTCCTCGACGGCAGCCTTCGCGTTGCGGACGGCGTCCTCGATGCGGTGCTTGCGCTCCTTGAGCTCGACCTCGGTCGCGGCACCCGCCTTGATGACGGCGACGCCACCGGCGAGCTTGGCCAGGCGTTCCTGCAACTTCTCGCGGTCGTAGTCGGAGTCGCTGTTTTCGATCTCGGCGCGGATCTGCTTGACGCGACCGGCGATCTGGTCGGCGTCGCCGGCACCCTCGACGATGGTCGTCTCGTCCTTGGTGACGACGACCTTGCGAGCGCGGCCGAGCAGGTCGAGTTCGGCGGTCTCGAGCTTGAGGCCGACCTCCTCGGAGATGACCTGGCCACCGGTGAGGATGGCGATGTCACCGAGCATGGCCTTGCGACGGTCACCGAAGCCCGGGGCCTTGACGGCAACGGACTTGAAGGTGCCGCGGATCTTGTTGACGACCAGGGTCGAGAGTGCTTCGCCCTCGACGTCCTCGGCGATGATCATCAGCGGCTTGCCCGACTGCATGACCTTCTCCAGCAGCGGCAGGAGGTCCTTGATCGAGGAGATCTTGGAGTTGACGACGAGGATGTACGGGTCGTCGAGGACGGTCTCCATGCGCTCGGTGTCGGTGACGAAGTAGCCGGAGATGTAACCCTTGTCGAAGCGCATGCCCTCGGTGAGCTCGAGCTCGAGGCCGAAGGTGTTGCTCTCCTCGACGGTGATGACGCCTTCCTTGCCGACCTTGTCCATGGCCTCGGCGATGAGCTCACCGATCTGCGGGTCCGCGGCGGAGATGGACGCGGTGGCAGCGATCTGCTCCTTGGTCTCGATCTCCTTGGCGTGGTTGAGCAGCTGCTCGGACACAGCGGACACAGCCGCTTCGATGCCGCGCTTGAGCGCCATCGGGTTCGCGCCGGCGGCAACGTTGCGCAGACCCTCGCGCACCATGGCCTGGGCCAGCACGGTGGCGGTGGTAGTGCCGTCACCCGCGACGTCGTCGGTCTTCTTGGCGACCTCCTTGACCAGCTCGGCGCCGATCTTCTCGTAGGGGTCCTCGAGCTCGATCTCCTTGGCGATGGACACGCCGTCGTTGGTGATCGTGGGTGCGCCCCACTTCTTCTCCAGGACGACGTTGCGGCCCTTGGGGCCGAGGGTGACACGGACGGCGTCGGCGAGGGTGTTCATACCCCGCTCGAGTCCGCGACGGGCCTCCTCGTCGAAGGCAATTGTCTTGGCCATGTGGTGGTTCCTCCCACACATTGCGTATCGAGTTGGCGGCACGACGCCCGCGACGGACGAGCCGCACCGGCTGCGGACCTACGTCGTCCGCGCGATGTGACCCTCGCCGTACTGCCACTTGTTCTGTCACTCTCATGCCGAGAGTGCTAACGCCATTATTGGCACTCGCGCGGGGCGAGTGCAAACGGGACGCCGGGGAATTTTCGGCGGGCTCCCAGACACGCAAACCGGACGGCTCAACCGGCGATCGTCAGGTCGAGAACCTCGGCGTTCGGCAGGGCTGCCAAGGCTTCGCCGGTGATCAACAGCTTCGACGTGCGCAATCCCCCGCCGATCACGAACTCCCCGCCATCGGCGACCGCCCGGTCGATGAGGATCGGCCAGTCCATTGGCAGACCGACCGGTGTGATCCCGCCGGATTTCATGCCGGTGGCGGCTTCGGTGTGCTCCTGGTCGGCGAAGGTGATCTTGCGAGCGTCCAGGTGCTTGCGGACGGTCTTGTTCACGTCGGCGCGGTCGGTGCCCCGAACGACGACGGCGGCGTACGTGGTGTTCTCACCCCGGCGCGCTTGCACGACAACGCAGTTCGCGGCCGCTTCGAGGGTCACGTCGTACGCCTGGCAGAACGCGGCGGTGTCGGAGAGCGAGTCGTCGACCGGCGCGACCAGCAGACCGGGCGCGTTCGCGTCCGCGACCGTCGGCGCCACGAGGCCGGGGTGCTCCTCCAGGGGCTGCCAGTCGAGGTTCCCGCGAGCGCTGGACATGGACCACTCCTTCGTCGGACGTACGGATTGCGACAAGATGACAACACAACCACCGAAACGAACAGAAGAGGTGTCCATGAACCGTCTCGAGGGCAAGACCGCGATCGTCACCGGAGCCAGCCGAGGCATCGGCCTGGCCATAGCCGAGCGCCTGGTCGACGAAGGCGCGAACGTCATCATCACCGCACGTGGCGAGGACGCCCTGAAGGAAGCCGTCGCCGGACTCGGTGAGCGCGCGTCCTACGTCGCCGGCAAGGCGGACGACCCCGCGCACCGCGAGGAGGTCGTGCGCACCGCGATCGACAAGCACGGCAGCATCGACGTGCTGATCAACAACACCGGCATCAACCCGGTCTTCGGCAAGCTGCTCGACGTCGAGCCAGAGGTGTCGCGCAAAATCCTCGAGGTCAACGTCCTGTCCGCGCTGGAGTGGGTCAAGCTGGTGCACAAGGCGTGGATGCAGGAGCACGGCGGCTCGATCGTCAATGTCGCGTCCGTCGCCGGCCTGCGACCCGCCCCGGGCATTGCGATGTACGGCGTCAGCAAGGCCGCCGTCATCCACCTCACCGAGGAACTCGCGATCGAGCTCGGCCCGGACATCCGGGTCAACGCCGTCGCACCGGCCGTCGTGAAGACGAAGTTCGCCGAGGCGCTCTACTCCGGACGCGAGGAGCAGGTGGCCAAGCCCTACCCGCTCAAGCGCCTTGGCGAGCCCGAGGACATCGGCAGCGTGGTTGCTTTCCTCGCCTCGGACGACTCCGGCTGGATGACCGGCCAGACCCTCACCGTCGACGGTGGCGTGCTGCTCAACGGCGGCGTCTGACTTCGACCCCACCCGAGAATCGGCGTGAGTTTCTGCCCTTCGCCACGTCCGGCGAAGGGCAGAAACTCACGCCGATTTGTGGGGGCTGGGCAGGCTCAGGGTGCGTCGAAACCGAACCGGCGCGCGTTGCGTTGCTTCATTCGGCTGGAACGCAGTCGGCGCAGGCGCTTGACCAACAGCGGGTCGGCCTTCATCGCCTCCGGGTTGTCGAGCAATGCGTTGAGCGCCTGGTAGTACGCGGTCGAGCCCATGCCGAGGCGGTCGCGGATCGCGTCCTCCTTGGAGCCCTGGGCGCGGAACCAGTCTCGCTCGAGCTCGAGGATCCGCCGGTCACGGTCGGTCAGCACTGCACCCTGGGGTGCACTCGTCTGCTCCGCCGCGCTCATCGGTGACCTTTCCTCGTGGACGTCTGGTGCTCAGCTCGCCCGCTGGGGCAAGCCGAGCCGTCGCCGATTCTAGGAGCCTAATGACACCGTTGTCATTTGTGGCGGTGAGCCTGTGACGGATGTGACGAATGAGTCGAAAAAGGGCCTCAGCGGGCCCCTCCGATGCCGAGTACAGCCGCGATTCCGAGGGCGGACCGCGGGTCGTACGGCGAACGCCACAGCCCGCCATGGGCCGCGCCGGCCGCCTCGGCGGCCCACACGTCGCCCTTGGCCGCGTAGCCACCGGTGCGCAGATCGTGGACGAGCATCGCCGCCATGAGGGTGTTGGCGGTGGACGGATCGAACACCTCGACGCCGAACCGGTGGGCGCCTGCGTACGCGGCAGCCAGGGCGCGGTTCTTGGTGACGCTCTTGGTGCGGGTGGGCGGCGCGATGTTCATCGAGACCAGCTGCCCGTCGGCCGCGGCGGCCGTCGCGCGCCAGCGGTGAATTCGCTTGGCCAGCAAGTAGTTCGGCCCTTGCTGCGGCACGATCGTGTCGCTGATCGCGGGGCCGTCGACGAT
The DNA here is from genome assembly GCF_022359705.1 of Yimella sp. NH-Cas1. Taxonomy (NCBI): domain Bacteria; kingdom Bacillati; phylum Actinomycetota; class Actinomycetes; order Micrococcales; family Dermacoccaceae; genus Yimella; species Yimella sp. NH-Cas1. Next base: position 2,406,753 of record NZ_JAKSGG010000003.1, read on the forward strand.
CGGCGGGTACTGCCGCTGCAGCAACCGGCCTCCCGACAGCGCACGCAGCGGACGACGCACCGACTTCAGGAACGCCGAGTCGAGTCCTGAATTGGCTTGCGACACAGCATCGTCCGGCGCGACGAAGACGTCGGTGGGTGTGGCCAGGTAGGCGAGCGCGACGTCCGGACGTTGCGAAAGGTGCACGGCAAGGGCGTCCGTGGCGGCCGAGAGACGAAGGTTCACCCCACCGTCGGCGTACACGTAGTTGCCGAGCACCATCGGGCCTTCGACGCCCATCAGGTAGTCGCCGATGCGGCCGGTGTCGTGCAGCAGGTCGGCACCGGCATGCTGACTCGGGTCGGACGCATCCACCCCGGCCGGACCGACCGGTGCGGTGAGCGATCCCGCACCCGACCTGGCCAGGTCGAACAGCGGCGACCAGATGCCCGGGCGGGCAAGGTCGATCGCGACGACATGTCCTCCCCAGCGAAGCAGCGACCGCAACGGACCCATCTCGGCACCGGCGCCCAACACGACGAACGTGCGGTCACGGACGTCCAGCCACTCCGGATGGTCGAGCACCTGACCCACCGCGTCCCGCACCCCCGGTTCGATGACGCCGGATTCGACCCAGTCGTCCAACCGGCGACGCAGGTTGGCCCCCGAGAGCCGATCTCCCTTGTAGGGCAGGGTGAATTCGCGCTCCGGATCGCCGTCACCGCGCACCGTCACCGACTCCAGGGCAGGCTGCGGACTGGGAGTCGCGAAGGCCTCGGCCACGCGCCGGTCGTGCCCGCCGGTCACAGGAAGCCAGCACATCCGCTCGTGCACCGCCGACAGTCCGTCGCGGGCGATCGCCATCGCCGCCTGGTGGTCGCGCGCGCCCACCTCGACCAGGCGCCGGAAGTGTCGGGGATAGCCGCGGCGCCACCCGGTGTCGCGACGGACAGCGAGAGCTCCCGGCTCGTCCACGGAGGCGAGCGCGTCGGAGACGACCCCTCGACCGAAGGCCGACGAACTGCGCTCCTCCTGCCCCTGCGCCATCTTGGCGGTGTTGCTGACCGGGAAGACGACGCCTGTGCTGGTGTTCATGAGGGCGACTCAATCACGGACTCGCCAGTAGCCCAGCGGTTTCGTTCTTCGACACCAACCGCGTCACCTGCGAAAGAAGATGCGACTTAGGCCCCGGTCACGACGTCCGGGTCGACACCTCGTTCGGCACGATGCTCGAGATCACCGACCCCGACGGCCAACTGGTGCAGGTACACGCCGCCCGGTAGCAACACAATCCGCGCGGATACGCGGGGCAGTCAGGCCATGGTGTCGAGGATCGCGGTGATGTCGTCCTCACTGGTGAGGGGGTTGACGATCGCGAACCGGGCAAGGGTCTCGCCCTCGTGCGAGGTCGGCACCACGAACGCCTCCTCGCGCTCCAGCAGGTCGTCCGACCAGCGCTGGTAGTCGGCGGCCGACCAGCCGAGCCGGCGGAACACCACGACGGTGAGCGAACCCTCGCGCACGAGTTCGACGTACGGCCGCTTCTTGATCTCCTCGTTGGCGAACCGCGCCACCTCGAGAGTGCGCTCGATGGCCTCGGTGTAGGCGTCCGTGCCGTTGACCACGAGCGAGAACCAGAACGGCAGGCCGCGAGCGCGACGAGTGAGGCCGATGGAGAAGTCGGAGGGGTTCCAATCGGTGGAGCCGGTGAGCACGTCCAGGTAGGAGGCGTGTTGGGTGTGCGCGGCTCGTCCGAGCATGGGTTCGCGGTAGATCAGCGCACAGCAGTCGAACGGCGCGAAGAACCACTTGTGCGGGTCGACGATGAAGGAGTTGCAGCGTTCGATGCCGTCGTACTTCTCCCGGACGCTCGGCGCCGCCAACCCGGCGCCGCCGTAGGCACCGTCGACGTGCAGCCAGATGCCGTACTCATCGCACACGTCCGCGACGGAGTCGATGTCGTCGATGATGCCGAAGTTCGTCGTGCCAGCCGTGGCGACGACGGCGAAGAAGGTGTCAGGACCGTTCTCCTCCAACACTTCTCGCAACTTGTCGCCGGTCAGCTGCCAGTCGTCGACCGGCACCTTGACCAGTTCGGCGTCCATCACCTTGCACGCGGTCTCGATCGAGGAGTGTGAGCCGAAGGTGGCTGCAACACGGTACGGACGCTTGTCGGTGAGCGCGCGGGCGGTGTCCCGCGCCGCGACGAGGGCGGAGAGGTTGCCGATCGTGCCGCCCTGGACGAACTGACCGCCGGCGGTCGGGGGCAGGCCCACGAGATCGGCGATCCAGCGCAGCGCTTGGTTCTCGGCGTACACCGCACCCGAGCCCTCGAGCCACGAACCGGCGTAGAGCGCGGACGCACCGACGACGAGGTCGAACATGGCCGCCTCGCGCGTCGGCGCCGAAGGAATGAACGACAGATAGCGTGGGTGGTCGATCGACAGGCACTTCGGCGCGAGCTGCTCGGTGAAAAGTTCCAGCGCGGGCAGTCCGCCCATGCCCTCGCGGGTGATCGTCTGGCCCACGAGCTCCTGAAGCTCCTGAGGGGTCGCGACCCCGTCCAGCGGAACCGGGTTCAGCTTGAGTCGGTTGTCGGCGTACGCCGCGATGGCGTCGCTCAATTGCTGGGTCTTCTCGTCGAACTGGTGCACGAGCGAGCAGTCTAGGTGCGCGCGCTCGGAACGCCGAACGACCGCGGGATTGCGGGCGTCCGTTCAGTCGACCAGCCAGAACAACAGCTGGGGCGCGAGGTTCACGACGACCAGCGCGGGCACCCCGGCAACGAGCAGGATCAGGTGCAGCGGGTGGGCACGCAGACCACGGTCGACGGTGTCACCGCCGGAGCTGAAGATCTGCCACACCCATCGCAGGTACACCGCGACGCCGATCATCGCGTTGATCGCGGCGAGTACCAGCAGGACCCACTGCCGCTCGTCCGCGACGGGGTGCAGCACCGCGACCTTCGCCAGCACACCGCCGATCGCGGGAGGCAGACCGGCGAGAGTCAACAGACCGAGCGAGAGCAGGACGCCGGTCCACGGCTGTCGTCGTCCGAGTCCGCGCAGAGCATCGAACGCGGTGACTGCGCAGCGTCCCTGCTGGTGGGCGACCGCGGTGAGCGCGATGAAGATGCCGAGCGTGGCGACGGCGTAGATGACGACGTACGCGGCCGCGGCGTGCACCGCACGGCTGGACGAGGTGGCCAGCGGCAGCACGATCCAGCCGGCCTGGGAGACCGAGGACCACGCCAGGAAGCGCAGCGTGTCGTTCTCACGCAGCGCCATGACGTTGCCGAGCGTCATCGACAGCACCGCGATGACCGCCAGCGCGACCATGGCCGCTCCCCCGACCGCGGCGATCGGGCGGGCGACCACCAGCAACGCCCCCAGTGCAGCGATCTTGGACACCGTCGCAAGCAGCGCGGTCATCGGGACGGACGCACCCGCGTACCCCTCGGGAGTCCACACGTGAAAGGGCACGAGCGACAGCTTGAACCCGACACCGGCGACGATCAGCATCAGCGCGACGGCGAGCATCGGGCGGGTGTCGGGGTTGTCGATCGCGACCTGCACGGTGTCGGCGTCGAAGGTGGCCGAACCGGTGGCGGCGAACCACATCGCCACACCCATCGCCGTCACCGCGAAGGAGACCAGCGACGTCGTCAGCAGGTTGAGCGCGCCGTCCACCGCCGTGCGGCGGGCGCGGACGGCGACCAGCGCGATGGTGGGGACGGTCGCGAGTTCGAGCATCACCAGCCACGCGGGGAGGTCGCGGGCGGCGACGACGCCCGTGGCGCCCGCGGTCACGGACAGCAGGGCCGACACCTGAATCACACTGTGCGACTTCGCGATCCGGATCGGCGCCGCGAGCAACGTGACGACGAGTGCCGAGAGCAGCGCGGTCGCCTGCAGACCCGCAGAGACGTTGTCGACGACGTAGAAGCAGTTGCCCTCCGGTTGACACAACGAGGTGGCCGGATCGTCGAACACCCGCGTCAGCGAGGGGACGGTGCTCGCGGTGGCCGCGGCCAGGGCGAGGGCCGCCACGAGGAAGTGGACGGTGCGTCGGCGGGGCACGACTGCGTCGATCACCAGGACGAAGACGGCTGTGACCGCCGGGATGATCACCGGGAGCAGCGGCAGCCAGTGCACGTTGATGTTCATCGGATTGCTCCCGACTGATCGACGGCAGGGGCCATCAGATCGAGCAGCCCGGTCGGCCAGACGCCCAGCACCGCGATGGCGATGATCAGCGTCGCGATGACCGTCCACTCCAACGCGGACGCATCACGCCAGGGCGCGGGCTCGGGCACCACGCGTTCGCCGCGGTCGGACGAGCCGCCCCAGACGGTGCGCGCGACGCGCAGTGCGTACGCGGCGCCGAGCACGGCACCGATCGCGGCCACGGCGGCCAGCACCTTGAACAGCGTCCGATCGGATGCCGGTTGCCAAGCGGCGAGGAGGGTGAGCAACTCGGACCAGAAGCCGGCCAGCGGCGGCAGACCGAGGGAGGCGGCGAGGCCGAAGAGCAGAGCGAAACCCAGGCGGGGGCTGACGTCGCGGACGGCCTCGCGAGGCACGTCCAGGCGGTCGTCGTGCCAGCGCTGCTTGAGCCCACCGACCACTGCGAACAACAGCGCCGAGATGAGTCCGTGGCTGATGTTGCCGAAGAGAGCCGCCTTGAGACCGAGTTCGGTGCCGGTCGCGAGCGCCAGCATCACGACACCCATGTGGGCCACCGAGGAGTAGGCGATCAGGCGTTTGAGTGACGGTTCGACCAGGCAGACCAGGCCTGCCCAGATGATGCCGATGACCGCCAGCACGCCGACGAGGGGTGCGAGCGTCTGCCAGCCTTCGCGCAAGGGTGCGACGAGCAAGCGGATGACGCCGTAGGTGCCGAGCTTCAGCAGGACGGCCGCCAGCAGCATCGAGCCGCCGGTGGGTGCCGCGGTGTGTGCGGCGGGTAGCCAGGAATGCAGCGGCCACAGCGGCACCTTGACTGCGAACCCGGCCAGCAGCATCGCGGCGATGGCGGTCTGCTGGGGTGCGTTGAGGGAGACGCCCCGGGCGAGTTCGGTGAGGTCGGCGGTGCCGGAGGCGAAGACGAGCGCCAGGATTCCGGCGAGCATCAGCGTCGAGCCGAGCACCGTGTAGAGCACGAAGATGAGCGCCGCGCGGCGGGTGCTCTCGCGGTCCCGCTGGTCGCCGAAGACCGCGATCAACACCCACATCGGCACGAGGACCATCTCGAAGGCGATGAAGAACAGGATCGCGTCGCGGGCCAGGAAGCCGAGCAGGGCGCCGCCGACCACGATCAGCAGACAGCCGAAATACGTTGCGTCCGAACCAGATCGGTCATCAACCCGGCGGTGCAGCACCGCGAGCAGACCGATCGCGGCGGTGAGGACGATCAACGGAATGCTGATGCCGTCGACACCGAGGTGGAAGCGCAGGCCGAGCGAGGGCACCCACTGCCGGTCGAAGTCCGGCCGCTGGATCGACACCACGACGGCGAGGGCGGTGGTCGCAGCCGCGGCGAGCGCCGCGATCGCGAAGGCAGAGGTCTCGCCGACGGCGCGTGGCCAGCGTCCGCCGCCCACGAGCGCGAATCCGGTGACGAGTGGCACCAGCACGAGAGCCAGCAGGATGATCACCACAGCGTCACCCCCAGCACCCCGGCCAGCACGATGCCGCAGGCGAGGGCGACCAGACCGACCGACGGGGCGCCGGTGTGCACGCGTCCGCTGCGGGTGGCGAGGGTGAGCGCACCGGTGCCCAGGGCGCGAACCCCGCGCTCCAGCATCGCGTCCGCGCGGGCGACCACGCCGGCGAGCATCTCGACCGGCCGGGCGACCAGCGCGAGGTAGAGCCGGTCGACGTCGGCGCCGCGGGAGGCGAACGTACGCAGGTACAACGGCAGGCGGGACGCGGCGTCCCCGAAGGTGGTGCGTACCGACAGCGCCCGCACCAGCAACCCGGCGGCGGCGATCGCGAGCAGCCCTGCGGCCACGATCAGCCACTGCGGGTGCATGTAGTCGATGTCGAGCCAGGGGCTCAGGATGAGCGCGCCGCCGCCGATGCTGATCAACGCCAGCAGGCCCAGACCCATGCGGGTCGGCCACGGCGGACGCGGCAGGACGACTTCCGGTTCGGGCTCAGGCTCGGGTTCGCGGCGCAGCGGGCGACCGAACTCGTCCACCGGCTCACCCTCGACCAGCAGGTCCATCAGGCCGACTTCCTGCACCGAGTGCGAGTCGTCGAGCACGTCCATGACGAAGTGGCGCTGCAGCACCGTCTGGTGGGTCAGGACCAGCCAGGCACGCATCGCGTACGCGGCGGTGAGCGGGATGACCAGCACGAGCGCGACGGCGGCCACGTAGGAGGACTGCCGTCCGTCGGCAACGCCCTTGAAGACCTCGTCGACGATGAGGTCCTTGGACACGAAGCCGAACAGCGGCGGGATGCCGGCGAGCGCCAGCAGGCCGCTGCCGACGAGCCAACGGGTCTTGTGGTGGGTGGTGACTGCGCCGGACATGCGCTCGACGATCGTGCCGCCGACCAGCACCGCGAGCCAGCCGACCATCAGGAAGAGCAACGCCTTGAAGCCGGCGTGCGCGAGCAGGTGCAGCACGACGACGTCCGGCCTGACCGCGTCCGGAAGACCGGCGAGGCCGGTGAGCATGAGCCCCATCTGCGAGACGGTCGACCAGGCGAGCAGCTTCTTCAGGTCGTGCTGCAAGAAGGCCAGCAGCGCACCGACGACGGTCGTGATCCCGGCGAGGATCGCGAGTGCGAGCGTGGCCCTCGGGGCGACCAGGAAGAGCGGGTGCAGGACGCTGACCAGGTAGGTGCCGGCCGCGACCATCGTGGCCGCATGGATGAGGGCGGACGCAGGCGTCGGGCCTTCCATCGCGTCGGCCAGCCAGTCCTGGAAGGGCACCAGCGCGGACTTTCCGGCGACGCCGCACACGATGCACAGCAACGCCACCGTGAGCGAGCGCTGCGGGTGGGCGCTCCAGAACTCGATGATGCCCGGGATGGAGGTCGTCTTCGCCCAACTCGCGAGCGCGACGAGCCCGATGTAGAACGGCGCATCGGCCAGACGAGTCACCAGGAACGCCTTGTAGGACGCGCGACGGGCCTTCGCCCGCTCGGATTCGTGGCCGATGAGGACGTAGGAGCACCAGCCCATCAGCTCCCAGCCGATGAGGGTCAGCACCACGTCACCGCTGAGCACAACCAATTGCATGGCGGCGGTGAAGAGCGCGACGGTCGCAGCGAACGAGCGGTACCGCGGGTCGTTGTAGAGGTACCAACGCCCGAACATCTGCACGACCAGCGACACCAGCGCCACCGCGCAGGCCATGAGAATGCCGAGTCGGGTGACGTGCAGTTGGAGCGGCAGCGTGAGTTCGGCTGAACTGATCGGGACGCCGACGGTCGGCACGCTCGACCGCAGCCCACCGCGCATCGACTGCCAGACCAGCCAGGCCGGCGCCAGCAGACCGAGGAAACCGGTGATCCGGACGATCCACGCGGCGACCGCGTTCGGGCTGCGGAACAGCAGCACCAACAAGGCGCCGAGGGTGGGCAGCAGGATCGCCAGGTGACTGGGTTGGAGCATCAGGTCGAGCGCACCCGTGGTGGTGTCGAGTACGGGGTCCTCGCGAAGTATCGCAGCGATGGACGAGTGGAGAACTTCGTGGGGTGTCTTCACTCGTCGTCACCTCGAGCAGCGGTGACATCGATGTTGCCGCGTGCGCGGTAGGCGAGCACGACGAGCCCGAGCGCCACGGCGATCTCGGCGGCGGCGATCGTGATGAGGAAGACGGTGAGCGTCTGACCGGCCAGGACGGTGTCGGAGAACTTCACCCCGGCGGTGATCAGCAGAAGACCCGCGGCACCGAGCATGAGCTCGACCCCGATCAGCACCAGCACGGCGTTGCGCCGGGCGAGCACGCCGTACAGACCGACGCCGAAGAGTGCCGCCGACAGCGCGAGCGGCAACCACAGGTGGATCACGCGTCCACCTCTTCGTCGTCGTACACCTCGTCGAGTTGTACGCGGGACAGCATGATTGCGGTGACCAGCGCGATCAGCAGCAACAACGACAAGAGTTCGAACGGCCACGACCAGGTGGCGAAGATCTGGGTGGCCAGTTGCTCGGTGGTGTTCGGTCGCAGGCTGACCTTGCCGGTGCCGAACCCGGTGATCAGCGCGGCACCGATGAGGGTCGCGGTGGCGGCACTGAGCACGAGCGCAGCGGCGCGTTGGACGCGTGGGGTGTCGTGCGCCTTCGAGCGACCGATGGGTGCGCGGGTCAGCATGAGTGCGAACAGGATCAGCACGACGACCGCGCCGACGTAGACCACCAACTGCACCAGTGCGACGAACTCGGCACCGAGCACGAGGTAGCAACCGGCGAGGGTGCCGAGGCTGACCACGAGCCACAAGGCCGAGTGCAGGATGTGCTTGGTCGTCACGGCGAGGACCGCACTGGCCAGGCAGAGCACTCCGACGATGGTGAAGAAGACGTCGTGTGTGGTCACGAATCCGCCTCTGGTCCATCGGTCTTCGTCAGGTCGGCACCGGGGTCGATCGCTGCCGGTGGCGGGACGGTGGCCATCCACTCCCCCAGCCGGTCCTTCTCGTGCAGCAGGTCGCGGATGTCGGTCTCGGCGTACTCGAACTCCGGGCTCCAGAACAGCGCGTCGAACGGGCACACCTCGATGCAGATGCCGCAGTACATGCACAGGCTGAAGTCGATAGCGAACCGGTCGAGCACGTTCTGTTGACGCGCGCGACCTCCCTCGGTGGCCGGCGGGATCGTCTCCTTGTGCGAGTCGATGTAGATGCACCAGTCGGGGCATTCGCGGGCGCAGAGCATGCAGGAGGTGCAATTGTCGGCCTGCAGCGCGATCACTCCGCGCGAGCGGGGCGGCAGGGCCGGCTTCTCGTCCGGATAGTGCTGGGTGTCGGCCGGGCGCATGGCGGTCTTGGCGGTGGTGGCCATCCCGGAGATGAGTCCAGGGATGAAACCGGACTTCTTCTTCTGCTCGGTCACGGTTTGTCTCCGATCAGAACGACACCGACCGCGGTGATCGCGACCTGGAACAGGGCGAGCGGCACGAGGCCGAGCCAGGCGAACCGCTGCAGCTGGTCCTCCCGCAGGCGCGGCCACGAGACACGGATCCAGATGATCAACACCGCGATCACGAAACCCTTGAGCAGCGTCCAGACCCAGGCGAGGACGCCGTCGAACGGTCCGGTCCAGCCGCCGAGGTAGAGCACCGCGAACAGCAGCGACATCACGACGATGCCGGCGTACTCGGCGAGCAGGAAGAGGGCGAACCGCAACCCGGTGTACTCGGTGTACGGACCGAGCACGAGTTCGGAGTCGGCGACCGGCATGTCGAACGGGGGACGCTGCAGCTCGGCCGTGGCGGCGATGAGGAAGACGATCGCTCCGGGCAGCTGCCACAGCAGCCACCAGGGGGTCCACGCGTGGGCGATCTCCACCAGGGACAGCGAGCCGGCGGCCATCGCGAAGGAGGCGCAGGCGAGCAGGAGCGGCAACTCGTAGGAGACGAGTTGGGCGGCCGAGCGCAGCCCGCCGAGCAGGGAGTACTTGTTGCCGGACGCCCACCCGGCCATCAGCGTGCCGACCGTGCCGATCGCACTGACCGCGAGCACCACGAGCAGGGATGCCGGAACGTTGGCGGCGATCGTGCCGGGCCCGAGCGGAATCACCGCGAGCGCCATCATGTAGCTGACCAGCCCGAGCGCAGGCGCGGTTCGGAACACTCCACGGTCGGCGGCGTACGGGGTGATGTCCTCCTTCTGGACGAACTTCACCCCGTCGGCGACCAGTTGGGCCCAGCCGTGAAAACCACCGGCGTACATCGGACCGACCCGGCCCTGCATGTGGCCCATCGTCTTGTGCTCGGTCTGACCGACGACCAGCGGCAGCACGAGGAACGCCGCCAGCACGGCGGCGCTGCGCAGCATCACCTCGATCGCGACGTCCATCAGCGGGGTCCCCAGCTCTCGTCCGGGACGCCGGGCGGTTGCAGCTTGCGACGCGGCGCGCGACCGGCTTTCGCGGCGTGGGCGGTCGCGCCCTCGCCGGGCTCCTTCGCGCCGGGCCACGGCTTGGAAACACGGCTTGCCAGCACGAACGACTTGCGCAGCGGGGTGCCCTCGAAACCTTCCGGCAGCAGCAGCGGACGCATCCCGCGTCCGGAGGCGTCGGTGAAGCCGGTGAAGTCGATGCCGAACATCTCGTGAGTCTCGCGCTCGTGCCAGGCCGCACCCGGCCATACCCAGGTCAGGCTCGACAGCGACCTGCCGTCGGGGACGCGGGTGCGCAGGAAGGCTTCACGCAGGGCGCCGGGGGTGATGTCGTAAACGTGCAGCACGACGTCGAAGCCCGGCTCCTCGACGTCGTCGAGGTGGTCGACCGCGGTGAGGAAGTCGAAGAAGTCGAAGCCTTCGGCCCACAGCTTGCCGGCTTGCTCCACCCATGCCGAGCATTCGCAGATGGTGGTCAATTCGTCAGTCATCCGCGCCGCCCGTCGGCGGTTTGACGACCGGGCGCTGCAGCGCGCTCGCCGCGGTGCGGTTGTCAGCGTACCGGGCAGCCTTGGCACGCAACGCTTTCGTGCTCACCCGCTCACTCGCGATCTTCTCCTGCAACACCAGGATTCCCTGCAGGAGGGCTTCCGGGCGCGGCGGGCACCCGGGTACGTAGACGTCGACCGGGATCAACTGGTCGACACCCTTGGTGACGCAGTACGAATCCCAGTACGGGCCACCGGAGTTGGAGCATGCACCGAACGAGATGACGTACTTGGGTTCCGGCATCTGGTCGTACAGCCGGCGGATCGCGGGCGCCATCTTGTCGGTGACGGTGCCGCTGACCACCATGAGGTCGGCCTGCCTCGGTCCGGGTGCGAACGGGATGACACCGAACCGGATGAAGTCGTGCCGTGACATGGACGCAGCGATGAATTCGATGGCGCAGCAGGCCAATCCGAAGTTGAAGACCCAGAGCGAGTAGCGGCGTCCCCAGTTGAGGACGATGCGCATCGGCTTGGGCGCGGCCGACTGCATGGGTCCGACCGTGGGCATGGGCAGGTCAGTCGACATCGTTCACCCAACTGAGCACGCCGCGGCGGGCCGCGTGCGCGAGCCCGACCAGCAGGACGCTGATGAAGATGCCCATCTCGACCAGGCTGGTCATTCCCAGGCGGCTGTCGCGCAGCACGAGAGCCCAAGGGAACAGATAGACGGTGTCGATCGCGAACACCAGGTAGAGGAAGGCGTACGCCAAGTAGCGGACCTTGGTCTGCGCCCAGCCCGTGCCGACCGGGTCGACGCCCGATTCATAGGTCGCCAGTTTCGCGGGGTTCGGATCAACCGGCGCAAGCAGACGGCGCGCGATCATCGCGGCCACGAACAGCAGGATTCCGGCGACACCGACCCCACCGAGCACGAGGTAGCCACTGAGTCCGGAACGCACCCGAGCAGACTAACCAAGTTGCCCGAAATCCCCATGAACGCCACGGATGACGGAGAATCCCGCACCGGCGCGTTCTCCTTGGATCACGCTCGAGATCGCCAGGTCCTCCCGCAGTTCCCAACAGCGCGCCACCAGTGGCGTGTGGTCGACTCGCTGTTCATCGCGATGGATCACGGTTCTTCGGAGTTCTTTGTCGACCAGCCGGACCTTGCGTCCGACGTTCAACGGTTGAGACTTGGACCCGAGGACCATCGGGATGATCTCCGCATCGCAGGCGAGTTGCCGGATCGTGCCGGGGGTGACACCTACCCCGGTGTCGGTGACCCCGAGTCCGGCGAGGGCTTTGGCGAGCACCTCGTAGTCGATGGTCACGACCAGCCGGGCCGAACCGAACGTCTTGATGCTGCCGTCGCCGTCGATCCCTTGGGCGCCCATGGCGATCAGCGTGAGTAGCGCGTCCGCGCGTCGTTTACCCGGGGACCGAGTGTCCGGTTCACCCGTCTTCGCAGCACCCTCGTTGTGGCGGTGGTTCGGCTCGTCACAGCAATCGGTGACCGGCGCCGGGGCGGACAACGCACCGATGGCGTGCTTCACGATTTCTGCGTGGTCGGGTGACAGGTCCGCGATCAACCGGACCATGCCCTCGGGCAGGTTCATCCAGGTCAATGATTCGTGTGGCCGGACGGCGTCTTCCGTGTCGTCCAGGACTTCATCACCGAATGCCGCCATGATTCGTTTGGTCAGTTCGTGGACTGCTTTGGCGCCGGACCCGGGTTCCAGGCCGAGGAACCAGGAGAACACCTCACCCCGGTCCGCCGTGGGCAGCACCGATTTGACCTTGTCGATGTTGTCGAGCGCGGTCTTGGCGATGGTGGTGTTCACGCTTGCGGTGCACACCGCGTCCGCCAACACCTGATTCAGCGAGGACCGGCACGCGTCGGCGAGTTTGCTGATCCGGGCGGCGTGCGCCGGCTCGATCCCCGACCGCAACGCGGTCGAGTCGACCGCTTCCCCGGCGACGTCGGCCGGGTCACTGGTGGGTTCGCTGTTCGTCGAGGCCACGGGCACCAGAGGGCCTGCCACCGAAAGGGTCTGCGCGCCCAACAACCCGTGTACGGGTTCACCGGTCGACAAGCGTTGCACCCACTGGGACGTGTCCGCGGCGGTGGACCGGTCGATCACACCCCGACCGATCGCGTCCGCCGTCAAGGCGACCAGCGAGGCCTCGGCCTGCTGCATCATCACCACCAACGACTGCGCGGTCGCTGTGAGTTCGACATCGGTGAGGTTCGAGGAAACCGACGCCAACCGTTCCACGGAGGCGAGCACGTCCGACACCGCCGAGGCGCATTCGGCTGCTTCGCCGGGGTATGAGGTGGTCTCGAGCATGTCCTTATCGTACAGGTGTTCGAACCCGCACGGAAGGCCTTCCATACCCCAATTTCGTTCGCTGACAACGAAATTCGCTACCCGCTGGTATCCACAGCCCCCGTCCGAGCACGCAGTTGTCCACAGCGCGACTCATGCCGTTGACAAACGCGCCTGACCACGCACGCCACCTCTCGGCCGAGTCTTTCCACCGCCGGAATGACCACGAAACATCCCTGACACATCCGCTTGCCAGAGTCACCCGTCATGCACCTGATGCCCTCCGACACCGAGAAGCTGCTGCTGGCCGTGGCCGGCATGGTGGCCCGCGACCGGCTCGCGCGCGGGGTGAAGCTCAACCACCCCGAGTCCGTAGCACTGCTGTCGACCTGGGTGATCGAACACGCTCGTGACGGAGCGTCGGTGACGCAATTGATGGAGGAAGGACGCGAGGTGCTCACGGCCGACCAGGTGATGAACGGCGTCGCCGAGATGATTCACGACGTCCAGGTCGAGGCGACTTTCCCGGACGGACGCAAGCTGGTCACCTTGCACCATCCCGTGCAAGGCGGGTCGGCCGAAGCGCCCGGCGCAACCAGACCGGCGCAGACCGAGCGAGAAATCAATCCGCGTCCGGCCGACGAGCGCATCTCGCTCACCCTCACGAACACCGGTGACCGTCCGATCCAAGTCGGCTCGCACTTCCACCTGCCCGACACCAATCCGGCACTCGAGTTCGATCGCGCTGCGGCGCAGGGGTTCCGGCTCGATGTGCCGAGCGGCACGTCCGTCCGATTCGAACCGGGCGTTTCCCGCGAGGTGAGTGCCGTCAGCCTGCGCGGCGAACGCGTGGTGGCCGGCCTGCAGGTGAAGCAGAACGCGCGATGACGAGCATCAGCGCCCGCAAGTACGTCGACCTCTACGGACCGACCACCGGCGATCAGGTGCGGCTCGGCGACACCGACCTGTGGATCGAGATCGAACGCGACCTCACCGCCGAACGACCTGACGGCTCGATCAGCTACGGCGACGAAGCGGTCTTCGGGGGTGGCAAGTCGATCCGGGAATCGATGGCGCAGGGGTCGACCACCAGCGCCGACGGCGCGCCCGACACCGTCATCACCGGCGTCACCGTGCTCGACCACGCCGGCATCGTCCGCGCGGACGTCGGCATCAAGGACGGACGGATCGTCGCTCTCGGACGGGCCGGCAACCCGGACGTGACGGACGGCGTCCACCCGGCGCTGCGCATCGGCCCCTCGACCGACATCATCAGCGGCGAACACAAGATCTTGACCGCCGGCGGCATCGACCTGCACGTGCACTTCTTGTCGACCAGCCAGGTGCACGAGGCCCTCGCCGCGGGACTCACCACGCTGGGCGGCGGCGGCACCGGGCCGTCGGAGGGTTCCAAGGCCACCACGGTCACACCCGGACCCTGGCACCTGCGCAATGTGCTGCAGGGCCTGGACCACCTGCCCATCAACGTGCTGCTCATGGGTAAGGGAAATACCTTGAGCCACAACGGTTTACGCGAACAGGCTGAGGCCGGAGCTGCTGCCTACAAGGTGCATGAGGACTGGGGTTCGACCCCCGCCGCGATCGACGCCGCCCTGCGAGCAGCCGACGAGTTCGGTCTGCAGGTCGCACTCCACAGCGACTCGTTAAACGAAGCCGGGTACGTCGACTCGACGCTGCGCGCGATCGGCGGACGCACCATCCACGCCTTCCACACCGAGGGCGCCGGCGGCGGTCACGCGCCCGACATCATGTCGATCGCCTCACACCCGAATGTCCTTCCGGGATCGACGAATCCGACGCTTCCGCACACCGTCAACACCGTCGCCGAGCACCTCGACATGCTGATGGTCTGCCATCACCTCAACCCGTCCGTACCGGAGGACCTGGCGTTCGCCGAGTCGCGGATCCGGGCCACGACGATCGCCGCCGAGGACCTGCTGCATGACCTCGGCGCCCTGTCGATGACCTCCTCGGACGCTCAGGCGATGGGACGCATCGGCGAGGTGATCACCCGCACCTGGCAGGTCGCGCACGTGATGAAGCACCGCGTCGGATCCCTCGGCGGCGCGGCAGACAATCTGCGAGCGCGCAGGTACGTGGCGAAGTACACGATCAACCCGGCGATCGCGCACGGCATCGACCACCTTGTCGGCTCGGTCGAGGCCGGCAAGCTCGCCGACCTCGTGCTGTGGGACCCGGCTTTCTTCGGCATCCGCCCTGCTCTGGTCGTCAAGAGCGGCGCCATCGTGCGCGCCGCACTCGGCGACCCGAACGCGTCCATCCCGACCCCGCAACCCGTTCTCATGCGGCCCGCACTGACCGCCGAGGCCGCCCACGGCATCACGTTCGTTGGCCCCCTGGCCACGGACATCGGTCATCGCTACGGGCTTCGCCACGAGATCCAGCCCGTACGCAACACCCGCGAGGTGACCAAGGCCGACATGGTGCTCAACGACGCCTGTCCACGCATCGACATCGATCCGGAGACCTTCACGATCGCGATCGACGGCGCGGTTGTGCAGCCGTCACCGGCTACCGAACTCCCACTCGCACAGCGTTATTCACTCTTCTGATGTCCAGTCACGCACTGCTGCTCGCCGATGCGCGTCTGCCCACCGGCGGCCATACCCAATCCGGCGCCCTCGAGCCGGCCCTTCTGGCAGGAATGCCCGAGGCCAAGATCGAACACTTCCTCGTCGCTCGCCTGCGCACCAGCATTCGGGTGGACGCGGCGACGGCGGTGGTGACCCGCGCCGACCCTGAACGTGTCGAGGACGTCATCAGCGCCTGGAACGCACGCACGCCCAGCCACGTGGTGCGCGAGGCGTCCTGCCAGGCTGCCCGCGGCTACCTTCGGCTCGGCGTACGCGGCGGGCTGGACGCTCGCTGGAATCGCCGCACGGACGTCCCTCGTCCGGTCGCCGTCGGCCTGCTCGCCGCACATTGGAGACTGGACGCCGAGCAGACCGCCCGCGTCGTGTGCCATGACGAGGTGCAGGCGGTTGCGTCCGCCGCCCTGAAACTCGCGCCACTCGACCCGATCGACACCGTCGGCTGGTCGCTCGGCGTTGCCGACGAGATCGACGAAGTGGTCGACGCGGTACGCGAACTGACCTCGCCCGACCACCTCCCGGCTGCAACCGCCCCGCTGTTGGAGCTATGGCAGCACGCCCATCCCACCCACACCAGGAGACTCTTCCGTGCCTGACATCATGCTCGAAAACCCCTCTCGCGCAATGCGACTCGGCGTTGCCGGACCGGTCGGCACCGGCAAGTCGTCACTCATCGGACTGCTCTGCCGCGAACTCAGCACCCAGCTCGACCTCGGTGTGATCACCAACGACATCTACACCGACGAGGACGCCCGAATGCTGCGCGCCGCCGGCGTGCTCGACGCCGACCGGATCCGTGCCGTAGAGACCGGGGCGTGCCCGCACACCGCGATCCGGGACGACATCACGGCCAATGCGACCGCCGTCGAGGATCTCGAATCCGATTACCCCGGAATGGAACTCGTGTTGATCGAGTCCGGCGGCGACAACCTCACCGCAACCTTCAGCCCGGCCCTCGTCGATGCGCAGATCTTCGTGCTCGACGTCGCAGGAGGCGGCGACGTCGTCCGCAAGGGCGGCCCTGGCATCGCCCGTGCCGACATGTTGATCGTCAACAAGACCGACCTCGCGCCGTTCGTCGGCGTCGATGCGCACCTGATGCGGCACGAGGGCGAGGTAGCCCGCGACGGCCGACCGGTGATCGCCCTGTCGCGCAACGATCCGGCGTCCGTGCAGTCCCTCACCGACTGGGTACTCACCACCCTCGCCGCCTACCGGGCGGGCGATCACCAGGCGATCGACCCGGGTCCGATGGCTCCGCATTCGCACGCCGATGGCACCACCCACGAACACGCGAGCGCCGGTGCCCACAGTCACTGAACCGCGCACCACCCGCATCGAGGTACACCCCGCTGGAGACACCGTCCGGACGAGGATGCGCACCGGCGTCCTGTCGCCGCGCATCACCCACCAGCAAGGTCACCGGCTGAGCATCACCCTGGTCGCGACCGAGGCCCTACTTCTCGGCGGTGACCACGTCGTGCTCGAGGTCGTGGTGGGTGAGGGTGTACGACTCGACCTCACCGACGTCGCCGCCACCGTGGCGTACGACGGCCAGGGACACAGCGCTCGTTGGACGACGCGCCTCACCGTCGCATCCGGCGCGAGCCTGCACTGGTGGGGTGAACCGCTCGTGGTGTGCGACGGTGCAATCGTGCACCGCTCATTGCATGCAGCCGTGGCCGAAGGAGGCGAACTACTCATGCGCGACGCCGTCCGTCTGGGCAGGCACGGTGAGCACGGCGGCGAACTGCACTGCGAGACCCTCATCGAGCACGCCGCCCGGCCTGCCGTTGTGGAACACCTCGTTCTCGACGATTCCCATCGCGACCTGCCCGGGTATCTGGGCGAGCACCGCACGATCGACACGGTCACGATCGTCGGCCGACGCCCATCCCCGGCGACCGCCATCTTCGAACTCGCTGCCCCCGGAGCAATCCATCGCACGTACGAATCGCCTCGGCGACGAGGCGTTTTCGCGTGCTGGCAGTGATCAGTCGACGTCCGGCGCCTTGGTGTCGGCACTCGGACTGCCGGCAACCAGATCACCGAACCAGGTCGAGCGGGCATCGACATGGCAGTCCGACCACCGGCTGCGACGGATCGCCCGACGCTGCTTGCGAGGGCCCTCGGCGTAGCGCTAGAACCAAGGTGACCCGGGTCGGGCCAACCGAACCGCGCCGACCGCGCACTCACCCTCGACGTATGTATAACGTTGAGTTAGGAATTTCATAACGCGGACGGTTTCCGGTGTTTCTCGGACACAGGCGTACCGTTGTGGGTTAGCACCTCCTAACTCGCGAACCAACCTCCGCGAACGCGAACCTCGAAGAAGACGGGTCCAGTGAGCAGCAAGCAGTCCCAAGCACTCGACCGTGTGGTCATTCGTTTCGCCGGCGACTCCGGCGACGGCATGCAGTTGACCGGTGACCGATTCACCGCCGAGACGGCCTCGCTCGGCAACGACCTGTCGACGTTGCCCAACTTCCCCGCCGAGATCCGCGCGCCCCAGGGCACGCTGCCTGGTGTCTCCAGCTTCCAGTTGCACTTCGCCGACCACGACGTGCTCACCCCGGGTGACGCGCCCGACGTGCTCGTGGCGATGAATCCCGCTGCACTCAAAGCGAATCTGGGTGATCTGCCACGCGGCGCGACGGTCATCGTCAACACCGACGAGTTCACCAAGCGCAACCTGGCCAAGGTCGGTTACACCGCCAGCCCGTTGGACGATGAATCCCTCGCCTCATGGCAGGTGCACCCTGTCCCGCTGACCTCGATCACCGTCGAGGCGCTGCAGGAGTTCGAGAGCCTGAGCCGCAAGGACAAGGAACGCGCGAAGAACATGTTCGCGCTCGGCCTGCTGTCGTGGATGTACTCGCGTCCGCTGGAGGGCACCGAGAAGTTCCTGTCCACCAAGTTCGCCAAGTTGCCCGACATCCTCGCCGCCAACATCAAGGCATTGCACGCCGGTCACGCGTACGGCGAGACGACCGAGGCGTTCGGAGTCCAGTACGAGATCGCGCCAGCCCCGATGCCGCAGGGCACCTACCGCAACATCACCGGAAACGTAGCTCTTGCCTACGGATTGGTGGCTGCGTCGCACCGTGCGGGCATCCCGCTGACACTCGGCAGCTACCCGATCACGCCGGCGTCCGATCTGCTGCACACCCTGTCGGGGCTCAAGCGCTTCAACGTCATGACGCTGCAGGCCGAGGACGAGATCGCCGCTGTCGGTGCCGCACTCGGCGCGTCGTTCGGTGGGTCGCTGGGTGTCACCACGACCAGCGGACCCGGCCTCGCGCTCAAGGCCGAGACCATCGGCCTCGCGGTCTCCCTCGAACTGCCCCTGGTGATCGTCGACGTGCAGCGCGGTGGCCCCTCCACCGGCCTGCCGACCAAGACCGAACAATCAGACCTGCTGCAGGCGATGTTCGGCCGCAATGGCGAGTCCCCCGTGGCCGTCATCGCGCCGTGCACCCCGATCGACTGCTTCGACGCCGCACTGGACGCCGTTCGCATGGCCACGAAGTACCGCACCCCGGTCATCGTGCTGTCCGACGGTTACCTGGCCAATGGTTCCGAGCCGTGGCTGGTGCCATCCGT
Organism: Yimella sp. NH-Cas1; assembly: GCF_022359705.1. Taxonomy (NCBI): domain Bacteria; kingdom Bacillati; phylum Actinomycetota; class Actinomycetes; order Micrococcales; family Dermacoccaceae; genus Yimella; species Yimella sp. NH-Cas1. Next base: position 2,425,859 of record NZ_JAKSGG010000003.1, read on the forward strand.
GGACGAACTGCCCGATCTGACAGTCGAATTCACCACCGAGCCCAACGACGTGGACGCCGACGGCAAACCGGTCTTCCACGGTTACAAGCGCGATCCGGAGACGCTCGCTCGGCCGTGGGCCGTGCCCGGCACCCCCGGTCTCGAGCACCGCGTCGGAGGGATCGAGAAGGCCGACATCACCGGCAACATCAGTTACGACCCGGCCAACCACGACCACATGGTGCGCACCCGCGCCGCCAAGATCGCCGGCATCGAGGTGCCCGACGTCGAGGTCGACGACCCGAGCGGCAAGGCCAAGGTGCTGGTGCTCGGCTGGGGTTCGACCTACGGACCGATCCAGGCCGCGGCACGGCTGGTGCGTGCCGGCGGCGCCGAACTGGCCACCGCACACGTCCGCCACCTGAACCCGTTCCCGGCGAACCTCGAAACCGTGCTCAAGTCATACGACCGGGTGATCGTGCCGGAGATGAACCTCGGCCAGCTCGCGATGCTGCTGCGCAGCAAGTACCTCGTCGACGTCAAGTCGCACACCGCCGTCCGCGGATTGCCTTTCACCGCAACCGAACTCGCCACCGTCATCACCGAACACCTCGAGGAGGTCTCGCAGTGAGCATCGACCTGGGCATGCCCGCCACCATCGGCGGCGGCACCGCCGGCGTCCCGACCACCGACGCGAAGCAGACCAAGAAGGACTTCACCTCCGATCAGGAAGTGCGCTGGTGCCCTGGCTGCGGCGATTACGCGATCCTCGCCGCCGTCCAGGGCTTCCTTCCCGAACTCGGCCTCAAGCGCGAGAACATCGTGTTCGTCTCCGGCATCGGTTGCTCCAGCCGTTTCCCGTACTACCTCGATACCTACGGCATGCACTCGATCCACGGCCGCGCCCCGGCCATCGCGACCGGGCTCGCCACCTCGCGCGGTGACCTGTCGGTGTGGGTCGTGACCGGTGACGGCGACGCTCTGTCGATCGGTGGCAACCACCTGATCCACGCGCTGCGCCGCAACGTGAACCTGACGATCCTGTTGTTCAACAACAAGATCTACGGCCTCACCAAGGGTCAGTACTCCCCCACCTCGGACGTCGGCGCCGTGACGAAGTCGTCGCCCGCCGGTTCGGTGGACCGGCCGTTCAACCCGGTCTCGCTGGCGCTCGGAGCCGAGGGCACGTTCGTCGCCCGCACCATGGACTCCGACCGCAAGCACCTCACCGAGACGCTGAAAGCGGCTGCGGCACACCGCGGTACGTCGCTGGTGGAGATCTACCAAAACTGCCCGATCTTCAACGACGGCGCCTTCGAACTGCTGAAGGACCGTGACGAGGCGACCGCGCGCCTGTTGCACCTCGTGCCCGGCGAACCCGTCCGTGCCGGCACCGGCGACGACGTCCGCGTGGTCGTCAGCGCCGAGAACGGTTCTCTCGCCGTCGTTCCCGAGGCGGACGCCGATCCGAATCGCATCGTGCACCACGACCCCACCGACCTCGGACTGGCGTTCGCGCTGTCCCGCCTGGACGACCCGTCGTTCGCACATGTACCGATGGGCATCTTCCGCCAGGTCGAGGTGCCGACGTACGACGACGGTGTACGCGCCCAGATCGACCAGGCCACCGGCGGCGAACAGGTGGCCGACGCCGACCTGCAGCAACTGCTGTCCGGTGCCGACACCTGGGACGTCAACGCCCGCTGAGTCTGTTCTGTCGGTCTGTGCCCAGGCGGATTCCGTATCGCCTTCGGGCGGCCGGCTTTTCGAGGCGTCCAGGTTTCAGGCGGGCCTCGAAGGACCCGGGCTTGCGGGCTCGTTGCGTCCTCAGGTCGTCAACGATGCGCACCTCATGGACAGGTGCGCAGGTTGCGTCCACATGCTCACGCCGTGTCCGGAATGCGCACGTTATGACGTGCGCATCCGGACGCAGCCTGGGCGCTTGCACGTGCCCTGCGCAAACTCTCGGGACGTTCAACCAGGGGCCGCGGCGCGTTCAGCGGCCCTCGAACATCGGCGTCTCGCGCGCGAGCGAGGCCTCGATACCCGCGGCCGCATCGGCGGTCTGCATGAGTCGTGCCTGCTCGTCCACCTCGCGCTGCAAGGCGGCGTCGAGGCCGGCGAGCAGTTCCGCACGCAGCGTCGAACGGATCGAGCGAACCGCCAGCGGTGCGGACGCCGCGATCTCACGGGCGAGCGCGAATGCCTCCTCCCGCTCATGTCCGTCGTCGGCGAGCCGGTCGATCAACCCGATCCGAAGCGCCTGCGTGCCGCGCACCGAGTGACCTGCGTAGAGCATGTACGCGGCGTGCTGCGGGCCGACGATGCGTGGGACAGTCAGCGATGTCGCGAAGCCCTGGTGGATGCCGAGACGGGCGAAGTTGGCCTGGAAGCGGGTCTGCGCCGACGCCACCCGGAAATCCGCTGCGCAGGCCAGCCCGAGTCCACCACCGACCGCGGCACCTTGCACCGCCGCCACCACCGGAATCTCGAGCGCGAAGATCCGTTTGCCCGCTTCGTACAGTGCCGAGATCGCACCGTGCGGGTCGGCCCGGATCTGTCCGGCGGCGAAGTCGACGTCGGCGCAGAAGTGCTTGCCCGCCGACGCCAGCACGATGGCCCGTACACCCGCGTCCTGAGCGTGCTTCCCCGCATCTGCGATCGAGTCGAGTAGTTCGCGATCGAAATGGTTGGCCGGCGGACGGTTCCACTCGATCAACGCGACGTGGTCGTCGATGGTGAGGTTCACGGTCATGGCGCCCATCCTGCCGCGCCGTGATCAGCGGCTGAAACGGTTCGATAGGCAGCCGATCGATGCCCTACCGTTCACTGGTGAGGCGCGAACGGGACGAGGTCAGCAAGGGCACGGTCTACGGGTTCGCGGCTTACCTGCTCTGGGGCGTGTTCCCGCTCTACTTTCACCAGCTGCTGCCGGCGGGCGCCTGGGAGATCCTGGTCCATCGCATCCTATGGACGCTCGTCGTCTGCGCGATCGGCGTCGTGGTGTTGCGACGAACCGCGTTCATCCGCAAGCTGATTCGCGACAAGCGGCGAATGGCACTGGTGACGATCGCCAGCCTGCTCATCGCGACCAACTGGCTGGTCTACGTCTACGCGGTCAACACCGGACGCACCAGCCAAGCGTCCCTCGGCTACTTCCTCAACCCGTTGGTGACGATCGCACTCGGCGTGGTCGTGTTGCGCGAGAAGCTGCGCCCGTTGCAGTGGATCGCCGTCGCGATCGGCGCGGTGGCCTGCCTGTACCTCACCGTCGAGGGCGGCACGTTCCCGTGGATCTCACTGGTGCTCGCGTGCAGCTTCGCCTCCTACGGTCTGGCGAAGAAGCGCATCGGCGGATCACTGTCGGCGTTCGAGAGCCTGGCGGCCGAGACGGCCATCCTGTCCCCGATCGCGCTGGTCGCACTCTTCCTGCTCGCCGCACGCGGCGACACCACGTTCGGCTCCGAGGGCGCCGGTCACACGCTGTGGCTCGCGTCGTCCGGTATCGCGACCGCCATCCCGTTGCTGCTGTTCGCTGCCGCCGCGTCACGCGTCCCGCTGGTCACCATCGGGCTGCTGCAGTTCGTCACGCCGGTGCTGCAACTGCTCTGTGCGGTGCTGTTCCTCGGCGAACAGCTGTCAACCGCACGCTGGATCGGCTTCGCGATCGTCTGGCTGGCCCTCGCCGTCCTCAGCGCCGACTCGCTCGCCAGCGCAGGCCGCTCCCGACGGTCGGCGAGATCGGCGCGAAACGCAAGCGTCTGAGAGACCTGCACGTCCGAAGCGGTTCGATGCTCTATTCGCTTCGTTCGCTGCAGAGATTTCGGCGCGTACGCCTTCGTCGCTCAGGCGTACGGCTCAACCAGCAGAGATGATCAGGCGCCGAGGACGCGGTCGAGGTAGGGGTTGGTGAACACCCGCTGCGGGTCGAGTCGGTCACGCACGGCCACGAAGTCGTCGAACTTCGGGTACACCTTGCGCAGATCGTCGGCGCCGAGCTCGTGCATCTTGCCCCAGTGCGGGCGCGCCTCGTAGTCGCGAAGGATGTCCCAGAACGCCGAGAAGTACTCCTCGTGCGGACGCGTGCGGAACTGGTGCACGGCGATGTACGCCGACTCGCGGTCGTAGGAGGTCGACAGCCAGACGTCGTCCGGCCCCGTGAAGCGCACTTCGACCGGGAAGCAGGTGGCCGACGGGTGCGCGCGGTGCCACTCGTCCAGCCGCTGCAACACCTCGACGGCGTCGGCTCGGGGCACGGAGAACTCGGTCTCGCGGAAGACGACGTCACGCTCGGTCGGGTACACGATGTGCGACCAATCGGTGTAGGTCTTGGCCGAGAGTGCACGAGCGGAAACCTGGTTGATCAACGACGTCGCCCGCGGAACACGTCCGGCGAACCGGTTGACCGCCTCGAACACCTTGTTCGACAGCAGATCGTTGTCCAGTCGGTCCTTCCACGCGGGCATCGGCGCACGCCTGGACTCCTCGCGGTGGCGCGAATTCGTCTTTGTCAGAACGCGATCGGTGTCGGGAAACCAGAAGAACTCGAAGTGGTCGTGGGCGGCGATGCGCTCGTCGACCTCTGCCAGCACCGTCCGGAAGGAAGCCGGTCCTTCCTGCGCGGTCAGCAGGTAGCGGGGCTCGCACTGGTACTCGATCGCGGTGATCACACCGAGCGAGCCGAGGGTCAGCGCGACGGCCGGCAGGAGCTGCGAATTCTCGCAGTCGCAGACGCGCAGCAACGTGCCGTCGGCGAGCACCAACTCCACGCCGCGCACCATGCCGGAGAACCCGGTGAAACCGACACCGGTGCCGTGCGTACCCGTCGAGGTCGCGCCCGAGAGCGTCTGCCGGTCGTAGTCGCCTTGGTTCGGCAGACCGAGGCCTGCTTCGTGCAGCGCGACCACGGCGTCCTTGAGGCGTGTGCCCGCACGCACCCACGCCCGTCCGGTGGAAGCGTCCGCGCTGATGAGCCCACTGATGCGGTCCATCCGCAACTGAATGTCGACCGGTTGGCCGATCGCGGTGAAGGAGTGGCTCGCGCCGATCGGCTTGACCTTGCGACCGGAGGCGAGCGCCTGCGCGCAGATCTGCTGGAGGTGCTCGACGTCGCAGACCTCGACGATCTCGACGTCGGCCGTGGCGGTACCGCTCCAGTTGCTCCACTCAGCCAAAGTTCTTCCCTTCGCCGCGATAGGTCGGGACGCGACCTGTCACCTGCCCGTCGCTGATCAGCACGATCTCGTCGAAACGCTCACACATCTCACCCGCCTTCGCGTGCCGGAACCACACCAGGTCACCGAGTTCGAGATCGCGGGCAGCCTTGCCGCGCAACGGACTCTGCACCTCGCCGGCGCCCTCCTGCAGGAAGTAGGACAGTCCGGACGGGTGGGTCGGGGTGGGCAGGCGCGAGCGGTCGGCCGCACCGGAGGCGAGGTAGCCGCCACTGAAGGTGACGACGACGTCGGCGCGCGGCTTGCGCGTCACCGGCGAGACGAACCATGCCGCGGGTTCCACCCGTAGGTCGTCGAAGCCGTCGAAACTGGCGGGCGAGAAAAGGCCTGAGCCTGCTGCGAGTTCGGTGATCGCCGGGTCGAGATGGGTGGTGTGCAGGCTGCCGGTGCCGCCGCCGTTCACGAACTCCAGGGACGCGTGCTCCTCGACCGCTGATCGGATCGCGCCGCGGTCACGGGTGAGCTGATCGAGCGACAGCTTCTTCACGATCCGCATGCCGGCCTTGTTGTCGGGCACTCCGGCGACCTGCGCCTCGTAGAACATCATTCCGACCAGCGCGAGACCGGGAGTTGCGGCCGCGTGCGCTGCGAGGCGGCCCGCCTCGTCCGCGGTGTGCACGCTGGATCGGTGCGCACCGATCGACAGCGCCACCAGCCGCAGCGAGCAGTCGACGTCGATCGAAACCCGCAGCGGCACGTCCTGAGCGAACCGGGCCAGCCAGTCGATGTGCTCGGGCAGATCGACCATGAACGTGATCGCTGCGGCCAGCGTGGGGTCGGCTGCAACGGTCCGCACCGATTCCTCGTCCACGGTCGGGTACGCGACCACGACATCGTCGATTCCGTTGCGTACCAACCAGATCGCCTCGGCCACTGAGTAGCCCAGCACTCCCTGGTAGCACTTGAAGGACAGCGCGCGTTCGATCAGCGATCGCACCCGGATCGACTTGGATGCGACCCGGATCGGCATTCCACCGGAACGGCGAAGCATGCCCGCGGCGTTGGCGTCGAAACGATCCAGATCGACGACAGCGGTCGGGACACCGGCCTTCGTCAGCGCTCTCCAGGGCTCGGTCAATCGGACCCCGCGAGCAAGGTGTCGATCGTCATTCCGAAGATGACGGCGTAGCCGTCGAGCACCTCGAGGGCCGCCTCGTCGTCGCCGTCGGCGATCCAAGCAAGGGCGACACCGTCGGTGACGGCAATGATCATGCGGGCCAGCGTCTGGCTCGGCAGCGGCAACTCCGGCACGGAATCCAGCAGGCGCTGCTCGATGAACCGGGCGACGGTCGCGAAGGAACGCTGGAACATCATCTTCGCCAGCTCGGGGCCAGGCTCCTCCTGGCGCACCAGGTGGGTTGCGAGCTCGTAGATCAGCCGCTGGCGGTCACGGTTGCCGCCGGCCTCGACCCAGTACGCCCGGAAGGCCGCGCGGATGATCCCGGTGTAGTCGTCGGGCGCGATTGCGCTGAGGTCGACCTCGAGGGTCGGCTGCGCGATCGACTCGACCACGGCCTCCAGCAGCGCGCGCTTGGATCCGAAGCAGTAGTGGACCGTGCCCAGGGAGACCCCTGCTTCGGCGGCGATGCGGCGGACCGTCGCCGCTTCCAGGCCTTCGTTGAGCGAGACCCGAATGGCCGCCTCGACCAGTTCGGTACGACGAATGGCCGCGGGAGTGCGTGACATGGGATTCTCCTTCTCCCGGTCTTGAACGGCCGTCCAAGACAATACCGGTGATTCCCGGATATTTCAGCACTCTTGATCGTGACGGGTGTCAACCGGCTCCGAACCGGCGCGTAGCACTATCCGCTCGACCACCGGGCCGAGTCCGCTCGGCTCAGGCAGAGCGTTCGGCAACTCCCTCGGGCAGCGCCCGCAGCGTCTGCACTGCATCGCTGTCCCCCAGCCCGTCCAAGAGCGCCCGAGCCGATGCCGCCACGGCGACGGTGTGCTCACGCGCCTGTTGCAGCGCCGGGTGGGCACGCAGCAACGCCAGCGCCTCGGCGTGCTCCGCGGGATCGGTGAGCGGCCGGGATACCAACTCCTTGAGCCGATCATCGGCAGGGTCGGTCGACGCCAACGCGTACAGCACCGGCAACGTGCGCACGCCCTCGCGCAGGTCGGTGCCCGCGGGTTTACCCGAGACGTCCGAACTCACGTCGAGCACGTCGTCGGCCAGTTGGAAGACCATGCCGACCAGCTCGCCGTACTTGGTGAGCGTCTCGACGACGTCGTCCGCAGCGCCGCTGAACATCGCACCGTAGCGAGCCGCGGTCGCGATCAACGAGCCCGTCTTGTCGGCGAGCACGTCGAGGTAGTGCGCCATCGGATCGGCATCGGCCGGGGCCTGACGGTCGTCCTCGATCTGACCGGTGCACAGCCGGACGAACGTCTCGGCCTGAATGCGGACCGCATCCGGTCCGAGCCCGGCCATGATCGCCGACGCCTTGCCGAACAGCAGGTCGCCGATCAAGATCGCGGTCGAGTTGTCGTACTCGGCGTTCGCGCTGGGGACACCGCGACGCAGGTCGGCCTCATCCATCACGTCGTCGTGGTACAGCGAGGCGAGGTGGGTTAGTTCGACACCCACCGCCGCGTCGACCACCTGCTCATTGCGTCCGTCACCGAGTTCGCAGGCCAGCAGCGTCAGCAACGGGCGGAACCGCTTGCCGCCCGCCTCGACCAGGTGCTTGGAAGCCCCGGCGATGAACGGGTCGTCATGCTGGACGACCTCCCGCAGCCGCGCGTCGACCTGTGTGAGTCCCTCGGCGAGCCGGGTCGCGAGCTCTTCGCTCGCGCCCGGCACACCGATGGTGGACGTGTCGGTAGGGCTCGTGGACATGCTCATGACCGGATCAGCGCAGGAACTGCGAGGCGTGGCCCGCGATGTCCAGCAACGGTCCCGGCAGCACACCGAGCGCCAGCGTGATCGCGGTACCGGCGGCCACCGCTACGGCGGTCAGCGGCGACGGCATCGCCACCTGGACACCCTCGGCCGGCTCGGAGAAGAACATCAGCACGATGACGCGGACGTAGACGAACGCGGTGATCGCGGAGACGATCACGGCCACGACGACCAACCACACCGAGCCGTGCTTGACGGCCGGCGCGAACAACGCGAACTTGCTGGTGAAGCCCGACGTCAGCGGGATACCCGCGAACGAGAGCATCAGGAAACCGAACACACCGGCCAGGATCGGGCTGCGACGGCCGAGGCCCGCCCACTCCGACAGGTGCGTCGCCTCGACGCCCGATTTACGCACCAGCGCCACGACCGCGAAGGCGGTGATGGTCGCAGCGCCGTAGGTGGCGACGTAGAACTGCACACCGGCGACCGAATCCTTGTCGAGCGCGGTCAGCGCGAGCAGCAGGAAGCCTGCGTGCGAGATCGAGCTGTAGGCCAACAGACGCTTCATGTCGGTCTGGGTGATCGACAGCACCGCACCGACGACCATCGTCAGCAGCGCGACGATCACCATGACCGGCTGCCAGGTCCACCGCATCGTGTCGAACGCGACATAGAAGACGCGCAGCAACGCACCGAAGGCGGCGGCCTTCGTACACGCAGCCATGAAGCCCGAGACAGGGGTCGGGGCACCCTGGTAGACGTCCGGCGTCCAGGAGTGGAACGGCACCGCACTGACCTTGAACAGCAGGCCCACCGCGATCAGGATGATGCCGAGGACGAGGACGGAGTCCTGGCCGCTCTGGGTGCCGACGGCGTTGGAGATCGACGCCAGGTCGAGCGTGCCCGCGAAGCCGTAGATCATCGCCGAACCGAACAGGAAGAACGCCGAGGAGAAGGCTCCCAGCAGGAAGTACTTCAGGGCGGCCTCCTGCGACAGCAGGCGACGGCGACGAGCCAGACCGGTGATGATGTACAGCGGCAGCGAGAGCACCTCGAGCGCGACGAACATCGTCAGCAGGTTGTTGGTCGAGGGGAACATCATCATTCCGGCGACCGCGAACAGCGTCAGCGGGAAGACCTCGGTGGTGGTGGCGCCCAGGCGCTCGGCCTGAGCCTCCTGCGGCGAACCGGGCACCGATGCACCGGACTGGGTGAACGCGTCCGCACCGTCGGAGGTGAAGCGCTCGGCCATGACCAGGACGGCCAGGAACGACAGCACCAGGATCGTGCCCTGCATCATGAGCGCCGGGCCGTCGATCACCAGGGCGCGACCGGCGGTCACACCCTGGTGGTCACGCGCGACGGTCACCAGCAGGACGAACGCGGCCACCAGGCCGATGAGGGTCACGGCGAGCTGCGCCGCGTACCTGGCCTTGCGGGGCGCGAACGCCTCGATCAGCACACCCACCATCGCCGCACCGAAGATCACGAACATCGGCAGCAGCGCCGAGTACTCGATCTGCGCCTGCGTGAAGGTATTGGGATCCATTACTTGGCGCTCCCGTCAACGGCCGCACCGGTCTTCGGAGCGGGGTCGGTCACCCCGACGTGCTGCAGCGTCTGCGTCACGGCGGGCTTCAACATGTCAAGGGCCGGCTTGGGGTACACACCCAGACCGATCAGGAAGGCGATCAGGACTGCGGCGACGACCTTCTCGCGGACGTCGAGGTCGCGCACGGCGGCGAACCGCTCCCCCTCCGGCTTCGGACCGGTCATCAGGTGCTTGTACATCAGCAGGATGTAGATCGCGGCCAGGATGACGCCCACCGCGGCGATCGCCGCAGCCAGCCAGTACTTGCCGAAGGTGCCCACCATGACCAGGAACTCCGAGACGAAGGAGTTCAGACCCGGCAACGCCAGACCGGACAGACCGGCGATCAGGAATACACCGGCGAGTACCGGGGTGACCCGCTGCCAACCGCCGTAGTCGGGGATGTTCTGGCTGCGACCGCGCACCACGAGGAAGCCGGCGAACAGGAACAACGCACCGGTGGTGAAACCGTGGTTGATCATGTAGAGGTTCGCGCCGACGTGCGAGGTGCTGGTCATCGCGAAGATGCCGAGCACGATGAAGCCGAAGTGGCTCACCGAGGTGTAGGCGATCAGGCGCATCATGTCGGTCTGGCCGATCGCCACGATCGCCGCGTAGATGATCGAGAAGACCGCCAGCGTGATGACCACGGGCGTTGCCCACTTGGACGCGTCCGGGAACAGCTGCAGGCAGAACCGGATCATTCCGTAGGTGCCGACCTTGTCGAGCACACCGACGAGCAGGACGGCGACGGCCGGCTTGGACTCGGCGGCGGCGTCCGGCAACCAGGTGTGCACCGGCGCCATCGGGGCCTTCACCGCGAACGCGATGAAGAAGCCGACGAACAACCACTTCTGGGTATCGAGCGGGATGTCGATCCCGGTCAGGCGGCTGACCAGGAAGCCGTGTTCCCCGCCGGGACCGGCCTGGAACAGGCCGATGACCGCGACGAGCATGACGAGTCCACTGGCGAGGGAGAAGATCAGGAATTTCACTGCGGCGTACTGGCGGCGCGGGCCGCCGAACTGGCCGATCAGGAAGTAGACCGGGATCAGCATCGCCTCGAAGAAGACGTAGAACAGGAAGACGTCCGTGGCGGCGAAGACACCGACCATGAAGGTGGCCAGCACCAGAAGCAGCGCGTAGTACGCCTTCTGCCGGCCGGGGGTGTCGTCCTCGACATCGCGCCAGGCGGCCAGGATCGCGATCGGCACCAGCACCAGGCTCATCAGGATGAGCGCGAGCGCAATGCCGTCGACACCGAGCGCGTAGGAGACACCGAACTGCTTGATCCAGGTGTGCGTCTCCGTCAGCTGGAACTGCTGACCGCTGCCGCCGGTCTTGAACTGGGTCGCCGCGGCGATGCCCAGACCGAGGGTGATCAGCGAGAACACCAGCGCGACCAGGCGCGCCGAGGCCGCGGCTGCCTTCGGCAGGCAGCCGATAACGATGGCGCCGACCAACGGCACGACGCCGATCGTCGTCAACCAGGGGAAGTTGGACATCAGTTGATCACCCACAGCAGACCGAGGATCGCGACGATGCCCACGAGCATCGTTGTCGCGTAGGAGCGGACAAAACCGTTCTGCAGCTTCGCCAGGCGCGAGGAGCTGCCGCCGATCATCGCGGCCGTGCCGCCGACGGCGCCGTCGATGCCCTTGTTGTCGGCGAAGACCAGCGAGCGGGTCAGGTGCAGGCCGGGACGAGCGAACGCGGCCTCGTTGAGGTCGTCCTGGAACAGGTCGCGACGCGCGGCACGCGTGGCGAACGAACCGACCGGCGGCGTCACGGGGACGTCGTCGCGCCAGTAGCGCATCCACGCCAGGGCCACACCCACGGCGACGAACAGGATCGTCAGCGCCATGATCACCGGGATCGCGATGACCGGGTGCTCACCCTCAGGGTGGGCGCCGACCACCGGCTCCAGCCAGTGCGGGAAGTCCAGCAGCGTGAGGGCCAGACCGAGGAAGGCCGAACCGACCGCGAGGATCATCATCGGCACCGTCATCGACAGCGGCGACTCGTGCGGGTGGACGTCGTCGGTCCAGCGGCGCTTGCCGTGGAAAGTCATGAAGAACAGACGCGACATGTAGAACGCGGTGATACCCGCGCACAGCAGCGTCGCCCCGCCGAAGACCCACGGACGCCAGCCCTCGCCGATGAACGCGGCCTCGATGATCTTGTCCTTGGACCAGAAACCGGACAGACCCGGCACACCGATGATCGCCAGCCAGCCGAGGCCGAAGGTGATCCAGGTGATCTTCATGACCGAGGACAGCCCGCCGAAGCGGCGCATGTCGACCTGATCGTTCATTCCGTGCATGACCGAACCGGCACCGAGGAACATGCCCGCCTTGAAGAAGCCGTGCGTGACCAGGTGGAAGATCGCGAACGCGTACCCGACCGGGCCGAGACCGGCGGCCAGGATCATGTAACCGATCTGCGACATCGTCGAGGCGGCCAGCGCCTTCTTGATGTCGTCCTTGGCACATCCCACGATCGCACCGAACATCAACGTGATCGCACCCACGATGCAGACCGCGAGACGGGCGTCCGGGGTGGCGTCGTAGATGACATTGCTGCGGACGATGAGGTACACACCCGCGGTCACCATGGTGGCCGCGTGGATCAGCGCCGAGACCGGCGTCGGGCCGGCCATCGCATCGCCCAGCCAGGCCTGCAGCGGGAACTGCGCCGACTTACCGCAGGCGGCGACCAGCAGGAAGATTCCCATCGCGGTGAGCGCGCCCTTGCCGGCTCCGGCGACCTGCTCGTTGACTCCGGCGAAGTCGACGCGGCCGAAGGTGGCGAACATCGTGAACATCGCCAGCAGCAGACCGAAGTCACCGACACGGTTCATGATGAACGCCTTGTTGGCGGCGGTCGCGTACGCCGGGTTCCAGTTCCAGAAACCGATCAGCAGGTAGGAGGCCAGACCCACGCCTTCCCAGCCGAGGAACAGACCGACGTAGGAGTCGGCGAGCACCAGCGTCAGCATCGCGGCGATGAAGAGGTTCAGGTAGGCGAAGAACCGGCGCTTGTCCGGGTCGTGCTCCATGTAGCCCAGGGAGTACACGTGGATCAGCGAGCCGACGAAGGTGATCAGCATGACGAAGGTCATCGACAGCTGGTCCATCAGCAGGCCGAAGTCGACGTTCAGCGCGCCGGCGTCGATCCACGAGAACAGCTTCAGGTGCGCTGCGCGGTCGTGGCTGTCCTTGCCGAGCATGCCGAGCAGGACGGCGAGGCCGACGCCGAAGGAGGCCCAGGACAGCACGGTCGCCAGCAGCGGACCGATCTTGTCCAGCTTGCGTCCGCCGAGCAGCAGCACGGCAGCACCCAGCAACGGCAACGCGATCATCAGCCAGCCCAGGGACGCGATGCCCTCGGCGGCGTGTGCGGTCTGCGCCTCGCCGGACGCCAGGACGGCGCCCTGGACAGAGGTCGTGAGGAAGTTCAACTCAAGTCACCGTTCCCTTAGAACTTCAGCAAGTTCGCGTCGTCGACGGAGGCCGAGCGGCGCGCCCGGAAGATCGCCATGATGATCGCTAGGCCGACCACGACCTCGGCGGCCGCGACCACCATCACGAACAGTGCGATGGCCTGCCCGTCGACCGTGCCGTGCATGCGCGCGAAGGTGACGAACGCCAGGTTCGCCGCGTTGAGCATCAGCTCGACGCCCATGAAGACGATGATCGCGTTGCGCCGCAGCAGGACCGTCGTCGCGCCGATCGCGAACAGGATCACCGACAGGTAGATGTAGACCATGGGGCTCATCGGTCCGTACCTCCGTCGTAACGAGTCATGTCGCCGGTCTCGCCCTCGAGCTCCTTGCTCGCGGCGACCAGCTCACCGGTGGAGGCCACCTGGCCACGGGCCTTGAGGACGCGCGACACCGACTTCTCGGCGATCGATCCGTCGGGCAGCAGGGCCGGGGTGTCGACCGCGTTGTGGCGGGCGTAGACACCCGGCACCGGCAGACCCGCGACGTCCTTGCCGCTCTTGATGCGAGCTCGCGACCAGTCGGCCTGGGTCGGCTTGGCGGTCAGGCGCTCACGGTGCGCGAGCACCATCGAGCCGAGGGCGGCGGTGATCAGCAGCGCCGAGGTGACCTCGAAGGTCCACACGTACTGGCCGAAGATCAGGTTGGCCATGCTGCTGACGTTGCCCTGCTCGTTGACCTTGTCCAGGCCGGTGAACGGACCGAAGTTCGCCTTGGCGACCGCGGCGACGCCGAGTGCGGCCAGCGCGAGGCCCAGCAGCAGACCGGCGACCCGCTGACCCTTGATCGTCTCGACCAGGGAGTCGGAACTGTCGACACCGACCAGCATGACGACGAACAGGAACAGCATCATCACGGCGCCGGAGTACACGAAGATCTGGATGACACCCAGGAACTCGGCGTTCTGGGCGATGTAGAAGACACCCATCCCGACCATCGTCAGGGCCATCCCCATCGCGGCGTGCACCGCCTTGCGGGCGAACAACAGAGCGAGCGCACCGAAGACGGTCAGCGGTGCGAGGAAGAAGAAGAGCGTCGACTCGGCTCCACCGAGGTTGCTCACGGGCGTCCCTCCCCTGCGTAGCGGCCGGCCTCGTGGTGCTCGACCGGGGTTTCGTCGGGCTCGTCGACGACGGTGTCGCCGCCGCGCTGCTCGACCCACTCGCGCTGTTCGTCCGTGGCGCCCTGCACCTTGCCCTGGTAGTAGTCGCGCTCCTCCATGCCCTCAACCATCGGGTGCGGCGCGGGCAGCATGCCCGACAGCACCGGAGCCAGCAGCTGCTCCTTGGTGAAGATGAGGTCAGCGCGGTTGTTGTCGGCCAGTTCGTACTCGTTGGTCATCGTCAGCGCGCGCGTCGGGCAGGCCTCGATGCACAGGCCGCAGAAGATACAGCGCAGGTAGTTGATCTGGTAGACGCGGCCGTACCGTTCGCCGGGGCTGAAGCGCTCACCTTCGGCGTCATTGTTGTCCGCGCCTTCCACGAAGATCGCGTCGGCCGGGCAGGCCCACGCGCACAGCTCGCAGCCGACGCACTTCTCCAGCCCGTCCGGGTGACGGTTGAGCTGGTGACGCCCGTGGAAGCGCAGCTGGGTCGGCCGCTTCTCCTCCGGGTACTCCTGCGTCTCGATCTTGCGGAACATGGTTGCGAAGGTGACGCCGAAGCCCGCGATGGGCGCGAACAGGTCGGAGAGGAATCCGCCCTTCTCGCCGTCGTCGTCAGGCTTTTTCTGGTCAGCCACGGGACTCCTCCTGGAGGGTGGTGTCGGTGCTGTGGGCGCTCGACCGGACGCTCGAGGAGGTCAGGCTGGGCGCGGGTTCGACCAGGCGCTGGCCCGGCAGAGGCGGTACGGGGTGACCGCCGGCGAACGGATCGATCTCGTCCGGCACCTGCCGGACCTCGGTCTCCTTGCGTGCCTGCTTGGCATCCCAAGCCCATGCGGCACCGAGGACGGCGAGCGCGATCAGGCTGGTTACCAACAGCGTTGCCCGCGGGATGTCGAAGCCGGCGAAGGAGATCCGGTTGTCACCGAGGAAGCCGAGCTGGGAGGCGCGGATGAACGCGACCGCGACGACCCAGAGCAGGGTGACCGGGATGAGCACCTTCCAGCCGAGCTTCATGAACTGGTCGTACCGGACACGCGGCAACGAACCACGCAGCCAGACGAAGAAGAACATGAACGTCCACAGTTTCAGGCTGAACCACAACAGGCCCCACCAGCCGCCGTTGAGCATGCCGTCACCGATCATCGCGATGAACGGGGGCGCCTGCCAGCCGCCGAGGAACAGCGTGGTCGCCAACGCGGAGACGGTGAACATGTTGACGTACTCACCCAGGAAGAACATCGCGAACTTCAGTGAGGAGTACTCGGTGTGGAAACCACCGGTGAGCTCGCCCTCACCCTCGGCGAGATCGAACGGCAGACGGTTGGTCTCACCGACCATGGTGATCAGGTAGACGAAGAAAGAGAAGAACGCCGGGATGATGTACCACAGGCTCTTCTGCGCGTAGACGATCTGACTGGTCGACATCGAGCCGGCGTACAGGAACACCGCGACCAGCGCGAGGCCCATCGCGATCTCGTAGGAGATGACCTGGGCCGAGGAACGCAGGCCACCCAGCAGCGGGTAGGTCGAACCGGAGGACCAACCGGCGAGCAGGATGCCGTACACACCCACACCCGCCACCGCGAGCACGAGCAGCACCGCCACCGGAGTGTCGGTCAGCTGCAGCGGGGTGCGGTGACCGAACATCCACACCTCGTTCGACAGCGGGATGATCGCGAACGCGACGAACGCCATCGCACCGGCGATCATCGGAGCCAGCATGAACATCAGCTTGTCGGCGTTCTTGGGGGTGACGTCTTCCTTCAGCGCCAGTTTCACACCGTCGGCCAGCGTCTGCAGCAAACCGAAGGGGCCGGCACGGTTCGGGCCCGGACGCTGCTGCATCCGGCCGATGACGCGACGCTCGAACCAGATGACGATCAGCGTGTTCACCAGCAGGAACACGAACAGCAGGACCGCCTTGACCAGCGACAGCCACCACGGGGTGTCGCTGAAGTCGGCCACCGGGTTGTCGGTGGCGGCCGGGACGGCCGTCAGGAGGTGAGCCACGGAGTTCACTCAGGCACCTGCCTTGCGCAGTGCGACGGCCGCACCGGCGTCGACGTCGAGCGTCGAACGCACCGTGCTTTCGTCGGAGTTGGTCGGCACCCAGACCACGTGGTCGGGCATGGCGGTGATCAACACCGGGAGGGTGATGGCACCGGACTTGGTGGAGACCTGCACCAGATCGCCGTCGACCACGCCCGCGCCGGACGCGGTGGCCTGCGACATGCGAGCCACCGCCGGACGGCGGGTGCCGGCCAGGAACGGTTCGCCGTCCTGGAGCACTCCGTTGTCGAGCAGCTGCGCCCAGGTGGCCAGGATCGCCTCGCCGACCAGCGGACGCGGGGCGCCGCCGGCCTTGGCACGCGGACGCACCGCGCGGGTGCCGGTCCACGGACCGAGTTCGTCCATCTCCGCGCGGATCTGGTCGATCGTGCGGGTGCCGAGGAACTCGCCCATCTCGGCGGCGAGCAGGTCGAGCACGCGGTAGTCGCTCATCGACTGGGTGTCGATCGCACGCTGGAACGGGCGGACGCGGCCTTCCCAGTTGACATAGGCGCCGGACTTCTCCTGCTGCGGGGCGACCGGCAGGATCACGTCGGCGTACTGCGCGACCTCGTTGTCGCGGATCTCCAAAGAGACCACGAACGCGTTGGTCAGACCCTGGCGAACGGTTCCCTGACCGGTGAGGTCGCGCGGGTCGACGCCGGCCACGACGAGCGCGGACAGGTCGCCGGACGCGGCAGCGGCCAGCATCGAGCCGGTGTCACGGCCCGGCGTCGAGGGCAGGTCGCCCTCGCCCCAGACGGTCGCGACCTGATCGCGGGCAGCGGAGTCGGTGACATCGCGGCCACCGGGCAGCAGGGTCGGGAACGCACCGACTTCGAGCGCACCGCGCTCCCCCGCGCGACGCGGGACCCAGGCCAGGCGGCCCTTCTTGGACGCGGCGAATGCGGCGGCCGCGGACAGCGCACCCGGCGAAGCGGCCATGCGCTCACCCACGAGCACGATCACGTCACCCTCGATCGGGTTCGACTTGGCCAGTTCGGTGTTGAGGTCGCCCAGGGCGTCCAGCACCTCCGCCTCGGTGCCCGGAGCGGTCGGCACCAACGTGCCACCCATCTTCTCCAGACCGCGGCTGGCGTAGGAGGCCAGCGAGAGCACGTTGACGTTGTTCTTGCGGAAGCCCTTGCGCAGGCGCAGGAACACGATCGGCGACTCGTCCTCGGGCTCGAAGCCCACGAGCACGACGTTCTTCGCGTTCTCCAGATCGGCGTGCGTGACCGCGCCACCGGCGGGACCGGTCGCGACCACGGCGTGCGCCAGGAACTCGGCCTCCTCGACCGAGTGCGGGCGGGCGCGGAAGTCGACGTCGTTGGTGCCGAGCACCAGACGGGCGAACTTGCTGTACGCGTATGCGTCCTCGACCGACAGGCGGCCACCCGTCAGCACACCGACGCCCTGGGCGGCACGGGCCCTGGCGAGACCGTCCGCCGCGGCGACGATGGCCTCGGGCCAGCCGGCGACGCGCAGTTCACCATTCTCGTCGCGCACCATCGGCGTCTCGAGGCGGTTCTTGGTGGCGTACTGGAAGGCCCAGCGACCCTTGTCGCAGTTCCATTCCTCGTTGACCAGGACGTCGTCCATCGCCATGCGGCGCAGCACCACACCGCGGCGCTGGTCGGTACGCAGCGAGCAACCGCTGGCGCAGTGCTCACACACGCTCGGCGTCGAGACCAGGTCGAACGGACGCGCGCGGAAGCGGTACATCGCGCTGGTCAGTGCACCCACCGGGCAGATCTGCACGGTGTTGCCGGAGAAGTAGCTCTCGAAGGGCTGCTCCTCGTAGATGCCGACCTGCTGCAGCGCACCACGCTCGATCAGGGCGATGAACGGGTCACCGGCGACCTGGTCGGAGAAGCGGGTGCAGCGGGCGCACAGCACGCAACGCTCACGGTCGAGCAGCACCTGGCTGGAGATGTTGATCGGCTTGGGGTAGGTGCGCTTGATGTCCTCGAAGCGCGACCGGGCGCGGCCGTTGCTCATCGCCTGGTTCTGCAGGGGGCACTCGCCGCCCTTGTCACACACCGGGCAGTCGAGCGGGTGGTTGATCAGCAGCAGCTCCATGACGCCCTGCTGCGCCTTGTCGGCGACCGGGCTGGTCTGCTGCGTCTTGACCTCCATGCCGTCGCTGACCTCGAGGGTGCAGGACGCCTGCGGCTTCGGCATCGGCTTCAGCGAGCCGTCCGGACCCTTGGTCGAGACGTCGACCAGGCACTGGCGGCAGGCGCCGACCGGGTCGAGCAGCGGGTGGTCGCAGAAGCGCGGGATCTGGATGCCGAGCTTCTCTGCGGCGCGGATGACCAGGGTGCCCTTGGGCACGCTGACGTCCACGCCGTCGATGGTCAGGGTGATCTCGTCGGCCGCGATCGGGGGCGCAGCGTTGCCGCCCTTGTCGACGGCGTTGCCGCCGGCCGAGGGAGAGGTGACGGTCGTCATGCGGACACGGTCTCCTTCGTGTTGAACAGCACCGAGCGCTCGGGCGGGAACATCTCCCACCACGGCGTGTGCATACCGGCCTCGAACTCGTCGCGGAAGTACTTCACCGCGGAGGTGACCGGGCTGGTGGCTCCGTCGCCCAGAGCACAGAAGCTCCGGCCGAGGATGTTGTCGCAGATGTCGACGAGCTTCTCGATGTCGTCCTGGGTACCACGACCGTTCTCGAGACGGGTCATGATCTGCTTCAGCCAGAACGTGCCCTCGCGGCACGGGGTGCACTTGCCGCAGGACTCGTGCGCGTAGAAGTCGATCCAGCGGCTGACGGCACGGACGACCGAGACGGTCTCGTCGAAGATCTGCAGGGCGCGGGTACCGAGCATCGAACCCTCGGCGGCCACCGACTCGAAGTCGAGCGGGACGTCCCAGTGCTTGTCGGTGAAGATCGGCGTGGACGAGCCACCCGGCGTCCAGAACTTCAGCTTGTGACCGCCCCGGATACCGCCGGCCATGTCGACGAGTTCGCGCAGGGTGATGCCCATCGGCGCCTCGTACTGACCCGGACGCGTGACGTGACCCGACAGCGAGAAGATGCCGAAACCGGTCGACTTCTCGGTGCCCATTGCCTTGAACCAGTCACTGCCGTGCAACAGGATCGGCGGCACGGATGCGATCGACTCGACGTTGTTGACGACGGTCGGACGCGCGTACAGACCGGCGACGGCCGGGAACGGCGGCTTCAGGCGCGGCTGGCCACGACGGCCCTCGAGCGAGTCGAGCAGCGCGGTCTCCTCACCACAGATGTAGGCACCGGCGCCGGCGTGCACGGTGACATCGAGATCGAACCCCGAGCCGTGGATGTTCTTGCCGAGGTGTCCGGCGGCGTACGCCTCCTCCACCGCGCGCAGCAGGCGACGGTAGACGTGGACGACCTCACCGCGCAGGTAGATGAACGCATGGTTGCAACCGATGGCGAACGACGTGATCGCCACACCCTCGATGAGGAAGTGCGGCGCGGCCATCATCAACGGGATGTCCTTGCAGGTGCCCGGCTCGGACTCGTCGGCGTTGACCACGAGGTAGCGGGGGCCGCCGTCCGGCTTGGGCAGGAAGCCCCACTTCATACCGGTCGGGAAGCCGGCGCCGCCGCGTCCGCGCAGGCCGGAGTCCTTCGTCATGTTGACGAGTTCTTCCTGGCTCATGCCGAACGCCTTCTTCAGCGCCTGGTAGCCCTCGTTGTCCTCGTAGGTCGCCAGGGTCCAGGACTGCGGTGCGTCCCAGAACTTGGTGAGGATCGGGGTCAGCGTCGTGGCCATCAGTTGTCACCCTTCGCGGACTCTGCGGTGCCATGACCTTCGGCGCCCGAGTGGGGCTCCCCCGGCTGCGGCTGGCGACCGCCGGCCTCGGCAGTGGCCTGGTCGTCGGAATCGACGTCCTGCGCGCTGCCGGGTGCGGTCCAGTTGTGCTGCTTGGCGACCTTCAGACCCTCCAGGGACGCGGGGCCCGCGCCGACCCCCTCGTCGGCAAGGCCGTCGGAGAACCCGGCGAGCGTGCGCGAGACCTGCTTGAAGGTGCAGACCTTGTTCGGGCCACGGCTCGGACGCACGTCCTTGCCGGCCCGCAGGTCGTCGGCGACCTGCTTGGTGGCCTCGGGGGTCATGTAGTCGAAGAACTCCCAGTTGGCCATGACCACCGGGGCGTAGTCGCACGCGGCATTGCACTCGACGCGTTCGAGGGTGATCCTGCCGTCGGGCGTCGTCTCGTCGTGGCCGATGCCGAGGTGCTCGGACAGTTCGTCGAAGATCTGGTCGCCGCCCATGATGGCGCACAGCGTGTTGGTGCAGACGCCGATCGTGTAGTCGCCGTTGGGGTGGCGCTTGTACTGGGTGTAGAAGGTGGCCACACCTGACACCTCGGCGTCGGTGAGGTCGAGCTTCTCGGCGCAGAAGGTGACGCCGCGGCCGGTGATGTAACCGTCGACCGACTGGATCAGGTGCAGCATCGGCAGCAGCGCGGACCGCTTCTGCGGGTAGCGGGCCACGATCGCGTCGGCGTCGGCGTGCAATTGAGCCAGCTGCTCGTCGGTGTACGGCTCGGCGCTGGCGTGCAGTGGGGTCTTCTCGTGGAGCGGGCTCTCGGCGCTCATCAGCGGTCGACGCCTCCCATCACAGGGTCGATCGAGGCAACGGCGACGATGACGTCGGCGACGGCGCCGCCCTCACTCATCGCGGCCGCGGCCTGCAGGTTGTTGAACGACGGGTCACGGAAGTGCACCCGATGCGGACGCGTGCCGCCGGTGGAGACGACGTGGCAGCCGAGTTCGCCCTTGGGCGATTCGATCGCGACGTAGGCCTGTCCTGCCGGCACCCGGAATCCTTCGGTGACCAGCTTGAAGTGGTGGATCAGCGACTCCATGGACTCGCCCATGATCTCGCGGATGTGGTCGAGGCTGTTGCCCTGACCGTCGCTGCCGACGGCCAGCTGCGCCGGCCAGGCGATCTTCTTGTCGGCGACCATGACCGGGCCCGGGTTGTTCTCCAAGCGCTCGATGGCCTGCTCGACGATGCGGATCGACTGGTACATCTCATCGATGCGCACCCGCAGTCGTCCGTAGGCGTCGCAGGTGTCGCGCACGGCGACCTCGAAGTCGTAGGTCTCGTAACCGCAGTACGGCTCGGTCTTGCGCAGGTCGTGCGGCAGACCCGCCGAGCGCAGGATCGGGCCGGTAATGCCGAGGGCCATGCAGCCGGTGAGGTCGAGGTAGCCGACGTCGACCATGCGGCCCTTGAGGATCGGGTTCTCGTTCAGCAGCGCCTCGAGTTCGCCGATGCCCCTGCGCAGCTTCGGCAGCATCTCGCGCACTGCGTCGATGGTGCCGACCGGGAGATCCTGAGCCACACCGCCGGGACGGATGTAAGCGTGGTTCATGCGCAGACCGCTGACCATCTCGAAGATACGCAGGATGCGCTCACGCTCACGGAAGCCGATGGTCATGACGGTGGTCGCGCCGAGCTCCATCCCGCCGGTCGCCAGGGCGACCAGGTGGGAGGTGATCCGGTTGAACTCCATCATCATCACGCGGATGGTGTTGGCACGCTCCGGGATCTGGTCGGTGATGCCGAGCACCTTCTCGACCGCGAGGCAGTATGCCGCCTCGTTGAACAGCGGCATCACATAGTCCATACGCGTGCAGAACGTGACGCCCTGCACCCAGGTGCGGAACTCCATGTTCTTCTCGATGCCGGTGTGCAAGTAGCCGATTCCAGCGCGAGCCTCGGTGACGGTCTCGCCGTCGAGTTCGAGGATCAGGCGAAGGACGCCGTGCGTCGACGGGTGCTGCGGACCCATGTTGACGACGATCCGCTCCTCGTTGAGGGCGGACGCCTCCTCGGCGACGGAGTCCCAATCGCCGCCGGTCGCGTTGATGACCGGGGTGTCGTCGTCGACGTCGTGGTTCGAGGCGCCGAAGGGGTCGCGTTCGTTCGTGGCGGTCGACATCAGTTGTAGCTCCTGCGCTCGTCGGCCGGCGGAATGGTGGCGCCCTTGTACTCCACCGGGATTCCGCCGAGCGGGTAGTCCTTGCGCTGCGGGTGGCCGGGCCAGTCGTCCGGCATCAGGATGCGGGTCAGTGCGGGGTGACCGTCGAAGATCAGTCCGAACATGTCCCAGGTCTCGCGCTCGTGCCAGTCGGCACCGGGCCACACCGAGGTGATACTCGGGATGTGCGGGTTGCTCTCGGGGGCCGTCACCTCGAGGCGAATTCGCTTGCTGCCGTTGGTGATCGACAGCAGGTGGTAGACCGCGTGCAACTCCGCGCCCGCCTCCTGCGGGTAGTGCACGCCGGAAACACCGGCGCACATCTCGAAGCGCAGCGAGGGCTCGTCGCGAAGCGTCTGCGCCACGATCGGCAGGTGCTCACGGGTCACGAAGAGGGTCAGTTCCCCGCGATCGACCACAACTCGCTGGATCGCGTCGGCGAACGAGGCTCCCCCGCGTTTGTCGACCGCTGCAGCCAGATCGTCGGCGAGCTTGTCGAACCAGCCGCCGTACGGACGCTGCGCCTCGCCGGGGAAGAGCACCTTGCGCTCAAGACCGCCGTAACCGGTGGTGTCGTTGCCCATCGACGAACCGAACATGCCCTGGCGCTTCGCGACGACGACGGGACCGCCGCCCTCGCGGGTGTCGAGTACGCGGCCGTCCTCCTGAGCGATCTCGGTCTCGGGCTTCTGCTCGGTGGGCGCCGGGACGACCGGACCGTTCACCGGATCCTGGGGGACGTCCTTCTTCTCGTTGTCGTTCACGCGAGAAGGCCCTTCATCTGGTGGGTGGGGGTGGCTTGCATGGCGGCGCGCTCGGCGGCACGGGCGGCCTCGACGCGATTGACGCCGAGCGGGCTCGACTGCACCTGCTTGTGCAGTTCGAGGATCGCGTTCAGCAGCATCTCCGGACGCGGCGGGCAGCCGGGCAGATAGATGTCGACCGGGACGATGTGGTCGACACCCTGCACGATCGCGTAGTTGTTGAACATGCCGCCGGAGCTGGCGCACACGCCCATCGAGATGACCCACTTCGGCTCAGGCATCTGGTCGTAGACCTGGCGCACGACGGGAGCCATCTTCTGGCTGACGCGGCCGGCGACGATCATCAGGTCGGCCTGGCGCGGGGTGGCTGAGAAGCGCTCCATACCGAAGCGGGCGATGTCGTAGTCGGGAGTGCCGACGGCCATCATCTCGATCGCGCAGCAAGCCAGACCGAACGTGGCGGGCCACATCGAACTCTTGCGCATGTAGCCGGCGACGTTCTCGACGGTCGACAGCAGGAAGCCTGCGGGGAGCTTCTCTTCAATACCCATGTTTCGGACCTCAGTCCCAGTCGAGGCCGCCGCGGCGCCACACGTATGCGTAGGCCACGAAGACGGTCAGGATGAACAGCACCATTTCGACCAGGGCGAACAGGCCCATGCGGTCGAAGGAGACAGCGAACGGGTAGAGAAACACCGATTCGATGTCGAAGATGATGAAGAGCATCGCGGTCAGGTAGTACTTGATCGGGACGCGTCCGCCGCCGTCGGCGTGCGGGGTGGGCTGGATGCCGCACTCGTACGCGTCCGCCTTGGCGCGGTTGTATCGCTTCGGGCCGACGAGTGCACCGGCGACGACCGAGAACACCGCGAAGAACAGACCGATGGCCGCGAAGAACAACAGCGGTGCATACGAGTAGTTCGTCATCCCTTGCATCGGGCCGACTCCTTCCAGGCGCTCATGATCGAGCGACGCTCCATGGTATTCACGCTCATGCTGCCGGGGTCACCCGTGTCAGGGCTGCCAGCAGCCGGTCGTCGGCGTTGCGGCCGTGGGTGTCACCGAGGTTTGCCATCAACTTCACCGCAAACCGCATCGTCGTTGCGCGGGGTACCGCGTACTTCACGGCCCAGCGCTCGAGGTGCGGGTTGCCGATCATCTTGGCGAACCAACGACCCATTGTGTAGTACCCGCCCAGCGCGCCGCTCACGGCGTCCGGGTAGGAAGCCAGGACCTGCTCGCGACCGGCGGCATCGCAGCGCGCGAAGGCCTGGACGACAACCTGCGCAGCGAGGCGGCCGGACTCCAGCGCGGCAGCGATGCCCTCGCCGGTGAACGGGTTGGTGCAGGCTCCTGCGTCGCCGACGAGCAGCAGCCCGTCGGCGTACAACGGCCCTCGGATCAGACCCGCCGGAAGGCGCGTGCCCTCGATCTCGCCCTGCATCGTGGAGTCGTCGAAGGTCCACTCGGACGGCATCGTCGCCACCCAGCGCTTCAGGGCGTTCGCGGCGTCCGCCGGCGCAATGTCCTCGCGAACGGTGAGTCCGACGGTGCTCGTGCCGTCGCCCAGGCCATGGATCCAGCCGCGGCCACGCATCGGCTCACCGCCGTCCGGCGTCGGGAATTCGACCCAGGATTCCAGGTGGTCGTCGTTGCTGCGCGGACTGGAGTACGTGGCGCAGACCGCGTACATCTCCGGTTGCTCCGACTCGTGATCGGCTACTTGCGCCAGGACCGACCCGGCACCGTCGGCCGCAATGACCAGCGGCGTGTCGAAGCCGACCTTCGCGCCCTCGTCGTCGATGCGCCGAGCCTCGACGCCGACGATCCTGCCGTTCGAGTCCTTGATCGGCCCGGTGACCTCGACCCCGTGCAGCACGCGGGCGCCCTTGGCCGCGGCGTGCTCGGCGAGGGCTTGGTCGAGTTCGCGCCGGCTGCGCACGAAACCGTACGGCGGGAAGGCGGCCTCGTCCGGCCAGGCGACCTGCAGTCGCATGCCGCCACCGATGATCCGCACACCCTTGGTGCGCACCCACCCGTCGGTGGGGACGCCGAGGGTGATCAGTTCGCGAACCGCGCGCGGAGACAGAGCCTCGCCACGGTTGTTGCCGCGGTCGGTGTCGTGGGGGAAAGTGGCCTTCTCCAGCACCAGCACGTCGAGGCCGGCCTGGGCCAGGTGCGCTGCGGTCGCCGAACCTGCGGGGCCTGCGCCGACGACGATGACGTCAGCGGTTCCCTCCGCCGCATGACGCGGGGCAGCCTGGCTCACAGTGGGGTTCCTCGGTGCTTCTGGGTCTGCTTGTGAAGACGTTCACTAACCCGTGCACTCTACGTCGCAGCCCTCGAATGTCCCTACTAAGGCGACCCTAAACACCGCCGGTCGAGCTACATTCCGCAACCGCCGCTGGTCGAGCCACACCCTGCGAACGCCGCTGGTAGAGCCGCACCCAAAACGCCGCTGGTAGAGCCGCACGCCTGACGAAGGAAGGCGTGCGCGCCGAAATCAAGGCGCCGACGGGACGAGAACCCGGCCACTCGTGCTCCGGACCGCGAAGAACTCAGGCCTTGGTGCCCCGGTGCAGCGCGACGATCCCGCCGGTGAGGTTCTTCCACTCCACGTCGCTCCAGCCGGCCTGCTGCAACTGCGCGCCCATCCCGGCCTGGTCGGGCCAGGCCTGGATCGACTCGGCCAGGTACACGTACGACTCGGCGTTAGAGCCGACCGGCTTGGCGATGCGTGGCAGCGCACCCATCAAGTACTCGGAGTACACCTTGCGGAAAACCGGGTTCGTCGGCGTCGAGAACTCACAGATGAGGACGCGTCCGCCGGGCTTGGTGACGCGGTGGAACTCCGCGAGCGCCTTCACCGCGTTCTCGACATTGCGCAGACCGAAGCTCATCGTGACCGCGTCGAACGTGTTGTCCGGGAACGGCAGGTTCATCGCGTCCGCCGCGGTGAAGGCCATGTCGGCGCGACGCTTCTTGCCGACGCGCAGCATGCCGAGCGAGAAGTCGGCGGGCACGACCTGTGCACCGGCCGCCTCGAACGGCTCGCTCGACGTGCCGGTGCCGGCAGCGATGTCGAGGATGAGTTCGCCACGCTTGGGTGCGACGGCATCCACCACCTGCTTGCGCCAGCGGCGGTCCTGCCCCATCGACATGACGTCGTTGGTGATGTCGTAGCGGGCTGCCACGTCATCGAACATCCGGGCGACGTCCGAGGGGCGCTTGTCGAGGCTGGCGCGATTCATGTGCCCATCTTGACGCACGCAGTGACCGTATTACTCGCCGGTCGGCGTACGCTCCTTGCTCGTGACCTTCCCGCTCGCCGACGCCACCCCGCCGACCCTGGTGGCCCGGACGACGCAGATCCCCGACCCGATCGACCTGTCGCTGCTGGTGCCCGACGACGTCGCGCCGCAGGACATCGTCTGCTGGTTGCGGGGCGGCGAAGGACTCATCGGCTGGGGCCGGGCCGCCTCGATCACCACCAGCGGTGCCGACCGGTTCGACGCCGCCACACAGTGGTGGCAGGACGTCACCGCGAGCGCCGTGGTCCGCACCGATCTCGACCTCCCGGGCACGGGACCCATCGCATTCGGCACCTTCGCGTTCAGTCGCCGCTCGGGTCAGACCAGCACGCTGGTCGTGCCCGAGGTGGTCGTCGGACGACGGGAGGGCCGCTGCTGGATCACCCAGATCGCGACGGCCGACCGCTTGCCCGGTACCCCTGCCCGGGTGGAGCGCCACGAGCCGCGCACGACCGGCGAGACGGCCTTCGAATCAGGATCCCTGAGCCGCGACGAGTGGGCGGACGCGGTCGCCGAGTCCGTGCAGCGCATCCAGCACGGCGACCTGGACAAGGTGGTCATGGCGCGCGACGTCGTGGCTCGCAGCGCAACCCCGATCGACCCGCGCCGGCTGCTGCACCGCCTGTCGCAGACCTACTCCAACACGTGGACTTTCGCCGTCGACGGCATGCTCGGGGCGACACCGGAGATGCTGCTGCGCCGCGAGAAGGGCCTGGTCACCTCGCGTGTTCTCGCTGGCACCATCCGCCGCAGCGGCGACGACGAGCACGACCTCGGCCTGGCCGCCGGTTTGGCCCGGTCCTCCAAGGACCTCGAAGAACACGAGTACGCCGTGCGCTCGGTCGCCGAGGCGCTGCGTCCGCACTGCAAGTCGATGAACGTGCCCGAGTCCCCGTTCGTGCTGCACCTGCCCAACGTGATGCACCTGGCCACCGACGTCACCGGCGTGCTGCGCAACGGCACGCCGTCACTGGCGCTCGCTGCCGCGCTGCACCCGTCCGCGGCGGTGTGCGGCACGCCGACCGGCATGGCAGCCGAGGTCATCCACGAACTCGAGCGGATGGACCGCGGACGCTACGCCGGCCCGGTCGGTTGGCTCGACGCCGATGGTGACGGCGAGTGGGGCATCGCTCTTCGCAGCGGCATGCTCGACCCCGAAGACCCCTGTCGAATAAGGCTTTTCGCCGGCTGCGGCATTGTCGCCGGAAGCATCCCCGAGGCCGAACTGGCCGAGTCGGACGCCAAGCTGCTGCCGATGCGCAGCGCCCTCGCCGACGACTGACCACCGCTGGTCGAGCCCGCGCCGCTGGTCGAGCCCTGCGGATGACGAAGGCTTGTACTGAGCCGTCGCGAGGCACAAGCGACGTGTCGAAGTGAATCCGCAGGCGCCGAAACCACGGTGACCGCGAACGCCAACCCGACCACACCCCGACGCTGGTCGAGCCCTTACCGCTGGTTGAGCCCTGCGGATGACGAAGGAATCCGCAGGCGCCGAAACCACGGTGACCGCGAACGCCAACCCGATCACAACCCCGACGCTGGTCGAGCAAGCCCAGCGTTCTCGGAGGTTCTCCGACCGTGCCAGGTCGGTGACAGACCGGGCGCGCAGGTTGGTGTCACGAGACCACAAGGAGCGTCATGCAGACCACGACAACCACGATCCCTGTGATCCAGCACTGGGGCACTACCCTCCCGGCGCCCACCGACACCTTCGCGGTGCGCTCCCTCACGGACGGCGACGTCCTCACCGTCCACGAGGTCATGGGTGGGATGTCTGCGCAATCTGCGTACCTGCGTCTTCACACCGGCATCCAGCAGCTTCCGCTCCGCTCGACGACCGCACTCGCACGGGTGGTGGACGGTGTTCAGCGATCGCACGTGGCACATGAGTCCGGCACCGGCCGGGCGATCGGTCTCGCGATGTGGGTCCGGTCATCGGACACCGACGAGGCCGAGATCGCGGTGATGATCGCCGACTCCGCCAGCTGTCGGCGGGTAGTACTGTCTGAGCACCACCGCATGCGGGCCTGGCCGACCCGTCTCGGCGCACTCTCCGACCCCAGCGACCCGACGATGCTGCGCCGCGTCAACCGACACCTCGCTCGGCAGGGACCGCTTGCGCGAGTTGGGCATGGCCGCGCTCGGGGCTCTGCCTGTCGACCGCGAGGGATGTGGTCGTTGCCCTTCGAGGACAGCCCATGGCGCACCGCGATCCACGACGAGCCGTGCCCGTTCTCATCAACGAAACCGGCACGCTTCACGTACTCATGAGCCAACACGTTCCACTGCTCATCAGTCAGATGCTGGTGCTTGGGACCCAGCGCCATCGACGCGTGAAAGACGTGCACCTTGCCGGTCGCTTCAACGCCATCACGGTGCAGCTGTGCACGACTCAACCCGCCCTGAGCCGCACCCACCGATGCGACGGCAAAACCTCGGGCATCGACGGCACCTCCGGAACATCGACGTCGTCCGGCGCCGGACAGCAAAGCCCCTGGGGCAACTTCGGAATTCAGGGCGTCATCTCTAAGCATTGAAAGCGTGGCGAACGCCGGAACGGCACCTACGCCGGCACATGGATCAGTCTCGACCCGATCACGCGACTCAACGACCCGGCCGGTGCAAACCCATACGTGTTTGAAGGAGGCAAACCGATCAACTACATGGACCCTGTCGGAAAGTACTGGTCTGATGTTACCGATTCCATCGGAGGACTTTCTGCGTGCGTAAGTGGCGGCTCGGTAGCATCAGGATACTTCGCCGGCGTCGGATCGTTGTTCGGGCCGGAACGAACCGTCATCGGTGGCGTCGCCGGCTTCATGTATGGTCGTGGAGCAGAAGTAATCGCAAATGCAACGCTCGGCTTCAATCGGATCCAGGGCTTCCAACAGCCCTTTTCACAATGAGTTCGAATGGTAGTGAGTGATAGCCACGTGAAACGTGATCAAGCTAGAAAAAGTAAGTTCCCTGCATGGTTGTACCTAGCAGCGATTGCAACAGGAGCCCTTACCTTTGGAGGATCGCAACTCAAGCAATCGAATGAGGGCTTGGGGTCGCTCCTCCAAATATTATCGCTCCCGCTTGCGATCGTCACATTATGGGGGGTTGTCCGCTACTTTCGCGTGTTATTCAACAGCATCGAAGATGGCGTCGATACTAAGGATCGCGGCGAATGGTGATCGACCACGTCGGGACATGCGATCCCAGGCCTTGGGACGCTATCTCTCACGCAAGGCCCTCCCGACTCGCCGACTAGCTGACGGGGCTGGGTAGGGCTATCTCTGGGTGACACAAGGGGGCCATAACGCTGGTTGTAGCCCCCTCATCCTGATGTGTGTGGAAGGTTCACTGACCGAGCCCTCGATCAGGTGCCGGCCCGGTACGGCGTGGGGTGCCGGCCATTCATTGGCCCAGCCGCGCGCCGGACCGGTGCCGGCGGCCGGGAACCGAGGTCGCCCAGAGGTGCCGTGCGCTGCGGCCTGTTGGACCTCGATCGCCTCTGCCGGCAGCTCCGGCGCGGGATTGGTGCGCATCGACGAGGGGACGCGGCCGGCCTCAGCGTTATCCCCGGCGCCGACCAGGACAGGCACGAGCTGCTGCTGGGTGACGGTTTGGCCGCGACCAAGGTCGACGAGCTCCTGGCGGGCGGCCTGCGCATCCTGCATAGCGCGCACGGTGCGCTGGATCTGCTTCATCACCGCGTACCAGCCGCGAGTGCGGTCGCGGCCGCCGGCGCGGATCGCGAGGTTCAGGTGTCGTGCTGCGAGCCCTGCTGAGCGGGAGCGGGGCAGAATGCTGCCGTGCTACATCCCGGCCCCGGTGGTGTAGTCCTCCGGGCGGGGATCGAACGACACTCGGGCGTAGTCGTCGGCGACCTTCCCAGCCGGGACGCCTCGTGCGGGTCGGGGTGATGCACCGCGGCCAGGGCGAGCATCCAGCCGGCGGCGGCCGCGTGCGATCGCCACTGCTCAATGTCTTCGGGGTCGGTCGCCTCGACCTCGGCAGCGAACCGTTCTGCGTGGTGCTCGGCTCGGCCAGGTGCTCCTCAATGTCGGTGGTGGGGTGGTCGACAACCGCCTCTTCTTCCCGCCACAGCGCGAGAGCTTCCCGCCGGGTCTCGGGGGTTTCGTGGGGTGCCCACTGCTTCCGCAACGATCTAAATGTCAGGTCCGGCGCGATCTTCGATGCGGCGACCGCGACCGAGTCGGTGTCGGCCAACGACACCAAGTATCCGGTGACGACGTAGCGGCCACCCTTACCCCACCGGGGCACCAGCTCGAGGCCGACCATCGCCGCGTTCCGCAACCACTCCGCCTCGGCCGAGGAACCGGTCGCGGTGCCGCGCAACACACGCTGCAGGTGCACCCGATCCGGGTCGACCGGACGAGTCGCGGACCGTCCCGCCGCCTGGTCCTGGGCATTCAACTCGGCCCGTTCCTCGGCGCGGCGCACCTCGGCCTGGGTGTACGCACTGAACCCCGATCTGTGCCGCCGCGCCCTGGCCCTGTGGCACGGGGACATCGCCTACGACAACGTGTCTGCCACCCTGGTCGGCCCCGAGCCGGGTACGGCTGGACGAGCTACGCCGTGGCGTTCGGACCACGCCGGCGAGCTTCCTTCTGGACGAGCACCGTCCGGGCGGCTCGGACAAGGACGCGGCCGTCGGTGACGCCGAGGGAGCCATGGCGGAGCGCACGCGGCGATGGCCCGGGCAGGCCACAGTGCCGGCGTGGTGCATCGGGTCACTGCCATCCCAAGGCCGCCCTGGCGCTGCTGCTGCACGCCGGCCGGCCGCAGGAGGCGCTCGACCTGCTCGAGGACTCCGCGTGCCAGGCAGGCTGACTCGGCGTGCAGCCGACGGCCACGATCGCCACGTACGCGGGTTGGGCGGCGCTGGCACTCGACCGGGTGGATGTGGCCACGAGGTGGTTCGCCGAGGCGATGGGCGGGCCCCGCTCCTACGCGTCCGCCCCGGCCATGGGCGAGTGCTGCGTGGGAACGGCCGCCGCTCTCGCGCGCAGCGATCCCCGACCGGCGGCTGAGTTGCTCGGACTGGGGCACTGGCTGCTCGACCACGAGGAGACGGCGCTGCCTCCCACGCTGGCGGCCCACGACGCCCGCGTCACCGGCCTGGTCGAGGCCCCATGACCCTCACGCACCTCGACTGCCGACCTCGTGATGACCCGCGTCCAGCAGATCGTCGGAGGCTTGGATTCTTCTGCCGCCCCCGAACCCTTGACGCTGACGCCACGTTGACGTCATAGTGATGTCTATGGACATCACTCCGTACATCGAAGGAATGCGGCAGGACCTGCTCGCTGCCGCCCGTGCCGCCGGGGAGGACGGCGAGAAGTTCGTCGCCGAACGCCTCTCGTACGCCATCGACGCATCCGCGCGACTGGCCATCATGGAGGCGGTCAGCGCCGCTGCCGCCGAGATCACGGCCAAGATGCCGTCCGGTTCGGTCGATGTGAAACTGGTCGGTCGCGACCTCGACTTCGCGATCAACGCGCCGCTGCCGAGTCCGCCCACTCCCCCGTCGCCCCCTCACCTGGACAAGGACGCCGAACCCGAGGACGAAGGCGGCCTGGCCCGCGTCACGGTACGCCTGCCCGAGGCGGTCAAGGCCAAGGCCGAGGCTCGCGCCGAGGCTGCCAACCAGTCGCTGAACACGTGGATCGTCAACGCAATTCGCGTTTCCACGATCAAGGACGGGTTCCAGATGGACCCCAGCGAACTGATCAACCACTTCCTCGGTCAGGACCCGTTCACCGGACGAAAGGGCAGCCGACACATGAAGGGTTGGAACTGATCATGCGACACGAACAGTTCGAGGCCCGCGAACCTGTCGAGCTGTACGTGGAGATCCAGGGCGGCTCGGTCCACCTGGACGCCACGAGATCCACCGACGTCTCGGTCGAGATCGAAGGCACTCACGCGGACGAGGTGCTGGTCGAGCAGCGCGGTCGCTCGCTGCGCGTGGTCACCCCGCGGCCGCGGGGGCTGGGCGGCGGACGCGAATGGGCCGTCGACCTGCGCATCCGCGTTCCGGGCGACAGTGACGTCATTGTGCAGTCAGGTAGCGCGCCGGTGACCCAGCAGGGTGAGCTGCGCTCGATGCAGTGCAAGGCCGGATCAGGCCACGTGGTGCTCGACCGGGTCGGACGCGAGACCCTCGTCGACACCGGTTCGGGCCGGATCACGGTGGCTCATCTGCAGCGCGACGCCCGACTGCGCACCGGGTCCGGTGGCGTCCGAGCCGGACGCCTCGACGGCGTGGCGATCGTCGCCACCGGCTCCGGCGACGTCAGCATCAGCGACTTGCTCGGCGAACTCTCGTTCAAGGCCGGCTCCGGAAGCCTGTCGATCGAGCGGGCTCGGGGCAAGGTGCGGGGACGCACCGGCAGTGGCGACGTGTCCGTAGGTCGCCTCCAGCACGGCGAGATCGATGCCAAGACCGGCAGTGGTTCGGTCAGCGTGCACGTCCCCGAAGGCACTCCGGTCTGGACGGACGTGGTCTCCGGACGTCCGGTGGAGTCGACGCTGCCTTCCGCCGGCGAACCGGCCCCCGGCCAAGACTTCGTCAAGCTCAGCGCTCGCACCGGCAGCGGCACTGTCCGCCTTGCACCGAGCGAGAGTTCGGATCACCAGGAGCACGTCTGAACAACCCGAAAAGTCCGCAGAATCGTCGAGTTGGTCTACTGGTTCTGCGGACTTTTCGTTGCCGGAGCGCTCAGTCGAGCCCGGCAAGGAAGGCCTTGGCCCGCTCCATGAGCAAGGCCGCCGCCTGCGGGTCGTAGGCGTCGAGAGAGCTGTCGGCGAACAGGTGCTGATCGCCCGGGTAGACGAACAGCTCTGCATTGGACTCAGATTCGGTGAGCTCACGTGCTGCGGGCAGGTCCTCGTCGAAGTACTCGTCGCCTTCCTTGCCGTGGATCTGCACGGGCAGCCCGGTCGGCCATGCTCCGAACTCGCTGACCGGCAGGCAGGAGTACATGAACAGCGCGCCGCGTGCGCCGGATCGGGTCTGGGCCAGCTGCTGGGCGATCGCCACACCGAACGAGAAGCCCGCATACACGAGATCGGTTCCGTACTCCTGGGCAGCAGCGACGCCTCGCTCGCCCAACTGCTCGAACCCCACCTCCTTCGCATAGGCGAAGCCGTCCTCGATGCTGGGGAATGTCCGCCCCTCGAACAGGTCGGGTGAGTGCACCGTGTGCCCGGCCTCGCGTAGCTCGTCGGCAAAGGCACGGACGCCGTCGGTCAGGCCCTGGATGTGGTGGTAGAGCAGCACGTCGGTCATGAGCAACAGCTTTCTCGAGGCAATGATCCACATTCTTGGAACGTTCGACGATGCTAGTCTGACCGGCCGAACCCGCCGCCGATCGCGGCGCAATGCCGCGGGACTTCAACGACTTCGAGGTCGCCGCGCAGGAATCCGGCCCCGCCTACGAACGCGGCAAGCTGTGGGGCTTCATCCGGCACGCCCGCCTTTCGCAGGACCAGGCGTCGCAGTTCTGGCACCGGATGGCTGAACTCGTCGAGGAGTTCGACCGGATGCCGCGCTCGGGTGACACGGTGTACGGATTCGCCATCGGCGTGTATCCGACGGATCACCCGTCTCTGCCATCGGCCGACTGAGCGCGATCAGTCCAGTTCGGCCAGCGCGTGTCGGGCGACCTCCGCAAGACGTTCGTGCAGAGGACGCTCGGCAGAACGCTCGATGCGTACCTCCAGCACCCGAACCCCCTTGCTGGGGTTGGCGATTCGATCGGCGAGCGTGTCGCGGTCGGTGATGAGCTCGTACTGCGTGCTGCGCGCCCGACACACCAGCTCGAGGTTGGCGCCGGTCGGCGTTCCGAAGATGCGCTCGAAGGAATCGGTCAAGTGGTCCTGGCCCGGCTCCAAGGTGCTGAAGATCCCACCGCCGTCGTCGTTCAGCACGACGATCGTCAAGTCCGGCTTGTCGTTGTCCGGGCCGATCAGCAACGCGTTGCCGTCGTGCAGGAACGTGAGATCGCCCATCAGTGCGTACGTCGGTCGTTCCGGACGCGAGAGCGCGACGCCCGCGGCGGTCGACACCATGCCGTCGATGCCTGCCAAACCGCGATTGGCTACCGAAACCACCTCTCGCGCAATGCGATTGGGGTTTCGCGCAAGATCGAGGTCTCGGACGATGTTGGACGGGCCGATCACGATCGCAGAGCCGTCGGGCAGGTTGTGCACCACCGTCCGGGCGACGGTCATGCCGGAAGGCCAGCTGCCCTCGATGAGCGGTGTCGCGGCCTCGGACAGCGCAGTGCTGGCACGACGCCACCGGGCGCTCCACGCGCGGTCCGCGCAACTGGCGACCGCCGTCCGGCTGCGCTCGATGTCCTCCCACGCGTGCACGCGGCGGGTGTGGTGACTCGAGCCCGCCCACGAGGTGCCGGCGGTGACGACCTCGACCGAGACGTCCGGATGGCGCAGCAGTTTGCCCACCTCCCGATCGAGGGTGGTGCGTCCGGCCACAAGGACGCGTTCTGGCCGGTTGCGCTCCAGCCATTCGGTGGCACGCAGGATCAGCGCCCCGTGCGGGGTGACCCGTCCACGGTGGTACTGACCGAACGGTTCGGCGATGACCGGCCAGCCCGCCGCGTCCGCGAGCTCGGCGACCTCGGCGGCCATCGACGGCTCGGGCAGGTCACCCAGCACGACCAGCGTGCGCGGCACGGGGGCGATGCCGGGCCCGGCAGCCACAGCGCGGTGGCTGTCGACCTGGCGGATGTTGAGCCAGGACTCACCGCGCGGCAGACCGCTGAGGTCCTCCGGCCAGTCCTCACTGTCGACGTCCGGCACCAGTGGGGCGCGCAGCGGAATGTTCAGGTGCACCGGGCCGGCGTCGCCCGTGGGTACGCCGGTCGCTTCGGCGAGGGCACGTCCGACGATCGAACGCCACCAATCCTGTTGACCCGCACGCCTTTCGGGTACGCCGAACTCGTAGAACCAGCGGGTGGAGTTGCCGAAGATCTTCACCTGGTCGGTGGTCTGGTTGGCACCGACAGCGCGCATCTCCGGCGGCCGGTCGGCCGAGAGGACGAGCATCGGCACATGGGCATGGTGCGCCTCGAGAACGGCCGGGTGCAGGTTGGCCACCGCGGTGCCGCTGGTGGTGATGATCGGCACCGGGATCCGACGGATCTTCGCCATGCCGAGGGCGAGGAACCCCGCCGACCGTTCGTCGATGCGCACGTGCAGCCGAAGTCGTCCGGCCTTCTCGGCCTCGAGCGCGGCGTACGCCAGCGGCGCCGATCGGGAGCCGGGAGCCAGGACGATGTCACGTACGCCGTGCCGGACGAGCTCGTCGATCAGCACGGTCGCGAAGGCCATGGAGGGGTTCACGGCGTCATTCTCCCGTAACGCCCCACGACGCCGACCAGGTCTGTCCGAGTTGCAGCTCGATGAGGCCCTCGCCGGTGTTGAAAGCGTTGGCCGAACAGGTCATCGGCTCGACCGCGACGCCGGTGCGCCGGGCGTTACCACCGGGCAGCGAGTCACCGGTGAAGGCTTGCGCGTAGCCGAACGCGTCCGCATCGGCCCAGAGCGTCGTCGCGTGTTCGTCGGTCCGTACCGTGATGCGCCAGTGACCGTCCTCCGCGCGCAGATCGGTGTACGCGTGATCCAGCTGCGTATCGGCGATCGGCCGCGCGGTCGAGAAGTCGAGCTCGGCCGGCACCGGCGCGGTGCCCGTAGGGATGAGGCGGTCGTCCACGTCGATCACGGTGCCGGCAGGCAGTTCGAGGATCAGCTGGTCGACCGTGTCCTCCCCGGCCGTGAGGTAGGGGTGTGCGCCGTAACCGAAGGGCACCGCTGCACGGCCGGCGTTCGTTGCAGCAGGCGTGACGGTGAGGCCGTCCTCGCCGATCGAGTACGTGACGGTCAGCTCGAGGATCCCGTCCCAACCCTGTTGCGGCAGCAGCGAGCAACCGACGACCACTCGATCATCACTCTGCTCCACCAGGTGCCAGGTCGCCCAACGGGTGAGTCCGTGGGAGGCGTTCGATCGTGCCGGTTCGGACAGCGCCAACTGCTGCTCCTTGCCCGCGTAGGTGTACTTGCCGTCGCGAATACGGTTGGGCCACGGCATCAGGTGCTGACCCCGTCCGGCATCGGCCTTTGCGTCGACCGGGTAGCCGTGCAGCAGTGGCCTTCCACCCGAGCGGTATTCGCGGATTCCTCCACCCGCCTGGACGACGACGAGTTCCTGGTCGTGGGCCATCAGGGTCCACTGCTGCCCGCTGGGTGCGCGATCACTCATGACGCCCAATCAAGCACATCGCGTGCGAGCCCGCACCCCGTCAGGGAGTCTTCGGGCCGGCAGCCGCACGAGCAGCCGCCTCGATGCGGGCGCGGTGCGCCGCCCACCACGCGTCGTCGTGGTCGCCCTGGTTGGTGTTGCCCTCGCTCATCCCGGCCCGCGCATCGAGCCCCTCGCGCAGGATGTCGACGTGGCCGGCGTGACGCGCGGTCTCGCTCAGTACGTGCACGAGCATCGAGTGCAAGGTGACCCCATCGCTGCGCCACCACGGCACGTGACCGATCGCGTCCAGGTCGAGAGCGTCGATGGTGGCGTCGGCGTGCGCGATCGCGGCGCGGTAGGTGGCGATCAGGTCGGCGCTGGACTCCTCGGCCGTCGCCCACATGTCGCTCTCCTCCTCGGCGCCCTCGTCCCACCCCGTGAGGTGCGGCTCGAACGGCCGGTCGAAGCAGTCGCCGAAGTACCACGCCTCCACCAGCGACAGATGCTTGATGAGTCCGAGCACGCTCGTGCCGGTGCGGGTGAGCGGACGGCGCAGGTCGTACTCGTCGAGTCCGTCGGCCTTCCAGAGCACGGCCTCCCGCGCCTCCCGCAGGTAGGTGTGCAGCTTCTGCTTCATCTCGGTCGTCGCGTTCGTCGTCACGGGTTCGAGCCTGGCAGGTCGACGCGCCCGACTCCACAGCATTCCGCAACGAAGCCGTGGGATTACCGTTGCGGGGTGCCGGAAACCAATCGCAGCCTCGCCGACGACGTGCGTGCGCGTTCACCCGAGCAGTTGCGGCAACTGGTGCTGGCCCGGCCCGATCTGATGCAGGGCGGCACGGTCGACGTGTCGGGTCTGGCCGCGCGTGCGGCGTCGCGGGCGAGCGTGCAGCGGGCCGTCGAGAGCTTGTCGGCCGACGCGCTGAGGGTGCTCGAAACGCTGCTGGTCACCGACGGTGACGGCGCTGCCGCCGCAGCCCGACTCGGGGTCGACACGGCGGTCATCGGCGAGTTCGCCGATCTGTTGTGGACCCGAGCGCTGTTGTGGCGCAGGGATTCTGCCCTGGTCGCGACCCGATCGGTGAGCGAGTTGTTGCTGCCTCGCGCCACGGCCCTCGCCGAGCACGACGCGCTCGACTCCGCGCCGCTGACGTTGCCGACCGTGGGTCGAGCGGGCGTCGACCGGTCGGTCACCGACGCGCACGCCGGCCAGGCGGCGCTCGACCTGCTGCGCCACATCGAGTCGCTTGCCGACTGGTGGCAGAACAACCCGCCTCGGGTGATGGCCAAGGGCGGGGTGTCGGTGCGCGACCACAAGCGACTCTCCACCGAGCTCGCACTCGCCGAACCCGCAGCCGCCTTCGTCGCCGAGATCGCCCACGCCGCAGGGCTGGTCGCCGACGACCACGACGTCGAACCCACTTGGCTGCCGACATCCGCATACGACGACTGGCTCGACACCTCGCCCGCGCACCGGTGGTCGGTGCTGATCGACGCGTGGTGGGCGATGCTGCGTGCACCCTCGCTCGTCGGCACCCGGGACGCTGCGGGCACCACCGTCAATTTGCTCGGCTCGGGCGCGGCGTGGCCGATGATGCGGCAGCGCCGCCACGATGTGCTCGGCGCCGTGGCGGAGGCGGGACTCAACGTCGCGGTCGACGCCGGTGACGTCGACGATCTGCTGCGCTGGCACCGTCCGCTGCGGCTGCCGCCGGGCACGCCGACACGGTCGGCAGACGTGCTGGCCGAGGCGCAATGGCTCGGCCTGGTGGCCGACGGTCAGCTCAGCACCGCCGGACGTGCTCTGCTCGACGACCGGTGCGGCGCCGCCGCGCTCGAGCCGTTGCTGCCGACCCTGATCGACCACCTGCTCGTGCAGGCCGACCTCACCGCGATCGCTCCCGGGCCGTTGCGGGACGATCTGCGGCGCCTGATGGGTGCCGTCGCCGACGTCGAATCAAGTGGTGGTGCAACGGTTTACCGGTTCAGCTCGACGTCTCTTCGGCGCGGGCTCGATGCCGGCTGGTCGGCGCCCGATCTGCGCGACCGGCTGAGCGCCGCGAGCCTCACCCCACTCCCGCAGGCCTTGGACTACCTCATCGACGACGTCGCGCGGCAACACGGAGTTGCCCGCATCGGCGCCGCGAGTTGCTACCTGCGAAGCGACGACGAGACGTTGCTCGACGCGCTGCTCGCCGACCGCAACACCGAGCCCTTGCAGTTGCTGCGCATCGCCCCGACCGTGGTCGTGTCGCGGCTTCCGGCGGCGCGCATGCTCACCCTGCTGCGCGAGGCGGGCTACTCCACACTGGGAGAGGACGCGTCGGGCACCGTGGCCGCGACGGGCGCCGTCCAGCACCGGGCGCCGGTGCCGCGTCCGCCGTCGCCGGTGGTCACCACTGCTGTCAGCGACTCAGCCGCCGAGCGCTTCGTGGCTGACCTACTCGCCCGAAATGGTTCTGCCCCAGGCGAATCAGCGGGCGACCCGGCCGTGACGGTCGACCTGCTGCTCGACGCCGCTGCCGCGGGGCTGCCCGTGCGGGTTGGTTACGTCGACACCGCCGGCAACATCAAGCGCGTGACCCTGCGACCGACCGGCGTCGACGGAGGACGCGTCACCGGCACGGTGGGTGAGTCGGTGCGCACGATCGGCGTTCATCGGATCACCGATGTCAGCCCGGCCTGAGCGCACACAGCCACCGGCCGAGCCGTCCCGCTGGGCGCGGGCGGCCGTCGCGCATGTGACGTCGTCGAGCCACGGCGACCCGATGGACCGATCGCTGCGCATCACGCTCAACTTCCACCCGGACCGGCGCAGCGGCGACGCGACGACGATCGAAGGCATCGCGCGCGACGGGGTCTACCGGTCGCAATTCGAGACCGGCACCGGCAACGGCGGCCTCACCGCTCATCCCGGTGGAGACCGATGGCGCTGGGAGGGTCGCCTGTTCGGGGCGCCTACGACGACGCCCCGGCGCAGGAACGTCCGAAGTACGGCGCGGTCGATCACCGTCGGCGGCCGCTCGGCGGGGCACCCCGTTTCGGTTCGTGCTACTTCCGGCTCGCGGAGCACGCCCTCGAGCGCGCAACCTTCTGCTTCCCTGACTCCTTCACCCAGCCCTCGGTGATCGGCACCGCCGCCCGATTCGGCAACCTGCTCGACGCCGTACGTCGCTTCGACCGGCAGCCTCCGCAGCACGAGCCGGAGGACGGCGACCTGCTCGACGGATACATCGAGGCGCAGGTGCACGGCGTCCTGATCATCGAACGCGATGTCGAGGCCGTCGTGCTCGACCCCTGCTACCGCGACACCGCCCACGCGGACTCTGCCGGTTCGCTCGGGGTGCCAGTGGAGTGGCACGAGGGCCGCGCGCTCGACCTCGGCACCCTCGAACGGAACGCCGATTACCGTGACCCACCGGCGGTCGAGCTTGCGCGCAGCATCGCGCGTGACGGCATGCTCGACGCACGAATCATCGGCGATGCGGCGCGCACCGGTCGGCATCATCCGCAGGCCGTGAAGCAGGTCTGGCATCAGGTCGCCAGGTTCGGTCGCGCCCGCGAGTTCGTCGACCGACACTGACGCAGAACCGCTGGCCCACAGTCGGGCAATCGAGGTTGTCGGTGGTGGGTGGCAGACTCTGTTCATGGAGCTGGACGAGGGTTCGATGGTGACGGGATCGGTTGTGACACAACGCGATCCGGCCACGATTTGAGCCTGCTGTTGCTCCGGTGCCGATGGGCGCGACGCGGCCCGGACTGTCCCAGGTCGACGCCGCCTGCGCGGCCCGGTACGACCTCGAACACGCCGCCGGAGTGCTGACCGCCGCCTACCGACACCGCGTCGAAGTCACCCGCCTCGCGCTACGGGAGCAGCACTGGGCCGGGTCAGGCATCCGCTCCCCACAACACTGGCTCACCTGCTTCGCAGGTATCTCCCGCGGCGCCGCGACCGACATCGTCCAAGTCGCCTCCCGCGCCGACGAGTTGCCCTGTGCCCTGGCCGCGTTCGAGACCACCGCGATCACCTTCCACCAACTGGTGATCATCGCGAGGCACGTCCCCGCCCCCTATGAGGAAGCCGTCACCCGCCTCGCACCCCACACCGACGTCGGCCAACTACAGCGCGCCGTCAGCAAATTCCCCAGGTCAGGTCTGCATCAGTTGCCGGGGCCGCGCTTGCGCAGTTCCTCCACCTCCGACATCGCCTGCCGCAGTTCGTCGAGCCACTCGTGAATGTGCTCTCCGGTGCGACGAACGCACCAGGCGAGCGCCTCCGAGCGTGATCCGGCGACGCCGGCATCGACGAGAGTGTCGAGCACGTGTCGCTCCGGCTGGCGCAGCCGTGTCATCACCGGCGCCGCGACGTGCGTGAACAGGTAGGTCTCGTCTCCGACAGCGATGCCCCAGGAGACCTTGCGGTGGTAGCGGCTCTCGGCGTCGAGTGCGATGCCGATCCGCTCGTCACGAGTGTCCGACCGGAACTTCGCGACCTTGCCCTCGGCCTCGGCGTTCGACTCGGTGACATGGGTCAGGCGCCCGATGACGACGATCTCCTCGCGGTCGGCGGTGAGGTCGAAACTGCTGAACCATTGCGCCGGAAGCCTGCCGTTGAACCACTCGGCGACGTCGTCCGCCGACGGCAGTTCGCGCGCCGTCCGGCGCCCGGGGCCACCCATTGCCTGTCGTGCCATCATCACAATCTCCTAGCGAATTACCAAATTACAGAATTACAACACCGCCACGGGACGGTGGCAAGGGGGGCGTGTGCGCGGGGTGGCGCGGACTGGCTCGGCTCAGCGCGGCTGACTGCGCAGCAGGAACTCCCGTGGTGTCATCCCGGTCGATGCCTTGAAGTCGCGGGAGAAGTGCGCCTGATCGGAGTAGCCGAGGTCCGCAGCGGTGTCGGCCAACGAGCCAGTGCCGTCCCGCAGTCGGTCCGCGGCTTCGTGCAGGCGGCGTCGACGGATGAGCCACAGCGGGCTGAGTCCGAGCCGGCGCGAGCACAGACGTTGCAGGGTGCGTTCGGGCAGGCGGACGAGCTCGCACAGCTGCGTCACCGTGGTGATCGACGGGTCGGTCTCGACGCGCTCGACGATCGAATTGACCAGTTCCGACTCGTCGTCCATCGGCAGCAGCCGCTCCAGCCGCTCCTCCACGAGGGCGCGCCCGATCGCATGCGCCCGCGGATCGGAGGGGTCCGGTGCCATGACGTCGATCAGTGGCGCGGTGAGTCCGGGCAGCACCGCATCGAGTTCGAGATGCGTGTCGGTCAGCGTTCGCACCGGTCGACCGAGCAGCAGTGCTCCCGCCGCCGGCGCGAACATCGCACCGAAGCCCCACGAGCGCCCCTCGAGCACGGTCGTGCCGAGCCCGCGATTCGGCCCCACGAAACGCGAGTAGGCGGGCGTCGTGATCAGCAGGCAGAGCGGATACTGCAGCACCTTCTGCACCGCCTGCTCCCCGGCGGGCACATCCCAGACCGGAATCCAGTAACGCCGCAGCAACCCGGCGAGGTGATCGGGCGCCGGGTAGCGATGGATGGTGAACGTGCGGTCGCCGGCGTCGCGCAGGTGCGCGCGTTCGACATCGTCTGCAGCCCGGCCCATGTGTCGGAAATTATCAATACCGGGCGGTGGCCGGGCTCCTACTTTCGAAGAACTCAACCGAAGGAGAAGACCATGGCCGACAGTCTGCAGACCTGGACCGCCCACGCCGACCCGTTCACCGAGGTGGTCGCATCGATCACCGACTGGGACGCCCAGAGCCCGTGTGACGGATGGACCGCCCGCAACGTGGTCGACCACGTCGTCGACACCGAACGGGAATTCCTCACCGGCCAGGGATTCGACCTACCGAACCTCGACCACAGCGATCCGTCCGCACGTTGGCGCGCGCACGACGCGAAGGTCCGTGAGCTGCTGGCCGAGCCGGGCGTGGGCGACAAGACCTACGACGGCCACTTCGGCCCGACCACCGTGGGCGAGACGCTGTCGCAGTTCTACGGATTCGATCTGTTGGTGCACCGCTGGGACCTCGCAGCCTCACATGGCGAACGCGCCCTCCTCACGGACCCTGAGCTCGACGAGATCGACTCGGCAGTGACCGGTTGGGGCGAACACGCTTATGCGCCAGGCATTTTCGCCCGCCCTGTCGATGTCCCGACGGACGCCGACCGGCAGGCCGAGGTGCTCGCCCGCACCGGACGAGTCGACCGCGTCACCACCGCCACACGCTGACCGACGGCGGCGGAGTGCGCAAGGCCGCGCTGCGTCCGATCGTCGGCGTCGAGAAGGTGCTGCGGTTCCTGCTGGCCGTGCGGCCCGACGCACCCACGCAGTTCCGCATCGTCGACCTCAACGGCGGCCCGGCGGTGCTCGCCGACATCGACGGTCAGCTCGACTCGACCTTCAACCTTCTAAGTCGCGGACGGCCTCCTGAATCGCACTCTGGTGCAACGCAATCCGCTGAAGCTTGCGCATCTCGACGCGGTGCGCGGGCTGTCCCGCGACGGGTCAGGCGCGTAGCACCTTCTGCATCGGACGGCCCTTGGCGAGCTCGTCGACGAGCTTGTCGAGATAACGGATCTTCTGCATCAGCGGGTCTTCGACTTCCTGCACCTTCACCCCGCACACCGAGCCGGTGATCTGCGAGACGTTCGGGTTGACCGACGCCTCAGCGAAGAACTCCTCGAAGGTCGTCTCGTCGGCGAGGTGCTTGTCGAGAGCCGCCGCGTCGAAGCCGGTGAGCCACTCGATCACCTCACGCAGCTC
This sequence comes from Yimella sp. NH-Cas1, assembly GCF_022359705.1. Taxonomy (NCBI): domain Bacteria; kingdom Bacillati; phylum Actinomycetota; class Actinomycetes; order Micrococcales; family Dermacoccaceae; genus Yimella; species Yimella sp. NH-Cas1. Next base: position 2,469,282 of record NZ_JAKSGG010000003.1, read on the forward strand.
GGCCTCGGTACGACCGTTCTTCTCGACCTTCGTCACGTAGTGCGGATACACCGACGCGACGCTGGTGGTGAAGATGCGCGACATCAGAAGATCCGCACCTGGTCCTCGGGCGCGAGGTACATGCCGTCGCCCGGCTGCACGTCGAACGCCTCGTGGAACTCGCGCAGGTTCCGTGCGACGTTCGCGCGGCAGTTGGCCGGCGCGTGCGGGTCGATCGCGATCAGACGCTTCGCCTCGTCCGGACGCGCCTTGCCGCACCACACCTGGCTCCACCCGAGGAAGAAACGCTGGTTACCGGTGAATCCGTCCAGTTCCGGAGCCGGATTCTCCTCCTGCGCAATGGAATACGCCATGTAACCAATCGTCAGACCACCGAGGTCGCCGATGTTCTCGCCGACGGTCAGTCCACCGTTGACCTTGATGTCGGGGGCATCGGCCGGTGACTCCTGGTCGAACTGGTCGATGAGCTTTTTGGCACGCTCCTCGAAACGCTCGCGGTCTTCCGGGGTCCACCAGTCGGTGAGCGAACCGTCGCCGTCGAAGCGCGAACCCTGGTCATCGAAGCCGTGCCCGATCTCGTGACCGATCACCGCACCGATGCCGCCGTAGTTGACCGCGTCGTCCGCGTCGACGTCGAAGAACGGCGGCTGCAGGATCGCGGCCGGGAAGACGATCTCGTTCATCATCGGGTGGTAGTACGCGTTGACCGTCTGCGGGGTCATCAACCACTCGGTGCGATCGATCGACTGCCCGATGCGGCCGAGCTGACGGTTGAGTTCGAACTCGGCCGACCGAGCAAGGTTTCCCAGCAGGTCGTCCGCGTCGATCTCGAGCGCGCAGTAGTCACGCCACTTGTCCGGGTAACCGATCTTCGGGGTGAACTGCGCCAGCTTTCCGAGCGCGCGTTCACGAGTCGCGGGCGACATCCATTCGAGGCTCTCGAAGTCGCGGCGGTACGCCTCGATGAGGTTCGCGACGAGTTCCTCCATGCGCTCCTTGGCGCGCGGCGGGAAATGCTCGTCGACGTACAACTGCCCGACGACCTCACCGATGCACGACTCGACGACCGCGACGCCGCGCTTCCACCGCTCCTTCAATTTCGGGGTGCCACTGAGCACCCTGCCGTTGAACGCGAAGCTCTCGTCGACGATGTCCTGATGGAGGTACGCCGCCTGGTCGCTGATGACCATCCACGACAGCCACGCCTTCCAGTCGTCCAGGTCGTGGTCGACCAATGCGGTGGACAGACCGGACAGGTACGACGGTTCTCCGACGACCACGTCCGCGAATGCTCCGGGCGGCGCCCCGATCCCGGAAACCCAAGCATCCCAATCGAACTCGGGGGCCAGATCCTTCAGTTCGGCGAACGAGTGCTTGTTGTAGGTCTTCAGAGCGTCGCGGGTCGAGACGACGTCCCAGTGATGAGTCGCGAGGCGGGTCTCCAGCGCGAACACACGGCGCGCGAAATCGGCAGGATCGGGGACGCTCGCCAACTCGGCCATCCGCTCGAGATGCCCCTGGTACTTCTCGCGCACCTCGGCGTACTTGTCCTCGCGGTAGTACGACTCGTCCGGCAGGCCGAGACCACTCTGCGTGAGGTAGGCGATGTACTTGTCCGGGTCCTTGGCGTCGGCGGTGACGTAGAAGGCGATCGCGCTCCACACTCCGCGACGGGTGAGTTCGCCCATGAGCCCGGCCAGCTGGCTCGTCGACCGCAAACCGCGGATCTGCTCCAGCCGCGGCTGGATCGGGTCGGCACCGGCGGCCTCGATCGACTCGGTGTTCATGAACGAGGTGAACAGGTCACCGACCTTGCGCTCCCCCGTGCCGGGCTCGGCGTCGGAGGCGGCGGCCCGCTCGATGATCACTCGGACAGCTGCCTCGGACGCCTCGCGCAGCGCGTCGAAGGCGCCGTACCGCGCACGGTCGTCGGGAATCTCGGTGCTGCGGACCCAGTGATTGTTGACGAACCCGAACAGGTCGTCCTGCACGCGGGTTTCGGAATCGAAGGTCGAAGTCAGGCCAGAACGCATACGTCGACCCTAACCCCGCCGAGTGGCCGGGCTATGGACGAGTGGCCGGGATATCGCCCGGCCGCCTGTTCATAGCCCGGCCACTCGGTGGGTCAGGCAGTGCCGAGGGCGCGGACGACGCGGGACGGCGACGGGCGGCCGAGTTGGTCGGCCATCCAGACACTGGTGGCGACGAGTTTGTCGAGGTCGACGCCGGTCTCGATGCCGAGTCCGCGACACATCCACACGAGGTCCTCGGTGGCCAGGTTGCCGGTCGCCGACTTCGCGTAGGGGCACCCACCCAATCCGCCGGTGGACGCATCCACCACCCGGACCCCGTGCTGCAGCGCGACGAGCGTGTTCGACAGCGCCTGCCCGTAGGTGTCGTGGAAATGGACGCCGATCCGGTCGATCCCGATTCCGCTGTCTCCCAACGCATCCAGTAGTCGAGCAACATGACCCGGCGTGCCGACGCCGATGGTGTCACCGATGCTGAGTTGATCGCACCCGAGCTCCATCAGCCGCGCGCACACGTCGACGACCTGCTCGATCGGCACCGGTCCTTCCCACGGGTCACCGAAGCACATCGAGACGTACCCGCGCACCCACAGGTCGTCGTCCTTGGCCCGCTTCACCACGGGCGCGAACATGTCGAGTGACTCCTCGACGGAGCGGTTGAGGTTCTTTCCAGCGAAGGTCTCCGTGGCTGAACCGAACACCGCGATCGACTTCACCCCGGCCGCGAGCGCGTTGTCGAGACCCCGCTCGTTCGGCACCAGTACCGGCCGGGTCGGACGGCGCGCCTCCTGCCCCAGCGAGTCCACCAGTTCGGTCGCGTCGGCCAACTGCGGGATCCAGGACGGCGGCACGAAGCTGGTCGTCTCGATCGTGTCGAGGCCGGCGTCGATCATCCGGCGGATGAACTCGGCCTTCACCGCGGTGGGCACGACACTCTTCTCGTTCTGCAATCCGTCGCGGGCACCGACCTCGTAGATCGTGATGCTGTCGGGCAATCCGTCGGCTGGTTCGACCATCGGCAGGCTCATGTGAGCATCGTCTCACCCGCCGTCCGCGCCCTGAACCCGCCGGGAATCGGCGGGCTTCCCGCCTGGTTAGCCTGAAACGTGCCCACCGACGTCCCCGGACCCCTGATCGTCCAAAGCGACAAGACCGTCCTGCTCGAAGTCGACCACCCGCTCGCCCGCGAAGCACGTGCGGCGATCGCGCCGTTCGCCGAGTTGGAACGTGCGCCCGAGCACATCCACACCTACCGGGTGACGCCGCTCGGCCTGTGGAACGCGCGCGCCGCCGGACACGACGCCGAACAGGTGGTGGACGCGCTCGTCCGGTACAGCCGCTACCCGGTGCCGAACGCGCTGCTCATCGACCTCGCCGAGACGATGGATCGCTACGGACGTCTGACCCTGCGCAAGCAGGACATCGCCGGCGAACAGAAGCTCGTGCTGGTGACGACCGACCGCGCAGTGCTCACGGAAGTGTTGCGCAACAAGAAGATTCAGCCACTCGTCGGCGACCGGATCGACGACGACAGCGTTCTGGTGCACCCGTCCGAACGAGGCGCGATCAAGCAACAACTCATCAAGCTCGGCTGGCCCGCCGAGGACGAAGCCGGCTACGTCGACGGCGAGGCGCACCCGATCGAACTGGCCGAGGACGGCTGGAGTCTGCGCGATTACCAGCAGCACGCGGTGGACGGTTTCTGGCACGGCGGATCCGGCGTCGTCGTCCTCCCCTGCGGTGCCGGCAAGACCCTCGTCGGCGCGGGTGCCATGGCGAAATCGCGCACCACCACGTTGATCCTGGTGACCAACACGGTGAGCGCTCGGCAATGGAAGGACGAACTGCTGCGCCGCACCTCCCTCACAGAGGACGAGATCGGCGAGTACAGCGGGGCCCGCAAGGAGATCCGGCCGGTCACCATTGCGACCTACCAGGTGCTGACCCTGAAGCGGAAGGGCGTGCACCCGCACCTGGAACTGCTGGACGCCCGCGACTGGGGACTCATCGTCTACGACGAGGTGCACCTGCTGCCGGCCCCGATCTTCCGTATGACCGCCGACCTGCAGGCCCGTCGCCGCCTCGGCCTCACCGCGACGTTGGTACGTGAGGACGGGCGTGAAGAGGACGTCTTCAGCCTCATCGGCCCCAAGCGTTTCGATGCGCCGTGGAAGGAGATCGAGGCGCAGGGCTACATCGCGCCCGCCGACTGCGTCGAGGTGCGGGTCAGTCTGTCCGAGAGCGAGCGCCTGGCGTACGCGTCCAGCGATGCGGACGAGCGCTACCGGTTCGCGTCCTGTGCACCGGTGAAGGACAAGGTCGTCCAGCAGCTCGTCGACAAGCACCGCGGTGAACCGACCCTGGTCATCGGCCAGTACCTCGACCAACTGCAGTCGCTCGCCGGACGCCTGGACGCCGACCTGATCACCGGCGAGACGTCGGTTTCGGTGCGGCAGAAGCTGTTCCAGCAGTTCCGCGACGGTGAGATCTCGTTGCTGGTGGTCAGCAAGGTGGCGAACTTCTCGATCGACCTGCCGGAGGCGTCCGTCGCGATCCAGGTCAGCGGCACCTTCGGTTCACGCCAGGAGGAAGCGCAACGCCTCGGACGCGTGCTGCGCCCGAAGACCGACGGACGCACCGCGCATTTCTACACGGTCGTCACCCGCGACACCGTGGACGCCGACTTCGCCGCCCACCGGCAGCGCTTCCTGGCTGAACAGGGCTACGCCTACCGGATCACCGACGCCGAGGACCTGTGAACGTCATGAGGGACGAGGCGTGGCTGCCGCGTCCCTCATGACACTCGGTCGCGCGGTCAGTTGACCCCGAAGATCTGACGGATCGGGTCGATCGCGAAGTACAGGAAGAAGCAGAACGAGATGATCCACAGGATCACCGGGATCTCACGCCACTTGCCCTTGATGATCTTGATCAGCAGGTAGGCGAGCGTGCCCGCACCGATACCGACGGTGATCGAGTAGGTCAGCGGCATGAGCGCGATGGTCAGGAACGCCGGCAGCGCGATGTCGATGTCGCGCCAGTTGATCTCGCCGACCTCCTGCATCATCAGGAAGCCCACGAAGACCAGTGCCGGGGCGGCCGCCTCGTGCGGGATCACCTCGACCAACGGGGCGAGGAAGGTCGCGAACAGGAACAGGACGCCGGTGACGACGGACGCCAGGCCGGTGCGGGCACCGTCGCCGACGCCGGACGCCGATTCGATGTAGCCGGTGTTCGAGCTGACTCCGCCCAGACCGCCGGCGGCAGCTGCCACGGAGTCGACGACCAGGATCTTCTGGGTGTCGTGCGGGGCGCCGTCCTCGTCCAGCAGGTCACCCTTCGCCCCGATGGCGGTCATCGTGCCCATGGTGTCGAAGAAGTCGGCGAGGATCAGCGAGAAGATGATCAGCGCGGCCGCGATGACACCGATCTTGGCGAAGCCGCCGAACATGTCGACCTGACCGACGAGCGAGAAGTCCGGTGTCGAGACGACCTGGTCCGGAACGGCCGGGACGTTCAGCGACCAGGTGCGGTCGTTGGTCGGCTTGCCGTCGACGGAGCGGGGGCCGATGTTGGCGATCGACTCGATGATGATCGCCAGGACGGTGGCCGAGACGATCGCGATCAACAGCGCGCCGGTCACCTTGCGGACGTAGAGGGCGAGCAGCAGCAGGAACCCGACGATGAACACGACGATCGGCCAACCCTGCAGGCGCCCGTCGATGCCGAGCTGAACGGGCGTACCGGCGCCGGCGCGCGAGAAGCCCGCGTCGAACAGGCCGATGAAAGCGATGAACAGTCCGATACCGACCGAGATCGCGGTCTTCATCTGTCCCGGCAGGGCTCGGAACGCCGCGACCCGGAAGCCGGAGATGACCAGCAGGAGGATGAGGATGCCTTCCCAGACGACCAACCCCATCGCTGCTTTCCAGGTCATGTCGGGAAGCGCCGCGACACCGAACGCGACGAACGCGTTGAGCCCGAGGCCTGCGGCGATCGACATCGGGAAGTTCGCGACCACGCCCATCAGGATCGACATGACTCCGGCGACCAGGGCGGTGCACGCGGCGACCATCGCCAGGTTCGGAGCCGAGCCGCCACCGAGGAACTGGCCGGTTCCGTCCTTGACCGTGCCGATGATCAACGGGTTCAGCGCGATGATGTACGCCATCGTGAAGAAGGTGACGAATCCTCCCCGCACCTCCCGGGCAAGCGTCGAACCTCTTTCGGAGATCTTGAAGTAGCGGTCGAAGCCGCTGACCGGGGCGGGTTTCACGGGGGTGTTGGTCGACATGCCCGCGAGACTAGGCCCGGGCGCCGGTCCGCGTCACCGGTACGCTGCTAATCGTGACCCACGACGCATCCGACGAGCCGATCGCGGTCGAACCGATGCGGGTCGACATGAACAAGGTGACCCTCGGCGGAGTGGCCGTCTGGACCGTCGCCCTGATCGTCATTCTCGTGGTGCCGAGTCTGCGCTCCGGCGAGCGCAGCTGGTGGCCCTGGACGCCGGTGTTCGGCATCGCACTCGGCCTGATCGGCTACTTCTACGTGCGCCGCGGACGCGGCAACGCGTCCGCCGCCTGATCCGTCCCTCGCTTTCGTGGGGTCACGTTTCAGGCGGTTTCGTTGACCGAAGGTCAGTCGGACCCGCGCAGGTAAGCCAACACAGCGAGCACCCGTCGGTGCCCGGCCGAGTCGTCCGGCGACAGACCGAGCTTGGCGAAGATCCGCTGGGTGTGTTTTTCCACCGCTCCCCCGGTGACGAACAACCGCCCCGCGATCGAACCGTTCGAGAGCCCCTGCGCCATCAGTTCGAGCACCTCTCGTTCACGCGGGGTCAGCGACTGGACAGGGTCCTTCGCCCGCACCATGAGCTGCGAGACGACGTCCGGGTCGAGGACGGTGCCGCCTGCGGCGACCTGGTCGATCGCGGCGAGGAACTCGTCGATGTCGCCGATGCGGTCCTTGAGCAGGTATCCGACGCCGGCCGCTCCGGACACCAGCAACTGATCGGCGTACGCCTGCACGACGTACTGCGACAGGACGACGATTCGGGCGTCCGGCCACGCCTGTCGGATCTCGACCGCAGCACGCAGACCGTCATCCGAACCTGTGGGCGGCATCCGGACGTCGGTGATCACCAGATCGGGACGCTCCCGCAACGCCGCCTCGACGAGGGTCGGTGCGTCGCCGACGCCGGCCACGACCTGGTGACCGGCATCGGTGAGGATCAGCTGGACGCCCTCACGCAGCAGCGTCGAGTCATCGGCGAGCACGATCCGCATCAGTACACCTTCGTCCGTGGGGAATGAGAGCCAGCAGTGTGGTCGGGCCACCCGTGGGTGAGTCCACCGACAGCCTGCCGTCCACGGAACGCAGCCGCTCGGCCAGCCCCCGTAGGCCGCTGCCCTTGGCCAGGTCGGCGCCGCCGACACCGTCGTCCGTCACGGCGACGACGAGTTCATGGTCGTCGACGGTCAGTTCGACGTAGGCGTTGCGAGCGCCGCTGTGCTTGGCGACATTCGTGAGTGCCTCGCTGATCACGTAATAGGCGGCCTGTTCCACGTGCGACGGCAGGACGCCGCGCTCCTCGGGAAGGTTCGTGGTCAGTGAGACCGAAACGGTGGGACGAGCGGCTGCCTGGCGCACCGCGGCGACGAGTCCGAGCTCGGTGAGGGTGGGTGGAGCGATACCGCGGGACAGCGCTCGCAGTTCCTCCAGCGTGTCCTGCGTGCTGACGATTGCAGCCCGGATCGATTCTGCCGCAGGTGAATCCGAGCCCAACTGTCGTTCGATGCGGGCGAGGTCGACCTTCAGACGGACCAACCGCTGCTGCGGTCCGTCGTGGATGTCACGCTCGAGACGAGCCAGCTGATCGGTCTCGGCCGACCGCCCGGCGTCGCGGCTGGAGCGCAACTGTTCGATGACCTGCTGCTGCGACCGACTGGACAAGATGGCGCGGGAGGCGAGGCTCTGCAGATGCGCCAGACCGACCGTCACGTAGGGCGCGATCATCAGCAGCAGGATCCCGAAGACGACTTCGACCACCGCCTGAGCTCCGTAGGAGGTGAACCCGAAGATCAACCCCGCGAGCGACCCGCTGCCGTCCTCCGGCAACGCCCAGCCCCACGCCGGCCAGAACACGAGGCCGATGACGCTGCCCCACAGGGTGACCAGGATGATCCAGGTGATCGTCGAGATCACCCAGCCGACCGCGGACCACACCGCGTCCAGCCAACGCTGCGGGTCGCGCACCAGCGTCCACGCCTTGGCGACCATCGAATCGCCCTGGCGCAGTGGGTAGTACGCACCATGGGCGTCGTCCACACCCTGGAACCGGCGCAGCAGGCGCCGCTCGGTCTGTGCCGCCCAGGACGCGACGAGCAGCGCCACCGGGACGGCGACCGGCGCCAGGACGACGCTGCTGACCATTCCGAAAAACATGCACGCGAGCGCGAACGCCAGCAGCGCGACCGGCCAGGACAGGAACAGGTACGCCGCGTCACCGGGAAGACGGCGCAGCACGTCGCGAGGGGTCGGAATCCGCTGACGAGTCTGGTGCGTCGTCGACATGAGTGTCTTCTCGGCCGAGGTCGGTAACTGTGTCGTCATCATGTCATCGACGCTATGGACCGCCGAGCGGCGACGACATCCCGTGCTCTGGCCAACGCTGTGTCGGGGCAGCCCGACACCTCCAAGGAACGCAGCGACGCATTTCACCTGCTGCGGGCTCGCGACAGCCACGCCGGGAGAGGCAGACTGGGCGGCATGTCGGAACGGCCCACAACCATCGTCCTGTTCGGAGCCACCGGAGACCTCGCCCGCCGCAAGCTGCTGCCCGGCCTGCTGCACCTGTGGGGCAGCGGACTGCTCAACGATGTGCGCCTCGTCGGCACCTCGCTCGATGACCACACGCGGGAGAGTTTCGTCGAGTTCGCGCAGCGGGCGATCGCCGAGTTCTCCTCCCGCAAGGAGGCGCAGAGGGACTTCCAGGAGTTTGCGAAGAGGCTCTACTTCGTGCGCAGCGATGCCGGCCCGGAAGCGTTGAAAGCCGTTGTCGCAGAAGCGGAAAAGGGGTACGACGGCGACTCGCGCCCGCGTCGACTGCACTACCTGAGCGTCCCGCCGAAGGCTGCGCTCTCGGTGATCCAGACGCTCGCCGCCGCCGATCTTGCGGCGTACAGCCGCGTGGTGATGGAGAAGCCGTTCGGCACCGACCTCGCGACGGCGGTGGAGTTGAACAAGAAGCTGCACGAGGTGTTCGCCGAGGAACAGATCTTCCGCATTGACCACTTCCTGGGCAAGGAGGCGGCGCTCAACATCCTGGCTTTCCGGTTCGCCAACGGGTTGTTCGAGCCGATCTGGCACCGCAACCACATCGACCACATCCAGATCGATGTGCCCGAGACCCTCGGCCTGGAAACCCGCGCGGCGTTCTACGAGGCGACCGGTGCGTACCGCGACATGGTCGTCACCCACCTGTTCCAGGTGCTCGCCTTCACCGCGATGGAGCCGCCGACGTCACTGGAACCGCAGGCCATCACCGAGGAGAAGAACAAGGTCTTCCGGTCGATGATGCCGATCCAGCCCGAGAACGTCGTGCGCGGTCAGTTCCAGGGGTACCGCGATCTGGACGGGGTGGCCCCCGAATCGGAGACCGAGACCTTCATCGCGCTCAAGTGCTACATCGACAACTGGCGCTGGGCCGGCGTCCCGTTCTACCTGCGCACCGGCAAGCGCCTGGCGCAGGGCCAGCGCATCATCTCGATCGCGTTCAAGGAGCCGCCGAAGTCGATGTTCCCGGCCGGCTCCGGAGTGAGCCAGCACGGCCCCGACCACCTGACCTTCGACTTGGCCGACCAATCGCGAATGTCGTTGTCGTTCTATGGAAAACGACCCGGTACCGGCTTCCGTCTGAACAAGCACTCGATGCAGTTCGCGATGCAGGAGTCGACCGGTTCGGCGGCAGCACTGGAGGCCTACGAGCGTCTGATCTACGACGCTGTGCGCGGCGACCACACGCTGTTCACGACGTCCGAGGGCATCGAACGTCTCTGGGAGGTCAGCCAGCCGCTGCTGGACAACCCACCCCCGGTGCGCCCCTACGGGCAGGGCAGTTGGGGTCCGAACCAGATCCACCAACTGGTCGCACCCACTGCGTGGCGCCTGCCGTTCGAGCGGGAGTGGCGCGAGCCGACCGCCTGACTCGAGGCGGACCAGCAACGAGCAAGGGCGACCTGGAATCCCAGGTCGCCCTTCTCAGGTGAATCTGCGTGCTGCTCAGCCCTGTTCGACATCAACGGCGAAGTCGTCGAGCACGGGCGGCTCGATCTTCTCCGGTGTCGGGGCCTCTTCGTGGATCTCGCTGTGGGCACCGCACCCGTGGTCGAGGGAGACGACGGTGCCGTCGCTCGGCGACCATTCGTTGGTGCAGACACCGAAGGAGCGACGCAGCGCGCCGGCCATCGGCAGGAAGTAACCGCATCCGCTGCAGTTGCCCTTTGCCTGTGCCGCGACCGCGGCGCGCGGGCCGTGCTCGCCGTCGTACCAGCGGGTGGCAGCAGCCTCGCGTCCTTCACGCGACAGCACGCGCGGACGTCCCAGGCCGAGTTCGAAGAACGCCATGTGGTCGACGTCCTCGTCGCCCGTCGCCTCGAAGCCGGGCTCGAGGTTGGGGTCGTCGGCGATGTAGGGCATGACATCACCCGGGCCGACATCACCGGGGGCCAGGCGCTCGGCGTAGGGCAGCCACTCGGGCGCCAGCACCGCGTCGTCGCCGGGCAGCAGGTTGGTCTCGCAGACGGTCGCGACCTTCGCCCGCGGCGCACGAGCGACCGCGATCGCCCAGCGCCACCCGCGGTAGCCCTTGTTGGTGCAGGTGAAGTAATGCATCGCCAGACGCTCGCCGAGCATGACCGCGCCCTCGTGATCGCCGACCGTGTTCGGGGTCGCGATCGAGACGGCTGCTTCACGGGCGAGGTCGACGGCGTCGAACAGCACCTTGTCCGGCTTCGGCGCGGCGCTCTTGCGGGCCGTGCGGCGCGGGGCCGCTGTCCTGGTCGTGGTGTCGGCCGGCATCAGACGTCCAGGTTGTCCGCGACGGCGCGCAGCACCGAGGCGACCTTCGCCGAGTGGGAGCTGTCGGGGTAGCGGCCCTTGCGCAGACCGTTGCCGACACCGTCGAGCAGTTTGATGAGGTCCTCGACGATGATCGCCATGTCGTCGGCCGGCTTGCGGTGACGGGCTGCCAGCGACGGCGCCGGGTCGAGCAGGGTGACAGTCATCGCCTGCGCACCACGTCGCCCTTCGACGATGGAGTACTCCAGGCGGGTGCCGCTCTTCAGGGTGCTCGTGCCGGCGGGCAGGGCACTGGAGGGCAGGAATACATCCTTGCCGTCGTCGCCGGAGACGAATCCGAACCCCTTGTCCGCGTCGAAGAACTTCACTTTGCCGCTGGGCACGTCACACCTGCTTGCTGATCAGTCTTGGAAAATGCGTCGCCTGCGGGCGCGCAGGGCCGACGGCCAAAGGTTAACGCGTCCGGCGCCTTTCCTCCGAACCCGATTCACCGTCGCCGGACGGACGAACGGCGGGTCACCAGCGCGGCTGGTTGTTCCACTGGCCCATCTGCTGCTGCATGCGGAACTGCGAGCGCTCCTTGCCGGAGTTGACCAGCTTGACGATGCCGATGATCAGCATGATGAGGCCGAGGATCCCGATGATGGTGGCGCCGATGAGGCCGCCGCCGATCCCCCAGGCAGCCTTCGTGGCGGCTTCACTGGCCTGGTCGCCGTCCGGCACGATGGCCGAGGCGCTGCCGCAGTCGACGGCGTGATCGCCCGCCTCCTGGGCGGTGAAGCTACCGGCCGAGCCGTAGCGGCCGCCGTCGCGCGTCCAGCTGGTGTTGCCGGTCGCGCTCGACACCGGCACGTCGGCACCGGACGGCGAGGTGACCTTGCACGCGGGCACGGACTCGCCGAGGGTGGAGTCGGTCTCGATGCCGGAGTCGGACGACGACGCACCGACGTAGGCGTAGATGTCGCGGGTCTGTCCGACCGACATGGCGACGCTCCCACCGCTGGTGACCATCGGGGCCGACTGCACCAGGTCGACGGCACCCTTCACCCCGAACACGGTGCCGACGACGAACGCCGCCGGAGCGAGCACCAGCATCATCACGGCGCCCACGATGGTGAGGGCAAGACCTCGGCGCTTGGGTTCTCCGGCGTAGTTAGACATGACTTCCTCCCTGGTCGCATCGGGGCAACTCTGTGCCCTGCGGTCGGACGCGACAGTGGCGAATCCGTTCCGCGAAACCAGCCTAAGCTGCGCGCTCCCCGACGCCGGGACCTACTCGGTGGGAGTGCGGCGCCTGCGACGTCGATGTCTCAGTCCTCCCAGCGAAAGATCTTCGCTGCGATGAGCGTGAAGACGGCGGCGAAGGCGAGCAGGATCGCCATCGGCATCAGCGCGGCGGTCGGTCCCTCGCCACGCACCATAACGTCCAACATTCCTTCGGTGAGGTGACCCATCGGCAGGAAGTTCGCAACGGTCTTGAGCCATGCCGGCGCGAAGTCGAGCGGAATGAACGCTCCGCCGAGGAAGGACATCGGCAGGACGATGAGGTTTGCGAGGCCGGACGCCGCCTCCTCGCTCTTGGAGACCGAACCGGCGATCAGTCCGATCGCCATGAACACAAGCATTCCGCACAGCGCGAGCGGCAGCGCCATGTACCAGGAACCGGTCAGCTTCAGGCCGAACACCGCCATGGCGACCGCGATGAAGAGCACGAACTGCAGCACCGCGATGACCATCGAGACCACGACACGGGAGGCCACGAGGTCCCAGGTGTTCGTCGGGGTCAGCCGCATCCGGCGCAGCAGCTTGGTCTTGCGCCAGTTGACCAGGGTCATGGCGCCGCCGAACGTGCCACCCATCGCGAGCGCGAACCCGAGCAGGCCGGGGGTGAGGTACTGGATCGGTTTGAGTGAGGCGTCCTCGACCGGCTGAGCCTGCAGCGACACAGCTGGTTTCACGCCGGCGATCGCTAGGTTCGACCGGTCGACGAACGAACTCACCGTGCCCTGGACGGTGGCGGCCCGCACCTGGTCGGCGCTGGAGTAGTGCAGCACCAGACCGCCACCGGTCTGTTCGAGGACGGCGTCGGTGTCGCCCTTCTTCAGCTTGGCCAGAGCGGCATCACGATCGGAAGTCTTGGTGACATCGAACAGTTCGTCCCACTGCTTCTTGGCGTCGGCCGGCATACGGTCGACGAACTGCACCGAACCGACCTGCGTCATCTCGGTCTTGGGGGCGTCACCGGACGAACCGTTCAGCACCCCGAACAGCAGCAGGAAGGCCAGCGGGAACGCCAGCATCCAGAACAGGATCTGCTTGTCGCGGATGAACGCCTTCCACTGCGCCCGAGCCAGCGTGGCGAAACCCTTGGGCTTGCCCAGCTGGGTGCGGCCGGTCTGTTCGGGAGCCAGAGTCTCCTCGGTGGTGTGACTCATGAGCAGCACTCCCTTTCTCCGGTCACTCCACCATCGGTGCCGGGGCCCCCGCGAAGTATCGGAGCGAGGTACGAGCGGAGAACTTCGTGGGGTGAGTTCACGCGCGGTACTCCCGTCCGGTGAGTTCGAGGAAGACGTCCTCGAGGCTGGCTCCGCTGACCCCGACGCCGGCGAGTGCCTTGCGTTCGGCGAGGGCGGTGAGCACGGGCGCCGGATCGTCGGTGATCATCGTGAGGGATTCACCGGTGTCCTCGACCGAGTGGACACCACCGATCGCGGCCGCATCCGGAACGGACATGAGGTCGCGGTCGATGGTGATCTTGTGCGGCGCGTTGATGTGCGCGATGAGAGCGCGTGGGCTGTCGACGGTGAGGATGCGTCCGTGGTCCATGATCGCCACCTGGTCGCACAGCGACTGCGCCTCGTCCATGTAGTGCGTGGTGAGGACGACGGTGCGGCCCTCGGCGTTGATGCCGCGCAGGGCGTCCCAGAGGTTGCGGCGTGCTTGTGGGTCGAGCGCTGCGGTCGGTTCGTCGAGGAAGACGACCTGCGGGTCGTGCACCAGAGCGCAGGCGATGGACAGCCGCTGGGACTGGCCACCCGACAGGTCCTCGGTGAGCGTGCCCGCCTTCTGCGTCAGACCGAACTGCTCGAGCAGAGCGTCGCAGCGCGACTCGGGTGCACCGTACAGATCGGCGAACGCCCGGATCTGTTCTCTTGCAGTCAGTTTCGGGAAGAAAGCGGCCGACTGGAACTGGACGCCGATCTTGGTGAGGATCTCCTTGTTGCGCGGCCACACCTCCACCCCGGCGATGCGCGCCGTCCCGGCGTCCGGCTTGCGGATGCCCTCGATGATCTCCAGCAGTGTGGTCTTCCCGGCACCGTTCGGGCCGAGAATGCCGAAGAAGGATCCTTCCTCGACGGTCAGGTCGACGTTGTCGACGGCTTGATGATCTCCGTACCTCTTGGACAGGCCTGTGGCTTCGATGATCTTCCCCATGTCAACACCCTAGGAGAACTGTGCGGCACGGGGTGGCGCCTGGGCTTCGCGGCCGACCTGCTGCACGAACCATCGATGACGATCGCAGCGATCGGCCGACGGGTCGGCTATGCGAGCCCGTACAGCCTCAGCGCCGCATTCAAGAAGGAGTACGGCGTGAGCCCGCAGCACTACCGGGAGTCGCGGGATTGATCAGAAGTACCAGGGGAACGGCGACCAGTCCGGGTCGCGCTTCTCCAGGAACTGGTCGCGCCCCTCGACGGCCTCGTCGGTCATGTAGGCCAGCCGGGTCGCTTCACCGGCGAACACCTGCTGGCCCATCAGACCGTCGTCGGTGAGGTTGAACGCGAACTTCAACATCCGTTGTGCCTGAGGCGATTTGCCCATGATCTCGCGGGCCGCCTGGAGCGCTTCGTCCTCGAGTTCGGCGTGGTCGGCGACGATGTTGACCGCGCCCATGCGGTGCATGTCCTCGGCGCTGTAGGGCCTGCCGAGGAAGAAGATCTCGCGGGCGAACTTCTGGCCGACCATCTTGGCCAGGTACGCCGAACCGTAGCCGGCGTCGAAGGAGCCGACGTCGGCGTCCGTCTGCTTGAAGCGGGCGTGCTCACGGGAAGCGATCGTCAGGTCGCAGACGACGTGCAGCGAGTGACCGCCGCCGGCCGCCCAGCCGCCGACGACCGCGATGACGATCTTGGGCATGGTGCGGATCAGCCGTTGGACCTCGAGGATGTGCAGGCGTCCGCCCTCGGCCTTCACCCGGCGCTCGTCGACGGTTTCGGCGGTCTCGCCGTCCGCGTACTGATAGCCCGAACGTCCGCGGATGCGCTGGTCACCGCCGGAGCAGAACGACCATTTGCCGGCGGCACCGGATCCCTGCGGTCCGGGCCCGTTGCCGGTCAGCAGGACGACGCCGACGTCCGCGGTGCGGCGTGCGTGGTCGAGAGCCCGGTACAGCTCATCGACGGTGTGCGGCCGGAACGCGTTCAGCACCTCCGGACGGTCGAACGCGATGCGCACGCAACCGAGGTCCTTCGCGCGGTGGTAGGTGATGTCGGTGAAGTCGAACCCGTCGACCGGCTCCCACAGTTCGGGACGGAAGGGGTTGGCGCTGGTCTGCTCACTCACCCGACCGACCCTAGTCATCCCGGTCACCGACGGCGGCTGCGCCTCACGTACAGGCCGGCGCCGGCGAACAGGATGTTGCCGGCCACGACTGCGGAGAGCGACAGAGGGCGTCGACCATCACGCTAGTCCTGTTCGAGCATGACGTGCGTGGGTTAGTCCGGGTCCAGGACGATCGACCATGCCCCGATGACGTTGGGGGTGACCTTGAAACAGAACCAGACCCCACAGCGCGCCCGCCGCGACGAAGACCGCCCACGCACCGCGACGATCAGATCGCCAGTGCACGAACCGTGCGGGCGTACCGATGACTGTGCGGCTGCCTCCCTGTTCACGCATGCCGCGATGTTGTCATGATGATGAGGTGAACCTTCCGGGCCCCGACGACCTCATCGCGGCACTGCACGTCGTGTCACTCCCGCTCAACACACGGTTCCGCGGGGTCGACCACCGTGAGGTCGCGCTGTTCGACGGGCCTTCCGGGTGGGGCGAGTTCGGTCCGTTCTTGGAGTACGCGCCCGAGGAATCATCCAGGTGGCTGGCTGCGGCGATCGAAACGGGCTGGCACGGATTCCCTGAGGCGGTACGCGATTCGGTACCAGTCAACGCGACCGTTCCCGCCGTCGCCGACCACGAGGTGGAGTACGTGCTGGCGCGGTACGACGGATGCCGCACCGCGAAGGTCAAGGTCGCCGAACGCGGTCAGTCACTGACCGACGACCTGGCCCGCGTCGCTGCGACCCGCGTGGCGATGGGTCCGGACGCCCGCATCCGGGTCGACGCCAACGGCGGCTGGACGGTGGACGACGCCCTGGACGCGATCGCCCAGCTCGCCCCGTACGGCCTGGAGTACGTGGAGCAGCCCTGCACCCGGGTCGAGGACCTCGCCGCTCTGCGAGTGGCGTTGGCCCGCAACGGGATCGACGTCCTGGTCGCAGCGGACGAGTCGATTCGCAAGGCCGAGGATCCGTTCCGGGTCAAGGAACTGGACGCTGCCGACGTCGCGGTCGTGAAGGTCGCCCCGCTGGGCGGCGTCCGGAACGCCCTCCGGATCGCCGAACAGATCGACCTGCCCGTCGTCGTGTCGTCGGCGCTCGAGAGCAGTGTCGGCATGTCGGCGGGAGTCGCATTCGCAGCCGCGCTTCCGGACCTGCCGTTCGCGTGCGGCCTGGGAACGATCGAACTGTTCGACGCAGACGTGGTCACCGATTCGGTTGTGCCACACGATGGTTCGCTGTCCGTCCGGACAGTCACTCCGGAGCCGGAACTGCTCGACCGGTGGGCGGCGTCTCCCGACCGCATCCAGTGGTGGAAGCGACGCGTCCAGGACGCCTACGCTCATCTGCCCCGCTGATGGCCCGCTCGCGCAAGGCGAAGGTCGCCGACGTCCACGAGATTGCCGCCGGCATGCCGCACTCGACCTGCACCGACGCCCGCGTCTACCAGGTGGGCGGAAAGTCGTTCGTCTTCTTCCGCACCGAACGTCGGGACGCCGTCGACCCCTGGACCGGCGAACCCTACGACGAGCAACCCGAAAGTCCGTAAGAAGGGCGCGTTGACCCGCGCGTTCTGCGGACTTTCGGTCAGGCGGTCGCGGCCGAGTGCCTGGTGAGTTCGGAGCGCACCCGGTCGAAGGTGGTGCGATCGCCGGCCGCGAGGAGCGGGGTCTGCAAAGAGGTCGGGTCGTAGGGCGAACCGTCCGCATACCCGACGGTTCCTCCGGTCTCGGCCAGCAGCAGCGAGCCGGGCGCGTGGTCCCAGGGCATCGAGCCGCCGTACAGCAGGAAGTCGGCGTCACCGGCCGCCAGATGCGGGTAGTCGACTCCGCAGCAGACCCACGACAGCTTCAGCGGCGGCAGGTCACCGATCTGCTCGTTCAGCAGCGAGCGTCGGGACGTGTGTCCGGAAAGCGTCTCCTGGTTGCGTTCCACCGATTCCAGTCGAGTGCCGTTGCGGAAGGCTCCCGCCCCGCGCTCGGCGACGTACGCCGTCTGGTATTCCGGCTGCCAGATGATCCCGCGCACCACCTCGCGTCCATGCATCTCGGCGACCATCAACGCGTGATCGGGAGAACCGTTGACGAAGTTCTTCGTGCCGTCGATCGGGTCGACCGTGAACCAGTGATCTGCGTCCGGGGTGCGCTTGAGGATCGACGGGTCGGCCGCGACGGCTTCCTCGCCGACGATCAACGCGTCCGGGTAGGCGTCCGTGAGGCGGGCGGCGATCGCCAGTTCCGACTCGCGGTCGGCGACGGTCACCAGGTCGCCCGGGTTCTTCTCCATCACCTCGTGCGCGGCGAGGGATCTGAATCGAGGGGTGACGATCTCGGCGGCGACTTCCTGCAACAGGCCCAGCAACTGGTCGTTGTCCACGCAGCCATTGTGCCGGTCGGCAGGATCAGCCGGTGCGGTGGACCTTGTGCGCAGCCGCCTGCGCCCGCGGGCGGACGACGAGTTGGTCGATGTTCACGTGCTCGGGCAGGGATGCGACCCATGCGACGGTGTCGGCGATGTCGTCCTGCGACAGCGGTGCCTCGACCCCGTCGTAGACCGCTTCGGCCTTCGCCGCGTCGCCGTGGAAACGGACAAGCGAGAACTCGTCCGACTTGACCATGCCCGGATCGATCTCGCAAACCCGCACCGGCTGGTCGACCAGCTCCAGGCGCAGCGCCATCATCAGCGAGCGAACGGCGGCCTTCACACCGCAGTAGCCGGCGCCGCCCTCGTACGCGACCAGCCCGGCCACCGAGCCGATGATGATGATCGCGCCGTGCGCGTTCTTCAGAGCCGGCAACAGGGCCTGGATGGACGCAGCCACGCCGATCACGTTGGTGTCGTACATCGCCCGCCACTCCTCGAGCTTGGCGTCGGCGACATGCTCGGTACCGATCGCTCCGCCGGCGTTGGCGACGAGGACGTCGAGCCGGTCGCCGACCTCGTCGGCCAATCGCTCGATGTCCTCGGGCTCGGTCACGTCACAGGTGACGGCTCGGCCGCCGATCTGCGCCGCGAGTTCCTCGATGCGCTCGGTCCGGCGCGCCGCGCAGATCACCTCGAACCCGTCCGCCGCGAGCCGTCGGGCCGTCGCCCGTCCGATGCCGCTGCTCGCCCCGGTCACCACTGCCACTCGCTTGTCAACCATGGGCACAGGCTAGGGATGAGCGGCGGGACGCGGGTCGTAGGGTCGGACCGTGACCCGCCTCCTCCCGTTCGTCGTCGATCCACGCGACTTGCGCAACTACCGGCGAGCGCTGCACGAGGCGTTGAACGGCGGGGACGCGATCGCGCCACTGACGGACGCCGGTGCACCCGAGGAGACCGACGTACCGGCCGGGGTCGCCCTTGTGGTCTCGACCAGCGGCTCCACCGGACGACCCAAGCGAGCGATGCTCACCGCCGACAACCTGCGCGCCAGTGCGACCGCGACACACGAACGGCTGGGCGGCCCTGGCCAATGGCTGCTGCCGATGCCGCCGCAACACATCGCCGGTACCCAGGTGCTGATCCGCTCAATCGTGGCCGGCACCGAACCTGTCGGTCTCGGAAGGTTCGGTACCGACGAATTCGTCCGCGCCACAGCCGAACTGACCGGCGACCGCCGATACACCTCGCTCGTGCCGACCCAACTGGTCCGGCTGCTGGACAGCGACGCCCTGACGGCACTGCGCTCCTACGACGCGATCCTGCTCGGCGGCGCGGCGAGCGCACCGGCGCTGCTGCACCGAGCCGCTGATGCCGGCGTCCGCGTGCACACGACGTACGGGATGAGTGAGACCGCCGGCGGGTGTGTGTACGACGGAGTCCCGCTCGAGGGCACCACTGTCGAACTGAACGACGACCGAATCACCCTGCGCGGCAACACCGTTGCCCTCGGCTACTTGGGTGAACCCGAACTCACGACCGAGGTCTTCGACGCCGAGGGTGGCTTCCGCACCGGGGACCTCGGCCGGTTCGTCGACGGCCGCCTGCAGGTGCTCGGACGCGCCGACGACCTCATCAACACCGGCGGTATGAAGGTCGCACCGCGCCTCGTCGAGGACGCGTTGTCCCACCTTCCACAGGTCCGGGAAAGCGTCGTGCTCGGCACCGATCACCCCGAATGGGGGCAGGTCGTCAGCGCGGCCGTGGTCGCCCGTTCGCCGATCACGCTCGCCGGTATCCGTGAAACCCTCGCCGCGAACCTGCCCCCGTACGCCCTCCCCCGACGCCTGCTCGTGCTCGACGAACTTCCCCTGCGCGGCCCCGGCAAGCCCGACCGCCTGGCGCTGCGGACCTCCGATCAGTGGCAAGATTGGATGACCCCTGCCGTCGCCGAACCCTGATTCGGCCTGCCCTCCTGGAGCACGCACCGCCCATGGCAACCCTGAACCAGTGGATCGCCGGCGCCCGCCCGCGCACCCTGCCCGCCGCCGTCGCGCCCGTCGCCGTCGGCACCGGTGCGTCCTACCTGCTGCCACGCGGCGCGAACCTCGGGTACGCGCTGCTCGCGCTGCTCGTCGCGGCCTTGCTGCAGATCGGGGTCAACTACGCCAACGACTACTCCGACGGCATCCGCGGCACCGATGAGGACCGCGTCGGCCCCGTCCGCCTGGTCGGGCAACGGCTCGCCACCCCGTCCAACGTGAAGCTGGCCGCGTTCATCGCCTTCTTCTGGGCGGCGTTCTGCGGGTTCGCGCTGATCACCCTGTCGAGCACCTGGTGGCTGTTGCTCGGCGGTGTCGCGTCGATCTGGGCGGCGTGGAAGTACACCGGCGGAGACAAGCCCTACGGCTACATGGGTCTGGGCGAACTGTTCGTCTTCATCTTCTTCGGGCTCGTCGCGACGCTCGGCACGACCTACACGCAGGCCAAGGAACTCAACCTCGCCTCCATCGCCGGAGCGGTCGGAGTAGGTGCGCTCGCCGTCGCGATCCTGCTGGTCAACAATCTGCGCGACATCCCCGGCGACACCGTCTCGGGCAAGCGCACGCTCGCCGTCCGCATCGGTGACAAGGCCACCCGGACGCTGTTCGTGGCGATGTACGCCGTCGCCGCCGTCGTCGTGGCGCTCATCGCGATCGGCCACCCGTACGCGGCGCTCGGGTTCGTGGGTCTGCTGCCGGCGATCCTGCCGGTCCGAACGGTGCTGTCGGGCAAGAAGGGACGCGACCTCGTCCCCGCGCTCGCCGGTGCCGGACTGACCAGCCTCAGCTACGGCCTCGCGCTCGGTCTCGGTCTCTACCTCGCATTTCGCCTCGGCTGACGCACTCCGAATGTCATGGAGGGTGAGGCCCTGACGCCTCACCCTCCATGACATTCGCGCCACCTTCGCGCCACATTCGCGTCCGAGACACTCAGCGGTCGGTGTACTCCTGCGATTCCTCGTCCTCTTCGTCCTCGGCCGTACGGTGGTCGTCGGTGCGCTCGCGGCGCTCGGTGACCTTCTCCTCGAGTTTCTGGGCGACCTGCTCGCGCGGGCCGGCCAACACGAACACCGAGATGATCGCGGAGACCACCGCCGACAGCAGAAGCAGCGGCCAGCCGCGCAACTGGGCGAGCCAGAGCGCGCAGAGGACGCCGAAGAAGATCAGCAGGCGCAGGACGGTGTAGCGCGCCATCACATACCCGAGTACGAGTGCTGACCGACGAAGAACACGTTGACGATGCCGTAGTTGATCAGCACGCAGGCGAACCCGGCGAGCGCGACGTAGATCGACTTGCGGCCGCTCCAACCGGCGGTCATGCGGGCGTGCAGGTAGGCGGCGTAGAGCACCCAGATGACCAGCGTCCAGACCTCCTTGGGGTCCCAGGCCCAGTAGCGGCCCCAGGCCTCCTGCGCCCAGATCGCACCTGCGATGAGGGTGAACGTCCACAGCGGGAAGGCGATGATCAGGACGCCGTACGCCAGGCGGTCGAGCGTGTCCTTGCCGGGGACGGCGTCCATGAAGGCCAGTTTGCCCGGCTGACGTTCACGCCAGGACTGCATGAACCACAGCGCGTGCAGCACGAACGCGACGGTGAACAGCGCGACGGACAGAGTCGCCACGGAGACGTGGATCGAGAGCCAGTAGCTGCGCAGCGACGGCATCAACTGGCTGGCCTCGGTGAAGAACACCATCGCGGCGAGCATCTCGAACAGCACGACGGTGCCGGTGACGAACGCACCGAGCCAACGGACGTCGTGGCGCAGCGCCCACAGCAGGTAGCAGAGCATCACGAATGCCGAGCCGACGATCGCGAACTCGTACATGTTGCCCAGCGGCGGACGGTGCACCGAGAACGCACGTGCGGCGACGGACCCGATGAGCAGCAACGTGCCGAGCCAGGCCAGCGAGATGCCGATGCCGCCCCACTGGCGCTTCTCGGGCGCGCCAGACGTGTCGACCTCGGTCAGGACGGCGGTGTCGCCGGCCTCCTCGATCTGCTCGTGGGTGCGCGCCGTGCGACGGGCCTGCGCCCGGGCGACGCGTCCGGGGTGCCCGGCGAGGTCGAGGGTGAAAGAGAGCATCGCGAGGGTCAGCACCAGCGCGGACGACCACAGCAGGTCGACGCCGATCTCAGCGAGGGACTCGTTCACCTCGCTCGCTACGAAGGACGTGATCATCGTGCACCTGCTTTCTTCACCTGTTCAGGGTACGTGGCGTCCGTGGAGCCACCTCGAAGCGTCTGCATCAGCTCGTCGACCGCGCGCTGCAGGCGTGGGTCGTCACCCTTGGCCAGGGCACCGACCTGGACACGGTTGGTGCCCTCCCCGTCCGGTGTGACCCGCACGAAGATGCGGCGGCGGCGAAGCACCATCGACATGACCAGGCCGATGAGGCCCAAGGTGGCGCCGATCAGCGCCAGCAGCTTGCCGGGGTCGGAGCGCACCGACAGTCCGGCCCAGCGCGGCACCGATTCCAGGGTGATCGAACCGCGGCCGCCGGGCAGCTGGATGGTCTCACCGGGGCGGATCATCATCCGCAGCGGCTCACCGTTCTGCGCCTTCACCTGGGTCATCTCGCGGGTGTCGAGCGAGAAGACCGACTGCGGGCGTCCGCCCGGGAAGAGATTGCCCTCGTAGAGACCAAGGACGAGCGCGGGCTTTCGCAGGTCGGGGAAGGTGGAGTACGGGCCCTGCTTGTCGTCGAAGTCGACCGACGGGAGGAAGAGCCCGAAGAAACCCAGCTGCTTGGGCGCGGAACCGGTCACCTTGATGGCGCCCACCGAGCGGTAGTTGTTGTCCTGCGGCAGGAACGGCGTGGCGTCCTCGTACAGGACGTTGCCTCGGGCGTCTCGCACGACGACCTTCGGTGCGTACCCGTTGCCGAGCAGGAAGACGTCCGAACCGCCGATGCTGAGCGGATGGTTGACCGAGATCTGCGACTTCTGCGGCGACCCGCCTTCGCCGTCCTGGGTGGTGACGGACGCGATGAAGCTGCGCGGCTGCCCGAACTGCGGGGAGTCCTGCGGCACGTTCTCCTCGAACGCGACATCGAGTTTGTCCATAGTCAGCGACCACGGGGTCAGCTTCTCCAGGTCGACCCACGGGCCCGGGTCGATCGTGTCGTAACGGGTCATGGTCGAGGAGAACTCGCTCTTCTCCGGCACGATGACATCGCCGCGCCAACCGAGCAGCGAACCCATCGCGACCGCCACGATGACGATCACCAGCGACAGGTGGAACAGCAGGTTGCCGGTCTCGCGCATCCGGCCGCCCTCTGCCGCGAGTTCGTGGGTGTCCTGGGTGCGGGCGTCGTCGCCGGAGTCTTCCCTCAGGCGATAGTGCTTGCGCCCCAACACTTCTCGCGCGGTGGCGATGATCTTCGCAGGGTCACCCGCAACCCTTTCGTCGGCGCTCGCCTGCAGGCGTCCCAGACGCGCGGGCACCTGCGGAATGGGTGAGCGCAGCGAGTTGTAGTGGATGCGCATCCGCGGGATGACACAGCCGAGCAGCGAGATCACCAGCAGGATGTAGATGGCCGCGAACCAGGGGCTGGAGAAGACGTCGAAGAAGCCGAACCGGTCGAGCCAGGGCCCGGTGGTCTTGTGCTGGTCGAGGTACTCGGTCACCCGCTGGGCGTTGATCGAGCGCTGCGGGAAGATCGAGCCCGGCACCGCCGCCACCGACAGCATCAACAGCAGGAACAGCGCCGTGCGCATCGAGGTCAGCTGGCGCCACAACCAGCGCAGGGTGCCGACGAGACCGAGTTTGGGTTGTGCGGTCCGCGTGCTCGTACCCATCAGATCACCGTCCGGAATCCGTCGACGCCGACAAGGTTCGTCTGCATCCAGACAATGAACTGCTCCCAAACTCCGAGGACCATCAGGACTCCGACCAACAGCATCAGCCCGCCACCGACCCACTGGATCGGACGGTGGTGATCACGCAACCAGCGCGAGGCACGCTCGGCCCGCGCCCACCCGGCGGCCATGAGTACGAACGGGATCCCGAGCCCGATCGCGTAACAGATCGCGAGCACGACGCCGCGTCCGACGATGCCGCCGTCGCCTGCCAGCGGCGCGTTGACGGTCAGGATCGCCCCGTAGACCGGGCCGATGCACGGGGTCATCCCTAGCCCGAACGCGACGCCGAGCAGGGGTGCTCCGGCCAGCCCCGCGGTCGGCCGCCAGTGCACCGGCAAGCCGCGTTGCCCGAAGAAACCGAGGTAGACGAGCGCCAGCAGGATGACCACGACGCCGGCGACCCGGGTGATCGCGGCACGGTGCAATTGCGTTGCCTCCAGGGCGAATCCGAGCGCCACCGCAACCGACACGAGTACGGCGCCGAAACCGAGCACGAACAACAACGCGCCGGTGACCAGGCGGGTCCTTCGTTGTTCGTCGGTGAGGCCGGTGACGTAGGCGAGGAAGCCGGGCACGAGCGGTAACACGCACGGCGAGGCGAATGAGACGACGCCCGCGAGCAGGGCCAACGCGATCGCCGCCGGCAGACTGCCGGAGACGACCGTCGAGCCGACGTCAGCGAGCACTATGACGACTTCAGGACGTCGTCGACCAGACCGTTGAGCGTGCTCTCGGTGACCGCGCCGGAGACCCGCGCGGCGATGCGGTGCTGCTTGTCCAGGACGAGCGTGGTCGGGTAGGCGCGCACCTTGCCCTGCAGCGACAACAGCGCCCGGCCGCCGTCCTCGGCGAGCGAGGGGTAGCTGATCGCGAACTTGTCGAGCATGGCCTGCGCCCGCTGCACGGAGTCACGCTGGTTGATACCGAGCATCACCACCGGCTTGCCGGAGTCCTGCCAACCGGTCCACGCCTTCTGCAGGTGCGGAAGTTCTTCCTGGCACGGCGGGCACCAGGCTCCCCACACGTTGAGGACGACGACCTTGCCGGTCGCTTGGTCACTGCTCCACTGCGTGCCGTCGAGCAGCTTGCCGGACAGGCTCACCGGCTTGCCCCGCTCACCCGAACCGATCTGTTCGATGGTGCCGTCACCGGCGACGTACCCCTTGGAATCGCCCTTGTTGGCCTGCGCGCCGATCGAATTGGGGTCGTCCGAGCAGGCAGCCAACGACCCGGCCAACAGAAAGGCAACAGCACCTGCGGTCAGACGACGAAACACTCGGGTCATGCTCCGGGCACCTTGGACGCGCGCGCCAGCAACCCACCGGCCGGCTCGGAGTACTGGATGCTCAACAGTTCGTCACCGGCGAACGTGAGGCTGGTGACGGACGCGAGCGCACACTCGCGCTTACGCGGGTCGTGCCACAGGCGGCGTCCCTCGAAGGACAACCCCGCCGTCCAGACCGGCAACTGGTGGCTGACGATCACAGCTTCGTGACCGGAGGCGGCCACCCGGGCGTCGTGGATCGCAGCGCGCATCCGGGTCGCGATCTGCTCGTAGGGCTCGCCCCAGGACGGCTGGATGGGGTTGACCAGTTTGGGCCACAGGCGCGGGTTGAGCAGCTGTTTGGGGTTCGAACCGACGGTCATGCCCTCGAAGTCGTTGGCCGCCTCGACGACGCGATCGTCGAGGGTGACCTCCTGGCGCAGCGTCTCGGCCAGCGGCTCCATCGTCTCCTGGGCGCGCTCCAGTGGAGAGCTCACCAGGTGGGTCACGTCGTGCGACTGGAGGTACTCCCCCACCCGTACGGCCATCTCGCGACCGAGCTGCGAGAGATGGAAGTCAGGCATCCGCCCGTACAGCAGCGCCTCGGGGTTCTCGACCTCGCCGTGACGGACCAGGTGGACGACGGTACGAGCAGCCATCAGCGGCTTCCTTCCGTGACGGCGCGGACCGCGCCCGGCAACGCCTCGATCACCTTGGACACTGCGGCGTCGTCGTGGGACGCGCTGACGAACCAGGCCTCGTACGCGCTCGGCGGCAGGTGGACGCCCTGGTCGAGCATCCCGTGGAAGAACCGTCCGAACGCCTCGGTGTCCTGGGCCTTGGCGTCGTCATAGTTGCGCACCGGGCGGTCGCGGAAGAAGACGCTGAACATCGACCCGGCCCACTGCACGACGTGCGGCACTCCGGCCTTGTCGAGTTCCTCGCTCGCGGCTCCGGCGATCGCTCGGGCGGCCACCTCCAGACGTCCGTAGACGTCGGGGGTGCAGCCCTGCAAAGTAGCCAGTCCGGCCGCCGTGGCAACAGGGTTACCCGACAAGGTGCCGGCCTGGTAGACGGGGCCGTCGGGAGCCAGGCGGCTCATGATGTCGGCGCGACCACCGAACGCGGCGGCCGGGAAGCCACCGCCCATCACCTTGCCGAACGTGAACAGGTCGGGCACGCCGTCGCCCTGCGGACCTTCCAGGCCGAACCAGCCCGCCTGCGAGCAACGGAAACCGGTCATGACCTCGTCGCTGATCAGCAGCGCCCCGTGGTCGCGGGTGACGCGACGCAGCGCGGCGGTGAAGCCCTCGGCCGGCGGGACGACGCCCATGTTTCCCGGGCTCGCCTCGGTGATGACGCAGGCGATCTCGTCACCGTGCTCGACGAACGCAGCCTGGAGCGCAGGAATGTCGTTGTAGGGCAACACGATCGTGTCGTGCGCATTCGATTCGGGGACACCCGCGGAGTCGGGCAGCGCGAACGTCGCGACACCGGAACCGGCCTGGGCGAGCAGAGCGTCGACGTGTCCGTGGTAGCAACCGGCGAACTTCACGACCTTCGTCCGGCCGGTGAATCCGCGCGCCAGCCGCAGCGCGCTCATCGTCGCCTCGGTGCCGCTGCTGACCAGGCGCACCTGCTCGACGGGCTCGACCCGGCGGACGATCTCCTCGGCGAGCGCGACCTCGTTCTCGCTCGGCGTGCCGAAGGAGAACCCCTTCGACGCAGCCTCGCTCACCGCACGCTCTACGTCGGGCTGGGCGTGGCCGAGGATCATCGGGCCCCAGGAGCAGATGAGATCGACGTACTCGTTGCCGTCGACATCGGTCATCCACGGACCCTTCGCCGAGGCGATGAAACGGGGCGTGCCACCGACGCCGCGGAACGCGCGGACCGGGGAGTTCACACCGCCGGGCGTGACCCGGCGGGCTCGGTCGAGCAGGGCAGCGGAAGCCGACGTCGAGGCGGTGGACATGAGGCCAGTGTCCCAGATGGGAGCGGTCAACCGAAATCCGCGCCCACGACGTCAGCCCGGGTTCACAGTCGATTCACAGTGACGCGCGAACCTTCATCATCGCGGCACCGAGCTCCACCAACTCCAGGCGCTCCAGCACGTCGACCAGATGCCGGCGAACACTCATCACGTGCACCTGGGCGGCGACCACGACGGCCTCCATCCCGGCTTCGGTGAGGACCAGCTCGACGCCGCGGCCGTCGTCGGCGGCAGCACGCCGTTCGACCCAGCCCCGGCGTGCCAGACGGTTGGCGGTGTGCGTGACCCGGCTGCGTGATTGGACGATGAGTTCGGCGAGGGTGCTCATCCGCAGCACCCGGTCAGGTGCCTCCGACAGCATCGAAAGCAATTCGAACTCCGACAGCGACATGCCTGCCTCGGTCTGTACCTCGTTGTCGAGCACAGTCTCCAGCGCGCGTGAACCGCGGATGTAGTGCCGCCACGCGAGCTGTTGTTCGTCATCAAGCCACTCGACCCCAGAGCCACTCATGCAGATAACTTACGCGCAGGCCGGCCCTCAAGGGTCTCGGTCGTACAACGATCAACTGGCCATCGGTGCAGGTCAGGCCACGGGTCGGGGGTAGTCGGCTGCATCGTCGAGGTCGAACGCTTCCTCGAGGGTGGCGGTGTCGGAGTCCTGCAGGTAGGTCGCCAACCAGCGTCCGACGTAGCGCAGGTGCCACGGTTCGTACCGGTAGCCGGTGACCTCGTCGCTGCCACGGGTGTACCGGACGATGAAACCGTGCTCGGCCGCGTACTTGGAGGCCCAGCGTCCGGCCGCGGTCTCGGCGAAACAGCGTTCGAGATTGCAGACGCCGTTCGCGATGTCGATCACCAGGCCGGTCTGGTGCTCGCTGTGGCCAGGACGGGCCGAGTAGGTATCCGCCTTCTCGGCGCCGTCGCGCCGGACGTAACCCTCGTACAGCTGCTTCTGTCGCTCCGCGGAGCGGTAGCTGCTCGCCACCCAGAAACCGGATCCGTCCTTGTCGGCGGCCTTCGCCATCGGCCGATAGGCATCGAGAGCACGAACCTCGAGACGCCCACCCTCGAACTCCTTCAGCTTCTTGGGCACGTACCTGGCGGCGCCGTGTCGCTTGTTGACCACGAACCACGGGCTGCGCTTCAGGTCGTCGGTGTCGAGGTCGATCGTGACGGTCCTGCGGTGGTCGCCGACCACGACGGCGATCGAGCGGGGCGCGGATTCTGCTCGAAGCGTGTGCTGGATCGGCACAACGGCCTTCCCCTTCGCGACTTCGCCGGTGCCGACCAACCGTCCGCGGTCGTACGCCTTCACCGCCGTGTCATCGGCGGCGTGCTTCACCTCCACACCGAGCGCGACGCGATCAGCGGTGACGGGCACAGGGACGACGCGGGTCAGCTTCGGCGCCGCTTCAGCAGCAGCCACGGCGGAGCCGGCAACTGTGAGCATGCTTGCTGCCGCGGTGGCACCGGCGGCGATGGAGAGCAGTCTCATCGGGTGGCCTCCCAATCGAAGGTTCGAGCGGACTCTTCCAGGTCGAGGGTACGCGGGTCAGCCCAGACGGCGCGCGACCTCGGCGGCGTAGTAGGTCAGGATGATCTGCGCACCCGCACGCTTGATCGCGGTCAACTGCTCGGTCACCATCCGGTCGCGGTCGATCCACCCGTTCGCGGCAGCGGCCTCGATCATCGCCATCTCGCCACTGACGTGGTACGCGGCGACCGGCACGTCGGACGTCTGCTTCACCGCGGCGATGACGTCGAGGTAGAGAGTCGCCGGCTTCACCATCACGATATCGGCGCCCTGTTCGATGTCGAGGCGTACTTCGCGCAACGACTCGGTGAGATTGCCCGGGTCCTGCTGGTAGGTCGCACGGTCACCCTGCAGCGCGGAGTCGACGGCCTCGCGGAAGGGTCCGTAGGCGGCGGACGCGTACTTGGCGGCGTACGCCAGCACAATCACGTCGGTGAAGCCCGCGTCGTCGAGTGCGGCCCGCACGACCTCGACCTGGCCGTCCATCATGCCGCTCGGGCCGACGACGTGAGCGCCGGCTCGTGCCTGCGCAACCGCCATCCGTCCGTAGATCTCCAGCGTCGCGTCGTTGTCGACGGCACCGGTCTCGGTGAGCACACCGCAGTGTCCGTGCGAGGTGAACTCGTCCAGGCACAGGTCGGCCATGAGCACCGTCGACGCACCGAATTCGTCCCGCAAGCGACGCAGCGCGACATTGAGAATGCCGTCCGGATCCGTTGCGCCCGAACCGATCTCGTCACGCTCGGCCGGAACGCCGAACACCATCAGGCCACCGACGCCGGCGTCGATCGCCTCGCGTGCGGCCTCCACCAGCGAGTCGAGCGTGTGCTGCACGACTCCCGGCATCGACGAGATCGGCGCCGGCTCGCTGATGCCCTCCTTCACGAAGAGCGGGAGCACCAGGTCAGCCGGGTGCAGACGCGTCTGCGACACCCACCGGCGCACAGCCGGACTCTGCCGCAGACGGCGCGGACGGACGATCGGGTTCACGGCTTCTCCTTGCTCTGTCGGACAAACGCCGAGTGGCCGGGCTATGAACGGGTGGCCGGGCCATAGCTCGGCCACTGGTTCATAGCCCGGCCACTCGGTGAAGGTTTCGGATCAGGCCTTGGCCTTGCGGCGCGAGGTGGTGCGCCGCTCGCTCGGGCGACGGACCGCCTCACCGGCCTCGGCGGCCGACAGGGCGAGGCTTCGACCGAAGTCGGCCAGCGCGTCCACCAGTGCTTCGGCGGACGGCTCCGGCGACATGACGTCGACGCGCAGACCGTGCTCCTCGGCGGTCTTGGCGGTGGCCGGACCGATGCACGCGACGATGGTCGTGGCGTGCGGCTTGCCCGCGATGCCGACCAGGTTGCGCACGGTCGAGGACGAGGTGAAGCAGACCGCATCGAATTTGCCGGTCTTGATCGCCTCACGCACCTCGGGGGCCGGCGGCGCGGCGCGCACGGTGCGGTACGCGGTCACGTCGTCGACCTCCCAGCCGATCTCCTGCAGACCGGCCACAAGGGTGTCGGTCGCGATGTCGGCGCGCGGCAGGAAGACTCGGTTGATCGGGTCGAGCAACTCGTCGAACTCCGGCCATTCCTCCAGCAGGCCCTTGGCCGACTGCTCACCGGACGGGACCAGGTCGGGCTGAAGGCCCCACTCGCGCAACGCTTCTGCGGTCACGCCACCGACAGCGGCGATCTTCAGACCGGCGAACGCCCGGGCGTCGAGACCGAACTCCTCGAACTTCTCGCGCACGGCCCGAACCGCGTTCTGGGAGGTGAAGCCGATCCACTCGTAGCGACCGGTCACCAAACCCTTGATCGCGCGCTCCATCTGCTGCGGGGTGCGCGGCGGCTCGACGCTGATCGTCGGAACGACGTCACTGGACGCCCCGAAGTCGCCGAGGCGCTCGGTCATCGAACCGGCCTGGTCCTTGGTGCGCGGCACCAGGACGTTCCACCCGAACAGCGGCTTGTTCTCCCACCACGACAACGTCTCGCGGTAGTCGACCGGTGAACCGACGACGGCGACCAGTTGGGCATCGTCGGCGAGCAACTTCAGGCCGGCGTCGACGGTGTCGAGGGTGAAGGTGTGCGTCTTCTGGTGGATGGTCGTGCCGTCGACGGTCACCGCGACCGCGGTCTCGGCGTCCCGTCCGGCTTCGAGGAGTCGGGCGAAGCTGGTGCGCAGGGTGTCCACGGTGCCGAAGAGCACGACGGTCGTGTCAGCTGCGGCCGACTTGGCGTAGTCGACCTTGGAGTCGCCCGGCGAGAGCAGGTGCACCGCGCGAGAACCGTTGTGCGTCAGCGGAATACCTGCGTATGTCGGCACTGCGGACGCAGCGCTGACACCGGGGACGATCTCGAACGGCACCGCAGCCTTGTGCAGCGCGGACGCCTCCTCGGCGAGACCGTTGAAGGTGGCGGGGTCGCCGTCCATGAGGCGGACGACAAGAGCGTCCTTGCCCAGCTTGGCCGCGGCCTTGGCCGTCTTCACGACGAGCTTGGCACGCGAGGCGGTGGTGAGAGCCTGGCCGGCCTCGCCGTGGCCGGCGTCGACGATCTCGGTGTCCTCGCGGACGAACTTCGCGACGAAGTCCTCGCGAGCCACCCGGTCGAGGACGACGACGTCGGCGCGGCGCAGCAGGCTGGCGGCTCGCACGGTCAGCAGACCCGGGTCGCCGGGGCCGGAGCCCACGAAGGCGACTGCTGCAGGCGTCTTGGCGGTGGTGGTCACTTGTCACGCTCCATGGCGTCGGTGTTTGTTGTTCGGACTTTCGGGGCCGCCGGCCGAGCCGGCGTTGGTTGGTCGCCCGGGAGGGGGTTCGCACGCGTCGGCGACGATTTCGTACGCCCCGTGATGCTGCGCCTGTGCTTTCTGCCGGTGCTCCTCCTCGGTGCCGGCTCGCACGCTCCCCGCCACCGCATCGTCACCACCGGCGTCGGCGATGATCCGGTCCGCCCCGTCCTCCAGCAGCATCTGTGCCAGGTCGAGGCCCAGTTGTTCGGCCTTGTCGAACGGGCCGGTGATCGAGCGGCGCAGGTCATCGCTGCCGTCGGGTGCTCCGACGAACGCCCGAAGCGAGATCTCCAGGCTGCCGTCGACGTCCTCGACGACTTCGGCGAGCGCACCGACGGGTGCCGAGCACCCTGCCTTGAGTCCGAGCAGAACGGCTCGTTCGGCGGTCACGGCGGCGCGGGTGTCGGCGTCGTCGAGTGCGCCGACGATGTCGATCATCCGCCGGTCGTCCGCGCGCACCTCGATGGCGAGTGCGCCCTGCCCCGGGGCCGGCAGCATCTGCAGCGGGTCGATCGCCTCGGTGATGCGGTCCTGCCGTCCGATCCGGCGAAGCCCGGAGCAGGCCAGGATGATCGCGTCCAGTTCGCCGTCGCTGACCCGCGCCAAGCGGGAGTCGACATTGCCGCGCAGCGGCCGCACCTCGAAGCCGAGGCCGAGCGCGTTCAACGCTGCGACGCGACGCGGCGAGCCGGTGCCGATGCTCGAGCCGGGAGGAAGTTCGCCGAGGGTCAGTCCGTCGCGGGCTACCAAGGCGTCACGCGGGTCCTCTCGTCGCGGGATACCGGCGACCGTGAGGCCGGGGTGCCCCGCAGCAGGGAGGTCCTTGAGCGAGTGCACCGCGAGGTCGACCTCGCCCTGCAGCAGCGCTTCGCGCAGGGCGGCTGCGAAGACTCCCGTGCCACCGATCTGGGTCAGCGGGGCGCGGTTGGTGTCGCCCTCGGTGACGATCTCGACCAGTTCGACCTCGTGACCGAGCGCACGCAGCGCGTCGGCGACATGGCCGGACTGGGTCATCGCCAGGTGGGACCGGCGGGTGCCGAGCCGAAGTGCGCTCATGAGTCGCCTCCTACCTGTCGCGGGATGGACGACACCTTCGAGACGAAGGGGTCGATGTCGAAGAGCGTGCGCAGCAGGGAGGTGTACTCACTGCCGTCCTCGGAGCCCGCGAGTTGTTTCATCCGCACGGTCGGGGTGTGCAACAACTTCTCCACGATGCGGTGGACGCTGAGCTGCACCTGCGCGCGTTGGCGGTCGTCCAGTTCGACGCGGGAGTCCAGGCGTTCCAGTTCGGTCGCGACCACGTCGGCGGCGTACCGGCGGATCGCGGCGACGGTCGGGCCGACGGATGCGGCGCGCCGATTGAGCACGAACTCGGCGACCTCGGCGGTGACCATCTCCTCGACGGCGTGCACCTGCGAGCGCGAACCCTCGGACTCGGTGACCTCGCGCAGGTCCTCGAGCCAGAGCACGGTGACTGCGTCGAGGACGGCGACCGCGGGGTCGACGTCGCGGGGCAGGGCGAGGTCGAGGAAGACCTTCGGACGGTCGCCGCCGGTGACGTGCTCGATCTCGACGACATGTCCTACGGCTCCGGTGCAGGACACGACGAAGTCGGACTCGGCGATCGCGTCGGCACGCTCGTCCCACTCTCGCGCGGTGGCGCCGGTGGCCGCAGCCAGGCGGCGCGCGTTCTCCAGCGTCCGGCTGACGATCGTGATGTTCTCCACGCCCATCCGGCTGAGGGTGTGGGTGGCGAGCGCACTCATCGCACCCGAACCGATGACCGTCGCACGGGCCCGCTGGATCGGGCCGATCCGGTGTTCGGCGAGCGCAACTCCACGCTCGATCAGGCCCTTGCTGACCCGGTCGATCTCGGTCTCGGCGTGCACCTTCTTGCCGACGCGCAGCGCCTGCTGGGCGACGTTCTCCAGCGCACTCCCGAGGTGCCCGTGTTCGCGGCCGTCCTGCAGGGAACTGCGCAACTGACCGAGGATCTGGCTCTCGCCGATCGCGAGCGAGTCGAGCCCGGCGGCCACGGAGAACAAGTGCGCGATCGCCCGCTCCTCGTAGTGGGCGTACAGACTGTCGCCGAGCTCTTCGAGGCTGAGTCCCGTTACCGCGCAGAGCGATTCGCTGATCTGGGTGACGGCACCGTGGAAGGTGCCGACCTCGCCGTAGATCTCCACCCGGTTGCAGGTGGACACGATCATCCATTCCTCGACGTGGTCGCCGTCGCGCAGCACGGCGTCCAGCCGCGCGCCGCGCTCACCGGACAGGGCGGCGCGCTCGAGCAACTCGACGGGCGCCGAACGGTGCGACAACCCAACGACCAGGAGACTCACGAAGGAACCTCCACAAGGGGAGCAGGTTCGGGACGGGTGCGCTGATCGTGGAAGGCCAGGATCTGCAGTTCGGTGGCGAGGTCGACCTTGCGCACGGCGACCGATTCCGGCAGATCGAGCGGCTCGGAGGCGAAGTTCAGGATGGAGCGGACGCCGCGGGCCACGAGATCATCGGCGGCGGCCTGCGCAGCGTGCGGCGGCGTGGCGATCACCCCGATGACCGACTCGTCGGCGGCAGGGCGGAAGCCGTCGAAGTCGACGATCGCCAGAGCACCCACATGCATGCCGGTCAAGGCCGGGTCGTTGTCGATGAGCCAGCGCACCTCGAAGCCGCGAGTGGCGAATCCGCGGTAGTCGGCCAACGCGCGGCCGAGGTTGCCCATGCCGACGATGGCGACGGCGAAGTCGCTCTGTAGGCCCAGTTCGCGGGTGATCTCCTCCGACAGGCGCTCGACGTCGTAACCGACACCACGCACGCCGTAGGAGCCGAGGTAGGAGAGGTCCTTGCGCAGACCGGCGGAGCGAACGCCTGCGGCGTCAGCCAGTTCGTCCGAGGACACGACGTCGATCCCACGGCCGCTGAGGGCACGGAGCACCCGCAGGTACACCGGCAGCCGAGCGACGGTCGCATCCGGGATGTCCCGGCGCGACGCGGACGTGTTGGTCACAGGGAACGAATCTCCTCCCGATGAGATGGCGGCGTATACCAAACGCTCGTCATCCCTGGCACATGACCCCCCGAGAGTAAGTCCTCGTGAACGCAGGCACAAAGTCGCATGAACGCGCGAAACGTGCTACAAGGCCTCTGTGGTATAGCCACCCCCGGCCTTCGCGAACAGTTTCAGGCGGTGAGGGCAGTACGCAGTCGGGACTCGCTGACCCGCCAGTAGTCGTGCTGCTTGCCGTCGATGAGCGTGACCGGGATCAGTTCGCCGTACGTGTGCATCAGGTCGGCGTCGCCCTCGATCGAGAACTCCTCGTACTGCTCCCCCAGATCGGCGCAGACCCGCTGGATCACCGTGCGGGCGTCGTCGCACAGGTGGCAGCCGGGCTTGCCGTACAGGGTGATGCGCGCCATCAGAAGAAGACCGAACGTCGTTCCAGCAGTAGGGAGTACAGCGTCTGCTGGATGGTCTCGCGCACCTGGTCGGTGACGTCGAACAACACCATCGGGTCATCGGCGGCGGCAGAGCCGTGGTGCTCGGTCTCGATCGGCGTGCCGAACTCGATGATCCACTTGCTCGGCAACGGGATCGCACCGAGCAGGCCGAACAACGGGAACGTCGGGGTGATCGGGAAGTAGGGGAAACCGAGCAGCCTGGCCACGCTCTTGGCGTTGCCGATCATCGGGAAGATCTCCTCTGCTCCGACGATCGAACACGGGATGATCGGGGCGCCGGCACGGACGGCGGCGGACACGAAGCCACCGCGACCGAAGCGCTGCAGACGGTAGCGGTCGCTGAACGGCTTGCCGACGCCCTTGAACCCCTCGGGGAAGACGGCGACCAGTTCGTCCGATTCGAGCAAGCGCTCGGCGTCGGGGTTGGCCGCCAGCGTGGTGCCGGACTTACGGGACAACTCTCCGATGAACGGCGACTGGAAGACCAGGTCGGCTCCGAGCATCCGCACGAAACGGTGGTTCGGGTGCTCGTCATGGATCGCGACCTGGGTCATCAGTCCGTCGACCGGAACGGTGCCGGAGTGGTTCGCGACCACCAGGCCCCTGCCCTCGGCCGGGATGTTCTCGATGCCACGCACCTCGACCCGGAACCAACGCTTGTACAGCGGCCGCAGCAACGGGATCCAGATCTCGCGGGTGAACTCCTCGTCAAAACCGAAATCGTCGATCGCGTAGTCACCGTTGAGCCGTCGCCGCAGGAAGGCCAGCGCGGACGCGACCCGGCGTTCGAGGTCATCACCCGACAACCCGGCGGCAGTGCCTGCCGCGCGCAGCACCGAGATCAGCGTCTGGACGAAGATGGCCGGGTCGACCGGCAGTCCGAAGGGCAGCTTGTTCTCGAACGGATTGCCGGTGGCGGCGAACCCCTCGTCCTGATCGGGCGCCGGGTCGGGCACGACGTGCAGCGCCGGACGCGGCGACTTCGCCTTCGCCTGTACTGACGACCGGGTGGGCCGACGGGTCGTCTTCGAGCCGAGCGAGTCATCGGTTCGCGCGGCAGCACGCAGTGGCTTGGCCGCGGTCTTGCGCGGCGTCGACGCCTTGGTGGCGCGCTTGGACGCCGGTTTGGCCGATGGCGCCTGCTTCGCAGCGGATTTGGCAGCCGGCTTGCGGCCCTTGGGCTCAGCCATGCGCAGCTCCGACCAAGGCCGCGCGTCGTGATGGTGAAGCGAACACGTCGGCGAACGCCTCACGTGTGGTCAGTGCGGGCTCGAACCCGAGCTCAGTGCGCATTCGACTGGTGTCCATTCCTCGCCCGTAACACAGGAAGTCCATCTGGGACGCCGCGAAGCCCTTGAGTCCGACCCGGCGAGTGAGCTGCTCGACAAGACCGCTTGTCTGAGGCACGACCGGGACGATCGGCTTGCCTGCGATCCGCGCAGCCTGGCGGACAGTGAGCAGTCCGTCGGCCGCGATGTTGATCGTGCCGTCGAGATCGGACAATGTCGCGGCGCGCAACGCCTGCAGCGCGTCGTCGAAGTGCAGTAGTTGCATCCGTCCGTCGAACCCCATCGGTACCGGCATGATCGGCATCGAGAAGTAATCGGACAGCTGGCTACTGAAACCGCGTCCGACGACATTGGCCATGCGCAGGGTGGCGACCTGGACGTCGGGACGACGGCGCGCGAAGCCGCGCACGTAGTTCTCGACCTCCGCCGAGTCCTTGCCGAATCCACCGGCGGGCATCCGCCTGGCCTGGAGTTCTTCGGTGAACATCGCGGGGTCGCGCGGCGAGGAGCCGTAGACCGCGGACGACGACTTCACGACCAGCCGCTGCAGGGAGGACGCGCGCTGGCAGGCGGCCAACAACTGCATCGTCCCGATGACATTGATCTCCTTCTGGGAGGTGCGTCCACCGGCCTGTTTGGGGGTGAGGATCACGCCGAGGTGCAGCACTGTGTCGACGCCCTCATGGGCGATCACCTTGCCGACCATCGGGTTGCGGATGTCGGCGCGCACGAACTGGGCACGGCCCAGGCTGTGCGAGGGCGGTACCGCGTCGACCGCGATGACCTTCTCGATCTCGGGGTCACGGGACAGCAGTTCGGCGGTGCGACCACCGATCCGGCGCGAAACGCCCGTGACGAGGACGATCCGTCCCATGCTCACCCCTTTCGACGCCCCGATCCTATGCGTTCGGGACCCTACGCAAGAGGCTCCGTCCGAATCGGACGGAGCCATCTTGTGGCGAAGAAGCCTTACTTCTTGTTACGGCGCTGGTGACGCGTCTTGCGCAACAACTTGCGGTGCTTCTTCTTGGCCATGCGCTTACGGCGCTTCTTGATCACGGAACCCATGCGTCAGCGGTGTCCTAACTGGTTATCGAGGAACAGAAAAGTCAGTGGGCGCGAGCCCTTCGGGCTACTTTACGCCATCGACGGCGAGGCCGGAAAATCAGGCGGTGCCCATGTAGGACTGCTTGAGGTAGTGGTGCACCGCGTCCTCGGGTACCCGGAACGACCGACCGACACGGACGGCCGGCAGTTCACCGGCGTGCACGAGGCGGTAGACCGTCATCTTGGAGACCCGCATGATCGCGGCCACCTCGGCGACCGTCATGAATGTGGTCTCGCCGATCTGACGCTCTTGCTCCATTTAGGATCCCAGCCCTCTCGTGGCGATGGAAGCCATGGCCCAGGGCGGTCTGCGCTGAACTCATGTGGTTGATGTTGCCTTGGAGCACCTTAGGGGCAGATGTGCTCCCTTGGAAAGTTCTGGGGGACTTTGTCCATCCGACACGCCGACAGTGGCCGAAACCGCTCGAAATACTGCCCGGCCGCTCCGCATCGGTGCCCTGTGGGGTGCGATCTCAATCGAACCAGATGTCCAGGCCATGGTGCGGGAAGACCGCTTCACGGGTGGCCATCACGGCGCGGTCGACCGGGTTGTCGGGGTCGCTGCCGGTGGCCCAGGAACGGAACCAGACATGCCCGCCCTCGGCCACGCCGTCGCCCATCCGCGGCGGGCCCGGGCGCCCGACGCGCTCTGTGACGTGGTCGCGCCACTCCTGCGGGACGGGCGTCTCAAGATCGATCGGCTTGTGCGCGGCGATCGCGGTGAGGTGCGTCCACGAGCGCGGGACGACGTCGACCAGTTCGTAGCCTCCTCCGCCGAGCGCGACCCAGCGTCCGTCACAGACCTCGTGAGCCAGGTCGTGGATGGTCTCGAACGCGGTGCGCTGAGCGTCGATGCTGATCGCCATGTGCGCGAGCGGGTCGGAGTAGTGGGAGTCGCAGCCCTGCTGGGTCACCAGGATCTGCGGCTTGAACGCGCGCACCAGCGACGGCGCCACCGCGTGGATCGCCCGCAGCCAGGCAGCGTCCCCGGTGCCCGCCG
Source organism: Yimella sp. NH-Cas1 (assembly GCF_022359705.1). Lineage (NCBI taxonomy): Bacteria > Bacillati > Actinomycetota > Actinomycetes > Micrococcales > Dermacoccaceae > Yimella > Yimella sp. NH-Cas1. Next base: position 2,507,653 of record NZ_JAKSGG010000003.1, read on the forward strand.
GGAGTTCGAGGTTCGCAGCCGAGCCCTCGGCTTCCGGACCACCGATGTCACCGGGAAAACCGGTGCCGGGGAACAGGATTCGTCCGGTTTCGTGCACGGAGATGGTCAGCACTCGCGGGTCGTTCCAGAAGATCTGCTCGACGCCGTCGCCGTGGTGCACGTCGACGTCGATGTAGGCGACGCGTTCGACGCCGTTGTCGAGCAGCCACCTGATGCCGAGAGCGGCATCGTTGTAGATGCAGAAGCCGGCGGCGCGGTCAGCCATCGCGTGGTGCATGCCGCCGCAGTAGTTGACGCCGTGGTCGATCTCGCCCTGCCAGACGGCCTTGCACAGGTCGCGGGTCGCGACGGCGATGCGGGCGGAGGTCTCATGGATGCCGACGAAAGCCGGGTCGTCCTCGGTGCCCAGCCCGAAGCGCTCGTCGGCATTCGCCGGATCCAGGGAGGCGGCCTTGACCGCTTCGACGAAGTCGGGGCTGTGCACTCCCGTGAGAAAGGCGTCGAGATCGGGTTCGTCGTCGACACCGACCACTTCGACGCCGGGCAGGTCGAGCACGCCGAGCGCGCGTGCCAGCCGGGTGGTGAGGTCCAACCGGACCGGGTTCATCGGGTGCGTTTCCCCGAAGTCGTACTGGGTGAGTCGGTCATCCCAGACGACTCGGACCGACGGCGTTGTCGATGCCATGGGCGCCTGCGGCTTCTACGAGTAGGTGGTGTTCCTGCGCCGGCGACGAAGGATCAGTCGAGGACCGACGACGGCACCGAGGACGGGTCGTCGCCGAGGGGGTAGACCATCGCCATCTCATCGTCGTCCTGGGTGTCTTCAGTGGCACCCTTCATCGGACGACGCGAATCGGTGGGACGGAATCCGAAGCTGCTCGCGAAGGCGACGGCCCGACCGTTGTCGGTGCCGACCCAATAGAGCAGGAACTTGTAGCTCTCCTGTTTGGCCTTCTCGACGCCGGCCTCGACCAACTTCCAGGCCACACCCTGGCCACGCAGGCGCGGGGTGACCCATAGTCCGAACAGTTCGCCCACACGCGCCTCGTCGGTGCTGCGGTCTCCGACGGAGACCACTCCGACGATGTCGTCACCGTCCTGCGCGATCAACCGACGGGAGCGCTCCAGGCGAGTACGCCAGAAGTCCTCGTCGTAGTCCTTCTCCTGGGCTGCGGATGCGGCGAAGGCCTCGGGCGACTCCTCCAGCGAGCTCAGGCGAACGGAACGGTAGGTCTCCCACTCGTCCGTACCAAGCGCGCGAATCGTGATTTCGCTCATGCACTCCACCTTTCCATGCCAAGCATTTCCTCCCGGCTCCGGGCCGGAAGTCGCGGCTGCAGCCTATCCGGCACGACCGACGACACGCCCGGCCAGGTGGGCACGGTCAGCCCTGGGCCAGTTCGGCGGAGCGATGTGCGGCGGCTTCCATCGCGGTCAGGAAAGCCGCGCGCACCTTGTGGTCGTCCAGTTGCCGCAACGCCGCCATCGTCGTTCCCCCGGGTGAGGACACCTGCTCGCGCAGCACGGTCGGGTGCTCACCTGTCTCTTTGAGCATGGTGGCCGCGCCGACGACGGTCTGGACGACGAGCTCGGTCGAGGTGTTGCGCGGCAGCCCGAGCAGCACGCCGGCCTCGATCATCGCCTCGACCACGTAGAACAGGTACGCGGGGCCGCTGCCGCTGATCGCGGTGATCGCGTCCATGTGGTGCTCGGCGACCGTGACGACCTTGCCGCAGCCCTCGAGCAGACGGGTCGCCTCGGCGAGATCGTCGGCGCCGCAATGGGTTCCGGGGCTGACCGCGGCCATGCCCTGATCAACGAGCGCCGGGGTGTTGGGCATCGCGCGGGCGACCGGGGTCCCTTCGGGCAACCGCGCCTCCAGGTACGCCGTGGCGATTCCGGCGGCGATCGAAACCACCAGCGCTCCCGGTTCGAGCCGGTCGCGGATCTCGTCCAGCAGCGCACTCATGTCCTGTGGTTTCACCGCGAGCACCACTGTGTCGGCGCCTACGACGGCGTCCGCCGGGGACGCGGCCCGGACACCGTGCGTGGCGAGGATCTGATGCGCGCGGGCCTCGTGCCGGTCACCGACCACGACGTGATCAGCGGGCTGACCGCTGCGCAACAGACCGGCGAGCAGGGCCTCCCCCATCACGCCGACGCCGAGTACGGCCAGGCGACGCGGGGTGCCCGCGGGTGCCGAGGATTCTGACACTGGTACCTCCGGGATGGAACGGACGGGGTTCAGCTGCGGCTGCTCAGCGCACGCAGGAAGAACGCCGTGTTCGACGGTCGTTCGCCATTCGACGCACCAGGTAGCCGTACCACTCGTCGCCGTACGGGACGTACACGCGCACCTGGTTTCCGGCATCCGCGAGACGCCGCTGCTCGTTCGGGCGGATGCCATAGAGCATCTGGTACTCGAACGAGTCGGGGGCGCGGAGGTTCTTGGTCGCGAGCGAACCGGCGATCTCGACGATGCGCGGGTCGTGGCTGGCGATCATCGGGTAGCCCTCGCCCTCCATCAACACCCGCATGCACTTCACGTAGTTCATGTCGATCTCGCCCTTGTCGGCGAAGGCGACGGACGCCGGCTCGGCGTGCGCGCCCTTGCACAGGCGGACGCGGCTGCCTTCGTACGCGAGGTCGCGGCAGTCACCCTCGGTGCGGCGCAGGTAGGCCTGCAGCACGGCACCGGTGTCGGGGAAGTCCTTGCGCAGCTCGGCGAGGGTCTCCAGCGTCGCGTCGGTGGTGGTGTGATCCTCCATGTCGAGAGTCACCGTGGTGCCGGCGATCGCCGCGGCCTCGCAGATCGAGCGAGCGTGCTCCAGGGAGATCTTGCGACCGTCCTTGGGCAGGGCCTGGCCGAGTGCGCTGAGCTTCACGCTGACCTCGACACGTCCGCCGTCGGTGAGGCAGGCGTCGGCGAGCTCGGCGAGCAGATCGAGGTAGGCGTCGCGGGTGTGGATCGCCTGCGCACGCTCGAGGGTGTCCTCGCCGAGGAAGTCGATGGTGGCGAGCTTGCCCTCCACGTCGAGCTCACGGCTGACCCGCACGGCGTCCTCGGTGGAGGTGCCTGCGACGAACCGCTTGACGACGTCCTTGCTGACCGGCGCCTTCTCGACGACGTCACGCACCTTGGTGTTGCGGCTCAGGCCCATCAGTCCGCTGCGCAGCACAGCACTCGGGTCGACCATGACTCTCCTTCAGCTCGTTCGATGGTCAGGCCAGTCGGCTGATTTCCACCGTGACGGACATCTTGCTGCCGGGCGTCCCGGTGAAGATGCCCCGCAGTGGCGCGACGTCGGTGTGGTCGCGTCCGTGTGCGACCTCAATGTAGAAGTCGTCCGGCTCCCGCTGCATCGCAGGGTCGTACGCCATCCATGTGCCGTCCCACCATTCGATCCATGAGTGACCGTGACCGGTGATCACTTCGCCGATCGGCACCTCGCTGTCACGCAGCAGGTAACCAACGACGAAACGGGCCGGGATCCCGGCGGACCGAAGCGCGGTGATCATCATGTGCGCGAAATCGGTGGAGCCGCCCTCCCCCGCGTCCCAGACCTTCGCGGCCTGGGGTGCGTGCGAGAAGCGCTCCGGGCGGTAGGTCACCTTCTCGTGCAGCGCGGCAACCACGGACTCGACGAACGTCGCCGGGGTGTCGGCGTCGTTCCGGATCCGCTGAATGGCCGCAGCGAACTCGCCGACCGCGCCGCAGTGGCCCGAACACTCCAACAACTCGCCGTACTCGTCGCTGACCGACTTCTCCTGCATCTGGTCCCAGCCGAGGTGCTCGCCCTCCTGCCGGGTGCGGTGGACGGTGACCGTGCTGATGGCGACGACCTTGAGTTCACCGTGCGGTTCGTGCAGCTCGAAGGTGGTGACATTACTGCCCCAGTAGTCGACCCAGGAGTCCTGCCACGGCGTCGGGGTGATCTCCATCCTGGTGTGCGAAACCGTTTGTGCCAGAGTCGATCTGGGCACCATGCGCGCCTCGTTGTACGACGCGACGGCGGGTCCGGAGTAGGTATAGCCGGCCCGGTGGACCAGGCGCAGGGTCACGCTCACGATTCACCTCGGATCCACTCGGGAGGGAGAGCTCCCTCGAAGTAACGCTTGGACACTGCCTCGGTCGCCTGTGCGCACACCCGCTGCAGCGACTCCATCTCCCTGGCGACGTCGCCGAGCAGGTCGCTGATCGAGCGGTACTCCAGCTGGGCGAGGGCCTGCCCCACGATGCGGCGCGCATCGCCGGAGAAGCCGGTGCGGTGCTGCTTGGGATTGAGTTCCTCGAGGCAGGTGGCCGCCTCGTTGAGTGAGTACCTGACAGATCGCGGGAACAACCGGTCCTGCAGCAGGAACTCGGCTGCGGAGCGGGGAGATTCGGACGCCCGGTAGATACGGGTGAACGCGTGTGCGGCACCGCAGGCGCGCAGGGTGACCTGCCAGGACGCTGCCGAACCGGTGCCGTACGTCGTCATCAGGATGACCCGGGCGGTCATGTCGACCCGCTCGATCATCCGGCCGAGGCGGATGAACTGCCACCCGTCGTCGTGGCTCTGGGTGTTGTCGGCGAGCGCTGCAATCATGTTCGCTCGCTCACGAACCAGACGGAACGCGTCCGCCGGGCGCATCGCGGCGAGCTGGCCGTCGGCGACCTGCAGGTGGGTGGTGTTGAGCGCCTCCCACAGCTCGGTCGAGACGATCTCGCGCGACCGACGCGCGTTGTCGCGGGCCATCGTGAGCGCGTACGCGATCGCGGACGGCTGCTGGGAATCGGTCAGCAGGTAGCGCAGCACCTCGTCCACGTCGGCCGGACCGTCGTGCCCGACGGCCATGGCCGCGAGCAGCGACTGGCAGGTGGCGTCACGGTCGAGCACCGGATCCTCGACGAGCAACTGCAGGTGCACGTCGAGGATGCGGGCGGTGGCCTCGGCGCGCTCGATGTAGCGACCGATCCAGAAGAGGGATTCAGCGATTCGACTCAGCATGATCTAGAGCGCCCCCTCGTCCTCGACGTCCGGATCGAGTTCGATCTGGGGTTGCTCCTGGGGTCCGGCTTCGACCGGCTCGTCCGACTGCGACGACTGTGACGATTGCGACTGGGACTGGCTCTGCGAGCCACCACCGCTTTGCGACTGGCTCTGGGACTGTCTCTGCATCCCGCCGTCCAGACCGGGGTGAGCCGGCTGCCGCGCCGAGCCCTGGGACTGTGACTGTGACTGGGCCTGCGACTGCGAGAAGCCCGGGGTGATGGCCTCCGCCGTCTCTGCGGCTTCCTCCGCCGCCTCGCGTTCAGCGGCAGCGCGCGCCGTCCGCTGTGCGGGGTGCAGGACCGCCGACTCGTCGGCGGGCTCGGGGGTGACGATCGGGTCGCCGGGCTCGGGAGCCAGCACCCAGGTGTCCTTCGAGCCGCCACCCTGACTGGAGTTGACGATCAGCTCGCCCTCGGGCATCGCGACGCGGGTCAGGCCGCCGGGCAGCACCCAGACCTTCTCCCCGTCGTTGATCGCGAACGGACGCAGGTCGACGTGACGCGGCGCCAAATCGCTGCCGATCAACGTCGGCACGGTGCTCAGCTGGACGACGGGCTGGGCGATCCAGCCGCGAGGGTCCTCGAGGAGGCGGGCGCGCAGTTCGTCGAGTTCTTGCATGGTGGCCCGCGGGCCGATCACGATGCCCTTGCCGCCGGCCCCGTCGACGGGCTTGACGACGAGTTCGTGCAGTCGGTCGAGCACCTCTTCGCGGTGGTCCTCGTCCTCCATCCGCCAGGTGTCGACGTTGGGCAGGATCGGCTCCTGCGCCAGGTAATAACGGATGAGATCGGGCATGTAGGTGTAGACGAGCTTGTCGTCGGCGACGCCGTTGCCGACCGCGTTGGCGATCGCGACATTGCCGCGACGGGCCGCGTTCAGCAGGCCGGGCACGCCGAGTACCGAATCCCGTCTGAAATGAACCGGATCGATGAAATCGTCGTCGACCCGGCGGTAGATCACGTGCACCGGTAGGAGGCCGTTGGTGGTGCGCACGCTGACCCGTCCGGCCTGTGCGACGAGGTCGCGTCCTTCGACGAGGCGGACCCCCATCAGACGAGCGAGCAAGGCGTGCTCGAAGTAGGCCGGGTTGTAGGAGCCAGGAGAAAGCACGACCACGCTCGGATCGCCGATACCGGACGGAGCACTGGCGCGCAGGGCGGCGAGCAACTTGCCGGGGTACTGCGTGACCGGGCGAATGCGGTGGTGCGCGAAGGCTTCCGGCAGACCGGCGGACATTGCGCGCCGGTTCGTCATGACGTAGGAGACACCGGAGGGAATGCGGACGTTGTCCTCCAGCACCCGGAAATCGCCCTTCGCGTCCCGGATCAGGTCGATGCCGGCGACGTGCACGCGCACGCCGGCAGGAGGGTTGATGCCCTTCGCGGCGCGCAGGAAGTGCGGGCTGCTGGTGACGACGCGACGCGGGATCACGCCGTCGTTGAAGACCTGGCCCTCTCCGTAGATGTCACCAAGGAATGCCTCGAGTGCGCGAACCCGTTGCGCCACACCGGCTTCGACGTGCGACCAGGCCTTGTTGTCGATCAGACGGGGAATGATGTCGACCGGGAACGGCCGCTCCTCGCCACCGATGTCGAACGTGACGCCCTGGTCGAGATACGTGTGCGAGAGGTAGTCGGCTCGCGTACGCATGTCGTCCGGGGTCAGCCGTTCGACCTGACGCCTGAGCTCGACATACGCCGGACGCGTGGTGGCGTCCTCGGCGTACATCTCGTCGTAGGTGTCGGGGCGGTTCCGGTACGCCTCGAAGATCCCTTTCACGCATGCGAACCTAGCGCGGTTTGGTTACCGCCATGTTTCTGCGCGACATTCGTCTTGCCACAGTGGCCGCAGGGCCCGGCGGGGTTCAGCCCGCAGGCGCCGCCAGATGCAATCGGGCGAAGGCGAGCGCCTCGGCGAGGTCGAGTTCGCGATCGTCGTCGGTGCGCTTGCGTGTGCCGACCTCCACCACGACGTCGCCGGAGAATCCTTGGGCGGCAATGAGTTCCAGCACTTCCGCGCAGGGCTGGCCACCGCGTCCGGGCACGAGATGTTCGTCCTTGAAGGACCCGAGGCCGTCAGCGAGATGGATGTGGCGCAGCCGCTCGTCGAGGTCGTGCACCATCTGCACGGCGTCCGACCCGGCAGTCGCGGTGTGCGACAGGTCGAGTGTCACATGGCGGTAGGACTCGCCGACCGGATCCCAGTGCGGCAGGTAGGCCTGCATCTCACGCCCACGGGCCCGCCAGGGGAACATGTTCTCCACCGCGATCGCGATGCCGGTCTCGTCCTCCCGCTGCGCGATGCCCTCGACGAACTCCGCGGCGTACTCCTTCTGCCACCGGAACGGCGGGTGCACGACGACCACCTCGGCGCCGACCTCCTGTGCCAGCTTCACCGAGTTGTCGACCTTGCCCCAGGGATCGGTGCCCCACACCCGCTGGGTGAGCAGCAACGTCGGAGCATGGATCGAGACGACCGGTAGTCCGTAGTGGTCGATGAGGCGCTTCAGTGCACCCGACTCCTGGCTGATCGGGTCGGTCCAGACCATGATCTCGATGCCGTCGTACCCGAGCCGGTCGGCGAGATCGAACGCACCGACGACCCCCAGCGGGTAGACCGACGAGGTCGACAACGCCACGCGAGAGTCCGGCACGTCAACGACCCCCACTCAGTCGTCCAGCCAGTCCAGCCGACGCAGGATCACGCCCTCGCGCATCGCCCACGGGCACAACTCGAGTTCGGCGATGTCGAGCAGGTCCATCACGGCCTCGATGACCATGGCACCGGCAAGCACCTGGTGGGAGCGGCTCTCGGAGACACCGGGCAGCGAAGTTCGCTGTGCCGCAGTCATCGTCGACAACTTGGGCACCATCGTGCGCAGGTCGTCGCGCGAGAGCGTGCGGCGGACGTACGGCCCCTCGTCCGAGGGCGCGGCGCCACACATGCGAGCCAGCGAGCGAATCGTCTTGCTGGTGCCGATGACCCGGTCGGGCAGACCGGCCTTGGTCAGCGGACGGATCTCGCGGGCGATGTCGGACCGGATCTGCTTGCGCAGCACCTTGAGTTCGGCGGCCGAGGGCGGGTCGCCGTGCATCGTGCGGGTCAGGCGTCCGGCGCCGAGCAGCAGACTCATGGCGACGTCGGGCTCCTCGTCCGTACCGGTGACCAGTTCGAGTGAGCCGCCGCCGATGTCGACCACGAGCAGGCGCCCGGCCGACCAGCCGAACCAGCGACGTACCGCCAGGAAGGTCAGGCGGGCTTCGTCCTCACCCGGCATCACCTGGATGTCGAGACCCGAACGCGAGCGCACCTGCTCGATCACGTAATCGCCGTTCGGCGCCTCACGGATCGCGCTCGTGGCGAACGGGAGGAGTTCCTCGATGCCGTGGTCGTCGGCGATCGCCTGGCACTCCCCGATGAACGTGACCAGTTCATCGATGCCCGCGTCGGCGATGTGTCCGCTGTCGTCGGTGTACTCCGACAGCCGCAGTTCGCGCTTGTGGGAGAACGCCGGCAACGGACGTGCGCCCTGGTGAGCGTCGACCACGAGAAGGTGCACGGTGTTCGATCCGACGTCGATCACACCCAGGCGCATGAGGCGAGGTTATCGGTAAGGGAGAATGCGCCGGTGACCGAGACACCCCTTCGTGCCCCGCGGGTCTGGGCCGAGTTCGACAACCCGGACGACGCGACCGAACGGTTCCGGGTCGACCTGACCTGGCTCACCTCGTCCTACATGTGCATCTTCGGCCAGGGCTGCCAGGGCATCTACGAGGACCGCCCGGACGACGGGTGCTGCACGCTCGGCGCCCACTTCAGCGACAAGGACGACCTGAAGAACGTCAAGCAGGCCGCGAAGAACCTCGGTCCGGACGAATGGCAGTACTACGACGAGGGCCGCTCCAAGAAGGGCTGGACGCAGAAGGAGGACGGCGCCACCAAGACCCGCGTGGTCGACGGCGCATGCATCTTCCTCAACCGGCCGGGCTTCCCCGCCGGCGCCGGATGCGCGCTCCATCAGCACGCGATGGCCGAAGGTATCGAGCCGCACACGATCAAGCCGGACGTCTGCTGGCAGCTGCCGATTCGGCGCGACTTCCGCACCGTCACGCACAACGACGAGTCGACGTACACCGAGGTGACGATCACCGAGTACGACCGTCGCGGCTGGGGTCCGGGTGGACACGACCTCGACTGGTACTGCTCGGCCAACCCCGAGGCGCACGTCGGCAAGAACCCGTTGTACGTCTCGAATGCCGGAGAGCTGAAACATCTGATGGGCGAGGCCGGGTATGCAGAACTGGTTCGGCGATGCGAGGCCCACCTGGCCGCGGTTGCGGTCGCGCGTCGTCCGGGCAACCGCAAGATGCTGCCCCTGCTCGTCCATCCTGCAACTCTCGCCGCGGAGAAGCAGAATCGTCGGAAGATCTGAACTTGCCTGATTATCAAGCGATTCCGTCACCGAACATCTGGGACCACCCCGACATCTACGAGATCGAGAACCGCGGGGTCGATCCCGACGGGCTGATCTGGGACGCGATGCGTTCGGTGCGTTCCTTCGACGGTGCCCGGGTGCTCGACGTCGGCTGCGGCACCGGCTTCCACCTGCCCGAGCTGGCCCGCACGGCAGAGTCCGTGATCGGGGTGGAGCCGCACGAACCGTTGGTGCGCACCGCGCAGGCACGGGTGCGCGGCATCCGGAATGTCGACGTCCGGCTCGGTGGGGCGGAGATGCTGCCGGTCGAGGAGCACTCGGTCGACGTGATGCACAACCGGTGGGCGTACTTCTTCGGCGGCGGCTGCGAGCCGGGGCTGGAAGAGCTCGACCGCGTCATGGCGCCGGACGGTGTCGCGTTCGTCGTCGACAACGACGCGTCCCGCTCGACCTTCGGGCGGTGGTTCCGGGAGGCGTGGCCGACCTACGACCTGGTGTCGGTCGAGCGGTTCTGGGAGCGTCAGGGTTGGTCGAAGATCCCGGTGTTGATGCGCTGGAAGTTCGAGACCCGCGCGGATTTCGAGGCGGTCGTAGGCATCGAGTTCGACAGGCACCACGCCGAGCAGATCCTTGCCTCGCACGAAGGCGTCGAGGTCGACTACGCGGTCTGGGTGCGCTGGAAAAAGTACTGACCGGCGTCAAGGACGCCGGCTGCGCAGGGCCCGCCAGACCCAGGTGGAGGGCACCTGGTTGCCGGTGGCGATGTACTCGAGCGTCGCTGAGTAGAACAGCGCGTCGTACAGGTCCATGAGGCCGCGGCCGGTGCCGGCCAGCAGCACCTGATCGCCGGCCCGCACCAGCAGGTCGTCGTCCGGGGCCAAAAAGTGCTCGTCATCGCGCAGCACCATCAGCGGCACCAGGGCGAGCTTCTCGTTGCGGTCGTCCGGGTGCCGCAGCAGGTCGCCGAGTCGAAGGTCGTGACCGCGCTCCAGCCACGCGGACACGGCCGGCGCATGCTGGTGATCGAGTCTGAACAGATCCCGTTCGGGCGCGCGCTTGCCGCACTTGTCCACCAGACGGTCGCGCAGCCCCACCGCGAACTGCTCGTCCTGCTGCAACAGTTCCTCGATGAACTGCCAGAACACCGGCGTCAGCACACGGGCCAGCACCTCACGGGCCACCAACTCGGTCGAGATGTAGATGGAGTCGATCTCCATCGCATGACACAGCGCCGCATAGGAGTTCGTGCGCTGCCGCACGCACAGGTAGGTGTCGGGGTTGGTCAGCCGAACCCGTTCCGCCAGAGCGATGTTCGTCAGGTCGTTCGTGCTGGCAGCGACGAACCCCGCGACATCGTCGAACGACTCGGGCATCCGGGACGCGTCCACGTGGTCGACCGACAGCCCGGCTCCACGCAGGTCGCGAGTGACCTCCTCTCCGAACTCACAATCACCGGCGACCACCCAGCGTCCGAGGGCAAGGCCCTCACGCAGTTCGGGAAGTTCGTGCTCGTCGTTGTCCATCAGCCACTGCACAAGTTGGTCGGTGACCGGCTGGTGCAGGGACAGCGCGAGGTAGCCGCCGTACCGGTCGTCCGGGTTGATCAGCGCGGTCGGGCCGAAATCCTCGATCCGCGACTGGACAGTGTGGTCGACACAGCGCGCGATCACCGGCAGGTCCGGACGAAGCAAGGACACACTCATCGTGATTGCCAGGTTCGCCTCGTCGTCGTCGGTCAGCGCGAGCACGGCCTCGCACTGCGGGTGTCCGAGCCCGGCGAGTCCGAGTGCGGCCGGCACCCTTCCGTCCGACTCCAGCGCCGGGACATCGGCGGTGAGTTCGTCGGTCCACACGGTCTCGACCCGGCTCTGCGACTCCTCCACGACGACGAACCTGCGGCGTCGCTTGTCGAGTTCGTGGCCCACCGCCTGGCCCGCCGCTCCGTACCCGACAACGAGCATGAACGGCTCGCGCATGTTGCGCACCTTGCGCCGAAACCGTTGTGTGGCAAGGGCTTCCTGAAAGGCCGTGTCCTGCATCATCGAGAAGATGACGGCGATCGCGTAGGCCCAGCTGACCACCAGCATGAAGATGGACGCGGTCATCCACATGCGCTGCGGGTAGCTGAAGGCATGCGGGGCCTCGGTGAATCCGACCGTCGTGACCGTCATCGTCATCTGGTAGAACGCATCGAACGGCGTCAGATGATAGGTGTTGCCGTTGACGTCCTTGCCGGGCACCAGCGTCATGCCGAGGGTGGCGATGCTGAACGTCGTGATGAGTACGATGAACGGCATTCGCATCCGGCGCAGCAGCAGGAAGACGGCGTCCGTCGCCGGAAGCCCGGTGGGGATCGGCACCGGCCGGCGCCGCGCGCGCCGCACGTGGCGATGACGCAGGTTGAGCAGATGCAGCAGGTTGACCATGAAGGTTCAGTCGACGACGGCGCGGATCAACGTCGCCGGAACGACACCGTCTCCACGACCAGCAGCACCACCGAGACCACGTTCGCCAGCAGCGCGCCACCCGACAGCGAGACGACGCTGGACGTGGCCTCCCCATCGAGCCCGTGGGCGGAGACCTGACTCGCCCATACCCACACCGACGCCGCGCCGATCAGCTGCAGCAGGGCGACCAGGCTGGTCGCCAGGTGCACGGCGCCGACCTGCGTCCGGTCGCCGAACTTCAGCACGGTGGCGATGCAGTTGACCACGATCGCAGCGAACAACTCGTACACGTTGTGCACGTGCGGGTTGTCGATGTCGCCGAGGAAGAAGCCGAAATTGAGTGTGGCCGCCAACAGGACGAAGAATCCGAAGACCACCTTTTCGAGGTTCACCCGAGCAGCCTAGGCCCCACACCAGGTGAGGTCGGCCACTTAGGACGTCCGAAGTTGCTGTCGTACCCGTCTCGTACGGTTACCACCATGGCAGCGAAGAAGGGCTCGGCACCGGCGTACAGGTGCACCGAATGCGGGTGGACGGCGATCAAGTGGGTCGGCCGGTGCGGTGAATGTCAGGCCTGGGGCACGGTCGTCGAGGCGGGCATGGTCAAGCCGCGGACGGCTCCGGCGCGCACCGTCGAGCGGCCGGCTCTGCCGATCGCCGACGTCGATGCGAGCCTGGCCGAGGCTGCCCCGACCGGCGTGGGTGAGTTCGACCGGGTGCTCGGTGGCGGACTCGTTCCGGGTGCGGTGGTGCTCGTGGCCGGCGAGCCGGGCATCGGCAAGTCCACGCTGCTGCTCGACGTCGCAGGGCGGGCGGCGCGCGGGGGTCGTGAGGTGTTGTACGTCAGCGGGGAAGAATCCGCGGCTCAGGTGCGACTGCGCGGCGAGCGCATCGAGGCCATGGCCGACACCCTCTACCTCGCATCCGAGACCGACCTGTCCACCGTGCTCGCGCAGATCGAGCAGGTACAGCCGACCTTTCTGATCATCGACTCGGTGCAGACCATCGCGTCCGCCGACATCGAGGGCGCGCCCGGCAATGTCAGCCAGATACGTGAGGTCGCGGCGAGCATCATCCAGGTGGCGAAGGAGAGAAACATCGCCACGCTGCTGGTCGGCCACGTCACCAAGGACGGTTCGATCGCCGGTCCGCGGATGCTCGAACACCTCGTCGACGTCGTCGTTCAGTTCGAGGGCGAGCGCCACTCGCGCCTGCGCATGGTGCGGGCTGTGAAGAACCGTTACGGCCCCACGGACGAGGTGGGTTGCTTCGATCTGTCCGATGTCGGAATTGTCGGCCTGCCCGACCCGTCCGGGTTGTTCCTGACCCGCACCGCGAATCCCGCACCGGGCACCTGCATCACGGTGACGCTCGAAGGACGCCGCCCCTTGGTCACCGAGGTGCAGGCGCTGCTGGCGAAGTCGGAGCAGGGTGGCTCGCCGCGGCGCACCACCAGCGGGGTCGATTCCTCGCGCGTGGCGATGATCCTCGCCGTCCTCGACCGGCACTGCCAGGTGCCCACCCGCAACTCCGAGTGTTATGTCTCGACCGTCGGCGGCGTGCGCCTGGCCGAGCCGGCCGCCGATCTTGCGCTTGCTCTCGCGATGGCCAGTTCGCTGGCCGACGCGCCGTTCACCAAGGGGACGGTCGCGCTCGGAGAGGTCGGACTGGCGGGCGATGTGCGCGCGGTCCAGGGGGTGCCGCGCCGGTTGGCCGAAGCGGCGCGCATCGGTTTCCAGCGGGCGATCATCCCCAAGGGCTCCCTTGGCGAGGAGAAAGCACCCGACGGGATGGATGTGCGCGAGGTGGCCGATCTGGCGTCCGCAGTTCGCCTGCTCAATCTGGCGACCGTCACCGAACTGCGCCCCCGCGAAGGAGCACCCGGACGGTCGCGGGCCACCTGAGCCGTCTGAGGCAGAAACTGACCGCCAATGAGGTAGTTGCCCGATGTGGGGCATTACCTCAGACGAAGGAGACGCTCGCGTTCGAGTTGTCCACCCGGGCCGGCGACGCCGCGATGGGAGCCCGTGGTCCGGCCGACGCTGCACGCCACTACGAGGACGCGCTCGCCCACCTGGCCGAACATCCGGAGCCTGTCGACCGACCCGTTCGGCATCGAGAGGCCGCAGCGATCGCTCGGCGAGACGGGTTGGTCTGACCGCTCAGGTCGGCCGGAACCGGCGTGCATCCGCGAGATCCCACCTGTGTCACCTAGTCTGTGCGGGTGGAGCGCACACCCGAAGAGATCCTGCACGACACCCTCGCGCTCGTCGCCCCGGGCACCGTTCTGCGTGAAGCGTTGGAGCGCATCCTGCGCGGGCGCACGGGCGCGCTGATCGTGCTCGGCAACGACCCGGTCGTGGAGCAGATCAGCACCGGCGGATTCCCGATGGACATCGAACTCACCGCCACCCGACTGCGTGAACTGGCCAAAATGGACGGCGCGATCGTCGTCGACGGCGATGTCAGCCGAATCGTCCGCGCAGCAACGCAATTGGTGCCGGACGCCTCCATCGAGACGTCGGAGTCGGGCACCCGTCACCGTACCGCCGAGCGCGTGGCCAAGCAGACCGGTTACCCGGTCGTCTCGGTCAGCCAGTCGATGCACATCTGCGCCTTGTACGTCGGCAACCTGCGTCACGTCATCGAGGACTCCACTGCGATCCTGTCCCGCGCCAACCAGGCATTGCAGACCCTGGAGCGTTACAAGGAGCGGCTGGACGAGGTCGCCGGCACCCTCAGCGCCCTGGAGATCGAAGACCTGGTCACCATCCGCGATGTCGCGAGCGTCGTGCAGCGGATGGAGATGGTCCGCCGCATCAGCGAGGAGATCGCCGAGTACGTGATCGAACTCGGCGTCGACGGGCGCCTCATGGCACTCCAGTTGGATGAACTCGTCACCGGCCTCGGCGACGACCGCACGCTCGTCGTGCGCGACTACGTCGAGTCGGCCAAGGAACCGCTGTCCGTCGACCAGGCTCTCGACCGCCTCGGCGCGCTGTCCTCGTCAGACCTGCTCGACCTGTCGGCGGGCGCACGGGCGATGGGCTTCTCTGTCAGCGGAGACTCCCTCGACAGCGCGGTCAGCCCCCGCGGATACCGCCTGCTCAGCCGCATCCCACGCCTGCCCGGTGCGATCGTGGAGCGCCTCATCGACCACTTCGGTTCGCTGCAGGCCCTGCTCGCCGCCGACTTCGACGATCTGATGGCCGTCGACGGCGTCGGTGAGAGCCGGGCCCGCGCAGTGCGCGAGGGGATGTCGCGTCTCGCCGAGAGCAGCATCCTCGAGCGTTACGTCTGACCCAACCGAAACCGTTGAGCATCGACGATCTCGGCGAGATCCACTGTCGGATCATCGAGTGGTACCGTCGCGAGCAACGTGAGCTGCCCTGGCGCAACGCCGACTGCTCGGCCTGGGGCGTGCTGCTGTCGGAAGTGATGTCGCAGCAGACTCCGGTCGCCCGTGTCGCTCCGATCTGGCTGGAGTGGATGGAGCGCTGGCCGACCCCCGCCGATCTCGCCGCGGCACCTCCGGGCGAGGCCGTCCGGCACTGGGGACGCCTGGGTTACCCACGACGCGCGCTGCGCCTGCACGAAGCAGCCACCGCCATCGCGCGCGATCATGACAATGTCGTGCCGTCCGATCCCGTTGTGCTGCAATCACTTCCGGGTATAGGCACCTACACGGCGGCAGCCGTGGCCGCGTTCGCCTACGGCGTCCGAACCGTTGTCGTCGACACGAACATCCGCCGGGTCGAAGCGCGTCTGTTCACCGGAGACACCCTTGCCGCACCGACCCTGACCGCCGCCGAGTCCCGGTTGGCCGCAGCGGTCCTGCCGGCCGACGACGAGGACGCCGCCGTCTGGAACGTCGCGTCGATGGAACTCGGTGCCGTCGTCTGTACCGCCAGGAATCCGACCTGCGGTTCGTGCCCGGTGCTCGACCTGTGTGCCTGGCAACGGGCGGGCGCGCCACCGTACGACGGCCCGGCACGCAAGGCTCAGAAGTGGGCGGGCACCGACCGCCAGGTGCGCGGCAAGTTGCTGCAGACCCTGCGCGATGCGCACGGTCCGGTTTCCCGCGGCACGCTCGACCTGGTGTGGAGCGATGCAGCACAACGGCATCGCTGCCTCGCCGGGCTCATCGAGGACGGCCTGGTCGAACCGCTCGACGGAGAGCAGTTCGCGCTACCGACCTGACAAGCGAACCAGGGACGCGTAGGGTCTTGCATTTGTGTCTTCCCTCCCCTGGCTGCCGTACTGGCGCCTGTTCGTGGCAGGGATCAGACAGCAGGCAACCTACCGGCTGGCCATGGTCGGTGGACTCATCGCAAACGCCACCTTCGGCTTCCTGAAGACCGCCATCCTGTCGGCGACGGTCGTCGCCGGCGGCGGGACGGTCGGCGGTTACGACGGCGCCATGATGGCGACCTACGTCTGGGTCGGCCAAGGGATGCTGGGCTCGTTGAACCTCAACGGACGACTGGACCTGGCCGATCGGATCAATACCGGCGACATCACCACCGACTTCCTGCGTCCGCTCGACGTGCAGACGGCGACGATCGCGACCGAGGTCGGCAAGGCGGTCTATGCGCTGCTTCCGCGCGGCGTTCCCAGCCTTCTCATCGGAGCGCTGTTCGTAGGCCTCGGCACGCCCGAGTCGCCGTGGAGCTGGGTGCTGGGGCTCGTCAGCCTCGCACTCGGCATGGTCGTGTCGCAGACCACCGTCTACGTCCTCACGACCGCCGGCTTCTGGCTGGTCGAACTACGCGGACTGCAGACGATGTACATGATGCTCTCGGGCTTCCTCGCCGGACTCTTCGTGCCGGTCACGCTCTTCCCCGACTGGTTGGCGACGATCGCGCACGCGACCCCGTTCCCGTCGATGATGCAGTACCCGATCGACGTGTTCACCGAGCACAGCGGCATGACCGGCAGCATTGAGCGCGTTGCCGCACAGTGCTTCTGGCTGGCCCTCACTTGGCTGGCCGGTTGGTGGCTCACACGTCTTGGGCGGCAGCGCCTGGAGGTGCAAGGTGGCTGACCAACTTGCGACGCCCAAGACTCTCCCGTCAAGAACCGCGCCGTACCGAGCCGTGCTCGCCTCCCGCGTCCGCAGCCAGCGCTCGTACCGCTCGAACTTCGCACTCGACCTCGCCTCGTCCGCACTGATCGGAGTCATCGAACTCGCCGAGATCTGGGTGCTCTTCCACGCGGTCGGGGTGCTCGGTGGTTACTCGTTCACCGAGATCCTGCTCGTCTACGGCATCGGCGACCTGGCCTTCTCGATCGCCGATCTGGTCTTCGGTCACTGCGACAACCTGCCGACCTACCTGCGCGCCGGCACGCTCGACGTGTTCTACCTGCGTCCGCAGCCGATCCTGCTGCAGCTGATCACCAGCGACATCTCGCTCAGACGGATGACCCGAGCGGGCGTCGCGATCACCTGCATCGTCGCCGCTGTATGGGCCGGCGATATCGACTGGACTCCGGCGAAAGTCGTGCTGCTCGGCCTCAGCATCGTGTGTGGCACGGCGATCTTCGCCGGACAGTTCATCGTCGCGGCAGGCCTGCAGTTCTTTCTGATCAACGGGGCCGAGGCCACCAACGCGTTCGTCTACAGCGGTCGGTACGCGTCCACCCAGGTGGCGTCCGTTTGGTCCCAGCCGCTCAAGGTGTTGTTCGGGTTCTTCTTCCCGATGGCGTTCGCCGCGTTCATCCCGTCGCTCTGGATCCTGGACAAGGTCGGCCCGTCGATCTTCCCGTCGTGGTTGGCGTGGTGCACACCGATCGCGGCGCTGTGGACCTGGCTGGCCGCGATGGTCACCTGGCGTTGGGGACTTCGGCACTACCAAGGAGGCGGCGGATGACCGCGATCATCGAGACCCGCGGGCTCACCCGAGAGTTCAAACGGCGCGCGAAAGGTCTGAAGCACACGAGCCTCACCGCGGTCGACCGCCTCGACCTGCAGATCGATGCCGGTGAGTCGGTCGGCTACATCGGCGCGAACGGGGCCGGGAAGTCGACCACGATCAAGATGCTCGTCGGCATCATCGTGCCCACCTCCGGCACGGTGCGCACCTGCGGCCTCGACCCGCTCGCGCAGCGGCGTGATCTGGCCCGCCGGGTGGGCGTCGTCTTCGGGCAGCGGTCCCAGTTGTGGTGGGACCTGCCGGTGAAGGAATCGTTCTCGATCCTCGCGGCGATCCACCGGCTGTCGGACGCCGCGGCGAGAGCACGACGAGACGAGCTGATCGACCACCTCGACATGAGCGAGTTCCTCGACACCCCCGTCCGCCAACTCTCCCTCGGCCAACGGATGCGTGCCGAGGTCGCGGCGGCGCTGCTGCACTCCCCCGAGTTGGTGATCCTGGACGAGCCGACGATCGGTCTCGACGTGCTGTCCAAACAGCGGCTGCGCGACTTCCTGATCGCCGAGCGCGCCCAGAACGGCACCACGCTGCTGCTCACAACCCACGACATGGGCGACATTGAGCGACTGTGCGACCGCGTCCTTGTCGTCGACCACGGAAAGCTGGCGTACGACGGCACCCTGCCGGGACTGTCGGCGCGGGTGGGTGCGCAACGCGTCCTCGTGCTCGACCTGGCGGACGCCGGTCCGGACCTCCTCGACATCCCGAACACCCAACACATGGGCAGTGAGGCGGACGGCATGCGCCAGCGACTCGCGTTCGACCCCGCCGCCACGACCGGGGCCGCCCTGCTGGCCGCCGTCGGTGAACGGGCGCAGGTGCGCGACCTGACCATCGAGGAACCCGACATCGAGGACGTGGTGCGGCGTATCTATCTGGCGCAGCGGACATGAACGAGCAGCTACGGGAGCAGGTGTACGCCGTCGTCCGTCTCGTTCCACCCGGACGCGTGATCAGTTATGGCGACATCGCAGAACTCTTCGGCATCAATCCGCGACTGGTCGGACGCCTCATGTCGATCAGTGAGCCGGCCGACGAGTTGCCGTGGTGGCGCGTGACCAACTCCTACGGTGACCCGCCCAAGCGCCTGCTGGACGAAGTGGTCCCGCGCTGGGCGGAAGAGGGAATCACCTTCAAACCCAATGGCATCGGATGCCGTATCAAGGAGTACCGCGCCGACCTGGCAGCACTCGCGGACGATGCCGAGCGTCTCCTCGGTCCGATGCCCGGACTCCGGGACGACTGACCGATCAGCTCGCTCGGGAGCACACGGCGTCGGTTATGCGAATGCTCAGGGCAAGGCCAGGAAGTCGCGCAGCCAGCCGTCGACCTCTCGCATCGTGGCGGAGTCGACCACTCCGATCCGGGCGACCAGTCGATCCCGAGTCACTGTGCGGGGCTGTTCGGTCATCGCGAAGGTCGGCTTCGACAGACCGACCTTCGCACCGCGGAGCAAGATGTGGTTGGGCCAGCCGCGATCTACGGTCGTCGCAGGAACGATGATCGCGAGCGTGTCGGCTTGCTCGAGGTACAGATCGCTCGCGATCACCAGCGCCGGGCGGCGGACGGACTGCTCGCGCCCGCGCACCGGGTCGAGTTCAGCCCACACGCCGGTCATACGGCGGAGGATACCAATCGGTGTACCTCGAAGAGGACTCAGAAGGTGAGCAGCATTCTGGTGTTTCCCAGGGTGTTCGGCTTCACCCGGTCGAGGTCGAGGAACTCGGCCACACCCTCGTCGTAGGACTGCAGCAGTTCGGCATACACAGCCGGCTCCACCGGCGCGCCCTCGATCTCCACGAACCCGTGCCGCCCGAAGAACTCGGTCTCGAAGGTCAGACAGAAGACCCGCTCGACTTCCAACTGCCTCGCCCGGTCGAGGAGTTCGCGGACGATGCGGCTGCCGACCCCGTGCCCCTTCGCGCTGCGGTCGACCGCGAGCGTGCGGATCTCGGCGACGTCGTCCCACATCACGTGCAGCGCACCGCAGCCCACGATGACCCCGTCGATCTCCGCGACCAGGAACTCCTGCAGCGACTCGTAGTACGACACCGCCGGCTTGGGGACGATCGCGCGGGAATCGACGTACGGCGACGTGACCTCCCGGATGCGGCGGACGTCCGTCGCGCGGGCCGGCCGGACGAGAACCTGCGTTTCACTCACCCGCCCAACGCTAATACCCACACCGGACTCACGCGGACGCGTCCGCGCACAAGACATGCGAAGGGGCGCCCACCCGAAACCGGATGAGCGCCCCCTCGAAACGAACCGACCTTATTCGCCCTTGCCCAGGTCGATGCCGTCGGCGATAGCCGCTGTCTCGGCCTCGAGGGTGTCGGGTGCGGTGGCCCGCGGCGAACCCTTGAAGGTGAACGTGTCGTCCTTGCCCTCGCCGGTGGCGTCGACCAGGACGATCTGGCCCGCGCCGAGGTCGCCGTAGAGCAACTTCTCGGACAGCTGGTCCTCGATCTCGCGCTGGATCGTGCGACGCAGCGGACGGGCACCGAGCGCCGGGTCGTAGCCCCGCTTGGCCAGCAGCGCCTTGGCGACGGGGGTGAGCTCGATCGCCATGTCCTTGTCCTTCAGACGCTCGTCCAGACGAGCGACCATCAGGTCGACGATCTCGACGATCTCCTCCTGCGACAACTGCGGGAAGACGATGGTGTCGTCCACACGGTTGAGGAACTCGGGGCGGAAGTGCTGCTTGAGTTCCTCGTTGACCTTCGCGCGCATCTTGTCGTAGCCGGTGGCGGTGTCGTTGCCGGACGCGAAGCCCAGCGAGACGCCCTTGGCGATGTCACGCGTACCCAGGTTGGTGGTCATGATGATGATCGTGTTCTTGAAGTCGACGACCCTGCCCTGGGAGTCGGTCAGGCGACCGTCCTCCAGGATCTGCAACAGCGAGTTGAAGATGTCGGGGTGGGCCTTCTCGACCTCGTCGAAGAGCACAACCGAGAACGGCTTGCGGCGCACCTTCTCGGTGAGCTGACCGCCCTCTTCGTAACCGACGTAACCGGGAGGCGAACCGAACAGGCGCGACACGGTGTGCTTCTCGGAGAACTCCGACATGTCGAGCGTGATCAGCGCGTCCTCGTCGCCGAACAGGAACTCGGCGAGGGCCTTGGCCAGCTCGGTCTTACCCACGCCGGTCGGGCCGGCGAAGATGAACGAACCGCCCGGACGACGCGGGTCCTTCAGGCCGGCACGGGTGCGGCGGATGGCCTGGGAGAGCGCCTTGACCGCGTCGTTGTTACCGACGATGCGCTTGTGCAGCTCCTCCTCCATCCGCAACAGACGAGCCGACTCCTCCTCGGTGAGCTGGAACACCGGGATACCGGTGGACGCAGCGAGCACCTCGGCGATCAGTTCCTCGTCGACCTCGGCCACGAGGTCCTGGTCGCCGGACTTCCAGGCCTTCTCACGCTCGGTCTTGGCGTCGATGAGCTTCTTCTCGTCGTCGCGCAGGGACGCGGCCTTCTCGAAGTCCTGGCCGTCGATGGCCGACTCCTTCTCGCGGCGCACGTGCGCGATCTTCTCGTCGAACTCGCGCAGGTCGGCCGGGGCCGTCATGCGACGGATCCGCAGGCGCGCGCCCGCCTCGTCGATGAGGTCGATCGCCTTGTCCGGCAGGTGCCGGTCGTTGACGTATCGGTCGGCCAGGTTGACCGCCGACACCAGCGCGGCGTCGATGATCGTGACGCGGTGGTGCGCCTCGTACCGGTCGCGCAGACCCTTGAGGATCTCGATCGCGTGCGGGATGGACGGTTCCTGCACCTGGATCGGCTGGAAGCGGCGCTCCAGCGCGGCGTCCTTCTCGATGTGCTTGCGGTACTCGTCGAGCGTCGTCGCGCCGATCGTCTGCAGCTCACCGCGAGCCAGCATCGGCTTCAGGATGGATGCGGCATCGATCGCGCCCTCGGCGGCACCCGCACCGACGAGGGTGTGGATCTCGTCGATGAACAGGATGATGTCGCCGCGGGTGCGGATCTCCTTGAGCACCTTCTTCAGGCGCTCCTCGAAGTCGCCGCGGTAGCGCGAACCGGCCACCAGCGAACCGAGGTCGAGGGTGTACAGCTGCTTGTCCTTCAGCGTCTCGGGGACGTCGCCGCGGACGATGTCTGCGGCGAGGCCCTCGACGACGGCGGTCTTGCCGACGCCGGGCTCACCGATGAGCACCGGGTTGTTCTTGGTACGGCGGGACAGCACCTGCATGACCCGCTCGATCTCCTTCTCGCGCCCGATGACCGGGTCGAGCTTGCCCTCGTGGGCAGCCTGCGTGAGGTTACGACCGAACTGGTCGAGCACCAGCGAACCGGCCGGCTGACCGGCCTCGGGGCCGCCCTGGCCGACGCCTGCGCCGGCCTTCTCGCCCTTCTCACCGTTGTTGAAACCGGAGACGAGCTGGATGACCTGCTGGCGCACGCGCGGCAGGTCGGCACCCATCTTCACCAGCACCTGGGCGGCAACACCCTCGCCCTCGCGGATGAGGCCGAGCAGGATGTGCTCGGTGCCGATGTAGGAGTGGTTCAGCTGCAGACCCTCACGCAACGACAGCTCCAGCACCTTCTTGGCGCGCGGAGTGAACGGGATGTGTCCCGACTGCGGCTGGTTGGAGGGGCCGATGATCTCCTGGACCTGTTCGCGCACGGCCTCCAGGGAGATACCGAGCTGCTCCAGGGCCTTGGCGGCGACTCCTTCGCCCTCGTGGATGAGGCCGAGCAGGATGTGCTCGGTCCCGATGTAGTTGTGGTTGAGCATGCGCGCCTCTTCTTGCGCAAGCACGACAACCCGGCGGGCACGGTCGGTGAACCGTTCAAACATCGTCTTCTCCCTCGGCTGCTTCTTCGCTCGATGCTAGTCGTCACCCCGGACGCCGGTGGAGCCCCTGCGGACACCGGTGGAGATTCGGGGTGGCGAACTCTGCCGGTGACAACGCGAGCCCCGCCGCCTCTGTTCCGAGATCCGTCCACCGAATGCCGATCACGCGTTACGCCCAGGGCTCAATCGTCGCGCAATCGGTGCGCCCGTGACCTGCCCATAGGATCGGGGACATGGCCAGCTTCGTCGTCGATGCGTTCGGCACGGCGGTGTCCGTGAAGTGCCATGCCAGTGATCTCGATCGCCTTCGGCAGCAGTGGTCACGCTGCCTCACCGAACCGGTCGACAAGCCGAAGCAGATCGAGCGAGTCGAACACAGCGGCGGCGAGCTCGTCGATACGGCCGACTACGCGCTGTCTTCCGCCGTCACACTCGCCGCGATCAACGCACAAGCCGGGGAACGCCTCATGTTTCACGCCTGCGGCCTGGCCGATCCAGAGTCCCGCGACGTCGCGGTCCTCGTGGCCGCGTCCGGCACCGGGAAGACGACGGCCTCCGTACGGCTGAGCCAGGTCGGACTCGGCTACGTCAGCGACGAGACGATCGCGGTCGACGACGACCTGAGTGTTCGCGCCTATCCCAAGCCGGTGTCGGTGGTCATCGATCCGGCGCACCCCACGCAGAAGTCGCAACACGGTCCGGACGAGTTGGGCATGGCTCCGGCGCCGGAAGGACACCTCGGGCTGGGTGCCGTCGTGCTGCTGACGCGGCGCCGTGACGAACATGTCGCCCCGACGCTGACCCGAATCGACCTGATCGACGGCTTGGTCGACCTGCTCCCCCAGACCTCCGCCCTGCCGCGCATCACGCACCCACTGCGCACTCTCGCCTCCGCCGTCGCGCGAGTCGGCGGACCGCTGCGGCTGGAGTACTCGGAGATCGAGGAGTCCGTCGAACTGTTGCGTGAAGCGCTCGGCTCGACCGCACCCGAGGTCGAGTTCGTGCATCTGCCACCGACCGCGGAGTTGTTCACCGACGAGACGGTGGCCGCGCAACCGGTGACCGACCCACGGGTCGTCCAGCGCAGCCCGTATCTGGACGCCGTCGAAGCGGACGGGCGCGTCATGTTGTTGCTGGGCACTCAGAGTGTGGTGCTTGACGGCGTCGGTGCGCTGCTGTGGCAGCACGCCGAACAGCCGACCCGGATCGAGGATCTTCTGCAGCGATGCCGCGAGGAGTTCGGACCGCACCCGGACGACACACAGATCGTCAACTCGTCGGTCGAACAGTTGATCAGCCATTCGGTGCTGCGCGAATGCGACGAAGTCACCCCTCCAGGGCGATGACCACCTGCCGGACGTGCTGAGCCAGGACCTCGGCCGCCAGTGCCGCGGCTTCGTCACCTTGGCGATACGGGTCGGCGATGTCCTCGACTCCCCGCGGAATCGGCTGTGCCAGAGCCGCTTTGACGATCTGGTCACCGCGCAGCGCCGGCTGCTCCGCAGCAACCGCGGTGAAGTGGGTGAGAAGGGTCGTACGACGCAGGGCGACCGGTGCCTCGTCCACGACCCACAGCCGGTGCCGAGACTCCATACACAGCAGCAGATCAGCCTCGCGCACCATGGCAGCGGTGAGTTGGCGTGCGGCGAAACCTTCCGACGTGCCTCCCCGGGCCGACAGTTGGTCGGCCATCGGTCGATCCATCGGCTCGCCGTGGAGCGCCTGGATGCCGGCGGACGCGTAGTCAACCGAGCCGTCGGACAGCAATCGGGCCAGTCGTTCGGCGAAAGGGGAACGACAGACGTTCCCGGTGCACACGAAAAGCACCTTGGGCACTGGGCAGGCTCCGTTCAGCTGGCCTCGCCGCGCGATTTCTTGGCGCGATCCACGCTCTGCTGCAACGCGGCGAGAAGGTCGATGACTTCGCCCTCGGATTCTGCCGCAGCGGCCGGCTTCTTGACCTCACCGCCCTTGAGCTTCGCCTTCACGACCTCCTTGACCGCCTGCTCGTAGTCGTCGGAGTACTCGTCGGGCTCGTAATCGCCGGCGAGTGACTCGACCAGCATGTGAGCCATCTCGAGCTCAGCCTTCTTGATCTTCGTGTCGTCGTCGTCGAGCACCCCGAACTCGGGCTTGCGCACCTCGTCCGGCCACAACATCGTCTGCAGCACGATCACGTCGTCGCGGACCCGCAACAGCGCCACGGTGGAACGGGTACGCAGCGAAACCGTCACCAGGGCAACGCGATCGGTCTGTTCGAGTGCCTCACGCAGCAGCACGTACGGCTTCACCGCGCTCTTGTCGGGCTCCAGGTAGTACGACTTGTCGAGCACCAACGGGTCGATCTGCTCGGCAGGAACGAACTTGTCGACCGCGATCTCCTTGGTGGTGCTGATCGGCAGGTCGGCGAGATCGTCGTCGTCGAGCACCACCATCTCGCCGGAGTCGGTCTCGTAGCCCTTGGCGATGTCGTCGTACGAGACCTGCTCGCCGTCGATCGAACACACCCGCTGGTACTTGATCCGGCCGCCGTCGGTGCGGTGCACCTGACGGAACTGGACATCATGGTTCTCGGTGGCCGAGTACAACCGCACCGGCACATTGACAAGGCCGAAGGAGACCGCGCCCTTCCAGATCGCTCGCATCCGTCAAGATTGCCCCATGCGCCCCATGCTCGCCACCCCCGCCGAGGTCCTTCCTCGCGGCGACGAGTGGCGACACGAGATCAAGTGGGACGGGATGCGCGCCCTGATCGACGTACGTGATCACCACGTCCGCGTCTTCAGCCGCACCGAACGGGACGTCACGATCGCCTTTCCCGAGTTGGCATCGCCCGCCTCCGGGCTCGCTGATTTCGAGGATCTGCTGCTCGACGCCGAGATCGTCGTCATGCGAGCGGGCCGGCCCTCGTTCGCGGCGCTCGCCGAGCGGTTCAATGTCGTCGACCCGAACACCGCCGACGAACTGGCCTCGACCGCGCCCGTCACCGCCATGGTCTTCGACGTGCTGCGCGTGATGAGGAGCCCGGTCACGGGCCGAACCTGGCGGGAACGACGCGACCTGCTCGACTCCATCGCCCCGACGTCGAAGTGGGTGTCGGTGCCGCCCGAGTTCGCCGACGGCAAGGCCCTGTTGGACGCCACCGCCGACCAGGACATGGAGGGCATCGTCTCCAAACGGATCGGCTCGAAATACTCGCCCGGCCTGCGCAGCGACGACTGGCGCAAGACGGTGCACCGGCGCACCGGCAGTTACGTGATCGTCGGGTGGCGGCGTCAACAGGCCGGGTCTGTTCTCGGATCGGTGCTGCTCGCCGAGCCCACCGAGGTCGGGCTCGCCTATCGCGGACGCGTCGGCTCCGGCCTGGCCGGTCGCAAGGGGGTGACGCTCGCCCGCGACCTGCTCCCGCTGCGTCGTGAGACTCCGCCGGTGGTCACCGGTGTGCCGGACGTCGACGCGCGCGATGCGATCTGGGTCGAGCCGCACCTTGTTGCCGATGTCGAGTTCCACGGCCTTTCCGACGCCGGCCGCTTACGGCAGCCCGCCTGGCGCGGCTTGCGCTCGGATCTGACCGTGGCCGACCTGCAGCTTCATGCGGCTTCCCCGAACGGAGACGAATGATGGCACCGGAGAAACAGACCGTCACGGTCGAGGTGGACGGCCGCAAACTCGGCCTGTCGAATCTGGACAAAGTGCTGTTTCCGGCGACCGAAACGACAAAAGGTGAGGTGTTGCACTATTACGCCACCGTCGCCCCGGTGTTGTTGCCGCAACTCGAGCACCGGCCGTTGACCCGGATCAGATTTCCCGAGGGCGTGGGTGGGATCAGCTTTTTCGAAAAGAATCTGCCCCAAGGTGCACCGGACTGGCTGGGGCGGGTGACCATCGACTCGCGTGGTTCGCGCGGCGGAGATCAGGTGACTTACCCGCTGGTGGAAGATGTGGCCGGGCTCACTTATCTGGCCAATCTGGCCTCCATCGAGTTGCACGTACCGCAGTGGCGGGTCGACGAAAACCTCACCCCCAAGAATCCGGACCGCCTGGTCATCGATCTCGACCCCGGCGCGCCGGCCGGTCTGCACGAATGCGCCGTTCTCGCCCTGGCTGTCCGCGAACGACTGACCGACCTCGGACATGACACCAGTGTTCCGGTCACCTCGGGCAGCAAAGGCCTGCAGTTGTACGCGCCTTTGGATGGTTCCCGTTCGAGCGACGAGGTGCGCGATTCGATGCGCGAGGTGGCGCAGGCGCTCACCAAGGACATGCCCGATCTCGTGGTGTGGAAGATGACGACCAATCTGCGCAAGGGCAAGATCCTGCTGGACTGGTCGCAGAATGTCGCCGCCAAGACGACGGTCTGCCCGTACTCGATGCGCGCGAAGGAGCGTCCCACAGTGGCCGCGCCACGCACGTGGGACGAACTGGAACGAGAAACGCAGCACCCGGGGGTGCTGCGTCAACTCGATTTCGAGGATGTGCTCGAGCGCCTCGACCGCGACGGCGATCTGATGGATGCGATCGAACACTGACCATTCAGTTGTTGGCGGCTGCGTAAGCTTCCTGCACCTCGCGCGAAACACGACCGCGCTCACTGACCTGGAAACCGTTCGCACGACCCCATTCACGAACCTTGTTCAGGTCGTCCTTCACACCGGCAGGGCGTGCACTGCGCGAGGCGCGACCCTTGACCCGACGTGCATTTCCGACCCATTTCGCGAGGTCATCGCGCAACTGGGCCGCATTCGACTGCGAAAGGTCGATCTCGTAGACGACTCCGTCGAGTCCGAACGACACAGTCTCGTCGGCGTCCGCGCCATCGAGGTCGTCGATGAGTTTGATCTGAACCCGCTGCGCCATCATTTCCTCCGTCTGATCGGTCTTCCAGAATTACGGAGACCAATTTAGTCACGAATCAGCGCAGAAAGAAACTCCGGCCAAAAAATGGGCTGCGGTGGTTCTCAGGAATGATCCGACGGCGGCGGACCGACCTGCTGATCGCGCTCCCACTGAGCCTGGGCAATTCGCTCGCGGCGATCGCCCTCGAGGATGTGCTTCATGATCACGTAGAACAGATAGAGCAGCCCGATGGACGGCAGGAGGGTTGCGATGTAGGGCCACACGATCACCAAGGATAGAACGCCGTTCGGCGCACCCCTTCACGCGGCATGACCGACACCCTCACCGAGCGGCCGGTCAGTCGGCGTATTCGACCACCGGGCGCGCGCCGCCGCCGGGGCCGACGACCAGGGGCAGATTGTCGATCAGCCGGGTCGTGCCGACCTTCGCCGCGACCGCGAGCAGGGCGGGGCCGCGGTACCACTCGGGCACCTCTTCCAGCGTCGTCGGGTGCACCAGCACCAGGTAGTCGACGATCGCCAGCGGCTCGCGCACCAGCACGTCGCGGGCCGCGCGACGGATCGCGGCCGGTCCGGTCTGCGCCATGTCGGCACCGGCCTTCAACGCAGCAGAAAGGCTGAGAGCCACCTCTCGATCGGACGGTGACAGATAGGTGTTGCGGCTGCTGAGTGCGAGACCGTCGTCCTCCCGCACCGTCTCGACGGGAACGATGTCGACGGGAAAATCGAGATCGCGCACCATGCGCCGGATCAGCAGCAGCTGCTGCGCGTCCTTCTGGCCGAAGAACGCCTTGTCCGGCCGCACCAGGTGCAGCAGTTTCGCCACGACGGTCAGCACTCCGTCGAAGTGCCCCGGACGCGACGCACCTTCCAGCACAGAACCCAGTGGTCCGGCCGAGACCCGGATTCCCGGCTCCCCCTCGGGGTAGACGACGTCCGGACTCGGAGCGAAGACGATCGGCGCACCGTGTTCACGGCAGATCTCCACGTCGGACTCGAACGTGCGCGGGTACCGCGACAGGTCCTCCCCCTGAGCGAACTGCAGCGGGTTGAGGAAGATCGTGACGATCACATGATCCACCCTGGAGCGCGCCTGCTCGATGAGTTCGGCGTGACCGCTGTGCAGCGCACCCATGGTCATCGTCACCCCGACGGTGCCGGTCAGCTCGCGGCGAGCGTTCGCCAGCTCCTCGCGGGTGCGCGCGATCCTCAGGGTCATCGGTTCTCCTTGGAAAGCAGGTCGGTCATCGGGTCTACTTTTTCGGCCGGCAGGACGCGTCGCGTCGCCGCCCGCTGCGTCGTTGCCAGAGCCATCGCACGATAGGCCATCAGCGCGTCGTCCGTCAGTACGCCGAGATGGGCACGCACTGTTTGAAGGTCACCGCGGGCCACCGGCCCGGTGAGTGCCTTGTCGCCCCGCTCCAGCGCGTTGTCCAGGCTCGCCTCGAGCAACGGGCGCAGGATGCGCGACGGATCGTCGATACCCACCTCCCGCAAGACCTGCTGAGCCTGGGCGACGAGCGTGACCAAGTGGTTCGAGCCGTGGGCGAGGGCCGCGTGATAGCGCGGCCGATCGACCTCGGCGAGATAGAACGGATCGCCCCCGATGTCGACGACCAGTGCCTCGCCGATCAACTGCGCCCCCGGCGATGCCGTGACCGCGAAGGGCGTGCCGGCCAGGCGGGGCAGGTCCTTCGGCCCACCGGTGAACGTCATCGCGGGGTGCATCGCGACGACGTCCCCGCCGGCGTCGAGCACCGCCTGCAGAACCGAGGGGCCGTGAAATCCGCTGGTGTGGACGACCAGTTTCCCACCGGCCCAGGCATTTTCGGCTCCCAATCCGTCCGCGAGTGGGCCGAGCGCGTCGTCCGGGACAGTCATCAGGATCACGTCCGCGCAGGCAACCACCTCGGGGATCGGGACGATCGGCACGCCGGGAAGCATGGCCCCAGCCCGTTCGAGGGAGGCCTCACTGACCGCCGAGACAGCGACGATCCGGTGGCCGGATGCGGCGAGCGCAGCCCCGAGAACAGCACCGACCTTGCCGACGCCGACGAGTCCGATGCGCAGGGCAGGGGGCGAATTCATCACCTGCACGACGTTACCTGTGGGCCGACCCGACCCACCTCGTACGCTGCGCTGGTGCCGAATTCACCGACCACGCGCCCGCTGCGCCAGGCGTGGCACGAGGCGTTGTACGGGGCTGACGGGTTCTACCGGCAACCCGGCGGACCGGCGGCCCACTTCAGCACCTCGGCGCAGGGCCTGCCCGGGGTGGATGAACTCCTCGCCGAGTGCATCATCGCGATCGCCGAAGAGCACCGGCTGGATCACGTGGTCGAAATCGGCTGTGGCAGAGGTGAACTGCTGGCTTTGATTGCTCAGCGGTCGCAGCGCCTTCAGCTGACCGGTGTGGACGTCGTCGATCGTCCGGCCGGACTGCCTGCGTCCGTGGAGTGGGTCCGTTCGCCCGGCGGCGCAAGCCTCCCGGACGAACTGACCGATCTGAGGTCGACATTGGTGCTGGCGCACGAATGGCTGGACGTCGTGCCATGCGAGATCGCCGTGACCACGTGCGACGGCCTTCGCGTTCTGGAGGTCGCGCCCGACGGTGGGTCGCGTCCGGGCCGAGAACTCAGCGACCGGGAGCGTGAGTGGTGCGAACAGCACTGGCCCGACGCGCAAGCAGCCGAGATCGGCACCACGCGCGACGACGCCTACTGCGAACTGCGATCACGGATCGCCGACGGACTGCTGATCTGCGTCGACTACGGGCACACGATCGAGGACCGGCCGACGGACTCGACCTTCACCGGCTACCGGGCCGGCGCCATCTGCGAGCCCCGCTTCGACGGCTCCACCGACCTCACCGCGCACGTGTCGATGGACTCGCTCGGTGTACCGGAACTGTTGCAGCAGAAGGACATCGCCGCGCGATACCTCGTCACTCCCGATCGACCCGATCATGAGCTCGCGCGCATCGATCCGACCAAGTACCTGTTGATGCTGCGCCGACGCTCCGCCTACGCGTCGTTCACCGAGCCTGCAGGACTGGGCGCGTTCTACTGGTCGCTGGAGCGGGTCACTTCTTCGGACGCAACGAGTTGATGATGTCGAGGATGTCCTGGTCGGACATCTTCTCCTTGGTGTCCATCTCACGTGAGATCAACAGCATCACCGATACCCCGCTCCCGGAGAAGGCGACGACCCGGGCCTCGGCCTTCTTCCCCTCGCACCTCTTCGCTTCGGGGTTCGCGACGTCCATCGTCATCAGCGACTCGATCGCAGGCGTCTTCCCGCCGTTCACGGTGATCTGACGCGTTCGGGCCGGGCTGTACTTCAGATATTTCTTCGTCTTCTTGTCGTACGTGATCAGCTTCGCGACGTTCTCGATGACGGACGGGGCGGCTTCCGCCGGGTCGCGGGTGCCGATGTTCACGAAGCCGATGAATCCGGTGGCGGCGGTCTTCGCCGTCGGACAGTGACCCTTGCCGTACTCGGACGGCGCGCTGGCGACCACGCCCTTGTCCTCCTTGTTGTCGGCGAACCACCCCTGCAGGTCACCGGAGTGCTTCGGTGGTTCCCACTTGTCGTTGTCCGGAACGTCATAGGCGGCGTTCGACTTCGAGGTGCCGGCGACGATCTTCCAACCCGGCTTCAGCGCCGGTCCGTACTGCTCGGCGCGAACCTGCTGCAGATCGACAGTCGGCGAACTCGACGTGGTGGTGCTCGTCGTCGACGCCGATGTGGTCGTGGTCTGTGTCGTGGTGGCGGTGGTTGGCGGCGAAGCGCCGCCCTGGACCTGCTCGTCGCCACCGCCGGTCAACGCCCAGATGCCGACTCCACCGAGCGCGAGCGCAGCGACGACTCCTGCGGCGATGAGCGCGTTGCGACCACCGGTGCCTGCTCCACCCGAACTCCGAAGCGTCGGGTCGGTGTCCTGCAGGTACCGCTGGTAATAGCGGTCCTGCGACGGCGGCGGCGTCTGCGGCCCCTGGTCCCCCATCTGATCGTTCACGCCGCCCACGGTACCTTCCGCCACCCTCAGCGAGGCGGCTTGCACGCTGCGCCCGGGTGGGATGAACTGGCCCCATGCCCTCCAGCTCCGACGACGAACGCTTTGCGGGCAACCGGTCGGACACAGGACCACAAAATTCTCCGTCGGTGACCGCGACGGTGGGCGGCACCGGTTTCTCCACCACCGACATGGTGCTCAATATCGGTCCGCAGCACCCCGCGACGCACGGCGTCCTTCGTCTGCGGCTCACCCTCGACGGCGAGCTGATCAAGCACGCCGAACCGGTCATCGGCTACATGCACCGCGGCGCGGAGAAGTTGTTCGAGGTGCGCGACTACCGGCAGATCATGGTGCTGGCGAATCGACACGACTGGCTGTCGGCGTTCAGCAACGAGATCGGTGTCGCCCTCACGGTCGAGCGGATGCTGGGCATGGACGTGCCCCAACGGGCCACCTGGACGCGCACTCTGCTGGCCGAACTCAATCGCGTACTGAACCACCTGATGTTCGCCGGCTCCTACCCACTCGAGCTCGGTGCGATCACCCCGATCTTCTACAGCTTCCGCGAGCGCGAGGAGTTGCAGGCCGTCATGGAGGAGATCTCCGGCGGACGGATGCACTACATGTTCTCCCGCGTCGGTGGCCTGCGCGACGACCTGCCGGCCGGCTGGTTGCAGCGGGTGGACGCGGCGATCGAGGCCGTCCGTCGTCGCCTGCCCGAACTCGAATCGCTGCTGATCGGCAACGAGATCCTGCGCGCCCGCACGCGTGGGATCGGCGTGCTGCCGGCTCGCACCGCGAAGGCGTACGGAGTCAGCGGACCGATCGCACGAGCCAGCGGGCTCGACGTCGATCTGCGTCGCGACCAGCCCTACCTTGCCTACGGTGAATTGTTCGGGCCCGGCGGCCCCGGACGCGTGGTGACCCGCACCGCCGGCGACTGCGAGGCACGCCTGGAAGTGCTCCTGGAGCAGATCCATGTCAGCCTCGACCTGGCCGAAGCCTGCGTGGAGCGGTTGCGCTCGATGCCGGCCGGACCGGTCAACGTCAAGCTGCCGAAGGTGCTGAAGGTGCCCGAGGGCACCGACTACTTCGCGACCGAGAACCCGTTGGGGTTCAACGGCTACTACCTCGTCTCCCGCGGTGACAAGACGCCATGGCGCCTGAAGCTCCGGTCGGCATCGTTCAACAATGTGGCCGTCCTGAGTGAAGTGCTCGAGGAGACCCTGGTCGCCGACATGGTCGCGATCCTGGGATCGATGTTCTTCGTCGTCGGCGACATCGACCGCTGATTACGGGAAGGGATTTTCCTCACCGGCAGGGAAATTCTCCTGCTCACGGAACAATTCTCCCTCGATCTGTCCGCGCACGGACGGCCTCACGCGGGAGTGGCGTCGCCCTTCGGCTTCTTGTCGTCGTCGTCCTCGTCGATGCGGCACCACTGCTGCACCACGAAGCCGATGATCGCCAGACCGACGGACGCGAGAGCCGAGGCCGCCGCGACGATCGCGATGCCGCGCAGACGGTCGGAGTCGAGGTTGTGCAATGCCGCCGCTGCATGACCCGCATACCAACCGGCAAGCACGCCGCCGACGAGGGCGGACGCCTGTGCGGCGACCAACGTCCGACGGGCCACCTGGGGCGCAGGCATCCGGCGCGCGGTGTGCCGGCGGTACGAGCGGATCTGCCAACCGCCGGCGACGACCAGCCCGCCCATCAGCGCAATGACCGCGACAGTGAACCAACTGATCTGCGGGATCGTGTTGCCCTGCGTGCTCCAGAAGCGCAGGAAACCGTAGGACAGCACGAAAGCGATGACGCCGGCGATCACCGGGTGTCGTACCTGGACACCGTCCTGCATCAGTCGTTCACCGCCCGGACTCCGGTGATGTCGACCTCGGCGGCGAGATCGCTGACCGCGCGGACGCCGTCCGCGGTGCGCAACCGGGCACCCGGGTCGAGGTTCGCCCAGGGCACCAACACGAAACCGCGCTCGCAGGCTCGCGGGTGCGGGAGGGTCAGCTCGTCGGTGTCACTGCTCAGATCGGAGCCGTCGGACGGGTCGCCGACCTGAATCAGATCGAGGTCGAGCGTCCTTGCCCCCCAACGGACTTCGCGGGTGCGGTGGTGCCAGCGCTCGATCTGGTGCAGCCGGTCGAGCAGCGTCTGCGGCGCCAGGCGCGAGCGGCCCAGGATGACGGTGTTGAGGTAGTCGGGCTGGTCAGGTCCGCCGACCGGGTCGGTCTCGACGAGTGGCGCGACCGCGACGACGGTGAGTCCGTCGGTCTCGTCCAGCGCGCGGATCGCGGCCTCCAGCGTGGCCTGCCGGTCGCCGAGGTTGGCGCCTGCTGCGATGACGACAGGGCGGTCGTGCTCGCGGTGCACGGTGACCGCGGGCCCACCCAACCGGGCGTCGTGGAACGGGACGCCGGCAGGAGCCTGCGGCTTGCGAATGGTCACGGTGGCGGACTCGACCCCGGGAAAGGAAAGCGTGGACGCGGCGATGCGCTCGGCCAGAGTCTCGATGAGATCGACCGGTTCGCCGCGCAGGACGGCCTCGGCCGCCTGGGCGACGTCGGCGTAGCTGACCGACCTGGTGAGGTCATCGGACTCGCCGGCCCGGCGGACGTCGATGCCGAACGTGATGTCGGCGAGGAAACGCTGCGGCTCGACCTTCTCGCTCGCAAGCACGCCGTGGCAGGTGGTGACCTCGAGGCCGGTGATCGTGATCGTGTCGCTCATCGCGCCGCCCGCAGCGAGCCGACGACGTCGCAGGCCGCCCTGGTGGAGCGCACCTCGTGCACGCGGATCGCCCAGACCCCGGCCTGGGCCAGCACCACGCTGACCGCAGCCGTCGCGGCATCACGCCGGTCGGCGGGCAACGGCGAACCGTCCACCGATCCGACCGGACCGAGGAAGGACTTACGGGAGGCCCCGACCAACAATTCGTGACCGAGTTCCATGAAGCGCGGCGTGGCACGCAACACCGCCCAGTTCTGAGCGGCTGTCTTGGCGAAACCCAGGCCCGGGTCGAGCACCAACAGCTCAGGACGGATCCCGCTGTCCAACAGTGCGTCCCGGCGCTCGCTCAGCTCACGCAGGACGTCCTCGACCACATCGTCGTACTGCGTGCGGGTCTGCATGTCGTGACTGTGACCGCGCCAGTGCATGGCGACGTACGCCGCCCCGACCTCGGCAACCATGGTCGCCATTTCCGGGTCGGCCAGGCCCCCGCTGACGTCATTCACGATCGCCGCTCCGGCCTCGACGCACGCGTGCGCCACGGATGCGCGCATCGTGTCGACCGAGATCGGCACGTCGGCAGCAAGAGCCTCGACCACCGGCAGCACGCGGGCCTGTTCATCCTGGGCGGACGGTCGTTCGGCACCTGGACGGGTCGACTCGCCACCGACGTCCAGGATGTCGGCACCCTGGGCGATGAGGTCGCGACCGTGCGCGATCGCGGCTTCGTGGTCGAACCAGCGTCCGCCGTCGGAGAACGAATCGGGGGTCACGTTGACCACGCCCATGACCAACGGGCGGTCGGCGGGCCGCTTCGGCAACGACCGGGCGGTCATCGGTGGGAGGAAGCCTTCATCAGGCTCATCGCCTCGGACCGGGTCGCCGGGTCACGCAGCACGCCTCGCACCGCGGAGGTGATCGTCGTGGCGCCGGGCTTACGCACGCCGCGCATCGACATGCACAGGTGCTCGCATTCCAAGACCACCAGCACGCCCTGGGCATCCAGGTGGGTGATGATCGCGTCGGCGATCTGCGTGGTCAGCCGCTCCTGCACCTGCGGACGCTTGGCGAACACATCGACCAGGCGGGCGATCTTCGACAGCCCGGTCACTCGTCCGTCCTTGGCCGGGATGTATCCGACGTGTGCGACGCCGTGGAAGGGCACCAGGTGGTGCTCGCAGGTGCTGTAGAGCTCGATGTCCTTGACGATGATCAGCTCGTCGTGATCGATCTCGAAGGTGCGCGAGAGCACCTCGGCGGGATCCTGATCCAGGCCGGAGAACACTTCCTCGAACGACTTGGCGACCCGCATCGGGGTGTCGACCAGGCCGTCGCGGTCGGGGTCCTCCCCGACCGCGATCAGCAGTTCACGCACCGCCGCGGCGGCGCGATCACGATCAAATGCCCGGCGGGTCAATGCGTCCACCGTCCGGCACCTCGACGATTGCCTCCACCGGACGCTCCTCGTCCTTGTCGAGGTCGACGCCCTGGGCCAGCGCACGCTTCTCGGCCTCGGTCATGACCGGCGGGCGGTCGCTGACGAACCGGCGGTCGCTGGACAGCCACACCTGACGCTTCGGACGCTTGTGCACGTTCTTGAAGATCTCGGCGAGCTGCTCGGCGTTCAGCGTCTCCTTCTCCAGGAGTTCGAGCACGAGGGCGTCGAGGATGTCGCGGTTGTCGTTGATCGCGTGCCACGCCTCGTCGTGCGCGGCCTCGATGAAGCGGCGCACCTCGTCGTCGACGACGCTCGCGAGCGCCTCGGAGTAGTCGCGCTCGTGGCCCATGTCGCGCCCGAGGAAGACCTCGGAGTTACCGGAGCCGAGCTTGACCGCGCCGACGCGCTCGCTCATGCCGAACTGCGTGACCATCTGGCGCGCCATACCGGTCGCCTTTTCGATGTCGTTGGACGCACCCGTGGACGGGTCGTGGAACACGACCTCCTCGGCCACACGTCCGCCGAGCGCGTACGCCAGCTGGTCGAGCAACTCGTTACGGGTGGTGGAGTACTTGTCGTCGATCGGCAGCACCATCGTGTACCCGAGAGCGCGGCCGCGCGGCAGGATCGTGATCTTGCTGACCGGCGCGGTGTGGTTCATCGCCGCGGCGACGAGCGCGTGACCACCCTCGTGGTACGCGGTGATCTTGCGTTCCTTGGCGCTCATCGCACGGGTCTTCTTCTGCGGGCCTGCCATGACGCGGTCGATCGCCTCGTCGAGCGCACGGTTGTCGATGATCTGCGCGTTGCTGCGGGCGGTCAGCAGCGCCGCCTCGTTCAGCACGTTGGCGAGGTCGGCACCGGAGAAGCCCGGGGTGCGACGGGCGACGGCGAGCAGGTCGACGTCGTTCGCCATCGGCTTGCCCTTGGCGTGCACTTGCAGGATGTGATGACGGCCGGCCATGTCGGGCGCCTCGACCGCGATCTGACGGTCGAAACGTCCCGGACGCAGCAGCGCCGGGTCGAGGATGTCGGGACGGTTGGTCGCCGCGATCAGGATGACATTGGTCTTGACGTCGAAGCCGTCCATCTCGACCAGCAACTGGTTGAGGGTCTGCTCGCGCTCGTCGTGGCCACCGCCCAGACCGGCACCACGGTGGCGGCCGACGGCGTCGATCTCGTCGACGAAGATGATCGCCGGGGCGTTCTCCTTGGCCTGGTTGAACAGGTCGCGGACGCGAGAGGCACCCACACCGACGAACATCTCGACGAAGTCGGAACCGGAGATCGAGTAGAACGGGACGCCGGCCTCGCCGGCAACGGCGCGGGCCAGCAGGGTCTTACCGGTACCGGGCGGGCCGTAGAGCAGCACGCCCTTCGGGATCTTCGCGCCGACGTCCAGGAACTTCTTCGGTGACTCCAGGAACTCCTTGATCTCGTGGAGTTCCTCGACCGCCTCATCGGCGCCGGCGACGTCGGAGAAGGTGACGGTCGGCATGTCCTTGGTGGCGAGCTTTGCCTTCGACTTGCCGAACTGCATGACGCGCGAACCGCCGCCCTGCATCTGGCTCAGGATGAACCAGAAGACACCGAGCACCAGCAGCAGCGGCAGGATCGTGAACAGCAACGACACGAAGACGTTCTGCCGGGCCGGGTCGTCGGTGAAGCCCTTCGCCGGCGGGTTCTTCTCCAGCAGCTGGACGATGTGGTTGCCGCGGGCTGTGACGTAATCGGCCTGGACCTTCTTGGCGTCCTTGGCCTCACCACCGGTGTACGCCGTCTTCAGCGTCAGGTTGATGCTGTCGGGCGTGAGCTTGGCCGACTCCACCTGCTTGTTGGCGATGAGCTTCTGGGCTTCTGAGGTGTCGATCTTCTGGTAGCCACCGGCATTGCCGACGGAGAACCAGATGAACGCACCCGCGATGACGAGGGCGATCAGCAGCCAGGGGCCGCGGACGAGACGCTTCGATTTCATGTACGTGCGGGGTGGTCGCCCCGTGCCTCCTGCTCACTGTGCATTACCAGCTGACCGACAGCCGACTCGCTGACCGACGCTACATCGTGGTGGACCGGCGCAAACCGATCGGTCCATCCTCCCAGCCCCAACGGACCAGGGACGAATTGTGTTCCGGCTACCTCACATCGGTGGTCGAGTAGCGAGGGAGGTTACCGACCGAGCGCGATCGAGACCACGCCGAGGACAGGGCTGAGCCTGCGAAGCCTACGAGTACATGTGCGGCGCGAGCACGCCGATGTCGCGCAAGTTGCGGTACTTCTCGTCGAAGTCCAGGCCGTAACCGACGACGAACTCGTTGGGGATCTCGAAGCCGACGTACTTGCAATCGATCTCGACCTTGGCGGCCTCGGGCTTGCGCAGCAGGGTGCAGATCTCCAGCGAAGCCGGGTTGCGGGACAGCAGGTTGCTGCGGATCCAGTTCAGGGTCAGCCCAGAGTCGATGATGTCCTCGACGATCAGCACGTGCCGGTTCGAGATGTCGGTGTCGAGGTCCTTCAGGATGCGGACGACGCCGGAGGACTTGGTGCCCGAGCCATACGACGACACAGCCATCCAGTCCATGGTCACGGTGCCGGGCAGCGCACGCATGAGGTCGGCCATCACCAACACCGCGCCCTTCAGGACGCCGACCAGCAGCACTTCCTTGTCGTGGTAGTCGGCCCAGATCTCCTTGCCGAGCTCCTCGAGCCGGGCGTGGATCTGCTCCTGCGTGTACAGGACGTGGTCGAGGTCGTCACCGAGGTGCGCGGAATCCATGGGCCTATTCAACCTGACCGCTGGGCTCGACGTGGATCTGCCCGGTGCCTCGTCGCACCCGAAGCCGTCCGGGGACGTCCACGGGTCCTTGCCCGCGCCAACCGGTGAGCAGGGTCTCCAGGGACGCCACGTGTGTCGAGGACAGGTCGGCGATGACCGCGCCCTGCGCCGCAAGCGCTCCGCGCCACCACCGGGTGCGAATCGCGATCGGGACGCCCGTCAACTCCTCCACCGGCCACGGCGCACCACCCAGGCGGTCCTGCAGCGCTGCTGTTTCGGCGTCGAGGTGGTCGGCGTCCTGGCGGGCGAGGTCGGCCGTGCGGGCAAGACCCTTGATCAATCCCGGACCGAGATCACCTTCGAGATGGGCGAGCGCGCGACGCACACGCACCCGGGAAAAGCGTGGGTCGTCGTTGTGCGGGTCGTCCCAGAACACCAATCCCTCGGCCGCGCACGCCTGCCGGGTCTGCTGTCGGCTGATGCGCAGCAGCGGTCGGACGAGGCCGTGCCCGGCCGGTGCCATCGCCGCGATGGACCGGAGCCCGGACCCCCGCACGAGCCCGAGCAGCACGCTCTCCGCCTGGTCGTCCTGGGTGTGGCCGAGCAGGATTGCGTCCGCTTCCGTCCGCCCCGCGGCTTCTCGAAGCGCCGCGTACCGTGCTGCGCGGGCTGCCGCCTCCGGACCGTCCTTGCTGTCGGCGACCTCGACCGCGACCACCTGCGCGGACAGTCCGAGGCGGCGGACGCGTTCGGCCGCGTCCTGCGCGATCTGTGCCGAGCCGTCCTGGAGCCCGTGATCGACGACCATCGCCAGCGCTTCTGCATCCAGCTTGGGTGCCTCGAAGGCGACGGCGGCAGCCAGGGCCGTGGAGTCTGCGCCGCCCGAGCACCCGAGGATCACCCGGCGTAACCCGTTGTCCCGCAGCGCGGTCCGCACGGCCAACCGGATGGCGGCGACCGCGGGGTCAGGCCCGGGCACCGCTGACCGACCACTCAGCCATGGACGCGGGCGAGCCAGCGTTCGGGCTCGGTGATCTCCACGGCGGTCGGGAGGGTCTCCGGTGAGGTCCAGACCTCGTTGAGTCCGTCGACACCGACCTTGTCGATCACCGCGCGGCAGAAGACGGCGCCGTCGCGGTACTGCCGCATCTTGGCCTCGAGCCCGAGCAATCGGCGCAACAACCGGTCGACCGAGCCGGCACCCTTGCGCCGCTGGTCGAACTTGCGCCGGATCTCCTCGACGCTGGGCACGACCTGAGGGCCGACGTCGTCCATCACGACATCGGCGTGGCCCTCCAGCAGCGACATGACGGCGGTCAGCGCAGCGACCCGTTCGCGCTGCTCGGGCGTGACGAACACGTCGGCGAGCCCGCTGCCGCCCTCCTTGAGCGCGGCCGGCAACCGAGAGCTGATCTCCTTCAGCTTCTGCGGCACGGCCTCGGGGTCGGGCACCAGGTCGACCATCAGTGACCTCGAACTGTCGATCATGTGATCACGCAGCCATGGGACGGCAGTGAACTGCACTCGGTGGGTCTCCTCGTGCAGGCACACCCACAGCCGGAAGTCGTGGCTGTCTACGTTCAGTTCTCGTTCTGCCGCAACGATGTTGGGAGCCACGAGCAGCAGGCTCGGCTGTCCACCGGGGGCGAGGTCGTACTGGCCCAGCACCTTCGACGAGACGAATCCGAGCAACCCGCCGGCCTCGGTGCCGGAGACCTTGGACGTCACGGCCCGGGTGGCCCGGCCGCCGGCCCGCTTGGCCAGCAGTTTGTCCATCACCGGGTCGGTCAGCGATGCGAACGAGTTGACGTTGACGTCGATCCAGGTGCCCCGGTCCACGACGTGCACCGGCGAGTGCGGATGACCGGCGGTGTCGAGGCGAGCAGTGGAAGCGACCGGCTCGTAGGCGCGTTCTGCCGCGATTCGAAGATCCTCGGTGACGGCGTGCGCCTCCCCCAGACTCACGGTCGGGCCGTCAACGGCCACGCGTCGTCCGATGCGGCGGGCGACGGTCCAATCCACGTACGACATGTCAGCCAACCTAAGCGACGGTTCGGTCAGAGCTTCGCGAGCGCCGCGACGGTGTTGTCGATCGCGGCGCGGACGCCCCACGCGCCGGCCCCGTTCATCGGGCCGTTGCTGATGATCGCGAAGACGAGAAGGCGTCCGGAATCGGTGACGACCGTGCCGGCGAGTGAGCTGACGTCGGGCAGGCTGCCGGTCTTGGCCCGCACCTCACCGGCGGCCCACTTGTCGGAGTCGAGGGAGTAGCGGTCGTGCAGGGTGCCGTTCCAGGCAGCGACCGACTCGCGGGCGAGCACTTCCTGAAAGGGCTTGCTCCTTCCGGTCGTGCCGGCAACGAGCAGGTCGCTCAACAGCTTCGCCGGGATCGTGGTGCCGTCGGACAGTCCGCTGACATCGGCGAGCTTCACGCCGGTGGTGTCGAACCCGTCCTTCTCGAGCAGAGAACTCACCCATGTCGTGACAGAGTCACTGGGTACGCCCTGACCGAACGCAGCTGCGCGCGTGAGGGATTCGATCATCGCGTTGTCGCTGTCACGCATCGCTTGACCGAGCACGTCGATCAACGGGGCACTCTGCACCGACCCAAGTACGGGGACTCCGGCTGCGGACTTGACCTCGCCGCCGGCGACCGCGGTGATGCCGCGCTTGCCGAGTTCGGAGACCAACGCGTTCAACACCGACCTGTTCGGGTCGGCTGCGGCAGGCTTCGGGGGCTGTGAGCGCTCGGTGGACAGGCCGAGTTGCGCGATCCGGGCCGAGAATCCCATCCCGAGGTAGTCGGGGTGCCAGGTCCTCACCGCGTCCGGACCGGGTGCGTAGGTGGTGGTGTCGAGGCCGACGGTCACCGAGGTGCGACCCTGCTTCTTCAGCCCGGTCGCGACCTGTGCGGCGAGATCGGCGACGCCGGCGTGACCGACGATCTGGTTCGGATCACCCTTGCCCGGCGCGAGGACCGTGTCTCCGCCGGCAACGAGCACGGGCTGTCCGCCGTCGTCGACCACCTTCGTGGTGAACGGCTTGTTCAGGTCCATGGTCGTGGCGACAGCCCAGGCCGCGAGCAGTTTCGTGGTCGATGCCGGGATGAGGGCGCGCGCGCCGCCTTGGTCGAAGAGGGTCGCGCCGGTCGCCGCGTCGCGTACGACGACCGAGGTGTCCTTCAGGTAGCTCTTGGACGCGAGCGGTCCCTTCAACGCAGCGGCCACCTGCGGGGCGCTCAACGGTTGCCCGGACGCGACGGGCACTGCGGGCGGCGCGGACGGCGGTTTCGGAGCCGGGTACGACGGCGCCGGGGTGGCCTGCGAGGGCAATGGCACGGGTGAAGGGCTGGTGCTGTCGAGGGTGAGGATGCCGGGAACCTTGTCGTGAACGTCCAGCACGCCGTAACCGCCGACAGCCAGCAGAACGACGGCGCCACCGGCCAACACTCGTTTCAGCACTGCTTCCCTTCCGCACGCTCGTACGTCAGGTGCGAGCGTAACGGCGGCGGGCTGGTCAGCCGTGCCGCTTGGAGATCCGGCGACGCAGGTGCTCCATCTCGGGGTTGGTGTCGATCTCCGCCCGGGCCAGACGACGCAGCCGCACGATCTGCACGATGCCGATCGTCCAGACGATGTACTGGACGCACCACGCCGCTCGGAAGCTGTTGTTGGTCCAGGTCGCAGGCCCACCCGGGGAGACACGGTCGAGCACCACGCCGATCAGGACGACGGTGCACAGGGATGCGGTGAACCCACCGACGTTGACGATGCCGGTGGCCGAGCCGATGCGGTCCGGCGGGTTGAAGGTGCGGGCGAGGTCGAAGCCGACCATCGATCCGGGTCCGCCGATCGACATCATGATGCCGAGCAGCACGATCAGCGGGGTCGGCGGCCGTCCAGGCCACAGCAGCACGACCGTCCACGTCGCCACGATGGCGAGGACGAGGCCGAGCACGAGCGTCGATCGCGAATACGGGAAGCGGACGGTGAACCCGCCGATGAACGGCGAGACCATGATCCCGGTGATCACCATCAGCGTGAGCAGGGCACTCGCCTCCCCGAGGACATCCCCAATCCGACGGTCAGGTACGGGAATCCCCAGATCATCGCAAAGACCGTCGCGCTGAACTGGGCGGTGAAATGGCACCACAGGCCGAGCTGGGTACCCGGCGTCCGCCAGGCCGAACGCAACGCGCGTCCGACAGCGCGCATGCGCAGCTTCGTGCGATTCGGGTCGAGGTAGGGGGTGTCGCGGACGACCAGCAGCATGACGATCGCGACGACAACACCGGAACCGGACGCGATCAGGAACGATCGCTGCCAGCCGTACGTGTGCAGGGCGGCCGACAACGGACCCGCGGCAAGGATCGAGCCGACCTGTCCGGCCCATCCGGTCGCCTGGGTGACCATCGCGGACCGCGCCGGCGGAAACCACAGCGCGACCAGTCGCAGCACGGACACGAACACCATCGCGTCCCCCATGCCCACGAACACCCGCGCGAGCACGCCGGCTCCGAACGTGTGGGCGAACGCGAACCCGGCCTGTGCGAGGGTCATCATCGCCAGACCGGTGGTCAGCAGGGCGCGCGAGCCGAAGCGGTCGAGCATCGCTCCGACCGGCACCTGCATCGCGGCGTAGACCAGCAGCTGCACCATGGTGAAAGCGGCCAGCTGCGCCGAGGTGATGTGGAAGCGTTCGGCAGCGAGCACCCCCGCGACGCCGAGCGAGGCCCGGTGGAAGACGGCGAGCACGTAGACCAGCAGCGCTGCGCCCCAGACGAACCAGGCCCGTCGTCCGCCGAGTGGATACGCAACCGGCGCCGTGCTCACTTCGTCCTCCTTTGTGGGTTCGACGTGTCAGGCTCGTCCCCATGAAGAATTTCGCGCGTGACGGACTGGTCTTCGACGTGACCGACAGCGGCCCCCGCGACGGTGAGGTGGTCGTTCTGCTGCACGGCTTCCCACAGGATGGCACCGCATGGACGGGTGTGTCAGGTCGTCTCAACGACGCCGGGCTGCGCACACTTGCCCCCGACCAGCGTGGCTACTCCCCCGGCGCCACGCCGAAGGGTCGGGCGGCGTACGACATCCGTGA
The DNA here is from genome assembly GCF_022359705.1 of Yimella sp. NH-Cas1. Taxonomy (NCBI): domain Bacteria; kingdom Bacillati; phylum Actinomycetota; class Actinomycetes; order Micrococcales; family Dermacoccaceae; genus Yimella; species Yimella sp. NH-Cas1. The sequence goes on from NZ_JAKSGG010000003.1 coordinate 2,551,246, forward strand.
GTTGATCGGCGACATCGCGGCACTGGTCGAGGCGAGCGGCGCCGAGAAGGTGCACCTGGTCGGGCACGACTGGGGAGGCGCGGTCGCGTGGTCGATGGCGGCGCACCGGCCCGACCTGGTCTCGACGGTGACCGTGTTGTCGACGCCGCACCCGGCTGCGATGGCCTGGGCACTGCAGCACGGCGGGCAGTGGCGCAAGAGCTGGTACATGGCAGCGTTCCAGGTGCCTTTCCTGCCCGAACTGCAGATGTCGCGCGGGATGCGAAAGATGTTCTCCCGCACCGGACTTCCCGACTCGTACGCGGATCGCTACGTGGCTCGCTTCAGCACCCGCGAGTCGTTGCACGGACCGCTGGGTTGGTACCGCTCTTTGTCCAGCCGCGCCTCCTTGGTCGCGAACGCCAAGCCCGGACGCAAGAAGTCGGACGGCGGCGGCGCAAAGCACGTGTCGATCCCGGCGACCTACATCTGGGGCAGCAAGGACTTCGCACTCGGCCGTGCGGCGGCGGAGAAGACCGAGGAATTCTGCGACGGGCCGTACCACTTCATCGAGTTGCCGGCCGGGCACTGGTTGCCCGAGACCCGCACGGACGACGTCGCCGAGGCGATCATCGAGCGCGTCAACGCTGACTGAGCCGCGCTACAGATTCCGCTGGCTGAGCCGAACCACCCACGCCGCTGGTTGAGCCGCGCTGCCGACGAAGGAGGCAGCGCGGCTCAACCAAGGTGCGCTGCGATGCCGAGCCCACTCGGCGTGCAGTGGTGGATCGGTGTCGTCCCGGCAGCACTCAGAGGTCGCCCTGCTCCTTGCGACGCTTGCGCTCCTCGTCCTTCTGCACCAGCACCGGCTTGCGGATCGGCTCCTGACGCGGCTTGTTGCGATTACGGCGTTCGCCGATCATCACCATGATCACGAAGATCGCGACGAACCCCATCGAGAACATGATGAACGTCGGTCCCATCCCGAGAGCTTCGGACTTCGCGGGCAACATGGCGAGCTCGTTCACCCCTCGATGATCGCAGCCCCGAGCGATCGGCCGTAGTCCGGCCGCTCGATTCGGCGGATACACACCCGGCGCGTATACTCGCTGATCGCATCCGTGCGCGTCCGCGCTGCCGGTTGCGGCGCCGCTTTAGCTCAGTTGGCCAGAGCGATTCACTCGTAATGAATAGGTCGTCGGTTCGATTCCGACAAGCGGCTCAGTCAAGGCCCCCGGTCCGCCGGGGGCCTTTCTTCGTCGATCCACTTCGGAATCCACGGTGAGTCGTACGCAAACTGCTGCAGTTCGAAGCCCCATGGCCACGACGATCCCGAGATTCCGGCGTTCGGGATGCATGACGCCGGCGAACTACAGCACGGGTGGACGCCCGACGCGTTCCTGGAGGAACTGGGCAAGCAGGGTGAACTGATCGGCGGCGAAGCACTGGGCGACCCGAAGTCCTCGACCCTCTACCGGGTCAAGAACGGCGACCCGATCGCGTCCGACGGCCCGTACGCCGAGACCAAGGAACAGTTCGCCGGCTTCTTCCTCATCGATGTGCAGGACCGCGCTCGCGCCGAAGAAGTCGCGGTGAAGTTCGCCGGTCCGGGCGAGACGATCGAGTTGCGGCCGACGATGTGGCCCGGCGGCGAGGACCAGTGACGATCAGCTGCTCATGCCCTCGGCGACCATCGGGCAACGGATCAGTCGCGCGAAGACCACGATCCGTGAGGCCGGGCTCACCGCGCCGACCGACCGCTGCTCGCCGACCCGGCACAACGGGGCAACCACCGACTCCATGCCACCCGCGCGCACCTGCTCGAACTCGCCGGGGAGGATGAGCCGGCCCGCGGCGGCGTTCGCTCTCGCGGCGAGCCTGACGCACAGCATCCCCGAGCAGCGCTACCTCAACGCCAAGGCCGCACGGGTCAGCCTCTGAGCAGGAACTCCCGCAGTTCGTCCACCGTGTCGACGATCGCGTCGGGGTCCAGTGACTCCAGCACCTCGCGCGTACCGGCACCCCAGGTCACCGCGACGGACGCCATGCCCGCCGCGCGAGCGGCCAGCACGTCGACGTCCGCGTCACCGATGTACACGCAATCCGACGGGTCGGCACCGAGAGCATCGGCGGCGAACAGCAGCGGGTCGGGTTCGGGCTTGTGCTTGGCCGTCTCGTCCATCCCGGCCAGCACGTCGATCGCCTCGTCCAACCCGACCACCCGCAATCCCTGCAGGACGGTGGACGCCTTCTTCGATGAAACGACACCGAGCCGGATCCCCTTGCCGGACAGCGACTTCAGTAGCTCCGGCATCCCCTCGACGCGCTCGATCAGGGCGTCGTGCTGGGCGAGGTTCCAGTCACGGTAGGTCGCGGTCAGCTCTTCGCCGCGGCCCGGGTAACGCTCCTCGAACACCGGCTGCAGCGGACGCCCGATCCACGAACGCACCTCCACCTCGTCCACCGCCGGCAACCCGGAGGTCTCCAAGGTGTGGTGGTAGGACTGCACGATCAGCGGGATCGTGTCGGCCAGGGTGCCGTCGAAGTCGAACAGGGCAACGGGTCGAAAACTCACCCGAGAACCGTACGACTGCCCGCGAGGTGCGCGGTCGTGCGGGCGAGGTTCGCCGTCAGCAGGTCTGGCCGTCCGGCGGCAGAGTGCCGTTCAGCAAGTACCCGTCGACGGCGTCGTTGACGCACTCGCTCTGGCCGTAGGCGGTGTGTCCGTCGGCGTCGAAGGTGAGCAGGCGCGCGTGCTTGAGGTCCTTTGCCAGACGCTGCGCGAAGGCGAGCGGCGTCGCGGGGTCACGGGTGTTGCCGATCACCAAGATCGGGCCGGCGCCGTCGGCGGTGACCTTCTTCTGCTTGCCGGTCGCCGGCACCTTCCACTCACCGCAGGTGAGCGAACCCCAGGCCAGCATGTTGCCCCAGGTCGGCGCCTTCTTGGCGAACTCCGTTGCGTCCTTTGCATATTCGTCCAGGTTGTTGCTCGCCTTACGGTCGAGACACGACACCGCGTAGAACGCCTGCATCGAGTTGTCCTGGTAGGCACCGTTGGCCTGTCGGCCGGCATACTGGTTGGCCATTGCCATCAACGGCTTGGGGTCGCCGCCCATCGCCGCCTTCAGCGCCTCGGTCAGGGACGGCCAACTCGCCTTGGAGTAGAACCCGAGCGCGAGACCGAGCGTGGCCCAGCCCTCGGTGAACCGGGTGACCGGGCCTTCGCCGGAGATCGGCAACGGCTTGGCGTCGAGCTGCTTCAGGAATGTGCGGATGCGCTGCATGCCGGCATCGACGGTCGAGCCGAGATAGCAGTCGCCCTTGCTGACACAGTCCTCGACATAACTGCGGGTCGCTGCCTCGAATCCGGTGGCCTGTCCGAGGTTCATCTCCTGGGAGGTGACGTCGGGCGGCACCACGCCGTCGAGCACGAAGCGTCCGACGCGCTGGGGGAACAGGTCGGCGTAGGTCGATCCGATGAAGGTTCCGTAGGAGAAGCCGAGGTAGTCCAGCTTCTCGCTGCCGAGTGCGGCGCGCAGCACGTCGAGATCCTTGGCCACCTCGACGGTGGAGACGTGCCCGAGCAGCGGTCCGGCCTTGTCCTTGCAGGCCTGCGCGAAGGTGCCGACCGACTTCTGCACCGAGGACTGCTCGGTCTTGTCGTCGGGAGTCGGGTCGATGCCGAGCATGGTGTCCATCTCGGCGTCGGACGCACAGGTGATCGGCGCCGAGCGCCCCACGCCGCGCGGGTCGAACCCGACGACGTCGAACGACTCGAGCACCTTCGGCGTCACGACCCCGTCGGCCATCGCGCCGTAGTCGTAGCCGCTCGCCCCGGGACCGCCCGGGTTGACCACGAGGGAGCCTTTGGCCTTGCCCTTCGCGGCGACCTTCGACAACGCGAGTTGGATCGTCTGGCCACCCGGGTCGGCGTAGTCGACCGGAACGGTGAGCTTGGCGCACTTCACGCCTTCGCAGTCGCCCCACGTCAGCTTCTGCGTGTAGAACTTCTCCAGCGCCTTGGCCGGGTCCGCCGCGCCGGTCGAAGAAGAACCGGATGTCGTGGCGGCGCCGGACGAGGGCTGGGAGCCGACCGGGGACGAGGTGCTCGCCCCGTCGTCCGAACCACCGCTGCAGGCACTGAGGGCCAGCGCGGACGCGGCGAGCAGTGCGAGCGTCGACCGTCCGGTTCGGCGCGAGGAGGTGAGTGAGGTGCGGCTCATGGTCCTCAACGCTACGTCAGGTCATGCCTGCACGCGCAGCGAGATCATCATCGCTTCCAGGGCCAGCAGCGGCGGGACGTTGGCGTCGATGCGCTCGCGGGCGGTGCCGATCGCGTCCATCGCCCCGAGCAACGATTCGGGGGCGTGCTGCGCGAGGGTCTCGACCTGGACGCGGTGATCCTGGTTGATCAATGGGACCGGGCTACCCGTCTGCGTCACCAGCGCGTCGCGGTAGATCGACATCAGATCGACCAGAGACCGGTCGATGACATCACGGGTGATGCGCGTGGCGCGGGTCTTCTGTTCTTTCTCCAGCGCCGCCAATTGTGAACGGACGTGCGGTGGCTGGGTGCGGGCTGCGGCATCGGCGCCGAGCTGCTCGAGCAGTCGCTCGCGTTCGGCCGCGTCGCGTTCACCTGCGGCTGCTGCCGACTCCTGCTTGGCGAGGCTGTCGAGTGCCTCGGCCGCGCGGATCGCGTCGCCGAGCGACCGGATGGACCCGGCGAGGTTGAGGGTGTCGGAGCGCCGCCCCCGGGCGGCGTCGTCCTTGGCCAGGCGCTTGGCCAGACCGACATGGGACTGTGCCGCTGCAGCGGCGAGCAGACCCTGTTCCTTCGGGACGCCGTCGCGACGCTCGAGCAGGTCGGCCACCGCCTCGATGGACGGGGTGCGCAACCGCACGTGCCTTGAGCGGGAGCGGATGGTGATGATGACGTCCTCGAGGCTGGGTGCGCACAGCAACCACACGGTGCGGGCGACCGGTTCCTCCAAGGCCTTCAGCAGGGCATCGGCGGCGCGCTCGGTGAGGCGGTCGGCGTCCTCGATGAGGATGACCTGCCACGGCCCGACGGACGGCGAGTGCTGAGCGGCGACGGCGAGTTCGCGGGCGTCGCGCACCTGGATCGACAGACCCTGCGTGGCCAACACGGTGAGATCGGCGTGCGAGCCGTCGATCACCGTTCGACATTCCCGGCAGGCGCCACACCCGTTGTCGGGGCACTGCAGAGCGGCGGCGAACGCCCGGGCCGCGGTGGAGCGTCCCGAACCAGGCGGGCCCGTGAACAACCACGCGTGCGTCATGGAGCCCGGGGTGGTGACTGCTCGCTGCAGCGTGGCGACGACCTCGGGCTGACCGACGACATCGGCCCAGACGCCGGACTCCACTCCGGTGGCCGGACTCATGCCCTCATCCCGAGCAACGCGGTGACACGGGTGCGGATCTCGCCGGCGAGCTCGTCCCGGTCGCGTGCGGCGTCGAGGACGAGGTAACGCTCGGGTGCCTGGCGCGCCATGGCCAAGAACTGCTGACGGACCCGGTGATGGAAGTCGTCCGCCTCCCGCTCCAGCCGGTCGTGGGAGTCGCCGCGGCGGGCCCTGCCGACGGCGGGGTCGACGTCCAGGACGATCGTCAGGTCGGGGACCAGATCGTGGGTCGCCCACATCGACAGGCGGCGGACGTCGTCGGCATCGAGATCACGCCCCTCCCCTGATAAGCAACCGAGGAGTCGAGGTAACGGTCCTGCAGCACGACGTCACCGCGCTCGAGCGCCGGACGGACCAGCGTCGCGATGTGGTGGGCACGGTCGGCTGCGAACAGCAGCGCCTCGGCTCGCGGCTCGACGTGATCGCCGTGCAGGAGCAACTGCCGGATCTGGGCGCCCAAGGGGGTGCCGCCGGGTTCACGGGTGACCACCACTGTGCGCTCGACCGAGCGCAACCACTGGGCCAGCGCCTCGATCTGGGTGGTCTTGCCGGCGCCGTCGCCACCTTCGAAGACGATGAAACCGGTGGCGTTCGACATGGCGGCAAGCCTAGGCGAGCCCACCGACACGCGCCCTGCGGATCCCGCAGACCGCTCAGCGGGCGAAGATGCCGACCGCGTCGTATGCGATCCAGCTGCCGTGGTCCTTGGCGATGTCGAGCACGTTCTCGCCGAGACGTAGAGCCTCGCGCGGCACGGCCGCCTCGAAGTGGGCCGGCCCGGCTCCCGAACCCGGGACGACGAGGCTCGCGTACACCTCGCCGATGGTCTCGTCGAACAACAGCGACTCCAGCGCCTGCCCGTTCACCTCGATGCTGGCCGAGCCGGCGCGGGTGGGATGTCGATCCACCAGCCAAAGTGCCAGGTCGAGGTCGTCGGTAGGGATCTGGTCGAGGTCGAAACGCAGCCGGAAGCGGTGACTGCGGCGACCGGCCCAGGCGTCCTCCGGTCCGGGCTGCACATAGCTCCAGCGTCGGTCGGGGCGGTCGAACCCGTACCGGAAGTCGACATCGGCCGGGAACGTCGTCCGGTAGTGCACGAAACCCCAGGTGCTGATCGCCAGGTCGAGGCCGTTGCCGTCGAACGCACCGACGACGGCCACCGGCCGACCGGTCACCGTGACCGATGTCCGTGAGGACGCCACGGCGATGGTGGTCATGAGGTGTTCGCCGTGACTGGTGACCGCGATGATGCGGTAGGACCACGTGCCGGAGCGGGGACCGAGACCGCGGTGGACGAAACGGGTCCCGGTCGTCACCGAGAGCAGGGTGGCGCTGTTCGGACGCCAGTTCTCCCGACGGCCCTGCACACCGTGCACCTCGTAGGCAGACACCGGACCGAAGGGCTTCCAGGACAACCGGATCGCGCCGACTTCCGGCACGAGGACGAAGCCGCGGTCGGCGACGTGCCAGGGCACACTCACCTCTGCCGTGTCGCTCATCGCCATCCCTTGCAGTCGCCACCCCTGGTATCAAGCCATCGTGCGCGACCCGTCCGACGCCACGGCAACGTCGAGGTGAACATCTCGGGCGTAGGGTCGGGCCATGCAGAGTCGACTCGCCGAACCGCTCACCCGAGACCTGGAACGAATCGCCCGCAGGGCCCAGATCGACAGTCGCACACCGGGACTCGTAGCGGGTGTCGCCCGGGACGGCGCGATCGCGTGGTCGACGGCCGTCGGGTCCGCCGATCTCGACGACCCGTCCGTGCCGCTCGGCGACGACACCCAGTTCCTGGTCGCGTCCAACACCAAGACGTTCACCGCGGCGCTGGTGATGCAGCTGCGGGACGAGGGCAAAGTCGACCTCGACGATCGGCTCGACCAGCACCTCCCCGGCGTCGAGCACGGTGCGGTGACCGTCCGTCAGTTGCTGATCCACGGCAGCGGGATGCAGCGCGAACCCGTCGGAGACGTCTGGGACACACTGCAATTCCCGGACCGAGAGGGCCTGGTCGCGGGCTGGAACGAGGCCGAACGCATCGGCCGACCGCACCTTGTGTGGCACTACTCGAATCTCGGGTACGCACTGCTGGGCGAGCTGGTTGCGCGGCTCGACGGCCGCGAGTGGGAGCAGTCGCTGCAGACCCGGCTCCTGGACCCGATCGGACTCAAGCGGTCCACGCTGCAGCTCGCTGCACCGCACTCCGGCCAGTACTACGTGGCACCGTTCACCGATGTACCGGTGCGAGAACCGTTGTTGGACAAGGGAGCCACGTCCGCCGCGGGTGCGTTGTGCAGCACTCTCGGCGACATGATGCGTTGGCACCAGTTCCTGCTCGATCCCGACGACAGTGTGCTGCGCAAGGACACCGTCGAGGAGATGACCACACCGCAATTGCTGGTCGACGGATCGTGGGGCGGCGGTTGGGGCCTGGGCTTCCAACTCGTCCGCAAGGACGGACGCACCTGGTTCGGCCACACCGGCGGCCTGCCCGGCGGCATCACCGGTTTCTTCTCCCATGCGGACTCGGGTGTCAGCGCCGGCGTCCTCATGAACGCCACCAATGCGATCGAACCCGATGTCACAGCGGTCCAGCTCGGATCCTTTGTGGCACAGGAGGATCCGGCGATGCCGAAGCCGTGGATGCCCGGTTCCACGACACCCGACGGCTTCACCGAGCTCACCGGGCGCTGGTTCTCCGAAGGGTCCGGCTTCACGTTCGTCATCCGCGACGGACAACTGCAGGCCAAGCTCGACCGTGCGCCGGACACCGCGAAGTGGTCGGTCTTCGAGAAGCTGGGGGACGACGTCTTCCGCACCATCGCCGGGCGTGAGAAGGGTGAACGCCTGGTCGTCCGCCGTGACTCGAACGGTGCTGTGCGACAGATGAATTGGGCCACCTACAAGTTCACGCGTGAGCCGTTGCCCTTCGGCTGACACCGGACACGAAGAACGGGCGGAGCCGACCGGCTCCGCCCGTTCTCGATCGCCCGCTCAGGAAGGGGTCACTCCCAGGTGAGGCGGTTCTTGGAGTTGGCGTAGGTCACCGTCTTCGAGGTGGCACCGGTGATCTGGTAGATGTAGCAGCCGCTGCCGGACTGGCCGACCTCGATCTTCTCGTAGCTGCTCTTGCAGTCGTCGGTCGAGCCGTACATGCGCTTCGCCTTCTGGCCCGAACCGAAGGACGGGTACAGCCACAGGCCGTTCACCGAACTGGAGTAGAAGCTGCCACTGGTCTTGACCGGGCTCACATCGAAGTTGATGTAGTAGACGGTGCCGTCGGACTTCTTCAGGTTCTTCTCGCTGTAGATCGACTCCGGGGCGACCTTCAGTTCCTTTACGGTCAGACGGAAGACCTTGCCGCTCTCGTCGATCACGGCCGGCTGGTTGAACTTCAAGGTGGTGCCACGCGGGGTGACGTCGGTCGGGCCGGAGTCAGCGGTGGTGCTGGACTCCGAGGACGCCGACGAGGTCTCCGAGCTGGTCGGCGACTCCGAGGTCGTGCTCGACTCGGAAGTGGATGTCGAGGTCTGCGAGCTGGAAGGCGACTCGGAGGTGCTGGTGGACTCCGAGCTGGTCGAGGACGACGTGCTCGAAGAGTTGGTGACGGTCGTGTCGCTGTTGCAAGCGGTCAGGCCGAGCGCGCCGACCAGTGCGAGCGAGGTGACGGCGACGCGGTTGCGCATGGCGGTGCTGGACATGTTGTTTCTCCCTGTGTGTCGAAGCGGAACTGCCTGTGTGACGACATCCCCGGCAGTTCGGTTCCCCGTAGTTCCGAACAGATCCTGACCGGTTTTTCCTGCCTACGGGGGTGACGCAAGCCGAACTTCACCGAACCCTCAGCCGCTCGCCTTCTTGGCAGCGGCCTTCTTCGCGGTCGTCTTCTTGGCAGCAGCCTTCTTCGTCGTCTTCTTGGCTGTCTTCTTCGCCGCCCGTTTACGGGTGGTCGGTCCCTTGGCCCGCTTCTCGGCGAGCAGTTCGAACCCGCGCTCGGGCGTGATCGTCGACGGGTCGTCGTCCTTGCGCAGCGTCGCGTTGGTCTCGCCGTCGGTGACGTACGGCCCGAACCGTCCGTCCTTCACCACGACCGGCTTGCCCGACGCGGGGTCCTCTCCGAGCTCCTTCAACGGTGCCACCGCCGCGCGACCGCGCTGCTTGGGCTGTGCGTAGATCGCGAGCGCCTCGTCCAGCGTGATGTCGAAGATCTGCGCCTCGGTCTGCAACGACCGTGAGTCGGTGCCCTTCTTCAGGTAGGGCCCGTAACGGCCGTTCTGGGCAGTGATCTCGACCGTCTCACCTTTGTCGTCCGTCGTCTCACCGACAACGCGCGGCAGGCTGAGCAGCTTCAGCGCGGTGTCGAGTTCGATCGTGCCCAGGTCCATGTCCTTGAACAGCGACGCCGTGCGCGGCTTCGCCTTCTTGGCGCCACGCTTGGGCTTCTCCTCGCCCTCGGGCTCGGGCAGCACCTCGGTGACGTACGGGCCGTAACGGCCGGCCTTCGCAACGATCTCGTGGCCGGACTGCGGGTCCGTGCCGAGCACGCGTCCGTCGTCGCCGGCCTGTTCGAGCAGTTCGCGGGCCTTCTCCGGCGTCATCTCGTCCGGCGCGATGTCGTCGGTGATGGACGCACGGCGCGGGTCCTTCACCTCGGCGCCCTCGGTGACCTCGCCGGTGTTCGGGTCGATGCCCGCCGGGGCGAGCTCCTCGACGTACGGGCCGTACCGCCCGACGCGGACCGCGATGTTGTCGCCGATCCGGATGGTCGAGATCTCGCGGGCGTCGATCTCACCGAGGTCCTCGACCATCCGGCGCAGACCCTCGCGCGACTCCTGTGGTCCACCGAAGTAGAACTTGGTCAGCCAGGCAACACGCTGCTCGTCACCGCTGGCGATCTGATCGAGGTCCTCCTCCATCGAGGCGGTGAAGTCGTAGTCGACCAGGCTCGGGAAGTGCTCCTCCATGAGCCGGGTCACCGCGAACGCGAGCCAGGTCGGGATGAGCGCAGACCCGCGCTTGTTGATGTAGCCGCGGTTGGTGATGGTGGCGATCGTGGGCTCGTAGGTCGACGGGCGGCCGATGCCTTTCTCCTCCATCGCCTTCACGATCGAAGCCTCGGTGTAGCGCGGCGGCGGGGAGGTCTCGTGCCCCTTGGCCTCGGCGTCCAACACCTCCAGGCGCACACCCTCGGACAGCTTCGGCAGACGGCGCTCGGTCGGGGTGCCGTCGGCGCCCCGCTCGACGTCGCGGCCTTCCTCGTACGCAGCCAGGAAGCCGCGGAAGGTGATGACGGTGCCGCTGGCGGTGAACTCCGCCGACTTCGCACCCGCCGCGTCGACCGGGACGGCCAGCTTGACGGTCGCGGTCGAGCCGCGGGCGTCCGCCATCTGCGAGGCGACGGTGCGCTTCCAGATCAGTTCGTAGAGAGCGAATTCGGTGCCGCGCAACTCGCCGGCCACCTGTGCCGGAGTGCGGAAACGATCACCGGCGGGGCGGATCGCCTCGTGCGCCTCCTGCGCACCCTTGGACTTGCCGGCATATCGACGCGGGGCGTCCGGCACATACTCGGCGCCGTACAGATCACGAGCCTGAGCTCGGGCAGCGGTGAGCGCCGACTCGCTGAGCACGACAGAGTCGGTACGCATGTAGGTGATGTAGCCGTTCTCGTACAGGCGCTGCGCGGCCCGCATCGTGTCGCGGCTGGACAGACGCAGTTTGCGGCTGGCTTCCTGCTGCAACGTCGAGGTGATGAACGGCGCACTCGGACGCCGGGTGTACGGCTTCTCCTGGACGGAGGTCACGTCGGCGTGGCTGGCACGGGCAGCCTCGGCAACCGCGTTCGCGCGCTGGGAGTCGAGGTGGACGACGTCCTTGGCGGTGAGTTCACCGGCGTCATTGAAATCGCGGCCGGTCGCGACCCGCGTGCCGTCCAGACCGGTGAGGCGAGCGCCGAACTGCTGCCCACCGTTGACCGTGAACTCGCCGTCGACATCCCAGTAGGAGGCGGCCCGGAACGCCATGCGCTCCCGCTCGCGCTCGACGATCATCCGGGTGACGACCGACTGGACGCGTCCGCCGGACAGGCCCTGACGGACCTTGCGCCACAGGACCGGGCTGATCTCGTAGCCGTAGAGACGGTCGAGGATGCGGCGGGTCTCCTGGGCGTCGACCAGGTAGGTGTCGAGGTCGCGGGTGTTGTTGGCGGCGCGCTGGATCGCTTCCTTGGTGATCTCGTGGAACACCATGCGCTTGACCGGCACCTTGGGCTTCAGCACCTCGAGCAGGTGCCACGCGATGGCCTCGCCCTCGCGGTCCTCATCGGTGGCGAGCAGGAGTTCGTCGGCGTCCTTGAGGGCGCGCTTGAGCTCGGAGACCTTCTTCTTCTTGTCGGCATCGACGACGTAGTAGGCCTCGAAGCCGTTGTCGACGTCGACCGCGAACTTGCCGAACGGGCCCTTCTTCATGTCGGCCGGCAGTTCGGACGGGGTGGGCAGGTCACGGATGTGACCGGCGCTCGCGTCGACTACGTAGTCGGACCCGAGGAAGCTGCCGATTTTCTTCGCCTTGGCGGGCGACTCGACGATGACCAGCTTGCGCGACACTTCGATGTGCTCCTTGTCTGCGGCTGCGTGCAGCGGATTCGTCGCTGCTTCGACGCGAGCCGCCTTGAAGGTAACGCCTGCCGCAGGTTTGCGCTGAATCGGCCCACGCCGGTGTGGCGCACCTCACCGGCGTCGCGTCAGGTGCCGACCAGGAAGCCGGTCTCCACGAGCCGGGTCACGATCGGCTGCGCACGTTCGAGCAGATCGCGCTCGTCGCGTTCGAGCAGGGTTGCGATGGCGACGAGCGCCTGACGGGCGGTGAGGTCGCCGTCGGCGACACTCAGGTAGGCGGAGATCGCGGTGTCGATGTGCAGCTGCCGGCCGAGCCCGCCGCCCTGGGTGATGCGGATGACCGATGGGTCGTCGGCGCCGGGAGCGGCGAACCGTTCCTCGGTGACGTCGTCGGCGACCCGCCAGTTCTGGTCGAGCACCTCGTCCGGATGCTCGGCGCACCAGGTGAGCGCCGCGAGTTCGGCGTCGACGGCCGGGCCCATCGGCGAGGCGACCGGGCCGCTGTGTTCTTCGAGCACCTGGAAGCGGCGGCGCTTGGTCGCCGGACGTTGCAGCGTGATGACGCCGAAACCGATGCTTGCGACGCCGCGGGCGTCGAAGTCGTCCAGCCAGGCGGCATACATGCGCTCGTACGCCTCGGTACCGGGACGGTGACCCCCATCGCGGATCCACAGTTCGGCGTACTCGGCCGGGTCCTGCGTCTCGCGCTGGACGACCCAGGCGTCCAGCTCGGTCGGGGCGAGCCACTGCCGGACGACGTCCTGCCAGTCGGTGCCGGCCGGCACCTCCCAGTTGCCGAGGAGTTGGGCGACGCCGCCGGGTTCGAGATGCGCTTCGACCTGATGGACGACGGTGCGGACAAGAGAATCACCCACCATTCCGCCGTCGCGGTACTCGAACAACGGCACGCCGGCGACACGTGGGGTGATCACGAACGGCGGGTTGCTGACGATCAGATCGAAGCGTTCGCCGGCCACCGGTTCGAACAGCGAGCCCGACCGAACGTCCCACCGCTCGCCGTTGAGCACCGCGTTGAACCGAAGGATCTCGACGGCCCGCGCCGACAGATCGGTGGCGACGATCCGTTCGCAGTGCGCGCCGAGGTGCAGAGCCTGGACGCCACAGCCGGCTCCCATGTCGAGGGCGCGCGCCGCCGGGCGGCGCACCGTCCAGGAGGCGAGAGTGGTGGAGGCTCCCCCGATGCCGAGCACGTGGTCGTCGGGCAGGGGTCCGCCGGTGACCAGTTCGGACAGGTCGGAAACGACCCACCAGTCGTGGGTGTCGTCGGCGTGCGGTCGCAGGTCGAATCGTGCTCGCCCGTCATCGGCCAGCAGTCCCAGCTCACGCAGTCCGTGCGACCGCAGGCCCGGGACCGCGACGTCCAGCAGTTCACCGGGCACGGCGTCGCCGAGGGCGAAGAAGCGGATCAGGACGTCGAGCGGATCGTCGTCGGTGACGACCCGCCGCGCGGGCGTGACCTGTTCGCGGTGAAGTGCGGCGGCCGCGACCGGGCCGAGACGTTGTTGGACACCGTCAACGGTGAACGCCGCCGACCTGAGGTCGGCGGCGAGTGCCGTGAAGAGTTCCGGGTCGGCGTGCAGCCCGGTGTGGTTCACATCGACGAAGCGGCGTCCGGCTCGACCTTCGCGGCGAGCGCGGCGTCGACCGAGTCGTACAGGTGGAAGACCTTGTCGAGGCCGGTGATCTTGAAGTTGCGCAACGTGCGCTCCTGAGCACCCGCAAGCACGAGGTCACCGTCGACCAGACGTACTGCCTTGAGGCGTCCGACGAGCACACCGAGACCGGTGGAATCGAGGAAGGGCACATCGGACAGGTCCACGATGAGATCGTGGCCGCCGTCTGCGATCACCCGGCTCAACTCATCGCGTACCCTCGGAGCGGTCGAGACATCGATCTCGCCAACAAGGTGCAGAATCGTGCGCCCGTCTTCCTGGCGCCGTGTCACCGTCAGATCCACTGGCAGGGTCCCATCCATGGTCGTCATTAGGGCAGTGCAAGCACGCGCGGCAAGAGCCGCACGAATGCACCATACGCTCAAGTAGCGCACTTCGCCTATCCGTTGTTCGAGGACCACGCTTGCCCATGACCAGTTCCGCGCCTGACCCGTTCGAGCCGGCTTCTGCCCTCGAACGACTCGCGGGCACGGGCACCGGCGGGCTGATACACGTCGAAACCATCCCGGGTCGGCCCGCCGATCTGCGTGACTGGCCGGATTGGGTGGATCCCCAGGTGGAGGCTGCTGTGCGAGGGTCCGGCGTGACCTCACTGTGGTCGCATCAGCGCCGAGCCGCCGACCTGGTACACAGCGGCGAGGATGTCGTCCTGTGCACCGGCACCGCCTCGGGCAAGAGCCTGGGATATCAGTTGCCGATGCTGAGCGCGGTCAGTGCGGGCGCGGACGCACCCACCGGCCGCGGCGCGACCGCGTTGTACCTCGCACCGACGAAGGCCCTGGCCGCGGACCAGGAGGCTCGCATCCGTTCCTGGGCGATCCCTACGGTGCGGGCGGCGGTGCTCGACGGTGACACCCCTCGCGACGAACGTCGCTGGATCCGCGACCACGCGGGTCTGATCCTGAGCAACCCCGATCTGCTGCACCACACACTGTTGCCGACACACGAACGCTGGGCATCGTTCTTCCGTTCGCTCCAGGTCGTGGTCGTGGACGAGTGTCACCAGTACCGAGGCGTCTTCGGTACCCACGTGGCGCTGGTCCTTCGCCGGCTCCGCCGGGTGGCGGCACGGTACGGATCCGATCCCGTCTTCGTGCTGGCCTCAGCGACCATCGCTTCCCCGGCCGGCCATGCGAGCGCCCTGGTGGGACGACCGGTCACCGCGGTGACCGATGACGGGTCTCCCCGCCAGGAGTTGACCTTCGGGCTCTGGCGGCCGGGCATGATCGACACACCGCAGGGCGAGGTGCAGCGCGGCGCGATCGCCGAGACCGCCGATCTCATGACCCGGCTGGTCGACGACGGCGTGCAGACCCTGGCGTTCGCCAAGTCGCGCGTCGGGGTGGAACGAGTGGCCGACTCGGTGCGGCACCACGTCACCGAGCCGACGACGCAGATCGCCGCCTATCGCGGTGGTTACCTTCCCGAGGAACGTCGTGCGATCGAACGAGACCTGCGCACCGGACGGCTGCGCGGTGTGGCCGCCACGAACGCGCTGGAACTCGGCATCGACGTCAGCGGCCTGGACGCGGTGATCGTCGCCGGCTGGCCGGGCACCACCGCGTCGTTGTGGCAGCAGGTCGGGCGGGCCGGTCGCAGCGGGCGGCGGTCCCTGGCACTCTTCGTCGCGGCCGACGACCCGCTGGACACCTATCTGGTGAATCACCCGGAGTCGCTGTTCGGCCGTCCGGTCGAGCCGTCGGTGATCAACCCGGAGAACCCGCACGTCCTGGCACCACACCTCGCGGCGGCCGCCTACGAACTGGCGCTCACGCCGGACGATGTCGAGTACTTCGGTGAGAGCCTGCCCCAACTCGCCGACACCCTTGCCCGCGCGAGGATCCTGCGCAGCCGCCCGCGAGGCTGGTTCTGGGACCGCGACGACCGTCCGGGTGACCATCTGAACCTGCGTGGCAACCTCGGCACTCCCGTGGCGATCGTCGAGAAGCGCAGCGGAGCGGTGCTCGGAACGGTGGACGGTGATCGTGCCGAGACGACCGTGCACACCGGTGCGGTGTACGTGCATCAAGGCAAGACCTACGTCGTGACGAACTACGACGTCGAGGCAGCGCTGGCCGAAGTCACACCCGGCGACCCGGGTTGGACGACCTGGGCGACGTCGGACTCCCAGTTCGAGATCGCGCAGGTCGAGGCCGGCGGCCGGCACGGAGACCTGGAGTGGCACTACGGGCAGATCGTCGTCCACAAGCAGGTAACCGGGTTCTTACGGCGGCTGCCGGGCGGTGAGGTGATCGGTCAGCACCCGCTCGACTTCCCGGTGCACACCTTGCGAACCCGGGGCACGTGGTGGACGCTGCCGGCCGACGTCCTCGCCGCGGCCGGCGTCGACGAGCCGTCACTGCCGGGCGCACTGCACGCCGCCGAGCACGCCGCGATCGGCCTGCTGTCCTTCGTCGCCCAATCGGACCGGTGGGACGTCGGAGGTGTCTCGACCGCGCTGCACCAGGACACCGGCCTCCCGACGGTGGTCGTCTACGACGGGTTCCCGGGTGGTGCCGGCATCGCACACAGTGGATTCCGTCAGCCGGCGCGGTGGATCGAAGCCACGCTGGACGCCGTGCGCAACTGCCGTTGCCGCAGCGGGTGCCCGGCATGCATCCAGTCGCCCAAGTGCGGGAACGGCAACGAGCCGCTGGACAAGGACGGTGCGATCAAGGTGCTCGGGCTGGTGCGTGACTACCTGCGCCCTCCGGTCCGGCCCGCGATCGAGCCGTAGCCGGACCGAGCACGCGGGACCGGGGCCGGACGGTGACAACGACCTCGAAGTCACCCGCACCGAGATCCGAGCAGCGGACCAGGGCAGCACCGTTGGCAGCAGCCGCCTGGGACGCGGCGGCACACGCAGCCGTCGACTCCGCTCGGGCGACGGCGCCGGCAGCTGCAAGTGCTGCGAGGTCGGCGGCGGTGCGCGCTCGCGCCGAAGCCTGCTGCGCGCTCGCCAACGTGGCTGCAGCACCGAACAGCAGTACCGCCACCGCGACAACCCCGAGCATCAGCACACTGCCCGAACCTCGTTCCGGATCAGGGCTTTTCACCTGGTGCCTCCTCGATCGCCGCAACCGCAGAGGCGGAGAACCGGCCGGAAGGCACCAGCCAGGCCGTCGGCCCGCGCGCCGGCAGGACGACGTGGACGCGTACCCGTTCGCCTTCACCGGAGATCTCGACGGACGCAGCGGGCGCTGCGCGACGGGCGAGGCTGATCGACTCCGCCCGGCTGTCGCCACGTGCCGCCGACCGAGCGGCCAGTCGCGCAGCTTCCTCCGCGCGGGTGGCGGTGATCGCGTGCTGCGCCACCCCGAGCACCAGCAGAAGGGCGAACACCGCGACAGGGAACGCAGCCGCGAGCTCGGCGCAGACCATGCCCGCGTCCCGTCGCCGAGCCCGGACGGCTGCGCTGCTCACCCCGCGACCGACAGGGCCGAGGTGATGATCCCGGTGAGCGCGGTCTTGACCGCCGCCGACTTCACGATCGCGATCAGCACGACTGCGAAGCTGACCGCGGCGAGGATGCCGACCGCGTACTCACTCGTGGCCATGCCGGACTCGGCATCGCCCTCGCGCACCGCGCGCCAACGCCGGGTGAGGACGCCGGGCAGGGTCTTCTCATTCATCTCGTTCTCCTTCGTGTTCGGATTCTGTTGATTCCGACCGGATGTCCTCCGGTGGTCTGTGTCTCACCCGATGCCGTCGAGCGTCGATCGGGCGAGGCTGATCACGACCGGCACCACGGCCAGTAGCGCGAAGGCAGGCAGGAACAGCAGTCCGAGCGGCAGGACGAGCAGCACGCTCAGCCGTCCCACCGCCGCCTCGGAGCGGGCGGCTTCGTTCAGGCGGATCGATTCGGCGGCGTCGTGCAGCAGGCCGCGTGGCGGCAGACCGAGGTCGCCGGCGAGGGCGAAGGCAACTCCGACCGCGGCCCACACCTCGCCCGCCTCGCGCCAGGCGACGGACGGCTCGACGCCCCACCGCAGGGCTGCTTCGACCAGGCGCAGATCGTGCTCGATGCGATCCCTGCTCACCTGCGCGACCGCACCGAGCGCATCGGCCAAGGGGAGGCCGCCACCGAGCGCGATCGCGACGAGATCGATCGCCGCAGCGGCGTCCAAGACCGTGGATTCGCTCATGTCAGTCGCCTCGTGCGGCCGGCGCGGGCGACCAATCTTCTGCACCACCAGCGTCCGGCGACGATCAGCACAACGCCGGGCACGACGGTGACGACGGCCAGCGGAGAGGCGTACACCGACCAGACATCGACGCCGAGCAGGCCGCCGAGCCCGGCTCCGCAGATCGGGAGGCCGGTGAGCAGATTGACGGACGTCACCGGAGCCGCGAGGGCAGACTTGGCACGCGCGGCACGCTCGGTCTCCGAGCGGCGTAACCGGGAGGCCACCGCGAGGGCGTCCGCCAAGGGAGCACCGGTGGAATCGGACAGTGCCCACGCGGACGCAACCGCCCACAGACCCGGATCATCAAGGCTGTCCGCCGCGTCGCGCCACGCCGCTGCGAGATCCCCACCCGACACCGCCGCCGCGTGCAGGCGACCGATCTGCGGCAGTGGTTCGGTCATCGACTGGCCCACTGCGGAGCACGCCGCCGCGCAGGCCAAGGTCGGCGCAGCGCCCGAACGGACCCCGGTCGCGATCGACTCCACCAGCACCGACCACACGTCCAGCGTGGTGCTTGCCGGTCTTTCGGGCCTCAGCCGCCGTGAACGGGGAAGTGTGACTCGAACCGGGGTGAACCACAGCAGCGTTGCCGCGAAGGCCAATACGGTCGCCAGCACCATCACCGGACCGCCCGTCCGAGCACAGATTCGAGGGCAGACAGACCCTCCATCGGGACGGCCTGCCCGGCCTCCCACCGCAGTGCCGGACGGACGCGAAGCTCGCCTTCGTCGACGCCGATGACACCCACCTGGGCCAGACGCCGACCGGCCGGCGTCCGTTGCACATGCACGACCACACGCACCGAACTCGCCAGCTGCGAACGCACGGCCGACGGGGCCATACCGCCCAGGGCACCGAGTGCTTCGAACCGGGAGATGACATCGACTGGCGAGTTCGCGTGCAGCGTGCCGCAGCCGCCCTCGTGACCGGTGTTCAGAGCGCTCATCAGTTCCCGCACCTCGGCACCCCGCACCTCACCCACGACCACTCGGTCGGGGCGCATCCGCAGCGCCTGCCGGACCAGCGCCGCCAGCGTGACCTCGCCGGCACCCTCGACGTTCGGCGGCCGCGATTCCAGTCGCACGACATGCGGGTGCTCGACGATCATTTCCCGAACGTCCTCGACGACCAACAGCCGCTCGGCCGCCGGCACCAGCGCGAGCATCGACGACAGGAGCGTGGTCTTCCCGCTGCCGGTGCCGCCCGTCACGACGAACGCCACCTTCTGTTCGACCAAGGCAGTCAGCAGTCGCTCCCCGAGCGCGTCGGTCAGTCCGCGAGCACACAACTGGGACAGTCCGATTCCGGTGCGACGCGGAATCCGCAGGGAGAGGTGCGGGCCATCGGAGACCAGAGGCGGCAGCATCGCGTGCAGGCGAACACCGCTCGGCAGCTGGCCGTCGACCCAGGGGCTCGCGTCGTCGAGTCGGCGACCGGCGATGGCCGCGAGCCGCACCGCCAGGCGGCGTACCGCGTCCTCGTCGCCCAGGTTGAGGTCGACCGGCTGCAGGCCGTCGCCGCGATCGATCCACACCTGGCCCGGTCCGTTCACCAAGACGTCGGTGACGTCGGGCTCGTCGAGCAACGGCTGCAAGGGGCCGCCACCGAGCACCTCGGCGGTCCACCGCTGTCCGAGCTCTCCGGCGCTGCGCTCACCGAGGACGGCCGCCTCCGCACCGGCGACCGCAGTGATGCGATCCTTCGTCGGCACCTCGCCTGAACGGATGTGCTCCCACATCGTCCGGCCGACGATGCTCATGCCGCGTTCTCCGAACCGACCAGGTCGGCGATCATCCGCTCGGCCGGTGCGCGCAACGATGACCTACGTCGTCCGCAGAGCACTCCCCGCTCGAGGTCACGCCGGTCGGTGCGTCCGACCCGTACCGCTCCGTCGATCGTGTCGAAGTCCTCGCTGCCACCGACACCGTCGCCCAGCAGCAGCGTGCCATGGACGAAGCCGTGTCGTGAGAACCATTGCGCCGCAGCGACTCCGGCCGCGGTCGAGCGCACTTCGTCGCCGGCGATGACCCACAGGCCGTCGCCGGTGCGGTGGATGTCGGCGGACGCGACCGGACTGACGACGTCGATGATCAGCAACGACGCGCTCAACCGCAGCGCGTGCACCGCTGCTCGGACGATGCCGTCCGACACCGGTGAGGCTGCATGCCGGTCATGCGCCAGCACCCGTTCGCCGAGCGGCCCGACCGGCAGTCTGTCGAACAGGCCGTCGGCGTCGAACTCACCATCGGCACCGTCGAGGTCGTGCCAGCGCACCCCCGGCGCGTGTTCGAGACCGAGCAACACATCGCTGCCACCTGACCAGGCAGACAGATCGATGAGCACCGGGGACAGGCCCTGCTCCGCGGCGACACGGACCGTGGCCGCGCGCAAGGGTGCGGCAAACTCGCCACCGACCAGATGCAGAGCACGCGCAAAACCGTTCATGCACCGCATCCGACCCTGCGGGACTGCTGCGCGGCGAGGGGCGGATCACCGGCTGTGAACAACCGACGACCGCTGGTCGGGCTGTGGACAAACCTGAGAGGTGAACAGGGGAAAGCCCCGCCGGGGGGACGACGGGGCCTTCCCGATGCTCCTCGCCCAGGGGGATGGGGACGAACACCGCGCTACGACCATGTTTTGGGAGCGCCGACAGGTCAATCATGCGAGCCGAGGTGGGCAGGGACAAGCGTCCTGACCATCTCCATACCAAGTTCTTACCTTCCCCACAACGGGTGAAAGGTGACCGGACGCGCCGCGCCGGGTTGAAGCCCTGCTCCGAAAGATCGGAGCAGGGCTTCATCGACCGCACCTCTGCAGGGTTACCAAGCGTGCATTTCCCGATTGTCGCCGACCCACAAGGGGTCGAACGAGCGGTTCACTAGTGAACTGCCTTCGCGTGGGTGCCCTGTTCAGTTGCGGTGGTCTTCAGGCTTTCGCCTGAGAACAGGTCTACTCCTGCGTCGGCCGGGAATCAAGAGATGCAGAGGGAGGCGATGTGAGTCTTCCGGCGAGCACTGCGTCGCACACATCGTGCCCGGCTCCCGCCGCCCGGGTGAGAGCCGTCGCTTCGTGCAGGATCCACAACCGCACGCCCTGCGGGTCACCGGATGCGTACGCCGCCAGCCCGCCGTGGTAGTCGGTCTCCATCGAGTGGTGCGCTTGTTCCGGTACCGCGACTCCGGTGGGGTCGAGCCCGCTGCCCCACACCAAGGCGCGTTCGAACGCGCGAGCAACCAGTGCATTGCCATGGACGAACGGGCGTGCCGCCACAAGCTCCGCATGGACGATCGCCGCGACGACGACGGTCGGCAAGTGCGCTGAGCCCTGGAGCAATTCGCACAACTGGGTCAGTCGCTCCCCCGCGTCGGACGCGGACGGCGCCGGGCCCAGTTCGAGCATCTCTCGGCTGTCCTCCGAACCGGTGCGCGGCCGTCCGACCTGGTCCGGCGGAAGTAGATCCGCCATCGCGGCCACGTGCAGCCGGGCCAACGCCTGCCGGGGCGCGGAGGTGACCATCGCTCGCACATGTTCGGCTTCCGCGGTGGCACGCAGGGCCGCACCGATCGTCCGCTCGACAGGGTCCGGGTGCTCCGGCAGCCGGCGCGCCCCACGGAAGACATCGCGCACGAGCGTCACCGACATCTGTGCGCCGTCCAGTGCCGCGCTCGCCGTCGCTCCACGCACACGCGACTCGGCCGACGCCTCCGGGATGCGCCGGCGCAGCGCCGGGTGCCAGCGCAGGGCGGTGCAGGCCTCGCGGGCCGCATCCACCGCCTGCGGCACTTGCGGAAGACGAGCGAGTTGGGCGACTGCAGCATGGACGTCGGACACGCGACAACGGTAGGCCCCGGTAAACTCGAAGCTCATGGTGAGCCGGGAAGTCTGGTCGGCAACGTCCTGACCGACCCCGATCGACAAGAGGCTCGATGACCACTCCCACCCGTCCGAAATTGTTCTCTCGCGGCGAATGGCCCGAAGCGCAGCGCATCGCCGCGCTGCTCCGGCTCGAAACCGTCGGCGGTGCGCTGCTGCTGATCGCGACCGTGCTCGCGCTGATCTGGACCAACTCGCCGTGGCGCGACGCCTACACCTCGTTGTCGAAGACCCACCTCGACATTCCTGCGCTCGGTATCGAGCTCTCGCTCGCGCACTGGGCCGCCGACGGCCTGCTCGCCGTCTTCTTCTTCGTGGTGGGGCTGGAGCTCAAGCACGAGTTCGTGCACGGTGACCTGCGCGACCCCGCGAAGGCGACTGTGCCGATTGTCGCCGCCGCCTGTGGTGTGGCCGTGCCGGCCCTTCTCTATGTCGTCGCCCAGCTCGTGCTCGACGGCAACACAAAGGGGTGGGCGATCCCGACGGCCACCGACATCGCCTTCGCGCTGGCCGTGCTCGCGGTCATCGGCAGTCATCTGCCGTCCGCGCTGCGCTCGTTCCTGTTGACTCTCGCCGTCGTGGACGATCTGATCGCCATCACGATCATCGCGTTGTTCTTCACCTCGGATCTGAACCTGGTCATGCTCGCGCTCGCGATCGTCCCGCTGGCGTTGTTCGGTTGGGTGGCGCGCACCCGCAGTCACCCGTGGTGGCTGTTGATCCCGCTGGGCGTTGCGACGTGGGTGCTGGTCCTGAACTCCGGTATCCACGCGACGATCGCCGGCGTCCTGCTCGGCCTGATCGTTCCGGCCGCCAGGGGCGCAGACGGTCACAGCCTCGGCGAGCGTATCGAGCACCGCGTCCGTCCCCTGTCGGCCGGCTTCTGCGTGCCGGTGTTCGCGTTCTTCGCAGCCGGTGTCAGCTTCGTCGGCGGCGACATCCTGGCCGCGCTGACCGACCCCATCACCATCGGGATCATGGTCGGCCTCGTCGTCGGCAAGGTGATCGGCATCTTCGGTTCGACGTACGTGCTCGCCAGGTTCACCCGCGCCGACCTCGACGACGACCTCGCCTGGTCCGATGTGTTCGGTCTCTCATTGCTGGCCGGTATCGGCTTCACGGTGTCGCTGCTGATCGGCGAGCTCGCGTTCGGCCCCGGCAGCGAGGCCGACGAGCACGTGAAGATCGGGGTGCTTCTCGGCTCGCTCACCGCGGCATTGCTGGCAACGATCGTGTTGCGTCGCCGCGACAAGGTCTACAAGCGCATCCACGAGCAGGAGTCGCGCGACGACGACCTCGATGGCATCCCGGACGTCTACCAGCGTGCTCAGGACGGTGGACGCGCAGGGACCACGGGCGCGAAGTGAACGCTAGGGTAGGTGCGATGTCACGCCGGAAAACGGCGTAGTTAACCGTCCCCGGCAAGTCTCGGAGGGAATTCGAATGGCCCAGGAGCGCACACTCGGTCAGCTGGTCGCTGATGCGTCGCAGGATCTTCAGTCGATCGTCAAGGGTGAGATCGCCCTTGCCAAGATGGAGATCAAGTCAGACGTCAGCAAGGGCGGCAAGGGTGCAGGCCTGCTCGTCGGCGCAGGGATCTTCGGTCTCTTCACGCTCGGCTTCCTGCTCACTGCCGGCGCATGGGGCCTGTTCGCTGCGGGCCTTCCGCGTTGGGCGGCCTTCCTGATCGTCGGTGGCGTGCTGCTGCTGATCACGCTGATCCTCGCCCTGATGGGCAAGAGCGCGCTGAGCAAGATGCAGGGCAAGCCGGTCAAGACGATCGACAACGCGGAGAAGACGATTGCCGCGCTGAAGCCGCCGAAGGCTTCCTGACTCAAGACACGAAGTCCCCGGACCCGCGAGGGACCGCAGACTTCGTGTTTGTGTCAGAGCATCAACGGAGCAGGAAGCGTGCAGGCACCGGACGTTCGTCCTCGACATCCCAGGGCTGCTCCAGGCCGGCGAGCTTGAGGACGGCGTCGAGCAGGATCGCGGTGAAACCCCAGACGTAGAGGCCGTCGACCTCGAATGCCGGAGCCTTGAAGGTGCGGGCCGGGTGGACGGCACTGAACCGGTTGGCCGGATCGGTGAGGTCCGACAGGGCGACACGCACCACGCGGTCGACCTCTTGCCGGCTCTTGGCGTGGATCTCGCCCGGGTCGTGCCACCACCCGATCACCGGGGTGACGTGGTAGCCGGTGACGGTGAGCGGTACGGGTGCCAACTCGCCCAGCACGGTGACCTCGGACGCATCGAGGTCGACCTCCTCGTGGGCCTCGCGCAGCGCGGCCGCTGTCGCGTCGGCGTCCGTCGGGTCGATGCCGCCGCCGGGGAACGACACCTGGCCGGGATGCTTGCGCATCACCTCCGAGCGCTGGGTGAGCAGCACGTCCTCGCCTGCGTCGGGGTGCGGGGCGAAGAGGATCAGCACCGCCGAGCGCCGCCCCTCGGGCAGGCCGAAGGAGTTGAAGAACGAGTCGTCGGCGCCCGCCCGCTCCATCAACCTCGGCAGCCAGGCCGGGACGGGAGCGGTCACGAGGAGTACTCCGCGCGCAGGCGTGCGAGGTCGTCCTCACGCCCGGGCGCCAGTTCGAACTTCAACAGCTTGCGCGCCTTGTCCTCGTCGATCTCGCCCTCGCCGTAGGACGGGCACCACCGCGCGACCGGGCACGCACCGCACGCCGGACGCTTGGCGTGACAGATGCGTCGGCCGTGGAAGATCAGCACGTGGCTGAGCATCGTCCACTCCTTGCGCGGGAACAGCTCACCGATCGCGTGCTCGACCTTCACCGGGTCGGTCTCGTCGGTCCAGCCGAGCCGTCGGGCGACCCGGCCGAAGTGGGTGTCGACCGTGATGCCCGGGACGTCGAAAGCATTGCCCAGCACGACGTTCGCGGTCTTGCGGCCCACACCGGGCAGGGTGACGAGGTGGGCGAGCTTGTTCGGCACCTCGCCCCCGAATCGTTCGACCAGCACCTGGCCGAGTGTCTGCACCGAGTTCGCCTTGGCCCGGAAGAACCCGGTGGGACGCAACAGCTCCTCCAGTTCGGTGCGATCGGCCTCCGCGAGCGCTTTCGCGTCGGGGTAGCGCTCGAACAGCACCGGCGTCACCTTGTTGACCCCGACGTCCGTCGTCTGGGCCGACAGGATCGTCGCCACGAGCAGTTGCAGCGGCGTCTCGAAGTCGAGTTCACAGTGCGCGTACGGGTAGAAGTCGGCGAGCACCCGGTAGGTCTTGCGAGCGCGCCGGGTGCGAGCCACCGGTGTCTCGTTCTCGATGTCGATCGGCTTCACGTGACTCACCCTAGAGACCGATGGCGACACCCGGCTCCCCGCGGGAGTGCGGGATCATCAGCCACCCGGCCGAGGCGGACGTGAAATACACCACTGCCGTGGCAGACTGACCCTCGTGGACACCCAATCCGTGCGCAAAGCACCTCTCTTCGCAGCGTTGGACGACCAGGCGGCCGAGGCGCTGCTGGAGTCGATGACCCGCACCAAGGTGCCCCGCGGGCAGGAACTGTTCCACGAGGGCGATCAGGGCGACTCGCTCTACGTGATCACCGACGGCAAGGTGAAGCTGGGCCGACGCTCCCCCGACGGACGCGAGAACCTGCTGGCCATCCTCGGCCGCGGCGAGATGCTCGGTGAGCTGTCGCTGTTCGACCCGGGCGCCCGCACCGCCACCGCGACCGCCGTCGCCGACACCGAACTCGTCGGCATCGGCCACCAGGCGATGAGCGACTTCCTGAGCAGCCGCCCCGAAGTGGCGATGACCATGCTCACCGCGCTGGCCCGCCGGTTGCGCCGCACCAACGAGGCCCTCGGCGACCTCGTGTTCACCGACGTCCCCGGACGCGTCGCCAAGGCCTTGCTGGACCTCTCCCTGCGTTTCGGCAAGCCGGTGGACGAAGGCGTGCTGGTCGCGCACGACCTCACCCAGGAGGAGCTCGCCCAGCTGGTCGGCGCTTCCCGTGAGACGGTCAACAAGGCCCTCGCCGATTTCTCCGCGCGCGGTTGGGTCAAGCTCGAGGCTCGCGCGGTGACGCTGCTGGACGTCGAGCGGCTGCAGCGCCGCAGCCGCTAGGTTCAACGCTGGAGTTCGAGGTACTCCAACTGCGCCTGCACGGTCGCCTTGGCCGCCGGCCAGACGTCCTTGGACACATCGGCGTACACCAGTTCGACGATCGCCTGGGCGAGGTCCTCGGTGTCCGGGTCGGAGTCCTTGAGCGCAGCGCGCACCTGCTCGAGACGCTCGGCGCGGTGCTTGCGGTAGAAGTCGATGACCGCTGCCGCATCGGTCGTGGCCGGCCCGTGGCCGGGGGCGAGCAACGAACCACCCTCGGACGCCGCCGCGTAAAGCGCTTCGAGCGAGGCCAGGTAGCTGGTCAGGTTCCCGTCGGGGTGCGCCACGATCGAGGTGCCGCGTCCCAGCACGGTGTCGCCGGTGAGCAGCAGACGCTCCTCGTCCCAGGCGAAGGACACGGAGTCCTTGGTGTGGCCGGGCGTCACCAGTACGCGAAGGTCGATGTCGCCCGACGAGATCCGGTCGCCGTCCTCGAAGGACTCGCCGCGGCCGGCGCCACGCACGGGTGAACCGGTGCGCTCCACCCATAGGGGCACGCCCTCGTCGTGGTCGAAGTGACCGTGGGTCACCAATGTCAGCGCAACGCGGGCGCCGATCTGCTCGACGTAGTTCTCGACCGCGGTGAGGTGCTCCTCGTCGAGCGGGCCTGGGTCGACGACGATCACCTCGTCGGTCGAGGTCGAGTGCAGCACCCAGGTGTTGGTGCCCTCCAACGTCATCGGTCCCGGGTTGGGGCACAGGATCACTGCGGAGCGGTCGCTGACGGCGCCGCCGGTCCAAACAACTTCGGTCATGAATGAACGGTAACCGTCGGATCACCCGTAATACCGGGTGCGGAGCCGAACTCCTTCGGGTCCCATCTCGGCAACCGGCATGACGGTCATCAGCGGCGGACGAAGGCGCACCATCGCCTGCGCGTCCGGGGCCCGTCGGATGCGTTCCAGCTGCAACTCGGTCGGTGGCAACATCACGGCATCGCCGGACTCCAGATCGGCCAACAGATCGGCGGGGCGCACCCACCGGCTGATGTCGGACTCGGTGGTCTGGTCGTCGGCGTCCTGCCCGTCGGGCATGAGCGCGGCGAAGAACCAGGTGTCGTACCGCTTGGGCTCGAACTCCGGCGTCACCCAGTGATCCTGCGCCTGCAGCAGATCTGTCCGCAGGGTCATGCCGCGCTGTTGCAGCAGCTGCGCGAACGACACCTCCCTGGCAAGAAGCGCTGCGCGGTCGGCGTCCCGCTCGGGGTGCTCGTCCGGCGACACGATCGCGTCGTCGCCGCGTGCGGCGAGCAGCACTCCGGACTCCTCGAAGACCTCCCGAGCGGCCGCGACGACCAGGGAGGTCGCGACGTCGACGGGTTCGCCGAGACGCTCGCTCCACTCCTGCGGCGAGGGCCCGGCCCACGCCGGCAACACATGCGCGTCGCGGTCGTCGACGCCTCCGCCGGGGAAGACCCACATCGACGGCGCGAATGCCATCGTGGCGACCCGGCGCATCATGAAGACCTCGACCCCACCGGGCTCGTCACGCAGCAGCATGACGGTGGCGGCCCGCCGGGCTTGCACCCCGCCCGGCGAACCCGCGTGGACCCAGTCCGACGCGAGCCCGCCGAGTTTCGGGGCAGGCTGCCACAGGCGTTCGATCACCCGCGGCTGGTCGTTCATCAGTCGCGCACCGACACCGTGACTTCGACCTCGACGGGCGCGTCGAGCGGCAGCACTGCGACGCCGACGGCCGAGCGGGCGTGCGCGCCGTTCTCACCGAACGCCTTGGCGAACAGTTCGCTGGCACCGTTGATCACGGCCGGCTGACCGGTGAACGAGGGGTCGCTGGCCACGAAGCCAACGACCTTGACCACGCGCACGCTGTCGAGGTCGTCGACGATGCTCTTCACCGCAGCGATCGCGTTCAGTGCGCAGGTCTGAGCCAGCTGGGCGGCGTCCTCGGGCGAGACTTCGGCACCGACCTTGCCGGTTGCGGCGAGCTTGCCGTCGACCATCGGCAACTGGCCGGAGGTCATCACGATGTTGCCGTCACGGATCGCCGGCACGTATGCGGCGACGGGGGCGGCGACTGCGGGGACGGTCAGCCCGAGTTCGGACAGCCGGTTCTCGACTTCGGACATCTGGGATCAGCCCTTCTGGCGCTTGAGGTAGGCGACGAGGTTGCCGTTGTCACCGGTGAGGACCTGCACCAGCTCCCAGCCGTCCTCACCCCATTGGTCGAGGATCTGCTTGGTGGCGTGGACGATCAACGGGACGGTGGCGTACTCCCACTTGGTCATGGCGATTCCTGTCTGAAGAGAGAAGCTGGTCGGTTCGATTATCGCGTCGGTGAGAAGGGCGTGAGTTCGCAGGGCACCTGACCGGTGACCATCTGCTCGGCGAGCAGCCTGCCGGACAGCGGGCCGAGGGTGATGCCCCACATGCCGTGGCCGCCGTTGACGTAGACACCCGGCACCTTGGTCTCGCCGATCAGGGGCAGACCGTCGACGGTCACCGGACGGCCGCCGACCCAGACGTCCTGCTGGTCGTCCCAGTTCACTCCGGTGAGCAACGGTTCGCCGCTGCGGCGAATGGCGGCCACGCGGTCGGCGCTCAGCGGGTCCTCGGTGCCGGCGAACTCCATCGTCCCGCCGACCCGCAGCCGATCGCCAAGCGGCGTGCACGCCACCCGCTCGTGCGGGAAGTAGACCGGGCACGGCACCGGACGCGCGTTCTCGTCGGTGACCGAGACGGAGAAGCTGTAGCCGCGGCCGGCCCGCACCGGCACACGGACGCCACATGTCTTGGCGAGCTCGGGCAGCCAGGCACCGGTGGCGATCACGACGGCGTCACCGGACACCGGCTCGCCGCTCATCATCTCGACGGTCACTCCGCCGGGGCCGTGACGCAGGGCGCGAGCGTTCGCACCGATGACCAGTCGTCCGCCACGCTCCTGCACGGCCTGCGCCAGCGCGTCGACGTACTCGCCGGGGTTGATGTAACGCTGTCCGCCGAGTCGGATCGCCTTCTCCACGTCGGGGCTGATGATCGGCAGTTCAGCCCGCAGGGTGGCGTTGTCGACCTCGGTGGCCTCGAGGTCGAGGCCTGCTTCGTGGATGAGTTCGATCTCGTGCTCGAGGCCCTTCGCGTCCTCGGCCCTGCGGAACGCTGCCATGATCGGCGCCTCGTGGGACCTCGCCGCGACACCGTTGCTCTCGAGTTCGTCGTACGCACCGATGGCCAGACGGTTCACCGGCACGAAGAGGTCCATCGTCTTCCTCCACTGACCCGGGGTGCAGCGGCGGGCGAACCCGAGCAGGAAGGACGCGAGCCGGACGTCAGGCTTCAGCGGGATGAACAGCGGAGAGTCCGGGTCGAGCACGGCCTTCAGCCCGTACTTGAGCACCGACGGGTCCGAGAGCGGCACGCACAGACCCGGCGAGATCCACCCCGCGTTGCCCCACGAACTACCCGCCGCAACACCCGACCGCTCGATGACAGTGACCTGCACGCCGTGCTCCTGCAAGTACCAGGCGGTCGACAGACCGACCATCCCGGCTCCGACGACGACGACGTGCGGTGTGCCCGATCCGCTCAGTGGGCGGAGGACGTTGGCCATGCTTGACTCTCCCTAGAACGCGCAAACCATTGCGACGCTAGCACCGGTGAGACACCCTTCACATCGGGCCTTGCCTACCGAGGAGTACCCCGTGGACCGCCTGCCCGACGAGCCGGCCCGGGGGCCGGATCGCACCCTCCCGTACGGCCCGGCCGCGGACCAGGTGATCGACCGCTACGACGGATCGGGCCCGGGCCTGGTCGTGCTGGTGCACGGTGGATTCTGGAAACCCGCGTACGACCGCGAGCACCTTCGTCCGATGGCGGCCGCCTTGAGCGACAACGGTTTCGAGGTCTCACTCGTCGAATACCGACGTCCCGAGAGCGGGCGGTGGCCGGTCATTTCGGCCGACATCCGTGCGGCATTGGCACACCTGGGCGGCGTACCGGCGGTGATCGTCGGACACTCCGCCGGCGGACAGCTCGCGGTCTGGTCGTTGCACCAACCCGAAGGTGCCGGACTCGTCGGTGCGGTCAGCCTGGCCGGCTGTCTCGACCTGCGCTCGGCAGACCACGACGGGCTCGGCGCCGGCGCAGTGCGAGCGTTGTTCGACGGTGCGCCACCATCGAACGCCGACCCCATCCGGCTCCCGCCTCGGCAGCCGGTCGTGGCGGTCCACGGGGACGCGGATCTCGACGTCCCGATCGAGATCTCGCGCCACTACGCGCAGCGCACCGGAGCCCGACTGGTGGAGATTCCCGGCGCCGATCACTGGCCGCTCATCACGCCCGGAACCGATGCGTTCGACGTCACGATCGATTCGATCCGGACGCTGTTCGCCCGCAGCTAGGGTGACTCCATGACCTGGGACGGCGCGCGTGTGCACATCGTGACCGGCAAGGGCGGCACCGGCAAGACAACCGTCGCCGGCGCGCTCGCCCTTGCACTGGCCGACCGCGGCAAACAGGTCCTGCTCGCCGAAGTCGAGAGCCGGCAGGGCATCAGTCAACTGCTCGACATCCCGCCGTTGGGAGAGGTCGAGACGCGAGTGGCGCGCGGCGCGGACGGCGGCAGCGTCTGGGGCATCTCGGTCGATGCGAAGGCGGCGCTGCTGGAGTACCTGCAGATGTTCTACAAGCTCGGCATGGCCGGCGGGATGCTGGAACGGTTCGGCGTGATCGACTTCGCGACCACGATCGCACCGGGCGTGCGCGACGTCCTGCTCATCGGCAAGGTCTACGAAGCCGCCCGCCGACGCACCTCCCGGCGCGGTGTCCGCCACGACCAGATCTACGACGCGATCGTGCTCGACGCACCACCCACCGGACGCATCGGACGCTTCCTCAACGTCAACCAGGAGGTCGCCGGGCTGGCGAAGGTCGGACCGATCAAGTCGCAGGCCGAATCGATCATGCAGTTGCTGACCGGCCCGGACACGCTCGTCCATCTGGTCACGTTGCTGGAGGAGATGCCGGTGCAGGAGACGCTCGACGCCGCCGGCGAACTGCGGGGCTTAGGACTCTCGATCGGAAATGTCGTGGTCAATCAGGAGCGCGCGGACGTGCTCAGCAAGCGCGCGCTGGCGCATCTGCAGTCCGACGACGCCGACCTCGCAGACCTCGAATCAGACCTGGCCGCAAGCGGATTGCGCGTCGGCCCGACTCTGGTCAACGGACTCGTCCAA
Source organism: Yimella sp. NH-Cas1 (assembly GCF_022359705.1). NCBI lineage: Bacteria > Bacillati > Actinomycetota > Actinomycetes > Micrococcales > Dermacoccaceae > Yimella > Yimella sp. NH-Cas1. The sequence goes on from NZ_JAKSGG010000003.1 coordinate 2,582,333, forward strand.
GCCGGACGCGACCTCGGTGACCGACTCGACCTGCAGGCCGAGGAACTCGCCGACCTGCGCGCGCTCGATCGTCCGATCGTGCACCTGCCGTTCGTCCCCGGCGGCGTCGATGCCGGCGGCCTGCGCCACCTGTCCGCCGCACTGATGGAAGGTGTGCGATGAGCAGCGAGTTCTCGATCGACGACCTGTTGCACGACGAGGCGATCCGTACCATCGTTTGCTGCGGCTCCGGCGGTGTGGGCAAGACCACGACGTCCGCCGCGATCGCGATCCGTGCCGCCGAACAGGGACGCCGCGTCGCGGTACTGACGATCGACCCCGCGAAGCGATTGGCGCAGGCGATCGGTCTCGAGCACCTCGACAACGAACCCGAGCCGGTCACGACCATCGATGCCTCGGCGGGCGGATCGCTCGACGCGATGATGCTCGACATGAAGCGCACCTTCGATGAGGTGGTGATCCGGCACGCCGCACCGGAGAAGGTTCAGCAGATTCTCGACAACCCCTTCTACCAAGCCGTTTCCAGTTCCTTCGCCGGCACCCAGGAGTACATGGCGATGGAGCGACTCGGTCAGCTCATGAGCGAGACGGCTGCCGACGGAGAGCTGCGATGGGACCTCGTCGTCGTCGACACTCCCCCGTCGCGTTCGGCGCTGGACTTCCTGGACGCCCCCGAGCGCTTGGGCACCTTCCTGGACGGTCGCTTCATCCGCTTGATGACGGCGCCGGCCCGAGCAGGTGGCCGGGCCTATCTGAAGCTGATGAGTGTCGGCGTCTCGTCGGTGACGACCGTGATGTCGAAGATCCTCGGTGCCCAATTACTTTCGGACGCACAGACATTCATCGCCGCACTGGAGACGATGTTCGGTGGGTTCCGCGAGCGTGCCGACCATACGTACGCGCTGCTGAAAGATCCGGCAACAGCCTTCGTCGTCGTCGCGACCCCGGAACGGGACGCACTGCGAGAGGCCGCGTACTTCGTCGACCGTCTGGAGGAGGACGGCATGCCGTTGGCCGGGCTGGTGGTCAACCGGGTGCAAATGACGTACGTGCCGTCGGTCAATGCAGCGCGAGCACTTAGCGCAGCGGACGCGATGGACGAGGTACCGGACCGGTCAAGCGGATGGCGACCGACGGACACCGCCGCACTGCTTCGGCTGCACGCTGATGTCACCGAACTCGGCGTGCGGCACGCCGAGGCGATCGACCGATTCCGATTACTGCACCCGCAGGTGCCGGTCGGCCAGGTGGCCGCAGCAGGTCACGACGTCAACGACATCGCGGAACTACGCGAGATCGGCGAGGAACTCGCCGGCTGAGTCAGCCCAAGCCGTCGGCACGCGCAGCACGGAACAACTGAGCCCAGGACTTCACCTCAGGGCGACGACGAAGCAGCGCACGGCGCTCGCGTTCGGTCATGCCACCCCAGACGCCGTACTCGGTGCGGTTGTCGAGCGCATCGGCCAGGCACTCGGCCACGACCGGGCAGCGCTGGCAGATCACCTTGGCGCTCTGCTGAGCAGCCCCCTTGGCGAAAAGGTCGTCGGGACTACCGGCTCGGCAGGACGCACGTCCGGCCCAGTTCTCGTCCCACATCACGGTGTCGGGTGCAACAACGGTCACAGCTGCCTCCTCGGGCACTGCTGGACATTCCGCCCCGCCAACGCGCCCCCGTGTCACCGCGAACTGCATGCGGAGACCACGTCTTCGTTGGAGGACCCGGGTATCCAGGTCATCTGTCCTACTAATCGCGATAATACAAGCGGCGTCACGTTGTGGGAAGACCCAATCTTTACCTTCTTTTTGTTATCCTTCGCCGCAACCCTGGCGCACGTCCCCTGGCCGATGTTCACGCGAAACGCGGATTCCGGGCTTACCCAGGTCGGCGGGTTACCCTTCCTTCCATGCGCCAAACCTCCCGGATCGCCAGCGTCATGTCTATGCTCGGCGGCTTCGTCGCGGTCGCCATGACGATGGGCCTGCTGACGGCCGGTCTCGTCATCCCCGCGGTGGGTGTCGCGGGCCAGGCGACCAACAACGGCATCAAGATGTTCAACCAGATGCCGGCCGACTTCCAGATGAACCCGTTGGCCCAGCAATCCCGCATCCTCGCCTCCGACGGCACCGTGATCGGCACACCGTTCAACGAGAACCGAATCGTGGTGCCGCTGAACAAGATCGCACCGGTGATGCAGCAGGCGCAGGTGGCGATCGAGGACGAGCGCTTTTTCGAGCACGGCGGTGTCGACCCCAAGGGTCTGCTGCGCGCGATCAGCACCAACATCCTGAGCGCCGGCACCCAGGGTGCCTCGACCCTCACCCAGCAGTACGTGAAGGTCGCCCTGCAGAACAAGGCGCTGGCCTCCGGCAACAAGGACGCCGCAGCGGCGTCCGTCGCCCGATCGGGCATGCAGGGGTACGTGCGAAAGCTGCAGGAACTGAAGTACGCGGTGTCTCTGGAGCAGAAGTACACCAAGCAGCAGATCCTGGACGGATACCTCAACCTCGTGTACTTCGGCGACCAGCAGTACGGCGTCGAGGCCGCGGCCCGCCACTACTACGGCCGCTCCGCCTCGCAGCTCACTCTGCCGCAGGCCGCCACGCTGGCCGGCGTGGTGAACGCGCCCGGCGTCACCGACCCGATCAACAACCCGGAGGCGGCCACCAAGCGCCGCAACCAGGTGCTCGGCAAGATGTATGCCCAGCAGATGATCTCCTACAAGCAATACACGGACGCGACCAGCCACGATCTGAAGTCCGACCTCAAGGTCACCAACATCAGCAGTTCGTGCGCCAGCTCGAAGTACCCGTACTTCTGTTACTACGTCTACAACTGGCTGCTCAACGAGTCGTCGCTCGGCAAGACCCGCAAGGAGCGCGAGGCCGCGCTCAAGGGTGGCGGCCTGACGATCCAGACCTCGTTCGACCCCAAGCTGGCGGCCAAGATGGACAAGGACATCAAGTCGAAGGTGCCGGTCGCGAACTCCGAGAACGTGCAGGCCGCAGCGCTGACGATCCAGCCGGGCACCGGGCTGGTCCTCGCGACCGGTCAGAACACCGCGTACAGCAACAACACCACCGCCGGGAAGAGCGCGATCAACTACACCGTCCCGCTGAACATGGGCGGTGGCCAGGGCTTCACGATCGGCTCCACCGCGAAGTTCTTCGCGATCGTGAGCGCGGTCCAGCAGGGTCGTGACATCGAGGGCGACATCAACGTTCCGAAGTTCAGCGGCAAGGACAAGAACGGAAACTTCGTCCGGTTCACCAACAAGCAGTTCCCGGGTGAATGCGGACTAGCTCCCGGTGAGAACTGGGACGTCCACAACTCCGAAGGTCACGAATCCGGTGGACCGATGCCGATCATCGAGGCGACCGCCGGTTCGATCAACACCGCGTTCGCCCAGCTCGTCTCCGAACTCGGCGCCTGCGACGTGCACGCGACGATGACCAAGATGGGAGTGCGCAACGGTGACGGCACTGAGATCGGCAAGTCGCCCTCCGGCATCATCCTCGGCTCGGAGCCGGTGACGGCTCTGGACCTCGCGAACGCCTACGCAACCGTGGCCGCGGACGGCGTCTACTGCACCCCGCGTCCGGTCAAGTCGATCGCCGACGCGAACGGCAAGCAGTTGAAGCTGGCCCAGGCCGGCTGCAAGCAACTGCTCTCCAAGGACGTCGCACGTACCGTGACGAAAGTCTTCGAGAACGTGATGAAGCCGGGTGGTACCGCCTACGCGTCTCGTCTCGCAGGGGATCGTCCGGCAGCCGGCAAGACCGGCACCGTGGAAGGCGCCACCCAGAGCTGGTTCGCCGGCTACACCCCGGAACTGGCGACGGCCGTGTGGGTCGGCCACGCCGACAACGAGAAGACGCTGAAGGACGTCCGGCTCGGCGGCAAGTACTACGACGGCTACCTCTACGGTTCGACGATCGCCGCGCCCATCTGGAAGACGATCATGGACGACGCGCTCCGGGGCAAACCGGAGAGGAAGTTCGCCGCTCCGTCGTCGGAGTTCCTGGACGGTAACAAGGTGCGCGTCCCCAATGTCAAGGGACAGACGCCCGACAACGCGACGTCCATGCTGGAGTCGGCCGGCTTCAAGGTGAAGCAGGGGCCGGCCCAGGACGCCCGGCTGTTCGAGGGTCTGATCATGGGCTCGACACCTGCGAGCGGCGAGAAGGTGGCCAAGGGTGCGACGATCACGATCTACCCGAGCACCGGACGTCGTCCCTCGTCCACCCAGCCGACGATCGCGCCGGCTGTCTCACCGAACTGATCAGCCCGTTCACGAAAGGCCCCGCCATCGGCGGGGCCTTTCGTTTCTCGCCTCAGCTGAGCGCGCGCTTCACGGCTGCGGCGATCTTGCCGCCGTCCGCGCGACCGGCGATCTTGGGCTGGAGGATCTTCATGACATTGCCCATGCCGCCCATGTTGGTGGCGCCGGACTCGGCGACGGCTTCGGCGACCATCTGGTCGAGTTCGGCGTCGCTGAGCTGGGCGGGCAGATACTTCTCGAGTACGACGAGTTCGGCGCGCTCCTGCTCGGCGAGCTCGGGACGGTTCGCTGCGTCATAGGCATCCGCGGCCTCGCGACGCTTCTTGGCCTCTTTGGTGATGACCTTGAGCGTCTCGTCGTCGGTCAGTTCCTTGGCGGTGTCACCGGAAACCTCAGCGGTCTTCACGGCGGCGATCGTCATACGCAACGTACCGGCGGTCACCTTGTCGCGGCTCTTCATCGCTTGGTTGAGGTCGGACTGGAGCGTCTGCTTGAGCGTCATGGGTTCAGTGTCCCACTCCGGTCACACCGCCCTCACCCGAATTGTCGCCCGGACGTTTCGGTGCCCCGTCACCACCGTGCGACGATGAGCGGATGCACTCGCTCACTCGTTCAGCTGTGGCCGTCGGCGCTCTCGGGGCCGCGACCCTCGGCTGGTCGAGCCTGGTCGAACGCAACTGGTACGCATTGCGTGAGGTGACCGTGCCCGTTCTGCCCGAGAGTGCCGACCCGGTGCGCGTGCTGCACCTCAGTGACCTGCACCTGGTGCCGCGCCAGGCCCGCCGCATCGAGTGGGTTCAGGACCTCGCGCGCCTCGAGCCCGACTTCGTGGTCAACACCGGCGACAACTGCTCCGATCTCAACGCGGTGCCGGCGGTGCTGCGCACGATGGCACCGCTGATGGACTTCCCCGGCGCGTTCGTGCTCGGCTCCAACGACTACTTCGCCCCGGCACGGCGCAACCCATTCCGGTACTTCAACTCCTCGCACAAGCAGGGCGACCAGATGGGCGTGCCGTCGCTGCCCTGGAAGAACATGGTGCGCGGGTTCGAAGCCGGTGGCTGGACGAACCTCACTGACGTGCGCGCCCGCGTCCCGATCGGTGACCTGGACGTCGAACTGGTCGGGGTGGACGATCCGCACCTGGGTTACGACGAGTACGACAAGGTCGCCGGGCCCGCCGCAACGGACGCCGATCTCACGGTCGGTGTCGTCCACGCGCCGTACCTTCGCGTGCTCGACGCGATGACCGCGGACGGCGCATCGATGGTGATGGCCGGGCACACGCACGGCGGCCAGATCTGCGTTCCCGGTTACGGCGCCCTGGTCACCAACTGCGATCTCGGAACAGAGCGGGTCAAGGGACTGTCGCGTTGGTGGCCCGGCGCCGACAACGCTCCGTCGTCGCGGGCTCCGGACGATGCCGCCTGGCTACATGTCTCGGCCGGCCTCGGGCACAACAAGTACACGCCGGTACGCCTGGCCTGCCGCCCCGAGGCGACGCTGCTGACCCTCGTCCCGAAGTCCTGACAGATGCCTGGGGTCTCGAGATCTGCTCGCGTCCTGACCCGCGCACATCTCGACACCCCACGCGTCTGAACCCGATTGGGAGATTGCCCCGTCAACCGGTAAAGTCTCCACTTGCTGCGTGCGGGTATCGCCAAAAGCGCCAACGTACGCAGGCCACGGGGTGTGGCGCAGCTTGGTAGCGCGCTTCGTTCGGGACGAAGAGGTCGCAGGTTCAAATCCTGTCACCCCGACATCGTGGAAAGCCGGCTCTGAACTGCGAAACGCAGCCAGGGCCGGTTTTGCTTTTCCCCTCGCGGGCATAAGTGAGGCACAACGGCACCGGCTGCTAATAAACATGTCGCCGCCTGTCTCGCTCTGCCGTAGCGGAGGCCGGCGGTGGTTCATCGCCGGCCGGTTAACACCACACCGACGGCAGCTGCGTGGCATCCCGCCCGAGTACTGGTCCAACATGTTCTGGTGTACGGACCAACGCCCATCCGATGCTCGACGTTGCGCAGCACGAACGACAGATCAAACGGCCTTCGCAGTAATCTGCGAGCACTATGAATGCGCATCAGGGGGATGACGCTCGGCTTGCTGCCGAGGCACGGGCGCGAGTATTGATCGATCGCCAGCTGACCGATGGTGGTTGGGTCGTCCAGGACAAGAAAGCGCTGAACCTGTTCGCCGCGCAGGGTGTTGCCTGCCGCGAGGTCACGATGAAGCCCGGGCATGGCCGGGCCGACTACCTGCTGTACGTCGATCAGCGCGTCGTCGGTGTCATCGAGGCGAAGCCGCAGGGCACGACGCTCAGCGGCGTCGAGTGGCAGTCGGCGATGTACGCCGAGGGACTGCCGGCCGACGTACGGCTCAAAGCGCTGACGCGCGACGGCCGGCTGCCGTTCGTGTTCGAGGCCAGCGGCACCGAAACGCACTTCACGAACGGCTACGACCCGGACGCGAGATCGCGGCAGGTGTTCGCGTTCCCACAGCCGGCGACACTGGCGCGGATCATCCGCGACGCGGAAGCCGACGCGACCACGCCAACCTGGCGGGCCAAGGTGCGCCACCTGCCCGAGCTCGACACGGCCGCGCTGCGGCCGGCGCAGATCATCGCGATCAACGGCGTTGAGCAGTCACTCGCAGCTCAGCACTTCGACCGCTCACTGGTGCAGATGGCAACCGGCGCGGGCAAAACGTACACCGCGGTCACGCTCGCCTACCGCCTGTTGAAGTCCGGCGGATTCAAACGCATCCTGTTCCTCGTCGACCGCAACAACCTCGCCGACCAGACGATCGCGGAGTTCCAGAACTACCGCACACCCGGCGACGGCCGACGCTTCACCGAGATCTACAACGTCGACAAACTCACCCGCGCGGGGATGCTCGACAGCAGCAACGTCGTCATCTCCACCATCCAGCGCGTCTACAAGGGGCTGCAGGGCGAGAAAGTCACGCCCGACGACGACCCCGGCCTGGACGACTTCGTGCCCGGCTCCCCCGTCACCGTCACCTACAGCCCGCAGTTGCCGCCGGAGACGTTCGACCTGGTCGTGGTCGACGAAGCTCACCGGTCGATCTACGGCGTATGGCGCGGCGTGCTGGAGTACTTCGACGCGCACGTCGTAGGCCTCACCGCAACACCGGGCAAACAGACCTTCGCGTTCTTCCGGCAGAACCTCGTGTCGGAGTACACCTACCCGCAGTCGGTCGCCGACCGAGTGAACGTCGACTTCGACGTGTACCGAATCCGCACGGAGATCTCCGAGCGCGGCGGCCTGATCGAGGCAACGACCGTCGTGCCGAAGGTCGATCGGCGCACTCGCAAGCAACGGCTCGAGGCGCTGGAAGAAGACCTCGAATACACCAACAAGCAACTCGACCGCGCGGTCACCGCCAAGTCACAGATCCGACTGGTGCTCGAAACCTTCCGCAGCCGGCTCTTCACCGAGATCTTCCCCGGCCGATCGACCGTGCCCAAGACGCTGATCTTCGCCAAGGACGACGTGCACGCCGAGGAGATCGTCACCACGGTGCGCGAGGTCTTCGGCAAGGGCAACGACTTTGCCGCCAAGATCACCTACAACGCTAAGGACCCCAAGAGCCAGTTGCAGGCGTTCCGCACGTCGCCGAGCCTGCGCATCGCGGTCACCGTCGACATGATCGCCACCGGCACCGACGTGAAGCCGCTGGAATGCGTGTTCTTCATGCGTGACGTGCGGTCGGCGCAGTACTTCGAGCAGATGAAGGGCCGCGGCGCCCGCACCATCGCACCGGCCGACTTCCAGTCCGTCACCCCGGACGCGTCCGGCAAGACCAGGTTCGTCATCGTCGACGCGGTCGGCGTGACGGAGCACGACTTCGTCGACCCGCCGCTGAACCGCGAGAAGGGCGTCTCACTCAAGAAGCTCCTCGACAAGGCGGCGACGCTCTCGCTCACGGAAGCCGAAACCGCCACTCTCGCTTCGCGATTGGCCAAGCTCGAACTCGACCTCACCCCGGCCGAGCGGGAGGAACTCGACGAGGTCGCTGGCGGGCCCGTCCGCGACATCGTGCGTGGGCTCGTCGACGCGGTCGACCCCGACGCCCAGGCCAAAGCTGCCGCCGGACAATCGGATCCGGCGGCCGCGATCCAGCGCCTGCTCGACGATGCGACGCGACCGCTCGCCGCCAACCCCGAACTCCGCGGTCGGATCCTGGAACTGCGCGCCACCCACGACCGCGTCATCGACGAGGTCAACGCCGACACGCTCCTGTCCGCCGGCGGGGTCGTCGACACCAACCGCGCACGGTCAGTCGTCGAGTCATGGCGGGCCTACCTCGAACAGCACCGCGACGAGATCACCGCCATCCAACTGCTCGGCGAAGCCCGCGAACGACGGATCGACTTCGCCGACATCCAGGAACTCGCAGACCGCATCAGCCGACCCCCGCACAACTGGACGACGGACTTCATCTGGGCCGCGTACGAAACCATCGACGTCGGCCGCGTCCGACACAGCGACCGACACACCCTCACCGACCTTGTGTCACTGCTGCGCTATACCGTCGGCGTCGACGACGAACTCGTCCCGTACGCCGACCGCGTACGCGAGCGGTACGCCGCCTGGCTCGCCCAGCAAGAGCAGGCGGGCGTGAATTTCACTGAGACACAAAGGTGGTGGCTAGACCGGATGGTCGAAGTGATCGCGAATTCCGCCGGCATCACCGCCGAAGACCTCGATGAAGCGCCCTTCACGGAGCGGGGCGGCGTGGACGGGGCTTTGCGAGACCTCGGCGACCAAGCCGCCGACCTGCTCGAGAACCTCAACGCGGAGCTCACGGCGTGACGTGGCCCATTCGCATGCTCGGTGAGGTCGCAGATACTGCACTCGGAAAGATGCTCGACAGGGGCAAGCCCAAGGGGCTGCCGCACGTGCAGTACCTGCGGAACGTCAACGTCCAGTGGGGACGCATCGACATTGACGACCTGTCGACTATGGAACTCTCCGACCACGACCGCGAACGATTCGGAGTGCTCCCCGGCGATCTACTCGTATGCGAAGGCGGCGAGATCGGTAGGTGTGCCATCTGGCGAGGGCGCGACACCTACCTCGCGTACCAAAAGGCACTCCATCGTGTTCGTCCGAGCAGCGAACTCGACGCGGCGTACCTGCGCTACCTGCTTGAGCACCACGCGCACACAGGTGTCCTGTCAAGGCTCGCCACCGGATCAACGATCGCCCACCTCCCTCAGCAGCAATTGCGACGTGTCCCGGTGCCACTTCCGACACCTAGCGTGCAACGGCGGATCGTCGAGATCCTCGAAGACCACCTCTCCCGCCTCGACGCAGCAGCGGATTATGCGTCCGCGTCCCGACGCAGAATCGATCTGCTGATCACCCGTCACGTGACTGAGTTCCTGATAGACACTGGCGGTGATGACGTCACGATCGGAGCCCTCGCTGCCTCCGTGAAGAACGGGATTTTTGTCTCCCGGCCAACCTCAGAACCTGACGGCGTCCCGATCCTGAGAATCGGTGCCGTTCGCGCTCTGAAGCTTTCGGTTGACGATCTTCGCTATTCCGGGCGCAGCGGTAGGGACCTAGCCGCTCGCGACGAGCTGCTTGCCGCTGGCGACCTAGTCTTCACCCGCTACAACGGCAATCCCCGTTACGTCGGCGCATGCGCAGTGGTTCCAGAGGGTCTGGGCCAACTCACGTACCCCGACAAGTTGATTCGTGTGCGACTGGACGACCAACGGGTGCTCCCTCAGTTCGCCGCATACGCGTGCACCTACGGCTCAGGCCGCGCGCAGATCGACTCGCGCCTGAAGACCAGCGCTGGCCAGGTTGGGATCTCCGGACGGGAACTCAAGTCCGTAAGCCTGCGGATCCCCACTCTCGACCAACAACACGAGGTGGTCCAGTCTGTAGAGGACCTGATTGGCGCGACCCGACGATTGGACGAGCAGGTGTCGCAGGCGATCAGTCGCCATCATGCGCTGAAACGTGCCGTGCTCGCCGCTGCCTTCAGCGGCAAACTCACCGGCCACCACACGGACGACGAACGCATCGAAGAACTCGCAGAGGCAATGGCGTGAACGGCAAGCAAGTGAAGCTGTTCCTCGTCGACGGCACCCCGGGTGGGCTGACGACGGCCGAGATCACCAACTGGACCGGCCACGTCCTATCCGCCCGGCGCTCCGACCTGGCCGACCTGCTCCGACGCGAGGAAGCCGAGCGCACCGGTGTCTACCTCCTGCTCGGTGAGGACGAGTCCGCTGTCGGCGACACCCGCTGCTATGTCGGTGAGGCCGACGTCGTCGCCACCCGGCTGCGCAGCCATGCCAAGGACAAGGCGTTCTGGAACCAGGTTGTGGTGAACACCTCGAAGGACACCAACCTGACGAAGTCGCACGGCAGGTATCTGGAGTCGCGGCTGATCGAGCTCGCAACCCAGGCCGGAAGGGTCACCCTCGAGAACGGCACTGCCCCTCCGACGCCGCGCCTGCCGGAGGCGGACGCGTCCGACATGGAGTACTTCCTCGGTCAGCTGCAGATCGTGCTGCCCGTGTTGGGAGTGAACGCGATCCGGGTTCGCTCGGCGCGAGCTGACGATGCGCAGTCAGCACCGAGCCAGTCGCCGATCTTCGCCTTGCGGAATGCCCGTCAGGGCGTTGCCGCATCAGCTCAGCAGGTCGACGGCGAGTTCAGCATGCTGAGCGGCTCCGTCGTCGTGCCCGAGTGGCACGGAGTCGGCAAGGCGGCCAGCACGCAGAAGGCGTACGCCAGTTACCGAGCCCAGCACGAAGGACTTCTGGCGGACGGATCGATCGTCGTCGAAGACGGCTCCGGCCGAGTCACACGAGACATTGTGTTTTCCTCGCCGTCGACCGCTGGCGCCGTTGCCATCGGCACCTCGTGCAACGGACGCACGTCATGGATTGCCGCGAACGGGCTGACATTCGGTGCGTGGGAGAGCCGGGGCGTCGATGACGACTGATCTTGAGCGGCTCGGTCACAGCCGTCCCTGGTTCGTTGTATGGTGGGGGCACCACATCCCCCGAGCCTCTCAACGATGCGCAACCGGGGGATTTTCTCTTGCCTGACAGCAGTTCGCGACCAACGACGGAGTACATCAAGCCAGCGCTGGCCGAATCCGACCTTCTGGAGCGATGGCGGCAACGCGGCCTAGTCATCCCGGATGAAGAGCGCGCTACCCGGTACCTGCGGCACCTCGGCTACTACCGACTGTCCGCATACGTTCGAAGCTTCGAGAGTGACCGGCGCGACACGCTCCGCGGCGATACCGGTTTCGACGACGTACTCAACCTCTACATCTTCGATCGGAAGCTCCGCCTCCACGTTCTCGATGCATTGGAGCGCGTTGAGGTCGCTGTCCGAGCGGCCATCAGCGATCGCATGTCTCGGATTGCCGGTCCTCACTGGTACGAAGACTCTCAGCAGTTCGCGCGGGTGGGCGTGCATCAGCGGCTCCTTCGCGACATCGACACCATGGTGGAGGACCAGCTGCGTCGTCCACGCGAGCGAGCAGTCGGGTCAGACAGCTTCGTCTCCGCCCTCGAGCACTATGTGACCCACTACGGATCACCGTCCAGGCCGCCGACCTGGGTGGTTTTCGAGGAGTTGAGCCTTGGCTCGGTCCGATCGATCTACGACGCACTCAAGGACACCGCCTCCCAGAATCGGATCGCCGAGTCGCTCGGCCTACGGGCTCCGGTCCTTCGCTCATGGCTGCTGAGCTACCAACGGGTCCGAAACATCTGCGCGCACCACGGTCGCCTCTGGAACCGTGGCCTCGGCGTGTACCCAGCGATCCCCAAGTCCCGTGCGATCCGCTGGCTCGATGACGCCGATCTCTTTGAGCGGAACCCATGGCGCCGCCAACGGCTCTATGCGGTGCTCGTCTCGCTGCAGACAGTGCTCCACACCGTTGCACCCGGTTCAATGTGGGCGCCACGGCTGAACGAGCTCTTTCGTGAGCATCCGACCGTGCCGCTGTCGAGCATGGGTGTCCCCAACGACTGGTACGCCGATCCATTCTGGCCGAGGAGGCCCCAGTGACAGATGCCCGCCAGCTGGTCGACAAGCTCTGGTCGTACTGCGCCGTGCTCCGCGATGACGGAGTCGGAGTCATCGAGTACACCGAGCAGCTGACCTACCTACTGTTCCTCAAGATGGCGCACGAACGCGCCACCCGAAAGCTGCGACCGGAGCAGATCGTGCCGGAGGAGTACTCGTGGCAGAAGCTGCTCGACGCTCAGGGCGACAAGCTCGAGTACGAGTACACCCGAATCCTCGTCGGCCTCGCCCGCGAGGACGGTGTCATCGGCACGATCTTCCGCAAGGCGCAGAACCGCATCCAAGACCCGGCGAAGCTGCGCCGGCTGGTTGTCGACCTGATCAACAACGAGAACTGGTCACAATCCGGCACCGACATCAAGGGCGACGCCTACGAGGACCTGCTGTCCAAGGGCGCATCCGACAAGGGCTCCGGTGCGGGACAGTACTTCACACCGCGTGCCCTGATCGAGGCGATCGTCGACGTCGTACGCCCAGCGGTCGCCGACACCGTCGTCGACCCCGCCTGCGGCACCGGCGGCTTCCTCCTCGTCGCCCACGAGCATGCCGCCCGCGACGCTGAGTCAATGACCCCGGTCCAGCGTGACCACCTGCGCGACAGCTTTGCCTCGGGCTACGAACTCGTCGACGGCACAGCCCGATTGGCCGCGATGAACCTGCTGCTCCACGGCATGGGCACCTCCAACGGTGAGTCGCTGATCGAGGTGCGCGACTCCCTCATCGCCGATCCGGGCCGCCGCTGGTCGGTCGTGCTCTCCAACCCACCGTTCGGTCGGAAGTCCTCGTTGACGATGGTCGGCGCCGACGGCCGCGAAGTGCGAGAAGACCGCGAGATCGAGCGGCAGGACTTCGTCGCGACCACGAGCAACAAGCAGCTCAACTTCGTCCAGCACATCGCCACGATCCTCGACACCAACGGGCGCGCCGCGGTCGTGCTTCCCGACAACGTGCTCTTCGAGGGCGGCGCCGGCGAAACGATCCGCCGCAAGCTGCTGGCCGACTTCGACCTGCACACGATGTTGCGCCTGCCGACGGGGATCTTCTACGCCCAGGGCGTGAAGGCGAACGTGCTGTTCTTCGACAAGAAGGTCGCGCGCCCCGGGCAGCCGTGGACCGAGCGTCTGTGGGTCTACGACCTGCGCACCAACAAGCACTTCACGCTCAAGCAGAACCCGCTCCGGCGGGCCGACCTGGATGGCTTCGTTGCGGCGTACACGGCGGCCGAGCGTGTCGAGTCCGAGCGCTGGAAGCCGTTCACGTACGACGAGATCGTCGCCCGCGACAAGGCGAACCTGGACATCACCTGGCTCAAGGACGACTCGCTCGAAGATCTCGACAACCTCCCGTCGCCAGACGTCATCGCCCGCGAGATCGTCGAAGACCTCACCGCTGCCCTTGCTGAGTTCGAAGCGGTGGCAACGGCTTTGGAAGAGCAGCTGCGGATCTAGCGGTCGTTGTCTGCGGCAAGCTGTCGTATCCAATCGGGCACGGGCTGCCCGCTCTTGGCGCTGGCCGCGATGTACACACGCGCCGCGGCGACCTTGTTCGCATGAGAGACGGGTGCGCGGGGTCGCTGAGGCACCGGACGTGATTTCGAGCGGTCAGCCATGGGTCCCCCGGCGGTCGATGTCCTCTCCATGATCTTTCTTGCCGGGTGTGACCGCCAGGGTCACAACCTGACCTTCGGGGAGGTATGACTACCCCTACAAAAAGTCGCCGCCAGTTCGAGTCCCTCGCCGACGCCGCCGAGCGCACCGGCCTCAGCATCCGTACGCTCCGCCGCAGGATCGCCGCCGGGCAACTGCCCGCGCACCGCAGCGGACCCCGCGTGCTGCGGGTTGACCCCGCCGACGTCGATCGACTGATGGTTCTGGTTCCTACCGCGTAGCAGGTGCCGACGGCCGCGCAAGTCGGGCTAAGGCGCGTCCTACCGACCCGAGTGACGCGCCAATCTGGTCGGCCAACGAAGTTGTTGGCCCCATGCGCACCACTCGTGACTACGCCCGGTGAGAGGGCGAATATCCTCGGCGAGGAGCACTTTCAGCACCGCGCGGTGACGGTAGATCGATCCCGTCTCGAGCAACATTGAAAGCCTGACCCGGACCATGGCACCGATCTCGGACGACTGGCGCTGCCCCGTGAGTTGCCTCGTGTCAGTCAATCGAGCCGAATGAGCGAGACCTCAGCATCGCGTAGATCCTCGTACAACTCACCGAATGGGGCGGGACCTCCTCGTTCGTCGCACTGTGTGAAGACCAACCGCTCGGCAGCGCGGGACACTCCAACGAAGAACGTCATCGTGGACTCGATGGTGTCGCGGGTGTGGGCCCACCATTGGTCGCGGTCCAGGCCGATGAAGAACACCGTGTGGTATTCGAGGCCCTTGCTTCGATGGATCGTGAGGAGGGGACTGCGTCTGCGTCACTAAAGGCGTCGGCGACGGCATCCCACGAGTCGACTCGTCGAAGTACGTGGGCGACCCGGATCTTGAAGGCGTCCAGAGTGACTTGAATGTCTTCGGGGCGATCGCCGAAGATGCGCTTGGAGCCGGCGGAGTCGAGGTTGACGAATGCCGCGAGCTTATCGGTGAGTGCCTGAGTGATCTGTTCGCTCAGGTCGGGCCCAGCGCCGGACTCGAGTGGCATCTCAGCGAACCAGCTGCGGAGTTCGCTGAGGAACGCACTGAGGTCGTCCTCGAGTTGCGTTCCGACTTCTCGGTGGCGCGTGGGTGATGCGACACGTCCCAAGAGGTCGGTGACGTCCTGCCAGGTCTGTGGGTGCCCGCCGCGAATGGCGGCGAGTCGGACGATGCCTACGAGCAGATGTACGAGGTCGTCTTTCAGCAGGTCGAGCAGGCGAAGCTTGCCGACCTCGGCGTCGTCGTTGCGGAGCTTAAGCCCAACTGCCTGGAGCGCCTCAGTGAGTGCTGGCTCGAGGTCCCCGACCTTCTGACGGGCAATGAGGGCGAATTCGCTGGGCTGCCGGCCTGACTGTTCGATGTCTGACGCGATCCAGGCCGCGATGGCCTGTGCTTCGCGCTCGGCAGTCGCGCACGACCACACCTCGATCGGCGACTCTCCCACCGCCGGCGCGACCTGGGACTTCTGATGCTGGCTCTCCGGATCGAGCCGCTTGGCGAACCGGTGTTGCAGGTCGACGAGCCGCTGGGTGGAGCGGAAGTTCGAGACGAGGGCGAACGGCTCTGCCGCAAAGTCATGCTCGAACTGGGTGAACGCATCACTGAGAGCGCCAGCCCAGCCCATAATGCGCTGCTTGCGATCGCCGACGGCGGTGACAGTCGTACCGTGACCCGCGAACACCGATTTCAGGAACGAGTATTGGGCGTAGGTCGTGTCCTGGAACTCGTCGATGAAAACAAACGGGTAGGTCGCTTGCAGCGCACGCTGCAGTTGCGGACTGCTGCGGATCATTAGTTCGGCAAGGCGGTTCAGCATGACGAAGTCCAGTACTGGGTTTGCGCGCCCCAGGTAGTGGCGCGCCCACCACTGCTGGACGGCGTACTCGCGAGCGGTCGTCGGCGGCGCCTGCTCGGATGGTTGGGAGGGCAGCTCGGCAGCGCCGACGACGTTCGGCAGGAATGTGAAGGCCGAGATTGAATAGACATCGCTTTGGAGTCCGCTCGGTGCCGATGCCGCGATGTCGCTGAGGAACGCCTCGATCTCCGTTCGGCTGGCGAACCCGATCTTGTAGCGCTCCTCAAAGGCCCACTCCTGCGGCAACAGGCGGGTGAAGCGATCGAGGATGGACTTCGTGAACGCGTCGAAGGTCATCGAGGTGAAACGGCTGGCGTGCTCGGGGAGGCGGGCTTCGACCCGGCGTCGAATGTTGGCCGCGGCGTCGCGCTTGAAGGAGATCGCGAGGATCTGCTGCGGTGGACGGCAGATCCCGGTTTCGAGGAGGTAGCCGGCGCGCTGTGCGAGGAACTCTGTCTTGCCTGCGCCGGGTCCGGCGGTCACGGATGCGGTGCCGGCGCGCAATGCGGCCCACGCGGCCCCTTCCAAGTCATCAATGCCCTGGGGGCGCCATGAAGCCGGATCGACCCTCATGTCGGGGAGACCGCCTTCCCAATCCGGTCGATGAGCCGCCCAATCCGCTCGGGCGGCTTCGCCAAGTCTTCCTTGGCCACGAACGACAGCGCTCGCAGGTGCGTGCCCGGCTTGGACTGGTTGAGGAACAGGTACCGATACCACCGCAGATCCTCCATCGCCCCCTCCGAGTTCCAGTAATTGATGTTCGGCCGGTCCTTTGTGTCTCCGAGGACGGCATCGCGCGCATCCCCCGTCGATTGAGGTCCGGTCTTTCCAGCCTCGAGATGGCCGGTGTAGGCGTCGCCGTAATGCTGCAGGAGAGCCATGTCGAGGTCCAGTCGGACGGAGTAGTAGATGTCCCACTTCTCGAGGTGGTCGAGCCATGCCTTGATCTGGACGTTCGTGAGCCCGTCGATGTCGTCGGTCGAGGCGAAGTCCTCCACGCCCGCTGATCCGTCGAAGGGATCGATCCCATTCTCGATCAGACGCGTGCAGGTGTCTCGGATGCGGCCTTCGCCTCCACCGAAGCGGCCCCAGTCGAAGTCGAGGAGGGTGGCGTGCGGGATGCCCAGTTGATTGAGCAGCCTCCAAAAGTGGTTGGTGTGCCGGCCTCCGAGCGGGACGAAGGCGACGAACGACTGGTCGATGTGTATGTCGCGAGCGGCGGCCAACTTGGGTATGACGACTTGCTCGGAGTCGCCCTCGCCCAGGACGACGAAGCGGGCGAAGTAGAGCTCGGGGTGAGCGTGGACTGCTTCGCGTAGATACTTGCCCGCATCAGTTGTGTCAGCGGGGAGAAGGATCGGGTTCACGCGGGTCGTTCGGGTGATCGCGTCAATCCGGAAGTGTCGGATCTTCTCAGGGTCGATCCTCGCTACGGCGCTGGCTGAGTGGCTTGAGATCACGGCTTGGGCACGGCCTGAGCGTGTGACATCAATCAGCTGCTGAACGACGCGCGACAGGAAGTAGGGAGACAGGTTGTTCTCTGGCTCCTCGATCGCCAGGAGCGTCAGGGTCGGGAGGGCCGTCGCGGCGATGTCGAACTTGTCGTCGTGGGCGCCGGCGGCGACGCCCGACTCGAGGTCGAGGGTCGCCGCGGTCATGGCGATGTGGAGCAGCGACTGCTGTCCGTCGCTGAGCTCGCGCGCCGAGCGTGTCCGCCCAGTTGCCGACGGCTCGAACAGCATCTCGGCGTTGGTGACCAGGACACTCACGTCCCGACTCACCGGCTCGAAGATCGGGTTGCGTTCGGTGCCGAGGTGATGCAGCTCCTGCCACCGTCCTGTGATCGCATCGGTGACAGTGGCGACCACTGCTTCATCCTTGAACTTCTCTGACAGCGTGGCCGCGGCCGTGAGAGTTTCTTCGCGGAAATCGTCGGACCACACACCCGCACGCCACAGCCGTCCGCGGAGGAACGAAGTCACCTGGCGGGCGCCATCCCTTGTCGCTGGCACGTAGACCATCTGAATCCGGTTGCGGTCCGATGAGCGAAGCTCGGCCCAGTTATCGCCGTAGTCCTCGTCGAAGGTGAACACAACACGGCGGGTGTCCTCAATCGTGCCCTGCGCGGGTCCCTCGGCCGTCCACGTTGCGTCGAGCACGATCCGCAGCTTGAGGCTCTGGTCGTCGAAGGCGGCCATCTGTGCGAAGAACTCAGGGACAACGGCTGCAGTCTCTGCACTGGGATCGACCAGCTCCGGGAAGGCGAACACGGCGTCGATCCGCATCGTCCGGATTGCCGCCGGAGTGGTCTCGTTCTCGGGGACGTGGAAGTCCTCGACGCGTACTTGGCGCTGCTCGGCGACCACGCTGAAGAGCCTGAGGAGTGCTTGGCAGGCTGCCGTCTTGCCGGAAGCGTTCACCCCTAGCAGCGCGGTCAGTTGCTGGTCGAACATGATGGTGTGCGGTTCAGGGCCGAAACACTGGAAATTGGTCAGTGTGAGTCGTTCCAGGTACATCGGTCTGCTCCCTGCTCGGGCTCGGCACGTCTGTTGGCTACGATACGAGAACTTGTCCGAGCGGCCCAGGAGGGTCGACTAACGTTCGACGTCGCCGCGGGTCAGAACTGAGGACTTCATAGGGACAGTTCATCGGTCCGGGCAACCCAACAGACCAAGACCGCCATTGTTGCGACGCGCTCGCGCTCCTTGGCGCAGACGACCTCATCGCTTCTCCTGTCGACCCGAGGCCTTCTCCTGCCCGGTGCGGACGTTCCGCGCGAACGAGAAAGCCTTCGGCACGACCAGAGCCGCACCAATCGCGGCGGAAAGGCCACCCGCCAGCGACACCAGGAGCGAGCGCGGCGGCGCGTCTATACGCCGCGTGTGGGGCGAGCCACGCTCAGTATCCGGCCAGCTCTGACAGCTTCGCGGCGATTTCCGCGTCCCGCCCACGCGCAGCGTGCTGGTAGCGCAGGGCCGCCTGGGGCGTCGAGTGCCCAATCCGTGCCATGAGCTCCGCCAACGTCGCACCCGTCTGGGCCGCTAACACTGCACCGGTGTGGCGAAGATCGTGGATTCTCAGATCCGGCCGCCCAGCCACAGCCCGGGCCCGGTACCAGTGGCAATAAACGGTGTTCGGGTGCACCTGGGTCATCGGAGACTTCACCGCCGGGAACAACAGCGCATCGCGACCCGGCAGAACGAACTCCTCTAGATGCACTTCCGATATCGGGATCAAGTGTGGCGGGATCGCAACCGTCCGACGACCAGCCTCGCTCTTCGGATCCCCAACCGAGGCCTCCCCCGTGACCCGAACCACGGCGCGTTCAATGCGCACCAGGCCAGCACACAGGTCCAGATCACGCCGACGCAATTCGGCAACCTCCCCGAAGCGAAGCCCGCACCACGCACTGAGCAGAACCAACGCGCCGTACCGTGCGGGCAACTCGGCCATCAGCACCTTGAGCTCGTCAAGCGAGGCGGGCTCAACCGAATGCGCGCGCTTCGATGTGCCGGCGCCCCTGACCCTGCACGGGTTCGCAAGGATGACTTCATCGGCAACAGCCGTCGACATGATCGCTCGAAGCAGCCCGTAGACGTGAGCACGCTGTGTTGGAGTCTTCGGGTCGAGTTCGCTGTGCCAGACCCGCACCACCGCCGGCGTGATGTCCCTCAGCGACATGTCGCCGAACGCCGGAAGCAGGAACCGATCCAACTGCCGTCGATAGAGCGCGCGGGTCCGCGGCTTGATGTCGCGCTGCCCCAGCCATGCCTCGGCGTACGGCCCGAACGCCTCCGTGGCTCGGCGCACCTTGGCGCGCCGAGACTTCGTCGGCGACCACTCGTCGTCCTGGATGAGCCGACGCTCAGCGGCCAGCCAGCCCTCCGCGTCCGCCTTCGTCTGAAACGTCGACGCAGCTCAAGGAGAACCATGAAGCGGGATGGCAACGAACCGAGGATCTCCTCGAGCACCTCCCGCACTGCCCAATACTCAGCTTCTTCAAGGTCGTCGTCCTCGAACATGCCTGCGCCGGGCTACCGTGGCGGTGGTCGACGATGGAGACGATATGACGGCGCCACGGACACTGGGCCTGCCCGACGGGATCACCACCTGCCTGTTCGACCTGGACGGTGTGCTCACCGACACCGCGAGCGTGCATCGCACGGCATGGAAGGCGATGTTCGACGCGTACTTGCGTGATCGCGACGGCGAGGGTTTCGTGCCGTTCGACACCGACCGCGACTACACCCACTACGTCGACGGCAAGCCACGCGAGGACGGGGTCCGCGATTTCCTCGCTTCTCGGGGCATCACGCTGCCAGAGGGAACGCGCGACGACGCGCCCGGCGCCGCTACCGTCCGGGGGCTCGGGAATCGCAAGAACGAGCAGGTGCAGCAGGTGATCGCCCGCGACGGCGTGAGGGTGTACGAGGGTTCTCGCACGTACTTGGAGGCAACCAAGAAAGCAGGCCTTCACCGGATCGTCGTCTCGTCCAGCGCGAACACCGAGATGGTGCTGAGGGTCACCGGTCTCGATCGACTCGTCGAAGGCCGCGTCGACGGGGTCACGCTCGCGCGGCAGAACATCAAGGGCAAACCAGCGCCCGACTCCTTCCTGGCCGGAGCCGCACTCGTAGGAGCCCAGCCCGCGCAGGCGGCGGTCTTCGAGGACGCATTATCAGGCGTCGAGGCAGGGCGTGCCGGCCACTTCGGCTACGTCGTGGGCGTCGACCGGGTCGGTCACGCCGAGGCGTTGAGAAAGCACGGCGCCGACGTCGTGGTCGAAGACCTCGCCGACCTGCTGAGTGGAGGAACCCGATGACCGCACACCCGTCCGCGTTCACCGTCGAGCCCTGGAAGGTGCGCGAGATCGGGCTGAACTTCGACAATCTCGCCCAGGCCGAGTCGGTCTTCGCACTCGCCAACGGACACATCGGCGTCCGAGGCAATCTGGACGAGGGCGACCCCAGCGGTCTACCCGGCACGTACCTCAACTCCTTCTACGAGAAGCGTCCGCTGCCGTACGCCGAGGCGGGCTACGGCTACCCCGATTCCGGGCAGACCATCGTCAACGTCACCAACGGAAAACTCATCCGACTGCTCGTGGACGATCAGCCGTTGGATCTGCGCTACGGCGTCATCCACCACCACGAACGCACGCTCGACATGCGCACCGGGTTGCTGCACCGCGACCTGCTGTGGGAATCGCCCTCCCGCCGTCTGGTCCGGGTGCGGTCGACCCGGCTCGTGTCGTTCACCCAGCGAGCGATCCTCGCTGTCCGCTACCAGGTGGAGGCCGTCGACAACCCGCTGCGCGTGGTGATCCAGTCCGAGATGGTCACCAACGAGGAACTGCCCTCCGTCTCCGACGACCCACGCGTCGCGGCCGCGCTCAAGGATCCGCTGGTTCCTGAACTGCACAGCCACAATCACAACCGCTCACTGCTGATTCATCACACCCGGCAGAGCGGGCTTCGGATGGCGGCCGCCTGCGACCACGTCCTGCACAGTCCGGGCGTCGGCAGCCACACCTACGTCGAAGAAGACTGGAGTCGCACCACGATCGGCACCGACCTCGCCCCCGGCGAGACCCTCGGAATCACCAAGTTCGTCGCGTACGGCTGGTCCTCCCGCCGCACCATGCCCGCGCTGCGCGACCAGGTCGACGGCGCACTCTCGGCGGCGCTGCACACCGGTTGGCATTCGATGGTGCAGGAACAGGCCGCCTACGTCGAGGATTTCTGGGATGGCGCGGACGTCGAGGTGGACGGCGACCCGGTTGTCCAGCAAGCAGTCCGATTCGGACTCTGGCATGTGCTGCAAGCGGGAGCTCGCGCGGAGGGTCGCGGGATCGCAGCAAAGGGACTCACCGGTCCTGGCTACGACGGTCACTGCTTCTGGGACACCGAGAGCTACGTGCTTCCCGTGCTCACCGCAACCGCGCCACCGGCGGCACGCGACGCCCTCAGCTGGCGGCACTCGGTCCTGCCGTTCGCGCGAGAGCGCGCGCAGCACCTGAAGATGGAGGGCGCAGCGTTCCCGTGGCGCACGATCCGCGGACAGGAGTGCTCGGCCTACTGGCCTGCCGGCACCGCGGCCTTTCACATCAATGCCGATGTCGCCCTTGCCGCTGCACGCTACGTCTTCTGGACCGGCGACGAGATCTTCGACCGGGACATCGCGTTGACCATCCTGGTCGAGACCGCACGCCTGTGGGCCGGCCTGGGCTACCACGGCGACGACGGAAAGTTCCACATCGACGGCGTCACCGGGCCGGACGAATACACCGCCGTCGTCGGCGACAACACCTTCACCAACCTCATGGCGGCTCGCAACTTCCGGTACGCCGCCGACACAGCCCAGCGGTGGCCGGAGCAGGCAGCCGACTTGAACGTCACCGAGGACGAGATCGCGCAATGGCGATCCGCCGACGAGAGCATGGCCGTTCCGTTCGACACCGAACGCGATGTGTACCAACAGAATCGGGGAAGCACCGCCAACGAGGTGTGGGACTTCGACGCAACGCTGAAGGACGACGGCTATCCGCTGCTGCTCAACTACCCCTACTTCGAGATTTACCGCAAACAGGTCGTCAAACAGGCCGATCTGCTGCTGGCAATGCACTGGTGTGGTGACCGGTTCACGCGGGAGGAGAAAGCGAAGGCATTCGCCTACTACGAAACAATCACCGTGCGTGACTCCTCCTTGTCGGCGTGCACCCAGGCGGTCATGGCGGCCGAGGTCGGCCAACTCGAACTCGCCCACGCCTACCTCACCGAAGCAGCGGTGATGGATCTACGCGACCTCGAACACAACACCAAGGACGGCGTCCACGTCGCCTCGCTCGCCGGCGCCTGGTTGGCGCTGGTTGCCGGCTTCGGTGGGATGCGCGAGTACGACGGCCACCTGAGCTTCGCGCCGGTGCTGTCGCCGAAGATGCACCGTCTCGCCTTCTCCATCCGGTGGCGCGAGTACAAGATTCGGGTGAGCGTCACTCACGATCACGCGACCTATCAGTTGGAAGACGGCACCGACGGTCACTGCGAACTGCGCCACTACAACCACAAGTTCACGCTGACCACCTCCAAGCCGGTCAGCTTCCCCGTCGAACCTGTCCAGCCGCTCACTGCGCAGCCCACTCAACCCGTCGGACGCGCACCCGTATCACTGGATTGAAGGGCCGGGCCCACGGTCAGACCCGCGGGAGCTCTCGGTACTCGTCGAGGTGCTCGACCCGCTCCGGCGCAGGGTGCTCGGCCGGAACCTTCAGCACACCGTCCGGGTCGACAAGGACGACGCGACACCCCTCCTGCTGCACCCGTCGCAGTCCCTCGGCGATCATCACCCCGGCAACGCGGTCGATTGAGGACACCCGGCGCAGGTCGAGGACGAGGCGTTCGAGATCGGTGTCATCCTCGGCGATCTCGCGCAGCACCAGTTCGGCTCCGCTGAAACGCAATTCGCCCTGAAGGCTCAGGACCCGTACCAGATGTCCATCGCTCGTACGCATTCGACGGTCACGACGCACTGCCGACTGCGACTCTTCAGGGCTGTTCATGATGTGCAGACCCAAGTCGCGAGAAAGTCTGCGGCACAGGGTGATTCCACGAACGCTGTTGCCATGATCGTCCAGTCGCGGCGAGAAGGTCGCCAGCCCGACCTGACCGGAGAGCGCGCCCAGAATCCCGCCGCTGACCCCGCTCTTGGCCGGGAAACCGCAACTGGTCATCCAGTCGCCGGCCGCGTCGTACATGCCGCAGGTCATCATCACGCTGAGCACCTGGCGCACCACGTCGGTGTCGACCACGCGTTCGCCGGTGGCGGGCTGCACTCCCCCGTGTGCCAGCGTCGCGGCCATGCGGGCGAGGTCGCGGGTGGTCACCCGCAGCGAACACTGCCGGGTGTAGCCGCGGACCACATCGGCCGGGTCGCCGTCGATCACCCCGTAGGAGCGCAGCATGTTGGCGATGGCGCTGTTGCGATAGGCGTCCGCCAGCTCCGATTCGAACACCGCTTCGTCCACGTCCAGTTCACGGTCGGCGAAGGCAGACAGCCCTTGGCGCACCTTCTCGAAACGCTCGTCCGGGTCGCAGTCGGGGCCACCGATGAGCGCGTGACAGGTGAGCGCGCCTGCATTGATCATCGGGTTGAGCGGACGACCTGAGCCGGCCTCGAGCGACAGTTCGTTGAAGGGCTCGCCGCTGGGTTCGACGCCGATGCGTTTCACGACCGCGTCCACTCCGTGCTCCTGCAGCGCGAGTGCATAGACGAACGCCTTCGAGATCGATTGGATCGTGAAGGCGTTGTCAGCGTCACCCGCGCAGTAGAGGCTGCCGTCGGTCGTGCACACTGCGACCGCAAGCTGATCGGGGTCGACGTTGGCAAGTTCTGGAATGTAGTCGGCCAGCGCGCCACTGGTCTCATGCGCGCAGGAACTCAGGATCTCCTCGAGATAATCCGGTACCGGTGTCTTCACGAACCAACCGTAGGACGCCGCCAGGCGACAGCGGCGATGACCCCGTCGAAACCGGTCGGGACGTCCTCGACAACGAGCCCATACACATCCCGCCGATCCGCCGGCCACCCCAACTCACCGTGACGCGCAAGCTCCAGCACCACGTCGAGATCGAACGCACCCGCCTTGACCAGGGCCTCGGCTCGCACGAACGCTCGTCCGGTCACGCCCACGTCGGGCACGAGGAGGTCCGGATCGAGGAGGTCGATGTCGACGCCCAGCCTGTCGCCTCGGCAGGCCGCTGCTGCCGAGAAGCCGTGCGCGTGCGCCCACGACACCGACACGTCGTGATTCGTGACGACCGGACGGCCGTGCGGTCCTGCGCAGGAATCGCAACGCTGCACGAAATCGGCCGCCGGCCCCGGGCCACAGACCTGCGCGACGGCGTCCCGAGCAAGAAGCCGTGCAGCAAGGAAATCGTGTCGGTCGCACGGCCGACGCAACCTTTCCCAACGGGCTCGGTCGCTACCGGAGATCAGGCGCAACGGGTCGGGCTCGGGGTGCAGCCGCACCACCGAGCGCTGGATCAGCACCACCGGTTCCACGCCACGATCATCCCAGCAGACCTGAACCCCGGGCGCGCAGCAGGCGAACGTGGACTCCTTCTACTTCACCAACATCGCTCCTCAGATGGACAACTTCAACCGGGCAATGCGCGACGGACTCTGCTGCGTGCTCCTCGACGGCCCGACCGAGGAGTGTGACGAGGCGTTCGGCGTAACCGGCGAGCAGACAACCAGGCCGTCGTGCACCGGCGCTCACCCCGACAATGGCTTCATGCCCGATGCTCAGTTCCCCCACCCGATCACCGGACAGCTGTTCCCCTCGCCGGTACCACCGGGAACAGGATGGCCGGGCGATGAAGCCGACGCGTCCACTCCTGTCGCGCACACGTCCGACGAGGTCGCTTCGCTGGCCGGGAGCACGCCGCATCTCGCCGAACTGGACGCCCGGATCACCGTCTGCCGAGCCTGTCCTCGCCTGGTGACGTGGCGCGAGGAGGTCGCGAACAAGAAGCGTGCTTCCTTTGCCGCACAGCCGTATTGGGGTCGACCCGGTGCCGGCTTCGGCGACCCGGACGCTCGTGTCCTCGTCGTCGGACTCGCACCGGCTGCCAACGGCGCCAACCGCACCGGACGCATGTTCACCGGTGACCGTTCGGGCGACTGGTTGTACGCGGCATTCAACCGCGCCGGGTACGCCGGCCAGGCGTCGTCCGAACACGCGGGTGACGGCCTCGAACTCACCGATCTGCGCATCATCGCGTCCGTGCGCTGCGCCCCGCCGGACAACAAACCGACGACCGAGGAGAGGCGCACCTGTGCTCCGTGGCTCGACCGCGACCTGCAGTTCGCCGAACCGAACCTCTATTCGATTCTCGCTCTCGGTTCGATCGGCTGGGACTCCACGTTGGCGGCTGCTCGCCGACTGGGCTGGGACGTCCCGCGCCCGAAACCCAAGTTCGGCCACGGCGCAGTGGCGTTGTTGCAGAACGAAACTCGTCAGGTGAAGCTGGTCGGCAGCTATCACGTCAGTCAGCAGAACACGTTCACCGGCCGACTGACCGAGCAGATGCTGGACGCGGCGATCGGCCTGCTCGCGCCCTGAATCAGGACGAGCCGCGTGAGAAGGTCGTGCACATGGCTTCGGCCGCAACGCCGACGAACCCGTCCTGCTCGATGTCAACCAGCGCGCCCTGCTGAAGGCGCCCTGGCCCGACCATGGATTGACCGTACCCGGGGGGCACCCCCAACGGAGTGGAGAAGGATTGCTCCTCCTCAGAAGGATGACCGAGCCTTCTCAGTGAAAAGTAACCTTCTGGCCTGCGTCCCAGCGCATCTGACCGGGTCTCGATTGCGCCCGGTCAGATCGGTTCGAGGATGCGACGCAGGAAGTCCTGGGTGCGGGGGTTGCTCGGGTTGGAGATGACCTGCGCGGGCGAACCCTGCTCGACGATCAGACCCTGGTCGATGAAAAGCACCTGGTCGGCGACCTGGGCCGCGAACTTCACCTCGTGGGTGACGATCACCATCGACCAGCCCTCCTCGGCCAGATCGCGGATCACCCGCAGGACGTCGCCGACGAGTTCGGGGTCGAGGGCCGACGTGGGCTCGTCGAAGAGCACCAACTTCGGCTCCAGCGCGAGGGCTCGGGCAATGCCGACGCGCTGCTGCTGACCGCCGGACAGTTGGTAAGGGTATTTGTCGACATGGTCGGCCAGGCCGACCTTGGCCAGCAGGTCGAGCGCCTCGGCGCGCGCCGCTTCCTGCGAAACCCCTTGCACCACAACGGGCCCCTCGGTGACGTTCTCCAGGGCGGTGCGGTTCGGGAAGAGGTTGTAGGACTGGAAGACCATGGCGCTCTGAGCGCCGAGGCGGTTCAACGAAGCCTGCTGCGTCTTCGGCAGACGTCCGCGCTTGTTCGGGCGCACCTGGGAGAAGTCGACGGACGCGTCCGCGACCTCGACGGTGCCCGACTCGGGAAGTTCGAGGCCGTTGAGCGAACGCAGCAGCGTCGTCTTGCCCGAACCCGACGGCCCGAGGATGACGGTCACGCTGCCGGACGGCACGGTGAACGAGATGTCGTCGATCACCCGGTTGTCCCCGAAGGACTTGCGGAGGTTGGAGACCTGCACCAGTTCACTCATGCCACGAACCTGCTCACTCGCTTCTCGATGCGTGCTTGGAAGAACGACAGGACGACGCTGATCAGCCAGTAGTAGAGCGCCGCGAGGCTGTACAGCGTGAAGAACTTGAAGGTCGGGGCCGCCGCGATCTGCGCCTGACGCAGCAATTCGACGACCAGGATCGCCGAGGCGAGCGAGGTGCTCTTGACCAGGTCGATGAGCGTGTTCGACAACGGCGGGACGGCCGTCCGCGCGGCCTGCGGGATGATCACGCGGCGCAACGTCGTCCGATGATCCATGCCGATCGTCCGCGCTGCTTCCCACTGCCCACGAGGCACCGACTGGATCGCGGCCCGGATGATCTCCGCACCGTACCCGGCGACGTTCAGCGAGAAGCCGATGACCGCGGCGGTGAACGGCGCCAGTTTCCAACCGAACTGAGGCAGACCGAAGTAGATCAGCAACAACAGCACGAGCACCGGGATGCCGCGAAAGATCGAGATGAATAGCCGTGCCGGCAGGAACGCGAGCGGGTTGGTCGACATCCGCGCGATCGCCACACCGAGCGCGATGATCAGACCGATGACGAAGCTGATGATCGTCAGCGGGATCGTCACCTTGATGGCGGCCCACGCCATCGGCCAGGCGTTCTCGCGGATCATCTTCCAGTCCGTGATCGGCTCGGCCTTGGGGTTGAAGTACTTGTCGTACAGTCGCTGCGAGGTACCGTCGGCCTTGAGTTCGTTGATGCCCTTGTTCAGGACGGGCACGTAGCCCGAGTTCTTCCGGGCCGCGAGCACGGACTCCGACTTGTCGTCGGTCTCGGCGACGATCTTCACACCCGGGTTGTCGGTGGTGGCCAGGAAGTTGCGGACGGCCAGCTTGTCGTTGACCACGACGTCGACGCTGCCCTGGCGCAGGTTCTGGATCGCCTTGTCCATGCTGTCGACACCGACGACCTGCGCACCGTTCGCCTTCGCCGTCTGCGCCCAGTTGGACGTGAGGTTCTGGCCGGCCCGCTTGCCCTTGATGTCGGACAGCTTCTTGACGGAGTCGTCGTCCTCGGCCACCACGACGACACCGGTCGTCTCGATGTACGGGGTCGACAGGTCGTACAGACCTTCACGCTCGGGGTTCTTGGTGACCTGGTTGGCGACGACGTCGATGCGTCCGGACGACAAAGCCGCGAACATGGAGTCCCACGGCACCTCGACGAACTGGATGCGGACGCCGGCCTTGCGCCCCAGCGCCTCCATGAACTCGACGTCATACCCGGTGAGCTTGTTGCCCTGGTGGTAGCTGAACGGCGGGTACACACCCTCGGTGCCGACCCGCAGCACCTTCGGCAACTCCTGCACGGACGTCGGGGCCGGCGCAGCGGCCGCCGTGCCGCCTGATCCGAGCAACGTCGCGAGGACGACAAGGACGGCCGCGAGCGCAGCGACCGTACGCGAGGTGATGGAACGCATGACGACCAGTTATACGCCGATCGATCGCTACCCACGAATCCCACTCAGGCACGCAACCGCCCGCAGAGACCCGTGGAATGCCGCCGATGCGCGATTTCGCGCGGCTCACCGATTCGGGATCGAACCGTGCGGACTGTAAAGTGTGACCAATCCCCTTCATGTGAAGCCACCAGACGGAAGGACGCCTGGCGTGCTCTACGCACTCATTGCCGCACACGTGGTGGCGGGTGCATCGACCCCTTGGCTGGCCCGGTTCCTCGGGTCCCGAGCATTCTTCGTACTCGCCCTGGTTCCGTTCGCCGCCGGCGTCTGGTTGCTCACGCTCGCGCCCAGGATCACCTCCGGCGAGACGGTCGACGTCCGCCTGGACTGGATCCCCGGCCTCGGGGTCAGCCTCGACATGCACATCGGGCTGGTGCAGTGGGTCCTGGCGCTGATCGTCTGCTGGATCGGTGCCTGCGTGCTGATCTATTGCCGCTGGTACTTCGACAAGGAGATGCCGGTCCGCAGCGGATCGATCCTGACGATCTTCGCGGGCACGATGCTCGGTCTGGTCACCGCCGACGACCTGATCCTGATGTACGTCTTCTGGGAGCTGACCTCGGTCTTCTCCTACCTGCTCATCGCGCACGACGTGACCCGCCGGGCCAACCGCGGCGCCGCGAACACCGCACTGCTGGTCACCACCACCGGTGGTCTGGCGATGCTGATCGGCATCGTCGCCCTCGGCCACGAAGCAGGCACCTACTCCCTCAGCCAGATCATCGCCGCTCCTCCGTCGGGTGCGTTGGTGACCGTCGGCGTCCTGCTCATGCTGGTCGGAGCGCTCAGCAAGTCCGCGCTGATCCCCTTCCACTTCTGGCTACCCGGCGCGATGGCCGCCCCGACCCCGATCTCGGCGTACCTGCACGCCGCCGCGATGGTGAAGGCCGGCGTCTACCTGGTCGCCGTGCTCGCCCCGGCGTTCGCCGGCGTCGCCTTCTGGCGCCCGACCGTCCTGATCCTCGGCACCGCGACGATGCTGGTCGGCGGCTGGCGAGCCCTACGACAGACCGACCTCAAACTCCTGCTGGCCTACGGCACCGTCAGCCAGCTCGGATTCATGGTGCTGCTCGTCGGCGTCGGGACGCGGTCGGCGGCGCTCGCCGGCATGGCCCTGGTGATCGCACACGCGCTGTTCAAGTCGACGCTGTTCATGTGCGTCGGCATCATCGATCACAGCGCGGGTACCCGAAACCTCAACGAACTCAACGGAGTCGGCTACCGCGTCCCATGGCTGGCCGTCCTCGGCGGCCTGGCCGCCCTGTCGATGGCGGGTGTGCCCCCGCTGATCGGGTTCGTCACCAAGGAAGGCGCGTTCGAGTCGGTCACCTACCTGGTCAACGGTGAGCCCCCGTCGGTCAGCCCGCTGGCCGCGATCGTCGTCGCGTTCGCTCTCGTCTTCGGTTCGGCGCTGACCGTCGCCTACAGCCTGCGCTGGTGGTGGGGTGCCTTCGCACCCAAGGACGGCGCCCCCGTGCTGAACTGGCACCGTCCCGCCGTCGGCATGGTCGCCGTCCCCGTCGTCCTCGGGGCACTCAGCCTGGTCGGCGGATTCCTCGGCGCCCCGCTCACCGAACTCCTCGAGCCGTACGCGCAGAGCGTGCGCACCGGCACCCCGAGCCACGGACTCGCCCTGTGGCACGGCCTGGGATGGCCGCTGTTCATGTCCGTCGCCGCAGTCGTCGCCGGTATCGGCCTGTTCCTGGCCCGCGACCGCATCGCCGCCGTCCAGTCGACCTTCCCCAAGACCGTTGCAGCAGAAGAGATCTATCACCGCTCGATGCGCGGCATCGACCGTCTCGCTGTCGAGACCACGGCACGCACACAGCGCGGTTCGTTGTCGATCTACCTCGGCACGATCCTCATCGTGTTCGTCTCGCTGGCCACCTACTCCATGCTGCGCATCCAGCAGTGGCCCTCGGTCCGCCTCGCCGACAGTTGGGCGCAGATCCCGATCGCGATCGTCATGGTGTGGGCCGCGTTCCTCGCGGCCACCTCCCGCGGACGCCTGCGCGCGGTGCTACTCACCGGTGTCACCGGCTACAGCCTGGCGCTGATGTTCATGATCGCCGGCGCCCCCGACCTCGCCCTGACCCAGGTGCTCGTCGAGACCGTCAGCCTGGTCATCTTCGTCCTGGTCATCCGCAAATTGCCGCGCTACTTCACCAACCGCCCGCTGAGCTCCACCCGCTGGTGGCGCGTCCTGGTGGCGCTGCTCGTCGGCACCACCGTCACGCTGATCGCGCTCGTCACCGGCGGCGCACGCACCGCGGCACCGGTCAGCGAGGAGTGGTACGACGCAGCCTACGACTTCGGGTACGGCAAGAACATCGTCAACGTGGCCCTGGTCGACATGCGCGCCTGGGACACCTTCGGAGAGATCTCCGTGCTGGTCATCGCCGCCACCGGTGTCGCCTCGTTGATCTTCCTGCGCTCCCGCACCGCCACCGTCACCCGCACGTCCGAGGTGATGGAGACCCACGACGACGACCACAAGGACGACCGCAACCCCGGCGTCTGGCTGCGTGCCGGGCAGACGCTGTCGCCGCAGACGCGCTCGCTGGTGTTCGAGGTCGTCACCCGTCTGCTGTTCGGACTGCTGATCATCACCTCGCTGTACCTGCTGCTCGCCGGTCACAACCTGCCCGGTGGCGGGTTCGCCGGCGGCCTGGTCGCGGGCATGGCGCTGATGGTGCGTTACCTGACCGCCGGCCGCCACGAGTTGGACGAGGCCGCGCCTTTCGATGCCGGACGTCTGCTGGGCGCCGGACTGTTCACGGCGATCAGCTCCGCCATCATTCCCGTCGCGTTCGGCGGCAAGGTGCTGGAGAGCTACGACCTCCACGTCAACATCCCCGGTCCGGACTCATGGACGACGCCGTGGGGTGCGAACTGGCCGATGTTCGGTGAACTGCACCTGGTCTCCTCGACGCTGTTCGACATCGGTGTGTACCTCGTCGTCGTCGGCATGATCCTCGACCTCGCCCGCAGCCTCGGCTCCGGCATCGACGTCCACGCCCAGGAGGACATCGCCCCCATGCCGCTCGCCTCGTCCACCAAGGCGATCCCCGGTCAGGAGCGTCGTCGATGACCGCGAATCTGACCCTCAGCATCACCGCCGGACTCCTTGTCGCGGCCGGCGTCTACCTGCTGCTCGAACGCTCGCTGTCCCGGATCCTGATCGGGGTGGTGCTCTGCTCGAACGGCGTGAACCTGTTGTTCCTGAACGCAGCCGGCGACGCCGGCACACCACCGATCATCGGCATGTTCTCCCGCGAGACCGCGGCCGATCCCCTGCCGCAGGCCATGGTGCTCACCGCGATCGTCATCACCCTCGCCGTGTCGGCGTTCGTGCTCGCGATGGCGTACCGCAGCTTCCAACTGCACGGTCACGACGAGACGGCGGACGACGTCGAGGACTCCCGCATCCGCGAACTGGCCAAGAAGGACGAGGCGTCCGACTCCTTCGAGGAGACCACCTTCTCCGACAGCGGTGAGGACGTGGTGAGCGAATGAACAACCTGCTCCCCGTCCCCGTCCTGCTCACCATCTTCGGTGCCGGTGTCGCGCTGGCGCTCCCACGTCGTCCGCGCCTGCAGCGTGCCGTCTCGGTGCTGTGCCTTTCCGGCGTCATCGTCGTCGCCGCGATCCTCATGTGGCACACCGACCAGGAAGGTCCGCTGGCGCTGTGGATGGGTGACTGGCCGGCGCCGCTCGGCATCGTGCTGGTGGCAGACCGCCTGAGCGCGCTCATGCTGCTGGTCGCATCCGTGGTGGCCCTCGCCGTCCTGGTGTTCTCCACCGGCGCCGAACACGACGAGCAACGCCGCGACATCCCGGTCTCGATCTACCACCCGACCTTCCTGCTGCTGATCGCCGGCGTCTCCAACGCCTTCCTGGCCGGCGACCTGTTCAACCTGTTCGTCGGATTCGAGATCCTGCTGTTCGCGTCCTATGTGCTGCTCACCCTCGGCGGCACGGCCGACCGCATCCGGGCCGGCACGACCTACATCATCGTCAGCCTGCTGTCGTCGTCGCTGTTCCTCATCTCGATCGCCTCGATCTACGCGGCGACCGGCACCGTCAACATGGCGCAGCTGTCCCAGCGCCTGGGTGACCTGTCCGAGCCGGTGCAGTTGTTGTTGCACATGCTGTTGCTGGTCACCTTCTGCATCAAGGCGGCCGTCTTCCCGCTGTCGGCCTGGCTGCCGGACTCCTACCCCACCGCCCCGGCACCGGTCACGGCCGTGTTCGCCGGCCTGCTGACAAAGGTCGGTGTGTACGCGATCATCCGGACGCAGACATTGCTGTTCCCCGGCGAGCACCTGACCAACCTGTTGCTGGTGGCCGGTTTGCTCACGATGATCATCGGCATCCTGGGTGCGGTCGCGCAGACCGAGATCAAGCGGATGCTGTCGTTCACGCTGGTCAGCCACCTGGGCTACATGATCTTCGGCATCGCGGTCGCCAACCCCGCCGGCCTGGCCGCGACGATCTTCTACACCGCGCACCACATCACCATCCAGGCCACGTTGTTCCTGGTGACCGGGCTGATCGAACGCCGCGGTGGGTCGTCCGCCCTCGACAACCTCGGCGGACTGGCCAAGGTGTCACCGGTGCTGGCGTTCCTGTTCTTCCTGCCCGCGATGAACCTGGCCGGTATTCCGCCGATGTCCGGCTTCATCGGCAAGCTGGGCCTGATGCAGGGCGGTGCCGAACTCGGCACCCCGCTCGCCTGGGTGGTCGTCGTCGGCGGCATCGTCACCAGCCTGCTGACGCTGCTGGCGATGGCCAAGGTCTGGAACCGTGCGTTCTGGGGCACCTCCCCCAGCAAGCACGACGACGAGGAACTGCACGGAGCTGTCGCCGACGACCTTTCCGGCGACCGCCGTCCGATGCCGCCGCTGATGGTCGGTGCCACCGGTGCCCTGGTGCTGTTCAGCCTGTCGCTGACCTTCTTCGCCGGGCCGCTGTACGACTACACCGGCCGGGCGGCGGCGAACCTGACCGATCAGAGTTACGTCCGCGCCGTCCTCGGCGAGGTGCAGCCATGACCAACGCACGCGCCCGGATGCGCTTGCGTCCCGCCGCGGTGCTCAGCATGGCCGTGGTGTGGATGCTGTTGTGGGGGTCCCCGTCACCGGTAGCATTCCTCGGCGGCGTGTTGCTCGGTTGGCTGATCACGATCGTCTTCCCCTTGCCGCCGATCCACCTGTCCGGGCGTCCGCACCTGGTCGGTTGCATCGTCCTGCTCGGTCATCTGCTGCGCGATCTCGTCGTGTCGTCGGCCAGGATCATCCGCCTGACCTGGGGACGCGAGGTGCATCTTCGCTCCGGCATCGTGCGTACCGAGTTGTTCTCCGACAACGACCTCTACCAGGTGCAGGTCGCCGAACTGACCTCGCTCATTCCGGGCACTGTCGTCGTCGAGATCGTCCGTTCGCCACGACGTCTTTACCTGCACGTGCTCGACCTCGAGGGGGAGCACGCGATCGCCGGTGTTCGGCACCAGGTACTCGAGACGGAGCGGCGGGTACTTCGAGCGTTCGGCACGAAGCAGGAGCAGGACGCCTTCGAGACCGCCTGCGTCAAGCTGCCGCCCACAGCCACCCGCCGCGACGAATGGGAGGTCGAGGAATGATTTTGGTTGCACACGTCATCATCGGCATCGCAGCCGTCGTGCTCTTCGCCTCCGCCCTGATCGCGGTCGGACGCATCGCACACGGCCCCAGCCAACTCGACCGCAGCGTCGCCGCCGACCTGATGGTCGCGGTCGTCATCGCATCCGTCGGACTCTGGGCGGCGTACTCCGACTCCTCCACCGAGATCAACGTGTTGCTGCTGCTGTCGATGCTCGGGTTCACCAGTGCCGTCGCCGTGTCGCGCATGGTGGCCGACCGAATGGTCAGCCGGCGCCGCTACGAGCAGACACACCACAGCGACCAGGAGAGCACGTCATGAACGGGTTCCTCGACCTGCTCGGCGCAATCCTGCTGCTGATCGGTTCGCTGCTGTGCCTGGGCGCGGCGGTCACGCTCGTCCGCTTCCCCGACCTCCTGTCGAAACTGCACGGAATCACCAAGCCACAGGTGCTCGGCATCATCGTGATCGCGCTCGGCATCGCATTGTCGCTGCGGACCTGGTACGCCGTGGGCATCTGCGTGCTGATCGTCTTCATGCAACTGTTCACCGCACCGGTCGCCGGCACGATGGTCAGTCGCAGCGCCTATCGCGCCGGCCTGATCGACTCCGACACCCTCGTCGTCGACGAACTCGCCGAAGACCTCGCCGACTCCGGCTTCGCACAACGCACATCCGACGACAACCAGTAACCCTGCGGTGAGTCGGGCGTCCGCTGAGTCTGCATGGCGACACCTGTCACGTACGACGTCGGCTGTGGCGCCTTCATCCCGATCGTGGGCGCGCTGGCCGCGGTCCCGACCGTGGCGGCGATCAACGCCGTCGCGCACCACCTGCTGGACTCCCCCGTTGCGGTGACCTTCCGATCAGGATGTGAGGGAGGGAAAGCCGGTGAAGGCATCGCGCAGGTCGGGCAGTGCGCAGCCCGGCGGTGGCTGGAGACAGGGCATGGGGGAAGCTCGCGACGGCGCCTGCTGTGCGTGCTGGCCCGACGAGCGAACGTCGGGTAAACCGCAGTGCGCTCTACCGGACTCACGTGAAATGCTCGACGCAGCAGATGCTCCTCGGGGGAGGACGACGCACGCTGGACGTGCCCGGTCAGCACCCCACGCCGATCGAAAGGTTGACCGATGACGGTCCCCGCAGCACCCGTCCGTCAAGCCGCCGCGGTGGCCGAGAACCTCACGAAGACCTACGGCTCGGGTGAGACCACGGTGTACGCCCTGCGTGAAGTCAGCGCGACCTTCGACCGTGGTCAATTCACCGCCATCATGGGACCATCCGGATCCGGCAAATCGACGCTCATGCACTGCCTGGCCGGTCTCGACACCGCGTCGAGCGGGCGCGTCCTCATCGGCGACACCGACCTCAGCGGTTTGAAGGACGCCGCGATGACCAAGCTGCGGCGCGATCGCATCGGGTTCGTCTTCCAGTCGTTCAACCTGGTGCCGACGCTGACCGCGAAGGAGAACATCACCCTTCCGCTGGACATCGCCGGCGCCGCCGTGGACAAGGAATGGTTCGACACCGTCACGCAGCGACTCGGTCTCACCGACCGACTCGGTCACCGGCCCAGCGAACTGTCGGGTGGTCAGGTGCAGCGTGTCGCATGCGCTCGGGCGCTGGTCGGACGACCGGAGATCATCTTCGGCGACGAACCGACCGGAAACCTGGACTCCAAGTCGTCCGCCGAGGTGCTCTCGATCCTGCGCGGGGCGGTCGACGACTTCGGGCAGACCGTCGTGATCGTCACCCACGACCCGCGCGCCGCGTCCTACGCCGACCGCGTCGTCTTCCTCGCCGACGGACAGGTCGTCTCCGACCAGAGCGGCCTGTCGGCCGATGACATCTACGAGTACATGAAGCACCTGGACGGTGGCGCCGGTCCGTCGTCCCCGCACACCGCCCCGAGCCAGGGACGCTGACATGGCGAACACCATGCGCAAGGTGTCCTTGCGGAATCTCGGCGCGCACAGGCTGCGCCTGCTGCTCACCGTCCTGTCGGTCGTACTCGGCACATCGTTCGTGGCCGGCTCACTGGTCTTCACCGGCACCGTCGGCAAGTCGTTCAACGACCTGTTCGACAACGTCGCGGTCGGGGTGGATGCCCAGGTCACCTCCAAGAACGAGAGCGGTGGGGTCAGCACCGACCTCGGCATTCCCCAGTCGGACGTCGATCG
The DNA here is from genome assembly GCF_022359705.1 of Yimella sp. NH-Cas1. NCBI lineage: Bacteria > Bacillati > Actinomycetota > Actinomycetes > Micrococcales > Dermacoccaceae > Yimella > Yimella sp. NH-Cas1. The sequence goes on from NZ_JAKSGG010000003.1 coordinate 2,618,672, forward strand.
GATGCAAGCGCAGAAGCGCCGCCTCGGCGTCGACAAGGTGCAGCTCGGCTACACGGGGACGATCGTCGTCGCGGACGCGAGCGGCAAGGCGATCCAGACCGGCGGCGCGCCCAGCGTCGGATCGAACTGGGTGCCGAACGACCAGGCGTTGGACCCGAACGGCGTCCGGATCATCGAAGGACGTGCCCCGCAGGCACCGAACGAGATCATCCTCAACCAGGACGCGGTCAAGAAGGGCAAGCTGAAGGTCGGCTCCCGGACCAAGGTGGTCGCCACCAACGGTGGCGGTGAGCCGATGGACGTCACGGTTGTCGGCGTGACCAAGCTGTCGACCGCCGCCAGCGGGTATACCGAAGCCGACTTCACCACCGAGGGCGCCCGACGACTGTTCACGGACGGTGAACACGTGTCGACCGTCTCGCTCAGCGCCGTCGACGGCGTCTCCCCCGAACAGCTGAAACAGCGTGTTGCACAGGCCTTTCCGGACCTGAAGGTGACGACGGGCGACGAGGTGCGCAAGCAGGCGAAGGACTCGATCAACCAGTTCCTGCAGATCTTCAACTACATCCTGTTGTCGTTCGCGGCGATCGGCCTGATCGTCGGCACGTTCATCATCTACAACACCTTCTCGATGATCGTCGCGCAGCGGGTGAAGGAACTCGCGCTGCTGCGTGCGATCGGTGCCGGTCGCAAGCAGATCACCCGGTCGGTGCTCTTCGAGGCGTTCGTGGTCGGGCTGATCGGGTCGGTGATCGGCTTCGCGGTCGGCATCGGTCTGGCGGCCGGGTTGCAGGCGTTGCTGTCGTTGACCGGCTCGGGGCTGCCCGAAGGAGCGTTGGCGATCTCGCCGGTGGCGCTCGTCGCCTGCCTGCTGGTCGGCGTGCTGGTGACGATGGTGAGTGCGTACGCACCGGCTCGCCGAGCATCCAAGGTCGCTCCGGTCGAGGCGATGCGTGAGAGCCAGACCGACGGCGCCGCATCGCTCAGGCTGCGCACGTTGATCGGTGCAGTGCTCGCCGTCCTGGGTGCCGCCGCCATCGCGATCGGCGCAACCGGCAAGGGCGGACAGGCGGCGGGCACGGTCGGCTTCGGCGCCGTCCTGCTGATCGTCGCCATCATCATGGGGTCGCCCGCCCTGTCACGTCCGATCATCGGCGCGCTCGGTGCGGTCATCGCCCGACCGTTCGGCAAGCTCGGCAACCTGGCCCGCACCAACGCCGTCCGCAACCCGCGCCGGACGGCCGCGACAGCGTTCGCGCTCACCCTCGGGCTGATGCTGGTTGCCGTGATCGGCACTCTCGGATCGTCCTTCAAATCGACGATCGACGCAGCTGTCAAGAGCGACATCACCGCCGACGTCATCCTCATCGGCAGCGAACGCGGCGTTCCGCCGGCGAGCGCCGCCGCCGTCGCCGCGGTGGACGGCGTGCAGGACGTGGTGCAACTGCGTAACGTCCCGGCGAAGGTCGACGGGAAGAATGCCGTCGGCACGGCGCCCAGCGGCGACCTGGGCAACGTGATGAAGCTCAAGATGGTGCAGGGCAGTTCCAATCTCGGCGGCAACGACCTGCTGGTCTCGGACAAGCAGGCGACCGAGCCGGGTTGGAAACTGGGATCGAAGGTGCGTCTGCAGACCGTCTTCGGCACCAGCACGACGGCGACCGTCACCGGTGTGTACCAGGAGAGTCCACTCTCGGGTCCGTACCTGATCGGTCAGGACGCGTACACGGCCCTCGTGCCCAAGCAGTTGCAGTCGTCGTTCGTGACCCTGGTCAATGTGGAGGACGGCGCGGACGTCCCGCCGGTGCAGGAACGCATCGGCGAGGCGACGAAGGACTACCTGACGATCAAGGTGCAGACACCGAAGGAGTTCGCGAACTCCCAGTCGGGTCAGATCGACCAGATGCTCACCGTGCTCTACGGGATGCTCGGTCTGTCGCTGCTGATCGCGGTGCTCGGCATCATCAACACGCTCGCGTTGTCGGTGGTCGAGCGCAAGCGCGAGATCGGCATGCTTCGTGCGGTCGGAATGTTGCGCAAGCAGGTGCGCCGGACGATCTACCTGGAGTCGATCCTGATCTCCATCTTCGGTGCTCTGCTCGGCATGGTCATCGGCGTCGCGATCGGCTGGTGCCTGGTGCGCACCTTCCGCGAGTGGATCCCGGACATCCAGGCGGTCATCCCGTGGGGAACGATCCTGTTCACTTTGGCGATGTCAGCAGTGGCCGGTGTGCTGGCCGCACTGTGGCCGGCCATCCGGGCGGCCCGCACCAAGCCGCTCGAAGCGATCGTCGATCTCTAGATCACCGGCAGGACGTCCGCCCAACGCGAATGTGAACGCTGCCCCTGACAACGAAAAAAGACGAACGGGCGAGCTCCTTGGAAGGAGCCCGCCCGTTCGACATCTCCGGTCGACGTCAGAGATTCGCCTTCTCCGTCGCCGGACCGGTGTAGCCCTTGGCCAGCCGGCTGCGGTGATAGCCGTAGACGAAGTAGATGACGAACCCGAGCACCAACCAGATGAGAAAGCGCAACCAGGTCTCGACCGGGAGCGTGAGCATGAGGTAGCCACAGATCAACGCCGAGATGATCGGCAGCACCGGGCTGAACGGCACCTTGAACGGGCGGTGCATGTCGGGACGCTTCTTACGCAGCACCGGGACCGCGATCGACACGAGGAAGAACGCGCTCAACGTGCCGATGTTGATCATGTACTCCAGTTCGCCGATCGGGGTCAGCGCGGCGACCAGGGCGATGACCAGGCCCAGACCCATCGTGATCCGCAGCGGGGTTCCGGTCTTCGGGTTCGTCTTGCCGAGGCTCTTCGGCAGCAGCCAGTCACGCGACATCGCAAAGATGACACGCGAGGCGCCGATCAGCAATGTCATGACGACCGTGGTCAGACCGGCGACCGCACCGGCCGCGATCAATGTCGCGAACCCGTCCTGCCCGACCGCTTCGAAGGCCTTCGACAGGGACGCACTGGGTGCGATCTCGTTGTAGGGCTGCATGCCGGTCAGCACCAAGGCGACGCCGCAGTAGAGCAGGGTGCAGATGATCAGCGAACCGATGATGCCGCGCGGCAGGTCGCGAGCGGGGTTCTCGGCCTCTTCGGCGGTGGTCGCGACGACATCAAAACCGATGAACGCGAAGAACACCAACGAGGCTCCGGCCATGATGCCCGCGATACCGAAGTGTGCTGGTGTCATGCCGAAGATCCACTCGGTCAGCGGCTGCTTCCAGACGTCCGTGGTGCCCTCGGCCGGCTTGCTGTCCGGGACGAACGGCGTGTAGTTCTCCTTCTTCACGTAGAACAGACCAGCGACGATCACGAACAGGACGATGAAGACCTTCAGCGCGACGAGTGCGAGGTTGACCCGCAGCGACTCCTTGATACCGACGCTGACCAGGATCGTCAGCACCGCGACCAGGAGAAAGGCGGGAAGGTCGAAACTCGAGCCGTACGCGATCGACTCGGGCATCGACCAGCCCATCTGTTCGAAGAACACTCCGAGATAGGCCGACCAACCCTGCGCGACAACAGCTGCACCGAGCATCAACTCGAGCAGGAGGTCCCACCCGATGATCCACGCGATGATCTCACCCAGTGATGCATAGCTGAAGGTGTAGGCCGAGCCGGAGACCGGGATCGCCGACGCGAACTCCGCATAACAGAGGGCAGCCAGGCTGCAACAGAACGCGGCGATGATGAAGGAAAGAACCACTGCCGGACCGGCGAGTTCGTTGGCGGCTTTACCGGCCACCGTGAAGATGCCTGCACCGATGACGACGCCGACGCCGAACACCGTGAGGTCGAGCGCGGTGAGCCGCTTCTTGAGTTGGTACTCCGGTTCGTCACCCTCGGCGATCGATTGCTCGACCGTCTTCGTACGCATCATGCTCATGGCGAGAGCCTTCCTGCTGGTGCTGCCCGAGTCGAGAGTTGAATCTACGACTGTCTGACCCCCTGGGCCAGAGTGAGAACGGGAAAATTTCGCACTCGTCGGGAGTACCGAGTGGTAACGCCCACATTCCGGTCACCCTGCCCGGCGTCCGTCGCCACGTACGCTGGCGCACGGCCGTCCGGCCGGGCAGTTCGCGTCGAGTTCAGGAGACACCGATGGGTCAGCAGGCAGGCATGGGCGCGATCCCCTTCGAAGGCGGCGTCGCCTTCCGAGTGTGGGCTCCCCACGCAGAACGCGTGGCCGTCGTCGGCGACTTCAACGGCTGGGACGGCGGCGCGACCGTCATGGAGCCCGAGGGCAACGGTTACTGGTACGCCGAGACGAAGGCGGAGGTCGGCCAGGAGTACAAGTACGAGCTCACCGCCGGCGGTCAGTCCTTCCAGCGCATCGACCCGTATGCCCGCAAGGTGACCAACTCGGTCGGCAACGGGATCGTCTACGACCACGGCACGTATGACTGGGGCAGCGACGCCCCCAAGCTCGACTCGATCGACGACCTGGTCATCTACGAATTGCACGTCGGCTCGTTCAACGCCGAGCAGGGACGCGGCTCGTTCGAGTCCGTCGGCGAGCGCCTGGACTACCTGAAGTCGTTGGGAGTCAACGTGATCGAGCTCATGCCGGTCATGGAATGGGCAGGCGACGACTCCTGGGGGTACAACCCGGCCCACCTGTTCGCGGTGGAATCGGTGCTCGGCGGGCCCGACGGTCTGAAGAATCTCGTCAAGGCCGCGCACGAGCGTGACCTCGCGGTCATCGTCGACGTCGTCTACAACCACTTCGGTCCGAGCGACCTGCCGACCTGGCAGTTCGACGGTTGGTCGGAGAACGGCAAGGGCGGCATCTACTTCTACAACGACGAGCGGTCCTCGACGCCGTGGGGCGACACCCGCCCCGATTACGGACGTCCGGAGGTGCGCGCGTTCATCCGCGACAACGCCCTCATGTGGTTGCGCGATTTCCACGCCGACGGTCTGCGGTTCGACATGACGCCGTACATCCGCAGCAAGGACGGCTCGGGCATGGACATCCCCGAGGGTTGGGCGATGATGCAGGAGGTGAACTCCGCTGTGCGACAGGAGTTCCCGGACCGCATCCTGATCGCCGAGGACATGCAGCAGAACCCCGCAGTCAGCTCGACGGACGAGGCCGGCGCCGCTTTCCACGCCCAGTGGGACGGTGCGTTCGTGCACCCGGTGCGTGAGGCGCTGAAGGCGTCCACCGACGAACACCGCTCGCTGGAGGCACTCGCAGGAGCGATCCTGCAGAAGTACAACGACGACGCGTTCCAGCGGGTCATCTACACCGAGTCGCACGACGAGGTGGCAAACGGCAAGGCGCGCGTGCCACTGGAGGTCGCGCCCGACGACACGTCCGGCGAGCTCGCCCAGAAGATGGCCACGCTCGGTGCCGCGACGATGCTGACCTCCCCCGGCATCCCGATGCTGTTCATGGGTCAGGAGTTCCTGCAGGACGGCTGGTTCCAGGACACGGTCCCGCTCGACTGGTCGCTCACCGAGCAGGTGCCCGGCGTGGTCGACATCTGGCGCGACCTGATCGCGTTGCGCCGCAACGCAACAGGACGCAGTGCCGGACTGCGTGGTCAACACACCGAGATCGTCAGCGCGGACGACGACGCCAACGTCATCGCCTACCACCGCTGGGCGCAGGGCGGCCCGAACGACAGCGTCGTCGTGGTGCTGAACTTCAGTGGCGAGGCACGCTCCGACGTTCCGGTGAGCTTCCCGGGCGCGGGTGGTTGGGAACTGTTGCTGAACACCGACGGCACGAGCTACTCCGACGAGTTCGGTTCAGTCGCAGCAGGATCGGTGACCGCGGAAGGCGAGCCGGCTGCAGCGACGGTCAACATCGGCCCGTACTCGGCCCTCGTGTTCGGCTACACCGGCTGAGGCCCAGCGCATCTCGCCTCGGTTTCGGCGCGTGGGGGTTCGCAAGCTCACCCCCACGGCTCAACCAGCGGCGGTGGTTGAGCCACGCCGCCGACGAAGCCGGCAGCGAGCAAGGTGGTCCACGGCGAGAACCTCGTCAAGGCCGTCGGCAACCAGAAGTCGTCCGTGACCGCCTCGCTGGTACAGATCGGTCGTCGCGGCGCTGGTGACCGTAGTCATCATCCTGCTTGCCCGCCGCGACGAACGAGGGTCAGCCGCGTAGCTCATGCGTCGAGGGTGTCCAGACCCTTCTGGGAGATGTGCTTGACGAGGTGGTCGAGTTCGCCGAAGTTCTGGCCCGCCATCGAACCGGCCTTCTGCCGGGCGTTGATGCCCTGGACGATGCCGGCGAGCTTGAACGCGGCGAACGCCTCGTAGAAGCCCAGATCCGACAGGTCGAGCCCGGTGCGCTCGGCGTACCGCTTCTTGACGAAGTCGCGTCCCGGGAAGCCCGGCGTGCGGGTGATGGACGGTGTGATGCCGACCGGCTCGTCCGACTCCTCGACCCAGTAGAAGAGGGTCAGCGCCAGGTCGGCGAGCGGGTCGCCGAGCGCCGAGAGCTCCCAGTCGAGGACCGCGGCAACGGTGCGCGGGTCCTTCGGATCCATCATGCAGTTGTCGAGCCGGAAGTCACCGTGGATGACCGAAACCCGCTGCGGCGCAGGCGCCCCTGAGGACAGGCGGCGTCCGAGCTCGTCCATCTGCGGAATCTCGATGGTCTTCGAGCGCTGCCACTGCTCGGTCCAGCGACGCACTTGGCGCTCCATGAACCCCTCGGCCTTGCCGAAGTCAGCAAGCCCGACAGAGTCGGGGTCGGTCAGGTGCAGCGCGGCCTGAGTATCGACCAGCGCCCCCGCGATGCGCTGCATGTCGTCGACCGAGTCGGCGTATCCCTCGGGGAATGCTTCGCGGATCACGTGACCGTCGACCTTGCGCATCACATAGCAGGGCAGTCCGAGCAACTCGCCTTCGTCGACGAGCACGATCTCGGGCACCGGCACCGACGTGCCGGCGAGCGCCTTCTGCACCCGCGCCTCACGACCCATGTCGTGTGCACTCGGCAGCAGCTTGCCCGACGGTGGACGGCGCAGGATGAGTTCGCCTGCGCCGGAGCGCAGTTCGAAGGTGAGATTGGACTTGCCGCCCGCGATCAGCTTGGCCTCGAACTCACTCCATGCCTCGTCACCGGTCGCTTCGGCCAACGCGGGCCCGAGGTGCTCCGGACGCACCAACTCGTCGTACTCACTCACCGCATGTCTCCTCAAAAATCGCCACCGACGCCGATGGTCAGCAGATTACGTGGCCGCCCTCTGGCGAGACCCTGCGGGACGCGCGATGACGTCGATGCCCGCACGCCTCGGCGAGGTCAGGCGAAGGTCAGCGGAACGCCGGTCTTCTCCTGCAGTTCCTCCTGCGACAGACCGTCGACGATCTCCCGGACGACGAGACCGTCGTCGGTCACGTCGATCACCGCGAGGTCGGTGATGATGCGCTGGACGACTCCCTTGCCGGTCAGCGGCAACGAGCACTCCTGCACGATCTTGTGGCTGCCGTCCTTGGCGAGGTGCTCCATCAGCACGATGACCTTCTTCGCGCCGTGGACCAGGTCCATCGCCCCGCCCATTCCTTTGACCATCTTGCCGGGGATCATCCAGTTGGCGATGTCGCCGACCGCGCTCACCTGCATGGCGCCGAGGATCGCGGCGTCGACCTTGCCACCGCGGATCATCCCGAAGCTGGTCGAGGAGTCGAAGATGCTCGCCCCCTTGCGCAGGGTGACCGTCTCCTTGCCGGCGTTGATGAGGTCGGCGTCCTCCTCCCCCTCGAAGGGATAGGCACCGGTGCCGAGGATGCCGTTCTCGGATTGCAGCACGAGTTCGACGTCGTCGGCCACGTAGTTGGGCACGAGCGTCGGCAGGCCGATGCCGAGGTTGACGTAGTCGCCGTCCTGCAGCTCCTGCGCCGCACGACCCGCCATCTGTTCACGGGACAGAGCCATCTCAGGCCTCCTTGCTTTCTGCGACGCTCTCCGAGCCACCGGCCGCGCCGGCGCCCGGACGCTGACGGGTGGTCGTGCGCTCGATCAACTTGTCCTGCGCCTGCTCGGGCGTCAGGGGCACGACGCGGTGGACGTAGATGCCCGGCAGGTGCACTTCGTCCGGCTCGATCTCACCGGGCTCGACGAGGTGCTCGACCTCGGCGATCGTGACGCGCCCGGCCATCGCACAGGCCGGGTTGAAGTTGCGGGCCGACGTGCGGAAGACGAGGTTGCCGTGACGGTCACCCTTGTAGGCACGCACCAACGCGAAGTCGGTGACGATCGACTCCTCGAGCACGTACTCGCGCTCTGCGCCGAGGCTGTCGAGGGTGCGGGTCTCCTTCGGCGGCGATTCGATCTCGATACCTCCGTCGGCGTCGTACTTCCACGGCATGCCGCCCTCGGCCACCTGAGTGCCGACACCGGTCTGCGTGTAGAACGCGGGGATGCCGGCACCACCGGCGCGCATCTTCTCGGCCAGGGTGCCCTGCGGGGTGAGGCGAACCTCGAGCTCACCGGACAGGTACTGCCGCGCGAACTCCTTGTTCTCACCGACATAAGACGCCTGGACGAGGCTGATCCGCTTGTCGGCCAACAGGATTCCCAGGCCGGCACCGTCGACGCCGCAGTTGTTGGAGATCACTTTCAGGTCGTCCGCGCCGGCGTCGTGCAGCGCCTCGATGAGAACCGTCGGGATGCCGCAGAGCCCGAATCCGCCGACCGCCAGCGAGGAACCGGGGCCGATGTCGGCCACCGCCTGCGCCGCGGACGCAACAACCTTGTCCATGACCGCACTTTCGTTGTGTCGAGGTGAACCAGCCCCGATGCTATCCATCATGTGACCGCGGTCACCATGGCGGCCACACACGGTGCCGGCAGCCGACTGGTGCCACGCCACACCGTCCTACAGTTGCAGTCATGACACCCGGGAAGAGAGTTGCCATCGCACTCGGCTCCGGTGGCGCCCGCGGCTACGCCCACATCGGCGCCCTCGAAGTGATCGCCGAACGCGGCCACGAGGTCGTCACGATCGCCGGCACCTCGATGGGCGCTCTCGTCGGCAGCTTCGCCGCGTCCGGCCGGATGGACAACCTCAAGGAGTGGGCGCTCAGTCTCACCCAGCGCGACATCCTGCGGCTGGTCGACCCGAGCCTCGGCGGCCCGGGTGTGGTCCGAGCCGAGCGCATCCTGACGAAGATCGGTGCACTGCTTGCCGATTCGCAGATCGAGGACTTCCCGATCCCGTTCACCGCCGTCGCCACCGACCTCGACGGACGCCGCGAGGTGTGGTTCCAGAAGGGTCCGGCCGACATCGCAGTGCGTGCATCGATCGCGATGCCCGGAGTCATCCACCCGATCACCGTCGACGGACGAATGCTGGTCGACGGCGGACTGATGAACCCGATCCCCGTCGAACCCACGCGCGCGGTGCCCTCCGACATCACGATCGCGATCTCGCTCAACGGTGTTCGCCAGAGTCAGGGCGTGAACGAGGGTGTGCCGCTCTCGCCGCTGCGCACCATCATCGGAAGCAGCGAGGCGCTGACCCGAGGAGCTCGCCGAGTTCGCCGGAGCACCAACGAGATTCTCGAGACGCCGACGATGCAGCGGCTGTCTGCGCGACTGACCGCCAACCGTGCGGCCGAGGACGCCGACCTGGACGCCGACCCGCTGGCGCGTCTGCTCGGGTCGCGCATGCCGAAGGACCTGTCGACGATCGAGATCTTCAACCGCTCGTTCGACACGATGTCGTCGCTGGTCGCGCGGTACCGGATGGCATCCAACCCGCCGGACGTCCTGGTCACGTTGCCCTCGGACGCGTGCCGAACGCTGGAATTCCACCGCGCCGCGGAGATGATCGAACTGGGTCGGATTATGACCGCCGAAGCCCTGGACGCCCAAGGGCTCTGAGCTGAACAGCGTCCGGCTGAGTCCCAGCCCATCGCGCCGTGGTTTCGGCACCTGCGCCTTCCTCCGTCAGGCCCAAGGCTCAACACTCAACGAAGACCCGTCCCATCGTCGCCGAGATGAGTGGCGAGCCAGTCGACAAGGGGTCGGCCGGTGCGCCAGTCGTCCCGGATCCGCGTCAACACCTCCGGGGTGTGAACGAACGGCTCGAAGCCGTACTGCTTCGACAGCGACATCGTCCTGTGTCGCAGCAGTTCGATGCGCGGGTTGTCTGCGCTGTAACCGCGCGGCGCGGTCTTGACGGTGTCACCGCCGAGCGCCCAGCCCTGCGCCGTCAGATCGCCGATCATGCGCTCGAGGGTCGCGCCGCTCGGGCTGTCGATCACCTTGCGCAACAAGGCGAGTCGGTCCGGCGGGGCGTTGTAGAACCCGAGGCCGACCATGACACCGGCGGCGGACAACTGCACGTACCACCCGGTGGCCTCGGCAGCGGACACGTACATCCCCTGATGCGTCTTGTACGGGGTCTTGTCCTTGCTGAACCGGATGTCGCGGTTCGGGCGGAAGATCTTCGCCGACCCGAACTCGTACTCCAGGTCCGCTGCGAGAGCCTCGAACGGCGCGCGCACCGACTCCTCGTAGGTCGAGCGGTGCGCGTCCCAGAACGCCTTGCTGTTGTCCTGCTCGAGGTCGTCGTAGAAGTCGAGCGCTGCCACCGGGAAACCGTCGAAACTCACGTCCGAAATCACCGTTCGATCGTAGACATGAGGAAAGTCCGCAGCCCCGCCCAAAGGGACGAGGCTGCGGACTTTCTGCAGAACGGGACTACGCGGCTGCGTCGGCAGCGACCACCGGTCCGCCGGTGACCTGCTGTTTCCTCGATCCGCGGCCGCGGTTCTTCAACCGGCGCTCGACGAACTCGGCCAGCTTGGACAGCGAGTAGTTGATCAGGATGTAGATCACGCCGAGCACGAACATCATCTGCACGATGTTGGCGTTGTTGGATCCGATGCCCTGACCGGTGCGCAGCAGTTCGCTGTAGAGCACGTTGTAACCGAGCGCGGTGTCCTTAAGCACGACGACCAACTGGCTGATCAAAGCCGGCAACATCGCGGTGATCGCCTGCGGCAGCTGAATCATCCGCAGGGTCTGGTTGGCTCGCAGACCGATCGACAGACCGGCCTCCCGTTGCCCGTTGGGCAACTGGTCGACACCGGAGCGGATGACCTCGGCGACCACCGAGGAGTTGTAGAGCACCAGACCGGTGACGGTCGCGTACAACGGGGCCAGTTCGTCGTCCACGGCACCGCTGGTGGACAGGTAGCCGTAGGTGAACAGCATCATCAACAGCACCGGGACTGCGCGGAAGATCTCCACGAGCACCGAGCAGATCCAGCGCAGCGGCGCGATCTCCGACATCCGGCCGAGGGCAAAGAGCACACCCAGGACACCGGCGATCACGATCGCGATCGCGGCCGCCTTGAGCGTGCCGACCAGGCCCTCGAGCAGGGATTGCCAGACGGTGCCGGTGGTCAGCGGCTTCCACAGCGCCGACGCGAACTGGCCCTTGTCGTCCAGCCGCTTGTACACCAGGAACATTCCGACCAAGAACAACAGCACACCGACGACGGTGAGCATCATGTGCCGGCGGCGAGCCTTCGGGCCGGGTGCATCGAACAGAACCGAGGCGCTCATCTCTTCACCGCCAGCTTCTTACCGAGGTGCCCGATGAGGACGCCGGTGGGGAGGGTCAGCAGGACGAACAGTCCGGCCGTGGCCAGGAACGCCTGGTTCAGCAGGCCGGGGTCTTTCTCGGTGACCGCGGTCAGCAGGGCTGCCATCTCTGCCACACCGATGACGACCGCGATCGTGGTGTTCTTGGTGAGCGCGATCAGGGTGTTGCCCAGCGGCACCACCGCGCCGCGGAACGCCTGCGGCAGCACGACCTCCTTCAGCGACTGACCGAAGGTGAGCCCGATGGAGCGGGCGGCCTCGGCCTGCCCGAGCGGGATCGTGTTGACGCCACTGCGCAGCGACTCACAGACATACGCGGCGTGGTAGATCACCAGACCGAGCACCGCCAACCGGAAGTTGTTGATGTCGAGGTACGCGGGGTCCTTGCTGTCGGCGAGGCTGATGCTCAGCTGCGCCCACAGGACCAGGTTCATCGACAGGATGATCAATGTCAGCGGCAGGTTGCGGAAGACGTTGACGTAGGAGGTGCCCAGGAAGCGCAACATCGGCACCGGCGACATACGCAGCACCGCGATGATCGTGCCCAGGACGAGGCTGCCGATCGCAGCCAGGACCGTCAGCTTGATGGTCATCCAGAAAGCCGACAGCAGGTGGTACTCGTTGATGAGTTGTGACATCACTGCCTTTCGAAGTCACGAAGGGGAAACCGCGTCGGTGCCGGCATGACCGACACCGACGCGGCACCGATCACGCGCAGGTCTCGAGGGACTTCGGCGGGTTCTCGGTGGTGTTGTACTTGTAGTCGGCGCCCAGGTTCTCCTTCAGCGCCTTCTCCCACGACCCGTCCTTGATCATTTCCTGGATCGCGGAGTTGACCTTGGTGCAGGTGTCCTTGTCGCCCTTCTTCAGGCCGACGCCGTACTTCTCGGTGGAGAAGGTGCCACCGACGAGCTTGAAGGCACCCTTGTACGCCGCCTGGTTGGAGTACCCGGCGAGGATCGCGTCGTCCGTTGTCATCGCGTCGACAGCGCCCGACTTCAGCGCGGTGGCGCAGGCGGAGTAGGTGTCGTACTTCTGCGGCACCAGAGCCGGCTGCTTCTTCTTCAGGTTGTCGACCGAGGTCGAACCGGTGACCGAGCAGACCCGCTTGCCCTTGAGCGCGTCGACGCTGTTGATGTCACTGTCGGACTTCACCAGCACGGACTGGCCGGCGACGAAGTACGGGCCGCCGAAGGAGACCTGCGCCTTGCGCTTGTCGGTGATCGAGTAGGTCGCGAAGATCATCTTGACGGTGCCGGCGGCCAGCATCTTCTCGCGCTGCTTCGAGGGCGACTCGACGAACTGGATCTGGTCTTCCTTGAAGCCCATCTTGCCGGCGACGTACTTGGCGACGGCTACGTCGAAGCCGGAGTTCTTGGTGCCCTCCTTGAAGCCCAGACCAGGCTGGTCGAACTTCACACCGATCTTGATCTTCTCCCCCGAGCCGGACGAGTCGTCTCCGCCGCAGGCGGCGAGGGTCAGGGATGCTGCGGCCATCATGGCGACCGCGGAAGCGGAACGGAACTTCATGATTCTCCTCCTGCTGACGGGATGGTTGTCATCCCGGGACTGTGGGTGAGCGTGCTCAGTGCGCCAGGATCTTGGACAGGAAGTCCTTGGCGCGATCGGTCTTGGGGTTGTTGAAGAACTCCTCGGGCGTCTCCTGCTCGAGGATCTGGCCGTCGGCCATGAAGACGACGCGGTCGGCGGCACGGCGCGCGAAGCCCATCTCGTGGGTCACGACGATCATCGTCATGCCCTCCTTGGCGAGTTGCCCCATGACGTCGAGCACCTCGTTGATCATCTCGGGGTCGAGTGCCGAGGTCGGCTCGTCGAAGAGCATCACCTTGGGCTCCATCGCGAGCGACCGCGCGATCGCCACGCGCTGCTGCTGTCCGCCGGACAACTGCGCCGGATACTTGTTCGCCTGGTGGTCGACACCCACGCGCTTCAGCAGTTCCATCGCGCGCGACTCGGCCTCCTTGGCCTTCATCTTGCGCACCTTGATCGGCCCGAGCGTGATGTTCTGCAGGATCGTCTTGTGCGAGAACAGGTTGAACGACTGGAAGACCATGCCGACGTCCGCACGAAGCTTGGCCAGGCCCGCGCCTTCTTCCGGCAGCGGAATGCCGTCGATCGTGATCGACCCGCTCTCGTAGGTCTCCAGGCGGTTGATCGTGCGACACAGCGTCGACTTACCCGACCCGGAAGGGCCAAGGACGACGACGACCTCACCCTGGTGAACGGTCAGGTCGATGTCCCGCAACACGTGCAGATCACCGAAGTGCTTGTTCACGTTCTCCAGGACGACCAACGGCCGACCGGCCTGCCCGTCACGCCCCGCTTTGCTCAGATCCGCGGGCTGCCCCTCGGCGGCATTCTGCTGCGTCATGGCGGACACCCTAAGTCACATGAACACATCAATGTCATGACATGGGGGCATTTGGGACGTTACGCAGCGCAATCGTGACCAAATCCGGACGTCCGCCGTTCAGCTCGCAACGAGCTCCGCGAGTTGGATCATGTTGAGCGCAGACCCCTTGCGCAGGTTGTCGACGCAGACGAAGAGTTCGAGGGCGCGCGGGAAGTCACCGGGCTGCCTGACCCGTCCGACGAACACCGGGTCCGTGCCGACGACGTCGACGGGCGTCGGCCACTCCTGCCGCAACGGATCGTCCAGGACGACAACGGAGTTGGATCTCTCGGTCAGCGCGCGGACGGCGTCCGCCCGCGTGAGTCGTCGCTCGAAGCTCAGATGCAGCGAGGCCGAGTGGGTGGTCGTGACCGGCACCTGCACGCAGGTGGTCGCCATCCGCAGATCGGGTTCACCCAGGATGGCGCGCACCTCTTCACGGGCACGCAGTTCGGTACTCGACCAACGTCCGTCACCCGGGCCACCGACCCACGGAATCACGTTGAACGCCACCGGCGCCGGGAACGGCGAGCGCCCGTCGATGTCGGACACGAAGCGACGCACATCGCCCGGAGTCTGACCGACGCCTCGGTTCCCGGCAAGCTCGGCGGTCTCGTCGTACAGGCGATGAACGCCGCGGACACCGGCGTCGGACACGGCCTGGTACGTGGCGGCGACGACCTCGCGCAGATGCCAGACCTCGTGCAAAGTCGCGAGCGTGTTCGCCATCAGCAAGGTCGTGCCACCGGGACTGGCGATGATCCGCCCGCCCTCGCCGCGGGCTGCATCCGGATTGATCTCCGGCACCACCAACGGCACGGTCGGGTTGACCGTGTGGGCCCCGGAGTTGTCGATGACGACGGTGCCGGCTCGCGCGATGATCGGTGCCCAGGTGCGGGCGACATCGATCGGCACGCTGAGGATGCAGACGTCGACGTCGTCGAAGTTCGCCTCCGCCAACTCCTGCACAGGCAGTTCCTGGCCGAGCGCCTGCATCGTCGCTCCCTGGGAGTGGCCGGACGCGAGCAGCCGCACCTCACCCCAGACGTCGGGACGGGTGGGCAGCATCGAGACCAGGGTCTGTCCGACCACCCCCGTCGCACCCACGACGGCGAGAACAGGTCGGCGACCGTTCATCAGGCCTCACGTCCCCGAAGCGATGACCTCGGCGATCTGCACGGTGTTGAGCGCGGCACCCTTGCGCAGGTTGTCGTTGGAGATGAACAGCACCAGGCCCTTGCCGTCGGGGACGGACTGGTCCTGCCGAATCCGTCCGACGTACGACGGGTCGGCGCCGGCAGCATCGAGCGGGGTCGGGACGTCGGCGAGCTCGACGCCGGGGGCGTCGGCCAGCAGCGAACGGGCCTCGTCCGGCGTGATCGGCCTGTCGAACTCGGCGTGGATCGCCAGCGAGTGACCCGAGAAGACAGGGACGCGGACGCAGGTGCCGGCGACCAGCAGGTCGGGCAGACCGAGAATCTTGCGACTCTCGTTGCGCAGCTTCTGTTCCTCATCCGTCTCCCCCGATCCGTCCTCGACGACGTTACCCGCGAGGGCGACGACGTTGAAAGCGATCGGAGCCACGTACTTCTTGGCCGGGCCGAGTTCGACCGACGAACCCTCGTGGGCCAGTTGCTCGAGGTTGCCGGACTCCACGCCCTGGCGCACCTGGCCGGCGAGCTCCTCGACACCGGCGAGACCCGAGCCGGAAACAGCCTGGTAGGTGGCAACCGTCAACCGACGCAGGTCTGCCTGGTCGGACAGCGGCTTGAGCACCGGCATCGCGGCCATGGTGGTGCAGTTCGGGTTGGCGATGATGCCCTTGGCGGGCGAGAGCGCCTCGTTCGGGTTCACCTCGGTGACGACGAGCGGCACCTCGGGGTCCATGCGCCAGGCCGACGAGTTGTCGATCACGGTCACACCGGCGGCGGCGAACTTCGGCGCCAGTGCTTTGGAGGTCGCGCCTCCGGCGGAGAAGATGGCGATGTCCAGACCCGACGGGTCGGCTGTCTCGGCGTCCTCCACCTCGATCGAACGGCCTTGCCACTCAATGGTCTTGCCTGCCGAACGCGCGGACGCGAACAGGCGCAGGTCACCCACGGGGAAGTCGCGGTCGGCCAGGATCTGCAGCACGACGCCGCCGACCTGTCCGGTGGCACCGACGATGCCGACGTGCAACTTCTTCGCCTCGTTCATCGGCCCGTACCTCCGTAAACGACCGCTTCACCGTCGGCCGAATCGAGTCCGAACGCGGTGTGAACGGCCCGGACGGCGTCGTCCAACTGGTCGTCCTTGGTCACGACCGAGACGCGGATCTCGGAGGTGCTGATCATCTCGATGTTGATGCCGTTGTCGGCGAGTGCCTGGAACAGGGTGGCGCTGACACCCGGGTGCGAACGCATGCCGGATCCGACGAGCGACAGCTTGCCGACCTGGTCGTCGTACTGGAGCTGGTCGTAACCGATGGAGTCCTTGGCGGCCTGCAGCACCTCGACGGCCTTCTGACCGTCGCCCTTGGGGCAGGTGAAAGAGACATCGGTCAGACCTGTGTCGAGCGCCGAGACGTTCTGCACGATCATGTCGATGTTGATCTGTGCGGCTGCGATCGTCTGGAAGATCTTGGCGGCCACACCCGGGGAGTCCTTGACCCCGACGACGGTGACCTTGGCTTCGCTGCGGTCGTGCGCGACGCCGGCGATGATCGGGTCTTCCACGCCTTCTTCTCCTTGGTTGTTGCGCGAGTCGTTGTCGACGACCCAGGTGCCTTCACGGTGACTGAACGAGGAGCGCACGTGGATCGGCATGTTGAACCGGCGTGCGTACTCCACGCAGCGCAGCATCAGGATCTTGGCGCCCGAGGCGGCCATCTCCTGCATCTCCTCGTTGCTGATGCGGTCGATCTTGCGCGCCGTCGGGACGATGCGCGGGTCGGCGGTGAAGATGCCGTCGACGTCGGTGTAGATCTCGCAGACATCCGCACCCAGCGCGGCCGCGAGCGCGACGGCGGTGGTGTCGGAGGCGCCACGACCGAGGGTGGTGATCTCCTTGGTCGTCTGGCTGACGCCCTGGAAGCCGGCGACGATCACGATGTGCCCGCCGTCCAGCGCCTCGCGGATGCGTCCGGGCGTGATGTCGATGATGCGTGCCCTGCCGTGCACGTCGTCGGTGATGACGCCGGCCTGGGAGCCGGTGAACGACCGGGCGGAGTCGCCGAGATTGGCGATGGCCATCGACAGCAGGGCGGCCGAGATGCGCTCACCGGCGGTCAGCAGCATGTCGAGTTCGCGCTCCGGCGGTGCCGGGGACACCGCAGCGGCGAGGTCGTGCAGTTCGTCGGTGGTGTCACCCATCGCGGACACCACGACACACACCTGGTTGCCGGCCTTGCGGGTGTCGACGATCCGTCGTGCGACGCGCTTGATGCTGTCGGCGTCCGCCACCGACGAGCCGCCGTACTTCTGGACCACCAAACTCACGGCGGATCTCCTTGGGTTGCTGTGCGTGTGCGTTTGCTCGCGAGCTCGAAGGAGCCCGGACAATCGTAACGACGGCTTGTGGCGTCCCCCTGCACAGACCGCGATTCGGACTCGTCGTCCACGCCTTGCCCTCACCCGATCGCGGATCGAAGAACAACCCGCCGTGCCGGTCCGGCGTCGTCGTAGGCAACCGCCGGCGGGCAAACAATTGGCAAACAAGGATCGAGAAGGAGACACTTACCTGGTGTCAAGCAGCGTGAACAGCGTTGGGGGAACTGTCACGACAGTCGCGACCAGGGGGGTCAGGCGGCGTCGGGCGCTCCTCCCTGTCACGCTCCGCACCCACCGCTCCCCGAGATGGTGGGTGGAGATCTCGATCATCGTCGTCCTGAACGTCGTCTACGAACGGCTGCGTAACCTGGTGCCCGCCCGTCAGGACGAGGCGTACAACCGCGGCCACCAGGTGCTCGATCTGACCCAACAGCTGACCGGTGACCTCGAGCTCTCGGTCAACCGGTTCGTCGCCGGGCAATCGATACTCGCGCACGGCTTCAACGCCTACTACACCTACTTGCATCTGCCGGTGACCGCGCTGACGCTCATCTGGATCTTCCGCGTCCACAAGCGCTACTACCGGGCGGCGCGCACCGTCCTGGTCGGCACCACGGTCCTCGGCCTGGTCGGTTTCTACCTGTTGCCGATGGCTCCCCCGCGGTTGCTGCCGGGGGCCGGATTCACCGACACGCTGGTGACCTACGGCGCCTGGGGTTCCTGGTCGGACCCGACGGTCGCCAGTTCCACCAACCAGTTCGCCGCGATGCCGAGCCTGCATTGCGCGTGGGCACTCTGGGTGGGCCTGTGTGTCTTCTCGATCGCGCGGCGACCGTGGCTACGCGTCCTCGGCATCGTGTATCCGATGATGACCTTCGTGGTCGTGGTCGGCACGGCCAACCACTTCATCCTCGATGGCGTCGCCGGTGCGGCCGTGCTGGCAGCGGCCTTCGCAGTCCAACGACTGCTGTTCGGGCAGGGCGCCTTCCACCCCGCACCCACCCGCGACGAACTGCGCCCGCAGACCGCGAACTGATCCTCGCGCGCGGCAACCGGCGGTGTCGGCCTGACGACGTACGCTCAGGGTTGTGTACGAAGGTGTGGTCCAAGACCTGATCGACGAGCTCGGCCGGCTTCCCGGCATCGGGCCCAAGTCCGCGCAGCGCATCGCGTTCCATCTGCTCCAGGCCGACAGCGCCGACGTGAACCGTTTGGTCGAGGTGCTGCAGACGGTCAAGGCGCGAGTTCGCTTCTGCGACACGTGTTTCAACGTGGCCGAGTCCGATCGATGCCGCATCTGCGCCGACGAAAAACGCGACCGTACCCAGTTGTGCGTGGTCGAGGAACCCAAGGACGTCATGGCCATGGAGCGGGCGCGTGAGTTCAAGGGCGTCTACCACGTGCTCGGCGGTGCGATCGATCCCATGTCGGGCATCGGCCCGGACGACCTGCGCATCACCGAACTTTTCCGCCGCTTGGGTGAAGAACCCATCGAGGAAGTGTTGATCGCGACCAACCCCAACCACATCGGCGAAGCGACCGCCACCTACCTGGTGCGCTCGATGCGTCCGATGGGCGTCCGGATTTCGCGTCTCGCCTCAGGCCTGCCGGTCGGCGGCGACCTGGAGTACGCCGACGAAGTCACCCTCGGCCGGGCCATCGAAGGACGAAAGGTGCTGACGAATGTCTGAGATCTCCGACCTGGGCGGCCTGGCCGCCGAGACCGCCCGCGACGCCGAGACCTTCACCACCGCCGTACGCGAGATCGCCGCCGGCGGCGCCCCCGAGACAGCGATCCCGCTGTTGCTGCTCCTGCTGTCCCAGTTGCAGATGAGCGGCGCCCGACTCGGCGCGGTGCAGGACGTCGTGCCCGCAGAACGCTTCGAATCCGATCCCGGCGCTGAGGCCGACCTCGACCCATTGCGCCAGAACCTCGCCAACCTCTTCGAGGGCATCGACGACTACACCGACCTGGTCGACCCGGTCACCTCCGTCGAACCCGCGCGCGGCGCCGTCTCCGACGACCTCACCGACATCGTCCAGGCACTCGAGCACGGACTCGTCCACTACCGCGCCGGTCGCACCGTCGAGGCGCTGTGGTGGTGGCAGTTCAGCTACCTGTCGGAGTGGGGCGTACGCGCCGCGTCGTGCTTGCGGGTGCTGCTGACGATCCTGCGCCACCTGCGCCTCGACGTCGACGACGACGCTGCCGCCGAGGCCGAGTTCGACGCCCTGCACCCCTGATCGATCAGGTCGTGGGAGCCGAGCGCTCGTTGTAGACGCCGGCGCGCTCCTGACCGCTGAGCGCGGCGATCGCGTCCATGATCTCGTCGGTCGCCAGGCGCCGGGCCTTGCCCTGGGCGACGCCGTCCAAGCGTCCGGAGAAGTCGATCGGCTCCCCGAACTTCACGGTGAACTTCTCGCGCCGCACCTTGTTGGTGCCGATCGGTTGGACGTGCTGTGTGCCGATCAGGCCGACCGGGACGACCGGCACCTTCGCGGTGAGCGCCAGATGCGCGACGCCGACGTGTCCGCGGTAGAGCCGCCCGTCGCGCGAGCGGGTGCCCTCGGGATAGATGCCGAACACTTCCCCACGACGAAGGACGTCGAGCGCGATGTCGAGCGACTGCGCAGCGGCCTTCGAGTCGTCACGCTCGACCGGCACCATGCCCATCGAGGTGAACCACGCTCGGCTGGCCGCACCCTTCACGCCGGTGCCGGTGAAGTACTCGGCCTTGGCGAGGAACACCACCTTCCGGGGCGCCACCAGCGGGATCGCGAAGCTGTCGATGAACGACAGGTGATTGGACGCGAGCAACACCCCACCGGTGCGCGGCACGTTGTCGGCGCCCTCGACGTCGGGCCGGAACCAGGCCCGGGCCAACGGCGACACCAACAGCTGCGTCGTGAGGTAGAGCATCGCTACTCCCTGATGTCTTCGATGACCGTCGCACCGAGCACGGACGTCATCACCGGCAGGCCGACCTCGTCGCCGTCGGTGACGTCTTCGTCGTCCATCGACTCGACCGGCCCGTCGTCGTCACGACCTCTGCTGGACTCGGGAGCGGCGGTGGACGAGGGCTGCTGCGGCGAGGCGCTCGGCGCAGCTTCTGCGGTTGCCCAGGCGGGCGCGTCGGACGACACCGAGGACCAGTCACCCGACTGGTCGTCGCGCTGATAACGAGACAGGGCTGCCTGTTGGTCGAGGGCCGCACGATCTGCGCTGGGCGGAGCGGGGTGCTCGGACGCGCGATCGTCGGAGGTGGTCACACGCGACGGTGTGACCGCAGCGTCGTCGGGTTCTCCACCGGCCTGACGGACCCGCTGTTGCCAGCGGGAACGGATTTCCGCCTGCTTGGCCGCTTCGTCCTCACCTGCGTCGACCACGTGGGCATCAGCGCTGGGGCCCCAACCGGAACTGCGCTGCTGCTGCTGCTGCGCCACCGACACCTGCCCGTCGGACCCGGTGACCTGAGCCGTCACCCGGACGTCGAGCCCGAGTGCGTCGTGCACGGCCTTGCGAACGATCTCCGGGTTGGGGTCGGAGCCGATGCGCTCGACCAGTCCGGGGCTGCTGCTGCCCAGGGTCAACACCGAACCGTCGAACGCTGCGACGTGCGCATGCTGGCTGATCAGCGTCCAGGTGACCCTGCGAATGGCGGAGATTCGCTGCAGGATCGCCGGCCATTCGCGACGGATCTCTTCGACCCCGAGTGCACCGGGGTGAGCTGCCGGTGCCTGCGACGGTGCCTGCGAGGGTGCCTGCTCGGTCTCCGGCGCGGACTGCCGCTCGGCCGGACGCGCGTCGCGGGACGGTGTCTGTTCGGTCGGCGTCTGCTGACCCGTCGATGATCGCCGAGGCGGCACGGAGTCGTCCGGGAAGTCGTCCTCGGGCGGCGGTTCCTGCTCGAACGCGGGCTCCGGACCTCGCTCGACCGGACGCTGCTGCACACGGCGCTCCGACGCCTCGGCGACCGGGGTCTCGCGGGCCGGCCGCTGCTGGGAGGAGGCCGGGTCACGCTGCGGCACGGGGCTTCCCGACTGATCGACGGTCGGGTTCGGCACCGGAGCGGCAGCCGGTCGGGAAACAGGAGCTGTCGCGGACCCGGCGGAGATGTCGATGCGCCGCTCCAGCCGGTCGAGGCGGGCGCCGTACCCGTCCTCTCCCGCGGCGCGGGGCAGCAGCACCCGCGCACACATGAGTTCCAACTGCAGGCGGGGACTGGTCGCACCGGTCATCTCGGTGAGACCGGCGTTGATGATGTCGGCGGCGTACGACAGCCGTCCGGGCCCGAACGCACCGGCCTGACTACGCATCCGCTCGATCTGATCACCGGGCAGACCGCGCAGCACCGCCTCGGCTCCGTCGGGCACCGCAGCAACGATGATCAGGTCGCGCAATCGCTCCAGGAGGTCCTCGACGAAACGCCTCGGATCGTGACCCGACTCGACGACGCGGTCGACCTGCTGGAACACCGCAGCACCGTCACCGGCCGCCAAGGCGTCGACCGTCGCGTCCAGCAACGCACCATCGGTGAAACCCAGCAACGCGGCAGCACCGGCGTAGGTGAGCCCGTCATCGGTCGAACCGGCGATCAACTGGTCGAGCACCGAGAGCGAGTCACGGACCGACCCACCACCGGCACGCGTGACGAACGAGAGGACTCCCGGCTCCACGGCCACGCCCTCGGTCGCGCAGAGGCCCTCCATGTACTCGGCCAACCGCGCCGGCGGAACCAGACGGAACGGGTAGTGGTGGGTGCGCAAACGGATCGTGCCGATGACCTTCTCCGGCTCGGTGGTCGCGAAGATGAACTTCACGTGCTCCGGCGGTTCCTCGACGATCTTCAGCAACGCGTTGAAGCCTTGCGGCGTCACCATGTGCGCCTCGTCGATGATGTAGATCTTGAACCGGCTCTGCGCCGGGCCGTAGGACGCACGCTCGCGCAGGTCGCGAGCGTCGTCGACACCTCCGTGGCTGGCCGCGTCGATCTCGATGACGTCGACCGTGCCGGCTCCCTTGCGCGACAACGCAACACACGACTCGCAGGTGCCGCACGGCGTGGGCGTCGGCCCCTGCTCGCAGTTGAGGCAGCGGGCCAGGATGCGCGCGCTGGTCGTCTTGCCGCAGCCGCGCGGACCGCTGAACAGGTAGGCGTGGTTGACCCGCCCCGTGCGCAGGGCCTGCATCAGCGGCTCGGTGACGTGCTCCTGCCCGATCACATCGGCGAACGTCTCCGGGCGGTAACGACGGTAGAGGGCTGTGCTCACCCAGTCACTCTATGCCGCAGGACCGACAGCCCACACCGGTCGACCCAAGCTGGGGACGAACGCCAGGAAGGGGAAATGAAGGGACCCGTCGGGCACCTGAAAAGCAGTTTGTCCTCTGGAGGCTCCTTCGGCGTTCGACCCGTCGCTCGTACCTCGCTGACGGCTCGAGCCGCCCCGCCTCCGTGTGCCGCCTCCGTGTGCCTGGCCGTCGACTCACCCGGGTGCCGCCACGGCACCGCGATTGGGCCTGGGCGCGCGCCTGTTCTAAACTCCTCAGCAGACCCCTCGTGTGGTGATACCTCACTGAACTCCCCCAGGGCAGGAATGCAGCAAGGGCAGGTGAGCTCTTTCAGGTGCGCGAGGGGTCCTTTCATGCCCGTTGGGCCCTGAACATGAACAAGCCCCCGGCACCGAAGTGCCGGGGGCTTGTTCGTGATCACTGCGATCACCACGCGGAGGATGCGGGATTTGAACCCGCGAGGGGTTTCATCCCCAACACGATTTCCAATCGTGCGCACTAGGCCACTATGCGAATCCTCCAGGCCGGTCGAGGATACCGGGCCGGACGCTCAGTCCGAAATCGGCTCCAACTGGGGCGTCTCGGCGCCGGCACGCCGGGCGACATCGGATTGCGCGAGTCGGCGCAGCGTGATCAGCAACTTGTCGGAGACTGCAGTGCCGAGCACGGTGTTACGGACGGCGAGGGTCGCGTCGTCCGGGACGAGGGAGATGTCGACCTCGGCGATGTCGTGGGCCAGCCGAGCAAGGCCCACCATGTGCGCCATCGTCATACCCACATCGGCCTCGGCGGCCACTTCCAGCTGGCGCTCGAGCAGATCGACCATCCGGTCACCGTCGCTGTACTCCCACCCGAGTTTGTCCAACAGCTGCCGGGCGAGTGGGTGCTCGCGCCGCGGGACGATCACCGGTGGGGCAAGTGACTTCTGGGCGGTCGCGAGCAGGCTGAGCCGGTCGACCTGCGGGTCGTTCATCGCGTCGACGACCATCTTCGTGGCCGCGATCGAGAGTCCCCCGACCTCGGTGAGCGCCCGGACGAGCCTGACCCGCTCCACATGGGAGTCGTCGTAGAAGGACTGGGTCTTGGCCTGCGCTTCGCCGGGATGCAGCACCCCCTCGCGCAGGTAAAACTTCAAAGTGGCGATGGGCATCCCCGTCACCTCGGACAGTTCCGAGATACGCACTGCAAACCTCCTCGGGAAGCACCCGCGCTGCGGGTTCACCCTCACTATCGCTCTGGACGACCATTCGTTCGGGCTCGCCTCCCCCGGAAGCCGGGACGACCGTAGCAAAGTCTTCGCCCACCACCGCCCGCGGCTCTCGGGGAGTTCCTGCCAAATCCATTTGAAAGCCGCGACTCATGAGCCTGACTCGACCGACGAGCCGCCCGGACGTGTCCCGGGCACGGGCACGAGCCGGACGTGAAACAATCACGCTGGCTGTGACTGCGATCGTGAAGGGGACGACAATGCACGACCGACGGTTGGCATGCGTCGGCTTCGTCGTCGGCATCGCCGTCCTCGTCACCGGGTGCAGCGACGACCCCGCACCCCAGAAACCCCGTGCGACCGCTGCGTGCCCGAAGACACTGCCGAAACCGTCGTTCACGGTGCCGCTCTCCCAGATCTACCTCAACATCTACAACGCCAGCGCCACCTCCGGCCTGGCTTCGAAGGCCGCAGGTGAACTGACCTGGCGTGGCGCTCACGTGCTGAAGACCGGCAACGACCCCAACCCCGACGGCCGACCCGAACCGCGTACCGCGGAGATCCGCCACGGCAGGAACGGCCGCCAGGTCGCGCTGAATCTCGCTTCCCAGGTACAGAACGCCGTCCTGTACCAGGACGACCGGAGCAACCCGACGGTCGACCTTGTCCTGGGCGACTCGTTCAAGTTCGTGCCGGTGCCGCCGCCGCCCGCGCAGAAGGTGACCGTGCGGGTGTACAACACGACGTTCAAGGGCGGACTGTCCGGCACTGTCGCTGCCGGGTTGCGCGAGCGTGGCTTCCAGGTCGCAGCCAACGGCAATGACCCCAACGGCGGCTACTTCCCCGACGACACCGCGATCATTCGGCACGGCGAATTCGGCGAGCCGGCCGCGCGCCGCGTGCAACTGTCCATCAAGGGCGCACGCCTGGTGAAGGACGGTCGCAAGGACGAGACCGTCGACGTCATGCTGGGCAGCAAGTTCGAGGAGTTGGTGCCCGCCGCCGAGGCGACTCCGGCTCCGGCGAAACCGAGTTCCAGACCGCCGGGCTGCTGATCAGAACCAGCGGTCAGCGACGACGCCGAGCCGTCCCGAACAGGCTTCGGGTGATCTCGCGTCCGATGACGGTGCCGGCCGAACGAAGCATCGATTTGAAGGCACTCGACTTCACCACCTGCTCGACCACTCCCGGTTCCTGCTCGGCCCGCCGGGCGGGCGGAGCTGCCGGCGCGGGCGGCTCCGGGTCTGCGGCTGCGGGTTCCGGCGCCGCCTCCATCCGTTTGTTCAACATCTCGTACGCCGACTCGCGATCGACCGCGGCGCCGTACTTGGCGTTGAAGGGCGACGCGGAGACCAACTGATCCATCGTCGCTTCGGACGACGGCGCCATGAGCGAGGTCGGCGCTAGCATCCGCGTCCAGGCCACCGGCGTCGGTGCACCGCGCTCGCTCAGGACGGTGACGACGGCTTCACCGGTGCCGAGGGTGGTGAGCAGTTCCTCCAGGTCGTACTCGCTCGTCGGGAAGGTGCGGACGGTCCGGGTGAGCGCCTTCTGGTCGTCCGGGGTGAACGCGCGCAACGCATGCTGGACGCGGTTGCCGAGTTGGGCGAGGACGGCCTCCGGCACGTCCTTCGGCGTCTGTGTGACGAAGAAGATGCCGACACCCTTGGATCGGATGAGCTTCACCGTCTGTTCGATCGAGGAGAGGAACGCCTTCGACGCGTCCTTGAACAGCAGATGCGCCTCGTCGAAGAAGAAGACCAGCTTCGGCTTCTCCGCGTCACCCACCTCGGGAAGGTCCTGGAAAAGGTCAGCGAGCAGCCACATGAGGAACGTGGAGAAGAGTTCGGGACGGTCCTGCACCTGCGGAAGTTCAAGCCACGTGATGACGCCCTTTCCGTCCGGCGCAACTCGCATCAGATCGGCCGTGTCGAACTCCGGTTCACCGAAGAAGACGTCGGCGCCCTGGTCGGAGAACGTGATCAGCGAGCGCAGGATGACGCCGGCCGTCGCGGAAGAGAGGCCGCCGAGTTCCTTCAGGTCGGCCTTGCCCTCGTCCGAGACGAGGTGCTTGATGACCGCCTGCAGGTCCTTGAGATCCAGCAGCGTCAGTCCGCGCTTGTCGGCGTAGTGGAAGATCAGGCCGAGGCTGGACTCCTGGGTGTCGTTGAGACCGAGCACCTTCGCCAACAGAGTCGGTCCGAACGAGGTCATGGTGGCGCGGACCGGGGCGCCCTTGCCCCGTCCGCCGAGGGTGAGGAACTCGGTCGGGTAAGCGGTCGCGGTCCACTGTTGCCCGATGCCCTGCGTGCGATCGAGCAGCTTCTCGCTCGATTCGCCCGGCGTCGCCAGGCCGGAGATGTCGCCCTTGATGTCGGCGATGAAGACCGGAACGCCCTGGTTCGACAACTGCTCGGCCATCAACTGCAATGTCTTGGTCTTGCCCGTTCCGGTCGCGCCGGCGACCAGGCCGTGGCGGTTCATCATCGCCAGTGGCAGGCGCACCGGCGCGTCGGGATGCGGGGTGTCTTCGTCCATCGCCACCCCGAGCTGGAGGGCCAGGCCCTCGAAGCCGTACCCGGACTTGATCTGGTCGAGTTGCGTCGCAGATTCGCTCACGGCGACGACTCTAGACTCAGATCACAGCCGAACTCCGGCGAGCCGCCGGAACCAGCCGACCTAGACTGGCGCGGTGATCTCCCAGGCCGTGAGCGAAGTGCGCCCGTCCTTCGATCACGGCCTGGGGTGTCGTTACGGATCGACATGCCCACCGACATGGGCACCGATCGCCGCTGCACGCACGCGTCCACGTGATCTGATGGTGCCGATCTCATGAAGTACGCACAATCGACCGGACGCTCCCACGCCCGCGACCGCAAGCGCAGGCGTTCCCTCATGGTGCTCATCGGGGTCGGACTGGCCGTCGTGCTCGGATCGGCCTACGCGGCGGCGTACACCACCGGGATGATCCCGGGTAGTCGCCCGCCCCAGAAGCCGGCGAGCTGCTCACCCACGAAGGTCGTGCACGCCAACGCCGGGTTCGTCCTGAACGTCTACAACGCCTCCAGCGGCCAGGGCAAGGCCAAGGAGACGGCGAAAGCGCTGAAGGCGCACCACTTCACCGTCGGTGTTGTGAGCAACGACCCGTACCAGATGAAGCTGAAGACGGTCGGCCAGATCCGGTTCGGCCCGAAGGGCGCAGCCAAGGCGAAGCAGTTCGTGCAACCCCTCGTGCCGGGCGCCCAGAGCATGAGGGACGGACGCGACGACGACTCGATCGACGTCGTTCTGGGTGATGCCTTCCCGACGATCAACACCCCCGCGCCGACCACCAGCACCACCCCGCCTGGCTGCTGAACCAGAAGTCCCCGAGATGACCCAGTTGCCTTTCGGACGTGAGATCCAGTCGCGAATCTACTCAGCGGGCGTGTTCGGTCGGACGCCATCGGTGCCGACCCATGCCGACTCGCTGGAGCGCGCGGGGTTGAAGGCGATGAGCCCGCCGGCACGCGACTACGTGCAGACCGGTGCCGGATCCGGGTCGACGATGGACGCCAACCGTGCCGCCTTCGACCGGCACCGCATCGTGCCGCGAATGCTGCGCGACGTGAGCCGCCGGGAACAGTCGATCTCCCTGCTGGGCAGAGATTTCCCCTCCCCTTTGCTGACAGCCCCGATCGGTGTGGCCGAGATGGCACATCCCGATGCCGATCTCGCCGTCGCGCGCGGGACGAAGGCCGCGGGCGTGCCGATGATCATCTCCTCGCAGGCGTCCGTGCCGATGGAGCAGATCGCCGCCGAACTCGGCGATCACCCGCGTTGGTTCCAGCTCTACTGGAGCAACCAGCCGTCCGTCGTCGGGTCGTTCGTACGCCGGGCCGAGGCCATCGGTGCGGGCGCGATAGTGGTCACGCTCGACACGACCGTGCTCGGCTGGCGCACGCTCGACCTCGATCGCGCGTACCTGCCGTTCGCCCGTGGTCTCGGCATCGCGCAATACACGTCCGACCCGGCGTTCCAGGACCTGGTCGAGCAGCGCGTGAACGGCGGGCCGGGCAAACAGCCCGACGGACGACCGACCCCGGCCGCGGTGCGCTCGCTGCTCTCGATCACCAAGCACTATCCCGGCGAGTTCCGCGAGAACCTCCGCTCGCCCTATCCACGCGCCGCCGTCCAGACCTTCCTCGACGTCTTCTCCCGAACCGATCTGACCTGGGACGACCTGGCGACGCTGCGGGAGATGACGGACCTGCCGATCCTGGTCAAGGGTGTGCAGTCCGTCGAGGACGCTCGGCTGGCACTGGAGGCGGGTGTCGACGGGATCATCGTCTCGAACCACGGCGGCCGGCAGGTCGACGGAGCGATCGCCTCCCTCGATGCGCTGGAGGCGATCGTCCCCGTTGTCGATAGACGCGTCCCGCTGCTGTTCGACAGCGGGATCCGTTGTGGTGCAGACGTTTACAAGGCGTTGGCGCTCGGCGCGTCAGCGGTGTGCATCGGCCGCCCCCACGTCTACGGGCTCGCGATCGCCGGTGCCGACGGGGTGCGTGAGGTGCTCGAACACTTCCGTGCCGAACTCGACCTCATGATGGCCACCACCGGCGTCACCTCGATCGCCGAGATCGACTCCTCGATGCTGGCCTGAGGTCGCCATGCAGACGTCGGTGACGCTCAACTCACCGATGCGCAGCAGCGCCTGGGCGCGCTCGACCCGCCGGGTCATCAGGTAGGAGTAGGGCATTTCGCCGTACGCCTTCTTGAACGAGCGCTGGAAATGGCCGACCGACATCAGCGCATCGGCCGCGAGAGCGGGCACGTCGAGGGGCTGGGCGTAGTCGCGATCCATCCGATCACGCGCCCGCCGCAGCCGGACGATGTCTTCGTGCTCCACCCGTCCAGTGTGCCGGTTTGGGCCGAACGTCGACCGTCGGGTATGTTCTTCGGCGGTGGCGTGTCCGAGCGGCCTAAGGAGAACGCCTCGAAAGCGTTTGTGGGTTAACCCCCACCGAGGGTTCAAATCCCTCCGCCACCGCCAGATGGAACGAGGCGCCCGCAGCGATGCGGGCGCCTCGTTCCATCTGCCGTCGGACTGACTGAAGACCTAACTGAAGACCATTCCGCCGTCGACCAGCACCGACTGCCCGGTCATGTAGTCCGAGTCGGGGCCAGCCAGGTACGACACCAGCTTGGCGACGTCGTCGCCGGTCGAAACGCGTCCGAGTGCGATGCCTGCGGCCATCGCCTTCATCGACTCGCCCTTGCCGACGTTGTTGATCGCGCCGAGATCGCGATCGATCTCCTCCCACATCGTCGTGTCGACGATGCCCGGGCAGTAGGCGTTGACCGTGATGCCGTGCTCGGCCCACTCCTGCGCGGCCGACTGGGTGAGCGCCCGCACCGCGAACTTGCTGGAGCAGTAGACACCGAGCAACGGAAATCCCTTGTGCGCCGCGATCGACGCCGCGCCGATGATCTTGCCGCCGTTGCCTTGGGAGATCATCTGCTTGGCGGCCTCGGTGTAACAGAGGAACACCCCTCGCCCGTTGACCGCGTGCACCCGGTCGTATTCCTCGGGAGTCACTTCGAGCAGCGCCTTGGTCTGGGCGATACCGGCGTTGGCGACCATGACGTCGAGCGACCCGAGTTCGTCGACGGTCGTGGCCACCAACCGGCGTACGTCGTCGGCCGATGACACGTCACCGGTGGCGGCGACGACCTTGCCGCCGTGGGTCCGCAACTCCTCGGCGGTGGCCTCGAGTGCGTCGGACATGTCGGGAAGGTCGGACACGACCAGGTCGTGTCCGTCGCTCGCCAATCGGTTCGCGATCGACTTGCCGATTCCGCGCGCTGCGCCGGTGATGTGGACGTTGGCCATGACGGCTCCTTCAGGACAGGTGGACGGTTTCGGGGATGGCGTAGACGGGCGTGTCGAGCCCCTCCATGCGCGCCTTGAGCTGAATCGACAGGTAGCGCGAGTAGTGCCGGGACTGATGCAGGTTGCCGCCGTGGAACCACAGGTTGTCCTGCTTGGTGGGCTTCCACATGTTGCGCAGCTCGCCTCGCCACGGGCCCGGGTCCTTGGTCGTGTCGGAGCCGAGGCCCCAGCACTTGCCCACCTTGTCGGCGACCTCCTGGCTGATCAGCTTCGCCGCCCAACCGTTCATCGAGCCGTAGCCGGTGGCGAACACGATGAGGTCGGCGTCGAGGTGGCGTCCGTCGTCGAGCACCACCCCGGTCTCGTCGATGTGGTCGACGTTCGCCGGTGCGACGAGCTTGATCTCGCCCTTGGCCACCAGGTCGGAGGCACCGATGTCGATGTAGTAGCCGGAGCCGCGCCGCAAGTACTTCAGGAACAGACCGGAGTCGTCGTCGCCGAAGTCGAGCATGAACCCGGCCTTCTCCAACCCGTCGTAGAACTCCTTGTCGTTCTCGCGGATGACGTCGAAGGCCTGCTTCTGCACGCCCGGCAGCACCTTGTACGGGATCGAGGCGAAGATCAGGTCGGCCTTGTCGTGGTCGATGCCGTTGGCCAGCGCCTCCTCGGAGTAGAGCGGGCCGAGCACCTCGGTCATCAGCGACTGCGACCGCACGATGTGGGTGCTCGAACGCTGCAGCATCGTGACGTCGGCTCCGGCTCGCCACAGGTCGGCGCAGATGTCGTGGGCCGAGTTGTTCGAACCGACGACGACGGCCTTCTTGCCGGCGTACGCGTCGCCACCCGGGTGCTGGGACGAGTGCTGGATCTCGCCCTTGAAGGTCTCCATGCCCGGCACGGTCGGCATGTTCGGCACACCCGACATGCCCGTTGCGAGCACCAATTGCGAGGGCTCGAGGGTGACCGGCGAACCGTCGCGCATCACCCTGACGGTCCACTTCTGGGTCGACTCGTCGTAGTCGGCCGACACGCACTCGGTGTTGCTCCAGTAGTCGAGCTCCATGATCTTGGTGTAGCTCTCCAGCCAGTCGCCGATCTTGTCCTTCGGCGTGAACACCGGCCAGTTCGCCGGGAACGGCAGGTAGGGCAGGTGGTCGTACCAGACCGGGTCGTGCAGACACAGGGAGTGGTAGCGGCCACGCCACTGGTCGCCCGGACGCGGGTGCTTGTCGATGATCAGCGTCGGCACCCCGAGCTGCTTCAACCGGGCACCGAGCCCGATGCCACCCTGACCGCCGCCGACGATGACCACGTACGGCTGGTCCTCGTAACCCAGGCGCGCCTGGCGTTCCTTCTGGTGGTCGAGCCAGTTCTTGTCCTGGTTGGGGTTGCCGTGTTCGGCGCCGAGCGGACGCCGGGTGCCCCGGTTCTCCAGGAAAGTCGACGAGTTCCTGCGAGGTGGTCAGCAGCGTCCATGCCTTGCCGTCGCGCAGCCGCACCAGGCCCTTGCCGTTGAACGCGTCGTTGTCGAACTCGAACCAGGCCTCGATCACCCCGTCGGCGTCGGCCGCCTCGGTCGCACGAATGTTCCTGGGGCGCAGGCCTTTCACAGTGCCGTCGAGCATCGCGGTGATCTCGTCGGCGCCCTCGGCAGTATGCAGGTTCCAGGTCAGCGACACCAGGTCGCGCCAGTAACACTCCGGCCCGAACAGGTCGGTCACCGCGGCGTCGTCGTCCCCGCCGAGGGCTTGCTCGAACGAGCTCAGCCACTGCTGGGCGGTCTTCAGTTCATCGGTCATCACGGTCTCCTTCGAAGGTGATGTGGGTCACATCGCCGACGTTAGGAGTCAGGTGCGCAGCGAGAAAGCGTTGCAGAAGGTTGCAGCGGTCAGTCGATCGCGCACGGCACGGTGAAGCGGTAGGGCCGGCTCTCCAGCAGTCCGCCGACGCGGCGTCGCAGCCGGGAGATCTCGGCCCGCACCGACACGGCGCTGCCGACCCCGAGCACGGTTTGCAGTTGGGCGACGTCGAGTCCGCCCGGCGCGGCCGCGAGCGCTTCGACCAGCACCACCTGCTTCGGGGTGAGCGCGAACCGCGCGTTCGCGGCGTCCGATGGGTCTTGCGCCTCCCCCACCTCCAGGGTCGGACGCGGGTGCCGCACCAGCCGCAGCTGCGGCTGCGGCGACTGAGTCGGGTGCAATGCCCAGCCCGACCTGACCGGCACGCACTCGAAGGTGCCGAACGCGGGCAACCAGATCGCACCGGAAGCGAATCCCCTTGGCGCCCAGACGCGTTCGGGCGCATCGATACCGCGGGCCGCCGCGACCCAGCCGTACCTGTCGACGACCAGCGCGGCGCGCTCGTCTGCGCCGGCAAGGTCGCGCAGCGAGCGGCGGTGGCTCAACGTGAGTTCCGACTCGACGGCCCGGACGGCGCTGGTCACCAGCGAGAGGGTGTGCGGGTGGGCGCTCGCGAGCGGCCCGGACAGCGTGATCGCCCCGATGACCGCGGTCGAGGCGGGGTCGCGGATCGGTGCGCCGGTGCAGACCCAGCGGTGCTGGTCGGGGTTGGAGTGCTCCGCGCCGAACAACTGGATCGCTCGCCTCTCCGTCAGCGCGGTGCCGAGCGCATTGACGCCGACGAGGTCTTCGGTCCAGCGGGCACCCTCGACGAACCCCAGCCGTTCCGACTCGGCGCGCACCGGACGTGGCCCGTCGACCCACAGCACGACTCCGTCGGTGTCGCAGACGACCATCTCGTTGCTCGACTCGACGGCCGTGTCGAGCAGCAACTGACGCAGCGGCTCGACCGCAGCCGCGAGCACCACCGAGGCGTCCCGCCGCTCGCGCACCTGGTCGACAGCGAGCGTGCCGATGGAACGAGCGGCTCGGTGCTCGGGCTCGTGGCGCGCCCATGCCCGCGCCACCTCGGGGCGCAGGGCGTCAGGGACCAGCCGGCTGCGCTGCCATTGCTCGTGCAGGCGCGCAAGATCCGCGGCCTTGTGCCGCAGGTCGTCGAGAGCACGGACGGCTGGCGTCACCGGCAAGGTCGGGCTGCTCATCGGACTCCTGGGGTCGGACGTAGGCGACCAGTCTGACCTATAGAAATGTGATCTGCACCACTTGGTGGGCCCTGGGGTGAGGAGTCGCAATCAGCCCTTGCGCCGCCGCCGTGCGCGGAAGAAGTCGGTGAGCAACTGCGCGCACTCTGCCTCACGCACCCCGCCGGCCACGGTCAGCTTGTGCGGGGAGCGGTTGGTCGCCACGACGTCCCATGCACTACCGCAGGCGCCCGCCTTCGCATCCCATGCCCCGAAGATCACCCTCGGGATGCGGGCCTGCATCACCGCACCGGTGCACATCAGGCAGGGTTCGAGAGTGACGACAAGGGTGCAGTCGTCGAGGCGGTAGTTGCCGTGCGTCTCAGCAGCTGCACGGATCGCGACGATCTCGGCGTGTGAGAGCGGGTCGTTGATCGCGACCCGCGCGTTGCGTCCCGTGCCGATCACCACTCCGTCCGCATCGAGCACCACGGCCCCGACCGGCACGTCGTCAGTGGCGAGCGCGGCACGCGCCTCGTCGAGCGCGATCTGCATCCAGTCGTCGGCGGCGGCGATCACCCGTAGAGTCTGGTCCATGCGTGTTCTGGTCGCCAATCACCCGCTCATCGCCCACAAGCTCACCTACCTGCGGGACGTGCGCACCGACTCCCCCACGTTCCGGCGCCTGGCCGAGGAGCTGATGACGCTGCTGGCCTACGAGGCCACCAGGGACGTGCGGGTCGAGCCGTTCGAGATCAGCACCCCCGTCGCCCCCACCACCGGTATCAAGCTGTCATCGCCGAAGCCGCTGATCGTGCCCATCCTGCGTGCCGGCCTGGGCATGCTCGAAGGCATGGTGCGGCTGTTGCCGAGCGCCGAGGTCGGGTTCCTCGGCATGCAGCGCGACGAGCAGACACTCGAAGCGGTCACGTACGCCAACCGCCTTCCCGACGACCTGTCCGGCCGCCAGGTCTACGTGCTCGACCCGATGCTCGCCACCGGTGGTTCGCTGGCCATGGCCATCCGTTACCTGGCGGAGCGCGGCGCGGACGACGTCACCGCGGTTACGCTGCTGTGCGCGCCCGAAGGCATCGAGTTCATGGAGAGGGACCTCGCCGAACTCGAGATCCCGATCACGCTGGTCACCGGCTCGATCGACGAACGTCTCAACGAGCAGGGCTTCATCGTCCCGGGCTTGGGCGATGCGGGCGACCGTCTGTACGGCGTCGCCGACTGACCGGTCAGGTGAGCAGCGGCTCGTCGGCGTGCTCGGGAAGCCGTTCCATCGTCCGGATCGAGTGCACGGCGAGCGTCGACAGCGCGATGAGCGCGTAGAGCACGCCTGACGCGATCAGCAGCGGCTTGAGCGGGACGGCAGTGGCGAGGACGCCGAACACGAGCATCCCGATCGGCGTCGCGACGAACGAGCCGACCATGTCGTAGCTGACCACCCGCGACAGTACGGTCGGCGGAATGCGTTCTCCCAGAGCGACATCAACAGCAACGATTTGTTTGGGGGTTGTGAGAATCTGGTGATCCGGATCGCGAATGGACATCCGAGTCACGACTGGGAGCGCCGGCGGCACCCGTTGTGATCTGGATGTCCAGACGCCGCCCGGATGGCCAGATGCGGCAGATGGGTCAGACCCAGGGGTCGCCCCACCGCAGGTCGCGGGCCTGCTTGTACGCATCCCCCTGCTTCTTGGTGACGACCCGTCGACCGGTCTCGCCCGCGGCATCACAGACGGTCAGATCGACGAACCCCTTGCGCTTGCCCGGGTGCCGCAGCACGCGCGCACCGGACGGCGAAGCACCGCAGCGGACGGCGAACACGAACGAGAACTTCTCGTCCTCGTAGCTGAGATCGCCACCCTTGATCTGTCGGTGCATCGCCGAACGCTCGACCCGCGCGGCAAAGTGGCACCAATCAGGTTGCCGCACAGGGCATTCCCTCGACTGCGGACAAGGAGCCGCGATCGTCCAACCCGAATCGACGAGTTGTGCACGGGCGGCAAGGATCCGCTGATGTCCGTCCGGCGTGCCCGGCTCGATCAGGAACACCGCTTCGGACGCCGACGACCCCATCGCGTGGACCAGGGAAGCCCGCTGCGCCTCGCTCAGTTCCGAGAGCACGAACGACGCCATCACCAGGTCGGCGGCCGGTACGGCAGACCCGACCCTCCAGGTCTCGAAACGAGCATCGAACACGGACGAGGACAGTCGCTGCCCGCATTTCAACGCCGCGTCCACCTGGTCGAGCACGCGCACCGACGAGGGCTCGAACACCGACGCAGCCGCCCACGCCCCGGCGCCGGTGCCACCACCGAGGTCGACCACCGAGTCGATCCGGCCACCGAAGCACAACGAGGAAAGCGCGAGCGCCCGCTCACATGCGGCATACGTCGCGGGCATTCGATATGCCGCGTAGGCGGCCACATCCGCATCGGTCGCAAGGATCGGCGACGCGGCCGCGCCACCTCGTCGATAGCGCTCGGACAGCCGCACCGTCGCGGCCGCAAGTGCCGCACGGGGACGCCCGGCGAGCTCGTCCTCGAGAGCCGAACGCAACACCGGAGCCAGTGAGTTCACGAGTCGAAGCGTACGACCACCGGCACGGCGACACTCCCGGGCGATGACCACTCCAGTCACAGCCGTCACATCGCTGGCAGAATGAGCCGCGCAAATATGCTCGTCTTGAGCGGGCTGTCCCGCTCGCTCATCAACCGGAGGGTCCCATGGCGACCGAGAAGATCAAGAGGATCACCATCTGGGTGCTCTTCGCCTTCGTTCTCTATGCCATCTTCACCAGCCCTGACAAGTCCGCCGACATCGTCCGCAACATCTGGGACCTCCTGGCCTCCGGGGTCGAGAACATGGGCGACTTCTTCAAGGCCATCATCGGCAAGTAGCGTCATGCCACGGCGTCCCCTCGACGATCCGAGCAACACCCGATCCTCGTGGGGTGAACTGGTCGACCCGCGCGGCGCGCAGACGATGCGCCGCTTCCTGGTGCACGGCGAACGGATGGTCGTCGTCCACCGTCCGCACTGGGCATCGCTTGCCGGCACCGTCTTCTCGTTGCTCGCGGGCTTCGCGATCACGCTGTTCGTCGGGTTCACGGCACCGCCCTCGTTCGGGGTCGTCACGAACGCGATGTGGTACGTCCTGCTCGCGATGCTGGCCTACACGGTCATCACGGTCTGGCTCTGGACCCGCGACTGGTTCATGGCCACCGATCAGCGGCTGGTCTGGCGACGCGGCATTCTCAACCGCAAGACCGCGATGATGCCGCTGGCCAAGGTGACCGACATGTCGTTCAACCAGCCCGTCATCGGACGCATCCTCGGCTATGGCGAGTTCGTCATGGAGTCCGCGGGCCAGGAGCAGGCACTGCGCCTGATCACCTACATTCCGCACCCCGAGGCGTCCTATCGGGCGATCTGTGGCGAACTGTTCAGCCATCCGGACGAGGACGCGATGCCGGTGATGGTGCCGACCACGGACGCGTACGACGACCGCGCCGACGACACCGATCCGTTCCTGCCCCGTCCGTCCTCGACCCGCACCGCCACGAAGACCGCACCACCACGTCCGCCTGTGGGTGCGCGACCGGTCCCCCACGTCCCCGAGTCCGACGTCGCGTCCCGCCTCGGCACCTATGTCGACCGTTACCGCGACAAGGCACGCACTCCGATGCGCGAACGCCTGCTGCGCGGCCCGCAGGTCACCGAGCCCGCACCTGACCACGAGAACGCGTCCCAGATCGACACTCCCTTCCAGGGCGACAGTTGGTCGGTGAGCCACGAGGACGCGTCCCCGCCGCAACGCATCGACCGCCGCGACCACTGAGCACTCGACGCCTCGGCGCGCGTGCGAAACTTGGTCGCTGATCCGTCACCACCCAGGAGAACCACGCACATGGCCGTCCGTCCCATCACGATCATCGGGCACAAGGCGCTGCACCAGCCGACCAAGAAGGTCAAGGAAGTCACGGACGAGATCCGGACGCTGGTCGCCGACATGTTCGACACCATGGAGGCAGCCAACGGCGTCGGCCTGGCCGCCAACCAAGTGGGCGCCCGCCACCGCATCTTCGTCTTCGACTGCCCGTCCGAACGGGGCGAGGACGACAACTTCGTCGGCGTCGTGGTGAACCCCGTGCTGGAGAAGGGGGTCGTGCCGCCCGGAGAGCCGGACGAGGACGACGGCCTGGAGGGCTGCCTGTCCGTACCCGGCGAACACTTCCCCACCCCGCGAGCCGAGTGGGCCCGCGTCACCGGCACCGACCTGGACGGTAACCCGGTCTCCTACGAGGGCGAGGGACTGTTCGCACGCTGCCTGCAACACGAGACCGACCACCTCGACGGCAAGCTCTACCTCGAGCGCCTCACCCCGAGCCAGCGCGACCTGTCGCGCCAGGCCCGCAAGGAACGCGGTTGGGAAGCAGAGGGCGTCACCAAGTGGGACCCGGCCACCCAGAAGGCCGACGACGTCTGATCCCAAGTTCACCGTGCCGTTTTCCCGCCGAGGACGCCGGTGATTTGGTCGGGTTGAGGAGTGAAGGCTCCACAGATCACCCGAAGCAACGCACGCAGCGCCGGTAGGTGGGCGCTCGCGACGCTGTTGCTTGCCGCATTCGGGTACGTCGGTGGGGTCGGGATGACCAGCTTGTTCCCCACCACCGTCGAGACGAAGTTCTACTCTGCGGACGTCCGGATGGGGCTGGTGCCCGACTCCACGGTCCGCCTGCCGACCCTGCTGGGCGACGTGTCGGTCGGCTTCGACGGCCCCTTGCCTGCCCCGGGCATCATCGTCGACGCCCAGTTGCGCAAGGACGTCACCGAGGCCTTCGCCGGCCGGACACCGACGCCCGCACAGTTCCAGCCGAGCCCCGCAGAGCTGGACACTGCTGCCCGTGCCGGGCTCACCGGGGTGGCCTGGCGGTTCGTCCTCGGCCTC
Source organism: Yimella sp. NH-Cas1 (assembly GCF_022359705.1). Classification (NCBI taxonomy): domain Bacteria; kingdom Bacillati; phylum Actinomycetota; class Actinomycetes; order Micrococcales; family Dermacoccaceae; genus Yimella; species Yimella sp. NH-Cas1. The sequence continues at coordinate 2,656,577 of NZ_JAKSGG010000003.1, forward strand.
GCCCTCACCGCCGGAGCCCTGCTCGTTGCGCGGCGCGCCTGGCGGAACCCGCGCGCGAGTCTGGTCACGGCGGCCGGTGCGCTCGCGCTCTCGCTGGTCGCACCGGCCCTCGCCGGTTACGTGACCTACCACGAGCGCCACATCGGCGAGGTCCGCACCACGTCGCTGTTGAGCATGGCGCGCAACGACCTGTCGATCCTCACCGATCTGGAGAAGCGCACCTCCGAGTCCTCGCGGTACATCACCAGCGTGCTCGCCCTCTCGAGCGCCCTGCAGACCAAGTACGCGCCCCGCTCGACCGCTGCGCCGACCGCGCTGCGGGTGATGTTCGTGAGCGACATCCACGGCACGAACCAGTACGCATTGATGCGCGACATCATCCGATCCGAAAGAGTGGACGTCGTTGTCGACGCGGGAGACCTGATCAACTTCGGCAGTGTGCGCGAGGCCGAAGCCGCCGGCATCTTCCGGTCGATCGAGCGGCTCGGCGTGCCGTACCTGTTCGTCCGCGGCAACCACGACGCGACCAGCGCCACCGATACCGCGTTGCTGGACCGGATGAGCAAGGTGCCCAATGTGGTTACTCTGCAACCCAACTCACGCCTGTACACGAAGGTGACAATGGCCGGTGTGACATTCGGCGGCTTCAACGACCGGCGCTTCTACGGCGACGGCGACCCGAAGGACAAAAGCATCCACTCAGGTGCCCGCAAGCACTTTCTGAGCACGTGGAAAGACAACGAGGTCCCGGCCCCGGACGTCGTGGTGAGCCACGAGCCGGGCGCGGTCGAGGACGGGTTCGAGGACGACCAGTTGCTGATCTCCGGACACACCCACACCCCGCATCGTGACGGGAACTGGATGACCGTCGGCACGTTCACTGGCGGCGGGCTCTTCGGCGCCCGCCTTGCACAGGGCGCCGAGAAGGGCACCGAGGTACAGACCCAGGCGTACTCGTTCGACATCGCCGAGTTCGACACCGGCTGCTCCTTGACCACCATGCGCCGCTACACCTTCACCGGCATTCTGCAGGGCCGTCCCGAGTTGCAGTCGACCAACGTGTTGAGCGGGCGACAGTTCGTACCGGAAGCCGCAGACGATCGGCAGTGCGCAGGACCCGTCGAGCCGGTCACCGTGCCGGTACGCGGCGAGTAACAGACGGGTTCCTGTGTCAGGCGCCGCGTGGGCAGGTCTCCCCATCGCGGGAACGCCTGTTCACACGCCATCATCACACCAACGAACTTCGCTCGCGCAATCACGAAACAAGGGGAAATGCCATGCGTAACAACACCGCCCGCCGCCTGTCCAGCCTCGTCCTGATCGCGATTGTCGGCTTCGGCACCACTGCCTGCAACAGCGAGACCATGGGGTCCGGCCCGTCCGGCTCACCATCGTCCCCGTCGTCCTCGTCGGGGTCGTCGTCCTCGCCGGAGGGTTCGTCGGCGTCGTCGTCCGGGTCGAGCAACTCCAGCAGCACGTCCTCGCAGTCCACCGTGAAGTCGGGCAGCCTGAGCAAAGTCGCCGGCACCCCGTACGTGAAATCGATCAAGGTGAGCAACGGCCACGAGGGCATGTCGTACGCCAAGGACGGAACGGTCAAGTTCTTCGAGAGCAAGGACGGCACGTCGTGGAAGCAGGTCGGCTCCTCCAGGGCCCCCGAGTCGCACGAGCAGTCGACCCCGAAGATCGACGCCGCCGAACTCGGTGACTTCCACGCCGTCTTCGTCGTCAACAGCAGCCTTCCGGGCGTCGGTCACCGGTTCGCAGCCGGTTTCTCCAACGGCAGCGGAGTCTGGGGACCGCTCACCAAGGACGGCAACGATCTGGTGGTGAACACCAAGGGGTCGCAGGCCAACTGGGGTCCGATCGAGCTCGAGCTCTCCGACCAGGGCCTGATCGAGACGTCCTCGTGGGACAACGACGCTTCCACCGCGGAGCGCACCGCACACCCGATCGTCCGCGTCTGGAAGGCGAACGGTGAGGGCACGTTCATCCTCAAGAGCGACAACGTCTTCCGCGCCGAACCGGTGACGGTCGAGCCTGCGGAGCCGAAGAAGGGCGAGGAGAACACCGGAGACGGACGCTTCACCGCGCGCATCGTGTCGGTCGACGGGAACAAGGTCACCTTCAAGCCGCAGGTCGACAACTGCGACCCCGAGCCGGAAGTGCCGTGTGGCCCCGAGGACGGCGCCGCGCGCTCCGCGACCCTTGCCCCGGACGCCCGCGCGTCGATCCTGGTCGGCGTCAACGAGAACATCAGCGCTCCCCAGTGGGTGTGGACGCAGAGCGTGCACGGTGCACCGAACCTGTCGAACTACCGTGAGGGATCGTCCTACGTCGTCCCTTCGAAGTACACCGCCGCCGAGCAGACGTACACCGCGATCCTGCAGGTCAAGGACGGCCGCATCGTCGCCGCCGACAGCGTCAGCCCGGGTAACTGAGTGCGGGCTCGTCCGGCTCGGAACCGTCCGCCGGTTGCGGGCCGGACGGGCGCCCGGCTTCACCGATCAGAGCGTGACGTACACATCGTGCCCTCGATTTCTCATCGATCGAGGTGAGCAGGTAGAGTGTGACGTCGTTGCCAGTGATGGCAGCAAGCACCCGTAGCTCAACGGATAGAGCATCTGACTACGGATCAGAAGGTTTGGGGTTCGAATCCCTACGGGTGCACAGGTAATACCAAGAATCTGTGTTGAGACAGAGGATTCCAAGCCCCGACCGGCGGATGCGCCGGTCGGGGCTTCCTCGTTCTGACCTACTGGGCGGGTGCCCCAGTCTCCGCGACGTCGAGACCGCCCTCGGCGAAGCGTGACCGTAGTGCCTTCTTGTCGTACTTGCCGACGCTCGTCTTGGGCACCTCGTCGATGATCGCCCAGCGCTCGGGCACCTGCCACCGCGCGACGCGTCCGGACAGAAAATCGCGCAACTGCTCCATCTCCACCGATTCGCCGTCCTTGATGACGACAGCGGCCAACGGACGTTCGCCCCACTTGTCGTCCGGCACACCGATGACGGACGCCTCGAGCACGGCCGGGTGCGCCATCAGATGGTTCTCCAGGTCGACCGAGCTGATCCACTCGCCGCCGGACTTGATGACGTCCTTGGCGCGGTCGCTCAGCAGGATGTAACCGTCGTAGGTCATCGAACCCACGTCACCCGTGCGCAGCCAGCCGTCGTCGAACTTGCTTGCCATATCGGCCAATTCGCCTTCGGCTTCGCTGCCGTTGCTGTAGTACGAGCCGGTGATCCACGGACCGCGGACCTCTACCTCGCCGACCGATTCCCCGTCCCACGGCTGCACCGAACCGTCCGGCCCCATGATGCGGGCTTCGACCCCGCCCATGATCCGGCCCTGCGAGGCGCGGTACTTCCAGTACTCGTCGCCGCCTTCCTCGAGACGACCGGGAGGGAACGCCAGGCTCGCCACCGGCGAGGTCTCCGTCATACCCCAGCCCTGGATGATCTCCACGTCGTAGCGCTCGAAGGCCTTCATCAAAGCCGGCGGGCAGGCCGCGCCGCCGGACATCAGCATGCGGCAACTCGACATGTCACCACCCTTGGCGTCCAGGTGCTGCAGCAGTCCGTTCCAGATGGTCGGCACGCCCGCACCGACGGTCACCTGCCACTTCTCGATCATCTGAGCTAGCGGTTCGGGTTGCAGGAAGCGGTCGGGCATGAGCAGGTTGTCGCCCGCGAGCATCGCGGTGTACGGGTAGCCCCACGCATTGGCATGGAACAGCGGCACGACGACGAGCGCGGTGTCGGACGGCGTGAGCGCGAGCGTCAGGCAGCAACTCATCGCGTGGATGTAGTTCGAGCGGTGCGAATAGGCGACGCCCTTGGGGTTTCCGGTGGTGCCGGAGGTGTAACACATGGACGAGGCGTCGTTCTCGTCGACGTCCTTGGGCCACTCGAACTCGTCCGACCGACCGGCCAGCAACTCGTTCCAGTCGTGCACTGCCTCGACGTGAGCAGGCGCCCCCAGGGCCTCACGGACGGCGTCGTCGACCGGTCCGTTGACGATGACGTGCCGGATCTTGGGCAGGTGCTCCAGCAGCTTGCTGAACGGCTCGGCGAGGGTGTTGTCGACGACGACGACCTCGCTGCCGCCGTGGTTGGCCGTGTAGATCAGTTGCTCGGGGAACAGTCGGATGTTGAGGGGGTGCAGCACCGCCCCCATCGACGGGACGGCCAGGTAGGCGACGAGGTGCTCGGCGTTGTTCCACATGAAGGTCGCGACGCGGTTGTCACCGTCGATACCCATGCCCCGCAACGCATTCGCGAGCTGTCGACACTGTCGTCCGATCTCGCTGTACGTGACCTCCCGTCCCCTTCCGGCGTCCAGGTGATGCATCTGCTCTCGGCGTGCACCGTGGTTCCGTACTCCAGCAGGGACGAGATCAACAGGGGCGGCGACTGCATGGTGCTCTTCATGGACAGAGCCTGCCATTTCCGGGCGCGATGATGTGGCGTGAATCACAGCAAGCCGCCTCCGACTTTGCGAAAGTGGTCGTTGTGTCCCACATGCCGAGAGCCACCGACCTGACCAGTGACAAGCAGATCGGTCTGCTCAGCGGTGTCGACTTCTGGCACACGCGTCCGCTGCCCGTTCATGACCTGCCTCCCGCGACCCTGTCGGACGGTCCCCTCGGCATCCGGCTGCAGCGCGAGTCGGCCGATCATCTCGGAGTCGGCAACAGCCACCCGGCCACCTGTTTTCCCTCTGCCGTCACGTTGGCCTCCAGTTGGGACCTCGACCTTGCACGGGAGGTGGCTGTCGCGTTGGGTGCCGAGGCGAGCCAACTCGGTGTGGACGTCGTGCTCGGCCCAGGGCTGAACATCAAGCGAAACCCGTTGGGCGGCAGGAACTTCGAGTACTTCTCCGAGGATCCGTTCATCAGCGGACGTTTCGCTGCGGCGGTTGTCGATGGTCTGCAGAGCGTCGGTGTGGGCGCCTGCCTGAAGCACTACGCGGTCAACAATCAGGAGTACTACCGCTTCGTGGTCGACGCGGTCGTCGACGAGCGCACGCTGCGTGAGATCTACCTGTCCGGCTTCGAGTACGCCGTCAAACGGGGCAAGCCATGGACGGTGATGGCGTCGTACAACTCGGTCGACGGTGAACTTGCCTCCCAGAATCACCGACTACTCACCCAGATCCTGCGCGACGAGTGGGGCTTCGACGGAGTGGTGATGAGCGACTGGGGTGCGGTGTACGAGCGTGACGTCGGCATCACCGCCGGTATGGATCTGGAGATGCCCGGCGGACATTCCTTGTCGGACAACGACATTCAGGATGCTCTGGCCTCCGGACAGCTCACCGATCGACAGGTCGAGACGTCCGCACAGCGCGTCCTCGACCTGCTCGCACGAGTGCAGGGCAACGAGGTCGGCTCGGTCGAACCCGATCACGACGAACTGTGTCGGCGGGCCGCGGCGGCCGGCGCGGTCCTGCTCCGCAATGACGACACCCTTCCCCTCGATCGCCGGGCATCGATCGCGCTGATCGGTGGGCTGGCCGAGGTTCCGCGGTTCCAGGGCGCAGGCAGTTCACTGGTCAATCCCACCCGAGTGACGACGGTGCGGGACGCGTTCGCCGACGCCGGCGTCGAGGTCACCTATGCCGAGGGCTACGACCCGGCGACGTCCACGAGCAGCGCCGCTCAGCTCGACGAAGCAGCGCGAATCGCAGCGTCTGCCGATGTCGCCGTCGTGATGGTCGGGTTGCCCCCGGCCTACGAATCGGAGGGCTTCGATCGCGACACGCTGTCGCTCCCTGCGGCGCACGACGAACTGGTTTCGGCTGTTGCACAGGCCAATCCGCGCACCGTCGTGGTTCTGTCGAACGGCGCACCCGTCACGATGCCGTGGCGCGACGAGGTGGCGGCGATCGTCGAGGGTTACCTCGGCGGGCAGGCATCCGGCGCCGCCGTCGTCGACGTGCTGCTCGGTGATGCCGAACCCGGCGGGCGCCTGGCAGAGACCTTCCCCGAACGTCTCGAGGACGTCGCGAGCACGCCGTGGTTTCCCGGACGCCCACGCCAGGTCGAGTACCGCGAAGGGCTCTTCGTCGGGTACCGGCACCACGTGTCCGGCGGTCCGGCACCGGCGTTCCCGTTCGGCCACGGACTCGGCTACACGACCTTCGACTGGTCCGATCCCCAGTTGTCCTCACCGTCGATCCGCCGTGGCCAGGTCCTGACTGTGAGCATCACGGTGACCAACACCGGTACGCGTGCGGGAAGCGAGGTCGTGCAGATCTACCGTCGTGACCTCACCGGCGTCGTCCTGCGTCCGGAACGCGAGCTGGCCGGCTTCGCCAAGGTGCATCTCGAAGTCGGCGGTTCACGACGGGTGGACGTCGAGGTGCCTGCCCGAAGCTTCGAGTTCTGGGACGTCCGTACGGACGAATGGCGCTGTCCCACCGGACGATTCGAACTCGTCGCAGCGCGATCGAGTGCAGATCCCGGCCTCACGCTCTCGCTGCAGGTCGACGGTGACGCCACCGACAGTGCCGATCCACCGTCCGGGCCCGCCCTCGCTGCGAGCGACGTCGATTTCGCCGCGCGGCTCGGTCGCTCCATCCCGGCACCGCGTCCGACACGTCCGTTCGACCGCGACTCCACCTTCGCCGAGATCGCCACGACCCCGGCCGGACGCGCCTTCCGGGCGATCTGCTGGCGCGCGACGATCGCCGGCACCGAGCTCAGCGATGCCGACCGTCCCATGGTCGAACGCAACTTCGCCGAGTTGCCGCTGCGCGCGGCGGCACGCTTCGGCGACGGCAAACTCAGTTGGCGGACGATCGACCTCGTCCTGCGCCTTTGCAACCTCGGCCGACGCTGACCGATTCGTCGTTTCCCGGCCGCCGCTGAGACCATCGTCCGTCGGCCTGAGCGAAGGGAGCACCCATGGGCATCTCATGGACGCTGTTCGTCGTTCTCGGACTCGTGATCGGCCTCGGCGCGTTCGTGCAACGGGTCGCCGGGTTCGGTCTCGCGGTCGTCGCGGCACCCTTCGTCGTCATGGCAGCTCCCGACCTGATGCCGGCGTCGTTGTTGATCACCGTCCTGCCGCTACCGCTCCTGGAGGCGGTGCGCGGACGAGCTCATGTGCTGTGGCGGTCCTGCAGCTGGGCACTGCTCGGACGCCTGGCCACGATGCCGCTCGGCGTCTGGTTGGTGTCGGTCGCGTCGACCTCGGTGATCTCGCTCGTGGTCGCCGCGATGGTGCTGGCTGCGGTTGCGGGCTCGTTCACCCGGATCCATGTGCAACCGACGCCCGCCCTGTCGGGGCTCGCCGGCCTGGTCACCGGCGTCTCGGCCACAGCCGCATCGATCGGCGGACCCTTCTACGGCCTGGTGCTGCAGGAGCAGAAGCCGCAGCAGGTGCGCTCCACGCTCGCCCCGTTCTTCCTCATCGGTGCACTGGCCTCGCTGGCCGGACTGGGCGTCGGCGGCCAGGTGCCGCGTGAGGCGCTGATCGCAGGCGTCGCCTGGATGCCGTTCATGGTGCTCGGTTCGGTGCTCGCGCAGCCGCTGCGTCACCGCATCGACCCGACCCGGTTCAAGCAGCTGATGCTGATGCTGGCCACCGTCGCTGCGGTGGCCGTGATCGTCCGGGTCGCCCTGACCGTCTGAGTGTCAGACCATCCGCGTCGCGGACTGCGTCTGACACTCAGACAACGATCAGCGCAGCTGGGTCAGCATCGAGGGGTCATCGGTCGGCAGGTCGGGCTCGGCGATCGCGGTGACCTGCATCTGACCGAGCTCCACCTGACCGGCAGCAACCGTCATGAACGCGGTGTCGCTCGCGTCCCGGCCGGTCGCGATACGCAGCAGTGAGGTACGCGGCGCCATCGAGGTCGCGTCGACGACCTGCCACTTGCCGTCGATCAACGCTTCGGCGACCGCGTGGAAGTCCATCGGGCTGAGCCCCGGCGCGTAGACGCTCACCAGCCGGGCAGGCACGTTCAGCCCACGCAGCATCGCGATCACCAGGTGCGCGAAATCGCGACAGACCCCCTGCCTGGACAGGTAGGTCTGGATGGATCCGTCGGTCGGACGACTGGAACCGCTGACGTACTGCAGGCTCTGATTCACCCACACCGCAACGGAATCCAGCAGGTCCTTGCCCTGCTTATCCCCGAACGTCGCATGGGCAACGGGAGCGAGAGTGTCGGAGTCGACATAACGGCTCGGACGCAGGAACACGACCTCGTCCAGGAGCGTCACGTCCGGCTCGGGAGCCTGTTCGTCGACCGTGCATCGATAGTCGAGGACGAGAGCGCCCGCCGGGGTTTGCCGGCACCGGTGCAGCCGCGTCATCCCGTCGACGATCTCTTCCATCTCGATCTTCGTGCCGTCGACGGTGACCGTGAGCTCCTCCTCGGCTCGCGGTACGACCTCGGACACCGCCACCGACCAGGTGATGTCGGCGGTGGCGGAAACAGTGGCTTCGACATGGGCGGAAACAACGCGGCGCATCCGTCCATCCTGTCGGCGGAACGAGCAGCACAGGGCTTGCGGCGCCGCGTTGTTTCCGTGTTGCTCCGCTCGGCTCACATCTGGAGAATCTGGTGCAGCTCTACGACCTTGCCCCCGACGATCTTCACCACCGCGTGAGTGGGAGTGGTCAGCCGGTCGATCACATTCGGCAGCACATAGGGCGACCCGGTGAAGTCCTTGCCGTTCATCGGTTCGGAGAGCATGAGCAGCCAGGCCCAGGACGGCGCGGTCACCATCGTGGCACCCGCCCCTTCTGCGAACAGGCGAGCGCGTGCGTTGGCACGAGCACCCCGATCAGGCCATGGGTAGACCTACCCGCCCGACCCGACCGCGATGCGCACGATCTCCTCGTTCACCGCGTACCCTTCGCGCTCGTAAAGCCGACGAGCATCCGCGTTGTGACCGAAGACGTTGAGCCACAGCGTCTCTCGTCCGATGAACCGCATCTCGGCAGCCGCACCGCGCAGGATGTGGGTGCCGTAGCCCTTCCGCTGGTGCGCAGGGTCCACCGCGATGTCGTAGATGAAGCCGTGGTCGGGTCGTTCCTGGACCCACAGCAGCCCGACTTCCTGCGTCGGATCGGCCGCGTCGAAGGCCGACCAGAGCCGATGACCGGGCGACTGCAGACCCTGCGGCAGCAGGCGCTTGTGTTCCTCGAACGAAGCCAGCCGCGCGGCTTCGATCGTTTCGAAACCGCCGGCATCGAAGATGGAGTGGGCGTAATGCTCGATGCCGTCGCCGATGAACCGTTCGAAACGGTCCTCGGTCATCGGACGCAGTTCGATCGTGCCGTCCGGCACGTCGTTCACCCGGATGCTCATCTTGGTCGCGACCAGCTCCGCCCCGGCCAGCTTCACTGCTGCACCGACGGCGTCACCGCGGTCCAACGCTCGAACTCGGCAGCGGTCATGGGCTCGGTCAGCAATTCCATGCAAGGACTGTCCCACGGCCCGCCCGGTTCGCACCGCAGCCGGAGGAACAACTGGAGCGCCAACCGCTGTTGACTGGAGAAGGACGACGAACTCGACCGAAGGAGCAACGATGTCCGAGCAGAAGACGAGGACCGAGCGCGATTCGATGGGCGAGGTCGAAGTACCCGTCAACGCGAAATGGCGCGCACAGACCCAACGCGCTGTCGAGAACTTCCCCATCTCCGGGCGTCCGATCGAACCGTCCCTCATCCACGCGCTGGCCTCGATCAAGGGCGCGTCCGCGAGAGCGCGCGCCGCCAGTGGAGCCCTCGACTCCGTTGTGGCACAGGCGATCTCGGACGCTGCCGCAGAAGTATCGGACGGCACCTGGGACGACGAGTTCCCGATCGACGTCTTCCAGACCGGCTCGGGCACGTCCAGCAACATGAACGCCAACGAGGTCATCGCGACCCTCGCTGCCGACACGCTCGGCAAGGACGTCCACCCCAACGATGCAGTGAACGACCCGTTCTCCTCCAACGACCAGTTCCCCGCGGCGATGCACATCGCCGCCACCGCCGGCGTGAAGAACGAGCTCATCCCTGCTCTTGAGGTCTTCGCAAAGTCTTTGCGCACCAAGGAGACCGAGTTCGCCGACTTGGTGAAGTCCGGGCGTACCCACCTGATGGACGCCACCCCGGTGACCCTCGGGCAGGAGTTCGGCGGATACGCCGCGCAGGTCGAGTACGTCATCTCCCGCCTGAGCGAGGTGCTGCCCCGCGTCGGCGAACTTCCCCTCGGCGGCTCCGCCGTGGGCACCGGCATCAACGTGCCCACCGGGCTGGCCAAGACGGTGATCGACGATCTCGCGAAGTCGCTCGACCTGCCGCTGACCGAGGCGGGTAACCACTTCGCTGCCCAGTCCAGCCGCGACTCGCTGGTCGACCTGTCGGGCCTGCTGCGCACCTGCGCGGTCGCGTTCACCAAGATCGCGAACGACATCCGGTGGATGGGCTCCGGGCCGACCGCCGGTCTGGCGGAGATTCACCTGCCCGATCTGCAGCCCGGCAGCTCGATCATGCCGGGCAAGGTGAACCCGGTGCTGTGCGAGGCGATGCTGCAGGTGAGTGCGCAGGTCATCGGCAACGACACAGCCGTAGCGTTCGGGGCCAGCGCCGGCACCTTCGAACTCAACGTGATGCTGCCCGTGATCGCGCGTAATGTACTGGAGTCGATCCAGTTGTTGGCCAACGTTTCTCGGGTCTTCGCAGAGCGTTGTGTCGATGGGATCGAGCCGGACGCCGACCGCATGCGCCGGTACGCAGAGTCGTCCCCGTCGATCGTCACCGCGCTCAACCACCAGCTCGGTTACGACGAAGCCGCAAGCATCGCCAAGCAGGCCCTGAAGGAGGGCAAGACCATCCGCGAGGTCGTCATCGAACGCGACCACGTCGCCGACGGCACACTGACCGAGCAGCAGCTCGACGAAGCCCTCGACGTGCTCGCCATGGCCTACCCGCACGGACGTGAATGATCCGACCTTTCGGGGCTAGTGTTTCGGCCATGCCCGTCTGGCGCGGACGCCCGGTCACCGTCCCGAAATCACCCGCACGCAACCTGTTCACCTACGACGGTCCGGCTGCGTCGTTCGAGCCTGCGCGCGATGAGCAAGACCGTCCCGCAGAGGCCACGGTGGTCGAGCGTGCGATCTACTGCAACGGTCGCAAATTGGAGAACCCCGCGACGATCTCCGAGACCATCCACCGGTTGTCGCACAAGCCCGATCCGTCCGAGCGGCCGATGGCCTGGATCGGCTTGGCCCACCCCAGCGCCGATCACGTGCAGCAGGTCGCGCGCATCTTCGACCTGCACCCGCTGGCGGTGGAGGACGCGATCGTCGCCCACCAGCGTCCGAAGCTCGAGCGCTACGACGACACGTTGTTCGTGGTGCTCCGTTCGGCCAGCTACGACGACGACACCGAGACCGTGGACTTCGGCGAGATCCACCTGTTCATCGGACCCGACTTCGTCATCACCGTGCGGCACAGCGCCGACCCCAAGCTCGGTCCGGTGCGCAAACGGCTGGAAGCCGAGCCCGACCTGCTCGCGCTCGGCCCCGAAGCCGTGCTGTACGGCGTGCTCGACCACATCGTCGACGGTTACGCTCCCGTGCTCGTAGGCCTCGAGAACGACATCGACGAGATCGAGACGCAGGTGTTCGAGTCCGATCCGAGCGTCTCGCGCCGCATCTACGAACTCAGCCAGGAGGTCATGGAGTTGCAGCGTGCGGTGAAGCCCTTGCAACGCATCCTCGACGCGCTCGACAAGGGTGTCGAGAAATACGGCACCGACCCCGAACTCCAGCGCTCACTACGCGACGTCGCCGACCACGCCACCAGTGTCGCCGAGCGGGTCGACGGCTTCCGGCAGTCGCTCGCCGACATCCTCACCCTCAACGCCACCCTCGTCGCACAGACCCAGAATGAGGAGATGAAGCGGCTTGCCGAGGTGGCGAACAACCAGGCGGACGAGGTGAAGAAGGCCTCGTCGTGGGCGGCCATCCTGTTCACCCCTACTGTCGTCGCCGGCATCTACGGCATGAATTTCGAGAAGATGCCCGAACTCTCCTGGTGGTTCGGCTACCCGTTCGCGTTGTTCTTGATGTTCGCTGTCAGCACCACGATGTGGGTCATCTTCCGTCGCAAGAACTGGCTCTGACCCACCTCACTGCTGTTCGGTCACCGAAGCTGGTTCCGACGCACGTAGTCCTCACTGATCGAGGATGCCGTAGAGAGCAGTCTGGGCAGGTGGTGCTCGAGCAACCTGTCCACCGAAGTCTGGCCGGCATGAGCGTTGACGTTCAGAGCCGCCACGACACGCCCCGTCGCATCGCGCAGAGGCGCGGCCACGGAACGGATGCCCACTGCGAGGTCTTGATCGGTCATGCACCACCCCTTGGCGCGAGTATCCGCAAGTTCCCGTCCCAGTTGGGCCCGGTCGACCTCCCGGCGGGCGACCACCCCCGATCGGCTCGGCTGGTCGAGCACCGCGTCCAGCTCCTCAGGGCTCAGGTCGGCGAGCAGCACCTTTCGTGTCGTGGGCGTCGCCGAGCGCCTGAATCACCTCCAGGCCTCTGGCCAAGGCTTCGATGAAGTCGGGACCGCTGCCACGCTTTCCCATTGCTACCTCCGAGTGTGCGTCGGTTCACGCGACCATGCTGCTGGCCGACCTCGGCGCGACTGTGATCAAGGTCGAGGGGCCCTCCGGAGACGACACCCGGACCTGGATGCCGCCCACCAGGGGCGAGATCTCGACGTACGACGCGCTGCCATTCCTCGATCTCGAGATCGGCAAGTGGTGCGGACGCGAAGATGCCTGCGTTGTTGAACGCGTAGTCGAGTCCGCCGAAGGTTGCCACGGCGTACTCGACGGCGCTGCGCAGCGAGCGACGCCTACGCGGAACATCGACCCGGTAGAAGCGCGACTTACGCATTACCGCGAGCACCCCCTGGCGGGAGTGAGACCGGCTTGACATGGTTAGGTAACGCTTAGTTAGGTATGCCTGACCTAATCCGCCGCTCTTGGGCCGCCGCTCTCAAATCATGAAGTGGGGTCCAGCAACCGGAAGGAATTCGCGTGACCACTCTGCTCGACCGCATCGAACAGCGCGCCGTCTCTGCGTACACCGCCGTCACGATGGCGCAGATGCCCGACCGCACCGACCTTCGGCAGTGGCCCATGACCGTCCGCTCGATCACTGAGGTCGCCGACCATGTGCGTCGGTTCACGTTCGTGGCCAAGGAGTTCAGCGGCTACGCCAGCAACGGCCCCGACGAGTACTTCGGGTTGCTCATCCCCACCGACGGTCGGCTGACGATGCCAGATCCGAACGAGGCCAACGTACGGCGCGCAGTGCATGCGATGAATCCGGTCGAACGCCCCGAACTTCGGTGGTACACCTTGCGGGCGGTGCGCCCCGACCTCGGCGAGGCCGATGTCGACATCGTGTTGCACGGCGACGCCGGTCCCGGCACTGCCTGGGCGTCGCGAGCGCGCGTCGGTGACCGCCTGGGCTTCCGCCAGGGCACCGCGCTCTACCTGCCCCAGCACGACGGCCACGAACTGCTGGTCGCCGACGAAACCGGCGCACCGGCCCTGGCCGCGATCATCGACCAGCACCCGGACAAGCCGCGCACGATCATCGTCGAGGTGCCGGACACCGATCACCTGTCGCCGCTACCGGTCGACATCGACGCGCACATCGTCATTCGCGGCGATCGCGCGCCCGGCGAAGCCGTGCTGGAGGTGCTGCCCGGTCTGCAGTGGCCCGCCCTCGGCTATGCGTGGATCTGCGGGGAGCGCGCCCTCGCGACCGGCACCCGCAAACACCTCGTCGGCGAGCGCGGTGTGCACCGCAGGAAGGTCATGTTCTCCTCCTTCTGGCAGCTCGGCCAAGCCCGCGTCTGAACCACAACCCGCCCGAAATCTCTTATCCGACAAGGAAATTCCTCGCATGCAGAAGATCGCACTTCCCATCGCGCTGCTGGCAACGGGCTTGCTCGCAGCCTGCTCGACCGGGCCGACCGGTGGCGCCGACAGCCAAACCGCGGGCACCCAGGCGGCCGGCGCCACAACGACCACCGACAGCGGCGACTTCCCGGTGACTGTGAAGACCGCGCTCGGTTCCGCCACCATCACCAAGGCGCCGCAGCGAGTGGTGACCCTCGGCTGGAGCGACCAGGACGTCGCGGTCTCGCTCGGCGTCGCGCCGGTCGGCGCGCCGGAAGTCACCTGGGGTGGCAACGCCGGCAAGTCGACCGATTGGTACGACGCCGCGCTGGCGAAGATCGGCGGAAAGCAGCCCACCCGCTACAGCGACGCCGACGGCACCCCGTTCGACAAGGTCGCCGCGCTCAAGCCTGACCTGATCCTCGCGACGAACTCCGGCATCACCAAAGACGACTACGCGAAGCTGTCGAAGATCGCGCCTGTCGTCGCCTACCCCGACCAGCCCTGGGGCACCTCGTGGCAGCAGTCGCTCGACCTCGTCGGCAAGGCGTTCGGCAAGTCCACCGAGGCCGCGAAGCTGAAGACCGACACCGAGAACTCGATCAAGACCGCCGTCGCGAAGTACCCCGCAATCAAGGGCAAGTCGGCGGCGTGGGCCTGGTTCACACCGACCGACCTGTCGAAGGTGAGCTTCTACACCAGCATCGACAACCGTCCGCGCATGCTCGAGGCGTTCGGTATGACGACGCCGAGCTTCGTCACCAAGCTGTCGGCCGGCAAGCCCAACCTGTTCAGCGTCGATGTCTCCGCCGAGAACGCCTCGACCGCCGACGCCGACGTGCTGGTCTTCTACGTCGACAACGCAGCGCAGACCAAGCAGATCACCGGCAACGCGCTGCTGTCGAAAATCCCTGCGCTGCAACGTGGTTCGTACGTCGCCAGCTCCGACAACGTCGCGGCCATGCCGATGTCCAGCCCCACCCCGCTGAGCATCCCGACCGCACTCGAGAAGTTCCTGCCGCAGCTTGCTGCGGCTGCCGCCAAGGCGCAGTGAGCACTCTCGTCTCCACCCGACCCGCGTCCGGCCGACCCACAACCGGACGCGGGTCGCGCCGGCGCGCCGGCGTCGGCTTCGCGATCGCGACGGCGACCTTGGGCGTCGCCTGCGCGCTCTCCCTCGCCATCGGCTCCAGCAGCAGCCTCGGCATGCTCGACGCTTTGCACGCGTTCTTCACCGGCACCGGTGACGCGGCCGCCGTCGTCGATGCACGCGCCACCCGCACCCTCGTCGCCGTCGTCGTCGGGGCGTCGGTCGCCGTGTCGGGTGCCGCGCTGCAGGGGCTCACCCGCAACCCGCTGGCCGACCCGGGACTGCTCGGTGTCAACGCCGGCGCTTCACTGGCCGTCGTCATCGGCCTGACCGCCGGCTTCGCCGGCAACCAACTGTCGTTCGTGCTCCTTGCCCTGCTCGGCGGCGCTCTCGCGGCGTTCGCCGTCTATGCGATCGCCTCCGCGGCCTACGGTGGCGCTGGCCCGATCACGCTGGCACTGACCGGCGCCGCGGTCACCGCCGGCTGCTCGAGCATCACCGCCGCGCTGCTCATGCGCGACCAGGGGGCGCTTGAGGTCTACCGTTTCTGGCAGGTGGGCTCCGTCGGCGGACGCGAGTCGGCGAACCTGCTCCTCACCCTCCCCTTCCTCGCCGTCGGCGCACTGATCGTGATCGCCTCGGCGCGCACTCTCAACGCGCTCGCACTCGGCGACGACCTCGCCCGCGCCCTCGGCCGGCGGGTCGCGCTGGTGCGCATCACCGTCGCCGCCGGAGCCGTGCTGCTCGCCTGCACGGCCACCTCGATCGCCGGACCGATCGCCTTCGTCGGGCTCGTCGTGCCCCACGTCGTGCGCGGCTTCGCTGGGCCCGACCACACCCGCTTGCTGCCGCTGTGCGCCCTGGGCGGCGCCGTGATGCTGACCCTCGCCGACGTCATCGGACGCGTCGTGGCCCGCCCAGGCGAGCTTCCGGCCGGCATCCTCACCGCACTGGTGGGGGTGCCCGCGCTGATCGTGTTGCTGCGCCGCAAGGTGGTCACCCTGTGACTGCCGCAACCTGCGCCACCCCTGCCCTGAAGGCGGTAGCCGCCGCGCGCACCCGCGTCCGCCGCAGGTTGTCGGTCGCGCTCGTAACCGCGGCCTTCGCACTGCTCGGACTGCTCGCCGCGCGCGTGCTGCTCGGCGACTACACCGTGACGATCCCCGACTTCTTCCGCATCGTGACCGGCACCGACATCCCGGTGGCCGGTTTCATGGTGATGGAGTCCAAACTCCCGGCCGCGCTCGCAGGAGCTCTTGCAGGGGTCGCCTTCGGCGCGGCCGGGTCGATCTTCCAGACGATGTTGCGCAACCCGCTGGCCAGCCCCGATGTGCTCGGCGTCTCGCTGGGAGCAAGCGCAGGGGCGCTGGGTTCGTCGGTGCTGCTGGGCTGGTCGGGCACACCGATGTCGCTCGCCGCGCTCGTCGGCAGCCTCGTCGTCGCGCTGCTGATCCACCTCGTCGGCGGCCGCGGCGCGACCGCCTCGCACCGGATGATCCTCATCGGGCTCGGCATCAGCGCGGCGCTGCAGTCGCTGATCCAGTGGCTGCTCATGCGCTCCAACATCCATCAGGCACAGGACGCGATGGTGTGGCTGACCGGGTCGCTCAACTCCCCCGGGTGGAGCGGAATCGCCCGGCTGGCAGTTGTATTGGCCATCGGCCTGCCGGTGGCCGCCGTACTCGCCCGGCCGCTGCGACTGATCGAACTCGGCGCCGAAGCGGCCACTGCACTCGGCGCTGCGGCTGACCGCACCCGACTCGCGCTCATGGCCGTCGCGGTCCTCATCACCGCCACCGCGGCCTCCGTCACCGGCCCCATCGCGTTCGTCAGCCTGCTCGCGGGGCCCACCGCGCGCCGCCTCAACGGCGGCCGCCCCTCGATCCCGTTGTCGGCACTCATCGGAGCCTGCATCGTCGTTGCCGCCGACTACCTCACGAAGTACGTCGTGCCCGGCAGCCTCCCGGTCGGTGTGCTCACCGGCGTCGCTGGCGCGCCTTTCCTGCTGCTCCTGTTGATCCACCGCCCCACCCTCGCGAGGAAGTAACGACGCATGACCCTCGAAGCACGTGGCCTCACCCTCACCTACGACAAGCACACCGTCGTCGACGCTCTCGACCTCGCGCTGCCCGCGGGCCAGATCACCGCGATCGTCGGCGCGAACGGCTGCGGCAAGTCGACGCTGCTGCGCGGGCTGTCGCGGGTGTTGCGTCCGCACGCGGGTGCGGTGCTGCTCGACGGCGCCGACCTGAGATCGATGCACCCCAAGCAGGTCGCGCGGCGCGTCGCGCTGCTCCCACAGCAACCTGTCGCGCCGAGCGGCATGACCGTCGTCGAACTCGTCGGGCTGGGCCGGCATCCGCACCAGAGCGCGTTTCGTCCCCGTACCCGTGACGACGATCGCATCGTCGCCGAGGCACTCGAAGCCACCGCAACCCTCGACCTCGCAGACCGCCTCGTCGAAGAACTCTCCGGTGGCCAACGACAGCGGGTGTGGATCGCGATGGTGCTCGCCCAACAGACCGACGTGCTGCTGCTCGACGAACCCACCAGCTTCCTCGACCTCGCCCACGCCGTCGACGTGCTCGACCTGGTCACCGACCTCAACCGCGAGCGCGGGACGACGGTGGCGATGGTGCTGCACGACCTCAACCTGGCTGCCCGGTACGCCGACGAACTCATCGCGGTCAAGGAGGGAACGGTCGTCGCTCAGGGCGGCCCGGCCGAGGTGATTACCGCCGAGCGAGTGCGCGGGGTCTTTGGCCTGACCGCGAGTATCGTGCCCGACCCGGTGACCGGGACGCCGCTGGTGGTGCCGATCGGCCGGCACCACAGCGTCCCCGCTGCCTGAACAGAACCAGGCCCCACCCGTGTCGGGCTGGGGCCTGGTTATGTTCCGGGTTTCGATGCGTCGCTCGCAGCCTCACGACGGCTCATCCACCGGTCGGTTACTGCTGGATGTCGGCCTCCGACACCGCGTCTTCCGGCTTCTCGTCGTCCTTGGCCCAGTCGAGGGTGCGCTGGACGGCCTTGTTCCACTTGGCGTACAGACGCTTGCGGTCGGCCTCGTCCATCTGCGGCTCCCAGCGCTTGTCCTCGGCCCACTGCTTGCGCAGTTCGTCCTCGTCCTTCCAGAAACCGACGGCCAGGCCGGCCGCGTAGGCCGCGCCCAACGCGGTGGTCTCGTTGATCACCGGACGGATGACGGGCACGCCAAGAATGTCGGCCTGGAACTGCATGAGGGTCTCGTTGACCACCATGCCGCCGTCGACCTTCAGCTCGGTGAGGTCGACGCCGGAGTCGGCGTTCATCGCGTCCATCACCTCGCGGCTCTGGAACGCGACGGCCTCGAGCGCGGCACGGGCGATGTGGCCCTTGTTCGCGAACCGGGTGAGGCCGACGATCGCGCCGCGGGCGTCGGAGCGCCAGTGCGGGGCGAACAGACCGGAGAAGGCGGGGACGATGTAGACGTCACCGTTGTCCTCGACACCCTTGGCGAGGTCCTCGACCTCTGGCGCCGAGCTGATCAGGTTGAGGTTGTCGCGCAGCCACTGCACCAGCGACCCGGTGACGGCGACCGAACCCTCCAGCGCGTAGATCGGCTTGTTGTCCCCGATCTTGTAGCAGACGGTGGTGAGCAGGCCGTTCTTGCTCATGACCTTCTCCTCACCGGTGTTGAGGAGCATGAAGTTGCCGGTGCCGTAGGTGTTCTTCGCCGTGCCGGGCTCGTAACAGACCTGACCGAAGGTGGCGGCCTGCTGGTCGCCGAGGATGCCCGCGATCGGCACACCCGGGAAGGAGCCCTTCTCCCGGCCCTTGCCGTAGACCTCCGACGACGACCGGATCTCCGGAAGCATCGACATCGGAATGCCCATGTCCTTGGCGATGGATTCGTCCCACTGCAGGGTGTCCAAGTCCATCAACATGGTGCGCGAGGCGTTGGTGACGTCGGTGACGTGGACACCGCCGTCCGAGCCGCCGGTCATGTTCCACAACACCCAGGTGTCCATGTTGCCGAACAGCAGGTCGCCCTTGTCGGCCTTCTCGCGAGCGCCCTCGACGTTGTCGAGGATCCACTTGACCTTCGGACCGGAGAAGTAGGTGGCCAGCGGCAGGCCGACCTTGTCCTTGTACTTGTCGGCACCCTCGGAGCCGCCGAGTTCCTCGACGATCTTGTCGGTGCGGGTGTCCTGCCAGACGATCGCGTTGTAGACGGCCTCGCCGGTGTTCTTGTCCCAGACGACCGCGGTCTCACGCTGGTTGGTGATGCCGACCGCGGCGACGTCGCCGCGCGAGATGTCTCCCTTGGCCATGGCCTCGGCGCTCACCTTGCGGGTGTTCTCCCAGACCTCGGCCGGGTTGTGCTCGACCCAGCCGGCCTTGGGGAAGATCTGCTCGTGTTCCATCTGTGCGACCGAGACGACCTTGCCGTCGTGGTCGAAGATCATGCACCGCGTGCTGGTGGTGCCCTGGTCGATCGAAGCGATGTACTTGCTCACTGCGGTGGCTCCTTAGCCGAAAGTTTCGTGCGGGAAAGAGAGGAGTGTCCCGCCGCTGATGCGACGGGCCCACGTCCGATCACATGTAGACGATCGCGAGCAGACCTGCAGCGACGGCGCCGAGGAGCGGGCCGACGACCGGGATCCACGCGTAACCCCAGTTGCTGTCGTCCTTGTGCGGGATCGGCAGCACGGCGTGCGCGATACGCGGACCGAGGTCACGCGCCGGGTTGATGGCGTACCCCGTGGGGCCACCCAGCGAGGCACCGATTCCGACCACAAGCAGCGCCACGGCCAACGGGCCGAGACCTGCGGGTGACTTGCCGAACATCATGATGATGAAGACCAGAACGAAGGTCCCCAGGGCCTCGGTCACGAGGTTCCAACCGGTGGAACGGATCTGCGGGCCGGTGGAGAAGACGCCGAGCGAGCCGGCCTCACCGCGCTCGTCGAACTGCTTCTTGTAGGCCATCCAGCACAACACAGCACCGATGAAGGCACCGATCAGTTCGGCGGCCAGGTAGACCATGGTGGACGCGGCGGTGATCTCCACGCCCTCGGCGTAGGTCACGGGTTCGTCACCGAGGCTCTGAGTGAGCAGACCGATGGTGACGGCCGGGTTGAGGTGCGCGCCCGACTTCCAGGCGGCGTAGACACCCGCGAAGACCGCGAGACCCCACCCGAAGTTGACCATCAGGAAACCGCCGTCCGTACCGTTGTTCTTCGGCAGGGCGACGTTCGCGACGACACCACAACCCAACAACAGCAGGATCGCGGTTCCGATCACTTCACTGACAAATACGGCTCCGAGGCTCACCGTTGAACCCCTCCTCCCAGTATGCGAAGAGCGCGGACCGCGATCCTCGACGTAGATGTGACTATGTTCTACCAAAGGTCGACCCATGTCCGTAGGGCTTGAGCACAATTGACCGGCGCGTTTTTCGGTCCTCTACATCCGTAGTGGCCAGTGGGTGGCGACGTTGACCACTCGTTTACAGTTGAACCAGAACACTCGTCGAGGCAGCCAGGAGATTCCCATGGTCATGCAGCCCTTCAGCGCCACACTCGGTCCGGCCGAGCACCAGCAAGCCTGGGAGGAACTCGGTGAACGCGAGTTCGACGTCCTGGTCATCGGCGCCGGCGTCACCGGCGCCGGCATTGCGCTCGATGCAGCGACCCGCGGACTGCGCACCGGACTGGTCGAGGCGCGCGACTTCGCCAGCGGCACCTCTTCGCGCAGCAGCAAGCTCTTCCACGGCGGGCTGCGCTACCTCGAACAACTCAACTTCAGCCTGGTGGCCGAGGCGCTGAAGGAACGCGAGTTGATGCTGACCCGCATCGCTCCCCACCTCGTCCACCCCGTCCCGTTCCTGTACCCCCTGTCGCACCGCGGCTGGGAGCGCCCGTACGTCGCCGCCGGCCTCACCCTGTACGACCAGATGGGCGGTGCACGCTCGGTGCCGCGCCAGAAGCACCTCACGCGCGGCGGTGCCCTGAAGCTCTTCCCCGGCCTGAAGTCCGACGCGATGGTCGGCGCAGTGCGCTATTTCGACGCCCAGGCCGACGACGCCCGACACACGATGATGGTCGCCCGCACCGCCGCGCACTACGGGGCGGTCGTGCGAAACAGCACCGAGGTCGTCGAGATCGTCAAGGAAGCCGACCGCGTCGTCGGTGCGGTCGTGCGCGATGTCGACACCGGCACCACCCAGACGGTGCGCGCCAAGGTCGTCATCAACGCCACCGGCGTCTGGACCGACGACGTGCAGAAGATGAGCGGCGGACGCGGACGCTTCCGAGTGCGCGCCAGCAAGGGCGTGCACATCCTCGTTCCGCGCGACCGCATCGCCGGCGAGGTCGGCCTTATCCTGCGCACCGAGAAGTCGGTGCTGTTCGTGATCCCGTGGGGCCAGCAGTGGATCATCGGCACCACCGACACCGACTGGGCGCTCGACGTCGCCCACCCGGCGGCCACCAAAACCGATATCGAATACATCCTCGAGCACGTCAACGAGGTGCTGGCCACCCCACTGACCAAGGACGACATTCTCGGCGTCTATGCCGGGCTGCGCCCGTTGCTCGCCGGCGAAAGCGAGTCGACCAGCCAGTTGTCTCGTGAGCACGCGGTCGCGCGTCCGGAGCCCGGTCTGATCTCGATCGCCGGTGGTAAGTACACGACCTACCGGGTCATGGCCAAAGACGCCGTCGACGCCGCTGCCGAAGACCTCGGCCAGATCAAGGACTCCGTCACCGAGAACGTCCCGCTCATCGGGGCCGACGGCTACCAGGCGATGCTCAACCTCAAGGGCGAGCTCGCCGCCGAGACCGGGCTGCCCGAGTGGCGGGTGGAGCACCTGCTGGGCCGGTACGGATCGAAACTGCACGAGGTGCTGGCACTCGGCGAGGAGGACCCGTCGCTGCTCGAACCGGTGACCAACGCCGAGGCCTACCTGCGCGCCGAGATCAAGTACGCCGCGACCCACGAAGGCGCGCTGCACCTCGCCGACGTGCTCACCCGGCGCACCCGCATGTCGATCGAGACCAAGCACCGCGGCACCGAAGCCGCCCAGGAAGCAGCCGACCTCATCGCACCGGTGCTCGGCTGGGACGACGCGAAGAAGTCACACGAGGTCAACGCCTACCTGGAGCGGGTGAAGGCCGAACGCGAAAGCCAGGAACTCACCACCGACGAGGAGTCCGACGCACGCCGCAACGAGGCGCCGGAGACCCGTCCGGGCATGCGCCAGGTGCTCGCGACTCGATAACCGCTGCCAGCATCAACGGTGAGGGGCGAGCAGCGCGGCTGCTCGCCCCTCACTGACTTGTCATAGAAATCGCACAGGAATGCAATAGCTGTCGGCTAGCTGTGAAATGCACACTGGTCTCATGGCAAACGCTCCTGCGCTCACCCGGCTCGACGGCTCACCCGTCCGCGTGCTTGTCGTCGACGACGAGGCGAATCTGACCGAGCTTCTCGGCATGGCGCTGCGCTATGAGGGCTGGCAGATCCGCACCGCGGCGACCGGCACGAGCGCGGTGAAGACGGCAAAGGAGTTCGAGCCGGACGCCGTCGTGCTCGACATGATGTTGCCCGACTTCGACGGACTCGAGGTGCTGCGCCGGATGCGCGACAGCGACCCGTCCCTGCCGGTGCTGTTCCTCACCGCAAAGGACGCCGTCGAGGATCGGGTGGCCGGACTCACCGCCGGTGGCGACGACTACGTGACCAAGCCCTTCTCGCTGGAAGAGGTTGTCGCTCGGGTCCGCGCCCTAATCCGACGCTCCACCCAGATGGTGCAGGAATCGTCCTCGGTACTTCGGGTGGGTGACCTCACGCTGGACGAGGACAGTCACGAGGTGATCAGGGACGGTGCCGAGATCTCTTTGACCGCAACCGAGTTCGAACTATTGCGGTTCATGATGCGCAACCCGAAGCGGGTGCTGAGCAAGGCGCAGATCCTCGACCGGGTGTGGCACTACGACTTCGGTGGGCAGGCGAACGTGGTCGAGCTCTACATCTCCTACCTGCGCAAGAAGATCGATGTCGGGCGCGAGCCGATGATCCACACCATGCGCGGAGCAGGCTACGTGCTGAAACCGGCTAAGTGATCCACGGGTGACCCTTGTCTCCCCCGGCCGCTGGACGCTGCGCACCAAACTGGTCGCAGGCGTCCTGTTGCTGTTCTTCCTGGTCACGGCCACCGTCGGCGCGTTGACGGTCTGGCAACTGCAGCGGACGCTGCTCGGCCAGGTGGACGAACAGTTGACGAGTTCCCATGCTGCTCTGAGCAATTCGGGCGACCGAGCCGCACCCGGACCACAAGGGCCGCAGGGAAGTGTCGCCGGCGGCTCGATGCTGCGCCTCGACGTGCTCGCAGACACCTCGACCCCGACGGTCTCGCGTGACCCGGACACCGACAAGTACACCCCGGACGCCTGGATCAACGCGCCCGGCAAGCGAACCCGCCTGTCTCCCGCCCAGATCGACCAACTGCTCGCGGTCGGCCTCGACTCGAACCCTCGGACGGTGCACGTCGACGACGCGGGCGACTACCGGCTGATTGCCGTCCGGCATCCGCAGCGGGTGATGAAGGTCGACACCGGCGAACGCTCGACCGAGGAGGTGGTCACGATCATGGGGTTGCCGCTGGAGCCGGTGCGGGAGAACATCGCGAAGACGGCGTTCTCGGTCGGGCTGCTCAGCGGGCTCGGCGTGCTCATCGTCGGCCTCGGGAGCGCATTCCTCATCCGGCGTAACCTCGAACCACTGCGTCGTGTCGCCGGCACGGCCACCAAGGTGTCCCAGTTGCAGCTGTCCCGTGGTGAGGTCGACATCGTCGAGCGTGTCGACCCGCGCGACACCGACCCGCGCACCGAGGTGGGTCAGGTCGGCCACGCGCTGAACAACCTGCTCGACCACATGGGCGCTGCCCTGAGCACCCGCCAGGCGAGCGAGACGCGCGTCCGCCGTTTCGTCGCGGACGCCTCGCACGAGCTGCGGACTCCGCTCGCGTCCATCCGCGGTTACGCCGAACTGTCCCGTCGCGAACCCGAGACGGTGCCCGATTCGGTCACCCACGCCCTCGGACGCATCGAGTCCGAGGCGACCCGGATGACCGCGCTCGTCGAGGATCTGCTGCTGCTGGCCCGACTCGACTCCGGACGCCCACTCGCCCGCGAACCGGTCGATCTGTCGATGCTGCTCATCGAGACCGTGAGCGATGCGCAGGTGGCCGGACGTGACCACCGGTGGAACCTGGATCTGCCGCAGGACGCGGTCGAGGTGATCGGCGACGAGGCACGGCTGCGTCAGGTGATGATCAACCTGCTGGCGAATGCGCGACGCCATACGCCGGCCGGCACGACCGTGACGGCGGGTGTCCGCGAGTTCGAGGACCACGTGGAACTGATGGTGCGCGACGACGGGCCTGGTATCGATCCGGACCTCGTGCCGCACATCTTCGAACGCTTCACCCGTGGCGATCGCGCGCGTACCCGCACCGAAGGGTCGACGGGTCTCGGTTTGTCGATCGTCGACGCGGTGGTGGGCTCACACGGCGGCGCCGTGTCGGTGACCTCGCGGCCCGGCGACACGATCTTCCAGATCCGGCTGCCTCGATGAGACCCCGCAGAACGAGACAAGGGCCCCCCGGTCGGGGAGCCCTTGTCGATCGGCGGAGGCGGCGGGATTTGAACCCGCGTGCGGCTTTAAGACCGCTCCCGCTTAGCAGGCGGGCGCCATAGACCTGACTAGGCGACGCCTCCTCCGCTTGCCGTGCGATGTCTCACGTTGCTCATCGAGCAACGACGAGGCACCATGTACGGCAGCCCGGTCAGGCTACCCCGCTACGGCGAGTACCTGCAAAATGGGTTCGAGGGGGAACCAACCGCAGTACCGTGCACGTCGTCCCTTACAGGGGATTGTCGTGCAACAGAACATCCGGAGAACGACCACAGCCTGAGCGGCCGCGCCCACGAGGACGGCCGTACGACCAGCGTGAGAAGGAATCGATGTCGACCGAGGACCGCAATGTGTCCACCGAGGACGACGCTTCCACGCCCACACGCGACGGCCGGGAGTTGAGCCGGCACGAAGTACGGCAGGTGCGCTCCGAGCAGTTGAAGCGAGCACTGGCCCTCACCGGTCTGTCGACCATCTGGCCCGGGATCGGGCTGCTGCGCACCCGGCGCAAGTGGCTCGGAGTCGTCCTGGCTCTGGGCGCTGCGGTGACGGCCATCGTCCTGGGGTTCGTGCTGTTCAGCGGCGGTGTGCTGGCCGGCGCGGCCAAGTTCGCCACCAAACGGGGTCTGATCTCGCTGCTCGTCCTGATCGCCATCGGTGCCCTGGTCTGGATCAGCGGCATTTTGTTGACGGCGAAGGAGACGTCCGGACGCCGGTGGACCTCGAAGATGCGCTGGGCGCTTCGCGGTTTCACCACGCTGATGGTGCTGATCGTCGCCGTGCCGGCCGTGCAGGCAGTGCGTTACGTGACGGTCACCCGCAGCGCGTTCGACAAGATCTTCACCGACCGGTACGAGGGACGCGGCGGCCCTGCACGCGGTCCCGGGACGGGTTCCGATCCGTGGAAGTCGGTTCCTCGGGTCAACATGCTGCTGTTGGGCTCGGACGCCGGCACCGACCGGTACAAGCAGCGCACCGACTCGATGATGGTCGTCAGCATCGACACCAAGACCGGTGACACCACGTTGATCTCGATCCCACGCAACCTGCAGAAGGTGCCGTTTCCCAAGAACAACCCGATGCACGCCCTGTTCCCCAAGGGTTACGACTGCCCTGAGCGCGGTGGCGCCGGCGCCGAATGCATGATGAACGGCGTCTGGATCGAGGCCGACAACAACAAGGACAAGTTCCCCGCCGACGAGGCCAACCCCGGTCTCGACACCACGCGCGAGGTCATCGGCGAGATCGTCGGTCTGCACATCGACTACACCGCGGTCATCGACATGTCGGGCTTCCAGCAACTCGTGGACGCGATGGGCGGCGTCTACATCACCGTCCCCGGTCCGCCGCCGGGCATCCCGATCGGCGGGAAGGTCGTCAACGGCTACGTCGTCCCCGGCAGCATCACCGGTTACATCGCGCCGGGCTATCAGAAGCTGAACGGTCGGAACGCTCTCTGGTACGCCCGCAGCCGCGTCGCCGGCACCGATGACGACCGCATGCGTCGTCAACGCTGCATGGTGAACGCTCTTGTCTCCCAGACCGATCCGTTCAAGATGGTCACGAAGTTCACCGGCATCATGGAAGCTGCCGGGCAGAACATCCGTCTGGACGTCCCCCAGGACGAGCTCCCTGCGTTCGCCGAACTGGTGGATCGCATGAAGAGCGGCAACTCGCGCACGGTCAACGTCACCGACTCGGTCAAGCACTACAACCCCGACTTCGCGAAGATCCGCTCCATGGTCAAGACCGCGATCAACACCCCGCACGACCCCAAGGCCCCGAAGGCGGGCGCGACCGCTTCGACGTCGAGCCCGACCACGTCGTCCAGCCCCACGACGTCCTCCCCCACCACCGAGCCGTCGAGCAAGTCGACCAGCGTGAAGCCGGTCACGGACACTGCGCAGCACTGCTGACGAGCAGCTGCCTGGCACCTGAAACGCCGAGAGGGATCGATGAGCGCACGCACAGTCCTGGCAACGACGACCGCAGGGTTGATGATCGCCGCCGGAGCCGGGGGCTACATGCTCTGGAACGAACGTTCCGAACAGCAGGAGTTGGACGAGGCCGCTCGTAACGCAGCGACGAGCTTCGCGAGCGCGTGGTCGGACCGCACGCTCGACCGGGCGAATTACGTCGGCACCGAACCCGCCGCCGCTGCCGAGGACTTCCGCACGACCACAGCGCAGTTGGGCAACGGCAACGTCCGGACCTCGATCTCCGGGTTCGAGCGCAACGGCAACCGCGCCACGGCTGTTGTCAACGTCGCTTGGACCGTCTCGGGCGGCCGGACGTTCAGCTGGGTGAACCCGATCGAGCTGGAGAAGTCCGGCGACAGCTGGGGTGTCGTGGCGAACAACCGCTCGCTCTGGCACCCCAAGTTGCAGGCGAACGACGCATTCGTGGTCGATCTGGACAGCGGCCTGCGCGGGGAGATCCGCGGCCGGGACAACGCCGCGATCATGACCAACCAGTCGGTGTACGACATCTCGCTCGACCCGACCAAGGCCACCCTCGACTCGGCCCGGCGGCTGGAGAACACCACCGGCGTCGGCGGTCTGCGCGCCAAGGTGACAGCGGCGAAGGCTTCCGGGTCGAAGTCCACGATCGATGTCATCACCTACCGCAAGGACGACTACGAGGAGCGATCGTCGGGCATCCGCGACCTTGCCGGGGCGATCGTTCGTGAGCGAAAGCAACCGCTCGCAGCCAACCGTACGTTCGGGCAGCCCCTGCTCGGCGCAGTCGGCCCGGTCACTGCCGAGATGCTCAAGAAGGACCCGAGCACTTACCGGTCAGGCATGTTCGCCGGCACCTCGGGGCTGCAACGACAGTACGACGGGGTGCTCCTGCCGAAGGCCGGGCTGAAGATCTCGGCGAGGTCCCAGCCTGATGCGGTGCTCTTCGGCGCCGGCGCACAGGACGGCAAGAACCTGGGCACCACCCTCGACCCGAAGGTGCAGACCGCTGCGGAGAAGGCGCTCGACTCGCTGCCGGAGGGGTCCGTGGGTGCGGTCGTGGCGATCGACGTCCCGACGGGAGGCATCCTCGCGGCCGCCAACGCACCGACGTACGGGCTGGAGCGGGCCGTCACCGGTCGCTACTCGCCCGGATCGACCTTCAAGATCGTCTCTGCGTACGAGCTGCTGAAGAAGGGGCTGAATCCCGACACCAAGGTGGCCTGCCCGCAGGAGACGAAGATCGACGGCCGCGCCTTCCGCAACTTCGAGGGTGAGACGCTCGGCGATCCCAGTTTCCGCGACGACTTCGCGCACTCCTGCAACACAGCCTTCGTCAACTCGACGAAAGCGTTCGGTGCGAGCGATCTGCAGCGGGCGGCTTCGCTGTTCGGGTTCGGAACCGACCTGAGCAAGTCGGTCGGCGTCAACGGGGCCTACAGCGGCAGCGTCCCCGCGTCCGCCGGGCCAACCGACACGGCGGCGATGACGATCGGGCAGGGACGCATCCTTGCTTCACCGATGACGATCGCGAGCGTTGCCGCGTCCATCGCGCGCGGCAGCTACGTGCCGCCGGTTCTGGTCACATCCCCCGCCCAGGGCGGCGACCGGACGCCGAAGCCGTTGGATGCCGGGATCGTCAACTCGATCAGGCAGATGATGCGGCTGACAGTCACCGACGGCACCGCCACGCTCGTCGAGGGCGTGCCCGGCGGTGAGGTCCACGCGAAGACCGGCACGGCGGAGTTCTTCGAAGGTGGGAAAGCCGGTGCCCACGCCTGGTTGGCCGGCTGGCAGGGCAATGTGGCGTTTGCCGTCCTGGTCGCCGATGTTCCGGCCGGCAAGGGTGGCGGCACGGTCGCGGCGCCGGTCGCACGCAACTTCCTGTCCCTGCTCGCGCGCAGCTGACGCCGGCCGAAGACACGAAACCGCCCCGGCAGATGCCGGGGCGGTTTCGCTGGTGAAAGTCTCAGATGTTGCGTGCCATCACCATACTGAGGTGAACTCAGACCGCGACGACGTTGCTCGCCTGCGGGCCCTTGTCGCCCTGGGTGATGTCGAACTCGACGCGCTGCGCTTCCTCAAGGCTGCGGTAGCCCTGGGTCTGGATAGCGGAGTAGTGGACGAAAACGTCCGGGCCGCCGCCATCCTGCGCAATGAAGCCGAAGCCCTTTTCCGCGTTGAACCACTTGACGGTTCCTTGTGCCATGCGGGGTAACTCTCAATCTGTGTACGGTTTCATTCCCGCCAAGTCGGCAGGAACTGTGTTGCCGAAACCGTCCCCGAACATGCAAATGCCCACCTGTCGGCGGGCACTTCGTCTTACGAGGAACTGCAACTGCAACGAGACTGACGTTAGCACGGGCTGGCCGATAGGGCACGGTCGAAGAAAACCGAAAATGTTCAAGAAATGGTCAAGGACGTCGAAATTCACCCCGCAGGCGACCGGCGGGCGAGGCGAAAATGAACGTCCGGCGAACCCTGCCTGACCCTGCAGGACTGTGGGGTCGCCGGACGTCCGGTTCGCGCGACAGGACCTACCGGGTTCAGGAATACAGCGGCCGCTCCGGGTCGGCGGGGTCTGCGTGAGTCTCCTGGGTCGGCTCTGCGGAACTGCGCTCCTCCCGCTCGAACAAGATCGTGCCGTCATTGGTCGAGATGGTCAGCGGTGCTGCACCCTCACCCACCAATTGCTCTGCGGTGCGGTCGATCTCGACCGGAGAGATCTCGACGCCGATGCGCTGGAAGCTGCGTTCGAGCTCTTCACGCATGATCTCCTTGTCGGCGTCAGGATGGTTCTCCGAGGCGTCGACAAGGACCTGGACGTACGCCTGCAGCTGCCCCTTGGACAACGAGTCGACGAAACCCTTGTTGAGGACGACGGTGCGCCCGATCGGTGCGTCATTCATGTTCGATCACCTTCCGCTGTGGTTTTGTCCGATCGTCGCAGACACGGCGTCGTGATCGGCCCTTGCCGGTCACTGTGGTTCAGCGCACACTGGCGCATCTGACCCGTCCCAGGACGGCCAATCGCAACCGGGGCTGTGCCACGATCGACAGGAGTCCGGGTTCGCGCAGCGCTCGGACACAGTCGCCCGAGGAATGAGGGATCCCTATGGCTCACGACAACTCACCGCACGAGGCCCGCCGCATCCGCGACGAGGACCTCCAGCGCCTCACTCGCGCAACCGTTCTCGACAGCGAGGGCGAACGCATCGGCGGGGTCGATCAGATCTACGTCCACGACGCCACCGGTCGCCCCTCCTGGGCCTGCGTGCGTACCGGCCTGTTCCGCACGCGTGAGTCGTTGGTGCCGCTCGACGGCGTCGACCTCGGTGGCGATGAGATCCGCGTGCCGTTCACCCGGGACGTGGTGAAGAACTCACCCCGCGTCGACTCAGACGACCACCTGTCGAGCAGCGAGGAAGGCGAACTCCACCAGTACTACCGCCGGCACGGCTGGCAAGGTTCAGCCGGCTCCCGGCAGGACGAGGCCGGCGAGGGTGTGAGCGCCGAGAACACCGACGCCGATCGACGCGCCGGTCAAGCAGCCGCTGCCGGGGCAGCAAGCGGCGCGGCCGTCGGGTCGAGCGACGAGCGGGAAGCGCGGACACCGGCGACTGTCGGTGATCCGGACGCCGTCTCCCGCGGTGACGGTGTGTACGCGGGGACCACGACGTCGTCCGACGACTACCCGGTGACGGTCGAGTCCGTCGAGGAGATCGAGGCGCACGACGCACCGGACGAGGCACTCGTCGACGAGAAGCCTCAGAACGAGGCGGCGGTCGCCGGCGGTGCTGCGGGCGCGGTGCCGGACTCCCCCGGTGATGCGTACACCGGCGCAGGACGCGAGCACGCCGAGGCGACGCCGCGCTCGATCGGAATCGATGACGACAACCCTGACGGCGATCTGCCGGGCGTGCACCGCTCGACGCCGGATGTGGACCAGGAGCAGGAGCTCCCGGCGACGGACATCCCGGCGGCGGCGGTCGAGCCCGGCCCACACGACGGACCGTTCCCCGGCGGGGCGCGTGCCGACGGCACCGGCGGGCGACGGGTCAGCGACTACGACGAGGTTCGTGACGGCGGGTACGGCATCGGCTCTGCCGCTGCGATCGATGACGGCGCGCAACCGCTTGGCCACCCGATTCGCGCCTGGCAGGACACGATGTCCTTCCGTGGCGGATCGGAAGCCGAGTGGGAACGCGACGCCGACGTCTGGTTCATGGACGAGACCGCCGCGCAGAACGCCGGCTTCCACCCGGCCGACTGAGCTCGGTCAGAAGTCGACCGCCTTCGTCGGCTGGCTCGCCGTCCGCAAGGCTGCGTCCAGGGCAGCGGCCGCTCCCTCGGTGGTTTCACTGACGAAGCCGGCAGCGTGCCGTGCGCCGAGCGTCTGACCGCCGAGCCAGACAGCACCGAGGTCGACGATGTCGAGACTGAGGTCGGCCTCGCCCGCCGCCGGCTCGAGGGCACCCGTACCGTCGGCGTCGACCACCCAGTGCCAGACACCGTCGTTCTCTTCGATGAGCTTGTCCTGCACAGCGATTCGGACGTCGCACGGCGCGGCGAACCCACGTTCGGCGATGGCGGCGGACAGGTCGACGATGCGCAGCCACAACGAGTCGGTCACGCCGCTGCCGAGGCCACGCGGCGACGGGCTCCACAGCAGCAACGGGTCGTCCAGCGGCATCCAGTTGATGGCCGAACCCATCAGGTCGAAGTCGACGAGTCGGCGCATCAGCGCCAGGCGCGCACCGGTGTCGGTCGAACCGAACATGAACACGTCGATCTCACCGCCGGGCAACCCGTCGTCCCATTTGTGGGTGCGGCGCAGCAAGGCGTAACCGACGTCCTTGCCGTCCCGCGTCGCCCACAGCAGACGGTTACGCTCCCTGTCCCTGCGCTGTTCGGGTATGTCGGTGAGCAGCCGTCGCAGGTCATCGATGTGACGGACCACTGCTCCGCAAGCACCTTGGACGGCGCAGCGGCGCATCAGTGCGTGTAATCGCTGCGCGTCGTCGGGGGAAGCAGTCCGGAAGGTCGTGCGGGTTGCGTCCGCCAGATCGGAAACCTCTGAGGGAGCGGCGAACTGGGCGCCCCGGCCGAACTTCGCCTTGAGTGACTGCGCAGCCAGGCCGTAGCCGAAGCGTCCGTAGATGCCGGGCTCGGACGCCTTGAGCGCGGCGAGTGAACGGCCTTCGTCGCGCGTCCAACGCAGGTGGTGGCGCATCATCGCGCTCAGGACGCCCCGGCGACGGTGGTCGGGGTGGACGCCGACCCAGGTGAGGCCCTCGGCCGACACCAGGCGACTCCCGGTCATCCCGCTCGGCACCGCCAGCTCGATGTCCCACGACGCGCTGATCCCGGCGAGTTCACCGTCCTGCTCGGCTGCGAAGCCGGCCCGTGTCGGGGTGTTCTGCAGGCGATCCTGCCGATCGCCGGCTTCGTCGTCGGCCCAGACGAGTTCGTCCGCAGCCAGGAACCAGTCGGCGTCGCCCGGTTCGATCCGGCGGATGGTGGTGTCGCTCATGCAGTCACGCTCGCAGACGCACGTGCGCGCAGCAACCGGTTAACGAGCCGCGAGGTACCAGGCCGGCAGTTCACCCGGACGCAGGTCGGTGGTGTCGTCCGGACGGGTGAGGGTCAGTACCGCACGGACGATCTCAGGACGTTCCTGCAGGTCGTCGGCGATGCCGGCGAGGGTTCGCGCGAGATCCGGCTCCGGGCGGTCGCCGATCAGGTCGACGGCGGCCACCAAGTACAGCTGGTCTGCCCCGATCCACTCCATGCGCAGGTAGCTGACCCGTTCGACCTCGGGGTGATCGAGCAGTCCGGCGAGGGCCGCGTTCCGGACCAGCGGCGTGACGTTCTCGCCGGTGAGGAAGTCCATGTTGCGAGCGATCAGGAAGATCGCGACGACGCCGAGCAGGATGCCGACGACGATCGAGCCGATCGCGTCCCAGATCGGGTCGCCTGTCACCTGATGCAGACCGATGCCGCAGGCGGCGATGATCAGGCCGATCAACGCCGAAGCGTCCTCGGCGAACACCGCGCGCAGCATGGGGTTGGACGTGATGTGGATGTACCGCAGCGGCGCGAGCCGCCGTTGGGCCGCGTTCTTGCGGGTCTGCCGCAGGGCCTGCAGGAACGAGGTTCCTTCCAGGACGAACGCGATGGCCAGCACGACGTACGCCCACAGGTAGGACGGGGTCTCCTGCTCGGTCGCGCCGAGCGACTGGATGCCGTGCCAGATCGACACCGCGGCACCCACCGTGAACAACCCGAACGCGGCGAACATCGACCAGACGTAGCCGACGCGGCCGTAACCGAGCGGGTGATCGTCGTCCGGTTTCTTGGCAGCCTTGCGGGTGCCGATGAGCAGGAAGACCTCGTTGCCGGTGTCGGCCCACGAGTGCGCAGCCTCGGCCATCATCGTGGCCGACGCGGTGATGACTGCGACGACGGTCTTGGCGATCGCGATCAGCAGGTTCGCGGCGAACGCGACGATGACGGTGAGCAGCGACTCGTCCTTGGTCGCCGCCTTGGCGTCACTGCCCACGCGACAGCCACTCGTCGTAGAAGTCGGGCAGCTGCGAGGCGCGTCCTTGGTACTCCGGAGCACGCTTGCCCAGGAACGCTGCCACACCTTCCTTGCCGTCGCCGACACTCGTCCAGAACATCGCGAGCGAATCGACGCGATGTGCCTCGACCGGGTGCTCGTAAGCGCTGTTGCGCCGGATCATCTGGCGGGTGAGCGCAACGCCGACCGGCGACCGACCCTTCGTCCATCGGTCAGCCAATTCCTTTGCAGCACCGAGCAACTCATCGGTGCCGTGCACACCGTTCGCAAGACGCCGAGCGACGGTCTGCTCAGCGTCCAGAATGTCGGCCGAAAGCATGAGGTCGATCGCGTCGGCCATTCCGACGATGCGCGGCAGGAACCAGGTGGATGCCGCCTCGGGCACGATCCCGATCCGGCCGAACACCAACCCGAACCGCGCCTTCTGCGACACCAGGCGCGCGTCCATCGCCAACGTCATCGTCGCGCCGATCCCCACGGCCGGCCCGTTGATGGCCGCGATCACCGGCTTGCGGCAGTCGTGGATGGCAAGCGTCACCCGTCCGCCGGTGTCGCGCACCTGTGCAACCCGCGGATCGGCCAGGTCGTCCATGTCTGCCAGGCCCGGGCGCTTGGACTCATCGAGCCCGAAGACGTTGCCACCCACCGACAGATCCATACCGGCGCAGAAGGCCCGCCCGGCACCGGTCACGATCACCGCGCGGACGTCGTCGTTGTCGTTCACCTCCCGGAACGACCGCTCGAGCTCGTCGGCCATCGTCACCGTGAAGGCGTTCAGCTGTTCGGGACGGTCGAGGGTGATCGTCAGGACGCCGTCGTCCAGGGTGTGGGTCAGCGTTTCGTAACTCATGTCGAGCCCTTTCAATTGCCGGTGACGAGACCGGCGACCAGGTTGATCGTGGCCGCGAGGATGACTGTGCCGAACAGGTAGGACAGCAGGCTGTGCCGCAGGACGACCGACCGAATGTCCGTGCTGAAGACGTCGGTGTCGGACACCTGGTAGGTCATACCGAGGTTGTAACTGAAGTAGAAGAAGTCACGGTACGCGGGCGGTTCGTCCTGGTTGAAGTCGATGCCACCCGGCTTGCCGGTGTACCAGAGGTGGGCGTAGCGGGCGGCGGATACCAGCAGCGACCTCATGGCCCCATCATGCTGGTCACTGGCTCCGGCAGTGGTTCAGCGGACCGGCCGGTGGGTTGTTCCGGCACCCTTTCCCACACGTCGTAAGACGACCACCGCCCCGACGAAAGCTCCCAGCGTTCCGAGCACCTCGTCACCGAGCGTGTCCTGGTACGCCGTCGCGAGTTCGGTGCCGTGCCGGATGAACGTGTACCACTCGCCCAACTCCCAGACGAACGTGGCGACCGCAAGCTGGGCGACCGTGGCGAAGAAGACGAGCACGGCGAGCGCGCGCATCGACGTGACCCTCCGTGCAGACTCCATACCGAAGTGTGGCGCCGCAGAACAGCGAGACGCCAGATGCTGCACGGCGAGTCGAATGCCTCGCGCCCGACCCGGTGCGCCCGCCCAGACCTACGCTGGCGCAATGGCACCCATCGACCTGATCATCGTCCGGCACGGTCAGTCCGTCGGCAACGTCGCGGCCGAGTCCGCCGAGCGCGACAAGTTGGAGCGGATCGACGTCCCGGTGCGCGACCCCGACATCGAGCTGTCCGAACTCGGCCACGAGCAGGCCGCAGCGGTCGGGGCATGGCTGTCACGACTGGAGGAGTCCGAGCGTCCGGACATCGCGTGGACCAGTCCGTACCGTCGCGCCCGCCAGACCTTGCAGACCGCACTCGACGGCGCGGGGCTCGAGGTCGACATCCGGGTGGACGAGCGGCTGCGCGACCGCGACATGGGAATCACCGACATGTTGACCGCGGCCGGCATCCGCGAGAAGTACCCCGAGGAAGTGGAACGCCGTAACTGGATCGGCAAGTTCTACTACCGGCCCCCGGGTGGCGAGTCGTGGGCCGATGTCACGCAGCGGGTCCGCGGTGTCCTCACCGACATCCGCCACCTGGTCGGCGAGGGCACCGTGCTGATCACCGCCCACGACGTGGTGAACCTGCTCTTCTGTTACGTGGCCGAGGGCCTGGACGAGGAGTCCGTGCTCGACCGGGCGCGCACGAACCCGATGGGCAACGCCGCGATCTGCCGACTGCGCAGTGACGAGGAGTCGCCGACCGGCTGGACGGTCGTCGATTACAACCTGAACGAGCATCTGCGCGAGGAGAACGTGCAGGTCACCGCCCAACCGGGCGCCTCGGATGAGGTGGGTGCCGGCAATGACCAATGACGCTGTCTGGCAAAAGATCCCGGACGACGCACGCGGCGGCTCGCGCGAACAGCCTCGGCTGATCACGCCAGCGTTGCTGCGTTCGTGGACCCTGCCGGAGCCGTCCGGCACCAAGTACAGCCGCGGCCAGGTGTTGGTCGTCGGCGGCGACCGCACCACGCCCGGCGCGGCGATGCTCGCCGGGCTGTCGTCGCTGCGGATGGGTGCCGGGCGCCTGAGCCTGGCGGTGGCTGCGTCCATCGCGGCGCAGGTGGCCGTGGCCGTCCCGGAGTCCGGTGCGACCTCGCTCGCCGACGACTCCGAGGGCGCGATCACCGGCGAGCAGGTCGAGCAGCACCTGACGAAGGATCTCGAACGTGCCGACTGCGTGCTCGTCGGCCCGGGCCTGGGAAACCCAGACGGTGCCGGCCGCTTGCTGAGCGAGATCGTCCGGCTGCTTCCGGACGACGTGCCGATCGTGTTGGACGCGTTCGGCGCGACTGTGCTGCCGGACCTGTCGACAGCCGAGCGCGACCGGTTATCGGGACGACTCGTACTCACCCCCAACCGAGGCGAGCTGGCCCACCTGCTCGACGAGGACGAGGTGGACCAGGACCGCGTGGCCGAGGGCATCATCGACGCCGCAGGTCGGTACGGCGCTGCGGTCGGCTGCGACACCTGGATCACCGACGGTGACGGGCTGTGGCAGGTCACCACCGGCGACACCGGCCTCGGCACCTCGGGCAGCGGCGACGTCGTGGCGGGCGCGGTTGCCGGTCTGCTCAGCCGCGGCGCCGGACTCGTGCAGTCGCTGGTGTGGGGGAAGTACGTGCACGCGGCGGCGGGCGACGCGCTCGCTGCCCAGTTCGGACGCGTGGGCTACCTGGCCTCGGAGATCCCCCCCGAACTGCCGCTGGTGATGCGCACCCTGCGTGGGGACTGATCGGCGGAGGGCGTGGGATTCGAACCCACGAAGCCGGGGTTACCGACTTAGCGGTTTTCAAGACCGCCGCACTAGGCCACTATGCGAGCCCTCCATGCTCCGGGCGACCGGAGCCCGCCCATCCTAGGTCACCGCCGGTCCGGGATTCGCGTGCAATGCCGACAGGGCGCAGGCCCCAGCCGTCCTGCGCCGATCAGTAGGGTCGTCCGCAGGACGAGAGGAGACCCGATGGGAAAGATTTCCTTCCTCGCCGGGTTCGCCGCCGGTTATGTGGCCGGTGCGCGGGCAGGCGAGCAGCGATACGAACAGATCAAGCTTCAGGCCGGTAAGGCCTGGCAGCACCCGGCCGTCCAGCAGAAGAAGGACGAGGCCACCCAGACGCTCAAGGAGCGTGGCCCCGAGGTTGCTGCGGCAGCCGGCCAGGCGGCCATCAAGGGCGCGGGCACAGCCGCGAAAAGTGCTGTGGCAGCTGGATATTCGGCTGCGAGGCATGGCAAGCCCGGTGAAACTGTGGAGGGTGAACTCGCTGCAGGCGACGACGACGGCGTGGCACCGTCCGCCGACACCGACAGCGGCTCGACCAAGCAGACGTCCACGACGCTGTCGGACGACGCCAAGCTGCCCAAGGCCGACCCCGGCTTCGACGCCAACTGAGGGCCCGGCCTCAGCGCGTCGGGTTGACGTCACGACGCCTTCCCGTACGGTGAAGCCGACGGCACACCCGCACAAATCCGCGGTTTTTCGCGGTTACTGTGGTGAACTGCCAACGCTACGGGGGTAACCACGCAGCGAAACAAGTCAGACGGAGACATCGAGTCCCGTCCTGATTAACACAGACAAGGAATATCGATGAACAAGACTGACCTCGCCAGCACGATTGCTCAGCGCACCGGCGTCAGCGTCAAGGACGCCAACGCGGTCATCGGCGGTCTCAACGACGTCATCCTCGAGGCTGTCGGCCGCGGTGAGAAGATCCAGCTGCCGGGTCTGCTGACCATCGAGGTCGTGGACCGCGCCGCTCGCACCGGCCGCAACCCGCAGACCGGCGAAGCGATCGAGATCGCCGCGTCGAAGGCCGCCAAGGTCACCGCGGGCTCCAAGCTCAAGGCTGCCGCGAAGGGCTGAGTCCCCCGCACCACGTCGAAGGCCCGCTCCCATGATGGGGGCGGGCCTTCGTTCACGCGTGTGCGACTGTTGACCTCTGCTCAGATGTAGAGCGCCGGATCCGCGAAGGGGTCGAGCGCAGCGGCCGGCTGGTTGGGCCGGACGACGGCGGGGACCCCGACCGCGGTGGACTGCGCCGGCACGTCCTTCACCACGACGGCATTCGCGCCGACCGCAGAACCGGCGCCGACGGTCACCGGGCCCAGGATGCGAGCGCCGGCTCCGACGGTGACACCGTCCGCCAGCGTCGGGTGGCGCTTCACCTTCGCGAAGGTGCGGCCCCCGAGGTTGACGCCGTTGTACATCATCACGTCGTTGCCGATCTCGGCCGTTTCGCCGATGACGACCCCCATCCCGTGGTCGATGAAGAACCGCTTGCCGATCTGCGCGCCGGGGTGGATCTCGACACCCGTCACTGCGCGGGAGGCCTGGGAGAGCATGCGCGCCGGCAGCTTCCAGCGTCCGCCGCGCTTCCACATCGAGTGTGAGACGCGGTGTGTCCAGATCGCGTGCAGGCCGGGAGAGGCGAGCGCCATCTCCACTCGCGAGTCGACCGCCGGGTCGCGGGCGATGGCCGCGTCCAGGTCAGCGCGAACCTCGTCGATCGCTCGACGCAGCGGCGAACCGCTGCTACGGCGGACTCCGCTGCCGCCCGTCAGAACCACCATCGGTTCACTCCTTGCATCTGACACGGGAAGAACAACAGCCGCAGCGCACGGACGATTCCGTACCGGGCGCCACGGCCGGCGGATCAGTCGAGAATGCCCTCGAAGAGGATCGTGGACAGGTAGCGCTCACCGAAGCTGGGGATGATCACGACGATCGTCTTGCCCTTGTTCTCCGGCCGCGCAGCGACCTGGGCCGCAGCAGCGAGCGCTGCGCCCGAGGAGAGGCCGACCAGCAGGCCTTCCTGGGTGGCCGCCTTGCGGGCCCACTCGACGGAGGTGGCCGCGTTGATGTCGATGACCTCGTCGTAGATCTCGGTGTCGAGGATCTCGGGGACGAAGTTGGCGCCGATGCCCTGGATCTTGTGCGGGCCGGGCTGGCCGCCGTTCAGGATCGGGGACTCCTCCGGCTCGACCGCGACGATCTGCACGTCCGGCTTGCGCTCCTTGAGCACCTGACCCACACCGGTGACGGTGCCACCGGTGCCGATGCCTGCGACGACGATATCGACCTTGCCGTCGGTGTCGCGCCAGATCTCCTCTGCGGTGGTCTCGCGGTGCACCTTCGGGTTCGCCTCGTTCGCGAACTGACGAGCCAGCACGGCGCCCGCACGCCCGGCGACGATCTCGTTCGCCTTGTTCACAGCGCCCTTCATGCCCTCCGAACCAGGAGTGAGGACGAGTTCTGCGCCGAAAGCCTTGAGCAGGCCCTTGCGCTCGGCGGACATCGTCTCGGGCATCGCCAGCACGACCTTGTAGCCCTTGGCCGCGCCGACCATCGCCAGTGCGATCCCGGTGTTGCCCGACGTCGCCTCGACGATCGTCCCGCCCGGCTTCAGTTCGCCGGACTCCTCGGCGGCCTTGATGATGGCGGCACCGATGCGGTCCTTCACGGACGCGCCGGGGTTGTTGAACTCGAGCTTGGCCGCGACGGTCACGCCGGGCTCGTCGATGATCCGGTTGATCTTGACCAGCGGAGTGTTGCCGATCGCCTCGGTCACATCGTTCAGGATGGGCACAGTGATTCGCCTTCTGTCGTGAGCCGAAAGGCTCGGGTCAGTCGTCCAGCCATAACGTCCTTCCCGTTATGACTATTCCAATGCCAGGTTATATAACCGGGGAGCACAGACGCCACCCCGTCACAGTCCCTGAGACGCGTCGATTCGGATGGAAGATCGACCCTGCCCCGGTAGGTCGGATCTTCCACTTCGTTGATCCGCCCGGCAGCGCCTGTGCATACCGAGACTGCGATATGCGCGCGACCTGACGTCCAGCCTGACAAACTGCGATGCAAGATGGACCCTGTCCGGACGGGGTCGATCTTCCATCGAGAACCGACGCCGAGTACTCGCGAGTAACCGATCGTTAGGATGCGTGCATGTCCCCGCTGCAGATCGTCTCCATCGTCCTGACCCTCGGGATCACCCTGGTCGGGGTCGCGATGGTCGCCCGCGCCGTCCCGCAGATCATGTCCGGCTTCAAGCTCGGGCGCCCCGAGAACCGCGGTGACGCCAAGGGCAGGCGCACGGCGACGATGCTGCGGGAGATCTTCGGGCACACCCGGATGTCGCGTCTGCCGATCGTCGCGATCGCGCACTGGGTCACGATGATCTCGTTCATCATGCTGTCGCTGGCGGTGCTCCAGTCCTACTTCCAGGTCTGGGACCCCACCTTCATGCTGCCGCTGCTCGGGTCGTTCTTCCTGTGGGGCTGGGCGAACGAATTCCTCGGCTGGGCCGGACTGCTCAGCATCCTGTGGTTGATCTGGAACCGCCGAAAGAACCACCCGGGACGCTCCGCCGGACACGACGGCCGCAAGTCCCGCTTCTTCGGCTCGACCTTCTGGCAGGCCTACTTCGTCGAGCTGGTCATCGCGATCGAGATCATCTGCGTGGTCACGCTGCGCGGCCTGGAGTACGCCCTGGACAAGACCGGCTCGGGCGAGCACGCCGATGTCCTGCACTTCCCGCTGACGTTCTGGTTCGGCGAGTGGTTCACGAACATGGGCCGCGAGGGAATCAAGCAGTTCATCGTGGTGATCTCGGTGATCAAGATCGTCACCGCGATGGTCTGGCTGATCACGATCTGCCGCAACCTGACGATGGGTGTCGCCTGGCACCGTTTCCTGGCGTTCTTCAACATCTTCTTCAAGCGCCACCCCGACGGCCGCACCTCGCTCGGCGCACTGGAGCCGATGAAGGTCGACGGCAAGCCGGTCACCCTGGAGTCGTTGGAGGAGATGGACGAGGACACCACCTTCGGTGTCGGCAAGGTCGAGGACTTCACCTGGAAGGGCCTGCTCGACTTCTCCACCTGCACCGAGTGCGGACGTTGCCAGAGCCAGTGCCCCGCCTGGAACACCGAGAAGCCGCTGTCGCCCAAGCTGCTGATGATGACGTTGCGCGACAACGCCGCTCACCGTGCACCGTTCATGAAGGCCGGAGTCTCCGGTGGCGACAACAGGGAGAACGGGGAGAACGCCCCCGACGTCCTGGGCGCGACGCTGATCGGCGACACCGGGTACGACATCGACAGCCCGCTCATGGCGTACAACCCGCACGGTCCGGACGCGGTCATCGACCAGGACGTGCTGTGGAGTTGCACCACCTGCGGCGCCTGCGTCGAACAGTGCCCGGTCGACATCGAGCACGTCGACCACATCGTCGACATGCGCCGCTACCAGACCCTGATCGAGTCGGCCTTCCCGAGCGAGCTCGGTGGCCTGTTCAAGAACATGGAGAGCAAGGGCAACCCGTGGGGCATGTCCGCGCGGGCCCGCCTCGACTGGGCCAAGGACCTCCCCTTCGAGGTCAAGGTCTTCGGCCAGGACGTCGAGTCGCTGTCCGAGGTCGATTACCTGTTCTGGGTCGGTTGCGCCGGTGCATACGAGGACCGCGCGAAGAAGACCACCCGCGCGGTGGCCGAACTGCTCGACCTGGCCGGGGTCGACTTCGCCGTCCTCGGTGACGGCGAAACCTGTACCGGCGACTCCGCCCGCCGCGCCGGCAACGAGATGCTCTTCCAGGCTCTGGCCCAGCAGAACGTCGAGACCCTCAACGGGGCCGGCGCGAGCAAGATCATCGTCACCTGCGCACACTGTTTCAACACGATCAAGAACGAGTACCCGCAGGTGGGTGGCGAGTACGAGGTGCTGCACCACACCCAGTTGCTCAACCGCCTCGTGCGCGAGAAGAAGCTGACCCCGGTGACCCGTCCCGGCGAGACGCCGTCGTCCGTGGGCGCTGCGTCCACCGGTAAGTCCGTCACCTACCACGACCCGTGCTACCTGGGCCGTCACAACAACGTGTACGCCCCGCCGCGTGAACTGATCGGTTCGCTGCCCGGCGTCGAGTACCGCGAGATGGAGCGCAGCGGCGAGAAGTCGTTCTGCTGCGGCGCCGGCGGTGCGCGCATGTGGATGGAGGAGAAACTGGGTTCGCGGATCAACCTCAACCGCACCCAGGAGGCCGTCGCGACCGGCGCCGACCGCATCGCCATCGGCTGCCCGTTCTGCCGCGTGATGCTCACCGACGGTCTGACCGCCGAGCAGTCCGAGGGCAACGCCCGCGAGGACGTCGAGGTCGTCGACGTGGCGAACATGCTGCTGGCCGCGGTGAAGTCCGGCGACTGACGGACAGCTGAAGGATCGAGGGTCACTCCGTTCGGGGTGGCCCTCGGTCTTTTCTGCTGTCCACAGCCCGGTCGGTGCCGCTGCTGTGTTCACAGGCTTGCGCGGACGCGTGGTGCCGGCGGTGGTGCCTTACCTACCGTCCGGCCCATGAGTGATGCGGACGAGATCAGAGCGGTAGCGCGTCAGGCGTCCACCGTCGCAGGCGAGATTCGACGCGCGGCCTGGCGCATCGGCACCGCAGACGCGGTCGAGTGGCGCAGCGCCGGGGCCGTCCAGTACCGAAAACGGTTGCACGAGAAGGCCGGTCGATTGAACAACCTTGCCCGGGAGGTAGACGGCATGGCTGGCGCACTGCACCGGTACGCGACGGCGGTCGAGGTCGGCCAGGCGGCGCTGACCGATGCAGCGATGGACGCCGTCGGTGCGTTCCACGATGCGGCCAAGGGCGTCGGTCGGGCGATCGCAGAGACGAGTCGGCCGCTCACGAGCGGGTTCGGGCTGCGCTGATGAGCCGGCAGCCCGGGGCACCGGAGCGCACCGGCGGAGCACATTCGACGGTCGCCGACCTGACCGACATGCGCGTCACCGCGGGTGTGCTCGAAACAGAGGGGAATGCCGTTCGCCGGGCGGGGGGCGACCTCGTCTCGGCACTGCTCGACCTGCCGGCGGCCGCTGTGCCGTTCGCTCCACTGCAAGCGGCCGGCATCGCTGCCGATGAACTACGCCTCGTGCATCACCCGAACGGCATTCTGGCCACCGGTGTCGACCTCGAACTGACCGCTCGAGCGCTTCGCGGAGCGGCTGTTGCGTACGCCGTCCGCGATGCGTCCGTGGCGGCGAGTCTGCGCTCGTTCAAAGTGATCATGGCGGCACCGCGGGTCGCTCTGACGCTGTACGGCACGGTGCAGGTCAGCCTCGCCGCGTCCGTTCCTCTCCCCCGGAAATGGGACTGGGCACGCGACGCAGCGATGCCGCCGTGCGCGCGCAACATCAACCCCCTGGCCGGCGTGGTGGGTTGCACGACAGCGGCGTTGATCGCGAATCCAGAACTGACCGACGCCACGCTGCTCACCGCACAGCAACTCCTGTTCGTCGTCGATCCGATGACTGCTCCGACCCTGGAGGCGCAGGCGGCCGCCGTCGTCCGATACGCCAGGGCGGGACGGCTGCTGAAGGACGACCGTCCGTTGACCGTGACACCGGTCGCGCCGCATGAACGAACGCATTTGGCGCCGCCGCGGGACGCCGCACAGGTGATCAGCAGCATCGACCGGTTGGAGACCACCTGCGCCAGTGCCGGCAACACGGCCTCGCGCATCCGGGTCCGACAGGTCACGACCGCCGACGGTGTCAGCGCGTGGATCGTCGAGGTGCCGGGTACCCAGGACTGGTCGGCCGATCGACCGCGCAACCCCAGCGACGCCGCGGCGAACCTGCTTGCGGTCGCCGGCATGCCGAGTTCGCTGTACCCGGCGATCGAGAAGGCACTGCGGACGTCGATGGCGAAGAAGGGGGTGACGCCGGGCAGCCAGCCGGTGCTCATCGCCGGGCACAGCCAGGGCGGGATCGTTGCGACGCGGCTGGCTCAGGACCGTCGGTTCCGACAGACCTTCCGGGTCACCCATGTGGTCACTGCCGGTTCACCGGTGTCGCGGATCGCGCTGCCGGCGAGCGTGAAGTCGCTGGACTTCGCGCATCGCGCCGATCCGGTGCCGCGCCTGGACACCCAGGGTCCGCCCGACCGGATGAACCGGTACGGACTCACCGGCGACCCGGCTCGGCGAGTGGGCGACGAGACGGACCCGATCGCGGTTCACGGGGCCACGCGTTACGCCGATTCGGCGGCCCACTGGGCACCGGCGAACAGCACCGACCCGAATGTGCGCGACTTCTACGACAGTCCGTTCTTCCACGGCACCACCGGCACCGTCGACGACTACCACTTGCAACGACCGGGGCCGCCCGACGTGGTTGCCACGCCCAGCTACACACCGGCGAACCGATGAACCCGATCAGGTTGCGACGCCTTCGAACTGGGATGCGTACAGGTCGCTGTAGACCCCGCCCAGTGCCAACAGTCGCTCGTGGTCCCCCGTCTCGACGATGCGTCCTCGGTCCATCACCAGGATCACGTCGGCGTCCCGGATCGTCGACAGACGGTGGGCGATCACGAAGCTGGTGCGGTTCGCGCGCAGGGCCGCCATGGCGTGCTGCACGAGCACCTCGGTGCGGGTGTCGACCGATGAGGT
Source organism: Yimella sp. NH-Cas1 (assembly GCF_022359705.1). Lineage (NCBI taxonomy): Bacteria > Bacillati > Actinomycetota > Actinomycetes > Micrococcales > Dermacoccaceae > Yimella > Yimella sp. NH-Cas1. The sequence goes on from NZ_JAKSGG010000003.1 coordinate 2,700,749, forward strand.
GGCCTCGTCCAGGATCAGCAGTGCCGGATCGGCGACGAACGCCCGGGCGATCGTGATCAGCTGTCGCTCACCGGTGGAGACATTGGTGCCGTCCTCGTCGACCACGGTGTCGTAGCCGTCGGGCAGGGAGTGCACGAACCGGTCGACGAAGGTGGCTTGCGCCGCTTCGAGCACGTCCGCCTCGGTCGCGTTCGGGTTGCCGTAGGCGATGTTCTCGCCGATGGTGCCGTGGAACAGCCAGGTGTCCTGCAGCACCATCCCGATCCGTGAGCGCAGGTCGGTACGCGGGACGTCGCGGATATCCCTGCCGTCCAGCGTGATTCGTCCGGAGTCGATGTCGTAGAAACGCATCAGCAGGTTGACCAACGTGGTCTTTCCGGCGCCGGTGGGTCCGACGATCGCGACCGTCTGACCGGGCTCCACCTCGAGGTCGAGGTGCTCGATGAGAGGCTCCTCGCCGTAGGAGAACGAAACGTCCTCGAAGGTCACCTTTCCCCGCGCCGGCGACAGTCGGCCGGCGGCGTCGGCGGGCTCCTCGGGGGCGTCCAGCACCTCGAACACCCGCTCCGCGGAAGCAACACCCGACTGCAACAGGTTGACCATCGACGCGAGTTGGGTGATCGGTTGGGTGAACTGCCGGGAGTACTGGATGAACGCAGTGACCTGACCGAGCGACATCCCGCCGTTCGCCACCTGCACCCCACCGAGCACACAGACGATGACGTACTGCAGGTTGCCGACGAACATCATGATCGGCATGACCAGTCCGCTGACGAACTGCGCCCGCCAGCTGACGTTCGTGAGTTCGTCGTTCTTAGCCCTGAACGCCGCCTGCACCTGCGGGCCGCGCCCGAAGACCTTCACCAGATCGTGTGCGGAGAACGTCTCCTCGATCTGGGCGTTGAGCTCGCCAGTGTGCTGCCACTGCTGCACGAACAGCCCCTGCGACTTCTTCATCACCTTCGCGGTCACAACCATCACGACCGGCACCGCGAGCACGGCGACGATCGTCAGCCACCACGAGATCGACACCATCATCACGACGACGCCGATCACGGTGAGGCCGTTGAACAACAGCTGACTGATCGACTGCTGCATCGACTGTCCGACGTTGTCGATGTCGTTGGTGACCCGCGACAACATCTCACCCCGTGGCTGGCCGTCCAGGTATGCCAGCGGCAGACGGTTGACCTTGGCCTCGACGTCGTCGCGCAGCCGCTGGACGGTGCGCTGGACGACCTTCGCCAGCAGGAACCCCTGCACCAGTTGGGCCGCCGCGGCGACCACGTACAGACCGACGACGATCGCGAGGATGCGTCCGACCTCGTCGAAGTCGACCGAGCGGCGACCGATCACACCGTCGTAGATCTCATCGACGGCCGCACCGAGCACACGCGGCGCGATCACCGACAGCACCACCGCGACGACGGTGAGTGCGAGCACCAGGATGAGCGTGAGGCGATGCGGACGCAGCCGGCCCAGCAGCCGCTTGGACGAACCCTTGAAGTTCATCGTCTTCTCGGCCATACCGATGCCCATCGACGGGCCGTGGCCGCGGCGCATGGGCGACTTGGTGGTCCGGGTGCTCATGCCGCGTCCTCGATCCGCTGCGAGGCGCAGATCTCCTGGTACTCGGTACAGTCACGCAACAACTCCTCGTGACGTCCGTGCCCGACCACTCGGCCGTCCTCCAGCACGATGATCTGATCCGCCTCCCGGATGGTCGAAACCCGTTGGGCGACAAGGAAGACCGTGCTGTTTCGCACGTACGGCGCGAGCGCGGTTCGAAGGGCGCGGTCGGTGCGCAGGTCGAGCGCGGAGAAGCTGTCGTCGAACAGGTAGATGTTGGCCCGGCTGACCAGGGCGCGCGCGATGCACAGCCGCTGCCGTTGGCCGCCGGAGAAGTTGGTGCCGCCCTGGCTGACCGGTGCGTCGAGCCCGCCGTCGAGTTCCTGCACGAAGTCGGCCGCCTGCGCGATGCGCAGCGCTTCCCACAGTTGCTCGTCGGACGCGTCCGGGTCGCCGTACCGAAGGTTGGACGCGACGGTGCCGGTGAACAGGTACGCCTTCTGCGGGACGATGCCGATGCGTCCCCACAGCAGTTGCGGGTCGAGCTCCCGCACGTCGACGTCGTCCACCAGCACCTCACCCGAGGTCGCGTCGAACAACCGGGCGATCAGTGACAGCAGCGTCGTCTTGCCCGATCCGGTCGCGCCGATGATCGCGATCGTTTGGCCGGGAGTGCCGCGCACCGAAACATCCTGCAGCACAGGGACATCCGCACCGGGGTAGGACATCGAGACGTCACGCAACTCGACCACACCACGGCCATCGTCCGGCGTCAGCGGGTTCGCCGGCGGCATCACCGACGGCTCCGTGTCGAGCACCTCCACGATGCGCTCGGCCGACACCGACGCACGCGGGATCATCATGAACATGAAGGTGGCCATCATGACCGCCATCAGAATCTGCATCAGGTAGGTCATGTAGGCCGTCAGGGCACCGATCTGCAGGGACCCGTCGCCGACCTGATGACCACCGAACCACCACACCGCGGTGGTCGACAGGTTCATCACCAGGAACACAACGGGGAACAGCGCCGACATCAGCCGCCCGGTGCGGATCAGCAACCCGGTGAGGTCTTCGTTGGCCTCGGTGAAGCGTTGCTGCTCGAAGCGCTCACGGGTGAACGCACGGATCACCCGGACGCCGGACAGGTGCTCGCGCAGGATCCGGTTGACGCCGTCGAGCTTGACCTGCACCTGCCGGAAGCCGGGCACGAGTTGCCGGATGATCAACGAGATCGTGACGCCGAGGACGATCACCGCGACCACGATGAGCCAGGACAACGACACTGATTCCTGCAACGCCATCACCACGCCGCCGATCATCATGATCGGCGCGGCGATCATCAGCGTGGCGCCCATCAGCACCACCATCTGCACCTGCTGGACGTCGTTGGTGCCCCGAGTGATGAGGGTGGGCGCCCCGAAACGGTTCACCTCACGAGCCGAGAACTCACCGACCCGCGCGAACAACGAACCCCGGGTGTCGCGCCCGTAGAACATCGCCAGCTTCGCTGCGACATAGGCCGCCCCGATGGCGGCGAACACCTGTACCAACGACACCAGCAGCATCCAGCCGCCCGTACGCCAGATGTATCCGGTGTCGCCGACGGTGACCCCCTTGTCAATGACGTCGGCGTTGAGCGAAGGCAGGTAGAGCGAGGCCGCGACGCTCAGCAACTGCAGCAGGACGAGGGCGCCGGTCAGGCGCGGATACCGCTTCAGGTGAGCGATGACGAGACGGGAGAGCACCCACCTACTCTGTCAGGCCAACCCCTCGGCCTGCAGGAAGGTTTTCGCGACAGCCTTCGCGCTCTTCTTGTCGACGACGACCTGCTTCAGCATCTCGGCCAGCTTGTCGGTGGTGAGCTTGGCCGAGACCGCGTTGAGGGCCACCTGCATCTTGGGCGTGGCTGCGGACTTGGCCACCAGCGGCACGACCTGGTCGGCGCCGAACAGCTTCTTGTCGTCCTGGAGCACGACGAAATTGTTGACCTTGATGGACGGGTCGGTGGAGAAGATGTTGCCTGCCTGCGCCTGGTTGTTCTTCAGCGCCTCCACGACAGCGGCCGAGGCGAGCGGGCGGAACGACTTCGGGGTCAGGTTGTAGGTGCGCTTCAGCCCCAGCAGTCCCTGCTCACGGCCCTGGAACTCCGAGGGCGCGGCGATCGTGATCTCGTTCGCGTGCTTGGCCAGATCGGAGATGGTCTTCAGTTGCCATTTGTCGGCGGTGGCCTTGGTGACCACCATCTCGTTGGAGTCCTCGGCACGGGAGGGCTGCAACGCGAGTTGGTTGCACGGCAGCGAGGTCAGCAGAGCGGCGTACACCTCCTGCGGGTCCTTCTCCTTCGAGTTCTCGTCGACGAAGGTCAACAACGAGCCGGTGTACTCCGGCACCACCTGCACCGAACCGTCCCCGAGCGCCTTGAGGTAGGCCTCACGCGCACCGATCGGGTCAGTGGTAGAAGCGCGAATCCCCTTGGCTTGCAGGGCCCCCGCGTACACCTCGGCGATCAGCGAGGACTCGGGGAAGTCGGCCGAACCGACCTTGACCGGTGCCTCCTTGGGCTTCTCGACCTTGCAGTCACCACCGCCGGAACCGGAGTCGAGCGCGTCACCGGACAGCCCACACCCCGACAGCGAGAGGACGAGGGCGGCGCTCAGCGCGGCGCGTCGGCGGAACGTACGTGTGGTCATCGGGCACTCCCTGTGGCTTCGAGGGCCTTGCGTTGCGAACGGGCCGATCGTCGTCCGGAGCGGCCGGTGAGACCGGGCGAGACGACCGTGCGCTGGATCAGCGCGAAGAGCAGGTCGACGGCGAGGGCGAGCAGTGCGACCAGCAACGATCCGCCGACCATCACCTCGTACTTGCTCTGCGCCAGGCCGTCGATGAGGTAGCGGCCGAGGCCGCCGAGCGAGACCGCAGCAGCGATGGTCGCGGTGGCAATCACCTGCAAAGTGGCGCTGCGCAGACCGGAGAAGATCAACGGAAGCGCGTTCGGCAGTTCGACCCGGGTGAAGACCTGCCCGCCGGTCATACCCATGCCCTTGGCGGCGTCCCGGGCCGCAGGATCGACCTCACTGACGCCGGCGTACGCGCCGGCGACGATCGGGGGGATGGCGAGGATGACCAGGACGACGATCGACGGGGCGGTGTAGGCGAGGTCGCCGCTCAGGCGCGGGCCGGCGAACATGGCGGCCACGAACAGCAGACCCAGGGACGGGACCGCACGGGCTGCGTTCGCGGCCGTGACCAGCCACTTCCCCTTGCCGGTGTGGGCGATCCAGGTGCCGAGCGGAATGGCGATCGCAGCAGCGATCAACACGGTGATGAGGCTGTAGATGACGTGTTCCTGCAACCGCATCGGGATGCCATTGGGCCCTGACCAGTTGACGCCGTCGGTCAACCACTGCCAGACCTTCTCCAGAATCATCGCGTCACCACCCGTTGCCAGGGAGTGAGCAGCCGGGCGATCAACTGGATCACTGCGTCGAAGACGAGCGCGAGCACCAGGCAGGCGACGATCCCGACGAAGATCTCGTCCCAGTACTGACGCTGGTAGCCGTTGGTGAGGTAGTACCCGAGTTGGGGTACGCCGATCAGCGAGGCCACGCTGACGATGCTGACATTGCTGACCGCCGCGACCCGCATGCCGGAGGAGATGACCGGCGTCGCCAGCGGCAGGTCGACCTTGAACAGTCGCTTGAGCCGCGTCATCCCCATGGCCGTCGCCGCCTGTGTCACCGTCGACGGGACGGCGTCGAGCGCGTCGGTGACGGTGCGGACGAGCAGTGCAACGGTGTAGATCGTCATCGCGGCGATGACATTCCACGCGGACAGGATCTTGGTGCCCAGAATGATCGGCATCACGATGAACAGTGCCAGGGACGGGATCGTGTACAGCAGACCGGACCCGGCCACCAGCACATTGCGCCAGCGCGGACGGCTGTGCGCGAGCCAACCGAGCGGCAGTGCGATCAGGAGTCCGAGCACGAGCGGAATCCCGGCGAGCAGCGTGTGCTGCCACGCCCGATGCAGGATGTCGGACCAGTTGTCGAGGGCGTAGTTCACGTGCGGCCGTTCGCGTGTTCCGGCGCGACGTCGTCCCGGTCGACCTCGACACGATCGGTTTCCTCGATCGCGCGCAGCACCTCGTAGGCGCGGACGGTGCCGACCAGACGTCCGTCGTCGTCGACGATGATGCCGCGGCGAGACGGCGAGGACAGTGCGGCGTCCAGACTGGTGCGCAGCGGGCCGCCCGAGCGGGCGACGGTGCCACCACGGTGCAGCATGGAGGGTTCGATGGCGCTCTGAATACGCGCCGGTTCGATCCACCCCTGCGGTTTGCCGTCTTCGACCACGAGCAGCCAGCGGTCGTTCGTCGCGGCACGTGCCTGCTCGACGGTGGCACCGAGTTCGACGGTGGGTTCGCTCATCAGTGGGAACCGCGGGGAGTTCTGGAAGCTGAGTGACCGGTACCCGCGGTCGCGTCCCACGAAGTCCGCGACGAAATCGTCGATCGGGTGGGCGAGCAGGTACTCCGGCGAAGCCATCTGGGCGAGTTTGCCGCCCACGCGCATCACGGCGACGTTGTCGCCGAGCTTCATCGCCTCGTCGATGTCGTGGGTCACGAAGACGATCGTCTTGTCGAGTTCGTCCTGCAGCCGAAGGAACTCGTCCTGCAGCTGGTCGCGGACCATCGGGTCGACGGCACTGAACGGTTCGTCCATCAGCATCACCGGCGGATCAGCGGCCAGCGCCCGGGCCACGCCGACGCGCTGCTGCTGCCCACCGGACAGCTGCGACGGATACCGGTCGGCGAAATCGCCTGGCAGACCGACGAGTTCGAGCACCTCGCGGCTACGATTGTGAATCTTCTGCTTGTCCCAGCCGAGTAGTTTCGGCACGGTGCCGACGTTCTCCAACACCGTCTGGTGCGGGAACAGCCCGCCGTGCTGAATGACGTACCCGATGCCGCGGCGAAGTTCGGGAGCGGCGACGTCGGCGATGTTGCGGTCGTCGATCGTAATGGTGCCCGAGGTGGGTTCGATCATCCGATTGATCATGCGCAGCGTGGTCGTCTTGCCGCAGCCGGACGGGCCGACGAGGCAGGTGATCTTGCCCGTGGGGGCTTCCAGGTCAAGGTGGTCGACGGCGATGTTCTTGTCGCCGAACGACTTCACCACCTGCTCGAAGCGGATCATTCAGCCAACCTAACCGCTGTGGCCGCGTCCGGAACTGTTGCGCGCCTACGCATTCCTGGGCTGGTCGCCGCCGTCGCCCACCAGGTAGTGGTGCAGGAAAGAAGCGACCTCGCGGTGCCAGCCGGCCGGCCGGAACATCAGCGTGTGCCAGTCGCCCACGCTGCGGTACGTCGCGCTGCCGCCGCCGATGCGGATGCGACGGACCAGGTCTGCGGACGCGTCCGGGTCGGTGACATTGTCGAGGCGTCCGTGCACGACCATTACGGGAGTGCCGAGGAAACGCTTCTCGTCATACCCGTCGGCCAACCACGGTGCCAGGCCGATGACCGCCCGGACGTCCGCCTCGTCCACGAGTTCGAACGCGGTGCGGCCGCCCATCGAGTGACCGACGACCGCGACCGGAAGGTCGGGATAGAGCTGTCCGATACGCATGAGTGCCCATTGCGCATCGGCGACCGGGGACATCACCCGATCGTTCCAGCCTCCGACGGCATTGAGGAGCCGGACGACTGCCAGGTCTGGTCGACGGCGGGCGATCCCGGCTGCGGCCACCCGCACCGGCAGCGGTGATGGGTCGAACGTGCTGCGCGCCTCGACCCCCTCCACGTCGCCGCCGTGCAGCATCAGCACGACGCCCCGGGGCTCGGTCGCACGTCGGTCGGGAAGGATCAGCCTCGGCCTGGCGCGACCGAGACCCGGGCCGATCTCCCGTCGCTCCACCTAGACCTGCGTGCGGTGGAAGTTTTTGTACGACCGGCTGGCCGTCGGTCCACGCTGACCCTGGTAGTGCGAGCCGTATTTCTCACTGCCATAAGGATTTTCGGCCGGGCTCGACAGCTGGAAGAAGCACAACTGACCGATCTTCATCCCGGGCCACAGCTTGATCGGCAGAGTCGCGACGTTGCTGAGTTCGAGAGTCACGTGGCCGCTGAACCCCGGGTCGACGAAGCCGGCGGTGGCGTGTGTGAGCAGACCGAGACGCCCCAGGCTCGACTTGCCCTCGACACGGGCGGCGACATCGTCGGGCAGCGTGATCGTCTCGAAGGTGGAGCCGAGAACGAACTCACCGGGGTGCAACACGAAGGGCTCGTCCGGCTCGGACTCGACCAGCCGGGTCAGCTCGTCCTGCTCCTCGCTGGGGTCGATGTAGGGGTACTTGTGGTTGTCGAACAACCGGAAGAACTTGTCGAGCCGGATGTCGACGCTGGACGGCTGCACCATCCCTGTGTCCCACGGGTCGAGGACGACGCGGCCGGCGTCGATCTGGGCCAGGATGTCGCGATCGGAGAGGAGCACGCGCCCAACTTACCCAACACGCGGAATCAAGGGATCGCGACGACGGTCGACCAGGTGCGAACCACAGACGAGCGCCGCGATCGAGACCGAGCTACCTGAGCGACCGAGGCATTCGACAACTGCATCAGGAAACGACAAATCCCGTTGCCCTGCAACGGAATCGATGTCGAGAGCGAGTGACGAGAATCGAACTCGCGTATTCAGCTTGGGAAGCTGATGTTCTACCATTGAACTACACTCGCGGGTCGTGCTCGAAGGATTCTAGCCCCTTCCACCTGCGCCGCTGAGGGAGGATTCGGCCATGACCTCACCCGTGACCTCGATCGACCTCAACGCCGACCTCGGTGAGTCCTTCGGCCGGTGGACTCTTGGCGACGACAAGGCGATGCTCGGTGTCATCACCTCCGCGAACATCGCCTGCGGTTTCCATGCCGGCGACCCGGCCACCTTGCTGCGCACCTGTCAGCAGGCCGTCGACGCAGATGTTGTGATCGGCGCACAGGTGGGATACCGCGACCTCGCCGGATTCGGGCGCAGGTTCATCGACATCGCTCCGGCCGAACTGATGGCCGACGTGCTGTTCCAGATCGGCGCCCTGGACGGCCTGGCGCGGTCGGTCGGCGGACGGGTCGCCTATGTGAAGCCGCATGGAGCCCTCTACAACGCGGTCGTCCACGACGAAGCACAAGCACGGGCCGTCGTGGACGCGGTTGCGACATACCGCAATTGCGAGCAGACGAGCCTGCCGATCATGGGGCTGCCGGGGTCGGTGGTGCTGCGCATCGCGGAGGGCGAAGGTCTGCGGGCGGTCACCGAGACGTTCGCCGACCGCGCGTACACCCCGCAGGGGACTCTCGTTCCCCGCTCCCAGCCGGGGGCTGTCCTGCATGATCCGGAAGAGATCGCGGAGCGTGTCGTCCGGATGGCCACCCGGGGGCGGGTGACCGCGAACGACGGCACGGAGATCGGCGTCACCGCCGAGTCGGTCTGCGTGCACGGCGACTCCCCCGGTGCGGTCGAGATCGCGACCCGGGTGCGCGCAGCCCTCACCGAGGCCGGTGTCGACCTGCGCCCGTTCGTCCGATGATCCGGCTCCTGCCGTGCGGCGACCGCGCGATCCTGGTCGATCTCGACGACGACCGCGAGCGCCGCGACTTCGATGCAGCACTTCGCGCCGAGATCGCCGCCGGCCGGTTGGCCGACGAGATCATCGAGCATGTTCCGGCGGCGCGGACGGTGTTGGTTCGCCTGCGTGACCCCCGACATCGCGGCTCGGTCGAGACTGCGCTGCACAGCCTCGAAGTCGGTGCCGCTTGCGTCGAAGACCAGTCATCGGGCGAAGTAACCGTGCCGGTCCACTACGACGGTGCGGACCTACAAGCACTCGCCCATCAGCTCGGGGTCAGGCCCACCGAACTCGTCGAGTGGCACACCGCAACTCCCTGGCTGGTCGACTTCACCGGATTCGCACCGGGATTCGGTTATCTCGTGCGCGAGCCAGTGGGCTCGCCGCTGGACGATGTCGAGATCCCGCGGCTCGACTCACCTCGTACGCGTATCCCCGCCGGCGCAGTGGCCCTCGCCGGACGGTGGAGTGCGGTGTACCCGAGCGCGTCCCCGGGCGGCTGGCAACTGATCGGGGGCACCGACCTGCCGATCTGGGACGTGGACCGCGATCCGCCCGGGCTGTTCCGAGCGGGCGTCCGAGTGCGCTTCGAGGTGATGCCGTGACCTTGATCGTCGAGTCCGTCGGTGCGCAGGCCACCGTCCAGGACCTCGGTCGTCCCGGATACGCCGACGTCGGCGTACCGACCGGCGGCGCCGCAGACCGAGGAGCACTCACTCTGGCCAACCGGCTGGTCGGCAATCCGGACGGAGCCTGTGGACTCGAACTCCTGATGGGCAACGCCGTCCTGCTCGCCGAGGAGCCGGTCGTCGTCGCCGTCACCGGTGCACCCGCTTCCGTCACCTCTGACGACCGCGCGATGCCGTTCGGCGAAGCCTTCCTGCTGCAGGAGGGCGATCGCCTGCGAATCGGTACTCCGGTCGCGGGGTTACGCACCTACGTCGGCGTCCGAGGCGGCATCGACGAACCCCGAACACTCGGCAGTCGCAGCACCTCACCGACTGCGAACATCGGACCGGAACCACTCCAATCCGGCCGCCGATTGCCGGTCGCAGATGCGCCCGACTCGGCTGTGCCGCAACCCTTCCCGGGTCAGTACGCCTGGACGAATCCGGTGACCGTCCGCGTCCTGCTCGGTCCACGGGACGACTGGTTCACCGACGACGCAGTGCGCATTCTGCTGCAGCAGAAGTGGACGACCAGCAGCGATCTCGATCGGGTGGGCGTCCGCCTGGAAGGACCGCCGCTCGAGCGCAGCCGCTGCGGTGAACTCGCCAGCGAGGGCATGGTGCGCGGCGCGATCCAGGTGCCTCCGAACGGTCAGCCCGTCGTCTTTCTCGCCGACCACCCGACCACCGGCGGCTACCCGGTCATCGCGGTCGTGAGGGACGCCGACACCGACCGGCTCGCTCAACTGCGCCCCGGCGACACCGTCCACTTCACCCTCTGAAAGTCCGCAGAACCGACGGGTCGACCCGCGCGACCTGCGGACAGCCGACGTCCGAGTGTCCGCAGACATGGCGAGCTGACGTGCGTTCTGCGGACTTTCGGGTCAGGGGTGGGCGCGCAGGGTTGCCACAGCGTCCACGGCCAGGACGTAGCCGTGCGCGCCGAGTCCGGCGATGACACCGTGCGCCACCGCCGACACGTAGGAGTGGTGTCGGAAGGACTCTCGCTGGTGGATGTTCGACAGGTGCACCTCGACCACCGGGCAGGTGACGATCTCCAGGGCGTCCCTGATCGCGACCGAGGTGTGCGTGTACGCGGCAGGGTTGATGACGATGCCCGCCGCCGACGTCCGCGACTGCTGGATCCAGTCGACGAGTTCGCCCTCGTGGTTGCTCTGCCGGAAGTCGACGTCCAGGCCGTGTTCACCGGCACGCTCACGGACGGACGCCTCGATGTCGGCGAGGGTCGTGGTGCCGTACTGCTGCGGGTCGCGCTGACCGAGCAGGTTGAGGTTGGGCCCGTTGAGCACCAGCAGGACGTCACTCATGGCACGAGACTAGACCGAGTGGACGGCGCCGTCACCGACGACGCCAGGGTCCTTGATCGGCGGGACGATGCCGTTGACCTGCAGGGAGATCCGACGCTCCAGGGCGAGCGCCGACCAGGCCATCGCCGCACAGCCGACCAGCAACACGACGATGTACTGGACGTTCCAGTGGTGCCGCAGCAGGAACCCTGCCGCGACCGGCCCGGCGACTGCGCCTGCCTGAAAGGCGCCGGAAGAAATCGCATTGAAACGGCCGCGCAGGTGGTCGGGAGCGAGGTCATTGGTGATCGCGGGGATGGTCGGCTGCAGCAGTGTCTCGCCGAACCCGAAGACGAAGTGGAAGGCGATGACCGCGAAGACGGCGTACGCCGAGGCGGGTAGCAGTCCGGACGAACCGAGCAACGTCCAGGCGCACGCCCAGACCACGGCCATGACCAGCAGGACACGCGTGCGTCGGTGTCCGGCGATGCGCCGTAGCACGAGCATCTGCGCCACGACGATCACCACGGTGTTCACCGCGAACGCCCAGCCGATGACGCGGGTGCTGACCTCACCGACCTCACGGGAGTACGCGCTGAACCCCGCTTCGATCTGGCCGTAGCCGACGAAGCTGCCGAGGAAGGTGAGCAGCAACAGCCACTTCATCGCCGGTGTGCGGACGATGGACAGGTACGAGGTGCGCCCGCCGGCGGTCTCCTGCGTCGGCTCGACCTGGGTGCGCACGTGCCGAAGTGGTCCGAGCAGCAGACCGATCGGGATCAGCATCGCGAGCGCGTCGAGCACGTAGATGGTGGTGAACGTCGAAGGTCGATGGACGTCGATGAACGCCCCGGAGATCAGCCCACCGACCCCGATACCCAGGTTGACCAACGCGAAGCTGATCCCGAAATAGGTCTGCCGCGCCGGCCCGCTGACGATCGCCGCGATGAGCGAGTTGAACGCCGGCCAGGTGATGCCCGAGATGCCGATCAACGACATCGCGAGGAAGAAGAACGGCACGGTGTGCGCAAACGCCAGCACGAACAGGCCGGCCATGTTGCAGGCCGAGCCGAAGACCGACACGACGCGGGCGCCGAAACGGTCGGTCGCCCAGCCGCCCGGCCCGGTGGCCACCACCCCGATGACCGCGATCCACGCCATCAGGGTGCCCGCGAGGTCGAGACTGACGTCCTTGATCTCGTGCAGATAGATGATCGTGAACGGCAAAGTGAGACCGCGGCCGAGCAGTTGGATCGCCGTCGTCGACAGCAGCCATTTGCCCTCGCGCGGCAGGTCGCGCCAGAAGGCGCGCAAGTCGGTGTGTCCGGTGTTGACGGTGCTGCTCACCGAGGAATGGTCGCAGCACCGCTGCTTCGAAAGCGAATCGTTTATGCGCGCTTCGGAGATCTACGTTCGAGGGCCCGATCGATACGGCAGTAGATCGCCGCGATGAGAAGGCCGATCGCCAGGATCGCCGCGAGAGTGGTTGCCACCCGGGCGTATCCGAGAGTCGAGACGTCGGTGAAGTCGTACGGGTAGGCGTCGATCACCCGTCCGCGCAACAGCGTCCACACGATCCAGATCAACGGGACGACCAACGCCCACGGCAGCAGCCGGAAGCTCAACCAACCGCGCGGGCCGTAGGTCGCCCAGACGCCGACGGCGAGAACACCGACCACGAGGTGCTGCAGCGGGCTGGTGATCACCGACCAGCCCTGCCAAGTGTCGTTCGCCGCGAGCATCGCCCAGTAGACGATGGTCGTGATCGTGATCATCAGCAACGCGTCCAGCAGCAACACCCGGTGCAGCAACGAGTCGACCCCGGGCCGCAGCGCGAGCAGCGTGAAGGCAACCGCGACAACGACATTCGACCAGACGGTGAAGTAGCTGAAGGTGTCGCCGATCCGGCCGGGCGCTCCGGCGATTCCGGACGTGTGCGTGCCGAACAGGTTGCCTTCGACCACCGTGCGCGCGGCGAAACCGTCCGCGGCCGAGACGATCGCGACGAGCAGCACCGACAACCAGGAGACGATCGCCACCACCGCATGAGCGCGACGAACAGACAGGGATGAGGCCATGAACGGCAATGCTAGGCCGGATGTCACCTGAAGTTCGGGATCAAACTGATCCTCACCGTGCTGGAGGAGAACCCCGCGAGGCGCAGATCAGGCGCGAGCACCGGTTGGCGCGCCGGAACGCGATCCTGGGGTCCCGGGTCTGAAGCGGATCGGCCACCCACCCCATTCGCGGGCGGGTGGCCGATCGGTGACCAGTGGGTGGCTCAGGCCTGGTAGGTGCCGTGGATGAAGCCGCGGCCGATCGCCTTGAAAGCCAGGTTGAACGAGCAGACCGCCGGGGACGCGTCCGCGTCGATGCCCAGCGACTCCTCGCCCACCGCGTGGACGGCGAAGTAGTAGCGGTGAGGGAAGACGTCGCCCTCAGGCGGTGCCGCCCCGGCGTACGCGACGGTGCCGCCGTCGTTCTTCAGCATGAATGCCGCGCCGGGCAGCGACGCGCCCTCCGCGCCGGCGCCCGTGTCGAGCGAGGTGACGTCGGCGGGCACATCGACGAGCACCCAGTGCCAGTAGCCGGACGGCGTCGGGGCGTCCGGGTCGAAGCAGGTGACGACGTACGACTTGGTGCCCTCAGGGTCTCCGGACCAGGACAGCTGCGGCGAGGTGTCGCCCTGCGCCTGCACCTGGTCGGCCTTGAGCGGCTGACCGTCGGTCACGTCGTCGCTGCGGACCTCGAAGGAGGGCAGCGCGGGAAGGAAGTCGTAGGGGTTCGGGGGCTGCTTGCGCTCGAGGGAACTCATGTCCCCCACTGTGCCCCACGCACCCGCCCCGACGCCGAGTGGCCGGGCTATGAATTGGTGGCCGGGCCATACCCCGGACGCTCGTTCACAGCCCGGCCACTCGGCGCGCCGGGCTCGCGGCAGTCGGCACAGCGGCCGAGCAACGCAGCGTGTCCGGCGTCGAGCGTGAAGCCGAGTTCGCGGTCGGCGCGAGCGCTGAGCTCGGCGAGCCAAGCGACCGGGACGTCGAACATCCGCTGACAGCCGGCGCACTGCAGGTGCGAGTGGCTGTGGCCGGAGACCGCCAGGTGGTAGATCGTCGCCGAGTCGGGCACGTGGGTGTGCGCGATGACTCCGAGGTCGACGAGCGACTGCAGACAGCGATAGATCGTGGCGCGGTGGACGCCGGGATGCCGTTCCCCGACGCGTCCGGCGACGGCGTCCGCGTCCATGTGCGGCCGGTCGGCGAGCGCCTCCAGGACCGCGCGCCGGGCCGTTGTGATGCGTTCGCCCTGAGCTCGCACAGCCGCAACCGCGGCGTCGACCTGAGTAGCGGGTTGCGACTGCATGAGCCCATGGTGTCAGCCGCCGTGCGGGACACACCAGGAATTCACCGGACCCCCGGTTGTCATTCGTTACTGGCGGGTAGCACAATGACCTTACTGCCCAGTAACTAGCGCGATGGCAAGCGCTGCGCTTGAACAGGAGCCACACGTTGACGCACTACAAGAGCAACGTCCGCGACATCGAGTTCAACCTCTTCGAGGTGCTCGGTCGCGATGAGGTGCTCGGCACCGGACCGTACGCCGACCTCGACGCCGACACCGCCCGCGAGATGATCAAGGAGGTCGCTCGCCTGGCCGAGACCGACCTGGCCTCGTCGTTCGTGGACGCCGACCGCAACCCGCCGGTCTACGACCCGGAGACCAAGTCGGTCACCATGCCCGAGTCGTTCGCCAAGAGCTACAAGACCTACCAGGACTCCGGTTTCTGGAGCGTCGACGTGAACGAGGAACTGGGCGGCACCGTCGCTCCGCCGAGCCTGAAGTGGGCGTTGAACGAGATG
Source organism: Yimella sp. NH-Cas1 (assembly GCF_022359705.1). Lineage (NCBI taxonomy): Bacteria > Bacillati > Actinomycetota > Actinomycetes > Micrococcales > Dermacoccaceae > Yimella > Yimella sp. NH-Cas1. Next base: position 2,715,776 of record NZ_JAKSGG010000003.1, read on the forward strand.
GTGCTGGGATCGAACCCCGCCATCGCGATGTTCGCCGCCGGCTACGCCTTCGGCAAGCTGCTGTACCTGCTCGGTACCGACGAGCAGAAGAAGCTCGCCACTCACATCGTCGAAAAGGGCTGGCACTGCACGATGGTGCTCACCGAGCCGGACGCCGGTTCGGACGTCGGTGCCGGGCGCGCCAAGGCCGTGCAGCAGGACGACGGCACCTGGCACATCACCGGCGTGAAGCGCTTCATCACCTCCGGCGAGTCGGACATGACCGACAACGTCATCCACTTCGTGCTCGCGCGCCCCGAGGGTCACGGCCCGGGCACCAAGGGACTGTCGCTGTTCATCGTCCCGAAGTACCAGGTCGACCTGGAGACCGGTGAGCTCGGCGAGCGCAACGGCGTCTACACGACCAACGTCGAGAAGAAAATGGGCCTGAAGGTGTCGACCACCTGCGAGCTCACCTTCGGCGACGGCGCACCCGCCGTCGGCACCCTGCTGGGCGACGAGCACGACGGCATCGCGCAGATGTTCCGTGTCATCGAGCACGCGCGAATGCTGGTGGGCACCAAGGCGATCGCCACCTTGTCGACCGGCTACCTCAACGCGCTCGATTACGCCAAGCAGCGTGTCCAGGGCGCCGACATGACCACGCCGCAGAAGGACGCCCCACGCGTCACCATCACCCACCACCCCGACGTCCGCCGCTCGCTGATGCTTCAGAAGGCGTACGCGGAGGGTCTGCGGGCGCTGGTGCTGTTCACCGCGACCCAGCAGGACATCGTCGATCAGGAGTTCCTGGCCACCGGCAGCGAGATCCCGGCGGACGGTACCCCGGCGCAGATGGCCGCGCGTCTCAACGACCTGCTGCTGCCGATCGTCAAGGGTGTCGGTTCGGAGCGTGCGTGGGTGCTGCTGGGCACCGAATCGCTGCAGACGTTCGGCGGCTCGGGCTTCCTGCAGGAGTACCCGATCGAGCAGTACATCCGCGACGCGAAGATCGACACGCTGTACGAGGGCACGACGGCCATCCAGGGTCAGGACTTCCTGTTCCGCAAGATCCTCAAGGACCAGTTCGTCGCTCTCGGCGCACTGGCCGAGCAGATGCTGCAGACCGCCAAGGGCGGCGCGGGCGACGACAAGCTGCGCGGTGAGCGTGACCACCTCGGCAAGGCGATCGAGGACGTCCAGGGCATGGTCGAGAACCTCGCCATGACCGCGATGGGTTCGATGAGTGAGGACGGCGACCCGAAGTCGATTTACAAGGTCGGCCTCAACACCACCCGCTTCCTGCTCGCTGCCGGTGACCTCGTCATCGGCTGGCTGCTGCTGCGCCAGGCCGAGGTCGCACAGGCCCGTCTGGACGCCGGGGACGCCGGCAAGGACCAGGCGTTCTACACGGGCAAGGTGGCGGCGGCGAAGTTCTTCGCGGCCAACGTGCTGCCACGTCTGAGCGCGGAGAAGGCCATGCTGGAAGCAACCGACCTGTCGCTGATGGAACTGCCGGAAGAAGCGTTCTGAGCCCGATCGCGAGCTGAGTACCTCTGCACGTCAACGGTGGTTGACCCCTCTCGATGGGTCGGCCACCGTTGTTCTCGGTGTCTCCACTATCAACACAGTTGGCGTCGTGCACCCGTTTCGTGGCGGCGTGGGATAGATTCATCTGACACCGCTGGTCGCGACGTCGGATAGCCCGTCGCGGCCAGCGCTGTTTTTCGGGGCGACGGCTTCTGCTCATCGACGCGACCCCGACCCCGAGTGCGCAACTGTTGCGCGCTCGGCTCGAAACAAGTCGACGTTTCGCGCCGCGCACGCAACAGCTGTGAGTCCGGGCGAGTAGGTGGGAGTTCGGTCAGCGGACGGCGACCTCGGCTGCGTGTCGTGCGATGGCCCATTCCTCGTTCGTGGGCACCACCAGAACCGCGACTCGACCGGCGCCGTCATCGATCCTGCGGGCGCCACCATCACGTGAACTGTTCTTCTGCTCGTCCAGACGCACTCCGAGGAAGCCGAGTTGCTCCAGCGCAGCAGCCCTGATCGTGGGCGAGTTCTCACCGACACCGGCGGTGAAGGTGATGGCGTCCAGGCCACCGAGCACCGCGGCATAGGCACCCACGTACTTCACCAGACGGTGGACGTAGACGTCGAACGCCAGCGTCGCAGCCTCGTCCCCGTCGTCCTTCGCCTGCTTCAGGTCGCGGAAGTCGCGGTGACCGCCGAGGCCGTAGATGCCGGACTTCTTGTTCAGCAGGTCGTCGAGCCCCTGTGTGTCAAGGTCTGCAACGCGACTGAGGTGCAACAGGATTCCCGGGTCGAGGTCACCACTTCGGGTACCCATCACAAGACCCTCCAGGGGGGTCAGACCCATTGAGGTCTCGACGGCACGGCCGGAATCGACCGCCGAGATGCTCGCGCCATTACCGAGGTGCAACACGATCTGTTTCAGGTCGTCGCGACCCAGCAGCGAGGACACCTGCTGCGAGACGTATTCGTGCGAGGTGCCGTGGAAGCCGTACCGGCGAATCGCGTGCTCACGCGCGAGATCACGGTCGATGGCGTACGTCGCGGCGGCGGCCGGCAAGTCGGAGAAGAAGGCCGTGTCGAACACTGCGACGTGCGGCAGGTCGGGAAAAACCTTGCGGGCACTGCGGATTCCGGCCAGTCCCGCGGGGTTGTGCAGCGGGGCGAGTACTGCGACACGATCGATCTCGGACTCCACGCCGTCGTCGATGAGCGTCGGTTCGGTGAAGTTGCGTCCACCGTGGACGACGCGGTGACCGACCGCGATCACCGAGTCGGGGGTGAGCGGTGTGCCACCCCGTTCCATCGCGTCCTGCATGACCGTCACCGCGGCCGAATGGTCGGGCACCTCGACGTCCCGCTCGTCCTTGTGGTCACCGGATTCGTGCTTGAGATGTCCCTTGTCGGTACCGACCCGCTCGATGAGTCCCTTCGCCGACGCCTCGCCGGTCTCGGGGTCGACCAGTTGGTACTTCAGCGACGACGAGCCGGCGTTGAGGACGAGAACGTTGCTCATGAGATCCCCTGCTGCAGTGACTGTGCCTGGATGGCGGTGATCGCCACCGTGTTGATGATGTCGTCGACCAGCGCGCCGCGGGACAGGTCGTTGACCGGCTTGTTCAGGCCCTGCAACACCGGACCGATCGCGATCGCACCGGCGCTGCGTTGGACAGCCTTGTAGGTGTTGTTGCCGGTATTGAGGTCGGGGAAGATCAGCACGCTGGCCTGACCGGCGACCGGGGAGTCGGGCATCTTCGACTTCGCGACGGAGGGCTCGACCGCCGCGTCGTACTGGATCGGGCCCTCGACCAGCAGCTCGGGTTCACGCTCGTGGACCAGCGCGGTCGCCTGCCGCACCTTGTCCACGTCGGCGCCGTGACCGGAGCTTCCGGTGCTGTACGACAGCATCGCCACGCGCGGCGCGATGTCGAACTGTTGTGCGGTGCGTGCGGAGGAGATCGCGATGTCGGCGAGCTGTTCGGCGGTCGGGTCGGGATTGACTGCGCAGTCGCCGTAGACCAGCACCTCGTCGGCAAGGCACATCAGGAACACACTGGAGACGACGTTCGTGCCCGGCACCGTCTTGATGATCTCGAAGGACGGCTTGATGGTGTGTGCCGTCGTGTGCGCGGCGCCGCTGACCATGCCGTCGGCCTTGCCGAGGTGCACCATCATGGTGCCGAAGTAAGACACGTCCGTCACCGTCTCGCGAGCCTGCTCGATCGAGATGTTCTTGTGCGCCCGCAGCCGCGCGTACTCGGTGGCGAACTCCTCGACCAGGCGAGGGTCGTTGGGGGACAACAGGTTCGCGCCGCTGAGATCGGCACCGATGGACGATGCGAGCGAGCGAATCTTCAGCTCGTCGCCGAGGATCGTCAGGTCGGCGATGCCACGCCGCAATACCGCGTCCGCCGCTTCGAGAACGCGGGGATCGTCTCCCTCCGGCAACACGATGTGCATGCGCTGCGCGCGTGCGCGATCCATCAGCCGGTGGCCGAACATCAAGGGGGTGACGGCTGCGCTGGTGCCCAGCTTCATGCAGTCCAGCAGGGTCTGCGCGTCGGCGTGATCGGCGAAGTTACGCAGGGCCGCCTCGACCTTCGCCTTCGCTTCGGGACGCATGCGCCCCGTCACCCGCGACAGCACCGCGGTCGTCTCGAAGGTGTCGAGTTCGGTGACGATGATCGGGAGTTCGAGGTGCGCACCCTCGATCAACTGGATGACGCTGGACGGGGGCGTGTATCCGCCGGTGAGAACGATCGACGACAGCGCCGGGAACGTGCCCGACTGGTGGGCCAGGACGAGGCCGGGAAGGATGTCGTAGCGGTCGCCGGGAGCGATGACGGTGACGTCGTCGACGAGCCTGGTGAGCACGTTCGGCATCGACATCGCGGCCACGAGGAAGCCCTGGGCCTCGCGGTGCAGCCACTCCGAGTTTCCCTGGACGAGGTCGCCGCGACACGCGTTCATCAGGTCGCCGACGGTCGGGGCGTCCAGCAGGGGGTTCTCCGGCAGGATGCCGGCGAGTGCCAAGCCGTCCAGCCGCTTGGACGTCTCGAAGCGGTTGCGGATGTCGTCGGCTCGTGCATCGTCGGCCCGGTTGACCACGACCGCAACGGGATTGGCGTGCCGCGTGCGCAGTTCCTCGACGGCGAGTTCGGCGGCAGTCACGACATCGACCGCCGACCGGGCGAACGCCGGCACCACCAGCACGACCGGTGTGCCCAGATTCGCGGCGATCATCGCGTTGAACGACGCCTCCGCTCCCGGCGACACGTCGTGGAAGTCGCTACCCAGCACGAGGACGACGTCATGCTCGGCGCCGAGGGCGTGAAAGCGTTCGACGATCCGGGTCAGCGCCTCCTCCTCATCGCCGTGCGTCTCCTCGTACCCGACGCCGATGGCCGACTCGTAGGACTGGTGGCCACCGGCCTGGGTGAGCATCAGTTCGACGATCGGGTCACGCTCGCCGAGGGTCGCGGTCACGGGTCGGAAGATCCCGACCGAGCCGGCCTCGCGGGCCAGCAATTGAAGGAGTCCGAGGGCGACGGTGGACTTGCCTGCCTGTCCCTCGGCGGAGGTCACGAAGACGCTTCGAGCCATGCCCCTGAGTCTATGTGCGCGCTGTCATCCCGTCCGACCGGGCGAGCGTTCGACGTCACGATCAGACCCCGCGCAGATCCAGGTCGAGCACCGCGTCCGCACCGGCCTCCAACCGCACCGGAATACCCCAGTCCTGCTGGTACAGGTGACAGGCGGCGTGCTCGGGCACCTCCCCGTCGGGCCCGGATGCGTCGCACGACGCGGCGCGCACGCTGATGTGCAGCACACCGTCTCCGACGGAACTGTCGAGATCGAGCGCACGGGCGAGACCGGTCGCCCGACCACCGCCGGACCGGATCAGCGAATCCGGGGTCGAGGACACCATCAGCATCGTCGGATCGCCGTACCGGTCGTCCAGTTTCTGCCCGGCCGGCGGCTCGAAATGCACGACGAGTTCGACTGCGCCCGGCGCGATCTGCGTCGCAGACCGACGCACTCGTCCGGCGCCGCCCTCGGCCGCAGCGGTTGCCGGCAGACGCATCCGATCGACGCGATGGGCCGACGACTCGACGACGATCAGACCGTCGTCCAGAGGCAGCACGTCGCTGGGTTCGCTCAGCCCGGTGAGCGCCGTGCTCAGCACCTGCGTCACAGGGTCGAACCGGCGGATCGCGCCGTTGTAGGTATCGGCGACCAGCACGGTGCCGTCCGCCGCCTCGGCGACGCCGAGCGGGTGTTGCATGCGCGCCTGCGAACGAACACCGTCCACGAACCCGAAGTCGAACAGACCCTCCCCGATGTGCGTCTCGAGACGGAAACCGTTGTCGTCGAGCACGATCGAACGCAGCGCAGACGTCTCGGAGTCGGCGATCCAGACCCGGTCGCCGGATGCACTCACAGCCAGGCCGGACGGTTGCGCGAGCCACGCTTCGTCCGCCGCACCGTCACGCAGGCCTTCGGCGCTCGTCCCGGCCAGGACCGCGACCGTGTTGTTCTCAGGTTCGGTCGCGAGGTGCAGCGCCCACAGCTGATGGGTACCGGCCATTGCGATCACCGCGCGGTCGAGCCACCAGACGATGTCCCACGGCGAGGACAGCGGCTGCTTGTGCGCAGCACCGCCTCCGGAACGCTCACGCAGCTGCTCACCCGTACCCGCCTCAGTGCGAATCCGCCCGTCGGACAACCGGATCGAGGCAATTCGGTGGTTCACCGTGTCCGCGACCAGCAGGTCGTAGCCGAGCCGTTCGGCCGCGTCCGGTGGGAGCACACAGACGCCTTGCGGTTCTTCGAAGACCTCCGGCCCACCGAATCGTGCCCGTTCGGTCCGCAGGTCCGATTCCAGGAGCACGATCTGGTGGTGCGCAGTGTCGCTGACGACGAAGCCGCCGTCACCCAGCGGGACGGCCTTCCCCGGGAACCTGAACTGCGTCGAGTCCGAGCTCGGCGGGACGTACGGTGAATCTCCTCGCCGCAGAGTGCCCCTCGCGCTGTGCTCGCTGATCAGTTCACGGACCAGCGAGGCGATGCCCGGTCCATGACCCTCACCCGACATCTGTCCGACGATGTAGCCCTCCGGGTCGATGACGACCAGCGTCGGCCAGGCACGAGCCGTGTACGCATCCCACGTCACCAGGTCGGGATCATCGAGCACCGGGTGATGGACGGCGTACCGCTCGACGGCGGCCTCGACGGCTTCAGGTCGCCCTTCGTGCTCGAACTTGGGCGAGTGCACGCCGATGATCACCAGCGAGTCGGCGAACTCCTGCTCGAGCGGACGCAGTTCGTCCAGGACGTGCAGGCAGTTCACGCAACAGAAGGTCCAGAAGTCCAGAACGACGATTCGGCCGCGCAGACCGCCGAGTGAGAGTTCCTCGCCGCCGGTGTTCAGCCACCGCCGGCCTCGAAGTTCAGGGGCACGCAACCGGTCGACCATGTCGCCAGTCTCGCACCGAGAGCACTCGGGACGTGGGCGGCCCGAACTGCGTCGTCCTGAACGGGGCGACGATCTCGCCGCCCATGCGCGAGTTCATCATGCGGACGATCTCGTTCGTGCCGAGTGCCGCCCAGTCCTTGTCGCGCACGATCAGGCCGGCCCGCCGGCGGTCGATCAGCATGGCGACGGGCTGGCCGCGCGACTGCTCACAGGCGACGGTCCCGCAGAACCGGGAAGGACTCGCGCTGCTGGGCGACGAGCGAGGGGTCGATCTCTGCTCGGAGCACCTCTTCACCCTCCCCCGCTTCGGCCAGCACAACGCCGTTGGGGTCGATGACTGCCGAGTGTCCACCCATCTCGGTCTTGGCGTGGGTGCCCGCTGTGTTGCAGGCCAGCACAAAGGTCTGGTTCTCGATCGCCCTGGCGCGCAACAGGACTCGCCAATGCTCGACCCGCGCCATCGGCCACGCCGCCGGAATCAACGACAGTTCGACGTCGCGGTCGCCGTACTGCCGGTACAGCTCGGGGAAGCGCAGGTCGTAGCAGGTGCTGAGGCCGGCCCTGGTGCCGTCGATCTCCACGGTCACCAGGTCCTCTCCCGCCTCCATCAGCTTCGGCTCGCCGCCGGCGAACCCGAAGCGGTGGATCTTGCGGTAGGTCGCGAGGGTCCGCCCGTCGCGGCCGAAGATCAGCGACGTGTTCCACAGGTCTTTGCCCTCGGCACCGGTGGAGCCGTCCGCCGGACGCTCGACGATGGACCCCCCGTGCAGGTACGCGCCGATCGAGCGCGCTGCGTCCGAGAGCCGCTGTGCGACAACGCCGTCCGTCGCCTGGGCTGCGCCTGACCACGCCCGGTAGTCGAAACCGCCGGCCGACCAGAGTTCGGGCAGCATGACCAGATCGTGTCCACGCTGCTTCTCGACGAGGTCGACCACGCGATCGATCCGCTCGGCATTCGGCTCGTTGTCGTCGTACGCCAACTGGATCAGCGCTACCTTCATCAGCTGCCTCCTCGGCCCCGGCCCAGGCCGGCCAGGTAGTCGTTGTAGGCGTTCAGGTCGGAGTCGCCGTCCCGCTCGGCCTTGCGCTCCTGACGCTCGGCATCCCGACTGTCGGTGCGGTACCACTCGAACGCGATGAGCATCGTCAGCACCAGCGTCGGCACCTCACCGACACCCCAGGCGACGGTACCCGCGCGCTGCTGGTCCAGCAGCGGGTCGGGCACGTAGGACAGTCCGACCCGGGTGAAGAAGTCGCCGGCGAGCAGGTCGGTGCCGGTCATCAAGGCCACGCCGAAGAAGGCGTGGAAGGCGACGGTGACCAACAGGACGAGCAACCGGATCGGCGCCGGCCACTTACCTGGCCCGGGGTCGATGCCCACCAGCGACCACGCGAACAGGTAACCGGACAGCACGAAGTGGATGATCATCGTCAGGTGCCCGGTGTGGGTGGTGAGCGCGAACTCGAACCAGCCGGTGTAATAGAAGAGAATCAGCGTGCCGAGCACGATCGTTGCGATGATGGCCGGGTTTGCGACGACGTTGAGCACCCGGGAGTGCACCGAGGCGAGCAGCAGTTCACGCGGGCCGAGGGTCTTGTCCTTGCGCTTGGGCAGCGCACGCAGTGCGAGCGTGACGCCGGCTCCGCGCACCAGGAAGATCGGCACGACCATCGACAGCATCATGTGTTCGGCCATGTGTGCCGAGAACATCACGCGTCCGTAGATGCCGGGCCCGCCGCTGATCATGAACACGAACAGCGCCCAGCCGAAACACCAGGAGATCGTGCGGTCGATCGGCCACTTGTCGCCGCGCTGCTGCAGGCGGCGCACCCAGCGCAGGTAGACGAGGACGGCGACGACGGCGACCGAGGTGAACAGCCACTGCGTGCGCCACGATCCGAAGATCTCGGCGGCGCTGATCTGCGGCGGTGCCGGGTAGCCGGTCAGCGCGACGACGGGGTCGGCGGACTCCTCCTGGACCAGCGGCGGTGCAGTACGGGCGAGCGCTGTCGCCAACCCGATCGCGACGGCCATGATGACCACCTCGACCGACGCCAGCCGGACGGCGAGCGAGCGGGCCGGTTTGTCCTGCAGGTCCTTCTTCAGCCGCTCGACGACCGCTGAGCGCTGGCGGGCACCGATGACGCCGAGTGCGACCAGCGCACCCACCTTGAGCAGGAGCAGGACGCCGTACGCACTGCCGAGATCGGACAGCGAGCGCAGCCGCAGGAGTGCAGCCAGGACCCCCGACCCGGCGACGCCGACGTAGCACCACAGTGCGATGGAGGAGAACCGTTGCAGAACGACGCTTGCTGATTTGCCGAGGGTGTTCCACATCACCGTGATCGCGGCGATCCCGCCGACCCAGATCGTCACCGACAGCAGGTGGACGGCGAGCGAGTCGACGCCGGTCTCGTGGTCGGCGCTACCGGCGGCGTGGCCGGAGAGCGCGAGCGGCCACAGTGCGAGGAGAGCACCGAAAAAGGCCCATGCGAGTCCGTTGCGGCGGGGATTGAGGAAGCACCAGGCGCTGACCGACAGGGCACCGACGGCGGTGATGGCCGGGGCGCGCAGCACCTCGAGATCCCAGGTGAACTTCCAGGCGCCCGTCCAGAATCCCTCGGAGCCGACCGGGACACCGGCAGCGTCGCCGTACGCCAGCACGGCACGGGCGACGCCGGCCAGACCCCAGGCCAGTGCACTCCAGGCCGCGACCCGCCCGGCGATGACCCGCCGGCGTGAACTCGTGGTCTCCGGCACGAGGAGGCCGCCGAGCAACAGGGCACCGATGGTGAGCGCGGCGGCAAGGTCGTGAACGGTGCGGGTGAGCGGCAGCCCCCATCGCACCAACGGGCCGGGGTCGAGGAGTTCGAGCGGGTTCGCAGCCCCACCGGCGAGGACGGCGACGGTGCAGACAGTCAGCGCGACCGCTGCGGCGAACGGGGTGAGGACGCGGTTGGTCATCGAGCGACGAACACGGTCGAGGCGCCGCAGTAGGTTCGCTCGCCCCCGAAGGGCGGCAGCGCGTCGGCGAGCGCGGGCTGGAAGGTGCACAGGTAGGCGTGGGCCGCAGCGTGATCGGCGAAAACCGCCCGAGTGTCGAAGTCCTCCCGCTCGACGGCGGCGAAGTGGCGACGCAGCACGTCCGCGCCGTTCTCGGAGCTGAACCGGCTGATCAGCGGCTCTCCCCCGGCCTGCGTCAGCAGGTCGGCCAGGTGCTGGTCACCGTTCGTGACCGCGACGAAAGCGCCGCCTGGTCGAAGCACCCGGCGCACCTGCCTGAGCGCGGCGTCCAGATCGGGCACGTGGTAGAGCATCCAACCGGCGTACACCACATCGAAGGACGCGTCGTCGAACGGCAGATCCGCGGCCTCGGCGACCTGGGTCAGGACACCGTGTCGAGCGGTGGCGAGCGCCATCGTTCGAGAACGGTCGGTCGCGACGACATGAGTGTTCGGAAGAGCATCGCTTACGGACGCGGCGAATTCGCCCGTCCCGCAACCGACCTCGAGGAAGTCGGCAGGTTCAGCCGCCACGACGGCGGCGAGCGCCGCCCTTGTCGGGTTGCGCCCGTCCGGGGTGTCGCGCCACACCGACGCCCTGGTCGCGAGTCGGTCGGTCGTGTCGTACTGGATCGCCAGCGACGCCGCGTCGTTCGAGATCATGCCCACCCGTTCAGGGTACGTCGCAGGTTCACACCCCTAACCTGGGGAACATGCATCCGGCTGCCCCCACCGAACTGACCGAGCTCATCGCGGCCTACTCCGCCACCGGACAGGCGATCCTCGACCTCGGATTCACCTGCCATGAGGACGACTTCACCAAGCCGACGCAGTGCCCCGGCTGGACGGTGAAGGACCAGTTCTCGCACGTCGTCGGGCTGGAGGACATCTTCAACGGCGGCCCGACACCCGAGGTCGAGGTGCCTGATTACAAGTGGCTGCGCAGCGACTTCGGACGCTTCATGGAAGCCCACGTCGAGGCGCGTCGCGGAACACCCGGACCCGAGGTGGTCGCGCAGTGGCAGGAACTGTTCCCACAACGGGTCGCTGCCCTGCACCAGTTGCTCGCCGACCCCGAAACGATCGTCGAGACCGCGGTCGGGCCGCGTCGTCCGGTCGACCTGGTGTCGCTGCGCATCGTCGACATGTGGTGCCACGAGCAGGACATTCGCCAGGCGCTCAACCGGCCGGGCAATCTCGACACCCCAGCGGCCGCTCTGTTCACTGGCCGGCTGATGGCAGCGCTGCCGATCCGGGCCGCGAAGGCCGGATTACCGATCGGCACGACCGTGATCGTGGAGACGACCGGCCCGGTGAACGCGCGCTCGGGCGTCCGGGTGATCGAGGACGAGAACGGCAAGCCGTACGGTGAGGAACTGTTCTCCGGCGATTCACATGTCGAGAGCACCGATGTGACGTCGATCCGCATGACCACCGAGGAGTTCACCCGACGCGGCGCGGGCCGGATCGCCACCGAGGATCTGCGCTACCACGTCGAGGGCGACGAGGACGTCGCACGCCGGGTGCTCGACGCGATGACCGTCACTCCTTGAGATTCAGCGCTCCGACAGGTCGAGCAAGAGGGTGAACAGACCGGCGTAGATCGCCGCCCAGATCACGCACCCGACGAGCAGAGCCGGAACGTACCTGCGCGCCGGCATCCGAGTGAGACCGGCGGAGAAGTTCACGGCGGTCTGGACGCCGATGGTCAAGAACGACAACGGAACCGCGAACACGCCGAAACGCGACGACAACTCCCTGGCGCGCGCCATCCGTGGACCACTGAGTTTGCCCCGCCACCGCGTGGCGTGTCCTGCCCGCATGGCGGCGCGACCCAGCAGGTAGGTGCCACCGGCACGCAGGAACACCACGACGAACAGCACAACGAACGCGAGTACGCCCGGCAGGTCACGAATTCGGTCCACGCGGTCAGCTTGTTCGGGCGAGCAGACCTTGAAGTTGATCGAACAGCGCCGTGTTCAGCTCGAACGCGCGCACCGCGGCGGTGAGCGATGCGTGCGGGTCGGCCGTCGTGGTCATGCCCTGCCCTTCGATCGAGTAAGGCAACCTAAGTCAAGGCTTCATGTCGGGGCAACCCGGCCCCCTGTATCGGCACGTGTCGAGCCTCACCGCGTCACTTGTTTGCATCGATCTACTATGTGTAAAGTTGCTTGCTGCAAACAACCTGTGAGGAAGTCCATGTCCGTGAGCACGAAGGTCGCCGGCGAACTCGCCACCGACCTGGTGCACGTCGTCAAAAAGCTGTCGGCGCTGCGCAACCACCTCCCCCGGCTGCACCCGGCCATCGACGCCTCGTCCTACCCGGTGCTCATCGCGCTCAAGCAGGGCGATCAGCGCGTCTCGGCGGTCGCCGCCTGCGTGCACTCGGACATCTCGACGGTCAGCCGGCAGATCAGTCACCTGGTGGCCGCCGGTGTCGCCGAGAAGGTCGCCGACCCGCAGGACGGCCGCGCCCAGGTGGTGCGACTGACCGACGAAGGCAAGCAGATCATCGACGAACTCGCCGCCCGCCGAGCCGAGTGGTTCCGCTCGATGCTCACCGGCTGGACCACCGACGAGGTGCGCGACTTCACCGCGTATCTCGGACGGTTCGACCAAGCCCTCACCCACGAACTCGAACGCAACACCCACTGCGGAAAGCAGGACGCATGACCACCGCCGCCGCGAAGCCGACCGCAACGTCCGACGGCGACTACACACACAGTCAGATCCTGCGGATCCTCACCGGCCTGCTCATGGGCATGTTCCTCGCCGCCCTCGACCAGACCATCGTCTCCACCGCCATCCGCACCATCGGTGACGAACTGCACGGCCTGTCGATGCAGGCCTGGGTCACCACGGCCTACCTGATCACCTCGACGATCGCGACCCCGATCTACGGCAAGCTCGGTGACCTGTACGGCCGCAAGAAGCTGTTCCTGTTCGCAATCAGCGTCTTCATCGTCGGCTCATTCGCGTGTGCGTTCGCCGACTCGATGACCCAGCTCGCCGTGTTCCGTGCCATCCAGGGCGTCGGCGCCGGTGGCCTGTTCACCTTGGCCCTGGCGATCATCGGCGACATCGTGGCGCCGCGTGAGCGCGCAAAGTACACCGGCTACTTCATGGCAGTCTTCGCCACCAGCTCGGTGCTCGGCCCGGTCATCGGCGGACTGTTCGCACAGACCAGCTCGATCGCCGGCATCACCGGATGGCGCTGGGTCTTCCTGGTCAACGTGCCGATCGGCATCGCCGCACTCTTGGTCGTCTCGCGCACCCTGCACCTGCACCACGTGCGCCGCGAGGCCCGCGTCGACTGGTGGGGCGCCGCCGCGCTCGTCGTCGCGCTCGTCCCGCTGCTCACCGTCGCCGAACAGGGCCGCGAGTGGGGCTGGGGCTCAGGCAAGGCGCTCGCCGCCTTCGCGATCGGTGCCGTCGGCGTCATCGCGTTCTGCTTCATCGAGCGGTCGATGGGCGACGACGCGCTGATCCCGCTGCGGATCTTCCGAATCAGGGCCGTCAGCGTCACGGTCGTGGCATCCGTCATCGTCGGTCTGGCGATGTTCGGTGCGATGATGGTGCTGCCCCTGTACATGCAGATCGTGCACGGAGCGTCCCCGATGATGTCGGGTCTGATGATGCTGCCGATGGTCGTCGGCATGATGAGCATGGCGATGACGTCCGGCATCATCACCTCCCGCACCGGGATCATCCGACCGTTCCCGATCATCGGTACCGCGATCGCGACGTTGGCGATGGTGCTGCTGTGGACGATCGACGCCGGCACCAACCTCGCTGTCGTCATGGCGTTCATGTTCCTGCTCGGCATCGGTATCGGTAACTGCATGCAGCCGCTGACGCTGATCGTGCAGAACGCCGTGCCGCCGCAGGAGATCGGTGTGGCGACCTCGGCCGCGACGTTCTTCCGTCAGCTCGGTGGAACCCTCGGTGTCGCGATCTTCCTGTCGATCCTGTTCAGCACCGTCGGCGAGAAGATCTCCTCGGCTTTCAAGGCCGAGCTGCCCGCCATTCAACAAGCCGCGAAGGCCGACCCGTCCCTGCTGCAGAACCCGTACAACGCCGGCGTCCTCAAGGGCGACACCTCGATCATGGCCAGGGTTCAGGACGACTCATCGATCATCAGCAAGATGTCGGACGTCGTCGCCCACCCGTTCAAGGTCGGCTTCTCCGATTCGATCTCGCAGATCTTCATCGCGGCGGCTTCCGTCATGCTGGTCGGGTTCCTGGTCACCCTGCTGATGCCGAAGGTGGAACTTCGCTCGCAGTCCGCGTCGGCAGCGATGCGCCAGCAGGCTGCCGAAGGCGGCGCGTCCTCGGCCGACGAGGCGGGCGACAACTTCGCCGGTCTCGAGCCGGGCACCGCGCCGGCGGGCACGCCTCCGGCCGTCAACGCTGCGGCCTGTGACATCGACGCCACCGACAGCACGATCGAAGACGATGCCGACACGGCGGCCAAGCACGCCGCGTCCGGCGACGTCGAGGTCGAAGCGCCGAGTCACACCACGCCGAAGCACCTGGCCGACTGAGCCACGCTTCGCACCCCAACCGGGCCTCCCCCCACTGCGGGGAGGGGCCCGGTTCGTCGTGCCCGCTCCTACGATCGAGGGGTGTTGCACCCCCACTATCCGATCCGCACCGAGTGCCTGGCGCTGCGTCCGATCACGTCGGCCGACACCGACGCGATGCTGTAGTACAAGTCCGATCCGGACGTCGTGCAGTACGTGCCGTACGACGTCCTCGACCGGGATGGTGTCGAGCGGCGTATCGGATCGGCCTGGGCCGAAGCGTTTTCGACGCACCGGGCGACGATGTGAGCCTCGGCGTCGAGGAGACCGCCACCGGTCGCCTGGTCGGCGACGTCGTGCTCTTCTGGCACAGCGAGAAGGACCGATCGGGCGAGGTCGGCTACATCTTCCACCCCGGTGTCCGCGGACGCGGGTACGCCGGTGAGGCCGTCGCGGCCCTGCTCGACCTCGGGTTCGGTGGGCTCGGGCTGCACCGCATAGTCGCGCGCATCAACGAGTTGAACGAGGCGTCAGTGCGCGTCGTCGAGCGGCTCGGTTTCCGCCGTGAGGCCCGCACGGTGGAGAGCATCTGGTTCAAGGGCGGCTGGGCGACGATGCTGGAGTACGCGCTGCTCGAGCGGGAGTGGGCGCCGAGGTCACAGATCCCGCCGGTCAGGTAGCGCCCGGTGGTTGAGCCGGATTCGCCGCGAGCACAGCGGCCTCAGGATCCGCGCCAAAACCGAAACCCTCCCAGGTCGATGTCGGCGATCCCACCTAAAGTCGACCCGTGGTCATCACCTGGGGCATCTCGCTCGTCGCGTGCTGCGTGCTGCTGCTGGCAATCCCCGTGCTCCTGGAATGGCGGGCCGGCACCGGGCTCGCCCCTTCGATCGCGATCGCCGGGCTGCGTTCGGTCGTCCAGTTGGTCGTGGTTGCGCTGCTCATCGTGTTCGCGATCTCGCACCTGTGGGCAACGCTGCTGGTCATCGTGGCGATGTTCACGATGGCGGTGCTGACCAGTGTCGGGCGCGTCGGCGTCAGTCGGCGCCAGGCGCCGATGGCCGCGCTCGCGATGGGCGCCGGGCTGCTGCCGGTGCTCGCGGTGACGGTGTTCTCCGGCACCATCCCGTTCAAGGGGGTCGCGCTCATCCCGATCGCCGGCGTCGTGATGAACAACATCATGTCGGTGCACACCCTCGGCGGCCGCAATTCCTTCCGCGCGCTCGAGGAGCAGCACGAGATCTTCGAGGGCTACCTCGCGCTCGGCCTGCCCGCGCAGACCGCGGCCGCGCAGGTGCTCCACCCGCGGATCGAAGAGTCGCTGATCCCCGGCATCGACAGCGTGAAGACCGCCGGCATCGTCACCCTGCCCGGAGCCTTCCTGGGCGTGATGCTCGGCGGCGGGTCCCCGATGGACGCCACGATGGCGCAGGTGGTCGTGCTGCTCGGGGTGTTGTGCGCGCAGAGCTGCACGGCGCTCGCGCAATACGAACTCATCATCCGCGGCCGGCTCCTGCGCGACGATCTGCGTTCGTTGCTCCGACCGTCCCCCGCGGTGGCGGCGACTCATGCGCCGGGGTAGGAGTCGATGTTCCAGATGTTGCCCTCGTGATCGGCGACGGCCACCGACCGACCGCCGTACGGCGGCTCGTGCACTTCGTCGAGTTGTCGCGCACCCGCGGCCAAGGCGCGGGCCAGCGTCGCGTCGACCTGATCGTCGGACTCGACGACGAGGTTGACGCAGGCGGTGCCCGGCCTGGGTCCGATGCCGTCCGGGCGGTCGGTGCCGAACATGATGCCGCCGTTGTCGCGCCAGGCGAACTGGGCGTGATGGACGACCTTCGGGTCGGCGTCGTCGTGCACTACGAGGCGCTCGGTGAAGCCGAGCGCGGTCAGGAACTCGATCGCAGCGCCGGCGTCGGCGTAGCGGAGGCAGGAATACAGTTGTGGTCTGGTCATGTTCGTGATTCTTTCCCGGAACGCATCGGCTCGGATTGAACCTTTGGGAACTCAGCCAGGGTCGCCGTGGGCGTGCGGCTGGCGAGGCGGCGCCATTCCCGGTTGAGGTGCGCCTGGTCGGCGTAGCCGGCGGCGTACGCCGCGTCGACAAGCGCGGTGCCGCCTTCGGCCAAGCGGTGCGCCCGCTCGAATCGCGCCAGTCGTGCGACCTGTTTGGGAGTCAGTCCGAACTCGCTGCGGAACTGGTTGAGCAGGTGTCGTCGCGACCACCCGACACGGTCGGCCACCCGCTCGATCGGCATCCGTCCCCCGGACGCGATGATCAGTCGCCACCCCTCGCGCACCTCGGGGCACGCAGGTTCGCAGTCCGCCGCAGCGAGCCGGGCGAACAGGTGGCGTTCGAGCACCGTGAACCGTTCGGGCCAGGTGAGTGGACCGAGCCGCTCGTGCAACGACGCCGGGAACGCCGGAAGGTCGTCGTCCGCATGGACCAGACCGCCCGCAAGTTCCGCCGCCGGCATGCCGTGCAGCGCACGCGCGCCGAAGGGAGTGAGCGCCAGCTGGATGCCGCACTGCCGGCCGTGCGTGCGGATCAGGGCCGGACGCTGGTGCAGTCCGGCCGCCAACACCCAGAAACGATCGGAGGCGGCATCACCCACCCAACCGCAATCCAGCGCTTCGTCGAACTGGATGATCACGGTGAGGGTCGTCGAGGGCAGCCCGTGGTGCACGGCGTCGCGGTCGAGCCGGTAGTCGAATCCCTCGACGGACTCGACGAACTGCGACAACTCCGGCGGCACACGCCACGGGTACGACGGCATGTCGACGACGGTAGTCCGACCGGTCAGCTACGGGTCTTTCCCTCACGCAGCATTTCGACCACCCATCCGTGCGAGCCGCAAGGGCCGGGTCACCTCGCCGATCGTCACTCGAATGGGCGCGCGCTTGCCGGCGCCGAGCTGTTCCACCTGCTCATCGGTGAGCACGATGGCTCCGGCCGGCCCCGCGGGTTCGAGGACGGTGCGCAGTCGCAGTTCGTTCATGTGGTCAAGCTTGCCCGAACCGGCGGACGTCGGCCGTCGATCGGGCGGACGGTCGCTTGTGGTCCGCGCGGCACGTCGCGTCGGGCGCGAGTTCGCGAACCCGCGCCCGACGCGAGAGACCACTCAGCCGCGCACCGGCTGATGCAACTCGGTCACCCACTTCTCCTGCGGGCCGTTGGTGTCGAGGTACACCTCGCGACACGGGCCGTACGGCTCGAGACCGAGCGACGCGACGTGGGTGCCGAGTTCGGCCCACGCGTCACCGATGCCACTCATCGGGCCGACGTACGTCACGGTCACCGCCCGCTCGACAGCGTCGAGTTCACCGGTCTCGAACCCGTCGATCTCGGTGTCGAACCCAGCACCGAAATCGAGCCGCTCACCGTCCGCCCGATACCAGGCGTACGCGGGGTGTGCCGGCTGCCCCGCGGCTTCGATCTGTGCGGCAACCAACTCCTCGAACATCGGACCGATGACCGGCCCGATCTGGCTCCGATCGGCGACCGTCGCCGTCCGTTGGCTCAGTTCCAGTGCGGGCAATGACTTCTCGATGAACTCCATGACGGTGTTTCCTTCCATCAGACGCAGATGTCGCTCGACGTCGGCGAGGCGCCGGTGATCGGCATCGATCTGTTCGCGCAAAGCTGCCCGACGTCGGTCGAGGAGCTCGCGGAAGGTCTCGGTGTCGATCTGCCCCGCCAACATCGGTCCGATCTGCTCGAGCGTGAACCCGAGGTCCTTCAAGCCGATGAGGGCGTGGACGCGTTGCAGTTGCCTGGGCTCGTAGAAGCGGTAACCCGTGTGTGGGTCGACGCGAGCCGCGGACACCAGACCGAGGCGGTCGTAGTGCCTCAGCATCCGGACCGACACCCCGGCGAGCCGTGCGAAATCTCCGATACTCAACATGACGCCACCCACTCGACCGTCTGACACCGTGTCAGAGTCAACACCACGGCGCCTCTCGCCGACGGGAATCAGCCGGTGAGCGCCAAGAAGTCGACGACCACGTCCGTCATCGCCTCACGCGCCGGCGTCAGGCTTGCTTGGGACAGACGGCCAGGATCACGTCGCCCGCCGCGCGTTCTCGGGCTGACCGGCTTCCTGCATGTGCCCGAGCATCACGCCGGTCGAGTAGGCGAGCCGCTAGGCGAGTGAGTGCCGCGATCGAGACCACGTGACGCCAGCAAGAACCAAACCGAACGGCACCGTCGATCAGCGCTTCAACTCAGGCCCCGCGGCCAACCGGATCGGTCCCTTGGCCGCATCGAGGTCGACCGGCTCACCGCGCTGCTGGATCACGACGACCTTCTCGGACGCGAGCGTGCCGGCGACCTCGCGGGCCGCCGGCATCAACTCACGCCAGTCGTCACCACCGGCGACCCGGGCCGCATCGCTGGGGCAGATCGTCTTTCCGTCACGATGCCGAAGCAGGACGCGCATCGACGCCGCCAAGCGCTCGCGGACGCCTTCGTCGCTCGCCTGCTCCCACCACGGTTCGCCGCGCTCACCGAGGGCCACCTTGGCGTCCTGGACGAACGGGCGCACCTCGTCCCCGCGCGTCCTGACCAGTCGTCGAGCCCGCATCAGTTCGGCGACCAGTTCGGCCTTCAGCTTCTGCGGGATCGACGGATCGGTCGCCCGCCACCGCCGTCCGTCGACGATGATGTAGCGGCCGTCGTCCGACGTCTCAGCCCCAGACAAGTGCCTTGCCCGGGTCCTCCAGCAGAGCCGCGACATCCGCCAGGAAGCGCGAGCCGAGGTCGCCGTCGACCAGGCGGTGGTCGAAGGCCAACGACAACTGGGTAACCTGACGCGGCACGATCGTGTCCTTGCCGGACGCGTCGGTGACCACCCACGGCATCTTGCGCACCGCGCCGAAGCACAGGATCGCGGCCTCACCCGGATTGATGATCGGGGTGCCGTTGTCGACGCCGAAGACACCGACGTTGGTGATCGTGATCGAGCCACCGGACATGTCGGCCGGCGGTGTCTTGCCCTCGCGGGCGGTCTCGACCAGTGAGCCCATCGCTTCGGCGAGCTCGCGCAGGTTCATGCGGTCGGCGTCCTTGATGTTCGGCACGATCAAGCCACGCGGCGTGGACGCCGCGATCCCCAGGTTGACGTAGTGCTTGACCACGATCTCCTGGGCCGTTTCGTCCCAGCTCGCGTTGATCTCCGGGTTGCGCTTCACGGCTACGCACAGCGCCTTGGCGAGCACGAGCAACGGGGTGACCTTGACGCCCTTGAACTCACGGTCGGCTTTGAGGCGGTCGACGAGTTCCATCGTCCGGGTCATGTCGACGGTGATGAACTCGGTGACGTGCGGGGCGGTGAACGCCGACCCGGCCATCGCTTGGGCGGTCATCTTGCGGACGCCCTTGATCGGCGTACGGGTCTCCCGCTCAGCGCCGCCTCGGGTTTCGGCACTAGTCGCCGCTCCTACGTCGCTGCGTCCAGTCTCAACCAGCGAGGTGAGGTGTGCTTCCACCTCGGCGCGGGTGATGACGCCGTCCGGACGGGACGGGGTGATCGCGGACAGGTCGACCCCGTTGTCCTTGGCGAACTTACGCACCGGCGGCTTGGCCAGCACCTTCCCGCGCTTGTCCGCAGATCCGGCGACCTGGCCGGCGAGTTCTGCGGACTTCGGCTGGGGAGTGTCCGCAGATCCGGTGACTTGACCCGCGAGTTCTGCGGACTTTCGGGAGGGTGTCGCCGGGGGCGCTGTGCGGCGGGCACGCCGCTGGGTCGAACCGGCGACCGCGCCGTAACCGACGAGGTTGGCCACGCGCTCCTTCTCGTCCTCCTTCGCGGCCTGCGAGTCGGGCGCAGCGCCCTGGACGGCGGTGTCGGCCGCCGGGGTGGACGACGGGGTCTCGGACTCTGCGCCCTCCACCTCGATCGACACGATCGGGCTGCCGACATCGACCGTCGCACCCTCCTCGACGAGCAGCTCGACGACGGTGCCGGCCCACGGAATCGGCAACTCCACCAACGATTTTGCGGTCTCGATCTCGACGACGACGTCATTGACCTTGACGGTGTCGCCCGGCTTGATCTTCCAGGTGACGACGTCCGCCTCGACGAGTCCTTCACCAGGGTCGGGCAGGTTGAACAGCTTCACACCCATGTCAGTGATCCCCTCAGTACGCCAGCGAGCGGTCGACGGCATCGAGGATGCGGTCGAGGTCGGGCAGGAAGTGCTCCTCGAAGCGGCTGGGCGGGTACGGCAGGTTGTATCCACCGACCCGGAGCACAGGTGCCTCCAAGTGGTAGAAGCACTCCTGCTGGATCAGCGCGGCGAGTTCCGAGCCGAGTCCGAGGAAGGTGCTCGCCTCGTGCACCACGACGACGCGTCCGGTCTTCTTCGCCGAGGTGAAGATCGTCGCGCGGTCGAGCGGCGAGAGCGACCGAAGATCGATCACCTCGATCGAACGTCCTTCTGCCGCAGCGGCTTCCGCGGCCTGGCGGCAGGTCTTTACCATCGGTCCGTACGCGATGAGAGTCAGGTCGCTGCCCTCCCGCGCCACTCGCGCGTCGTACAGCCCGAGCGGTGCACCGGTGGACTCGTCCAGGTCGACCTCTGCACGCTCGTGGTAGCGGCGCTTGGGTTCGTAGAACAGCACCGGGTCGTCGGTCTGGATCGCCTGCTGGATCATCCAGTAGGCGTCCGCCGGGTCGGAGCAGCTGACCACACGCAGACCCGCGGTGTGAGCGAAGTACGCCTCGTTGGACTCCGAGTGGTGCTCGACAGCTCCGATGCCGCCGCCGAACGGAACCCGGATGACCATCGGCAGCTTCAGGTAGCCCAGCGACCGGTAGTGCATCTTGGAGACCTGGCTGATGATCTGGTCGAACGCCGGGTAGATGAACCCGTCGAACTGGATCTCCACCACCGGGCGGTAGCCGCGCATGGCCAGGCCGATCGCGGTGCCGACGATGCCGGACTCCGCGAGCGGGGTGTCGATCACGCGGTCCTCACCGAAGTCCTTCTGCAGACCCTCGGTGATCCGGAAGACGCCGCCGAGCTTGCCGACGTCCTCACCCATCAGGACGACCTTGGGGTCGTCCTCCATCGCCTTGCGCAGACCGGCGTTGATGCCCTTGGCGAGCGTCATCTTCTGCGTTGCCATGTCAGTTCGCCCCTCCCTCGACGAAGGAGGCTTGGTAGGCGACGAACTCCTCGCGCTCGGCGTCGACCACGGGGTGCGGTTCGGCGTAGACCTTGTCGAACATCGTCACCGGCTCCGGGTCGGGCATCTGCTGGCACTCGCGTCGGATGCGAGCGGCGAGTTCGTCGGCCTCGGCCTCGACCTGCTCGAAGAACGCCGGGTCGGCGTGGCCCTTGGTCTCCATGAACCCGCGCATGCGCTTGATCGGGTCCTTCTCACGCCAGATGTCGACCTCGGACGCGATGCGGTACTTGGTCGGGTCGTCGGACGTGGTGTGCGCACCCATGCGATAGGTGAACGCCTCGATCAGCGTCGGGCCCTGACCCGCACGGGCGGCATCCATCGCGGCCTTCGACACCGCGTACACCGCGAGGACGTCGTTGCCGTCGACCCGGACGCCGGGGAACCCGAAGCCGCGTGCGCGCTGATAGGGCGGGATGCGGAATTGCTTGTAGTTCGGCTCGGAGATCGCCCACTGGTTGTTCTGCACGAAGAAGACGACCGGTGCGTTGGCGACGCTCGCGAACACCATCGCCTCGTTGTAGTCACCCTGCGCGGTGCCGCCGTCACCGGTGAACGCCATCACGGCCGCGTCGCGCTCGGGGTCGCCGGTGCCGACGACGCCGTCACGCTGCATGCCCATCGCGTACCCGGTGGCGTGCAGCATCTGGTTGCCGATGACGATCGTGTAGAGGTGGAAGTTGTTCTCGTTGGAGTTCCAACCGCCGTGGTTCACGCCGCGGAACATGCCGAGCAGGTTGACCGGGTCGACCCCACGGCACCACGCGACACCGTGCTCGCGGTAGCCGGGGAAGGCGTAGTCCTGCTTCTTCAGGGCGCGTCCGGCACCGACCTGCGCGGCTTCCTGGCCGAGCAGCGAGGGCCATAGTCCGAGTTCGCCCTGGCGCTGCAGCGCGTGACCCTCGGCGTCCATCCGGCGCACCAGCACCAGGTCGCGGTACATCGCCTGCGCGTCCTCGGAGGTCATGTCCTCGACGATCTGCGCGTACGGGGCGTTGGCCTCGCAGGTGGCCAGACGGTTGCCGTCGCCGTCGACGAACTGCACCATTTCCGGGCCGCCGTCGGTGATGTCGTGTTCCATGCTCGGTGCCACGGAGGTCTCGTGGTGCATCGTGTGCCGGGCATCGGCGTGCGCGCCGGGGGCTCCGGACACATCGGTCGGGTCGGACATGCCACTCCTTGCTCGTGCGGCCGGCAGAACGGGGGTGACCGTGGGTGCCGACGCTGGCTTTCGGCCTATGACGTGGGTCACACAGGCTCGACGACGAGGCTACTGGTCCGCGCTCGGTGTCTGCGAATCGACCCGTGCTGCCGGCGGACCGTCATCCACTCGGCACTCTGGGGTGCGGTGCAACGACCCACCCTTGGCGAACTGGCTTATTGATAGTGCTCGCTACGCGGGTGTTGCACGGGATTCTATGCGTTCTCGCATGCAATTCGCCTTGCCGAAACCTAGCGACAGAGCCTGCGGGTGCGCTTCAATGCGTTCAGTAGAGCCGGATCTCGCTCGAGCGGCGGGCTGAGAACGGTTGTCAGCAAGGGGAATCACGAGGCCGTGGGGAAATTTTCCGCTGCCTTCATTTGCGCAGGAAGTACTGCGCTAGTAGCAGCGCCATCGCTCGCTGCACCAACCCGTACGCAAGCTTCCGAACCCAGCAGGTCTTCCAGATTTCATGGGACATTAAACTCCAATAATCTACCAGAATCGAATCAAACATCAACGACGCATGTTTGTTATACCGGAGCTAGGAGGAATACTTTGGGCCTCCAAGAAGGCACCAACCACAGGCATGACAATCAGGAGAAAGCGGCACGGCTCGAGCCTGGTAAGCCGTCTCACAGACTGTGGATCGTGTGAGAACAGGCTGGCAATGCCGCGCGATCCTAGCTGCGGTTCCGGTACTTTGGTCTCCGTTAATATACGGACCCTTGTACTATATGGCACGGAATACTGACCCTCCATTATCAGCTCGGGATCTATTGGAACCGGTTGTGTGGGTTCCCCTTGCCATCGCGGGGGCGCTGGGTTTAGTGTCTTCGCTGTTCTATTGGTCCCCGGCGGTCCCAGCCATCGTGGAGTCGATAACAGTCTTGTTAACGCCGGTAGCGATGGAAGGAGCAGCAGACTCCGGCCCATTTATAACCTTCTATATGCTTGTCACGTTCTATTGGCTGGCTGTTGGATTAACCTGCTTCTTTGTGGCAAAGAGGATTCCGCAGCGGAGCCCATTTCAAAAGCGTTTTCCCGGAGCTTTTGACGAGTGGGGCGAGGACGATGATTAGAGGTGTTTGCACCTACTTGTGAGGTCTCGCATTGTTCACCAGAGGGCCTCCACATACGCATTCGATCCGGTGAACCGAGAGACGTTCAATCGTGTCGCGTGTAGCTCGATCACGGGCCGAGGCCGGTAGCGGCGTTGTCGGTCCAGGCGTTGTGGATGCGGACGTAGCCGCCGAGGGTCGCGAGGGACCGGTGTCGGGATTGGTGCGCGATCGCCCGGTCGGTTGCTCCGCGCAGGTCGGCGTAGGTGATGAACCCCGCGCCTAGAGTGCGCGGAGTAGAGGAGTGGATCGATCCCGGCGCGGGTGATGCCGGCAATCACGCCGCCAACGACCTCCACGTCACCGCCCAAGAAATTTCGAGGCTACGACGACGAACTTCCCGTGACTCCATTTATCACCACAGCAACAACAAAAAATAAACATCCACCTCCAAAGGGAACCCAAGAAAGATAAAATGCCCTTTGTGCGGCCCTAGGGGACAGCGACGTACCTCTTGCCAGCCGAACAACCTGCTCTAGCTGCAAGCCTAGAACACCGAGCCACCCATGCACGAAGTCATCGTCGCGTGCGGGGGGGCCCGCAAGCGAGTACCTAAGCATCAGTGGGACCATACCAGCCGTTAATAGTATGGGCACATTTAAAAACAGGCCAAACGCCATGATCAAGAGTGCCAGCGTGGGGGCCGATAGCGCAAACAAAAAACGCAACCTGCACAAAACTACCTCCGTGCGGCCCACACAGGCAGCCCCCCGCAACCCAGACGCCGTAGCCAGCGCCGGTGCCGACGTAGGGAACCCGCCCGCGGTAGGCGAGCCGACTCCGGTATCCGGACTGTGCGCCCACACATCTGCTGCGGCAGAACGCGCCGCCGCCCGTGAATTTTGACCTGGTATGAGGTACGCCCGGCGACCACCCTACAGATTCGGATGGGGCGCGAGTGAACGTCCTTCTGCTGCCAGAGGCACCGCAGCCGAGACCCACGTACGCGCGAGGGTTGTTGTTGACGTGCGTGTAGGACAATGCAGCGCTACGTCCCATCACTGACACCGATGCGGTCCAGGTACCGTGCCTTGCCAGTGATGACCACCCGTCCATATCGATGAGGGGCGGCTCTTGCTTGCCCATATAATCCAGACAATGTAAGCCGTTATGAGGACTCCCGCCAGAACCGATTCAGCGGTTGAGGAATTCCTCGCACACCTCGATGAGGCGGTCGTTCGCCTCGGTCTCTCCGATCGAGCAGCGGACGCCGTCGCCGTCGAACGGGCGGACGACGAGACCGGCCTGGTCGGCCGCGGCAGCGAAAGCCATCGCGTCGTCGCCGAGGGGCAACCAGACGAAATTGGCCTGGCTGTCGGGGATCTTCCAGCCCTGCTCGGCGAGCGCCTGCGCGACACGGGCGCGCTCGGTCATCAGCGCGTCGACGCGCTCCTGCAGTTCGTCGTAGGCCTCCAGGCTGGCGAGCGCGGCCTGCTGGGCGACGTCGCTGACACCGAACGGGACGGCCGCCTTGCGCAGCGCTTCGGCCACCGGCTCGTGGGCGATGCAGTACCCGACCCGCAGGCCGGCCAGGCCGTACGCCTTGGAGAAGGTGCGCAGCACACAGACATTCGGGTGGTCGCGGTAGATCGCGAGCGCGTCGATCTGGTGATCGGGCTCGACGAACTCCAGGTATGCCTCGTCAATGACGACCAGGACGTCCGAGGGCACCTTGGCCAGGAAGCCACGCAGTTCGTCCTCGGTGACACTCGGACCCGTCGGGTTGTTCGGGGTGCAGACGATCACCAGGCGGGTGCGGTCGGTGATCGCGTCCGCCATCGCGTTCAGGTCGTGGCGTGCCTGCGAATCCAGCGGGACCTGAACCGATTTCGCGCCGGCGAGCGCTGCGACGATCGGGTAGGCCTCGAACGAGCGCCACGCGTAGACCATCTCGTCGCCCGGGTTGCAGGTGATCTGCACCAACGAGCCGAGGACGCCGACGCTGCCGGTGCCGGTCGCGATCTCGTCCGGCGTGACTCCCCAGCGGGCGGCGAGCGCTTCGGTGAGTTCACGCACGCTCATGTCGGGGTAGCGGTTCATCCGGCCGGCCGCGTCCTGCACGGTCTTCAGCACCGACGGCAGCGGCGGGTACGGGTTCTCGTTGGAGGAGATCTTGTAGGTCACCAGGTCTTCCCGCGGCGGCGCCGGCTTGCCGGCCTTGTAGGCGGGAACGGCGCCGAGGGTGTCGCGCAGACGGACGTCGGGCTGAGTGTCGCTCATGCGAGCAAATCTACGACCCGGTGTGACCGGCGTCTCAACCAGTCGGTTTCTGCAGCGCCGCCTGCGACGATGGAGGCATGAAGAACTTCCTGATCCGCCTCGTCGTCAACGCCATCGCGCTCTGGTTGGCCGCCGCGGCACTGTCCGGCATCCATCTCGCCGACGGTTCGTCGCAGACCTTCGACAAGATCAAGACCGTTCTACTCGTCGCGCTCGTCTTCGGTGTGGTCAACGCACTGCTGAAGCCGATCGCCACGTTCTTCTCTTTCCCGTTGCTGCTCGTGACGCTCGGGCTGTTCATGATCATCGTCAACGCGGCGATGTTGCAGCTGACCTCGTGGCTGGCCGGAAAGTTCGACCTCGCCTTCCACGTCGACCACTTCTTCTGGGACGCCGTGATCGGTGCGCTGATCATCTCCGTCCTCGGGTTCGTCGCGAACGTGATCCTGCCCGACAAGCACGAGATCAACCGCTGACCCTGACTCGAGTGTCAGAAGGGATGCGTCGCAGTCGACGCATCCCTTCTGACACTGGCGGGTTCGTCAGACGCGCGGGCGTCCGTCCTCGAGGTAGACCGGCACGTCGGCGGCGAGGGCTTGTTCGATGACCCGGACGGTGTACTCGGCGACGTGTTCGCCCAGATCGGCCGGGTCGACCCAATGCACGGCCTTGATCTCGCGCGGCTGCAGCGAGTGCGGCGGACGGTCCAACTCGACGTCGAAAACGAAGAGGGTCGCGTCGTCCCAGCCGCGCCACGGCGGCAGCCAACTGACGGCGGCCAGCCCGCGGACGGTGGCCTCGACATCGAGTTCTTCACGCAGTTCGCGCACGACGGCGGTCGCCGGTGACTCGTGCGGGTCGACGACTCCGCCGGGGAGGTCCCAGAACCGTTTGTAGACCAACTCGCACAACAGGATTCGTCCCTCGTCGTCGCGAACGATTGCCTGAGCGATGCAGCGTTTGGTCGGCAGGCTGGAGTTGAGGACGGCAGTGAACGTCGACCGGTCGGCCAGCGGCGGGTCGGTGGCCACCCGGGCGAACTGCACCAAGTCGGCCTGCTCGACGCCGCCCCCGCGAACGACACCTTCCTTGCGCAGTCCGGCCCGCGCCGCGATCCGCAGATCGTGCTTGGCATCGGCGGGTAGTCGGCCCTGCACCCGGTGGACGCCGAGCTCACCGAACGCGTACTCGATCATCGCGTCCAGGCCGCGGACGGCCAGCCGCTCGTCGACGTCCTCCAAAAAGTTCCAGGTGAGCCCGCCGTCCGGGTGGACAGCCGCTCGGCCGATCACCGACCCGGCCGAGACGATCTCGTACTCGGAGCCGTCGGGTCGGATCGTCACGTCATCGCTCACGATCCGACGCTAACCCAATCCGCCGCGCGGAATCAGACGTGGCGGCGAGCGGTGATCACCCGGAAGCGCCCGGCCACGAACGCGCTGTCGGCGTACGCGGCGTTGGCGGCCGGGTTGGCACCGGTGCCGTGGTAGTCGCTGAATGCAGCGGTCTGGTTGACGAAGACCTGGCCGAGCAGGTTCTCCGAGAGCGCCACACCGGCGTCCATTGCGGCGTCCCGCGCCTTGTCGAGCACGGCCTCGTCGGTCGAGTACACGGAAGCGGTCATCGCGCCGTGCTTGCGGACGGTGTCGCGGAAGGTCGACAGTGACTGGTCGGTGCCGTCGGTGCCGATGAGGAAGGTCACCGGACCGAACTGCTCGGTGGTGTACGCGCCCTGCGCCTCCACACCCACACCGATCAAGCCCGGAGTCCGGACCACGGCGTCCGGGTACTTCGGGTGCGTGACCTGGCGGGTGTCGGCGACGACGGAGCCGCCGGCGTCCGAGGCGATCTTGTCGAGCGATCCGGCTCGGGCGCGGACGTCGTCGTTGACCGTCGCGCCGAGAATCTCGACCGCCTTCTCGTCCTCACCGGTGAGCTTGCCGATCGCGCCGCCGAGCTTGGCACCGAACTCCTCGAACGACAGGTGTCCCTCGTCGGTGTCGATGCCGTCTTTGGGCAGGTAGATGTTCTGCGGGGTGGTGCACATCTGCCCGGAGTAGAGGCTGAGCGAGAACGCGAGGTTGCCCAGCATCGCCCGGACGTTGTCGGTGGAGTCGACCACGACCGTGTTGACGCCGGCCTTCTCGGTATAAACCTGCTGCCCACGGGCCGCGCCCTCACGTTCGAGCCAGGCACCGAAAGTCGGGCCGCCGGTGTAGTCGATGATCTTGACCTCATCGCGCTCGGCGAGCGTCTTGGCCAGGCCTTCGCCATCGGCTTCGGGGGCGAGCTGGACGAGTTTGGGGTCGAAACCGTTGTCGCTCAACGTTTGCTGCAGCGTTTCGACGGTGATGGCGAGCGGCAGGATCGCGCGTGGGTGCGGCTTGATGACGACCGCGTTGCCGGTGGCGAGCGAGGCGAAGATACCCGGGTAGGCGTTCCAGGTCGGGAAGGTGTTGCAGCCGACGACGAGGGCGACCCCGCGCGGCACGATGCGGTAGTCCTTCTGCATCCGCAGCGGTTCGCCTTTGCCCGGTTTCTCCCAGGTGACGCTCTCGGGGACGCGTGACTGCTCGGCGTACGCCGCGGCGACGGCCTCGAGGCCGCGGTCCTGGGCCTGCGGTCCGCCCGCCTGGAAGGCCATCACGAACGGCTGGCCGGACGTGTGGTGCACCGCGTTGCCGATTTCGAACGACTGCTTGTTCAACGCGTCCAGTGCCTCGATCAGCACCAGCGCCCGCCTGCGCGGGCCGGCATCGCGCCAGGCCGGGATCGCGTCCGTCGCTGCCGCCATGGCCGCGTCGACGTCGAGGTGTGGGTAGGCGACACCGAGCGTCGGGCCGTAGGGCGAGACCTCGTCGCCGACGGTGGTGTCGTCGAAGGCACCCTGAAGGCCCTCGAACGGCTTGCCGAGGCGGCCCTCGTAGGCGGAAAGTCCTTGTGCGGCGGCGGTTTCGCCGTAGACGCGGGGCGAGGGTGATTCGGGGTAACGCGAGAAGTAGGTGCGCCCGGCAAGGGCTGCGAGCGCGTCATCGAGCACCGAATCGAACTTTGAGCCGGTGGAGGTCTCGGCGGATGCGGTGGTCTGGTCTGCAGCAGTCATCGTCTCATCGTAACGGCCAACGTGTTACAGATCACATGCAGTTATGCAACCATGCGTCACATGGCCACGGATGAAGTCGGAGCTGACCTCGAACACGTCCACCGCATGTGGCGCGAGGACCGCGCCTCCTCCCGCCTCGGCATCCGGTTGCTCGCCGTCGGGGTCACCGACGGCCTCGGTCACGCCGAAACCACGATGACGATCGGCGCGGATCAGGTGAACGGGCACGACATCGCGCACGGTGGCTACCTGTTCACGCTGGCCGACTCGACGTTCGCGCTCGCGTGCAACGCGTCCGGGCAACTCACCGTGGCCTCCGGAGCAGACGTGACCTTCGTGACCAGCGCTCACCTCGGTGACGAATTGCGCTGTGTGGCAACCGAACGCGCACGGTTCGGACGTAGCGGAATCACCGATGTCACGATCACCCGTGAATCAGACGGCGCTCTGATCGCAGAATTCCGCGGACGATCGCGCAGCCTGCCGGCACGCACCACCGAGGAGAAGTCATGATCCTGCCCGCCGTCGATGACAGCCCCCGGGAATTCCTCCGTCAGTCCCGCGGCTCAACCAGCGAAGATTGCGCCCCGGACTGCGTGATGTGTGGACTCACCTACCACCGCTGGTTGAGCCGTACGGATGAGGAACGAATCCGTACGCGCCGAAACCAACGCGAGATCCGCTGGAACGCAACCACATTCAACCCGGCTCCGCGTATCGCGTCACCATGGTCTCGATCGCGGCACTCGCCCAGGGGCTCGCACCTACTCGACCAGCGTGCCGCTCAGCGCAGGATGGGGCGCAGGCGCTTGAGGTCGTCCAGGAACTTGTCGACCGCGAGCGCCTCGTAACCCGCGCGACCAGCGCGGGGCGGGTAGAAGCGCACCGAGTCGATGTCGGGCAACTCCTCCCCCTTGGTCATCGCGATGAGCACCCGGTCGAGGAAGGAGTCGACCTCGTCCTCGGCGTAGCCGCGCTTGCCACGGGCCGGCCGGAAGTTCGATTCACGCACCCAGTCGAGTTGCTGCGGAGTCCAGTACGGACGCTGCGGCACGGCAGCTGCCATCGCTTCGGCAGGGGCGCGCTTCGGCGCCGCCAACTCGCTCTGCCAATCAGCAATGTGGCCGAACAATGCCTCGACGGCGGCCGGCGAATAGCCCTGCTTGAGCGGCGAGCGACGCAGCCCGGACAACGGCGCGGAGGGCACCTCGCGGCGGGCGCGCATCAGGGCGACGACGTGCTGCAGATAGCGGTCGACATCGTCGCAGTTGTAGCCGCCACGCTGTTTCGACAACGGCGCGCGCCGCACGGTGGCGGCGTGCTCCGGGGTCCACGGCACGGAATTCACCGGTCCATAGTGTCAGGACGTCCGAGCCGACGGGGACGGTAGCGGCACGCAACAGAACGCCGGTCAGAGGTCGTTCCCGAACCGGTCGGGGACGATGGAAAGTAGGGTGCGCTCATGCATGTTCTCGTCGCCGGTGGGGCCGGCTTCATCGGTTCGCACACGGTCGTTCAGCTCAAGCAGGCCGGGCACGACGTGACCGTCGTCGACGATTTCGACAACAGCAAGGCGAGCGCCGTGGCACGGGTCGAGCAGCTTGTCGGCGGCCACATCCCGCTGCACGCGTTCGACCTGTGCGACCCCGACAAGACCGAGGCGCTGTTCGCGGCCGAGCGGTTCGACGCGGTGATCCACTTCGCCGGGCACAAGGCCGTCGGCGAGAGTGTCGAGAAGCCGCTGCAGTACTACCGCAACAACCTGGACAGCACGTTCAGTCTGCTGCGCGCGATGGCGACGCACGGCGTCCACCGCCTGGTGTTCTCGTCCTCGGCGACGGTGTACGGCGATGAGTCCCCGCAGCCGTCCCAGGAGGACCACCGACCACTGCAGTCGTCCAACCCGTACGGCTGGACGAAGGTGATGAACGAGCAGATCATCGGCGATGTCGCCCGTGCGACACCCGGCATGCGGGTCGCGCTGCTGCGCTATTTCAACCCGGTCGGCGCGCACCCGTCCGGCACGATCGGCGAGGACCCGCAGGGCATCCCGAACAACTTGATGCCGTTCATCTCCCAGGTCGCGGTCGGACGCCGGGAGAGGCTGACCGTGTTCGGTGACGACTACGACACCGCCGACGGCACCTGCGAGCGCGACTACATCCACGTGGAAGACCTCGCCGCCGGGCACCTCGCCGCACTGGAGCACATCGACGCGATGGCCGAACCGGTACGCGCGTTCAACCTCGGCACCGGCGTGCCGACGTCCGTGTTGGCCATGATCAACGCGTTCCGTACGGCCACCGGAGTCGAGATCCCGTACGAGATCGGACCTCGCCGCGCCGGTGATCTGCCGGTGACGTACGCCGATCCGACCCGCGCGTTGCACGAACTCGACTGGCGCACAACGAAGTCCATCGAGGACATGTGTGCCGACACCTGGCGTTGGCAGTCGGCGAATCCTCAGGGCTTCCCCGGCTGACGGTCTGCACCAGGAACCATCTACCCGCTCGAGCCCGTCTAGGCTCCCGGCAGGACTCAATCGACCAGGAGCAGGGGACATGGCGCACAAGTGGGGGACGCGGGCGTTGACCGCGACGACGGTGGTCACGTTGGCGGCGACGCTGGCGGGTTGCAACGGCGACAGCGAAGGCTCGAAGAACACCGGTTCGTCGACCACGACCACGACCACGACCTCGACATCGGCGAACGGCGGTGGCGGCGACACGAAGACTGCCGGCGACGGCAAGCTCTCCCCCACCGGCGCCGACCTCAGCAAGTACACCGCCCAGCAGATGCAGTGGAGCAAGGACACCTGCGCCGACGATGTGAAGGAACTCAAGTCCTTCAGTCTGCGTGACCTGGCCCCGGTCAACGACCGCAGCGAATGCGCCAAGATCAAGGTGCCGAAGGACTACAGCGACCCTGGCAAGGGCGAGATCGAGGTGATGGTCACCCGCACCAAGCCGGCCAAGGGCGAGAACCACCGCGTCCTGATGACCAATCCCGGCGGCCCCGGCGGACCGGCCGGTGCCTTCTCGGTGATCACCGCGGCACTGTCCCCGCTCGGCGAGAGCCACGTGGTCATCGGCATCGACCCCCGCGGCGTCGGCGGCGGGACGCGGCTGACCTGCAAGTCGTACTCCGCGCGCGGTGTCACCGACTACCGCAACCTGTCCGACACCGACATCTCGGCCCTTCAGACCGCCGCGAAGAAGACCGTGGACGAGTGCGCGCGTGAGAACGGCGATCTGCTGCCGTACATCACCACGGCCAACACTGCGCGTGACCACGAACTCGTCCGCCAGTTGTTGAAGGTCGAGACCGTCGACTACTACGGCGTGAGCGCCGGCACCTGGCTCGGGGCGTACTACTCGACGCTGTTCCCCAAGCAGGTCGGACGCTTCGTGCTGGACAGCAACACCGAGTTCACCGGCACACTGCAGTCGAGCTGGGCCACCCAGCCGATGTCGTTCCAGCGCCGTTTCAAGGATCAGTTGCTGCCGTGGCTGGCCCGCCAGAACACCACCTACAACCTCGGCTCGACCCCGGACGACGTCAACGCCTCCTACGAGGACATCCGCAAGGCTGCGGGCGAGGGCAAGCTCGGCCAGTTCGAGCCGATGATCATCGACAACCTCGTCGCCCAGACGCTGTACAGCGACCGCGGTTTCCAGAGCTCCGGTGCGCTACTGGCGCTGCTGAAGCAGGCGATGAACGGTGACGCGGATGCGCTGCGCACCGCCGAGGGCGCTGCCGGCGGCGGCCGCACCAAGAAGGACATCGACGACTCCCGCAACCAGAACACCGTGTTCATGGCGATCCGCTGCAACGACACCTCGTGGAGCAAGGACGAGAAGTCGTACGTCGACCGTGCCAAGCAGGACGGACAGAAGTACCCGCTCGTCGGTTACTTCGACATGGCGAACGAGTGCGCGTACTGGCCCTACAAGGCACAGGACATGAAGGTCGACACCTCGAAGGCGCCGCAGATGCTGCTGGTGCAGACCGAGAACGACCCGGCGACCGCGTACGAAGGCGGGCTGAAGGCGCACAAGGCGTCCAAGAACACCCGCTTCCTCGCGGTCAACGACCAGGGCAACCACGGTGCCGTGCTGGGTAGCGACAACCTGTGCGTCGAGCAGCAGACCTACGGCTTCCTGCAGAACGGCAAGCTGATGGACAAGGACTCGGTCTGCCCCGGCATCGCGCTGCCGAAGGACAAGGAAGTGCACAAGGTCGGCTTCGACCCCGAGGGCGAGAAGCTGGCGATGCCGGTCGACCCGACGCCGCAATGGAAGAAGGCGCTGCTCGCCGTCCTCGGAGCGGTCCTGGACGAGTTGCTGACGCCGAAGAACACCGCGCCGCGCGACTGACCGTCCCGGCGAGGGCACTCCTAATGCATCAGGGCACTCCGTATACGGAGTGCCCTCGTGCATCTGGCGTGCCCTCGTCGGGAGGACCGTGGACGGCGCCTACATTTGGTCGGGGGCCTCGATGCCCAGCAGGTCCAAACCCTGGGTGAGCACCTCGAGCGTCACCCGGCACAGCGCCAGGCGCGAGTCACGGACGGCGGCGTCCTCGGCCTTGAGCACCGGGCACGCCTCGTAGAACGCGGTGAAAGTGGTCGCCAGCTCGAACAGGTACGCGGCGAGTTTGTGCGGTTCGAGGCTCTCGCCGACCTGGTTGACGACCGAGCCGAACTCCAGCACCTTCAGGGCGAGGTCGCGCTCGGCCGGCTCGCCGAGCACGATCGGACCCTTCGGGTCGACGACGTCCGCACGGGCCAGGATCGAACGAATACGGGCGGTCGCGTACTGCAGGTACGGACCGGTGTTGCCCTGGAAGGCGACCATCCGGTCGAGGTCGAAGGTGTAACCGGAGTCGTGGCTGACCGACAGATCGGCGTACTTGATCGCGGCGACCCCCACCTGGTGGGCGATGGTGGCGCGGGTCTGCTCATCCAGCTCCGGACGCGACTCGGCCACCACGGTCGCGGCCCGCTCCAGCGCGGCGTCGACCAGCGACTGCAGCGACACCAGGTCGCCCGACCGGGTCTTCAGGATCTTGCCGTCCGTGCCCACGACGTTGCCGATCTGCACGTGGACGGGCTCGGTGCCCTTGATCCAGCCGGCCTTGTCGGCGGCGGCCCAGACCATGCGGAAGTGCAGGTTCTGCGGCGCGCCCACGACGTAGATCGCGCGGTCGGCCTTCATCTGCAGCGAACGGCGACGAATCGTCGCGAGGTCGGTCGTCGCGTAGCCGTATCCGCCGTCGGACTTACGGATGATCAGCGGCACCGGTTTGTCGTCGCGTCCGGTGAACTCGTCGGAGAAGATGCACAGAGCGCCGTCGCTCATGACGGCAATTCCCTTGTCCTCCAACGTCTTGCACACCTCGGCAAGCTCGTCGTTGTACGACGACTCCCCGGCGAGGTCGTCGTCGGTGAGCGTGATGTCGAGTTCGTCGTAAACGCGGCGCAGGTAGCCCTTGGTCAGTTCGAGGATCTCCCGCCACAGCCGCATGCTCTCGGCGTCGCCGCCCTGCAGGGTCGCGACACGGGCACGAGCGCGAGTGGCAAAGTCTGCGTCCGCATCGAACTTCGCCCGCGCGGCCCGGTAGAACGCGTTCGGGTCGGTGAGCAGCAGCTTCGCCTCGTCGCTGCCCTCGCCCACCTCGAGCAGGTGCTCGATGAGCATGCCGAACGCGGTGCCCCAGTCGCCCAGGTGGTTCTGCCGGATGACCTTGTGGCCGAGGAACTCCATCGTGCGGGCGAGGGAGTCGCCGACGACCGTGGTGCGCAGGTGGGCGACGTGCATCTCCTTGGCGGCGTTCGGCGAGGAGTAGTCGATGACGATCGTTTCCTGTTGCGGCGCAGTCATGCCCAACGACGGGTCGCCGATCATCGACGCCGCGGCGGCGGCGATCCACTGAGACTTCAGCGTCACGTTGAGGAAGCCCGGGCCGGCGATCTCGACCGACTCGACGAGGTCGGGCGCGTCGAGGTGGTCGACGATCGACTGCGCGACCTCGCGCGGGTTCTTGCCGGCCTTCTTCGCCAGCGCCATCGCGGCGTTGACCTGAAGATCGGCGTCCGTCTGCTTCTTGTTGGCCGGACGGATCACCGGATCGGCGCTCGCGAACTCGTCGCCCAGCGCAGCCACCATGGCCTTCTGGACGTGTGAGGTCAGGGCTGCGATCGGATCCACCATGTGAATCAGTTTATGGACGCGAGCAAATCGGTTCTGCCTCGTCCATCGAAGGCCGAATGCCGACCGACACAGCGGCGTTCACCTGACCCCGGCACAATATTGCCGCTGCTCCCGACGAAAGCGATGGATCCGTGTCCTTGTTGCGAGGCGATCTGGCCCCGGCACCCCGCACGCTCGTCGACATCTTCGCCGAGACCGTGCAGGAGTGCCCGGACGCGCCCGCCCTCGACAACGGGCGCGAGGTACTGACGTACGCCGAACTCGACGAGCGGGTCACCGAACTCAGCGAGCAGCTCGCCACCGCCGGGGTTGGACGCGGCGACCGCGTCGGCGTCCGAATCAAGTCCGGCACGACCGACCTCTATGTCGCGATCCTCGGCATCATCGCCGCGGGAGCGGCCTACGTGCCGGTGGACGCGGACGACCCGGACGAGCGCGCCCGCACCGTCTTCGGCGAGGCGCAGGTGGCTGCCGTGCTCGGCGATGACCTGGCGATCGACGTCCGCCGTGAGGCCGAACCCAAGGAGTCGGTCGGGCCGCCGACGACCGAGGACGACGCCTGGATCATCTTCACGTCGGGTTCGACCGGCAAGCCGAAGGGCGTCGCGGTCACGCACCGCAATGCTGCAGCGTTCGTCGATGCCGAGTCACGAATGTTCCTGCAGGACAGCCCGATCGGCCCGGACGACCGAGTTATGGCCGGTCTCTCCGTTGCGTTCGACGCCTCCTGTGAGGAGATGTGGCTGGCGTGGCGGTACGGCGCCTGCCTCGTCCCGGCACCACGGTCGTTGGTGAAGTCGGGGATGGACCTCGGCCCATGGTTGATCGCCAACGACATCACGGTCGTCTCGACGGTGCCGACTTTGCTGGCCCTGTGGCCGGCCGAAGCACTGTCGAAGGTGCGTCTGCTCATCCTCGGCGGCGAGGCCTGCCCGCCCGAGCTCGGCATCCGGTACGCCACCGAGACCCGCGAGATCTGGAACACCTACGGGCCCACAGAGGCGACCGTCGTCGCCTGTGGCGCGCGCCTGACCGGCGACGGCCCCGTCCGCATCGGCCTCCCGCTCGACGGGTGGGACCTCGAGGTCGTCGACACCGACGGCAACCCGGTCGCCGAGGGCGAGACCGGCGAACTCATCATCGGCGGGGTCGGCCTCGCGCGTTACCTCGACCCGGCCAAGGACGCCGAGAAGTACGCACCGATGCCGACTCTCGGCTGGCAGCGGGCGTACCGCTCCGGTGACCACGTGGTGAAGGACTCCGAAGGACTGCTCTTCGCCGGTCGCGCGGACGACCAGATCAAACTCGGCGGACGCCGTATCGAACTCGGTGAGATCGACGCCGCCCTCACCGCGCTGCCCGGAGTGCACGGCGGCGCGGCGGCGATCCGATCGACAAGCACCGGCAACAAGATCCTGGTCGGCTACCTGACCACCAAGCCCGACTTCGACCTGTCGGTGGCGATGGACCGGCTGCGTGCGGAACTGCCCGCGACGATGGTGCCGCGGCTCGCCGAGGTCGACACCCTCCCGACGCGCACCAGCGGAAAGATCGACCGCGACGCACTCCCCTGGCCCGTGCCCACGCTGCGTCCGGTCGGGCAGGAGTCTGTCGAACTCGAAGGCACCGCGAAGATGGTCGCCGACCTGTGGCTGGAGGTCATGGGCGTCGTGGTCGCCACACCCAAGGACGATTTCTTCGAGGCCGGCGGCGGCAGCCTGACCGCGGCGCAGCTGGTGTCCCGTTTGCGCCAGACGCATCCCGAGGTGACCGTCGCCGACATCTACGACTATCCGACGGTGGGCGCCCTTGCCACACAACTGGATTCGATGGCCGCTCCGGCAAACGTGCGGGAACGCACCGTCCCGCCGACTCCACTCAAGACACAGATCGGGCAGCACGTAGGGCTGGTCGGCACCCGGGCCCTGGCCGGTATGCGCTGGATCGCCTGGTTGCTGCTGGGTACGAAGCTCACCGCTTTCGTGGTCGATCGCGATCTCCCAACGGCGTCATGGTGGCTGATCCTCCCGTTGGTGCTGATCTTTCTCACGCCTCCTGGACGAATCCTGCTGGCGACCAGCCTGATTCGCATCACGCTGGCCGGACTCAAGCCGGGTAACTACCCCCGCGGCGGCAAGATCCACATGCGACTGTGGCTGGCCGAGAAGATCGCCGAGGAGAGCGGTGCGATCCGACTGTCGAGCGCGCCCTGGATGACGACGTACGCCCGCCTGCTCGGCGCCAAGGTGGGCAAGGACGCCGACCTGCACACGATCCCGCCGGTCACCGGCATGCTCACCGTCGGTCAGTACGCCTCCATCGAGCCGGAGGTCGACCTGTCCGGGCACTGGCTCGACGGCGACCGCCTGCACATCGGGCAGGTCCATGTCCGCAAGGACTCCCGGGTGGGCACCCGGTCGACCCTCACGCCGGGCGCGATCGTCGGTCGAGGCAGCGAGATCGCCCCGGGCTCAGGCGTTTTCGGCACCGTGCCGGACGAGGAGTTCTGGAGCGGCGCACCCGCGACCAAGCTGGCCAGGATGAAGCCGCGGGAGATTGACCGCCCTCCGCACCGGCCGATCTTCACCCTCGCGTACGGCACGCTCGCCCTGTTGATCGCCGGACTGCCCGTACTTGCCACAGCTGCCGCGATCTACGTCGGCTCCCTGGTGCTCGACGACCGGTCGGCCTGGACGATGGCCGTCCCGATGGTCCTCGCCGGTGGACTGACCGGACTGACCCTTCTCACCGCGTCGATCTGGCTGCTCGCCCGACTGCTGCAGGCCAAGCTTCAGGAAGGTGAGTTCCCCGTGCACAGCGGGCAGGCTCTGCGCGCCTGGGGCACCCTGCGCCTCATGGACGAAGCGCGCGGCTGGCTGTTCCCGCTCTACTCCAGCGCGCTCACCCCGGCTTGGTTGCGCTCGCTCGGTGCCACCATCGGCAAGGACGTCGAGGCGTCCACCGTCCTGATGATCCCCAAGCTGGTCACCGTCGGGGAGGCGTCCTTCCTCGCCGACGACACCCTCGTGGGCCCCTACGAACTGCATGACGGACGCCTGCGCGTCGGCCGCACCAAGATCGGCAAGCGCGCCTTCCTCGGCAACTCCGGCATGGCCGCACCCGGCCGCAAGGTGCCCAAGCGCGGCCTCGTCGCGGTGCTGTCCGCCGCACCGAGCAAGTCCGAGAAGCCGAAGTCGGGCACGTCCTGGCTGGGCAGTCCCCCGGTGAAGCTGCGTCGCGAGTCCAGCAAGACCGACGACAGCCGAACGTTCCGACCGGCCCGCAGACTGCGGATCGCCCGCGGCATCGTCGAACTGTGCCGCATCGTCCCGGTGTTGCTGGCCTTCGGGCTGTGTGTCGCCGTGGCCGCGGCGTTGCTGGAGATCCAGCGTCACTGGGGCGTCGTGCCGATGATCGTGCTGGTCGGTCCGGTGCTGATGGTCGGCGGCGCGATCGCGTCCGGCCTGGCGTCCTTGTCGAAGTGGGTGCTGGTCGGACGCATCCGCCGCGGTGAACACCCGCTGTGGAGTTCGTTCGTGTGGCGCAACGAACTAGCCGACACCTTCGTCGAGATGCTCGCCGCCCCATGGCTCGCCCGCTCGGCGTCCGGCACCCCCGTGCTCAACCTCTGGCTGCGGACGATGGGCGCCAAGATCGGACGCGGCGTCTGGTGCGAGACGTACTGGCTGCCCGAGGCCGACCTGATCGAACTGCGCGACGGAGCAACGGTCGGCCGCGGCTGCGTCGTCCAGACCCACCTGTTCCACGACCGCGTCCTGTCGATGGACACGGTGACGCTCAAGGAAGGCGCGACGCTCGGCCCGCACGGCGTGATACTTCCCGCCGCAACCCTGGGTCGGTCGGCTACCGTCGGCCCGGTGTCGTTGGTCATGCGCGGGGAGTCGGTGCCCGACAAGACCCGCTGGTTGGGCAACCCGATCGGCGCATGGAACGAAGGCGACCAGCCGTGAACCGGTCGCTACTGCAACCACTTCCGATGACTACCGCTGTAGATGGTGAAACCTGTTGAGCCCCCTGAGCAAGAGCCCCGTCGATCCTTACCTGCCCGGGCACGGTGATGCCTCGTACGAGGTCACCCATTACGACCTCGACCTCGACTACGCGATCGAGAACAACAACCTCGCCGGCAAGGCGACGCTGCACATCCGCGCCTGCAAGAAGCTCGACGAACTGGTGGTCGACCTGCACGCGTTGAAGGTCGTCAAGATCTCCGGGGTCCGGGTGGCCCGCTACACCCACCGCGACTCACGGCTGCGGATCAAGCTGGCCAAGGAACTCGCCAAGGGTGAGGAGATCCGCCTGACGGTCGCCTACCGCGGCGTGCCGGTACCGGTGAAGGACGAGGTCGGGGACGCCGGTTGGGAAGAGCTCACGGACGGCGCGATCGTCGCCGCGCAGCCCGGCGGCGCACCGAGCTGGTTCCCCTGCAACGACCGCACGTCGAACAAGGCCACTTACACCATCACGGTCGCGACCCACCCCGACTACCTGGTGGTGTGCAACGGGATCCGCACCGCCTCCCGCCGCCGCGCCGGACGCGTGGTGTGGACCTACGAACAACGCGAGCCGATGGCTCCCTACCTCGCCACCGTCCAGATCGGGCGGTACGTCGAGGTGCCGCAGTCGGCCGATGTGCCGATGAGCGGTGCGGTGCCGCCGGCGCGACTCACCGCCTTCGAGCGTGCGTTCGCCGACCAGCCGGCGATGCTGGAGTTCTTCACCCGTCTCTTCGGGCCGTACCCGTTCGACGTCT
The DNA here is from genome assembly GCF_022359705.1 of Yimella sp. NH-Cas1. Lineage (NCBI taxonomy): Bacteria > Bacillati > Actinomycetota > Actinomycetes > Micrococcales > Dermacoccaceae > Yimella > Yimella sp. NH-Cas1. The sequence continues at coordinate 2,756,113 of NZ_JAKSGG010000003.1, forward strand.
ACCGCGTCGTGGTCACCGACGAGCCGCTGGAGATCCCGCTCGAGGCACAGTCGCTGTCGATCTTCGGCACGAACTTCCTCAACCGTGGATGGGACGCCCAGCGTCTGATCGCGCACGAACTGTCACACCAGTGGTTCGGCAACGCGGTCACCATGCACTCGCTCAAAGACATCTGGCTGCACGAGGGCTTCGCCTGCTACGCCGAGTGGCTGTGGTCGCAGGAGTCCGGCGGGCCCTCGACCGACGAGCGTGCCGCCGAGCACCACGCCGGCCTCACGCGCAAGCCGCAGGATCTGTTGCTCGGCGACCCGGGCCAGGCGGACGTCTTCGACGACCGCGTCTACAAGCGCGGCGCGCTCACCGTCCACGCGGTGCGCAAGCGTCTGGGCGACGCCTGCTTCTTCGCGATGCTGCAGGACTGGGTCAAGGCCTACAACGGGAAGAACGTGTCCACACAGGAGTTCGTGGCGTTCGCCGGCGAGCACAGCGGCGTCCGCATCGACGACCTGATCGACGCATGGGTGTACGCGCTGCCGCTGCCGCCGTTGCCCCGCTGACCGTTCCGCGACAGAACGAATCCCCCGGACGCGTGACGCGTCCGGGGGATTCGTTCAGGGGGTGACTACCCGGTGATCAGTTCGCCGGGATGTCGAAGACCTGGCCGACGAAGATCAGGTTCGGGTTGCTGATTTTGTCGTTGTTCAGGTGGAACAGCGACTTCCAGTTGTTCAGACCGAGCTTCTCGGCGATCTTGCCAAGGGTGTCGCCCGACTTCACCGTGTAGGTGTCACCGGTGCTCTGCACCTTCGGGGTCGCGCGGGTGACCTCGTGCTTGTGCTGCTTGACCTTCTTGGGGGCCTGCTGCACGGGAGCCTGCTGCTGCACCGGAGCCTGCTGCTGGTAGCTCTTCTTCGGCGCCTGGTACTGCTTCTTCGGCGCCTGGTACTGCTTCTTCGGCGCCTGGTAGGTCGGAGCCTGCTGCTGCGGAGCCTTGCGCGTCGCGCTGCGCGAGGTCTGCTGCTGCGGCGCAGCCTGGGCCGGGGCGGTCGAGGAGGCGGCGCCACCGTTCGCGCGGGTCAGACCCGCACGCACGGAGCACACCGGCCACGCGCCGGGGCCCTGCACCGCGAGGGTGCGCTGGGCGACACGGATCTGCTCGGCCTTGCTGGCGTTGGCCGGCGAGCCGGAGCCACCGAAGCCGCTCCAGGTCTGCTGGCTGAACTGCAGTCCGCCGTAGTAGCCGTTACCGGTGTTGATGCTCCAATTGCCACCCGACTCACACTGTGCGACGCGGTCCCAGACTGTCTCGGCCTTGGCCTCGCCGGCGGTACCGAACGACACGGCAGCCGCGGCAGCGGCGCCCGTCACGGCGAGGGTGGAGATTCGGGTCTTGCGGTTGTTGAGCAAAATGCTTCCCTTCGGTTTGCTGCCTCACCAGGCGCACGCAAGCCTCCGATCGGTCGGCTCGTCATGCACCGCGGCGCCTCGTCTGGCTCCGGAAGTTCCGGACGCGACGTTCACCTGGGAGGTACGGCGAGCGAACGTGCCAGCTCCCGACGCAACTCATTGGTCCGAGCGGTCGGGCAACCATGCGGTCAGGGGCATCAACGCAACACGTCGACGGAGTGTTACAGAAAGGTCACGGAATGTGACATGACTCACATCCGTCCTGCCGCGTGCAACCGACCGAATTGTGCGTCTTTCCGGGGCTGGGGCGGGTATGACGACGGGGTCGCGCCCTCCCCCGAAAAAGGGCGCGACCCCGCCTGCTGTGTGGCCCGAGGATCAGTCGTCCTCGAGCACCGGCTCCTTCTCCAGCTCCGGGTGGATACCGACGAGCTTCTCGCCCTCGACGTCGACCGACGGCAGGATCTTGTCCAGCCACTTCGGCAAGGACCACGCCTTGTCGCCCATCAGGTACATGAGTGCCGGGATGAGCGTCATCCGGATGACGAACGCGTCGAAGAAGACCGCGATCGCCAGCGCGAAGCCCATCGATTGGATCAGCGAGTTGTCCTGCAGGATGAACGCGGCGAAGACGGAGATCATGATCGCCGCAGCCGCGGAGACCACACGGGCGCCGTGGCGGAAGCCGTCGACCACCGCCTCGCGGGCCGACATGCCGTGCACGTACGCCTCCCGCATCCGGGTGACCAGGAAGACCTGGTAATCCATCGCCAGGCCGAACACCAGACCGATCAGGATGATCGGCATGAAGCTCACCAGCGGTGCGCCTTCGACGAGGCCGAACGTGCCTTCCTGGAAGATCAGCACGGTCGCACCGAGGGTCGCGAGCACCGACAGCAGGAAGCCGAGCGTCGCGGTCAGCGGCACCAGCAGCGACCGGAAGACCAGCAACAGCAGGAGGAACGCCAGGCCGATGACCACCGCGAGGTAGATCGGCAGCGCCTCGGTCAGCCGCTCCGAGACGTCCGTCTGGATGGCGGTCACACCGGTGATCCCGATGTCGGTCCTGGTCTGCGACTCGATGCCGGACTCACCGCCGCGCAGCGCGTGCAGCAGGTCCTCGGTCTTCGTGTCGTCAGCGGCGGTCTTGGGCGTGATGAGCACCTGAGCGCCCGACATGTCCTTGTTGACCGCGACCATCTGGGCGTTCGCGACGTTGTCCTGCCCGGCCGCCCACTGGACGACCTTGTTGTAGGCGGCGACGCGCTCCTGCGGGGTCTTCAGCGACGAACCGTCCACGACGGTCACCAGCGGGGACTGCCGCCCTTCACCGAACGCCCCGGCGACCAGGTCAGCAGCCTTGCGCTGCGTGGTCGACTTGGCGGCCGTGGAGTCGGTGGGCAACGCGAGGTGCAGGTCCTTCATCGGCACGGCCAGCGCACCGAGCAACACGACCACGAGAGCGACGATGGCGGCCGGCTTCTTGCCCAGGAAACGGGCCCAGCGGACGCCGTTGTTGAGCGGGCGACCGTCCTCGTCCAGCGGGTCCTTGTGGCGACGGACTCGTCCGGCGAAGGCCTTGCTCTTGAACAATCCGAGGATCGCGGGCAGCAGGGTGAGGGCGACGAGCACCGCGAAGAACACCGTGCCGGCAGCTGCCATACCCATCGAGGTCAGGAACGGGATGCCGACGACGGCGAGCGCCGCCAGGGCGATCAGCACGGTCAGACCGGCGAACACGACGGCCGAACCGGCCTTTCCGACAGCAAGACCTGCGGCATGCGCACGATCCTCGGTGTGCCGCAGTTCCGCGCGATAGCGGGCCAGGATGAACAGCGTGTAGTCGATGCCGACCGCGAGGCCGATCATCGTCGCGAGGATCGGCGTGGTGGTGCCGATGGTCGTGAAGGCGGTAGCGATGTACATCCCGATCATGCCCATCGCGACACCGAAGAAGGCGGCGATGATCGGCATACCGGCGGCCACGAGCGAGCCGAAGGTGATGATCAGGACGATCGCGGCTACGGCGATACCGATCAGCTCAGCACTGCCGCCGGTCTCCGGGATCGCCTGCATGCCCTGACCGTTGACCTCGATCTGCATGCCGCTGGTCTTCGCGTGCTTCTGAAGCACCTCGGTCAGCTTGTCCTTGGTCGCCGGCTTCACGTCCGGTACGGCAGGTACGTCGAAATCGAAGGTGATCGTGCCGACCCGGCCGTCTGCGGAGAGCGGCAGGAGCGCCTTCGCGTTCGCCTCGGCGACGGCCTTCGGAGCACCGTTCTTCATCGCGCTCTGGACGGCCATCTTGTACTGCGCATCGGCTGCGGGCACCGGCGGCGCGATCTGCGTCTTCGGCATCTGCGGGACGGTGGCGAGGTCCTTGACCAGCGCACCGGCGGCCTGCTGGTACTTCGCCTCGCGCAGCGAGTGGCCCTCGGGCGCGGCCAGCACGACGTTGACCGTGGCGGCGTTCTCGACGTCCTTGGCGTCCGGGAACAGCTTCTTCTGCATGTCCTGCGCCTGGAGCGAGGGAATTCCGGGAATGCTGAAGGAGTCGGCCATCGGCTTGGAGACGGCGCCGGCGAGCGCGCCGAATCCGATCACGGCCAGCAGCCAGGCGGCGATGAACACCGGCCATTTGCGGTAGGCCGTACTGCCGAGGCGGTACAGGAAGGTAGCCATAGCTTCTTTCTTCTCGTGCGGGTGGAAGTCGTCGGGAATCGCGGTCAGCGGCCGAGCAGGTCGTGCGCGACCTGGAGATTGGCGGCGTAGAACTCGTTGAAGGAGTGGGCGCCCTCGTCGGCCACGAACTGCTGCATGGTCACTTCGACCAGTGCCAGCAAAGTGGCGATCGCGACCCGGACGCGCGGGTGGTCGGGCGGTAGGTCTTCTCGTTCACCGATCACGCCGGCGAACTCACCGATGTGGTGACGTGCGCGCTGCAGGGCCTCATGGGTGAGTTTCGGATTGCGCTCGAAGCACTGCGTCACCTTGACCATGGCCGCCCGGTCGAGTTCCGGTCGTCGAACATGACCTTGACCATCTCGACGCAGTCGTCGATCAGGACCCCCGTAGGCCCACCCGCTTTGAACGTCGCGAGGGTGGCGGCGTCGATGCGCGGACCGTCTCCGAGGACGGCGTCGAGTTTCGTGGGGAAGTAGTTGAACAACGTCCGACGCGAAACCTCTGCGGCGTCGGCGAGTTGGTCGAGGGTGAACTCGTCGTAACCGTGATCGGCGGCCAACCGCTGGGCGCAGCGAGTGATCCGCTGGGCGGTGCGGTGCTTGTTCAGCGAGCGCCGGCTGAGCTCATGGAGGTTGGATTCGGGCACTGGCCAATATTTGCCCTTTGGGGGCGGAGGGTGCAAATTTGCACTCTGTGAGTTGCACCACGGCGGCCCGGTGACCGCCGAGTAGCGGGTCCGGCGAAAGCCCTGTGCCGGCCTGCGGCAGGATCGTGCGCCATGACCAGCACCACAGCGAACACCTCGATCCTCGAACGCGCGCGGGACCGCGTCCTCATCAAGGGCGAAGGACTCACCTACGACGAGATCGTCGAGGTGCTGCGCACGCCGGACGAGATGCTCCCGGACCTGCTCGCTCTGGCCCACGAGGTGCGATTGAAGTTCAACGGTGAAGAGGTCGAGGTCGAGGGAATCGTCTCGCTCAAGACCGGCGGCTGCCCCGAGGACTGCCACTTCTGCAGCCAGTCCGGTCAGTTCACCTCCCCGGTGCGCAGCGTGTGGCTGAACATCCCCGAGTTGGTGAAGGCCGCGCAGCAGACCGCCGCCACCGGCGCGACCGAGTTCTGCATCGTCGCCGCGGTCCGTGGGCCGGACGAGCGGCTGATGTCGCAGATGCGCGACGGCGTGAAGGCGATCAAGGAAGCGGTCGACATCCAGGTCGCGGCGTCCCTCGGCATGCTCACCCAGGAACAGGTCGACCAGATGGTCGAGATGGGTGTGCACCGTTACAACCACAACCTCGAGGCCGCGAGGTCGTTCTTCCCGCGGGTCGTCACCACCCACTCCTATGAGGAGCGGTGGGACACCTGCCAGATGGTGAAGGCGTCCGGCATGGAGTTGTGCTGCGGCGGCCTGGTCGGCATGGGCGAAACGCTGGAGCAGCGGGCCGAATTGGCTTCGCAGCTGGCCGAACTCGAGCCACACGAGGTGCCGTTGAACTTCCTCAACCCGCGCCCCGGCACCCCGTTCGGTGACCTGGAACCGATGGACTCCAGGACGCGCTGCGCACGATCGCGGCATTCCGGTTGGCGATGCCGCGGACGATCCTGCGATACGCGGGCGGACGCGAGTTGACCCTCGGTGACCTGGGCACGCGCGACGGACTGCTGGGCGGCATCAACGCCGTCATCGTCGGCAACTACCTGACCACCCTGGGACGCAATCCCAAGCAGGACCTCGAACTGCTCGACGAGTTGCAGATGCCGATCAAGGCACTGAACGCTTCCCTGTGAGCCGGTGGTGAGTGACGACCGCTACTGCGCCCGGTGCGGTGAGCCGGTGGCCGAGGGCGACCACGAAGTGTGCGCACGCTGGTTGGCGGCCGAGGAACCTCCGCGGTTCTGTACGAAGTGCAAACGCCGGATGAAGGTGCAGGTCACCCCGACACACTGGAGCGCGACCTGCGTCCAGCACGGTGAGTTGGAGGGCGGTTGAACGACCCGTTTTGCGGAATCGCCGAGGAAACCCTCACCGTCGGCGCGGCGAGCGAACTAGGTTTGATCCGAGCGGCCGAGGCAGGCCGCACGACTTCAGGAGGAAGCAGATGTCACAGCCGACAGGCGGGTCGTACGACGGCCAGGGCGGCTCGCTCGGCCAGAACTGGGGCCAAGGGGACGCGGGCCAGGGTTCGAGCCAGGGTTCGAGCCAGGGTTACGGTCAGCAGCAGGCAGGCGGCCAGGGCGGCTCGCTCGGTCAGAACTGGGGTTCGCCCGAGGCCGACAACCAGGCCGGTTCGCAGTCCACCCAGGAGTGGGGGTCCCAGGGTGGCGGTTCGTCTGCCGCGCAGGGTTACGGCCAGGGTTCACAGAACTCCGGGCAGTCCTACGGCCAGCAGTCCTACGGCGACAACTCTCCCGCCTACGGCACCGGCCGTTCGGGCAACCAGAGTGGCTTCCAGCCGACCGCTAACTCCGGTGGTGGCGACGGCGCCGGCGCGATGTTCAGCGACAAGTTCAGCAAGTCGCTCACCGAGAAGATCGCGCCGCTCGCCTTCATGCTGATCAGCGCGGCTGCGATCCTCTGGGGTCTGACCGACATCCTGCACGGCTTCATGGGCGACACCATGGGTGACGGCGACAACGACGTCACGATGAAGATGAAGGTCTTCCCGGCCGTCCTCAACATGCTCGCCGACCTGGCGATCGTCGGTGCCGTGATCTTCGGCGCCCGCGTCCTGCTGGAACTGGCGGTCAACGTCGCCAAGCTCACTCGCAAGCGCGACTGACGCATTACTTCGAGGTAGGAGGGTCCGGGCGCTACCCGGACCCTCCTACTGTTTGATGGGCGGGTGCCGTCGCCAGACCTATTCGACTTCGACCGTGAACACCTTTGGCATCCATACGCATCCGCCACCCGACCCACCACGACGCACCTGGTCGAGTCGGCGTCGGGCGTGCGACTTCGGTTGCGGACAGCCGACGGCGAGCGCCACGAGGTCATCGACGCCATGGCCTCGTGGTGGTGCGCGATCCACGGGTACGCGGTACCGGAACTGGACGCGGCCGCCCGCTCGCAACTCGACCGCATGTCGCACGTCATGTTCGGTGGATTGACCCACCAGCCCGCGATCACGTTGGCCGACAAGCTCATTCGCCTCGCACCGGGTGACTCGCTGCAGCACGTGTTCTTCGCCGACAGTGGCTCGGTCGCCGTCGAGGTCGCGTTGAAGATGGCCTGGCAGGCGCACGCCGCCGCTGGCCGTCCGCGCTCGAAGGTGTTCACCATCCGTGGCGGGTATCACGGCGACACGATGTCCCCGATGAGCGTCACCGACCCGGTGAACGGGATGCACACGCTCTTTCGAGGGGTGCTGCCGCAGCAGATCTTCGCGCCACAACCTCCCGGTGGGTTGGACGCCGACATCTCCGCCTGGGAGGTCGAGACGCGAGCACTCTTCGAAAAGCACGCAGACGACATCGCCGCGGTGATCGTCGAGCCGGTGCTCCAGGGAGCCGGAGGCATGTGGATCCATCCACCGTCGGCGGTTCGCGTGCTCGACGACCTCGCCCGGTCATCCGGCGCGCTGCTGGTGTTCGACGAGATAGCAACCGGATTCGGCCGTACCGGCACGATGTGGGCGGCCGACCGGTGCGGCGTCGTCCCCGACGTCCTGTGTGTCGGAAAGGCGTTGACCGGCGGGTATCTGACCCTTGCCGCAGTGTTGTGCACCTCGCAGGTCGCCGACGCAGTCTCGGCCGATCCTGCCGGCGCCCTCATGCACGGGCCGACCTTCATGGCGAATCCGTTGGCGTGTGCGGTCGCGTCCGCATCCATCGACCTGCTCGGCGACGACCTTCTCGAGCGCGTGAATTCGCTTGGCTCACGGCTGTCTTCGGCGATCGAACCCGCCCGTGCACTGCCGGGAGTAGCCGACGTCCGGTCGATCGGAGCTGTCGGAATCATTCAGCTCGACGCGCCGCGCGACCACGCCGCAGCGTCCCGGGTCGCTCTGGAACACGGCGTGTGGCTGCGTCCTTTCCGAGACCTGATCTACGCGATGCCGCCGTACGTCTGCTCCCCGGACGAGGTGGAGAAGATCGGCGCAGCCATGGTGGCGGCGACCCGGGCTGTCGCATGACGCTGTTCGAGGAACGTTCGTACCGCGAACCACAACAGGCCTGAGTCATCGCAGGGCGAGGTGCGACAGTGGTCGCGTGAGCACACCTGTCCTCGTCATCACCGGCACCGACACAGAGGTCGGCAAGACCGTCGCCACGGCGGTCATTGCGGCCGCCCTGGCCGCCCGCGGCCAACGCGTCCTGGCGATCAAGCTCGCCCAGACCGGCGTGGGTGAGAACGAGGACGGCGATGCGCAAACGATCGCCCGGCTCGCCGGCGTCGAGGTCGACGAGCACCTGCGGCTGCCCGATCCGCTGGCTCCGGACGTGGCCGCCGAACTGGCCGAGACCTCGATCCCGACGGTGGGCGAACATGCCGAACGCGTCGCCGAACAGGCGCAGAGCGATCGCTACGACGTCATACTGGTGGAGGGGTCCGGCGGGCTGCTCGTTCGGCTCGACAGTGAGGGCGCGACCCTGGCCGATCTGGGTATCCCGTTGGAAGCCAAGGGGATCCGTACCGGCTATGTCGTGGTGGTTCGGCCCGGACTCGGCACCCTCAACCACACGGCACTCACGCTGGAAGCACTCCGCAACCGCGGACTCGACCTGGTCGGCGTCGTCATCGGGTCGGCATCCGACCAGCCCGACCTCGCCGAACGCACCAACGTCGACCGACTGCGCACGCTGGCCGAGGGTCAATTGCTCGGCGCGGTGCCGAGCGGCGCCGGTGACCTCCGTCCGCAAACCTTCCGTGAGCAGGCCCCGACCTGGATTCGCCTCTGACGGGAGCCGTCCCGAAAAGAGATGGGCTCGCGGCCGATCGGCGAGGATGATGGCCGCCATGACCGACGACATCGCCCGACTGCTGCAGGCGTACGACGACCAACTTCGACGGGACGCGGAGGTGGTGGGCGCGCTCTCCTTCACCAAGGACGGACCGCTCGTACGCGGTGTCTTCGGCTGGGGCGGCTTCACGACCTACCGCTCGCTCGGCGGCGTCGATGACCTCGACGAACTCATCGAACGCACCATCGCGCACTACCGCGACGAGACCGAGGTGGCCCGCTTCGAATGGAAGACCAGGGGGCACGATCAACCGGCCGATCTCGGACAACGCCTGGTCGCGCAGGGCTTCCAGGCCGAGGAACTGGAGACCGTGATGGTCGGCCCGGTCGAACATCTGGTGCAGGATGTCGAACTGCCGCCAGGGGTACGCATCCGGCAGGCCGGGGTGGCCGGTGACTTCACCGACGACGTGACCCGCGCCAATCACCTGCAGAACGCCGGCTTCGGTGGCGGCGACGCGACGGCTGTCGAGACCATCGATCGGCTCGAACGGTCCCGAGGCAACGCGACCATGTGGCTGGCCGAGGACGGCGACGAGGTGATCAGTGCCGGACGACTCGAGATCGTGCCGGGCACCGACTTCGCGGGCCTCTGGGGCGGTGTGACCCACGCTGCCCGCCGTGGCCAGGGCATCTATCGCGCGCTGACCGCGGCTCGGGCGGCGCACGCACAGCAAGCCGGAGTGAAGTTCATGCAAAGCGACTGCTCCCCGATGTCGCAGCCGATCCTCGAACGCAGCGGCCTGACCGCCGTCACCACCACGACCCCGTACATCTGGACGCGGGTCTGAGACACAATCGTCGGCATGACCGATCCGTACCGCGTCTGCGTCGTCTGCACCGGCAACATCTGCCGCTCCCCCATGGGCGAGGTGATCCTGCGTGAGCTCGTTGAGCGGGAAGGCTTGTCGGACAAGGTGATTGTCGACTCCGCCGGCACGGGCGGGTGGCACGTCGGTGACCCGGCCGACCCGCGGACGCTGACCGCACTCACGTCCGGCGGTTACGACGGGTCTGCGCACCGGGCACGTCAATTGAGCGCTGACGACCTGACCGAGCGCGACCTCATTGTCGTGGCCGACCGTGGCCACCTGGACGAGGTGGAGCAGATGGTCGAGGCGGGAAAGGGCAGCGCGCACATCCGACTGCTGCGTGAGTTCGATCCGGACGCCGACAAGGACGAGGTCGACGACCCCTACTTCGGTGACGGGGTCGGATTCGACCGCTGCCGGGACGAGGTCGAGGCCGCCTGCCGCGGCCTGGTCGAGCACCTGAAGACCGTCACGTCACAGCGCTGAGCCCGACACGCAGGGCGGCGGCGAAACCCGGGCCGGCAGAACGACCTTCACCGAGACCGCCTCCGCGGTCTCGACCGCGGTGCTCCTCGGGCTGGTCACCTGCGGCGGCTACTTGATGCTGGCTGTCTCCGACTTCTCCGCTGTGTGGTGACAACCTCACCCAGTGCGGCCGGCGCCTACTCTCCCAGTTCGTCGACCGGGTGCCCCTCGGAGCCGGAGGCCACGCGGGCGACCCAACGCACGACGGTGAGGTCGTCGATCAGGCCGTGTCTACTGTCATCTGGGATGGCGTCGTGCGGCATGACGAGGTACTGCAGGCCGGCGATCACCAGCCGCAGCCGGGCCGAGCGGGTGGCGTCCAGGGACGCGTACGGCTCGCCGCTCTCCAGGAACGCCTCGACGACCGCCGCGGCGATGTCGATGTTGACCGCGATCGGCTTGGCCCGCAAGAACTCCGACTCGATGACCTTCATCTCGACCTCCGCGAGCAACACGCGGAGTCGGTGGTCGTCACGGGCTGCGTCTTCGGCCATCCGGCGGCAGCGCGCGAAGGGTTCGGAAGCGAGCAGGCGCCGGGTAGCGGCATCAGCAGGCATGTTCCGAGGGTAGGCAGTTCGAGGAGGTCGGCGAGTCGGAATCCGCCAAACCCGCACCGATTCGACACCTTCGACCCGCCCGCGACATAGGGTCGAACGAGATATCGGACGAAGGAGCACCATGATGCTTCTATGTCGTGTCAAGCAGCTGGCGCGAGCACTTCTGGTCCTGGGTGGGTCGCGGCGAGGGTGCGGAAGATCTGCCGTCCGACGTAGCGCTTGAGGCAGCGTCGGATTTCCTTGCTGGTCTTGCCCTCGGCCAGGCGCCGTTGGACGTAGGCCCGGGTGTCTGGGTCAGTTCGCATGCGGGTCAGCACGATGGTGTTCAGTGCCCGGTTGAGCCGGCGGTCGCCGCCGCGGTTGAGGCGGTGACGCACGGTGTTGCCGGACGAGGCGGGGATTGGTGCAGTGCCGGCGATCGCGGCGAAGGCCGCTTCGCTACGGATGCGTCCAGGGTGGGACCAGACGGTCAGGATGATGGCTGCGGTGACGGCGCCTACGCCGCGCAATTCGAGGAGCTCGGGCGCCTCGGCGGTGACGATCTCGGTCAGTCGCTGACGGTTCTCGAACAGCTCCTCATCGAGCACGAGCACGCGCTTGGCCAGTCGGACTGCCTCAGCGCGGGCGGTCGCCGTCCCGATCCCTTCCTCGCGACGTCGCCATCCAGCGATGGTGGTGACCTGCTGGGAAGTCAGAGACTTTCGGGCATCGACGCCGAGGTCGTGACTGCGCAGCATCGAGGTCAGTGCGTTGATGCACCTGGTCCGCTCGACGTTGAGGTGCTCACGGGCGACGGTGAGGACCCGCAGCGCGGTGTGCGCTTGACCGGCGCGGCGATCACGTAGCGAGGCCAGCGGCATGACCAAGCTGGCACGGGCAGCGAGGACAGCGTCAAGAGCGTCGGTCTTCCCGCGGCCACGTTCGCGCCGAGGGGTTGGTGCTTCGACCACGCGGTAGCCCGCATCAGACAGGACGTCGCTGAGAACAGCCCCGTAGGAGCCAGTTCCTTCGGCGGCGATCAGCACCGAGTCGAGATCACCTTGGGTGCGGCGACCGATCCAGTCCCTCGCGCGACGCAGCCCGGCCGGGGAGGTCGGGAAGGTGGCTTGGTCGAGCAGTGCCCCGCGGTCATCGACGACGGCGTAGCTGTGGGTTGCGGCGTGGGTGTCGACCCCTACGACGTAGCGGTAGGTCTCAGCCACCGTGACCGGCAGACTGGGCATGCGATGTTCTCCTCACTTGTTCGGGTTGGACGTCGTTGCCGGCGTCAGCCCGGGTGAGAAGTCACGACGAGGCGGGCCTGTAATGAGTCACACCACCGGGACGGCAATCCCGTTGGTGGACATGCTTCTGATCAAGCCATCGTTGTGGGCCAGGGTCGGCGCCGGCACCCAGCGCACGCTGGACAGATCCCAGGCATGACACCCCCAAGGGGGTCAGGCGATTCAGGAGTCACAACGCGCACCGGGTGACCGACGCCAACCCTGCCAGCCAGCCCCAGGCCAGCCGAGACGAAGACTTACAGGCGATTCACACCGGCACCTGGCCCAACGGCGTCCCCTGTTGGGTCGATTGCTCGTACCAGGAAGCACACCGTGGACTGCATCACGCGAAGGATTTCTACGGGCGCCTGTTCGGGTGGCGCGTCGTCGACAGCGACGACGACTACGCGATCTGTCTGAAGGACGACCACCCGGCTGCGGGGATCACGCTCACCCAGGACGAGAACGCGCCGACCGTGTGGAACACCTACCTCGCGGTGGACGACGTCGACACCTTCGTCCAGCGGGTGGCCCAAGCGGGTGGGCAAATCATCCTCCCACCGCAGGAAGTCGGTGCATCGGGAAGCATGGCGTTCTGCAGCGACCCGACCGGCGCCGTCTTCGGTCTCTGGCAGGGCGGTGAGCACCCCGGCTTCGGGATCAGCGGCGAGGCCGGCACGGTCGCCTGGAGCACCCTGCTGACCAAGGACCTCGACGCTGCCCGCGCGTTCTACGCCGAGGTCTTCGGCTACACCTACGTCGACGCCGACGAATACGGCGTTGTGGCGGCGCTGCCCGACGGCACCCGCATCTGCAGCATCCACCTGGCCGACCAGTTGCCGGACGATGCGTCCGCCAGTTGGCTGCCCCACTTCGGCGTCGCCGACCGCGACTCCTCGGCGCAATTGGCGCAGGAACTCGACGGATTCATCCTGATGACCTTCGACTCCCCGATGGGTCCGGAGGCGATCATCCAGGCCAAGCACGGCGAGGTGTTCGGCATCGTCGAGGTAGAAGAGGCCTGACCCCTTTCGCCGAGTGGCCGGGTCACGAACTGGTGGCCGGGTTATCGCCCGGCCGCTGGTTCATATCCCGGCCACTCGGCGTACGGGAGCGCTGGAAGAATGTGGGCCATGCGTTCCCTCGCCGACACCCAGCCGCCCATCGCCCTCGGAGCACTCGACGGTCGTTACCGCGCTGCGGTCTCCCCGCTCGTCGACCACCTGTCCGAGGCGGCGCTCAACCGGCAACGGGTCAACGTCGAGGTCGAGTGGCTGATCCATCTCACCGCCCAGGGCGCGGTGCCCGGCGTCCGTACGCTCACCGAGTCCGAGCAGCAGCAACTTCGTGACGTCGTCGAGAACTTCGACCAGGACGACGTCACTGAACTCGCCGAGATCGAGCGCGAGACCGTCCACGACGTCAAGGCGGTGGAGTACTACCTCAAGCGGCGACTGACCGCGATCGTCGGCGAGGACGACGCCAAGGGTCTGGCCGAACTCATCCACTTCGCGTGCACGAGCGAGGACATCAACAACCTCTCGTACGCGCTGATGGTGCAGGGCGCGACCCAGCAGGTCTGGCTGCCCCGTGCGACTGCATTGGTGGACGCCGTCTCCACCATGGCGAACGACCTCAAGGACGTTCCGCTGCTGGCACACACGCACGGGCAGCCGGCGACCCCGACCACGATGGGCAAGGAACTCGCGGTCCTTGCGCACCGACTGCGCCGCCAGCTCAAGCGCATCGAGCGAGCGGAATTCCTCGGAAAGATCAACGGTGCGACCGGCACCTACGGCGCCCACACCGCCGCCGTCCCGGGCACCGACTGGGTGGAGATCAGCCGGACGTTCGTCGAAAGCCTTGGGCTGCAGTGGAATCCGCTGACCACGCAGATCGAGAGCCACGACTGGCAGGCCGAGCTCTACAGCGACATCGCCCGGTTCAACCGCATCCTGCACAACCTGTGCACGGATGTGTGGACCTACATCTCGATGGGCTACTTCGCCCAGGTGCGCGGCCAGGGCACGGTCGGATCGTCGACGATGCCGCACAAGGTCAACCCGATCCGCTTCGAGAACGCCGAGGCGAACCTCGAGGTCAGCAGCGCACTGCTGGACGTTCTCGCGTCCACCCTCGTGCAGTCGCGCCTGCAGCGTGACCTCACCGACTCCTCGATGCAGCGCAACATCGGCACCGCGTTCGGCCATTCGCTGCTCGCTATCGACAACGCCGGACGTGGCCTGGCCGGCCTCGACGCCGTCCCGGAGGCCATGGCGGCCGACCTCGACGCGAACTGGGAGGTGCTCGGTGAGCCGATCCAGTCGGCGATGAGGGCCCTCGGCGCACAAGGAGTTCCCGGGATGGAGCAGCCGTACGAGCGGCTCAAGGAACTCACCCGCGGACGTCGGATCAACTCCGACGACCTGCAGGAGTTCGTCCGCGGACTCGGCCTGCCCGAGGAGGTGCAGGCCCGCCTGCTCGCCCTCACCCCCGCCACCTACGTCGGCCTGGCCCCGCAGCTCGTCGCCTACCTAGACCGCTGAGAAGGCGGAGTCGCCCTGGGCGAGAACAACGAGGAACGCGAGCGGTTTCGGCGCGTACGGATTCGTTCCTCATCCGTACGGCTCAACCAGCCGAGATTACGAGCTCATCCACCACCGCTGGTTGAGCCTGGACGCAGCGGTCGACCACGGCCGCAGCAGTCAGCGTGCGCGAACGAAGGTGCGGGCGATCAACGACCTGGTTTCGGCCGGGTCGATCACGTCGTCGATCTCGAAGACCCGGGCGGCGTTGAGCGCCTTGGCGTGCTGCTGCATGAGAGCCGTCTCTTCCTTGACGGTCTGTTCACGCTCCTCGGCCGGCAGAGCGGCGAGCTCCTTGGCCATGCCGAGGCGGACGGCACCTTCCAGACCCATCGGACCCAGGTGGGCGTCCGGCCACGCGACGGTCAGCAGCGGGCGGTGCGTGCTCCCGCCGAGCATCGCCTGCGCTCCGAGTCCGTACCCGCGTCGCAGCACCACACCCACCAGCGGCGTGGTGAGCCGCGCGCCGGCGGTCACCAACCTGGACGCTTCACGGACCAGTCCATCCTGCTCGGCGTCCGGGCCCACCATGAAGCCGGGAGTGTCGACGAGCGACACCACGGGAAGTTGCCAACGCTCGCACAGGTCGAGGAAGTCCGCTCCCTTCGCGGACGCCGCGGTGGTCAGCGCCCCGGCGAGGTGCGTCGACTGGTTCGCGATGAAACCGACCGGCATCCCCTCGACACGCGCGATGCACGTGACGAGCTCAGGCGCCCACCCAGAGCGCAGCCAGGTGATCGAGTCCGTGTCGGCGAGGGTCTCGATAACCCGATGGACGTCGAAGGACTCCCGTTCGTTGTGCGGCAGGATCTCCCGGGCGAGATTCTGCTCCTCGGACGGCGCGTCCGGTTCGTGGGCGCGGGCCCCGAGATAGCCCAGGATGCGCCGGGCGACCTCGACGGCTCCCTCTTCGTCCTCCGCCACGACATCGAGCACCCCGTTCGCGCTCTGGACGTTGACCGGACCGATCTCCTCGGGCGCGAACTGACCCAAACCACCACCGGCGATCATGGCCGGTCCGGCCATGCCGAGGTTCGCGTCCGCAGTGGCGATCCGCAGGTCGGCACATCCGGCGAGCACTGCATTTCCGGCGAAGCATCGTCCCGAGACGATCGCGATCTTCGGGATGCGTGCGGCGCCCCAGATCGCGAACAGGTCGAGGTCGAGGAAGCAGACCCCGGGCAGGTCGGTGTCTCCCGGACGTCCCCCGCCGCCTTCGGTGAAGAACACCGTCGGGACGTTCATGCGAAGGGCGGTCTCGACCAGGCGGTCGGTCTTGTGGTGCCCGCGCATTCCCTGCGTGCCGGCCATGACCAGGTAGTCGTAGGACAGCACCGCACACGGCGCACCGTCGACGGTCGCAGTGCCGCCGATGATGCCGTCGGCCGGCGCCTCGACCACGAGGTCGGCGAGGGGACGCCGCTGCTCCTGGGCAGGCGTGACGAAGCGCCCGTACTCGATGAACGACCCGTCATCGACGAGGTCGGCGATGTTCTCGCGGGCGGTGCGCCGTCCCTGGGCGTGACGTTTGGCCACCTTGTCGGCACGAGCTTCATCACCGGTCAGGTAGCGGCGGGCGAGAACCTCATTCAGTCCTTGCACCGGGACGTCGTCAGTCACGCGCCGACGGTATCGCGGCGTCAGTTGCGGCGGGCGATGTCCCCGCTGAGCGCGGTGGCGAAGGTGCACCATGCCGCGTAGGCACCGAGCGCGACCGTACGCAAGCCGCGGTTGGACACGTCCGCACGTCGGGCCAGGTCGGCACTGCTCACGGCCAATGCAGCGGCCACGACCGTCGCGGCCGCGGGCTTGTGTGCTCGGAAGAACACACCGCTCCACCCCGCGTTCAGCACCATGTTGACCGCGAGCGCCTTCTTGTACGAATTCGTCTGCGCCACAGGCGATTCAGCCATCGTCGCGGCGGACGCGAGCGCGGTCGTGGTGTAGAGCGTCGTCCACGCGACCGGGAAGGCCCAGGTCGGCGGCTGCCACGGCGGCAGGTCGAGGCTCTTGTACCAGCGGCTGTTCGGGTCGGTCAGCAACGAACCCACGAGGGCTGTTACCCCCACGATCGCCGCGGAGGTCTTGACCGAACGCGACCACGCGCGGGTGTCGACGTCCTTGGTCGCGCGGTGCACCGACTCCTCGAACCCGGCGAGTCCACCCTCGGGCGGTGACACGTACTCGTCGATGTCGTTCTCCGATGCAACTGCGTCATGCACCAGGCTCCCGGCCAACGGCTTGGCGACCCCTGCCGACACGGGGGTGACGAGCCCGACCCAATGACCGGCGAGGTTCGGTGTGAGCACCGGAACGGTCGCAATCCGCCTCTTTGGCAACCCGATTGCGGACGCATACCGGCGCATCATGTCGGCGTAGGTGAGCACGTCCGGGCCGGCGATGTCGAAGGCGCGGTTCACCTCCTGCGGCAAGTCAGCCGCGCCGACGAGGTAATGGATGACGTCGTCGTCGCAGATCGGCTGGATCTTGCTCTTCAGCCAGCGGGGAGCGATGACCAGCGGCAGTCGCTCGGACAGGTGACGCAGCATGTCGAAGGACGCCGATCCCTCGCCGATCACGGTGCCGGCCTGCAGCACGGCGGTCGGCACACCGGAGTCGAGCAGGATCTTGCCGACCTCCACCCGCGATGCGAGGTGCGGCGACAATTCGCCAGAGGGGTGTAGTCCGCTCAGGTAGACCATCCGGTCGACGCCGGACTTCTTTGCAGCAGAGGCGAAGCTGGACGCCATTTCTCGGTCGCGTTCCTCGAAGTCACCCTGGCCGTCCATCGAGTGCAGCAGGTAGTACGCGACATCGACGTCGGCGAGAGACTTCGCCAGGTCAGCAGGTTCGCAAGCGTCACCCTCGACTGCCTCCACGCGCTCGGCCCATGCCGACGCAAGTGAATCGGGGTGACGACTGAGCACCCGCACGCGGAAACCCGCGTCGAGGAGTGCCGGCACCAAACGGCCGCCGACGTGGCCGGTTGCTCCGGTGACCAGGGCAAGACGGGACGAGCTCATAAGCTTCCTCCGAGGCAATCGTGGTGAACGGACCGGCAGACGCCGGGAGTGTCTACTGACCGGCGGCGGGCCGACGATATTGATCCCGGGACGTCAGCAGGAATTCGGCTGAGTCTCGGAGGTGTTCGGGCAAGCGGTCGGCACCGATCACGGCGGCGACCGAGGGCGTCGCGCCTCGCCCTCCGATGGCCATCGGCCAGCGTTGCGAGAGCCGACGCAGGGCTCCTGCACGGGCCTCGAAGACGGTGCGCCGGGTGCCCGACATGATGATGAGGTCGGGGTCGAGTCGTTCGCATGCTCCGTAGAGGTCCTTCAGCGGGGTGTTGCTGCCGAGGTAACGCACCCGCCATCCGGCATCGGACATCAGGACGCCGAGCGCGAGCAGCGGGATGTCATGCAACTCCTTGGGCGGGCAGGCCAGCACCGCGATGGGAGCGTCCGCGTCGTCCACCAGCCTGGCCAGCGAGCCGACCCTTCGACGAACGATATGGCTGACGAAGTGTTCCTGCGCGACGCTGATCCGACCCGCTTCCCATTCCGTGCCCACCTGCTGCAGGTGCGGCATCAGAATGTCGTGAATGGTATCGGCGACACCGAACTCGTCGATAGCGCGGTCGAGCACCGAAACGAACGTGAACTCGTCGAATTCACCTGCAGCAGACTCGAGTTCGCGGCGCAATCGCAACCCCTGCTCCGCGCTCGCCGAGCGAATCGGTCGGCCCTGGGTGAGTGCGGAAACGGCGGTTGAAATCGGCACGCCCTTCTCCCGCAAGGCGAGCACCCGGCGTGCGAGGTCGAGGTCGGCCTCGGAGTACAGGCGGTATCCTCCGGGCGTGCGCTCGGGCTCGAACAGCCCGTACCGGCGCTCCCATACGCGCAGTACATCGCGCGAGACGCCGACGAGTTCGGCGAGGCGCCCGATGCGGATGCTAGCTTGATTGGCCACCGGCTCAACCTAACCTCTTGCGTGCGACAGCAGTGCGAAACCTTGTACAAAGCTTTGACATCTTGATCACACGGCGGTCAGTCTGATAAATCCACGACCAAGGAGACTCGATGGCCACTCAGACCGGTACTCGGCCGGCTGCTTGTCATTGGCGGGACACCGCGGCCGCCGACCGGACCCTTTCGGCGATGCTCGGGGATGGGCGCAGCAGGGCCGCTTTGAGCAGTCCGGACCACACGCGTCTGTGGAATGCACTCGAGGACGCGAGCATCGGAGGAAAGCGATTCCGGCCGGCCCTCGTCCGTGCCGCTCACGACACGTTCGACGGCACCGAGCACGAGGCTGTCGCACAGGTCGGTGCGGCGATCGAATTACTGCACACCGCCTTCGTCATCCAGGACGACGTCATCGACGGGGATGACATCCGTCGCGGGCGTCCGAACGTCAGTGGCACCTTCCGCACCTGGGCTCGAGAGCACGGCGCGGACGAGGACGCAGCCGCCGAACTCGCCCTCACCGCGGGGATTCTCGCCGGAGACCTGGCCATGGCCACGGCGTTGCGCGCGATCGCCACCTGCGGCGTCTCCCCCGCCGTCACGAACCGTCTGCTCGACCTGTTCGACACTGCGCTGCAGATCACGACCGCGGGCGAACTGGCCGACGTCCGCCTCTCGCTCGGACTGGAACCGGCATCCACCGACGCCAGCCTGGCGATGGCAGAACACAAGACGAGCGCCTACTCCTTCTCCCTTCCGTTGCAGGCGGGCGCACTGCTCGCAGGTGCCGGACCCGACATCGTGCAGGAGTGCGATGTCGTCGGACGCCACCTCGGCGTCGCCTTCCAACTCGCGGACGACCTGCTGGGTGTGTTCGGCAATCCGGATCTGACCCGTAAGAGCACGACCTGCGATCTGCGCACCCGCAAGCAGACCCCGCTGCTGAGCCACGCACGTTCCACCGACGAGTGGGACGAGATCGACAGTCATCTCGGACGCGACCTCGGCGACGCCGAGCTGGCAGAAGTGCGCCGATTGCTGACCCGAAACGGCTCCCGAGAGTTCGCGACCGGGCTGATGCACGAGCACCTGCGCCTCGCGCAGGCGCACATCACGGCGCTCGGCCTGCCCACGGAACTGCCGTCGATCATCACCGACAGCCTCACCCTGCTGCTCGACGACAGCGAAGCGGCATGAGGAGTGTTCACGGCACGAACGAGCTCTACGACTCGGTGGCCCGGGCCGGTGCCGACCTGGTGATCCGCCGGTATTCCAGCTCGTTCGGGATGGCATCCCGGCTACTGCGTGAGCCGGTGCGCGGCCACGTCCGCAACGTGTACGCACTGGTCCGGATCGCCGACGAGATCGTCGACAACCCGGATGCGGACCTGGGCAGCACCGAGCGCTCGGCCATGCTGGACGCGCTCCTCGCCGACGTCCGCCAGTCCCTGGTCACCGGCTACAGCGCAAACCTCATTGTGCACGCCTTCGCGCTGACCGCTCGGGCCTGCGACATCGGCGATGACCTCATCGACCCCTTCTTCGCATCGATGGCGCGTGACCTCGACCCCGCACCGCACACCCCCGAAAGCATCGACCGTTATGTCTACGGGTCGGCGGAGGTCGTCGGGTTGATGTGCCTACGGGTCTTCCTGGCGACCGAGACGGACCGGTCCGCGCGGTACGACGAACTGGCGCCGGGAGCGCGACGGCTCGGCGCCGCGTTCCAGAACATCAACTTCCTGCGCGACCTCGCCCAGGACACGGATACCCTCGACCGTGGCTACTTCCCCGGGGTCGACCCCGACAACTTCACCGACGCCGATCGCGACCGCATCCTGAACGACATCGACGCCGACCTCGCGGCCGCCCAGAACGCCATCGACCACCTCCCCCGTCCAGCCGACGAGCCGTCCAGGCCGCACACGACACGTTCGCCGAACTCGGCGTCCGTCTACGCGCCACGCCGGCCGAGCAGATCCGACGCGAACGGGTTCGTGTGCCCGGACACGTCAAGCTGCGCATCGCCGGCAATGCCGTTCGTCAGGACCTGCGATGACGGCGGGTACCGGTTCGCGACGGGTCGTGGTCATCGGTGGTGGGATCGCCGGTCTGGCCACTGCGGGTCTGCTCGCGGCCCAGGGCCACGACGTCGATCTGTTGGAGAAGAACGACGTACTGGGCGGCCGCGTCGGCAGCCTGGAGCGGGACGGTTTCCGGTTCGACACCGGCGCGTCCTGGTACCTGATGCCCGAAGTGTTCGAGCACTTCTTCGAGCTTCTCGGCACCACCGTCGAGAACGAACTCGACCTGGTCCGGCTCGACCCGAGCTATCGAGTGTTCTTCCAGGATCACCCCGAGTCCGTCGACGTCCGTCCGGACCGCGATGTCAACCGGGCCGTCTTCGAGTCGCTGGAGCCGGGCGCGGGCAAGAGCCTGGACGCTTACCTGTCGTCGGCGCAGGACACGTACGACATGGCGATGCGCCGCTTCCTCTACTCCAACTTCGATTCGACGGCGTCGTTCTTCGGCACCGACGTCATCCGGCGCAGTCCGAAACTGTCCCGGTTGCTGACCCAGTCGCTCGAAGGGTTCGTCGCGGACCGCTTCAGCGACAACCGAATTCGTCAGATCCTGGGATACCCGGCGGTCTTCCTCGGTTCTTCACCGGATCGCACGCCGAGCATGTACCACCTGATGAGCCGGCTCGACATCGCCGGATCGGTGCTCTACCCACAGGGTGGTTTCACCGAACTCATCCGCGTGATCGCGGCGCTTGCCGAGAAGCACGGAGCCCGGTTGCACACAGGATCGGCTGTCACCCGGATTCTGACCGACGGGTCCACCAAGCCCACCGTGACCGGCGTCGAGCACCTCAGCGCGGATGGCGCAGCGTCCGTGATCGAGGCCGACGTCGTCGTCGGTGCGACCGATCTGCACCACCTGGAGACCACCCTGCTCCCCGAGAAGCAGCAGACCCACCCGGAGAAGGCGTGGACCAAGCGCTCACCCGGGCCCGGTGCGGTGCTCGCCCTCCTCGGTGTGGAAGGTGAGATGCCGCAGCTGCCACATCACTCCTTGTTCTTCACCGCGGACTGGAAACAGAATTTCGGCGACATCTTCGGCAAAGCTGCGCGCGTCCCCGAACCCGCGTCCATTTATGTCTGCAAGCCGTCGGCGACCGACCTGAGCGTGGCCCCCGAGGGGCACGAGAACGTGTTCGTGCTGATTCCTGTCCCTGCTGACACCGAGATCGGCCACGGCGGCCCGGACGGCACCGGCGACGAGCAGGTCGAGCGAGCCGTCGATGCGGCCATCGACCAAATTACGCAGTGGGCGGACGTACCCGATCTGCGGGAACGAATCGTGGTGCGGCACACCATCGGTCCCGCCGACTTCGCCGACGACTACAACGCCTGGCGCGGCGGCGCGCTCGGTCTGGAGCACACGCTGCGCCAGAGCGCCTTCCTGCGCCCGTCGAACGTGTCGTCGAAAGTAGACGGGCTCTACTACGCGGGTGCCAGCACGGTGCCGGGCGTCGGACTACCGATGTGCCTGATCAGCGCCGAACTCGTGCTCAAGCGCCTCACCGGCGATCGGTCCAGTTCCCCGACCCTGGTGGATGGTCGATGAGTCTCGAACGCTTCGCCTACCTGGCGATGCTGGTCTTCTGCGTGGGCGCGACGCTGCCGTTGATTCCCGCGTTCGGGCTGGAGCTGGGCCGCAGGTGGCGCCGGCTGCTGCTCACCGTGGTCCTCGCCGGAACTCCGTTCCTGATCTGGGACGTGCTGGTGACCCACGCCGGACACTGGTGGTTCGACGCCGATCAGACCCTGCCCTGGCGTATCGGCGGTCTGCCACCGGAGGAGATCCTCTTCTTCGTCGTAATCCCCATCGTCAGCGTCATCACCTTCGAAGGGGTCCGAACAGTCCTGCGCCACGGCGGTATTCGCGCAACGGTCCGACGCGACCCGGTCGACGGACGGGAACGCTGATGGCGTACACCGTCCTGGCCGTCCTCGGTGTCGTGGCGAG
The DNA here is from genome assembly GCF_022359705.1 of Yimella sp. NH-Cas1. Lineage (NCBI taxonomy): Bacteria > Bacillati > Actinomycetota > Actinomycetes > Micrococcales > Dermacoccaceae > Yimella > Yimella sp. NH-Cas1. The sequence continues at coordinate 2,778,910 of NZ_JAKSGG010000003.1, forward strand.
CATCGCTGTCGACCGCTGGGGTCTGCGCACCCGGTTGACCACGTCCCGCACGTGGTGGTTGTCGTACGCGATCATCGTGTTCTTCCAGATCCTGACCAACGGTTGGCTGACCGGCCGCCGCATCGTGCAGTACAACCCTGACGTCATCATCGGCGACTCCGAGGTCGTGGCGTTCGGACGTGGACGCCTTCTTTTCGCACCTGTCGAGGACCTCGCCTTCGGATTCGCGTTGGTGCTCACCAGTTGCGCGGTGTGGGTCTGGTCGGGACGCCGGGAGAAGGCATCGGCATGAACCTCGCTGCCCGGCTGCAAGCGCTGCAACCGGCCGATATCGGTGTGCCAGGGCCAAGTTCTGCCGACATGGCGCGCGCCTTCCGGTCCGTCCGTCGTGACCCGCTCACCTTCCTGACCGAGGTGACCGAACGTTTCGGCGACACCGTCGCCTTCCCCGTGCCCGGTGCACCGGCCGTGTTGCTGAACGACCCTGCTCACGTTCGCCAGGTGCTGCAGACCTCGGCTCGCAACTGGGGCAAGCAGACCGTGCAGTACGCCGCGCTGGCCCGGGTGACCGGGCCCGGCCTGCTTGCCTGCGCCGAACCGAACTGGATCGAGCACCGACGCCTGGCCGCGCCGGCTTTCCACCGCCGGCGTCTGGAGGCAGTCGGCGAGCAGGTGCGCGACGCCGCCCGCACCGTCCTCGCCGATCAAACCCCTCCTGCCCACTCGGGATCCGTCGTCGACGTCAGTCCGCTGATGCATCGCATCGGCCTGGACGCAGTCGGCCGTGCCCTCTTCTCCAGCGACCTCACCGCCAGCACCGAACGCCTCCTCGACGCATCCAGCGGCGCGGCCGAGTTCATCGTCCGCCTCGGTCGATCGGTGCTGCCGACCGCACAGTGGGCGCCGACCCGCACGAACCTCCGATTGCGTTCGGTGCGAAGGGAACTCGACGCGGTGGCTACCGACATCATCGCCGCTCGACGCCGGACCGCCGCGCCCTCGACGCCTGACTTTCACGGCGACGATCTGCTCGGTCTGCTCATCGACAGCGAGCTCACCGACGTCGAGATCAGGGACGAACTGATCACGATGGTGATCGCGGGTCACGAGACCGTCGCCGCCGCGCTCAGCTGGACGCTCATGTTGCTGGCCGAGCACACCGAGATTCAGGATCGGATGCGCGCCGAACTCGGCGCGCTCGGTTCGCCGGTTTCCATGTTGACCCCCCGCGAGCAACTGCCGATCACCCGTGCCGCCATCGACGAGGCTCTGCGCTTGTACCCGCCTGCCTGGGCGATCTCCCGGCGTTCACTCGCTGCCGAGCGGGTCGGTGACGTCGACCTCCCGGCAGGCACATTGGCGATCATCAGCCCGTGGCTGTTGCACCGACGAGGCGAATCCTGGCCCGAGCCAACGCAATTCCGGCCGGAGCGATTTATACAGGGCGTTCCGACATCGGGTTACATCCCGTTCGGACAGGGCCCGCGGCTGTGCATCGGACGTGACTTCGCGCTCGGCGAGATGCTCGTGGTGATCGGCGAACTGTTGTCGTCCTATCGGCTCGACACGCCTCCGGGCTGGACGCGGCCGGAGCCGGAGACGCTCGTTGCTGTGCATCCGCGCGGCGGGATGCCCCTGCGACTGACTCCTGCGGATCACCATGCTTGAGGTGCTGTACGCGGTGGTGCTCGTCGCCGCCGTACTCGCCGGCTACGTGCTGTTGCTCCGGTTCCGCGTCGTCGCTGCGAGCGGAAGCGCCGCCGGTGACGTGTGCGCGATCATTCCGGCTCGGAACGAGCAGAACTCCTTGCCGGCCTTACTCGAATCCTTGGACCGGTCGACCGTCCCGGTGCGCGTGCTCGTCATCGACGACGCATCGACGGATGCGACGGTCGCCCTCGCCCGCGAGGCCGGCGTCGAGGTGATCTCGCCCGGCACCCCTGCGCCGGGGTGGACCGGCAAGGCGTGGGCCTGTCACGTCGGAGCCAACTCCACCGACGCGGAACTACTGCTGTTCCTGGACGCCGACACGGTGCTCGCGTCCGGCGCCCTCGGCGGCATCGTCGACCTGCATCGAAGGTTCGGCGGCCTGATCTCCGTGCAGCCGTACCACCGTGTGCAGCGCACTTATGAGCAACTGTCGGCATACTTCAACGCCGTCGCGGTGATGGCCAGCGGTGTGTTCGCGTCCGGAGTCGGACGACGTCCGATGGCCTTCGGCCCCTGTCTGCTCACCTCCCGAGACGACTACGAGCGCGCGGGCGGGCACGCAGCGGTGCGTGGGGAGATCCTGGACGACGTCGAACTGGCAGCCGCCTACGAAAAGGCCGGGCTGTCGGTGTACTGCGTTGCCGGTGGTTCGCAGATCCGAATGCGCAGCTATCCCGCCGGGATTCGACAGCTGGTCGCCGGATGGACCAAGAACATGGCGTCCGGTGCAGCCGCCACTGATCCGCGGGCCGGCCTTGCCACCGGGCTGTGGATCTGCGCCCACCACCTCGTCGCCGTGAACACACTGCTCGCCATGTGGACGGCTGACGAGGCTCTTGACGCAGGCATATGGCTGCTCGCGTGGGTGGTGTTCGCGCTCCAACTCCGGGTCATTCTGCGCCGTGTCGGGTCCTTCCGCTGGTGGACCTGGGCACTGTTCCCGCTGCCCCTCCTGACCTTCGACCTGTTGTTCGCAATCTCCACCGTGAACACCCTGCGTGGCTCGGTGCGCTGGCGCGGGCGGACCGTGCGGTTGGGGGCGTGATGCTCGACTACGTCATGCCGCAGGGCTGGACCGTGTTGGCCGACATCGCCGCCTGGGGTGTCATCCATACGGCGACGGGATACGCAGCCCACCGACTCACCCCGCAGTGGCTCGCCCGAGATCACCGGCTGTTGCGCCCGCTCGCCTTCGAGCAGGGCGGACGCTGGTACCGCCGCCGGCTGCGGATCAACCGGTGGAAGGACGCTCTGCCGGAGGCCGGCGCACTGTTCGCAGGCGGGGTCAGCAAACGCGAGCTGCCCGCCCTCGACAAATCCGGTCTGGAACTGTTCGTCCGCGAGACCCGCCGCGCCGAACTCGGCCACTGGTGGGCGATGCTCGCCGGCCCGGTGTTCGTGCTGTGGAACCCGCCCGCGATCGCTGCCGTGCTCATCGGGTACGGAATCGCGATCAACCTGCCGTTCATAGCGATTCAGCGATACAACCGCTTCCGCACTGAGCCACTCCTGCGGCGGGCGCGATGACGAATTCGACCGTGACCCCGACGTCCGAGCGAGAGGTCGAACCAACGCGGCACGGGCCCATTGCCCAGTTGCTGATCGCGCTGTCGCCGCTGTCCCTCATCCTGATCGGGTACGCGCTCACCCACTGGATCACCGCGCCGCTGCTCGACGACCCGACCCACGCCACCAACCGCATCGGCATCGGACTGCAGGTTTCCGGCCCCGCGGACGTCGACCGCAGCTTTTTCGCAGCGGTGCCGACCGTCTGGATGCAGGAGCACTTCGCGACGGGGGAACCGCACTGGTACGACGCCGTCGCGTCGGTCATCTATGTGACCCACTTCATGGGTATCCCGTTGGTGACGGCGGTGGCGTGGTTCCGCATCCGCGCCCGGTTCACGCGCTGGATCGGCGCCGTCCTGGTCTTCAGCACCCTCGGCATGGCCGGGTACGTGCTCTACCCGGCCGCGCCGCCGTGGTGGGCGTCGGACCGCGGTGAGATCGGGCCGGTCGTTCGCACCTCGGCCAGCGGCTGGGACTACCTGCATCTGCGACCGATCGGGCAGCTGCTCGAACGTCTGCAGGACGGCAGCAACCCGGTAGCGGCGATGCCGTCGCTTCACGCCGGAGCCGCGCTGCTGGTGGCGCTGTTCCTCGCGCCCCACGTCGGACGACGCGGACGCGTCCTGCTCGGTACCTACGTCGTGGGAATGGCAGTGACGCTCGTGCTCACCGCAGAGCATTACGTCATCGATGTGCTTGTCGGTTGGCTGGTCGCCGTCGTCGCGATCGCGGTGAGCCGGAAGCTGCGTCCGTCCAGCACCTCGGCACCTTCGCCGAGCCCGGCACCGAACGCACCAGTACTCCGTATCCCGAGTTCAGGAGGCAGCAGATGACTGCACAGACCATTGAAGAAGTCGTCCTGCTGGACGAGCACGGCAACGCCGTCGGCACCTGCCCCAAGAGCGAGGTGCACAACGAATCGACACCCCTGCACCTTGCGTTCTCCTGCTACGTCATCGATGAGTCCGGACGCGTGCTGGTGACCAAACGGGCGCTGCGCAAGGAGACCTGGCCCGGTGCGTGGACGAACAGTTGCTGCGGCCACCCTGCTCCTGGCGAGTCGGTCGAGGACGCCGTCCGGCGCCGCACCCGCCAAGAACTCGGCATCGAACTCACCGATCTCCGCCCGGCTCTACCGGATTTCCGGTATCGCGCGGTGATGGACAACGGAATCGTCGAGAACGAAGTCTGTCCGGTCTACGTCGCCGTTTGCACCGAGCCGGACGACCTGAGCCCCGACCCGGCTGAGGTCGCCGCCATCGAGTGGCACGACTGGGCCGCCTTCCGTTCACAGGTGCTCTCCGGCGAACGCGACGTGAGTCCGTGGTGCGCGTTGCAGGTGGCCGAACTTCCGGAAGAACTCGCTGATTGAGGCCCAGGTCGGGGTCGTGATGTGGTGGCCTACGGCGGAGTTGGTGGCCATGGGCGCAGGTCGAAGTCCGTCAAGGACCACCAACTCACCCGGCGGCCACCAACTCGAGCCGAGACCGTCGTTGGGGTGTCCCTGGATGTGACTCCCGCTCCTTCCGGCACCTGACGTGCAGCGCTCGGCGGGTACCGATCATCGACCCATGGCGCGAGAGTCAGGCGAGCTGGTAGCCCGCCTCGTCGACAGCAGCCGCGATGTCGGCGTCCGCGATCGGGGCGTCACTGGTGATCGTGACGGGCGAATCACCGCCGGCGACGAGGTCGATCTGCACGTCCTGCACACCGTCGATCGACGTGAGTTCTTCCGTGACCGCACCCACGCAGTGGCCGCAGGTCATGCCCGAGACGGTGATCTTCTTGGTTTCCATTGGAATTCTCCTTCGTCAGCTCTTCACGAGGCGTGCGATGGCGTCGGACGCCTCCCGTACCTTGGCCTGGGCGGCCTCGTCCGATTCACGGGCAGCGTCGACGACGCAGTGTCCGATGTGGTCCTCCAGCAACCCGAGGCTGACTGCCTGCAGCGCCTTGGTGATCGCGCTGACCTGAGTGAGGACATCGATGCAATAGGTGTCGTCCTCGACCATGCGCTGGATGCCGCGCACCTGACCTTCGATCCGGCGCAGCCGCCGAGGTAGTCGTCCTTGGTCCCGGTGTAACCAACCATGCAGTCACTATACCCCTCCGGGGTATTTCGACGGTGGGCCGAGAACGACGAACCCCGCCTCATCGGGAGACGGGGTTCGTGGTTGATCAGATCTCGACGCGTCCGCCGGGTGTGTCGAACGTGACCGACAGGACGCAGGGCGTGCCGTGCGGCGCGACGAACTCGAAGTCGATGTCGGGCTCCCACTCGTCGCGGTCGACGCCCGGCTCACCGAGCAGACCGAGCCACTCACGCACGCGGTCGGGCGAACCGGCGATGGTCATTGCCCTCAGGTCGGCAGCGGTGTCGCCGATCTCGGACGGGTGCGGCGCGTTGCCGTCCCACGCGATGAAGAACGGCACCTGAGCATCGGACATCAGACCCTTGACACCCAACTGTGTCCAGGTGACCTCGGTGCCGTCCGGACGGTGCCGGTTGCCGGGCGCAGCGGTGCGACCGACGAGCTTCTCGGCGGCCCCCATGTCGGCAACCTCGACGACCCAGCCCAGCCAGCCGCCACCCTGCTCGGAACGGGCGCGGACGGCCTGGCCGAACGGTGCCTTGTCGGACGCCGGGTGGTCGAGCACCTCGACGACCTCGATGAAACGCCGGTTCGCCAACGGGATGATCACGTTGCGCGTTCCGAAGCGGGGGTGAACCCCGCTGTCGCCGGGTTCGACACCCAGCGCCTCCCCCAGACGCTTCGCCGTGGGGATCAAGCCCTCGGCCTCAGCGGCATAAACCACATGGTCGACTCGCATGCCATAGATCGTGCCACTGCGATCAGTCCGGAACGTAATCGGGGTCACCTTCACGGGGGCCTCCCCTGGTCGGACCACTCGCAGGTGAGGGCGCTCAGCGTCGGGCACGTTGACGCACCGCCTCGTACAGCACGATCGCGGCGGACGTCGAGACGTTGAGCGAGTTGGCGCGACCCACCATCGGGATCCTGATCCGCGCGTCCGCCCGCTCCAGCACTTCGTCGCTCAGGCCGTACTTCTCGGTGCCGACCGCGATGGCGACCGGTCCGGTGAGGTCGGCGTCGGTATGCAGAAGCTCGGTGTCGGGCGTTGCGGCGAGCAGGTGAATACCGTTGCGATGCAGATAGTTCAGAGCTTCATCCGTGGAAGCGGAGGCGACCGGCACCGAGAACACCGTGCCCTTCGAGCCGCGCACCACGTTGGGGTTGCCCCAGTCGGTCACCGGGTCGGCAGCGATGACCGCGTCGACACCGGCGGCGTCCGCAGTGCGCAACATCGCACCCAGGTTGCCCGGCTTCTCCACTCCCTCGGCAACGAGCACCAATGGGTCGGCCGGCAGGTCCAACTGGTCCAGCCCGTGTCGGACGGACGGAGCCACAGCGAGGAAGCCGTCCGCGCCTTCGCGATACGCGACTTTCTCGAACGCCTGCCGCGCCAGCCGCACCACCTCGACCCCGTTGTCGCGTTCCTCGTCCACCACCTGCTGCTGCACGTCGGCGTCGAGCATCAGCTCCGGGCAGAAGTACAACGTGCGTAACCGGACGCCGGCTTCGAGCGCGAGCACGAGTTCGTCGTACCCCTCGAGCAGGGTCAGGCCGAGTTCTTCACGAGTTCGCCTGCGCCGTAGTGAGATCAGCTGCTTCAGGCGTGGGTTCGCCGCGGACGTGATGGTCAACTCAGCCATGACTCGCCTCGGAATCGCTCACAGCGACTCCAGCACCTGCGCGAGACCGTCTTCCTCGACGGTACCGGTCACCTCGTTCGCGACAGCCTTCACGTCGTCCGGCGCCTGACCCATCGCCACACCACGCCCGGCCCAGGTGAGCATCTCCAGGTCGTTGCGATGGTCGCCCACCGCGACGGTGTCGGCAAGGTCGATCTCCAGGTGCTTGCGGATCTTCTCCAACGCGAACGCCTTGCTGACACCCTCGGGGTTGATGTCGAGCCAGGCGGTGTAGCCGACGCCGTAGTTCACGCCGTGCAGTCCGAGGCCCTCGGCGAGCTCGACGAACTGCTCGGCGGTGCCGCTCGGTGAGCGGAAGGTGATTCGGGTGGTCGGCTGTGCGAGTTCCTCCCAGGGCACGACGCGCACCTCGCCGACGAGTTCGCCGTCCGGGAAGTGGTCACTGACCAGGTAACCCTCGCCGATGACCTCGATGGCGACGAGTCCGTCCGGCCATGCACCTTTCAACCGGTCGAGCACCGGACGCGGATCGAAGGTGATGCTGTCGATCAGCCGGTAACCGTGCGGTTCCTGTGGGTCGATCTGCGCCGTCACTGCACCGTTGGAGCAGACGAGGTAACCCGCCTCCAGACCGAGCAGTTCGACGATCGGCATCGTGCCGGTGACCGAGCGACCGGTCGCGATGACCACCTCGTGCCCGGCGGCGATCGTCTCGGACACCGCCTTACGGACGCGGTCGGACGCGTGACCGTCGTAGTGGATCGTGGTGCCGTCGATGTCGAGACCGACCAGGAGTTTCGTCACGTCGTCACTGTACGAGCACGACCCTGCGTGCATGGCGAAGGGCGGGGCGCCGACCGGCACCCCGCCCTTCCGCAAACGTTCGTCGGCTACTTCTTCAACGCCGAGACCAGTCCCACCGCGATGGTGGCCAGTCCGAGCAGCAGAGCCATCCACAGGCCCCAACCGGTGCTGATGTCGACCTGCGCACCGCTGGTTGCGGTGTCCTTGAGTTTGTCCATGTCCTCCTTGACCTCACTCCAGTCGAGCAACGCCAAGATCGTCGCGATGGCGCCGAGCGCAGCGGCGACGATGCCGCCGATGCGACCTCCCTTACCGAGCCCGCGCAGCACACCCATCGCCGCAATACCGATGCCCATCAACAGGATCGGCAGACCGAACGGGTCACGACCTTCCTGATCGGACTCGTCCGGCTTGTCGGCGCCGGGCGGGAGGCCCTCGTAGGACTCGCTGCCGAAGCCGTTGATCGAGTAGCTCATGTCGAGGTTGTAGCCGGAAGTGTTCATCTTCACGTTGGCGCTGGCCCACGTGCCGAAGGTGACCAGCGCGAGCAGCAGACCGAGAGCGAGCAACGCCCAACCCAACGTCTTGCCCAGACCGCTCGGACGGGTCGTGGTGGCGGAAGCACCGGAATAGCCGGGCTGGCCGTACCCGCCCTGCGGCTGGTTCCACTGACCCTGCGGCTGGTTACCGTACGGGCCGCCCTGCTGCGGGTGCTGCGGCTGTCCGTAGCCGGGACCACCCTGCGGGCCGCCGTACTGACCACCCTGCGGGCCGCCGTACTGACCACCCTGCGCAGGGCCGCCGTAGCCGGGTCCACCCTGCTGACCCTGGCCGTACCCCGGGCCACCCTGCTGCGGGTTTGCGTACTGACCGCCACCCTGCTGACCCTGGCCGTAGCCGGGGCCGCCCTGCTGCGGTTGTTGTCCGTAACCGCCCTGCTGAGGGTCGGACTGCCCGCCCTGCGGCGGCAACTTCGGCATGGCGTGAGTCGGCTGATCCCAGCCGCCTGCTCCCTGATTGTCGGACACGTCCAACTCCTCTTGATCCAAGCGCCGATGATGGGCACCGACGGTTCCCCAGAGCGAGGTTAGTGCAGGACCGTCGCGCGGCGCTGGAACAAGTAGCGGTAGAAGCGCTCGACCTAGGCGATCGGCTTGAGGACGTCCGTGCCGACGAACGGCTGCAGCGCGGCCGGCACCCGCACCGAACCGTCCGCCTGCTGGTGGTTCTCCAGCAGGGCGACGATCGGACGCGTGTCGGTGAGCATCGTGCCGTTCAGCGTCGCCGCGACCTCCGGCTTGCCGTCGGCGCCGCGGTATCGGACACCGAGGCGGCGGGCCTGGTAGGTGGTGCAGTTCGAGGTCGAGGTGAGCTCGCGGTAGGTGTCCTGCGTGGGCACCCATGCCTCGCAGTCGAACTTGCGTGCGGCGGGCCCGCCCAGGTCGCCGGCGGCGACGTCGATGATCCGGTAGGGCACCTCGAGTCCGTCCAGCACCCGCTTCTCGATGCGCAGCAGGCGGTCGTGCTCGGCCTCGGCGTCCTCGGGCTTGCAGTAGATGAACATCTCCGTCTTGGTGAACTGGTGCACGCGGAAGATGCCGCGGGTGTCCTTGCCGTACGAACCGGCCTCGCGGCGGTAACAGGTGGACGTCGCCGAGTAACGCAGCGGACCATTGTTCAGATCGAGGATCTCGTCGGCGTGGTAGCCGGCGAGCGCCACCTCGGAGGTGCCGGTGAGGAACAGGTCGTCGGCTTCGAGCAGGTAGACCTCGTCGGCGTGGCTGTCGATGAACCCGGCGCCCGCCATCGTCCGGCGCAGCACGAGGTTGGGCACCATCAGCGGGGTGAGTCCCTCTTCGCGGGCGATCTGCTGGCAGTACGCCATCAGCGCCTGGGCGAGCACCGCGCCCTGACCCCTGAGGTAATAGAACCGCGAGCCCGACACCTTCGCGCCGCGCTCCATGTCGATGGCGCCCAGCGTCTCGCCGAGGGCGAGGTGGTCGAGCGGCTCGAAGTCGAAGGTCGGCTTGGTGCCGCGCTCCTCGATGGTGACGAAGTTCTCCTCCCCACCGGCGGGCACACCGTCGATGACGACATTGCCGACCTGACGCATCAGGGCGGTGAACGCATCGCCCTCGATGTCGGCGGCGGCGTCCAGTTCCTTGACCCGTGCGGCGAGGGTGGCGGCTTCGCCACGGACGCGGTCGGCCTCGGCCTCGAGTTCGCTGACGTCCTCGCCGGCCTTCTTCGCCTTGTTGAGGCGGCCCATCACCGCGCCGACCTCCTTGCTGACCGACTTCTGCTGCGCGCGCAGCTGCTCGAACTCACCGAGTGAGGATCGGCGCGCCTTGTCGGCGTCCAGAATCTTGTCGACGACGGACTCGTCCTCGCCACGGGCACGCTGGCTGGCTTTGACGGCGTCGGGGTTCTCGCGCAGCAACTTGATGTCGATCACGCGAGCCAGGCTAGTCGCTGAGCCAGACCCATTACCTCCCGGTTTACCGCGAGGCCGCATCGGCTGGCAGGCTTGGGCCCGCCATGAAGCGCGCTGCGGTGGTCGTCAACCCGATCAAGATCAAGGACATGCGCCTGCTGCACCGCGAGGTGGAGCAGGTGATGCGTCGTCATGGCTGGGCGGCGCCCGTCTGGCACGAGACCACGATCGAGGATCCGGGGTTCGGTCAGACCCAACAGGCGATCTCCGACCAGGTCGATCTGGTCGTTGCCCTCGGCGGCGACGGGACGGTCCGGAACGTCTCGACCACGCTCCTCGGAAGTGGCATCCCGCTCGCGGTCCTTCCTGCCGGCACCGGAAACCTGCTCGCCCGCAACCTGGGCTTGCCGATCCGCAATCGCAAGGTCGCGCTGCGGGCAGCGCTCGCCGGCCGCGACCGGGCTATCGACACGCTGTTCGTGGAGATCGACACCACCGGGGACGGGGTCGCGGACGAGTCCGCGATCTGCACGGTGATGACCGGGTGCGGGCTGGACGCCGAGATCATGGCGTCGACGTCCGAACGCCTCAAAGCGCGAGCCAGCTGGCTCGCCTACCCGATCGCGGGACTGCGGCACATCAACGCCCGGCGCACGCCGATGCGAATCGCATTGGACGACAACGACTTCGAGGATGAGCGTCCACTGACAACCGTGCTGGTCGGCAATTGCGGACGCCTGACCGGTGGCGTTCGCCTGATGCCGGACGCCGAGCCCGACGACGGCGTCCTGGACGTCCTCGAACTGTCTGCCGAGCGCGCCTCATGGGCGCCGTTGATCACGCAGGTGCTGTCGGCCTCGACCCGGACCACGTCCCAGGTGCGGCACCGCACCGCGGAGTCGATCCGGATCGAGTGCGAGGAACCGACCCGCGTCGAGATCGATGGTGAGGTGCACGAGCACGCGCTCGCCGTCCGGATCTCGATCAAACCGAAGTCGCTCGTGGTGCGGGTTCCTCGTTCGTCGCAACCCTCGTGACCCGCCTCTTCCGGTTCCACTCCGAGTTCGATCTGGACGCCGCGCCCGGCCGGGTCTTCGAGGTATTGCGCGACATCGACAGCTGGCCGCTGTGGTGGCCGCAGGTGCATTCGGTCGAACGCATCGACGACGTCAGCGGCCACGTCGCCATTCGCTCAGTACTACCGATCACGTTCCGAATCAAGCTGATTGCGATGGTGGAAGATCCCACCAGTGGGACGCTCAAGGCCTCGCTCGACGGCGACCTGACCGGTTGGACGCAGTTCGTCGTCTCCCCTGAAGCCGGACGAGCCCGACTGGTCTACGACCAGGAGGCCGTCGCCACCAAGCGGGGCTACGGTGTTGCAGCCAGCATCGGCGCACCGGTGCTCGTCCTCAACCATCGACTGATGATGCGCGCAGGCATGCGCGCTCTGGAACGACGAAGCGCCGGCACCCCGTGAGGTGCCGGCGTTGTTGAACATCGGTCAGTAGAAGAAGACCTTGCAGGTCTTGTCCACGTCGGCGTACGACCCGAGCTTCTTGTGGTCGAGTCGGATGTGCACCTCGGCCCCACGGGCGTTCGTGCCGCGCGCGGACTCCATCGTGATCGTGTCCCACACACCTCGCGTGATGTAGTAGCCCCCCACCGATTTCCGCCGGCCCAGCTGTGCTGCATCATCAGTGCGGACAGTCCGCGGAAGGTGTAGTTGCTGTTGGTCTTGTAGTAGATCGGCTTGATGACGACCTTGTCGCGCAGCTTGCCGTTGTATCGCGTCACCTTGTAGGACGCCATCACTGTGCCGCTACTGGTCTTGACCCGGCAGGTCTGGATGTCGTCGTCGACCGCCTGCGCTGCGGGTGAGGCGACGACGCCGATCCCCGCCGCCATTCCGGCTACTGCCAGCGCTGCCGCTGCCCGCGTACGAACCGTGTTCTTCATGGGGTTTCTCCCTCTCGGGCCCCGCCGCGCGGGGCGTGTGAACCGGGAGTGCGACGTCCAACTGCGGTTCATGGTTCCCGGCACGTAAGCGAGCCTGCTTCGATCACCGGATACACCCAGGGATTGGAACCGCTCATCGGCGATCTCGGCGTGCTGGACGAGCACGGACGCCCCGTCGTCTCCCGCGGACATCAGGCGCCGGGCGCTGCGGTGCTGAGGGAACGTGGTTCATCGGCTACACCAACCCGATCAGCGGCAACCTGCGGGAACTGCGCATCGACTCCGGACGCATCGCCCACGCGATGCGTCACCAGGCGGCAGCGGAGCAGCGCGCGACCGCCTAGGCTGAACGCGTCCCGACCGGCCCGAGCAAGGACTGATCCGATGCGCTCCGCACTCGTTCCCGCCACCTTGGCCGCAACCGCCCTGGCGACGGGACTGCTCGCCGGGTGCTCCGACGACTTGGGCGACGGCGCCGCCACGTCGGCCACCTCCGGGACGACCGGCGTCTCGGGCACCAGTTCGGCCCCTGCCGATCCTGGCTCGACGAACCAGACCTCCAGCGGCACCAGCGGTGCATCCTCGTCCCCCGAATCCGGTTCTGCCCCGGGGACATCCGTATCGACTCCGACCTCAGCGACCAGCAGCCCGGCCGGCTCTTCGACGACGTCGACGGTGGTGCCCCAGCCGAAGGACAACAGTCGTCCGACATCGATCGCTGCGACCCCCGGACAGGGCTGCGTGCCGACGAGGGTCGACGTCCCGAGCGTCGGGATCACCGAGCCGATCGTCGCCATGGGCACGAACTCCCAGGGCCAGATCTACCCGCCCGCCCGCACCACCATGTGGTACGACAAATCGCCGCAGCCCGGCGACAAGGGCGTTTCCGTCGTCGCCGGTCACGTGACGTACGACGGGCCGGACGACTTCTACGAACTCGACCGCGTCGCGATCGGCGCGTCCGTCTCGGTGAAGTGCAGCAACGGACGCACCCTGGCCTGGAAGGTCACCGAGCGGCAGTCGGTCAACAAGACCGCACTCACCAGGGACGCCCGCGTCTGGGGCTCCTCGCAAACCCCGGTCGTCGCGCTCATCACCTGCGACCGTGCGTCGAAGGTCGTCGACGGTCACCACCTGAACAACTACGTGGTCTGGGTTCGTCCGGCCTGACTTCGGGTCGCTTCGTCTTCGTCCTGCCCCAGGGACCGAAGGCGCCTTCAACAGGCGCCTCGTAGGAGCAGGCGACCGCCACACCACGACCGGCTGCAGACGTCGCCTAGCTTTGCTCCATTCACGAGTCGGAGAAGTTGCTCGGCGAAACGCCGTCCGCACCCTGGCTCCCCGCCGGCAGCACCGCCGAGGTCCGTATCCGCACCCGGTCCCGCACGCTCACTTGCCGGTGATCGTGGTCGATGCGCAGGTGGAACCCGTGGTGGCGGGCACGTGGGTCACGCTCGATGCAGCGCGTCAGTCTCTGGACGCGCGCCATTGGTGGCCGATCGTCGAACAAGCGCTTCGTCCGGCTCGGTAGCCGCCGTCAACCGGCGTCCGCGGCCTGTGGACAACCAGCGCCGAAACAAGGGGCTGTGGATACCCGCCGGTAGGTGAATTTCGCTGTCGACGAACGAAATTCGTAACCGAGCCTCTTCCATTCATCTTCGAACACATGTACGATGAATGCATCAGGTAGAGCACTTCTGGGGAGGGGTGACCGGGTATGGCCATCGACGACATTCCACTGCCGCACGACCCGCTGGCCCAGGGCCCGATCGCGTTCGGGATGCGCGAGGCTGCGCCCAGTCGCCCCGGTGAGGCAGCCGGCTGCGTCGACACCGTGGCCGGTGCGCTGCCGGCCGTGCGGCGCCTGGCCGACATCAGTACGAACCTCACCGACGCCGAACTCACGGCGGCCGCACGCTCCGCGCTCGCGCACATGCAACAGACCGAGGCGCTTGTGGTCGCCCTGACGACCGATGCGATCGATCGCGGCCTGGTGGCCTCTTCCACGGCAGCCGACGCAGCGCAATGGATCGGCCGCCTGTCCCGCGGCGAATCGATCACCGCCGTCATGGGTGAGGCGGGCACAGGCGCGGCCGGCCCTCTCGTCCCGATCGGTCAGGAGCCGAGCGCGGCGACGGACGCCGATCCGAAGGAACCCCTCCAGGTCGTCGCCGGACTGGAGCCCGGACACTGCTCGCGCCTGGCGAAGCTTGCCCAAGCCTGTCGTGCACCCAAGAACGCACTGGTGCTGGACGCGATCATCAGCGGACGCACCAACGCCGCCATCGCGGCGACCGCACTGCACGAGATCGGACCGGTCACCGCGATACTGCCGGGCGCCGATCGCGACGAGTTGTTGGGCGCGTTCCTCTGCCTGCCGCCCGGGTCCGGCGCGAAGGCAGTCCGTGAACTCACCCGCCGGATCGTCGCCCGCTTCGCTGACGACGACCAGCCTGATGCCAAGGAAGACGCTATGCAGCGGCACGAGTCGCTGTCGTGGTCCAACCTGCCGAACGGGTTGGTACGGCTCATCGCCGACCTCAGCCCCGACAACGCCGAGAAGGTGAAGCACGCGATCCAGGCGATGGCCGCCCCTTCGCCGGCCTCCGAGTGCTGCGACAACGTGCACCACAACCATCGGACGGACGAGGCCGACGGCGATGCTCACCACGACAGTTCGAAGAGCAAGGGCGAGCCCGATCTGCGCACCCCCGGGAAGCGCCGCGCCGATGCGTTCACCGAACTCATTCGTATTGCCGCGCAGGCGGTCGACAACGACGGTCAGACCAAGTCTGCCGGCACCGCGAGAATCGTGGTCACCATCAACTACGAACACCTCGCCGGAGTCCTGTCCGGCCTCGGTTACAGCCAAGGCGGAGTCGGGATGACGCCCGACACGGTCAGACAACTGGCCTGCGACGCCGAGATCATCCCGATGGTGCTCGGATCGAAGAGCCAACCGTTGAACGTCGGTCGAAAACGTCGACTGGTCGACAAGGAACTCCGCGCAGCAGTGATTCAACGAGATCGACACTGCACTCATCCGGGATGCACCAGACCGCCGGTCATGTGCGAGGTCCACCATGTGAAGTACTGGTGGCACGGCGGCGAGACCTCGCTGCTCAACTCGGCACTCATGTGCAGCACCCACCACCGCATCGTCCACCGCGACAACCTGACTGCGACCGTCACCGATGAAGGCGTGACCTGGCATCAGCCCGACGAAGGGGTGCAGCAATGGAGCACCGGGGCAGCGTCCTAACTGTCCACACGCAACATCTCGAACCACGTCTGCGATTCAACGAACGCCTCGTCCGTCGCCGTCGGCACCACAGTTGCCGGACGCCGGTCGGCCCGCGGGTAGGAACCGAAGAAGCGCACCTTCGCCGCCACGCGGTGCAGCGACTTCAAGGTCTCCGCCACGCGAGCATCGTCCAGGTGACCCTCGAAGTCGATCGAGAAGCAGTACGAGCCCATCGCCACACCGGTCGGACGCGACTCCAAACGGGTCATGTTGATCCCACGGGCGGCAAACTGCTCGAGCAACGCCAGCAGGCCACCGGCGTGGTCGTCGTGCTGGAAGAGCATCAGCGTCGTCTTGTCGGCCCCGGTCGAGGCCGGCAGCTTGCCCGGCCCCGACACCACGACGAAGCGGGTCACCGCGGACGCGTTGTCGCCGATTCCCTCGGCCAGCACCTCCAGCCCGAACGTCTCCGCAGCCATCCGGGCACAGACCGCAGCCTGATAGGGCACGTCATCGTCCGACGCGAGCGCCTCGGCCGCAGCTGCCGTGGAGAGGGTCGGAACGTACTGTGCCGCAGGGGTGTTGGTGCTCATCCACCCGCGCACCTGTGCCCAGGCGTGTGAGTGCGAACCCACCGCATCAATGGACTCCAGCGGCGTTCCGGGACGCCCTGCAAGGACGAACGTGATCGGTACGAGAACCTCGGCCCGGATGAACAGGTCCTCGCGGGCGTTGAGCGCGTCGAGCGTCGCCGAGACTCCGCCCTCGACCGAGTTCTCGATCGGGACGACACCGAAGTCGACCTCGCCCGACATCACGGCGTCCAGCACCGCGGGCACGGTCGAGAACGGCACCGAACGCTCCAACTCGGCTGCAGCGCCGTTGGATTCGAGGTACGAGGCAAGCGCGGCCTGCGTGAAGGTGCCGCGAGGTCCGAAGTATCCGTAGCTCATGTGATCCTCATCGGTGCGGGTGCCGTTGCAAGTCGCAAGAATCGGCGCTCAGGCATCGCGGTGGTCCGATCGCGCCGCAGCGAGGGCCTGGCGCTCTTCGGGTGACAGCGTGATCTCGCTGCGCCCGTCGATCACGCCCTTGGCGTAGGTGCGTGACTCACCGCGGGCATGGATCGAACTGATCACCAGACCATCCCCGGAGTCGTCCAGGATCGCGGCCGAGAACGACAGGCGTCCGCCCATGTCGCCGAACGCGTCGTAACGGACCACCGAGACGTGTCGCAGCCCGGCGGCGACGTGCTCGTGCACTCCATCCACGCGTCCTGCGAGTGCGGTGACCCGCTGGTCGAGTGCATTGATGCGGTCGTGCTCCGCCTTCACCACGGACGCAACGTCGTGACCGCGTTCGCTGGAGCCCCAGAGCACCTCGAAGTTGCGCTGCACCGCGCGCAGACTCAGGACGGCCACCGCAGCACCCGCCAATGCGAGCACCGCGACGACGAGGGCGAGCAGCGCCACAGCGGTGGAGGTCACCTGGGCAGGTTAGTCGGGCACTAAACTCGCGCGGACATGGATCTCGCACTCGCCTTCACCGTCTTCACGACGCTCTTCATCCTTGAACTCCCGGACAAGACGTTCATCGCCACCTTGGTGTTGTCGACGAAGTACCGGCCACTGCTGGTCTGGGTCGGCGTCGCATCCGCCTTCCTCGTGCAGACGGTCGTCGCGGTCGCGTTCGGTGGCCTGCTCGGACGGCTGCCCGAAACGCCGGTCAAGGCCGTCGTCATGGTGTTGTTCTTCGTTGCCGGTGTGCTGCTGCTCAAGGGCGCATCAAGGGCGGACGAGGAGGAGCACGAGGTCGAGGAGGAGTTCGGCGCCAAGGCGACGAAATCGGCCCAGGGCCTGAAGGTCATCTCGACCAGCTTCCTGGTGCTGTTCCTCGCCGAGTGGGGCGACCTGTCCCAGCTCGCCACCGCCGGGTTCGTGGCCCGCGGCGGCAACCCGTGGGCGGTCGGCGTCGGCGCCTTCCTTGCGCTGGCGCTGGTCTCCGGTCTGGCCGCGCTGCTCGGACGCACCTTGCTGCAGCGCATCCGGCTGGCCACGATCCGACGCATCGCCGGCTGCATCTGCCTGTTCTTCGCCGCCACGATGGCGCTGCAGCTGGCGGGGGTCGACCTGCCGCACTGGCTGCCCCTGTGAGCAACGCTGCCAGCTGCGGGTGAAGCGTTCGTCACGATCGAACCTGGGGCCGCCTTTCGTTTCGGTACGGCACAGGCGGGGCACCTAGGCTGACCTGATGCTGCGCCGCTGGATCCTCATCACCGCATTCACGGTGATGGCGT
Organism: Yimella sp. NH-Cas1; assembly: GCF_022359705.1. Taxonomy (NCBI): domain Bacteria; kingdom Bacillati; phylum Actinomycetota; class Actinomycetes; order Micrococcales; family Dermacoccaceae; genus Yimella; species Yimella sp. NH-Cas1. The sequence continues at coordinate 2,796,662 of NZ_JAKSGG010000003.1, forward strand.
GCATCGCAGCGTCGGTCGCGTGGTCTGCTGTCCAGGCCCGACCAAAGGTCCAGCCGGTGAGCGACCAACCCGGTCCGCTCATCGTCATCTCGGCTCGCGGCCTGACGCTGACCGACGGTCCGGACGCACGTACGTCCGCCCTGTGGGACCTCGCCCGGGAGGGTGCGGTCGGCGCGATGACGACCCGCGGCATGTCCGATCACAGTTGCTCGCCGCACAGTTGGCTCAGCCTCTCCGCCGGGGTCCGCACCACCCTGTGGAAATCCGTGCGCGCGACCCCGCCCGGCGAACCCACCGAACCGTGCCCAGTGACGCCCGCACCCGAAACGTACCCGGATGGTTCGGCAAACTTCCCCGACTGGCCGTCCTGGCGACGGACCACGCTGGCGCGCCAGCAACCGGCTCCGATCGGTGCCGTCGGCAGCCTGTTCAGCCAGTCCACGTCCGGGCGGTGCATCGCTGCCGGCGGCCGGGACGCGGCCCTCGGCGCCGCCGACAGGAACGGCGTCGTCGGGCACTACTCCCCGGACCCTCGCGCGGTCGACATCAACCGATGCAACATCACCTTCATCAGCCTCGACCGTCCGGACGACACCTTCCTGCGGCGCATTCTCGACAGCGCTCCCCCGCGCTCGACGATTGTGGTCGGCTCCTTCGGGGACGACGCCGGCCCGGAGCGCCTGCACCCCGTGGTCGTGGTCGGCCCCGGCGTCCAGCACGGGCTGCTCACGTCGGCCTCGACCCGTCAGCGCGGCATCGTCCAGCTCACCGACCTGTCCGCATTCATCTTCTCCCGCGCAGGCGACAAGGCCCCGAACCTGCCCGAGGGACGCAACCTGCTGGTCCAGCCGTCCGGCAGTCCGACCGCTCCGGTGCTGCGTACGGCTGAACTCAGCCACGCGCTGCACGTCGAGCACGCGACGGTCCGGGACTTCGTCATCGGCTTCTACGTCGTGATCGTCGTGCTTCTCGCTGCCGGGTATGCAATGGTGCTGGCCGCCCGCGGCCGCGACAAGCTGCGCAGAGCAGCGCACCAGTTCGTCGCCTTCGTCGCGGCGACCGCCGTCGCAATGCCGGTGTCGACCTTCCTGGTCAACGCCTACCCGTGGTGGAGGCACGACCGGCCCAGACTTTTTCTCGTCGGCGGGGTCGTGCTCATCGCGGTCATACTGGCAGCGGTCGCTCTGCTGGGGCCGTGGCGGCGCTGGCTCGGTGGTTCGACGGCCGCGCTGTGTCTGATCACGGGAACGGTGATCGCCCTGGACGTCACCCACGGGGACGACCTGCAACTGCTGTCGATGTTCGGACTTCAACCGGTGTACGGCGGACGCTTCTTCGGCATGGGCAACGTGGGTTTCGCCTTCTTCGCGACCGCGGCCCTGTTGTTCGCCGCGATCGTCGCCAGCCCGCTCACCCGGCACGACGAGGGACGTCACGGACTGGCAGCGCTCACCGTGGCCCTGGTCGGCGTGGCGGCGATCGTCGTCGACGGTTACCCCGGGTGGGGCGCCGAAGCCGGCGGGCCGATCGCGATGCTCCCCGCGTTCGCGTACCTCACGATCAACGCCGCCGGGCTGCGCCTGACCTGGTTGCGCTTCCTGATCATCAGCGCGACCGCGGGATTGGTCGTCGCCGGCATGGCGGCCTTGGACTACCTGCGCGGCCCGGCCGAACGGACCCACCTGGGTGACTTCTTCGCCCAAGCCGTGATGAACGGCAACTTCTCCCGCGCCGAACGGGTGTGGCAGGCGAACTGGAACATGCTGACCGAGAGTCCGTTGTCGCTGCTCGTGCCGCTGATCCCGCTGCTGCTGAGCTACGTCCTGCTGCGCCCGCAGACCCCGTTGGGTGCACCACTGCGCCCGATCTTCGCGCACCTGCCGGTGCTGCAGAACGGAATGGCAGCCGTCACCGTGTGCTGGATCATCGGCTTCGCGGTCAACGACTCGGGGACGGGGATCCCTCCGGCCGGGCTGATGCTGCTGGCTCCGCTGGTCGTGATGCAACGGGCGCGGATCGCAGCCATTTCCCGATCAGCAGGAGAGCCCCGAACGCAGCGATGACGTAGCTGTTCGCCAACAGCTGCCAGAACGGGTTGAGCGACCAGTCGGTCGCGATGTCGCCCGGGGAGTTCATCGCCCAGAACGCCCACCACGGCCACTTGAACGTGTACGTCACGAACAGCAGCCCGATGATCGCCAGCCGCTTGCGGTCGCGTCCCGCGAGGCTGATCAGCACCGGGAAGACCACCAACAGCCAGTTGTGGTGGTGGATCCAGGACACCGGCGAGATGAGCACACCGACCAGGGCGACCGCGGCGACCGCAGCAAGAGTGTTGCGCTGGTCGTGGGCCTGCTTGGCGATCCGCATCCCGACGAACAGGACGGCCACCACGAGCACGATCCAGATCAAGGACCCGGCCAGGTTGTCGCCGCGCAGGCGGTAGATCATGCCGCGGATCGACTGGTTGGAGACACCGGCGTTGGAACCGAGCCGGTGAGGGTCGAGCAACGCGCCGAACCAGAAGTCGACCGAGGTCTGGAAGTCCACCGCCGCTGCCAGGAGCGTGAGCCCAGCCGCTGTGCCGGTCGCGGTCCAGAACGCGCGCCACTGACGGGTGATCGCGAGATGGACGATGAAGATCGCCGGGGTGAGCTTGATCGCGGCGGCGAACCCGGTCAACACACCGAACGGGATCCGACGCACCGGACGCCACCGGGTGAAGTCGGCCAGCACGAGCAGCAGCAGGAACGCACCGACCTGCGCGAATCGGAACCCGTCGGTGACCGGCAGCATGTGCTGGGCGACCGCGAGCGCCAGACCGAAGGTCAGCGGACGCCACCATTCTGGCTTGGTCCACCAGCGCCGTCCGACGATCCAGACGATCGCGACATTGGTCAGTGCCTGGAGCGCGTACCAGAGCACGCCGGCGACGTGGAACGGAATGAGTGCCAGCGGGACCGCGAGCATCGACGGGAACGGCGGGTAGGTGAACGGCAGCAGCTGCGGCGGCGGCGTGATCGACTCGTACACCGGCCGGCCGATCAGGTGGGAGATGCCGGCATTGCGGTAGACCTCCAGGTCCACCTGCCAGCGACCCGGCCGGGCATCGATCAGGTGCAGCCAGACGAGCGGTGCGAGTGAGGCCAGGATCAGGGCCGCTGCACCGACCCAGGCGAGTCGGCGGCGGGTCTGATCGGTCACCCGGACATTGTGCCTGTCCACCGGCAGCAGCCGAGTCCCGGGATCATACGGCGGTCGCAGCTCGGCACCGTCGAACTGCAGCACGGGTGGACGCCTACCCTTGAGCGCATGACCCGCCGGTACACCCTCGTCGTCCTGGCTGCTCTGGTCTCCTTCGCCGCTCTCCTGGGTTTCGTGAACCTGGTCGATCGCGCCCCCGACCGCACCGATCTGAAGGCCGACCGGTCGATCGTCGTGATCGCCGCACCCGGTCTTCGCTGGGCCGATGTCACCCGCGCCGCGTACCCGGATCTGCGGGAGACGCTCGACTACGGCGCGATCGGTTCGGTCACGCCTCGTGGCGGCAAGACGGGTACGTGTTCGACGGACGCCTGGCTCAGCGTCTCTGCAGGACGAGGTGTGTCGGTTCCTGCGCTCTGCACCGATCCGCCGAAGCCGGCGGTCTCCGGGAGCGGCGCCAGGTTCGCCGACCGGTCGTCGTGGAACACCGACGAGGCCGACCGGATCGGCCTGCTCGCCGACCGCTACCGCGCAGCCGGCAAGTGCGTCGCTGCCGTGGGCCAGGACGCGGCCCTGGGCGCCTTGGGCAGTGACGGCACGGTCGACTCGTTCACCCCCTCGGTGAAAGGCGCTCGCTACGACAAGTGCGCCCTCACCCTCGTCGACGCATCCGGTGGTTCGGCGCGCACCACGATGGCCCAGCTGAACGAGGCGTTCGCCGGCATCCCCGCGTCCGCGACGGTGATCGTCACCGGTCTCTCCGACGGACCCGGCCAGCAGGAGCCCGGCGACGCACGGCTTCGGATGCTGTTCGTGCTCGGCAACTCGGTGAAGCACGGCACGCTGTGGTCGGCGTCCGTGCGCCAGTCGGGCATCGTCCAGTTGCCCGACCTGACCGCGACATTCCTCGCGCCACTTGGTCCCGTGCCTTCGCAGGTGCAGGGATCACCGTTGCAACTGGCTCCCAATGAGACTCCGTCGTCCTCGCTGGTCAATCAGGCGCGGCAGGCCGACGACCAGTTGCGCGGCGTGTTCGACCTCAGCGTCCCGTTCTTCGCCGGCTGGGCGCTGCTCGGACTCATCCTCGGGATCCTGCTGTGGCGCAGCCGCACTCGTGTCGCCGGCTGGCTGCCACCAGTCGTCACCGTGTGGGCCGCCGTTCCGGCTGCCACCTTCCTCAGCGTCTTGGCACCATGGGCGGCCTGGCCCGCGGCGCCGGTCTGGCTGGTGGTCTTCACGCTGCTGTTCGCAGGCATCATCGTGTCGATCGCGTACGCCGGTCGGTGGCGCCGCACCCCGACCGGCCCGATCATCGCCGTCGCGATCGCCACCTGGGTGATCATCGGTGTGGACGTGATGCACGGTTCGAGGCTTCAGTTCGGATCGCTGCTCGGCCTGCAACCGATCAACGGCGGCCGCTTCTACGGCATGGGCAACGTGGGGTTCGGACTCTTCGCCACCAGCGCCCTGATCGCAGCCGGCCTCGGTGCCGGCGCGCTGATCGTCCGCGGTGAACGACGCCTCGCAGCGGTCACCATCGCCCTCGCCGGCCTGGCCACCGTGATCATCGACGGATGGCCCGGCTGGGGAGCGGACTTCGGCGGTCCGCCGGCCGTCGTGCTGGCCGCCGTGGTGCTGGCCCTGCTCGCGCTCGCCGCCCGGTTGCGTCTGCGTCTGGTGCTGTTCGCCGGGGTGGCCGCGCTGGCCGTGGCGGCAGTGCTCGCGTTCGCCGACTGGCTTCGTCCGGCCGAATCCCGCACCCACCTGGGCAAATTCGTGCAACAGGTGATCGACGGCGAGGGTCTCGGCGTCGTCGGTGACAAGCTCGGTGCGAACGTGCGGTTGGTGTTCGGGACGCCGTTCAGCCCGCTCGTGCCCATCGCCCTCGCCGTGCTGATCTGGATGATTGCCCGACCGACCTCACGTCCTGGCCGGGCGCTCGATGACGCGCTTGCCCGCGTCCGCTTCGGCCGCGAGACCTTGATCGGTCTGCTGGTGCTCTGGACCTTCGGGTTCGTGCTCAACGACTCCGGACTCGCTTTGCTGCTCAACGGAATCGGACTCGCCCTGGCGTTCGCTCTTGCACTCGCGGCTCAGACCCTTCGCCGCGAGCAGGACCCGACGATCCACATCTGATCCGCCCTCGGATATCGAGCTTGCTCGGGTCGCGTGGCGGGGCTGTCTTGGCCCCCGCGCCGGTCAGGCCCGAAGTCTCGCCAGTGTGCTCACCGCACGGTTGACCTCTTTGCCGAGTTCGGTCGGCCAGTAGTGCACCCATGTACCGCGGCGCTCGCAGTCGATGAGCCCGGCTTCGCGCAGTTTCTTCAGGTGGTGCGAGACCGTCGGCTGGGACACCCCGACGTCCTGGATGTCGCAGACGCACAGCGAATCGGTAACCGCGGCGATCCGGGAGAACAGACGAAGCCGCACCGGGTCGGCCACGGCCTTGAGCAGCACCGCAGCAGCCTCGGCATCCGGGACGCACAGTCCGGCCGGCTCACCAGGCGCACAGCAGTCGGTGGCGGGAGCAGGCGCGAGCTTCGTCATCCATCCATATTGACAAATATCGAAGCAATCCGCCAGGGTTGCTGTATCGACGTTCATCTAATCCGAGGAACAACTCATGGTCGACCGGTCCGACATCCGTGAACAGGTACGGCAGCGGTACGCCGACTCCGCTCGCTCCACCTCTGAGCGAGGCCGAGTACCGAGACGCGCTCGAAGCGAGCGGATGGACAGACGTGGGGATCTGCTACACCCACGAGGTGCACGAGTTCGCCAAGGGTGCGATCGTCCGGGCGGTACGCCCATGACCGACACGCGGACGCACACCGCGAAGTCCGAGCCATCGGTTGCCACCAAGCTCTCGACTCTCGATCGCTTCCTTCCGGTCTGGATCCTTGCCGCAATGGTCATCGGGCTACTGCTCGGCCGATTGGTGCCTGGCCTCGGATCCACACTCGGCGCCGTGGAGTTGGGCGGAGTCTCGCTTCCGATCGCCATTGGACTGCTGGTGATGATGTACCCGGTGCTTGCCAAGGTGCGCTACGACCGGCTCGACACCGTTTCCGGTGACCGGCGTTTGTTGGGCGCGAGCCTCGCGCTCAACTGGATCATCGGCCCGGCCCTGATGTTCGTCCTCGCGTGGATCTTCCTGCCCGATCTGCCGGAGTACCGCACCGGCCTGATCATTGTCGGCCTGGCCCGTTGCATCGCGATGGTGATCATCTGGAACGACCTTGCCTGCGGCGATCGGGAGGCCGCTGCCGTACTCGTCGCGATCAACTCGGTCTTCCAGGTCATCGCGTTCGCGGCTCTCGGGTGGTTCTACCTGTCTGTCCTGCCGGGCTGGCTCGGACTCGACCAGACCCAGCTCGACGTGTCCGCATGGCAGATTGCCAAGTCCGTTCTGATCTTCCTCGGCATCCCCTTGCTTGCCGGATACCTGAGCCGCAGGATCGGCGAGAAGCGTTGGGGCGCAGACGCGTACGAGCGTTCCTTCCTGCCGAAGATCGGCCCGTGGGCGCTGTACGGCCTGCTGTTCACCATCGTGATCCTGTTCGCGCTGCAGGGTGAACAGATCACCTCTCGCCCGATGGACGTTGCCCGGATCTCACTCCCGCTCCTGGCCTACTTCGTCGTCATGTGGGGAGGCGGTTACCTGCTCGGCCGAGCTCTCGACATGAGCTACGAGCGCACCACGACGCTCGCCTTCACCGCCGCCGGAAACAACTTCGAACTCGCGATTGCCGTCGCGATCGCGACCTTCGGAGTCACCTCCGGCCAAGCACTCGCCGGTGTGGTCGGTCCACTGATCGAAGTGCCCGTGCTCGTCGCTCTGGTCTACGTCGCCCTCGCCCTGCGTCCACGCTTCGACCGCTCTACCAGCACTGACAGTTCCAAGGAGAATCATGTCTGAGTCGCGTCCGTCCATCCTGGGCCCGGCCGTCCGCGTCTTCGAGCCTGCGCTGTGCTGCAACACCGGGGTCTGCGGGCCGGAACTGGACGAGGAGTTGGTGCGCTTCACCGCCGACCTCGATCACCTGCAGCATCAGGGTGCCGACATAGAGCGGCACAACCTCGGGAACGATCCATCGGCGTTTGCCGCGAACCAAGTCGTCGCCGACTTTCTGCGGGTCGCGGGTTCAGCCGGTCTGCCGTTGACGACGGTGGACGGAGTGACCGTCGTGACCGGGCGGTATCCGGACCGCGATGAACTCTCGCGTTTCACCGGTATCACTGCACCGGCCGGTCTTCCCGCCGGCGTTACCGATGTGGGCCTGTCCTCGACCGCGAAAGCCTGCGGTCCCGACGCCGAATCCGACTGCTGCTGAACGGAGTTCGATATGACCTTGACGTTTCTGGAAGGACTCCCCCGGTTCGTCTTCTTCACTGGCAAGGGCGGAGTCGGGAAGACCTCGCTGGCCTGCGCAACAGCAGTGAGCCTCGCGGAATCCGGCAAGCGCGTCCTTTTGCTGTCGACCGACCCGGCATCCAATGTCGGGCAGGTGTTCGACCTCACCGTCGGTGACCGAATCACGCCCGTACCCCAGGTACCCGGACTGGATACGCTCGAGATCGACCCGAACGAGGCCGCCGAGGCCTACCGGGAGAAGATCATCGCACCGGTCCGTGACCTGCTCCCCCAGGCCGAGCTCGACTCGATCACCGAACAGCTTTCGGGTTCGTGCACGACCGAGATCGCCTCTTTCAACGAGTTCACCAGCTTCCTGGCCGACGACGAACGCATCAGCGACTACGACCACGTCGTCTTCGACACCGCACCGACCGGACACACGATCCGACTGCTGCAACTGCCCGGTGAGTGGACCTCCTTCCTGGACGCCGGCAAGGCAGACGCCTCCTGCCTGGGCCCGATGGCCGGGCTCGACCGCACCCGCGCGGTCTACGCCGAAGCCGTCCGCCGCCTGGCCGACCCCGCCATCACCCGACTGGTGCTGGTCGCCCGAGCCCAGCAGGCGACCTTGCGCGAAGCAGCACGCACCAGCGAAGAACTCGCACAGATCGGCATCACCAGCCAACACCTCGTCGTCAATGCTGTTCTCCCCGCAGCCGCCACCGGTGACGACCTGGCCGACGCGGTCCACCGCCGAGAGACCGACGCCATCGAGAATTTGCCCGCCGCCCTGAAGCCTCTGCCGCTGACCACCGTTCCTTTACGGGCGCACACGGTCGTCGGCGTGGACGCCGTCCGAAACCTTCTTGCATCCGACATCGAGGTTCCCGACGGCGCCGAAAGCAGCGAGCAACTGGACCTGGGCCCGTTGGCCGGGCTCGTCGACGAACTCGCGACGTCCGATCACGGGCTGGTCATGTGCATGGGCAAGGGCGGAGTCGGCAAGACGACGGTGGCCGCTGCGATCGCCGTGGCGCTCGCCGACCGCGGGCACGCTGTTCACCTGACGACCACCGACCCGGCCGCACACCTGGACGAGGTGCTGGAACAGGAGGTGGTCGGCAACCTGACGGTGTCGCGCATCGATCCCCAGCTGGCCACGCAGGAGTACCGCGACAAGGTGATGGCGAGCAAGGGCAAGAACCTCGACGACGCCGGCCGGGCACGGCTGGCCGAAGACCTCTTGTCGCCGTGCACCGAAGAGGTCGCCGTCTTCGGGCAGTTCTCCCACATGGTCAACCGGGCCCGCCGTCACTTCGTCGTCATGGACACCGCGCCTACGGGGCACACGCTGCTGTTGATGGACGCGACCGGTTCGTATCACCGAGACATCGCCCGCAGCATGGGCGACTCCGGCACGTACACCACCCCGCTGATGCGACTGCGCGACCCCGACCTGACCAAGGTCGTGATCGTGACCCTGCCCGACACCACCCCGGTGTTGGAGGCGACCGAGTTGCAGAACGACCTGGAGCGTGCCGAGATCCACCCGTGGGCCTGGGTCGTGAACGGCTCGCTGGCCGCAGCGCACGCCACCTCGCCGTTCCTCGCCGCCCGCGCCGCCGCCGAGGAGCAACACCTGAACCAAATCAGCCGACGGGCCGACCGCACCGCGATGATCCCGATGCTCGCCGACGAGCCCCACGGCCCGCAGGCTCTCCGCCGACTCACCGAGTCGAGCCACCAACCCACCTAACCCATCACTCGCGCTGGAGCCCGCCATGCAACTCGATCGCGACACCGTCGTCCGCCAACTCATCGACGACATGAACCACTCCTACTCCGGGGTCTTCGACTCCGACAAGATCGAAGCCGCCGTCACCGACGTGGGGCCTGCTGGCTCCCCGCTCGACCGTGCACACCTACCTACCGGTGCTCGTTGCGCGCCAGGCGCGCGAACAACTCATGGCAACAGCGCAGGCCGAAGGCCGTGTCGCCAAGAAGGTGCCCGAACTGCTGTTCGTGTGCGTGCACAAACGCCGGTCGCTCCCAGATGGCGGCAGCCTTGGCCGAACACCTGTCCGGCGCATAATTCGAGGCGGTCCGCGAGATTCGCGACGACATCCAGGCGCGCGTCACTACGCTGCTGCGCGAGATCCTCTGGGCATTCACCGATCTGCCCACCCGGAAGGAACACGAATGTCCGAACACACTGACCGTCCGTCCGTCCTGTTCGTCTGCGTGCACAACGCCGGACGCTCTCAGATGGGCGCGGCCTACACCCACCACCTGTCCGCAGGAGCCGTCGAGGTCAGGTCCGCCGGCTCAGCTCCGGCCGACTCGATCAACCCTGCGGTGCGCGAGGCGATGCTGGAGGAGGGCATCGACATCTCGGCCGAGAAGCCGAAGGTCCTGACCACCGAAGCGGTGCAGGCCTCGGACGTCGTCATCACGATGGGCTGCGGAGACACCTGCCCGTTCTTTCCCGGTAAGCGCTACCTCGACTGGACGCTCGACGACCCGGCGGGTCAGGGCGTCGAGTCGGTTCGCCCGATCCGCGACGAGATCAAGGAACGGGTGCGGACGCTGCTGCGCGAATTGGGTGTCGAGCCGGTCGAACGGTGAGCGGCGCGCAGGGACACGGGCACGGCCACGACCACGCGTCCGGGTTGGTCGATCACCGCAGACGGTTGGCGGCCGTGCTTGCCATCACCGTCACCGTCCTGGTCGTTGAAGTCGTGGGCGCGATCGCGTCCGGCAGCCTGGCGTTGCTGGCCGACGCCGGCCACATGCTCACCGACGTCGCCGGCCTGACGATGGCGATGGTCGCCGCCACGCTCGCGCGTCGGCCGGCAACACCGTTCCGCACGTGGGGATTCCTGCGCGCGGAGATCGTCGGGGCGGCTGCGCAGGCAATGCTCCTGCTCGCCGTCGGGGTGTTCATCCTGGTCGAGAGTGTCCAGCGACTGCTCGAGCCGCCCGAGATCACTTCAACCGTCATGGTCGTCTTCGGAATCGTCGGTCTGGTGGGCAACGCCATCGGGATGGCCGTGCTGGCCGGTTCGCGATCAGCCGACCTCAACATGCGAGCGGCGTTCCTCGAGGTCGCCAACGATGCCCTCGGTTCGGTCGCGGTGATCGTTGCCGCTGTGGTGATCGCGACCACCGGCTTCACCCGGGCGGACGCGTTCGCCTCGTTGGTCATCGTCGCCTTGATCGTGCCGCGCACCGTCCGCCTGCTCCGCGAAGCGGTGCACGTGTTGATGGAGTCGACGCCTCCGGGTCTCGATCTCGTGGCCGTCCGGAAAAGCATCCTGGCCCTTCCCCACGTGCGTGACGTGCACGATCTGCACGCGACGCAGGTTGCGACCGGAATGCCCGTGTTGACCGCACACCTGGTCGTCGACGACACCTGCTTCCGCGATTCGCACACGCTGCAGTTGCTCGACGCCGTCCAGCGAAGGCTCCGGGACGACTTCGCGATCGAGCACTCGACCATCCAGTTCGAGGGACCCGCGCACGGCGGTCACGAGTACCCGACCCACGCCTGACCGGCGCGGTTTCTGCGCTACGTGTGGTCGGTTGCTTTCGTTGAGCGCCACGCGAGAGCGGCGAGCGCCAGCAGCGAGGCCCAGCACACGTACGGCGTGACATTGGTGCGGAACCCGAGCGTCCATTCCTGCACGGACGGCGCGACCCCGGTGGCGCGGCCGGGCACGTACGCCAGCGTCATGAACAGGTGGCGCACCAGCAGGATCGCGTCCCACACGAACGGGATCACCAGCGGCAGCAACATCCAGGTGACTGCGTCGTACCAGGGCAGTGTGTACGGCGCGAGCAGCACGTAAGCGGTCATCAGCACGAACGTCCCCAGGACGGCGTCGCGGGTGCGGTCGTCGTGGATCGAGTCTCCGAGTCCGAGTCGGCACGCCAGCCGATAGCCGAACCAGGCGAACGCGATCATGCCGGCGGCGGACAGACCGAAAACGACTGCGGTGACGGCCCATTCGGGCATGAAATGGCGAAGCCCCCGGATAACCGGCGACCACGGGGACGCGTACGAGAACGAACCGCCGGCCGCCTTCAGCTGGCGCAGCACGTTGGGCCCGGCGATCAGATACGCAGGTACGACGACCAATGCGAAACCGCCGAACAGTCGCAGCACGGAAGACTTCAGTCGCTCGCGGTCGAGCGTCCGCCAGGCCCACAGGATCGCCACCAGGACGACGCCGTAGGTCACCTTCGTCGCGAAGGCTGAACCGACGAAGATCCCTGCCGCCACAGGGTTCTTGTGCATCGCCCAGAGCGCGCCGAGCACGAACACTCCGGCGATGAGGTCGACATGGGCGCCTAGCACCAGGACGCTGAACACCAGTGGGTTGAAGGTCCAGAGCACGTCCACGCGGCGTCGGGAGACATCGTCGGCGGCCATGCGCAGCAACAGGATTCGCACGGCGACCCAGGCGAAGACGACGAACCACTGCCAGATCCAGACGGTGTCGCGCAGGTTCGTCCCGCCGACCGCGGACGAGACCGCCTGCAGCGCGCTCGAGATAGGCCCGTAGATGCTGGGGGTGTCCTGCCACGGCGCCTGCACGGCACTGGCCACCGGGTCGAGGCCCTGATGCCACTTGATCGGTGACTCGACGTACGGGTCGTCACCACTGACGGCGATGCGACCGTAGGCGGCGTAGTTGATGTGGTCAGCCGAACCGAACGGTCCGGTCAGCAGCGCTCCCGCGCCGAGCAGCGCGACGGCCCACCACCGGGCCGGACGCGGAGGCATCCGCAACAGGCCGAGCAGAACGCCGATGGTTCCGGCGATGCAGGCGACGAACAGGATCGTCGTGACGACGGCGGCACTGGGATACCAGGGAACGAAAGGGCCGGGCGCGAACTCGCCCGGTCCGAGAGGAGGTTTGGCTGCGGAGGTGCGGCCGGCGCCGACCAACAGAACAAGGCCGAACGCAAGCAGCAGCAACGGGATTCGTGATTGCCGAAGCAGCCTCACCGTTTGGCCCGCCGTTGGCGAAGCGCGATCCAGACGTCCTTGAACTGATTCGCACGATGCAACCGCGCGCCCAGATCGGTGCCGGTGACCCGGTGGTGCAGGGCGACCGGCACCTCTTGCACGCGCAGACCGGCCCGCAGGACATCGATCGTCATCCCGACCTCGACACCCCAGCCGGTGGCGAACGGCAGAGCTTCGTCGAGGGCCTCCCGGTTCAGACAGCGCTGTCCGGAGAGCGGCTGCTCGAAACGTCGCCCGGTGGCCTCCTGGATGCCATCACGAGCCAGTCGGACGACGCGTCCGGTGCCACCACCGGAGGTCTTCTGCGCAGGCAACGTGGCGATGGTCATGTCAGCCTCCTCCGCAAGGATCGGCCCAATGAGCGGGGTGATCTCGTGAGCGGAGTCCTCCAGATCGGCGTCGACGAACAGCACGGGGCTCCTGCCGTAACCGAGCTGCTCGGCGTAGACGACACCGCTGTCCATCGCGGTCGCCTTGCCGAGCGTGCGCGGGTGCCGCAACACGTAAGCGCCTGCGTCCGCTGCCAATTGGTGTGTTCCGTCGCCGGACCCGTCGTCGACGACGATGACGCTCAGCACCTCGGGCAGGCTCAACACCGCCTGCACCGTGGCTTCGATCCTTGCCGCTTCGTCCTTGGCCGGGACGATCGCGATGACCCCTTGCCGGACCGGCATCAGCGCAGCGTGATCTGGCGACTCACGACGCCGTTACGGGCGCGACGCTCCTGCGGCGTGAGCGCGGCGTCGTTCTTCACAGCCTTGTCGAAACGGGCGGCGAGCGCCTTCATCTCGGCGTCGTGCGCGGACGCTTCCACGGACGCGTCCACCTCCCACACCGGGACGAGCAGGCCGTACGCACGGAATGCACCGAGCAGACGTCCCTCGCCGAGGCCGCTCTCACCGGCAGCGTGCAGACGCGCGAGGGCATCCGTCGCCTTGTCCTCGTCGACCTCGAGGATCCAACGCACATAGGTGCGCTGACCGATCTGACACCAGTACGCGGACGGGACGTCCTTCATCCGAACCGTCGGCGACACGGACTCGTTCGCACGGTCCATCGACGCACGACCGGCCTCGTCGAGGTCCTGGCCCTCGACCCAGAAGTCGAACCCGTCGTGCACGGTGACCTCGAGGTCGTCGCTCTTGACGAAGTCCTGCATCCGGGGGCTGTCGGCGGTGGTGCGCGGAGCGTCCTCGAGCGGCATGCCGGCCTCGAGTTCGATTGCGGCGCGGACGACTTCGGCCAGGTCGCGGCTGGCATCACCGGAGCCGGTGAGCGACTGCAGGGCGACGAAGATCTCGCCGGTGTCGCGCTTCATCGCCGGCCAACCCATCGGCAGGACGGTGGCGAGCGTGATGTCGTGGCTGGTGCCGTCGACCTCGACGGTCACCGGGGCGGACGCGGCCGGCACGATCTCGCGCATGGCGACCCACTGGGCCTGGTTCGGCAGGCCTTCGAAGGGTCGGGCGACGTACGGTGCCGGTTGTACTTTCGCCGGCTTGATGCCGGCGGCCTTGTTCTGTGCTTTACGTCGCGAAGCCTTGCCCATGGTGGGTCAGCGTACCTACCCGTGGCACCGAATCGGTCCCGGGCTCAATGCGCTCCTCGCGTCACCTTGGTTTCGGCGCCTACGCCTTCCTTCGTCAGGCGTAGGGCTCAACCAGCGCAGGTGGGTGGCCCGCAGGTGAGCTACCGGTCAGACCCGGCGACGACTCGGGCCACCCATGGCAGCCCAGACGGTGGTGCGGCTGTCCTCGTCCGCGACGCCCCACTCGTGGGCGAGGGAACGCACGATGCGCAGGCCGCGGCCGCTGTTGGCCCAGGGGGTCTGGGGCTTGGGCTGGGGCGAACGCTCACCACCGCCGTCGCTGACCTCGATCTCGATGCGCGGCGGCCGCACCTTCCAGTGCACTCGGATGGTGCCGTCGGGCAGCGGGCGGCCGTGCAGCAACGCGTTGGCGACGAGTTCGGAGACGACGGTCTCGGTCTCCTCGATGACCTCGATGGGTACGAGTGAACCGGCGAGGTCCTCGGTGAACACACGCCGCACCTCCGGCACGGAGTCGCTGGTGAAGGCAAGGCGCACGGTGCGCACCCAGGAGTCGTTGGTCGAGCCGTCTTCGGTCATGCGCGCAAGTTTGTCATCTCAGGAGTAGGCGCGCTCGACAGCCTCTCGAACTGCAGCGGGTCGGTTGGTGATGATCGCGTCGACGCCGAGGTCGAGGCACAACTGGATGTCCTCGGGCGAGTCGACGGTCCAGGCGTGCACGTGGTTGCCGACCGCGTGATGGCGGGCCACGAACTTGCGGTCCCGGCGCAGCAACCCGATACCGGGACCGGCGATCGAGGCATTCGGACCGACGCAGGTGCGGTAGCGAAGCAGTTGCACGGTCTCGACCAACTGCACCCGCTCGAGTTCTGGCGCCAACCGTACGAAGCGCGCGACTGCCCGGGACGAGAACGACATGAGTCGCACCTGCAGATCGGCAGTCGCCGTATCGAGCAGTCCGTACTCCTCCAGCACCTCGGCGAGCACTTCCTCGATGCGAGCCGGTTGCCAGAACGGGTGCTTGGTCTCGATCACCAGTTGCAGCTTGCGCGGCCCGTCGAGCAGCGTCTCGATCAGTTCCCGGAGGGTGAGCAGCGAGCCGGTGTGACCCTCGCCCTTCCAGGAGCCCCACTCGAACTCCTGCAACTGTTCCAGCGTCAACTGGGAGACGACGCCGGTGCCGCTGCTGGTGCGGTGGAGTGTGCGGTCGTGGACGCACACGAGCTGCTCGTCGGACGTCAGCCGGACGTCGCACTCGACGCCGTCCGCGCCGTCCTCGAAGGCTTGTTCGTACGCCCTCAGTGTGTGCTCGGGGTGAGCCTCGCTCGATCCGCGATGGGCAATCACCAGGGGCGGTGTCTCACGCACGACTGCAATCCTGCCGCACTCAACAGCCACCCCGCACCAAGGCGCGACCGTCGCGCCTTACGCCGTGGTACGGACTCGTGCCCGGGCGTAAGGCGTGATCGTCGCTCCTTACGCCTAGCGGACGCGTCCGTCTGAGAAGGTGGCGTTATGACTGACGTGGAGTTCCAGGTGGAGGGGCGTCTCGGCCGCATCGTGCTCGACCGGCCGAAGGCACTCAACGCACTGACGTTGCCCATGGTCGAGGCCGTCGATGCGCAACTGCAGCAGTGGGAGCGCGACGAAGCGATCAGCTCGCTCACGATCGAGGGCGCCGGCGAGCGTGGGCTGTGCGCAGGCGGCGATGTCGTCGCAGTGCGCACGGAGATCCTCGACGGCCAGGACGGTCAGCACTTCTTCGGGGCCGAGTACGCGATGAACGCCCGCCTGGCCGCCTACCCCAAACCGATCGTGGTCTTCCAGGACGGGTTCGTGCTCGGTGGCGGCGTGGGGGTGTCGGCACATTGCTCGTTGCGGCTGGCGACCGAACGCACCAAGGTCGCGATGCCGGAAACGATCATCGGCTTCTTCCCGGACGTGGGCGCGATGCACCTGCTCGCCTCGGCGCCCGGCGAGATCGGCACCCACCTGGCACTGACCGGGCAGATGATCTCCGGTGCGGACGCGGTTTACGCCGGACTCTCGGACGCCGTCATCGACTCGGCGTCGTGGCCGGCCGTCGTCTCCTCGCTCGCCGACGGACGCGCACCTGACTATGAGGCTCAGCACGTGCGCAGCGAACTTGCTGGACAACAGGATTGGATCGACGAGTGTTACGCGGGGGATGACGCGTTCGTCATTCTGGAACGCCTTCGCACCTCGTCCGTCGAGCAGGCCCGGGTGGCCGCCGAACTGATTGCGCAGCGTTCGCCCTGGTCGGTCTCGGTCACGCTCGCGGCTCTGCGCCGGGCGGCCTCGATGGAAACGGTCGACGAGGTGCTGGCCCAGGACCTGCGACTGGCCCGCGTCGTGTCACACCACGCCGACTTCGCCGAGGGCGTGCGTGCGCAGTTGGTCGACAAGGACCGTGCCCCGAAGTGGACGCACGCCTCGCTCGACGACGTTCCGAAGGACGAGGTCGACGCAGCGTTCGACTGAGGCCGATGCCCCGGTGCAGTTCAGAGGGTGATCAGGTCGTGGCGCACCAGTGCGCCGGCCTCGATCTCCAGCATCCCTGCAGTCGGACGCGGCTGCCGGCGTTTGTCGGTCGGCGATCCGGGATTGAACAGATGGCACCCGTCGTCGACCACGTCCATCGGGATGTGCGAATGCCCGTAGACGACCAGCTCCGCGTCCGGGAAACGACGCCGCATCCGGCGGCCACGACCCTGGCGCGCACCGGAGTTATGGATCATCGCCACCCGCAGACCGTCGATCTCCCACTCCAGCGTCTCTGGCACCCCGTCGTTCCACGCCGCCACGTCCGGCCCGTCGTTGTTGCCGAGTACCACTCGCACCGGCGCGTAAGCGGCCAGTTCGTCGAGCACCGACGGGACGCACACGTCACCGGCATGCAGGATCAGGTCGGCCTGCTCGAGCAGCGGAACGAGCGCCGGCGGCACCGTCTTCCAGAAGCGAGGCGCATGCGTGTCGGCCAGCACCAGGACTCTCGTCACGACTCAGTTTCCGTCGAGGCGTGAACGCACCTGTGCCGGCGAGGGATTGGTCTCGCAGTCCCCGTCCGGGAAGACCACGGTCGGCACAGTGCGGTTGCCGTGGTTGATCACCTCGACGAGTTCGGCCGCGGCGGGTGAGCGCTCGATGTCGATCTCGGTGTAACCGATGCCCTCGCGGTCGAGGCCGGCCTTCAACCGGCGGCAGTAGCCACACCACCCAGTGGAGAACAGCGTGACGGTGCCCGCGGCCGGCAACTCGACGCCGCGGGGAAGGATCTGGCTCACGTTCATGACCACACCAACACCACAGCGTTGATCGGGATTCCACCGTGCGCCGCCCGCTGCCCTCCGCTGTGCCGGAACACCGACGAATGCGAGCGGTTTCGGCGCCTACGCATTCGTTCCTCATGCGTAGGGCTCAACCAGCGAGAGGGTATGGGCTCGACCGGCGGCAGGACGCTGACCCACACAACTCCCGTTGGTTGAGCCACGCCGATGAGGAACGAATCAGCGTGCGCCGAAACCGCCCGCACCAACGAAGCACCCGATCAACGGTCGGAGAGCAGCTCGGTGACGACGGTCGGGTCGTGGAAGTCGATGTCACCTATGGGCAGGTGCTGGACGCGTTCGTGACCCTTGCCGGCGACGACCACGACATCGCCCGGACGCGCCTCGTCAAGGGCTTGACGGATAGCTTCGCGGCGTTCGAGCACGACCGCCGTGTTCGAACTGTCGGCACCGCTCATCACCTCGTCGGCGATGGCCTGCGGGTCCTCGGAGTACGCGTCGTCGGTGGTGATGATGTTGATGTCGCCCAGTCGGGAGGCCACCGTCCCCATCGGTGCACGCTTGGCCGGATCCCGTTCTCCCGCAGCGCCGTACACCACGATCAACCGGGCATCATCACCTCGCGTCGAGGTCACCTCACGGGCCACCTCGAGCAGGGCGCGGAGTGCATCGTCGGTGTGGGCGTAGTCGACGATCACCTCGAACCCGCGATCCGCAGCGGCCGGGACCCGCTCGAACCGGCCGGGCACCTGCGGGATGGTCTGCGCCGCCGCGACGAGCGTGTCGGCGTCCATGCCCATCTCCAGCAGCAACGCCGACGCGCCCGCGACATTGTGCACGTTGTAGTCACCCAGTAGCGGAGTACGGAACGAGAGTGACTGCCCGGCGGGGGTTTTCAGCGTGAACGCCGTCCCGGCCCCCTCAAGCCGCACGTCCGAAATGCGGTAATCGGCGTCCGCGGAAGCGCCGTACGTGAGCGTGCCGTCTACCTCGCCCGCGATGCGGCGACCGTACTCGTCGTCGGCATTGACCAGCTTGGGTCCGTCGGTGCGCTCGAACAGCCTGCGCTTGGTGCGGTAGTAGTCCTCCATATCGGGATGAAAGTCGAGGTGATCCCGCGTGAGATTGGTGAAAAGGGCTGCCGCGTAACGGGTGCCGAGCACTCGGTGCAGCGCGAGACCGTGCGAACTGGTCTCCAGCACGACATGCTTCGCACCGCCGTCGAGCATGCGACGCAGGTTGCCCTGGACGACAGGTGCCTCGCCCGTCGTCCGCACCGCCGGTTCGCGGTGTCTGCCGACCACGATCTCGGCAGTGGTGAGCAGGCCAGTCGCGTCCTCGCCGTACGCGGCCGACAGAATCCCGTGCAGCACATACGAACTCGTCGTCTTGCCGTTCGTTCCGGTGACGCCGTAGACGGTCAGTTCATGTGACGGATCCCCGGCGAACGCACACGCCAACTGTGCCAGGGCCACCCGGGCGTCCGGCACAACAGCCGTCGGCACGCCGTCGATCGGTTCCTGCGCCACGACCAGTCGTGCGCCGCGGGAGATCGCGTCCGGCGCGTACTTGGCACCGTCGCTGGTGAACCCCTTGATCGCGACGAAAACCCCGCCGGGCTGCACCTGGTTCGATGCATTGGTCACGGCAGTGAAGTCGCCCTCGACCGGCACCTCGGTGCTCAGAACGGTTGCAATTGCAGCGGAGTTCAGCCTCACCCGACGAGCCTAGCAACGGGCGCCCGACCCGCCTTCGACGCGCTTGCCGACCGACCTTCGTGGCGAGGAGCCGTCCTGGCGATAATGGGACGCGTGTTCGTCGTGGCGTTGATCCTGCTGGCGGTGCTGCTGGCTTGGCCGATGCCCCGTCTTCTCCCCCGGCTCAACGCACTGCGTTCGGTGCCCGCGGCCGCCCTGCTGCTGTGGCAGAGCGTATCGCTCGCCGCCGTCGCCTCCGGACTGCTCGCAGCCCCGCTGGCCGTCCTTCTGTACGCCCGAGCGACCTCCGGACATCACGATCCCGACCCCGGCAAGCACGTGACACTCCTGCTGGCCGGTCTCGCGGTCACCGGCTTCCTGCTGGCTCGCCTGCTGCTGCAGGGCCACCGGATCGGCACGGACCTACGCCGCGGACGCCGTGAGCACACCGAACTGGTGGACCTCATCGGCATCGATGACGCGGCCCTCGGGGAGAACGTCCGGGTGTTGGCTCACCCGACACCGACGGCGTACTGCGTTCCCGGCTCCAGCCGGCGGGTGGTCCTGACCCAGGGAACGCTCGACGCTCTCGACGCGGATCAACTGGAGGCCGTTCTGGCACATGAGCGTTCGCATCTGCGACAGCGGCACGACCTCGTCCTGGAGTTCTTCACGGTGTTGCACACCGCCGTGCCCGTGGCGGTGCGCAGCACTGCCGGGCTGCGCGAGGTGAAGTTGCTGATCGAGTTACTCGCCGACCGCTGGGCCGTCGGTGTGACCGGCAAGCGGCCGGTCGCCACCGCGATGCTGGCGCTCGCCGAAGGACAACACCCGGCGTCGGCGCTGGGCGCGACGGACGATGCGGTGATCCGCGTCGAGCAGCTGGCGTACGGCACCTACCGCCGGCGACTGGCTCTCGGGACGGTGTTGACCGCGATGTTCGTGCTGCAGCTGCCCGGGCTGCTCATCGTTGCGACTCTCGTCAGCTGATCAAAGCGCCTCCAGCGCCTTGCGGACGCGGGCGAGATCGCGGTCGGGCATGTCCTGCAGGAAGTGCAGCACGGCGTCCGACTCGGCCGAGCCGCCCCAGTCGGCGAGCGTTTCGCGCAACGCCTGGGCGGTGAGCTCCTCACGGCTGGACGCCGCGCTGTAGCGCCAGGCACGCCCGTCCCGGACGCGCTCGGTCAGGCCCTTCTTGGCCAGACGGTCGGCAACCGTCATCACCGTCGTGTAGGCGCGCTTCTTGCCGTCGGTCTGTTCGAGGCGTTCGGCGATCTCACGCACGATGAGTGGAGTCTCGGTGGCCCACAGGCACTCCATGATCGCGCGTTCGAGGTCGCCGAGGCCGTTGGCGCTGACGTTGTCACGATTCATGAGGTCCATCCCGGTGGTGCGGGCTCGTAAGAGCAGTGATCATTCAATTTTACGACGCGCTGGGCACCGATGGTTCCCACCGGCTGGTGCGCGACGAGGATCACGGTGCGGCCGCTGGTCGCGCTGTGCAGGTCGGCGAGCACCTCGCGTGCGGTCGGGGTGTCCAGGTGAGCGACCGGCTCGTCGAGCAACACGATCGGCCGACCCGACAGCACGGCGCGTGCGATCCCCAGTCGGGCTCGTTCTCCGCCGGAGACGCCTCGGTTGCCGTCGCCGAGTTCGGTGTCGAGGCCGGCGGGCAGGGCGGCGAGCCAGTGTCCGAGCCCGGACTGCACCAGGGCTCCCGCGACCTGCTGGTCGGACGCTCCCGGACGAGCGAGCAGCATGTTGGCGCGCACGGTGCCGACGAAGATGTGGGGTTCGTCGTCGACGACGGCGAACAGGTCACGGACGGCGTCGAGCGACAGGCTGCGGACGTCGCGTCCGCCGATCAGGTACGACCCGGACGCCGGGTCGAGGTGACGAGCGAGCACCGCGAGCAACGTGGACTTGCCGGAGCCGTTCGGGCCGGTGATCGTCACGTGCTCGCCCGGAGTGATCACCAGATCGAGCGGCGCCAGGTGCACCGCATCGTCGGTCCACGCGGCGCTGACATCGCGTAGCTCGACAGTCGTGTGCGTGCCCGGTTCGTCGTGAGCAGTCGCGACGACCGCCGGGGCCTGGTCGAGCAGGACGCTCAGCCGCTTCGTGGCAGCTCGGCCGCGGGCGAGCGCGCCGACGGCGTCCGGGATCAGGCCGAGCACGTCGCCGAGCGCCAACGGCATGAACACGAGCAGGGCTGCCAGGGGCGTGTCCAGGTCACCGCTACGCACCGGGTCGAACAACAGGTAGCCGAGTGCGACGGTGGCAGTCCCGGTGAGCGCCAACGAGAGTCCGAGACCGACCGAGCGCCCGCGGGCCTGCCGGCGACTCGCGCCTTCGAGCTCGGCCTGCGCCTCGTCGATCCAGCGCAGCGCTTCGTCGGATGCCCCGATCGCCTGGAGCTCGGCGGGGTTGGCCGACACGAGGTGCGCCGCGCGCTGCACCGCCGCGCGTGCTTCGAGCACCTGCGCCTGCCCACGGCGTTCCAGCGCGAGGTCGAGCGCCCCCACGAGCACGGCTGAAGCACAGAACACCACCAGCACGCACCCGGCTGTTGCGTTCAGCACGAATGCGACGATCACCGCAGCGGCCGACGCGACCAGCGTGGCGATCAACGGCACGACGGTGCGCACCTGTAGATCGACGACATCGTCGAGGTCGCGGACGACGCCGGTGAGCAGATCGGCGCGACGCCGGCGTCCGAGCCTGGCCGGGGTCAGCGGGATGAGTCGCCGGTAGACCTCGGTGCGCTCGTGCCGCAACGAGTTCAACGCGGCGTCGTGCGAGATGACCCGCTCGACGTAACGGAACGCCGGGCGTCCCATGCCGAACGCGCGAACGCCGACGACCGCGGTGAGCAGGGTGAGAATCACCGGGTGCTTGCTCGCCTGCACGATCAGCCAGCCCGAGGTGGCGGTCAGGAAGACCCCGCATCCGACGGCGAGGCCGCCGATGACTCCGGCGATCACGATCTTGGCGCGTGACGGAGCCGACTGCTTCTTGATCGATGGTCCGTACGGGGTCCACTGGTTCATCGGGCCACCGCCCGGTGGGTGAGGCGGATGGTGTGATCGGCGCGGTCGATGAGTTCGTCGTCGTGGCTGACGACCACCACCGGACGCCGCGCGGCGAGATCGACGATCAGGTCGCGGACGTCGTCCGCCGCCTCGGGGTCGAGGTGCGCCGTGGGTTCGTCGACGAGCAGCACGTCGGCGTCGCTCAGCCAGGCTCGGGTGAGAACGAGACGGGCGCGCTGGCCGGCGGACAGGCCGAAGCCGTTGTCTCCCAACGCAGTCTCCAAACCGACGGGGAGGGTGCCGAGGATGCGCTCGAAGCCGGTGGCAGACATCGCCTCGTCGAGACGTGAGGTGTCGCTGACACCGAAGAGCAGGTTGTCGCGCACGCTCATCGGCGCGATGAACGGGGTCTGGGTGACCAGGTGGGTGGTCGGACGCTCGATGGTGCCGGCCGTCGGTGTGCGCAGTCCGGCGAGCAGTTCGAGCAGCGTGGTCTTGCCGCATCCGGAGGGTCCGGCCAGCACGGTGAGGCCCGGCTCGACCGTGAACGAGACGTCGTCCAGCACGTCGTGGTCGGTGCCCGGGTAGCGATAGCGGACGCCGTCCAGCACCAGCGCTCTCCTTGCGGCTCCTGCGTCCGCAGCACCTTGGTTTCGGCGCGTGCGGTTTCGTTCCTCATCCGAACGGCACGACCAGCGGTCGGGCGGCGCGCTCGGAAGCAACGAATCGATCGCCTCGACACCGTCGGCGGCGGCGTGGAACTCCTGCCCCACCCGACGGATCGGCCAGTACGCCTCCGGCGCGAGCAGGATCGCGGTCAGCGCGACACCGAGTTCCAGTTCGTCCCATGCCAGACGCATGCCGGTCCAGACCGCGACGATCGCGACCGAGATGGTGGCCAGCAGTTCCAGGGCTGCGGACGACATGAACGCGATCCGCAGCGTGCGGACGGTGGCGACCCGGTGCCGGTCGCCGACCGCGGAAACCTGTTCGGCCTGGTGCTCGGCGCGGCCGTAGGAGACCAGCGTCGGCAGTCCGCGCATCACGTCGAGGAAGTGACCGGACAAGCGGGTCTGTGTCTTCCACCGCTTCTCGGTGGCGTCCTGCGTGAAGCGTCCGATCAGAGC
Source organism: Yimella sp. NH-Cas1 (assembly GCF_022359705.1). Classification (NCBI taxonomy): domain Bacteria; kingdom Bacillati; phylum Actinomycetota; class Actinomycetes; order Micrococcales; family Dermacoccaceae; genus Yimella; species Yimella sp. NH-Cas1. Next base: position 2,819,968 of record NZ_JAKSGG010000003.1, read on the forward strand.
CGCGAACACCGGCAGCAGCGGCAACGTCAGCACCACGATGAGCGCGCTGCTCCAGTCGACGAAGAGCAGGCAGAGGACGGCGAGCGGTGGCACGACGGCAGCCGCCACCAAGGAGGGCAGGTAGCGGGCGACATACGGCTCGACCGCGCTCGCCCCGTGGGTCGAGACCGTCATCAGACGGGCGGCGTCCGGACGCTCGTCCGCAGGCGCCGCGAGCATCCGTCGCAGGTAGTCGCGACGCAGTGCACCCGAGATGCGGGTCGCCGCCCAGGACGCGACCTGCTCGGTGAGCAAGGACAGCAGACCGCGGATTACGAAGACGACAACAACCGCGACCGCCGGGCCCGTCAGCGAGTGCCCGCGGACCAGAGCCACCACCAGCGCCGCGATCGCGAACGCACCGGAGATGGCCGCGACCCCCGACAGGCCACCCAGCACACCGAGCACCACAACGGGCACTCGGGTGGCGGGTACTTCCTTGACCAGTCGGGGGTCGAACGGCTTCATGTCAGGCGTCCACCTCGTCCTGGATCTTCAGCGGGTCGACGGCGCCGGGGATGTGCTCGACACTGATCCGGCGACGGAACACCCAGTAGTTCCACGCGGTGTACGCCAGCGCGATCGGGGTGAAGATCAGCGCTGCTCCGGTCATGATCTGCAGCGTCAGGTGCGAGCTGGACGCGTTCTCGACCGTCAGGTTGAACCGATCGTCCGTCGTGCTCGGCATGACGTTCGGGAAGATCGCCAGGAAGTAGGTCGCGACGGCCATCGCCCAGGTGATGGTGGTGCCGATGAACGCCTTGCCCTCCGCACCCTTGGTGTTGAAGAAGATCGCCGCGAGCAGCGACACCGCCGCGATCGCCGTGGTGATCCAGGAGCCGACGTTGCCGGTCTTGAGGCCGACCCACAGCAGCAGCACGACGGCCAGTACCGCCGTCACCAGGCCGGCCTTGGTGGCGAAGGCCCGGGCGTCGTGGCGGATCTGACCGGCGGTCTTCAGCGCGATGAAGTGGCCGCCGTGGGTGAGCGACAGGCCGACGAACACCAGGCCACCGAGCAGCGACAGCGGGTTCAGCAGCGTGAACAGGTTGCCGGTGAAGATGAACTCCTGGTGCCGGTCCTGGGTGATCGGCACACCGGCGACGATGTTGGTCAGCGCCACACCGAGCAGCAGCGGCGGCAGCAACGAGCCGATCATGATGCACAGATCCCAGCCCTTGCGCCACGCGTCCGAGTCACGCTTGTGGCGGTACTCGAAGCCCATGTTGCGCACGATCAGGGCGACCAGGATCAGCAGCAGCGCCAGGTAGAAACCACTGAAGAGCGTGCCGTACCAAGCCGGGAACGCCGCGAACATCGCACCGCCGGCGGTGAGCAGCCAGACCTCGTTGCCGTCCCAGAACGGGCCGATGGTGTTGAGCAGGACGCGGCGACGCTTGTCGGTGTCGGCCTTGTCCGAGCCCTTGCCGAGGATCGGTAGCGACATCCCGACCCCGAAGTCGAAGCCTTCGAGCACGAAGTAGCCGGTCCACAGGACGCCGATGATGATGAACCAGAGTGTTTCGAGAGACATGTGTTCTCAGTCCTTTTCGCGAATGTCCGGCGGTCAGTAGGCGAACGCCAACTGGTCGTCGTCCTCGAGCATCTTGGGTTCTTCGAAGGGCTCGGCACCCTTCTTGATGTAGTCGAGGAAGAGCTTCACCTCGATCACGGCGAGCACCGCGTACAGCAGGGTGTAGACGATCAGCGAGATCGCGACGTCGGCGGTCGAGGCGGCCGTGGACAGACCCGTCTCGGTGGTCATGACGCCGTAGACCAACCACGGTTGACGACCGATCTCGGTGAAGATCCAGCCGAAGCTGTTGGCGAACACCGGCGCGAACGGGGTCAGCACCGCGATCCAGATGAAGAGCTTGCTCGTCGGAGTACCGCCCTTGCGGGTCTTCCACAGCACCAGCGCTGCGCCGGCCATCGCCGCCATGCCCAGGCCGATCATGAACCGGAAGGACCAGTAGGAGCCGGGGATGTTCGGCACGTAGCTGGAGGGGCTGATGTAGTGCTCGGGGACGCCGTATTCCTTGTTCTTCTCCGCGATGGCAGCCGGCAGTTCACGACGCAGATCGTTGATGCCGGCGACCTCGCCGTTCATGTCACCGGTGGCCAGGAACGACAACACCTTGGGGACGGTGACGGCGAACTCCTCCTTGCTGCCGTCCAGAGATCCGATGGTGAACACCGAGAAGCTCGCCGGCTGCTCGGTGTCGTACAGCGCCTCGGCGGCAGCCATCTTCATCGGCTGGACGTCGGTCATGATTTTGCCCTGGATGTCGCCGGAGATGAGCATCGCGACGCTGGCGACCAGGGTCACCCAGGCACCCACGCGGGCGCTCTTGCGGTACATGCCGCGGTCGACTTCCGCGCGTCCCTTCATCAACTTCCACAGACCGACTCCCATGACCATCGCGCCACCGGTCATGTAGGCGGCGGACACGACGTGCGGGAAGGTGACCAGCTGCACCTTGTTGGTGAGGACGGCGACGAAGTCGGTGAGTTCTGCGCGGTTCTTCGACTCGTTGTACTTGAACCCGACCGGGTTCTGCATGAACGAGTTCGCGGCCAGGATGAAGTACGCCGACAGGACGGTGCCGATGTGCACCAGCCAGATGCACATCACGTGCAGCTTCTCGGGTATGCGCCCCCAACCGAAGATCCACAGGCCGAGGAAGGTCGACTCCAGGAAGAAGGCCAGCAGCGCCTCGAACGCGAGCGGGGCGCCGAAGATGTCCCCGACGAACCGGCTGTAGGCCGACCAGTTCATCCCGAACTGGAACTCCTGCACGATGCCGGTGACCAGGCCGAGCGCGAAGTTGATCGTGAACAGCTTGCCGAAGAACTTCGCCAAGCGCAGCCACTCCGGGTTGCGGGTGCGCAACCACGCGGTGTGGAAGCCGGCGACGACGGCGGACATGCCGATCGTGATCGGCACGAAGAAGAAGTGGTAGACGGTCGTGATGGCGAACTGCCATCTCGCCAGATCAAGCGCATCCACTGGGCGTACTCCTGAAATTCCCGGGTCCGGACACAGGTGGTCCCCGTGTCGCCGAGTCAGATACTACTCCTAGTAGTACTGCCCGCTACCTGTACTGGATTTTCACCGCGTGATACCCGTCACGCAGACGGCTGTTCGCCGTCCCCGACCGGCAACCGGCGCCTGGAACAATTGCCGGATGACTTCACCGCTGCGACGCATCGCCGTGTTCTGCGCATCCCGACCCGGGATCGACGACTCGCTGATGAAGGCTGCATACGACGCCGGAAACTGGCTGGCCCGCAACGACATCGGCCTGGTGTACGGCGGTGGGGGCAGCGGTCTCATGGGCGCGGTCTCCAGTGGCGCACTGGACGCCGGTGGCGAAGTGATCGGCGTCATCCCGCAGTCGATGATCGACCGCGAATGGGGTCGGCACGACCTCACCCGACTCGACGTCGTCCAGACCATGCATGAGCGCAAGGCCTTGATGGCGGACCATGCAGACGCGTTCCTGTGCCTGCCCGGCGGGCTGGGCACCCTCGAGGAGATCTTCGAGGTCTGGACCTGGCGCACGCTCGGCTATCACGACAAGCCGGTGGGCTTCCTGGACACCGGCGGCTTCTGGCAGCCGATGCTCGAAGTGTTGCGGGCGATGGTCGCGAACGACTTCGTCCACGAGGCGACGCTGAAGGACATCGTTGTGGAACAGACCATGGACGCGGCCGTCGCAGGTCTGGCCGAACGCGTCTGACCACCTGTCGAAAATTTACTTGATCACTTGTTCAACTCTGGCTGGTTCCTCGCTACGCTGCTGAAATCTCGATGTGCCCTGGGTCACATTTGCACTTCATCGCCCCCGAGGAGCAGCCATGTCGGTACGCCGTCGCCCCACCCGAAGAGCAATCCGAGCCACCGCGCGCACCGGCACCGTGCTCGCCGCGGTGACCGCGGCCGTCGTCGCGCTGTCACTCCCGGCGGCGGGCGCCGAGACATCCGTCACCGCAGTTGCGCAGTGGTACGAAGCCACCAACCCGCAAACTCCTGATTCCGAGGTGAACGCCACGGGTGCCCCGTTCCGGGGCACGCAGGCCGACGGCACCGTCCGCGGCTACATCGACTCGCACACCCACTTGATGAGCAATGTCGGCTTCGGTGGCTCGATCGTCTGCGGCGCGACCCACCACGAGCACGGACCGGCGCAAGCGCTGAAGGACTGCGGCAGCCACGGCACGGACGGCTCGACCGGAGTGCTGGAGAACCTCACCAATCTCGAGGGCAATGGCCCGTTCGACAAGCACGACACCACGGGCTGGCCGACCTTCAAGGACTGGCCGAAGTGGTCCTCCCTCACCCACCAGCAGATGTACCACAAGTGGGTGGAACGGGCCTGGCGCGGCGGCCAACGCATCATGGTCGCCGACGCGGTCAACAACAACGTGCTGTGCGGTCTGCCGCTGCAGGCGAACAAGTACAGCTGTGACGACATGGACACCGTCCGCCGCCAGATCAGCGAGACGAAGAATCTGCAGACCTTCATCGACAACCAGTACGGCGGTCCGGGCAAGGGCTGGTTCCGCATCGCGGCGACCCCGGCGCAGGCCCGTCAGTTCGTCGCGCAGGGAAAGATGGCCGTGATCATCGGCGTCGAGGTGTCGAACCCGTTCGGGTGCACCACCACGCTCGGCATTGCGCGGTGCAGCAAGGGCGACATCGACCGCGGGCTGGACGAGTTCAAGAGCCTCGGTGTCAGCTCGATGTTCCTGTGTCACAAGTTCGACAACGCCCTGTGCGGGGTGCGTTACGACGAGGGCACGCAGGGCGTGCTGGTCAACGTCGGCAACTTCATCAACACCGGCCAGTGGTGGAAGCCGACCGTCTGCACCGGCCCGCAGCACGACAACACGATCGCCAACACCGACATCCCGAACGAGGTGCTGAAGTACCTGCCTGCAGGCACCGCGCTGCCGGTCTACCCCAAGGGTCCGCACTGCAACACCAAGGGTCTGACCGATCTGGGTGAGTACGCACTCAAGGGCATGATCAAGCGCGGCATGATCGTCGAGGTCGATCACATGAGCGTGAAGTCGGCGAACAGCGCGCTCGACATCCTCGAGCAGCAGAACTACCCCGGGGTCGTGTCGTCGCACTCCTGGATGGACCGCACGTTCACCGAGCGCCTTTACCGCCTGGGCGGATTCGTCACCCCGTACGGTCACTCGGCCGGTGAGTACGCGGCCGACCTGCACGACCCGGCCACGGCCGCGCTGCGGGCGAAGTACAACGTCGGCGCCGGGTACGGCATGGACATGAACGGCTTCGGCGGCACCCCGCGTCCGCCGCTCATGGCTCGCGCGACACCCTCGGCCGACTCCACCTCCAACCTCGGCAAGTCGCTCACGACGACCGCCGGCAGGGGCATCAGCTACCCGTTCGTCGCGCTTGGCGGCACGGTGATGGACCGCCAGGTCAGCGGCGAGCGCGTCTGGGACTACAACAAGGACGGCGTCGCGCAATACGGGCAGGTTCCGGACTGGCTGGAGGACGTGAAGGGCATCGGCGGTTCCGGCATCCAGGACGAGTTGGCAAAGGGCGCCGAGTCCTACCTGCGCACCTACGCCGGCGCGCAGAGCTACTCCGGCACCGCCAACCTGGCCTTGAACAAGCCGACCACCGCAAGCTCGAACGAGCGGGCGCTGTTCAACGGCCTGGCCGCGGCCAAGGCCACCGACGGACGCATCGACACCCGCTGGGCCAGCGGCAACTGGGGCACCGCGCCGCAGTGGCTGCGCGTCGACCTCGGCTCGCGCCGGCAGATCGGCCGGGTCGCGATCGACTGGGAAAAGGCCTACGCCAAGGGCTACCAGGTGCAGGTGTCGGACGACGGCGCCACCTGGCGCACGGTCTCGACCGTGACGGACGGTGACGGCGCACTGGACGTCCATGTGTTCAACGAACCGGGCAAGACCATGCCGGCGGCACGGTACATCCGGGTGCACGCCACCGAGCGCGCGACGAACTACGGCTACTCGATCGAGGAGCTGCAGGTCTTCACCGACTGAGGATTCGCAGCACGACGAAGGGTCCCGTCCGATCGGACGGGACCCTTCGTGTCGGTCAGTGCGTGCCGGGCCGTGTGACGCCGGCCACCTCACATCGGGGAGAATGCTGCGCGTCCGGGACGTTGAAACCACAACCGTCACCCGAGGCCCACCCCCGAACAAGGACCCCGCTTGAACGTCACCCCGCTCGTCTGGACCCTGACCATCACCGGCATCATCGGTCTGCTGCTGTTCGACTTCTTCTTCCACGTGCGCAAGGCGCACGAACCCACGCTGCGCGAATCGGCCACCTGGTCGGCGCTGTACGTCGGCGTCGCCCTGGTGTTCGGCGCCGGCCTCTGGTTCGTCGCAGGCAGCGGCCACGGCGGCGACTACTTCGCGGGCTACATCACCGAGAAGGCGCTGAGCGTCGACAACCTGTTCGTGTTCCTGGTGATCATGGCCAGCTTCAAGGTGCCACGGGCCTACCAGCAGAAGGTGTTGCTCGTCGGTATCGCGATCGCATTGGTGGCCCGTGCCGCCTTCGTCTTCGTCGGCGCCGCGATGATCAACACGTTCAGCTGGACGTTCTACTTCTTCGGCCTCGTCCTGTTGGTCACCGCCGGCCACATGCTCAAGCCCGAAGGCGAGGAGGAGCACTCCGCCGACAACATCGTCAGCCGGATCGCCAAGAAGTTCTTCAAGGCGTCCGATGAGTACGACGGCGACAAGTTGTTCACCCGGATCGACGGCAGGCGGGTCATGACCCCGATGCTGCTGGTGATGATCGTCATCGGCGGCACCGACATCCTGTTCGCCCTCGACGCGATCCCGGCGATCTACGGTCTGACCGAGGTGCCGTACATCGTGTTCACCGCGACGGCGTTCTCCCTGCTCGGTCTGCGGCAGCTGTACTTCCTGATCGACGAACTGCTCGACCGCCTGATCTACCTCAGCTACGGCCTGGCCGTCATCCTCGGCTTCATCGGCGTGAAGTTGCTCCTGCACGCCCTGCACAAGAACTCGCTCGGGTTCATCAACGACGGCAAGCCAGTGGACGTCATCGAACTCACCACACCGGTCTCGCTCGGCGTGATCGTCGGCGTCCTCGTGATCACCGTCGTCGCATCTCTGATCGCTTCGCGCAAGAAGGCCGAGAAGAAGGAGCTCAGCGAGGCCGGGCCCACGCAGTGATCAGCACGCAGTGATCAGCACGCAGTGATCAGGCGACCCGCTTCGTCGTGATCTGCAGCGCCGCGAGCCGGTCGAGGGTCGGGTCCCACATGCGGGTCAGGTGCTCCGCGACGTTGCTGTTGACGGCGTAGGTGAGCACGAGCTCGCACCCTCCGCCCTCGATGGGCAGCAGTCGTACCGACAGCGTGTCGAGGCCCTCCTGGACGAAGTCGGCACCGTCGACGCGCCAGGTCAGGTCGAAACCGTGCTGATCCCAGTGCAGACAGGTGCCGGAGATCGTGACACCGGTGGACGCACTGGAGATGCGGTAGGCGTCACCGCGTCCGCGGCGCGGAAGGTCGTAGCTGACGTCGTCGATGTGGGGCCAGAACCACTCACTCATGACGCGGGGGTCAGTCCATGCAACGACGACATCGCTGACCGACATCCGCAGTCGCCGGTGGAAGATGTAGTCCAGGTTCACGCCACCAAGCTAGCCAGATCCGCCTTCTTTTTTTAGATCGCGCGAGCGTTCTATAAAAAGTCTTGACCTTCTTCATGGGATACCTTTACCTTCTTCATCGGATAGTCGAGCGCCCGATTTGGACAGTCGTCCAGTCACGCGAAGACGCGCAATTCTGGGGAGTCGCCATATCCAATTCGCCGATGAACCATTCGGTGCGTCAGACTCACGAGCATGTTGCACGTCGCCTTCTTCGAGCCGCAGATCCCGCCCAACACCGGAAACGCGATTCGCCTGTCTGCGTGCACGCCGGTGCATTTGCACCTGATCGAGCCGCTGGGCTTCTCGATGGAGTCGGCCCGGTTGCGCCGCGCCGGTCTGGACTATCACGACCTGGCGACCGTCACCGTCCATCCCGACTTGGATGCCTTCTGGTCGCATCTGCCCGGCGCTCGGGTTTTTGCCTACACCGGACGCGGCGACACCGTCTTCAGCTCGATCGCTTACGAGACCGGTGATGTGCTGCTGTTCGGACGAGAGGCCGACGGCCTGCCCGAGGAGGTCCTGTCGCACTCGCGCATCACCGCGCAGGTGCGGGTACCGATGATGCCGGGACGCCGATCCTTGAACCTCAGCAACACCGCGGCGATCGCTGTGTACGAGGCATGGCGGCAATGGGACTACGCGCTGCCGAGCGCAACGGACGCGACCGTCTCGTAGCGCGGCCTGCCCGACTGGCCTTCCCGCAGGTGGGAATGCACCAGTTCGACCTCCTCGACCAGCCACGGCGCGGACCGGAAGGTGTCGAGCACCTGCAGCCACTTGCGCGCGTCCAGCGATCGCTTCAGCCGTGCGATCGTGAGGTGACCGACGAAGCGCTGACCGTCCGGGGTCGCACCGGCGCTGTTGCACGCGTTGCGGACGCCGGCGGCGAGGCGACTCATGTCGGCAGCAGGTGCCAGCCACAGCACCTTGGCGGTGAACTCGTCCGGGAAGGCGCCCGCTCCGGCCAGTGACAGCTCGAAGGACTCGTGTTTGGCGGCAGTGCGTTCCAGCGCCTCGACCAGATCGTCGGCCCTGTGCTGCGCCACCTGCGGAAGGAAGGCGAGCGTGAGGTGCCACTGCTCGGGGTCGATCCACGGCATGCCGTCGCGGGGCGCGAGAAACTCGCTGAGTTCTTCCTTGATCGGTTCCGGCGGCACCACCGCCACGAACATCCGCGCGCTCACGCCTGCTTCAAGAAATCGGGTGCAGTCATGCATTCGAGCCTAGGCGAAGAGCAGGATGGAGCAATGACGATGCACGCGGACGATTACCAAGCCTGTCCAGCAAGGCCGGGTACGACATGTGGCCCGGGCCCTACGGCCAGGGCGGCGGCAGCCGGAAGTACCTGATCTCCTCACTCGACCAGTGGCTGAAGCGCATGGGCGTCGAGTACGGCGACATCTTCTACAGCCACCGGTTCGACGACACCACGCCGCTGGAAGAGACGATGGGCGCGCTGGACTTGATCGTCCGGTCGGGCAAGGCGCTGTACGTCGGCATCTCCTCCTACAGCGGGCAGCAGACGCGTGAGGCGGTCAAGATCCTGCAGCTGAACCGCATCGCCGGCAAGCGTGGCCAGACCCTCGCTCAGATGGCACTCTCGTGGGTGCTGCGCGACCTGCGGGTCACCTCGGCGCTGATCGGTGCGTCCAGCGTCCGGCAGTTGGAGGACAGCCTCAGGGCACTCGACAACCTCGACTTCACCGACAAGGAGCTGAGCGCGATCGACAAACACGCGGTCGATTCGGGCATCAACATCTGGAAGCGGTCCAGCGACAGCTGAACCACACCGGCTTGTGCCCGCGATTGCGTTCAAGGTCCCGCGGTTTCGGCGCATGCGGATTCGTTCCTCATCCGCATAGCTCGACCAGCGGAACGCGCGGATTCGCGTGGGCTCAGCGGGTCAGGCGGTCCAGGAACGCTCTGAGCAACACCCCGCTCAGGCGACGGTGGGTTCCGATCCGTCCGAGGAGACCATCGGCTTGCCCGCCTCGTGCCAGGCCTTCATGCCGCCCTCGAGGTTGGCGACATCGAGACCGAACTCGGCGAGCGAGGGCAACGTGCGCCGGACGCGTCCGCCGCCCTTGCAGGTGACGATCAGCTGGCGGTCGCCGGCGAGGTCGCGGATGTGGTCGAGGTTCTGTGACAACTCACCGAGCGGGATGTGGACGGCGTTGGGTGCGTGCCCGGCGTCCCACTCGTGCTGTTCACGGATGTCGAGGAACACCGCATCGTCGGGAAGGTCGGTGACAGGGACGTCCGGGAATCGGCTCATTCCTCGAGAGTAACCGTTTGCGCCGGGGACAACCGTAATCACAGCGTGATCACCGTCGGCCCAACTGCGCGGATCGACCGAGCCTCCAGCGCAGTGATCAGGGTTCAGGTTCAAGGGGCGGGGGCCCGGCATGCACATCAATTCACCGGCTACTGGGCGACTATCGACCTGGCCGGCTTCCGCGCCTGAATCACCTCACTCGTACTGGTCGTCGCTGCGGCGCAACAGGATTCGTGGCAGCACCACCCACAACGCGATGACGAGCAGGACGCACAGCACGGCCGCGATGTAGCCGGCTGTGCGGCCGATCACTACGTCGACGATCAATGCGGTCGCACACACCAGCGCGAGCCCGAGCATCATCAGGCCGGCCATCGTGAGCTTGTTCGCGGCCTTGACGAGTTCATCCTTCGCCCGGCGCCGGAACAGGATGCGGTGGATGACGACGGGGCTGATGATGCAGAACGTGGACGCCGTGATCAGGCCGACGATCGCGACGTAAAGATGGATCTGCTGCCCCTGCAGGATGTCGAACCGCGCCTGGAACGGGAGGGTCAGCAAGAAGGCGAACAGGATCTGGATGCCGGTCTGGGTGACACGCAGTTCCTGCAGCAGTTCGTTCCAGTTGCGATCGAGCCGTTCGCCGGGTGACTCGCCGCGCTCGTCGTCCCCCTGGTCGTAACTGACGTCCTGGTGTCCCATCCGTTCAACGTACTGGTCGCGAATCTGCCGGTGGGGGTTTTCGGTCCGGCGACCGGCGACCCGCACGTCCGGCTTTGAGGGCGTCCCACCTTGAACACCCGTCGCCGCCGAATACTTGCATCGTGAAAGAATCGCGCGATGGGACCCCTCTTGGATCGCATCGCCTCCGCACTTTCCGGTCGTCGGTCCTGGTGGTCCTTGATCCTGGCCGTTCTGCTGGCGGGTCTCGCCTTCGCGATGGGCGCTACCTCGAGTTCGAGTGCTCCGGTGTCGCTGCCCGCCGGAGCAGAGTCGGCCATGGTTCGCGAGACCCTGAAGAGCTTTCCCGGCGGTGAACTGTCCCAAGGCGTCGCCGTCGTGACCCGCGAGGACGGCGCCAAGCTGTCCCCCCAGGACCTCTCGGCGATCGGCCAGATGCGTGAGCGGATGCTCGCCGTCGACCGGGGGGACGCGGTCAAGAACGCACCATCCTCGGGCCCGCCGGTCGTGCCTTCGCCGGACGGCAAGGCCGCGATCGCCTTCGTCCCGTTCGACGGTTCGGTCACCGGTTTCCCCCTGGTCGACTCGGTCAAGGGGGTGCGTGAGGCCGCCAATTCCGGTCTGCCCCAGGCACTGAAGATGGAGTTCACTGGCGGCCCGGGCTTCGGCGCCGACACCGCCAACGCATTCGCCGGAGCTGACCTTCGGCTCATCCTGATCACCGCGCTCGTCGTCGCCGTGCTGCTGCTGATCACCTACCGTTCCCCGATCCTGTGGCTGGTGCCGCTGATCGTGGTCGCGCTCGCCGACCGGGTCGCATCCATCGTCTCCGGCCGTGTCGTCGAAGCGTTCGGACTGGTCAGCGACGGCTCCACGTCCGGCATCACCAGCGTCCTGGTGTTCGGAGCGGGCACGAACTACGCGTTGCTGCTCGTCTCGCGATACCGCGAGGAACTGCGTCACGAGACCGACCACCGAGTCGCCCTGCGCACCGCCGTCCGACATGCCGGTCCGGCGATCCTGGCCTCCAACCTCACCGTCGTGCTGGCCCTGGGTGCCTTGTTGTTCGCGATCCTGCCCAGCAACCGCGTCCTCGGTCTGAGCGCTGCCGTCGGCCTGTTGGTCGCACTGGTCTTCGTGATGCTGATGTTGCCGCCGGCGCTCGCGCTGTGCGGACGCAAGCTGTTCTGGCCGTTCGTTCCGAAACCGGGCGACCACAAGGACGAGAAGGAAGGCGTATGGCACCGTCTCGCCGACGGCGTCTCGAGCAAACCGTGGATCTACGGCGGAGCCGGTGTGCTCGTCCTGCTGATCTGCGCCGCCGGTCTGTTCGGGGTGAAGGTCGGCCTGTCGCAGACCGAGCAGTTCCGTGTCGCGGCCGAGTCCGCCGACGGGGTCGAGACGATGGCGAAGCACTACCCCGCCGGTGAGGCGAACCCCACCCGGATCGTTGCGAAAACCGCTGCAGCGCAGCAGGTTCAGCAGCGTGTTCAGGGCGTCGATGGAGTCCGCTCGGTGCGTCCGAGCGGTCGTTCCGAGGCGGGACTCTCCTCCTGGACGGTGGTGCTGGATGCGCCTCCCGGCACGGACGGAGCCACCGGCAGCGTCCGCGGAATCCGGGGTGCGCTGAAGGGTGTTCCGCAGGCCGAGGCGATGGTCGGCGGTCCGGACGCCGAAGCGCTCGACCAGTCGACCGGTGCCGAACGTGACCTGAAGCTGATCGTCCCGCTGATCCTGCTGGTCGTGTTCATCGTGCTGGTGGTGCTGCTGCGAGCGCTCGTGGCACCCGTCCTGCTGATGTTGTCGACGGTGCTCAGCGCTGTCGCAGCGATCGGTCTCGGCAGCTGGATCAGCACCAATGTCGCGGGATTCCCGGCGCTGGACGACGGCGTCCCCTTGTTCGCGTTCCTGTTCCTGGTGGCACTCGGTGTCGACTACACGATCTTCCTGGTCACGCGGGCGCGTGAGGAGAACGCGAACCACGGCACCAGGGAGTCGATGGTGCGTGCCGTATCGGCAACCGGTGCGGTGATCACCAGTGCGGGCGTCGTGCTCGCCGCAGTGTTCGCGGTGCTCGGGGTGCTGCCACTCATCGTGCTCACCCAGCTCGGCATCGTGGTCGGCCTGGGCATCCTGCTCGACACCTTCCTGGTGCGCACGGTCGTGATCCCCGCGTTGTGGAGCATCGTCGGTCCGAAGGTGTGGTGGCCCTCGAAGCTGAGCTGAGCACCCGGACGGTTACGTCTCGGACGTACGTTCGTGACATTCCTCCCGTTGTCGGCGCGTGCGCCTAAAGTCGACCACGTCGCGACCACTGTTCGTTTCACGGTCGCATCGACATCCACGACACCCGGGGAATCCCATGCACAAGCTCATGTCCGTCGCCACCGCAGCCGCGTTCGCCATCGGTTTGGCCGCGCCGGCGGTGTCGGCCGAGGCCGCCACGTCCGCCCCTTCGTCGGTCCGGACCACCGACCTGCGGAGCGCGATCGAGGCCCACCTTGCCGCGTCCTCGCTGTCGCCGGCGCAGAAGACCCAGGCCCGTGCGCTCGCTGCGAAGCTTCCCGCCGGCCTCACCCTGACGCCACGTGGCGCTGCTGCGGCCGCCACCGACTCGGAGTGGAACAACGCGCGTAACGGCGCGATCGACCCGTCCCAGTACGAGTGTGCCGACACCCCGGTGAGCGGCTGGCTCGACGGTCAGCTCGCGAACGTCAACATGCCGAACTTGATCGCGCTCAACCGGCTCGGTGCGCTCGACATCCCGGCGTACCGCACGCTGATCTTCGGTCAGGCCAGCAAGGGCGACCGGTTCGGCTACAGCGGCGAGTACACCAACGAGATGAACCGCACGATGCGCGACCTGCGCAGCTTCTGGGACATCAAGAGCGACGACATCTCGCTGATGCCGATGCACGGCGCGGCCTCGTTCACCGACCAAAAGCAGGTGTCGCTTACCCTGCAGTTGGCCTTCGGCATCTCGCCCGCCACAGGCGACGCGATCGCCGCGCTCTACCCGATCCTGTTCGCCGCCGACCCGGCACTGAAGGGCGGCGACCACCCCATCTTCACCTTCAACGCGTTCGCGTACACCGAGGACGGTGCGCCTGCGAATGAGCAGCTCGGCATCTCCGACCGCATCGTGATGGGCGACGGCGTTTTCGCCGGCATGGCAGCGATCGGCCTGGGCCGCACCGCGCCCCGCTCGATCCTCGCGCACGAGTTCGGGCACCACGTGCAGTACGAGAACAACCTGTTCGACTCACCGCTGACCGGACCGGAGGCGACTCGTCGCACCGAGTTGATGGCCGACGGCTACGGCTCGTACTTCATGACCCACAAGAAGGGTCAAGCGCTGAACAAGCACCTCGTCGTGCAGGACGCTATGGCGTTCTACAACGTCGGCGACTGCCAGTTCACCTCCGACGGCCACCACGGCACCCCGAACCAGCGTCTGCGCGCTGCGAACTGGGCGTCCGACCTCGCTCTGGCGACCAAGCCGCGGTCCAACGTGATGCCGTCGATGGACTTCGCGCGAGCATTCGACGCGAAGCTGCCGCAGTTCGTGGCCCCCGACGCCGGCTGACCTGGTCGTTCCACGCACGGTGCCCACGGACCTCGGTTTGTGGGCACCGCTGTCTGCACCGCGAATCCGCTTCATCCACAGCGTTGTTCACACCTGTGGATAAAACTACAACGATGTAATTTGTCCGGACTTCATCGCCATTACGGAACGGAGGCGGGCAGGATCGACGTCACTCCCCCGGTTCGGCACTGGTTCGCCGGACCCCTCGGGGCAACGCAAAAGGCGTTGTCACACACAGAGATTCAGGCGAGATCATGAAGAAGATCGCCAAATTCGCACTGGCCGCAACGCTCGTCGGAGGCGTGGGGGCGCCAACCGCCGTCTTCGTCGCCGATCAAGCATCTGTCGAATCGGCGTGAGTTTCTGCCCTTGGCCGTCCCTGGCGAAGGGCAGAAACTCACGCCGATTTGGTTTGGTCTCAGCTCACGCTGCGCAGGTACTTGCCGAAGTGCGGGACGGTGAACGCGACACGTCCGCGTTCGTTGGAGTAGACGAGCCCCTTCTTCAACAGTGCATCCCTTGCGGGAGACAGGGACTGGGGTTTGCGGCCGAGGACGTCGGCGACATCGGACGTGAGCACCGAGCCGACCTCGTCCTTCTCCGAATCGGGCAGCCGGCCGCCGGCCTCCGCCATCGCGCGTAGGTACTCCCGCTCCCCCGGCGTCGCACGTTCGTAGCGTGAACCGAAGAATCCGACAGCGAGGTCGGCCTCGGCCTGTGGGGCAGCGACGGCCACATCGGACGCGGTGATCGGCGACTTGGGGGCCAACTCCCACACCACCTGGCCGTACGCCTGGATGAAGTACGGGTAGCCGCCGGTCACCTCGTACATCGCATCGAGAGCGCCCTGCTCGAACTCGGCGTCCTCGTCCTGCGCCGGACCCTGGAGTGCACGGTCGGCCGCCTCGCGGGGAAGGCGATCGATCCGTGCGTAACGGAACAACCGCTCGGAGTAAGACTTGGACGCCGACAGCACGGCCGGCAGGTGCGGCAGGCCGGCGCCGACGACGATGACCGGCAGACCGGACTGGCTGATCTCGTGGCACGCCGCGCACAATGCAGAGATGTCCTCGGGGTGCAGGTCCTGCATCTCGTCGATGAAGATGCCGATACCGCGTCCCATGTCGGCAGCCAATCCGCCTGCGTCCGAGAGCAGTTCGACCAGATCGATCTCGATATCGCCGGAGTCGGCGCGCCCACTCACGGCCGGCGCGTCGATGCCCGGGCTCCACTTGTCCCGCAGCTTCGCGTTGGGTGCCGCGTCGCGCTGGGCGAAGGCCTTGATGACGCCCAGGACGTGGTCGACGTCCTCGCTCTGTGGGTGTCCCAGTTCGCGGACCGCCTGATGCAGCGCACTCGAAATCGGTCGGCGCAGCCGTTGGTCGGGCCGAGCCTCGAACTTGCCGGTGCCCCACTTCGCCCGTACCGCCTCGGAGCGAAGTGCGTTCAGCAATACCGTCTTTCCCACGCCACGCAGTCCGGTGAGCACGATCGACCGCTCCGGACGACCGCGCGCGATGCGCTGGAGCACCACCTTGAACTGGTCGAGTTGCTCGTCACGGCCGGCGAGCTCGGGCGGACGTTGGCCGGCGCCCGGCGCGTACGGATTACGGATCGGGTCCATGCGAGGACTGTATGCGCATCTCTACCGAACACCCGATATTTCGCTAGCGAGTCCGATGGATCCACCGGAGCTGGTCGCAATCCCGCGATCAGGAAGTCTCATCAAATCTATTGCAATTGCGATAGTCGCCTAGTCGACCTCATCACAGCACTGGCGCGCAGTGACAACGTGCATGCTTGTTCACCTGATGAATGTGACCCTTGACACATTACCGAGAGTACGCAACGGTCTGCCGCAGCCGGCACGCCCCCTGCTGCCGCCGACAAGAAGTGCTCCGATGTCCAAGCGCATGCTGTCCGTGAGCGCCGCCGTGGCCGCCACCCTCGCTCTCTCGATCACCCTTCCGCAGCAGGCCGAGGCCGCGTCCGACCCGGTCGGACCGACCCAGCTGTCTTTCCCCGCCGCCCTCGCATGGTCGGCCTTCTCCCCCAACGCCGTAGCGCCCGGCATGAACGACTGGGACTGCAAGCCCAGCGCCGCACACCCGCGTCCGGTGGTGCTGGTGCACGGCACCTGGGCGAACCGCTACGCCTCGTTCGCGCTTCTGTCGCCCGAACTCAAGCGCGCCGGCTACTGCGTGTTCGGCCTCAACTACGGCGACGAGAACGACTCGATCGCCGGCAAACTGCCCGGCGTCTACGCAACTGCCGCGATCAAGCCGTCCGGCGCCGAGATCTCGCAGTTCGTCGACCAGGTGCTCGGCAGCACGGGTGCGGCGCAAGTCGACATGGTCGGCTGGTCGCAGGGTGGCATCGCGGCCCGCTCTTACCTGCAGTTCTACGGCGGCGCCAACGCCTCGAATCCCGCCGCCAACAAGGTGAAGAACCTCATCCAGTACGGCGCGACCAACCACGGCACCACCCTCAGTGGTCTGGCGACGCCCGCCGATCAGCTCGGGATCCTCAACCTCACGCCGGCCGCACTCGGCCAGGCCGCCGTCGACCAGACCATCGACTCGCCGTTCCAGCAGCAGCTCAACGCCAACGGCGACACCGTGCCCGGCGTCAACTACACGGTGATCGGCACGAAGTACGACGAGGTCACCACGCCTTACACCCGCACTTTCCTCACCGCCGGACCTGGCGCGACGGTCAACAACATCACCCTGCAGGACGGCTGCGCGGTCGACCTCAGCGACCACCTGTCGATGCTCTACTCGTGGCGCCTGATCGGCCTCACAAAGAAAGCGCTCAACCCGGCCGGCAACGTCTACGTGCCCTGCGTGCCGCGCCTGCCCGTCGTCTGACGCCGTAATCCCGTCGCCGACTCGCGCGGCGACGGGATTAGATGGTGCGGTGACCACGATCCACACCGCCCGCCTCACCCTGCGGCCGATCACCGACGCCGATGTCGCCGACGAACGGATCATCGGCTGGCACACCGACCCGGCCGGGTACGAGCTCATGTCGGAGGCGCCGCGCACCCGTGACGACGCGGTCGAGTCGCTGCAGACCTGGCGGGAGGGGTGGGACGCCGACGGCATCAGTTACTGGATCGCCGAGCACGAGGGCACGCCGGTCGGCATCGGCGGGGTGCGCGCTATGAACTACCAGAGCCACCCGCACCTCAATCTCTACTACCGGCTCGACCCGCAGTCGTGGCGCCGCGGCTTCGGCAGCGAGATAGCCTGTGCGGCAACGGCATACGCGCAGGAGTTCTATACGGCGGGACCGGTCATCACCCGCATCGCACCGGCCAACGAGCCGTCCCTGCGCATCGCCGAGCGCGCCGGAATGGAAGACCTCGGCCCATTCCGGATGCCCCAAGACCCGGAGCACCTCCCCGACAACCTGCTCTTCGAGTCGCCCACCGCGCGGATCGGCATCGGCGAGGCCTACGACGAGGTGCTCGACCTGTGGTGCCGGGTGAACGCGGACGGTGGTGCGGTCGGTTGGGAGGGTGCCGCACCCCGCGACGAGGTGGCGACGGTGCTCGACCGTCACCTGTCCGCCGAAGCAAGCACACTTCTGCGCCTACACGCGCCGAACGAGGAGACCTGGAACGACCCGTCCCAGGTCGGCCCGCTGCTCGGGTTCGGCTTCATCCAGCGCGCGACGTGGTTCTCGACCGCGCACCGCGCCACGCTCTACCGCGTGATGACGGACCCGCAGGAGCGCGGGCGGAATCTCGGACGCATCCTGATGGGCGCCCTGCACGGGCAGGCACGCCGGGACGGCGTCGAGATCTGCGAGATCAGCTACCGCGGGGGCACCGGACTGGAGAAGTTCTACGAACAACTGGGCTACGTCGAGACCGGGCGCCTGCCGGGAGGTCTGCGGTTCAGCTGGGGCGAGGTCGACGACGTGGCGATGGCTCGACGCCTCTGATCGGGTCTTATCTGCCTATCTAGCAATTCGACTAGACGCCGCTAGCGGAAGACATCAGGCCGCGGTGGGAACAGCCGCTGAGAATCACGAACATGAAGGCCGCGAATCCGTCCACCTCACGATGCTTGACGATGACCTGGATGTTGCGCAGGCGGATGCGATCGTCGCCACAAGCAGCGCGACCGTCTGGCTCTGGTCGAACGCCCGGAACAGGTAGTACGTCGCAACCGGGATCACAACGTCGATGAGCGGCAACGCGCCCAGGCCCTTCATGGCGATGGTGGACGCGTACTGTCCATGGTGGCAGTGGCCGAGCGAATGCGGGAGGGGCTTCGGCGAATCCGTCAGTCGAGCCGGGTGACCTCGAACCGCCCCGTCGGGTGGGCGATGAGTTCCTGAGCGCCGACGATCTGGATCTCACGCGTGGCCGCGGTGTGGGTGGTCTCCATGACGCCGAACACGGAGTCGGCGGTCGCGGCGAGCGCCTGCTCGGCGGGTTCGGTGAGCAGGTGCGCCAGGAAGATCGCTGTGGTCGCGTCGCCGGCACCGACCACGTACATCGGCAGCAACGGGGTGGTGACGATCCAGGCGCCGTCCCCGTTGACGACGGCCAGCTGGACGGAGTCGGCCGGGGTCTCGTCGGTCTGCACCGAGGTGACCAGCACAGTCTCCGGGCCGCGTTCACGGATGGAGCGCGCGGCGTCCAGCAGTTCGGCGACGGAGTGGATCTCGCGCTCACCGGTGAGGTACTGCAACTCCCACTGGTTCGGGGTGATCACGTCGGCGGCCGGCACGACCTTGTCACGCATGAACTCGGGGATCCCCGGACGCACGAAGAACCCGCGTCCGACGTCGCCCATGACCGGGTCGGCGCAGTAGATCGCCTTCGGGTTCGCCGCCTTCACCCGTGCGACGGCGTCCAGAATCACGGTGCCGATCGGGTCGGCGCCCATGTAGCCCGACAACACGGCGTCGCATTCGGGCAGGACGCCGCGCTCCTCGATGCCGGTGATCACGTCACGCACGGTCTCGGGTTCGAAGACCGGTCCCCGCCACTCGCCGTAACCGGTGTGGTTGGAGAAGTGCACGGTGTAGACCGGCCAGACCTCGTGCCCCAGGCGCTGCAACGGGAAGACGGCGGAGGAGTTACCGGCGTAGCCGTAGGCGACCGAGCTCTGGATCGACAGGATCTTCATTCCCGCGATGCTAGTACGGCCGTGCCGTACACCTGTGCTGCAGTTCGTCGGTGCGCAGGCGTCACACCCGTGCAATCCCGGACCCAGGATTCTGGGCCGCGCCGAACTGCAGCACGGGTGTACGACGATCCCTACGCTGGTCACCATGAGCGAAGAACTGCAGCCGAAGGACATCGCCGACGACGCGGTCATTCTCGACGTCCGCGAGCAGGACGAATGGGACGCGGGCCACGCACCCAACTCGGTACACATTCCACTCGCAGAGATTCCGGAGCGCCTGGGTGACCTGCCCGAGGGCGAGCCGCTGCCCGTGGTCTGCCGTTCGGGCAACCGGTCGAGCCGCGCCGTTCAGTGGCTGGAGGCGCAGGGCTTCGAGGTCGCGAACGTCGTCGGCGGGATGAAGCAGTGGGAGTTCGACGGCAAGCCCGTCGTCACCCAGCACAACGTCGAACCCACGGTCATCTGACACACAGACCTTCACCGAGTGGCCGGGCTGTGAACTGGTGGACGGGCTATAGCCCGGACGCTGGTTCACAGCCCGGCCACTCGGCGTCAGGTGAGCATCATTTGAGCAGGCGGGACATGCGCCGGTCGGCGAGCGTCTTGCCGCCGGTCTGGCAGGTCGCGCAGTACTGCATCGAGCGGTCCGCGAAGGACACCTCGCGCACCACGTCGCCGCACTCCGGGCACTTCTCGCCCGCGCGTCCGTGCACCCGCATCCCGGAGCGCTTGGCGTCCTTGAGTTCGGCGGCGGGCTTGCCTGCGGAGGCTTCGATCGCGCCGTTGAGGGTATCCCGCATCGCATTGTAGAGCCGCGAAACCGCTTCGGGATCAAGGGAATCCGCCTTCGCGTACGGCGACAGTTTCGCGACGTGCAGCACCTCGTCCGAGTAGGCGTTGCCGACGCCGGCGATCACCGACTGGTCGCGCAGCACGCCCTTGATCTGCCCCTTCTTCGCGGCGAGCAACTGCGCGAACACCTCGAGCGTGAACTCGTCGGACAACGCGTCCGGCCCGAGGGAGGCGATCTGCGGCACCTCGGTGGTGGGGTCCTTGACGATGTACGCGGCCAGACGCTTCTGCGTGCCCTGCTCGGTCAGGTCGAACGCCGAGCCGTCCTCGAACGAGACCCGCAGCGCCACCGGGGACTTGCCGCCCGGACGTAGCCGGGTGGCCGGTGCCTTCTCATACCAACGCAACCAGCCCGCGCGGGACAGGTGGAAGACGAGGTGGATGCCGTCGACGTCGAGGTCGATCCACTTGCCGAACCGGCGCACGTCGGTGACGAAAAGTCCGCAGAGTGCCTGCGGCGCAGGTGAATAGGTCTTGAGCACGCTGAACGAGGCGAGCTCGACGTCGGCCACCGCGACGCCTTCGACCCGCGAGCGCAGGAAGCGCACGAGGGACTCGATCTCGGGCAACTCAGGCATGGGAGACGCCGGTATCGAGGGTGCGCAGGCAGGAGAGTTCCTGGAAGAGGGCGTACCCGTCGCCGCCCTCGACCTTGAAGGTCGGCGACTCGCGTCCGTCGTCGCGCGACAGTGGGTGACCGTGCGACAGCATCTGCTGGGTGACGGTCAACTGTCGGATCGCGATCGCCCGGACGTTGTCGGGCATCTCGGCGGCGAACTCGTCGTGGATCTCCGGATCGTGCTGCCCGTCGTCGCCCACCAGCAGCCACCGGATGTTCGGGAATTCGACTGCCAGTCGGCGCAATTGCGAACGCTTGTGTTCGCGTCCGCTCCGGAAGACGGCGGTCTCGGTGGCACCCCAGTCGGTCATCAGCAACGCGCCGGTCGGGAACCCGTGGCGTTGCAGGAAGCGATTGATGATGGGCTGGGTGTTCCAGGCTCCGGTCGACAGGTACAACATCGGCGATCCGGGATTGTGCGCGAGCAGCGACCGATACAGCGCCGACATCCCGGGCACGACTCGGCGGGCCGTCTCCGGCAGCACGAACGTGTTGTACGCGGCGAGCATCGGACGCGGGAGCGAGGTGACGACGCAGGTGTCGTCGATGTCGCTGATGATCCCGAACCGGATGTCGTCGCCGATCACCTGCACCGGGGCAGTGCTCTCGACCGTTCCGCAGCGCACCCGGGCGTGGTGCCAACCCGGCTCGAGTCCGTGGCCCTGCAGAGTGACGTCGAAGTAGCCACCGCGATCGGAGTGGGTGTCCACGACCGCATCTCCGAGTCGCACCTGTACCGGCTGCCGGGATTGCGGGGCGGCCATGAAGACCCGGATGCCGCGCCGCACACTGGCGTACATCGGGTCGATCGGTTGGTCGGCGGCGTCGACGCGTGAGAGCACGATGCGTCCCATGACCCGTGCCTGGGTACTGCTGGCGTAGCCGGAATAGGCCAACACGCGCGTGACGAATCCACGTCGCGACAGCAACCTGCCCAGCACACTGTTGAACGCGTCCTCGGCGCGGGCGGCGGGGTGCATCGAACCCATGGGCAACACCCTAGGCGAACCGTCCCGCCTAGTCTGGACGCGTGGTGAACGGCGAGCGAGCGCGTCCGACCCGGCGCACCTTCGTGGCCGCGGCCGTCGCCACCACCGCCGGCGCCGGCGGCCTGCTCGGCTACCAGGCCTGGCCCCGCCGCGAGTACCCCCGCCACGTGCCGCTGTACTCCGCAACCGTTGCCAAAGGGCCTGCACCGCAAGGCGATCCGGTGCCCGGCGAAGACCGCACGCTCGTCCAGTCCGGGGAAGTGAGCCTGTTGATCCGGGACAGCCGAGTCCTGCAGACGGCACCGGACGCGTCCGCCCTGCTCACCACCGAGAACATCATGCTCGCTGCCGCTCCGGAGTGGTCGCGCACCGGTGATTTCAAGGAGTTCGCGCGCTCGGCGTTGCAGGACGTGTTCGTGCTCTCCGACGGTCTGCCGAGTCCGGTCGCCGCGTGGACGCCGTACTGGCGGTTCAGCTGGCCTCGCGACAGCGCGTTCGTCGCGGTGGCTCAGGCGATGACCGGTCAGCCCGATGCCGCCGTGCGAGTCATCCGCTTCCTGCGGTCGGCGCAATCGGACGACGGCTGGTTCGAGGCTCGATACGTGCCCGGCACCTCACGCAGCCCCGACCGCCGGGCACGGCAGTTGGACGGTTCGGGATGGGCTCTGTGGGCGGCCGACCAGGTACGAGCGCGTCTGCCGGCGGACCGGGCTCGCGTCGAGGTCGCGTCCTGGAGATCGCTGATCGTGCGCAGCACCGACCGGATCATCTCCGCGACGAACACCTCGTCCGGGTTGCCGCCGGCGACCCCGGACTACTGGGAGGTGACCGAACGGTCACCGACTCTGGCCACGTGCGCGGTGCTCGCCGCCGGCCTCGAAGCGTCGGTGCGTCTGCTGACCGCACTCGGCGACACTGCGCGAGCCGAGCGAGCCAGCCGTGCGCTGACTCGGTTGGACGCCACGATCATGAGCGCCTACGGCCGGTACGGCTACCCGCGCCACCCCGGACGCAGCGACCCTGACATCGGCGCTGCCTTCCTGCTTCCACCCTTCCGGCACGCGGTGAACGAGCATGCGCTGCAAGGTCTGGTCTCGCTGTTGCCCCGGCTGAAACGACCGGCCGGCGGGTTGGCACCGGGTTCGAGTTGGCACCGGGACGGGATCAGCTGGACGCCCGAAACCGCTACTGTCGCAGCTGTTCTGGGTGCATCTGGTCAGACGCAGCGGGCCAGGGACATGGTGCAGTGGCTCGGTGAACATCGCACGATCGGTGGTTCGTACCCGGAGAAGGTGCTGGAGACGGGTGAGCCTGCCGCGGTGGCGCCGCTCGCTTGGACCGGGGCTGCGGTGCTGCTCGCGATTCAGGCGCTCGAGGGTTGACTTCCCACTTCCCGGCGAACAGCTCTGGGACGACGAAAGCGCGACAGTCGCGCGTTACGCCCTGGTGCACGTCCGTACCGCGGCGTAACGGACGACTGTCGCGCCTTCATGTCACGGGTGAAACCAAAACGACTGTGCCGCAGACCTTTCGGCGAGCGGTGCAGTCGTGTCGGAACTCAGATGAAGGACGGAACCGCGGTCCACGCCTCGCCGGGCTCGCCGGCACCGTCGCGGAGGACGGTCGCTTCGATGAGGCCGTACGGGCGGTCGGCGGCAATGAAGACCTCGCCGTTGTTCTCAAGGCCGAACCGGTCGAGGTCGTAGAGGAAGTGATGCTTGTTGGGCGCGGAGAACTTGATCTCGTCGATCTCCGGGTGCGCCTCGAGCACGTCGCGGCCCATCGCGTAGAGGGTTTCCTGCAGCGCGCGGCTGTACGTGGTCGCGAACGCGGCCAGGCAGAGCTTCTTGACGTCATCGTAGACCTCGTCGAAGTTCACGCCGTCGATCGTGTTGAAGCGCCAGCGCGCGGTGAGGCTGGTCGCCATGATGCGGTCGTCGGCCTCCTCGAGCGTCGTGTACTTGTCCTTGAGGAAGCCCTTGAACTCCGAGCCGGTCGACTTCAGGACGATGAGGTCCTCCAGGCCGGAGACGACCCACACCTTCTGGTCGGCGCCGCGACCTTCGACCGTGATGATCGCAGTGCGGGTCTCGGTGCCGCGGCGCACGAACGAGTGGTCGTGACCCTGGCCGTCGACCTGGATGCGGTCCCAGGCGTACTCCTCGATGCGGATCTGCGATCCGGTCGCCTTCGCAGCGGCGGTCAGGAAGTGCTTGCCGAGCGCGACGCCGTACGCCTCCGGCGACTCGATGCCGACCTCCTTGGCGAACGCGAAGGACGTGTTCTTCTGGGTGTCGGTCGGCAGGACGTCGCCCTGGTTGCCCTCGAGGTGGGCGGCGGTGAAGTCGCCACGCAGCGAGGTCGAGACATTGAGGTCACGGATCGAGTGACGGTCGGTGTCGCGGTAGACCCGCATCACACGGTTCTCCGCCTTGCCGTACTGGTTGCTTCCGAGAGAGATCGCCATCGGTTCTGCTCCTTGGTAGGGGCGCCCTCCGCGGCCAGGACACCCAAAGACTCGGTTTTGAGGTGCATTTCGCAATGCGAAATTTGGATACCGACTGATGGAACCGTAGGGACGCACATCACACCCTGTCAAGGGTGGAGTCCAGCCTCGATGACAGATGTCACGACGCCTCGCCCGACGGTCGTCATAACGGCCGGTCTCCTTATTACTGGCGTATTCAAGGGAGGTGGTCGTTATCGCGACCGGTTGTCAGGGACGCTCGGACGCGATCTGTCGCAACAACTCGTTCGCCCGCACCAGCACTTCGCGATCCTGCTCGGACAGTCCGGCGAGCACCGGAGTGATCGTCGCCGACCGCGCCCGCCGCGCTTCGTCGAGCACCCGGCGTCCGGCGTCCGTCAGCGAGATCAGGCTCGCACGGGCGTCGTCCTCGTCGCTCGCACGGACCAACAACCCTTGTTGCTCGAGCCTTTTCACCTGAGCGGTCATCGTCGGCTGACTGCAGTGGTCGGCCGCGGCGAGCTCACCCACCCGGGCCTTGTCGTGCGCCTCGACCAGGCTCAACAGACGTGCCTGACCGGTCGGGATCGGCAACTCCGAATGCTTGGTCGCCCAGCGGTTGAGTTTGGCCACCGCCGACAACAACTGAGCACCGAGGTCGTCCGCGGGTATGTCGCTCATCGCTCAGCCCTCTGAGGAATCCCGCAGTTCACGCTTCAGGATCTTGCCGGTCGCTCCCTTGGGCAGCTCGCCGATGAACCGCACCTCGCGCGGGTACTTGTAGGCGGCCAGGCGCTCCTTGGCGAAGTCCTGGATCTCCTGCTCGGTCAGCTGCGAGTCGCCGGTACGGACGACGTAGGCGATCACTTCCTCGCCGTAGTGCTCGTGCGGGACGCCGATGACGGCGGCCTCGGCGACATCCGGGTGCTCGTACAGCACTTCCTCGACCTCGCGCGGGTACACGTTGTAACCGCCGCGGATGATCATGTCCTTGCTGCGGTCGACGATGAAGAAGTAACCGTCGTCGTCCATCTGCGCCAGGTCGCCGGAGAAGAACCAGCCGTCGCGGATCGCCTCGGCAGTGGCGTCCGGACGCTTCCAGTAGCCCTTCATCAACAGGTGGCCACGGATCGCGATCTCGCCGATCTCGCCCTTGGCGGTGTCCGAACCGTCCGGCTCGGCCAGGCGCATCTCGACGCCCTCGAGCGGGGTGCCGATCGAGCCGGCCTTGCGCTCGGCGTTCGGGTGGTTGAACGACGCGACGGGCGAGGTCTCGGACAGGCCGTAACCCTCGAGCACGACGCAGCCGAACTTCTGCTCGAACTTCTTCATCACCTCGACCGGCATCGCCGATCCGCCGCTGGCGCAGACCCGCAGCTTGGGGAAGTTGACCTCCCGATCGGCGGTCGCAGCCAGCAACGCCTGGTACATCGTCGGCACGCCCTGGAAGATCGTGACGCCGGCCTTGTCGAGCATCTCCAGCACCGCGCCGGGCTCGAAACGAGGGACCATGGCCAGCGTCGCGCCGGTGGCGACGGAGGTGTTGAGGCCACAGGTCAGGCCGAAGACGTGGAACAACGGCAGGCAGCCGGCGATCACGTCGTCCGCGGTGATCGCCATCAGCGTGCGGGCGACGACCTCCTGGTTCTTGTTCAGCGAGAAGTGGGTCAGCTCGGCGCCCTTCGGACGACCGGTGGTGCCGGAGGTGTAGAGGATCACGGCGGTGTCGCTGTCGTCGCGGTCGACGAACTCGGTGCTCGGCTCGTACTGCTTGATCGACTCACCGATGCCGGCGGGCAACGGCACCTCGATGAACGGGACACCGGCCTCCTCCGCCCCTGCGGCGGCGTCGCCCGGCATGCCGAACATCAGCTTGGCGCCGGAGTCGGACAGGTAGTACTCCACCTCGCGCGGACGGAACAGCGGGTTCATCGGGATGACCACGGCGCCGGCCTGGAGCGCACCGTAGAGGATGACCGGGAAGTCGAAGACGTTCGGCAGCGAAATGGCAACCCGATCGCCCGGCTGGATCCCCTTGTCCTTCAACAGGTTCGCCACGCGTCCGGCCGCGTCGGCCAGCTGGGCGAAGGTCATCGAGTGCTCGCCCATCCGCAGTGCGACGTTGTCGGGGTGCTGGGCAGCGGTGTTCTGCAGATTGCAGGCGAGATTGGTCATAAGCCGAGATTAGTTCGCGTTCCCGGCGTTCGGGGCGGTGCGGTCGAAACCGACCACGACTTCACGGTGGTGCGACCCTTCAGAGCCAGGAGACGTGCGACTTCAGCAGCGCGTAACCCACGAACGCGACGATGTCGAGGATCGTGTGCGCGATGACCAGGGGCATCACCCGCTTGGTGCGGCGGTAGACGAGCCCGAACACCAGCCCCATGACGACGTTTCCGACGAACCCGCCGAAGCCCTGATAAAGGTGGTAGGTGCCCCGGATCAGCGCCGACACGACGAGCACCTGGATCCACGACCAGCCGGCTTGCGTCCAGCGGGTGAAGAGGTAGCCGATCATGATGACCTCTTCGAGCAGTCCGTTCTGCAGTGCTGCCAGCACCAGCACAGGGATCGCCCACCAGTGCTCGCCAAGACCCGACGCGGCGAGTGTCGTATTGAGTCCGAAAGCTCGAGCCGCGAGGTACAGCAGCAGACCCGGAATGCCGATCACCGCAGCAAGGGCTGCGCCGAGCGCGAGATCGGGTCCTTTGCGTCTCCCGTCGAGCCCCAGCCACGTTGTCGCAGAGGACATTTCACGGTTGAGCAGATGGATCACCAGGAGCACCGGCACGATTGCGAGACCGACGCCGACGAGTTGGTAGACCAGGTCGAGCCATGACGCGCTCGCCTGGCTGCGGTTCATCGTGGTCGTCTGCTTGTTGAGCGCGACGTCGGTCGACAGGCTGCGCATGATCGACAGCACTGAGTAGATCGCCGACGCGCCGAGACTCAGGAGCAGGACGAGGACGGTCTCGTGCACGAGCGCGCGACGACGCAGTGGCGTCACCGGCACGTCGTAGGCAGGCAGGCGCATCAGCGCTGGCCGGTGCCCGTGGGGGTGTCCGGTGCGATCTCGGACGTGCCGCCGGATGCGGTGCCGGATTTCGGTTCGGACCCCCGCGCCGCCGCGTCACGCAACGGGACCGACGGCTCGACCGGGAACACCTGCCCAGGCCCCCACTCCTCGACCTCGACGTCTTCGACTTCGTAGCGCCGACGCCGGCGAGCACCGCTGCCAGCCGCAGCCGCACTGCCAGCGGGGGCCGCAGGGCTCGCCTGGTCGGCGATCGCGGCGCGATGGCGGGTACGTTCGCCGACCGGTTCGTCCGGCGTCGGCGCGTCGGCCCGGTTCCGGCGAGTGGCCCTGGACGCACGGGGAGTTTGCGGGCGCGACGAACCGCCGATCGTCGCGTAGAGCGTGATCGCGAACCCGAGAAGCGTGCTGATCAGCACCCACAACCAGATGTGCGGGAACAGCCAGGTCATGCGCCGTCTCCCGCTTCGCCGGCGGGGGCGCCGTCGGCCGCGGACGACCCGTCGACCTGCGATTCGCCGGCACCCGGCGCCGCGACCTGCGCCTCATGTGGGAACAACATCACCGCGACCAACCAGGCCGCGAGCGCACCGACCGCGAACCCGACGAGGCACCAAGCGATGGTCTGGATCGTCAACCAGGTCACTGCGCGCTCCCCTGCACCACGACCGTGCGCACTCCGGACATCTTTGCCAAGGCGTCGCGTGCCCGGGTGGTGTCGGCGCCGTCGGCGGTGCGCAGCGTCGCGTCGCGTCCGTCGAACCTCACCGTGGCGTCGCTCGCTCCGACTCCCTGCAGCACCTGCTGGGCGCGTTCGGTGAGGTCGTCCTGGATCGCGCCCTTGCTCGCCTGGGCTCCGACGAACCCGAAGATCAACGGGATGCCGCACAACGCGGCGATCCACCACGGCGCCGGGGTGCGGCGCACGCGCGCGCCGGTTGTCGATGTCACTTCGTGCTGCTCCTGTTCGGATCGGGCCGTCCTGAACCTACCCGGTGAACCAGCGTCCGGACGGTCGCCGGCGCCGGTGCCGGCCGCCTGCCCGCGCCGTCCGCAGGGTTGGAGGCCCGCACTACATTGTGCGGGTGAGCACCCTGTGGCGTGGCGAGAAGATCTGGACCGGAACCGAATTCGTCACCGGCGTGTTGGTCGAGGCTGGGCGCGTGGTCGCGACCGGCGACGCCGAATCCCTTGCCGCACAGACTGTTTCGCAGATCGAGACATTGCCGGGTGCGCTCGTGGTGCCGGGTCTGCACGACGCGCACATCCATGCCGCGTCGCTGGCGCGGGTGCGCACCGAGGTCGACGTGCGTGGCTGTGCCGACGAGTTCGAAGCGGCCGAGCGGGTGGCGCGCTTTCTCGCGGCGAATCCGGGCACCGGTCTGGTGTGGGGCGGCGCGTGGGACGCGAACCAGTGGGGCGGTCGGCAGCCCCACCGGCGCACCCTCGATGTCGTGACGGGGCCGCGTCCGGTGGTGTTGGCGAGCGCCGACTACCACTCGCTGTGGGCGAATTCCGCCGCGTTGCGGCTGGTGGGTTACGGCCCGGAGACCACCGACCCGGCCGGCGGACGCCTCGAACGCGACGCCGACGGTGAGCTCACCGGGGTGCTGCGAGAGACGGCCTGCACCGCCTTTGACGACCTGCCGATCGACGACGCCGACGCCCTGCCCGGGCTGATGGCGCAGACGATCGACGACCTGCTCGCGGTGGGGCTGACCGGCATCACCGAGATCGATCACGAGGACGCCCATGTGGCGCTGCGCGCGCTGCACGAGCAAGGTGCCCTGAAGATGCGGGTCAGCAAGGCGATTCGACACGAAGACCTCCCGCTGGCGATGCAGCAGGGGCGCCGCACCGGCGAGGGCGACGACTGGATCCGGGTGGGGCCGCTGAAGCTGTTCGCCGACGGCGCGCTCGGTTCGCACACCTGCCACATGACCGAGGCGTTCGCCGGTGAGGACGGGCACGACGGCGGGCATGGCGTGCCGACGCTCACCCAGGAGCAGCTGAAGGTCTACACCGAGCTCGCGGTGCGGGCCGGCATCGCGGTGGCGACCCACGCGATCGGTGACCGTGCGGCGACCGAGGTGCTTGACGCGTACGAGCACGTGCTCGGGGCGACCGGCTCAGACCTTCGGCTGCGCATCGAACACGCCCAGCACCTGCGCCGGGCCGATCTGGCCCGCATGGCGCGGCTGGGTGTGGTCGGCTCGATGCAGCCGGTGCACTGCACCACCGACTTCGAGCTCGTGGATGCGTTGCTCGACGGCCACGACATCGTGTCGTACGGCTGGCGGTCGGCGCTCGACGCCGGGGTGCCGCTGGCGTTCGGGTCGGACGCCCCCGTCGAAGACCCGAATCCGTTCGTTGCCCTGCACGCGGCGGTCACCCGACAGCGCGTCGACGGCACTCCCGCCGGCGGCTGGCAGCCGCACGAGCGGGTGAGCATGATCGAGGCGCTGGCCGCCCACTCGCGCGGGGCCGCCTACGCAGCCGGTTGGGACGACGTGGGCACGCTCACCCCCGGCATGCTCGCCGACTTCGTCGCGGTCGACACCGATCTCATCGCGACGCCCGAGCGCGCACACGAAGCGCGGGCGCTGACGACGGTCGTCGGCGGCCAGGTGCGGTTCAGCGGCTGAGCGCAGCGGCCGCGGGGTCGAGTTCGGTGGTGTGCACGCTGCCGTTGTCGATCGTGAGGCGCCAGTCGAGTTGCCGGTGAGTGCGGCCGGCGAGCACCGCGAGGGCCATCCGCAGCGTGTCGCCGTGGGTGACCAGCACGAGGTGTTCGATGGGCGCCGTCGCCAGTTCGGCCATCAGCGCGCTCAGCCGGCGGTGCACGTCGAGCAGGCTCTCGCCCCCGCCCCAGCGCACCTCCTCGACCGGCACGCCTTCAGGTGCGGGTTGCGCGGTCAGTTCGCGGGCGAGCCGCCCTTCCATCTCCCCCAGGGCCTGCTCCCGCAGCCGCACATCGGTGCGCACCGGCAGGTCGAGCGCGGCGCCGATGATCTGGGCCGTCTGCTGCGCGCGCACCAGGTCGCTGCTGAGCATCTGCGCCGACTGCGCGCCGATCGCTGCGCGCAGCGTTCGGGCTGCCGCGAGCGCCTGGGTGCGGCCGAGTTCGGTGAGCGGCGGGTGCGGCGTCTGCCCTTGAATGCGCCCCTGCTCGTTCCACGTCGACCGGCCGTGGCGGACGAGGTGGACGGAGGGCATGAGGCCGATCGTAGACTCGTGCCCCATGTCGGGGCTGCTGGTGACGGGAACGAGCTCGGACGCCGGAAAATCGTTGCTGGTCACCGGAATTCTGCGTGCCTGGGCCCGACGCGGAGTGCGCGTCGCCCCGTTCAAGGCGCAGAACATGTCGAACAACTCGATGGTCTGTGCCGACGGCAGCGAGATCGGCCGCGCGCAATACCTGCAGGCCGAGGCGGCCGGCGTCGAGGCCACCTCGCTGCACAACCCGGTGCTGCTGAAACCGGGGTCCGACCGGCGCGCGTTCGTCGTCGTGCGCGGCCGCCCGGCCGGCGAGTTACGGGCGGGCGAGTACGCCACCGGACGCGCCCACCTGCGCGAGGCGGCGTTCGCCGCGTACGAGGAGTTGGCCGCGTCCGTCGACGTGGTGGTGTGCGAGGGAGCCGGGTCACCGGCGGAGATCAACCTGCGCGCCGGCGACTACGTCAACCTCGGTCTGGCACGGCAGTTCGGCCTACCGGCGTTGCTGGTGGCCGACATCGACCGCGGCGGCGCGCTGGCCGCCACCTACGGCACCTGGGCGTTGCTCGACAACGCCGACCGGGCGGTGCTGCGGGCGTGGTGCGTCAACAAGTTCCGTGGTGACCGCTCGGTGCTCGACCCCGGCCTCGACACGATCGTCGAACGCACCGGCATGCCGTGTGTCGGCGTGCTGCCTTGGCTCGACGACGTGTGGCTCGACGGTGAAGACGCCCTTTCCATCGGCCGTTGGAAACCCGCTGCGCCACAAAAACATTCGCTCACCGTGGCGGTCGTCCGCCTGCCGCGCACCTCGAACGCGACCGACGTCGACGCACTGGCCGCCGAACCCGGTGTCGAGGTGCGCGTGACCACCGACCCGTCATGGTGCCGCGAAGCCGACCTGTTGGTGCTGCCCGGCTCACGGGCGACGGTCAGCGATCTCGCCTGGTTGCGTTCGCGTGGGCTCGACGCGGTGGTCGATGAGCGGGTGCGCGAGGGACGTCCGGTGCTCGGCATCTGCGGCGGCTACGAGATGTTGCTGGAGTCGATCGACGACTCGCTGGAGAGCGGCGAAGGCGTCACTCCCGGACTCGGGCATCTGCCTGGTGTGGTGCACTTCGCAGCCGACAAGGTGCTCGCCCGGCCGCACTCCACCTGGCAGGGAAATGCGGTGTCCGGCTACGAGATTCACCACGGCATCGTCGAGGGCGTGGTCGACGACGGGTCGTTCCCGGGCGGCGGCGTCCGCGGCCCGGTGTGGGGCACGATCTGGCACGGCACCCTGGAGAATGATGCCTTCCGCCAGGCCTGGCTCACCGTGGTCGCGCAGCAGGCGGGCTCCACCTGGAGCCCGCAGCCCGGCCCGGGGTTCGCCGACCGCCGGACGGCGATGATCGACACGCTCGCCGACGCCGTGGAGCAACACCTTGACCTCGACCGGCTGCTCGACCTCGCCCGACGGGAATCTCATGAGCACTGACCCGATTCCGTTGCAGGTCAAGATCATCGGCATCGGTGCGGGCTCGCCCGGCCACGTCACCGCCGACGCCGCCGACGCCCTGCGCTGCGTCGACGTGTTCGTCGTGGCCGACAAGGGCGCCGCCGCTGACGAGTTGCTGCAGGTGCGACGCGCGATCCTCGACCGGTTCGTGCCCGAGGGTGGCTACCGGTTCGTCGCGGTGCCCGACCCGAAGCGCGGCCCCGACGCCGGCCGCGATCGCGTCCAGTACGGCGCCGCGGTGCGCGACTGGCACGCCGCCCGCGCCGACGCGTACGCCGCCGTGCTGGGCGAGTTGCCCGAGGGCACCGTGGTCGGGTTCCTGGTGTGGGGCGACCCGGCGTTCTACGACAGCACGATCCGCGTGGTCGACGCCGTCGCCACCCGAATGCCGTTGCAGGTCAGCGTGTTCGCCGGAATCAGCGCCATCCAGGAGTTGGCTGCCGCGCACCGCATCGTGCTGCACGAGATCGGCGAGCCGGTGCACATCACCACCGGACGCCGTCTGGCGGGCGAGTGGTCGCCCGACCTCGGCACCGTCGTGGTGATGCTGGACGGCGCGCTCGCCTGCCGTGAGCTGGTCGAGCGGGCACCCGACCTGCAGATCCATTGGGGCGCCTACCTGGGGATGCCGCAGCAGGAGCTGCGCTCGGGCCGACTGACCGATGTGATCGACGAGTTGGTCGCCACGAGGACGCGGCTGCGCGAGCAGCACGGCTGGATCATGGACGTCTACGCGTTGCGCTGAGCCGTTCGCGCGCTGGTTCGCACCGTCGTCCGCCGGGCGGCCATGCCCTGCAGCACCATCCCCGCCGTGAGGCAGGCACCCACCCCTTCGCCGGCGCGCAGCCGCAGTTGCAGCAACGGTTCGAGGCCGAGCCGCCGCAGCACGAGTCCGTGCGCCTTCTCCCGGCTGCGTTGTCCCGCAATGAGATACGCCTGCACCGAGGGTTCGATGCCGACCGCGGCGAGCGCGGCGACGCTGGTGGCGAGACCGTCGAGCACGACCGGTCGTCCGGCGCGGGCTGCGCCCAGCACCACCCCGGTCAGCACCGCGAACTCCGGTCCGCCGACCGCGGCGAGCATCCGGTGCACGTCGTCCGTGTGGCCCAGGCGGTCGATCGCCGCGGCCACCACCTCCGTCTTGCGGGCCACGATGTCGGCGTCGGCGCCCGATCCGAGCCCCGCCACGTCGGCCGCGGGTGTGCCGGTGAGCGCGCAGGTGAGCGCAGCGGCCACCGTCGTGTTGCCCACCCCCACCTCGCCGAGTGCGACGAGTCCGGGGGCGATTCCGGGGACACCGGCACCGAGCCGGCGTCCGGCGTCCATCAATCGGCGGACGTCGGCGGCCGTCATCGCGTCGGTCGTCACCAGGTCTCCACGCGGGTCGTGCGGCCGCACGTCGACAGCGCCCTCGACGTGCGCCTCACCCACTCCGGCGTCGACCACCACGACGTCGAGCCCGGCGGCGCGGGCATGAGCGGCGCCCAGCGAAATGCCCCCGACCGCACTGGTGAGCACGTCACGGGTCACCGACCGGTCGTAGGCACTGACGGCGTGGGCGGTCACCGGATGATCGGCGCCGACGAGCACGAGCGTGCCCGTGTCGAGGTCGGGTCCGGCCGCGGCACGCACCAGGTGGAGCGCGCGATCGAGCGCGCCGAGCGCCTCCGGCGGGCTGAGCAGCCGGTCGGTGTCGTCGGTGCCGTCGACCCGGCGCCCCGGCTCGGGCCCGCGCAGATGCGAGGTCGGTGGCGCCGGCGGGGCTGAATCGTCGGGCCAGCGCTCCTGCAACACCACGTCGTCGAGCGGGGCCTTGCGCGACCACGCCGCGCGTTCGAGCCCGGGCGCGGGCGGACGCTCGTCGGGCCACCCCACACACAGCCAACCGAGGGTCACCACGCCGTCGGGCAGGTGCAGCAGGTCGGCGAGTTCGGCCTGGTCGAACAGCGTCACCCAGCCCACGCCGAGGCCGAGCGCGCGGGCGGTGAGCCAGAGGTTCTGCACCGCGCAGGCGCACGACCACAGGTCGGCGTCGGGGAAGGTGGCGCGCCCGAGCACCCCGGCCGCGGGGGTACGCCGGTCACAGGTGACGACCACGCCCACCGGCGCCTCGCGCAGCCCTTCGAGTTTGAGGTCGAGCAGCCGCGCGGCCCGCTCCGAGGTCAGCTCCGACGCCTGCTCGAGCCGAGCCCGGTCAGCGAGATGGGCGGCCCGATCTCGGGTGGCCGGCGAGCGCACGACGATGAAGCGCCAAGGCTGCGAATGGCCCACCGACGGCGCGCTGTGCGCGGCCTCGAGCACCTGCCGCAGCAGCTCGTCGGGCACCGGGTCGGGCCGAAACCGTCGGATGTCGCGCCGTCCGGCGACCACTGCGGCGAGTGCGTCGACCACCTCGGGCGGCATCGCCCAGCCGGCGGGGTCGTCGCGGCGCTGCTGCGCCGAGGTCGTGTCGCCGACCAGCGGCACCGGGCGCTGCGGCGCTGGCTGCTCGCTCATTCCTCGAGGTCACCTTCGACCTCGAGGTAGACCTGCTGCAGTTGCGCCATGAGCTCGGGGTCGGGCTCCTGCCACAGCCCGCGATCGGCGGCCTCGGCGAGCTTCTCCACGATCGACTGCAACGCCCACGGGTTGGCGTGCCGCATGAAGGCCTGGTTGGTGTCGTCGAGCACGTACTCGGTGGCCACCGACTCGTACATCCAGTCAGGCACGACCGAGGCCGTGGCGTCGAAGCCGAACAGGTAATCGACGGTCGCGGCGAGCTCGAAGGCGCCCTTGTAGCCGTGCCGCTGCATCGCCTTGATCCACCGCGGGTTGACCACCCGCGACCGGAACACCCGGTTGGTCTCCTCCTGCAGCGTGCGGGTGCGCACGTTGTCGGGTGAGGTCGAATCGCCCACGTACGCCTCGGGATCGGCGCCGGTGAGCGCGCGGACGGTGGCGACCATGCCGCCGTGGTACTGGAAGTAGTCGTCGGAGTCGAGGATGTCCGACTCACGGTTGTCTACGTTCTTGGCCGCCACCCGGATGCGCCGGTAGTTGCGCTCCATGTCGCCGCGGGCCGGTGCACCGTCGAGTCCGCGGCCGTAGGCGTAACCGCCCCAGGTGGCGTAGACCTCGGCGAGGTCCTTGTCGTCGCGCCAGGTGCCCGACTCGACCACCTGCAGGATGCCCGCCCCATAGGAGCCCGGCTTGGAGCCGAAGATCCTTATGCGGGAACGACGTTCGTCGCCGTGCTCGGCGAGGTCGGCGGACGCGTGCTTGCGCACGAAGTTCTGGTCGTGGGGTTCGTCGAGGCCGGCCACCAGCGCCACCGCGTCGTCGAGCATCGAGATCACGTGCGGGAAGGCGTCGCGGAAGAAGCCGGAGATGCGCACGGTGACGTCGATGCGCGGGCGGCCGAGTTCCGGCAGCGGCAGTGCCTCCAGGCCCACCACCCGACGCGACTGCTCGTCCCACACCGGCACGACGCCGAGCAGCGCGAGCACCTCACCGATGTCGTCGCCGCTGGTGCGCATGGCGGAGGTGCCCCACACCGACAGGCCCACCGACTCCGGCACCTCGCCGTGTTCGTCGCGGTAGCGCCGCACGAGCGACTCCGCCATCGCCGACCCGGTCTGGTAGGCCAGGCGCGACGGGATCGCCTTCGGGTCGACCGAGTAGAAGTTGCGGCCGGTGGGCAGCACGTTCACCAGTCCGCGCAGCGGCGAACCCGACGGGCCCGCCGGCACGTATCCGCCGTCGAGGGCATGCAGCACCATCGCGATCTCGCGCGTCGTCTGCTGCAGCCGGGGCACGACCTCCTCGCACCCGAACCGCAGGGACGCGGTCGCCGCCGGGTTCGGCTCACTGGTCACCTCGGCGACGATCCGCTCGACGTCCGCGGCGTTCCAGCCGGCCTCGGCGACCCGGGTGACGAGGGTGCGGGCCAGCTCTTCGACGCGGTCGGTCTGCTGCGACGTCGCGTCGTCGGTGAGCCCGAGCGCGTGCCGTAGCCCGGGGATGCCGTCGCCGCGTCCGCCGAAGACCTGCCCGGCGCGCAGGATCGCGAGCACCAGGTTGATCAGTTCGTCGCCTTCGGGCGCCTGTCCGAGCACGTGCAGGCCGTCGCGGATCTGCACGTCCTTGATCTCGCACAGCCAGCCGTCGAGGTGCATCACGAAGTCGTCGAAGCTGTCGTCGTCGGGGCGTTCGCTCACTCCCAGGTCCTGGTCCATCCGGGCCGCCTGCAGCAGCGTCCAGATCTCGCCGCGCAGCGCCGGCGCCTTCGCCGGGTCCATCACCGATACGTTGCCGTACTCGTCGAGCAACTGCTCGAGTCGGGCGATGTCGCCGTAGCTCTCGGCGCGCGCCATCGGCGGCACGAGATGGTCGACGACGGTGGCGTGGGCGCGACGCTTGGCCTGGGTGCCCTCGCCCGGGTCGTTCACCAGGAACGGGTAGATCAGCGGCAGCGAGCCGAGCGCGGCGTCGGTGCCGCACGACGCCGACATCGCGAGGTTCTTGCCCGACAGCCACTCGAGGTTGCCGTGCTTGCCCACGTGCACCACCGCGTGGGCGCCGAACTCCTGCTCGATCCAGCGGTAGGTGGCCAGGTAGTGGTGGGTCGGCGGCAGGTCGGGGTCGTGGTAGATCGCGATCGGGTTTTCGCCGAAGCCGCGCGGCGGCTGCACCATCAGCACGACGTTGCCCGCCTGGATCGCGGCGCAGACGATCTCGCCGTCGGGGTCGCGCGAGGTGTCGACGTAGAGCTCGCCGGGCGCCTCGCCCCAGGTGTCCGTCATCGACTCCCGCAGGGCGGCCGGAAGCGTCTCGAACCAGCTGCGGTAGCGAGTGGCCGGGATGCGCACCTGTGCGCTGCTCACCTGCTCCTGGGTGAGCCAGTCGGGGTCTTGTCCGCCGGCCGCGATCAGCGCGTGGATGAGCGCGTTGCCGGCGGTGGTGTCGAGCGCTTCGCCGTCGACCGGGTCCACGTCGTCGAGCCCGGGCAGCGCGCCGCGCGGGCCGAGGTCGTAACCCGCCTCGCGCATGGCCCTCAGCAACCGGATCGTCGACACCGGGGTGTCGAGCCCGACCGCGTTGCCGATGCGGGAGTGCTTGGTCGGGTAGGCCGACAGCATGACCGCGATGCGGCGCTGCTCCGGTGGGGTGTGCCGCAGGCGCGCGTGCTTCACCGCGATGCCGGCCACCCGTGCGCAGCGCTCCGGGTCGGCGACGTAGGCGGGCAGCCCGTCGGCGTCGATCTCCTTGAACGAGAACGGAACCGTGATCAGGCGTCCGTCGAACTCGGGCACGGCCACCTGGGTGGCGACGTCGAGCGGCGACATGCCGTCGTCGGAGGCCGCCCACACCTCGCGGCTCCAGGTGAGGCACAGCCCTTGGATGATCGGGATGTCGAGAGCGGCCAGCGGACGCACGTCCCAGGTCTCGTCCTCGCCGCCCGCCTGGGCGTGCGCCGGCTTGGTGCCTCCGGCCGCCAGCACCGTCGTGACCAGGGCGTCGAGCGTGCCGAGCTCGGCGAGCAGATCGTCCGGTGCGTCGCGCAACGACGCGGCGTGGATCGGCACCCCCACCCCGCCCGCGGCGTCGATGGCGTCGCAGAGCGCGTGGGCGTAGTCGGTGTTTCCGGCGGCGTACTGCGCCCGGTAGAAGAGCACCCCTACCCGCGGAGCGCCCGAATCCTCCCGTGCCGCAAGGCGATCGAGCACACCCCAGGTCGGCAGCTCCTGCGGCGCGGCGAACTCGTCGCCGGTGAGCAGCAGGGTGTCGGACAGGAACGCGTGCAGGTTGGTGAGGTTGTCGGGGCCGCCGTTGACCAGGTAGCGGTGCACCTCGTTGACGACTCCGGCGGGCACCCGGCGCGACAGCTGCATCATCGCGGCGTTCGGGGTGAGTTCGCCGCCGAGCACGATCAGCGGCACCCGTTCGCCGAGCGCCCGGATCTCGTCGGCGACGTCGTCGGGACTGCCGAGGATGCGGGCGATCACGATGTCGGCGCCCTCGACCGCGGGGCCGATCGGGGTGCGGGCGGGGTTGGCCCAGGCGAACTCGGAGCCGCTGGCGCGCGCGCTCAGCAGATCGGTGTCGGACGTGGACAGCAGGGCGATACGCGCCATCGGCGAAACTCCTTCGCGGGGTCCGCGCCCCGGAACGATCGGGACCGATCACGATCGGATCGGCCGGCTCCGCAGGCGTTCCTGACTCACCCTTCGGGGTTCACAGTGGCGGGACCGTCCCGGATTCGCACCGGGTTCCGTCTGCTGGGGCCGAGACGACCCTACCCCGACGGTCGCGGCGGTCGACCTGCGTATCCTCCACCGCGTGACCGTGCCCACCGATCGCTCCGGCGCCGACCGCTGCCCCGGCCTGCTGCGTCCGCACCTCGCCGACGACGGCGCCCTGGTACGTCTCCGCCTGCCCGGTGGACGGCTGTCGACCGCCACGCTGCATCGGCTTGGCGACATCAGCAAGCAGCACGGCGCGCCCTTCGTGCAGCTCACGTCACGAGGCAACCTGCAGTTGCGTTCGTTGCCGAATCCGTTGATACCTCAGCTGATTTCGCAGATCGAGGCGACCGGTTTGTTGCCATCGGCGAGTCACGAGCGGGTGCGCAACGTCATCGCCGACCCGTTCGACGAGACGCTGCCGCCACTGGTCGCCGCACTCGATGCGGCGCTGATCGCCGACCCGCTGCTCGCCGGGCTTTCCGGGCGCTGGCTGTTCGCCGTGGCCGGTCGCGAGGGGCAGGTGCTCGGCGAGCCCTACGACGTCGCGTTCCAGCGGCTGTCGGAGACCAGCGGCCGGCTACTCGTCGGAGGCATGGGCGTCGACTGCGCACCCGAGGACGCCGTCGCAGCCATGCTCGACCGTGCTCGGTGCTTCCTGCGGGCCCGCGACGACGAATCGCACTGGAACGTGCGCGACCTGCCGCCCGAGTCGCCGGTGTTCGCCGGCCTTGCCCCCATGAACATCGACGCCGCGCCGCCACCGACCCCTGGTCGCCACACGCCGGACGGTGCACGTCACGGCGCCTTCGTGCTCGGAGTTCCCTTGGGAATGCTCACGATCGAGCAGATTGATCTGCTGCAAAGCGCTGCCGAGGAAGTTGTGGTGACGCCGTGGCGGTCGATCGTCGTGCGCACCGACGACATCGATCTCGACGTGTTCGAGGCCGGTGGTTTCGCGGTCGCGGCGCACTCACCGTGGGCCACCCTGTCCGCATGCGTCGGCGCGCCGTGGTGCCGTCGCACCGACACACCCACCATCGCGCTCACTACCGCCGCGGCGCGCTCGCTGCCGATCGACAGTCCGCGCACCCACGTCGTCGGGTGCGAGCGCGCCTGTGGCCGACCCGCCGGTGAGCACCGCCTCGTGATCGCGCCCCGAACCGTCCAGGAGATCCTGCCGTGAACCTCGATTTGCCTGATCCGCAGTCACTTCCGCCGGCGCGCCGGTATGACTACCTCACCGACGGACCGGAGATCTACCGCCGGTCGTTCGCGATGATCCGCGACCTCGCCGACCTGTCGGCGTTCCCGGCGCAGACCGAGCCGGTCGTCGCGCGGGTGGTGCACGCGGCCGGTGACCCCGCGGTGGCCGAGTGCGTGGCCGCCCACGACGACGTCGTGCGCGCCGCCCGCGACGCGCTGCGCGCCGGCGCACCGATCTTCACCGACTCCGTGATGCTCGCCTCCGGCATCACCCGCACCCGCCTGCCCGCCGACAACGAGGTGGTGTGCACCCTGCGTGACGAGCGGGTGCCGGCTCTCGCGGGGCGGTGGAGCACCACCCGCGCGGCCGCTGCGGTGTCGCTGTGGGGCAACCGACTCGACGGCGCCGTCGTCGCCATCGGCAATGCGCCGACCGCGTTGTTCCACGTGCTCGAGTGGCTGCACGACGGCGGGCCGCGACCGGCAGCGATCGTCGGCATGCCGGTCGGGTTCGTCGGGTCGGCCGAGTCGAAGGTGGCGCTCGCCGAACACCGGCTGGCCGACGGTCACGTCGTGCCCTGGATCACCGTGCACGGTCATCGTGGCGGATCGGCCATGGCCGCAGCCGCCGTCAACGCGCTCGCCTCGACCTCGGAGATCTGACATGCGTTCCGCCACAGCTGAATCCGGCCGCCTGTACGGCGTCGGCGTCGGGCCGGGCGACCCCGGTCTCATCACCCGCCGCGCGGCCGAGCTCATCGCGTCGGCCGAGGTGGTCGTCTATCACGCCGGCACCGGCCGCACCTCCAACGCGCGCGCCATCGCCGCCGAGCTCATCCCGGCCGCGGCGATCGAGGAGGAGTTGCGCTACCCGGTCACCACCGGCGCGGCCACCCACCCGGACGGCTACCACGCGCAGCTCGCCGAGTTTTACAACGAATGCGCCGAGCGCCTCGCTGTTCATCTGGACGCCGGCCGGTCGGTGGTCGTGCTCGCCGAGGGCGACCCGATGCTCTACGGCTCCTACACCTACCTGCACGAGCGGCTGGCCGACCGCTACCCGACCGAGGTGGTAGCCGGCGTTCCCGCCTTCGCCGCCGCGACGGCCGTTGCCGCCGAGGCGATCTCGCGCCACGAGGACGTGCTCACCGTGCTGCCCGGCACCCTCCCCGTGCCGGAGCTTGCGCGCCGCTTGGCCGACAGCGACGCAGCCGTGGTGATGAAGCTCGGCCGCACCTTCACCGGAGTGCGCGAAGCGCTGCGCCAGGCGGGCGTGCTCGATCGCGCCGTCTACGTCGAACGCGCTTCCCGCGAGGGTCAGCGGGTGTTGCCCGTGGCCGACGTCGACCCGGCGACCGTGCCGTACATGTCGCTGATCGTGGTGCCCGGGCTCGACCGTCGAGCCGACTCTGCGGGGCGGGCCGTCGGCGCGAAACCGGCTGCCCGGATGAGGGACGCCTGATCTGGCTTGCCGCCCCTGTGGGCATGGCGTGAGGCACGCGAAGTCATTCTCTTCCAGAGTCACAGGGGACTGCTGAAGGTTCGGTTGACACGGTGTGGTGGTTCAGGCCGCTTTCGTCGGCCAGTAGATGGTCTCAAACTCGACCGGTGTCGTCTTGCCGAGGGCGCGCTGCCGGCGTCGGCGGTGGTAGGTCCGTTCGATCCAGGTGACGATCGCCAGCCGCAACTCAGCGCGGCTGCTCCACCGGCGGCTGTTCAGGACGTTCTTCTGCAGGAGCGCGAAAAAGGACTCCATCGCGGCGTTGTCCGCGCTGGAGGCCACCCGTCCCATCGACCCGACCAGTCCGGCCCGGTGCAAAGCGGCGACGTAGGGCCGAGCACGGAACTGGCAGGCATGTCGATATCCTTCCAGCGGGGACCTCATGTCCCCACAGATTAGGTGTCAACCGAACCTTCAGCAGTCCCAGTCCCGGTTCAGCAG
The DNA here is from genome assembly GCF_022359705.1 of Yimella sp. NH-Cas1. Classification (NCBI taxonomy): domain Bacteria; kingdom Bacillati; phylum Actinomycetota; class Actinomycetes; order Micrococcales; family Dermacoccaceae; genus Yimella; species Yimella sp. NH-Cas1. Next base: position 2,861,454 of record NZ_JAKSGG010000003.1, read on the forward strand.
GTCTCCTGCACGCACTCCATCGGCGGCGGGGATCGTGGTTCGTACTCCCTTCGAGCGGCGAACACCGTTGAGTCCCAACGACTTCATCGCACGATCAACCGAGCCGGGCGTGGCCCACGGATAAGTCTTACGCACCTCGACCAGCATCTTGCGGCGCCCGTACAACCCCTCGGGAGTCATCCGCACACTCCCGGTGTCCTCGTCCGTGGTCCATACGATCGATCGGATCGCGTCGATCACGAACGCGTCCCCGACCGTCCGTCGCGACGGTGCCTGCCGCGTGATCCAGGCACGGTAGGTGCGTGCGGCGATCTGACAGCCCTGCTCACGCAGCACTCGACAGACCGACTCGACCGCGTAGCCCTGATCGCGCATGTCCTCGATGAACCTCATGATCATCGACTGCGGGGGTCGAGTTCCCCCGCGAAGAAAGTCGTGGCCGCCTTCAAGACCGCGACGTCCTCCCGTAACCGCCGGTTCTCGGCACGCAACCGTCGGATCTCGTCGGCTTCGTGCGTGGTAACCCCGGGCCGGTCGCCGGTATCGACCTGGGCCTGGGCGACCCACCGGCGTAGGGACTGGCCCACGCCCTGCTGCCCAGCGACCGCCGCTACCGCGGCAGTCAACGACGGGTACTCCCGGCGGTGCTCCAGCACCAACCGCACAGCCCGAGCCTTCAACTTGGGATCAACCTTCTTCGGCATGAACAACATCCTTCCAACTCAGAAAGATGCGGCATCAAACCTGGGGCGCTTCAGGACTTGGCTGCGGACGTTCGGGTCGAACGCGGTGATGGTCCGCGGCGCGTGTCGGGTTCCGACGGTGATGTAAACCCGGTCTTGTCCGCGCCCGGCGAGGTCGGGTGCCACGCGCATCAGTCCGAGGTGGCTCTGCCGGTCCATGGTTTGCAGCTGGTGGAACGCGTCGCCGTCGCTGAGTGATGAACGGGCGAAGTCGAGTCGGACGCTGGTGGTCGCGCCGAGGCTCGTCGGGAACGACCGGTCGTTGAAGACAGTGAGGACGCTGCCGATGACCGCGACGAGACCGAAAGAACGATTGAGCAGGTCGCGACGATCCGGCGGTGCATGTGTCTCCATTCCCCGAGCAGACGTTGTTGGTGCGTGATGTTGATGCGCGGCGCAGTGCGCGGTGCACGTGCAGGGCTAGATCAGTCGGTGAACCGATCGGTGGCACGGACGCGCCGTCCGGACAGCACCGAGGACAGCAATGCGGCGCTCACACCCAACCCTGTCGTCGCGATGATCGGGACCCACGGGACGACAAGTGGAAGGCCTTGGTGGGCTCGGCTGAATGCGATGACGCTGGCGACACCGATCGCAGCGCCGATGAGGGTGCCGACGACGCAGATGATCACCGCTTGTCGCAGCAGCACCCTGCCAACCCACACCGGCGTCAAACCGATCGCAACCAGACTCGCGAGGTACCGGCTCATCGTGCGGGCTTGGCCCCGGAACAGCACCAAGGCGGTGAACCCGACGACCGCAGCGAGCATGATGGCCGCGAGAGTGAACGCCAACGGCACGACGACACTGTTCGGTTCCTCGTGCACAACGACCTGGCTGATGTCGATCCCGCGGGCCACCACATCCCGCGCGACCGCTTGCGCGTCACCGTCTGACACACCGGTGAACACGACCAGCCCACCGTCGCTACGCAGCCCATGCCGCTCAAGGCCCGCACGGGTGATGAGCCCGGACGCGTTTCGCTGCCACGACGGGTCGATGACCGCCGGTGTCGCGTCCACGACAGCCGCGACATGCGCACCGTCCGGACCCGAAGTGGTTTGCGCCCAAGATGTGAGGCGGCGGGTTCCGGCCGGTTTGTCGTCCCACACGAGTATCCCGCCCCGGTCCAGAGTGACGCGTTGCGCCTCGGTCAAGGGCGAACCAATGAGCCGTTCCGCGTCTGCGGGCCCGTTCACCGTCCACACACCCATTGCGGGTGCGTTCTCGATCGCGACTGGTCCCGCCGCGCCGGACGCGGCGCCAAGGACCACGGTCCGCGCGGCCGGCAGGTTCGCCCTGACCACGTTGACGACGTCGGTGCTCGGTGCGCCGATGCCGCTCTGACCGTCGCTCACCATGATTTGCCCGCGGGGCACAGTCGCAACACGAGCGTCGTTGCCGGCGTGGGTGACGGTCGATACGAGGGTGAAGAACGCGACCGGGACAGCGACAGCGACGACCAACGTGAGGATTGCGGCTTGGGCGCGGCTGCTGTCCGCGCGTAGTTGTCGCACCGCGAGGCGTTGACTGGGGGCACCTTCGGGTACCCGTCGGAGAATGAGTGGTACGAGGTCCGGCATCACCAACACTGCCACCCCCAGACACGCACCGACCAGGATCATCGACTCTTTCGTCGTGTTCGTCGACACCGCTAACGCGATCACCGCGGCGCACCCTGCTGCCGCCGTGACTCGCCGCAGGAAAGTCAGCCACGAGGCACCGGCCGAACTCGCTCGACGCGCGGGTGTGGCACCCAACCCGGGCAGTGCGGTCATGACTACGCCTGCGACGGCGCAACTCGCCGCGACCAGGACCGACCCGGTCGGCAAACGCAGCGGCGCGAGCGGTTGGTAGGCCCAGGTCTGTGCGATCACGACCCGCAGCAACGCTGCGAGTGCAACGCCGATGATTGTTCCGACGGTGACCCACAGCAGGGTGCTGAGGGTGAGCGCAACACCTAGGCCGGTGATCGCGGTGCGCCGGTCGACCCCGACCGATCGGAGGGTGAGGGTTCGCCGGTGGAGGTGTCGGCGCGCTGAACCGGCGGCTGCGATCCCGGCGACGAGCGGCAACCCGGCTACCAGGACCCACCCGATCAGGGGGAAGCGGTGTGTGAACGTTGGCGCTGGCCTAGCCACGGACTCGGCCCGTGATGTTGTTGCTGCCGACAAGTTACGAACCACAGCCGGGCGCTGTTGGCCGGTCACGCGGGCGACGATCGGTGCGAGGGCTGAGGTGACCCGATCGATCGAATCACCGTCCCAGTAGACGGCGGTGAGGCCGCTGAGTGTTGGGAACGCCGCCAAGGTTGCGTCGCTGAACCGCGCGGCCGTGCCGGGTGCTGCAAGGATCTGTGATTTTCGCGTGTACCTGTCATCCACGATCCCGACAACCGACAGGCGCGCCGTCCCGGACAGGACACTTAACGTCCCGTTGGCGACGTGTCCGCTGGTGGCATGTGTGACGACCACTTCACCCGGCGCCTGTGGCATCCGGCCACTGGTCAGGACGAATCGGCCCGGCAGCGGGTTCGACCTCCAGTCCCGTTCGAGGAACTCGGTGAACTCGGTCGGAGCACCCGACGGTTTGATGTCGAACGTCGCCCATTCGATGTCGTAGTCGGAAACCCCGTTGTGCCGCAGCGCGGCCGCCATCGAAGCGAACTGCCGTGGCAGATGACCCTTCTGCTCGATCTGACTCAAGTCCGTTCGCCAGCCCATGCGACCGTGATCGCGCTGGGTGCGTTGCTCTCCGGTCAGAGTCAACGCCTGGACGACCAGGGTGATGGTGACGATGAAAACCATGGCCGCTGCGACGATCGTCGGGACCCACCGGATGAACGCTGCCCGGCTGAAACGGCGGGCAAGGCGCAGAGGAAGGTTCATCGCAGCGCGGCACGGTCCGCCACCACGAGGTGACCGTCGCGGATTTCGTGAACACGGTCGGCGTAGGTGGTGCAGTCAAGGTCGTGGGTACAGACGACAACGAGAACGCCGGAGTCGGCGAGGTCGCGCAGCAGTTGGAAAATCGCTCGAGAGTTGGTGGTGTCGAGGGCACCCGTGGGCTCGTCGGCGAGCAGGACGCTCCGGTCTCCCACCAGTGCGCGGGCTATCCCGACGCGTTGCCGCTGCCCACCCGACAGTTCACGTGGGAAGCGGTTGCGTTGGGCGGACAGGCCGACCCGCGCCAGTTCGCTCGCCGCACGGTCCTGCGCGTCGGTCTCACTGATCCCTTGAATCTCCAAAGGGAGCGCAACATTCTCGAGGGTGGTGAACTCCTCGATGAGGTTGTGCTCCTGGAAGACAACACCGACCGTCTCCATCCGCAACCGGGCTCGTCCGGCTTCGTCCATGCGATCGACACGCTCACCATGAACGGTGATGGCGCCGTGGTCAGGTTGTTCCAGCCCAGCGATGAGGTTGATGAAGGTTGACTTGCCCGACCCGCTGGCTCCGAGGATGCACACGAACTCTCCGCGTTTCCCGACGAAGTTAATGCCGTCCGCTGCGGTGACCACATCGGGTCCGGACGAAAATCGTCTCGTCAGTTCGACGGCGTGGACAACGTCGGTCGACAACGGGTCGGGCGCGTCGCTCATTACTGGTTCAGCAGCCCCGGTTCGTGCGCCACGAGGACACTTCGTCCGAATTGGCGAAGTTCACGTTGTTGTCACGCGAGCCCCAAGCGAACGTCTGGCAGTCGCCGCCACCGTTGGCGTGCTCGTAGCCTGCAGCGTTGGTGCGGGTCAGGTTGATCCAGGAGTCCATTTCGTCATTCACCCCTGAGGTCAGGTTGTACAGACCGTACCCGGGGGCACGCTCGCTGAGCTTCCACTTGTAGTCGTTGTTACCGTACAAGCACGCCCGGTTTGCACCGCACGCATCGGATGCGTCGGCCGCCGTAATTGCGGTGACACCGGTTGCAGCGGCGATCATGGTTGTCGCGATCGCGAGTCGTACTGCCTTTATGGTCGTGTTGTCCTCCCTGTGTTGAGGTCCGCCGAGTGCGTCCCCTCGTGTGCCGGTCCGCATCCGTCCGGGTGACCCAGGCGTGCGGTTCAGCGACGCAAACCTACCTTAAATAATACCGATCGGTCTTTATTGTGCGATGGGAGATTTTCACTAACGACTACGAGTTTACGGTCAGGACCGCGTGTCCCGCTGGGGCCCACCGACCAAGCCCCTCAGAGAAGCGCGCGTACCCTCGCGACCCGACGCCGACGGGCGAACTCCCCTTGCCCCGCGTGGATCCGCGGCGCCAGCCAGGGAACCGCCCACATTGTCGAATCGGAGCCGCCCAATCCATCGTCGACTGTCCACCGTGCGAATCACCGGCCAGTGAAAACAGGTCGCGTCGCCATCCTTCCGTGCCAGCGCGTCATCGAACGCATCCTGGGCGGTCACCCGGCATCTTCGAGCACAGGACCAAGGTGGTCCGGCGGGTCCCGGCCTATGGCAAGGTGTTCCTACGGCTTTGCTCCAAACGGCACCCGTAGGGCTCGAACATAGCGACCACGCGGTCTGTGATGCCTTCGCCAGCGAGCCCGAACGAGCCAGTCGACCAGCCCGAAGGAGCCGCCACCTCACATGGCACAGCAGGCCCGCGCAATCGAAACGCGTGATCGAATCCTCCATGGTGCGGCCGACGTCTTCGCCGAAACCGGCTACGAAGGGGCCAGCATCAACGACATCCTCAAAGCGGCCGGCGTCACCCGTGGAGCGTTGTACTTCCACTTCGAATCCAAAGAGGACCTCGGGCGCACCATCCTCGTCCTGCAGACGAACTGGTTGGAGACCGTGACGTTCGACCCCACCACGAGTGGCGCACAACAACTCGTCGACCTTGGCAACACCTTCGCGCAAGCCCTCCAACACGACAAGCTCGTCCGCGCCTCCGTCCGGATGACCACTGAAGGACACGGCTTCGACGCCGAACAACGCGCAGCATTCGACGCATGGCTGCGCACCGTCAAGATGCTGGCAACGGGAGCGGTCGCCGACGGCAGCGCGCAACCGACGTGGACGACAGACGCAGTCGCCGCGACCCTCACCGCGTGCGCCAACGGGATCCAGTTGTCGTCACTGATCTACAGCAATTACGTCGACATGACCGATCGGCTCCGGTCGTTCTGGACGATGATCGGGCCGAACCTGTTCACCGCCGACGCTTTCGCTGCCCTGAGGTTCTAACACCTACCCATCACGCAGTCCATCGCCTGCGGTCATCGTCCGGACAGCGATCTCCGCACGGACAACCCCTGCTTGCTCGAAGTGCACGGTGATGCCTGGGTCGGTCGCTGTGACGCTCGCTTCGCACACGTCGGATAGTTCCACGAAACCGGAAAAGTCCGCGGCGACGTGCCCCACGGTGCGCCGGTTGAGCCCACGGTCGGCCGCAATCTGCAACGCCGCCTCGATCAGCAGCATCCCGGGCACGTGATCCAAGGGATGGTCGAAAAGGACCGGGTCCGCCGGGTCGACCCGCAGGCGGTACCGATTACCAGCAGCGACGATGCACCGGGTCGGATCACCGGCGGGTATTGGAAGATCCGAGCTCCACATGCACGCCATCCGTTGGCGGAGTCGTCGGAAGTCCTCCGTTCGATGCGCTCGACACCGTCCCCAAGCCGTCGCAAACGGTGCCCCGTCACGCAGGTAGCTCACCTCCCAGTCGACCCACCGTCGCCACCGGTCGCCCGTGCGGGCGCCGTCAACCCGCATCACCATGTCGATCTCGGCCGGGGCAACCCCGACCGCCAGCGCATCCCGAGCGTGTAGGTCGACGCGGATGGCGGCCATCACGAACGATGACGCCGCGGGTGCGCCGAGGTGGGTGTGCGTTGCGAAGATCGCCGCCTGCCGGAATGTCTCCATCAGGATCGACAGGTCGTACTCGCCGTCGCCGATGAACAGTGAATGTGTTCTCGGCCATTGCGCGGTGACGATGATGTGGTCCTCACTCGCCCGCGTGCCGGTGACGAACACTTCCGCGTTGGCGCTGCGGTGGACCAGTCGACGGTCCACCCCATGCCAGCCGCCTGCCTGATGCGCTTCGCGCATGATTTCCCCTTGTGGCTCCTGACCGTGGCGGAAGTATACGCACTGGTCGGTTTTTTGAGGCCGGGTCGTGGAGCCGGGCGCGGTTGCGCCCGCGATGACGCGCTAGGCAAGCGAGACGACGCCCGTGCCTGCTACGGGGCGGGCCGCGGCCAATGGCGACCAATGGTGCTGGTTCATTCCCGTCAGCGACTATCTCCGTCCCGGTGTCGTCGCCCTCCACGTCATCAGCCTGACTGTTGGACTCGGCGCAGTCCTCAGCGTCGACTGGTACGGGCTCGCGTGGCTCACCGGACGCCAGCGACTACCGGAAGTTGCGGCCCGGCGTTGCCGGTGGCCTCGAATCGCTCATATGGCTTGGCCTCACCGGCCTCATCGTCACCGGGTCCCTCCTCAAACCGGACCTAGCTAGTGCCCTCACCGATCTGAAACTCGCCCTTGTCGCCGCCGTCCTCGTCAACGGGGTCGCGCTGCGCGATGTCCGCGAACGCCTCACAACCCTCTCCCCCGGCGCCACCCTGAGGCTCCTGCCGGCTCAAGACCGGTTACGCCTCGTCACTGGAAAGTTGAGTCCCGCATAGTGGTGTAGCGCGGTCGCTGTGATCGTCCTGGTTGTGGACGTGAGCGCGGCCACCGCGTGATCCTTCGAGTGAACCTCTCACAGCACTCTCGAATGGAGTCATCACGATGACCGCACCACACATTGTCGACCCTGCCGGCCTGCTCGGTGAAGCCCTCGCTGAGGCCAGTCCTGACTTGATGCGTTCGTTGCTGCAGTCAGTGATCAATGCGTTGCTGTCCGCGGACGCCGACGCTGTCGTCGGCGCCGAGTACGGGCGACCGACCCCCAGCCGCACCGGCCAACGCAACGGATACCGCCACCGACCCCTGGACACCCGGGTCGGCACCCTCGACGTCGCCGTCCCCAAACTCCGTACCGGGACCTACTTTCCCGGATGGCTCCTGGAACGCCGTAAACGGGCCGAGTCCGCGCTGATCACCGTCGTGGCCGACTGCTACCTGGCCGGCGTCAGTACCCGCCGGATGGACAAGCTGGTCAAGCAGCTCGGCATCGACTCCTTGTCAAAGTCACAGGTGAGCCCGATGGCAACCGACCTGGACCAGCTCGTCGAGGAGTTCCGCCACCGCCCGTTGGGTGATGCGGGCCCGTTCACGTTCGTGACCGCGGACGCGTTGACGATGAAAGTCCGCGAGGGCGGCCGGGTCATCAACGCGGTCGTGCTCCTGGCCACCGGCGTCAACGGCGACGGGCACCGCGAGGTCCTCGGCATGCGCGTGGCCACCAGCGAAACCGGGCCAGCATGGACACGGCGTGGAACGGGTTCTTCGCCGATCTGGTCGCCCGCGGCCTGACCGGGGTGCGGCTGGTCACCTCCGACGCCCACGCCGGTTTGGTCGAGGCGATCACGGCGAACCTGCCTGGTGCGTCCTGGCAACGCTGCCGCACCCACTACGCCGCGAACCTGATGTCCGCGACGCCGAAGAGCATGTGGCCGGCGGTCAAAGCGATGCTGCACAGCGTGTACGACCAGCCTGACGCGGTCAGTGTGCAGGCTCAGTTCGACCGGCTCCTGGACTATGTCGTAGCGAAGCTGCCCGAGGTCCACGACCATCTTGATGCCGCCCGCGCGGACATCCTCGCGTTCACCAAGTTCCCCAAAGACGTGTGGTCCCAGATCTGGTCGAACAACCCCACCGAACGCCTCAACCGCGAGATCCGCCGTCGTACCGACTCGGTCGGGATCTTCCCCAACCGGGCCGCGATCATCCGCCTCGTCGGAGCGGTCCTGGCCGAGCAAACCGACGAATGGGCCGAAGGCCGCCGTTACCTCGGCCTCGAAGTCCTGAGCCGCTGCCGCGCCAACCTCACCACCACCGACCCCGAGATCGGAGCCGACACCCTGCCCGCACTCACCGCCTGAACCAACCCATCGAAGGAACACGCACCGATACACAACTACCCGGGACTTGACCTCCCCCGCAAAAAAAGTTGCGGCCTTCTTCGCGATCTCGAGGTCTTCCTCGAGGTCCCGGATCCGCCGCTTCAACTGCTTGACTTCAGGAGTGTCCGGCTTGCGCAGAACCGTCGGGTCACTGTCGCCGGGTGATGGCGCCTTCCGCACCCACCCCCGGACGGTTTCCTTACCGACGCCCAGACGGGCACCGACGACCTCGCAGGCCTTGGTCACCGTCCCGACCTCGTGGACCTGCTCGGCGACCATCCGCACCGCTCGTTCCTTCAACGCAGGATCAAACTTTCGTGGCATACCTACATCCTTCCGAACCAGAAACGGTCACGGCAGAAACGCCCGAACGGTGCAGACTGACGGCATCAAACAGCCTGTGAAATCACTGAGACACGCGACACGCCGAGACGAAGGACCGCAAATTTCGCAAGCAGACGCGGCGCCAGGACGCTGGTTTCGCGCGACAACGCGTCCGACCGAACCCATGCCGTTCGGTCCGGACGCACCCGCATAGGGTCTAGGCATGCTCGGACAGATCGGTGAACACGCCCGGCCCGACGAGGGACACGAGCCCGATCCCGACACAGCAACCGGCAGCACACCCGGCACCGTGCACGTCGTCGGTCTCGGCCCCGGTCCCGACCGCTGGCTCACTCCAGAGGTGGCCGAGCTGCTCGGACGGGTCGATCACGTGGTGGGCTACGCGCCGTACGTCGATCGCGTGCCGCAGCGAGAGGGCCTCACCCGCCACGCCAGCGGCAACACGGTGGAGGTCGAGCGGGGCCGGCTGGCACTCGATCTCGCCGCCCGCGGCGACGAGGTGGCCGTGGTGTCCGGCGGCGACGCCGGGGTGTTCGGCATGGCGTCGGCGGTGTTCGAGGCCGCCGAACACGCGGTGGCCAACGACCCGCTCTACGCCCAGGTGCCGGTGCAGGTATCCCCCGGCGTCTCGGCCGCGCAGGCCGCCGCGGCGCTCGTGGGCGCCCCGCTCGGCGCCGACTTCGCGATCATGTCGCTGTCCGACCGGCTGAAGCCGTGGCAGGTGGTGGCCGACCGGTTGCGCGCCGCGGCGTCCGTCGACCTGGTCATCGCGCTCTACAACCCGCGCTCGCTCAGCCGTCCGGAGCAGTTGTTCGCAGCCCGCGATGTGCTGCTCGAGGTGAAAGACCCGTCGACCGTCGTCGTGGTCGCGCGCGACGTCGGCCGAGCGGAGCAGTCGGCCACCGTCACCACGCTCGGCGACTTCGACCCCGCCACCGTCGACATGAAGTGCCTGGTGATCATCGGCTCCTCGAGCACCCGCGTGTCGCCCACCGGCCACGTGTGGACCCCGCGCTACGTGGAGTGAGTTCAGCCGCGGGCGTGCACCAACCCGACCAGGTCGTCGGCGGTGCGCGGACGGTTGTCGGCGAGCAGGTCGAGCCCCAACGCGGCGCCCACCCGCACAACGGCCGGCACGGCCACCCGCGAGGCGGTGAGGGCGTCGGCGTCCGACATCACCTCGGCGCACGAACCCTGTCGAATTCCGCCCTGCTGCAGTAGCACCACGTCGTCGGCCCACGCCCAAGCGAGGTCGCTGTCGTGGGTCGACACCACCACGGTGGTGCCGGCTCGTTCGAGCCGGGCGAGTGCGTCGAGGGCGTCACGCACCCCGACGTCGTCGACCCCCGCCGTTGGCTCGTCGAGCAGCATCACCGCCGGCAACATCGCCATCGCCCCGGCGAGCGCCACCCGTTTGCGTTGCCCGTAGGACAGGTGATGCACCGGGCGGTCGGCGAGCGGCAGCAGGTCGAGCAGCGCGAGCGCCTCCTCCACCCGGGCACGCACCTCCGGCGCCGGCAGGCCGAGGTTCGTCGGGCCGAAGGAGACATCGCGCCGCACGTCGGCGCTCACCAATTGGTCGTCGGGGTCTTGCCCCACGAACTGCACCCGCTGCCGATGATCGTTCAGTCGAGATCGACTGTGCTGCAACGCCGTTCCGCGCCAGAGCACCTGCCCTGCGGTCGGGCGCAGTGCTCCGGCGAGCGTGCGCAGCAGCGTCGTCTTGCCCGAACCGTTGGCGCCGAGCACCGCGATCCGACGGCCGGCGTACACCTCGACGGTGGCGTGGTCGAGCACCTCCGGCGCGCCGGGGTAACCGACGTCGACCCCGTGCAACGCCAGCACCGGTGGCTGCGATCGGTCGCTCATCGCAGCACCACCGACGCCGCCGCGGCCACGGCGACGACCGCCGCCGACGAGCCGACGAAGGGCCACGACACGGGCCGCTCGGGCGCCAGCATGCGCAGCGACCCGCTGTAGCCGCGACCGGCCAGGCCGCGTTCGAGTCGTGCGGCGCGGTCCCACCCGTGCACCAGCGTGCGCACGAACAGTGCCGCGACCGACCGGCGCGCGCAGGCACCACGGGCGTAGCCGAGTCGGGCCGCCTGCGCCTCTCGGGTGCGGGTGAGCGTGGCCCCGAGCACGAAGATCAGCCGGTACATCGCGCCGGCCAGATCGAGCATCACCTCCGGCACCCGCAACCGCCGCAACGATTCGAAGACGTCGACGATCGGGGTGGTCGAGGCGAGCAGCAACACCGCTGCGCTGCAACCGAATGCGCGTGATCCGATGAGCACGGCCGACGACACGCTGCGTTCGTCGACGGCCAACGGCCCGGCGGTGAGCACCGGGTGCGGCACCGTGCCGACCGACACGACCACGCCGACCAGCCCGATGAGGGTGAAGATCAGCGGGCCGGTCCAGGCCGCCACGAAGGTACGCCACGGCACCCGCGCCCAGGCCACCGCGGCAAGCAGCGCGAACAACCCGATGCCGATCGGCACGACGGGTGCCGTGGCCGACACCGCCACCAGCAGCAGCCCGCCCGACAAAACGGCCTTTTCCGCCACCGAGCGCGCACGCCAGCGGTTGGTCCAGGCCGCGTCGTCGAGGGCGAACCTCGTCACGCGCGTTTGCCCTTGCGCCGCTCGTGCAGCTTGCCCACGACGAACCCGAGCACGATGCCGCCGAGGGCGGCCTGCATCGCGAACAGCCCCGATTCCACCTCGCCGCCGGGGATGCGGAACGGCAGCTCGAACCACGGTCGGTAACCGCTGCTCTCGATCGCGGCACCGGCCGCGGCGTCGGTGCCGCCCTGGTCGCCGTGGCCGGCTCCGAGCATGAGTGCGACGACGAAGATCGCCACCACGGTGAGCACGATCGCCACCGTCACCAGATGCTTACGCACGACCCGCCACCTCCGGCTCGGCCGCGGGCTGTTCGGCGGCCGGCGCGAACACCGTCCGCAGCTGCTCGGGCGCCCAGTCGCGCAGCGCCCGGAACAACAGCACGCCCACGAGTCCTTCGATCACCGCGAGCGGCACCTGGGTGAGCGCGAAGATCGCGAGGAAGCGACCGAACGCGCCGACGATGCCCGACCCCGGGTCGGGGTGGGCCAGCGCGAGCTGCGCCGAGGTGACGACGTACGTCGACAGGTTGGCGAGCGCCACACCGGTGAAGATCGCGATCCACGGGTGCACGCGGCGCAGCACCCGGAAGCACAGGTAGCCGATCCAGGGTCCTGCGATGGCCATCGAGAAGACGTTCGCGCCGAGCGTGGTGATGCCGCCGTGCGACAGCAGCAGCGCCTGGAAGATCAGCACGACCGTGCCGAGCGCGGCCATCACCGGCGGCCGGAAGATGATCGCGCCGACACCGGTGCCGGTGGGGTGCGACGAGCTGCCGGTCACCGATGGCAGCTTGATCGCCGACATCAGGAAGGTGAACGCGCCCGACGCCGCGAGCAGCAGTTTCGATTCGGGGTCGTCGTCGACGATCTGTCTGATCCGGCGGACGCCGTGCACGACGAAGGGCGCGGACGCAGCGGTCCACGCAAGACAGTGAAGGGGTGGCAGGAAGCCGTCGGCGATGTGCAAAGCACCGCACCTCTCTCGGGATGACGCGTCCCGACGAAGAACTGCCGGCGGGGAGTTCCTGACTCGCAGCGTTGGCTGCTCACAGTGGCGCGACCGTCCCCGACTTCCACGGGGTTCCTCGATCCGTCCGGCAATGGACGTTCCGGAGGCTACCCGACGGCGGGTCGGGTGCGGCGACTGGAGTAGAGGTGCGACTCGACGAACTCCTGCGCGGCGAGCGCCCGCCCGACGATGATGACGGCGGCCTGCCGCAGCCCGTGGGCCTCCACCTGGTCGGCGATATCAGCGAGCGTGCCTCGCAGCACCAGTTCGTGCGGACCGCTCACCTGCGAGCCGACGACCACCGGGCAATCGGCGCCGTAGTGCGGCACGAGTTCGTCGGCCAGCCGGCGCACGTGTCGGATCGCGAGGTGCAGCACCAGGGTGGCGCCGGTGGCGGCGAAGTTCGCGAGCGCCTCCCCCTCGGGCATCTTCGTCGAATCCCGTTGTGCCCGAGTCAGCACCACCGACTGCGCCACCTCGGGCACGGTGAGTTCGCGGCCGACCACGGCTGCCGTTGCGGCGTACGCCGAGACGCCCGGCGTGATCTGCCAAGGCACCCCCGCCGCATCGAGCCGGCGGGTCTGCTCGGCGACGGCCGAGTAGATCGTGGGGTCGCCCGAACACAACCGCGCGACGTCCTTGCCCGCGGCATGCGCCCGCACCATCACCGCGATGATGTCGTCGAGGTCGAGGTGTTGGGTGTCGACCAGCTCGGCATCCGGCGGGCAGTGCGAGAGCACCTCGTCGTCGAGGTACGTGCCGGCGTACAGGCACACCGTGCACTGCCCGAGCAGGTTCGCAGCACGCAGCGTGATGAGGTCGGCGGCGCCGGGGCCGGCGCCGATGAAGTGGACGGTCATGGGGTCTCCTTGGGCTTGCCGGCGCTCCATTGCACGACCGGCCGGGCCGGCGTCCACGACAGGTGGCGGCCGAGGGGGCGGGCGAGTTCAACGCTGATGCGGGTGAGTTCGCCGCCGTAGTTGCCGGCGGCCGCGACGAGGATCTGCTCGGTGTCGAGGGTGACCGCATGGGCCACGAAGCGGCCCCCTCCGCGCAGCCGCCGCCATCCTCGTTCGAGAAGGTCGGCGGTGAGTCCGCCGCCGACGAAGATCGCATCGGGCGTCTCGAGCTCGTCGAGTGCGTCGGCCGACCGGGCCTCCACCACCTCCAGCAGATCGTCGACGCCGAGGCGAACACTGTTGCGGCGCAGCCGTTCTGCGCGCTCGGGGTGCTGCTCGACGCTGACACACCGGGCGTCGCGGCCGGCGAGGCACCATTCGATGCCCACGCTGCCCGAACCGGCACCGAGATCCCACAACAGCGCGCCGGGCGTCGGTCGCAGGTGGCCGACGGCCGAGGCCCGCAGGTCGCGTTTGGTGATCTGGCCGTCGTGCTCGAAGCAGACCTCGGCGCGCCCCGGCGCCGGCCCGTCGAGGACGGCGTCGGTCGGCACCGCCACCGTGCACAGCACCAGATCGGGGGTGCGTTCGCCGTCCCAACGGCCGGCGGTCGCCGTCCGGCACCCCTCGTCGGCGCCACCGAGATGCCACCACGCGGTCATCGCCGCGTCGGGACAACCGGCGTCGACGAGCAGGTCGGCGAGCGCCGCCGGGGTGGTGCCGTCGGAGCAGAGCACGATCAATCGGGCGCCCGGCGCGAGGCGCCGCCGCACCCGGTGCAGCGACCGACCGACGACAGTCACCACCTCGCACGACTCGGCCGACCAGCCTGCCCGCGCCCGGGCCAACGCCACCGACGAGACGGCCGGATGCAACCGCACCGTATCGGCGCCGAGCAAGTCGATCAGGGTGCTGCCGATGCCCGAGAGCGTGGGGTCGCCGCTGGCCAGCGCGACCACTCGCCCCGCCGGTAATTCGTCGAGGAGACAAGGCAATTCGGCCCGGAGCGGCAACGGCCACACCCGTCTGACCTGGCCTTCGGCAGCGGGCAGGGAAGCCAGTTGGCGGCGTCCGCCGAGCACGACGGCGGCGTCACTCACAAGACGCTGCAACCGCTGCGGAAGGTCGGCGAAACCCGCATCGGTGACCCCCACGACGTCGATCATGGGGCCTCACCCTAGGTCAGGGTCGCTGTGCCATGATGACCCGGACACCAACGAGGAATCCGGTGCAAATCCGGAGCGGTCCCGCCACTGTGAGCCGTCGGTCAACGCCGACAGCAAGCCAGGACGTCAGCGGTGTCGGCCCGGCCGAACCCGGCGTGGGTCCACCGCTATGACGAGCGTGGTAACTCGTCAGGAGGTTCGATCTCGTTGTCGCAGTTTCCTTTTGCGGCCATCGTCGGTGCCGACGACATGGCGCTTGCTCTCGTGCTCACCACCGTCTCGCCCGAGGTCGGTGGTGTGCTGGTGCGCGGCGAGAAGGGCACCGCGAAGTCGACCATGGTGCGCGCCCTCGCCGAGGTGCTGCCCGACGTCGAGGTGGTCGAGCGCTGCCGCTTCGGCTGCGACCCGCGCCGCGACGAGCGCTGCCCCGACGGCCCGCACGACGACGCGCCCACCCGGATGCGCCCGGCGCGACTGGTCGAACTCCCGGTCGGCGCGACCGAGGACCGCGTGGTCGGCTCGCTCGATCTGGGCAAGGCGCTCGCTGCCGGTGAGACCAGCTTCGAGCCCGGTCTGCTGGCGCAGGCGCATCGCGGCCTGCTGTACGTCGACGAGGTCAACCTGCTGCACGACCACCTCGTCGATCTCCTCCTCGACGCCGCCGCGATGGGCCGCAACACCGTTGAGCGCGATGGAGTTTCGGTTTCTCACGCCGCCCGCGTGACCCTCGTCGGCACGATGAACCCGGAGGAGGGTGAGCTGCGCCCGCAACTGCTCGACCGCTTCGGGCTCACCGTCGAGGTGCGCGCCTCCCGCGACCCGCAGCACCGCGCTGAGGTGGTGCGCCGGCGGCTGGCGTTCGACGCCGACCCGATCGCCTTCACCGACCGCTTCCGCCCCGAGCAGCAGAAGCTGCGCAGCCGACTGCACGACGCGTCGGCCCGGGTCGCCTCGGTGCGCCTCGGCGACCGCGCGCTGGCCACCATCGCCCGGGTGTGCGCCGGGTTCGACGTCGACGGCATGCGCGCCGACATCGTCACCGCCCGCGCAGCCCGCGCCCACGCCGCCTGGTGCGGGCGCGACGAGGTGACCAAGGACGACATCCGCGTGGCCGCCCGGCTGGCGCTGCCGCACCGGCGTCGGCGCAACCCCTTCGACGCACCGGGCCTCGACGAGGAACTGCTCGACCGGTTGCTCGATGAAGACCCCGACCCGGACGGCCCGGAGCCGGACGGCCCAGATGACCCGGAGCCCGACGGCCCGCAACCGGACGAGTCCGGCGACGAATCCGCCGACGAATCCGGCGACGAGTCCTCCGAGAGCGGGGACGCCGGCGACGGCGGCTCGCCGGGAAAGCCCGCCGACGACCGGTCGACCACGCCCTCCGCGTCCGGCCCTGCCGGCGACAACTCCGACAACCGGGCCGACAGCCCAGCAGGAGACGACGCGAGCGACAACGCCGCACCCACCGAACGCCCCAGCGCCGTCGGCGTCGCCGCTCCGAACTCGGCGTTCCGAGCCCGCACGTTCACCGTGCACGGCATCGGCACCGGGTCTGCCGGACGCCGCAGCGCCGCCATCACGTCGGCGGGTCGCACCATCGGGTCGACCCGCCGCGCCGACGGTGCGCAGCGCCTCCACCTCCCGGCCACGATCACCGCCGCGGCCCCCCGACAACACGAACGCGGACGCCGCGACGGTCGGCTGCGGTTCGCCACCGACGACGTGCGCCTGCGCATCACCCAGGGCAAGGAGTCGAACCTCGTGCTCTTCGCCGTCGACGCCTCCGGGTCGATGGGCGCACGGCAGCGGATGAGCGAGGTGAAGACCGCCGTGATGAGCCTGTTGGTCGACGCCTACCAGCGTCGTGACCGGGTGGGCGTGATCAGCTTCGCGGGCGCCGGCGCCAACCTGGTGCTGCCGCCCACCGGATCGGTCGAGGCGGCGGCGCGCTGCCTCAGCGACCTGCCCCACGGCGGTCGCACCCCGCTGGCCGAGGGGCTGCTGCGCACTCTCGCCACGGTGCAGGTCGAGCGGCTGCGCGACCCGCACCGGCGCCCCTTGGTGGTCGTGCTCACCGACGGCAGGGCGACCGCAGGGCCCGACGCCCTCGTCCGCGCTCGTGAGATCGCGACGGCCTGGCCGACCCTCGGCCTGCAGACCGTGGTCGTCGACTGCGAATCGGGACGCTTCCGGATGGGGCTCGCGGTCGACCTCGCGGCCCGGATGGGCGCCGAATACGTGCCGCTGGAGCGGGTGGCCGCAACCGAGATCGTCGATATGGTGCGCCGGTCGACCGGCGCCGGGAAGGCCGCCTGATGGTGCAAGGACAGACGCCCGTCGAGGCCAACGACGGCCTCACCACCCGGCAGCGGCGCAACCGTCCGCTGGTGATCGTGCACAGCGGGGCCGGCAAGGGAAAGTCGACGGCGGCCTTCGGGCTCGCGCTGCGCGGGTGGAACCAGGGCTGGTCGATCGGGGTGTTCCAGTTCGTGAAGTCGGCCAAGTGGCGCATCGGCGAGCAGGCCGCGCTCGAGGCGCTCGACCGGGTGCACCGCGAGACCGGCGAGGGCGGGCCGATCGAGTGGCACAAGATGGGCTCGGGTTGGTCGTGGTCGCGCAAGACCGGCAGCGAGGACGACCACGCCGCCGCGGCCCGCGAGGGCTGGGCCGAGATCAAGCGGCGACTGCAGGAGCAGACCCACGGCCTGTACGTGCTCGACGAATTCACGTACGTGCTCAAGTGGGGGTGGGTCGACGTCGAAGACGTGGTGCGAACTCTCAACGACCGCAACGGTTTTCAGCACGTCGTCATCACCGGACGCGACCCCCACCCGAAGCTGCTCGAGATCGCCGACCTGGCCACCGAGATGACCAAGATCGCGCACCCGTTCGACCAGGGTCAGAAGGGCCAGAAGGGCATCGAATGGTGACCCAGCCGCGGTTGGTGGTGGCCGCCGCGGCGTCGGGCCAGGGCAAGACGACCGTGTCGGTCGGCCTCATGGGCGCATTGCGGGCGCACGGTCAGGCCGTCGCCCCCGCCAAGTGCGGCCCCGACTACATCGACCCCGGCTACCACGAACTCGCCACCGGTCGGCCGAGCCGCAACCTCGACCCGTGGCTCACCTCGCCCGAGCTCGTCGCGCCGCTGTTCCTGCGCGGGTGCCTGCACCCGACGCCTGCCGACGTCGCGGTGATCGAGGGCGTCATGGGGCTGTTCGACGGACGGCTCGGAGCCGACGGGTTCGCCTCCACCGCCCACGTCGCGGCGCTCACCGACTCGCCGGTGCTGCTCGTCGTCGACATCTCCTCGGCCGCGCGCACGGTCGGCGCGCTGGTGCGCGGCCTCGCCACCCACGACCCGGCGGTGCGGGTGGCGGGCGTGGTGCTCAACAAGGCCGGCAGCGACCGACACGCCGCCGAGGTGCGCCGCGCCGTCGAGCAGCAGGGATATCCGGTGCTCGGTGTGCTCCCGCGCGATGCCGGCATCAGCGCACCGTCGCGCCACCTCGGGCTGGTGCCGGCGTCGGAGCGGCACGACGCGCAGGCCTCGCTCGACCGACTCGCGGAGCAGACCGCACGGCACATCGACATCGACGCGGTCTTCGAGATCGCTTGCACCGCAAAGCAGTTGGACGCCGAACCCTGGGCTCCGCCGGTCGTCGACCGACCCGCCCGACGAGTGGCCGTCGCGGGCGGAAGGGCGTTCACCTTCCACTACGCCGAGACCGCCGAGATGTTGGCGGCCGCCGGCTGCGAGCCGGTGCGCTTCGACCCCGCCACCGACCGCGAGCTGCCGTCCGGCACCACCGGGCTCTACCTCGGCGGCGGGTTTCCCGAGGCACACCTCGGCGCGCTCGCCACCAACACCCCGTTGCTCACCCAGGTGCGCGACGCGGTGTCGTCGGGACTGCCGACGGTGGCCGAATGCGCCGGCCTGCTCTACCTGTGCGAATCGCTCGACGGCCGGCCGATGGTCGGGGTGTTGCCCGCGCGCGCCGCCATGCAGCCGCGCCTCACCCTCGGCTACCGCGACGCCACACTCACCGTCGACAGCCTGCTCGGACCGGCCGGCACCACCGCGCGCGGCCACGAGTTCCACCGCACCCGCACCGACCCCGGTCACGGCACCGCGGCGGCCTGGCACTTCCCCAGCGGTCCCGAAGGTTTCGCCCTCGACCCGGCCCGCACCGGTCGCGCCACCGTGCACGCCTCCTACCTGCACACGCACTGGGCGGGAGCCCCGCAGCTTGCGGCGGCGTTCGCCGATGCGGTGCACGAGTTCGCACCGGTCGCCGACGCCCGACCGATGCGCGACGTGTCCGCCGGCGGCCCGCGCCCCGTCGATCCGCGTCCGGCGGCCGATGCTCTCGAGTTGCCCGACGCCCATGGCGCACACCACGGCGACGCACACCACGGCGACGACGACATCCGCGACCGCCCCGACCTCGTCGACCTCGCGGTCAACGTGCGCCTGCCCGCGCCGCCCGCCTGGTTGGCCGGCGAACTCGCCGACGGCATCGCCGGGCTCGGCGCCTATCCCGACGCGACGGCGGCCCGCGACGCGATCGCCCGCCGACACGGGGTCGACCCGTCGATGGTGCTGCCGACCGCCGGGGGTGCCGAGGCGTTCACCCTCATCGCCCGCGCGATCGAGGGCCGCACTCCGCTGATCGTCGAACCGCAGTTCACCGAGCCCGCCCAGGCGCTCGCGGCCGCCGGGCGCACCGCCGACCGGCTCGTGCTGCGCGCCGAACACGGGTTCGTGCTCGACCCGGCCGCTGTCGACCCCGCGGCCGACCTGGTGTTCGTGGGCAATCCGACCAACCCCACCGGTGTGCTCCACCCACGCGCCACCCTGCACGCACTGCGCCGCCGCGGACGCGTGCTGGTGATCGACGAGGCGTTCGCCGACGCCGTGCCCGGCGAGACCGAGTCGTGCATCTCGCCCGACCCGGAGCAGCTGCAGTCGATGCTCGTCGTGCGCTCGCTCACCAAGACCTGGGGCGTGGCCGGACTGCGTGCCGGCTACGTGATCGGCGACCCACAACTCATCGAGCTGGTGCGCCGCCAACAGCCGCATTGGTCGGTGTCGTCGCCCGCTCTCACCGTGATGCTCGCGACGACGTCCGACCGTGCGCTGCGCGAGTCGGCGCAGGCCGCCCGTGACCTCACCTCCGCCCGTGAGCATCTCGTCGGCGCCCTGGAGCGCCGCGGGCTGCGTCCGGTGCCCGGGGTGGCACCCTTCGTGCTCGTCGAAGTCGGCGAAGGGGTGCGGGAAGCGTTGCGACACAGCAGTTTCGCCGTGCGGCGCTGCGACACCTTCGCCGGCCTGTCCGATCGGTGGATCCGCATTGCCGTGCGCGACCCGCACACCATCGACACCTTCCTGAGGGCGCTCGACGAGACCCTCGCGCGTACCTCTCGCCCCGCTGCAGCCACTCCCGAAGAGGTGCCCGCATGACCTTCTGGAAGCCGGGTGACCGTGCCCTGTTGCGCCGGCCGGGCGCCGATGCCGACTACGCCGTGCACCGTCTGCTCGAGGCCGGCTTGTTCGTCGACGTCGAGACGCAGACACCCGATCCCCGGCTGCTCGACCTGCAGTCGCGTGGACTCGTCGGGATCGTGCCGCACCCGGACCTCGACGACTACGCGGTGGTGCTGCGCGACGACGTCCGCCGCGCTGACGTGCCCACCGACGCGCCCACCGGCAGCACCGGGCCCGGACGGGTGACCCTCGTCGGCGGCGGCCCCGGACCCACCGAGCTGCTCACCGTCGCCGGACTCGCCGCCGTGAGGGAGGCCGACGTCGTCGTGTGCGACCGGCTCGCCCCGCTCGGTGCGTTGGCCGGCATCAGCGCCGAGATCGTGCACGTCGGCAAGATCCCGCGCGGCGAGTTCACCCCGCAGGAGCAGATCAACTGGCTGCTCATCGAGCACGCTCGCCGCGGACGAAATGTGGTGCGGCTCAAGGGCGGTGACAACTTCGTGTTCGGGCGTGGCGGTGAGGAGTGGAACGCCTGCAGTGCGGCAGGCATCGAGGTGCGTGTCGTGCCCGGGGTGAGCAGCGCCCTCGCGGCGCCGGCTCTCGCTGGTGTGCCGGTGACCCATCGCGACATCACGCAGGGTTTCGCCGTGGTCAGCGGCCACGTGCCGCCCGACGATCCGCGCAGCACCGTCGACTGGGACGGCATCGCCCGCAGCGGCCTGACCCTGGTGGTGCTCATGGGCGTGGCGACCCTGCCCGCGATCTGTCGTCGTCTGATCGATGCGGGGCTCGACCCCCACACCCCGGCGGCGTCGATCAGCGACGGCGGCCTGCCCAGTCAGCAGTCGGTGCGCGGCACGCTCGCTTCGATTGCGGCCGACGCCGAGGCCGCCGACATCCGCGCCCCCGCCGTCACCGTCATCGGGGCGACAGTGGATGCGCTCGACGCCGCGAGCGTCGTCCGGTTCGCAGCGGCCCGATGAGGGCGAGGCGTTCGCCGGCCGGGGCCGGTCTCCGGCTTGCCGTCGGCACCCTGACCGTGGTGCCGACCGGCGACATCGGCCCCATCGACCGCCGCACCGCAGGGTGGGCGATGGCCCTTGCTCCGGTCGCCGCGCTGCCGGTGGCCCTCGGCGCCGCCGCGGTGACGTGGGCCGGCACCTGGCTCGACCTGCCGCCACTGGCGGTGGGCCTGTGCACCGTGGCGACCACTTCGCTCGCCACCCGTGCGATGCACCTCGACGGACTCGCCGACACGGTCGACGGCCTCGGCGGCGGATGGACCCGCGAACGCGCGCTGGAGATCATGCACTCCGGCGACATCGGACCCATGGGCGTCGTTGCGCTCGTGCTCGCGCTGGGTCTACAGGCGGCCCTCATCGGCAGTCTCGCGTTACTCCCGTGGGGCGCTCTGCTCATCGCCGCGGGGGTCGTGGTCGGGCGGGCCTCGACGGTGCTCACTTGTCTGCGCGGCATCCCTTCAGCCCGCCCGACCGGCATGGGTGCGACGGTCGCCGGCACGGTGGCGTGGCCGGTCGCCGCGGCGGTGCAGTCGGTCTCCGTGGCGCTGCTCGCCGGCGCGGCCACGATGGCCGGTCTGCCCTGGTGGCAGGCAGCGCTGACGGGAGTGTTCGCGGCGCTCGGCGTGCTGTGGCTGCTGTGGGTGTGTTGCCGCCGGTTTGGCGGGGTGAGCGGCGACGTCATGGGCGCCGCGATCGAGCTGGCCACCACCATCGCGCTGCTCGTGCTAGCAGCGGGCGCACTGCGATGAAGACGCTCGTCACCGGCGGGGTGCGCTCGGGCAAGAGCGCCGCGGCCGAGGCGGCCGTATCCGCGATGTCGGCCGATCGTGCCGTCGTCTACGTGGCCACCGGACCCACCACCGACGACCCCGACTGGGCCGATCGCATCGCCGCGCACCGCGAGCGGCGTCCCACGGAGTGGCCCGTGCTCGAGACCACCGACCTGGCCGCCGTGCTCACCGACCGCACCGAGGCGTTGCTCGTCGACTGCCTCGGCACCTGGCTCACCGCCCGGCTCGACGCCCTCGCGGTGTGGGACGCGCCGTCCGCCGAGTGGGCGAGGGCGCTCGACGCAGAGTTCGACGCGGTGGCCGACGCGCTCGCCGCCCGCCGCAACCCGCGGTGCTCGTGACCAACGAGGTGGGGCTGGGGTTGGTGGCCCCGCACCGGTCGGGACGCATCTTCGCCGACAGCCTGGGCCGGCTCAATCAACGAGTGGCGGCCGTCTGCGACCGCGTGGTGTTGGTGGTCGCCGGACAGTCGCTGGTGATCAAGTGAGCACGCGCCCCTATACGCGACGTGCCGCTGGTCTGCTCGCCGGCTACCTCGCCGACCGCGTGCTCGGCGATCCGCGGCGGCTGCACCCGGTGGCCGGATTCGGCTGCACCGCAGCCGCCTTGGAGAAGCTCACCTACCGACCGACGCGGGTGGCCGGAGCAGTGCACGTGTGCGTGCTGGTCGGTGCCGTGGCGTTCGCCGGACGGTTGCTGCCGCGGCACACGGTGGTGGTCGCGGCGGCCACCTGGACGGTGCTCGGCGGCCGATCGTTGGAGCGTGAGGCGCTCGCGGTGCACGACCTGCTGGCCCGCGGCGACCTCGACGGCGCGCGGGTGCGGGTGCGCAACCTGGTCGGTCGCGACACCAGCGGCCTCGACGCAGCCCAGGTGGCGCGCGCCGCGGTGGAGTCGGTGGCCGAAAACGGTTCGGACGCCGTCGTCGCGCCGCTGTTCTGGGGTGCGTTGGCCGGCACGCCGGGGTTGCTTGCCCATCGCGCGATCAACACGCTCGACGCGATGATCGGCCACCACAGTCCACGTTACGAGCAGTTCGGTTGGGCCGCAGCCAAACTCGATGATCTCGTCAACTGGCCGGCGGCGCGGGTGAGCGTGCTGTGCACCATGCTGGTGCACCCCCGCCGCGCGCGCTCGATCGTGGCCACGGTGCGGCGCGACGCGCCCGCCCACCCCAGCCCGAACGCCGGCCCGGTGGAGTCGGCATACGCTGCCGCCCTCGGGGTGCGACTCGGCGGCACGAACAGTTATCACGGCGCGGTCGAGCACCGCGGTGTGCTCGGCGACGGACGGGCCGTCGCGCCCGATGACCTGCTGCGCGTCGTCCGGCTGCACCGCCGAGTGTGCGGCGCAGCTCTTGCGCTGAGCGTTGCCGCGTCGCTCGGCGTCTCAGCGCTGCGAAGCTGATGGCGACGCGCGGACCGTCTCTGCGGCGGCCGCTGGGACAACGCCTCACTGTTTTCGATCTCGCTGGAGCTGCGATCACTCCTCTGCCGTACCCCTGGACGAGGGTGCTGATCGATTCCGGGTGCAAGGGCCGACCAGTCGGCTTGTTCCCTTTGGTCACTCCTTGGAAAAGGCCCGCTGGTGATGCCGCGGGCTCGAGACAGACGCTCAGCGCGGTGGCCGGGCACCGGTGAGGGTTACCGGAACGTGGAAGGCCACAAATTCAGCTTCGGTGCCGTGAACTGCACCGCATCCGTGGCCGCTGGTGCCCGTGCGACCGTCCCCGAGACAGAGTGCGTTGAGGGCGTCGGAGGTGAGTTGGTCAGCGCGTGCATGACGCACTCCCACGGCCTATTACACGGCATTCCATACATTATCCCGTGCAATGCGCGGCCGTCGGGTCGATCACCGTGGGCAATTGAGCGCTGGCGCGCCGCAATATAGGAGATCCCTCAATTTTGAAGATCCTCTAAACATCGAATAGCTGAATAGAATCGGCGTAAGGAGCGTCGATTACAGCAGCTCCGTTACGGAGCTTCAACAGCCGCCCGAAGCTCAGCCAATCGGTGACAGTCGGACCCATTTCCTGCCCGAATATGACGAACTCATCGCCTCCATGCTTATGCGTTTTGAAAAAAGTTATCGCCGCCCTTCCGCTAGCATCCAAGCGGCCCACAGCTCTGATCCCGTGGCGAGGAGATATGTTCCGTAGCGGAACCGAAATGCAAATGGGATCAAAAATCCCATTCGGGAAATTATCGGGTGTGGAATCGGCTCCAATGGCCCCTAGTGCTCTAAGCCATGCGGCGCGAAAAAAAGACTTTTTTTGCGCGTCTTGTAGGGCGGAATAATCGGTTGGGAAAAAGAGTGTCCCAACACTCCCATCAGGTGCCATAGGCTGATGCTTTTCCGGATCCCACTCCTTTAGGGGAACAAGCGAGCTTCTGTTCAGGATCAACCGAGATGACCCCCGCTTCACGCATCTGACTGGGTTTGACCGGGCCCATAAAGTTAGGTTTCCGGCCGAAAGCATTCCGTCTATACCGAACTGGCTCATGTTCCCATCGCTGTTGAGTAATTCTCCCCACTTTGCGTCAGTCATGGCTATTGGAGCATCGGGCCATATTTGTAACTCCTGGAGCATGGGCACTTTAATTGGCTCTCCGCATTTGAGTGGGGCGTGTGCTGATTTCATGCTGCTGGTCTCTGCCCTCGGGTGAGGGCGATGTGGACCATGATGCGCCTTCGGTAGTTGTCCATGTTGGTGAAGCCGCATCCGACACGCTTGGTTTGCTTGATGATCCGGTTGAAGCCCTCGGTGCGGGCGTTGGTCACGTCCTCGGTGAGCGCGACGAGCACCGCTGGCCACCAGGTGTCGCTCGTGGTCGCTAGGCGGCTGGTTTCCTCCATGTCGGCGCGGGCGGCGTTGAACCGGGCCTTTTGCTTCACGGTGAGGTGCTCGTAGCCGGTGAGCAGCAGTTGCCGGCTGGCCCAGACTTTGTCGGTGGCGGTGCCGCGGCGGCCGTGCAGTTGCCGGGTGATCCGTTGACGGACCTGGGTGACCATGAGGTTGGCGAGGGCGACGAGATGCCACTTGTCGACTGCGATCCGCGCGTCCGGCAGGGCGGTGCGGATCCCGGATCGACAGGTACAACAGCGCCCGCCCGCACACCCGCCTCGGCAACGCCCCACCCGCCGAGTACGAGGCAGCGCACTGCGCTGAGCCCACCAAGTCATCGCGACCGGCAATGACACCTGCATAGACGTGGCATCAACGCGTAGATGTTTCAGTTCTTCTGTGCTGGGGCTGTGTCAGGTGCTGGACCGGGTGTAGGCAGCGGCGCGCACCACATCTTCGTCCTCCAGTCCAGCTCCTAGTGCTCCGCCCACGGTGGCCAGGCTGGCGGTGAGCCAGCTGATCTTCGCGTAGTCCAAAGCGTTCACTGGGTGACCGGCGACACCGGCCAGTACCTGCTCGTCGATGAGCAGCAGCGCGCCGACCCAGGACAGGATGAATAAGACGAGGTAGAACACCACAACCCCGATGGCCACGGTCGCGGTGGTGGCCAAATTGAACAGGATCACCTGCTCACGTTGGGCTCGCCGCCGTGGGCGCTCCCACAAGTCGGCTCCCAGGATCAGGGTGGCACTCACCGCCCCGATCGCCATCACCGCCAGCAGGACCAGGCGCACCGGCCCGTAGGCCATGGCCAGTACCCATAGGTCCGAGGCCACCAATGTCAGCATGCCGGTGGCCGCTGCCACGACCAGCGCCCGGGAGAGCCGGGCCACGAAGGCCCAAGGCTGGTTGGCGCGGATCATGCCCAGCAGCAACCGCACGTTGCCGCTCAGCACTCGGGCCGTGAACTGCACGACGTTGTCGTCCGGGCGTTCGTCGAGATCGGTGGACAGCTGGTGGGCTCTTCGAGCAAGATCCCGCTGGGCGTTGAGGTCTTCGGCGTCGTAGCCCAGGAGCTGCCCGACCACGTGCACGGTGGTCTCTTGCACCTTCTGCCGCACGTGCACGGCTCCCAGGGCTGGGACGGAGACCAGTCCTACCCCGTGCACGGGGCTGAGCTGGGTGAGCACCGGACGTCGGCCGGTCTTCAGGGGGATCTCGGTGAGCACCACGGCCAAATCCCAGTTGTCCTCCAGCACGCGGTTTCGGGCCGCCTCCAGCAGGTCCAAGGTCTCGGTGGGTGGATCGACCAGCCGGTCTTCGGCCATCTTCAGTTGCCAGCGCACTCCCGGATACCGCTGCACCAAGATCTTGCGCACCGAGGTGGTGACCTCGGGGCCGAGCACCGCACTCAGGGATGGTGAGACCGCCAGGCCGATGAGCAGCTCGGCATCGGAAAGGGGTTCGGCAGGATCGGCGGTGGATCGGCAACGCTCAGCAGTCACCGCTCCATGATGAGGCAACCACGGGCCGGATTGCCACTGGCTCGATGGAGCCCCCAAGGTTTCGTGCAGCACCGCGGGCCGGATTCGGTGGTCGCCTCGATCCCGGAAAGAGCGGTGCTGCTCACTGCGAAATCCTCTCCCCGCCGACGCCGCCAGCGCGAAGACATCACAGCCAGCGGGCCCGGGACCTGCCGGTGTCGAGGACGGCTTCTCGATGATGCTGCAGTGACGGATCGGTTGAAGTGCTTCGGCGGTGTGAGAGCAGTGATCAGCGTGGGGCCGGTCGATTCCGTTCGGACAGGTGATGCATCGACTGCCCAGCGGCAGGTGCGGTACTGATGCGGGGGTACCCGGTGCAGGGGTGTCAAGGCCCAGCTCCGAAGACGGCAAGCCGGGCACGTGAAAGGCGAATTATGGCCCGCCGCAACCCGAGCGGGAAGGCATGTGTGGCACGAGGCGCCGAAGACGGGCCGGGCGTCTACTGCAGAGATAAATGGCTCTCCGCATTTGAGCGGGGCGTGTGCTGATTTCATGCTGCTGGTCTCTGCCCTCGGGTGAGGGCGATGTGGACCATGATGCGCCTTCGGTAGTTGTCCATGTTGGTGAAGCCGCATCCGACACGCTTGGTTTGCTTGATGATCCGGTTGAAGCCCTCGGTGCGGGCGTTGGTCACGTCCTCGGTGAGCGCGACGAGCACCGCTGGCCACCAGGTGTCGCTCGTGGTCGCTAGGCGGCTGGTTTCCTCCATGTCGGCGCGGGCGGCGGCGTCGTAGAAGTCGTACAGCCTGCGCCGGATCTGGTGCGGCTGGTGTTCGGCCAGCAGCAGGCGCAGGCGTTCCTTGACGGCATGCGCGGCGGCGATCTCGTTGGTCGGATCCTCGGCGGCGAGGGCGGCGTTGAACCGGGCCTTTTGCTTCACGGTGAGGTGCTCGTAGCCGGTGAGCAGCAGTTGCCGGCTGGCCCAGACTTTGTCGGTGGCGGTGCCGCGGCGGCCGTGCAGTTGCCGGGTGATCCGTTGACGGACCTGGGTGACCATGAGGTTGGCGAGGGCGACGAGATGCCACTTGTCGACTGCGATCCGCGCGTCCGGCAGGGCGGTGCGGATCCCGCCCGCGTACGGCGCGGACGGGTCGATCACGACCAGGTCGATGCCGGCCCGGAACGCGGGTGTCTGCAGCGCGAGCCAGTCGATCACGCACGCCCCGGAGCGTCCCGGGGTCAGCCCGAGAAGGTGCCCGGGCAGGGTGGGTCGGCGTTGACGAACGAGGTCATCCACGGGTTCGACCGTGTCCAGCCGGCCTCTTCGAGCACCCAGCGCACCGACCGGGCGCGGGTCTCGTCGATGCCGAGCACGCGGGTGGGTTCCGGCTCGGGCAGCCACTGGTTGGCCAGTGCGATGAGCGCCGGGTGCGCGGTCGACCACGCCACCTGGTAATCGCTAGCGACCTCGCTGACGGCGCGGTTGCCCGACGCGATCGCCGAACCGATCTTCTCTCGTAGCCGGGTCGTGAGCCGCGACCGTGCCGGCACAGCGCGGGACTGCTGCGTGAATGTCGCTGTCCCACAGGCCGGTTCGCGGCACACCAAGCGCCGTTTTAGCCACCACAGATCGGTTCTTTGGCCGGAGGCAGGCAAGTCCTTGACTCGAACCAGTGGCCGCTCCTTGATCCTTGAGGTGAGCACCCCGCACTCGGGGCAGGCGCCCTCCGGGTCGATGACCTCGATGACGACACGCACCGTGTCGGCATCGATTCGTTCGAGCTGCAGGACGGTGAACTCGTCCTCCAGCCCGAGCAGCACTGACGTACCCTCGTTCATGCTCGTGGCCTCGCTGTTGTCGCGTTGTGAGAGACCAACAGCATGTCGGGGCCACGAGCCCCATCAACTACCGGGCACCCCGCTCAAGCGCGAAGAGCCCTTTAATTTCCCCTCCTTACTTGCATGAACGGATCTGTCCGGGAGGACAGTGTCCCCAGCGCTTGGTGTAACCGTAGATATAGCCGTACTCAATCTGTCGTGCCCGATAGTACGAGTTGGCATTGGCTTTCCAGGTAACCCGGAAACCTCTGCCGCCGGTCGCCGAAGATCACATTTTCAGTTGAAGCTTGGGCCACGTGACACCCTTCGGCGCCGGCGCCGGGCTGCGCTCGTTGATCCGTGAGCTATTGCGAGTAGCCCTACCCACCGATCCGCGCGCGCTGCCGATACTTCTCCTTTTCCTCTTCCGAGAGAGACTCCCACAAAGAAAGGAAATCCTCCCGGCCGCCTCGAACAAGAGACCGATCCCGAAGGAAAGTACAGCGGCAGCGGCTTCGGTTCGGACAGGTTTCGGGCCGCCATTCAAGTTCCTCGCTCACGTGGACCTCCACGTTGGAACTCCCTAGAACGATCGGGTGCCACCATTGTTGCCATAAGAGCACATGACACAACAAGGACCACGCGGAATGCACCGCGGTTGCTCGATGACGGTCAGTCCGTGGCTGAGCGTCCGGCGACGATCCGCCCGAGCACGGCCTCGACGCTCGGCTCCTCGACCAGCCCCGACGGCACGTCCGGGCGCCGGACGACGACCACCCGCACGCCGAGTTCGCCGGCCGCGGTGAGTTTGGCGGCGGTGTAGGCACCGCCGGAGTCCTTGCTGAGCAGCACGCCGATGTTGTTGCGCTGCAAGAGTTCTCGCTCTGAGTCGAGCGTGTAGGGGCCACGGTCGAGCACCACCGTCCATGCCGGCGGCGCGTCGTCGAGCGGCTCGACCACCCGCACCAGCACCGGCATCTCACGCCAAGCGGCGTAGTGCGGCAAGGTCTGCCGACCGGTGCTGAGGAACGGCACGCCGCCGGTGTGCCGCAGGTGGTCCTCGGCTGCCTGCAACGCCTCCTGGTGGTCGTCGACCCACGTCCACGAGTCGGCGTCAGGGTGGTGCGCCCACCCGGGCCGCGCCAACCGCACCGCCGGCACGTCGGCGAGCCGCGACGCCTGCGCCGCATTGGCCGTCATCGCCGTGGCGTAGGGATGGGTCGCATCGACGAGCAACTCGATCTGCTCCGTCTGCAGGTAACGGGCGAGCCCTTCGGCCCCGCCGAACCCGCCCGAACGCACCGGTCCGGCCGGCAGGCGCGGGTGCTGGACGCGTCCGGCGAGCGAGGAGATCAGCGGCACGCCGGCGGCCACCAGGCCGTCGGCGAGCGCTCTCGCCTCGGCCGTCCCGCCAAGAATCAACACGGTCACGCAGACAGTTCTACCGGTCGCTGCACAGTGCCGCACCGGCGCGCCGGCCCCGGCTACTGCTCGGCGCCCGGGAATGCATCCTGGATCCGCTCGAAAGGATGCGCCTGCTCCACCTGCAGTGCGAGCTCGAGCAGCAACCGCTCGGCGCCGTGGGTGGCCGACAGCATCGCGCCCACCGGCAAACCCCGGTCGTCGACCCCCGCCGGCAACGAAATCGCAGGAGCTCCAGACGCATTGGCGAGTGGGGTGAAGCCGACGAGGTCGAGCAGACGATCGAAGTGCACCGACGGGTCGACCTCCGGTCCGAGGAAACCCAACTCGGGAGTGGGCGCCGTGAGCACCGGAGTGAGCACGACGTCCGGGCCGCGCCGGAACTCCCGGCGGCTCGCAGCACTCGAGGCAAGCAGGCGCGCAATGTAGAGCGGCGCCTTCGGCAACGAGGCCTTGCCTCGGCGGGCAAGTTCGACGGTAAGCGGCTCGAGTTTGGACGCGTCGAATCCCTTGCCGAACAACTTCTCCCCCTGGCTCGAACCCATGAACGCCAGGAACTGCCAATAGCGCGAGAAGTCGTCGGCGAAGAACTGCGGCACGTTCACCGCATAGGGCTCGACAGTGTGCCCGAGCGCTTCGAGGGACGCGGCGAAGGTCTCCACCACAGTCCGCACCTGGGGGTCGGTCGCCGGGGCGACCGGCGAGTCGAGCATCAGGCCGATCCGCAGTGGCCGCTCGAGTGGGCGCTCGATGCGGCCAATGGCCGGCAGCGTGCGGTTCTTGTAGGTC
The DNA here is from genome assembly GCF_022359705.1 of Yimella sp. NH-Cas1. NCBI lineage: Bacteria > Bacillati > Actinomycetota > Actinomycetes > Micrococcales > Dermacoccaceae > Yimella > Yimella sp. NH-Cas1. Next base: position 2,891,927 of record NZ_JAKSGG010000003.1, read on the forward strand.
TTCTCAGCCTCGGCGTAGAAGCGGGCGACATCGCGCACCGACCGGGCGAGCACCGAGTCGCTGACGATGCGCACCGGCATCTTGCCGGCGTCACCGAGGCGCAGACGTCCACGCGTCGGCTTGAGCCCGACGAGTCCGCAGGCTGCTGCGGGGATGCGCACAGACCCTCCGCCGTCATTCCCGTGGGCGATGGGCACGACGCCGGACGCCACGAGCGCGGCCGACCCACCGGACGACCCGCCTGCGGAAACATCTGTGTCCCAGGGGTTTCGGGTGGTGAACGTGCGCGACTCCGTCGAACAGGTCCACCCGAACTCGGGCATGGTCGTGGTCGCAATCGGGATCAGGCCGGTGGCCAGGTATTGCGCCGCGACAGCGCCGTTCTTCTGGTGCGGGGTGCGCGGGAACGCCGCCGATCCCTCGGTCATCGGAAGGCCGGCCACCGGGATGTTGTCCTTGAACGCCGCCGGCACCCCCGCGAACGCGCCGGTTCGGCTCTCCCCGGCCCGTCGACGGGCTCGTGCGAAGTCATCGCGCATCAATGCGTCCAGCGTGGGGTTCAGCTTTTCGGCGCGCGCGATGGCGGCCTCGACCGCCTCGTTCGCCGAGATCGATCCGGACGCGATCGCTTCGGCGACCCCGGTCGCGTCCAGGCCGCCAAGGGCGTCGTCGGTGAAGGCATGAACTCGCTGTCCCATGCCTCCCTACTATGCAGTAGCCACGGCGTTCCGCGTCGTTAATCGCCTTCCCGTCAACAGCAAGACCTGGCCCGCCCGCCGTGACCGCCCTCACAGCCCAAAAATTTGACCAATGGCCTGGCTCTTCCATAGCGTTCTGTTATTCATTGCATAGTTAAGAGTTATCTATGTTCGAAGGGTTTCGCTGTGCCTGCGTCCGACTCCGCCATCCCGCCTCTGCCGCCGTACCCGGGCCACGACCGCGGCAGATGGCTCGGCCTCATCGCGGGTGCCAGCGCACTCGCCCTCGCCGCCGGGTTCGGCATCGGCCGAGCCACCGCGGGTGACGACGGCAGCGGCCCGAAGCTGACCACCGTCAAGGTCGGCACCACCGAGGCGAACAGTGACATCTGGCCGATCATGCAGCGCCTGGGCAAGGCCGAGGGCCTCAACATCGAGCCGGTCAGCTTCAGCGACTACACGCAGGCGAACCCGGCCCTGTCCCAGGGACAGATCGATCTCAACCTGTTCCAGCACCTGCAGTTCCTGGGCAGCTACAACGTCGAGGCGAAGCAGAACCTCACGCCCATCGGCGCGACCGTCATCACTCCGCTCCCGCTGTACTCCAAGAAGCACCAGAAGCTGAACCAGATCCCGGCCGGCGGCAAGATCGCCATCCCGAACGACGCCACCAACCAGGCACGAGCGCTGCTGGTGCTGCAGGCGGCAAAACTGCTGACCCTCAAGGACGGCGGCAACGCCCTGTCCACACCGGCCGACATCGACAAGGCCGCCTCGAAGGTGACCGTCGTGCCCGTGGACGCCGCACAGACCGTCGCGTCCCTGCCTTCCGTGGACGGCGCGATCATCAACAACAACTTCGCGCTCGATGCCGACCTCGATCCGAACAAGGCGCTGTTCCAGGACGACCCGAAGTCGCGCAACGCCGAGCCGTACATCAACGTGGTCGTCTCCCGTGCCGAGGACAAGGACAACGCGACCTACGCCAAGGTCGTGAAGATCTGGCACAACCCCGAGGTCCTCGCTGCGAAGAAGAAGGAAACCAAGAACACCGCGGTGATCATCGACCGTCCGGCGGCCGACCTGAGCAAGATCCTGCAGCGGCTCGAGAAGGACATCGCGGCGAAATGACCGAGTCCATCATCCGCTTCGAAGGCGTCGGCAAGACCTTCAAGCGTGGCAAGTCGTCCGTGCGCGCTCTCGACGACATCACTCTCGACATCGAGGCCGGTGAGATCTTCGCGTTCATCGGCTTCTCCGGTGCGGGCAAGAGCACCCTGGTGCGCCTGATCAACGGTCTCGAAGCACCGACGGACGGCACCGTCACCGTGCACGGAGATACGTTGAACCGTTTGTCCCCCAAGAAGATCCGCGAAGTTCGCGGCGATATCGGGATGGTCTTCCAGCAGTTCAACCTGCTGCGTTCGCGCACCGTCTACGGCAATGTCGCCTATCCGCTCGAACTCGCGGGGTGGAGCAAGCGCGACATCTACGAGCGCATCACCGAACTGCTGCACTTCGTCGGTCTCACCGAGCGCGCCTGGTCCTATCCCGAGGAACTGTCCGGTGGGCAGAAGCAGCGGGTCGGCATCGCCCGCGCACTCGCCACCAGGCCGTCCATCCTGCTCGCCGACGAGGCGACCAGTGCCCTCGACCCGGACACGACCCGCGACGTCCTCGCGCTGTTGCGCAAGGCCAACGAGGAGCTCGGCACCACCGTCGTCGTCATCACCCACGAGATGGAGGTCGTCCGCTCGCTCGCCGACCGCGTCGCGGTGCTGGACGCCGGACGCATGGTCGAGCACGGCAGCGTCCGAGAGATCTTCTCCGCACCGAAGGCCGACGCCACCCGCCGCATCGTCGGCGCGACGCTGGACACCCAACCGGACGAGCAGGAGATCGACGAACTCGAAGCCTCCTACCGCGGACGTCTGATCACCGTCACCGCGAACCCGGGCGAGAACCTCGGCGCAGTCATCGGACGCGTCGGTGAGCGCGGTGTCGGGCTGGAGTTCGTCCACGGAGGTGTCACCCGGATCAAGGGCGACGACCTCACCACGTTCACGCTCAACCTGACCGGGCAGGAGTCCGACGTCCAGACCGTCGTCGACGAACTCGCCCGCATCGCCACCGTGAGGGAGGTCGCCTGATGGGTAACGACACCGACTGGGGCGTACTGTCGCCGATTCTGCAGGAGTCGATCTGGCAAACGCTGCTGATGGTCGCGGTGACCGTGGTCGTCGGCGGCGGGCTCGGGTTGGTCCTCGGCGTGCTGCTCTACACGACCCGCGCCGGCGGCATCCTGGCCAACCGCGCCGTCTACACCGTGCTCAACCTGCTGGTGAACATCGTCCGGCCGATCCCGTTCATCATCTTCATCACCGCGGTCGGTCCGCTGACGCTCAACGTGATGGGGACGACGGTCGGGACGCGTGCCGTGCTGTTCCCACTCGCGCTGGCTGCCACGTTCGGCATCTCGCGCATCGTCGAGCAGAACCTCGTCTCCGTCGACCCCGGCGTGATCGAGGCGGCCGAGGCGATGGGTGCGTCACCGTGGCGGACCATCCGGACGGTGCTGATCCCCGAGGCGCTCGGCCCGCTGGTGCTCGGTTACACCTTCGCCCTCGTCGCGGTGGTCGACATGACCGCGATCGCCGGCGCCATCGGCGGTGGCGGTTTGGGTCAGTTCGCGATCACGTACGGATACCAGCGCTTCGACTGGACCGTCACCTGGGTCGCGGTCGCGATCATCGTGGTGATCGTGCAGGTCGCGCAGTTCAGCGGAAACGCGTTGTCGCGCAAGATCATGCGCCGCTGAATCGCCGCGAGGTCAGGTGCCGGCGGGCATCACGCGGTGGCGGTGGTCTTCGCCAGGGCTTCCGCCGTGAGCTGCAGGCGGCGGAAGCCGGTGGCGTACGCGGGCACGTGGCTCAGGCCGTCGCGCTCGACGGCGTCCAGGATCCACGCCGCGACGGTCGGCGGCACAGCGGCCAGGAAGCGCTCCTGGTCGAACCGGCCGAGGGTGGTGATCTTCTTCGCCAACCGGGCGTTCGGGACGAAGCGGGGCGAGTCGACGATCACGAGCAGATCCTCGACGCTCGACGCGGCGACCCCGTTGAGGTCGGACTCCAGCGACGGACGCCCGGCAGCACTGTGCGCGTCGACGATGTACAGATGGTCGATCCAGGACGCACCGGCCTCGTTGAGGCAGCCGTCCATCGCCAGCTCGTGCGTGCCGGTGACGCGGATGTCGTCGAGGGCGATCACCCGGGCGCCGGAGACGTCGATGCGTGGGTCGACGTGCATCGACTTCGCGCCGACCGCGAGTTCACGCGCGGCCGCGTCCATCGTGGCGTAGTCGCCGGGCGAGACACCGAGACGGTGCACCCGCAGCGGCTTCAGCTCCACACCGGGTGCCAGACGGCGCATGCGCGCGACGAACGGCGACACCAGGGACCGGGCTGCCGGCGGGACCGCTCCGTACCCGGAGGAGGTGACGAAGATCCGTTCACCGTCGCGCGGCGCGACGATCGCGTGAAAACGGTCGGCGAGCGCCCGGCCGAACGCGATGGACGCGACGCCGTCGCCGTACTTGAACCGGCTGTAGTCGATGGCCGGGACAACGCCGTCCGACGGCAGGACGCAGGCGTCGGCGGCGAGCGTGTGCAGCGCGATTCGGTCAGACATGGACGACCTCCCGTTCGAGGGCGGCTCGCAGCGTGGCCATGCCCTCGGGGTAACCGGCCATGAAGATCTCGCCGGTGGCGACCGCGCCGTCGTACATCTCCTGCACGAGCGCCTGCGGCACCTGAACGAGGAAGGGCTCCAGTTCGGGCGAGGCGAGTGCGCGTTTGAGGAAGCGGATCGTGAGGTGGAAGCGTCCGGCCTGCGCGGCCGGCACCATCTGCAGGATCGAGGTGATGCTGGCGTGGTTGAGTGCCGACTCGACGTGTGGGGACGCAGCCAGTTCGGGTTCGCAGATCGCGACGTACCCGGTGACCAGGCTCTTCGGCTCGGACGCCTCGAGGGCAGTCAGCACGGTGCGTTCGGCCAGCCCGGTGACGCGGACGTCGTCGATCACGACGCAGTTCGTGCCGTCGATCGGCTCGGCCAGCACGAACCCGATACGAGCCAACTCGGCCTCACGCTCGGCCTGCGTGGAGGCGGCGTAGTCGGTGTGGGTGACAGAGTCCTTGTGCACCTGCACGATGCGCCCACCGGGCAAACCGCGGTTCGCCCGCTCGGCGTTCAGGCGGTCGAGCACAGCGTAGGCGAGGAACCAGCAGGACGGGCGGACCGCCAGGTACGCCACCGGCAAGGTGGGCACGGCGTCGTCGGTGATCAGGTGCGGACACTGCTCGATGAGCGCGTCGGCGAGCAGGTCGCCCAGCGCGCGGATCGCGTCCGCGTCACCGTGCTTCATCCGGGAGTAGGTGTCTGTGTCGAACGGTGCGCCGTCACTGGTGCGGACGGCGTCGACCGGGCCGATCAGGCGCGCGGTGGTGACGCAGGTCGAATTCATCGTGTCCCCTCACGTCGGCCGCGCCCCCGCGCGACTGCTGTCAGTTCACCGCAACGCTTCCAACGCGTCCACGGTGCTCTTGCCGTCAGGCACGACCAGCACGGCTGTCATTCCGGCGTCACGTGCACCCTGCTCGTCGGCGAGCGGATTGTCGCCGACGTGTACAACGCAGGATGACGCAATACGTTCCCCGTTGGTTGCTTCCGCGAGGGTGAGAGTCTTCTCGAAGATTCGCCGGTCCGGCTTGGCCCAACCGACCTCGTTGGAGAAGACCATGCCGAGATTCCCGGTGAATCCGGCCAGCGCCAGCAGGTCACGCATCAGGACGCCCGGCAGCATCCCGGTGTTGCTGGTCAGGATCACCGGACGCGTCTCGGCCAGCTCGGCGACCAGCGCGGGGATGCGGTCGTCGAGGGCTATCGGGTGGTGTTCGCGGGCCATCTGCGCCTGCTGCTCCATCAGCTCCCGGACGACGTCCTCGCGAATGTCAGCGAGATGGACGACCTGATCCGCGTGTTCTGCGGCTGGTCGGGCCAGGTGGGCGAGGGTCAGCTGGACGCGTTCGGCGAACCCGACGTCCGTGCCGCGGGCCATGCAGATCTCGTCGGCCTCGCGGTCCATCGTCCGCATCGCCTCGTCGAAGCAGTCGGGGTCGACGTCCGCGGCGAGAGCATGACGCAGCATCTCGTTGCGGGCAGGTTTGAAGTCGGGGTCGCTGCGAAGCAGCGTCCCCCAGATGTCCAGGCTGATTGCTTCGGCACGCACCCCCGAACCTACTAACAAACGTCGAACCCACCAGGCGGGCCTGGTGGGTTCGACGTGAACAGTAGGTTCGCGGGTCAGACGACCTGCAGAGCCAGGGGCTCCAACTCGCGGGCGATGCGTCCGTTGCCGGGGTGGCCGACGGCGGTGAAGGTCCAGCCGCCGCCCTGACGCGACACCTTCGCCATCACCAGCGCGGTGTGCGTGCCCGAACCCGACAGCTGGAAGCGGGCCAACTCGGTGTCGTTCGCGTTCGAGTCGACGACCCGGACGAACGCGTTGTCGACCTCGGAGAAGTTCTCACCCGAGAAGGAGTTCACGACGAACACGATGTGCTCGACCGAGCCCGAGACGGCGGTCAGGTCGACCACGATCGACTCGTCGTCGCCGTCGCCGGCACCGGTGAGGTTGTCACCGGTGTGCTGGATCGAACCGTCCTGACTGCGCAGATTGCCGAAGTAGACGGTGTCGAGCACGCGTCCCCCACCGATCAGGAGCGCGGACGCGTCCAGGTCGATGTCCTTCTGCACCTGCTTGCTGCCACCGAACAGACCCTTCTTGGTGACGATCTTGGTGTCCCAGCCCAGGCCCATCCGTACGCGGGACAACTGGCCGCCGTCCTGCTTGGCCAGGTTGACGGTGTGACCCTTGCTCAGGTTGATGCTCATCGTGCTTCTCCTAGCTGTTGGTTGTTGCTGTCTTCTCAGCCAACGGGTGGCCGGAGTCGTCGGTTTCATCGTCCCTCTTGTTGGCGACGACCGAGGAGATCCACGCTCCCGCGATGAACGCGATGCCGACTCCGCCGATGATGAACTCGCTCAGGTGCGCCTGGATGGTCAGGATCAGCATGATCGCGAGCGCACCGATGGCCCAGTGGGCGCCGTGCTCGAGGTAGCGGTACTCCGCGAGTGTGCCTTCGCGCACCAAGTAGATGGTCATCGAACGGACGCAGAGCGCACCGACACCGAGACCCATCATGATGATCAGCGGGTCGGGCGTGATGGCGAAGGCGCCGATGACTCCGTCGAAGCTGAACGTGGCGTCCAGGACCTCCAGGAACATGAACATCGAGAACGCGGCCTTACCCGCGAGCTTGACGACCTCACCACGCGACTCGGCTTCCTCGAACTCGTGGTCCTTCTCCTCCTCGCGGGCCTCCATCATCGACGACAGGCCGTTGACCGAGAGGTACAGGACGATGCCGAGCAGGCCGGCGAACAACACCTGGTTGCGGATCTCGGTGGTCTCGGCGAGGTACTCCGCGGCAAGCAGCAACACGATACCGGCGATGATCACCGACAGCACATCGAGCTTGCCCAGCTTCTGCAGCGGACGCTCGATCCACTTCAGCCACAGGATGTCGCGCTCGTCGAACAGGAAGTCCAGGAACAGCAGCAGCAGGAACATTCCACCGAAGGCGGCGATGCTCGGATGTGCCTCGTTCAGGATGTAGCCGTAGGTGCCCGGGGTTTCCGGGTTGCCCTTCTCCAGCGCGAGATTGACCGCCTCGATCGGGCCGATGCCACCGGTGAGGGTGACAATGAGGAACGGGAAGACCAGCCGCATACCGAAGACGGCGATCAGGACGCCGATCGTCAGGAAGATCTTCTGCCAGAACTCGTTCAGTCGCACGAGGTACTTGGCGTTGACCGCCGCGTTGTCGAACGAGAACACGATCTCGACGAGGATCAGGATGGCGGTGAGGACGACGGCTGCCCAGCCGTCGTAGAAGAAGGCGACGATCAGGACGATCGCCGCGACGATCAGGTCCGGAGTGAAGTGCCGAAGAGCTTTCATTTCTGCTTTCGTGACGGGGGTTCAGGCACGACGCAGCCGCCTCAGCGTGACTGAGGCGGCTGCGATCAGTGGTGGTTCAAGCGGTGGATCAGCCCACCGAGAGGCCGAAGTCGGTGATGACGCCACCGAGGCCGCTCGAGTAGCCCTGGGCGATGGCGCGGAACTTCCACTCGCCACCGTTGCGGTACAGCTCGCCGAAGATCAGCGCGGTCTCGGTCGAGGCGTCCTCGCCGAGGTCGAAGCGAACGCCCTTCTCGGCGTTCGTGGGGTCGTCGGCGTCGAAGACGCGGATGTAGGCGTCAGCGACCTGACCGAAGTTCTGGCCGCGCTGGTCGGCCTGGTCGATCGAGGCGATGAAGACGACCTTCTCGACGTCTGCGGACACACGGGTCAGGTCGACCTGGATCTGCTCGTCGTCGCCGTCGCCCTCACCGGTGCGGTTGTCACCCTGGTGGGTGACGGCGCCGTTGTCGGCCTGCAGGTTGTTGTAGAAGACGAAGTCGGCGTCGCTGCGGACCTTGCCGTCGGCGCCGCACAGCAGCGCGGACGCGTCGAGGTCGAAGGGGGCACCGTCGGTGGTGCGCGGGTTCCAGCCGAGACCGACGATCGCCGTCGTCATGCCGGGTGCGGCCTTGGCCAGCGAGATGTTGCCGCCCTTGCTGAGGCTGACTGCCATGTTTCTTCCCTTTCTGCTCAGGCGCGGATGCCTGATGGTCGTTCGAACGGTCCTGAAGTCTTCAGAACAGTGGCGTGAACGGATCGCGCCAAGTCATCTGGTCGTATCCGTAGACGCCGGCCACCTGCTGCAACGTTCCGCTGAAGGGGTCGTGTTCCGCTCGGAGCACGATTCTTCCTTCCACGACGTAACCGGTGATCAGCGCCTTGGCCCCGAAGGTGGCCGAACGGTCGAGAACGACCTCCAACCGCGACCCCCCGTAGGTCTGCACCACCAAGGTACCGCCGGGCATCGACCGGTCGGACGTCTGCGGCAGCCCGATGACGAAGAATCTCGCGGCACGTTTGATCCCGCGCAGGTTGATCGTGACGCCCTGGGTGGTCGAGCGGAAGATCGGACTGTGCGGGTCGGGACCCTGCGGACGCATGCCCGGCAGCACGATCGACTCACGTTGGTCGACGGTCTCGAACAGGCAGCCCAGCAGCAACTGGTTCGGCTGCGCGGTCGCAGCGGTGAACTCCAACGCGCCTGCGGACGACTGCATACGGGTGAGGTGGACGACGGGGTCCTCGACCGTGAGGATGCGTCGTTCTCCTTCGTCGAGGGTGGGGAGGCCGAGTTCGTGGTTGACCAAGGGGGCGAACCTTCCGGTGGAAGCCCGCACCGGCGCCGATCCGGACGGACCGGACAGGTCGAGCAGGTTGTTGCTCGTCGGGACGGGCGCGTTTCTGCTCGGCGGCTCGACCCTCTGCTCAACCCGCTGCTCGGATCCGCCGAGGTCCAGCGGGTTGGAGCGCGGCGCAGACGGCCGGCTCGGCGGGGTGGGGTCCGATCCGCCGAGGTCGAGCGGGTTCCTTCCGGCGGACGAGGCCTGTGGCTGAGGGGGCGACGGTGCGGGTGCGGGAGTTTCGGGGCGGGACAGGTCGAGCGGATTCGACTGCGCTGCAGGCCGATCGGCGACCGGTGACTGGACTGAAGGGGCATCACGGCCCGGGCGCGCCGCGCGTCCGGTCAGGAAGTCGGCGACCGGTGAGGCGCTCGAACCGTTCGATGCCGGTCGCGGCGCCGCCTGCGGTTGCTCGCGGCGACGGGCCCGAAGGAAACCGAAGTCGCTCACAGGTTGACCCCGAAGTCGCGCGCGACTCCCTTGAGCCCGTCGGAGTAGCCGGCGCCGAGCACCCGCAGTTTCCAGTCGCCCGAGTGGCGGTAGAGCTCGACGAGCGACAGCGCGGTCTCGCCGCGCAGGCCGGGGACCAAATCGTTCGTGGTCACCACGGATGCTCCGCCGTCGAGGTTGAGCACTCGGACGACCAGGCGCCGCAACTGGCCGAGCGTCCGGCGTCCGCCGCCGCCCTCGTTGACGTAGAGAACGAAGACGATGCGCTGCACCTCGTCCGGCACGCCGCTGAGATCGACCTCGACCTGCTCGTCGTCGTCGCCCATCGTGTCGGCGACGTGTCCAGTGGACAGATCGGCCGAGACCATCTGGTTGAAGTGGACGACGTGCTCCTGGCTGAGTGCCTTGCGGTCGCTGCCGCAGAGCACGGTGAGCAGGGTGAGACTGTCGTGCAGGAAACGCTCGGCTCCGGCGTCCCAGTCGACGCCGACGACCAGGCCCTTCAGGCCGGGCACTTCACGGGTGAGGGCGACATTGGCCCCCTTCGCCATCGGACTCACGCTCGCCACCCTAATCGGGAGACGCGGACGATGGGTCGTCGGTGGCCTGCGCGGGTGGTTGGGAAAGCGACGGACGCGCCACCTACCGGTGACGCGTCCGTCGTGGTGAGTCGCTCAGCGACGGCCGGCGTCGCTTCCCCGGTTGGGGTTTTGCCGGATGGCATCGAACTCGCTGCGGATCTCGTCGCGGATCGATTTCTCGAACCGGCGACGGCGACCGTGCACGAGTTCGGCGTGCTTGCCGACAAGCTCCTTGCCGGTCGAGATCGCCATCAGGATCAGCACGATGCTGAACGGCAGCGCGACCAGGATCGCCATCGTCTGCAGTGCGGCGAGGCCCTCGCCTCCCGCTCCACCGGTGAGGATCAGGGCTGCGGCGATGCCGCCCTCGAGCGAGGCCCACATCACCCGGCTCCACACCGGCGGGTTCGGGTTGCCGCCCGAGGCGATCATGTCGACCACGAACGAACCGGAGTCGGAGCTGGTCACGAAGAAGACCACCACGAGGACGATCGCGATGACGCTGAGCAGCGTCGAAGCGGGCAGTCCGTCGAGCAACTGGAACATGGCCAGGTCGGTCGAGACCTTGCCGTCCTTGATCAGACCCTTATCGCCGAAGATCTCGCGGTGCAGACCGGAGCCGCCGAAGATCGCGAACCACAGGCACCCGAGCAGGGTCGGGACGAGCAGGACGCCGGCTACGAACTCGCGCACCGTGCGTCCGCGCGAGATGCGGGCGATGAACACGCCCACGAACGGTGACCAGCTGATCCACCAACCCCAGTAGAACGTCGTCCAACCGGACAGCCAGTCCTTGCCGGCGTCGCCCTCGAAGGCGAGCGTGCGGAAGCTGAGTGAGAGGAAGTTCTGCAGGTAGGAGCCCAGCTGCTGCACGAAGTCAGCCATCAGGAACATCGAGGGTCCGAACACCAGGACGATGAGCATCAGCAGTCCCGCGACGCCCATGTTGAGGTTCGACAGGAATTTGATGCCCTTGTCGACGCCGGTGACCACCGAGATCGTCGCGACGGCGGTGATGCCGATGATGAGCGCGACCAGCAGCCAGGTGCTGACCGTGCCGGAGTCGTCGGTCTCAGCGACGCCGAGGTGTCCCAGGCCGGCGCCGACCTGCGAGACGCCGAACCCGAGCGAGGTGGCGACGCCGAACAGGGTGCCGACGACGGCGAGGACGTCGATGACGTCACCCAGCCAGCCCTTCACCCGGTCACCGAGCAGCGGTTCGAGCGCCCAACGGATGGAGATGCTGCGTCCCTTGCGGTGCACCGCGTAGGCGACGGACAGACCGACCACCACGTAGATGGCCCAGGCGTGCAGGCCCCAGTGCAGGAAGGTGGTGTCCATCGCGGCGCGCGCCCTGGCGGGCTCGGAGGTGCCGGTGCCGGGCGGCGGTGACGAGAAGTGGTTGAGCGGTTCGGCGACGCCCCAGAAGACCAGGCCGATGCCCATGCCGGCGGCGAACAGCATTGCGAACCATGACGGCAGCGAGAACTCCGGATCGTCCTCGGGCTTACCCAGGACGATGTTGCCCATCGGCGAGAACACCAGCCAGAGTGCCCAGAACACGAACCCGGTCACGGTGATGACGTAGAACCAACCGAGATCGCGGACGACCGTGTCGTTCGCCTTGGTCAGCACGTCGTTCATCTGGCTCGGCATGATGAGCGCGGCAGCTACGAACAACAGCAGAATGATCGCGGCCGGCCAGAAGACCCGTGGCGCCTCCACCAAGCGCTTCTTGCCGTCCCCCGGCGGACTGTCGGTGGTGGTCGATGGCGGTGTCGATGAACTCATGAATCGGTCTCCTCGTCGGCGGTAGCACAAAGTGCCCCCGTCGTCCGTCGATGCAGTTGTCGTGCCTGAAGCATCTATTCAAGACAGACATGGGTGCCCGTTCGCAAGTCCACGTGACTCGTTTGCGCAACGAACAAGCGCCGAGGCGACACCATGGGTGCATGGAACTCGAGGAGACGTTGGCCCAGCTACGAGCCGCACTGAACGAGGCGATGCACGACCGCGATCAGCCCGCCGTGATGGCGTTACGGGCCGCCATCTCCGCGCTGCAGAACGCCGCAGCGGTGCCTGCGGACGATCGCGGTGGGTCGATCGAGGAATCACCGAGCGGGGCCGGCGCCACCGACGTCCCACGGCACGAGCTCACTCCGCACGAAGTGCAGTTCATCATCGAGACCGAGGTCGATCTGCGCGAAGCAGAGGCCGCATCGTGCGAGCGCCTCGGACAGCATGAGCGGGCCGAACGACTGCGGGCCGAGGCAGACGCCCTCGCGCCCTGGACCACCTGACCCCCGTAAGTCCGCAGGATCGGTGAGTTGACCCGCGCGTCCTGCGGACTTTCGGGTCAGAGGTCGAGGTCGGACTGACCGAACTTGGACTCCAGGAAGCGCCCGTGCACCTGCAACGCCTGCACATCGCGCATCCGACTCGCCTCGGCCAACTCACCCACGGAGCGGCGCAGCGCGGTGAGTTGCTCTACCAACTGATCGTCGGCGGCGGCCATCTCCGGCGAACCCGGGGCCGCCGCGCGTGACGCGCCGACGTACGTCCGGATGGTGCTGGGCAGGTAGTCGGTCAGCACGCCGAAGATCGCGACCCGCACCGAGATGTCGAGCATGTTCGCTTCGGGCGAGGTGAGCACGGTACGGACGGTGTCGGTGACCGAGCGCGCGAGCACGACGCCGAGCCCGGGCAGGTGCGCAGCGCTCCGGTTGATCTCGAGCACCAGCGATTGGTTGTGCCGCAGCAATGAGGGGACGTCATCCCCTTCCGGCTTGGGCGGCGGCGCGGGCGCGGTGGTGTCGACCGCCCGGCCACCTCGCTGGGACTGCGCCCGCGCGCGGTCCGACATCACCGAACCGCGCGCGGCCTGACCGCCTTGAGCCTGACCGTTCTGGCCGGGCTCGAACAGTCGTGACAGGAGCCCCACTTACTGGTTTCCGCCCTGGTGCGGGTACGGCGGCTGCTCGCCCTGCCGCGGACCCTGCTGCTGGATGTTGTTCGGGATTCCGGGGCGCTGCTGCGGCGGCTGGAACTGCGCCGAGGTCGTCGCGTCCACACCCTGGTTGCGCAACGAACGCTCCAGGTACGGCTTGGCGCGCTGCACCTGACCCTCGAGCGCTTGGACGGTGGTCGCCATGTTCTGCGTGGCCTGCGAGCGGAAGGTGTCGATCGCGTCCATCGTCTGGAAGACGTTGTCGAACGCGCGCTGCAGCTTGTCGATCTCGATCGTGCTGGACGCCGCCTGCTCGTGGATCTCGACGCCCTGCGTCTTCAGCTGCTCGCTGGTCTTCTCGATCAGGCTGGACGTGGTGGAGTTCAGCGCGGTGATCTGGTCGAGGACGATCTTCTGCTGGCTGAGCGCCTGGCTGACGATGACCGCCGTGCGCAGCGCCGCGACCGTGGTGGTCTGGGCGCGGTCGACGCCGCGGATGAGCTCGACGTTGTTCTTGCGGACGAGGTCGAGCGCCAGGTAGCCCTGAACCGCCACGGCCATCTGGGTCATGATGTCCTGCCGGCGCTGGCGCACCGCGAACAACACGTCCGACTTCATGATCTGCGCGTCCTCGGTGCGGCCCTCGGCCTCGAGTCCGGCGATCTTGCTCTCAACGGCCTTGTCGAGCGCCGTTGCGAGCTGGTTGTACTCGCCCAGCTTCTGCATGGCGTTCCACATGTTCGTGCGCTCGACGTCGATGGACGCGTTGTCCTTGCGCAGTTCGTCCTGGCCGCTGGCGAGGCTGCGGATGATGGAGTCCAGGTGGCTCTGCGCCGACTGGTACTTCATGAAGTAGTTCTCGATCTTGTTGCCGCCCGGCATCCACTTCAGGATCTTCTTGGCGCCCTTGAGGTCCGCACGGTTCGGGTCGAGATCGGTGATCGTGCGACGCAGGTCGACCAGCGTTCCCGACACCTTGCCCTGCGCGGAGTCCTTGCCGCCCTGGGCGGCCGGGCGCTGCAGCATCCGGTTGGAGACCTCGGAGCTCTTGCGGATCTCGCTGTCACCCATGAGAACGATGGAGTTGACCTTCTCGGTGAAGGCCGGCGACTTCATGTCCATGCTGGTGAGGTCTTCGACGTACGCCTGCGCCTTCTTGTCCAGTTCGGACTGCGCCTCGGCGTTCACCGGGACGGCCTGCACCGCCTGGCTCTCCTCGACGACGGCGACCGCAGCGGGCGCTTCGAGGACGAGTCCCTCACCGCCGGGTGCGCTCGTCGCGGTCTGGGTGGGCTTGGTCGGCTGGCCGCCGAGGTCAAGGTCGGACATGGATTGCCTCTCTCGTCACGCTTGCGTGCGGGGCTTCCCCCATTTGGTTCCCCACTCTAGGCGGAACGCTCTGCCCATTGGCCCGCGTTCCCGACCGAACACCTCTACCCCCGTAGTCAAAGTTTCCGATCGTCACAGCGACCACTTGTCGAGGCTCGAGAACTGGTCGCGGTAGCAACCCGTTTCCTTGACCAAGGGCGTAGTTGCTGAGTGCGGCGCAGGGCCATCTCGGCGAGCCAGGCGGACGCCTGCCACAGGACGTCGTCGTCGAACGCTGCCCGTGGGGAGTGATTGTCGGCGGCCGTCTTCGGGTCGTCCGTCGGGCAGCAGCCGAGGAAGAAGTAGGCGCCCGGGACGCGTTCGAGCACGAACGAGAAGTCCTCGGCGCCCATCTCGGGCTCCTCGCGCTCGACGTAGGCGTCCGCGCCGAACAGGTCGGTGACCACCTGCCGCCCCAGGTCGTAGTCGGCATCGGTGTTCACGGTGGGCGGGTAGGACTCGACCACCTGATGTTCGGCACTCAGACCGTGCGCCTGCGAGATTCCCTCGGCCAGACGGATCACCGTCTCGCGCAAACGCTTTCGCGACTCCTGGGACAGCGACCGCAAGGTGATGTCGAGCTCGGCGGTGTCGGGGATGATGTTCGACTTCGTGCCCGCCGCGATGCGTCCGATGGTCGCCACGACCGGGTCGAAGACGTCGAACCGGCGCGTGACGGCGGTCTGGATCGCAAGCGCGATCTCGCAGGCGACCGGCACCGGGTCGAGGGCGACCTGCGGCTGGGAGCCGTGACCACCCGCGCCCCGGACGACGATGTGGACGTCTTCCGCCGCCGCCATGCAGGCGCCGCGGGTCGTCCACCAGGTGCCCTTGGGGAAGGTGGCGGAGGCGACATGCATCGCGTACGCCGCCTCGACAGGTCGTCCGGCGATGTCGAGCAGACCCTCATTGAGCATCGGCTCGGCACCGCCCGGGCCTTCCTCGGCGGGCTGGAACATGAGGACGACGTCACCGGCCAGTTCGTCCTTCAGCTGGCACAGGATGCGGGCTGCACCGACGAGACCGGCGATGTGCATGTCGTGCCCGCACGCGTGCATGGCCCCGGGATGCGTTGAGCAGTAATCGGATTCGTGAAGTTCCTGCACCGGCAACGCGTCCATGTCGCCGCGCAGCAGCACCACGGGTCCGTCGGTGCGGGCACCGCCACGGATCACGCCCACGACCGAGTCGAGGTTGTCGCTCAGGTGGATCTCGATCGGCAGACCGTCGAGCGCTTCGAGCAACCGCGCCTTGGTCAGCGGCAACCGCAGGCCGATCTCCGGGATGCGGTGCAAGTCGCGGCGCAACGAACGAAGGTCGTCGCTCATCTGCTGGGCAAGTTCGACGGTTCGGCTCACTCACCCGAGGGTAGTCAGGCCGGCCGGCGACGCAGCACGACGTACAACACCAGCCCCGCGACCAACCCCCAGAACGCCGAACCGATCCCGGCGATCGTGATGCCGGACGCCGCCACTACGAGCGCGATCGCACCGGCTTCCCGTGCGCTCTCCTGGGCCAGGGCGGACCAGGCAGCAGCGGCGAAGGTGGCGATCAGCGCGAGTCCGGCGATGGTCTCGACGATCCCCTTCGGGGCCGCGACGGCGACGGCGGACACCAGTCCGGCAAGCGGGCCGAACGCGAGGTAGGTGAGCCCACAGGAGATTCCGGCGACCCACCGGCGCTTCGGGTCCGGTCCCGCCTCGGGGCCCGCCGCGAGCGCGGCGGAGATCGCGGCGAGGTTGATCGCGTGACCTCCCGCGAGCGCACCGACCGCCGATGCACCGCCGGTGTACAGCAGCGGACCTCGCATACCCGGCTTGTAACCGAAGGACGACAGCACCGCGATGCCCGGGATGTTCTGCGAACTCATCGTCACGATCCACAGCGGGATCGCGATCGCGAACATGGCTCCCGTGTCCCATTGCGGTGCAACGAAACTCAGGCTGGGTGCGGCGTTGGACAGATCGAGATGTCCGAACACGCCGCGCACCGCCATCACCACGAACGCGGCGAGCAGCGCACCGATGACCGCCCATCGGCGAGCGAGCGCGGTGAGCACCAACCAGGTGAGGATCACCGGTCCGATCGCCCAGGGGTCCGCCTGGACGGCGGACACCGGTTCGATGACCAGTTGCAACAGCACCCCGGCGAGCATCGCGGACGCGAGCGGGGCCGGGATCGACTCGACCAGCCGACCGAGCGGGCGGATGAGCCCGCAGAGCGCGAGCAGGATGCCGCAGACCATGAATGCGCCCACAGCAGAAGCGAATCCGCCGTGCGGTGCGGCCGCAGCCGCGAGCAGCGCGGCACCCGGCGTGGACCACGCCATGGTGACCGGCATCTTCAGGCGCCAGCTGAACAGCACGCATCCCAGACCCATCGTCAGGCAGAGCGCCATGAGTCCGGAGGCTGCCTGCGCCTGCGATGCACCGACCGCGCGAAGCCCGGTCAGCACGACGGCGAACGAGGAGGTGAAACCGACGAGCCCACAGACGATGCCAGCCATGACCGTGGGCATGACCGAGGCCGTCACCGGCTGCGTCGTGCTCGAACTCATGGGACGTCAGCGTAGGAGTCGCTCCCCGACGCTCGAGGTCCCGTCCAGCTCAGCCTCCACTACACCCGTGGTGGGAGGAAAGTGGCCGCAATGACGACCGCCCGGTGCTCAGCGTCGTTCGACGCGGTACAGGTCGAACCGGCGACCGGTGGTGGTGTCGACTGCCACGCAGAGACTGCCCACGCTCAAAGCCACGGGCACTCCTTCGACCTGCGGTGAGAGTCTGCCGCCACTGCGGTCGAGAGCCCGCGCCCGCCGCGAAGTCCCCCAGCTGCGCACGCACCAGATCCGGGACCCGGGGGGCACGAAAGATCAACGGTGATCATCGACCGTCCGTCGGCCGACCTGAGCAAGATCCTGCAGCGGCGTGCCACGAAGAAGTTGCGCCCGAGGACAACTCACGTGGTCTCGATCGCGGCACTCCGCTAACGCTCCGCACCTACTCGACCACCGTTGTGACGCCTGCTCGACCACCGTTCTGGCGCCTGCTCGACCACCGTTCCGACGCCTGCTCGACCACCGTTCCGACGCCTGCTCGACCACCGTTCCGACGCCTGCTCGACCACCGTTCCGACGCCTACTCGACCACCGTTGTGACGCCTGCTCGACCACCGTCCGGTGGTCGCACCGGCGGCGATGAGCCCGGCCGCAAGGACGATCGTCACCAGCGCGACGAGGCGCTGCGCGATGCCGAAACGGGTGCGGTCGGTCACCCGTCAGGGTACGTCGAGCCCTTTCCGCACCGACGTCAGCGGTGTTGCTGCTGTTGCTGCGCCGTGATCCGCTGCTGCAACATCGCCAAGCCAGCCGGCGAGACGAGCGGCAGTTGCTGCTCGATGTTGCGCACCACGTGGTGGTCGTCAACGACCTTCTCGCTGCTCTGGATCAGGACGGTGCCGGCGCCGGTGAAGTCGTACTGCCGCTCCTCACCGGAGTTGATGCCGAGCATCGCCGCGCCCGACGACATGAAGCTGTTGACCCAGTTCTGGTCGTAGTGCAGCGACGGGGACGGGCAGTCGGCCCAGCCCACGAGTGCCTCCGGGTCGACGCGCAGCGGCGGCTCGACGAACATCACCGGTCCGTTGGAGGACGCGAGGAACTTGCCGGTGCCGATGAGGGTGAGGAAGCCGGGCACGATCGACTGGTTGAGCTGGATACCCGGCTCGAACGCGAGCAGGTTGGACGCGCGGACGGTGAGGTTGCCCTCGTCCAGGTCGTAGCTGTTGATCGTGTAGCCACGGTCGCCGATGATCAGCGTGCCCTGGCCCTCGACGACGACGAAGTCCTGTTGGTACATCGGGGCGCTGAAAGTGCCGGCGACCATCTGCTGCAGGCCCGCTCCGATGCCCGCGGTCAGCGCGTGGAAGCTCGCCTGACCGTAGTAGGCGATCATCGCGCCCTTGCTCATGAACCAGGGACGGTCGAGCGTGAAGTAGTACGCGTACTCGTTGCCCGGGATGTTGTCGTTGCCTTGCAGCACACCGGGATTCAGAACATTGCTCACAGCTTCTCCTCCGATGCCTGCACCAGCACGACTCCCTGACCGTTGCACTGCAACTGCATCGCCTCACCCGAACCACGACCCACCGCGTCCCGCCAGCTCATCGCCGACTGCAGCTGGGTCTGGACGTTGCCGACCGTGCCGACGAACGCCTGCGGATCGACGACCACCGGGCCGTTGCCGACCGGGATCTCGATGAGTTCGCCGTGAGCGACCAGCACGACCGCACCGACGCCGCTGAGTTGGGTGGTGAACATCCCGTTGCCGGTGAGCGCACCGGTGGCTGCCCCGCGAAGTGCTCCGCGGAGCCCGCCTCCGCCGCCCTGCTGGGACTGGGTCGAAACGATGGACGCCTGCATCCCGGCGGTGTAACCGAGCATCCGGGACATGTCGGCAGTGACCTGTCCGCCCTGCGGCAGGTCGATGACGTGCAGTGCCAGCCCCTGGAATCCGTAGTGCACCTGGCCGTTGCCCTGAGCGATCATCGTCCGCTCGTGCTCACTGCGCATCATGGAGCCGACCATCGCGCCCATGCCCCCGGGTGCGCCGCCGGCGCCCGGGATCTGGTGCGGCGCGAAGTGCACCTGGCCGGAGTAGAAGAGCATCGAACCGCGGCGCGACACGATCGGACCGGTACGCCCAAGGTCGGCCTTCACGACCTTGCTGTTGATCTTCTCGAACATGCCGATCACCGTTCCGCCGGCTGGATGGAGACGACGCCCTGGCCCTGCCAGCGCAGCGAGAACGCCTCGCCGCCGCCCTGCCCGACCGCGGATCGCCAGGAGACGTCGGTGACGAACGACTGCTGCAGTTGTCCCTTGGCCGCGACGAACGCGTCCGGGTCGACGACCAGCGGCAGGTTTGGGTTGACCTCAAGGTGGATCAGCGGGCCGCCCGCGCTCAGCAGCGCGACCTGACCGGTGCCGCTGACGGTCGTGGTGAACAAGCCCTGCCCACTGCTCATCCCACCGACTCCGGCGAACTGGACGTTGGTGTTGAGGTTGCCCGCGAGCGCCAGGATCTGGCGACTCTCGACCTGCATCGTCTCGTTGTTCAGCGGCAGCACGGTGACGTACTGCGCGTTGACGGCGAACTGGACGACGCCGTCGCCGGCGCACTCCATCAAGGTCAGCGACTCACCGGTCGCCTTCTGCTTGAGGCCGGCCAATACGCCTGCGCCACCGCCGAATCCGGCGTTCTTGAACTGCACCTGGCCCTGGTAGGAAACCATCGACCCGCTGATCGCACGCACCGACGACTTCTGCAACCTGGCCTCGATGACGCGCGACGAACGCGCGACGAGTTCTGCCATTTCACCCTCCCTGGTCGGCACCATCCTGGCTGATGCCCGGGCCTGCGACGAAACCCGGCGGCGAAACGTTCCGGGGTCGGCGAGTGGGGCGCCCTCAGAAGCGAAGCAGCCGCGGACGAAGCCAACACGCTTCGACGGGTGGGCACGCTCAGCCGTCGATGTCGGAGCGTTGGCGACCGACGTCGCGCAGGTTGGTGTCGAGGGTGACCCGGTTGTCGAAGACGAAGCACTCACCGTCGAAGTCGGCGTCCGCGTCCGGAATCTCCTTGAAATAGTTGAGAATTCCGCCTTGCAGCTGGTGCACCTTCAGGCCGAGGTCCTGCATCCAGGGGCTCGACTTCTCGCAGCGGATGCCGCCGGTGCAGTACATCGCGACCTGCTTGCCCTCGGCCTTCCACTCCGGAGCGTGTCGTTCGACGAAGTCGCGGAAATCGCGGAAGTTCACCACTCCGGGGTCGACCGCTCCGCGGAAACGACCGACCTCGAACTCGAAGGAGTTGCGGTTGTCGAGGACGACGACGTCGTCGCGCCGAATGAGTTCTCGCCACTGCTGCGGCGGGACATCGGTCGCGGCGACGTCATCGACCCTGGCCGGCATGTCCAGCCCGTCGACGCCCAGCGGGACGATCTCCCGCTTGGCCTTGACCATCATGCGCGAGAACGGGATTCGCTCGGAGGCGGTCTGCTTGTAGGTCATTGCGGCGAACGCGCTCGAGAGCACCTCGTCGGCGGCGGCGCGTTGCTGGAAGGTCGCGATCTGCTCGGCCGACGCGGCCAGCATCCCGTTGACTCCCTCGCCGGCGACCAGGATCGTGCCGAGCAGACCGTCGGCCAGCGCGCGCAGACGGGCACACACCGCATCAACGTCGTCAATGCGGACGAAGCGGTAGAACGCGATGTGGACGCCGGAACTCACCCGGTCATGGTGCCAGCGGCCGCAGGCTGCGCGAAATCTCGATCTCTTTCTGGCCAGCCCTGGTCCAGACGCGAGCGAGCCATTGTGAGCGTGGCCGACGACGGTGTCGGGTGGTCATCGGTTCCCGCCGTGGCATGGGAAGACCTGCCCATGCGGCGACCGGGTCGTCGGACTCACGGTCACCGTCTGGTGAGTGTCGAGGTACTTCGCTCACACCACTCAAAGGAGAAACAACCAATGAACACACCACTGCGGACGGCAGCGCTCGGCATCGCACTCACCTCCAGCCTCGTTCTCGCCGCCTGCGGCGGGTCGAGCGAGACGATCGGGTCCAGCTCCACCACGTCGAACTCCATCAAATCGGGCACGTCGACCGGTTCGAGCACCCAGGCGTCACACAACAGTGACGGCACCACCCCACCGGGGTCGCAGTTACGTTTCGGCACGGCCGGCACCTTCGAGCGCACGACGATCGACAAAGGCAAGTACCGCTCGACCATTACGGTGCAGCAGCCGGAACAGGGCAGCGAAGACGACCTGGCGAAGATCCGTGAGATCGAGGACTTCGACTACCCGTCGGGGGCCACCGCGTACTTCGTGCGGTACACCGTGCGGTACGACGCGGTCGACGCGGCGGCCGCCAAGAATCTGGGCGATGAGAACTCGGTGCCCGAGCGCCTCTCGCTGGATTCGATCGACCAGACCGGCTACGACAGCTCCGCGTCGGCGAAGGTCGGTTGGGGAGACAAGAGCTACGCCTTCGACAAGTGCGCCATGGCCGAGCTGCCCGAAACTGTCCAGAACGGCACAACCGCGAGCTCGTGCCTGGTCTTCGTGCTCTTCCCCGGCAAGAAGCTGACCAAGGTGCGCTACGACGGCCAGGACAAGAGTCCGTACTCGTCGGAGGGCGGCAAGCCGGTCTTCTGGTCCTGAGCAGGTGGGTCGGCGCGATTGCGCGCCGACCCACCTGTTTCCACATGTTCTCTTCTCAGCGGTGCCGCAGGACGGCGTACAGCACGAAGCCCGCGACCAGTCCCCACAACGCCGATCCGATGAAGGCGATGTGCACGCCGGACTCGGGGATGTTCACGGCGTCCATGGTGCCAGCGGCGCGGGGCTGCCTTGAAAATCGACGCGGATGCGACATGATCGGCGCATCTCGGGGAGCAGGAGGAAACCATGCGTCAAGTGTTCGTGGCGATCGCCGCTGCGTTGTTGGGGTCGAGTGTGCTGACGGGTTGTTGGACCGAGAGGCCCTGCTCGGACGGCGAGTATCCGGTGACCGGCACGGGCACCAATACCGGTGGCTCCGTATGCGTGAAGGACGGTGAGGCGCCCCCGTCCGGCTTCGGCACCTACCCGCCCGGTAAGACGCCGACGGTTGCGGGTGAAACGCCGACCTGAGTCTCAACGAAGCCGAGGGATGACGTCTGTCACAACCGTCTCCAGAGTTTCACGTGAACCCACGTAGACGGTGTCCTCACGCGGCCAATGGGTGATGACATCGGTGAAGCCGAGCTCCGCCGCCCGGCCCACCGTGTCTTCGAACAGCGCCGCGCTCTCCAACGAATACCGATGTCCCGCATCGAGATTCAAGAAGCGCCCGAAACCCGACGGGTCGCGCCCGGCCTTCTCCATCGCCGCGTCGAGTTTGCCGCTGAGGTCCTTCAGAGAGGCCCACCAGTCGTCCTGGTCTTCGCCCTTGATGCCGGTGGTCACCCACCCGGCCCCGAGCGAAACGGCCATGCGGATCGAGCGTGGCCCGTTACCCGCCATGATGAACGGGGTGCGCGGCCGTTGCCGGGGCCCGGGGGCGGTCGCCAGGCCGTCGATCGTGAAGAACTCCCCCTCGTGGCTCACCTTGTCGTTGGTCAGCAGCACGTCGAGCACCTGCGCGAATTCCTCGAAGCGGTCGACTCGCTGCTTCATCGTCAGCTCGGGCCCGCCCAGGATGCGCGCATCGATATCGCCGCCCGTGCCGAGACCCAGTAGGAAGCGTCCGCCGGAAATGTCGTCGAGAGCGGTGATCTCCCGCAGGAACGCGCCGGGGTGGCGGAAGTTCGGCGAGGCGACGAACATGCCCAGCCGCATCAGCGCGGTGACGGTCGACGCCGCCGTGAGGGTCGTGGTCGCCGAGTACCACGGCCCGTCGGGCAGCCCGCTCCAGGTGATGTGGTCGTAGGTCCAGGCGTGGTCGAAGCCGTAGCCCTCGGCCTGCTGCCACAGTTCTTTGGCTTCGGACCAGGGGTGCTCGGGGAGGATCGTGATGCCGAAACGCATGGTTCGACCCTATGGCGCACGGGCGCCCCGTCGACGGAGGATCGGTGCCGCCTGAACGGCACCGATCCTCCATCGGGTTCAGCCGGCGTAGGCGACCCGCTGCCAGGTCAGTGTGTTCGGCGAGCCCTTCTTGGTGATCGTGACCCGCAACCAGTCCTTGTTGTTGTTGGAACCGTCGCAGGTGACACGCTGCAGGTTGTCGACCGAACCCGCGACGCCGTAGGTATTCAGCCACTTGGACCCGGCTGCCAGCGGCTCGTCGTAGTCGTAGATGTGGCTGTCGCCGTTGAAGAGGTACACCTGGCCGTCGAAACCCTGAGCCTGCTTGGCCAACTCCTGCACGTACGGCGTGAACGCGCTGATGTCATCGGGGGTCGGGGTGTAGGTCGGGTCGAACATGTCGGCCTGCTGCATCACCACCACGGCTCGGTCACCACGGCGCTTGGCGTCGGCGAACGTGCTGCGGAGCAACGAAATTGCACCGGCGGTGCGCTGCTTGTAGCCCGCTGTCTGCTCTGGTGTCGGCGCGGTGTACCCCAGTCCACTCCACGGTTGCATGCCGTCGTTGGAGCCCGGCACGTTGATCGCCGCGAACGAGACGTCCTTGATGCGGTACTGCACGTTCTCCGGCAACCCTTGGGACGCCTGGGAGGTGAGGTTCATCTGCTTCTGCCCGAGACTCTTGCCCGGCTCGGCGAAGAAAACCGAGCGCAGCTTGGCTAGGCGTTCGAGCGGGTTGTAGGCGCCGTTGTTCTGGCGGTGGCAGTCGGTCCACTCGTTGTCGCCGGGGGTGTAGATCAGCGGCATCCGAAAGGCGTCGAAGTTCTGCTTGATCATCGCGAAGTACTCATCGGAACAGACGCTCGAACCGTTCTTGATGTCGCCGACGTGCACCACGGAGCTCACCCCGCGGTCGTCGTTGATCTGCTTGATCCAGCTGGGGAACTTCGCGATCTGCGTCGCGCCGTAGGGCACGTCGCCGATCAGCGCGAAGGTGTAAGCGGATCGGTCGTCCGGCACGCCGCCCCGATCGGCCGCGGCCACACCGGGCACGGTGACGGTGGCAGCCAGGGCGAGTGAGCCGGCGAGGACGGAACGGGTACGCAGCACGAGAACTCCCGGGGGAAGGGACGTCATTGGGGACATTTCACTCTCGTGCCCCCGGGTTGCGGGCGGGCCAACCGCAGGTGACGGTTCGCCGAAGCTTCACCGCAGCCGCGGAATCACATCCGTCGCAACCGTCTCGAGGGTTTCACGTGAACCCACGTAGACCGTGTCCTGTCGCGGCCAGTGGGTGATGACGTCGGTGAACCCGAGTTCGGCGGCACGTCCGACCAGGGATGCTCGGCCAGCTGCATGCCGCGGCAGACACCGAGTTGCGCCGGGACTCCACGACCGAAAGGGTCGAAACATGAACGGGACGATCGTGACTCTGGGCGGCGGCGGGTTCTCGGATGCACACCGCGACTCCGCGATCGACAACTTCCTGCTCGACCTGACGGGAGCCTCGACGCCGAAGGTCTGCTTCGTGCCGACCGCGAGCGGGGACGCGGACGGGTACTCGCAGCGCTTCGAGGAGGCTTTCGCGGGCCGCGCGACGACGTCCGTGCTGTCGCTGTTCTGCCACGATCCGTGGGGGTACCTCGACCCGGAGATGCTGCTCGACCAGCACCTCATCTATGTCGGCGGCGGGTCGACCGCGAACCTGCTCGCGGTGTGGCGCCTGCACGGACTCCCCGACATCCTGCGGCGCGCGGCGGCGCACGGCACTGTGCTGGCCGGTATCAGCGCGGGGATGAACTGCTGGTTCGAGCAGTCGTCGACCGACTCCTTCGGACCGCTCGCGCCCTTGGACGACGATCTCGGTTTTCTGCCCGGGAGCGCGTGCCCGCACTATCTCGGGGAGTCCGAGCGCCGAGATCAGTACCTCGGCTGGGTCGCCTCCGGCGCGTTGAAGGACGGGTGGGCGGTCGACGATCACACCGCCCTGGTCTTCCGCGACGGCGAGTTCCTCGAAGCCATCGGTGAGCAGGACGGTCACCCGGCATTCCGGGTCGAACGGCGCGGCGACGAGGCGCTCGAGAGAGCTCTCGATGTCCGTATGCTGCGTTAAGCCGAGACGATCTTGTCCGGCGGTTCGGCGAGGCCGCGCAGGTAGCCCGCGAAACCTTCCGGCGTTCGTGCAACGAATCGTCCGGACGTCACCACGGGCGCCGTCGCGGTGGCGACGACCGCCGCACCATCGCGCCGGATCGCGTCAACGAGTCGGACGTCCTCATGCACCGGCAGCTCCGGGAACTCGCCCGCGCGGCGGTAGGTGCTGAGCCGGACGCCGAGATTCGCTCCGTGCACGTACGGGTGATCCTCCGCCAGGACATGTCGCGCATGCCATGCCTCGATGACGCGCGGATCGACGCCGAGCGTATCGGGCACCACCGTCCCTAGCACCAGATCGGCCCCTCCACAGGCGAGTTCGAGTTGCCGGGTGAGCCAGTGGTCCGGGACGACGCTGTCGGCGTCGGTGTTGGCCACCCAGGCGGCACGGGCGTCCTGCACGCCGGCGAGCGCCGCGGCGTGCTCGACACCGGCGCGACGGGCTGCCCCGACTTGGCCGAAGGCACTGACCAACGCGTGCGCCCAATGCCGAGAGGCGACGATGTCGGCGGAGGAGTCGGTACACCGATCGAGCACGACCACGCAGGTCACCCGGGTTTCGGGCCGTTCGACGCTCAACCGCTCGATCGCAGCTTCGAGGCCGTCGAGGCAGGCAGGCAGCAGCGCCTCCTCGTCGCGCGCCGGCACGACGACAAGGATGTTGCGGGGACAGGTTTCGATGTCGATTCTCGTTTCGGAGGACAATGCGTTTGGGCACACGGTGCCACCTCGCAGTGGTCAAATGGCCGTTGGCAGCGCGCGAAGTTTGCCGCCGAACCCAATGATGCATGCACTTTCGCCCGCAGGGGTGGACGTAGACGAGGGAGACCCCGATGAGTGACCCGCAGGCTCGCGCAGGACTGGCGCCGGACGCCGGACCGGATGATCTCTACGAGCAGGCCCGGCGGTCAGCAGGGGACGCGGCTGAGGCTCTGGCGCTAGCGCCCCGCATCGCCGAGGCGCTGCCGTTGCCCGGGTCGGGATCGACCATCGAACTGTGGGAGGGCCTCGCCCGTCTGGGCATGATCGATCTGACCGTGGCACGCACCATCGAGCCGCAGCTGGACGCGCGGGCGATCCTCGCCGAGTCCGGCGACGACGCGCCCTCCGGCACCTGGGGTGTGTTCGCTGCGGAAGGTCCCGGCGTCCGGCTCACCGCGTCGCCGGACGGGGACGCGTGGAGACTCGACGGGGTCAAGCCGTGGTGCTCGCTGGCTGCACACCTCGACCATGCGCTGGTCACCGCGTGGGTCGACGACTCGCAACGCGGCTTGTTCGCCGTCGACCTGCAACAGGACGCAGTGACCGCCACCAGCGGCACTTGGGTCGCCCGCGGTCTGCCGCAGGTGACGAGTGAGTCCGTCGAGTTCGCCGGGGTTGCGGCCACGCCCGTCGGTGACGCGGGCTGGTACCTGCGCCGGCCGGGGTTCGCGTGGGGCGGCATCGGTGTCGCAGCCGTGTGGTTCGGCGCCGCGGTGGCGCTTGCGTCCGCGCTGACGACCGCCGCCGGGAAACGTAAGCCCGACCAGATCGCCCTCATGCACATCGGGCGCTGCGACGCCGCGCTGCACGCGGCCCGGTGCACCCTGCGGCAAGCTGCGGCCGACATCGATGCGGGCTCCGTGGACGACCCCGGTCTGCTCGCGGCGCGGGTGCGCACGATCGTGGCTCAGACCTGCGAGACGGTGATGACCGCCGTCGACCACGGCCTCGGCCCCGGGCCCCTCGTCGGGAACGAGGAGCACGCCGCCCGGGTCGCCGACCTGCACCTGTACGTGCGTCAGTGGCATGCCGAGCGGGACCTCGCCGCGATCGGTTCGTCCGTGGTGCAGGAATGACGCAGACGTTCGACCTCGCCGACCCGGGCACTCCCGAGCGGGACTGGCTCGCCGCTCTCGCGTCGCGCGACCTTCCGACGCTCGATCTGAGGGCCTTCGAGCACCTCGTCGTCGTGGCCGCGCATCCGGACGACGAGACCCTCGGCGCCGGCGGATTGATGGCTACTGCAGCCGCTCTCGGGCTGAGGATCACGGTCGTCGTTCTGACCGATGGCGCTGCGTCACATCCGAACTCACCGACACACTCTCCGCAAGAACTGCGCCGCATCCGGGAGGCCGAGGTGCGTCACGCCGTGTCGTCGCTGGCTCCGGACGCGTCGGTCGTCACGCTCGGCCTGCCCGACGGCGCGCTGGCCGAGCAGGGCGACAAGCCGGTGAACGCGATCGTCGAGACGATCGGTCTGGACGGCGCGTCCACGCTGTTGCTGTCACCCTGGCACGCCGACCGGCACCCCGACCACGCTGCGGCGGCGCAGGCGGCCGCGCTGGCCGCCCACCGCACGGACGCAACCCACCTCGGCTACCCGATCTGGGCCTGGCATTGGAATTCGGTCGACGAGTTCGCCTGGAAGTCAGCCGTTTCCATCGATCTGACCCCGTCGACCGTCGAATGGAAGCGGACGGCGATCGCGGCGCACACCAGTCAGGTCGAGCCGCTGTCGGACGCCCCAGGCGACGAGGCGCTCCTGCCAGATCACGTGCTGCAGCATTTCGCACGTGCTCAGGAGATCCTGCTGTCGCAGAACGTGATTCAGGATCAAGCTCTTGACGACCTGCACGACGAGCAGGCGGACCCGTGGAACGTCGACGAGTCCTGGTACGAACGGCGCAAGCGAGCGGTGACGCTCGGTCTGCTGACGCGTGCTCGGTACGAGTCGGCGCTCGAGGTCGGCTGCTCGATCGGTGCACTGACCACTGATCTGGCCGAACGCTGCGACCGCGTACTCGGTATCGACGCGAGCGCCCACGCGGTTCGCGCCGCAACCGCACGCGTACCGGTGAATGCCGAAATCCAGCAGCGCGATGCACCCGAGGACTGGCCGGACGGCAGGTTCGACCTGGTCGTGCTGTCCGAGGTCGGCTACTTCCTGAGCCCGCGCCGCTGGGACGCCTTGCTGGACCGCGTTCGCGAAAGTCTGACCGAGGGCGGCGAGGTGCTGTTGTGTCACTGGCTCCCGCAGCCGGACGGATGGCCGATGGACGGCGAGGTCGTGCACAACGCCGCGATCGAGCGCCTGAGCGGAGAAGGGCGGCGCGTCGTCGTGCAGTACCGCGACGACCACGTCCGCATGGAGGTGATCGGACCGAATCCGGTGAGGCCCCACTGATCGAGTTGGTGGAGCCCGGCTCGCAACAGTTGCGAACTGCGGGGGCAGGACGGACGGGCGGTCAGTCGCGCGGCGAGGACTCCAACTGCTCGAGCTCGTGCGACAACTGCTCCAGCTCCTCGCCGCCGGCCATCTGCGCCGTCAGCTCGTCCAGCGTGATCTGCGAACGCTCTCGATCCAGCGCCACACCGCCGAGCTTCAGCACGACGAAGTGACTGCCGACGAGGTAGGCGTGGTGCGGGTTGTGGGTGATGAACACGACGCCGAGGCCGGCGTCCCGAGCCTTGATGATGTACTTCAACACCACGCCCGACTGCTTCACACCGAGGGCGGCGGTCGGCTCGTCGAGGATGATCACCTTGGCGCCGAAGTAGATCGCGCGGGCGATGGCCACACATTGCTTCTGGCCACCGGACAGCGCACCGACGGGTCGGTCGAGGTCGGGGATCCGGATGCCCATCTTCGACAGTTCGGCGCCGGTGATCTTCTTCATCTCGGCGATCTTCATCAACCCGAGCGGGCCACGGATCTCCTTGCCGAGGAAGAAGTTGCGCCACACCGACATCAACGGTGCGAGCGCGAGGTCCTGGTAGACGGTCGCGATTCCGGCGTCCAGCGCCTCCCGCGGCGACTTGAACCGGGTCGGCTCGCCGTTGACCAGCATCTCGCCGGACGTGTGCTCGTGCAGTCCGGCCATGATCTTGATCAGCGTCGACTTGCCGGCGCCGTTGTCGCCTAGCACGCAGGTGACCTCGCCCTGCCGCACGACCAGGTCGACGCCGGCGAGCGCCTCGACGTTGCCATAGGACTTGCCGACGTCCTTCAGCTCGACCACCGGGCCGCGTCCGGACGCGTCCGGCGTCTTCTCCTCCAGAGGGGCACCGATGTCGGTCATCGCTTCTCCGCCTGTCGCCGGATGTAGGTGTTCACCAGAGTGGCGAGCACCAGCATGATGCCGAGGAAGGTCTTCAACCAGTCGGGGTTCCAGCCGGCGTAGGTGATGCCGAGGTTGGTCATGCCGTAGATCAGCGCGCCGAGCGAGGCACCGATCACCGAGCCGTAACCGCCGGTCAACAGACACCCGCCGACGACCGCGGCGATGATGAAGATGAACTCGTCGCCGACACCGATGTTCGACTGCACGCTGCCGTAGTTGAACAGCGTGTGCATGCCCAGCAGCCAGGCGCAGAACCCGACGAACATGAACAGCCCGATCTTCACCTTGGTGACCGGGACGCCGACCGCGCGGGCCGCGTCCGCGTCGCCACCCGAGGCGAGGATCCAGTTGCCGAGCCGGGTCTTGGCGAGCACCAGCGCACCGAGCGCGGTGAGCAGGATCCAGAACAGGACGGTGATCTTCAGGTTCACCCGGCCGATGGTCAGCGAGGCCGCGAAGATGTTCTGCGCCGCGTCGAACCCGTCCATGTCCGAGATCCGCGGCGAGGTGACCCCGCCGGTGATCTTCTTGGTCATCGCCAGGTTGAAACCCTGCAGGATGAAGAAGGTGCCGAGCGTCACCAGGAAGCTCGGCAGCTTCGTCCGCACCAACAACAGCCCGTTGAGGAAGCCGACGAGCAACGCGACCGCGAGCGCCACGATCACCCCGACCCACAGGTTGGTACTGAACTGCCAGGCGAACATCGACGCGACCAGCGCCGATGTCGTCATGGCCACACCGGCGGACAGGTCGAACTCGCCGCCGATCATCAGCAACGCCACCGGCACCGCCATCATCCCGATGGTGGACGCGAGGTACCCGATCGTGCCGATCGCCGCCACCGAACGGAACGGGGGCGCGACGGTCAGGAAGAGGACGAGGACGGCGACCGCTCCGATGAGCGCTCCGACCTCGGGCGTGCTGAGCAGACCGCTGAGCGGCGACCGGGCCTTGACCCGGTCGTCACCCTTCGTCGTCGGTGTGGAACTCATGAATCAGCGGATGCCCTGCGAGGCGTACTTCTCGACCGCGTCGACGTTGCTCTTGTCGATGAACGCCGGCCCGGTGAGCGTCGGCTGACCGCCGCCGACCGTGCTGCCGTTGTACTTGTAGAGCCAGATCGACTGGATCGCGAGGTAACCCTGCAGCCACGGCTGCTGGTCGATCGCGAACTCGATCTTGCCGTCCTTGATCGCCTTCACCAGCTCGGCATTGGTGTCGAACGTGCCGACCTTCGCCTTCGACGACGCCCCGTCGCGGCCCTTCAGCGCGTTCAGCGACACGTCGGCGTTGAGTCCGATGATCCAGTCGATGTTCTTGGCCTGCGAGAGCTTGGCCTGGACGCTGGTGACGATGTTCGGCAGGTTCTTGCCGTCGACGTACAGCGTCTGGGTCGAGGGCACCTTCGCCTTCACACCGGCGCAGCGGTCCTCGAGGCCGACGTTGCCCTGCTCGTGGATGATGCACAGCGGGGTGGTCGCGCCGGCGGCCTTGAGCTTGTCGCCCACCGCTTCACCGGCGGTCTTCTCCGGCTGACCGAAGAACCCGATGAGACCGAACTCCTTGGCCTTGTCGCTGCCGGAGTTCACGCCGACGACCGGGATCTTCGCCTTGGTGGCGTTGCCGACGGCGCCCTTCATGGCGTCCGGCTTGCCCAGGGTCGTGGCAACCCCGGCGACCTTCTTGTCGACGGCGGCCTGCACCAGCGATGCCTGCTTGGTGCCGTCGGGGTCGGCGGAGTACTCGAGCTTGATATTGTACGTCTTCGCGGCCGTCTCGGCACCCTTGCGGACGATGTCCCAGAAGGTGTCGCCGGGACCGGAGTGGGTGACCAGGGCGACGGTCATCGACGGGGTGTCGACGCCACCGTTGCCACCGGCCGCCTTGGAGGACGCCGACTCGGTGGCCTTCTTGCCACCGGAGTCGCTGCTGCACCCGGTGATCGCGAGCGCTGCGGCGGCACCGACGGCCGCCAGTTTGATTGCAGCCTTGCCAGTCATGGCTGTTCCTTTCCGTCACGTCCTTGGGACGGCGATGAAGAAGTGGGACTTTGTCTGCTGGCGACTATCTCAGTCGCCGCGTTCCGGCGGTCGAATCGACACGGGAAGATAACCGACCGTTGCGTGAACGTTGTGGCGCCCTCCCCTTCCGTATCAGTCCAGCGCGATCGACATCAGGTAACCGACCGACCGGCTGACGTCGCCGATGGGTTCCAGATCCGACCCGACCGGATCGACGTCCAGGATCGTGTCCTGTTCGAGCACGTACCAACCGGTGTAGCCGGACGCCTCCAGACTGCGCACGATGCGATCGATCGGCACATCACCGTCGCCGAGCGGCACATACATCCCCTGCGCGACCGCCTGCATGTAGGTCAGCGAGCCGTCCTGCGCCTGCCGGGCGAGGTCGAGGCGCACGTCCTTGAGGTGGACGTGCCCGATGCGGTCGGGGTGTTGTTCGGCGATCGCCACCGGGTCGCCTCCACCGATCAGCAGGTGCCCGGTGTCGAGGCAGAGCGCGATCGAGGAACCCTCGATCACCCGCAGCGCTTCCTGCCCGCTCTCGATCATCGTGCCGACGTGCGGGTGCAGCGTCGCGCACAGACCGTTCTCGGTCGCGGCGGCGTCGATGCGATCGAGATTGTGCAGCAACGATCCCCACTGCTCCTGCTCCAGCACCGGACGGGCGTCGTAACCGTCCTGGCCGGTGGAGGCGGCGATGACGACGGTCGACGCCTGCGCCAACACCAGCGAGTCGATCGCGCTGAGCACTTCCGGCAGCGGGTCGTGGTCCGGGTCATGCAGCACGACCGGCACGAACTGGCCGACCGCCCGCAGGTCGTAGGAGACCAGCGTCTCGACCTTCGCGTCCGGGTTCTG
Organism: Yimella sp. NH-Cas1; assembly: GCF_022359705.1. Lineage (NCBI taxonomy): Bacteria > Bacillati > Actinomycetota > Actinomycetes > Micrococcales > Dermacoccaceae > Yimella > Yimella sp. NH-Cas1. The sequence continues at coordinate 2,924,097 of NZ_JAKSGG010000003.1, forward strand.
CGGCAGGAAACTGTCTGGGCCGAACTCCGTTGCCTGCAGCCCGATTCCACGCATCTGTTCGAGCACCACTTCGGGCGGCAACTGGTAGCCCCAGCCGGGCACCTCGCACACACCCCAGCTGATCGGGGCGCCGGCGATGCGGGAGGCGAGGGCGCTCATGCCGTGGCGACCTCGTCCATCGACACCGGACGTCCACGCATCCGCGACAGTTCGCAGGCCTCGGCGATCCGGAACGCCTCCAACGCGTCCCGCACCGTGCACGGGCTCTCCCGCAGCCCGGACGCGACGTCGAAGAACGCGGTGAGTTCGGCCTGGTAGGCGGGCAGGAAGCGGTCCATGAAGTTGGTGTGCACCGGCCCCTTGGGGAAGTCGACGCCGTCCTCGGCCGAGACCATCGCGAGGGTGTCGTCGAGCCCGACGCACATCGAACCCTTGCTGCCGAAGACCTCCGTGCGCACGTCGTGACCCTGGCCGTTGTAGCGGGTGGAGGAGATCTGGACGACGGTCCCGGAGTCGAGCGTGAGCATCGCGCCGCCGGTGTCGTAGTCGCCGGACTCCTTGAAGAACTCGGCCCCCTGGTTACCGCCGGTCGCGTAGACGGTGGCGACCTCGCGTCCGGACACGAAGCGCACCACGTCGAAGTCGTGGATGTTGCAGTCGCGGAAGATGCCACCGGATGTCGGGATGTAGGACGCGTGCGGCGGGTTCTGGTCGAGGGTGTGGCTGCGGATCGTGTGGATGAACCCGAGTTCGCCGGCGGCGACGGCCTGCTGCACCCGCTGGTAGCCGTGGTCGAAGCGGCGCTGGAAACCGACGTGCACCGGGGTGTCGGACGCCTCCGCCAAGCGGGTCAGGTCGATCGTCTCGTCCAGCGTGGCGGCGACCGGTTTCTCACAGAAGGTCGGGACGCCGGCCGCGATCGCCTTGCGCAGCATCGGCGCGTGCCCCGGCGTCGGGGTCGCGATCACCAACCCGTCCAGACCGGCAGCGAGCAACGCGTCCTCGCTGTCGACCACCTCGGCGCCTATCCCATCGGCGGCCTTGCGCGCCTGGTCGCCGACGAAGTCGTAGAGCACGAGTTCGTCGACGGATGCAAGGGAGTGGAGCGTGGCGGCATGGAACGCACCGATGCGTCCCACTCCCGTCAGGCCGATGCGCATGGGGTGTCCTTCCGAGCCGTTCGAAGCAGTGGAGCGCCCGGCGGCGCCGCACTCCCAAGCTTTTCGGCCGTCCGGAAGGGTGTCAAGGATTTGTCAGAACAATTGAGCATCGACCGCCGTCCCGGATCAATGACTGATACCGGCGGGTAAAGCTCCCGTCGTGCCACGATGGCCGGCATGGCCCCGTTCAAACGCCCCGCCCGCCAGGACATCGTCAGCGATCTGGTCGCCAACGTCGCCCAGGTGCAGGTCGCCATCGGCGACAAGGTGGAGGCCGGTCAGGAACTGGTGCTGCTGGAGTCGATGAAGATGGAGATTCCGGTGGTGCCCGAATGGGAGGGCACAGTCACCGATGTCCGCGTGGTGCCGGGCGACGTCGTCCAGGAGGGCGACATCCTCGTCGTCCTGGAGTGACAACCCCGCGCGGAACTAGGAGGTTCGCGAGGACTCGGGCTGCTCGGCCCACCAGCGCAACAACTCCTCGCGCGCAGCGTCCTCGCCGACCGGGCCGGCGTCCAGGCGGTAGGCCAGCAGGTGCTTGTACGCGCGGCCCAGCACTGGGCCGGGCGGGATCCCCAACACGGACGCGATCTGGTTGCCGTCCAGCTCCGGACGCACCTTGCCCAGTTCCTCCTGCTCGAGCAGGCGGGCGATGCGGCGCTCAAGATCGTCGTACGTCGCCGCGAGGGTGGCGGCCTTGCGCCGGTTGCGGGTGGTGCAGTCGGAGCGGGTCAGCAGGTGCAGGCGCGCCAGCTGCGACCCGGCGTCGGTGACGTAACGGCGCACCGCGGAGTCGGTCCATTCGCCGCCGCCGTAGCCGTGGAAACGCAGGTGCAACTCGATCAACTTGGTGACATCGCGGATGGTGTCCTTGTCGAAACGCAGTTCCCGCATCCGCTTACGGGCGAGCTTGGCGCCGACGATCTCGTGATGATGGAAGGACACCCCGCCACCGGACTCGAACCTGCGCGTCGCCGGCTTGCCAATGTCGTGCAGCAACGCGGCCAACCGCAGTACCAGGTCGGGTCCATCGACGACCGCGGGTGACTCCAGAGCCTCGACCGACCGCGGACCTTCCAGCGCGATCGCCCGGTCAAGCACGGTGAGCGAGTGTTCGTACACGTCCTTGTGACGGTGGTGTTCGTCGATCTCGAGCTTCAACGCGGGCAGTTCGGGGAGCACCTGCTCGGCCAGACCGGTGTCGACCAGCAGTTCGAGGCCGGCGCGCGGGTCGGGCGCCACTATCAGCTTCACCAGCTCGTCGTGAACCCGCTCGGGCGACACGATGTTGATCGTGGCCGCACGCTCGGTCATGGCCTCGACCACTGACGGCGCGGCGGTGAAGCCGAGCTGTGCGACGAACCGAGCTGCGCGCATCATCCGCAGGGGGTCGTCGCCGAAGGACACCTCGGCCGGCGCAGGCGTGACCAACTCCTTGCGGGCCAGCGCACCGAGTCCGTCGTAGGGGTCGATGAACTCCAGCGACGGCAGCCGCATCGCCATCGCGTTCACCGTGAAGTCCCGGCGGATCAGATCGTCGTTCAGGTTGTCGCCGAACGCGACGATCGGCTTGCGAGTCACGCCGTCGTACGCGTCCGCGCGGTAGGTCGTGATCTCGACCTTCCACTGCCCCTTCTGCGCACCGATCGTGCCGAAGTCACGGCCGACGTCCCAGGTGGTGGACGCCCACGGTTTCAGCAAGGCCTCGGTCTGCTGCGGCGAGGCAGACGTGGTGAGGTCGATGTCGACGCTTCCGCGCCCCAGGAACGCATCGCGCACCGGACCACCGACGAGCGCCAGTTCGTGGCCGGCACCGGTGAAGATCTCACCGAGTTCGGTGAGCACCTTCAGATGGGGCGCGAGGTGGGTGACCGCACGCTCGCGAAGAACGCGCAACGACGCCGCTGACTGTGCTGCGGACGGCGCGGCGGACTCTGGGGTCGGGGAGGGGGACTGCTGATCGGGCACCTCCAAAGGTTAGGTCGAAGTCTTCTACCGGGCCGCATCGCCTGGTTACAGTGAACAAATGACCCTCCAAGTTCCTCGAGCCAGTCGCCCGCAGCGGCGACTGCCGTCGTTGGAGGAGATTTCCGCGGGTGGAGTGGTGATCGACGTCCGCTCCGGAGCCGCCTGGCTGGCGCTGATTGCCCGCTACAACCGAGCCGGACGCCTGGAATGGTGCCTGCCCAAGGGTCACGTCGAGCCCGGCGAGACGCTGGTCGAGACAGCAGTGCGCGAGGTCGCCGAGGAAACCGGCATTTACGGTCGCGCCCTGGTCACGCTCGGCACCATCGACTACTGGTTCAGCACCCCTCGATTTCGGATCCACAAGCGAGTGCACCACTATCTTCTCGAGGCACTCGACGGCGAGATCACGGTCGAGAACGACCCCGACCAGGAAGCCGTCGACGCGGCCTGGTTCCGGCTGGACGAGGTCGATTCCCGGCTGACCTTCGCCAACGAGCGCCGTATCGCCCACATGGCCTGGCGCCGGCTTGCCGGTTGACCGGCCGATCGACCCGCGAGCGGAGACCGTGCACCCCTCCTCGTTCCCGCGACGGGCACGGACGTTGTCCCTGCTCGTCATGTGTCTTGTGGTGCTCGGCGCGCTGTCCGTCCCGCCGACGCTCGCGGCCACGAAACCTGCGACGGCGGCGGCCCAGACCGACATCCGCATCGGACTCGATCCGACCGCCGTGCCGATCGTCACCGGGGACGACGGTGTCGACGTCGTCGGGTCGATCAGCAACGACTCCGACACCGCGATCGACGACGGCACTGTGCACGTGGCTCTGTCCGGAGCTCTGCTCGACACACCAGGGGCCGTCTCGACATGGGAGGCCGGACGCTCCCAGGCAAAACCCGAGACGGTGGCCAGCGTGTCGGTGGGCGCGATCGCACCGGGCGCCGTCCGTCAGTTCCGGGTGAAGATTGCGGCGGCACGCATCCCGTGGAAGTACCAGTTGGCAGCACTGCCGATGACCCTACGGCTGACCGAGGGCCGCACGGTCACCTCCGCGTCCACCCGTTCCTTCACCCGCACCACCCTGCAGATGCAGCGCGGCGCAGTCGATTCTCCGCTGAACATCGGCTGGGTGATCCCGCTGACCCTGCCCGCCGATCCCGCGCTGTTCGGCCCGAGCGGACCGGATCGTGACCAGGCCTGGGCCCGCGCGATCGGGCCGGGCTCCAGGATCGATCAGCTGATCACCGGGCTGGCCGACCAACCGGTCACCTGGCTCATCGACCCGATCCTGCTCGACCCACCGGCCGCAGCCGACGACAACGTCCCGGCCGGCACCATCGACGACCCGGCCACGTCCACCGACACCTCGGTGGGATCCGACCAGGCCCGGCGTGATGACGCATCCCCCACGCCCTCCGCCACTGCTTCCAGTACGCCGTCCGCCGGCTCGTCGACCACACCGTCCGCCACCTCGTCGCCCACCTCGTCGCCCGCTGCGTCGGCGGACCCGAGCCCGTCCACGAGTGCCTCTGCGACGGCGTCGAGCGGCGAACCGGATCCGAGCGAGTCCACACCGACCTCGGACCCGACCGACCCGCCGCCGGCGGACCCCATCCCGTCCAACACCGTCGAGACCCTCACCGCCGAGCTGCTGACCAAGCTGCGTGGCCTGCCGTCGGACCAGACGATCTGGTGGAGCGGCTACGACGACCCGGACGTGCTGACCTTGCTCCAGCGCGATCCCGCTTTGCTGCAACGGGATCTGCGTCGTCCGCTGCCCCCCGCCCTGCGGGCACTGAGCACGCAGCGCGCTGTGTGGCCCCAGGGTGAGGTCGGCGCCGGCGACGTGCGCCGGATCGCCGGCGCATGGACGTCGGCCGGACAGGCGACCCCGATCGTGGTGCTGCCGCGTCGGGCCGCGGCGGACCCGAGCGCACCGGTCACGGGCAGCGTCCGGAAGGTGGCGGGAACCGGAGGCGTCGTGCTGTACCACGAGGACCTCAGCGCCACCGTGAGCTCGGCCGGCGGCGACCCCGGACTGCGGGCGGCGAAGTTCCTTGCGTCGTCGATCGCGATCTACCAGCAGGCGCCCGGCAGCGACCGGAGCCTTACCGTCGCCGTCCCGAGGCAGGGCACGACGTCCCCGGCGGCGATCAAGGCGACGATCGGGGCGATCCGCAGTTCGGCATGGATCTTCGACCTGGCCGGTGGTGCCATGAACGGCACGGATCCCAAGGCCCGCCCGACCGCACTGCTTCCTGCACCGGCTAGAGGGCCCGCTTACCCACCCGTGGCTGCGAGTGCCCTCAGCCCGGAGTTGATCGACCGCCTGGGGCGTCAGCGCCGGCGAGTCAACACCCTCGGCACCATCCTGGTCGACTCCGGTGATGTGGTCGACGCCCGTCACCGTGCCCTCGATGTCATCGGCTCGACACGGTGGCGCGGCCACCCGGGCGCCCTGCAGATCGTCAGCCGCACCCAGTCCGATTCGCTGCGAGCGATCTCGGGCAAGGTCAGCGTCAACCCCTCGACGGTGAACTTCTTCGCCGATTCAGGACGCCTGGCGATCACGATCGTGAACGATCTCAATCGCGACGTGCACGACGTCGTCCTACGACTCCAACCCCGCAAGTACCTGCTGCGCATCGGCAGTCAGCCCGCGCCGCTGGACCTGCCGGCAAACTCCCGGATCGCCGTCCGCAGCGAGGTAGAGGCGATCTCGCCCGGACGCGTCCAGGTCGACGCCCAATTGACGAACGCCGACGGTGCACCGATAGGCAACGCGAACGAGGTGACCCAACTCGAGATCAACGTGCGCCCGACGTCCACCTGGATCTACTGGGTGCTGGGTATCGTGGGCGGGCTGGTGCTGATCTTCGGACTGTGGCGCAGCCTGCGCCAGGGCCCGCGACGCACCACGCTCGATCCGACCAGCACCAAGGCGACCCCGCCGGACGCGATCGTCGCGACCGCGCCGAGTCGCATCGGGCAGCTGGACCCCGACGACGAGTCCCCGACCACGAAGGCATCACCACCCGATGAGCGCTGAGGCATCCAGACCGTCCGTTCTGCGTTCGAGCGCGGTGATGGCCGCGGGGACGATGGTCTCCAGAGTTCTGGGTCTGGTCCGCACGATCCTCCTGGCCGGCGTCCTCGGCGCGACCACGCCGGTCGGTAACGCCTTCGCGACCGCGAACACGCTGCCGAACATGATCTACATCCTGCTCGCGGGCGGGGTGCTCAACGCCGTGCTCGTGCCGCAGATGGCGCGGGCGCTCAAGCACGACGACGGCGGCCAGGGTTACACCGACAAGCTGCTCACGTTGGCGATGTCGATCCTGCTCGTGGTGACGATCGTCTTCACGGTCTCAGCCCCGCTGGCGTACTTCGTCATGGACTTCTCGGGCGCCACACCGACGACGCTCGGTATCGCGTTCGCCTACATCTGCATTCCGCAGATCATGTTCTACGGGATCTACACGCTGCTGGGCGAGAACCTCAACGCGCGCGGCCGGTTCGGTGCGTTCATGTGGTCGCCGGTGCTGGCGAACGTCGTCGCGATCGCGGGCCTGGTCTGGTTCTGGTTGGGCACGCACCCGGACGAGGTCGCCGACCCCGAGCGGTGGACCTGGAAGATGATCGCGGTCCTGGCGGGTAGCGCCACGCTCGGCATCGTGGCCCAGGCGCTCGTGCTGATCATCCCGCTGCGCCGTGCCGGGTACACCTTCCGACCCAACTTCCACTTCCGCGGTGTCGGGCTGCGCACGGCCTCGACCATCGCGATCTGGGCGTTCGCCGCGGTCATCGTCCAACAGTTCGGTCTGATCGTCAGCACGAACGTGCTCAACGCCGTGCCGGAGGGGTTCGGCGGAACCCTGGCCCAGCAGACGGCCTTCCTGCTGTTCATGCTGCCGCACTCGATCGTGACGATCAGCCTGGTCACCGCGCTGTACACGCGGTTGTCCCACGCGGCCGCCGAAGGACGCACGACGGCGGTCAAGGACGACCTCGACACCGGGCTGCGACTGTCGTCGCTGGCCAGCATCGCGGTCACCGTCGGCTCGCTGGTGTTGGTGCGTCCGCTCACCGAGGCTGTCTGGGGTCCGGTCGACGGCGGCGCGATCGGCACCATGACCATCGCGATGATGCTGGGTCTGGTGCCGTTCACCGTGTGCGTGCTGGTGCAGCGCGTGTTCTACGCCTACGAGGACGCGAAGACGCCGTTCTGGATGCAGCTCGGCTGCACCGCGGTGGCCGTGGTGCTGACCATGTTCGCGCTCCTGCTGCCGAACGCCTGGATGGGCCCGGGCGTCGCGTTCGCGCAATCGGTCAGCTACCTGGTGCAGGCGGTGATGGGCTGGTTCCTGCTGCAGCGCCGCATCGGACACATCCCGATCACCGGGGCCGTACGCACCTACCTGCGTCTGACGGTCGCCGCGATCGTGGCGGCGTTGGTGGCCGCGATCGCCCGTTTCGGTATCGAGTCGGTGCTGGGCGACGGACGCACCGGCAACATGGTCACCGTCCTGGTAGGCGGCGGGCTGTTCCTGCTGGTCTACATGACCCTCGGCCGCCGGTTCGGGGTGAGCGAGATCAACCAGCTGCTCGACCCGGTGCTGTCCCGAATCCCCGGCCGCGCACGACCCGCCTCCACACCCGCCGCCACACCGGCCGAACCGCAGTCCGGTACGCCCGAGCAGAACGAACAGACAGAACAGATGCTGGACGAGGCTGCGACCGGTGAAACGGTCGCTGCGGCGGCCATTCCACCGGAACGGCGCTACTTCGCCCCCGACGCCGACTCCACGCAGACCGTCCCCGTGGGCGGCCAGGACTACTCGGGTTCGGCCCGTCCGCTCGACCTGCGGATGCCGTTGCCGCGGGTGACTGCCCGCGTCGACCGGCCGAACTCCGACGATCACACTCCGAGCCACACCCGGAACGGCTCTCCGGAGAACCCACGGTCCGCGGCGGACGCGCCGACGAACCTTAGGATGGGCCAGGCTGCGGCAGGGGAGACGCCGACAGGTGCTCACGAGACGGCTGCGACCAACCGGTCCACGAATGAGGGAGAACACGTGCAGGGCATCGAGTCCGGCCAGGAACTGGCCGGCCGCTACCTCGTGCGTCAGGTCTTCGCGTCCACCGATCTGAAGCAGGTCTGGACCGCGACGGACCAGACGCTGAGCCGCGACGTCACGGTCACTGTGTTCGACGCGAACGGCGAACACGCTGCCGCAGCACTCGACTCCGCGCGCCGCGCAGCCGCCGTGGAGGACCGCCACCTGCCGCGAGTTCTCGACGTCGGCACCCAGGACGACATCTCCTACGTCGTGTCCGAAGCGCTCGGTGGTTCGGAATCGATCGCGTCGATGCTCCAGTTCGAGCCGCTGCCGGCGGAGGAGGCACGCCGCATGGTCGGCGAGGCAGCGACCGGTCTGCACGTTGCCGCCGGTCGCGGTCTGCACCACCTCGCACTCACACCGCACGAGATCGTCCGCGGACGCGACGGTTCGGTCTACGTGCTCGGTACCGCCACCGAGTCCGCGCTCGCCGGTGCGGATGACGTGCCGTCGGCCGACGCGTCCCGCCAGGACACCGTCGGGCTCGTCCAGGTGTTGTACGCGGCCCTGACGGGTAAGTGGCCGGGCGAGGACGAGGTTCGCGGAGTGCCGTCCGCGGCCCGAAACTCCGACGGCGACGTCGCGCCGGCGACCTCGCTACGCCGCAACGTCCCCAAGGACATGAATTCCCTGTGCCTCGCGGTGCTCGGCGACGACGCGGGTCCGCGGACGCCGGGCGAACTCGCCGCACAACTGGCGCCGTGGTCGTCGGAGATCGTGCGCGACGAACCCCAGGAAAAAAGCGTCGCGGCAAAACCCGACAACACCGACGAACTGTCCAAGGCTGGTGCCGGCAAGACCGGCGCCGGCAAGACGGGCGCCGCCGGTGCGGCCGGTGCGGTTGCGCTGGGTGCGAGCGCCGCCACGGGTCGCCCGTCCTCGGTGGCAGGTGGCTCCGACCGCGACGGCAGCGACGACGACAGCAGCGACGACAGCAGCGACGACACCGCGCACTTCACCCCCGCGCCGACCGACCCGGACGCGACCCACACGTTCGACGCGACGGCGATGGCCGACCGGCGCCGTGAGGACGACGACTACGACCCGTCGTTCAGTGAACTCGACCCGCCGCTGCCGATGCTCAACACCGGCCACGACGACCCCGACCACGACACCAGCAAGCTGGCTCTGGCGATCGTCGCGGCATTCCTGGTGGCTGCGCTGGTGCTCGGCATCATCGGTATCAGAGGCCTGTTCACCGGTGGTGGGGACGACGCCGACAGTGCCTCACAGCGTCCCGGCGTCACCACGTCCGCGCCGTCCGGATCCGGCACGTCCGGCGCTGGGTCACCCTCGACTCCGTCGACTCCCCGTGGTCAGAAGCTTCCCGTTCAGTCGGTCACCAGCTTCGACCCGCAGGGCGATGGTGACGAGCGCAACGAACTGGCAAGGAACGTCCTCGACGGCAACGTCGACACGGTGTGGATGTCCCAGGTCTACGGCCGCGCCGACTACCAGGGCGGGCGCAAGAAGGGCGCCGGACTGCTGCTCGACCTGGGCAAGCCGACACAGGTCGGATCGGTGAAGATCCACACCGTCAACAACCCGTCGACCATCCAGGTCTTCGTGACCGACCGGAAGGATTCCGTCGAAGGGCTGCAGCCGTTCGGTGAGATGACGGACAAGGTCGGCGAATACACGGTCACGGGAAAGACCCCGGTGACCGGCCGGTACGTCATCCTTTGGGTGACCAAACTGGCCGCCGGCAACCTTGGTGGTTTCCGGGAGCGCATCGCAGAGGTGGAGGTTCTTTCGTGACGCACCTGGAGGATCTGGCGCAGCGGACGGACCGTGACCTGCTCGCGGCTCACTGTGCCGGTGACGCAGACGCCTTCGGCGAGCTGTTCAAGCGGCACAAGGACCGCATGTGGGCTGTCGCCGTACGCACCTGCCGCGACCCGGAACTGGCGGCGGACGCCGTCCAGGACGGCTTCATCTCCGCCTTCCGGCGGGCCGACTCCTTCCGTGGCGACGCGCAGGTGACCACCTGGCTGCACCGGATCATCGTCAACGCCTGCCTCGACCGGTTGCGCCGGGTGAAGCCGACCTCCGAACTGCCGGAGTACGAGCTCGCCGACCGCCGCGACGAGCACTCCAGCACGGTCGTCCGACTGGACGTCCAGGAAGCTCTGGGCAAGATCCCGGAGGCGCAACGGCTGGCGCTCACGCTCGTCGACATGCAGGGCATGTCGGTCGCCGAGGCGGCCGAGGTGCTCGAGGTCGCCGAGGGCACGATCAAGTCACGCTGTGCGCGCGGACGTGCCGCACTGGCCGAACTGCTGGTCGACAAGCACGGCGAGGGTTACGTCCGCTGACCGGTCTGACCTGCGCAGTAGCCCTACGGCTCGCCTTCGTGGGCCACCAGCACGCGGTCGCCGGACGGGTGAAGGTGACCAGGTCCGGCATTGCCCCGACCGTCACATCGCGCACCTCGGGCAGGTAGGAAACGTCGAAGAAGGCGATCGTGAAGACTTGGTGATCGGCGTTACGGGAACCATTGCCGGCTTGACGCATCGGAGTTGACGGCCCCGGGCGGATCGTCGCGGGCGGGCCGATGACATCGGACGACAAAAAAGTTGAACCCGCACGGAACCGAACCGGAACCTGGGAACGTCGGACCACCTGACAGGCCTGGAGCACACCCTTGTGCTGCAGTCACTCGGACCGGTGAACGCGCCGGGACGACGGACATCACGGAAGGAACGACGTGAGCATGAAGCCACCTCAGGGGCTTGACGCTGCGTTCGAGGACGACCCGCACGGCGTCCGCGAACTGCTGCGCGGCCTGCCTGCTCCCGGCCCGATGCCCGCCGACGTGTCCGACCGTATTCGTGACGCGCTCGCCCAGGAGCGCACTCCTGCCGATGGCGAGTTGCATGGCGTCGACATCGACCACTACGGCGCACCGTCCGATGACGAGCGCGTCCGTGAACTGCTGCGCGAGTTGCCCGACCCCGGCCCCATGCCCGCAGGCGTCACCAACAGCATCCTCGCCGCGTTCGCCGCGCAGCGATCGGGCCACCGGTCGACCGACGACAGCACGGACGAGAACGCCGATCCCAGTGGAATCCGCGACCTGCTGCGTGAACTGCCCGACCCGGGTCCGATGCCGACTGCGGTGTCCAAGCGCATCGAGTTCGCACTGGCCGACGAGCGCGCGACTGCGCACGACGCCGACCCGACCGGAATGCGCGATCTGCTGCGCGAGTTGCCCGACCCCGGGCCCATGCCGAGTTCGGTCGCCGACCGCGTCGAGGCTGCGCTGGCCCATGAAGCCGGCCGACGCGACGAGCGCCCGGACAACGTGACCCCGCTGCGCAGCCGTACCGGTGGTTCCCGGGCGGCGTCCACACCGCCGGCGACTCGACGCACCGGCATGCTGCGGCTGGTCGGTGGCGCGGCTGCGGCCGCTGTCGCGGGTGTGATCGCCTTCGGTGCCTTCCAGTCGATGGACAACGACGCTCCGCCCACCCAGGCTGTGCCCACCAAGTCGGTCGACGGCACCAACGTCGCCGACAAGGTGCACGTCACCAGTTCGGAGAAGAACTACACCGCGGCGTCGTTCCGGACCGACGCGGCCGCGCTCGCCGAGGCGGACGTCGGGCCCGGCCTGGCGCCCGCGGACGCGAACAAGCTGGGGTCGGTGGCAACCAAGGACGGCGCGCTCAGCTGCGCGTCCGCCATCGGCAAGGGAGTGCTGGACGAGTCCTCTCGCATCACCGTCGACATCGCCCGGTACGAGAGCAAGCCGGCCCTGGTCGTCGTCGTCACCAAGGACGGAAAGTCGACCGGTTGGGTGCTCAACCGCAACTGCGATTCCAACCAGGCGCCGGTCGCCGGTCCCACCCAGGTCTGACCTGCTCGCGGGTGCTCACCCGGTGATCGGTGGGGGAATGATTCGCGCCTACCATCGGTTGAGCACATCGCCGTCTTCAGCCGATCCGACAGGGGCATTTCTTCCGTGAGCAACGACCTGGTGCGCAACCTCATCATCGTCGGATCAGGGCCGGCCGGTTACACCGCCGCGGTCTACGCCGCCCGCGCCAACCTCGAACCCCTCGTCTTCGAGGGTTCGGTGACTGCCGGCGGCGCGCTGATGAACACCACAGAGGTCGAGAACTTCCCGGGATTCCGCGACGGGATCATGGGCCCCGACCTGATGGAACAGATGCGTGCGCAGGCCGAGCGCTTCGGCGCCGAACTCGTGCGTGACGACGTCACCGCCATGGAACTCACCGGTGACATCAAGACCGTCACCGACGGTGAGGGCAACGTCCACAAGGCACACGCGGTGATCCTCGCAATGGGGTCGGCCTACCGAGAGCTCGGGCTCGAGGACGAGAAGCGCCTGTCCGGCCACGGCGTCTCCTGGTGCGCCACCTGCGACGGTGCGTTCTTCCGTGACAAGGACATCGCAGTGGTCGGCGGCGGTGACTCCGCAGTCGAGGAAGCGACCTTCCTGACCCGCTTCGGCAAGTCGGTGACGATGATCCACCGTCGCGACGAACTGCGCGCGTCCAAGATCATGGCCGAGCGAGCCCTGTCCAACGACAATATCCGGTTCGCGTGGAACAGCGAGGTCGTTGGCATCACCGGCGACTCCAAGGTCGAGAAGCTCGCCCTGCGCGACACCGTCACCGGCGACACCAGTGAACTCGAGGTGAGCGGCCTGTTCGTCGCCATCGGGCACATCCCGCGCAGCGAGTTGGTCGTCGGACAGGTCGAAACCGACGGCGAGGGCTACGTGTTGGTGCAGGGCCGTTCCACCCATACGAACATCCCCGGCGTTTTCGCGTGCGGCGACCTGGTCGACCACACCTATCGTCAGGCGATCACCGCCGCCGGTTCCGGTTGCGCCGCCTCGCTGGACGCAGAGCGTTACCTCGCCGACACAGTCGGCCACTGATCTTCCCAATTCCATTCATCCACAACTGTTTTCACTGACCAACTGATTGGAGATTCACCCATGGGTGCTATCAAGCAGACCTCGGACGCGACCTTCGACGCGGACGTGCTGAAGAACGACAAGCCGGTTCTCGTCGACTTCTGGGCGCCGTGGTGCGGCCCGTGCCGCCAGGTTGCCCCGATTCTGGAGGAGATCGCCAAGGACCACGACGGTATCCAGATCGTGAAGCTGAACACCGACGAGAACCCGAAGGTGTCGGCGAAGTACGGCATCACCGGCATCCCGACGATGAATGTGTACGTCAACGGTGAGGTCGTGAAGACCCTCGTCGGCGCGCTGCCGAAACCTAAGCTCGTCAAGGAACTCGGCGACTACCTCGGCTGAACTCGACCAACCGAACACTGAAGGCCGCTGAATCCCACTGGGGGACAGCGGCCTTCGGTGTTTCTCGGGACGAACTGGTCGGACGCTCAGTCGGTCTTGACGCCCAGTGCGTCCAGGATGCGGTGCAGGTCGTCCGCTCCGGCGAACTCGACGGTGAGCTTGCCCCGGGAGCGGCCCGAAGTGATGGTCACCCGCGTGTCCAGCTTGTCCGCAAGTCCCGAAGCGATGTCGTCATACTCCGGCACATCCTTACGCGTCGACGATGCACGCTTGGCCTTCTCCTGCTGACCACCGAGCGACACGATCTCCTCGGTGCTACGCACAGACAGGCCTTCGGCGACGATGCGCTGGGCCAGACGCTCCATGGCCGCAGCATCCGGCAGCGCGAGCAGTGCCCGGGCGTGCCCGGCGGAGAGCACACCGGCCGCCACCCTTCGGGCGACGAGCGGGGGCAGCTTCAACAACCGGATGGTGTTCGAGATCTGCGGACGGGAACGGCCGATTCGACTGGCGAGCTCGTCGTGGGTGCAGGAGAAGTCGTCCAACAGCTGCTGGTACGCGGCCGCCTCTTCCAACGGATTGAGTTGGCTGCGGTGCAAGTTCTCCAACAGCGCGTCACGCAGCAGATCGTCGTCGCCGGTGCTGCGGATGATCGCCGGCACCGTCTCCTTACCGGCTGCCTTCGAAGCACGCAGTCGGCGCTCACCCATGATCAGTTCATGGGTGATCGAACCCTCGGGTTCGGCGAGCGGACGCACCACGATCGGCTGGAGCACACCGATCTCACGGATGCTGTGGGTCAGTTCGGCCAGGTCGTCCTCGTCGAACACCTCACGCGGCTGGCGCGGGTTGGGACGAACCGCCGCGACGGGTACCTCGGCAAAACTGGCGCCGGGCACCTGCTGGAGGCCGTCCGATCGTTCTTCAGGAGCCGGTCTCTCGGCGGTTCTTTCTTCGGACGAGTGGTTCGACGCATGGTTTCCCGTGAAACCAGAGCCGTAGAACACGTCACTCGGCCGAGCCGGCGCCGGACTTCCGTCGCTGGTGGGGATGAGGGCTCCGAGCCCTCGACCTAGTCCGCGCTGCCGCTTGTCACTCATGAGGAGCAAGTTTACGCGGCGTCGTCGACGGCGCTCCTCCGGCCCGTTCCACGTGAAACCGGACCACGAGCAAGGGCGCCGCGACAGGAACGCAGCACTTTCGCCGCACGATTCCGCCGGACACCGGCGCGTCCTCGCTGCGTACACGCTATCTGTGCGAACCCTTGCGATGTCTGTCGGAGGGATCAGCTGGGTGTCAGATTCTCAGTTGTCGGCGCTACAGAACTGTCCTGTTTCACGTAAGAACAAGCAGCGGTTGGTCAGGCGGGTGCGACTCCGGCCTGAGCGAGTTCGGTGGCAGCCTCGAGGTAGGACAGGGCGCCGGTCGAAGCGGGGTCGTAGGTGATGACCGTCTGTCCGAAGCTGGGGGCCTCGGAGATACGGACCGAGCGGGGGATGCGCGTCTTGAGCACCTGCTCCGGGAAGTGCTCGCGCACCTCGGCCGCCACCTGGGCGGACAGTCGGGTCCGTGCGTCGTACATCGTCATCAGGATCGTGCTGACCGTCAGCGCCGGATTGAGGTGTTTACGAATCAGCTCGATGTTGTTGAGCAGCTGTGACAGACCCTCCAGCGCGTAGTACTCGCACTGAATCGGAATGAACACCTCGGTCGCCGCCACGAACGCGTTCACCGTCAGCAGACCCAAACTGGGAGGACAGTCGATGAGCACGTAGTCGAATCGCTGCTCGTCGGACATCGACTCCAAGTGACGAGCAATGGCAGTCTTCAGTCTGCTCTCCCGTGCGACCAAGGAGACGAGTTCGATCTCCGCGCCGGCGAGATCGATCGTCGCCGGTGCACACCACAGGTTCGTGACATCGGGGCACGGCTGGATCACGGAGGCCAATTCTTCGCCCTCCACGACCACGTCGTAGATGCTCGGCACTTCAGCGTGGTGATCGATACCGAGCGCGGTGGAGGCATTGCCCTGCGGGTCGATGTCGATGACCAGTACCTGCAGACCCTTCTGCGCGAGGCCGGCGGCGATGTTGACCGTGGTCGTTGTCTTGCCGACGCCACCCTTCTGGTTCGCCACCGTCATGATCCGGGTCGATGCGGGACGGGGGACGTCTGTTGCCAGGACCTTCTGCCGCCTGACCGACTGGTCGGCCATCGCGGCGAGGATGGGGGAGTCGGCGGCCTCGTCCGTCACCGGAGTCTCAGGCACCTCGGGGACGGACGTGGAGTCGTCCGATGAGAGGGCCGCGCGGGTCGGCTCGACCGATTCGGACGGATCCTCGGAGGCCTGCTCGTCCGCCAACGGCGTTTCACGTGGAACGTCGTGCGTCGGCGCAGCGGAAGGAACGTGGTGGACGTCGTCGGTGACGACGGGCGCCTGCCACCCGGTCGGTGTCGGTGAAGCGGGAGCAGTCGATCCCTGCCATCCGGTCGGGGTCTGCCTCTGCACCGTCATCTCACTTCCGCCTGTTCTGTCGGTCGGGACCTCGCTTGGCCGACTGCTTGCCCGCCCGGGACTTCCTGGATGGGGCCGGCCGTCGCTCCAGGCGGTGGAGTACTCGAACACTGACGATCGAGGTCGGTGGGTCGACCACCGCAGCTCCGCAGGTCAGCACCTCGACATCCGAGCCTCCCATGGACTCGATCTGCGAGCGTGCCTCGTCGACCTCCTCCTGGGCTGAGCTGCCTTTGAGTGCGAGCATCCGACCACCTGAGCGCAGCAGCGGTAGGGACCACTGGGACAAGGTCTCCAGTCGGGCGACAGCACGGGAGGTCACGACGTCGACTTCCAGGTCGGTGCACTGCTCGGCTCGCGACCGGACGATGGTGACATTGTCCAGGCGCAGATCAGAGCGCACAGCGTCCAGCCAGTTCACGCGGCGCAGCATCGGTTCGACGAGCGTCACCTGCAGATCCGGTCGCGCGATCGCGATGACCAACCCCGGCAACCCGGCACCCGAGCCGACGTCGGCCACGTGGGCGTCGGGCTCGATGAGTTCCTGCACGCCCACACAATTGAGTACGTGCCGCTCCCACAGACGCGGTACCTCGCGTGGACCGATCAATCCGTGCGATACGCCGGTGTCAGCCAGATGCTCGGCGAACCGTTGCATGAGCGCGAAACGATCGCCGAGGTACGCAGCCGCAGTGGCCGGCGCCTCGGGGAGGGGTTCAACCTCGCGATCGGGTTTCACGTGAATCAGGCGGGGAGCACCACGACGTAGCGACGCGGCTCGGCACCCTCGGACTCCGAGGACAGGCCCTCGGCCAGCACGGCATCGTGCACCACCTTGCGCTCGAAGGCGCTCATCGGATCGAGTGACTGCTTCTCTCCGGAGTCCTTCGCCTTCGCCACCGCATCCTTGGCGAGTGAGACCAGTTCCTCACGCTTCTGTGCGCGGTAGCCCGCGATGTCCAACATCAGCCGGCTGCGGTTGCCGGTCTCGGCCTGGACCGCGAGGCGAGCCAGTTCCTGCAGCGCGTCGAGCACCTTGCCGTCACTGCCGACCAGGCGACGCGGCACGCGTCCCTCCTCGGAGTCGACGATCGAGACCATCGCGCGGTCGCCGTCGACGTCGACGTCGATGTCGCCGTCCAGGTCGGCGATGTCGAGAAGGTTCTCCAGGAAGTCGGCGGCGATCTCGCCCTCACGCTCCAGGATCTCGGCGGGGTTGTCCGTCTGGGTCTTCTGGTCACTCATGGTCAGCTCGCATTCTGCCGGTGATCATCGTTGATCACTCGCTCCAACATCAGGAATGAGGGCGGACGCCGACGCGCCCACCGGGGGTCGATCGGGTCAGCGCTTTCGGCGCTTCTGGTTCTTGCCACGTTTGTTGCTGGCCGGCTGCACACGCTGGCCGCTCTTCTTCGCAGCCGACGATCCGGCGCCGGTCTTGGTCAGCGACACCTTCTCGCCGTCCGGTTCCACCGCATCGTCATCGTCGTCCGGGGAGGAGTTGAGGCCCGGGATCGACAGCTTCTTGATCTCCTTGCCCTTGGCGCGGCGACGCGCCTCGAGGGCCTTCTCGGCGTCCGAACCAGGGGTGGGCATGCGGCGGATCACGTAGAACTGCTGGCCCATCGTCCACAGGTTGGTGATCACCCAGTAGATGAGGACACCGATGGGGAAGTTCACACCGGTGATAGCGAAGAACACCGGCATGATGTACATGATGTATTTCTGCTGCTTGGCCATCGGGTTGTCGAGGGCCGCAGCAGGCATGTTGCGCCGCATCAGCTGGTGCTGGGTGATGAACACCGACACCGACATCAGGATGATCATCACGACCGTGAGGATCTTCACCGACAGCTGGTCCGAACCGAGGAAGGTCGAGCTCAGGGACGCGCCGAACAACGTCGACGTCTCGGCCTGGCTGGCGAGTTCCTTGGTCAGCAGACCGATCGGCTCACGCTTACCGGCCGCCATCTCGTCCAGGTTGTTCAGCACGCGGAACAACGCGAAGAAGAACGGCGACTGCAGCAGGATCGGCATACAAGAGCTGAACGGGTTGGTGCCCGTGCGCTTGTAGAGTTCCATCGTCTCTTCCGTCATCTTCTGACGGGACTCCGGATCCTTCTTGCCCTTGTACTTCTTCTGGATCTTCTGCAGCTCGGGCTGGATCAGCTGCATCCGGCGCGAGCTCTTGATCTGCTTGACGAACAGCGGAATCAGCAGGATTCGCAGCACGACCACGAGACCGGCGATGGACAGCGCCCAGGTCCAGCCGGACTCCGCCCGCATTCCGATGGCGGTGAACAGGTTGTGAAAGCTCACCATGACGAAGGCGACGAACCATTCGAGCGGGAAGAGCAGAGTGTCGAGCATGATGTCCTTCAGTCAGCGGATGTCATGAAGTATGCGGTACGCCCTTGGCGGGCTTTTCGGGCACGTGATCGACCCCACCGGGGTTCCACGGGTTACAACGACCGAGCCGGCGAATCGTCAACCAGCTGCCTTTGATCGGTCCGAATCGCTGCAGTGCCACCAAGCCGTACTCCGAACAGGACGGGGTGAACCGGCAGGTCGGTGGCAGCATCGGCGAGATCAGCTTGCGGTAGATCTGTACCAACCCAATGAGTGGTGCGGCAAGGATCTTGTTGAGGTTCATCGCACACCGGCCAGGACTCGCGGCAGCAGGCGGTCGAGTTCAGCGCCCAGTTCGGCGCTCGTCGCCGTCGCGGCACCCGATTGAGCACGGACCACGATCAGTGACCCGGCAGGCAGCCGGTCCAGTCGAGCGTTCATCAGATGGCGCAGCCGACGCTGCGTGCGGTGCCGCACCACTGAGTTACCGACCGCTTTGGACACGACGAAGCCGACACGGCACGGGACCGTGTCGGCAACATCGGTGTTGAGTGAGGTCTCAGGCATCCGCAGGTGCACGACCAGCAGCTTGCTACCGGCGCGTCCGCTGGTGCGTGACCGCAGGACAGCTGCGAAGTCGGCGCTGGAGCGCATCCGGTGCGCGGCCGGCAGCACGATCAGGCGGCCGATACGAGCCGGGCCGGCGAACAGCCGAGGCTGATGTGGCTCAGGCCGACAGCTTCTCGCGGCCCTTGCGACGGCGCGAGGCGAGGATCGAGCGGCCGGCGCGGGTGCGCATGCGCAGGCGGAAGCCGTGGGTCTTGGACCGGCGGCGGGTGTTCGGCTGGAAGGTGCGCTTGCTCACGTCATTACTCCGTCACATGGGTCGGGCCGGGGCCCGTCTTACTGGCTTGTGGTGTGCCGTTCCGTCGCACACTGACCGCGGTCAGCCACCGCCGAAACTGCGATGTGGGGACGACACAAAAGGTCAGTCGACAACTTTACGGCCCGCCCGGCACGCCGGTCAAACCGAGTTGCGCCGGTCCGGAATCAGAGCCGAACGAACCATCGGAGCACCTCGCGACATGTCGACAAAACCGACACGCCGTGAACTTCCCGCGAATCTTCCGGAACGGGTTGCAGGGTGCCGGTCCGAGTTGTTAGCGTCGGCGCTTCCGGCCCAGGTCACGGTTTACTCACACTCTGTGCATAACTCTGTGGATAATCGTCGTACCATGGCTGCCGGCCGAGATCCGGTCACCGATGTTCCGCCTGTGCAAGCAGCGAAGAAGCCCAGGTTTCGGCACGTCACGAGACACCTGAATCGAAGGGGAGTCCGGCCTTGACCGAACCTGATGTCGACCTGGCCCACGTATGGCACGCCACACTGCTGGGACTTGAAGATTCAGGAATTCCGGCTCGCGATCGCGCCTTTCTTCGCATCGCCCGTCTGGTCGGCATCGTCGGTGAGACCGCGCTGCTGGCGGTTCCGTACGACCACACGAAGGTCTTCGTCGAACAGACGCTGAACGACCCCGTCTGCGAGGCGATGGGGGCCGAACTCGGCCACCCGGTGCGCCTTGCCGTGACCGTCGACACCTCGCTCGCGACCCTCGAGCCCGAGGACGAACCGGACGGCCCGAGCCTGGTCGAACCGGAGCAGGACGACGAGCACATCGGTCAGACCGAACTCCAGGTCTCCACCTCCGCGCCCCGCCAGAACGTCACCGTCAACCAGTTGGACGACGCCCGCCTGAACCCCCGCTACACCTTCGAGACGTTCGTGGTCGGGCACGGCAACCGGTTCGCGTGCGCCGCCGCGCAGGCGGTTGCCGAAACGCCGGCACGGTCGTACAACCCGTTGTTCGTCTATGGGTCCTCCGGTCTGGGCAAGACGCACCTGCTGCACGCGATCGGCAACTACGTCCGCAGCTACTACCCGCAGCTTCGGGTGCTGTACGTGAACTCCGAGGAGTTCACCAACGACTTCATCAACTCGATCCGTGACGAGGCGGGCCGCTCCTTCCAGAAGCGGTATCGCGACAACGTCGACGTCCTGCTGATCGACGACGTGCAGTTCCTGCAGGGCAAGGAGTCCACGCAGGAGGAGTTCTTCCACACCTTCAACGCGTTGCACAACAGCCAGAAGCAGATCGTGCTGTCCAGCGACCAGCCGCCCAAGAAGCTCAATGGTTTGGAGGACCGGCTGCGGTCACGTTTCGAGTGGGGCCTGACCACCGACGTCACCCCGCCCGATCTGGAGACCCGTATCGCGATCCTGCGCCGCAAGGCCGACGCGGAGAAGATGCAGTTGCCGGCTGATGTGCTGACGTTGATCGCCGACAAGGTGGCGACCAACATCCGTGAGCTCGAGGGCGCGCTGATCCGGGTGACCGCGTACGCGTCGGTCTCCAAACAGCCGGTCACGGTCGAGAGCGCCTCGCAGGTGTTGAAGGACCTCATGGTCGGCAACGCCGCCGGTCAGATCACGATGTCGCTGATCATGGACAAGACCGCGGAGTTCTTCGACGTCACGATCGACGACCTGTGCGGCTCCTCCCGCTCGCGCACGCTCGCGAACGCTCGCCAGATCGCGATGTACCTGTGTCGCGAGCTCACCGACGAGACGCTGCCGGCGATCGGCCGGTATTTCGGCGGACGCGACCACACCACCGTGCTCTACGCCGACCGGAAGATCCGTCAGTTGATCGGCACCAAGCCGCACCTGTTCGACCAGATCACCGAGCTGACGTCCAACATCCGTCGCGCCGCGAACGAGCTCGGACGCCGCTGAACCCGCAGCCCAGGGCAACACCCGAACCGCGCTCGCATCCGGTCGCCGGGGTTCTTTCCCGAGTTGTGCACACAGTTATCCCCAGGTGGGGGTACCCGTGGGTCACCATGGCCACCAGTCGCGAAGTTCTCGGTTCCCACCCGCGTCGGGGCGGCGAAACTCCCGAAACGGTGCGGATCATCGTCCGCAGCGCAGAACACTGAACGGCCGGGCAACAGGACGCGTCCGACGTGCCATATCCGAGTAACCACTCACCGCGTCATCAACACCCTGTGGAGAACCGGATCCGCTCCACCGGCACTCAGCCGCATGGATAGAACTGCGTTGTTCCACACCCAACCTGTGGATAACCACGTGAAACTGTGGAAAGCGGCCCAGGTTATCCACAGAATCGGCAGACTCGGTGTGGAGCCGAAATCGTCGTCCACAGCCGATGGTGGTTCACCGACGAAGTTTCCACACGACTACCAACACCCCGACAGAGCCGCTGACCTGCACAAACGGGCTTCATCCCCAGGTTTCACAGGTGCTACTACTACGACCAACCTTCTACCAACCATCGATCCGTGCTCCGCGAACTGCGATCGGCTGTGCACAAACGACAGGTCCGGGATGCGATCAGCGCAGATCCGAAGTCATCCCGCAGTGGTGTCCGCACGAGCCGGAAGGGCTAGTCTCGGCCTGCGACGATGTGACTACCATCGGCGCCCAGTTTGTGTGGTGCCCGCGCTCGGTTCGAGCCATCGACGAGATCGCCCGAACCCGGATACCCGGGCACCCAACCCCGATCGAAGGAATGACGTGAAGCTGCAGGTCGAACGCGACGTCCTGGCCGAAGCCGTTACCTGGGCCGTCCGTGGCCTGTCCCCGCGTCCGCCGGTGCCGGTGCTGTCCGGTGTGCTGCTGGAAGCGACGCAGGACGGCCTGACCCTGTCGGCGTTCGACTACGAGGTGTCCGCGAAGGTCACCGTGGCGGCGTCCGTCGACGAGCCCGGCACCGTGCTCGTGCCCGGCAAGCTGCTCGGCGACATCTCGCGCTCGTTCAAGAACAAGCCGGTCACGCTCACCGCCGATGGCAACAAGGTCGAAGTGGTGTGTGGCACGAGCCGGTTTGCGCTTCCGCAGATGCCGGTCGCCGACTACCCGACGTTGCCGACCTCGCCCGAGCCCTCCGGCACGATCGCCGGTGACGTGTTCACCAGCGCCGTGTCGCAGGTCGCAATCGCGGCCGACCGCTCCGACACGCTGCCGATCCTCACCGGCGTCCGGATGGAGATCGAGGGTGAGAAGGTCACGCTGCTGGCCACCGACCGCTACCGCCTCGCGATGCGCGAGTTCACCTGGCAGCCGGCCGCCACCGACGCCTCGCACGTCGCACTCATCCCGGCCCGCACGCTGCACGACACCGCCCGCGCACTCGGAGCCTCCGGCTCGGTCAACCTCGCGCTCGGCACCGCCGCCGGTGGCGAGGGGCTGGTCGGGTTCGAGGCCGGTCAGCGCCAGACCACCACCCGGCTGCTGGACGGTGAGTACCCGAAGGTCACCTCGATCTTCCCCACCAGCGTCGACACCAGCGCCGTCATCAAGACCAGTGAACTGGCCGAGGCGGTCAAGCGCGTCTCGCTGGTCGCCGAGCGCAACACTCCGGTGCGCCTGCGCTTCAGCGAGGCACAACTGGTCATCGAGGCAGGTCAGGGCGACGACGCCCAGGCCAGCGAGGCCGTCGAGGCCACGCTCACCGGCCCGGACATCGAGATCGCGTTCAACCCGCAGTTCCTGCTCGACGGCCTCGGCGCCGTCGGCACCGACTTCGTCCGCCTGTCGTTCACCCAGCCCAGCCGTCCGGCCGTGATGTCGGGCCAGGCCGAGCAGGACGGCGAGGCCGATGAGAGCTTCCGCTACGTGCTGATGCCGGTCCGCTTCGCCAGCTGACGCAGCCGCACGACGCACCGCACCAAACCGACCACGACGTCGACCACAAGCAAGGAGCCAAGAACATGCAGATGGGTCTCATCGGTCTGGGCAAGATGGGCGGCAACATGCGTGACCGCCTCAAGGCCGCCGGTCACGACATCGTCGGGTACGACCGCAACCCCGACATCAGCGACGCCACGGATCTTCGTGACCTCGTCTCCAAGCTGGACGCCCCGCGCGCCGTCTGGGTGATGGTGCCGGCCGGTGACCCGACCCGCGACACGATCAAGTCGCTGGCCGAGCTGTTGGACGAGGGCGACATCATCGTCGACGGCGGCAACTCCAAGTTCACCGACGACCAGGCGAACGCCGACATGCTCAAGGAGCACGGCGTCGAGTTCGTCGACTGCGGCGTCTCCGGTGGTATCTGGGGCAAGGACAACGGCTACGGCCTGATGTGCGGCGGCGCGGAGAAGAACGTCGAGCGCCTCATGCCGATCTTCGACGCGCTGCGCCCCGAGGGTCCCCGCGAGGAAGGTTTCGTGCACGCCGGCGAGGTCGGCGCGGGCCACTACGCGAAGATGGTCCACAACGGCATCGAGTACGGCATGATGCACGCCTACGCCGAAGGCTTCGAACTGCTCGAGGCCAAGGACATCGTCAAGGACGTCGAGGGCTGCTTCCGCGCCTGGAGCCGCGGCACCGTCGTGCGCTCCTGGTTGCTCGACCTCATGGTCAAGGCGCTGGAGGAGACCCCGCACCTCGAGGGCATCAGCGAGTACTCCACCGACTCCGGTGAAGGACGCTGGACGCTGGAGGAGGCCATCAACCTCGCGGTCCCGATGCCCGTCCTGGCTTCTGCACTGTTCGCGCGCTTCACCTCGCGTCAGGAGAACTCCCCGCAGATGCAGGCGATCGCCGCGTTGCGCGGACAGTTCGGCGGTCACGAGGTCATGCAGTTCGGCGACGAGCCGTACCGCAAGGCCGCCAAGGAGGGCCAGGCCGAGGTCAGCCCCGCCGCGGAGAAGAAGGACACGTCCGGCGAGGCGACCCCCGGCGCGAAGAAGTCGGACAACTGAACGACGCCGCTGCGAAGCAGCGCTGTTGATCCTGTGGCTGGTTGAGCCCTACGGATGAGGAACGAATCCGTAGGGCCGAAACCGGGTTCGCTCGACGGAGCACTCGCCCGACGCCGGTCGAACAACGCAGACGCATGGGCGACCGATCGAGTACTCGGCGCCCGCTGCTTCGTCGTGATCGTCCAGGCGACCCGCCCGCGATTACTCTGACGCAGTGCATGTACGCCATCTGTCCCTGATCGACTTCCGGTCCTATCCGGAAGCCGAGGTGGCGTTGGCACCCGGCATCACGACATTCGTCGGACTCAACGGCCAGGGCAAGACGAACCTGGTCGAGGCGGTCGGCTACCTGGCGACGCTCGGCTCGCACCGTGTCTCCAACGACGCGCCCCTGGTCCGGGCCGGCGCGGAGAAGGCGTACATCCGGGCGGCGGTCGTTCGTGAGACCCACGAGCAGCAACTCGAACTCGAGATCAACCCGGGACGGGCCAACCGGGCCCGTCTGGGTCGGGCGGCGTCCACGCGTCCGCGCGACATCCTGGGAACGATCCGGACGGTGCTGTTCGCGCCGGAGGATCTGGCGTTGGTGAAGGGTGACCCGTCGACCCGCCGTCAGTTCCTGGATGATCTGCTGGTTGCCCGTCAGCCGAAGTGGGCGGGCGCGCGCAGCGATTACGAGAAGATCCTCAAGCAACGCAATGCGCTGCTGAAGGCGGCGCGCACCGGCCAGGACCGCGGCGCACTCGACGCGACCCTCCCGGTCTGGGACGAACACCTCGCCACGGTCGGCGCCAACCTCACGTACGCGCGTCTGCGCCTGCTGCGCGACCTGCGTCCGTTCATCGCGGACGCGTACGACGAGGTCAGCGCCGGGCAGGGCGATGCGCGGTTGACCTACCGCAGTTCGTTGCACGTGAAACTGTCCGATGAACTGGGGTCGGGTGAGGTGCCGCCGGTCGAGGAGATTGCGGCCGGCATGCACGAGACGTTCGGTCAGATGCGTCGTGCCGAGGTCGAGCGTGGAGTCACGCTCGTGGGCCCGCACCGCGACGAGGTGGTGCTCGGTCTGGGAGACCTGCCCGCGAAGGGGTACGCCTCGCACGGCGAGTCCTGGTCGTTCGCGCTCGGTATGCGGCTGGCCGCGTTCCAGTTGTTGCGCACCGATCTCGGCACCGACCCGGTGCTGGTGCTCGACGACGTCTTCGCCGAGTTGGACGCCGGCCGCCGGGCCCGGCTGGCGGCGATGGTCGGCGACGCCGAACAGGTGCTGATCACCGCGGCTGTCGCGGACGACGTCCCGAAAGCCTTGAGCGGCAAGCGGTTCGACGTCGTGAGGGGCAAGGTCTCGGCTGCGGACAGGAGCTCAGAAGGGCAGACCGGGCCGGTCGTCGGGAACGATGAGGATGCCGGCGATGCGATCCCACCCGTCCCAGGCGACGCGTCCGTGCCAGGAGCCTGATTCACACTCCAGGGTCGTCGCGACGACGACGCCCCCTGCGAGTTCGGTACCAGTGTCGGCGGGCGTCCGGACCGCAAGGTCCCGGCAGCGCACCAGCGGGCCGTCGGCTCGTTCAACCGCGGCCCAGGTCGCTTCCATGTCGCGCACCGCGAGGACGGCGGCCGCGACCGGCGTCATCCTTTCGACCAGCGACGCGGCCCGACCGTTCGCCAGGTCGGTGAACACCGCTTCGGTGGCGGCGATGAGTGGTTGCACAGCCCGCACCGGAGCTGCGCCGGTGTGTGGGTCGGGCCGCCCGAAGCGTTTGAAGACCGCCTGGCGCGACATCCCGAGTACCTGCCCGATCGCCTGCCAGGAGGCACCGTCCGCCCGGGCCGCGGCAACCGCCTCGTCCAGTGCGATCCGCGCGTGGTTGAGACGTTGGTCGGCCACCAGGACCCGGTCAAGCGACCGGTCGGCATCTGGCACGGTCAGGAACGGTCCTTCCCGGTGGAAGCCGAGGCGGCCGGCAGGAGGACGCCGGCGATGATGAATCCGACAGCCCAGAAGGAGTTCTCGCCGGTGAGTGCTCCGACGATCGATCCGGCGACCACGCCGAGCAGACCGGCGATCGCGTAGGACCTCGGTTCCACGATGCCGCGCCGCTCCTTGTGGCCATAGCTGCCGGCGAGGAGCATCCCCCACAGCGCGAGCGCCAGGATCGCCCCGATCAGTGGGTAGGCCCACCACATGTCACCGTCGCCGCCGTTGATCACGAACATCGCGATGCCGGTGACCGCTGCGATCGCAGTGCCGACCAGCAGGTTGGGGACGGTGGGATTCGTCGTAACAGTCTTCTCGCCTCGTGCCGTCATGACTTCCACTGTGCGCGTCCACCGTCCAAGTGTCAACCCTTGGTTGACATGGCCCGATCGGGGGACGGTCGTACGCTGGGCAGGTGACCGAGGCGAGCGATGCGCAGCAGGAGGACGTCACCGGCGACGAGCCGGACGACGTCGACTGGCGTGACGCGGCCCGCGAGGCGCTGGCCCGCGCCCGTCGATCGGCACGGGAGAAGGGGTTGCGTCCGGGGCAGCAGCCGGTGCGTCGGCGTCCGTTCGGCGAAGCCGCGCGCACCAAGGACGACGGCCGTGACCCGTCCGCACTGGGTGACCAGATGGAGCGGATGCTGTCCGAGCGCGGGTGGAAGGTCGACGTCGCGGCAGGTTCGGTACTCGCGAAGTGGCCCGAGATCGTCGGCGACGAAGTGGCCGCGCACGCGCAGGCGACCGGGTTCGAGGACGGCGTGCTGACCGTCCGCGCCGACTCCACCGCCTGGCGCACCCAACTCGGTTACATGACCTCGACCATCCTGGGCCGTATCGAGGAGACGATCGGTCCGAACATCGTCACCGAGCTGCGTTTCCTGGGCCCGTCCGCGCCGTCCTGGAGCAAGGGGCCGCGCAAGGTGCACGGCGGACGTGGCCCTCGCGACACATATGGCTGATCGGGCCTTGGTGGGTAGACTCGAAAGGATGTAGCCCCGGGGAACGCCGGCTCCAGCAGTCGGCGAATCGAGGAGAAAGCAGGACCGCGATCGTGACCGACCCGAACGACGCCAACAGCCGACCGGACGACACCTTCGACAAGTTCTTCCGCCCGCGCCGCGACGACAGCTTCGATGACGGCTCGAATGACGGACGCGGCTACGACGACGCCACCGACCCCGGCGTCCCGTCCGCGCCGTACGCCGATCAACGCACTCAGCAGGCTCCGGCGGCGGGCGCACAGTATTACCAGCAGCCTGACCAGGGTTCGGGTTACCTCGAGCAACCGCCCGCTGCGCAGCAGGGACCCGGTCGCAAGGCAGCCTTGTTGCTGCCACTCATGATCCTGCTGGCCTCGCTCGGCGTTCTGTCCTTCGTCGGCTACCTGTTGCTGGTCAACAACGACAAGAGCGACGCGTCCGGAAACCAGAATTCTGCACCTGCCGCCACCAGCAGCACCCCGGAGGGTACGGGCGCCCCGACGACCGACCGGCCGAGTTCACCGAGCACGGACCCGCGTACGAGTTCGCAACCCAGCAGCCCGACGTCCAGCCCCAGCACGCCGATCGCCCTTCCGGCCGGCAGCGACACCGGTTGTGGCGATGCCGCCTTCTCCACCAGCCCCGGGGTCACCTGTGCCTTCGCTTCCGGAGTGGCATCGCAGGCCCGCGCCATCCAGGCCGGCAGTTCGCAACAGATCGGCGCCAGTTCGTCCGCCACCGGCAAGCAGTACGTCTTCGACTGTAACCATCCGGACGGCTCCTTCATCACCTGTGTGGGCACCTCCAAGCCCGACGACGGACGCCGTCCGACGGTCTACGTCGTGCCTGGCTGAGAGCGCCTCCCGGCATCCCAGGTCGAGGTACCGGCGAAAAGATGCTGGCGACGGCCAAGGAGGAGCGGTGGAAGACCGCGACCAGATAGGCCGACAGCCCGACCGCCCAGATCACCCAGGCGCCGGGCATCGGTCGCGGCGCCCAAGCCCAATCACCCCGGGGTCACCCCGGGTCGGGAGTGAGGTCGACCGCCTCGATGCCGGCGACGGCGACGGCCTCGTCACGGTCCGAGGTGTCACCCGAGACGCCGACGGCGCCGAGGACGCGCCCGTCGGCATCGCGGACCAGCACCCCGCCGGGGACGGGCACCAGCGAGCCGCCGATCGCCGACGTGACGGCGGCGATGAAGTAGGGCTGCTGCTCGGCCCGCTCCATCAGCGCCCGCGAGCCCATGCCCAGGGACAGCGCCCCGTGCGCCTTGCCAAGGGCGACCTCGAAGCGCTTGTTCGACGACCCGTCCTCACGCTCGACGGCGACGACGTGGCCGCCCGCGTCGATGACGACGACCGTCATGGGCTTGCAGTCCAGGTCGCGGGCGTACTTGCGACCCTGCATGATGATCGTCCGGGCGGTCTCGAGGTCGATGTTCATCGGGTGCTCCTGGTGGTGGCCTTGTGGGCGAGACGGTGGCGGTGGAGGATCGGTTCGGTGTAGCCGCTGGGCTGGCTGCCGCCCGCGAGCAACAGTTCGCGCGCCGCGAGGAAGGCGGCCCCGTCGAACGCCGGTGCCATCGGCTGGTAGGTCGGGTCGCCCTCGTTCTGAGTGTCGACGACGCGGGCCATTCGCCGCAGGGACTCGTCGACCTCCTCGGTGGTGACGACGCCGTGGAGGAGCCAGTTGGCGACGTGCTGCGAGGAGATGCGGCAGGTGGCGCGATCCTCCATGAGCGGAGTGCCGCTGAGATCGGGGACCTTGGAGCACCCGACGCCGGCGTCGATCCAGCGCACGACGTAGCCCAGCGTGCTCTGGACGTTGTTGTCCAGCTCGGCGCGACGCTCTTGCTCCGACCACGACGCCGGGTCGCCCAGCGGGATCGTGAGCAGATCAGTCCTGCTTGCCGGCTCACGGCGGGCGACCCGCTGCTGAACCTCGAAGACGTCGGTCTCGTGGTAGTGGATCGCGTGCAGCGTGGCGGCCGTCGGTGACGGTACCCAGGCGCAGGTGGCGCCGGCGCGCGGGTGCTCGCCCTTCTTGGCGAGCATGTCTGCCATGTTGTCCGGCGCCGCCCACATGCCCTTGCCGATCTGGGCCCGCCCCCGCAGACCGCAGGCGATGCCGACGTCGACGTTGTTCGCCTCGTAGGCGCGGATCCACGCCTCGTTACGCATGTCGTTCTTGCGCACCATCGGCCCGGCGTGCATGGAGGTGTGGATCTCGTCGCCGGTCCGGTCGAGGAATCCGGTATTGATGAAGACCACGCGATCCCGGGCGGCTGCGATGCACGCCTTGAGGTTCAGCGTCGTGCGCCGCTCCTCGTCCATGATCCCGACCTTGATCGTCTGCGGGGGAGCCCGAGAGTCTGCTCCACCCGAGTGAAGAGCTCGCAGGTGAAGGCGACCTCGTCCGGGCCGTGCATCTTCGGCTTGACGGCGTACATGGAGCCGGTGCGGGAGTTGCGCAGCCGGGTGTTGCCGCGCAGGTCGTGGGCGCTGCCGAGAGCCGTGACGAGCGCGTCGAGGATCCCCTCGGGGACCGCGTTGCCGTCCCGGTCCAGCACCGCGTCCGTGGTCATTAGGTGACCGACCTGCCGGATGAACAGCAGGGCGCGGCCGTGCAGGGTGACGGATTCGCCCGACGGGGACACGCAGGAGCGGTCCGGGCTCATCTCGCGGACGAACCTCGCCCCGTCCTTCGCGACCTCGGCCTGCAGCGTGCCCTGCATCAGCCCGAGCCAGTTGCGGTAGCCGACCACCTTGTCGCCGGCGTCGACGGCGGCGACGGAGTCCTCGAGGTCCATGATCGTGGAGACGGCCGCCTCCAGCACCACGTCCTTGACGCCTGCGGCGTCCTGCGACCCGATCGGGTGGTCTCGGTCGATGAGGATCTCGACGTGCAGCCCGTGGTGGACCAGGACCACCGCGTCCACCGTCTCCGGCGCACCGCGGTAGCCGACGAGCTGGCCCGGGGACGCCAGCCGCAGCGTCTGGTCCCCGACCTGGACGACCAGGCCGTCCGGGTCGACGGCGTACCCCGTGGCGTCCGCGTGCGAGCCACCCTCGAGGGGAAAGTGCTCATCGAGCAGCGCGCGGCCGCGGGCGATGACCTCGGCGCCGCGAGCAGGGTTGTACGACGACGACCCGCGCGCCAGCTCGCCCTCGTCGGGGATCACGTCGGTCCCGTACAGGGCGTCGTAGAGCGAGCCCCACCGGGCATTGGCGGCGTTCGCCGCGAACCTGGCGTTCAGGAGTGGGACCACCAGCTGCGGGCCGGCCTGGCCGGTGATCTCGGTGTCGACGCCCGAGGTGGTGACCTGGACGTCGGCGGGCTCGTCGGCCAGGTACCCGATCTCGCGCAGGAAGGAGGTGTACACCTGCGGGTCGGGCACGCCCGGACGCGACCGGTGGAACTCGTCGATCTGCGCCTGCAGCTCGTCGCGGCGCGCGAGGAGAGCGCGGTTGCGAGGGGTGAGGTCGTGGATGAGCGCGTCCGCGCCCGACCAGAATGCCGACGGCTCGACGCCGGAGCCCGGCAGTGCCTCCTCGGTGATGAAGCGGTGCAGCGGCTCCGCGACGCTCAGCCCACCGACTTGTACCCTTCCCTGCATCCCAGCCTCATTCCGTATCGTGGAATCAATGTTCGCACTACGGAAGATATGGTCCTTCGGTCGGCGCTGTCAACGGCCGGGCCGCAAACATGAGGTTTGCTTCAACGACCACCGATCGAGCACCGATCGCACAGAACTCGCCCAGAGCGTTCTGAACCCCCGGTCGACGTATCGGGAGTTGGAGACGGTCCTGAAAATGGCTTCTGGGTGCCCTGCAGCGCGTCAGAGGGTGTCCTGGGGATGGCGACAAGGTAGACTTTCCAAGGTTTGGGTCAGGTCTATTCGAGGAGCACTGTGACCGACAGTTCGCAGCAGGGCAATGGCAAGCAGGACGATCCGGAGGACCTTCCGCAGAACACGGTCGAAGAGGCTGTCGTTCACGTGGGGCCCGACGGCGAAGTCGTCTACGACGCGTCCGCGATCCAGGTGCTCGAGGGGCTGGAGGCTGTCCGCAAACGTCCGGGCATGTACATCGGCTCGACCGGTGCGCGTGGCCTGCACCACCTGGTCTGGGAGATCGTCGACAACGCGGTCGACGAGGCGCTCGCCGGGCACAACGACCGCGTGCTGGTCACCCTGCGTGAGGACGGCGGTGTCGAGGTCACCGACCACGGTCGCGGTATCCCCACCGGCATGAACGAGCAGTACGGCATCAGCACCGTCGAGCTCGTGCTCACTCAGTTGCACGCGGGCGGCAAGTTCGGCGGCGGCGGATACAAGGTCTCCGGTGGCCTGCACGGTGTGGGTTCCTCGGTTGTCAACGCGCTGTCGTCCCGGCTCGATGTGCAGGTGCGCCAGAACGGCCGCGTCTTCGAGATGTCGTTCACCAAGGGTGAGCCCGACGCGCCGCTGGCCGACGTCCGCGCGATGGAGAAGGACGAACCGTCCGGCACCACGCTCACCTTCTGGGCGAGCGAGGAGATCTTCGACACCACCGACTACGACTTCGAGACGATCCGCTCCCGCTTCCAGCAGACGGCCTTCCTGAACAAGGGGCTGACGATCTCGCTCACCGACGCCCGGGTGCAGGCCGACGCCGGGGACGACGAGGGTCTGGACGACCTGAAGGAGATCGGCGAGGAGGCGTCCGACGCCTCCGAGGAGCAGGCCTCCGCCAAGGACAAGAAGCGCACGGTCACCTACCGCTACGACAACGGTCTGCTCGACTACGTCAGGCACCTCAACAGCTCCAAGCGCAACGAGCCGGTCAACGACGAGATCATCGCGTTCGAGACCGAGGACACCTCGCGCATGCTGTCGGTCGAGATCGCGATGCAGTGGACGACCTCGTTCAGCGAGTCGGTGCACACCTACGCCAACGCGGTGAACACCCACGAGGGCGGCACCCACGAGGAAGGCTTCCGCGCGGCGATGACCAAGCTGGTCAACGATTTCGCCCGCGACCAGAAGCTGCTCAAGGAGAAGGACGACAACCTCACCGGTGACGACATCCGTGAGGGTCTGACCGCGGTCATCTCGGTGAAGCTCGGCGAGCCGCAGTTCGAGGGACAGACCAAGACCAAGCTCGGCAACTCCGAGGTCAAGGGTTTCGTCCAGGCCGCTGTGCGCGACGAGTTCGGGCACTGGCTGCAAGCGCACCCCAACGACGGCAGGAACATCGTCCGCAAGGCGATCCAGGCGTCCGCCGCCCGGATGGCTGCCCGAAAGGCGCGTGAGGCCACCCGCCGCAAAGGCCTGCTGGAGTCCGGTGGTCTGCCGGGCAAACTCAAGGACTGCCAGAGCAACGACCCCACGATCTCCGAGGTCTACATCGTGGAGGGCGACTCCGCCGGCGGCTCGGCGGTGCAGGGGCGCAACCCCTACAACCAGGCGATCCTGCCTATCCGCGGCAAGATCCTCAACGTCGAGAAGGCCCGCATCGACAAGGTGTTGGCCAACAACGAGGTGCAGGCGTTGATCTCCGGCTTCGGCACGGGCATCGGCGAGGACTTCGACATCAGCAAGGCGCGCTACCACAAGATCGTGCTGATGGCCGATGCCGACGTCGACGGCATGCACATCCGCACCCTGCTGCTGACCCTGCTGTTCCGGTTCATGCGTCCGCTGATCGAGGCCGGTTACGTCTACCTCGCTCAGCCGCCGTTGTACCGCATCAAGTGGAGCAACCACGAGCACCAGTTCGTGTTCTCCGACAAGGAGCGCGACGCTGCGGTGCGCGAGGGCCTGTCGCAGGGCTGGCGGATGCCGAAGGACAACGGGGTGCAGCGCTACAAGGGTCTCGGCGAGATGAACTACCAGGAACTCTGGGAGACCACCATGGACCCCGACCACCGCACCCTGCTGCAGGTCACGCTCGACGACGCCGCCGCGGCCGACGAGATCTTCTCGATCCTGATGGGCGAGGACGTCGAGAGCCGGCGCGGGTTCATCCAGCGCAACGCCAAGGACGTCCGCTTCCTCGACATCTGAGTTCATGCACTGCGGTTCCGCCGCGGACCAGCGAGAACTGACCAACTCCGCAGGTGCCGAAACCACGGTGACGCGCCACGCAAACCTCAACGCATTTCGCTTCTCTGACATGGGAATTCAATGACTGACAATGACGGCACCGGAAACAACACGATGGACGAGAACGGCGTCGTGACCGGCAACCGGGTCGACCCCGTCGACCTGAACACCGAGATGCAGCGCAGCTACATCGAGTACGCGATGAGCGTGATCGTCAGCCGCGCGCTGCCCGACGTCCGCGACGGCCTGAAGCCGGTGCACCGCCGGATCATCTACGCGATGTACGACGGTGGTTACCGCCCCGACCGCGGTTACAACAAGTGTTCGCGCGTGGTCGGTGACGTGATGGGTCAGTACCACCCGCACGGTGACTCGGCGATCTACGACGCGATGGTGCGCCTGGTCCAGCCGTGGTCGCTTCGCTACCCGCTGATCGACGGCCAGGGCAACTTCGGTTCGCCGGGCAACGACGGTGCGGCCGCCCCGCGATACACCGAGTGCAAGATGGCGCCGCTCGCGATGGAACTGGTGCGCGACATCGACCAGGACACCGTCGATTTCGAGCCCAACTACGACGGCAAGACGCTGCAGCCGACCGTGCTGCCCGCGCGCTTCCCGAACCTGCTGGTCAACGGCTCGGCCGGTATCGCGGTCGGTATGGCCACCCAGATCCCGCCGCACAACCTGCGTGAGGTCGCCGCCGGTGCCCAGTGGTTGCTCGACAACCCCGAGGCCGACCGCGAGGAACTGCTGGAGAAGCTGCTCGAGATCATCCCCGGCCCCGATTTCCCGACCGGCGCGCTGATCCTGGGCAAGAAGGGCATCGAGGACGCCTACCGCACCGGCCGCGGGTCGATCACGATGCGCGCGGTCGTCAACGTCGAGGAGATCCAGGGCCGCCAATGCCTGGTGATCACCGAACTGCCCTACCAGGTCAACCCCGATGCCCTCGCCGAGAAGATCGCGCTGCTGGTCAAGGAAGGCAAGATCGCCGGCATCGCCGACCTGCGCGACGAGACCTCCGGGCGCACCGGCCAGCGCCTGGTCGTCGTCCTCAAGCGCGACGCGGTGGCGAAGGTGGTGCTGAACAACCTCTACAAGCACACCCAGCTGCAACAGAACTTCGGCGCCAACATGCTCGCCCTGGTCGACGGGGTGCCGCGCACGCTGCCGATCTCGGCGTTCATCCGGCACTGGGTCGACCACCAGATCGACGTCATCGTCCGCCGTACCAAGTGGCGTCTGGCGCGTGCCGAGGAGCGCATCCACATTCTGCGTGGTCTGCTCAAGGCGCTCGACATGCTGGACGAGGTCATCGCCCTCATCCGGCGCTCGGCGTCGGCCGATGCCGCACGCAGTGGCTTGATCGAGTTGCTCGATGTCGACGAGATCCAGGCCAACGCGATCCTGGCGATGCAGTTGCGTCAGCTGGCCGCACTGGAGCGTCAGCGCATCATCGACGAGCACGACGAGTTGCAGACCAAGATCGACGACTACAACGACATCCTGGCCAAGCCGGAGCGCCAGCGGCAGATCGTCAGTGACGAACTTGCCGACATCGTCGGCAAGTACGGCGACGACCGCCGTACCCAGATCGTCCCCTTCGACGGCGACATGTCGATGGAAGATCTGATCCCGGCCGAGGACGTCGTCGTCACCATCACCCGGGGTGGTTACGCCAAGCGGACGAAGGTCAGCGAGTACCGTGCGCAGCGTCGCGGCGGCAAGGGAGTGCGCGGGGCCACCCTGCGCGGCGACGACGTCGTCAGTCACTTCTTCATCACCAGCACGCACAACTGGCTGCTGTTCTTCACCAACAAGGGCCGGGTCTACCGGATCAAGGCGTACGAGTTGCCCGAGGGCAGCCGCGACTCCAAGGGCCAGCACGTGGCGAACATGCTCGCGTTCCAGCCCGACGAGAAGATCGCCGGCGTGATGGCGCTGACCAACTACGAGGCGTCCGACTACCTCGTGCTGGCCACCCGTCGCGGACTGGTCAAGAAGACCCGCCTCACCGAGTACGACTCCCCGCGTTCGGGTGGTCTGATCGCGGTCAACCTGCGAGACGGCGACGAACTCGTCGGCGCGGGCCTGTGCTCGTCCAGGGACGACATCCTGCTGGTCTCGCGCAAGGGTCAGTCGGTCCGCTTCCACGCGACCGACGAGACGATCCGTCCGATGGGACGCTCCACGTCCGGAGTCACGGGCATGAAGTTCCGCGCGGGCGACGAACTGCTGTCGATCTCGGTCGTCGACGAGGGCACCGATCCCGACTTGTTCGTGGTCTTCGTCAACGGTCTCGCCAAGCGCACCGCGGCGTCGGAGTACCCGGTCAAGGGACGCGCGACGCTCGGTGTGAAGGTCGCCAACATCTCCGAGCGCGGCGGTGAACTCGTCGGCGCACTCACCGTCGAGGAGGGCGACGAGGTGCTCGTGGTCATGGAGAAGGGCAAGATCGTCCGCTCGCGCGCGGACGAGGTGCGCCGCACCGGCCGCTCCACGCAGGGGGTGCAGTTCGCGACTCCCGACAAGGGTGATGCGATTGTTGCCGTGGCGCGCAACGCCGAGACCGACGTTGTCGCCGAGGAAGTTGTAGGTTCGACCGAGTCGCCGGAGGAAGAAGCTCTGGTCGACGGGACGACGCAGGACCTCGCCGTCGCACCGACGGACGAGCCCGCGGACGAGGCCATGAATGACGTGGCCGACGACGCAACACCTGAGACCGACGGAACTGGAGACCAGGAGTGAGCACCCCCACCGGCGGTCGCCGGACCACCCCGGCCGACGCGGCGAAGAGGTTGCCGGCCGGCTCGCGCAGCGAACAGCGCGGCACCGGTCAGCGGCGCCCGGCTGCGGCCGGTCAGCGACCCGCGCAACGGCCGGGTCAGCGTCCTGCTGCAACCGGTCGTCCGGCGCAGCGGCCGGGACGTGCGACTCCCCGGCGCGTCCGCCTTACGGTCTCGCGGATCGACCCGTTCTCGGTGTTCAAGATCAGCTTCCTACTGTCGGTCGCGATCGGTATCGCCACCGTCGTGATGGTCGGCGTGCTGTGGACGGTGTTGGCCGGCATGGGTGTCTTCGACAACCTCAACGAGTTGCTGCGCACCCTCGACAGCGAGGGGTCGAACTTCGATTTGATGGACTACATCGGCTTCGGCAAGGTGCTGTCTCTGTCAGTATTGATCGGGGTGATCGACGTCATCTTGATGACGGCGATCGCGACACTGATGGCGTTCTTGTACAACATCTGTGCCTCCCTTGTCGGTGGTTTGCAGCTCACGCTGACGGACGACTAGGCACCGTTTTGGAGCCCTGCGCACGCATGGGGTAACCTCATTCGGCGTTGCCCTAACGGGCAACTCGCCGAATGGCGGACGGGCCTATAGCTCAGTCGGTTAGAGCGCTTCCCTGATAAGGAAGAGGTCACAGGTTCAAGTCCTGTTAGGCCCACCACCGTTCGAACAACTCAAGGAGAAACCCATGAGGAAAGCACTGATGGTCATCGCAGCTGCCGGCGCAGCCGCGTTCGCGAGCCAGAAGTACAAGCAGGGTCAGGTCGGTAAGGACATGTGGTCCAAGGCTTCCGACAAGCCCGGCGAGAAGAGCTTCGACGCCACTGGCACCGCCAGCTGACGTCCCGGGTCACGCGGGTTTTCGGACGCGGGTGGCCCACCCTGGGGGTATGGCGCAATTGGTAGCGCACCTGCTTTGCAAGCAGGGGGTTAGGGGTTCGAGTCCCCTTACCTCCACCCGAAACCGAAGGCCCGCACCAGGGATGGTGCGGGCCTTCGGCGTAAGCATCGGTGCAGGTCAGCGGCACTTTGCTGCACCCGTGTCGTCGTCCCCGAGGTTCGGTGACCGATGCGCATTGGTACTAGATTGGTCGAATATCGGTATGAGTCTGTGTTGGGTCGGCTGCGTCTCGTGCGTCCTGAGATCCGCGGGATGACGCGGGTGGTGAACCGGCGATCCGACCATGTGCGCCCGTGCGTCCCGGCAAAAGCCACAATCACGCACTCGACCGGCAGCCTCACGCGCGGCCCCTCAGTCGTCGCCGCAAGCGCGAAGCGGCGGAACAAGCCCGGAAGCCGACGACCAACGAGCTTGAGGCCCGCGAGTTCGAGGTGGACGTCGAGTCACCACGCCGGGTAGCGGGTCAGTCGAACTGGAACCCAGCGTTCTCGCCGGCATGGGGGTCGTCGGGGTCGAGGGCCGTCCGGTCGAACCCGCATTCAGGACACTCGTCCTGGTCATCCGGGACCTGACAGTCCCCGCACCCGAAACACAGCCAGGTGTCGTCGGTGTCCTCGTCGGCAGCAACATTCATGATCGCAAGTATGGCCGCCAACGGGATACTCGGCGGCTCTCACGACCCGGGTTCAGGCGACCTCTTTCAAGCAACTGGGCATTGTCCACCTGGTCCTGGGTCACCCGAATCGTCACCCGCTCTGCCTCCCACGTCGTCCCCAACCATCATCGGTGGATTGCGGCCTCCGGGACAAGGGATGCGGCATGGAACGAACACGCTCTAGGTCGATTCCATGCCGCACCCGCAGAACGACCGCCCGTCCAGCGATATCTATCTGGGCGAGGGAGAACGCACCGACCTGATCGGCCCGGATGGGCTGCCGCAGGTGCACCTGGTCGAGCAGGTGTACGACGGCGAGGTGGTCCTGCGGTTCTGTGATGACGCCAGCGGGGAGCTAATGACTGCTGAGGCGCGGCGGCTCACTGCTGCCGGGATCTGGGCCGGCAAGCTGCGCGGGAGGAATCACTACGCCGACGCCGCTCGACGAGCAGACCTCCGGCCAGGCCGCCGGCTCGTGCTCGTCCGGCAGTCCGACAACCCGCACGACGCTCACGCGGTGGCGGTTACCGCTGCTGGCTCGAACGAGGTGATCGGCTTCATCGACAAGGCCAAGGCCCGCCAGCTGGCCAAGCAACTGGACGGCGGCGTGAACCTGTCCGTGGTGTCGCTCGCCGGAACTGGTCCAGGCGTCGCATGCGGCAGCATCACCTACGCGGCGGCCATGCCCGAGGTGATCGCGCACATCACTGGGTTGCGGCCGAATACCGCTGCTAGACCTGCACATTGGGCGTGATCGCCGAAGCGCGTTCGGCAGGGGGACAAGCCGCGCGCGAGGCTCACCGCAGACCGAACGCCCGA
This sequence comes from Yimella sp. NH-Cas1, assembly GCF_022359705.1. Classification (NCBI taxonomy): domain Bacteria; kingdom Bacillati; phylum Actinomycetota; class Actinomycetes; order Micrococcales; family Dermacoccaceae; genus Yimella; species Yimella sp. NH-Cas1. The sequence continues at coordinate 2,962,508 of NZ_JAKSGG010000003.1, forward strand.
TTCGGGTCGGCTGGCAGCGGCCTGACGATCGCGGCTGGGACCCACCGCATCACGACAAAGGGGTCCTCGCCGGGCGCGACAGCATCGTCGATCAGCACGACCAAACATGACCATTCATACGACTGCCTGCGCCAGGCGACGACCAGCCCTTGGCGCGGTGGCTCGTGCGGATGGGTCGTGTGCAGGCGCACCCAGACGTGCCGGGTCGAGCGAGGAGTGCGCCAGGTGCGCTCTGCCTTCGACTGTCCCATCGAACAAGTGTACGAGTATCTTGGTGAAGCCGTCGGCTCGCGGGGTGCCTGCAGACTCGTCCGTTTGCCGTTGTACGCCGTGCTCCGCATCCCCGGGGGCGGCGGCGAGCTCATCAGGCCCCTGGTTGGCGCTCTGTCAGGTACGTCAGCGTCACATCAAGGAGATCGACCAGATCGCGCGCTGTGGCTGTCCCGAAGTCGATCTCGGCGATGGCTTGGAAACGCAGCGCTCCGTCGCCGTAGAACCCAGGCCCAGTGCGCTGACGGTTGTTCTTGCGTCCGTCGGGCAGTGGGGCGTTGGCAAATCCGTGGGTGATGACCGGCTCCCAGTCGCCCTTCGTCTTCGGCCGACTCGGACGGTCGCGCCGGAGGAGTTCGCCGAGGTCAGGTCGTGACTCGGCGATCGCAGCCTTCAGACTCGTGGAGTTGATATCGGCATCCATGCTCATCGCGAGGTCGTAGGCAGCGCGGCGAACCTCTTCGTCCTCGACCCCCTCGGGCCGTGGGTCGAAGTCGACGCCGAAGCGGAGTTCGCCACCAGGTTTGGCCTCCCACCAGCGAACCTCCGCGATGAACGCCCTGTCGCTTGTCTCGTTGCGGACCGGAGTCCACGCCTGCACGATCGGCAGCCCACCACCGCTGGTGACGCCAGCCCAGGAAAGTCGTCCTCGGCTGGCGATGTCGGAGGCGATCCGACGCGTCACGACGCGCGCAAGGAATTTCTGGTCAAGCGTCGCGAGTGGCAGCGAGTCCTCGGTGCTGCTGTCGGCGAACACGCTGGCGATTGAGTTGTCCCAGCTGCGAAGGACGGCTGCCATCTCTCGTGCGAGCACGCGAGCTGGCTCGTCGCTGTTGTCCTGCCACGCGGCTACGAGATCGCTCAAACCGAGGAAGCGCCAGCGGTCGGCGTCGGCATCAACCCTCCCGGCGTCAAAGCTCAGCGCCGCCAGGTAGAGATCGGGACGGGCGGTCAGAGCCTCGTACTTCTGCTGCTGCTCGGCACCCATGACATGCCCGAGCTTGACCTCGATGACCGCAGATCGTGCGGTGCTCGACAACAGCAGGTCGGCATGGTTCGCCTCGCGAGCCTCGCGGTTGACCCGGTCGGGGACAAAGCCGACGAGGTCCGCCCATGGTGATGGGTCGCGGTCGCTGAGGTACTGAATGAGGTCAGAGATGTTCGTTTCCTGGGCGAGGAGGCGACCTATCCCTCGAGCCCTCACCCACGGTGACACGGTGCTCATGAGACCAGCATTGCTCATCGAAGGACACCGTAGGTTTCTGATAAGTGCCATTATCCGGCCATGGACGAATGGACCGTCGCGTGAGCAGCCGGCAGCCGAGACCCCACTCAAGACCCTGGTCTGATTACCCTCGAGTCAGGGGAGAACTGCTCGCCCACCAACAACCGCAAGGGGACACACCGATGACCTGGATCCGCACCGGCACCAGCAAGACCACCGATCGATGGAATCCGCAAGACACGGAGCGCTTCAGGCCACACGGCGGCATCGGTCACATCGAATGGTTCAACCTCGACACCGGGGCCGGGTACCTCCTTGCCACCGACGGGGAGTGGCGAACCGGTGGTGCGTTCCATCTGCTCTGGAAAGCCTCGAGCGCAACAGAAGCCGTTGATGTCTCCAGCCTCTTGTGGCCGATCGCCCGCAACACCGCGTTCCCGGCCGACCCCAACGCGTGGTCCGCTGTTAAAACTCGCGTGAGCGATTACGTCGACCGGTTGCTCGATGCAGAAGATCTCACCGAACGAGTGGGACACTGAAGGCTGATCGACCACCTCGACGAAGAGCCCACAAGCCTGAGTCTTGAGATTTACCCACCCAGCTGACCAGGCTGCCCGCCAGGATTGAACGGGCACCTCGCCCGAGTCAGGCCCTCGCTCGACTGGATCACCTGCCGGAGCGCCGACTCCACTCACTTCAGTGCAAAATAGTCGCGTGATCCTTCGCGGAGCCTTCCTCGCTGGCCTTGTCCTATCTGCGGCGGGCTGCGCTTCGGAGTCTGTCGAGCCAACACCGTCTCCGGCGGCCGTGCTGCGTCCTCTCGTCGACCGCGCTCACGCGGATAGGTCCGCCACGGGTTTCCTTGCGAGAACAGGCTCACCGCATGTCGTGGGCGACATCTACTTCTGTGTGACGAGGCCCGGGGTCACGATCACCTCGGTGACCGCCGAGGGCGGCACCCTCGCGGTGACCGACTTCGCCTACCGGGAGAACCAGCTGGCGCGTGGGCGAACGGGCATGGGCGATGCCGACGGATCGCTCGACGCTCATCACCTCGCTGAACGGCCGGCGCTGACGCACACCTGCGCACAGGGAGTGGCCGGGTCGTATGAGCTCCGCATGCAAATGTCGCCGCGGCGCGCGGTGGAAACCGCTCGCGGGTTCGTCGTCCATGACCGCTCCGATGGGCAGTCGCATCAGGTGGAGGCACCGTTCAATGTCGCTGCCTGTGCCGACCCGCAATCCACTGAGTGTCAGGCGTTCCCAAAGTCAATCGGACTGGGCTGACTAGGTCTGCTGCATCAAGTGCTCGCACGAGGCGACGACTGCGTGGTCGAGACTCGGCTCCCGACGTCGACGTTGACGCAGAGGTAGTGCCGGACGGGCCGCAGGCCCCAGTGGTTGCAGCGAGCACGACGCGTGCGGCCCGACCGGCGACCATGGGCCGAGTTGGTAGGCACGGAAGTCAGGGCTCCCTGGTCACGCTGCGCCAGGCAGAAACGACTTTTTGATCGGATGGTCGTGGCACGCAAGAAGCCGGGCAGAGCAGGCAGAGCACCCGGCGGGTATCACCGGGACTGAGCAGCCAGTTCCTCGATCGAGGCGGGCACAGCCAGCCCGGCCTTGCGGCGGGCCTTGACGTACACCTTGGCGGCGGCGATGCGGTTGGCCTCGTGCTTGGAGATCGTCCGCTCGGTACGCACCGCGGCTGGCGCAGCCGTACTCCTCTTGATCTTCGCCATCACGAGTCCTCACTCTCAGTACTCATCGATTCTGCCTCGTGGTCGGGGGCTCCGTCTACGATCTCGACCTCGTCATCCGGGAACAGGATCTCTTCCAGAGCAATCGAAGCGAACTTTGCAGCCTCCACATCCGACGCCTCGTCAACGAGTTGGTCGAGTGCTGCGATCCCGAGTGCCTCGGTGCCAGAGGTGTTGACCAACTCGGTGGCCCAGCGGGCCTTTGCCCACCACCGCTCTTCACGGGCGCGGTTGTTCTCGCTCCGCCGGCTCAGCCAGGCCCCGGTAAATGCCAGTGATGCCGCCACAACCGCGGCCGCCCCGCCAAAGCCCGGTGACATCAGCCAGTCGCCGACACTGAACCCCGTCGCGACCGCCTGCCCTGTGATGGCGAACATGCTGTGGACGCTATGGAAGCGGGTCGGAGTCGGTGTACATCGCGTCCTGGGCAAGAGCACGTTCCACGTGTGCTTGCCAGGCTGCGTCGCCCAATCGTGCATGGAAGCCCCAGCCGCCGTCCGCACTGTCGCGGAACTCATAACCCATGCTCCGCACGAGTGAACGCTCGACCTCGGCACACGCAGCGACAGCCGTTCGCCACTTCGTTCGCGACAGGGGATGGTCCGCCGACGGCAACCGTCGATAGGCCCGGCACCGTGACCCCCAGGAGGGTGCCACGAAATCGTGCCACCCCTCGACGGCGTACTTGCCCTCCTGCACCAAGCCTGACGGTTCGCCACCGTCGGCGTCGAAGGCGACTGAGTACGCGAGGACCTTGGTGAGGCAATCGGCGATCGCCAACACGCCGTTATACAAGTACCGAACGTCAGTAGACGCGGCGTCCGTCGAGACGTTGATCAGGTCGACGTTGGTCCAGTGCAGGAGCGTCGCCACGTGGTCTGGGGCGCACGACGGCGACGCCGGGTAGCCACGTACGGCGAGACTTTTCTCGATGCGAAACTCCTCGAGGGCAAGCGCGCCCATCGCGGCCAGCGCATACCGCCACTCGCTGACCTCGGTGTACGGCGGGCCGCCGAAGTACTCGTCACGGTTGTGCAACAGGACATGCCCGCTCTCATGGGCCGCGAGCCGCTCGACACCGGCATCGTCCATTGAGTCCACCGTGGCTGCGTTCATGACGATGACAGATTCGCTGCCGGTGCGGATCGTCTTGGCGGCTACGGTTCCGGTTCCGCGGTCCGCGGAGTAGGTCGTCGAAGCAAGGATCTGACGAACCGTCGCATCGAAGTCACGCGCGAACACGACGGCAACGTGCCGCGGCTCTAGGCCCATGGTTTCGATGCCGCGGTGGATCGCAGCCTGCTGCGTTGCGGTCGGTGCCACGCCCTGGTTTTCGATCACGGACGCAGGCTACGCATTGCTGCCGACAACGACCGACGAAACAGAACCAGGAGACGTCCAGGGGGAAAGAACGTCCAGTGTGCAGCGCTATAGAACCCTGCGCCCGAGGACTGCTGAAATCGTTGCTACACAGCTGTTTCCGGGATCTGGCGACCGTCTGATGCAATCAACGTCGCGGCACGGTCCAGGCTGCCCGGCACCACCTGCCACTTCGATGCCCGACCCTGGCCGACGATCTCGACGAAGCCGGCCGCTTTCAGCGTCTTGAGGTGTTCGAGCACCGTCGCCGGACCCGAGACCAGCACCCGCAGTTCCGGCACCGACAGCGGCTCGGCCGCCTGCAGCAACGCGCGCAGGATGCTCAACCGGTGCTTGTGGCCGAGTGCGTTGAACACCGCAACCAACGGCACGAGGTCGTGGTCGCTGTCGAGGGATCGGGCGGCGAACAGGGCAGCAGGCATGTCCATGACTCGCCATCCTGACTGGAGGGGTCGTCGAATGGGGCTTCAAGTTGCTGTGCCAATTGAGGTTGGTCCAACTGGGCGCAGGTCAGTCAGCGGGTTTCACGACCGCTTGAGCAGACAGCGTCGAGACATCTTCGTCAGTGGGAGGCTGTGCCTGCTTAGCGTTCGCCAGGCGGATGAGCCATTCAGCGCTGGTCCGGCCACGGGCCTTGTCGAGCGCCAACAGGAGCTTCGCGTTGTCGACCTGGTCCGGGTCACCTTGATCGTCATGGACCTTCACCTCCTCACGATCTGTTCCATCATCGATCTGGGGCGGACGCCGCACAACTGGGCCCACCACCGCGCCTCGATGTTCCAGCTGTTCCGAATCGCGCGGAGTCGTTTGGACGCTGGCTGTCAGCTGGCCGACCTCCTCGGCCTGGCGAGGAGCAGGACGAGGCCATGTTCGAGGAGGAGCTCGAGGTAGACGGTTGGCTGGTCCAGGAACCGCGCCGCGGGTGGACCTACTCGTCATCGCGATCGACCAGATCGTGCTCGCCTAGGTCGGACGGCGACGCTCACCTCGGCCTGCCCGTCAGTACCGTCACCTGGGACCGGGTGCCGAAGGTCACTCGTCGGTAGATTCCGCTCACTCTCCTAGCGGCAGGGACCGGTCACCTCGAATTCGTGAGGTTGTCGGACTCGTCTGCAATGCTGTCGCCAATGCACGCGGGATCGCATGTGCGGTGTCGAGTGGAGTAGTCGTCAGGCCGGGTCTCGGTTCCGGCCATCGTGGTGGAGGGGTGTCGTAATGAGCGTTCTTTATCGGGCCGTCTGGTCGGACAGGGTGAACGGTAAGGCGGAGATGATTGTTGCTAGCCAACTCCGACAGGTTGCTTCATGGATTCATGGCTCGCCAACCCATGAACCGCTCACCGAGGGGGAGAGTCGCCTCACCGTCTCGGGGCGCGACCGCACCATATATTTTCGACGGCTCGGCACCGACGCTTTCGAAGTTTCGGTGACTGACCAAGCGCCCGGCGATGATACTCAGTGGACGACCACGATCCGCGTTCGCGCGTCCGACGGTTACATCTACTCGCTCGTCGAGAACGGCATGGAGTCAGACGATGTGACCAAGCGCGTTTCCATTGGACGCCCTCGGATCGTGCACGACCTTCTGGCAGGTTCTGAAAAGCCTTGTCTGAGAGGCAGCGTGATCCTAACCGGGTCGCAGGCAATCCCGGCGGAACGCGTCCCCATCCTCACGGACCTGTTGGCCGATCCAAATCGAACGCTACCGGTGATCGTCTGCTCCGAGCCTCCAGGTGCTCACAAGGGCGAATGGCTCGACCGGGCGAACCGGATAGCTACGCGCACCGAAGGTGTGGCGATTGTCGTCACGTTGGACGAGGCAGCCGTGACTGAGTTTAAAAGGGCCCTCGATCTGTTGGCTATCTGGGGCGGTGGCATAAGGATCTACGCGCCGGGGACGGTCGTCGCGGAGTCCGACGGTTGGCGGCACAGGTACTTCCTGAACCAACGCCTTGAGGACGCGCCCCAAGCAACTACCGACCGCATCGTGTATTCGGTCGCCCAGCTCTCGGCTCGCCGTCGCGTCCCTGAGGTCTTCGCTGTGTTCACCGAACAGGCGGGCCTTTCTGTGCATGCTCAGAGCCATATTGTCCCGGCAGAGCGGTTGGATGAGGAACGGGAGCAGTGGGAGTTCGCGACGGACCTAGCCCTCGAGGAGCGAAGCGAGGTCGAGAGGAGCTCGCGCACGCGAACGGTCATCTGGCTCGGTTGAAGGAAGAGCTGATCGCTCACGGACTCACGAATCTGTTGTGGGGTACGCAGCACGAGCCAGGGACCTCGATACCCGACGAGGTGCAGGACGCATCTGAGGCTGCGCTGGCGGCCCAAACCTACTTGTCTGAATGGTTGACCGTGCCCGATTCTGCGATACGCGAGTTGGAAGATGTCGACACGGCACCAACGGCCTTTGCCTGGGGGAACCGCACGTGGGGTGGTCTTCGCGCTCTTGCGGCATACGCACAAGACCGGGCAGGCGGTTGGGATCACGGGGGGTTCTGGGAGTGGTGCGCTTCCGGGCCCCTTCTCGGCTGGCCGGCAACGCCTAAGAAGCTTGCGATGACAGAAGGGGAAACGGTCCAGAACAACGATAAGTTGCGTCGCGCACGTGTATTCAAGGTCGATCCCGCAGTAGAGGCCGCCGGTGAGATCACGATGCTGTCTCATTTGAAGGTGTCTGAGGGAGGCGGTCCGCTGGCTCCGCGAATCTACTTTCACGATGACACAGGTGGGTCGACCGGAAAAGTTCACGTCGGACTGATCGGCCCTCACTCATTGGTGCCAAACAAGTCCACCAACTAGCGGTGTAGCTACACAGAGTGTGTTTCATATACATCTCCTATACGAGACGCCGTATTCGGCACCTTCGGGGCAATCGGCACAGGGCTTCCGGGTGTCTCACGACCGGCTGATCAGCCTGACCGACTTTATGAGACGCGCCGCCGTGACACGGTGGCGAGATGACGGATATGGATGCCCTTCTGCAAACCGAGCTCGAACGAGTGGAGGCCAAGTTGACCGAGGGCGACGAGCTGCCGTACGCGTCGATGCTCTCCTGCGAGTTCGAGGTCGTTCTCGTCGATGACGGGCCAGGGGAGCACGGGCCAAGCGTCGTCGCCCGCGCACACATCTCTCCCGGCGGGCCGTCGCGCAGGTCTTGGTCGAGGCCCGCGACGGCGAGGAAGCCGCCGACCGATGGCTCGACCCCGATACGCGGCTGTACGCCGCGATCGCCGAGGAGTTCGAGCAGATGTGGTCCGCGTGGGACGAGGTGCCTGAGGGGCAGGCGAGGAAGGTGCTCGAGCTGCGTGTTCGCGACCTGCGTGTCCACAACCTCGTGTGGCGGATCGGGCGGGTCGTCGTCGGCATCGAGGACGCCGGCATCAACTCCGCGAGCCTTCTGACGACGAAGGTCACGGAGACGATGAAGCCGCTGTGGTCAGCCTGCACATCGACGGTCGGCGCTACGACATGCGCCTGACCCACGACGAGACCGAGGAGCTGCTCAGGCGTCTTGACGACCCGTACTAGTCCGGTGCCTGTAGTAGGTCGCGCGTGACCAGCCGACCAGCTTGGCGGCGGCTTCGACTGTCATTCCCTCGGTGTCGACAAGGTGCTCGACGGCCCGCACCTTCCGCGCCACGTCGGCTGGGTCGACCTCGGGCCGTCCGAAGCGCACGCCGCGGGCCTTGGCGGCGTCAACGCCGCCCTGGACACGTTCCCTGACGAGATCCCGCTCGAACTCAGCGAATGCGGACATCTGAGCGAGCAGTAGCCGCCCTTCCTTGGTGGTGGGCGTGATCCCGTCGGACAGTGACCGGACGATGATGCCCCGCTCAACGAGTTCGTGCACGGTGGTGATGACGTCGATCATCGACCGTCCGATCCGGTCGATGCGCCACACGATGAGCTCGTCGCCAGCGCGCAACCTCGCCTCCAGCGCAGACCATCCGGGTCGGCTGCTGGTCGCCTTGGAGCCAGACACCTGGTCGAAGTAGATCTGCGCCTCCGGCACCCCGGCGTCGACGAGCGCCCGACGCTGCAGATCGTCGGTCTGCTTGTCCCGGGTTGAGGTGCGGGTGTAGCCGAAAATCATTCCGCCGCCACCCTGCTCGCCAGCGCTTCCACCAGCTCGTCGGCGGCAGTCGTGGTCTCCACGACGAATACCTCGCCGCCGTCGCGACGCAGCTTTGTGATGGTCAGGTGTTGGAGTCGGCGCAGTCGGCCGCCGGGTCGCTTCAGTTCTACGAAGACGGTGCCGCCCGGCGCGACGATGACGCGGTCGGGGACCCCGGCCCTGCCGGGCGAGATCAGCTTGAGGCTCAGCAGTCCCCGCTCGCGGCACCTCATCAGCAGGTGACGTTCGACGGTGCTCTCACGAGTGGTGTTCACTGACGTGTCCCTCATCAGAGCACGAAGCCGGCGATGGCACCCGCGACGTCCTTCTAGTCCGATAGGAATGCGCTGGTGGCGACCTCCGTGCTGGTGGTCGCCGTGTCGAGCGAGTGACGCGGCGCGAGGTAGCTGTCGCGGATCTCGAAGTCGGTGGTTGGGCTCGCCGACAACGGATAGAGGGGGTTCGAGTTCCCACCCGGCCAGGTCGCGGTCACGGTCGTCGCACCCGGCTGCGGCTGCGCGACCTTGGTCGGCTCGACCGACACTGACTTCACCGACGCCAGCTTCCGCCCGAGGCGGTTGTACTTCGAAAACTCGATCGTCTGGGCGTCGAGGTCGACGACCCAGCGCTCCGCGGCGGCTGCCCGCAGCGCTCTGGCCCGCGCTGTCCTGGCGGCGTTCGCGACCGACGACCTGCGCGAGGAGCTGGAGCGCCGGGAGCGTGCCGAGAACGAGGCAAACGACCGCGAGGTGCAGGCTGAGCTGCTTGCCGACCTGCGAGCCGACGCGGGTCAGCCGTGACGGTCAAGGATCTGTGGGAGGGCAAGACCAAGAGCGAGATCGCCGACCTGCGCGCCCGGAACGCGCCACGGTGGCAACGCCGCTGGCGAGATGGCACAGGGCGCAACGCCACGCAGCGGAAGCAGTCCCATCGTGAGGCCCAGCGCGCGCAGGCCCTAATCGATGACGGCAGCCAGATGCACACGCCGAGGGCGCGTGCCGTCGTTCGAGGATCGGTCACGGCCTCTACGTTGTTAGACCGACACCTGTCCGCCAAGGCCGACCGAGCGCCAAAGACCATCGAAGCCGACACCAGGCACGCCGGCCACGTCCGCACCGTCTTCGGGGACCGGAATGTCTCGACGCTCGACACCACCCAGATTGAGATCTGGTCGGTGCGGCCTGGCGTCGCCGCTGAGTCGAGGAAGAAGCAGGTCGAGATCCTCCGGGCGGCCCTCAAGCGCGGCATCCGCGACCGACTCGTCGATACTGATCCGACCGAGGGGATCGTTGTGTCCCTCGGACACCGGGAGTTGCCGTCGTACTCGTCGGACCAGCTCATGGCGATCCTGCGTGCGGCATCGTCCGATCTGGAGCGGGCGCTCCTGGGCGTCCTCGGGCTCATGGGCCTGCGATCGGAGGAAGCACGATCCCTGCTCGTTGGCGACCTGAGGGAGGGACACCTGAGCGTGAAGAACGGCGGGGCCGGCACCGATACCACGAAGACGAGAGCTTCACGGCGGGTGCTCCCCATCCCGATGACAGTGCTTCCCTGGCTGGTCGACCTCGCAGGCGATCGCCCTAAGTCCGACTGGCTGTTTCCGAGCCCCCGCAAGGCAGGTTGCGCGATCGCCATGCAGTTCCCCAACCAGGCCCTGACTCGAGCGATCACGAAGGCAAACGAGAGTCGGCAGGAACCGATCCCTCGGCTGACCGTCCACGGGCTGAGGCACACCTTCGCCGCCATCTCCCTCTCCGAGGCCGGTGCCGACCTCCTGAGCGTCTCGCAGGCGATGGGTCACGCCCGCCCGTCGATCACGCTCGACCGGTACGGGCACCTCTCGAAGAAGGGTCTCGCGCCGCTCATGGGGAAGATCGACGCGATCGTCGCGACCATGTCTTGATCGGGCTGACCCGACCGGGATGCGTTCCCCGAGTAGCCATCGTTGTCGGTGCGGCCATCTAGGCTTGGACACAAGTCGGACGAGAGGGACTGCCAGTGACAGAAGCACGACCGGAGGCCGACCGTCGAGCGGTCTTCGTCATCCACGGGCGGAATGAGCCCGCGCGAAAGGGCCTATTCGCCTTTCTTCGCTCGATTGGGCTGGAGCCTATTGAGTGGTCCGAGGCAATCTCGATGACCGGACAGGGATCGCCGTACATCGGGGACGTCCTCAACGTCGCCTTCGGAGCGGCCCAGGCTGTGGTTGTGCTTCAGACGCCAGACGACGTCGCGCACCTTCATGAGTCGCTGACCTACCCTGGCGACCCAGAGACAAGCCCGCAGATGCAGCCTCGTCCGAATGTCCTCTTCGAGGCGGGCATGGCGTTGGCGCGCGATGCGGACCGGACCATCATCGTCGAGCTCGGTCAGATCAAGAGCTTCAGCGACATTCACGGTCGCCACGTGGTTCGTCTCGACAACAGCACGGCGAAGCGCCAGCAACTTGCCCAGCGCCTGGGGACCGCCGGATGCGCCGTCAACCTAGGGGGAACCGATTGGCACACCGAGGGTGACCTGACACCGCCGGCCCCGCCAGGCGGCGGGCTGCCGCTCGGTCGCAAGCTTCCTTCATCCCAGACGTCGGGCCAGCCGCGCCTTGAGGTGACCCTTAGCAAGTCAGGCAAGAGCCAGGAGCGCATGACCATCACCAACCACGGGCCCGGCGATGTGTATGACCTCGACTTCGCTCTGGCCGACGACCGAGAAAGCACGCGCGAGTGGCGCGAGGAGGGGTTCCCGGTACCGAGGCTGCCAGCTGGGAAGTCCGTAAGTGCTGCCCGGTTCCTTTCGATGGCGTCGTCATCGCCTGCCTACTTCACAGTGGTGCTTACCGGGAAGACAGCCGATGGTGTGGAGATCAGAGCTGAGGAGTTCGTAAGTGGACGATGAGTACACGATCCAGGTGTCGGTCCCGCTCGACGCAGACGGCTTCCTGCGTCGAGAGTGCCCGCACTGCGGGCGGCAGTTCAAATGGCACAACGGGCCTGCCAATGAGGAGGCAGAGAACCATGCCCGGCCAGCGGCCTACAGTTGCCCACTGTGCGGTCAGCCGGCCGCCGATGACTCGTGGAACACCCCAGAGCAGGTCGAGTTGTTCGAACGGGCGGCCATGCCTGTGGTGCTCGAGGCCGTGCAGGACGAGCTTGAGTCGATGTTCCGCAGGACGAAGGGATTCACGTACCAGCGCGGGCGGGATGAGGTGACGGAGCCGGCCGAACCACTCGTTGAACCCGACGACATGGTCATCGTGACCTCGCCCTGCCATGACTTCGAGCCGGTGAAGGTCCCTGAAGATCACACCGGGACTCTCTACTGCCTCATCTGCGGGTCGGCGTTTGCCGTGTGATCGGAAGCGTTGACGGAGGAACGAGGACGCCGTCGATCGAACCCGTCTTCGGGAGCAAGAAGGGATGTGCGCCCCGTGTGCGCCCCGAGGCTTTCAGGAACCCTCGAACAGGCAAAACTTGACTATCCTCCCTGCTTTGCAAGCAGGGGGTTAGGGGTTCGAGTCCCCTTACCTCCACATATTGATTGCTCGAGTCGCTCCGTCAGTTCGCTGGCGGAGCGACTCACTTCGTTCGTCCGCTCGCCTGCACCTTGACTGCGCGACGTCTCACACAGTCCGCTTCTCGTGGTGTGCGTGGTCGTGTCGGTCGCCTGAAGCTCTCTGTCCGCGGGACCTTTTTGACTGAGTCAGTCGTTCAACTGCGATCGCAGTGACGGGTTTTCCGCAACCGCTTGACCGGGTGCTGAGACGGCCTCATGCTCCAGGTATGCCTCGCACACTCCTCACGGTCGCAGCTGCCTGCGCGCTCGCGTTCTCCGTCTCTGCTCCGATGACGCACGCGTCAGCCGACACCCAGACCAACGAGGGTCGGTTCCACAAGACCGCCGCCACCCGGCTGATCGACACCCGCCTGTCCTCCGGTCCGGTCGCCAAGGGCGGATCGCTGCGTGTCCCGGTCGCTGGGACATCGGGTGTTCCGGCGGTCGGTGTGAAGGCTGCCGTCGTCAACATCACCGCCATCGACACCTCGGCCACCGGCTGGATCACCGCGTACGCCACCGGACAGGCAAAGCCGTGGACGTCCGCGGTCAACTTCGAGCGGGGCTGGACCGGAGCGACGACGGCAACCGTCCCGGTCGGTTCGGACGGATCGATCACGCTGTCACTCGGGAACGCGTCCGCGAATGTCGCCGTCGACCTGATCGGTTACTACTCCACTGCGGCCGACACCACCGAGCTCGGTTCACTGGCGCTGATCGCCGACGGGTTCCGCTTGAGCGATACCCGGCAGACCACCGGTCCGGTACCTGGCGGGGCGACGATGGTTCAGACCTTCCGGTGGGACAACCCGATCGCCAAGCCGACCTCCGTGGCGGTGAACCTCACCGCCGTGAAGCCCGAGGCGTACGGCTGGCTCACCGCCTATTCGGGCGCCACCGTTCCCAAGACGTCGTCGGTCAACTTCACCACCGGACGGACGGTGGCCAACTACACGATCGTCCCGGTCACCGACCTGGGCGGGGGCACCTACGGGTTCTCGGTGCACAACGGTTCGGCTGGCGCGACCGACGTGGTGGTCGATCTGCTCGCGGCCTACTACGACAACTCGAACGGCCTGGGCTTCGTGTACAACAACATGGCTCCGCGTCGCATCATCGACACTCGCGTGGGTATCGGTGCACCGAAGGCTCCGATCGGTCCTGACTCGGTCCTGGTCACTGCGCCGCCGGCCGACCTGTACGGACAATTCACCCTCGGGTTCACCGGCACGATCACCGGGGTCAAGCCCACCGCCAACACCTACATCACGCAGTACAGCGGGATGAACGCCGACCCCGGCACCAGCAACCTCAACCTCGTTGCCGGGCAGAACCAGTCGAACGGTTTCGGCACGACGTCCCGGATCGACGACCAGAACAAGCGGTACCTCAGCCTCTACAACCAGAGCGGTTCGGTCGACGTGGTCGAAGACGTCACCGGTCGCTTCGACGCCAGCCCCGAGTTGATCGCCAACTGGCCGAACCTGCCCGGTCTGACCCAGCCGGCCAAGGGATTCTCGGCTCCAGCACCGCGCATCGTGCGTTGACCCTTCTGCGAGGGCACGCCAAATGCATCAGGGAACTCCGTATACGCAGTTCCCTGATGCATTTCCCGTTCCTTCGTGCTCATAGGTTGGTGCGGTGCCTGAAGGACATGTGACCCACCGGATCTCCGGGATCCTGAACGACCGGTTCGCCGGTCACCCGGTGCGCTCGACCTCGCCCCAGGGACGCTTCGACGGTGCCGCCGATCTCGACGGACGCGTCTTCGAGCGGGCCGAGGCCTTCGGCAAACACATGTTCGTCGGGTTCGAACACGTCGAGGAGAAGGTCAACATCCACCTCGGCCTGCTCGGCAAGTTCTTCTTCGCTTCGCAAGTTGATCCGCCCGAGACCGGGGCCATCAGGTGGCGGCTGTCCACTGACCACGAACCGTTCACGATGGACCTGCGCGGTCCCAACGTCTGTCAGTTGCGTTCTCCGGCAGAGGTTTCCAAGATCACGGATGCTCTCGGCCCCGATCCGCTTCGGCTCGACGCCGACCCGGAGAAGGCCTGGGCTCGCATTCACCGATCGTCGTCGCCGATCGCAGTGCTCTGCATGGATCAGAAGATCTTCGCCGGCGTCGGCAACATCTACCGGGCCGAGGCGCTCTACCGGCACGGCATCGACCCCTTCATGGCCGGCAAGTTCCTGCGCCGCGCGGAGTTCGACGCGATCTGGGACGACTTCGTGGCGCTGATGCCGCTCGGTGTCCGCGACGGACGCATCGACACCGTCTACCCCGAGCACACGCCGGAGGCGATGGGTCGCCCCCTCGGGTCGACAAGCACGGTGGCGAGGTCTACGTCTACCGCCGCGAAGGTCTGCCCTGCCTGGTCTGTGGGACGCCGGTGTCGCGCAAGGAGGTCGGCGCCCGCAACCTGTTCTGGTGTCGCATCTGCCAGCCACGTTCGCGTCGCCGCACCGTCCGCCCCGCCTGAGCCCGCGAACCTACTACTTTTCACCGATCCCACGAGGTCTGCCTCGGTTCGCGCAGAAATAGGGGGTTCGCGGCGTTCAGTCTGCGGGATGGTCGTCCGCCATACGGGATGCTCGGCGTACGCTTTTCGCATGTCCGTGCCGTCCGTGACCCGCTCCGACGTCGAGGTTGCGCGCGAGCGTCTCGACGAGGTCGTCGTCCGCACGCCTTTGCAGTACTGCGAACGCTGGTCGACTGCGCTCGGTGCCACCGTGCTGCTCAAGCGTGAAGACCAGCAGCCCGTCCGCTCGTACAAGATCCGTGGCGCGCTCAACGTGATCAGCCAACTCAGCGAGACCGAGCGTGCCGCCGGTGTCGTCGCCGCCAGCGCCGGCAATCACGCGCAAGGTGTGGCCCTCGCCTGCGCCGATCTCGGCGTCCACGCCCGCATCTACCTGCCGACCAACACCCCTCGCCAGAAGCGCGACCGCGTCGCCGCGTTCGGCAAGGGTTTCGTCGAACTCGTCGTCGGCGGGGAGTCGTACGACGATGCTGCGGCCGCTGCCAAGCTGGACGCCGAGCGCACCGGTGCGACCCTCGTCCCCGCGTTCGACAACCCGCAGGTCGTCGCCGGTCAGGGCACCGTGATCGCCGAGGTCGTCGACGAGCTCAAGGGCGCGCCGGACGTCGTCCTCGTCCCCGTCGGTGGCGGCGGTCTGCTGGCCGGAACTATTGCCGCACTGGGTGATTCACCGACCAGGATCATCGGGGTCGAACCCGCAGGAGCCGCCAGTCTGGTCGCCGCGCTGGCAGCCGGGGCGCCCGTCACGTTGGATGAGTTGGATGCGTTCGCCGACGGCACCGCCGTCCGTCGTATCGGCGATGTCACGTTCCCGATCATCGCGGCTGCGTCGCCCGAGGTCGTCACGGTCGACGAGGGTGCCCTATGCGTGGAGATGCTCGCGCTCTACCAGACCGAGGGGATCATCGCCGAGCCGTCAGGTGCGCTTGCTTCGGCCGCTCTGGCGCAGCTGGAGGTCGAACCCGGCCAGACCGTCGTTGTCGTCGTCTCCGGTGGCAACAACGACGTCTCCCGCTATGCCGACGTGGTCGAACGCGCGCTGGTGTACGAAGGCCGCAAGCACTACTTCATGGTCGAGTTCTCCCAGGAACCCGGAGCGCTGCGCCGGTTCCTGGACGACGTCCTCGGCCCGGACGACGACATCTCGCTCTTCGAGTACGTCAAACGCAACAACCGCGAGTTCGGACCGGCGCTCGTCGGCATCGAGCTCGGTTCGGCCGAGGACTACGAACCGTTGCTGAAGCGCATGGATGCTTCCCCGCTGCGCATCGAGCACCTCCCACCCGACAGCCCCCTGTTCGGCTTCGTTCTCTGAGCCCAGCACATCTCGCGATGGCTCCGGCGCCGGCGCGGGTGGACCGTCGCCGCTGGTTGAGCCGCGAGGATGAGCTTGCGATTCCTCGCGTGCCGAAACCAAGGTGACCGTTCACGAGCACCCAGCCCACCCGTGCAGTTCTACTCGTAGAAGTACTGCGCCGATCCGGGGTAGATCCAGCTCAGACCCTCACGCAAGCGGTCGCGCCAGTCCTCCCACGAGTGACCGTCGCGTGCTTCGGAGTAGCGCACGTCCATCCCGGTGCCGCGGAACACGTCGACCATCGACCGGTTCGGCACGATCAGCGGCTCGTAGATGCCGCAGGACTGATACATCCGGTCGACGACGCGGCGCGGTTTGGCACGGTACCGGTTCATGAACCGCACCACCGGGTCGAACGCAGGCCCGCCGCCGTGCTCGTTGCCGATGTCGGTGAACACGAACGAACCCGACTGCACCAGAAGGGAACCGAAGAAGTCGGGGTAGCGGTACGCAGTCGACAGACTGGCAATGCCGCCGAACGAGGCACCCATCAGGCAGCGTCCGGCCGGCGTGCCGAGCAACGGCAGTTCACTCTCCAGTCGGGGGATGAGCTCGGAGTGCAGGAAGCGCGCGTGTTGCGCACTGTTGGCGTACTCGCGCGTCCGATCGCCGGGGTTGGTGAACGCCACGATCGTCTCGGCCATGTCGCGGCGGTGGATCAAGTTGTCGAGCACGTTCTTCATCGCGGCAAACTCCAGGAAGTCGTCGCCGTCATGCACGACCAGCAGGGGGTAACGGTGCGTGGTGCTGAATCGCGCGGGCAGGTAGACGCGGCAATGGGATTCGCGACGCAGCGCACCGCTGGCCTGGCTCAGTTCGAGCAGCTCTCCCGGACGTGAGTCGGGATCGAACCGAGCCCACTCCGGCTCGGTGTAACCGGTCGCCTGGCACACCGACGACGAGCCCACCGGACTGTGCGCGAGTTTGGGATTCAGCGGGTCGTTGAACCGTTCGTAGTGCTCTGCGCGACGTACCTCTATCTGATACTCCACCCGAGACCCGGCCGGCAACTCCATGATCGTGAACCACAGGCTGGTGTTGCCCAGGCGCTTCATCGGCACGCGGTCGGGCTGCCCGACGATGCGGTGGCACACCCACACCTCGTCCACGCCGTCGTCTTCGCCGCCACGGAAGAGGAAGGTGCACTTCGGTCCCTCGACGATCGGCACCTGGTGACGCTGCAGGAACCGGTCGATCCGGCTCTCGTCCAACGGCTTTCGCTCACGCAGTCGGTTGATTGCCAGCTTGCGCATCGTCACCTCCCACAACCTGCATCGGACGCATGATGCCGGCATCGTCGATCACCGGGGTGTCGGCCGGGAGGGTGCCGTCCGAACCGATAACGACGCGCGCGCCGGGGTCGAGCGGGATGCACGTGTTGGGCGCGAACCGGCGGGCCAGCAGCCCCAGGTTCTGCTTGTCGTTCGTCCGCAACCGCTGCTTCGCCGACGGGAACACCGTCACCTCGGGCAGCAGACCGAGGCCGTGGTCGAAGACCTCCGAGCAGCCAGGTCCGCGCACCGCGTGCTCGTCGAAGAGCACGACCCGTGAGGTGAGTGCCATCGCGCCGGCCGACCACGCGATGATCGGAAGCCTGTGTAAGCCAACGGCATTCACGTTGAACAGGTGCAGCGCGTCCAGTAGTTCGACGATGTGTCCGCCGGTGATCACGACGGCCGCGGCGTCCGACATCAACTCGGCGACCTCGGCGCGGTGTTCGGCGACTGACGGCCGCTCGTGCGGCGGGAAGTCGCTGTAGAAGCGTCCCTGGATCTCCGCGACGCGGCGGATGTGCTGCTTGTCCATGCCGCGCAACACGTTGACCGCGTCCTCGACGGCGAGTTCACGCAGCGCTGCCGAACCGGAGGTCCGGTGTCGTAGTTCGTCCAGGAACTGCACGATGTGCGAGAGCCCGAGCTGGTAGTTCTCCTGCAGTTCGAGCAGTTGCGAGCGCCGGGCACGGTGCGCGGCGGCGTACTCCGGGTCGGACCCGAACACCTGCTGCATCCGGTGCCACAGGTGCAGGTTCCGCGACCGTCCGCCCAGGTGCCGGTCGAGCTCGGAGTCGTCCTTCTCCCGCTCCTGCCACCCGGCGGTCACGGTCGCGAACGGACCGCCCAGGCCGAGCGAGGACACGAGCTTGTCCAGGGATGGCCGCCGCTGCGGCCCCAACAGAACGACGGTCATCGCGCAGCACACCCCGAGAATCCGCGTGAGTTGGTGCCCTTCGCCATGCCCGGCGAAGGGCACGAACTCACGCCGATTTCAGCGGTCACTGAGCGCGCACCTGGACGATGCGTCCGATGTCGTCGAGCACATCGCGTAACGTGTCGAAGTCCCTGTGCCGCAGGCGCATCCACGCGTTGGCCATGTAGCCGGCTTCGATCGGCTGGGTGCCCTGGCCGATCGGCAGGTGCTCGTCGATGAGCAGCGATCCGTACTTGCTGCGCACCTCGTCCAGACCGTCGATGTGGGTGATCACGCCGTCCCGGTCGGGGCGCAGGGCGATGATGCCGGACGCGTACTGCCGACTCGGCACGTGCCACACGCGTCCGTGCACGATGGCATCGGCCCATGCGCGGAAGATGTCGATGTCGTTGCCCGCCGAGTACAGATCCCAGCAGCCGACGCCCGGTGGACGCGCGCCGATCTCGCTGAACCGCAAGCCTTTCGGGCTGACGAAGTACTCCATGTGGGTCGCGGACGTCTCGATGCCGAGGGCGGCGTTGACCCGCTCGCCGAGGTCGCGCAGGTCGGCGTAGAGACCACCCTCGTCGACCCTGTTCGTCGAGATGTACTGCGGGCTGATCCAGCGGGTGCGCATCGCCTCGAGCACGCCGGGGTAGTAGTGGCAGGCGAAGTCGAGCTTGATCTCGCCGCCGACACTGACGGTGTCGTAGAACCCCTCGTGCCCCTCGATGAACTCCTCGACCGCGACCGACGGCATGTCACCGAGCGAGTCGAGCACCGCCGCGAGCTCGGTGTCGTTGCTGACCTTGTGCGTGCCCGCCGCGCCTGCCCCATCCCGCGGTTTGATGATGATCGGGTAGCCGTTCTCGGCGGCGAACGTCCGGACCTCGTCGGCGCTGGATGCACCGGTCGACGCAGCCGTCGGCACCCCCGCCTTGCGCAACGCGTCCTTCATCGCCGGCTTGTCGCGGCACAGGTAGGTGGTGTGGACGCTGGTGCCCGGGATGCCGTGACGTTCCCGGACGACCGCGGCCGGCAGCGTGTGGGACTCGATCGTCGCCTCGAGCGCGTCGACCCAGACCAGGCTCTGGAAATGTGAGACCCCGGCGGACAACTGGTCGACGTCGGTGACCGAACCGACCTGGTAGTAGTGGTCGATCCAGCCCTGCAGCTCTTCGTCGAGCCACTCCCAGGGCGTCTCGCCGACGGCGAAGACGGTCGCTCCGACAGCCTTGAGGGCGCGCGGGAACTCGCGCTGGTTGCGCGGGAAGTTGGGTTCGACGAAGACGACGTTCACGCGTCCGAGCCTAGCCAGCTACCGTGCGGTCGGGCCGGTGCGGGCACGACGAAGCCCCCGGGCGAACCGGGGGCTTCGATCGGTGGGCCCGGTGCCGGCTCAATACCGACAGTGCCTACGTCAGTGACGGGAGATGCCGTCGGTCTCGGACGAGACCGGGTTCACCTTGTCGGTGTCGGCAGCAGCGGCCTGGGTGGCGCGCACCGTGGCCTGCGCCTGGCGACGCTCCTGCTTCTTCTTGTTGTTGTCGTAGATCAGGAATCCGCCGGCGGCCACGCCCGCGAGACCCAGCACGATCAGGACGGTGCCCTTCTTCTTGCGCTTCTTCGCAGCGGCCGGGACGACCTTGTCGACGACGTCCTGCGCCTGCGGCGGGAGGGCGAGGTAGGCCTGGGTGGCCTGGTCGCCTGCGCGGTGGCCGGCCTGCTGCGCGGTGGCGGCAGCGGTCGCGATCGCGGTCTGGATGCGCGGCATCCACTCGTCCGAGAACAGCGAGTGCGCCTGGTCACGGGTCAGCCCCGCGAACTCCTGCAGCTTCTCGCCCTTGTTGTCGGCGTGAGCTGCGTCCAGCGCAGCAGCCTTGGCGGCCTCGAACTTGGGCGCAGCAGCCTTCTTGGCGTCCTTGATCTTCGGCGCAGCAGCCTTGCGCGCGTCCTTGTAGGTGGACGCGGCCGTGGCGGCAGCGGTCGCAGCGAGCGGCGCTGCGGCTTCCTTGGCGCTGTGCAGTTTGGGCGCAGCGGCGTCGCGGGCGGCCTCGACGCGCGGGGCGACAGCCTCCCTCGCGGCTTCGACCTTCGGTGAGTTAGCGGCGGCCTCGTTGGCCTTGTCGAGCGCAGCGGTCAGGGCAAGGGACGCGGCGGACTTGAAGTCACGGACGCCGTCCTTGGCCTTGTCGGCCGCCTTGTCGGCGGGCGAGGGGTTGATCCTCAACACGTGTGTCTCCTTTTCCCATGAGGGTCGGGCCCTCGGTCTTCCCATGAGGGTCGGGCCCTCGGACTGTTTTCCACCCTAACGAGCCGAGCGGGCCGATAGGTCGGCGCCGGTTGACGAAGTACGTCACATCGGCGGCTGTCTCGTCGGCGGAACCGCCGCGGTGCGCCCGGCGTTCGACAGAGAACGGGTGTTCGGCCCACCCACCCCCGGCAGGCCGAAGGTGAGTGACATGGCCGCAGGAACCCTGGACGTCTTCCTGGTGATCATGCTGTCCTGCTACGCCTTCGTCGGCTGGCAGCGCGGCGGCATCACCGGCATGCTCGGGCTCGTCGGCCTCATCCTCGGCGGGATGATCGGCTTCCTGCTGGCTCCGCATATCGTCTCTCTCGCGACGCTCACACCCACGCACCAGGCGCTCACCAGCGCCTTCATCATCATCGTCGCGGCGCTCGTCGGCCAGGTCTCGGTGGCGACGATCGGCGAAAGACTGCGCTCGCGGCAGCGCGTCCGTGCAGTGCGCGTCGCTGATTCGATCGCGGGTGCGATGGTCGCAGTCGTCTCGGTGGCGGTCGGCGTCTGGTTGGTCACCGGCGCTGCCCGCACCCTGGTCCCCGAGCGGGCCTCGAACGCCATCGCCGATTCACAGGTGCTCTCCGGTCTGGACGCAGCGATGCCCTCCGGCGCCGATCGGTGGTCGGCGTCCCTGCGCAACGAACTCGACCGCTCCGGTTTCCCCAGGGTGTTCGAGCAAGCCGTCGAACCCGACGTCCCGGACGCCCCGGCAGACCCCGGTGTCGCCCGCACCGAGGCAGTCGAACGCGCGTCCCGGTCGATCGTGAAGATCGCCACGGCGCCCACCGAATGCGGCGGGCAGTACGGCGGGTCAGGGTGGGTCCAAGCACCCGGACGCGTGGTCACGAACGCACACGTGGTGGCCGGCTCCGGGCCGGTCACCGTCCAGGTGCGCGGCGAAGGCGAGCGGTTACGGGCGACCGTGGTGATGTTCGACCCGCGGGCCGACCTGGCGGTGCTGGACGTGCCCGATCTGAAGGCGCCGGCCCTGCCGATGACGTCCACGCCGCTGCGCCCGAACACCGACGCGGTCATCGCCGGCTATCCCGGTGGCGGCCCCTACCGGGTCATCTCGGCGAAGGTGAGCACGCCGCTGCAGGCCCGCGGCCACGACATCTACGGTCAGCCCGGTGTCGACCGGTCGGTGTACGCCGTCAACGCGCCCGTGCGTCCGGGCAACAGCGGCGGTCCGATGCTCACCGCCGACGGACGCGTGGCCGGCACCGTGTTCGCTCGTTCGAAGAGCGCCGGCGACACCGGGTACGTCCTCACCAACCAGATGCTCACCTCGCGCCTGGGGTCGGTGGGGTCGTCCTCCGTTCCGACCGGCGCATGCGCGATCCGATGAGTGCGCGGCGGCGAGCGGGGCACCGAAGATCACCCGCGGGCGACCGAACACGACGGTCGCTCAGAACCTAGACTCGGCCGCATGAATGCAACGCTGCACACCAACCACGGCGACATCAACGTCACGCTCTTCGAGAACGACGCGCCGAACACGGTCAAGAACTTCGTCGGCCTCGCCCAGGGCTCGCTCGACTACAACGACGACGCGGGTCGCAAGAACCCTGAGCCGTTCTACGACGGACTCACCTTCCATCGCATCATCCCCGGCTTCATGATCCAGGGCGGCTGCCCGCTGGGCTCCGGCGTCGGTGGCCCCGGTTACACCTTCGACGACGAGATCTCGCCCGACCGCAACTTCAACTCGCCCTACATCCTCGCGATGGCCAACGCGGGCAAGCGCGGCGGCAAGGGCACCAACGGGTCGCAGTTCTTCATCACCGTCGCCCCCACCACCTGGCTGCAGGGCAAGCACACGATCTTCGGTGAGGTCGCCGACCAGGAAGGCCGCGACGTCGTCGACAAGATCGCCGCCGTCCGCACCGGCGCCCAGGACCGTCCGGTCGACGACGTCGTCATCGAGAAGGTCACCGTCAACTGACGGGCCGCATGACACAACAAGGCACCACACAGCCCACCTGCCCCCGTCATCCGGGGCAGGTGGCTTACGTGCGCTGCCAGCGCTGCGAACGTCCGACCTGCGCCGAGTGCCAACGCCCGGCGCAGGTCGGCGTCCAGTGCGTCGACTGCGTCAAGCAGGTCGCGAAGGCGAACCCGCGCGCGGTCAGCCGTCCCACCGACGGCAAGCCCATCGTCAGTTACGCGCTGATCGGACTCTGCTCGCTGATCTGGCTCGGACAGTTGGTGTCCGAGCGGGTCACCGACGAGATGTTCTTCGCGCCGGTGCTCGGTGCGTCCGAACCGTGGCGCTTCATCACCGCAGCGTTCGTGCACGCCTCGCCGTCGCCGATGCACCTGCTGTTCAACATGTACGCGCTCTGGCTCACCGGGCAGTACCTCGAACCCATCCTGGGACGCGCCCGCTTCCTGGCGCTGTTCCTGATCTCAGCGTTCGGCGGGTCGGTCGGCTTCGAGGTGCTCGCCGCCCTCGACATCCCGCGTGCGGACGCGTGGTTCCAGGGCACCGTCGGCGCGTCCGGTGGAGTGTTCGGACTCTTCCTCGGCGTCGTCGTGCTCAATCTCCGGCTCAAGCGCGACATCACGCCGATGCTGATCGTCCTCGGCCTCAACGCCGTGTTGTCGTTCCTGGTCTCCGGCATCGCCTGGCAGGCCCACCTGGGCGGCGCGATCACCGGCGCCGCCTGCGCCGCAGTGCTGAACCTGCGCGACCGCAAGCTGCACTGGCCCGGCCTCGCCGCGATCGTCGTGGCGCTCGCCGCCCTCGCCTGGCTGGCCACCAAGTGGGTCCCGGCCGCCTGGGTCAACCCCATCGTCTGACCACCATCTCGCGAACCTACTGCGCACACCCAGTGGGCTCGACCGAGAAGGAGTAGGTTCGCGGGCTCGGAAGCCGGCTACTTCTTGGTGGTCTTCGCGTAGCGCAACTCGGTGGTGCCCTCGAAGGGCGGGAACGTTTTGTTCGAGCCGTTCTCCACCTCGTACTTCACCCCGACGCGGTCGACGAAGTCGCGGTAGTTCGCGACGTCCGGGTCGTCCTTGAGCGCCTTGCGCAGCTGCGCCTGGTCGCCCATCGCGGTGATCTTGAAC
This sequence comes from Yimella sp. NH-Cas1, assembly GCF_022359705.1. Taxonomy (NCBI): domain Bacteria; kingdom Bacillati; phylum Actinomycetota; class Actinomycetes; order Micrococcales; family Dermacoccaceae; genus Yimella; species Yimella sp. NH-Cas1. Next base: position 2,986,269 of record NZ_JAKSGG010000003.1, read on the forward strand.
GGCGGCGAGTAGACGCGTCCCTGCAGGATCAAGGTATTGCCGACGCAGCGGACGGCCGAGGTGCTGATCACCCGCTGGTCCATCAGCATCATCGCCTTCGCGCCGCCACGCCACAGCGCGTTGACGACCGCCTGGACGTCCTGCTGGTGCACGACCATCCAGTTCAGGTTGGAGCCCTCGGGCAAGGTGGCCGGGTCACGCTTGGAGTCGTCGAGCGTGACGGTGACGGTGTCGCCGGTGATCGCGGTGAAACCGGCCCGCGGAGCCAGGGAGTCGGCCTGCTTGGCCAGGTTGGATGCCGTCGCGCCTGCGCCCGAGCGCTTGCTCAGCGCATCGACCTCACCCTGCAACCGTTTTGCGGTGGCGGCCTGCCCGGCGACCCGCTGGTTCGCCGCGAGCACCACCTGGCTGAGGTCGCGCTGACCAGGCCGCAGATCACTTCCCTCGCTGGTCGATGCGCTCACTCCGAACAGCAACCCCGCGCTCAGGGTCACTGCGGTGACCACGAGCGTCCAGGGCGAGCGGCGAGTCATCGATGAACCTTCGGGACCGGGTGACTTAGGCTTCTAGCCTAACCGCCGCACCGACCGGGAGAAGATGTGAGCAAGTCCAAGAAGCCGTCCGAGGAACCTGCGAAGGACTCCGTGACCGAAGAGGTCATCGAGCTCGACGCGGTCGAGGGTGCCGACCGCACCGACGAGGACGCGAAGGACGGCACGCTCGGCGTCGCCAACAAGACCAAGGCGGAGCGGGACGCGGAGAAGGCCGAGGCCCGACGGGAGTCCGAGCGGGAGGCGCTGCGCCGACGCACCACGCCGCAGCCGGTCAAGCTCGACGGCGGCAAGAACCCCAAGTGGTGGGTGCCGACGATGCTCAGCCTGATGGGTGCCGGTCTGCTATGGCTGGTCGTGTACTACCTGTCGACCACCATGGAGCCGAACGCCAAGGGCGAGCGCCCCACGTACCCGATCCCCGCGCTGGAGAACTGGAACATGGCGGTCGGTTTCGTGTTGATCATGGCCGGTTTCATCATGACCACGAGATGGAAGTAGTTGCTTCCACGGACTGAGCACCACGCATCGATGCCTCCGGACGACTCCGGGGGCATCGATGTTTTGTCGGACATGAGTTCGAAGTTACATCGATGTAGTTATCCCCAGCTGTGAACAATACTGTGGATAAGTAGGCATGGTTATCCACACATGGTGCAAATGTTGTGGAAAGTGTCGTCTGTGACGACAGTGGCGCGCGGCGGCTCAGTGGACGAGCGGGGCCAGCCCGGTCGAACGCTCGACGGCGTCCGTCATGCCGCACTCGGCGAGCCAGTTGGCCAGCATCCGGTGACCACCCTCGGTGAGCACGGACTCGGGGTGGAACTGCACCCCGTGCAGCGGCAGATCGCGGTGCTTGACCGCCATCACAATCCCGTTCTCGGTGCGGCCGGTGACGAGGAGTTCGTCCGGCACGGTGTCGGATTCGATCGCCAGCGAGTGGTAGCGCGTCGCGGTGAACGGCGAGGGCAGACCCGCCAGCACGCCGGTGCCGTCGTGGACGATGCGTGAGGTCTTGCCGTGCAGCAGTTCAGGGGCGCGGCTGACCACGCCGCCGTAGACCACACCCAGCGCCTGGTGACCCAGACACACTCCGAACATCGGCTGGGCCCGGTCGGCGCAGGCACGGATCATGTCCATCGACACCCCGGCGGCCTCCGGCGTCCCCGGTCCGGGCGAGACCAGCACCCCGTCGAACTCCGCCGCCTCGTCGGTGGTCACGGCGTCGTTGCGGCGCACATCGCACTGCGCACCCAACTGTTCGAGGTACCCGACGATCGTGAAGACGAAGCTGTCGTAGTTGTCGACGACGAGGATGCGGGTCATGCCCCGAATTCTAGGTCGGAAGCGGTCACCGGTTGGGCGGGGTTTGCGGGGTGGACGGCGTCGAGGGCTTGGGCGGGGTCGACGTCGGTGACGGCGGCGCCGTCGAGGTTGGTGACGGCGACGACGTCGGGCTGGACGTCGACGAAGGTGTGGACGTCGGGCTCGAGGTCGGCGAGGACGTGGAGCTGGTCGTCGTCGGCGGCGGCGGCGGCGGGTTGACCGTCACCGTCGAGGAGCGGGTGTAGACCGAGATCGCGATCCGGGAGTTCACCGCGACCTTCTTGCCGGCGTCCGGCACGTCCTGCACCTTGTCCCACAGGTCCGAGTTGGACGTCGGCACGGAGGTCGGCGGATCGGCCGGCTGCAGGTGCGCCTTCGCCAGTGCCTGCTGGGCGGCGAAGAAGTTCATGCCCTCCAGGTTGCCCGGCACGGTGACCTTGCCGCTGCTGAGCTTCAGCGTGATCGTCTGGGTCGGCGGCGCTGCGCTGTTCTCGATGGGGTCGGTGGACGTCACCTGTCCCTCGGCGTACTCGGTGTCGTCGACCCGGGTCGGATCAACGGCCACCTTGTCGAAACCGTTGTCGCCCAGGACCTTTCTCGCCTCCTGCTCGGTCTTCCCGACCACGGACGGCACAGTGCGCACGTTGGGACCACCGGACAGGTCGACGGTGACCGTCGATCCGGATTCGGCCTGCTCACCACCGTTCGGACGCTGCGCGACCACGGTGTCGAGGGTCGCGTCGCTGGTCACCTTTCGGAAACTGGGGACGAAGCCGGCGTTGCGGAGCGTCTGGTCGGCTGCCTGCTCGGTGAACCCGCGCACCGATGGCACCGAGGCCAGCTTGGTCTCGTCCTGACCGTTCATCACCAGGTAGCCGACGCCGAGGATGGCCAGCAGCGCGGCGATGACGGCTGCGGTCCACAGACCGACGTGATTCGGCCGCCGACCGCGGTCGGCGATCTCGCGGGTGCTGTCGCGGCGCGGTTGCTCCACCGGAGCGGGCGCCTTCGCGGCGGCGGCGGCGGCGCCACCGGCAGCCGCAAGGCTTGCGGTGGCCGCCGCCGAGACCGGCGTGTTCGTCCGGGCGTTCTGCAGATCGGCCCGGAAGTCGCCGGCGGTCTGGTAGCGACCTTCGCGCGGCTTCTCCAGCGAATGCATCGCGACGGCGTCCATCGGCTTGGGCACCGTCGGCTCGTAGGACGACGGGGGCGCCGGACGGTCGCTGATGTGCTGGTAGACCAGGCTGACCGGCTCACCGACGAACGGTGTTCTGCCGCAGAGCAGTTCATACAAGACGCAGCCCGCTGAGTACAGGTCGGAGCGTTCATCGACCTGGTCCCCCTTGGCCTGCTCGGGGGAGAGGTAGCGCGCGGTCCCGACGACGGCCTGAGCGGACGTCATGGTGGCGCCGACATCGGCCAGGGCGCGGGCGATGCCGAAGTCCATCACCTTCACCTGGCCGCCGCGGGTCAGCATCACGTTGGCCGGTTTGATGTCGCGGTGCACGATTCCGCGACTGTGCGAGTACTCCAGGGCCGACAGGATGCCCTGCGTGATGCGGGCGGCCTCGTCCGGGGACAGGTGACCCTCGGCGTTGAGCACGTCGCGCAGCGTGTCGCCGTCCACGTACTCCATCACGATGTACGGCACGTCGATCTCGGCGCCACCGGTCTCGGTGTAGGTCTCCTCGCCGGAGTCGTACACGGCGACGATCGCGTGATGATTCAGCCCGGCTGCCGACTTCGCCTCGCGCCGGAAACGGGTCAGGAAGGTGCTGTCGCGAGCCAGGTCGGAACGCAGCATCTTGATCGCGACCGGACGCCCGAGGCGCGTGTCGTGACCCAGGTGCACTTCGGCCATGCCGCCGCGTCCGATGAGTTCACCGACCTCGTAGCGGCCGCCGAGCAGGCGGGGAGCTTGCGTCATCGCTAGTTGATGTTCCCTTGGTCGCTGGGGGTCTCGCTGTTGCCGTCGTCGTTGTTGTCGTTCTGCTGTTGCTGCTGTGTCTCGGTGGGGTTTCTCGGCGGAGTGACCTTGCCGCCCTGGTTGAGCACCACGACGAGGACGACGATGAGCAGCAGCAGCGCCACCACACCGCCGAGGATCTTCATGAACAGGCTCTTGGAGATGCCGAGCCCGGCGAAGTCGTCGTTGTTGTTGTTCGTGACGGTCGACGACCCCCCGCTGGACGGCTGCAGCCGCTTGTCCTTACGAGTCGCCGGGGACGATGCCGCTAACCTCGAGGTGTTGTTCGGACCCGACGTGCTTGCCTGCGGCCCGGACGTCGGCGCGTTGGGACCGCTCGGGTCGCCCTTGAACCCGGCTGCTGCCGGGTGACCGGACGGCGGAGCCGACGGCCCGGTGGGTGCCGGGTGGTGCGAGACCTCCTGGCGTCCGGGAAGCGGGCCGCCGATGTTGCCGTGCTGTGGTCCGGAGCCGCCCGAGTGCGGACCGGATGCCGGGCCCGGGTGGGGAGAGTTCTGAGGTGAGTGCGGGCCGGACGATCCGGCTGGGCCGCCCGGGGTCTGCTTGGGTGCCCGCTTGTTCGGGTCGAAGCCCATCCGGGTGGAGTCGACCACAGCCTGACGCAGGGCGCGGGAGAACTCCGCGGCCGAGTCCGGGCGCAGCGCCGGGTTCTTCTCCAGCGTCGCGAGGATGATCGCGCGCACCGGCGGCGGCACTTCCTGCGGCATCTGCGGCGGCGTTTGGTTGACGTGTGCGAGCGCCAGGGTGACGGGGCTGTCGGACTCGAACGGACGGCGTCCGGTGACCATCTCGTAGGCGATGATGCCGAGTGCGTACACGTCGACCAGGCCGGTGACCTCGTGGCCGAGCGCGGCCTCGGGGGCGAGGTATTGCGCGGTGCCCATCACCTCACCGGTCTTGGTCATCGCGGCCGACCCGATCGCGCGGGCGATACCGAAGTCGGTGAGCTTCACGATGCCGTCGGCGGTGACCAGCATGTTCGCCGGTTTCACGTCACGGTGAATCAACCCGCTACGGTGCGCGGCCTGCAGCGCGGACGCTGCCTGCGCCAGCAGCCCGGCGGTGTCGGCGGCCGAGATCGGTGCGTTCTCGGCGATGATCTTGGACAGTGGCATGCCCGGGACGTACTCCATCACCAGGTAGGCGGTGCCGTCGTCCTCGCCGTAGTCGTACACCTGCGCCACGTTGCCGTGGGTCAGTGCCGCCGACAGTCGGGCCTCGTTGCGGAACCGCTCGGTGAAGCCGATCTCGTCGGTCAGCCCGTCCTTGAGCAGCTTGAGCGCGACCGTGCGCCCGAGCACCTGGTCGGTGGCTTTCCACACCTCACCCATGCCGCCCGCGGCGATGCGGTCGGTGAGCTCGTACCGTCCCCCCAGTACGTCTCCGGTTCGGTTCATTAATTGACCACCGCTTCCATCACTGCCTTTGCGATCGGTGCTGCGACCGATCCTCCGGATGCTTCCTGTCCTGCTGTTCCGCCGTCTTCGACGACGACCGCCACGACCACCTTCGGGTCGTTCGCCGGGGCGAACCCGGTGAACCACACATCGGCGTTGACGCCCGGAGCGGTCTCGGCCGTTCCGGTTTTTCCTGCAACTTCCACATTCGGGATCTGCGCTCGCCGACCGGTTCCGGTGTCGACGACCTTCTTCATCATGTCCTTCAACTGGGTCGCGACGTCGCTTCCGACCGCGTCGGAGAAGACCGACGGGTCGGTCGACTGCACGACGTCGAGGTTCTTGTCGCGCACGGTCTGCACCAGGTAAGGACGCATGACCTTGCCGCCGTTGGCGATCCCGGCCGAGACCATCGCCATCTGCAGCGGGGTGGCGCGCACGTCGAACTGTCCGATCGAGGACTGCGCCAACTGCGCCTGTTGCAGGTTGCCGGGGAAGGTGGAGGGCGTGACGTTCATCGGGATCGACAGCTGCTGGCCGAACCCGAACTTCGTCGCCTGCTGACGCACCTTGTCCTGCCCGAGGTCCATGCCCAGACCGGCGAACGCGGTGTTGCAGCTGATCTCGATCGCGTGCTCGAGCGTCGTCCTGTCGTTCGGGCCGCACGCGCGTCCGGTGACGTTCGGCAGCGGCCGGACGACGCCGGGCAGCTTGATCGCGGCCGGTGCGTCGAGCTCGGAATCCGGCTTGTACTTGCCCGATTCCAGGGCAGCGGCAGCGGTGACGAGCTTGAACGTGGAGCCGGGCGGGTAGAGGTTGCCGCCGATGACCCGGTTGATCATCGGCTGGTTCTTCGCCGTGGTCAGTTGCTTCCAGTTGTCCTGAACCGCGTTCAGGTCGTGCGTCGACAACAGGTTCGGGTCGTACGTCGGGCTGGTGACCATCGCCAGGATCGCCCCGGTCTTGGGGTCCATCGCGACGACGGCACCGCGCTGGTTGCCCAGTGCATTGCGGGCGGCCTGCTGCACCTTGGCCCGGATCGTCAGGTCGACGCTGGCGCCCTGCGGCTCCTTGCCGGTGAGGATCTCGGGCAACTGCCGGTAGAACAACTTGTCCGAGCTGCCCGACAGCAGGTCGTTGTACCCGCGCTCGACGCCGCTGGTGCCATAGGTGAAGGAGAAATAGCCGGTGGCGGCGGCGTACGTCGACCCCTGCGGGTAACTGCGCTGCCACTTGAAGTCGTTGTCGACCGGCTTGCTGACCGCGACCGCGTTGCCGTCGACCAGGATCGAGCCGCGTTCCTTGGCGTACGACTTCAGCAACGCACGCCGGTTGCCGGGCTTCTCGTTGTAACTCTTCGCCTGGACGAACTGGATCATCGTGCTCGCGACGAGCAGCGCCGCGAACATTGCCATCACCACGAACGACAGCCGCCGGATCGGAGTATTCATCGAATCCTCACCGCCTGCGTCATCTCGTCCGAGACGTCCTTCGATTCGAACATCGGACGTCGTGCCTGGTCACTGATCCGCAGCAACAGTGCCACGAGCATCCAGTTGGCCAGCAACGACGACCCGCCGGCTGCGAGGAACGGTGTGGTCTGTCCGGTGAGCGGAATGACGCGGGTGACCCCGCCGATGACCACGAAGCACTGCAACGCGATCGAGAACGCGAGGCCGGACGCGAGCAGCTTGCCGAAGCCGTCGCGGGCGGCGAGCGCGGTGCGCAGTCCGCGTTCGACGAACAGCCCGTAGAGCATGAGGATCGCCATGACCCCGATGAGGCCGAGTTCCTCGCCGAAGCTGGCGAAGATGAAGTCGGAGTTCGCGAAGTAGGTGATCTCCGGGTGGCCTTTGCCCAGGCCGGTACCGGTGAGACCGCCGCTGGCCATACCCATCAGGCCCTTGGCGTTCTGGTCGGACAGGCCCTCGGTGAACGGGTCGAGCCACAGTTGCACGCGCACCTGGAAGTGGGCGAACAGTTGGTAGGCGACGAAGCAGCCGAGCAGGAACATGCCCAGACCGATGATGATCCAGGAGCGGCGCTCGGTGGCGATGTAGAGCATCGCGACGAAGAGCCCGAAGAACAGCAGCGAGGTACCGAGGTCGGACTCGAACACCAGCACCGCCAGCGAGGCGAGCCAGGCGACGATGATCGGGCCCAGGTCGCGGGCGCGCGGCAGCGGGAAGCCGAGGACGCGCTTGCCGACCAGCGACAACGCGTCCCGGGTCTGCACCAGGTAGGAGGCGAAGAACACGACCGCGCACAGCTTGGCGATCTCACCGGGCTGGAAACTGAACGGTCCCAGCCCGATCCAGATGCGGTTGCCGTTGATGTTGCGTCCGATGACGGGCAGCAGCGGCATCATCAGCAGGACGATGCCGGCCAGGCCGAAGGTGAAGGTGTAGCGCCGCAGCCGGCGGTGGTCGCTGATCACGAACAGCAGCGCGATCGCCGCACCGATGGCGACCGCGCTCCAGACCAGCTGACGAAGCGCCGAACCCTCGAGCAGTCCGTTGGTCTTGGAGGAGTTGAGGTCGAGCCGGTGGATCATCACCAGGCCGAGACCGTTGAGCAGGGTCGCGATCGGCAGCAACGTCGGGTCGGCGTACGCCGCCTTCCACCGCAGCACGAGGTGGAAAACGATTGCGATCACTGCGAATCCGGCACCGATCGGCAGCAGATCGACGGGCAGGCTGCCCTCCATCGCCAGCCCCACATTGGCGTACGCCAACAGCACCACCGCGATCGCAAAGATCAGCAGCACCAGTTCGGTGCCGCGGCGGGTGCGGGGATTCTGGCCGGTGACGGTCACGACGCGCAGTTGCTCCCGGACGTGTCGGCCTTGCAGCGCTCGAGCTGCTTCTGCAGGTCGGCGACGACGCGCTGGGCGTCGGCCTTGTCCTTGGCGGTCATCGTGTTGTTGACCTTGTCGCGGTAGAAGCTCGGCAGGTCCTTGACCTGGAGGTTCGTCGTCGACTCGATGCTCGACAGGCGCACCGGACCGAGGTCCTGCGGCACGCCCTTGAAGATCGCGACCTTCCCGCTGTTTGCTCCCACGTAGTACTGACTCTGCGTCCAGTTGTAACCGAGCAGCGCGCCGGCGACGGCCATCGCGATCAGCACCGCGCCGAGACCGAACCAGCGCAGCTTGCCGCCCTTGTTCGGCTTCTCCTCGGCCAACTGCGGCAGGCCGTGGGTTTCACCACCGTCGTCGTAGTCGTCGCCCGGGTGGACCGGCTGCGGGGGCGCGGGCTCCCGCGCGGTCTCCCGCTGCAGCGCTGCCGCCTTCTCGGCCGGAGTGCGGGGTTCCTGCGGTTGTTCCTGTGTCTCGTCGTCCTCGTGACCGATCGCCAGGTCGGCGGCTGCGCCGACGATCTGCGGGGTGCTGGAGATCGGCTCCTTGCCGTCGACGACCTCGGCCACGACGACCGTCACGTTGTCGCGGGTGGACGCCTTCAGCGCGATCTCGATCAGCCGGTCGGCGATGTCGCCGGGCGAACCCGGCGAGGTCATGATGCCCTCGATCGTCGAACGCGCCACGTAGTCCGACAACCCGTCGGAGCAGATCAGCAACCGGTCGCCACGCTGCGCCTCGCGCATGGAGATGTCCGGGTCGTCGTCCTCGCGTCCGGTCAGCACCCGGGTGACCATCGAGCGCTGCGGGTGGTGCTCGGCCTCTTCGGGGGTGATACGGCCCTCGTCCAGCAACGCCTGCACGAACGAGTGGTCCTTGGTCAGCTGGGTGAACACGCCGTCGCGGACGAGGTAGGCGCGGCTGTCGCCGATGTTGGCCATGGCCAGCTTCGTCCCGGAGCGGATGAACGCGATGAGCGTGGTGCCCATGCCCTCGGTGTCGAGGTCGGTGTCCATCATCTGCCGCAACCGGTCGTTGGCCCGGCGCACGGCCTGGCGCAACTGGTGGGCGGCCTCGTCCGCGCCCCACGACTCGCCGTCGAGAGTCATCAGTTCGGCGACGACGGTCGCGCTCGCGGTGTCGCCGGCGGCGTGTCCGCCCATGCCGTCGGCGAGGACGAGCAGGTCGGGGGAGGCGAACGCGGAGTCCTCGTTGCGGGTCTTGGACCCCAGGCCCAGATTCGACCGGGCAGCGAAGCGCAAGGCGATGGGCATGTCTTACTTCCTGACTTCGAGCACCGTGGTGCCGATCCGGATGTGGGATCCCTCATGCAACGGCACGTGTTCGCCGATGCGCTGCGGGCCGACGAAAGTACCGTTGGTGGAGCCGAGGTCGTCGACGAACCACTGGTCGCCTTCGGGGTATACGCGCGCGTGCCGGCCGCTGGCGAACTCGTCCGACAGCACCAGGCTGCACTCGGGGTTGCGACCGATGAGCACGCCGTTCTCGGTCAGCGGCACGGTGATGCCGCGCATGTGCCCGTCGACCACGGCCAGGTGGGTGGGGCCGCGCCGCTTGGGGGCGCGTCCGGCCGCCGGTGCGGCGACGGGACGCGAGGCGCCGCGGGTGACCGTGCGGGCGCCGTACAGGTCACCGCGCAGGACGCCGACGATGCTGAACACGAAGGCCCACAACAACGCCAGCAGTCCCAATCGGATTGCGGTGATGGTCAATTCGCTCATCGACGTTTGCCCTGCCGGAAGATGATCGACGTGCGGCCGACCGTGATGCGGTCGCCCTCGTCGAGGTGGACGCTGGTGACCCGTTCGCCGTTGAGGAACGTGCCGTTCGTGGAGCCCAGGTCGGACAAGCTCGCGACCAGGTGCGGACCGTCGTTCGTGACCCGAACTTCGCTGTGCCGCCGCGATACTCCGCTGTCGTCGAGCACGATGTCGACGTCGTCGTCGCGGCCGATGATGGTGATCGCGCCCATCAGCGGGTAGCGGTCGCCGTCGATGTCGAGGTAGGGACGCTGCCGGTAGCTGCGCGGCGCGGCCGGACTGGGGGTCCACGGCGCCGGACGCTCGGGCTGCTCCTCGTAGTACTCCGCGGGCTGTTCGTACTGGTCCTGGTGATCCGACTGGTTGCGTCGGACGAAGGCGTGGCCGAACTCGTCCTCTTCTTCTTCCCAGCCGTGGGCGTCCTGGGCCCTGTCGTTGGAGTCCACGTCCCGGTCGTCGGCGTCCTCGTCCGACCGGCCGGTGTAGGTGTCGTGCGCCCCACCCGCGTGGTGGGTGACGGCTTCGCTGCGATCGTCGAACTCGGGATCGTGCTTGCGGCGCCGCATACCCGGAAGGGCGAACCCGCCGGCCGGCTTACGACTCGGCTCCGGCTCGGGAGCGTCGGTCGGCGCCTCGTGCAGGGGCTCCGGATCGGGTTGCTGCACCGCCTGGCGAGCGATCGAGGGACGCACCTTGAACACGCCCGTCTCGAGCGCGTCGTTCTCGGTGAAGTTGACCGTGAGCGGCCCGCCCGGGGTGTACCGCTGCGTCTCGGCGTGCTCGGCGGCGCTCGCCTTCAACTCATCGACCAGCGCGGCCTGGTAGGCGGTGAGGTGTTCGTGGTCGGTGCTGCTGAGCTCGATGTCGAACATGTTCGGCACGATCGGACGCTTGTTCTTGCCGGCGCTGGTGGCGCGGTCGTCCATGGCCCGGCGCATCGCGCTCGCGAGCTCGACCGGCTGGACCTCGGCGCGGAACGCCTTGGCGAACGCACTGTTCACCCCGGACTCGAGGCGCTTTTCGAGCTTGTCGAACAAGCCCATGTGGTCGCCCTCCTTGTCGCGTCGGTCCCGGACTGTGATGCGTGTGACTGCTGTGATCCACGAGTCGAGCCCGCGCGGCAGTCACGTCATCGTAACGAGGGCACCAACGGTTGGCGGGTTCCCATCAGTTTCCGTGTTGCCCCGCGGCTTCGACACTGCCCCCAGGCGCCGACACCAGTGCGAGGACGAACGACCAGCCACCACACGAGCGTCGTGTCGAAAAGATCGAGACCATTCGGACGGTGGTCGAGTAGGTGCGGAGCGTTGGCGGAGTGCCACATGCGCTTGTCCTGAGCCGACGCGAGGTACGAGTGTCGTGTCGAAGGGATCGAGACCGTTCGGACGGTGGTCGAGTAGGTGCGGAGCGTTAGTGGAGTGCCGCGATCGAGACCATGGTGACGGGCGAACGAACACCCAGCCACTCGACCCGGACGACCTCAGCTCCCGCCGCCGCAGCCCCCGCCGCCACCGCAGCTCGACCCGCCGCACGAGCTCGAACTCCCACAACTGGCTCCACTCGAACAGCTGCTCCAACCCCCACCGGACGAACCACCGTCCGACCCGCCCGAGCCGCCACCGATGTCTCCACCGAACGAGTCCATCGACGAACCGAAGTCGCCGATGCCGTCGGTCAGTCCACCGATCGAGTCGCCGAACCCGTCGAACCCGCCATCGAAGAACCCGCCGTCGAACCCACCGTCCCCGAAGCCACCGAAGTCCACGCCGCCGAACCACGCGAGGTCCGTCCCCCAGGTGCTTAGGATGACGGCGTCCGTCGCCCCGACGCTGCCGTCACCGATCCCGGCGTTGCGGGCGACGTCCTTGAAGACGTTCGCCCAGTGCTCGGCCTCACCGAGCGCGATGGCCCACGGCAGATAGCGGCTGAAGATCGAAGCGGCCTGCTCTACACGGATCTGGTCGGCCTCGGCGGTCTTGAGGTACTGGTGGAACTGGTCGGTCTGCGCCTGCAGCGCCGTCCGGATCGGGTGACGCTCGAACCGGTTCCCGGCGCCGATGGCCACGTCGGCGTCCCTGTTCATGTAGTCGCGGACGATCTGACCGACGCCTGCACGGGCACGCCGGCTGAGGGCGTCCATCGCGGTGGCGTCGCCCGGGTTGCCCTGCGGAAACGCCATCAGCATGAGTTCGTGCGGGGCGCCGACCAGCTGGCTCGCGTCCTTGTTCGTACGGGTCAGATTCCAGTCGGTGTTCGAACGCCGGCGCGACTGGTCTGCATTCGGGTCCTTGTCGATGCGGATGTACCCGGCCACGGCCAGGTCGACGACGAGGGCGCCGAAGTCACGTCCGCCGACTCCCTTCGGCCCGAGCGCGCCGGTCATCCACGACAGGATTCGCTCCGGCGGCTCGAACCTGGGCGGCGGCGGGTTGGGCAAAAGGTTCTTGGACGACACGAATTGCGTCGGGTGCGCGTCCGGGTTGGCCGGAATCACTCCCGGAGCCACCCCGTCGAAGACCGGAACCTTCGAGTTCTTGGCGTTCAGAGCCTTCAGCCCGAACACGACAGCGACGACGATGAGGATGCACAGCACTACCCCGATGACCGGATCCATGCGCCCGATCCTGACACGTCGCCCGGAATCCACGCACGAAAGCGCGCCGATCGCGCGTTACGACGGAGTACAGACGCCTACCTCGGCGTAACGCGCGTCTGTAGCTCCTTCGTCCGTGCCCGCCGCGAACTCATCCGACCGATCTCCACAGGTACCTCCCACCCATCCGCCCGCCAGCCCGCGCCGGACGCCGGTTGAACGGGCGACCGTTACACATGTCTCAACATGTTCTCCCCACTTATCCACACTGTTCTCCACAGTTGTGAGTAGCCAGTGTGAGAGTGCTCACCCGGACGGGAAACAACTCGATTTGTGTCAGGGACCTCGACAAGGCAAACTTGGGTGGTCTCGCGCGAGTGGCGGAATAGGCAGACGCGCACGGTTCAGGTCCGTGTGCCCGAAAGGGCGTGGGGGTTCAACTCCCCCTCGCGCACGCGAAGACCGAAGGGCGGATCCTCTTGAGGATCCGCCCTTCGTCGTTCAATCACCCTGTGCTGCGGCCGCATAATGCAGTACGACTCGTTGCGAACAAGGGTTCCATGACGGACGAGGCAGTGTACCTGCCGACGCCGGACGACTTGGCCGATGCGGAAGTCATCCGGAAGGTGGCGTTGGCGTGCGAAGGCACGGCGCCAGGACGACGCACCGCGAACCATCCGCAGGCGAGTCGACTAGGAGGTGAGGAAGACCTCCGGGTGAGGTGTGGAGCTACCACGCACCCACATCCACCACGGAGGTCTTCATGTCCCACGCTAACGCGACGCTCACACCGAGGGCTGCTTCGCCAACTTCGGCCTAGTCGCGCGGGACGTCGCACCGATCACGCCGGCCGAGTAGGTGCGGAGTGTTGGCGGAGTGCCGCGATCGAGACCAGGTGAGGTCCGATGAAACGCCGCCACAACGGGATCGAGAATCCCGAAAGAACATCGTCCCGGTTTCTGCGGCACCCCTTGAACCTGAATCCGGATTCAGGTAAGACTGGAGCAAACCACCGACGAGAGGCGAACCATGTTCGAACCCAGTGAGCGCGGCCAGGAGTACCGGGAGAAGTTGCTGTCCTTCATGGACGAGTACGTCTACCCGGCCGAGAGCGTGTACCACGAGCAGATGGTGACGTCCGGCGACGTCAACCACCACCCGCAGGTGCTGGAGGACCTCAAGGCCGAGGCACGCGACCGCGGTCTGTGGAACCTGTTCCACCCGCACAAGGAGTGGGGCCCCGGCCTGTCGAACCTCGACTACGCGCACCTCGCCGAGGTCATGGGACGCAGCATCGAGCTCGCCCCTGAGGCGACGAACTGCAACGCACCCGACACCGGCAACATGGAGGTGCTGACTCTCTTCGGCACCGACGAGCACAAGGAGAAGTGGCTCAAGCCGCTCCTCGACGGCAAGATCGCCTCGGCCTTCGCGATGACCGAGCCGGCCGTCGCCAGCTCGGACGCCACCAACATCGAGACGCAGATGGTTGCCGACGGTGACGAGTACGTCATCAACGGCCGCAAGTGGTGGACCTCGAACGCCCTGCACAAGAACTGCAAGGTCCTCATCGTGATGGGCAAGACCGATCCGTCGGCCGAGAAGCACCGCCAGCAGTCGATGATGGTCGTCCCGCTCGACACCCCAGGTGTGAAGGTCGTCCGCGGCCTGCCGGTCTTCGGCTACCAGGACCGCGAGGGTCACGCCGAGGTCATCTTCGAGGACGTCCGCGTCCCGAAGTCGGCGCTGCTGGCCGGTGAGGGCGACGGCTTCATGATCAGTCAGGCACGTCTCGGTCCGGGCCGAATTCACCACTGCATGAGGGCAATCGGTGTCGCCGAGCGCGCCCTGGACCTGATGATCGACCGCGCCCAGTCGCGCGTCACCTTCGGTCAGCCGATCGCCAACCGCTCCAACATCCAGGACTGGATCGCCGAGTCGCGCATGGAGATCGAGATGGCCCGCCTGCTCACCCTGAAGGCGGCGTACCTGATGGACACCGTCGGCAACAAGGGCGCCCGCACCGAGATCTCCGCGATCAAGGTCGTCGCACCGAACGTCGCGCTCAAGGTCATCGACCGCGCGATCCAGGTGCACGGCGGCGGCGGCGTGAGCGACGACTTCCCGTTGGCGAAGATGTACGCCCACATGCGCACCCTGCGTCTGGCCGACGGCCCGGACGAGGTGCACAAGATGACGATCGCCCGCCAGGAACTGCGTCGCCGCGACCCGGGCTGGGGCAAGAAGTCGTGACCGCGGCGCGCTCGGCCTCGTTGCCGGCGCTGGTCGACCCGTCGATGGTCGGGGTCCAACCGCAGACACCGCGCGGCCGCCGGACGCGGGACAACCTCGTCCGTGCGGCCCGCACCGTCTTCGAACGCGACGGGTACGTCGACTCGCGCCTGGTCGACATCGTGGCCGAGGCGCAGTGTTCGATCGGCACGTTCTACACCTGGTTCGACGGCAAGGACGAAGTATTCGCGGCGGTGCTGCACGAGGCTCAGGCCGACATGCTGCACCCCGGCACCGGACGCATCGCCCCGGCCGACGACCCCGTCGCGATCATCGCCGAGAGCAATCGGGCCTATTTCGAAGCTTTTTCACGTAACGCGCGGCTGAACCAGTTGCTCGGGCAGGTGGCCTCGGTCGACCCGCGTTTCCGCGATCTGCGTAAAGCGAGGGCGGACGCGTTCATCGACCGCAACACCCGCGCGATCCGTGACCTGCAGAAACGCGGCCTCGCGGACGCCGAGCTGGACGCCCGGATCGCGGCCACCGCGCTCTCGGGCATGGTTTCCCGCCTGGCGAACGACTCCTACCTGTTCGACGACAACACCCCGGTCGACGCGCTGGTCACCACCGCCACGAGACTCTGGACCAACGCCCTCGGCCTCACCATGCCCACGTACAGGTGACCGTGTTCCGCACCAGGTCTCGATCGCGCTCGGTCGGTAGCCCTCCTCACTACTCGACCGGCGTGGTGACCCACGCCGGTCGAGCCGCCCAGTGCCGACAATCGCGCTGGTTGAGCCCGACCGACGCCGACAATCCCGCTGGTTGAGCCAGGCTGATACCGACAATCGCGCTGGTTGAGCCAGGCTGATACCGACGATCCCGCTGGTTGAGCCAGGCTGATGACGAAGGAATCAGCCTGCGCCGAAACCTCGTGCGCGAACGAAGCGACTTCAGCAGCAATCAGGTCCCACAACGACATTCACGAAGGAAGACCATGAAGGCCATTCAGATCACCACCCTCGACGGACCCGACGCCCTCGAATTCAACGAGCTGCCCGACCCGTCCGGCGACGACAAGGTCGTCATCGACGTGAAGGCGGCCGGCGTCGCCTTCCCCGAACTCCTGCAGACCCGTGGCCTCTACCAGATGAAGCCCGAAACGCCCTTCGTCCCGGGCGCCGAGGTCGCCGGCATCGTCGAGTCCGCCCCCGATGGGAGCGGCTTGTCCCAGGGCGACCGCGTGGCAGCGCTCCCGCTGCTCGGCGGGTTCGCGCAGAAGGTCGCCGCCGACCCGTCGATGACCTTCAAGCTGCCCGACTCGGTCGGTTTCGAGGAAGGCGCGTCCTTCCTGTTCAACTACTGCACCGCCTACTTCGGACTCGTCGAACGCGGGCAGCTCGCCGAAGGCGAGACCGTCCTGGTGCACGGCGCCGCCGGCGGCATCGGCACCGCGTCCATCCAGGTCGCCAAGGCCTTCGGCGCCGGACGAGTGATCGCGGTCGTCTCGACCGAGGCCAAGGGTGAGGTCGCCAAGCAGGCCGGCGCGGACGAGTTCGTGCTGGCCGAGGGATTCAAGGACGCGGTCGGCAAGTCGGTCGACATCGTCGTCGACCCGGTGGGCGGTGACCGCTTCACCGACTCGCTGCGTTGCCTGAAGGACGACGGACGCATCCTGGTCATCGGATTCACCGCCGGTTCGATTCCCGAGGTGAAGGTGAATCGCCTTCTGCTGAACAACATTTCGGTCGTGGGAGTCGGCTGGGGCGCGTATGCGTTGACGCGTCCGGGGCACATCGGCAAGGAGTGGGAGGCGCTGCGTCCGCACCTGGAGAGCGGCGTCCTGAAGCCCATCGTGGGCGACACCTACCCGCTCGAGCAGGCCGCCGAGGCGCTGCAGTCGCTGGAGACCCGCGCGGTCACCGGCAAAGTCGTGTTGCTGCCCTGAGTTAGGTGAACAGAGTCGGACAATGCCGGACGACATCGACCTCGACGACGCGATGGACGCGGTCCGCCAGGGACGCGTCCGCGTCACCGGACGCACCCAGGCCATCGCACTCCTGCTCCACGGCGGGCGCGCAACGGAGTTGCAGCCCAAGCGTTTTCGCGACATCTCCTACCTACGGATGCTCCCCTTCGCGTCGGCCGTCCGGCGGGTGTCGAGGGGCCGGGTCGCCCCGGTCCTGGTGCACAACACGCACGGTGGCTGGGTGGCGCAGTCCGGGAGCGGAGTCGTCCAGGCCCGTGAACTCGTCCGCCGGTTGCACGCCGAGTACGACCTGCCGATCGTGCTGCTGGGTCACTCCAGCGGGGGTGGGCGGCGATCCGCGCCGGACGCGAGAAGTCGGTGATCGGCAGCGTCGCCCTTGCGCCCTGGGTGGCCGACGACGAACACGCAGAACCGTTGCGCGAGAAGATCGTTCGAGTCATCCACGGTGAGAACGACACCGTTTGCTCGCCCGCGAAAGCGCGCCGGTTCGTCGAACGGCTCCAGGCACTAGGGGCAGACGCGACCTACACCGAGGTGCCCGGCGGCGGTCATGCGTTGATCGACAAACCGTGGCGCTGGCACAACCTCGCCGCGACCGCTGTCACCGAGATCAGCTCGGAACGCAGCTCTCGATAGGCGTGGTCTCGCAGGTGTCCCACGGCCGGTAGCCGGTGACCATCCACCGACCGCTCTGCTTGGTGACGGTCAAGGTCGCGTACCAGACGTTGTCGGTGTGGTTCTCGCCCACTTCGGCCACGCACGTCCACGGGGTGCCGCCCTTCGGCGTGCACGTGTTGTAGACGACGTTCTCGATCCCGCCGCTGTCGGTGCCACGAATCGCTGCGGGCGTTCCGTACTGAGCGGCCTTGGTCTCGTTCTTCGCTCCGATCGCACGCAGGAACGCGTTCGCAGTGCCGACCTGGTCGAGGCCAGAGGCGGCCGGGGACGAGGCGGCGGACACCTTCGTCGCGGTGGCAAACCACGCCTTGCGGATCGAGACCTTCTTCATCGCGCCGTTGCCGGTTGCTGCATCGGCAGTCCACGCCGCTGCGCTTCGGTCGAAGCTGCTCGGGAGCGGGTCTGCGCTGGAACGCGCGAACAAGCCGCGGCCGTCGGCGCAGGAGTACCAGGACAACCGCTGGTCCGGGCGCGGCGGGTGGTGCGCATGGCTGACCACCTCACAGCGCACGCCGTTACTCAACTGGACGGCGAACGGAGAGGCCGATGCCGGTGCTTTCACCGCACTGCCGTCCGGAGTGTCGATCAGCGCCAGCTCACGGTTGAACGCGGAGTGCAGACATGCGGACGTTCCATCGCTCAGTGGCCAGCAGGCGTTCAGGCCCTGTGCGTTCGAGCCGCAGTGGAAGATGCCGTCGGCGATCGCGAAACCTGACGGGTCTGTGTAGCCGCCGCAGCCCATCGAGTCGCGGCGCGTCGTCCATCCGGGTGCGAGGGTGCCCGAGGTCGTACGTGGGTTGATGCCGACGATCTCGGTACGCCCACCGGATGTGCTGCTCGGCGTCGACGATGCGGACGAGCTCGGCGAGGCCAAGGAAGTCAAGGCGGAGGATGACGTAGGCCTCGGCGACCCGGTCGTCGTCGAGGCGCTCGAGGTGCTCGACCCGGTCGCGCTCGCCGAACTTGCCGGCGATGACTTCGTCGCGGCGTCGTTCGAACCACCGTTGCAACCACTCAGCACCAGCACCGCCGCGGCCGTTGCTCCCAGCATGCGTCGCTTCACGTGTCCCCCTTGATCGTGGCCCCCCCTTGAAGGGCTCTGCATCTGGATCGTATTGCTCGGCACTGACACCCTCCGGGCAACGGCCGACACGCCGCCTCGAACTTCGCTCGTCCGACACCGACACGACGCACCGAGGCAATGGATTGGCCACTTACGCGGCGTAGTACTACCATTTATAGTAGGTAGGGCGAACCGCCCCGGATCGCCCACCACCCCGTGGGAGGGATGTTGGCCATGAGCAACACGACAGACCGCGGAGTTGACGAAGGACACGACCGCGCAGGGCGTCGCGACCACGACGCAACCGACCGCGCGGTGACGTTCCAGGAGGACGTCGTCCGATCCCCGATCGCTCGCTGGCTGCTGAGCATCCTGCGGATCATCCTCGGCTTCTTCTTCCTGTGGCCGTTCCTGGACAAGCTGTTCGGCCTCGGTTACGCGACGCCCGAAGCACGCGCCTGGGTCAACGGCGGCAAGCCGGCGCAGGGATTCATGAAGAACGCGGAGGGCCCGTTCGGCGACTTCTTCAAGAACATCGCCGGCACGTGGTCCGACTGGCTGTTCATGGCCGGCCTCGCCGGTATCGGCATCGCGATGCTCTTCGGCGCGGGCCTGAAGCTCGCCGCCTGGTCGGGCACGCTGCTGCTCTTCCTCATGTACCTCGCAGAGTTCCCGATCGGCCAGTCCGGCAAGGGCTTCACGAACCCGGTCTTCGACAGCCACTGGCTCGAGGCACTCGGACTCCTGGTGGTCGCCTACACGTTCTCCGGCGACAAGCTCGGACTCGGACGCTGGTGGGGACGCAAGGTCGGCAACGGCATCCTGCGCTGACCGCGCCTGCGAAGAGCCGCACCCAATAACGACCGGTTCCCTTGACTACAGCCGTAGTGAAGGGAGCCGGTCGTCATTACGTCCATTTCTCTAGCGCCAGGGCTCCACGTACGTCTGCGGGCAGGCACTTGCGTCCGGTTCGTCCTTCTTGATCATTGCGTTCCCCTTAATTGGCGTGTCGGAGGCCCGACCCCGCACAGGGACCGGCGCACGACGTCCCGACGTTCGTCGAGATGGTCAAGGACGAGCGCACCTGCATGTTCACCTCGGTCGACGCCGACGGCACGATCATCAGCCGTCCGATGGCGGTGCAGAAGGTGGACGACGACGGGACGCTGTGGTTCATGGCGTTCGCCGACTCCCCCAAGATCGACCAGCTCGCCACGCACCCGCAGGTGAACATCGCGTTCGTCAGTGGCACGTCGTGGGTATCGGCCAGTGGCACAGGCGAACTGGTCGACGACGTCGCGAAGAAGAAGGAGCTGTGGAACCCGTTCGCGCAGGCCTGGTTCCAGCGGGAACCGGAGAGCCCTGAGGTCGCGTTGATCCGGGTGAACCTCACCGGTGGTGAGTTCTGGGATTCGCCCAGCAAGCCCGCGCAGCTGTTCGGCATGGTCAAGGGCGCGGTCACCAAGCAGCGTCCGGACGACGGCGAGAACGCCAAGCTCGACCTCGCCTGAGGCGGGCCACAAAGACCTCAGCCGTCGCGCTTCCCACTCCGGGGTTGGGGAGTGCGCGGCTGAGTATCTTTCGCGCTGAACGGCACCGCCCGTGTGCTGACTCGTCCTCTGCGATCGGCCGTCTCCGCAGTCGAATCGGTGCCGGACGCGCACATGGTGAGACGGATGCCACTCACCGGTCGGCCCAATTGGCAACAGACAGCGGGCCGCAATGGCACGATCGGAACATGGCCAAGAAGACTGCGAGCGGCATGGTCCGCATGGACAAGGACCTCTACGAAGAGGAGTTGGAGCGACTCCAGGCTCAGCTGGTGGCGATGCAGGAGTGGGTCAAGGAGACCGGTGCCCGTGTCGTCGTCATCTTTGAGGGCCGGGACGCAGCCGGCAAGGGTTCGGCGATCAAGCGCATCACCGAGTACCTCAGCCCGCGCGTTGCTCGCGTCTCCGCGCTGCCCGCGCCGTCCGACCGCGAGAAGACGCAGTGGTACTTCCAGCGCTACATCCAGCACCTGCCGGCCGCCGGCGAGATCGTCATCTTCGACCGCTCCTGGTACAACCGCGCCGGCGTAGAGCATGTGATGGGGTTCTGTACGGAGGAGCAGTACGAGCGCTTCCTGGTGCAGGCGCCGATCTTCGAGCAGATGCTGATCGACGACGGCATCATCCTGTTGAAGTACTGGTTCTCGGTGTCGGACGTTGAGCAGGAGGCGCGCTTCAAGTCGCGTCACAGCGACCCGATGCGGCAGTGGAAGCTGTCCCCGATGGACCTCGAGTCGATCACCCGCTGGGAGGCCTACTCACAGGCCAAGGACCAGATGTTCGCTGCCACCGACCGCTCGCAATCGCCTTGGTACGTGGTCGAATCCGAGGACAAGCGCGCGTCCCGCATCAACGTGATCGCGCACCTGCTGTCGATGATTCCGTGGGAGTACGTGAAGGTGAAGGTGCCGTCGATCCCGGAGCGCCCCGCACCTGTCGGCTACACCCGCCCGCCCCGTACCTCCCAGACCTACGTCCCCGACCACGCAGGTGAGGTGAACAAGTTGGGCAAGGTCACTGAGAAGCCGATCACGAAGGCGACCAGCAAGAAGGCGGCCAAGAAGAAGTAGTCCACGCGCCGAAACCAGGCTGACGTTCGACGCCCGCCCGACCGCGCGCGTCCGAGTAAGAACTTCGCAAAGAAACGCACTCACCCATTCCCACCGGCCCGCCCGCATGCAACGTTGGAGCTTCACACTTCGACGAAACGGGGCGGACATGGCGGGTCGCAAATTCTTGACAGTGATGAGCGGGGTCGCGATGGCGGCCGGTGTCTCCCTGACGACGGTCCCGGAAGCGCAGGCCGCACCCACCGCTACCTACGTCTACGCAGCGGGCGAGTTCCAGTGCGGACCCAACAACTGGATCGGACGCCTCGTCCCCGAGAACCCGCCGGGTGGGGCGAACTTCCACTACGCGTGCACCCGCCACGACGCGTGCTACAGCGCGGGCAGCCGCACCAACCGCCTGACCTGCGACACCGCGTTCCGCACCCGGATGAACAACGCGTGCGCCGCCGCCGGCAAGGGCGCGACGTGCCGCGCGATCGCGTCCACCTATTACTGGGCCGTCCGCGGAGCGGGCCGGTTCTATTACAAGGGCAGCGGGCTGAACAACTGATCGGCGCACTCCGGAATGAGACGATCGACGAATGCCTGAAGTCGGAGTCCATTCCGAGGCCGGACGCCTGCGCCGCGTCCTGGTCTGTCGTCCGAGCCTGGCGCACCTGCGCCTCACCCCTGACACGTGCGCGGACCTGTTGTTCGACGAGGTCATCTGGGTCGAGAAGGCGCAGCGGGACCACGCCGACTTCGTGGCGAAGATGGAATCGCGTGGCATCGAGGTGCTCGACCTGCTCGATCTGCTGACCGACATCCTCGACCAACCTGTAGCCCGCGCATGGGTGCTCGACCGCAAGGTGACCGACGACCGGGTCGGGGCGGCATTCACCGACGACCTGCGCAGTTGGCTCGACTCGTTGCCCGCTGCAGAATTGACGGAGTACCTCGTCGGAGGGGTGTCGTACCGAGACGTGCCGGACGATCTGTCGAGTCCGCTGCTGCAGGTGGCCCGCGACCTCGACCAGATGGGGTTCTTCATCCCGCCGTTGCCGAACACGTTGTTCATGCGCGACAACACGTCGTGGATCTACGGCGGTGTCACGCTGAACCCGATGTATTGGCCTGTCCGACAACAGGAAACGTTGCTGACGACGGCGGTGTACCGGTTCCATCCGGCGTTCGTCGATCAGGATCTGACGTACTGGTTCGGTGATCCGGACGGGCGCAATCTGTTCCGCGGACTCGCGACGCTCGAGGGCGGTGACGTGATGCCCGTCGGTAACGGCGTTGTGCTCATCGGCATGGGGGAGCGCACCTCGCAGCAGGCGATCACCCAGGTCGCGCACACGCTCTTCGACGCGGGCGCTGCTGCGCAGGTGATCGTTGCCGCGTTGCCGAAGCTGCGTGCTGCGATGCACCTCGACACCGTGTTCACGTTCTGTTCCGAGGACGTCGTGACCGCGTTCGCGCCCATCACCGACCGCATCGTGCCGATCACGCTGCGTCCCGACCCGAACGCGCCGTCCGGCCTCGACGTGCACCGCGCCGACACGTCCTTCGTCGAGACGGTGGGCAAGGCCCTCGGCACGAAGTTGCGCACGGTCGCGACCGACGGCGACCCGTTCGGCGTACAACGCGAACAGTGGGACGACGGCGCAAACCTGTTGGCCCTCGAACCCGGTGTCGTCATGGGTTACGACCGCAATACCGCCACCAACAAGGCGCTCGCGAACGCGGGCATCGAGGTCATCACGATCAGCGCCGGCGAACTCGGACGCGGACGCGGCGGCGGACGCTGCATGACCTGCCCCGTCCTCCGCGACCCCCTCTACTGACCCCCAGCGCACCTCACGCTGGTTGAGTCCCAGGATTTCCGCTGGTTGAGCCGTGCAGCCGAGGTACGAGGTTGCATGCTCCGAAACCCGGTGACAATCGACGAAACCCCATCACGCGTCCGGCCAGAGCGCCTTCTTCGCGAGCTGCCGCGCACCCGCGGATCCGACCGGGCCCGTCCAACGAAAAGCAGCGTTCGGATCGCCGGCAACGATCCGCTCGATGCGATACAGCCGCAGTTCGTGCCGATGCACGGGCGCCTCGGCGTAATCCCCTGTCCGCCAACCGATCTCCGTGAGCAAGTTCGCCACCTGGTCCTCGAAGTCGTCACGTCTCTCGAACGGCCGACCAGCCGCAAGCAGCAACAATGCAAGAACGTTCGCATCCCGATCCATCTCGGTTTCACCCCGGAGCAACGACCCGGCAATGACCGATGACAGAACCCCTACATCCGCACCGGCCTTCCGTCCGAGCGGCGTGAGCAGTAGCCGCTCGCGGTTCTTGCGCAGCAGCTTCAGGGTGACACAATCGCGACGCAGCTGGCTCACTTCAGGCGTGTGCTGCTCGCGGTTGCCCTTGCCATAGCCCCAGTTCAATCCGCTCTCGTTCCAGACGTGTTCGCACGCATCTGGCGCGAGCCAGCCCGCCTTGGTCAACGGAATGCCGTCCGGATCGGCCAGGTCGAGCATCGTCTGGAACGGACGCAACTGCTCCCGCAATTCCACGTCCGTGGCCGGCGCTGCTCGCAAGGCTTCGCTGCTGAGCAGGATGAGTTCACCGATGAGATGCCGCGGACACCGGCCGACCAGCGCTTCGAACTCGGGCGCACGCTGCACCCCGTCAGCCGCAACATCGAGGATCGCTGAGGCGCCACCCGTTCCCGACATCGACAGGGCGAAGTTCGCATCCTCGACGCTGAAGTCATCCGGGTCGTAGTCCGCCGGCAACCAGTGCGCGAGGTCCTCGAACTCGCCGCTCAGCAACTGCGGGTTCTTCACCCGCCGCAACTCTGCTGCCAGGTCGTTGAAGAACCCGATCCCACCGACGTCCTCGGCCGGGCAACGTCGTCCTCCCGCAACGCAGTTCGCGACCTTGTCGTCGGGAGTCGCCGTCCGTACCTCCTCCACGACGATCCGGTGTTCCCACCCGTCACCGAGGTCGTACTCGTAGTTAAGTCCGTCGCCCTTGGCGCGCAGAATCTGGTCGAGCCGGACGTCGGTCTCCGGCGTCCCATTCTCGCCCTCACCGACGTCGAACTCGTTGAGGAAGTAGTTCCGATCGCCGGGAATGTGGAACCGATGCAGGTGGCTGTTCGACCACCCCATCGCGTCCTGCAGCACGTCGTGGAACGCGTCGAGTGCCATGTCCGTGCGCACCTGCAACCGCCGCCAGATGAGCGGTTCGGAGTCCTCGAGTTCGACCTTGATCGTCAGCAGCAACGGCTCATCCAGCGGCGCGGCGACCGCGACCGGTTTGTTGACGTGTTGCTGGAAGCTGCCGGTG
This sequence comes from Yimella sp. NH-Cas1, assembly GCF_022359705.1. Classification (NCBI taxonomy): domain Bacteria; kingdom Bacillati; phylum Actinomycetota; class Actinomycetes; order Micrococcales; family Dermacoccaceae; genus Yimella; species Yimella sp. NH-Cas1. The sequence goes on from NZ_JAKSGG010000003.1 coordinate 3,010,671, forward strand.
CGCAGCGAGTCGAGGATGCGCCCTCGACGCAGGTCCTCCAGGAGTTCGGACGGGTTGCGTCCGGCGATGATCTGCTTCACGAGTGCGTCGATGTCAGGTTGGTTGGATCCGCCCATGTTCCCGAGTCAACCAGATCGATCGCTCGAGTCACGTCGGTTCGTGTGCGTACGATCGCGGTGATTGTTGGGAGTCGAATCCCAATATGAAAGGTCGGCGGCCCACGCCACTCGGGCCGACTGCGTCCGATGAGAGGCAGGACCTGGGAAGAAGGCGTCCTTCTTGAAGGAGCACGGGGTCGGGTCGAGTGCGTTGAGGCCGAACTCGCCCATCCACGTGCAGCCGACCATGGCTGGTGACGAGTTCGTGGGGCAAGACCGGTGAACTCGGGCAGGATCAGGCCGTGGGCCTCCTGCCGGCGCGCGGCGAGCGAACTGGCGGCACCGTCGGGCAGGTAGTCGAGTTCACGGACCGCGAGCTACCCACGCCCGCGGGCCCGGTCGTACCGACGCAGCGCCTCTTCGCGTTCCTCCGCGTGATCGACGATCCGCTCGGGATAGCCGTGAGCGTAGCCGTCGTCGTGCTTCCAGGGTTCGTGCGCGGCCTTGCCGTCGAGGTGTCGCAACTCGGGGATCCAGCGGCGCACGTAGTCGCCGTCCGGGTCGAACTTGATGCCCTGGGTGACCGGGTTGAACACCCGGAAGTAGGGGGACGCGTCCGTGCCGGTGCCCGCGACCCACTGCCAGCCATGGTTGTTGGAGGCGAGGTCGCCGTCGATCAGGTGGTCGAGGAAGTGGCGCGCGCCGACCGTCCACCACACGTGCAGGTGTTTGGTCAGGAAGCTAGCGGTGACCATGCGGACGCGGTTGTGCATCCACCCGGTCTCGGCCAGTTGCCGCATCCCGGCGTCGACGAACGGGAAGCCGGTGCGGCCTTCCTGCCAGGCCCGGACGCCGTCGCCGGGCGGGTCGTACTCCATGCCGCGCAGCGAGGTGGTCAGGTCGTGCCACGCACTGGACGGTTCGCGCAATAGCACGTCGGCGTAGAACTCGCGCCAGGCGAGTTCGGTGATGAAGGTGTCGACGCCTTCGCCGCTGCGGCCGCGCAGGTCGGCCAGCAGGGTGCGCGGGTGGATGGCACCGACCTTGAGGTAGGGGCTGAGGAAGGACGTGCCGGCGATGCTCGGCCGATCGCGAGTGGCGGCGTAGTCGTCGATTCCGCTGTGTAAGAACTCTTTCCAACGATCCAGCGCAGCGTCTTCACCCGCGTCAGGGAGGGTGGGAACGTCCTTCAGGGCGTCGTCGACGGCCTTCGTCGCAGCAGCGTCATGGCGGACGTCGCGCCAGTTCGGCTCGACCTCCGGCGCCGGGTCGGAGGTGCCGTGTTCGCGCCAGGTTCGCGCGAACGGCGTGAACACCTTGAACCCGTCACCGCTCTTGTTCCGGATGATCCCCGGACCGATCGCGTACGGCGTGCCGGCCTCGACCCACTCGATACCGTTGCGCTGCAGCGCATCTGCGACATCGCGATCGCGGCGGGCGCCGTACGGTGTGGTCTCGCGGGTGACGTGCACCGAGGTTGCGCCGATGCGCTCGGCAACCTGGGGGATCACCTCGCGTGGGTCGCCGTGCAGCAACGCGAGGTGTCCGTCGAAGCTCGCGACGGCGGCCTTGACCGAGGCGGCAAGCCAGGCCCGTCGGACGTCGCCCGAGCCTCCCCACAGCGTGGGGTCGACGACGAACACGGCGGCCACGTCGTCGGCCGTTGCTTCGTGGGCACTGAGCAGGGCCGGCAGGTCGTTGCGGCGCAGGTCTCGGCGCAGCCATAGGAGCGTGGTCACCGACCCATCCTCGCCGGGCCCAGTCCTGCGATTGGCCGCCGGCCGCGTTAAATTCGCTGACACCGCGAGTGTGGTCACCGGGCACGACGTCAGCCAGACACATACCTGAGGTGCGCCCGAACGAGGGTGCGATCTGCTACTTGTCCCAGCCACCCCACCGCGACTCGAGGGTGACGCTATCGTCCAGCAGCCGGCCGTCGACAACCGTCGCCGGTGCGTTGCCCGCACCGCGATTGATCATGCGGGTGTGCCGCACCCTCGCCACGATCTCATTGCCGGTTCGGACGTCGAGACCGCCGTCCGGGATGAGGCGAGGGAGCGGGGCGGACAGCGCGAGCGGTGCATACACATCGACCTGGTATCGGCAGCGCTGCAACACCTGGTTCGACGGTGCTCCGTGGTGCAGCCGGGGGTCGGGCGGAAGTTGGGTCGGCACCCGTGGATGATCGACGAACCAGAGCGCGACGTCGCCACCGGCCAGCCAACTCGAACACGACGCGGCCAGCGGGCCGATGTCGTGGTGTCCATGCACCCGGACGACGGTTGCCGGGTAGGGCCACATGAATCCTGATCCGCGAGCCATCGGGTCGGTGAGGACACGCGCGAGTTGAAGCGTTTCGCGGTCCTTGACGGCGGTGTGTTCGGTGCTCCGGTCGGCGAAGTCGGGTCCGTCGTGCCAGGCCACGGCGTCCGGGACGTGCCGCAGGTCGCAACCGCTCAGCCAACATCTGTTCGCGAGGTCCCAGTCTTCACCGCCGTAACCGACGAAACCGGGGTCGAATCCGCCGGCACGTCGGTAGGTTCGACGGGTCATTCCCAGGACGGCGGAAATGATGAAGCGGTAGGAGCGGTCGTCGGCGTATCGCAGGTTATCGGTCGCACGATAACCCTCGCGCAGCCAGGCTGGTTCGGTCAGTGGCGTCGGTGGGGCACCATCACCGCGCAACCAGGCATGCAACCGGGCCGGCTCCCACCCGGTGAGGTCGGCGTGGCGTCTGCGTCCCACGGCGACGACTCCGCAACGTTCATCGCCCTGACGGATGACGTCAGTCATCGTACGTAAGTAGTCGGGTTCGGGAACGGTGTCGCAATCCAGGAAGCAGATCACCTCGGCATCCGTCGCCCGAGCGCCCAAGTCCCGTGCGGCCGATGCGCGAAATCCCAGATTCTCCTGGCGCACCGCACGTGTCGCGTACGGTCGGTCGCCCAGTACCGCACGAACGGGCGAACCGTCGTCGGCCACGACCACCTCGAACGCATCGGGGCCGACGGACTGGAGTTCCAAGGCTGTCAGCAGCAGGTCGAGTTGGCTTTGCTGGTCGAAGAACGGGACGACGACAGCCGTCAGTGGTGCCATGAGGCCAAGGCCTTCGCGTAGAGAGCGCCGACGTCGTCGAGCGACGGGCCGAGCGGGACGCCGGGTTTCAGCGTCGTCGACTCGGGGTGGTCGAGTGCGTGTCGGGCGGCGGCGGCGAGATCGTCGTAGATCGTCAGCACGTCGGGACAGCGGGCGTCGAGTTCCTCGACGTACCGCGAACGAGGAACCAGCGGTCGTCGACCGGCTGTAAGCCAGGAGTTGATGGAGCCGGACGCAGACAGGTGCTGATGCGGCGCGACCGGCACCGCAACCCGAGCCAGCACCTCCTGGAGCCGGTCGTCCGGGATGTAACCGGTGACCGTGAATCGTCGGCTGCGTCGGTGCGCTTGGCGCTGTAGTTCCTCGACAAGATGACCATGGCCCGGCGATGGTCGTCCGAGGGCGGTGAGTCCCACATCTGCGGGGAGTTCGCTGAGGGCACGAAGCGCCTGGGCATAGCCCTTGCCCGGATACAGGAACCCGAACACTGCAAGATCGCGGTGGGTGCCGCCGACCTCGTCGGGGCTGACATACCGGCGGGGACTCTCGATCGGCAGGGGTATGACAGCCCGCGGAACTGCCCTCAGACTCCGGCGGTCGGTCAGCTTCAGCACCGCGTCCAGCAGCGTGGACTCATGATGTGAGCTGAGGGCGACCCCGCGGCTGACGGCCAGGATGTCGGCGTATGCCGACGCCCGTTGTCGGTGACGATCCGGGCCGTCCGAAGGCTGCGGCAAGTCGTGCAAGGTGACACTCATCGACGTGGACCGGCCCAGCGCAATGAGCGTGGACGCTGTCTGCGCGGCAGTGTGACCGAACAGGCGATCGGTGACGTGCACGTGGACGGAGGCGCGGGCGACCAGACGGACGAGATCGGTGCCGATCCCGTCCAGCACCCGGATGACCGGGGCGCTTCGCAGCGACGGAGTCGTGCTCAACTCGCGGGCGAGCCGAGTGACCCCGTGCTCTTCGTGACCGACGATCAGGTGCGTCACTGAAGTCGCGCCGACTCTCGAATAGCACTCTTGCACGGTGAGGACCGGATGCACGGTCGCGGGCCGGTCGATACTTCCGGGCCTCATCGGGCCAAGCCGCTCATCCACATCACGGGGTGACCATACGACGGGGTGCTGACACTCCGCGTCGAAGCACCGCCCGCACGCCGATACCGGCTCCGCGTTCTTGCCGATCGAACGCAGTGCGCCATTAGCTGGTCGGACGGCGCGACTTGGCGAAGCGGGCAGCCTTGACCTTGTTCGGGATCAACCTGTGGGGCAGCGCGCTGGCTACCAAGCCTTCGTGACCAACGCCAGCACCGGCCAGCTCGCTTCCTCGAAGCCCGTCACCGGGCGCACGCGCGAGTCGAGGACCGCATCCGGCACGCCAAGGACACCGGCCTGGGCCGGTTCCCCTCCCGGGGAGTTCGGGATCAACACCGCGTGGCTGGCGTTGACCATGATCGCGGCGGATCTGGTCGCCTGGACCCGGTTGCTCGCCCTCACCGGTGATGTCCATTCCCTGGCCACCTGCGAACCGAAAGCGTTGCGGTACCGGCTTCTTCACGTCCCCGCCCGCATCATCCACGGTCAGCGGCGGCACCGGTCGAAGATCCCTGAAACGTGGCCAAGGGCCACCGCGATCGTCGCGGTCTTCGCGAACATCGCCGCATCCCGCGGCCAGCCTGACTCAACCCGTCCGCCCACGACATCAGCACCCGCAGAACCGCAGACCGGCAGCGCCAGCCGGCACGACGTCATGCCCAGACACCGCCATCGAACCACCTCACCCAGCACAGCCGTCATCCGCTTCCCCCTGAAAGACCGGGGCTAGTCGCTTGCGAAGACGTTTCGCGGTCCGTTGCCGACGACCTGCACTCCCACCAGGTGCAGACCGGCTTTAGTGAGAACGCGTTCGGAGCCCACATTCCCTGGAACTGTGTCGGCCCATACGCGCAGGCCCATCGCCGTGCCGGCCCGGGTCAGGCAGGTTGCGGTGTCTGTGGCGTACCCCTTGCCCCAGGCTTCGGGGTTGAAGGCGTATCCGATCCACACTCGGGGGCCCGTCTCCTCGTCGGTGTGGTCGACCCGCATCATGGCGTCGCCCACTAGGCGGCCTTTGACCTCGACCGCCAGGCCTCTCGTTACTTCGCGAGCATCAACAGTAAGTGGCCGTATCCGCTGGTGAATCCGTGCCAGGACGGCGTCACGGTTGAGCACTGGATGCGTCAAGAAGCGCGCGACTTCGGGGCGACTGCGATACGCCAAGATGTCGTCGACGTCGTGCTCGGTGACTGGGCGCAGCAGACACAAACCGTAGGCGCGAGGCCAGGCCAAGTTGAGCGGGTCGGGTATCACGGTCACGCGCACAACCTATGCAACTCAAAGCCCGTTGTTCATGTCCGATGAGTAAAATTGCGCTCATCGGGCTTAGCGGACCTCGACGTGGCCGACGCTACCCCGCCGGCCGGCTTCGGCCGCCCTGACCTGACCGCCTTCGCGTCTTATCCCAATCGGCTCTGATCGGGTCTGCTGATCCTCTCAACGAGAACGCAGCGACATCACAGCCGCCCAACCCCGACCGTCCGGGAAGCCGGGACACGTCACATGGCCTGTGCTGCGGGCGTGTCGAGTGGGTCGTCCAGGGGCGACGCAGGAGCGTCGACGCGACGTGCTGAGAGGTGGTTCTATGGCATGGCGATAGGTCAGGAACGGCGTCGTTCCCTGCGCAGGAGGGAGCGCAGGGTCTCGGCGTTCGCGTAGCCGACCCGTAGCGCGATGTCGGCGGAGGTGAGGTCCGTGGTTGCTGAGAGGTGCCGAGCTCGTTCGATGCGAAGCCGTTGGACGAAGCCGAGCGGAGTGAGGTTGAGCGCCGCACGGACTCGTCGTTCGAGGGTGCGCCGGCTGGTGCCGAGCGACTGCGCGACGAAGGCGACGTTGAACGGTTCGTCCAGGCGGGCGCGCACGAAGCGTTCGAACTCGACGACGATCGGGTCATCGTGCCGGAGATGTTCGTAGGCGACGAAGGCCGCCTGCGACGGACGCTCGTCGATGATGAGGAGCTTGGCGACATGTTGGGCCAGGTCGGGGCTGATCGATCGCACGAGTGAGAGCGCGAGGTCGATGTGGGCGAAGGCGGCGCCGGCGGTGACGAGGTTCCCGTCGACCACGACCATGGTGTCGAGATCGAGGGCGACGGTCGGATAGCGCTTCAGGAACTCCGGCCCCAGGAACCAGCTGGTCGTCGCCCGCCGATGATCCATCCGTCCGGTCTCGGCGACAGCGAACACGCCGGTGCACGCCGCGGCGATCCGGGTGGTCGCGTCGTCGAGGCGCCCGAGCGAGGCGATGACCGAACGAACATCTCGGCTCTGTAGGGCGTCGTGGGTAGCGGTGGCCGTGAGGGTTCCAAGCGCAGGGACGACGACCACGTCGAACTCTGCGGACTCCGACAGCGGGTGGTCCACCGACAGGGTCATCGATGTTGTCGTGGTCACTGTCCGTTTCGGTCCGAGGATGGCGAGTTCGATCGGGTCGATCCGCGGGTCGACATCGCTGCGGGCTCCGTCGGCCACCCGCACGATGTCGATGATCGACGCGACAGCCGAACCGAAGCAGCCGTCGATCGCGATCAGTCCGATACGCATGGCGCAAACAATAGCAAAACTGCCGTATACGCCACTTCTCACATGCCCTTGCTCGTCCTACGCTGAACTTGCTTCACCAAGAAACCTCGACACCTAGGAGAACCCCTCATGTCCACACCCGCATCACTTCCGTATGCCTTCGTCGCCAAGATCGTCGCGGCCGATGGACAGCACGACGCGCTCGCCGATCTGCTCGCCGGCGCTGTCGCGCTCGCCAACGAAGAAGTAGGAACGATTGTCTGGTTCGCGGTCAGGACCCACGCCGACACTTTCTGGATCTTCGATGCATTCCCCGACGAGGCCGCTCGTGACGCCCACGCCAACGGCGCCATCGTCGCAGCCCTGACGGCCAATCAGCACCTCCTCGGCGCAGCACCCGAGATCCTGCCGGCCGACGTCCTCGCGTCCAAGCTCCCGTAGTCCGCCAACGCACGTCCGCAACGCGAACACAACACGAGCGCTGTCGGTCACAAACTCAACAGGCAAACCAACGGGCGGCTCTGGAGCGGCTCGAGCCACAAAGCGCACGCCACATTCGAAGGAGCAATTGATGCCATCTATTCCTACATTGTCGTTGGACGACGCCAAACGTGTCATCGCGGCAGCAGAAGCTGAATCCAGCACGCAGGGTCAGCCCAGTAACATCGCCGTCGTCGATGCCGGCGGCAATCTCGTCGCTCACGTACGGATGGACGGAGCGTGGCTGGGCAGCATCGACATCTCGATCAACAAAGCTTTCACGGCCCGAGCGTTCGACACAGCCACCAAAGACCTCGGCGACCTCGCCCAACCCGGTGAGCAGTTCTACGGCATCAACGCCTCCAACGACGGTCGGGTGATGATCTTCGCCGGTGGCATCCCGCTCGAGCGCGACGGCCAGGTCGTCGGCGCCGTCGGCGTCAGCGGAGGAACCGGCGTCCAAGACCAGGCCGTCGCCGAAGCCGCCGCCAGCGCCTTCTGAGACCGACCCGCACCGAACCCGGCCCCCCGGCCGGCACGGGGCTGGATGCGTGCGTCGTCGACGTAGACGGTCACGGTTCGGACCTGACGGCCAACCAGCACCTCCTCGGCGCAGCACCCGAGATCATGGCGGCCGACGTCCTCGCGTCCAAGCTCCCGTAGTCCGCCAACGCACTGAGACGATCGCGCCCCTCCGAGCCGTAGCCAGGTCGCGACGCAACGCCACGCTGCGTTGCCGAGCGGTGCGAGGCCTATCGACACACGGACAGGATGCCGGCCGCGAGGGGTCCGTCGCAGAGGAGAGCGACGTCGGTGTCGGGCAGAGCCGTGAGGCCAGCGCATCGCGCGACCACCAGACCCGAACAGCCCCTGCCCTGCGTTTCCGCAGGTCAGGGGCTGTTCGCCGGAGCCCCCTGTGGGAATCGAACCGACGACCTCATCACGTCGGCTTTGCGTCTATCGCTTGATGTGCCCACTGGGCGAACGAGCCGCCGACCTGCGCAAACGCCGAGCGTGGGGGACGCCGCCATCCGGTGGTGACCGACGACGACCGATCAGTACCGACCGTTTCACCGGAGCTTGCGGCGGCGTCGAAGCCGAGCAAGCTCCATTCCTTTAGCTCACCGCGCCCTCCTCCTCGCCGGTCCCGTCGTCGTCGAAGACGTTTCAGGGGTCTTCTGAGACGACGGTGTAGGTCGGCCGGGCGCGTCGGTCCGCAGATAGACGTCGAGGTCTCCCGCCGACGGAGGTTCCTACGCCATCCATCCGGAAGACCTCGACGTGTCCGACGCTACCCCGCCGGCCGGCTTCGGCCGCCCTGACCTGTCCGCCTTCGCTCGACTCGACGGCCTCGGTCTGAGCGTGACCGGACAACGACTTGAACCGGATCGTGCGGTCCTCGCGTGCCGCGTGGTGGAACCAGATCAGTGGTGCCGACGGTGCGGCAGCGAAGGCGCTGCTTGAGACATCGTTAGCCGGCAGTTGGCCCACGAGCCGCTGGGTTGGCGACCGAGCGTGCCGGAAGTTGTAGTGCGCCGCTATCGCTGTGCCGACTGGACACGTGGGCGCCAAGACACCAGCGCCGCGGCGGAGCTCTCGCACACCGGGCTGCGGTTGGCGCTGGAAGGGATCGTGGTCGCACACCTCACCGTCGCCCGTGTCGCCGAGGGACTCGGGGTCGCATGGGACACCGCCAACAACGCGGTCCTGGCTGAAGGCAAGCGGCGGCTGATCAACGACCCCACGCGGTTTGAGTGCGTGAAGGTCATTGGCGTCGATGAGCACGTCTGGCGCCACACCAGGCGTAGCGACAAGTACGTCACCGTGATCATCGACCTCACCCCGGTCCGCGATGGCGCCGGCCCAGCAAGGCTGCTGGACATGGTCGAGGGCCGGTCGAAGGCGGCGTTCAAGACCTGGCTCGCCGACCGCGACGACGCCTTCCGTGACGCGGTCGAGGTGGTCGCGATGGACGGCTTCACCGGTTCAAGACCGCCGCTGCAGAGGAGATCCCGGACGCGGTCACGGTGATGGATCCCTTCCACGTCGTGCGCCTGGCCCGTGACGCCCTCGACAGGTGCCGGCGCCGGGTCCAACTCGCGATCCACGGGCACCGTGGGTTCAGGGACGACCCGCTCTACAAGTCGCGGCGCACGCTGCACACCGGCGCGGACCTGCTCACCGACAAGCAGAGCGACAGGCTACGCGCGCTGTTCGTTGATGACGTTCACGTCGAGGTCGAGGCGACCTGGGGTGTCTACCAGCGCATGATCGCCGCCTATCGCCACGAGGACCGGCAACGTGGCCGCGAGCTCATGGAGAAGCTGATCACCGACCTCAGCGCCGGGGTCCCCAAGGTGCTCACCGAGCTCACCACCCTGGGCCGGACCCTGAAGAAGCGAGCCGCTGACGTGCTCGCCTACTTCGAACGACCCGGCACCAGCAACGGGCCGACCGAGGCGCTCAACGGACGGGCCGAACACCTGCGCGGCTCCGCACTCGGGTTCCGCAACCTGACCAACTACATCGCCCGAAGCCTGCTCGAGACCGGCGGCTTCAGACCCCAACTCCTACACCCCCGATTGGGATGAGCCAGTTTCACCCCCAGCGACGAGGAGGACCGCGATGCCCTGCTCGCCACGTTCGATGCCATTCGAGCCGAGTACATGACGATGTGTCGTGAAGGCGACCTCGATGACGAGCTGCCCGTCGGGCCGATGCCCTGGTACGGGATGAACGAGACCCGGCCCGCGAAACTGCGCTACCTGTATGTGCATCACATCGAAGAGTTCGCCCGCCACGCCGGCCACGCCGACATCATCCGCGAACAGATCGACGGCACCAAGGGCGCCGAGCTGCTCGCCGCCGCCGAAGGGCGACCGGCAAACGACTTCGTCACTCCCTGGAGCAAGTGACCACTCGCGAAGAAGGGTTCTGCCCCACAAGATTGGCTGCGTGGGGCAGAACCCTTCGTTTGAGCTACACGGCGGCGCTGCGGCCGCTCACGCCTCAGAAAAATGTGCTGGTCCGAGGGGAGGCCTGATCAGTAGGCTCGCCGTTATGCCAAGACCTGAGGGGTTCGATTACGTCGAACGAGCTGGTGAAGTGATCATTACGCATCGCGGCAAGCAGGCGACGGTCTTGCGGGGCGTCAGAGCGGCTTCCTTCTTAGAGGACGTCGAAGCGGGCGACCCCCAGGAGCTCATGGCGCGCTTGACAGGCAACTACCGCAGAGGAAACGAGCGTCAAGCGCGTCAACACCCTCGAAACCGATCCCGTTGAGGTGCCAAGTCAGGGCTTTGGCGATCCCTGACACGTGCGTAAACGTTCGATTGAGCTACACGAGGGATCGGCACGAGGCAGTCGATCTCGCCTTCGCGCCGGTAGCTCTCGATCTGGGGGCGCGTGGAGTCATGCTCCGCGTGAGCAAAGAGAACATCGAAGGCTTCACCGATCTGTCCATACACCGCCGGTACCTCGCCTCGCAGGCGGGGAGTGTCAGAATTTCGGTGTTTCTGGTCCTGTTGATTAGTACTGTTCTGCGGTGGGCCAGCGGCCCTCGAAGACGGTCGCGAACACGTTGAGTGCTGGCTTCCATCGCATGGTCCATCGTGCCTGTCCTCGCCCTGTGGGATCCAGTGACCTGGTCACGAGGTAGAGGCATTTAAGCGCTGCTTGCTCGTTCGGGAAGTGCCCGCGGGCGCGGACTGCTCGCCGGTAGCGGGCGTTCAACGACTCGATCGCGTTGGTACTGAAGAGGATTCGCCGGATCTCGACGTCGTAGGCCAGGAACGGGGTGAACTCTTCCCAGGCGTTGTCCCACAACCGGATCAGCGCCGGATACCGCTGGCCCCAGGTGTCGGTGAACGTCTCGAACTGTGCTCGTGCCGCCTGCGCAGTGGGCGCGGTGTACACCAGCTTCAACTCCCGGGCGATCTGATCCCAGTACTTACGCGACGTGAGCCGGAAACTGTTGCGGAGCAAGTGAATGACACATGTCTGGACGGTCGCGTCCGGCCAGGTCGTGGCCACCACCTCCGGCAAGCCCTTCAGGCCGTCACAGACAACGAACATCGTGTCCTGGATGCCGCGGTTCTTCAACTCGGTCAGCACCGCCAGCCAGTACTTGGCTCCCTCCCCGTCGCCGGGGGTGCCGGCCCACAGTCCGAGCACGTCCTTACGCCCGTCGACGCTCACCCCGATCGCGGCGTAGAACGGCCGGTTGGCGACCTGCCCGTCACGCACCTTGACCACGATCGCGTCGATAAAGATCGCCGCGTACACCGGGTCCAGCGGCCGCGACAGCCACTCGTTCATCTCCTCGCCGATCCGGTCAGTGATCCGGCTGATGGTGTCCCTGGACACGCTCGCGCCGTAGATCTCCTCCAAGTGCGCGCTGATCTCACCAGTCGTCAAACCCTTCGCGGTCAGCGACAGCACGACCTGCTCCACGCTGCCGAGCTTGCGGTGGTGCTTGGGCACGATCACCGGTTCGAACGTGCCCGCCCGGTCCCGCGGCACTTGGATCTCGACCCTGCCGACATTGTCCGTCAACACGGTCTTGGTCCGGGAACCGTTGCGAACATTACGAATCCGCTCGTCCGTGGTGCGACTCCCAACATCATCGTGGTCAGGACCAGCGGCCGGGGCCGGCGGATCGTGCTTGCCGTGGCCGAGGTGCTCGGTCATCTCCTCTTCCAGGGAGACCTCCAGCACCATCTTGGTCAGGTCCTTCAACAGTCCTGACGGGCCGGTCAGCGAGTCACCGTTGGCGCGCGCGTCCTGCACCAGCTCGGTGATCGCCGCCAACCAGCGTGCCTGCTCCTCGGACTTGCTTGGCAGACGATCGGCCGGCTCACGCCGCCGAGACAATTCCTGGGCTTCGGCCCCGTCCTGGTTGCTGTTGTTCACGTCCTGCAGTGTCATGCGCTACTGCTCCGATCCCGCCCCACCCAAGGGGCGTGTCACGGACCAAAAACACCTAATTGCGACAGTCCCCGCAGGCGCAAACGCAGGTACGACCCACCGGGGATCGTCGTCTCGTCTAGCCCGAGGGGATTGTCGGCATCGCGGTCCAGACGCGTAGAGCACATGCGGTAGATGTGCGATCCGCCATAGACGAGGCCCACCATGCGCCGCCCCCTCAGCGAGTCGAACCCATGCTCGAAGTCGGGCCACCCCACCTGACTCGTGCCACCGGGGTGTGTCAGTCGGTGGCGATGCCGAGGGCATCGAGGATGGTCTGTGCTGATTCGGTGATGGGGTCTCGGGCGTGATGGCTGTGCCCGGCGATGGTGACGGTGATCTGCTGCAACGGTCGTAACGCGCGGATGATCTTCTTGATGCTCATCCCGGTGGTGTTCTGCAGGTAGCGGGCGACCGCGAGGGCGGTGAAGACGATCGTTAGGTGAGCCTCGATCGCGTCCCGGGTGTGGTGGAACATCGGCCGGGCACGCAGGTCGGTCTTGGACATCCGGAATGACTGCTCGACCCGCCACAGGTCGTGATAGTTGCCGATGATCTCGCCCGCGGTGGCCAGGTCGGCGGGGATGTTGGTGACGTACCCCTTCAACCCGACCAGCCGGCGCGCCCTGGCCAGCGAAGCCTCGTCCAGTGACCTCGTCCCGTTGCTTGTTTTGACGAACCGTGGAGCCCGCGCAGCCTTCTCCCCGGCGACAACGGCTTTGGCGCGGTTCTCCTGCAACGTCAACGTTTTCGCGTCCCTGACGGCACGCTTGGCGGAATACGCCCACACCGCCCGCCACGACCTGGAGTGCACGCTCGGGTCCCACACCGGCTCCGCCTTGAGCATCGGATCGTTCACCGCCCGAGCCGCAGTGGTCGCGGTGCGTGGGGTGATCGTGTCGATGACTTGCCCGTCGACGAAGGCGTCACCGTGCCACCGGAAATGGGACTCCAAATCGGCGGGTGCCTTCGTGACGCGGGACCCGACGATGAACCGCAACCCCGCCTCATCCAACGCGTGCAGGTTGGTCGCGGACAACATGCCCGCGTCCGCGACGATCACCACCTGCGCCAGGTTGTGGCGTTCCTGGAATTGCCGCACGATCGGCACGATCACGCCGGGATCGTGGTGGTTTCGGCCTTGTTGCCTTCGAAGCAGCCGATCTCCAACGGGAAGCCGTGCCGGTCGACGAGCAACCCGACCACGATTTGTGGGTCGACCCGGCGTTCCTTGGAGTAGCCGACCTTGCGCAGGTCGTCCTCGTGTTCGGCCTCGAAATACAGCGTGGTGACGTCGTACAGGCACACGTCACATCACCATGGGTGGCCGCGTGGGTGAAGCAGGCCGTGGCGATCTGGTCGCGGTACTCACCGGTGCCGGCTCGCTTCAGCGTGCGGAACATCGTGCGCAACGCGGCATGCTCGATACCGATCTCGTCCAACACGCGCAGCGAGTCGGCCTTGCTCGTCGGTTCGATCAACCGGGCCAGCACCAACTGCCGGAACGCGGCATCCTCGACGGCGTCGAATCCGAGCCGGACATACGCCGTGCTCAGCACCCGCCACAACACTGCGCTCGACTTGCTGGTGATCACACCCGGCCGGTCCGCGGTCCCCTCATCGGTGGCGCGGTCATCGTCCTGGAGGCCCAGCTCCAACGCGTCCTGACCCGGACGCAAACGGCGGCGAGCCTCGGCCAGCAGCACCGCCAACTCGGCCTCAGACCGAGCCGTCCCGACATGCTCCAACACCACGTCACGGCCGGCTCGCCGCTCAGCAATCTGGACCTTCGTGCTGCCCGACCGACCCGGAGACTTCCGCACGAACACCACGACGAGCGAGCCTACCCGCGACCGGGGTGTGTCATCTCGACCAAGCACAAGCCGCTGACCTGCAACGACACCCACGTGATCAGCAGAATTCGCTCACGTGGCACGAGTCAGGAGGCCCAGCACTTCCTCGAACCTGGGAACATCCGCTGGGCGGTCACTGAGCAGCCTGAACATCGCCGCCCGCACCATCGCCTGCCGGCCTGCGCCGGAAGCAAACTCCTCCATCGCCCCCGCATTGGCGCCGAGCCACATCACCGAGTCGAGCACCCACACGGCCTCGGCCCACAACGCCGGACGCCAGTAGGGCGCGACGTCGATGACCACCGGGGCGCCGTCGGCGTCGAGCAGCAGGTTGCCGGCGAGGTCGCCGTGCACGAACTGGTCGGGCCCGAGGTCGGTGTCGTCGCGCTCATCGGCCAGGGCATGCACCAGCGGCGGCGCGTCGTCGGGCACCGGCTCGTTACCGAACGCGATCCGCTCGGCGACCTGCCAGCGGTCGTCGCTCACCGGCGTCCAGGTGAGACCGGCCCGGGCGAGCTCAGCATGGAAGGCCGCACCCGCGGCGCGCGTCGCCGGCAGGTCGGTCAGCGCACGTGTGCCGGGCTCGAATCTGCTTGCAGCCCAACCGTCCACGACCCAGGAGAGGTCGCGCGCGGGCACCGGCATGGCGATGCGTAGGTCTCGGCGGTCACGCCCCGGACGCGTGTCGAGCTCGGCGGCCACAGCCGCCAGCATCGGACTCAGCCGGCTCTGCAGCTGCGGGTTGCGGCCGGGGGAGAGCACCAGATCACCGGCACGGACGCTGTTCCCCTGGCCGCCGGCGAGGGGTTCGAGAGCGCCGGGGACGGCGAACAGGTCGAGCACGTGGTCGGTCGGAATCATCGCCGCCCAGACTACGGCGCGCACGCCCGCCTACGCGGAGACTGTGAAGGAAACCCACGATCTGCTGGTAGCCGGCGCTCGCAACGACTTCTTGGCCGACGCGATCGCCCCGCTGCAGGGGCTGTCCCTTCGGTTCTGGTTCAGTCGGGTCGAGTCTGCCGAGATCGCGATGGGGTCGCGGCTGCACGCGATGATGCTGCAGTCGGTGCTCGACAGCGACTCGGACAGCGCGGAGAAGGCCTCGCTCGCACTGAATGACTATCTCGCGCACGCTGCAGGTCTGACGGTTGAGCGTGTGGGCGTCGTGGACGTCGGCCATTCCCCGTAAGAGCGAGTCTCAACTGGTGGACGTTCGTGGAACCGTCCCGCCGATCGTTGCGTCCCCGGTCTGGCAAATCATCGATAGCCGGGTTCTGCCCGGCGCCAGGAGGGCAGCAATGCACAAACACACGATGAAGCTGGCCGCAGCAGTGACGTGCGCGCTCGCGCTCACGGCGTGCGGGTCGGACGGCGGGTCCGACTCCAGCACGCCATCCGAGGCGGCTTCGAGCAGCAGCACCACGTCGGCGAATGGCGGTGCGACCAGCACCTCCGAACAGGCAGGCGGTTCGTCGACGAACGGCGGTTCGTCGACCGCTGCCGCAGGCAACTCGCTCACCGTGAAGGAAGTGACGGTCAAAGACGGCGGCCCGACCGGAGTGAAGACCTGGCCGGTGCCGGCCGAGGCGACGCTCGATGAACTTGCCGGCCCGTTCAACGGCTCGTGGCAGTTTTCGCTCAGCGGCGTGCCCAGCGACCAGATCATCTCCTTCTACGAGAAGGAACTGACCAAGCGCGGGTACAAGGTCGTCAAGAACTACAAGGCGAAGATCGGCGTCAACGAACTGCCGGTAGCGCTGGGTTGGTCAGGCAACGCGGCCCAGAAACAGCCCTACGGCACCGTCACGGAAGACAAGCTGGCCGGTGGCGTCATGGTGGCGATCACGTCGCGTCCGAGTGACCTCTCGCCGAAGTAAGCAGATACAACATCGTGAAGTGCCCGGACGGAATCGTACGGGCACTTTCGCGTGGGATCCCCGAACTCAGCGCGTCGACCCCGACTCCAACCCGTGGTTGCGCGTCTGGTGGTCGTCGAGATGCGTCGCGAACGTCACCCAGTCGCCCCGCAGCGCGTCATCGAGCAGCCGCCGATGCTCGGCGATCACCTGGTCGATGTCGCCGGTGATCGTGCCCGAACTGCGCGCGATCGCGGCGGCCTGCTTGTCCTGCAGCCGGTCATATACCGACAGCATCACGGCGTTGCCGGCCAGCTCGACGAACCCGCGGTGAAACCGCATTGTCAGGCTCATGAATGAAGCAAAGTCGTTGTCCGACAAGGCAACCCGCTGCGCTTCAAGGTTCTCAGCCAGCTCGCCCGAAAGTGCATCGCGCAGCGACGGAACACCACGACGCACCCCGGCCGACTCCAGCGCGTGCCGCACCGCCGCGGCGTCCCACACCTCCTGCTCGCCGACCTCGCGCACCAGCGCGCCGCGCTGCGGATAGATCGTCACCCAGCCCTCGTCCTGCAGGCGGGTGAGCGCCGCGCGTACTGGAGTGCGGCTCATCGACAGGCGTCCGGCGAGCTCCGATTCGCTGAGCATCGTGCCGGGCGTGATGCGGCCTTGCAGGATCTCCTCGCGGAGGTGGGTGTGCGCACGGTCGGCGGCGGTGGTGGACATCGTGACTGGCTCCTCGAACTCGTATACAAGTAGGATACGAGTTATGCACACAGTTGGAAAGGTCACCGAGGCCGAGCGCGACCGGGTGCAACAGCGGACGCTGCGCGTGGTGATGCTCGGGCAGGTGCTCGGCGGCGCCGGGCTCGCGGCCGGCGTGACCGTTGGCGCGCTGCTCGCCGAGCAGATGATGCACACCAAGGGGCTCGCGGGCGTGCCGGCCGCGCTGTTCACGCTCGGCTCGGCGCTCGCGGCCTACCTGGTCGGACGCATCAGCCAACGTTCCGGACGCCGGCTCGGCTTGGGTCTCGGGTTCGCTGCGGGCGGGCTCGGCGCGGCCGGCGTGGTGTTGGCGGCCGCGCTCGACAACGTGCCGCTGCTGTTCGTCGCGCTCTTCGTCTACGGCGCGGGCACGGCCACCAACCTTCAAGCCCGTTACGCCGGAGCCGATTTGGCAACCGCGGCCACCCGTGGGCGCGCGGTGAGCGTGGCGCTCGTATCGACCACTCTCGGCGCGGTCGCCGGCCCGAACCTCGTCGAACCGCTCGGCGGTCTCGCCCGCCACCTCGGGTTGCCCGCGCTCGCCGGACCCTTTCTCCTCGCCGCCGTCGCCTACCTCACGGCCGGCATCGTGCTGTTCACGATGCTGCGCCCCGACCCACTCTTGCTGGCCCGCGCACTCGAGGCACAGCGTCCGGTCAGTGCGGAGGGTGAGGGCCCGACGCGCACCGGGCGGACCGCGTACGCCGGCGCGGCGGTCATGGTGATCACGCAGACCAGAAACACCGAAATTCTGACACTCCCGGCTGGTTGTCATGGGTCGTATTTAGCGTGTTGGTATGGGTGGGACACTGTGGCACGACGTAAGCGACATCGATGATGTTCTGCGGACCTTCGCAGAGGTGAGCCAACCGACAGTATGGATAAGTGGCGAGATCCTGCGAATTCGCTCGACGAGCAACGGCACCGCTCAACGACTCACGGTGATCATGGCGCGGCGAGGTGGCAACTTCGTGGAGATCCCCGTCTGCATACCGCCGAAGTCGTGGACGAAAATCGATCGGTTTCTCCGCGAACGCGACAAGCTGGATCAGTTCGTCGTTGGGCGGCAGGTGACGCTCGAAGGTCGAATGAGATTGACGCCGCCCAGCACTGAACTCGAGTTCTACGTCTACCGGGTTGACCCGGACCTTCCGACGGGAAGCTGGACGAATTGGCGGGAGAAACAATGCCGGATTTTCCGTGCTGCGCACCCCTCAAGGCCGAACGTCTCCCGTTTGAACCACTTCGTGATTGATGCGACCTTGGGCGATCGCGACATCGTGGTGTTGGGGAGCGAGTCCATCGACGGGGTGAAGGACTTCCTGGACAAGTTGAGGCGAGCCGAGTGCAGGGGGATGCCAAAGCGATACAGCGGGAGAGTGCGCTTCACCGGTACGCGGCTACAGGGGGAGCACGAGAAGGTTGTGAACGGCCTGGTGAAGGCGCTGGCTATGGTCGATGCACAATCGACCGGCCTTGTGGTGATCACCCGCGGTGGTGGCAAGGCCGCCGACCGCACTCCGTTCGACGACGCCCGTGTGGCCTGTGCTGTCGCTGAATGCTCCGTGCCTGTAGTGGTTGGGATCGGGCACAAATCGAACACGCATCTGATCTCCGAGGCGGCAGGGGCGAGCTACCCAACCCCGAGCGAAGCGGGTGCCAGGGTCGGCAGAGCATCGTGGTCTGGTCGGAACCTGCAAGAACTGCACAGCGCGGCGCTGACAATGGACCGAGAGCAAAGTCGAGCGAGCCGGACAGTGATCCCGACGACTCCGACCGTCCGCAACGTCCCTGCGAGGCCGGCAGCAGCGACGCCGCGACAGTTCGTTCCGGCCGTTCCGGCTGCCCCTTCATTGCCCGTTCGCCGACCGCAGGTTCAGCCGACTCCGCCGCCATTCCCACACGTGGCGGTGCCGAACTATTCAGCGCCTGTGCCCGCAAAGAAGAGGTGGCGCGGTGTCCCGCGAGTTGGTCGGCGCAAGCTGGCCGCGCTCGCAGTCGTAGCCGTCCTCGCCGCCCTTACCCCATTCGCATACGCAACGGTTTCTGATTACGTGGAAGACCTTGGGCGACCAACTGGCGAACTGATCCAGACCGCCCCACAGCAGTTCGCCGACACGTCACGCAACATCGTGTGCTCTGGCAGCGCTGATGGAGTGCGCTGCGACATCAACGTCGTCTACTACGACATGGCGTCCGTGCCCCAACCGTGTAGGTCCACTCCGAACTGGGGCCACGTATTCGTCGTTGACTCCAAGGGCGCGCGGCTGGCGTGTCCTCCCAAGCGGGCGGTGGCGAATGCCACTAGCAAGGCGCCGACCTTGCCCCGCCAACAGATGCGCGCTGTCGGACGCGGAGTGTGTACTGCGGACCATGGCTCAATGCGCTGTGTGGTCGGTAGCCACGGCTTCGAGCTTCATCCCGGCTGGTACCGCACCTGGTGACTTCAACGATCCGTTTGTAGTCCGTCTGCGACGAAGAAGTGCAACCTGGGTTCGTCGTAGTAATCGCCGGTGGTGCCCCGATCCGCCATGCCGATCCGGCGACAGACCGCTTGCGAGGCATGGTTGTCCGGATCGGTGACGGCAACGACCCGCGGCAGACCGGAAGCGAGCGCATGGTCGAGTGCAGCACGCGCGGCCTCGGCCATGTATCGCTGACCAGAGTGCTCGGGGTGCCCGCGCCAACCGATCTCCACGTCATCGAGGTCGACGCCGGTCGAGGCGGGGATCGGCTTGAGCAGGATCATCCCGACGACCACGCCATCGGCGAGCCGCTCGACGGCGACCATGCCGTGCACCGGGTGGCTGTCGAACCTGCGGTAGCGCTCCAACCGTTCGGCTACGGCACCGACGTCTTCGAGCACGGCGGACGGGACGAAGCGGCGCAGCCCCTCGTGCTGGTGGATTGCCAGAACGGCGTCCGCATCGGTGTCCGTGAAGGGACGCAGCGCCAGGCGTTCGGTGTGCAGGGGTATCACCGGCACAGTCTGCTCGACGGCCCGGACGAGCGCGAGAAGTTTCTCGGCTCATCGCATTCGAGGTGTAGTTGCGGTCTGAACCGCCGGCCTCGAGCAGGCCGCGGGCGATGTAGCTGGTGAGGTTTCGGAAGCCGAGAGCGGATCCGCGTAGGTGTTCCAGGTGGCCGTTGATGGCCTCGGTCGGCCCGTTGCTGGTGCCTGGCCGGTCAAAGAACGCGAGCACGTCGAGGGCGCGTTGCTTGAGGGCGCGGCCGAGCTTGCGGATCTCGACGAGCGCGGTCGGGACGCCGGCGCTGACTGCGTCGATCACGGCTCGCATCATCTGCTTCGCTTTCTTCTTGTCGGGCTCGCGGTAGGCCGCGACGATGCGCTAGGTAGATGCCCCAGGTTGCTTCGACTTCGACATGCTCGTCGATCGCGAACACGGCGTTGATGCGGGCGGTCTGCTTCTGCGTGAGCAGTCCGGCGCCGGTGTGCAGGGTCCGGCGTGCCTTGTACAGCGGGTCGCCGGCGCGGCCACGATGCCCGAGCGTGTCCTGCTGGACGCGCTGCCCGCACCGGTCCAGGGCGTCGCCGGCCAGGCGGACGACATGGAACGGGTCCATCACCGGGATTATCGACGGGGCCGCGTCGGGCAGCTCCTCGGTGGTCGCGGTCTTGAACCCGCTGAATCCGTCCATCGCGACCACCTCGATCCCGTCGCACCACTGCTTCGCGCGGCCGTTCAGCCACTGCTTGAAAACGGCCTTCGAGCAACCGCGCCGGGCCCGTCTCGCCCCGGACCGGGGTGAGGTCGATGATCACCGTGACGTAGTTGTGGCCGAACCGGGTGTGTCACCACACGTGCTCGTCGACGCCGATCGTGGTCACCCCGTCGAACCGGGCGGGGTTATCGATCAGCCGCCGCCTACCCTCAGCGATGATCGCACTGTTCGCGGTATGCCAGGACACCCCGAGACCGGCCGCCACGCGGGTCACCGTGAGGTGATCCACGACAATCGCTATCAGCGCCCAGCCGAGCCCGCCACGACCGTCTGCGGGACATCGGCCGCAGGCACACCACCACGCGCTGCCGCCCCTCTTCCTCGGGTTGAAGCACGTCCTGAAGCACAGCCGCAAGTTGCCGGGCGCCCACCCGTGCTTTGTGACAACACTCACAGCAGGGCGCGTGGAATCGTTTCCATGGAATCGATTCCACGAGGGAGGTGGGGATGCGGGAATCTGAGCCCGAGAGAGGATTCACCACGGGCGTCGGCACCGAATGCCAGGTCACGTGGACGTTGTCCCCCTACGTGAAGGCGCATGGGTGGACACCGGCGGGTACGCAGTGGGTGATCGCCACGATCAAACCTTCGACGTCCCGGGTCGGGCATTACCGTGAGAAGTACTTCCGAGCCCCGTAAGACACGACTGTGACCCTCACCGATGTTCAGCTGGACGGTAAGAAGACCGCCAAGCCGCTAGGCGTCCGCAAGACCGCGGCGGCACGGGGAGCGACGCCTACATGGTGACGGACGTCGTCTTTCAACTGAAGGATGTCGTCTTTCTACTGAAGTATGAAGAAAGCCCGTTGAAGATGCAATGACCGGAAGCGCGACCGGCACGGTGGACGCTAACTCTTCCGATGACGCTCCCAGGACGTGGTCGCAGAAGGGACTCACCGGCACGGTCACCGACTGACCACAGCTGCGTCTCTCAGGGGGTCCGAGGTACTAACAAGCGCCCGCGCCGCAGTCCTCCCGCCGGGAGGTGCAGCGCTGATCGAGGCGCCCCCTTCCAGATCTTGTGCGCTTCGTTTGCGTCGCGCGGCACCGGTCGCAGTCGTCGGCGTGGGGATCGACATCATCCGCCACCCGAACCCCGACCGCCTGTCGGTGCCGTCGCGTAACCTCACGCGAAGACGTGAAAGGGGTACGGGTGACCGACAACAAAGCGGCGACGAAGCGCTCGCTCGTGCTCGGCGCGTACCCCGCCATCCAGTGCCCCGTCCGCACGCATTACGACTTCGATCCTTCGATGGTCGGTGCGCCGATCCCGATCTCGCCCGAACTGCAGGACATCCTCGACGCCGGCAACGCGTTCGAGGCCGAGTTGTTCGATCGAATCACGGCGGATGCACCGGAGCGCTTCCACGTCGTCGAACCCGACACGTACTACCGGGACGCGGTCGACCAGACGCTCGATGCGATGGAGCGCGGCGTCGAGATCATCGTGCGCGGTGCACTCCCTGAAGACAGCGAGGGTCACCGGTCCGGGCGCCCAGATCTGCTGATCCGACACGGCAATTCGTGGCCCGCCACCTACCTTCCCGGGGATGTGAAGCTGCACAAGTTCCTGTCGGCGATGAAGTCCAACAGCAGAAACACCTACGCCGTCACGGTCGCGCCGGCGAGCAACCCGCAGCAGCGCTCGTCGCTCGCCGACGCGCGTCCGCGCCCCGCCCGGTTGGAGCCCGACGCGCTCCAACTCGTCCACTACACCCGCATGTTGGAGACCATCGGCCGCCACCCCGGTCCCGACCACTACGAAGCCTTCCTCGTCTCCGGCGACGACTGGGCGATGTGGGGGCTGAACGAGGTGCACGGCACCTGGATCGCGCTCGACGAACCCGCCTTCACCACCTACTCGCGCAGCGAGGGCACCAAGACCCGCAGCGCGCTCGAACGCTATGACCACGAGTTCGGGTTCCGGCTGGCCGTCGCGCAGAACGCTGCCACCGGCAACGACTCGCTCGTCGTCCCGATCTACACCTCCGAGTGCGACAACTGCCCCTGGTACGCGGTCTGCGGGCCGGTGTTCGACGCCGACCCCACCACCTCGTTCACCTCCTGGCGCCCGACCCTGCGCGAGTGGCTCGCGCTGCGCACCCTCGGCGTCCACACCGTCGACCAGCTCGCCGCGCTCGAACTCACCCCCGAATGGCTTGAGAGCTACCAGGCCGAAACCGGTGACCGCACGAAGAACGCCGGCAAGCGCATCGCGCTCACCATCGAGAAGGCGAAGATCGCCGTCGCCGGTCACGCGCTCGCTTTTCGCACCGACGTCGTGCTCCCGCCGAGTGCCGACGTCGAGATCGATCTCGACATGGAGAACGACACCGACAACCGGGTGTTCCTCTGGGGTGCCCGGCTGCGGCGTGGGGGCGAGTCGAGTTTCCACATCTTTGTCGAGTGGGACCACCTGAGCGATGAGTCCGAGTTGGCGCTCGCGAACCAGCTCACCGACTGGCTTGCGCAACAACGTGATTCGGCGCTCGCGAACGGCGAGACGATCCGGGTCTTCCACCACGGACCCGTCGAACGACAACGCCTCACCAACATCCAGGGCAAGTCCGCCGTCCAGGACACGGGTATCGAGTTTGTCGACACCTGCGCATGGGCCGAGAAGCACCTCATTTCCGCCGCCGGCCACGGACTCAAACCGCTCGCCGTCGCCCTCGGGTTCGCCTGGCGAGACGACGACCCCGGCGGACGCAACTGTCAGCTGTGGCTGGATGAGTCCCGTGCCACCACCGACCCGCAGCTGCGCCGGATCCTGCGCGACCGCGTCCTGGCCTACAACGAGGACGACACCGCCGCCACCGCCTGGATCCGCGACCACGCGCCCGGCTTGCCGACCCTCGCCTCGCTGGAGACCGAATGACCGGCATCCACGTGCACCGCAGCGACCGGCCGCAGGAACTCGCAGCCGGTCTCGCCACGATGCTCGCCGACAACCCCGCGGACGTCTTCAGTTCCGAGGTCGTCGTCGTGCCCGCGCGAGGTGTGGAGCGCTGGCTCACCCAGCAGCTGTCGCACACGCTGGGATCGGTCGCCGGCGATGACGGCATCTGCGCGGGACTGGAGATTCTCACCCCTTCGTCGCTCGTCGGGTTGCTGCTCGATCGCGACCGGGACGACCCGTGGTCGGCCGACCGGCTCGTCTGGACCACGCTGGACGCCATCGACGAGTTGTGTGGCACGCCCGGGTTCGAGGCCATCACTCGTCACCTCGGTGCCGGCCCGGAGATCGTCGCAGACCCCGCCGCCGAGTGGGACCGCAAGGCACGTCGGGCACGCCGGTACGTCGTTGCTCGGCGCATCGCCGGGCTCTTTGCTGCGTACCACCGGGATCGTCCGCAGATGCTCGGCGAATGGGAATCCGGTTCGAAAACAGACGGATACGGGTCGTCTTTGGCGGACGATCTGATGTGGCAGCCGCCGTTGTGGCGGCGCGTCGTCGAGCTGACCCTGGACGCGCACGGGCTCGATGAGTCGGTCACCGGACGGCACCAGCGGGTCGTTGCGGGTTTGCGGGACGGTTCGTTGCCGTTGGAGTTGCCGGAGCGGTTGTCGTTCTTCGGGTACACCCGGTTGGCGCGGGCTGAGCGGGAGTTGATCCACGCACTGGGTTCGCAGCGGGAGTTGCACCTGTGGTTGCCGCATCCGTCGCCGGCTTTGTGGGACGCGATCGGGTCCCTGGGTTTCGGCGCGTCCGATTCCTCCCGCTGGATGAGCCGTACTGATGAGCTTGCGAATCCGTACGCGCCGAAACCGAGGTCCGAGGACGAGACCGCTCTCGTTGCGGAGAACCCGTTGTTGGCGACGCTCGGACGCGATGTTCGTGAGTTGCAGCAGACGCTCGTGAGCATGGGGCCGGTGGTTCATGAGCCGTTGTCGTCGGGTTCGTCCGCCGGTTCGCGGTTGGCGTCGATGCAGGCGGATGTGCGTGGGAACACGGCTCCGGCCTCAGTGCTGCGTGATGTTCCGGTGGTCTCGGCGCGCGGGACTTCCTTCGTCAGTCCCGCGGCTCAACCAGCGGAACACGGTGGGCGCGCGCCGTCGCCGCTGGTTGAGCCTGGGCGCGGCGACGAAGGAGCAGCGTCCAGTGCCGAAACCAAGGCACGCTTCACGGACAACTCGCTCCAGGTGCACTCGTGCCACGGCCGCCCCCGCCAGGTCGAAGTACTCCGCGAAGTGCTCACCTGGTTGCTCGCCGAGGGCAAGGGCGACCTGCAACCGCGCGACATCCTGGTCATGTGCCCCGACATCGAGGCCTTCGCACCGCTGCTGCGTGCCACCTTCGGACTCAGCAACGTCTCCTCGATCACCGTGCCCGACCACGACGTCCACCCCGGCCAACGACTGCGCCTGCAACTGGCCGACCGGTCGCCCGGCGCCACCAACCCGCTGTACGACCTCGCCCGACGCGTCGTCGCGATCGTCGCCGGCCGGATGACCGCGTCCGAGGTGCTCGACCTCGCCGGCCACGAGTCCGTCCGCCGCCGTTTCGGGTTCGACGACGACTCACTCAGCCGCATCGCCGCCTGGGTCGAGGACGCCGACGTCCGTTGGGGATTCGACGAACTGCACCGCCGCGAGTACGGACTGCGCGGCTTCGACGCACACACCTGGACCCCTGCCCTCGACCGCATCGCCCTCGGGGTCGCGATCAGCGCGGACGCCGACGGTCCGGACGCGATCGGTGCCCCGGTCGACGACATCGGCAGCCGCGACATCGAGGTCGCCGGACGCTTCCTCGAGCTCATGGAGCGCATCAAACGTGCCGCCGACGACGTGCGCGGACGCGGCGAACACCTCACCTCCACCGACGGCAACGTGCAGACCGCGCAGTGGATGAACTGGTTGAAGGACATCGTCCACGGTCTCGCGGATGTGCCGCTCGACGACCGCTGGCAGCTGTCGCAGATCGACCGCGAACTCGACACCATCGCCGCCTCGGCCGGCGAGGTTCCGTTGCGGCTCAGCGACATTCGCACGCTCCTCGACCAGCGCTGGGCGGGCCGTCCGACCCGCGCCAACTTCCGCACCGGCGCGATCACCGTCTGCTCGATGGTGCCGATGCGTTCGGTGCCGCACAAGGCCGTCGTCGTGCTCGGCCTCGACGACGGCGTCTACCCGCGCTCACCCGTGGTCGACGGTGACGACGTGCTCGCCCGCCGACCGTTCGTGGGGGAGCGCGACCCGCGCAGCGAGGACCGCCAACTCCTGCTCGACGCCGTCATGGCCGCCGACGACTACTTCGTCGCGATCTACTCCGGCGCCAACGAACACAACGGTGCCCGGCGCCCACCGGCCGTCCCGCTGCAGGAGCTCATCGCGGTTGCCACTCGCACCGGGGGCGGCGACAACTCCTTCGTGCACCTGCACCCGTTGCAGGCGTTCGACGAACGCAACTTCACAGCAGCGTCCCCGCTGCCCGGCGGCACCTTCGACCGATCCGCGCTCGCCGGCGCGAAGGCACTGCGCCGATTCCGTCACGACCAACCGCCACAGGCACCGTTCCTGTCCGGACTTCTCCCGGCTCGCCCGCTCGACGCCGTCACCGTCGACGAACTCACCGGGTTCCTGCACAACCCCGCCCGCGACTTCCTGCGCAGCCGCCTGGGCATCTTCGTGCCGCGCGAAGCCGACCCCGTCGACGACGCCGTCCCGATCGCCCTCGACGGCCTGCAGACCTGGGCCATCGGCGAACGCATGCTGCAACAGATGGTGCAGGGCGCGACCCTGGACGAGGTCATGCAGCGCGAGAACCGCCGTTCGAGCTTCCCGCCCGGTGCCCTCGGCGACAAGGCGCGCAAGGATGTCCAGGGTGAACTCGCCACGATCACAAAGCATTTGCACCGGCCGGACGACGTGCCACCGCGCTCGGTCGACGTTCGCCTTGACCTGCCTGGGACGGGCGGTCCAGGCTCGGTGCGGCTCACCGGTGTCGTCGGCGGCGTGCACGGCGACGAACTGCGCGTGCACACCTTCTCCCGCATCGGTCCCAAGCAGCTGATCAGCGGCTGGGTGCGACTGCTCGCGCTGGCCGCCGTCGAACCTGACCGCACCCACCACGCCACCCTGCAGGGCAAGCGGGGCAGCGTCCGTCTGAGATCGCCTGGGGCACAAGAAGCTTCGATACTGCTGGCCGATCTCGTCGAACTGCGCGGCAAGGGACTGCAGTACCCGATGACCGTCCCGCCCAGGACCGCGCACGCGTTCGTCCGCGGCAACCGCGTCAAGCTGTTGAACGGTGACGACAACCTGCTGCTGCACTTCGCGAGCACCGAATGGGAAGGCGACAAGATCCCCGGCGAGAACACCGACCCGTACTGGGTGAAGATCCTCGGCCGTGGCGCCCCGATCCAACAGATCGAGATGCTCGGTCTGCGGCAGTTCTCCGCCCGCATCTGGCTGCCGGTCCTCACCCACCAGGAGGACGCGTGAGCACCGACACCTTCGAAATCACCGGCCCCCTGCCCGAAGGCACCACGCTCATCGAGGCGTCCGCCGGCACCGGCAAGACCTGGACGGTGGCCGCCCTCGCGACCAGGTACGTCGTCGAGCAGGGCATGCCGATCGACAAACTGCTCATCGTCACCTTCAGCCGCGCCGCCAGCCAGGAGCTGCGCGAGCGCGTGCGGGCCCGGCTGGAGGAGACCCTTGCCGAACTCGAGTCGTCCGCCCCGACCGAAGACCCGCTCGTCGAGCACCTGCGTGACTGTGCACCAGCGGAATTGGCGCTGCGTGTGCGACGGCTGCGGACGGCGGTCGCCGACTTCGATACCGCCACGATCGCGACCATCCACCAGTTCTGCCACTACGTGCTGCGCGGACTCGGTGTCGCCGGCGACTCCGACCCGGGCGCGACCCTCGCCGAAGACCTCGAACAACTGCAGAGCGACGTCATCGACGACCTCTTTCTCGCCGACCACCTGCGCGCGGTGCCCGGCACCCCTGACTACGCGATCGCCCGCAAGGACGCCCGCCACGCCCTCACCAACTCCGGTGCCGAACTGCACCCGACGGACGCGTCCGGCCCGCTCGGAGTGCGCATGGACCTGGTGCGACGGGTGCGGGAGGAGTTCGAGAGGCGAAAGCGGCGCGCGGCCGTGCTCTCCTACGACGACCTGCTCGAACAACTCGCCGACGCCCTTGAGGACGAGAGCGGTCCGGCGCGGCGGAGGATGCGCGACCGCTGGTCGGTGGTGCTGGTGGATGAGTTCCAGGACACCGATCCCGTTCAGTGGCAGGTGTTCTCCCGTGCCTTCGCGTGTGAGGGCATCTCGCTGCTGCTCATCGGCGACCCGAAGCAGGCGATCTACGCCTTCCGCGGTGGCGACATCCACACCTATCTGCAGGCCGCCGACACCGCCGACCGGCGCACCTCGCTGCCCACCAACTACCGCAGCGACGAACCCCTCGTCCGTTCGCTGCAGACCCTGATGAACGGGGTCGCGTTGTCCGAGGGCATCGTCGTCCACCCGGTCACCGCGCACCACAAGACGCATCGACTCAGCGGTTCGCCGGACGACACCCCGGTGCGGCTGCGCACCTGGCCGCTCATCGACGGCGAACGCCAGCCGTCCATCGGTGACGTGCGCCGGCAGGTCTACCCCGACGTCGCGGACGACATCGCGCGGCTGCTCGCGTCCGGTGCCGAGCTCGACGGACGGCCCGTGCAGCCACAGGACATCGCGGTGCTCTGCCACGTCGGCAGCGACCTCGCCGGGATCCGGGAAGAGTTGCGCCGCAGGGGAATTGCGTCGGTGCTGGTTTCCGGCACGTCCGTGCTGCGGACGCCCGCTGCCGAGGCCTGGCTCGAACTGCTGATGGCGCTCGAACAACCCCACCGCCGCGACCGGGTCGGTCTCGCAGCACTCACCCCGTTCATCGGCTGGACCGCCGAACAACTCGACAGCGCCGACGAAGCCGAAATCGAAACCGTTGCGGCACAGATCCGTTCGTTGATCACCGCATTCCATCGTGGGGGAGTCGCGGCTGTGTTGGACGTCGCGCGCAGCCAAGGGCTGGCCGAGCGCGTCCTGGGTCAGGTCGGCGGCGAACG
Organism: Yimella sp. NH-Cas1; assembly: GCF_022359705.1. Classification (NCBI taxonomy): domain Bacteria; kingdom Bacillati; phylum Actinomycetota; class Actinomycetes; order Micrococcales; family Dermacoccaceae; genus Yimella; species Yimella sp. NH-Cas1. Next base: position 3,039,218 of record NZ_JAKSGG010000003.1, read on the forward strand.
AGACCTCACCGACATCGAGCACTGTGCCCAGGTGCTGCACGAGCAGGTGCTGCAGGGCATGACCGGGTTGCCGTCGTTGATCGCGTGGATGATGAAACAGAGCGCGGACGACGCTGCCACGCCTGCGGATTCGAGGACCATGCGCCTCGACTCCGACGCGCTCGCCGTCACGCTCTCGACGATCCACAGCAGCAAGGGACTGCAGTACCCGATCGTGTACGCGCCCTTCCTGTTCAACAACTGGCTGTCCGACAAGGAGCACGCGGTTGTTGTGCACCGCGACGGCCAACGCATCCTGTCCTACGACCGCGCCGACCTCAACGGTTCCGAGCGTCGCGCCGACGACCTCGGCGAACACATGCGCCTGGCGTACGTCGCGATGACCCGTGCCCAGTCTCAGCTGGTGCTGTGGTGGGCGCCGACCTACAACAGCAAGGACGCCGGCCTCCACCGCCTCCTCTTCGGCCAAGCCCCCACCCCCGAAGCCCTCGACCAGTTGCTGCGGTCGCGGACACACGGCAACGCCGCCGAACCACACGCTGGTCGAGTAGGTGGGAGCCCGGACAACGCCGACGAACCGGACGCTGGTCGAGTAGGTGCGAGCCCCCAGGGCGAGCGCCGCGATCGAGACCATGGCGACGATCACGAAGACTCTCCCGACGACCTCACCGGGTCTCGATCGCGCTCGATCGATAACCCTGCCTCGCTACTCGACCAGCGTGCGGTGATCACGCTGCTCGACCCGATCGACAAGCACTCCATCGCCACGAACCAGCGCTTCCTGCAGACCTGGGCCGACCACGGCGCGTTCAGCCTCGAAGTCATCGGTAGCGGCACGACGCAGCCGGCACCCCCGGTCGAGCCGTCGACCGAACGCCTGACGGCCCGCTGGTTCGATGACTCGATCATCGACCGGGACTGGCGCCGCGCGTCCTACTCCTCGCTTGCTGCAGCGGGTGAGGCGGCTGCCGAAGCCGCGGGCGAACTATCCGAACCCGAGGACGGTGCCGTCGGACGCATCGACGAGGAGGTCATCGTCGTTCCCGGTGGTTTCGGCGCGGGCGACTTCCTTCGTCAGTCGCCCGGCTCAACCAGCGGGAACGCGGGCGACCACACCACACCACTCATCGACGTGCCGAAACCCGGTGACGCGAACACCGAACCCTCGCCGATGGCCGACCTTCCCGTCGGGGCGACCTTCGGCTCGCTCGTCCACGCTGTCCTCGAACATGCCGACCTCCAGGCCCGCGACCTGCGCGCAACCCTGCTCGAGAACGTCCGCGAACAACTCGTCTTCTGGCCCGTCGACCTCGTCCCCGAGGCACTCGTCGACGCGATGGAGGCGGTCTGCACCACGCCGATGGGTCCCGAACCTGATGCCCCTCGACTGGTCGACATTGCGAAGACCGACCGGTTCTGCGAGATGGACTTCGAGATGCCCCTCGCCGGCGGCGACCGTCCGCACGCGCGTCCGGTGCTGCGCGAGATGGCCGAGGTTCTGCGCACACACCTCTGCGACGACGATCCATTGATCGACTTCGCGGACGCACTGGCCGGCGAGGCGTACGGCGACCAGACCCTGCTCGGTTACCTCACCGGATCGGTCGACCTCACCTTCCGGCACGACGGACGGTTCTACATCGTCGACTACAAGACCAACTGGCTCGGCGAACCCGGCGAACCGCTGACCCTCGCCGACTACGAACCCGCCCGCCTGAACGCGGCGATGGGCCACTCCTCCTACCCGCTGCAGGCGATCCTGTATTCGATTGTGCTGCATCGGTATTTGCGATGGCGGCTGCCCGGATACGACCCGGGCGAGCACTTCGGCGGCGTGATGTACCTGTACGTGCGCGGCATGGCCGGCCCCGACACCCCGGTGGTCGACGGTGGACGCTGCGGCGTCTTCACCTGGCACCCACCGACGGCCATCCTCGACGACCTGTCGAAGGTGCTTGACGGAGGTGAGCGATGACCGACGCCGCACTCAGTCTCAACGCCCAGGGACGCCTGGCCACACTGAACGAAGCGGGCATCCTTGACGGCAGCGACTGCCTCGTGGCCGCGCGGGTCTGTGCCGCGGTGGGGGAGGAGCCGACCTCGGACGCCGCCCTCGCCTTCGCGTTCGCGGTGCGGGCGGTACGTGACGGTTCGACCGCGCTCGACCTGTCGGACGTCGCCGGCTGGACCGCCGCCGTCGATGTCGACGAAATCGAGCAGGACGCGGAGACCGCACAGGGTCTCGTCGATCTGCCGTCACCTGAGGACTGGCTGCGCACCCTTCAAGCCAGTCCACTTGTGCAGCAACGGATCCTGCGCATCGACCTCGGTCTGGTCTACCTGGATCGGTACCTCGCCGACGAGTTGCTCATTGCCTCCGCGCTGACCGACCGCGTGCCCGAACACCTGCCGCCGGTCGACCTGTCCGTCGTCGAGGAGAGCATCGGCAAGGGCGATCTCAACAAGGAGCAGCAAACCGCGGTTCGCTCAGTCGCGACCCGCCCGGTCACCGTGCTGACCGGTGGGCCCGGCATGGGCAAGACCCACGCGATCGGCCAGATCCTCACCGCCCTGCTAGCCGCGTCCGACGGCCAACTACGCATCGGACTCGCTGCGCCCACCGGCAAGGCCGCCGCCCGCATGAACCAGTCGCTCGGCGCCACGCTTGATGGTGACAGCGCGATCAAGCCGGCGGTGACGCTGCACCGACTGCTCGGTCCGCTGCCCGGCACGAACCTGCGCTTCCGTCACGGAGCACACGACCCGCTCCCACACGACGTCGTCGTGGTCGACGAGGCCTCGATGGTCTCGCTCAACCTGATGGCCCGCCTGGTCGAATCGCTCTCACCCACAACGCGACTGCTGCTGGTCGGCGACCCCGACCAGCTCGCGTCCGTCGAAGCAGGGTCCGTGCTGGCGGACGTCGTGGCCGGACTGGACGCGTCCGGCGCCGTCGTCCGGCTCGTGCAGGACTATCGCATGGGCGACGACCGCGCCCGCCTCGCCGCAGCCTTCCGCACCGGCGTGCCGGAGCAGGTGGCCGAGGCGATCGACCAGGCGAAGTCCGGCGTGCAATTGATCGAGACCGACACCCCCTCGCTCGAACTCATCCCGCGCGTGGCCCAACACGCCCTGAAGCTGCGCGAACTCGCTGCCGCCGGGGACGCCGACGCAGCCGTCGAACAACTCGGACGTCTGCGTCTGCTGTGCGCCCACCGCCACGGACCCTTCGGCGCGAGCCACTGGAACCGTCTGGTCGAGATGGAACTCGCCAAGCACGCGCCCGACATCCGCTCGCACCAGATGTACGTCGGCCGCCCGATCCTGATCACCCGCAACGACCACGGGCTCGGCCTCAACAACGGCGACGCCGGTGTCATCGTCCAGACACCCGACGGCACCCGTGCGGTCATCGAGACCGGCCACGGACGCGAGTCGTTCCCGCCGTGGCTGCTGTCGGAGGTCGAGACCATGCACGCGATGACCGTGCACAAGGCGCAGGGCAGCCAGGCCGCCGAGATCATTGTTCTCGTCCCGCCGGTCGAGTCGCGACTGCTGACCAGGGAGATGCTCTACACCGCCGTCACCCGGCCGCAGGAACACCTGACGATGGTCGGCACCCGCGAAGCGATCGCCCTCGCCGTCGACACCCCCGTCCGCCGTACCTCCGGCCTACGTCAACGCCTGTCGAGCTGACCCCGATCCGAGGCGACTCCAAGTGCACGAGGGCACGCCGTATACGGAGTGCCCTCGTGCATTTCGGATCCTCTCGGCAACGTCGCCCCTCGAGTTCGCTGATTTGTTTGCACATACGGGCACCGCGCGGGACTCTTACTGCGGGTAGTCGGTGCGGGGAGGAACAAATTTGATGCACACATCATCGAAGCGTCGTTTTGCGACGCTGGTAGTCACAGCGGTCACGGCCTTCGGGATGAGTGCAACGGCGGCGCCTGCGAGCCACGCAGATCCGAGCGAGCGCACGTCCCAGACGGTTGCTGCGCAGAAGCCCGCGTCGAAGGCGCCGCAGAAAAAGACAACGCGCGAGGTGCGCGGTGCGCCCGTCGACACCACGCCGAAGACGGTCACCCAGCCGGACGGCAGCAAGGTCACGATCCAGCGCAACGGCGACCGGCTGCGCAACTGGACCTCGACCATCAAGGGCAACGCCACGGTCGTCAAGGACCGGCAGGGGTACTGGCGGTACGCGTCCGGACTCGACAGCAAGGGCCAGCCCAAGGCCGGTTCGAAGAAGGCGGCCGCGTCCGCAGCGGTGCCGCAGGAGTCGGTCGGGTTGACCCCGACCCAGGACCTGCAGGAAGCGGCAACGGTTCAGCAGCCGCTGGGCTTCACCGGCACACAGCGCACGTTGGTGATCCTGGCCCAGTTCTCCGACCGGTCTTCGCTCGGTACGACTGCAGCACAGTGGAGTTCGAAGTTCTTCGGAGGCACGGGCAGCGTTCGCTCGTTCTACAAGGGCGCCAGCTTCAACAAGCTCGACGTGGCGCCGGCTCAGGAGTCGAGCGGTGCGGCGAACGACGGAGTGGTCGGGTGGGTGACCCTGCCGATGAGCCACCCGGACAGCACCCGCACCAACGCCGGCGACCGGAAGGTCGCTGCAGCGGCGATCACGGCAGCTGACCCCTACATCGACTACGCGTCCTACGACACCAACGGCGACGGCGCGATCCAACCCAACGAACTGCACGTCACTGTGATTGCCGCCGGCTACGAAGGCTCGGTCGGCAACCCCTGTGGAGTGAGCGTCTGGGGTCATCAGTGGTCCGTTCCGGTGAGCATGACGCAGCCCGTCGACGGCACCTACGTCGGTACGAACGGCTACACCGAGTTCGGTGAGATGCACTGCGAGAAGGAGTACCCGACGCAGTCGCGCATGGCGACCATCGGGATCATGGCGCACGAGTTCGGTCACGACCTCGGCTGGGTCGACCTCTACGACATCAGCCAGAAGAGCGAAGGCCTCGGCATCTGGAGCCTCATGGCGGGCGGCTCGTGGGGCACGAAGCCCGGGGGAATGCCGGGTGACACCCCGACCCTCCCGGACGCGTACAGCAAGTACCTGCAGGGATGGATCGCACCGACTGCAGTCAACTCACTGGCCAATGTTTCTGTGCCACAGGCGAGTACGAACCCGAGCGCGTTCCGGTTGCTCGCGGATCCGGACGGTCCCGGCGTCGGCTCGAAGGGTGAGTACTTCCTCGTCGAGAACCGGCAGCAGTCCGGTCTCGACGGCGGCCTGCCCGGCTGTGGCTTGCTGGTCTACCACGTGAAGGAGGCCTACCAGGACAACGTCCGAACCCCGTACGGCCAACTCATCGACATCGAGGAGGCGGACGGCGACGAGGACTACTTCTCCTCACCCGGTGATCCCTTCCACGGTCTCGCGGGCCGAACGAGCTTCAACGCAACCTCGGTGCCGAACTCCAAGGCCTACAACGGCCAGGACGCAGGAGTGCGGGTCACGACGACCAGCGGCTGCTCGACGTCCATGCCGGCCACGATGGCCGCGACCGGCACGGTCTCGATCACCCCGCCCGCGAACGACACTTTCGCGTCGGCGAAAGCACTCTCGCCGGCAACCGCGGGCACCTGGAAACAGGGCACGGTGGACGCGTCCATCCAGGCCGGTGAGCCTCGTCACGCGGACGCCGTCGGCGGAAACTCGGTGTGGTTCAACTGGACTGCCCCGTCGGCCGGCAAGCTGACCGTTGCCACGGCCAACACGACGTTCGACTCGACGCTGGCCGTCTACACGGGAGCTGCGGTGAACGCGCTGACCCGGATTGCTGCGAACGACGACGTGGACGCGGCCAACCATGTGCTCACCAGCAAGCTCAGCAACGTCCCGGTGACCGCCGGCACGACCTACCGGATCGCCGTGGACTCCTGGTACGGCGCGCCGGGTGCTTTGGATCTGCAATGGAGCTTCACGCCGGCGGCGACGTCGTCGTTCGTGTCGTTGGCTCCGTCGCGGACCCTGGACACGCGGTACGGCACGGGCGCGCCGAAGGCGGTTGTGCCGGCAAACGGGAAGGTCGATCTGCAGGTGACCGGTCGGGGTGGTGTGCCGGCGAATGCGTCGTCGGTGGTGTTGAACGTGACTGCTGTGAGTCCGAAGGCGAACGGGTGGGTGACGGTGTGGCCTGCCGGTGCGACCAAGCCGACCGCGTCGAACCTCAATTTTGTCACCGGACAGACCGTTCCGAACCTCGTCATCGCCAAGGTCGGCAACGGTGGCAAGGTGTCGCTCTCGACCTCGGCGGGCACCCACCTGCTGGCGGACGTGGCCGGGTATTACCCGACGGGCAGTGCGTACGCGGGTGTGAATCCGACGCGGGTGATGGACACCAGGTATGGCACGGGCGCGCCGAAGGTTCGGATTCCAGCCGGTGGGTCGGTGACCATCGCGGTCGGCGGCACCCATGGTGTGTCGGCGACGGCATCGGCGGCGATATTGAACATCACGTCGGTGAACCCGTCGGCTGCCGGGACGGTGACTGCGTTCCCGGCGGGTGTGGCGACCCCGGCGGCGACGTCGATCAGTTTCCGCAAGGGGCAGACCATCGCCGGTCTGGGCATCGTGAAGCTGGGGACGGGTGGAAAGGTGACGCTGCGGTCGACCGCGAGTACCGATCTGGTGGTCGATCTGAACGGTTGGGTGCCGGCGGGTGCGGACACGGTTGCGTTCACGCCGACGAGGTTGCTCGGTTCCCGGGCCACCGCCGCCGGCAACGCGTTCCAGGTGAAGGTCGCCGGCGTTGCCGGTGTCCCGTCGAACGCGAAGGCGGTTCAGGTGACGGTGACGTCGGTGAACCCGTCGCAGTCGGGGTATTTGACGGCGTGGCCGACCGGGGTTGCTCGTCCGACGGTGTCGAACCTGAACTACACCCCGGGTGGGTCGATCTCGAACTCGGCGATCGTGAAGGTCGGTACCGGGGGGACGATCACCGTGTTCGCGTCCGGCAAGACTCCGGTCACGATCGACACGTCGGCGTACTTCAAGTGACCTGCCCGACAGTCCGGTATCACCCCTTGGTGCAGGCCGGCGGCGACTCCAGGATGCCTCTTCGAGCAGGTCGCGAAGCCGTTGCTGGAGAAGCTGCGCGCCCGGTGACCCAAGCCTTGAAACTCGCGTGACGTGTGGTCGTCTTCAACCCTTGAAACGAACACACGTCATGCGGATTCGGGCGTGGATCAGTCGTCGGACTTCTTCTCCTTCGAGACCCCGCCGCTCGCGACGTCATTGGTGTCGCCGCCGTCGTCCTGCTGCGCTCCCGGCCCACCGTCCTGCTGGTCGACCTCGGCCTTGTGCTCTTCCGGCTTCCCGTTCTGTTCGCTCATGCTTCGACGCTACGCGCCACCGCCCGCCCGGTGGCGACCTGCGAGGAGGAAGATGTCGGCATGCCCCGTTCCACGAAGATCATCGACCGCTTCGAGGGGCGCATCCTCGGCGCCGGATCGACCAGCGGCGTCCGGGTGGTGGTCGGCGATTGGTCGCACTCGCCGCTCGGTGCGTTCACCGATGTCATGGTGGCGGACGCGTCCGGTCGCCGCTTCCTGCTCGCACCGAATGAAGCCGTCGCTCAGTATGTTTCGCAGACCTACAACTTCGACGAGACCGTGCTGTGTGATGTCCACTTGACGCAGGGCTGGACGGTCGACGCCGGCCCGCTCCGGGCGTCCTTCGGCCTGGGAAAGCGCACCCCGACAGGCTGGCTTCTGCATGCCGTGCCGCAACGGATTGCCAGCAGCAGGCCGCTTGCTGTTCTCGCCGACCCGGTCGCCCGCATCGTCCACCCCGGCGTGCGCACCGTCGGTACCGCCGGCAACGGACGCCGGGAGTATTACGGGGCGCTCGACCAGCACGCAGTGACTCGCCTCACGGGCACCTGGCACGAAGAGGCGCTCGGAGCGCTCACTCGGGTCACGCCCAACCCGGCCTTCGGTTTCAGCTCCACGCCCCAACTCCCTGCCGTGACGCGGGTCGTGACCACGATCGTCCGCGAACGCTGAATCTTTCCCGTTTCGTACGTTCCGCCGGGCGTTTGCTACCGTCCGTTCGCCTTTGGTCGGCTCTTCTGATCGCCCCAGAGCCCGTCTCATGCTGGCAGAATTTGCGGAATGTGCCCCAGCTTCTACGACCTCACTGGCGATGCCGAAAGCATCGACAGGCGCCTCGCGACCGCTCGCGAGTCGCTGACCCGGGTCGAGCCGCAGGACCTGACCGAGTGGCAGGACGACGTGGCGTTCGTGATCGACATTCGTCCCGAGGCGAGCCGTCGAGCCAACGGCCACATCCCGGGAGCGGTCGTCATCGACCGGTCGGTGTTGGAGTGGCGCCTCGACCCGACCAGCGGTTACTCGATGTCGGACGGACCGACCAAGGATGACGTCGTGGTCGTGGTGTGCAATGAGGGCTACTCGTCCTCGCTTGCCGCCAGCGACCTGAAACGACTCGGATTCCGTTGGGCTGCAGACCTGGTCGGCGGCTTCCGTGGCTACGTCGAGGCCGGCCTGCCGATCGACGAAGAACCCACCCGCGTCGTCGAGTAGTCCTCAGCCGATCAGATCCCGTGCGACCTGCCAGTTGTTGCTGATCAGCCAGAGTCCTAGCAGCGCGAACACCCACGCCAACGTTTCTTTGGAGTTGTTGCGCAGCCAGCGATCCACGCGCGCCAACGTCGGTTGGATGCGCTCGTGCATCGAGAGCCGGAGCGCGAGCAGCAACAACGCCGGCGCGATCATCACCACGCAGTAGGCCGCCAGTACCCCCACCGCGCCGAGCGGCGGCAGATCGGCGGCGACCATCAGTCCGATCGCGGCCAGATAGGGCAGCATGCTTGCGGCCTCGATCAGCGCGGCCACGGTCGCGAAGGCCATGACGGACGCGGGGGACGCCGAACCGTCCGCGGTCGACGTCCGCCACCGTTCGATGCGTCCGGGTCCACGGGCCTGCTGACGGGCAGCTTCCCCGGCCCGCTTGCGCTTCTTGCCTGCCTCGGTCCACGGCTCGATGGTGAGTCCGAGCAGTAGCAACACCGCGCCCGCCACGAGAGCGACCCAGCGAGCGGGTTCGGATATCGACAGCGAGGCGAACGCGTCGCGTAATGACTGTGCCCCGAAGTACAGGCCGAGACCAAGTACGAAGTAGAACACCGCAATGGTGCTCAGATACAACAGGATTCGGCCCAGTCGCGGCTTCGAAGGGTGGGTCATCAGCCACACCGGGATCGCGAGTGTGCCGAAGCTGGTGCTGTCGATCAGCGCGAGCACCACCAGTGGGGCGAGCAGTCCGAGTTCCATGGTGCCAGCTTCGCCGAGACAGTTCGTGCAGTCATCGGCCGACCGAACCCCTACCTAAGTCGTACCCGCCCCTCTACGCCCGTAGTCAAGGAAACCGGCCGCTATGACGACCGCTCTCCGCCAACTTTTTGGCGGTTCAGATGACGCCGAGCGCCACCATCGCGTCGGCGACCTTCATGTAACCGGCCAGGTTCGCACCGGCGACGTAGTTGCCCTCGAGCCCGAACTCGTCCGCGGTCGTGACGCAGCGGGTGTGGATGTCGCGCATGATCTGCTCCAGGCGCGCCTCGGTGTCCTCGAAGCTCCACGAGTCACGGCTCGCGTTCTGCTGCATCTCCAACGCGCTGGTCGCGACACCGCCGGCGTTGGACGCCTTGCCCGGGCCGAACAGCACGGACGACTGCTGGAAAACCTTGACCGCGCCCGGGGTGCAGGGCATGTTCGCGCCTTCGGCTACTGCTTGAACCCCGTTGCGTACCAACGACTTCGCGTGGTCTTCGTTCAGCTCGTTCTGGGTGGCGCAGGGGAGCGCGACGTCACACTTCACGTCCCAGATCGAGCCCTCGGTCGAGTGCGCGGTCGAGTCGGACGAGTACGCCGACAGGCGCTCACGGCGCACCTCCTTGAGGTCCTTCAGCTGGCCCAGGTCGAGACCGTTCTCGTCGACCAGGTAGCCGTTGGAGTCGGAGCAGGCGATGACCGTGCCGCCCAGCTGCTGCACCTTCTCGATCGCGTACAGCGCCACATTGCCCGAGCCGGAGACCACGACGCGCTTGCCGTCGAAGCTCTCGCCACGCGTCCCCAGCATTTCCTGGGTGAAGAAGACCGTGCCGTAACCGGTCGCCTCGGTACGCACCCGTGACCCGCCCCACGACAGGCCCTTGCCGGTGAGGACGCCGGATTCGTACCGGTTGGTGATCCGCTTGTACTGCCCGAACAAATAGCCGAGCTCGCGTCCGCCGACGCCGATGTCACCGGCCGGGACGTCGGTGTATTCGCCGATGTGCCGGTAGAGCTCGGTCATGAACGACTGACAGAAGCGCATGATCTCGCCGTCCGAACGACCCTTGGGGTCGAAGTCGGAGCCGCCCTTGCCGCCGCCGATCGGCATGCCGGTCAGGGAGTTCTTGAAGATCTGCTCGAACCCCAGGAACTTGATGATCGACAGGTTCACGCTCGGGTGGAAACGCAGGCCGCCCTTGTACGGGCCGAGCGCGGAGTTGAACTCGACGCGGAAGCCGCGGTTGATCTCCACTTCACCGGAGTCGGTGACCCACGGGACGCGGAAGATGATCTGTCGTTCCGGTTCGCAGACGCGCTTGAGGATCGACCACTGCGCGTACTCCGGCCGCTTGCCGGCGATCGGGCCGAGGCTGTGCATCACCTCGTACACCGCCTGATGGAACTCCGTCTCGCCGGGATTGCGGGCGACGACGGCGTCGAAGTGCTCCTGCATGTTCGGGTGAAGTCCGGCGCTCATGCGTACAAGTGTGCCAAGTCGCCGGCAACCGTGCCGCGGCGTCCCAGCAGACGCCCCTGGGCTGCGCGAGGACCGGCGGATCGTACGGGCGCTCGCGTACCTGTTGATCAGCGCCGAACCTACTGAGCACACCAGTGGGCTGGGCGAGACGTAGTGGGTTCGCCTGGATCACGGGCTCCGGGCCTGGTCGGGCGTTCCACTTGGCACCGGCATCGCTCGAACCGGTGGTCGAGTTGTTCTCGTTCCCGCCCGTGCCACTGGACCCCCTTTGAGAATGCCTGTGCAGCAACAGTTTCTGAGGTTCCTCGGTGAGTGAACCTGCCCTCTGACTGCGACTTTGTAGCAGCGGCTGCGCCGGGGCCACGGGTAGAGCTCCCCGGGCTGACTCGCCTCCCGCGCGCGTCGGCGGCTAGCGTCGGTGATGACCTGTACAGCAGCTGAGAGGACCTTCATCATGGAAACGCTCTACACCGCCGAGGCACTCGCAACCGGTGACGGCCGCAACGGCCACACCAAGACCGTCGACGGGTACGTCGACCTCGACCTCAAGGTGCCCGAGGGCATGGGCGGCCCCGGTGGCGGCGCCAACCCCGAGGACCTCTTTGCCGCCGGCTACGCCGCGTGCTTTCATGGCGCCCTGAAGAAGGCCGCGACGCTCAGCGACGACAAGCCCGACCTCACCGGCTCGACCGTCGGCGCGAAGGTCAGCATCGGCAAGGTGGACGGCGGCTTCGGGCTCGCCGTCGTGCTCGAGGTCGTCATCCCGAATATGGAGAAGGACGCCGCCCAGGCGCTCGCCGACAAGGCGCACCAGATGTGCCCGTACTCCAACGCGACCCGCGGCAACATCCCCGTCGAGGTCACCGTCTCCGACGACTGATCGAACCCCTCACGCCGTCACCGCTGGTTGAGCCGCACGGATGAGGAACGATTCCGTGCGCGTCGAAGCCAAGATGGCGGACAACGAGAACCCAGCCCGACGCGGCTGGGTTCTCGTGTTTCCGCGCCTTGGTTTCGGCACGGGCCGCTGCTCCTTCGTCGCTGCGTCCGGGCTCAACCAGCGGGCATCCGGTCGGGTTCTTGCGTCTCCGAACGGACTCGTAGGCTGATCGACCGTGCGTATCGCCAGTTACAACGTCAACGGAATCCGAGCTGCCCAACGCCGCGGCTTCGAGCAATGGCTCGCCACGAGAAACCCGGATGTCGTTGCGCTGCAAGAGGTTCGGGCCCAGCACGCGGACATCCCGGACGGTGTCTATGCCGACTATCACGTCGCGTACGAAGAGGGCGGGATCAAGGGACGCAACGGCGTCGCCGTCCTCACCCGGCACGCGCCGTCCGCCGTCCGCACCTGGAGCGGCGACGTCCGACTGAACGGCGAACTCGTGCCGACCGAGCCGATGACGCTGGCCCGTGGCATGCGCGAGTTCTCGCACGAGGGGCGCTACGTCGAGGTCGACCTTGCGGACGCACCGCTGACCGTCGCCTCGCTGTACCTGCCCAAGGGCGGACTGCCCGTCCACCTGCAGAAACCCGGCCGGATGCGCGAAGCACCGGACGGCGGCGTGAAGTACGAACGCAAGATGCGCTTCCTCGACTCCTTCGCCCGGCAGCTGTCCCGTTCCCGCAGAACGGCATCGGCGAACGGACGCGAGTTCCTGCTCATGGGTGACTTCAATATCGGGCACACCCGGTACGACCTGACCAACTGGCGCACCAGCAAGAACTCCGAGGGCTTCCTGCCCGAGGAGCGCGAGTGGATCGGGGCGCAGATGTCGCCGCGCACCCTCGTGGACGTCGTCCGCACACTCCACCCCGAGACCGACGGTCCGTACTCATGGTGGTCGTGGATGGGGCAGGCCTTCGACAGGAACGTCGGCTGGCGCATCGACTACCACCTGGCCACACCGAAACTGGCGCGGACGGCGTCTGCTGCGTGGGTGGATCGCGAGCCCTCCCGCGACGTGCGGATCAGCGATCACGCACCGGTCGTCGTGGACTACGACTTCTGAGCCTCGCGACAACGGGTCGCAATAACGGCCGGCTTCCTCTACTACGCCCGTAGTCAAGGAAACCGGCCGCTATGACGACCGCTTACGGTGTCAGCGCGAGGTGGCCGGGCTGCTTGCCCGACGCGGTCCGCGGTTACGACGCGGCGCCGCACCTGCCCGCTCGCCGGTGGGCTTCGGCGAACGCTGAGACGAACCGTGCGACGAACCAGCAGACGAGCCCTGCGAGGTGCCACGACCCTGTCCCGAACGCGTGCCCTGGCCCGAACGACCCGCACCCTGGCCGCGTCCCGCGCCGGAGCCCTGACCGCGTCCGGAACCCTGGCCGCGTCCGCCGCGTGAACCCTGCTTCTGCGGGGCCGGTGCAACCTGAACCTGCTCGGACGGAGCGACGAACGAGCGCTCGCCCGGAGCCAGTTCGGTCAGCAGCGGGTGGGCCGGGTCGACCTTGGTGGTCGTCGGCTTGATACCGGCCGCGCGGGTCAGATCGCGGACGTCCTTCTGCTGCTCGTCGAGCATCAGCGTCACAACGGTGCCGGCGGCGCCCGCACGAGCGGTGCGTCCCGAACGGTGCAGGTACGCCTTGTGCTCGGCCGGCGGGTCGGCGTGGATCACCAAGGAGACGTCGTCGACGTGAATGCCACGCGCGGCGATGTCGGTGGCAACCAGCGTCCGGACGGTGCCGCTGTGGAACGCGTCCATGTTGCGGACGCGGGCGTTCTGGCTGAGGTTGCCGTGCAGGTCGACTGCCGGAACTCCTTGTGCCGCAAGCTGCTTGGCCAACTTCTTGGCTCCGTGCTTGGTGCGGGTGAAGACGACGGTGCGGCCGGGGGCAGCAGCGAGGTCGACGAGCACCGGCAGGCGGTGGTCCTTGTGCAGGTGCAGGACGTGGTGGTCCATCGCGCTGACCGGCGACTGTGCGCTGTCGGCGTGGTGGGTGACCGGGTTGGTGAGGTAGCTCTTGACTAGCACGTCGACACCGCGGTCGAGGGTCGCGGAGAACAGCAGGCGCTGTCCGTCGCGCGGGGTCTTGTTCAGGATGCGCTTCACGCCGGGCAGGAAGCCCAGGTCGGCCATGTGGTCGGCCTCGTCGAGGATGGTGATCTCGACCGCACTCAGGTCGCAAAGTCCCTGGGAGACAAGGTCTTCCAGGCGGCCCGGGCAGGCGACGACGATGTCGACGCCCTTCGCGAGCGCAGCTGCCTGCGGGTTCTGGCCCACGCCACCGAAGACGGTCTGGCTACGTAGCCCGACCATGTCGGCGAGCGGCTTCAACGAAGCGTTGATCTGGTTCACCAGTTCACGCGTCGGCGCCAGGATCAGCGCACGCGGACGCTTGGGCTGACGGCGGCTGCTGGACGCCTGCAGTCGGGCGACCAGCGGCAGCAGGAACGCGTACGTCTTGCCGGAGCCGGTGCGGCCCCGGCCGAGGACGTCACGACCCGCGAGCGAATCCGGCAGGGTCGCCGCCTGGATCGGGGTCGGGGTGGTGATTCCCTGCTCCGCGAGGACGCGGATCAAGGAAGCCGGCACACCAAAAGGCGCAAAAGTATTGTCGGACAAAGAAACTCCGTAAGAAAGGCGGTGTCTCGCCGGGCTCGCCCCGCGCTCGGTTCGGCTGCGGTAGCGGCATAAGTGAAGGCATCTAGCGCTTCTCGAACACCTGCGGCCCGAGGCAAGACTGTGCGGACCGCTGGCTCCACCCTACGGGCAGACGCTCGAATCACCTATTCGAAGACATCCGCACTGGTCTCGTCCCGTCGACGCCTAGCTGTTCTGTCCGGAGAGGTTAGGCACGCGGTCGATGGGTGATTGGCCCTTGAGGCTGGTGTGGCCGCGGTGGTGATTGTAGTGATGGAGCCATTCGGGGTAGGTCGCACGGCGGTCGGCTTCTGAGGTGTAAGCGCACGCGTAAGCCCATTCCTCCAGCAGGGTCCGGTTGAAGCGTTCGACCTTGCCGTTGGTTTGCGGCCGGTAGGGGCGGGTACGGCGGTGTTTGATGCGCGTGCCGAGCGTCTTGGCCCATAACCGGCTGCGGTAGCAGGCGCCGTTGTCGGTCAGGACCGCTTTGACGGTGATGCCATGGCGAGCGAAGAACTGTTGGGCACGCTTCCAGAACGCTGCGGCTGTCTCCTTGCGTTCATCGCTGAGGATCTCTGAGTAGGCCAGCCGGGAGTGGTCATCGACGGCGTGGTGGAGGTAGACGTAGCCACGCGAGGAGGGTGCGCCCTGACGTGCGGCACGGTCACGGGCCACGCCGGCACGTCGGTCCTGAGCCGAACCGCGTCCGGTGATGCGCCACCCACCGCCGTCGGGGATCTTCCCGAGTTTCTTGATGTCGACATGCACCAGGTCACCGGGTGCCTGGTGTTCATACCGTTGCTTGTCGCGTGAGGATGCCTTGATGCGGGTCCCGGTCGCGGGGTCGGTCCACTTCAGTCGCGGGCAGCCGTACCGGCGCAGCACGTGGTGCACGGTCGAGGGATTCAACCCCAGGTGGTAGGCGATACGGGCCGGACCCCACCGGCGTGTCACCCGCAGGTTGATAATCCGGCGTTCAGTGCGCCGCGGTAACTGGTGGGGACAGTGGTGTGGTCGTGAGGATCGGTCGGTCATCCCGGCCGGGCCATGTTCCCGGTACCGCAACGCCCAGCGGCGTGCGGTCGTGATGCTGACCGAAAACCGTTCAGCAGCATGCGCGTAGGACCACTGCTCATCGACGATGAGCTTGGCCAAGCGGAGCCGGCCAGCCGGTGTGAGCGTCGCGTTAGCGTGGGACATGAAGACCTCCGTGGTGAATGTGGGTGCGTGGTAGCTCCACACCTCACCCGGAGGTCTTCCTCACATTCCAGTCGACTCGCCGTAACTAACGTCCGTGGACAGAACAGCTAACGCTCCGCACCTGATCGAACAGCGTGATTCCTGCGTCAGGCGGCGTACCTGGCGACGAGGGCTCGCGCTGTCGCTTCACCTTCGTCGATGGCCTGCTCGTATGGCTCGCGCAGCGTGGTGGCCATCGTTCCGGTGTAGGCGATGAACAGTTGCGAGGCAAGGGAATTCGCGCTCTTACCGGCGACCGGCACGGAGTAATCGTGCAGTCGCGTACGCAGCAGGTGAGTCTCGTCGGCCAGCACTGCGGCCAGTTGCTCGCTCGGTGAGGGATGTGCGGCCGCGGTGCCGCTGAAGGCGCACCAGCGCTCGGCCAGGTGGTGGGCCTGATAGGTGCGCAGCGCCGGCCAGAGTGCGAGCAGTCGGTCCACGTCGGACTCGGCGGACGCGATCGCTTCGTCCCAGACTTGCGTCCAGATCGTCAGGCGACGACGCAGGGCGGAGGTGATCAAGCCCTCCTTGTTGCCGAAGTGCGAGTACAGGCTCGGCGGGGACGCTCCCGCGTGCTTGAGGATCACGTCCACCGGCGTCGAGACCGAGCCGTTCTCGAACAGCACAGCATCGGCGGCGTCCAACAGCCGTTCGCGCACGGGTCGTTCCGCTTTCACATTCTTACTATAACGTGCGTTATGTTGTAACGAGCGTTATCGAGCTGCCTGGCATCCCAGAGACGCCGGACGTGCTCACTCGGACTGTGAAGCGATCGTCTTGGAGGAGAACTGTGCCCAGCTTGTTCATCGATGGTGAGTGGGTCGACGCCGCATCTGGCGCAACCCGTGAGATCACCTGTCCTGCAGACGGATCCGCGGTGATCACTGTCGCCGAGGCCGGCCAGGACGACGCCCGTCGCGCCGTCCAAGCAGCTCGGCGAGCGTTCGACGAGGGTCCCTGGCGTGACATTCCCTCGCCCGAGCGGGCTGCTCTGCTGCACCGGCTGGCCGACCGGCTGGAGGCGGAGAAGGACGAGGTCGCCCGCCTCGAATCGCTCGACACGGGTAAGCGGTTCGTCGAGTCGCAGATCGACGTCGACGACATCGTCAACGTCTTCCGGCACTTCGCCTCGCTCGCTCAGAGTGAGGCCGGACGCATCGTCGACACCGGCATGCCGGACGTCTCCAGCCGGGTCGTCACCGAGCCCGTCGGCGTCTGCGTGCTGATCACGCCGTGGAACTACCCACTGCTGCAGACCGCGTGGAAGGTCGCCCCGGCGCTCGCAGCCGGCAACACCTTCGTGCTCAAGCCCGCCGAACTCACCCCGCAGACCGCCATGTGGCTGGTGCGCACCCTCGACGAACTCGGCCTGCCCAAGGGCGTTGCCAATTTGATCCTCGGCGCCGGAAAGGACGTGGGTCCGACGCTGACCGAGGCGCCCGAGGTCGACCTGGTCTCCTTCACCGGTGGTGTCGTGACCGGCCGCTCGATCATGGCGTCCGCCGCACCGACCGTGAAGCGCGTCGCGCTCGAGCTGGGCGGCAAGAACCCCAACGTGATCTTCGCGGACTCCGACCTGCCGGCCGCGATCGACAACGCGCTCACCGCGATCTTCCTCGACTCCGGCCAGGTCTGTTCTGCCGGTGCACGGCTCATCGTCGAGGAGTCGATCCATGACGAGGTCGTCGATGAACTCGTCCGTCGTGCCGAGAAGATCCGCCTCGGTGGTCCGTTCGACGACAGGGCCGAGGCAGGACCGCTGATCAGCGAGGACCACTTGGCGAAGGTCGCCACGTACGTGGATGATGCCGTCGCCGAGGGTGCCGTGCTGCGGACCGGCGGAAAGCGTTGCGACGAAGGCGAACTCGCGAAGGGTTCGTACTATCCGCCGACGATCCTCGACGGTTGCGACACCTCGATGAAGTGCGTGCAGGAGGAGTCGTTCGGGCCGGTGCTGACCGTAGAGACCTTTTCCGGCGCGGACGCGGACGCTGCCGAGGATGCTGCGGTGAAGCTCGCCAACGACACCATCTACGGACTCGCCGGAGCAGTGTGGAGCCAGAACGCAGGCCGCGCCGAGCGCGTCGCCAAGCGGCTGCGCCACGGCACCATCTGGATCAACGACTACCACCCGTACGTGCCGCAGGCCGAATGGGGCGGGATGAAACAGTCCGGTATCGGCCGCGAACTGGGTCACGCCGGGTTGCACGAGTACCAGGAGACCAAGCACATCTGGCACAACACTCGGCCCGCCCCGGCGGGATGGTTCGGCAACTGACTCTCGCCTTTTCGCTGGTTGAGCCCTACGGATGAGCTTGCGAATCCGAAGGTGCCGAAACCTGGTGCGCGGACGGAGCACTTCATCGAGGCGCTTCGTGAATGCGAGAGGTTTCGGCGCGCGGTACTTCGTTCCTCAGTCCCGCGGCTCAACCAGCGGAAAAGGGTGTGGATCGACCAGCGGGAACGTGAATGCGAGAGGTTTCGGCGCGTGGGACTTCGTTCCTCAGTCCCGCGGCTCAACCAGCGGAAAAGGGTGTGGCTCGACCAGCGCTTCGTGAATGGGAGAGGTTTCGGCGCGCGGGACTTCGTTCCTCAGTCCCGCGGCTCAACCAGCGGAAAAGGGTGTGGCTCGACCAGCGGAGACGTGCGGCTCGACCAGCGGGTCGCCGCGACTGCACTTCGACTGTGATTCAAGGAGATACGAAACGATGAAGAAGTACGACTACGTGATCGTCGGCGGCGGGTCCGCCGGCTCGGCTCTTGCCAACCGGCTGTCGAGCGACAAGAACACCAGCGTCCTGGTGCTGGAAGCAGGTCGTGCCGACTTCCTGTTCGACCCGTTGATCCACATGCCAGCGGCGTTGATGTTCCCCTCGGGCAACCCGCTCTACGACTGGGCCTACGAGACCGAGCCCGAGCCGCACATGGGTGGACGACGCGTCCCGCATGCCCGCGGCAAGGTGCTCGGCGGGTCGAGCTCGATCAACGGCATGATCTTCCAGCGCGGCAACGCCGGTGACTACGACAAGTGGGCCACGTTCGAGGGCATGGAGCACTGGGACTACGCCCACTGCCTGCCCTACTTCAAGCGCATGGAGACCTGCATCGCCGGCGCGGACGACTGGCGCGGTGGCTCCGGTCCGCTGAAGCTCGAGCGTGGGCCGGCCAGCAGCCCGCTGTTCCAAGCGTTCTTCGAGGCGACCCAGCAGGCCGGTTACCCGCGCACGGACGACGTCAACGGTTATCGCCAGGAGGGTTTCGCGCCCTTCGATCGCAACGTCTTCAAGGGCAGCCGGATGAGCGCGTCCCGCGCCTACCTGCGCCCGATCCGCAACCGCAAGAACCTCGACATCGCCACGCTCGCCACCGTGACCGGCCTGCAGTGGTCGGGCAACCGGGTGACCGGCGTCGACTTTGCGCGCGGCGGCAAGTTCAAGCACTCCGTCGAGGCGGGCGAGGTCATCCTGTGCGGTGGCGCGTTCAACTCTCCACAACTGTTGCAGCTCAGCGGAGTCGGCAACCCGGAGACGCTTCGTGCAGCCGGCGTCACGCCGCGCATCGACCTGCCCGGCGTCGGTGAGAACCTGCAGGACCACCTCGAGGTCTACCTGCAGCACTCCAGCTTGCAGCCGGTGTCGATCGCGCCCTGGCTGAAGAAGTGGAAGGCCCCGTACATCGGTGCCGAGTGGCTGTTCCTCAACCGCGGCGTCGGTGCGTCCAACCACTTCGAGGGCGGCGGATTCATCCGCACCAACGAGGAGGTCGCCTACCCGAACCTGATGTTCCACTTCCTGCCGATCGCGGTCCGCTACGACGGCACCGCGCCGGAGGGCACGCACGGCTACCAGGTGCACGTCGGCCCGATGAACTCCGACGTGCGCGGCCACGTCCGCATCAAGAACGACGACCCGCTGGCCAAGCCCAGCATCTTGTTCAACTACCTGTCCACCGAGAACGACCGGCGCGAGTGGGTCGAGGTCATCCGGGCCGCCCGGCACATCCTGAAGCAGCCCGCGTTCGCGCCGTTCAACGGCGGCGAGATCTCGCCCGGACCGTCGGTCGAGACCGACCAGGAGATCATCGACTGGGTGGCCAAGGACGCCGAGACCGCGCTGCACCCGTCCTGCTCGGCCAAGATGGGTGTCGACGACATGGCGGTCGTCGACCCGTCGTCGATGAAGGTGCACGGCACCGAGGGTCTGCGGGTTGTGGACGCGTCGGTCTTCCCGACCATCACGAACGGCAACATCTACGCACCGGTGATGATGGTCGCGGAGAAGGCGGCCGACCTGATCGCCGGCAACACCCCGCTCGCGCCGGAGCACCCGCCGGTCTACCGGGCGAAGTCGGGCATGCCGATCTTCCCGGAGGGTGACCCACGCAACCACTCGTGGAACGCTGCGGACAAGGTGCCGAGTGCCGCCGAGGCCATGGGTGAGATCCAGTGAGTTCTGTTGATACGCAAGAGATCACGCAGCCGCGCACCAAATGGCCGGTGCTGATCGTCTCGGACGTCTTCACGCTCGCGGTCGCTGCCTGGGCGCTTTTTGCTCCCGACCACGCCGGACGGGTCCTGGGTGACACGGTGAGCTGGATCTCGAACTGGTTCGGCTGGTTCTACATTCTGCTGGCGACCGCGATCCTCGTTTTCGTCGTCTACCTCGGACTGCGGTACTCGAGGGTGCGACTGGGTGCGGACTCCGATCGTCCGGAGTTCTCCACATTCTCCTGGGCGTGCATGTTGTTCGCGGCCGGCATCGGCACGGACGTGATGTTCTTCGCCGTCGCCGAACCGGCAACGCAGTACCTCCACCCGCCGCAGGGCAAGGGTGAAACCCTCGACGCGGCAAGGGAATCCACCGTCTGGACGCTGTTCCACTACGGCATCACCGGGTGGGGAATGTACGCCCTCATGGGCATCGCGCTCGGCTACTTCGCACACCGCAAGGGTCTGCCGCTCGCCGTTCGTTCGGCGCTGCATCCGCTGTTCGGCAAACGCATCAACGGACGCATCGGGGACGCCGTCGACATCGCGACCGTGCTCGGCACGATCTTCGGTGTCGCCACCTCGCTGGGCATCGGCGTGGTGATGCTCAATGTCGGCCTCGACGTGATGTTCGGCATCGACCAGGGGACGCCGGCACAGGTGGGACTGGCGATCCTCGCGGTCGTCGTCGCGACCATTTCCGCGACGTCCGGCGTCGACAAGGGCATTCGCATCCTGTCCCAGCTCAACGTCGTCCTCGCGATCGTCCTCGCCCTGTGGGTGCTGGTCACCGGGCAGACCGCATTCCTGCTGCGGGCCGCGATGATGAACGTCGGCGACTTCGTCAACCTCTTCCCGGGCATGACGATGGACACCATGGCCTTCGACTACGACGCGGAATGGATGAACGGCTGGACGCTGTTCTTCTGGGCCTGGTGGATTGCCTGGGCGTCCTTCGTGGGCATGTTCCTCGCCCGCATCTCCAAGGGCCGCACGATCGGCCAGTTCGTGGTCGGCACGCTGACCATCCCGTTCATCTACATCGTGATGTGGGTGACCATCTTCGGAAACAGCGCCGTGAAGCGAATCATGGACGGGGACAAGGCTTTCGGTGAGACCGCGGTCAACACTCCGGAGACCGGGTTCTACGACATGCTGCAGCAGTACCCGGGCGCGATGGTCCTCGTCGCACTGGCCACGTTCGTGGGTCTGCTCTTCTACGTGACCAGCGCGGACTCGGGCGCTCTGGTGATGGCGAACCTCTCGTCCGACCTACCCGACTCCGACGTCGACGCCAAGCCGTGGCTGCGGGTCCTGTGGGCCGCCGCGACCGGTCTGCTCACGGTGGCCGTGTTGCTGGTCGGCGGCATCGGTGCGCTGCAGAGCGCCACGATCATCATGGGTCTGCCGTTCGCGATCGTCATGGTGCTGGTGATGATCGGCCTGCACCGCGCGCTCGAAGGCGAACGTCTGCACGCGGACGCACTACGCACCTCGGTGACCGCGTCCGTCGTCGGGCGGGAGGCAGCGGCGAGCCTGGGTTCGTGGAAGCGTCGCCTCGCACGTTCGCTCGGCACCGTCTCGCTGAAGCAGGCGACCCAACGACTCGACTCGACCGTCGTCCCTGCCCTGCGCGAGGTCGCGGGCGAGTTGGTCGAGCGCGGTGTGGACGCGTCCGTCGAGGACGTCGCAGGCTCGACCACGCAGGCGCCGCGGACGGCGGTGCTGACCGTCCGGGACGGTGAGGAGCAGTTCGCCTACACCGTGCAGGTGCGTCGGATGAAGGCCCCGAGCTACGGCTCGCGGATGATCGAGGCCGACGACCAGACCACGCTGCTGGAGGTCGTGCTCCCCAGCGGGGGTGCCTACGACGTGATCGCCTACTCGTTCGAGCAGATCTGTCACGACGTGTTGGACCACTACGAGTGGTGGGTCTCGACGCAGCAGGCGGTCTCCGACGCCACCTGATCCACCGAGTGGCCGGGCTATGAACTGGTGGACGGGTTAGAGCCTGGCCGCTGGCTCACAGCCCGGCCACTCGGCGTTCGGGGCTGGTCGGTGCGGACTCACCAACTTCCTCGATTCAGATGAAAGGCTCGTGCCCAAACCTGCCGAGAGGAGTCGCACATGGTCAACGTTCTCTGGGGGATCGGGGGCATGATCGGCCTGCTGACCATCGCGTATCTGCTCTCGATGGACCGCAAGGCGATCAAGGCGCGGACGATCGCTGCCGCGCTTGCGTTGCAGGTGGGCTTCGGCGTGCTGGTGCTGTTCGTGCCGTGGGGACGCGACGCGCTCGCGAAGGCGTCCGAGGGCGTCCAGGCCGTCATCGACTCCTCGAAGGAAGGCATCAGCTTCCTGTTCGGGCCGTTGATCCCGAAGGAGGGGATGGTCTTCGCGTTGCAGGTGCTACCGGTGATCGTCTTCTTCGCCTCGCTGACGGCGATCCTGTTCCACCTGGGCATCCTGCAGAAGGTGGTCACCTGGCTCGGTGGGGCGCTCGCCAAGGTGCTCGGCACCCGTCACGAGGAGTCGGTCAACGCCGCCGCAAACATCTTCCTCGGCCAGACCGAGGCGCCGTTGGTGATCAAGCCGTACCTTTCGAGGATCTCCCGCTCCGGGCTGTTCGCGGTGATGGTCGGCGGGTTGTCGACCGTCGCAGGTTCGGTGCTGGTCGGTTACGCGCTGCTCGGCGCCAAACTCGACTACCTGATCGCTGCCAGCTTCATGGCTGCTCCGGGCGCGCTGCTGATGGCGAAGATCATCCTTCCGGAGGGTGCCGAGCCAGCCACCGTGCCGGCCACCGCGAAAGCCGGCGATGGGGTCGGCACGGTCGACCTCGACAGGGGTGAACCGCGCGCGGTCGCTGTCGATGACGACGACGATGAGGACGAGGTCAAGCACCGCAACGTGATCGACGCCGCCGCCGCGGGTGCGTCCGACGGCATGAAGCTCGCATTGAACATCGGCGCGATGCTGCTGGCCTTCATCTCGCTGATCGCGCTGATCAACCTGCTGCTCGGCGTGGTCGGTGGGTGGTTCGGTGCTGACGACCTGAAGTTCGAGACGATCCTCGGCTATGTGATGGCGCCGATCATGACGCTCATCGGTGTGCCGTGGTCGGAGGCGACGGACGCGGGTTCGTACGTCGGTCAGAAGGTCGTGGTCAACGAGTTCGTGGCGTTCTCCAACTTCGCTCCCAACATCGCCGACTTCTCCCAGCGCACCCAGGCGATCGTCACCTTCGCGCTCACCGGCTTCGCCAACCTGGGCTCGCTCGGCATCCTGCTCGGCGGCCTCGGTGGGATGGCTCCCAAGCGCCGCGGTGAGATCGCCGAACTCGGTCTGCGTGCCATCCTCGCGGCCACTTTGGCGAACCTGATGAGCGCGGCGATCGCAGGTATCCTGCTGGGTTGATCGGCACGTACGGTGGGGGTATGAGCCTTCCGACCAGAACCCGTGAGATCCAACTGGCGTCCCGCCCGAGCGGCGCGCCGACGCCCGACAATTTTCGGCTGATGGAGGTGGATCTGCCCGAACTGAAGGACGGCGAGATCCTCGTCCGCAACACCGTCATGTCGGTCGACCCGTACATGCGTGGGCGGATGAACGACGTGAAGTCTTACGTGCCGCCGTTCCAGATCGACCAGCCCCTCGACGGCGGTGCGGTCGGCACCGTGATCGCTTCTCGTTCGGACGAATTCGCCGAAGGGCAGAGCGTGCTGCACGGACTCGGCTGGCGCGAGCACGCCATCCTCCCGGCAGGGCGCGCGACGGCCGTCGACACCTCCGACCTGCGTGACAGCAGCTATCTCGGGGTACTCGGCATGCCTGGCCTCACCGCGTATGCGGGACTCATGGCGGCGGCCGAGTTCCAGCCCGGGGACGCGGTATTCGTCTCGGGTGCCGCCGGCGCCGTGGGTTCACTGGTCGGGCAGATCGCCCGACTGTCCGGGGCCTCGCGAGTCGTTGGTTCTGCCGGGTCCGCAGCCAAGGTGGAGCGACTCATCGACCTCGGGTTCGACGCCGCCTTCGACTACCACGATGGATCGGTGCGCGATTCGTTGAAGAAGGCCGCGCCCGACGGCATCGACGTCTACTTCGACAACGTCGGTGGCGACCACCTCGAAGCCGCGATCTCCGCGCTCAACGTCGACGGGCGCGTGGCGATGTGTGGTGCGATCTCGCAATACAACGCGACCGAACCCGCTTGTGCACCAAGGAATCTCGCGCTCGCGATCGGCAAGCGCCTGACGCTGCGCGGATTCATCGTGGGCAAGTACTCCGACATGCGGGACGAGTTCCTGTCGGTGGTCGGTCCGTGGCTGGCCGACGGTTCGATCCAGTGGGACGAGACGGTGCGCGAAGGACTGGAGAACGCCCCGCAGGCGTTCATCGACCTGCTCGCCGGGGCCAACACCGGCAAGATGATCGTCCGCCTCTGAACCGCAGCGGCAACAGGTCGCAGTAACAACCGGAACCCTTGACTACGCCTGTAGTCAAGGGTTCCGGTTGTTACTGCAGCCGGTGCTGGCTCAGTCGCTCTCGCGGGTCGTCATCACCCGCGCGGAGTCGGGGCGGTACTCCTCGACGTCGTCCTCGGTGCCCTCGCCCGTGAACTCCGGAACCTCGAGATCCAGGTTGTCGACCGGAGCACGCAACCAGGTGGCCGTGGCCCAGCCCTGGGTGAGCAGGTGATGATCCGAACCGGGCTCGTCGTCGGCGTCCTCCGCGATGTACGTGACGTCGATGCCCTCGGTGAACCGCTCGTCGATGCGCGCCTGCACGGCGCCGAACGGTGCCAAATGTGCACCGCGCAGGCCGCGCAGCTTCGACCACGGCACGTCGGGGACGTTGATGTTGAGCACGTGGCCGTTGAACTCGGTCTTCTCCAGCCACTCAAGCGCGATGTCGGTGATGCGCTGGACGGTGTCCCAGTTCTGCGGCTCGCCTGAGGTCACCGACACGGCCAGGCCGGGGATGTCGTGCGTGACTGCAGTGTGGGCCGCTCCGACGGTGCCGGAATGCAGCGTCGCGTGACCGGTGTTGGCGCCGAGGTTGCATCCGGACATGATCAGGTCGGGCTTGTCACCGAAGGCGCCGTACGAGGCGAGGAAGGCAATGAGACCGGGCGCTGCCTTCACGCCGATGCAGTCGACCCCTTCGGGCATTTCGGGTGGATCCGCTTTGACGAGAACGATTTTCCCGTCCTTCTCCTCACCGGCCAGGGACGCGGAAGCACCCGAGTACTCGTGTGCCGGTGCGGCCACCTGGACGGTGTAACCGCGTCCGAGAGCCGCCTTGACGAGTGCTGCCAGACCTGCCGACTCGATCCCGTCGTCATTGGTGACCAATACGTGCATGTCAGCGTTCCTTGATCTGGACGTGGTCGGCGATGCGCTCGATGGTCTCGCGGTTGCCGGTGCCCAGGCCGCCGCGAGTGACATTCAAAGCGCCGGCGGCTGCACCCAATCGGGCTGCCTCGGTGAGGTTCTCGCCGCGGGCGAGCGCAACGGCGATGCCGGCCGTCATCGAGTCACCGGCGCCGCGGTGTTCGTGCGTGGTGACGGCCGGGGTGATGAGCTCGCGGACGCCATCCTTGTCGATCGCGAACGCCGGCTTCTCCGCGCGCGAGACGACGATCGCGCCGACGCCCTTGTCGAGGACCTTTTTGGCCCCGGCGATGATCTTCTCGGCGCTCTCGCCGTCGGCGAGCTTTGCTTCGAGAAGTTCGTCGTGGGCGATCTTCAGCACGTCGACCCCGGCGTCGATCGCGGCCAGCGCCGGTCCACCCGAGAGGTCGGCGACAACGCGTCCGCCCGAGGAACGGATGTCGGAGACGAGCCGGTGGAAGAACTCGTCCGGCAGCACGTCGGCCGGCTCACACCCGGTGATCACCGTGAGGTCGGCGTCCATGCCCTCGACCAGGGCGATGCCGTAGAGGTCGTCGTACTCGTGACGGGTGAGCACAGGCGGTGGCATGTGGGTCAGCACCTCCCGCTCGCCGTTTCGCAGTTCGTAGATGTAGCCACCGTTGCCCGCGGAGTAGGGCACCGGCTTCACCTCGAGATCAAGATCGGTCAACATCGTCTGGATCAATGGACCCAGCTCCCCACCGAACGGGCCGACGACCGTCACCTTCGCACCCAGCGACCGTGCCATCCGGGCCATCCACAGTCCCTGACCACCCGGGTGGATGTGGACGCCGCCCTCGGCATCAACGTGTTCGCTGCGCTTGACGTCGGTGAGAGCAGCGGTGGCCTCGACGACGGCGAGGGGAGTGGGGGCAAGGACGGCAATGCGGGGTTCGAAGGTCACGCCTCAATCGTTGTCGATGAACGGCTACGAACAGGGCGAGCGCGGCGATGACTTCGACCGAAACGAACGGCTCCACCCGGGTGGGTGGAGCCGTCGGCGTGAGCGGTCAGTTGATCTTGTCGGAGTCGTAGACCGAACGGGACTCCTTGTCGTCGTCGGCACGTCCCCGGTGTTGCACCCGGCGAGCAGCGGGAGAGCCATCAGGCACGCAGCGGCGGTGAGCTTCTTCATGGTTTTCGTCCTGGTTTGCTGTCGCCGGGGCGACGTCGCATCTGGTCCGGGAAGCGGACGGGTCCGGTGCGGGATTCGGTTCGTGCAGCCTGAGCTAGCGCTTCACCGCGGCGATGGGGACGTCGTGTTCGTTGCCCCAATCGACCCATCCGGCAACGGTTTTCGTCGCCATGACGGACGCGACGTCGGCGTACTCCTCGGCGCAGTCGAAGGCGTCCGCGAACCGTTTCCAGAAGTGTTGTTCCAGTGCGGCGAGTGCTACCCAGCCGTCGTCGCTCGCGCGGTAGAGGTTGTACCGGGCCCAGCCGCCGGAGATCGGGCTTGCCGGGTCGGTCATGCCGTGCCGGTTGGGTCCGGCCGCGAACGCACCGGCCTCGTCCAGGCCGGCCATGTGGGTGCCGCCGTGTCCGGTGAGCGAGCGCTGCACCAGCGCACCGAGCGCGGTCGACACCGCGCGTTCCGCGCCGAGGACGTCCGCCACCAGCACGGACGGCAGCGCCGGCGGCCGCAGCAGGCCGGCCGTCGCCTGGTAGGTCAGGTCGTGGCCACCCACCTCCGGGTCGTCGGAGTGCCCGACGATCCGCACCTGGCACAACTGCGGCAGGTCCAGGTCGTCCAGACCGAGGCGGGCGAGTGCGGAAGGACGCTGCGCGGTGAGCAGCAGATCGGCGTCCGTGAGCAACTCGGCCAGTTGCGCGCGTCCGTCGTCCGTCTTGAGGTCGATCGTCAGAACCTGTTGTGCCGCAACAAGTTCGGCGTAGTAATCGGGCACCATGCTGGCCAGGGGATCACCGGACGGGGGCTCCACCTTCGTTACATCCGCACCCATCGAGGCCAGCCGTGCGGCGGCCAACGGACCGGGCAGATTGATCGCCAGCGACACCACGCGGGTTCCCTCGAGCATGAACCGAACCTAACCCTGACGGACCCGCTGCGCGACCTTCTCGGCGTGTGACTCGCGCAGCGCCTGATGGCCCGGGCGGGGCCGCCGCGGTGCCGACGAGTTCTGCTCCGACGAAGGCGAAGACGGCGATCCAGAAGCCCGCAGCGAAGCCCACGAACCCGTGCGGGAACAGCTACGACGTCCGGGGTCAGGGGACGCGGTGGGTCCACTCGGGAGTGGAGAACTTCGCGTCCATCAGCTGTTCGGCAGCCTCCAACTCTGCCTGCGTGTAGTCCGATCGTGTCGTGGCGTAACGCTTCTCGAAGGTCGCCAGGAACGAGTCGAGGATCGCGTCGCGGGTCATGCCGGTCTGCGAGCGCATCGGGTCGACGCGCTTGTTCGCCGAACGGTGGCCCTTGTCGCTCATCTTCTCGCGGCCGATGCGCAGCACCTCGACCATCTTGTCGGCGTCGATGTCGTAGCTCATCGTCACGTGGTGCAGCACGGCTCCGTCGGCGAACCGCTTCTGCGCGGCACCGCCGATCTTGCCCTGGTCGCTCGCGATGTCGTTGAGCGGGACGAAGTGCGCGTTGACGCCGACCTCGCGCAGGGCCTCGATCACCCAGTCGTCCAGGAAGGAGTAGGACCGCTCGAAGGACAGCCCCTCGACCAGCGACGCAGGCACCACGAGCGAGTAGGTGATGCAGTTGCCAGGCTCCATGAACATCGCGCCGCCGCCGGAAACGCGTCGGACGACGTCGATGCCGTGCTTGGCCGCACCGTCCGGGTCGACCTCGTTCTTCACCGACTGGAACGAACCGATGACGACCAGCGGGGAGTCCCAGTCCCACAAGCGCAGCGTGGGCGGACGCTCGCCGCGCGCCACCTCACGTCCGATGACCTCGTCCAGCGCGACGTGCATGGCGGGGTCCATCACCTTGGCGGGGATGACGTCGAAGGTGTGGTCGTGCCAACCGGTGGCCTTGCCGAGGGCCCGGCGCACCGCGATGCCGACGGCCTCCGGCGAGAACCCGATGAACGCGACGTCTCTGTCGACCGAACCCTGGATCGCCGAACTCAGCTGGTCGACACCGGCCTCCGTCGAGACGCCGTTGAGGGCCGCGTTGATGTCGAGCAGCGCCTCCTCGGGTTCAAGGAAGAAGTCACCGGAGACACTGACCTCGGCCAGGCGTCCGTCACGAACCTCGAGATCGACGGCGACGAGTTTGCCGCCCGGAACCTTGTATTCACCGCGCATGCAGTCGAGAACAACACCAGCCGCCCGGTCCTTCCCGCGCCTGCCTGCCCGTAGCGTCGATGTATGAGCGATGAATACGACGTGATCGTGATCGGTGCCGGACCCGTCGGGGAGAACGTGGCGCAGTACGTGACCGAGGCTTCCGACCTGAACGCGGTGCTGATCGAGAAAGAACTCGCCGGCGGTGAGTGCTCCTACTACGCGTGCATGCCGAGCAAGGCGCTGCTGCGTCCGGTCGAGATCGCGAACGATTCGGTTGACCTGCAAGGCATTTCGGATGCCTCGGTACAGGTCGAGGAACTTCTGAAACGTCGGGACGAGTGGGTCTCGCACTACGACGATGCGAGCCAGGTGGAGTGGGCCGAAGGCATCGGCGTCCCCGTGGTGCGCGGTGCTGCGCGACTGTCCGGCGAGCGGAAGGTGCAGGTGGACGGGCGAACGATCGCCGCGCGCAAGGCCGTGGTGATTGCCACCGGAAGTACACCCGTCATTCCGCCGGAGTACGCGGACGTGTGTGCCTGGGGTTCGCGGGACGCGACCGGCGTGGTGGACGTGCCCGAACGGCTGGCCATCGTCGGCGGTGGTGTCGTGGCGTGCGAAGCCGCCACCTGGATGCGCGCGCTCGGCAGCGAGGTCACGATGCTGGTGCGGGGTGACAGCCTGCTCACCAACCAGGAGCCCTTCGCCGCCGAGACCGTGCTGAAGAGCTTGCGGGACAGCGGTGTCGACGTCCGGCTCGAAGCGAACGTGACCTCCTGTGAGCGCCCGGACGCGAGCGACACCGGCCTCGGGCGGGTCCACGGCGGAGCTGTCACGGTGACGGTCGATGACCAGAAACTCGAGTTCGACGAGATCCTGCTGGCTGTCGGGCGCCGTCCCCGCCTCGGCGAGATCGGACTGGACGCGCTCGACCTGACCGACGACCCGGACGCTTGGCCGGACTGGCTCATCGCCGTCGGCGACGCGAGCGGCGAGGCCCCGTTGACGCACTGGGGCAAGTACCGAGCTCGCGGGATCGGCGCCCGGCTGGCCGGCGCCGCTGAACCGGAGCCCGCGGATGTCCCGGTCCCGCAGGTGGTCTTCACCGAGCCGCAGATCGCCCAGGTCGGACCGCTCCGCAAGGACCTCGACGACGTCGAGGTCGTCAGGGTGCCGTTCAACTCTGCCGCCGGCGCCGCGCTGCTGCGTGACCACGTCCAGGGCCAGGCCCAGTTGTTGGTCGATCGGAAGGATCGCGTGGTGCGGGCCGCGACCTTCGTCGGACCGGGTGCCGGCGAACTCCTGCATGCGGCGACGATCGCGATCGTGGGACGGGTGCCCGTCCACGTCCTGCGGCACGCGGTGCCGAGTTATCCGACCGCGAGCGAACTGTGGCTGCGGCTGTTGGAGGAGCTCCCGAGGCAGTACCGCCGCGGCTGAAAGAGCCCGGAACAGAGTCGATTGGACGTTAGTTGACATGTCCACTAACGTGGTCATCGGTCGATCAGAGGAGTCAGTCATGCAGTTCGGAATCTTCACCGTGGGTGACGTGACCACCGACCCGGTGACGGGCCGCACGCCCACCGAGCATGAGCGGATCAAGGCCACGGTCGCGATCGCGAAGAAGGCCGAGCAAGTCGGCCTGGACGTATTCGCCACCGGTGAGCACCACAACCCGCCGTTCATCGCGCCGGCCAACCCGACGATCCTGATGGCGCACCTCGCCGCTCAGACCGAGCGGATCATCCTCACTACCGCGACCACGCTCATCACCACGAACGACCCGGTGCGACTGGCGGAGGACTACGCCTACGCCCAACACCTCGCCGACGGACGCATCGACCTGATGCTCGGACGCGGCAACACCGGTCCGGTCTACCCGTGGTTCGGCAAGGACATCCGCGACGGACTCGAGCTCGCGGTGGAGAACTATGCGCTGCTGCACAAGTTGTGGCGCGAGGAGGCGGTGAACTGGCAGGGCAAGCACCGCACGCCACTGCAGGGCTTCACCTCCACCCCGCGTCCGATGGACGGCATCGCACCGTTCGTCTGGCACGGCTCGATCCGCAGCCCCGAGATCGCCGAGCAGGCCGCGTACTACGGCGACGGGTTCTTCGCCAACCACATCTTCTGGCCGAAGGAGCACACGCAGCAGATGGTGCAGCTGTACCGCCGCCGCTTCGAGCACTACGGCCACGGCACCGCCGACCAGGCGATCGTCGGCCTGGGTGGTCAGGCGTTCATTCGCAAGAACAGCCAGGACGCCAAGCGGGAGTTCCGTCCCTACTTCGACAACGCCCCGGTCTACGGGGGTGGTCCGTCGATGGAGATGTTCACCCGCGAGACGCCGCTGACCGTCGGTTCGCCGCAGGAGGTCATCGAGCGGACGCTCGGTTTCCGTGAGTACGTCGGCGATTACCAGCGCCAGCTGTTCCTGATGGACCACGCCGGCCTGCCGCTCAAGACCGTGCTCGAGCAGCTCGACCTGCTCGGCGAGGAGGTCGTGCCGGTGCTGCGCAAGGAGTTCGCGACGATGAAGCCGGCGCACGTGCCGGACGCGCCGACGCACGCCTCGCTGCTCGCCGCGGCTCAGGCCGACGGCACCGCCACGGGGGACGCGGCCACACCCGCCACCGACCAGTGGACGGGCACCCGCGCTGAGGACGCCAACCAACTCTGATTTTCCTTCCACCCGTAGTCGTGGAATGCGGCTGCTGTTGCGACCGTTTCCATGGACTACGGGTGTAGATCACCAGCAAGGAGACCTGACGTGACCACCGTTACCGTCATCAGCGCGGGCCTGCGCTCGCCGTCGTCGACGAAGTTGCTCGCCGACCAGTTGGCCGACGCCGTCCGTCGTCAACTGGGCGCCGTCGACATCCACGACATCGAGGTGCGCGATCTCGCCCACGAGATCACCGACGCCCTGCTCACCGGTTTCCCGACCGGTGCGCTCAAGGACGCGCTCAAGCAGGTCACGGCGTCCGACGCGATCATCGCCGTGACCCCGACCTTCCAGGCGTCCTACAGTGGCCTGTTCAAGTCCTTCGTCGACCTCATCGAGCCCGACACGCTGCGTGGGACGCCGGTGCTGGTCGCCGCGACCGGCGGTACCGAGCGCCACTCGCTCGCGATCGACCACGCGCTGCGTCCACTGTTCGCCTACATGGGTGCGTTCGTGCTGCCGACCGGCGTGTACGCCGCGACCTCCGACTTCGGCGGAGAAGGCGCTGCCGCGCTCGAGCGCCGTATCGAGCGCGCTGCCGGCGAACTGCGAACCGTCCTGGGCGGCAGCAGCATTCGGAAGCCGAAGGTGGACGAGTCCGCCGACGTCACGCCGTTCGAGCAACTGCTCGCCGCGGCAAACTAGTTCGAGTGGAAGATCGGGCCCGCCAGGACGGGGTCGATCTTCCATCAGAAATCGGAAGGAGCACCGATGATCCAGGAGTTCGACCGTTACGAATACGGACGTCGGCTGTTCGAGCAGCGCAAGTATGCGCAGGCGGCGCGTGAGTTCGAGGAAGTGCTGGCGTCCGGCGAGGGCCTCGGCACCGGCGACGCCCGCGAGCTGCTCATGCGAGCGCTGTTCCACTCCGCGCAGTTGACCAAGGCCGAGGCCGCGGCCCGCGCGGCACTCGAGGACAACCCGACGGACGCGTACGCGCTCGTCGTCCTGGGCCGCACCCTGTACCGGCAGGCCCGGTACGAGGAGGCCGAGACCTATCTGAAGCAGGCCGAGGCGTTCGGCGTCTCGACCGTCTAGAAAGCCTCCACCGAGTGGCCGGGCTGTCAACTGGTGGCCGGTCTATACCCCGGCCACTCGTTCATAGCCCGGCCACTCGGTGATGGGATGACGTCATGGCCACGCAACTGATGAAGCCGCGGGAGGTGCCGCTCGGCGGGCTGCGCGCGATCACCGTGCGGCGGACACTGCCGGCGAAGGATCGCTCGTTCGTCGGGGCATGGTGCTTCGTCGATCACTACGGTCCGCAGCGGGTTCGCGCGAACAACGAGGGTGGCATGGACGTCCCGCCGCACCCGCACACCGGACTGCAGACCGTCTCGTGGCTGTTCGAGGGCGAGATCGAGCACCGCGACTCCGGCGGCGCGATCGGCCAGGTGCGCCCGGGTGAGGTCAACCTGATGACCTCGGGCGCCGGCATCTGTCATTCCGAGGTGTCCACCGAGTCGACGGACGTGCTGCACGGCGTCCAACTCTGGGCTGTTCTGCCGGACGCCGACCGGCACACCGTCCGGAATTTCGAGCATTTCGCGGCCGAGCCGGTGGCGCTCGCGGACGACGCCGGCACCGCTCGCGTCTTCCTCGGCTCCCTCGCTGACGTCGCTGAGTCGCCGGTGCACACCTATACCCCGCTGCTCGGGGCACAACTCGACCTCGCGCCCGACGCGAAGGTCACGCTGCGGCTCGATCCGACGTTCGAACACGGGGTGCTGCTCGACACCGGCGCGGTGAGCGTGGACGGCGAGCCGCTGGAGTTCGGTGACCTGGTCTGCCAGGACGAGGGCCCGGATTCTCTTGTGCTGCAGGCAGGTCCGGACGGTGCGCGGATCATTCTGCTCGCGGTGAGCCGTTCGAGGAGGAGATCATCATGTGGTGGAACTTCGTCGGGCGCACCCATGACGAGATCGAGCAGTTCCGTGAGCAGTGGCAGGCACAGGCCGAGCGTTTCGGCGAGGTCGAGGGGTACGAGGGCGAGACGCTGCGGATCGCGGCCCCAAAGCTGCCCGGTGTCCGGCTGCGTCCGCGCAACCGTCGCGGCAAACGGACTGCGTGAAACCCTGAACTACCCGTGAGTCACGCCTAGCGTTGTGACCAAGGATCCGACTCAGAGGAAGTGTTGCCCGACATGACCGACAAGCTCGACATCGACGTCCGTGACAACCCCGAGCGCAGCCGTTACGAAGCCGTCCACGACGGTGAGGTGATCGGGTTCGCGGAGTACGACAAGACCGAGGACGTCGTCGTGTTCACCCACACGGTCGTCGATTCGGGGTACGAGGGGAAGGGTGTCGCCGGACAACTCGTCCGGTTCGCGCTCGACGCGGTGCGCGACGAAGGCACCCGTGAGGTCGTGCCGCAGTGCTCGTACGTCAAGGGGTGGATCGCCAAGCACCCCGACTACATCCCGCTGGTCTACGGCCAGGCCAAGCCGGCCGCCGACTGACGACGTCCGAGAAGTTCATCGCCCGGTCGGTCTGAAAGGTGCCGCGTTCCAGTTGCGTAGCTGAACCCGAACGCTGGTTGAGTCAGGCTGCTGACGAAGCAAGCAGCGTGCGCCGAGACCACGGTGCCGCGAAGGAGAACCCGGCCACACGATGGATACGTGTGGCCGGGTTTCGTTGTGTCTCATCGGGTTTCGGCGCGCGGGATTTCCTTCGCCAGTCCCGCTGCTCAACCAGCGGTGAGTTCCGTTGGGTGTGACCGATTTTCGGTGCAACCAGCGGTGATGAATTGGTCGTCAGTCGGTGGTGAGGTCGCGAGCCATCTCGTCGAACACCGCCACGAATGCGTCGACGGCTTCGTCGGTGTGGGTGATCGACAGCGTCCACTCCTCTTCACGCCCGGGGGTCATGAAGATGCGGCGGTTCATGTTGTAGAGCCACGCCAGGTCGGCCAGCGGGCCGTTCTGGTGCTCTTTGTAGCTGGCGTAGTCGACGACCTTCTCCGGCGCGAACGTCACGCAACCCTTCGAGCCGATGCCGACGGCGTACCCGGGCAGGTCGTACTTGTCGACGACGTCCTGGCAGCCACCGACGATGCGGTCGTTGAGGTGCGCGAGGTGCTTGTAGGCGTCCGGGGTGAGGACGTCGAGCAGGTTCGCGCGCATCGCGGCGACGCCGAGCGGGTTCCCGTTGTAGGTGCCAACCTGGTAGACCGAGCCGTCCTCGACGACGGACATGACCTCTTCGGTTCCACCGATCGCACCGGTGGGCAGACCCGCGCCGAGACCCTTGGCGAGCGTGACCATGTCGGGCAGCACGCCGAACAGTTCGGTGGCGCCACCCGGAGCAACCTGCAGGCCGGTCTTGACCTCGTCGAAGATCAGCACGATGCCGTGCTTCTTGGTGATCTCACGGACGGCCTCGAGGTAACCGGGTTCGGGGAGCACGACGCCGAGGTTCATCATCGCGGCTTCCATGATCACGCAGGCCGGCTTGCGGCCCTCCTTGTCGAGGGCAACGATGCGCCGCTCCATCGCGTCGGCGTCGTTGAACGGCACCGCGACGGTCATCTGGACGGTGGCGTCCGGGATTCCCGCACCGTAGGGCAGCGACTTGAGGTCGTCCTTGTCGCCGATCTCGCCGTAGGGCACGCCGATCGAGACCATGACGGTGTCATGGTGGCCGTGGTACGAACCGAAGATCTTCATCACGGTGTCGCGACCGGCGTATGCACGGGCGATGCGGATGGCGTCCATCGTCGACTCCGAACCGGAGTTCGTGAAACGCCACTTCGGTAGGTTCCAGCGGCGGGCGAGCTCGTCACCGACGACGATGGCGTCCTCGGTGGGTGCCGCGAAGTGCGTGCCCTTGGGGTAACGGTCGGCGATCGCCTTGCCGATGATCGGGTTCGCGTGACCCTGCACCATCGAGCCGAAGCCGTTGTGGAAGTCCCACATCTCGTTGCCGTCGACGTCCCACACGCGCGGGCCCGAACCACCCTCCAGGTAGATCGGCCACGGGTCGCGCAGCTGGTAGGACGACGCGACGCCGCCGGCGAGGTGCTTCTGCGCCCGGGCGTACATCTCCTTGGACTTCTGGGTCTTCTTGTCGAGCTTGGCCGCCTCGATCTCGGTGAGTTCGGCGATCCGCTCGGGACTGATCTCTACAGGCATGACAGTTCTCCAGCCGATCGGCCTGGCATCGGCGGCTGTGTCGTTCGGCTCCGACCGGCCTGGCAGCGGAGCAGGGCGCGTGAACGCGCGACCTCCACAGTACCCCGGACACTCACCCACGAAAGTTCGCAGAACGCGTCGAACGCAGCGCGGCCGCATGGCACGAGCGGACGCACTTTCTCGGGGAAGGGCGGGTACAGACCGTCCACCGCGTTGACCATGCTTGCGCAGACAGTGCTGAAATCGGCGTGAGTTTGTGCCCTTCGCCCGACTCGGCGAAGGGCACAAACTCACGCGGATTCTGCTTGTCAGCCGAGGGAGCGCAGGGGGTCGGCCAGGTCGCGCTCGAACTGCTCCAGGAAGCGGCGCTGGTCGTGGCCGGGCGCGTGGAAGACCAGGTGGTCGAATCCGGCGTCGACGTACGGCTTGACCTGCTCGAGCACCTCGTCCGGGTTCGAGGCGACGATCCACCGCTTGGCGACCTGCTCAATCGGGAGTTCGTCGGCCAGGCGCTCCATCTCGCGCGGTGAATCGACCGAGTGCTTCTGCTCGGGAGTGAGTGACAGGGGAGCCCAGAAGCGAGTGTTCTCAAGGGCATTCGCCGGGTCGGTGTCGTACGACAACTTGATCTCGATCATCTTGTCGAGGTCCTCGTAAGAACCCTTGCCCAGCTCAGCGCCCTCCTTCACCGCGGGCAGCAGTTCGTCGGTGTAGAGCGACATGCCCTTGCCGGAGGTGCAGATGAACCCGTCGCCCATGCGTCCGGCGTACTTGGCAACGGTCGGACCGCCGGCCGCGACGTACACCGGGATCCCGCCGTCGGGCACGTCGTAGATCGACGCCGAGTCGGTGCGGTAGTAGTCGCCCTCGAAGGTGACCTCGTCACCCTTCCACAGCTGTCGCATCAGTCGGACGGCCTCACGCAGACGGGCGAAGCGCTCCTTGAACGGCGGCCACTCGCCCTCGAACCCGGTGGCGATCTCGTTCAGGGCTTCGCCGGTGCCGACGCCGAGCACGACCCGTCTCGGGAACAGGCAGCCCATCGTTGCGAACGCCTGCGCGACGACCGCGGGGTTGTAACGGAAGGTCGGAGTCATGACGGACGTGCCGAGCGTGATGTCGCTGGTCTGCGCGCCCACGGCCGACATCCACGAGATCGCGAACGGTGCGTGCCCACCGTCGTGGCGCCAGGGCTGGAAATGGTCGCTGACAAAGGCCGACTGCATTCCGCGTTGCTCGGCGGCGACGCCGAGGTCGACGAGTTCGCGCGGGCCGAACTGCTCGGCTGACGCTTTGTACCCGAGGGTGAGGGCCATGGGGTGCTCCTAGCGGGACGGTGGCAAGGCGGTGTCAAGGTGGTGTCAAGGCGGTGGCGCGGTCTGACCCGAGTATCCCCCGCGGCCTAGGGTTGAGTGCATGGAGCCGTTGCTGCGACTGCCCGACGGCACCGTGAAGCAGATCAACCCGTTTTCCGGCACGGAGGTGTGGACGGTGCCCGGCCGCGGCAACCGTCCGCTGCCGTCGGTGCTGGACGACGTGCACTCGCTCACCGAACACGAGATCCGCAACCGGTGCGCGTTCTGCGAAGGGCGCTACCTGGAGACGACGCCGGAGCGCACTCGTTGGACGCGGGTCGAGTCCGGCTGGGTCGAGACAAGTGACCTCACGGCGGACGAGGTGATTGCGGCGCCGGCCGAGTTCCGCCGGATACCAAACCTTTTCGAGATCCTCTCCTACGACTACTGGCACCTCAACCACGGGTACGACGGTGGTCCGGCGGCACTCGAACGCGAGGAGCACTACCTGTCGACGGAACTGGGTCGCCGGCACGTTCGCGACCTCGTCCGCACCCGGTTGAAGGCCAAGGGTGAGGAATCCGCCGACCTGGACGACGACCTGCTGCAGAACGAGTCACGCGGCTTCTTCGCCGGCTGCCATGACGTGATCGTCGCTCGCCGGCACTACGTCGACGGCGCGACGCGCACCGACCAGCTCGCGTCGTCCGGCACGCTCAGCCCGCACGAGCACACGGCTTTCGTCCGAGCGACGGTCAGCAGTGCACGGCGGTTGTACGAGGGCAACCCGCACGCGCAGTACGTCTCGATCTTCCAGAACTGGCTCGCGCCCGCCGGGGCGTCGTTCGAGCATCTGCACAAGCAACTGGTCGCGATCGACCGCATCGGTGGTCGACTGCGCGGGGAGATCGCCAAGTGGCGCAAGGACCCGGAGATCTACCGCCGGTTCGGGCCCGACCTCGCGCGCACGCACGGTCTGGTCATCGCCGAGAACGAGCACGCGATCGCATTCGCCGGCGTCGGGCACCGCTACCCGGGCATCGATGTGTTCACCAAGGCCGACGGGCTGCCGTGGGAGTTGGGGGACGAGGTGCTGCGCGGCTGGTCCGATCTGGTCCACGCCTGTCACGCCGCGACCGGCGTGCTCGTACCCACGAACGAGGAGTGGCACCACCAGCCGCCGTCCGTGCCGGGCGTGCGCATGCCGCTGCGGGCGGTCATCAAGTGGCGGATCAACAACCCGGCCGGATTCGAAGGCGGCACAGGGGTGTTCGTCAACACCATCGACCCGTGGACGTTGCGCGAGCGGCTGGTCGATCGACTGGGTGACCTGCGCAGCGACGGTGTGTTGGGTGAGGTCGAACTCGGGTCGACCACCTGAGTGACAGCAACTGCTGACAAAGATCGGGCTTTGTCCTGCGTGAGCCAAGATGTTACCGACGGGTAAATAAATAGGACCCGCGTCACACCGCCGCTGTCGGCCATGGCAGATTTGACCCCAGCACGGCCAACCCCAGAAGAAGTACTATTCTGAGTAGTAGCTAGGACAATGACGTCCGAACGCGACGTCATGCCTCGCACCCGTTGAGAGGGAAGTGAACCGATGGTTGATGTGGCGGCGGCGCTCGAAGCCGGTGGCCTGACGAATCCCCATGTTCGCGAGTACGTCGAACACTGGGCGAAGATCACCGGCGCGGACCGCGTCGAAGTGGTCGGCGCCGAGGATGACGCGCGACTGATCCAGGAATGCCTGGACGCGGGCGAGCTCGAGCCGGCCGGGGAGGGCCTGTACTACTCGCGCAGCTACGAGAAGGACACCGCGCGCTCGGAGGAGCGCACCATCGTCGCCACGAACCGTGAGAGCGACAAGGGTGTCTACAACAACTGGCGCCCGGCGCAGGAGATGAAGCAGGTCCAGGTCGAGCGCATGACCGGCGCCTCGAAGGGCAAGACGATGTACGTCGTCCCGTACCTGATGTCGCCCCGCGGCGCTCCGCTGGAGAAGTACGCCGCCGGGGTCGAACTCACCGACTCGCGCACCGTCGTCCTGCACATGATCCGCATGGCCCGCGTCGGCGCCGACTACATCAACAAGCTCGCCGAGCCCGACCACTTCGTGCGCGCCGTGCACGTCACCGGCGACCTGGAGAACCTCGGCCAGGGCACCGACGACGACCAGCGTTACTTCGTCACCGTCGCCGACGAGCGCACCATCCTGCACTTCGGTTCCAGCTACGGCGGCAACGCCTTGCTGGGCAAGATCGCCCACGGTCTGCGCCAGGCGGCGTACGACGGATGGGCCTCCAAGGAGTTCCTGTCCGAGCAGTTCATGCTGATCGGCATCAAGGACAAGGAGACCGGCAAGGAGTACCACATCTGTGGTGGCTTCCCGAGTGCCTCGGGCAAGACCAACCTGGCCATGATGCTCCCGCCGGACGCCCTGGGCGACCGGTACGAAGTCTCCTTCTACGGCGACGACATCGCCTGGCTGTGGGTCGGCGACGACGGCAAGCTCTACGGCATGAACCCCGAGTTCGGTGCGTTCGGTGTCGCCAAGGACACCAACGAGAAGACCAACCCGACGGCGCTCGCGTCCGTGGCACCCGGCACCGGCACGATCTTCACCAACGTCGCCTACAACGAGAAGACCCACGAGGTGTGGTGGGAGGGCAAGACCCCGAACACCCCCTCGGACGTCGAGGGCTGGCGTGACTGGCGCGGTCGCCTCATCTCCGAGCGCAGCGACGATGAGAAGAGCGCCCCGTGGGCGCACCCGAACAGCCGCTTCACCACGACGCTGGCCAATGTGCCGAACGTCGCGCAGGACTTCGAGGACCCCAAGGGTGTGCCGATCGACGGCATCATCTTCGGTGGCCGCACCCGGGACCGTGAGCCGCTGATCCGCGCGATCGACGACCTCGCCGAAGGTGTGTACGACGGTCTGACGCTCGGCGCCGAGGCGACCGCTGCGGCCGACGGCAAGGAGGGCGTGCTGCGTTACGACCCGATGTCGATGCGCCCGTTCATGTCGTACGGCGAGGGCGATTACGCCCAGCACTGGCTCGACATCATCGGCGCCGTCAAGGACAAGCCGATCTTCGCGCACGTGAACTGGTTCCAGCGCAGCCAGGAGGACGGTCACTACCTGTGGCCCGGCTACCGCGAGAACCTGCGTCCGCTGCTGTGGCTGATGGCGCTGAAGAACGGCGAGGTCGACGGCGTCAAGACGCCGGCCGGCATCATCCCCAAGCAGGAGGAACTCAACCTCGAAGGCCTGGAGATGCCGCAGGCCGACCTCGACAGGATCCTGTCGATCGACGTGCCGCGCTGGCGCGAGGAGATGGGCTACCGCGAGGAGCACCTCAAGGCGTTCGAGCGTTTGCCGCAGGAGATTTGGGAAGCCCACCGCCGCGTCGCCAAGGACTTCGACGACGCCGAGTGACCTACACCCGTAATCAACGAAAGTGGCCGCTCCTGCGGCCACTTTTCGTTTGCTCCCGCTACTCGGCGAATTCCTCGGCGACGTCCCAGAATCGGGTACGAAGCCGAAAACGGGTGGGCTCGCTGATCTCGTAGACACCGAGGCGACCGGACAGGTCGACCAGCAGCGCCCGGTCGAGTTCCGGCGGTATCGACGGCTTGCGCTCCAGCAGGTGAGCGCGTGCGCTCGGCGACGCCGAACGCATCCACGACGACACGACGGCCTTGCTGACCGCGGTGATCGCGGCCTCCTCGTCGGCGGTGACCAACATCGCCGGGTCGACCCGGTCGAAGTCAATCGGTACCGGGATGGGCGCCGGTCGGTCGACCCGCCTGGCGGGCATCTGTTTCGGGCTCGGGCGAGCGCCGATACTCGTGGGAGTAGGCGCCGAATCTACTTGCGGTTCAGCGGTTTCGCTGGCCGAAGGCTGCTCGGGGGCGGGAGCCGGCGTGGTGCGCACGAACACGGTGTCGTCGATGATCGACGGATCGACGAGCTGGACGTCGTCGGCCTCGCGCCACAGGTGCTTGGAGACACCGTTGGGGTTCCCGTCCTTGTCCGGCACGGCCAACACGATCACCTGGGCGCCGAGGTGCTGAGCTTCCTCCACTGCTTCGGTGAGATCGTCGTCGCCGCTGAGCAGATAGATGATGTCGACGATCCGGTTGCGGCTGTGGGTGGCGAGGTCGAGCCCGATGCGCAGGTCGACACCCTTCTGCTCGCCGCCGTACGACAGGCGTCCCAAGCGCAGTTTCACGCGCGGCAGCATGCCGATGCGTTCCTGCAGTTCGTCCGGGTTGCCACCACGCTGACCGCCGGAGTCGTACCAGTTGACGCGCAGCAACGGCAGTCCGCTCAGCCGTTCCGCCTGCGCGATGAGCTGCTCGATCAAACGCTGATGGTCCACGACCACACCGGCACGCAACGAACTCCCCGAGACGCAGGTGGCGGTGGCCGCCAACAGGTATCCGGCATCGACGTACAGGGCGCAATAGGACCGGCTCATGACCCGACCCTAACGAGGCGGGCCGTCCGCCGTATCGGGTTGGCCCGACCTCGAACCCGCCCGTGGACGGGAATGTGCTGCCCACCCCTGGGGAGGAGGGTTAGGTTCGTCAACGCAGACCGAGGGGAAAGACCGTCATCGTCCGGGGGGTGCTGGTCACTGCGCTGAACCTGGACATCGGAGCGAAGATCCGGTGGCCGAGCAGGTTGCAGCACGTGCCGGATCGGGAATTGGTCTGACAGGCAAAGAGAATGGCGAAGTGGCCGGGTCCCCCCGCGGACCCGGCCACTTCACGTTCAGCAGACGCGTTCGATCAAGCCTTGATCGAGACGTCGTCGAAGACGAAGCTCGTCTGGGCGGAGGAGTCCTCGGTGGCCGAGAACTTCAACGTGACCGACTGGCCCTTGTAGGCGGACAGGTCGACCGTGACCTGCTTCCACGCACCCTTGGTCAGGTTCGAGTACGAAGCAACCGTGCGGGCCGTGCCGCCGGACGGGGTCACCGTCACCGATGCCTTGTCGTACGCGGTGTACGAGGTGGTCTCGGACGAGTCCACGGACACCCAATAGGTGAGGGTGGCCGAGGTGGACGTCGACGGGATGGTCACCGTCTGCTGCTCGTACTCCGAGGAGGTCGTACCGTTTCCGCCGAGCCACATCTTCCAGCTGCCGCTGTGCGCGGTGCGGCCGGTGTTGTTCGTGATCGGTCCGCTGGTGCCGGTCCAACCGGTGCTACCGGATTCGAAGCCACCGTTGGTGACACGCTCGCTGCCGGCCGGCGTCGGGTCGGTCGGGCCGGGGTCGGTGGTGCCGGAGCAGGCCGCCGTGCCCTTGGGAACGGTGATCGCGTTGAACGCCTTCTCGACCGCGGTGCAGACCGCGCTGCTCGAGCCGTACAGCTCGATCGCCGACTTGATCGCACCTTCACGAGCTGCCCGGTAGTTCGAGCTCGTGGTGAGCTTGGTGGACAGGGTGCGGTACCAGACCTTCTCGATATTGGTCCGTCCTGCGCCCGTGACCGCCGGTGCGCCACCACAAGTCGGGGAGTTGTAGGAGACCCCGTTGATCGTCTTCGAACCCGACCCTTCGGCAGCCATGTAGAACCAGTGATTCAGCGGGCCGGAGGAGTAGTGCGGGTCGACGGTGATCGTGCTGGAGGAGTAGCAGTCCAGGCTGACGCCGTCCTTGCTCGGCTTGTCCATGTAACGCAGCGGCGTGCCGTTGCCGTTGAGGTTGATCAGCTCACCCATGTAGTAGTCGGGATTGTCGGCGGGGAGAGCCGCGTGGAACTCGACGGCGACGCCGAAGATGTCCGAGGTCGCCTCGTTGAGGCCACCCGACTCCACGTAGCGGCCGGCGCCCGGGTTGCCGTAGTCGAGGTTCGCGGTGTTCTCGGTGACGCCGTGGGTCATCTCGTGCGAGGCGACATCGAGTTCGGTCAGCGGGGCAGCGTTGTTGCGGCCGTCGCCGTAGGTCATCTGGGTACCGTCCCAGAAGGCGTTGACGTAGCTGTTGCCGTAATGGACGCGGCTACGAGCGCCGGTACCGTTGTTCCAGATGCCGTTACGGCCGAGCACGTTCTTGAAGTAGGCGAACGTGGTGTCGGCGCCGAACTGTGCATCGACGGCCGCCGACTGACGGCTGCTGGTGGAACCGGTGCCCCAGGCATCGTCGGAGTCGGTGAACTGGGTGCCGGTGCCGGAGGTGCCGTTGTTCATGTCGGTCGTGTAATTGCCGGTGGTCGAGTTGCGCAACTGGTAGGCGCCACCCGAGTACGTGGTCGACAGGTTCACGCTGCCGACGAACACGCCGCGACCGGTGCCGGCGTGGATCTTCTCGCTCGAGGAGATCACGGCGCCGGTCGACGCGTCGACCATCACGACCTGGCGGCTCGGGGTCTGGTTGTGCGCGACGCCTTCGGTGGTGACGGCGCGGACGAGGCTCGCGGTGCCGTCGGCGTGGAGGATGACGGCCTGCTCGGACTTCGTCGCCTTAACCTGCTTCAGCGCGCCGTCCTTGGTGCGCTCGGCGCTGTGGCCGACCGCTTTCTGGCGGGCGCCGGCGTCGGTGACCTTCGCGGTACCGGACGGCAGCGAGACCTTCGCCTCGACGTTCCAGATGGTGTCGACGATCTTGCCGCCCGCGTCACGCTTGACGATGAGGTCGCCGCCGATGACCTCCATCCCGGCGTAGGTGCGGTCGTAGCGGGTGTGCGTGGAGCCGTCCGGGTCGGTGATGACCGACTTGACGACCAGCTTCTCCTTGGCGCCGAGGCCGAGGGACTTCGCGGTGTCGCCGGCGGCCTTGCCGGCCGCCGCCATCTGACCGGCGTAGGTGGCCGGGGTGACCGACATGGCGGCCGCGGGGGCAGCGGCCTTGGGGGCGGCGACGTGCGCCGCGTCGGCAGGTGTGCCGAGCGTGAGGGCGGCAACGGAACCGAGGGCCACGAGGCCGAGCGCTGTGCGCTTCATGTACTCCTCCTACGGAGCGGGAAAGGGAACGGCGTGCGGGGTGACACGCCGTTCGCTGAGGGTGCTCCCTGCGTCCGTTAGTAGGACAGCGGCTTTGACAAAGCTTGACCAAGGCAAGACGAAACCTTGATCGGAGACGTCCTCGCGCTGACCGTTTCCTTACCGGTGAGGTGGGGTGCGCTTTACCGGCACCGTGGAGTTATGGCTGGGGGATATGCGGCACATCGTGTGCGTGAGCGCGGATGTTTTTCCAGCGGCGGCGCAGCTTCCACCGAAGACGACGGTAACGACGACGAAGCTTGCGACGCAACGGAATCCGGGCGTAAGGATC
Source organism: Yimella sp. NH-Cas1 (assembly GCF_022359705.1). Taxonomy (NCBI): domain Bacteria; kingdom Bacillati; phylum Actinomycetota; class Actinomycetes; order Micrococcales; family Dermacoccaceae; genus Yimella; species Yimella sp. NH-Cas1. The sequence continues at coordinate 3,083,443 of NZ_JAKSGG010000003.1, forward strand.
ACGAATCGGAAGCGCGATGCGCTGGGTGTGGGCGTCGGTGAGTGCGTGGCGCAGCACCTCGACGAGCACCCGGACGTCGTCCTCGGCGTCGTGCGGTCTGGCCTGTGGGACGTTCCAGTAGGTGCACAGGGATTCGAGGGAGAACGTGGCCGCAGGAGTCTTCAGCGCGCGAGTCAGCTCGATCGTGCACAGGCGCTCGCGAGTGGGCAACGTCGAGCCGACGCGTTTGGCCTCGGCGGCGAGGAAGGCCCAGTCGAAACGTGCGTTGTGTGCCACGACGACACGATCACGGACGAGGTCGGCGACGGTCGGCGCGATCTGGGCGAACGTGGGCGCTCCGGCCAGTCTCTCGGAAGTGATGCCGTGGAGGTCGACGGGACCCGGATCGACGCCTGGATCGACCAACGTGCTCCAGCGTCGCTCGATCGACCCGGATGCATCGAGTTGGGTGACCGCGACCTGCAGGACGCGGTGGTGGCGCGGGTCGAGTCCGCTGGTCTCGACGTCGAGCACGGCGTAATTGTGTGGAAAACGGCGACTCACCTCGACCGGAAACGGTTCGGGGGGAGTCGTCGAGGTCATGGCACCACTGTAGGAGCACGGTCTGACAGTCCCGGGAGACAAGTCGCGGACGAGGGCATACCGTTGGCCAGGTCGGGCTCAAGAGTTCGACTTCGAAATGTCACCACGTTCGGGAGCCGTCACAATGTCCGAGTCACAGTCAGCGACCGTCGCGTCGATCCGTCAGTTGCGCACGCAGATCCCGGGGCCGAAGTCCCGTGAACTGCACGCTGCTCGCGAGAAGGCCGTCTCCAGCGGATTCGGTATCACCTCGCCGATCTTCATCGACCATGTCGAGGGTTCGCTGCTGGTCGACGTCGACGACAACAAGCTGATCGACTTCGCGTCCGGTATCGCAGTGACCAGTGTCGGTGCGGCGAACCCGAAGGTCGCTGAAGCCGTTGCTGCACAAGCGAAGTCGGCCATCCACACCTGCTTCATGGTGACCGAGTACCAAGGCTTCGTCGACGTCTGCGCGAAGCTGAACGAGTTGACGCCGGGCGACTTCGACAAGCGCAGCGCGCTGTTCACCAGTGGGGCGGAGGCGATCGAGAACGCCGTGAAGATCGCCCGCGCCTACACCGGTCGCCCGGCAGTCGTCGTCCTCGATCACGCGTACCACGGGCGCACGCACATGACGATGTCGATGACCGCGAAGAACGTGCCCTACAAGCAGGGATTCGGTCCGTTCGCGACCGAGGTGTACCGGACGCCGACCGCGTACGGCTTCCGCTGGCCGAACCGGCGCGAGAACGCTGCGTCCGAGGCGCTGGCGATGCTGAAGGAAATGGTGCTGACCCAGATCGGTGCCGGTAACGTCGCCTGCATCGTGGCCGAGCCGATCGCGGGGGAGGGCGGTTTCATCGCTCCCGAGCCCGGCTTCCTCAAGGGTGTGCAGGACTTCGCGCGTGAGCACGGCATCGTGTTCGTCGCCGACGAGATTCAGACCGGATTCGCCCGTACCGGAACGCTTTTCGCCTCCGAGTTCGAGAACATCGAGCCCGACCTCATCACCACCGCCAAGGCGCTCGGTGGTGGAATGCCGATCTCCGCGGTCACCGGGCGGGCCGAGATCATGAATGCGGCGCCGGTCGGTGGCATCGGCGGTACGTACGCCGGCAACCCGGTGGCCTGTGCTGCTGCGCTCGCGGCGATCGAGGTCATCGAGAGCGATGACCTGGTCGGTCGTGCGAAACAGATCGAAGCGGTGGCGATGCCGCGGCTGGAAAGCTTCGTGCAGTCGTCCCCGTACGTCGGTGAGGCGCGCGGTCGTGGAGCGATGCTCGCGATCGAGTTCGTCACCGACGACGGCATCACCCCGAATGCGGATGCAGCCAAGAAGGTTGCTGCTCAAGCCAATTCGCAGGGCGTGCTGACGTTGACCTGCGGCACTTTCGGCAACGTCATCCGCCTGCTCCCGCCGTTGATCATCAGCGACGAAGAACTGGACGAAGGCCTCGACGTGATCGGGGAAGCGATCGACGCACTCTGAGCGATCAGAGTCGCAGGGCGCCTTTGAGTCCCTGCCAGGCGTGGCCGGTCTGTCTCTCGACCTCGCCGGCAATCTCGCGCACTCGTTGCGCAAGGTCGCGCTCGTCGATGGTCAACTGATTGTCGAAGCGTTCGTCCAGGACGCTGGTCGATGCCGACCAGGCATGCATGGCGACGGCGTCCAGGAAGATCTCGAGCACCCGTCCGGGGTCGTCACCCTCCCGGTCGACGCTGATCCAGTCGAGTTCGTCCTGCCAGAGCGCCGAGCGCGCCGGGTCGGGATGAAGACTCAGTACGGTGCCGAAGTTCGCGGTGCCGGCTGTCGGCCGCAGGTAGTCGCGCACCTGGTGCACCAGTCGCAGCACGTTGTCGTCGGTCAGCGATGCTCCGATGACCAGTAGGTGCGAGGTCAACAACATCGACTGGAACAGTGCGCCGGCCGGCCGATGCCGTGCGTCGTACGCCGCGAACTGTGAGCGGGTGAGCACGATGTCGTCCGGATGCTGCACATCGCCGTGCATCTTCAGCAGCCAGGGCCGTCCGTCGGTGCGCCGTTCGTACGGCAACACCGCCAGGCGTATGCGGTGGTCGGCGGAACTCACCGCACGTTCGTAGAGATCGTCGTAGTTGGTGGTGGCCGACTGCTGAACCCGTAGCGCGGCGAGCAGCAGATGCGACAGCCCGGGACGCTTGACCGTCTTGACCTGATCGACGACCGCCGAGGCGAACTTCGGGTCGCGCCGCTGCAGCAACTCGGCCTGATCCAGCAGCGACAGTTCGCCGAACGACTGGGGCGTGATCGTGTCCGGCAACTTCGCGGCTGCCACGATCCGGGCAACGAGGGTTCGCCAATCCGGAAGTCCGGCACCGACGCTCACGCCTGCGCCGAGGAAGAGCGACAGTTCACCCTTGCGGGCGCGGGTGCCGAGGGTCTGCGCCAGGGAGAGCGTGGGCTCGTCCGGACGCCCGGACTGTGCGAACCCCGGGAACCATCGCGTCGGATCCCCGAGTCGGGCGTCCTGAAGTGCCTGGAATCGACGCTCGTCGATGGTCGTGAGCAGTATGTCGAGCACGTGATGCTCGGCCGCTTTCACCAGTACGTCGAGCAATCGGCCCTGGACAGAGCCGGATTCGTCGTCGAGCCCGCCGCCGCCGACAGCGAGCACCGGGACGGCGACCCGCGCCAGGCGGGTGTTCAGTGTCGCGGCGACATCGTCCAGACAAGCGGCGAGGTGCGCGACGAGCGCGTCAGCGTCCGAGCGTCCGCCGTCGGTGACGTCGACCCACCAGGTGCGACCGGTCCTGCCGAAGTGCTGTTCGTCGAAGCGTGCGGGCTTGCTGGTGTCGACGCCGAGCTTCTTCCATTCCTCACGCACCGAGAAGGTGGAGTCAGTGGGAAGAACGATCGCGTCGTACGCGACATCGGCCAGGTCGGCGTGCAGCAGGAAGAGGTGGCCCTTGAGCATGAGTCGATCCTGTCAAACCAGGGGGACGGTCGTCGGTCGGACGCAGAAGGTTCTCTACCGTTGAGAAGGTTCGATCACCGTTCCGAGAAGGAGAAAACCTTCTCGGATCAGGAAACCTTCGTGTTCGGGTAGGTGACCTCAGGCCCGTCGATGCCGTCCAGGACCGTGCTGGTCGCGCGGCCCAGGGCCTCCAGCGATGCCTCATCCAGGCGATCGAACAGGTGACGGCGCACCGTCTCGACGTGGCCGGGTGCGACCTTGTCGAGCGCGGCTTGACCCTCGGCCGTGATCCCGATCCAGGCACCGCGGCGGTCCTGCTCACAGTCGATACGGCTGACCAGTCCGCGTGCTTCCATCCGCTTGACCTGATGCGACAGTCGGCTGCGCTCCCAGAACATCCCGTCGGCCAGCACGGTGGCGCGCAACCGGCGGTCAGGTGCCTCGCTCAGTGCGACCAACACCTCGAAGTCGGGTAGTGAAAGTCCGCCGTCGGCCTGCAACTGCCGCGAGATCAGCGCGTTCAACTCGCGATGTGCGAGCAGCCATTGGCGCCAGACCTGCTGCTGTCGGTCGTCGAGCCAACGCGGCTCGGGTGTCTCATTCCCGCTCATTTCCGGGCTCCCCCGGCGTAGTTGACATGTCAAGAATATTACCTCTATTGTTGGTGACACGTCAACAATAGCTGCGGCGCCGGCTCGGCCGCACCGCGTTCAACAAGGAGCACTACATATGTCCGGTATCGACACGCTGAACGGCACCTACGTTATCGACCCGTCGCACACCCGCATCGGCTTCGTGGTCCGCCACGCGATGGTCACCAAGGTCCGCGGCTCGTTCAACGAGGTCGACGGCAAGGCCGTCACCGGTGAGAACCTGCAGGATGCGTCCATCGACGTCACGATCGACACCGCATCGGTCGACACCCGCAACGCCGACCGTGACGGGCACCTGAAGAGCGCCGACTTCTTCGACGTCGAGAAGTACCCGACGATCACCTTCAAGAGCACCGACGTCCAGGCCAAGGGCGATGACCTCGTCGTCACCGGCGACCTGACCATCAAGGACCTCACCAAGTCGATCACCATCGAGTTCGAGTACGAGGGTGGGGCCACCGACCCGTTCGGCAACCAGCGTGTCGGCTTCGAGGGCAAGACCGTCGTCAACCGCGCGGAGTACGGTCTGACCTGGAACGCAGCCCTCGAGACCGGCGGCGTCCTGGTCTCCGACAAGGTCACCTTGGAGTTCGAAATTTCCGCGATTCGTCAGGCCTGATCCGCCCGCGGCCTGACCGCAAAGCAAGCCCCCGCCCCACCGCGAACCCCCGTCGCGGTGGGGCGGGCTCGTTCGTCAGCCGCGAAGTTCACGCTTGAGGATCTTGCCGGACGCGTTGCGCGGCAGATCGTCGATGAACTCGATCTGCTTGGGCACCTTGAAGGACGCCACCTGCGTGCGCGCGTGCTCGGTGAGCGTCTCGACGTCCAGGTCGGACGCTTCGGGCCGGCGTACGACGAACGCCACGATCTTCTCCACCCACTTCTCGTCGGGCACCCCGACGACCGCGACCTCGGCGACGCCGGGGTGGGTGTAAAGAGCGTCCTCGACCTCGCGGGACGCGACGAGCACACCACCGGTGTTGATGACGTCCTTGATGCGGTCGACGACGAAGATGTAGCCTTCCTCGTCCTGGCGCACCAAGTCGCCGGAGTGGAACCAGCCATCGGCGAACGCTTCTTCGGTGGCCTTGAAATTGTTCCAGTAGCCGTCGCACAACTGCGGTGAGCGGTAGACGATCTCACCGGATTCGCCGGTCGGGACGTCGTCGCCGGACGCGTCGACGACCCGTGCCTCGACGAACAGCACCGGCTTGCCCGCGCTGTCCGGACGCGCCTCGTGCTCCTCCGGTCGCAGCACCGTCGTCAGTGGTGCGACCTCGCTCTGACCGAAGCAGTTGTAGAAACCGACAGTCGGCGCCTTCGCCTGCCACTTCTTGAGCACCGGCACCGGCATGATCGACGCCCCGTAGTAGGCCTTGGTCAGCCCACCGAACGAAAGTCGTTCGAAATCAGGGTGATTCGCCATGCCCACCCACAGTGTCGGTGCTGCGAAGAACGAACGGTGACCGTCGTTCGCCAGCCGGTTCAGGACGTCCGCTGCTTCGGGCACTTCGAGGATCGTGTTCGTCTGACCGATCATCAGCCCCGGCAGTACGAACACGTGCATCTGCGCCGAGTGGTACAGCGGCATCACGTGCAACGGGTTGTCGTCCGGGTGCAGGTCGAGCGCGTGGATGCACGACACGTACTCGCTGACCAGCGCCCGGTGCGACATGATCGCGCCCTTCGGAGCCGATGTCGTGCCGGAGGTGTAGAGCAACTGGACGGTGTCGGTGTCCCGGCCGCGCTCCTCGAAGTCGGGTGTTGAATCACCTTGTGCCACAGCGAGAATAGAGTCGCCGGCGTCGCGGAGCGTAATGACGGCGGACGGCTGGTGCTCGATGTCGTCGAGGCGGGCGGCGAACGCGGGATCGACCAGGACGAGCGTGCTTGCGCTGTTGTTGATCAGGTGGTCGAGCTCGCGGCCGAGCAGGTTGTAGTTGAGCGGCACATGGATGAACCCGGCGCGTGCGCAGGCCAGGAACGCGATCAGGTAGGCGTCGGAGTTCTTGCCGAGGGTTGCGATGCGCGCTTTCGGTTCGAGTCCAAGACCGGCCAGGTGGTGCGCGACCCGGGTGACCGCGTCGTCCAACTCGCGGTAGCTCCAGGTGCGGTCGCCGAAGCGCACGGCCTCCCGGTCGCCGAATCGCGCGGCACTTCGGCGGACGACGTCCGACACCGTGTTGCTGCGCAGCGTGGTCGCGTCCATCATGCGCCGGCCCCTTGTTGGGGAAGATGTGCGTCGAACCAGGCGAGCAGGTCGGCGGTCACCTCGTCGCGGTTGGTCTCATTGAGCAGTTCGTGACGAGCCTCGGGATAGATTGTCGTCGTGACCTCGCGGACGCCCGTCGTGCGCAACTGTGCCGCCACCTCGCGCACGCCCTTGGCCTCCTTGCCGCCGACCGGATCGTTGCTGCCGGACACCAGCAGGATCGGCAGATCGTCCGGGGTCGCCGAAACGACCTTGTCGTCGTTGACCCGCTCCAGTCCGTGCAGCAGGTCGGCGTAGAACCCGGCCGTGAACAGCTCGCCGCACTTGGGATCGGCGATGTACCTGTCGACCTCGGCCTCGTCGCGCGAGAGCCAGTCGAAGTCGGTGCGTGCCGGTTTGAAGGCGGCGTTGTACTGGCCGAAGGTGAGTTTGTTCATCAGGCCGGACGGGTGCCGGCGACCCTTCACCTTCGCCTGTACGCCGGCGATTCCGCGGCCCACCTTGCCGAGCGGGCCGGCCGATCCACCGGTGCCCGAGAGCACCAGGCCGGCGAGTTCGGATCCGTACTTCGTGACGTACATCCGCGAGAGGAACGATCCCATCGAGTGGCCGAACAGGAACACCGGCAGGCCCGGGTGGTCGGCCTTGATCCGCTGGGTGAGCACGGACATGTCGTCGACGACGGCGTCGAAACCTTCCTCGTCCTTGAAGTAACCGACGTCGTTCGGGTCGTGGACCGTCTTGCCGTGGCCGCGGTGGTCACCGGCGTAGACCACATACCCGGCGTCGGTCAGTGCCTGGGCGAACCGCTCGTAACGGGCGCCGTGCTCGGCCATGCCGTGCGCGAGCTGGACGGCGGCGCGCGGAGTGCCCTCCGGCGACCAGCAGTGGACGAAGACCGGCGTCTCGTCGGCGGTGTCGAGCAGGAAGGTGTCGGTGCGCACGGTGTTCCTCGTTCCGAATGTGACCAAGCAGGTGACCAGATGACTGTGGTGAGCCTATGCCGCCGGGTCCGTCGGCGCGGCCGATCCGAAAACGTCAATGTCGCCAGATCAGCCGGAGCCACAGAAGCTCCCGCAACTGCTCGAGCGCCGTGTGTTCAAGCCGGCCGGGGTGAATCAGACCAGCTACCCGACGACCGCCGGCACGAAGGGTCCGTTCCTGGTCGGTACCGCGTTCGCCGGCAACAGACCTACCCGCTGAACAGTTTCGACCCGTCGGTGTTCGGTGCTGCCGGGGCGCTCGTCAGCACTACCAAGGACCTCAACGCCTTCACCGAGGACCTGCTGAGGTTCGGGGAAACCCGACAGGCCGTCCGGGCGTTGACCCGACAGTAGTTGTCGGCACCTGTCCAACCCCGTCCACGCGACGTACTCTGAAACGACAGGTGAGCCCGCGTCGAAGGGAGCTGTCATGTGGATCGTCCACCCGATCGCCGGTCTGCTGCTCGCGATGTACGCGGGCGTGGTCTGGCAGAAGGGCCACGACGGCAACCGGCGCGCGATCATCCTCGCCGTACTGATGCTGATGCTGACCGTCCTCGGTGCGGGCTGGGTGGTGCACCCGGCGGCAGGAATCACACTCGCGGCCTGCTTCGCGTTCGCCGGCGGCAACATCCTGAAGAAGCACAGCAACCACGGTCTGCGGGTGCTGGCAACGGCCGCCGCCTTCGGTGTCTTCGGGGCGGGGTGGGTCTTCATCCCGCTCGTGGTCGCGACGGCGATCTCGCTGATGAACGGCTCGAAATCCACCAAGCCGAAGGGCAAGGCCGTCGCCAACAGCTGGCCCCCACCGCTGGCCTGGCCGGTCACGCAGCCGGTGCCGCAGGCGTTCTCCCACATGGGCGCCCAGCCGATGCCGCAGCCGCAGAACCTCACCGTGCTCTCGCAGCACCCGCGGTTGCCGTCCGACAGTGCCAAACGCGCCAAGGCGCTCAACCTGCAATGTTTCGAGGCGCTCGCCTACATCGACGAGCGCGGCCCGGCCGGCGACAAGCTGCGCTTCGAGGTCGAGCAGATCCAGCACGACTTCGCGGTCGAGGCGATCGGGGCCTACCTCGCGTTGTCGCCCGCACGGGCCGACACCAGCCCGCTGCGCGACGGACGCACCGGTCAGGACCTTCTCAACGAGCAACTCGACCTGTTGTCCGACGGCGTCCACGCGGTGATGGAGCGGGCCGAGGAACTCGGAGCCGAGCAGATCCTGGCCAGCCACGCCTTCGTCAGCCAGAAGTTCGCCCAGCAGAAGACGTCCGAACTGCAGTTGTGAGCACGCATGAAGAAGGCCCCGGCATCACGCCGGGGCCTTCCTCATGTGCTGGGTGTCAGCCGCAGTTACCCCAGGTCCAGCGGCCGGCGGACGCGTGCGGCCTGGCGTCCCAGCCCGGACGGACGTCGCCCCAGTAGGCGACGCACTTGCCCTTGCCGTACGCCTTCGTGGCTGCGAAGTACTTGTACTTCTTCCAGTCCTGCACGTAGCCGCGACCGTCGTTCGCCACGTCGAGACGCGCGAGCGTCGGGGTGTACGTGCCGTGCCAGGCCACCTTGCGGGTGACGACACAGTTCATCCCGTTGGATGCGTTGTAGGTGAGGTAGACGTCCCCCCACTTCTTGCCATTCTTGTAGATGCCTCGGTGTCCGTCCTTCACGACGGAATAGCCCGAACCGCACCCCTGACGGATGACGTCCGACGCGCTGTGTGCCGAAGCACCTCCGGCGTTCGCCAGCCCGATCCCACCGATCGCGATCGCCCCCGCAACCGCCAAAGAACCGGTGATCTTCATGTTCCTCATGACTTACCCCCTCCTGTGGAGCGCCGGGTTGCGCACCCACGGAAGAGGTGACGGGTCTCACACCCGAGTCGGTTCCGGCTGAAAGAAGAAAGGCCCCGGTCGCGTGAGCGACCGGGGCCTTTCGACACGTCGAACTACCGTTCTTCTGTGCCCGGGTTTCGATGCGCCCGTCGCGGCTTCGTCCCTCAGCCGCAGGACTTACTCAACCTGCGGGCACCCACGAAGCACGCTTCCTTCGTCAGCGTTCTTCTGTGCCCGGGTTTCGATGCGCCCGTTGCGGCTTCGTCCCTCAGCCGCAGGGCTTACTCAACCTGCGGGCACCCACGAAGCACGCTTCCTTCGTCAGCGTTCTTCTGTGCCCTTGATGAATGCCTCGAGCTTGGTGCGGCCCTCGGTGTCCTCGCGCTGCTCGGGCGGGCTCTTCATCAGGTACGACGACGCCGACAACAGAGCGCCGCCGATGCCGCGGTCCTTGGCGATCTTCGCCGCACGGATGGCGTCGATGATGATGCCGGCCGAGTTGGGGGAGTCCCAGACCTCGAGCTTGTACTCCAGGTTCAGCGGCACGTCACCGAAGGCGCGACCCTCCAGGCGCACGTACGCCCACTTGCGGTCGTCCAGCCAGGCGACGTAGTCCGAGGGACCGATGTGCACGTTGCGGTCGTCGGCACCGACGCCGGCGAGGGACCCGTGCAGGTTGGAGGTGACGGCCTGGGTCTTGGAGACCTTCTTGGACTCAAGGCGCTCGCGCTCGAGCATGTTCTTGAAGTCCATGTTGCCGCCGACATTGAGTTGGTAGGTGCGGTCGAGCGCGACGCCGCGGTCCTCGAACAGCTTGGCCATCACGCGGTGGGTGATGGTCGCGCCGACCTGGCTCTTGATGTCGTCGCCGATGATCGGCACGCCTGCAGCCTCGAACTTCGCCGCCCACTCCGGATCGGAGGCGATGAAGACCGGGAGCGCGTTGACGAAGGCGACGCCGGCGTCGATCGCGCACTGGGCGTAGAACTTGTCGGCCTCTTCCGAACCCACCGGCAGGTAAGACACGAGGACATCGACCTCGGCGTCCTTGAGCGCCTTGACCACGTCGACCGGCTCGGCGGCGGACTCGTCGATGGTCAGGCGGTAGTACTTGCCCAGGCCGTCGAGGGTGTGGCCGCGCTGCACCTCGACGCCGGAGGTCGGGACGTCACAGATCTTGATCGTGTTGTTCTCCGAGGAGTTGATCGCCTCGGCGAGGTCCTTGCCGACCTTCTTGTCGTCGACGTCGAACGCAGCGACGAACTCCACGTCGTTGACGTGGTATTCGCCGAACTTCACGTGCATCAGACCGGGGACGGTCGCGGTGGCGTCCGCGTCCTTGTAGTACTCGACACCCTGCACCAACGAGCTGGCGCAGTTACCGACGCCGACGATGGCGACGCGAATGGAACCCATGAGTGAATCTCCTTGTTGTCAGGGCTTGTGCGGTGACCCGGAGGGGTCGGGTGATGAATTGCGCTCGGTTTCGATCAGTTCGGTCAGCCAGCGCACCTCGCGCTCGGTCGACTCCAGACCATGTCGGTGCAGCTCGGCGGTGTAGCGGTCGCTGCGTTCGCGCCGGATCCTGGCCTGCTCGCGTGCGGTGTCGAGTCGCTCCTCGAGCCGGGTGCGCCGGCCCTCGAGGATGCGCAGTCGCACCTCGCGGTCGGCTCGACCGAAGAAGGCGAAGTGGACATCGAAACTGTAGTCCTCCCACGTCGCCGGGCCGGCTTGTTCCATGAGTGTCTGGAACTGCTCCTTGCCCTCGGCGGTGAGTTCGTAGCTGATCCGGGCACGCTTGGAGGCCGCCGAATCGGTGTGCTCGGTGATCCATCCGCGGGACACCAGTGACTTCAGGCACGGATACAGGGATCCGAACGACACCACCCGGAACGCTCCGAGGATTCCGCCCAGGCGCTTTCGCAGTTCGTACCCGTGCATCGGCTGTTCGTGCAGCAGCCCGAGGACAGCCAACTCGAGGGTGGCGCCACGGCGAGACATGGGACCACCTTTCGAGAAACAAACACGTGCAATGTTCGTGGGAGCTGACATGGAACTACTTTGTCTGCACGACGATAGCTCATCCGATGTATCGAGTCGATACATCGGCGTGTCGACGGTCACCCGCGAACACTCGCGACCGAGTCACCTGATAACGCACGGACCGGGGTTGTCCGAATCTGGCGTTACGCTCGTTCGGTGGCAGACACCGATGACTCGCAGGAATCCCGCCCCGCACAGCGCAGCAGTCGCCGTGCCGTCGGCGGTCGACGTGGCGAGGCAAGGCGCTCCGGACGCAGGAACCAGCCGCTGTGGCTCAAGGTTGCGCTGCGCACGATGCTCGGTTTCGTCATTCTCGGCCTGCTCGGCTTCGCCGCCCTCGTGTTCGTCTACATGCGCACCGAAATCCCTCAACCGAACGCCGACGCCGCCAAGCAGGTCTCGATCGTCTACTACAACGACGGGAAGACCGAGCTTGACCGGTTCAGCTCGGTCAACCGCGAGGACGTCGAACTCGCCAAGGTGCCGCTGCACGTCCAGCGGGCGTTCCTGGCCGCCGAGGACCGCAAGTTCTACACCAACAACGGGGTCAGTGCGACCGGCATCGTGCGTGCGTTCTGGACGAACCTGCGCGGCGGTCAGCAGCAGGGTGGTTCGACGATCACTCAGCAGTACGTCAAGAACTACTTCCTGACTCAGGACAGGACCGTCAGCCGCAAGCTGAAAGAGGTCATGATCTCGATCAAGATCGACCGCAAGTACACCAAGGACGAGATCCTCAAGAACTACCTGAACAACATCTTCTTCGGGCGTAACTCCTACGGCATCCAGTCGGCCTCGAAGGTCTACTTCGACAAGGACGTCTCCAAGCTGACCCCGGCCGAAGGTGCATTCCTCGCCTCGGTGATCAACGCCCCGGGCATCTACGACCCGGCCAACGGCGAGCGCGCGAAGACCGCCGTCCGTGGACGCATGGACTACGTGCTCAACGGCATGGTGGACATGGGCTGGATGACTCAGCAGGCCAAGGACCAGATCCGCTTCCCGGCGGTGCAGCCGCGCAAGGCGCCGACGTACGGCAGCGGGCCGACCGGCTACATCACCGCCTCGGTGCGCAACGAGTTGAAGAGCACGCTGAAGCTCAGCGACGAGGACATCGACCGCGGTGGTCTGCGGATCACGACGACGATCGACAAGAACGCGCAGGACGCTGCCGTCCGGGCCGTCGAGGACAACGTCCCCGCGGTCTCGTCGATCCCGCTGCGTGCCGGACTGGTCTCGCAGAAGCCGGACGGCTCCGTGGTCGCGATGTACGGCGGCAAGGACTACCGCAAGAACAACTACAACTCCGCGACCCAAGCCGCTCCGCAGGGAGGATCGAGCTACAAGGCCTTCGGCCTGGTCGGTGCATTGGAGAACGGCTACAGCCTGAACAGCCGCTTCGACGGCAACAGCCCGGTCAAGCTGCCCGGTCTCGACAAGCCGCTGCAGAACAACCTCGGTGTGTCCTACGGTTCGGTGGATCTGTCGTTCATGATGAAGAAGTCGGTCAACACGGCATTCCTTCGCCTCAACATGGAGATGGGTCCGGCCAAGACCCGTGCCGCGGCGATCAAGGCCGGCATTCCGCAGACCAGCCCCGGTCTGGCCGACGACACCACGAACATCCTCGGTACCGCCTCGACGCGCGTCATCGACATGGCTCGCGCCTACAGCACGATCAGCAGCGAGGGGAAGCGCGCGACCCCGTACTTCATCAGCAAGGTCGCCAGCGTCACCGGTGACTACTCCTACGCGGCCGAGCCGAAGACCGAACAGACCATCGACAAGGACGTCGCCGCTGACGTCGTCAACGCGATGGCCGGTGTCAACGAGGCAGGAGGCACCGGTTACCCGTCGCTGCAGGGTGCCGGATTCACGCGTCCCTCGGGAGGTAAGACCGGCACGACCGACGAGTTCAAGGCCGCCTGGTACTCCGGCTTCACCCCGAACCAGCTCACCACGTCGGTCGGTATGTACGCCGGCGACGGTACCGATTCCTTGCGAGAAGCCGCCGGAGCCGAGTTCTACGGCGGTGCCGTGCCCGCGACGATCTGGGCCGAATACATGAACGCGGCACTGAAGGGGCAACCGGTTGCCAAGCTGCCGGAGCCCGGCAACGTGAAGGGCAAGCAGCCTGCCACCAAGTACGTGCCGCCGCCCGCGACGACCCGCCGTCCGACGGCGACGTCATCGAGGCCGGCGCCGCCCGCGACGACCACGACGACCACGACGACCACGTCGTCGCCGACCTCGAGCCCGACCTCGACGCCGAGTTCGTCGCCGCCCTCGACCACGACGTCGAGCAGCACGTCCACCACCACGGCACCGACGACGACGTCCGCGCCGCCGAGCACGACGCAGCCGTCGGTCCCGACCAGCACTACGCGTCCACCGGCGACCACGACGGTGCCGCAGCCGACCGCACCGGCCGCCCAACCCACCGCACCGGCAGCCCCGGCGGCCGCACCGGCATCGGTCCCGGCTCCCTGATCGCTTCGTCCGTCGTGACCGTCGTATCCTGCGCAGCGTGACCGGGCCCGCGAACGACGACCTGCGCCTCACCGTCCCCAGTCGCGGGGAGGGGGTCGCCGGTTGGAGCAGTCAGGTGATCGGCGGACCCGTCGGGCGCTACGCCGCAGTCGGTCGACGGGGCATCTCCTACTCGGTGACGGTGCTCAGTGCGCTCGCGTCTGTGATGGTCGCGCTCGGCGCGTTGAGCAAGGCGTATTGCATCAGCAACGGTTGGGGAGCGCCCGACTCCTTGTGGCGGACCTGTTACTCCGACCTGGCCGTCGGGCTCACCACCGAAGGTGGGCCGTGGGCCAAGGGGTCGGCAGGGGACAACCAGCCGGTGCTGACCGCTGTCCTGCACTGGGTGATCCGACAGATCACGCCGGACGGCTCGACGCTCGCGGTCCAGCAGTACTACTTCGCGTTCGGGGCAGTCGTGATCGCGTTGTCGGTGGCGGCCGCAGTCATCGCGCTGGCCGGCGCCCTGCGTGACACCCCCTGGCTCGCCGCTCACCTGGCGCTCAGCCCGGTGCTGATCACCGCCTCGCTCGTCTCCTTCGACGCGTTCGGTGTCGCGCTCGCGACCATCGGCCTGGTCCTCTGGCTCCGGGACAATTCGCTGGCCGCCGGCGTGCTGCTCGGGGCGGCGGTCATGGCGCGCACGTATCCGTTGATCATCGTGGCGGCCATTGTGCTGGTCGCCCTGCGCGACCGGCGCACGGCCGACCTGACCCGTCTGCTCGCCGCAGGTACGGCCGTGGTCGTCGCCTGTTTCGGGGTCGCTCATCTCGCCGGAGGCGATCCCTTCACCGTGTACCGCACCTGGAACGCGGCAGCACCCGGCTACGGCTCACCGTGGTTCGTGCTGACCCTGCTGAAGGTTCCGGTCGCTGCGTCCACCGCGACCTGGCTGGCGGTCGCCGGCTGGGTGCTGGCGCTGCTGGTGGGCGTGTACCTGGTGCGTCGTCCCAGGCACCTGACGCCACTGCCTCCCCTTGCGCTCACGATGCTGGTCATCGTGATGGCCACCGGCAAGACCTTCCCGGTGCAGCAGGCGCTGTGGATCCTTCCCTTGCTCGCGCTCACCGCCGTCCGTTGGCGTGAACACTTGCTGTGGGCCGGGGTCGAGGTCGCGTACTTCGTGTTGACGATGCTCTACATCGCCTCACGTTCCGACGTCGACAAGGGCGTCCCGGCAGCCCTGTACCTGGTGTTCGCTCTCATCCGGTTGATCGCCTGGGGCGCGATCACCTGGATCAGTTGGGAGACGGCCGAGGAACTTCAGGACTTCCATGACCCGGACGGTGCCGCGCGGCACGAGGAATGGACGACACGGCAGTCGTCCACAGCCGCGGACGAAGGGACCGGCTTCTCCACAGGCGACGGCCGCGATTCGCTGATTGTCAGCGACCGCCTCTAGACTGACCGACGTTCTGCTCACCGTGGACGACGCCGTCGGCGCCGCTACCGGGACGCAGGACACGCAGTAAACCTCCTGTCACGTCAGATCGACGTGGCCGCTCAAGACCGAAGGAGGTGGGTTTACGCATGCGTCAGTACGAACTCATGATCATCCTCGACCCCGAGCTTGACGAGCGCACGGTCCAGCCCTCGCTGGACAAGATGCTCGCAGTCGTGACCAAGGATGGTGGCACCGTCGACAACATCGACCTGTGGGGCCGCCGTCGCCTGGCTTACGACATCAAGAAGAAGTCCGAGGGTATCTACGCCGTGGTCAACATGACCGCGGAGTCGGCAACCGCCAAGGAGCTTGACCGCCAGCTGGGTCTCAACGAGTCCATCCTGCGCACCAAGCTGCTGCGCGCCGACGCCTGATTCCTCTTCGTCACGAGTTAGGACAACACCATGGCCGCCGGCGACACCGTCATCACCATCATCGGCAACCTCACTCAGGATCCGGAACTGCGGTTCACGCCGTCCGGAGCCGCTGTCGCGAACTTCACCGTGGCGTCCACGCCGCGGCAGTTCGACCGTCAGACCAACGAGTGGAAGGACGGCGAAACGCTGTTCATGCGCTGCTCGGTGTGGCGTGACGTCGCCGAGAACGTCGCCGAGTCGCTCAACCGCGGCTCGCGCGTGATCGTGTCGGGTCGCCTGAGGTCGCGTTCGTTCGAGACCAAGGAAGGCGAGAAGCGCACCGTGGTCGAGATGGACGTCGACGAAGTCGGCCCCTCGCTGCGCTACGCAACCGCAAAGGTCAACAAGACCCAGCGCGGTGGCGGCGGCAACTTCGGTGGCGGACAGCAGGGCGGCTCCGGCCAGGGCGGCAACTTCGGCGGCGGTGCGCCGCAGGAGGACCCGTGGGCCACCGGTGGTTCGAACAACTACGGCGGGGGCAACTCCGGGGGAAATTCCGGGGGCAACTCCGGTGGTGGCCAGCAGGGCGGCGGATGGAACGCCGGCCCCGGCTACGACGAACCGCCATTCTGATCCACCGCTGATCGAGTCCTGACTCAACCGGTGCGGGCGAGAACCCCGCACCACTCATCAACATCACCATCCCGAGTTCGCTCGGGCTCCCTGAAGTAGAAGGAGAGCACCACGATGGCCAAGCCCGTTGTGCGTAAGCCCAAGAAGAAGGCCAACCCGCTGAAGGCGGCGAAGGTCGAGAAGATCGACTACAAGGACGTCGCAACGCTGCGCAAGTTCATCAGCGACCGCGGCAAGATCCGCGCCCGCCGCGTGACCGGTGTGTCCGTGCAGGAACAGCGCCTGATCGCCAACGCCGTCAAGAACGCGCGCGAGATGGCCCTGTTGCCGTACTCGTCGTCGGCTCGCTGAGCCCCGGCGTAGGAAAGGACACAGACATGAAGATCATCCTGACCCACGAGGTCCACGGCCTCGGTTCCGCCGGTGACGTCGTCGACGTCAAGGACGGCTACGCCCGCAACTACCTGCTTCCCCGCAGCCTGGCCACCCCGTGGACCAAGGGCGGCCAGAAGCAGGTCGAGTCGATCACCAAGGCCCGCGAGGTCCGCGCTGTGAAGTCGCTCGACGACGCCAAGGCGCTCAAGGGCTCGCTGGAGAACGCGAAGGTCAA
The DNA here is from genome assembly GCF_022359705.1 of Yimella sp. NH-Cas1. Lineage (NCBI taxonomy): Bacteria > Bacillati > Actinomycetota > Actinomycetes > Micrococcales > Dermacoccaceae > Yimella > Yimella sp. NH-Cas1. The sequence goes on from NZ_JAKSGG010000003.1 coordinate 3,100,253, forward strand.
CCTGCAGGCACGCTCCGGTCAGTCCGGCCGCCTGTTCGGTGCAGTCACCACCGCCGAAATCGCCGACGCGGTCAAGGACGCCGGTGCCGGCAACGTCGACCGTCGCACCATCCAGGTCAAGCAGCCGATCCGTTCGCTCGGTGAGCACGAGGTCGAGGTGCGCCTGCACCCCGAGGTCGCTGCCACCCTCAAGCTGAACGTGGTCGCCGCCAAGTAAGGCTCGACCCGGCAGTCACGGCTGCGGCCCCGCTCGTCACGAGCGGGGTCGCAGTCCTTTCTGTCCCGGTTTCAGCGCGCACCGACCACCAGCCACGCGTCCGAACGCGCGCGTTGCCGTAACGCGAACCAGCGCGCCGCCATGAACCAGGCCAGCGCTCCCCAGAGCAGGGCGATGCCGACCTGCGGTGACTTCGAAGTGCCCAGCTCGCGCGCGAGCAGCAGCACGGGCACGTACGCGGCCAGGGTGGCGATCGACAGCCATGCGAGAGCCCTGTTGTCTCCGGCGCCCATCAGGACGCCGTCGAGCACGAACACTGCTCCGGAGATCGGCTGCGTGACCGCCAGCACCAGGAGCGCGACCGTGAGAGTCGAGCGCACTTGCGGGTCGGAGGTGAACAGCGGGGGAAGGATCCAAGCGGACGCGGCGGTGATCACGCCCAACCCGAGTCCGCCGAGCCAGCCCCAGCGGGTCATCAAGGACGTGGCGCGCCGCGCGTAGGGAGCGTCCCCGGCGCCCAGGCCGGTACCGATGAGTGCCTGCGCGGCGATGGCCAGGGCGTCGAGGGCGAAGGCGAGGAGGCTGAACACGTTCATCGCGACCTGGTGAGCAGCCAGCGGGATCACTCCGAGGGCGGCTGCCACCCAGGTGGTGAGCAGGAACGCCGCACGCAGGGCGATGGTGCGGACCAGCAGCGGGGCGCCGACACGGGCCGCCGCCAGGACGTCCCCGGGGTGGAAGGCGAGACGGGCACCCGCCGCACCTGCCCGGCGCAACACCAGGAACGCGAAGGCCGCCGCGGCGCCGCTCTGCGCGATCACCGTGCCGATCGCCGACCCGGCGATACCGAGGTCGAGCGGATACACCAGAAGATAGTTGAGGATCGCGTTGGCGGTGAAGCCCGCGGTGGCGATGACCAGGGGAGTGCGGGTGTCCTGGAAGCCCCGCAGGACTCCGGTGGCGGCCGACACGACAAGCAGGGACGGGATGCCGAGTGCGGCGATCCGCAGGTAGGTGACTGCCGGATCGAGGACGGCGCCGTCCGCTCCCATGACCCGGCACAACGGCTCGGCGAAGACCGCAACCCCGGCAGCGGTGGGGACGCCGAGCAGAATCGCCAACCACATACCGTCCACCCCGGCCTCGAGGGCTGCCGTCCGTCGCCCGGAACCGATACGACGAGCCACCACCGAGGTCGTCGCGTAGGCCAGGAAGACGAATACGCCGGCGGCAGTGAGCAGGACGGCGGACGCAACTCCGAGAGCAGCCAACGGCACGGTGCCGAGGTGACCCACGATCGCACTGTCGGTGAGTAGGAACAACGGTTCGGCAATGAGCGTGAGGAAAGCCGGTACGGCAAGACGGAGGACGTCGCGTGGATCGACCGGGGCGACGTCCATCGCGGATGAGTCGCGGTTCACAGGCCGCTGCCGGCCCGAGGTCGACGGTACTGAAGTGAAATGGGTGGCGCCTGTGCAGCGGAATCGCGCATGTGGGACACGCTACCGGCCCACCGGGCTGGGTGCCATCTCGAATATTGGGACACAAAGATCCCACGATGTGGACGCGCGAGAGGGGTGTGGAGGGTCCCTGTCGGGCGGTTAAGCCGAAGTCCCGACATGCCTGCAATAGCGCGGATAATCACGGAATGGTCACGGCCGGGTGGTTGGCCGTTGAGCGACTCCTCGTCGAGGGCCCCTGCGGAGCCCTGTGTGCAGCCTTGACGAAAATTTTGCCTCCGGTTCGGAACCGAACCGAGTTTGGTGCACAGTAGTGCGGGCGCCACGCTGACTTGGGGGAAGCAGAAGCGCTCAGCAGTACCGCGGCCGACCACTTCCGGTCGACCGCGCAGCTTTGTCAACACGTCGTCAAGTGCCGAAGGGTCTTCCCCGCAATGGGTTCCTACAAGCCTCGCCATCTCAAGCAGGAGCAGAGCGTCGTCTCCTCCATCGTGAGCCGCCGCGGTCTGGCTGTTGCAGCCGCCACCGTAACCGTGGTTCCGGTCGCTCTGTCCGAGTCCGCCAGCGCAGCTCCGGCTCCCGCCGCGGTCGCATCGTCGGCCAAGGCCGCTCCGATCAAGGCCGCCGGTGCCTACAACGTCAGCTACGGCGCACGTGGCTACTGGGTCGAACTGCTCCAGTACCGCCTGCAGCGCAAGGGCTACGCCATCGCGAAGGACCGTTCGTACGGTCCGCAGACCCTCTGGGCGGTCAAGTCGGTTCAGCGCCGAGCCGGTATCTATGCCAACGGTTATGTCGGTGACTCCACCTGGCGCGCCCTCGGTGGAGTGCCCGGCGGCGGGTACGTCTCGCGTAGCGCACCGCGCACGAGCACCAGCGGGTCGTCCATCGTTCGCATCGCGCAGCAGTACCACGGTGTTCCCTACGTCTGGGGCGGCACCACGCCGAACGGCTTCGACTGCTCCGGCTTCACGCAGTACGTCCATCGCAAGGCCGGCAAGAGCATTCCGCGTACCGCCAGTGCCCAGCAGGCCGGCGCACGCCGCGTCTACAGCCCGGTGCCCGGCGACCTAGTCTTCTCCGGTTTCCCGGCGTACCACGTGTCGATCTACGCCGGCAACGGCTACGAGGTGTCCGCGCGTATGCCCGGTACCTCCATCGTCACCAAGAAGATCTGGGGCTACAAGAACTACGGTCGCTACTGATCGTCAGCCCCTGCTCGACATCTCAGCTTGCCCCGCACCTGATCGGTGCGGGGCAAGCTGCGTTTTCGGGCGACGAAGGCCAGCCCTCGCGCTGTGTCGGGAAGTCGTGATGCACGCTTGACCAACCGAATCGTGTGCCGGGACGTCGTTCGACATCGGCGCGTTTGTGCGCTCAGGCGTGGTGGCCAAGTCGGCTGTGCGACAACCGAGTTGGCCGTGATCGGGACGCACGCAGGGCCGGCGGAAATTGCTGCGCACATGCTACTTCGTCGACGGTCGACGTCGCCGTGACGTCCGATATCTCAAGATGCGAGATAATTACAAGAAACCCGTGTTTCGGCGTGTCGTTCGATTCGTCCGTTCGGCGCCCCTGGTATGCGTGCGGCGCCAGATGTCAATGATGGCGCGAAAATGTGCACGTTCAACCACCGTCTTCCGGGTTGTCGCTGTTGCCACATACGTCACATGAATCCCATGTGCAAGAACTGACACGCCGCTTTACATCACTCACGACTACCCCAGAACTCCCAGAGCGGGCATAGTCCTTCCGGCAGCCCGTCCCCGGTCCACCGGGACGTCGTCACCCTGACCGATCAGGAGCGAGCGGCTGACCGAAGACACGTACGACGGACTACGTATCGAGAGGGCCCGATGACGATCACCACGCCTCGGCACCAGAAGCAGCGCCCGGGTCTCCTGGGCAAGGTTGCCGCCCGCAAGTCCCTCGTTCTCGGTGGAACGGCCCTCGCCGTCCCCACGACGGCTGTCGGCACGATGACAGCCCCGGCGCAAGCCGCTGCGCCGGTTCAGGCAGCGCGACCGGCCGCGACGCCGATCGCCGCGACGCCGGTCAAGACGGCTCCTACGGCGCCGACGAATGTGGTGAGCCTGCGCTACGGCTCGTCCGGTGCGTTGGTGAAGGTCGTCCAGCAGCGGTTGAACATCGTGGTGGACGGCGACTTCGGTCCGGCCACACTGCGTGCGGTGCGTGCTTTCCAGACGCAGAAGAACCTGTATGTCGATGGTGTCGTCGGTCCGGTCACCTGGCAGGCACTGGGTGGCTTCCCCACCTCCGTCACTGCGGAGCCGCCGGCTCCGCCGACCACCCCGCAACCGCCTACGCCGGGGACGCCCACCACCCCGCCGCGGACCGACGGTGTCGTGAGCCTGAGTTACGGCTCGTCCGGTGCGTTGGTGAAGGTCGTCCAGCAGCGGTTGAACATCGTGGTGGACGGTGACTTCGGTCCGGCCACACTGCGTGCGGTGCGTGTTTTCCAGACGCAGAAGAACTTGTACGTCGATGGTGTCGTCGGTCCGGTCACCTGGCAGGCGCTGGGTGGCTTCCCCACCTCCGTCACTCCGGAGCCGCCGACCACCCCGGAGCCGCCCGTTCCCCCGGTGACCCCGCCCCCGGTCACGCCTCCTGCGGCCTGCGATGTCACGACCGTCCGCTTCGGCTCGACCGGTGCCGTGGTCGTCGAACTGCAAAAGCGCCTGGGTGGGAACGTTCTTGTCGACGGTGTCTTCGGCCCGGCAACGTTGGCCTCGGTCCGTGCGCTGCAGACGTCCAAGGGTCTGCCGGTCACCGGAGTCGTCGACGACGCGACCTGGGCGGCCATCGGTGGATTCCCCTGCGACATCGCACACCCCCCGACCACCCCCGAACCGCCGGCCGACGGCACGGTGGGCCAGCGCATCATCGACACCGCCAAGCAGTACCTCGGCATCCCGTACGTGTGGGGCGGAGCGACTCCTTCCGGCGGTTTCGACTGCTCGGGCCTGACGCAGTACGTGTATGCCAAAGTCGGTCTGTCGATCCCGCGCGTGGCCAGCGCGCAGCAGCGCTTCCTGACCAAGGTCAGCACGCCGCAGCCGGGTGACCTCGTCTTCTTCGGTTCGCCTGCTTACCACGTCGGTATCTGGGTGTCCGAAGGAAGGATGATCGCGGCTCCGTACCCGGGCCAGGTCGTTCGTCTGCAGCCGATCTACAACACCCCCACCGGTTTCGGCCGCTTCGTCAGCTGACGAGCCCCCCGACTGCGAACCGTCGCGCCCGACCCCCGAAAGGCTGAACATCTTGCTCCGCACTTCCCCCGCACCCCGCCACCTGAAGCGACGCCCCAACCCGGCGGCCGGTGCCATCACCTCGCCCCGCCTGATGGCCGGAGTCGGTGTCGCCGTCACCGTCCCGACCGGTGCGGCGACGGTGCTGGCGCCAGCAGCAGAAGCGGCCGCTCCGACCGCTGCACCCGCGGCAGCACCCAAGGCAGCACCGTCGGTGGTTCGCACGCCTGCGGCGCAGAACGTCGTCTGGCTGTCCATCGGTTCGGAGGGTGAGCTGGTCAAGACGCTGCAGCAGCGCTTGGGCGGACTGGTCGTCGACGGATCGTTCGGACCGGCGACGCAGAGCCGTCTGATGTCCTACCAGGCGTCCAAGAATTTGTATGTGGACGGACGCGTCGGTCCGGCCACGTGGGCGGCGCTCGGTGGTTTTCCGGGCAAGGCCGGCGAGGGCAAGGTCTGCCGTGTCTCCACGCTGCGTTTCGGCAGCACGGGCGATCTGGTTCGTACCGCGCAGCAGCGCCTGGGTGGGCTGACCGTCGACGGTTCGTTCGGTCCCGCCACGCTGGCCCGGGTGCGTGCCTACCAGGCGTCCAAGTCACTTCCCGTGACCGGCACCGTGGACTCGGCCACCTGGCGTGCACTCGATGGCTTCCCGTGTGTGGGTACCGGCGGTCCGACGACCGGGACCGGAACGACGACCACCCCCGGCACCACGACCACCGACACGACCGGACCGGTCACCCGGCCCGTAGGTGACCCGAGCGGTCCGTACCGCATGCCGTGGGCCAAAGGCGGCACGTTCAAGATCACCCAGGGTCCGGGTGGATCCTGGTCGCATCACACCTCCTACAACCGCCACGGCATCGACTTCGGCATGCCGGTCGGCACCCCGCTCGTGGCTTCGCGTGCGGGCGTGGTGCAGGACACCGGGTACACCTCGATGGGCGGCGGCATGTACGTCCGGATCAAGGACGCCTCCGGCGCGTGCCAGGTGTACTTCCACCTGTCGGCGTACCGCGTGGTGGCCGGTCAGCCGATCGCGCAGGGACAGCCCATCGCGACGTCGGGCAACACCGGAAACTCCTCCGGTCCGCACCTGCACTTCGGCCTGATCGACTGCAACACCTGGCGCTCGCACTCGCTGCCGAACTCGGTCGAGCGTGGCACGAACTACTCCAGTGGCGTGTTCGTCACCAGCACCAACGGCTGATTCCAGCCCCCGGGTCACGGCCCGCACGACCAGCTATCCGGTCGTGCGGGCCGATTCGTGTTCGCACCCTCAGAGGGGGAACGGAGTGTGTCTCACCCAGTGGTACAGCTGTGAACAATCTGTTTTTGCAGGTCAGTGCCGCCTCTCCACGTTATGCACAGCGTTGTCCACAGCCTGTGAGCAATGCTCCACAGCCGGTCACACACGTTGTCCCCAGGTTGCGCACAGGGAGGTGAGCCGACTGTTTGGCGGGTCGGTGAACCGCGTCGTACGGTTCCCTGTCAGCCCGGTGTCGAACAGCGCATGAGGTCGTTGTCGGTGGTGGCTGGTGCAGTGGTGTCGGGAGTTCAGAGCAGCAGGAAGCAGGGCATGTCGTGGACGATCTGAACCCGGCGTACGCCGACTCGGGTGGCTCCGACCACTCCGGCGGCAACGCGCCCGGCCTCGTTCCGCCGCAGGACCGGCACGCCGAGCAGTCGGTGATCGGCGGCATGCTGATCAGCAAGGACGCCATCGCCGACTCGGCGGAGGTCGTCAACGGCCGCGACTTCTACTTCCCGGCACACGAGATGATCTACGAAGCGGTCATCGACCTGTACGGACGCGGTGAGCCGGCCGACGCGATCACCGTCGCCGACGAACTCGCCAAGCGTGGCGAGTTGCAGCGGGTCGGCGGCCAGCCCTACCTGCACGAGCTGATCCAGTCGGTGCCCACCGCGGCGAACGCCGGGTACTACGCGCAGATCGTCGCCGAGCGGGCGGTGCTGCGCCGACTGGTCGAAGCCGGCACCCGCATCGTGCAGATGGGGCAGTCCGACGGCGGGGGAGACGTCGTCGACGTCATCAATGCGGCGCAGGCGGAGATCTTCGGGGTCACCGCCGGCAAGGACACCGAGGACTACGTGCGCCTGGGCGAGGTGGTCGAGCAGACCGCCGACGAGATCGAGGCCGCGTCCTCGCACGGCGGTCAGATGACCGGTGTGCCCACCGGCTTCCACGACCTCGACACCTTGACCAACGGTCTGCACCCGGGCCAGATGATCGTCATCGCCGCCCGGCCGGCTGTCGGCAAATCGACAATTGGTCTGGACATCGCGCGCGCTGCGTCGATCAAGAACAACATGACCTCGGTCATCTTCAGTCTGGAGATGAGCAAGGTGGAGATCTCGATGCGTCTGCTGTCGGCCGAGGCCGAGATCCAGTTGCAGCACATGCGCAAGGGCACGATGCGCGACGAGGACTGGGCCAAGCTCGCCAAGACGATGGGCCGCATCTCCGACGCTCCTCTGTTCATCGACGACTCACCGAACATGTCGCTGATGGAGATCCGGTCCAAGTGCCGCCGGTTGAAGGAGCGCAATAACCTCAAGCTCGTCGTCATCGACTACTTGCAACTGATGACGTCCGGCAAGAAGGTCGAATCGCGTCAGCAGGAGGTGTCGGAGTTCTCGCGTGCGCTGAAGCTGCTTGCCAAGGAACTCGAGGTGCCGGTCATCGCGATCTCGCAGCTGAACCGAGGCCCGGAGCAGCGCACCGACAAGCGTCCGCAGATGAGCGACCTTCGCGAATCGGGTTGTCTGACGGCCGACTCCCGCATCCTGCGCGCCGACACCGGGGCTGAGATCACCATCGGTGAGTTGGTTGCATCGGGAGAGAAGGACGTCCCGGTCTGGGCCCTGGACGACCGGCAGCGTTTGGTCACTCGGACGATGACGCATGCGTTCCGCAGCGGTGTGAAGCCGGTCTTCCGGTTGACGTTGGTGTCCGGAAAAACGTTGCGACTCACCGAGAACCACCCCCTCATGTCGTACGACGGATGGCGCGCGCTGGGTGACCTCAAGGAAGGCGACCGGGTCGCCGTCCCACGGCACGTGCCGGCGCCGGAGAGGTTCGAACCGTGGGACGACAAGGCTCGGATCATTCTGCTCGCGCATCTCATCGGCGACGGGTCGTTTGTGAAGGGTCAACCGCTGCGGTACGCGTCCATCGACGAGGCGAACCTGGAAGTGGTTTCTCAAGCGGCGCTGTCCGCTTTCGGGATCGTCTCGGTGCGAGACGAGTACGCGGCTGCTCGCTGCACGACCTTGCGACTTCGCGCGCCGTATCGGCTCGATCATGGAAAGCGAAACCCGATCACCGAATGGCTTGACGGACTCGGACTGTTCGGGCTTCGTAGCCACGAGAAATTCGTGCCGGAGTCGATGTTCCTTGCTTCGAAGCGTCAGATCGCGTTGTTCATCAACCACATCTGGGCGACCGACGGATCGGTGACCGTCAACAAGTCGAAGTCGGGTGGGCGCATCTACTACGCCTCGACTTCGCGCCGGCTCGTGGACGACCTGAGCCAGTTGCTGCTGCGGTTCGGCATCTCGACGCGTACGCGAGTGACCCGCGAGGGCAACTACCGCGACGGGTACACGATCGACGTCTCCGGATCGGACAGTCAGCGCCGATTCCTCCAGGAGATCGGGGTGCACGGTGCGCGGTCGGTTCAGGCGGCCGAACTGCTCGGGATCATTCGTGAGAAGCAGAACAACACCAACGTCGACACCGTGCCGGTGCAGGTCTGGGACACCGTCAAGCAGGTCATGTCTGATCAGGGGATGACGCACCGTGAGTTCGCCGCGGCCATGGACTCGCAGTTCTGCGGGTCGACCATGTGGAAGCGCGCCCCGAGCCGCGAGCGCCTGGGCCGCGTTGCGGCAGTGCTGGATTCGGCAGACCTCGAACTGTTCGCGATCAACGACGTCATGTGGGACACCGTGAAGTCGGTCGAACTCGACGGTCTGGAGGAGACGTTCGACGCGACCGTGCTCGGCGCCCACAACTTCGTGGCGAACGGAATCAGCGTCCACAACTCCATCGAGCAGGACGCCGACATGGTCATCCTGTTGCACCGTGAAGACCAGACGAACAAGGAGTCCGAGCGCGTCGGCGAGGCGGACGTCATCGTGGCCAAGCACCGTAACGGCCCGACCGACACGATCACGGTGGCGTTCCAGGGCCACTACTCGCGATTCAAGGACATGGCGCAGAACTTCTGAGTTGATGACCTGCTGCTGCTGTCGAGATGCAGCGAACATTGGTCGAATCGGGGTTTGATCAAAGTAGGGGCAGTTTTCAGGTCGTTTTGGCATCGAGAATCGCACAACTTGGAAGTTTGTTCGAGGTGAGAACTGTTCTCGCTGACAAGGGGTCGCGATGTTTCTGCAGGTCAGGAACATGGCGATCGGCGCGGCAGTAGTTATGTAAAGTTACTCGGGCGTACAGCCTGTGAGCTCACGGGTAGGTGCACGGGTAGTCGATGTCGTCGACTGCTGGAGCGGGGACGGGGATTGGTCGTCTGGGCATCTGCTGGGACGGTTCAGCCGGTCGGTCGGAAATCGTCGAGCACGCCGCCGACTCCCGACCGACCCAAGGCCGTTCACGAGCTCCGAAAGGTCCTTGATGAGATTGCGCAAGAGCAGCAGGTCGTCATCACAACGCACAGTCCTTTGCTCGTCGGTCGGGGTGATGTCTCGGGGAACATCATCATCCAAGAGAACCGCGCGGTGCAAGCGACATCACTGACTCAGATTCGTGATGTTCTAGGTGTTCGAGTTGCGGACAATCTGCAATCTGCCAATGTCGTGTTGTTGGTGGAGGGGTACGGTGACAAGCGCATCATCACGACATTCTTGAATCGTCGCAGTAAGGCGATTTCATCCGCACTGAGTAATGGGACACTGAGGATCGAGTGCACTACTGGCGCCCCCAATGTCGCCTATCAGTATCGACTGTACTACGACGGTGTGTGCCGTGTACATGCATTGCTGGATAACGACGGGGCTGGTCGCAAAGCATTGGAGGCCTTGGAGAAGGAACCGGGATTCAGGCACCAAGACGCCACAGTGGTCTCCGTTGTTGGAATGAACGAGTCCGAAATGGAAGATCTTTTCGTAGAGGAGTATTTTGGTGAACTGATTTTTGAACGGTTCAATGTTGTGCTTCGCGCGGGTGTCACCCACCCGGCAAAGAAGTGTACAGCGAGAATGAAAGACTATTTCTCCGATTCCGGCCAGGCATGGACGAGAAACGTCGGCGATCAGTTGAAAACTCTCGTGGCGGACGGTGTCGAACATGATCCGGATTCCGTCTTGCGGGCCGACAGAACCGGGCCGCTTGACGCACTTGTCAGGGCACCACCAACATCGACACCTTCAACCCGCTGCGCATCGCCGGTCACGAGTGGGCCGACATGTTCGCCGATGTCAGCTCCGCCGACAACTGGGCCGACCGCTGGTCGTACCTGCTGCGCGGGCCGGGCTGGGCCTACGACAAGCGCAAGGCGCGACTGGCTGCCTAGGTCACGAAGGTGGTTGCCTGCTGGTCGGATCCATCCGCAAGAGCTCAGGCCGCGGGGGTCTTCAGCAAGTCCTGCATCGTGCGTATCTCGGCGTTCTGAGCCTTGATGATCGAGTCGGCAAGGCTGCTGACCTCCGGGTTGTCGGTGGTCTTCTTGACGTCCGACGACATCGTGACCGCGCCTTGGTGGTGCTTGACCATCATCGTCAGCCACATCCGGTCGAACGCCGGGCCTGTCGCCTTGCCGAGCATGTCCATGTCCTGTTGCGACATCATTCCGGTCATGTCGCCCGTGCCGCTCATGCCGTTCATGCTGCTCATGTCGTGGCCCGAGTGATCGCCGCCGGTCGGCACGGTCGCGCCCCACGACTTCAGCCACCCGGTCATCGTGTTGATCTCGGGATCCTGTGCCTTCTTGATGGCGGCCGCGAGGCGGGTGACGTCGGCCGAGACGCCCTGCCGGTTGAGCGCCATGTCGGCCATCTGCACCGCCTGGCGGTGGTGCGGGATCATCTGCTGCGCGAACCTGATGTCACCTTGCCTGCCGGCTGCAGTCGCCGGTGACGCGGCCGAGGACATCATCGATCCGTGCCCCGCGGAGTGGCTGCTGTCGTCGCTTCCGCATGCTGTGAGCGTGAGTGCGAGCACGGCGGCGCCGGCGAGGGTGATCGTCGAAAGGTGTTTCATACCAACAAGACTCGTCCACCGATCTGACGTGCGGGTCGAGGTTCTATGGAGCTTTCATGGAGTTGGCAGGGTGATCCGAAAGCGTGCGCCCGTGCCGAACCCGTTGCTGTGCGCCGTGATCGACCCGCCGTGCGCGAGCACCACCGAACGACAGATCGCGAGGCCGATGCCCGCGCCTCCGTGGTCTCGGTCGCGCGCGGTGTCGGTGCGGTAGAACCGTTCGAAAACGTGCGCCAGGTGCTCCTCGCCGATGCCGTCGCCGTCGTCGGCCACCTCGATCGACACTGCCTGGGGCTCGGGTCGGACGGTGACCCGGATTCGTCCGCCGTCCGCCGTGTGTCGCTCCGCGTTGTCGAGCAGGTTCGTCAGCACCTGCTGCAGGCGCAGGCGATCGCCGCGTAGCGTCGTCCCGGACGGCGCGGACACGTCCAGCGTGAGGCCGCGCGCTCTGAGGTGTTCTTGGCGAGGGCCAGTGACCGAAGCGAGCAGCTCGGCGACGTCGATCGGGTTGCGTTCGAGGGTGATCGCGGATTCGTCCGCCCGCGAGATTGCGTTGATATCTCTCGTGAGCCGGTCGAGACGGGTCACCTGTTCGCGCAGCACGGCCGTGAGTTCGTGACCGCTCGTCACGTCGTCGTCGGCCGCGTCGAGGTAGACCTGAATCGTGGCGAGCGGTGTGCGTAACTCGTGGCCGAGATCGGAGAGCATCTGCTGGCGCACCTGCTCGGTGCTGGCGAGCTGGGCCGACATTCGATTGAACGCTGTGCCGACCGCAGCAAGCTCGCTCAGGCGGGTCGGCTGCGCGACCGTTGCCCCGTAGTGGCCGTCCGCGAGACGCGTGGCGGCTGAGGCGAGGTCCTGCAGTGGGCCGGTCAGTCGTCGGCCGAGGACGACGGTGACCAGGCCGGCGGCAGCGATGGCTGCGAGGAGTGCGGCCCCCAAGGTGAGGAGCCCCGCGGACCGGAATGCCTCCTCGACGTGGTCGAAGGTGGACCCCGAGGTGTCGGATCCGGCGAGATGCAGATGTTCATGGAACAGGGGCGGGCCGATCACCGCGGCGGCCACCGTGGCGACGACCGCAGTGACACACAGGACAACGGCCTGAGCGATCAGCAGCCAGGTCACCAGGCTTCGAGATCGGCTGCCGACAGTCCTCATGATCCGCTGCCCGCTCGGTAACCGACGCCGCGCACCGTTTCGATGAAGCGTGGATTGGACGCGTCGTCGCCCAGCTTTCGACGCAGGTGCGCGATGTGGGTGTCGACGAGGTGCTCATCGCCCACCCAGTCCACGCCCCAGATGGCTTCGATGAGCGCTCGGCGGTCGAACGCACGTCGTGGTTGGCCCAAGAACGTTGCGAGCAAGTCAAATTCGGTGCGAGTGAGTTGGATCTGCGAGTCGGCGAGGCGTACCTCGCGCGCGTGAGTGTCGACGGTGAGGTCGCCCAGTCGCAGCGTTGCCGCGACTTGTGTGGATGCACCGCGCGGACGACGCAGGAGCACACCCACTCGTGCGACCAGTTCGCGGACGCTGAAAGGCTTGGTCATGTAGTCGTCGGCGCCCACCGAGAGGCCGATCAGGGTGTCGGTCTCGTCGTCCCGAGCGGTGACCATCAAGACCATGCAGTCCGAGAAGGTGCGCACCCGACGACATACCTCGACGCCGTCCAGGCCGGGCAGCCCGAGATCGAGAACGATGACATCGGGCACCCAGTCGCGCGCGGCCGAGACGGCGTCGGTGCCGGTGTGTTCCACGCGCACCCGATGCCCTGCGCGATCGAGGTAATTGGCGATCATGCCGGCCAGGGCCTTTTCGTCGTCAACGACGAGAACCCGCGTCCGGTGGTCATTCGGGGGCGCCTTCATCGGGCCAGTCTCGACCACGGTCGGGTCCGTGGGGGAAGGACCGTGCCGAAGCGATCGACACGTCACACGATCTTCGTGAAATCTCCATGGTTCTCGGGAACGGTGTCGAGCGGTCGTTGGTTGCACGAGCCATGACCAAATACCCCCAGGGGGTATTATGCGAGAGGATGACATGAGTACGGAACCGCAGAACGCCGGCCATGAACACCACGGCGCCGTCAGTGCCGAGCAGTCGAGCCAAGAACACGCCGGTCACGCTGGGCATGCCGACCACGCTGGGCATGGCGGCCATGGCGGTCACGGCGGTCACGGCGGTCACGGCGGTCACGGCGGTCACGGCGGTCACGGCGGTCACGGCGGTCACGGCGACCATGTCGCGATGTTCCGGAGGCTCTTCTGGGGCTCGCTCGTCGTTGCGATTCCCACCGTTCTCCTGTCGCGGATGTTCGCCGACCTCGTCGGCTACGACCTGCCGCACAACGTCCTGATCGACGCCGCCCCGCCGGTGCTCGGCACCGTCCTCTATGTGTGGTTCGGGCGGCCGTTCCTGACCGGTGCCGTCGGCGAGGTCAAGGCGCGTCAGCCCGGCATGATGCTGCTCGTCGCGCTGGCGATCACGGTCGCGTTCGTTGCGTCGTGGGGCGCGACTCTCGGGCTGCTGCCGCACCATCTCGACTTCTGGTGGGAGCTCGCGCTGCTGGTCGTGATCATGCTGCTGGGTCACTGGATCGAGATGCGGTCGCTGGCCCGCACGACGTCGGCTCTCGACTCGCTCGCGGCGTTGCTGCCCGACGAGGCCGAGCGTGTCGACGGCGACGAGATCTCCACCGTTTCGCCGTCCGACCTGCGGGCCGGCGACATCGTCGTCGTCCGCCCGGGCGGCAGCGTGCCGGCCGACGGACGCGTCGTGCAGGGTTCGGCGGCGATGGACGAAGCGATGATCACCGGTGAGTCGCGCACCGTGCGCCGCGAGGTCGGCGACGCGGTGGTGGCCGGCACGATCGCGACCGACTCCGGTCTGCGGGTCGAGGTGACGGCGACGGGCGACCGGACGACGCTCGCCGGCATCCAGAAGTTGGTGGCCGACGCACAGGCGTCGGGTTCGCGGGCGCAGCGGCTGGCCGACACGGCTGCCGGTTGGCTGTTCTGGTTCGCGCTCGGCTCGGCCCTGATCACCTTCGTGGTGTGGGCCCTCGTTGGCCTGCCCGACGACGGCGTCGTGCGCACGATCACCGTGCTCGTCATCGCCTGCCCGCACGCTCTCGGCCTGGCCATTCCGTTGGTGATCTCGATCGCCACCGAGCGCGCCGCGCGCGCCGGCGTGCTGGTGAAGGACCGCCTCGCGATGGAGTCGATGCGTTCGGTCGACACCGTCCTCTTCGACAAGACCGGCACGCTCACCAAGGGCCAGCCGACGGTCACCGCTGTGCAGCCCGCCGACTTGCAACCGCTCTCCGCCGACGACCTGTTGGCGCTGGCTGCGGCGGCCGAGGCCGACTCCGAACACCCACTCGCCCACGCGATCGTGCGGGCCGCCGAGCAGCACGAGCTCACCGTGCCGAAGGCCGACGGTTTCACCTCCCACCCCGCAGTCGGAGTGTCGGCGGACGTCGACGGACGCACCGTCCGCGTCGGTGGGCCGGCCCTGCTCGATCAGATCGGCGGCGACGAACTCGCCGTCGCGGACGACTGGCGCGAGGAGGGCGCGATCATCCTGCACGTCGTCGTCGACGGTGCGGTGGCCGGTGCGTTGCGCCTGGCCGACGAGATCCGCGAAGAGTCGCGCACCGCGGTGCAAGCGCTGCACGAGCGCAGTGTGCAGGTCGTCATGATCACCGGCGACGCCGAGGCGGTCGCGCACTCCGTGGGCGCCGAGCTCGGCATCGACCGAGTCTTCGCCGGCGTCCGCCCCGAGGACAAGGCGTCGAAGGTGGCCGAGTTGCAGGGCGAGGGACGGAAGGTCGCCATGGTCGGCGACGGCGTCAACGACGCGCCCGCACTGGCCACGGCCGACGTCGGCATCGCGATCGGTGCCGGCACCGACGTGGCGATCGGTTCGGCGGGCATCATCCTGGCGTCCGACGATCCGCGCTCGGTGCTGTCGGTGATCGAGCTGTCGCGTGCGACGTACCGCAAGAGCGTGCAGAACCTCGCGTGGGGCGCCGGTTACAACCTGGTCGCCGTGCCGCTCGCGGCCGGTGTGCTCGCGCCCATCGGTTTCGTGATGCCGATGTCGGTCGGGGCATTGCTGATGTCGGCCTCGACGGTCGTGGTCGCGCTCAACGCTCAGCTGCTGCGCAGGCTCGACCTGCGCCCCGGCTCGACGGCGCCCCAGAAGCACCAGCCGGAGGCGGCCGCGCGGCACTAGGTTGATCGGAGTCCGCACCCGCCCGGCTCGAGGAGTTCGCGTGACCACCACCGCAGTCGTCACCGGAGCGTCGTCCGGGATGGGTCTGTTCGCCGCTGTCGAGTTGGCCAAGCGCGGCCTCGACGTCGTCGGCACGGTGCGTGACACCGCCCGCGCGAGCGCTCTGCTCGAGGCCGCCGACGAAGCCGGGGTGTCGGTGAGCATCGCCGAACTCGAGGTCACCGACCCCGCCGCGGGCGACCGCCTCGCGGCCATCGCCGCCGAACACGACGGCATCGACGTGCTGATCAACAACGCCGGACGCGGCTGCGTCGGCACCGCCGAAGACCTCACGATGGACGAGATCGAAGCCCAACTCGCGGTCAACTACCTCGGCCCGGTGCGCCTCACCAAGGCGGTGCTGCCCGCCATGCGCGAGCGCGGACAGGGGCGCATCCTCACCGTCACCAGCGTCGGCGGCGTGGTGGGTCAGCCGTTCGCCGACGCCTACTGCGGGGCGAAGTTCGCGGTCGAGGGCTTCATGCAGTCGCTCGCCGTCGTCGCCCGCGAGGTCGGCGTCTGGGTGAGCGTCGTCGAACCGGCCGCGGTCGCCAGCTCGTTCGTCGACAACGCCGCCCGCACCGCGAGCGAGGGGCCGTACGCCGCGCTGCTCGACGCCTACCTGGCCCGCACCAAGGTGTCGTTCGCCGCCGCACAGCAGGCCGCCGACGCCGGACGCGCCATCGCCGACGCCGCGACCTCCGACACCTACCGCTTCCGCTGGCAGACCTCCGAGGCCGCCGAACGGTTCGCCAGCATCTCGCTCGCCGACCTCGACGGCAGCCGCGTGCAGGGCGTGACCGCCGGGTGGATCGCACCGAGCGGCTCGGCCTGACACTCGCCGACCTCGACCGCTGCCCTCCTGACCGAATCCGCGCGACAGATGGTCGCTTGTGCCGGTCGAAAGCGACCATCTGTCGCGCCGATTCGAGGGTGGCTGCGGCCGGCTGACAGGATCGAGTGGTGACCACCATCGCCGTCGGATGCCGCCACTCGGTCGGCGTGCGCCGCGACGGAACCGTGCTGGCCGTCGGGCACGGGGGAGCCGGTGAGCTCGACGTCGGCGACTGGACCACCGTGCAAGCCGTCGCCGCCGGCAACGTGCACACCTTCCGCAACACCGGGCGGTCGCACACCGTCGGGCTGATCGCCGACGGCACGGTGCGCGCCACCGGTTGGAACGGCGACGGCCAGTGCGATGTGGGTTTCTGGTCGAACGTCGTCGGTGTCGCGGCCGGATGGCGGCGCACGCTCGCGGTGCTGGCCGACGGCACCGTCCGAGCCACCGGACGCCGCGACGAAGGCGCATGCGATGTCGACGACTGGGCCGACATCGTGGCTGCGTCGTGCGGCGACTGGCATTCGGTGGGGCTACGGTCCGACGGCTCGGCGGTCGCCGTCGGCGCCGACCGCCGCGGACAGTGCGCGGTCGAGACGTGGCGCGACCTGGCCGCAGTGGCAGCCGGCTACCTGCACACCCTCGGACTCACTCGAGCCGGTCGCGTGGTGGCCGCGGGCGCTCCGTCGGCCGGTTTGCGCGAGGTGCACGAGTGGCGCGACGTCACCGCGATCGCAGCCGGCAGCCACCACTGCGTCGCACTCACATCGTCCGGACGCGTCGTCGCGGCCGGTGACAACAGCGCCGGGCAGTGCGACGTCGGCGACTGGACCGGCATCGTCGCGATCGCCGCCGGATCGCAGCACACCATCGGCCGGCGCAGCGACGGCACCGCGCTCGCGGCCGGCTGCGGAGATGACGGCCGGTGCGACGTGGCGGGGTGGACCGACCTGCGCCTGCCCTGACCCGCCCGCCCTCCTCACCGAATCCGCGCGACAGATGGTCGTTTGCGCCGGGCACAAGCGGCCACCTGTCGCGCCGAATCCAGGGTATGGGCGCTGCAGGTTACTTGCGCTGGAGTGCACTCCAGCACGTACGTTCGACGCATGGAGCTCGTCGAGGCAACCGAAGACCGAGAGATCGGCATCGCGGAGATGGCGCAGATGTCGGGTCTGACCCCGGACACGCTGCGCTGGTACGAGAAGGAAGGCATGCTGCCGCCGGTCGGTCGCGGCGTCGACGGACGGCGCGCCTACAGCGGTCGTGACCGTGACCTCGTCCGGTTGCTGGCCGCACTGCGTGCGACCGGTATGCCGACCTCGCTGATGAAGGAGTTCGTCGCGTTGATCGCCGAGGGCGCTGCGAGTCACGGCCGTCGCATCGACGTCCTGCAGGAGTCGCGCGAACGCCTGGAATCGCGCCGCCGCGAGATCGACGAAGCGCTGGCCGCTCTCGACGCCAAGGTCGACCACTATCGGCAGCTGATCGACGCCGGCCTCGACTGCGACAACCGTCCCGTTGCGGCGTCGGTGCGCCGACTCCAACGCTCCACCGACCGCACACTCACCAAGGAGATCTCTTGAACACCAGGCGAATTCCCGCCTTGAGTCGCGACACGGCTGCGATCGGTCTCGGCTGCATGGGCATGTCGTGGGCCTACAACACGCCCGAGTCGGCCGACCCGCGCGCGGCCGCCGTCGTGATCCACGGCGCGCTCGACCGCGGGATCACCCTGCTCGACACCAGCGACGCCTACGCGGCCGGCCACAACGAGCAACTCGTCGGGCAAGCAATCGCCGGACGCCGCGACGAGGCGATCGTCGCGACCAAGGGTGGGCTCGTCTCCAGTTACGTCGACGGCAAGCCGCACCTCGAGCGCAACGGCCGACCCGACCATCTGCGCGCCGCGATCGATGCCAGCCTGGAGCGCCTCGGCGTCGACCGGATCGACCTCTATTACCTGCACCGGGTCGACCGCTCCGTTCCGCTCGAGGAGAGCTGGGGTGCTCTTGCCGACGCGGAGGCGTCCGGGAAGGTGGCGGCGATCGGTCTGAGCGAGGTCACGGTCGAGCAGGCCGACCTGGCCCACCGGCTCCACCCGGTGGCGGCGGTCCAGTCGGAGCTGTCGCTCTGGACCCGCGACGCGCTGGGTGAGGGCACGAACTCCGACGGCGCGAGCAGCGGCGATGTCGTCTCGTGGTGTGCCGATCACGACGCTGTCTTCGTGCCGTTCTCCCCACTCGGACGCGGCTTCCTCACGGGCAAGCTCGACGTGAATACGTTGCCCGACAACGATTTTCGAGCAGGTCTGCCGCGCTTCTCGGGTGACAGCGCGCGCCAGAACGAGCGCATCGTCGAGGTCGTACGGGACGTCGCGCGCCGGCACTCCTGCAGCCCGGCGACGATCGCGCTCGCGTGGGTGTTGGCGCAGGGCGAACACGTGATCCCGATCCCCGGCACGACGAAGCTCGGCCGACTCGACGAAAACCTGGCCGCGGCCGCGATCGACCTGACGGAGCAAGACCTGCAGTCGCTGGACAACCTGCCGGCAGCAACGGGATCGCGCTACTGATGGGCGCTACGGCGCTGCTCGAGGTCGACTTCCAAGGCTGGATCGTCGACCTCGCGCACGACCGCACAGTGACGAAACGGGCAAGAGCCACCAGGGACCATTGGCGAGCACAGGGCGCGTCGGTGTTCTGCCTGCGCTACCTCGATGCTGGTGACGGACCGAGGGCCGATCCGACGAGTCGCGACGCCGCGTTCGACCCGGCGCTGGCGCCCGAGCCCGGCGACATCGTGCTCAGCAAGGCGACGCGCAACGCGTTCGACAACCCTGACCTGCATGCCAACCTGCAACTGCGCGCCGTCCGCAATGTCGTCATCGACGGACTGCTCACCGACCACGGCGTTTTCGTCGCCGCAATCTCGGCTCATCGACTCGGTTACGACGTGACCGTGGTGGGTGATGCGTGCGCGTCGTCGACCCTCCGCGATCACGATCGTGCGCTGGCGGCGATGCGCGCCGAGGGCATCCGAGTCGCTCCGGCCGCGCGCTGACCGAATCCGCGCGGATTCGAGGATGCGTCGGCTGACCGCGCGCCGGTCGACGGTGGGAGCATCGACGGATGGAAGCCGACCTCTTCGCCGGTGTCGCCGTGAGTGACCGCGACCGTGCCGTCGAGTGGTTCGACCGGTTGCTGGGCGAGGTCGAGTCGTTCGAGCCGAACAGCGACGAATGGGTCTGGACCATCGCCGAACATAGGCACCTCTACGTCGACGTCCGCCCCGAGCAGGCGGGGCACTCGATGGTCACCCTGTTCGTCGACGACCTCGACCGGTTCGTGCAGGAAGCAACCGCGCGCGGTGTCGAGCCGGAGTCGCAGGAGATGTACGACAACGGGGTGCGCAAGACCATCTACCGCGACCCCGACGGCAACGAGATCGGCGTCGGCGGCTGAACCGCGAGGCCTGTTGCGATCGTGCTCGCTGTGGGAGCGTGGGCGTCATGGACACTCGGCCCGACCTGCTCCCGTCCGCCCACCGCCTCACCGGTCTGCTCGACGGAGTCACCGATGATCACCTCGCGCGGCCCACGCCGTGCGAAGGGCGCACCGTCTCCCAGTTGCTCGCCCACATCGACGGCCTCACCGCGGCTTTCCGTGCCGCCGCCGACAAGGACTTCGGTCCGCTCACCGACACCAACCCGGACGCGGGCGGCTGGCCCGAGGCGCCGTCCGGCTGGCGCGAGCAGATCCCGGCCCGCGCCGACGCCCTCGCGCAGGCCTGGGTCGCGCCCGACGCATGGGACGGCATGACCAGGGCCGGCGGAGTCGAGTTGCCCGCCGAGGTCATGGGATTGGTCGCCCTCGGTGAAGTGACGCTGCACGGGTGGGATCTCGCCAAGGCCACCGGCCAGAACTTCGACGTCGACGACGCGACGCTCGCCGTCCTGTCGGGCTACGTGCAGGGCTTCGACACCGGCGGCACGCCGGGCATCTTCGGTCCGGCGGTGGAGGTCGGCGACGACGCCACCGAGTTAGACCGGGTGCTCGCGCGGGCCGGGCGCGACCCGCAGTGGCAGGCCTAGGGCTCGGAGCCGGCACGGCCCCGAGCCCCGTTGCGGCACAAGCGATCAGCCCGCCAGCATTCCGCTGACCAGCGCCTGCCAGGTGAGGGTGCCGCACACGCCGTCCGCCGTGATGTTCGGGACGTCGGCGTGCACCGCCTGCTGGAAGGCCCGCACCGCGCTCTGCGTGAGTGGGCCGTACTGCCCGTCGACCGCGAGTTCGGTGGCCGGGTTGCCCGACAGGTTGCGGAAGTTGATCTCCACCTGCACTCCCTTGACGGCCGAGCCGCGGCTGCCCGACCGGCACGTGATGATCACGTGCGACCAGGTGATCGGGCCGACGATGCCGTCGACGGCGAGACCGGCACCCTGCTGGAAGTGCCGCACCGCTGCGTCGGTCAGCGCACCGAACGAGCCGTCGGCGGTCAAGGTCGCACCGTGCGCGTTGAGCAGACGCTGCAGCGTCGGCACAGGATGACCGTTCGCGCCGCGGCGCAGCACGGGCCACGGCTGCAGGTTGCTCGGGACCACCGTCGTCGGCTGCCGCACCCACGCCTCGTGGGTGATGTTGACCATCGACGGGTGGTCGATGATGCCGATCGAGTTCCAGGTGAACAACGCGTACGCGGGTGCGTTCGGGTCGACACCTGCGGGCACGGCCACGTGCAACTGCGACGCGAGCCAACCGGTCGTGCCGTAGCCGAACAGCGACACGCAGTGGTCCTCGTTCGAGTCGGGCTGGAAGCCCGTGCCGAACCACCCGTTGCTGCCGCCGGTGGTCAGCCAGGCGGTGTCGAGCTGGTCGGCGCGACACCGATCTTCACCGGGCCCTGGGTGATCGCGCCGCGCAGCGCTGACGCGTTCGTCCAGTCGACCGCGAGGTGAGCGCCGTCGTCGTAGACGGTGCTGCCGCGACGGAAACCGTCGTGCTGCATCCAGGTGAGTACGTCGGGCAGGTACGCACCCTCGAGCACACCGTGCGAGGTCGCCCAGCCGATCACCTCGGCGTCGGTGATGAAGATCTCCGGGTTGTGGCATGCCTTGGCGAACGCCTCCTCGGCGGTCACGCAGTCGCCGTGAACATCGTTGCCCCACATGGAAATCTGGGCCGGCACAGTGAGGAACTGCAGCGGCGCGGCCACCGGCGGCGCGAACGCCCGGGCGGCGGCGAGCACGTGCCGCGGGGTCGGGAGAGCACCGCGTCGGCGGGCGGGTGCGGCGGTCTGGTCGGACATCGTGAATCCCCTTTCGGTGCCTCGTGATCGAGGCACAACTGGCTCTTCGCCGTTGAGCGTGGGTGAGTAGGCGGCGCGCCGAGTGGGGTGCGGTGGGTGTGGGTCGAGGTCCTTGAGGATCAGAGGACTTCTACCTCCCTGACCTCAAGGACCTCGACATGGATGAGCCTACGTTCTGCTGCGGCGCTGCCGGCGGCTACTGCGACCGGTGTGACCTGCTCGTTGATCTGCCCGGGTTGCACGTGATCGGCGTTGAGCACGACACCGCCGGCCGGGTGGTCGTGACGGTCGAGTCAGCACCAGGACCGGTCGGGTGCCCGGCATGCGGGGTGGTCGCGATCGGGCACGGCCGGGACGTGGTGACCTTGGTCGACGCACCCTGTTTCGGGCGACCGGTCCGAGTGCGGTGGCGTAAGCGACGCTGGCGATGCCTGGAACCTTCCTGTCCCCGCACGGTGTTCGTCGAACAGGACGACCGGGTTGCGGCGCCACGGGCCAAGCTGACCACGCGTGCGTGTTGGTGGGCGATCGCTCAGATCCGACGTGAGCACGCCAGTGTCAACGGGATCCGCCGGCAGCTCGGCACCGGGTGGCGCACGGGGTGGCGCACCGTGTGGGAATCGATCCGGCCCCTGCTGCAAGCAGCTGCCGACGACCCGGCCCGATTCGACGGCGTCACGATCCTGGGTGTTGACGAGCATGTCTGGCACCACGTCAGCACCAAGCCAGTCGAGCACGGCGGCCGTGGCCCGAAAGAACTGACCGGGATGGTCGACCTGACCCCGGATGCCAACGGGCACAACCGAACTCGCCTGCTCGACCTCGTCCCGGGGCGGTCCGGGAAGGTGTACACCGACTGGCTCACCGACCGCGGCGAAGACTTTCGTGACCGAGTGCAGGTCGCGACGTTGGACCCGTTCCACGGGTACAAGAACGCGATCGATGATCGTCTCGAGGACGCCCGCGCGGTGCTGGACGCGTTCCACGTCGTCAAGCTCGCCACCCACATGGTCGATGAGGTCCGCCGCCGGGTTCAGCAGCAACTCCACGGGCACCGAGGCCGTCGTGACGACCCGTTGTACCGGATCCGGAACATCCTGCGCGCCGGGCAGGAGAACCTGACCGACCGGCAACGCGCACGTCTCGCCGCGGCGTTCACCGCGCACGAGGCGCACGTCGAGGTTGAACTCGCGTGGCAGTGCGCGCAGCAGGTCCGATCCGTGTACCACCAGCCCACGCACGCGGCCGGCCGCAAGATCGCCGAACAAGTACTGGACACCTTCACCACCTGCCCGATCGGTGAGGTCGCCCGCCTGGGCCGCACCCTCAAGCAGTGGCGTACCGAGTTCCTCGGCTACTTCGACACCCATGGCGCGAGCAACGGCGGCACCGAAGCCATGAACGGGCTCATCGAACTCCACCGCCGTATCGCCCGCGGCTTCCGCAACCGCGACAACTACCGCCTGCGCATGCTCCTCATCGGCGGCGGGCTGAACCTATGACCCACGCTCAACGGCGAAGAGCCAGATTGGCTGGGCCGAGTGAGACGATGCAATTTGGTCAATCTTCAAGGCGTGTCATCGTCAGTCCTCGCTGCATCTCGACAGCTGGACTGCGTGTCGAGATGCAGCCAAGACTGCACGATGTCGTGCGGCGTACATTGCCGAGATCGGCCCGCTCGGTGGGGTCGTGCAAGATCGCCCGCGAGTGATCTGGAGAGGTCACCTCCTATATGAGGCCAGAAGAGCGCGTTCCTCGCAGCCAGCTCGCCGTCGTGAACGACCTGCGAACAGTCGTCGGGGTGACAGTCCGGTAACGGTGCTTCTGGACTGACGCGCCAGTCCTCGAGTTTGCTGAGGGTCAGTCGATGGTTTGTGCGCGGAGGCGTAGGGCGTTGGCGATGACGCTGACGCTGGAGAGGGCCATGGCGGCTGCGGCGATGATGGGTGAGAGCAGGAGCCCGAAGACGGGGTAGAGGACGCCGGCGGCGATGGGGATGCCGAGGGCGTTGTAGACGAACGCGAAGAACAGGTTCTGTCGGATGTTGCGCATGGTTTTCTCGGAGAGTTCGCGTGCACGGACGATACCGGTGAGGTCGCTCTTGAGGAGGGTGACTCCAGCGCTCTTCATGGCGACGTCGGTGCCCGATCCCATCGCGATGCCCACGTCAGCGGCAGCCAGTGCGGGGGCATCGTTGACGCCGTCGCCAGCCATCGCGACCACGCGGCCTTCGCTCCGGAGCTTGGTGACGATGTCGCTCTTGTGGTCGGGCAGGACTTCAGCTTCGACCTGGTCGATGCCGAGCGTCTTGGCCACAGCGTGGGCGGTGACGCGGTTGTCGCCGGTGAGCATGACGATCCGGATGCCTTCCTCCCGCAGTGTCTTTAGCGCGGCGGGCGTGGTGGCCTTGATGGGGTCTGCGATCGCGAAGAGGCCTACGAGCCGGCCATCGGCTCCCATGTAGATGACGGTGGCTCCGTCGCCGCGCAGCTCATCGGCACGGTCCTTGAGGCCGGTGGTGTCGATGTGGTGGGAGTCGAGGAAGTCGGAGCTGCCGAGGACCAGGACCTGTCCTTCGACGGTGCCTATGACGCCGCGGCCGACTGGTGAGTCGAAGTCTGTGACGTCGGGGATGGGCAGGCTCCGGGCGGTGGCGGCTTCGACGATGGCCAGGGCGAGCGGATGCTCGGAGGCACGCTCGACGCCGGCGGCGAGGCGCAACAGGTCGTCCTGGGAGTGTTCGCTGGTGGTGACGATGTTGGTGACGGTGGGCCGGCCCTCGGTGAGCGTTCCAGTCTTGTCGACCACGAGTGTGTCGACCTTCTCCATACGCTCGAGGGCTTCGGCGTTCTTGATGAGCACACCCAGTCCCGCGCCGCGTCCGACGCCGACCATGATCGACATGGGAGTGGCCAGCCCGAGCGCGCAGGGGCAGGCGATGATCAGGACCGCGACGGCGACGATGAGCGCGTGCGCGAGTTTGGGGTCGGGTCCGACCAGCGCCCACACGATGAACGCGACGACGGCGATGACGATGACGGCCGGCACGAAGATGCCAGCGACTTTGTCGGCCATGCGCTGGATGGGGGCGCGGGAGCGTTGCGCGTCGGCGACCATGGCGACGATCCGGGCGAGCATGGTGTCGCGGCCGACCTTCTCGGCGCGCATGATCAGGGCGCCGCTGCCGTTGATGGTGCCGCCGATGACGGTGTCTCCGCTTGTCTTGGTCACGGGCATGGATTCCCCGGTGACCAGGGACTCGTCGACTGCTGAGCGGCCTTCCTCGACTGTCCCGTCGACAGGCACGGCCTCGCCGGGGCGGACCCGCAGCCGGTCCCCGAGTTGGACCGTGTCCAGAGAGATCTCTTCCTCGTCGCCACTGTCCGTGATGCGGCGGGCGGTCTTCGGTGTCAGATCCAGCAGGGCCTTGATGGCTCCGGAGGTCTGTTCGCGGGCACGCAGCTCGAGGACTTGCCCGAGCAGGACCAGGGTGGTGATGACGGCAGCGGCCTCGAAGTAGACATCGACGGTGCCCGCGTCGCCGCGGAAGGAGGCGGGGAAGATCCCGGGCGCGACGGTCGCGATGACGCTGAACAGCCACGCGATTCCAGTGCCCATCGCGATGAGGGTGAACATGTTCAGGTTGCGGGTGCGGACCGAGGCCCAGCCGCGCACGAAGAAGGGCCACCCGGCCCACAGCACCACCGGCGTTGCCAGGATGAGTTGGAGCCAGACGGAGGCACGCGCGGAGATCAGGTC
Organism: Yimella sp. NH-Cas1; assembly: GCF_022359705.1. Lineage (NCBI taxonomy): Bacteria > Bacillati > Actinomycetota > Actinomycetes > Micrococcales > Dermacoccaceae > Yimella > Yimella sp. NH-Cas1. The sequence goes on from NZ_JAKSGG010000003.1 coordinate 3,125,613, forward strand.
ATGCAGGAAGGGGACGAAGTGGCGGCCCATCTCGAGGATCACGATCGGGATGGTCAAGGCGGTGGCGACCCAGAAGCGGCGGGTCATGTCGGCAAGTTCCGGGCTGGGACCGGTGTCGGCGGTGACGGTGACCGGCTCGAGAGCCATCCCGCAGATCGGGCACGACCCAGGACCGGGACGGCGGATCTCGGGGTGCATCGGGCACGTCCACTCGGCAACGTCTTCGTTCACGTCTTGGTTGCGCGAGGCCGCGTCGTCGGAGTCTTGTGGGGGCGTGAGGAAGCTGGCCGGGTCGCCCTGGAAGCGGTCGCGGCAACGCTCAGAGCAGAAGTGGTATGGCGTGCCCTCGTGATCGAGGGTCAGCGCCGTGTTGGGATCGACCTGCATCCGGCACACAGGGTCGGTCACGGAATGGCTGGTCTTGGTGACGCTCTGGTGGTGCTCATGGTCGTGCTGCATGTCCAGGTTCTCCTCCGGCAGAACTCGTGCCGCCCGTTGTGGTCGCCACGGCTAGGCGTGGGTCAGTTGCGGCGGGCGGTGTAGCCGCCTCGACGACGGCGCTGACGACAGCGTCGTCGGAGACGTGACCACTAGTAGTGATGATCAGTTCGCCGGTGGCGGCGCTGACGGTCAGGCTTGCACGCCTGGCAGTGCGGAGACCTTGTCGCGGACGCTGCTCTCGCAGTGGCCACAGGTCATTCCAGTGACGGCATACGTCTGGGTGGAGTTCATCAGGTCTGGCCTCTTCTGTAGGTGACGCCCTCCCAACAAGCATACCCCCTAGGGGTATTCCCTGATGTTGGGTCGTGGGGCGGTTGGGGTTCTCACGGCTTGTGCTCGTGGTTGGTGCCGTGGTTCATCCAGGCCATCATCACGCCCATCATGAGCAGGCAGCCCATTGCGTAGAGCAGGCCGCCGGCGCCGAGCCGGCCGGTCGTGATCAAGGTGCCCACGAGCAGCAGCATGGGCACGCACATGAGCCACATCAGCCAGTGGTGGCCGCTGCGGCGACCGGGCTCAGTGGGGGATGACTCGGTGGGGGTCGGCTCGGCGGGTGGGGTGAGGGGTGCGTAGGTCGGGTTCGGGGTGTTCTGCTGTTGCATGGCTGCTCCCTTGGTCTCGGTTGCGGTGCTCGGGGCTGTCCCCGGGTGCTTTCAGCCTGCGAGGTCGATGTGGCCCTCGGGTCGTGGTTCGGTGAAGATCTGGTCTAGGTCTATGCGGGCTTCACAAGAGCTTCTCGACGGTGGCGCCCCCGTCGGCGGTGCGCAGTACTGCGCCGTCGGCGACGAGGATGGTTTCGATCTGGCCGTCGGTGCCGCGTTGGGCGAACAGGGCCTGTGGAGCTCCGATGCGCTTGGGTTGCAGGGTCCAGGTCGCTCCGGTGTCGTTGCTGGTCGCGATCTGGCCGTTCGTGGTGGCGATCACGATGGTTTGCTCGTCGGCCCACGCAGCGAGCAGGGCCGTCGCGGGTGGGGTCAGGCCCTTCCAGGAGCGGCCGTCGTCGGTGCTGTGGAGGAGCCCGGTTTCGGTGGTGGCGAGTAGTGCTCCGGTTTGCGGTGACGCGGCCAAGGTGCGGGGGGCAGCCGGGATGGTGCGGGTGGTCCAGGTCTCGCCGTCGGTGGTGCTGCGAAGAGTGCCATCGAAGCCGACCACGCTGGTTGGGCTTGAGGTGAGGGCGTGGAAGTCGGACTCTCCGCCTCGAGAGCTGACGCGCCACGTGCGACCGGAGTCGGTGGAGGTGATGAGCCCGACCGGCTGGGGCAGGTCGACGCCTGCGCCGGGGTGCCCTGAGGCGTAGTAGGTGCCGTCCGGGGCGACGGTGAAACCCATCAGGTCGATGACCGGTCCGTTCTGTAGGAGTTCGCCGTTGGCGTAGCGGAAGAGTCCCTCGTGGGTGGCCAGGAGTAGGTCACCGGTCTTGGGGTCGCGGGCGACAGCGTGGATGTGGGTGATCGCGACCGGCGGTTGGTTGGCTGCTGATGCGGTGGAGGTTGACCCTCCTCCGGCCACGGTGGGGGTCGCGATGGACGTCGTATTGCCGGTGGGTGTGGTCGTGGCGCCACACGCGGCCAGAATCGTCGTGGTCACGAGTACGCCCCCTGCGACGAGGACGCGGCGTCGGGTGGTGGTGATCATCAGCGGTACTCCAGGGCGATCATCATGCCCGCTTCTGCGTGGTAGATGTTGTGGCAGTGGATCATCCAGTCGCCGGCGTTGTCGGCGTCGAGGTCGATCGCGAAGGACTGCATGGGCGCCATCAGCACGGTGTCCTTGCGCAGCCCCGAGGGCAGGGCGAAAGTGTGCCCGTGCAGGTGCAGCGGGTGGGTCATCATCGTCATGTTGGTGGCGTTGATCCGCAGCCGTTGCCCAGCCCTGACGGTCAGTGGCTCGTTCTCGCCGTACTTGGCGCCGTTCATGCCCCACTGGTAGGGCTTCATCGAGCCTTGCAGGGCCAGGTCGACGGTGGCGTCCGGCTCCTTGCCCGGCAGCTTGGCTGCTTCGGTCGGGCGCAACTGTGAGCCGATGAGGACCTGGCCAGCCAACTCGCTGGGGTCAGCGGCAACCGGAGGAGCAGCGCCGGCGCCGGTACGGACCACGGCCATGGCCTGGCCGCCGCTGGTCTTGCCGAACGGTCGGGCCACAAGGGGGAAGGCGCCGTCAGCGAGGGTGACGATGGCGTCGTACCGCTCGCCCATCCCGATGTAGAAGGCGCCCACCTCGGTGGGCTCGACCGCGTGCCCGTCACTGTGGGTGATGGTGAGCCGGTGCCCACCAAGGGCCACGGTGAAGATGGTGTCGGAAGCCGCGTTGATGACCCGCAGCCGCACCTTCTGGCCCGGCTTGGCGGCCAGCACGTCCGGGTCGGTCGGGGGTTTGCCGTTGATCAAGAACAGCGGATAGGTGACGTCGCCGGCGTCACCCCAGGGTCCGGTCCCCATCGACATCCGACTCATCGAGCCGTGGTCCATGCCACCCATTCCGCCCATGCCGCCTCCGTTGGCGGGGCCACCGTCGGCGATCAGCTTCTTGAACACCTCGTCGGGGGTGGTGCCGGTGCCATCGATCCAGTCGTCCAGAACCACAACCCATTCGGCGTCGTAGCGGCCGGGGTCGGTGGGGTCGTCGATGATCATTGGGGCGTACAGGCCGCGGTCGAGTTGGACCCCGACGTGGGGGTGGAAGAAGTAGGTTCCCGGATCCGGGGCGGTGAACTCGTACACGAACTTGCCGCCGGTCTTGACCGGATCCTGGGTGAGGCCGGGGACGCCGTCGGCGGCGTTTGGCAGTCGGATGCCGTGCCAGTGGATCGTGGTGTCTGCGGGGAGCTGGTTGTCGAGCGTGAGGCGCAGGAAGTCACCTGCGGTCGCTCGCACCAACGGGCCGGGAAGCGCACCGTCGTAGGCCCACGTCGCCACCGTCCGCCCGCCCAGGTCAAGGCTGACCGGTCGGGCGGTCAACGTCTTCTCGAGCACCTTCTGTCCCGGTGAGGGGGAGACTGGCGTCGGGGGGCCGAAGGTGCGCGACGGCATAACCCCCGTCCCTGACGAACTGGAGGTGCAGGCGGCCAACGTTGCGGTCGAGGCCAGGCCGAGCCCGCCGAGGAGGACGTTGCGGCGGGAGAGCAGGGGCGAAGTCATGATGCCTTTCATTGGGTGGTCGCTGTCAGTGGCCATCGACGATGAGGCGGCGGCGTTGTTCGTACTCCTCCAGGCTCACCTCGCCGCGGGCCAGGCTCTCCTTGAGGAGAGTGAGCGGATCCGGTCGGGCCGATTCCTGCCTGACGCGCGCGGCCGGGAGCAGGGCCCGGATCACCAGCACAATGACGACCCAGAAGGCGAGGGCGCCGCCGCCCATCACGAGCCACATCCACCAGCCCATCCCGGTCCCGTTGCCCCACATCATGAGCGCCCTCCCTTCCCGTCGTCGTGGCGCGCTGCACCGTCACGATCCACAGTGCAACTCGACCCTCAAGACCGGACCGCGGCGAGGTTGAGGTTTGACGAAGATCTACCCCGGCACCGTCAGAGAGGTCGTGGCGTGGGCGGCGGGCAGGGACACTGTCAGGGTGAGCACGACACCACCACCGGGCGCTCGAGTCCTGATCATCGAGGACGAAACAACGCTGGCCGGAATGATCGCCGCCTACGTCTCCCGCGCTGGCTACGACTCCAGTGTGGTCCACACCGGCCCAGACGGCGTCCAAGCCGCGCGTGATCTAGCACCCGATGTCGTGATCCTGGACTTGGGCCTCCCCGGGCTGGACGGCATCGAAGTGTGCCGTCAGCTCCGCACCTTCACCGACTGCTACGTCATCGTCGTCACCGCCCGAAAGGACGAGATCGACACCCTCATCGGGTTGTCCGTCGGCGCGGACGACTACATCACCAAACCGTTCAGCGTCCGCGAACTGGTCGCACGAGTCCAAGCGGTACTGCGACGACCCCGCACCGGATCCACCACCGCCTCCGGGACCGCCCGTAGTGAACCGACCAGGGTGTTCGGTGCACTACGTGTCGACCCGGACGGCCAGCGTGTGCACCTGGGCGACGTCGAGGTGGCCCTCACCCCCACCGAACGGGACCTGCTCATGGCTCTGGCGCGCCGTCCGTCGATGGCGTTCTCCCGGCGCCAGCTCATTGACGACATCTGGGGACCGGACTGGGTTGGCGACGAGCACCTCGTCGATGTTCACGTTGCTCACCTGCGCCGCAAACTCGGCGACGACCCCGAAACTGGCAGATACATCACCACGGTCCGAGGCGTGGGCTATCGGATGGGACAAGGGTGATGGCGCCAGCGCGCACCAACAGCGCTGGGCTGGCGACCCGCCTCCTGGCTGGACAGGCCATCGTGCTGGTCGCCGGTGCCCTCACTGTCGGCCTGGTCGCCGCCATGATCGGCCCACCCATCTTCCACCAGCACCTCGTCGAGTCCGGCCACCAACAGAACTCGCCTGAGCTCGTCCATATCGAGACGGCCTACCGCGATGCGTCCTTGATCTCCGTCGGGGTCGGTCTTCTGATCTCGCTGATCGCTGCCGGCGCGGTGACATGGTTCCTCACCCGACGGCTCCGCCGCCCTCTCGAACAGGTGACCACTGCTGCAATGGAACTCACCCGTGGCCACTACTCCACGCGCGTGCCGACCAGCGCCTCAGGCACCGAACTGGAGACCCTCGCAACCGCGTTCAACACGATGGCCAGCAGGCTCGAAGGAATCGAGGACACCCGTCGACGGATGCTGTCAGACCTCGCCCATGAACTCCGCACACCGATCGCGACCCTGAGCGCTTACCACGAAGGGCTCCACGACGGCATCGCCGCCCTCGGGCCAGAATCTCGCGCGGCGCTGGAGGAGCAAACCCGCCGGCTGGCGCGCCTCGCCGACGACATCGACGAGGTCTCCACAGCCGAGGAGGGCCGACTCGCGCTCGACCTCCGCCCACACCACGTCAGGGATCTTCTCTGGGCGGCCCACGAGGGCATGCGTGACGCCTTTGCCGCCAAGGGGATCAACCTCGTCGTCGAGCCACCAACCGCCACAGGGCTCGATGTCCACGTCGATCGAAACCGCATCGGACAGGTCCTGACCAATCTCCTCACCAATGCACTCCGCCACACCCCCCAGGAGGAACCGTCATCCTGGCGGCCAACCGCCAAGGTGAAGAAGCGGCAATCTCCGTGATCGACGACGGCGACGGAATGACCCCCGAACAACTCGAGCACGCCTTCGAACGGTTCTATCGAGGTGACGCCGCCCGCACCCGCGACCGCACAGGTTCAGGCATCGGGCTGACCATCAGCAAAGCTCTCATCGACGCCCACCATGGAAGCATCTCCGCCAACAGTGACGGCCAGGGAGAAGGCACACGCCTCATACTCACCCTCCCACTCCCCGGGCGTTAGCCAATATTCAAGACTCGACTCCGGGGATCGCCTCCCCTCCGCAGCCGCACGGCCTGACTCGGCAATGACCTGTCCTGAGGTTTCCGGGCACCGATCTTGAGGGGATGATCCTCTCGGGAAGGAGTACAGGAGATGCCTGCACCGAAGTCGCCGGAGTTCCGGCAGCGCGCCGTGGAGTTAGCGCGTTTGAGGGAGAAGCCAATCGCCCAGATCGCCAAGGACCTCTCGATCAGTGAGTCATGCCTGAGGCGGTGGATGGACCAAGCCGATATCGACGCCGGCCACGGCCTGACCAAGGACGAGCGGGCCGAGCTGGTCCGGCTGCGCCGGGAGACTCGAGTCCAGGCGATGGAGATCGAGATCCTCAAGCGGGCCTCGGCGTACTTCGCGCGGGAGAACGTGCTCCCAAAATAGGGTTCCGGTTCGTCCACGAACTCGCCGCTCAGGGCTTGCCTGTGGCGGTGACGTGCCGGGTGTTGAAGGTCTCCACCTCGGGCTACTACGAGTGGCGTACCCGTGGCCCGAGCAGCCGTGACCTTGAGGACGCGCACCTGCTCGACGCGATCATCGCCGTCCACGCTGATGCCCGTGGCACGTACGGGGTCCGTCGTGTCCATGCTGAGCTCACCCTCGGTCAGGACCGCCGCTGCGGCCGGCAACGCGTGGAACGGCTCATGCGGGTCCACGGGCTGCAGGGTGTGCACCGCCGCAGGTGGCGGCACGCGAAACGCTCCGAGGCGGTGTTCGAGGACCACGTGCAACGCAAGTTCGTCGCGGACGCCCCGAACAGGTTGTGGGTCACCGACATCACCCAGCACCGCACCAGCGAGGGATGGGTCTACTGCGCGGCGGTGATCGACGTGCATTCCCGCCGCTGCGTGGGCTGGTCCATCGCTGACCACCTGCGCACCGAGCTGGTCGTCGACGCCCTCGACATGGCGCGATGGCAACGCAAACCCGTTGGGACCACGGTGCATTCGGACAGAGGAGCCCAATACACCTTGTGGTACATAACTCGACCACGCGAATGCGTCGACTCGTTGACCTGCATGAATGCTGCAACGTGACCACGATGAGAACAGTTCTCACACCGGACAAGTGTCCAATCTGTGCAATCGCAATGCCCAATGAGAGCCAAAACGAGGCCCCACTTTGATCGAATCGCCGTTTGATCAAAGTTCGCTGCATCTCGACAGCTGCTGCTGTCGAGATGCAGGAAAGATGAGCAGAATTGGAAGTCTGCTCATCTCCGACCGCTTTCAGCCCCATTTGACGCCACTATGAGAGCGGGAATGAGTGGCGACAGCAGATGAGGATGATTCTCACTGCATCTGATGGCTGGCATTCATGCACGTCAAACGCGTGCGGGCCTCTCGATCCGTGGTTATGTCAAGTTACTTTCGCGTATAGCCTGTGAACGATTTTCGATGGGACCGATTGCGGGAGTCGAGCACGGGAGGATGAGCGAGGTTGATTCCGATACCAAGCAGGCCACCCGTCGTGATCCACACCTGGCGATAGCATCCGCCGGGTGGTGATGTTTCTGGCTGGCGGCGGTACTGCTGTTCAGGAGGGCCGCGTCTGGGAGGCCGCCTTCTCCGATGTCGCAACTGTCAACGGTGGCTGAAAACTGACCCCCTCACGGCAATCGAAAACGGACCCCCTCGGTTACTGGTTTTCTTCGGTGACGGCCGCGGGGACGCGGCCGAGTTCTCGGTTCTTCAGCCGGTAGGAGTCGCCCTTGAGGGCGATGACCTCGGCGTGGTGGACGAGCCGGTCGATCATCGCGGCGGCGACGGTGTCGTCGCCGAAGACCTCGCCCCAGCGGGCGAAGTTCTTGTTCGACGTGACGATCAGGCTGGCCCGTTCGTAGCGGGATGAGACGAGTTGGAAGAACAGGTTGGCGGCTTCGGGTTCGAAGGGGATGTAGCCGACCTCGTCGATGACCAGCACGGGGTAGCGGACCAGTCGACGCAGTTCGTCTTGCAGCTTGCCGGCGTGGTGGGCCTCGGCGAGTCGGTCGACCCACTGGGACGCGGTCGCGAACAGGACCCGGTGGCCGGCTTGGCAGGCCCGGATCGCGAGTCCGGTGGCCAGGTGGGTCTTCCCGGTTCCTGGCGGTCCGAGGAGGACGACGTTCTCCTTGGCGGCGACGAAGTCCAGGGTGCCCAGGTGCGCGATGGTCTCGCGTTTCAGGTCGCGGGCGTGGTCGTAGTCGAAGTCCTCCAAGCTCTTCCTGGAGGGGAACCGGGCGGCCCGGATTCGTCCCTCGCCGCCGTGGGACTCTCGTGCTGACACTACGCGTTGCAGGCAGGCAGCGAGGAACTCCTCATGCGTCCAGGCTTCCTCGCGGGCGCGTTCGGCGAGCCGTTCGACCGACTCGCGCAGGGTCGGTGCCTTCAACGCCCGGGTCAGGTACTCCAGCTCGCTGGTGACATCGCGTCCTGTCCTCGGGGCTGTCTTCGTGGTGGTGCGCGCAGCCATCACGACACCTCCTCATCCACAAGCTCGTCAACGAGTCCGAGGATCTGGTCGTAGACACCGAGCGATCGGACCTCGACCTCCTCGCCGGTGACCGCCTCCGCGACCGGCCGCAACAAGTCGCCGCGGCCTTGCCGCAGCAACTTGGCGGCCACGGTGTGCTCGAAGTCGGTGATGGTCTGGTGCTGGGCCCATACCCGCGCATGGTCGGCCACGATCGCGCCCTCACACGTCACCCACACCCGTTCCAGGTCGGCGTGGATCTCGATCCGGCGTCCGACCACGGCCGGATGGACCGAATAGTCGTTCGAGTCGAGCCGGACGTAGTGGTCGCGTGGAAGCCGCATCGTCTTGCGCCAGCCGACCTCGGGCGGCACCGGTGGCAGCGACATCATCGCGGCGCGGTCCGCGGCGACCCGGTCACCGGGGCTGCAGCCCAGCACCCGCATCCGACGGGCGTTGGCCCGCGCGAAGAACTCAGCCAACTGAGTGTTGAAGTCCTCTGGCGAGGTGAACGTGCGACCGGAGAGGAACGACTTTTCCAGGTAGTCGTGGAGCCGCTCGAGCATTCCCTTGGCTTCAGGGTCGGCAGGCTTGCAGATGTAGACCTTGGTGCCGAGCACGCCCCGGAACGCCTGACAATCGCCGGTGAGTTCGGGTTGGCGTGCACGCCACCGACCAACCGCTCCTTCGCCGTCCCACACCAGTGTCTTCGGCACCCCCTGCAACTGGGTCGACACCAGCTGCCACCAGCCGGCGTAGAGATCCGCAGCCTCCCGGGACGGGATCAACAAGCCGCCCGACCACCGCGAATAGCCAGTCACCGTGGTCATCACCGGCAACCGCTTCGCCGTCCTGGTCTGCCCGAACCCGACCGGGAGCTCGATGTCGGGAAACCAGAAGTCGCACTGCGCCAACTCGCCCGGCTCATACGTCGTGCGCGACGCCGGGTCCGGCGGCAAGTACACCGGCCGCAGATCGCTGACCCGGTCCGCAGGATCCGGATCGAGTGCTCCCACCCGATCCGCTCGGCTACCACCGTGGCGGGCATCGTCGGCGTGACCCGCAACAGTTCACGGATCTGCGGCTCGACCGCATCGACCAACGACCCACGCACCGCCCGCTCGTAACGCGGCGGGCCCTCATCACGCAGCGCCTTGCGCACCGTGTTCTTCGAGATCCCCATCGATCTGGCGATCACCTTGATCGGCACTCCATCCGCGCGGTGCAACCGCCGGATCTCAGCCCAGTCCTCCACTGCCAACACTCCGCATCTCCTGCCTCGACGTCGAGGACAGGCTCTCGGAGAGGGTCAACTTTCAGTTGCCGTTTGGGGGTCAGTTTTCACGTGCCGTTGACACATGCCAGTTGACTTCAATACTCGTCGTCGTTTGGAGAGTGAGGACGATCTCGTGCGCCTGGTCCGGGCGGTGATTCTGTCGAGTTCACCTGACACCACTTGTCGTTCTCGTTCGACACCATGCCTGGCGGCGAGAAGATGGATATCGCTGAGCGGTGACACCGCTGGGGGCTGGGGGTCGATCAGTAGGTCCAACAGGCAGTAGGTCCAGCAGGCTGCTGCTTCGCGTCTCTGAGCGCACTGAGCTTGACGTGTAGGTTTTTTCCTACGTAAGGTGCAAGCATGGCTATCAACACAGTGAAGACAGTGACCGTATTCGTCTCCGACCAGGACCGTGCGCACGACTTCTATGTCGACGCGCTCGGGCTCGAAGTGAAGACCGACCAGACCTTCGGCGAGAACCGTTGGCTTGAGGTAGGTGCCCCGAGCGGCACCACCCTCGTGTTGCACAAGCCGTTCCCCGGAATGAGTGCCGGCGGCGGGCAGGGCACTTTGTTCGCCAGCTCCGACCTCGACGCTGACGTCGCACGCCTGCAGGAGGCAGGCGTGGTCGTCGACGGACCGAACGACATGCCGTGGGGTCGGCAGGCCACCTTCTCAGACCCGGACGGCAACGGCTTCGTACTGCAGGGCTAAGGCGACGCGCTGTGCCTCGGCGATTCAAGAGTGGACCGCTGGACGAGGTGTTCGGCGCTCTCGCCAACCCCACTCGTCGTGACATCCTCGACGCGCTGCTGGGCGGTGAGCACACCGCCGGGGAACTCGCAGGGAAGTTCGACATGGCCCGTCCCAGCGTCTCCGAGCACCTCCGCTCGCTGCGCGAGTCGGGACTTGTGGACGAGCGACAGGAAGGCAGGCACCGCTTCTACCGTGTCACGGGTGAACCGTTGGTCGAGCTGATCGACTGGCTCACACCGTATGAGCGCTTCTGGCGCGACCGGATGACCGCGCTCGGCGGCGTTCTCGATGAGATGGATGAAGAATGACCACACATGACGACCTGACTCGGATCGAGGTTGACCAGTACTTCCAGCATCCGCCGCCCAAGGTGTGGCGTGCGCTCACGACCCCGGAGCTCATGGCCCAGTGGCTGATGCCCAACGACTTCGAACCTGTCGTGGGCCACAAGTTCACCTTCAGGGCACGTCCGGTGGCGCAGACCGGTTTCTCCGGACAGATCTCATGCCAGGTGCTCGACATGCGACCCCAGAAGATGCTGCGGATCAGCTGGGCCGACGCTGAGAACACTGACGGGATGGCGACCACGGTCACCTGGACGCTGCAGCCTGAGGGGAAGGGCACCCGCCTGTTCCTGGAGCACGCTGGCTTCGATCTCGACGACCCCACGCAGCAACTCGCCCGGAAGTTCATGAACGGCGGCTGGCGAAGCCACGTCCTGCGCCGATTGAGCGAACTGCTCCAGCACCTGCGGTGACCGGACCGAATCGACCCGCGCCGCCCGACCACGGCTGACACATGTCAGGGAACGAATAAGAACAAGGAAGGCCAACCATGGCACGCACTATCGCGGAGAAGCTCCAGATCAAGCCCGGTACCGAGCTGCTGCTCGGCCGTTCCTCGCCCGAGCACCGAGGGCTACTCGACCCCCTCCCCGAGGACGTCACCGTCATCGACGGGATAGACCGCGACACCACCGACGTCGTGGTGATGTTCGCCCATGATCGCGACGAACTCGACACGCTGCTGAACAGCGTGTTTCCGCTGCTCTCGTCGCCGAAGGCCGTCTGGATCGGCTACCCCAAAGGCAACAAGGCCGACATCAACCGCGACAGCATCTGGAAGCGCGCCGAGGAGTCCGGCTGGACCCTCAACGGCAACATCTCGCTCTCCGACAACTGGTCGTCGGTTCGCCTCAAGCCCATGAACTGACCGAGGCACGACATGACGTTAGGACGGACGGAACCGACGCCGAGTGCGGACATCGCGATCCAGGCGCGAGGTCTACGGATTGAGTACCCCAAGCGCACGGTGTTCGAGACATTGGACATGAGCGCTCCCGCCGGAAGGATCACAGCGGTCCTGGGACGGTCACGCCATCGCGGCGGCGATGAGCCGGTCGAGCGCGGCGTGTGCTTGCTCTCGCGCGGTTGCGGGGGTGTCGTGCTGCGCGATCCACAGTGCGGCGTCGTTCATCGCTCCGGACAGCTGCGCCGCCATCGCCTCGATGAGCTCGGCGGGGGCGCCTGCGTCCCGAAGCGCCTCCCGCAGCTGTGCCCCGGAGTTCTCGGCGTCGAGGCGCCGCCACTCCTCCCATCCGATCACAGACGGCGCGTCGATCAGGAGGATCCGCACGGCCGGAGCCGCGGTGATCGCATCGAGGAACGCGTGCGAGCCGGACCGCAGCTGCTCCACCGCGCCCGCCTCGCGGTCGGCAGTTGCCACCACCGCCGCGGCAACCTGCGTCTGGAGTCTCGCGGCGACCGCACGGAACAGTCCCGGCTTGCTGCGGTAGTGGTGATAGACCGCGCCCCGGGTCACCCCCGCGGCCCGGGCGACGTCATCGAGCGAGACACTGGCGAAGCCGCCGGCTGCGAACAGCGCGGTCGCGGCATCCAGGACTTGCTCGGCGGTCAAAGCAGCATCCGCAGCGGAGGCACGCGGCATGAACTCTTCCTTTACGTACGTTGTGCATGTACTCTTCCCTTACATCCTCAGTGTACGTAAAGGAGAACGTCATGTCCGTCACCAGCTTCTACCCCGTCGTCACCTCGCACGACGTCGCCACTGCGACCGCCTTCTACCGCGACGCCCTCGGCTTCGAGGTCACCTACGAATCCGACTGGTACGTCAGCCTGCGCCTCGGAACCTTCGAGCTTGCCGTCCTCGCCTACCAGCACGAGACCATCCCCGCCGACTACCGCGCTCTCCCGCAGGGGGTAATCCTCAACCTTGAAGTGGATGACGTCGACGCCGTCCACGACCGGCTCACCGGCAAGGCCGGTCTGGAGCCCCTCCTCACCCTCCGCGATGAGGACTTCGGACAGCGACACTTCATCGTCGCCGCCCCCGACGGAGTCCTCTTGGACGTCATCCAACCCATCGCGCCGAGCGCCGCATATGCCGACGCCTACCTCGAAGGCTGACGAGCGCTGATGGTAGCCCGCATCGTGCTCCTCCGCGCGGCGAGCCTCCACACACCACGGACACTCGATCGCTCAGCGCACCAGGGGGTGTGCACGAGCCGTTCGGTGTCCTGGCCCGGGCCTCCACCGCCGAGAAGGACCTCACCGCTCAACACGACGGGCTCCTCTCCCTCGGTATCCAGGCAGAACACATCTACGTCGACCACGGTCTCACTGGCACCAGCCGAGCCCGACCAGGGCTCGGAGAGGCGATGGCCGCCGTCCGCCGCGGTGACACGCTCATGGTCAGCAAACTCGACCGCCTGACCCGGTCTCTACCCGACGACTGGGACATCGCCGACGAGCTCACCGCCAAGGGAGTCGCCCCCAGCCT
>NZ_JAKSGG010000002.1:0-4435 GCF_022359705.1 Yimella sp. NH-Cas1
GTTACGTATTGCTGCCATCAGATTGTGTTTGTTAGTCGCTTTTTTTTTTGGAATTTTTTTTTGGAATTTTTTTTTGCGCTAACAACCTCCTGCCGTTTTGCCCGTGCATATCGGTCACGAACAAATCTGATTACTAAACACAGTAGCCTGGATTTGTTCTATCAGTAATCGACCTTATTCCTAATTAAATAGAGCAAATCCCCTTATTGGGGGTAAGACATGAAGATGCCAGAAAAACATGACCTGTTGGCCGCCATTCTCGCGGCAAAGGAACAAGGCATCGGGGCAATCCTTGCGTTTGCAATGGCGTACCTTCGCGGCAGATATAATGGCGGTGCGTTTACAAAAACAGTAATCGACGCAACGATGTGCGCCATTATCGCCTAGTTCATTCGTGACCTTCTCGACTTCGCCGGACTAAGTAGCAATCTCGCTTATATAACGAGCGTGTTTATCGGCTACATCGGTACTGACTCGATTGGTTCGCTTATCAAACGCTTCGCTGCTAAAAAAGCCGGAGTAGAAGATGGTAGAAATCAATAATCAACGTAAGGCGTTCCTCGATATGCTGGCGTGGTCGGAGGGAACTGATAACGGACGTCAGAAAACCAGAAATCATGGTTATGACGTCATTGTAGGCGGAGAGCTATTTACTGATTACTCCGATCACCCTCGCAAACTTGTCACGCTAAACCCAAAACTCAAATCAACAGGCGCCGGACGCTACCAGCTTCTTTCCCGTTGGTGGGATGCCTACCGCAAGCAGCTTGGCCTGAAAGACTTCTCTCCGAAAAGTCAGGACGCTGTGGCATTGCAGCAGATTAAGGAGCGTGGCGCTTTACCTATGATTGATCGTGGTGATATCCGTCAGGCAATCGACCGTTGCAGCAATATCTGGGCTTCACTGCCGGGCGCTGGTTATGGTCAGTTCGAGCATAAGGCTGACAGCCTGATTGCAAAATTCAAAGAAGCGGGCGGAACGGTCAGAGAGATTGATGTATGAGCAGAGTCACCGCGATTATCTCCGCTCTGGTTATCTGCATCATCGTCTGCCTGTCATGGGCTGTTAATCATTACCGTGATAACGCCATTACCTACAAAGCCCAGCGCGACAAAAATGCCAGAGAACTGAAGCTGGCGAACGCGGCAATTACTGACATGCAGATGCGTCAGCGTGATGTTGCTGCGCTCGATGCAAAATACACGAAGGAGTTAGCTGATGCTAAAGCTGAAAATGATGCTCTGCGTGATGATGTTGCCGCTGGTCGTCGTCGGTTGCACATCAAAGCAGTCTGTCAGTCAGTGCGTGAAGCCACCACCGCCTCCGGCGTGGATAATGCAGCCTCCCCCGACTGGCAGACACCGCTGAACGGGATTATTTCACCCTCAGAGAGAGGCTGATCACTATGCAAAAACAACTGGAAGGAACCCAGAAGTATATTAATGAGCAGTGCAGATAGAGTTGCCCATATCGATGGGCAACTCATGCAATTATTGTGAGCAATACACACGCGCTTCCAGCGGAGTATAAATGCCTAAAGTAATAAAACCGAGCAATCCATTTACGAATGTTTGCTGGGTTTCTGTTTTAACAACATTTTCTGCGCCGCCACAAATTTTGGCTGCATCGACAGTTTTCTTCTGCCCAATTCCAGAAACGAAGAAATGATGGGTGATGGTTTCCTTTGGTGCTACTGCTGCCGGTTTGTTTTGAACAGTAAACGTCTGTTGAGCACATCCTGTAATAAGCAGGGCCAGCGCAGTAGCGAGTAGCATTTTTTTCATGGTGTTATTCCCGATGCTTTTTGAAGTTCGCAGAATCGTATGTGTAGAAAATTAAACAAACCCTAAACAATGAGTTGAAATTTCATATTGTTAATATTTATTAATGTATGTCAGGTGCGATGAATCGTCATTGTATTCCCGGATTAACTATGTCCACAGCCCTGACGGGGAACTTCTCTGCGGGAGTGTCCGGGAATAATTAAAACGATGCACACAGGGTTTAGCGCGTACACGTATTGCATTATGCCAACGCCCCGGTGCTGACACGGAAGAAACCGGACGTTATGATTTAGCGTGGAAAGATTTGTGTAGTGTTCTGAATGCTCTCAGTAAATAGTAATGAATTATCAAAGGTATAGTAATATCTTTTATGTTCATGGATATTTGTAACCCATCGGAAAACTCCTGCTTTAGCAAGATTTTCCCTGTATTGCTGAAATGTGATTTCTCTTGATTTCAACCTATCATAGGACGTTTCTATAAGATGCGTGTTTCTTGAGAATTTAACATTTACAACCTTTTTAAGTCCTTTTATTAACACGGTGTTATCGTTTTCTAACACGATGTGAATATTATCTGTGGCTAGATAGTAAATATAATGTGAGACGTTGTGACGTTTTAGTTCAGAATAAAACAATTCACAGTCTAAATCTTTTCGCACTTGATCGAATATTTCTTTAAAAATGGCAACCTGAGCCATTGGTAAAACCTTCCATGTGATACGAGGGCGCGTAGTTTGCATTATCGTTTTTATCGTTTCAATCTGGTCTGACCTCCTTGTGTTTTGTTGATGATTTATGTCAAATATTAGGAATGTTTTCACTTAATAGTATTGGTTGCGTAACAAAGTGCGGTCCTGCTGGCATTCTGGAGGGAAATACAACCGACAGATGTATGTAAGGCCAACGTGCTCAAATCTTCATACAGAAAGATTTGAAGTAATATTTTAACCGCTAGATGAAGAGCAAGCGCATGGAGCGACAAAATGAATAAAGAACAATCTGCTGATGATCCCTCCGTGGATCTGATTCGTGTAAAAAATATGCTTAATAGCACCATTTCTATGAGTTACCCTGATGTTGTAATTGCATGTATAGAACATAAGGTGTCTCTGGAAGCATTCAGAGCAATTGAGGCAGCGTTGGTGAAGCACGATAATAATATGAAGGATTATTCCCTGGTGGTTGACTGATCACCATAACTGCTAATCATTCAAACTATTTAGTCTGTGACAGAGCCAACACGCAGTCTGTCACTGTCAGGAAAGTGGTAAAACTGCAACTCAATTACTGCAATGCCCTCGTAATTAAGTGAATTTACAATATCGTCCTGTTCGGAGGGAAGAACGCGGGATGTTCATTCTTCATCACTTTTAATTGATGTATATGCTCTCTTTTCTGACGTTAGTCTCCGACGGCAGGCTTCAATGACCCAGGCTGAGAAATTCCCGGACCCTTTTTGCTCAAGAGCGATGTTAATTTGTTCAATCATTTGGTTAGGAAAGCGGATGTTGCGGGTTGTTGTTCTGCGGGTTCTGTTCTTCGTTGACATGAGGTTGCCCCGTATTCAGTGTCGCTGATTTGTATTGTCTGAAGTTGTTTTTACGTTAAGTTGATGCAGATCAATTAATACGATACCTGCGTCATAATTGATTATTTGACGTGGTTTGATGGCCTCCACGCACGTTGTGATATGTAGATGATAATCATTATCACTTTACGGGTCCTTTCCGGTGAAAAAAAGGTACCAAAAAAACATCGTCGTGAGTAGTGAACCGTAAGCAGCAATACGTAGCACGTGTGTGTGTGTGTGTGTGTGTGTGTGTGTGTGTGTGTGTGTGTGTGTGTGTGTGTGTGTGTGTGTGTGTGTGTGTGTGTGTGTGTGTGTGTGTGTGTGTGTTTTTTTTTTTTTTTTTTTTTTTTTTTTTTTTTTTTTTTTGTTGTACTTCGTTCAGTTACGTATTGCTGGCCAGTCGCGGGCATCTCTTACAGTCGCCGACGGGATGTAGCGGTGATACAGCAACGAGGAATCGGAGGAGAACCCCTCCTCACCCATCAACTCCTCGTAGTAGAGGTCGCCATCGGCGTTGCGGTGCTGGGTGTGCCGCTTCAAGGAGCACCGAGCCCTGGGACCGATGGAAAGCCACGTTGCTTCTCCCCTTCGCTTCTCGCGAGCCCACAACACCGGAGCAGAGGTCCAACCGCACGACCGATAATCGGACGCGACTGTTCTACTTTCGCTACGAGCATTCAGTACGGTGTGGCTCATGTCAACGCCGTCCCGCCGGTCGCAGTCCGCGTCGCCCCTCGCGTTGTTCGCCGGCCTCTTCGACGACGCCGCCGTCTTTACGCACGGTAGCTACCCCGTCGACGTCGCTCTGCAGCGCCGGTTAGAGCGCGCCGCGACGGTCGACGCGCGGTACGTCGGCCTCGTTGCCCCACCACCCGGCGCTGATCGACCGCATCTGCAGAGGTGCCACCGATCACCGTCGTGGTCATCGGACGTCCAGGCGCAAACTCGGTGAGGTCCTTGGGTCGGCGGACGCCGTCGCGGAGACTCGACGCACGCCCTCGCCGGCGATGGCCTACGGCCCCGACTTTGAGCTGGGAGAAGATCATGCGGACTGGGCGTCACGCTTCAGCTGACCACC